>CAWKHT010000010.1:0-725679 GCA_963849575.1 uncultured Gammaproteobacteria bacterium | reverse complement strand
AATGATGACCACTGGTGTCGTTACGGTATTCGAACTTGTCGGCCCCGGAATTTCAGTGCTCGTCGTTGTCGCCGTATTCACTACCTGGCCTGCAGTCGCTTCACCTGCGGTGACCACATGGGTTCCGCTTAGTACGCAAGTTGCAGCCGGAATCACGGTTGCACAGGTAATCGTATTCGGCGTCAGCAATGCATCGTTAACCTGCACATTGGTCAGATTCACGTTGCCTGTATTCGTCACCGTTACGGTGTAACTCAAGGTATCGCCTTGGGTCACCAGACCGTTACCATCGGCATCGGTTTGCAAAGTTGCCGCGCTCTTCACGATGGTTTGGCTACGACGGACTACCGGCGTTGTCACCGTATTCGATGACGTTGGGCCAGGAATTTGAGTGCTTGTCGTCGTTGCGGTATTCACCACTTGATTTGCCGTCGCTTCAACGGCAGTCACCACGTGAGTTCCGCTCAACACGCATGTTGCGCCAACTGCGACCGCTGCACATGTCGTCGTATTCGGCGTTAATTGAGCATCGTTGATTTGCACATTGTTCAACACCACGTTGCCGGTATTGGTCACCGTCACGGTGTAACTCAAGGTATCGCCTTGGCTGACCACACCGTTACCGTCAGCATCATTGCTCAACGTTGCATTCGATTTCACAACCGTTTGCGCAGGAGCAGGCACGAATGTGTTGGTGTACGTACACAGAATTACAGTATCGGCTGGATCAATACTCAGGCCGTCTGCGAGATTGGTATCAGCGGCTCCGGTACAGGCCAGCGTCGAGGAGTAGTTGGCAGGCAATCCGGTAGTAAAGGATTCGGCGCCAAGGGTTCCGGTTTCACCAGCAAATACATTGACTGAGGAACCAGTCGTTGTGTTGTTGCCGGTCGAAACTGAATTCAATACCGATGTGTTGTTGGTAAACCCTGCCGTTGCAGGAATAGAAACTGCATCGCCGGAATTCGCACCTGACCACACCTTGCGCAACGTCAACGTCGCACTGCGACGCGTATTGGTATAGGTACACACCGTAGGCGTTGCACTGTTGGTAATCGTGACATTACGTGCCACCGCACCGCTCGCCAATGGCGAACCACCGGTACATTGCAGCGTCACGTTGTAGTTCGCTGCCAGCGCACCACCACCGAAGGTTTCTGCAGGCAGGGTCACCACGTCACCGGCAAACACATTCACCGTCGTGCCGTTCAGACCGGTTGCCGGAGCTGTCGCACTGAAGGTCGAATTATTCGTGCCACCGGTCGTGGTTACCGTCGCCGTATGACCAGCGGCCGCATTCGTCCATGCCTTCACTACCTGCAAGGTTTGGCTGATCCGGCTGTTGGTAAACGTACACACAATGGCCGTATCGGCTGCATTGATCGTCAGTGTATTGCCAGCCAATGCGGTCGCATTGCCCGTACAACTCAACACCGCATTGTAGTTGCCGCTGTTGCTCAATACTTCGCTGATCGTGCCGCTCTCGCCGGCGAACACGGTCACCGCACTACCGGTTGTCGTATTGCTGCCCGTCGAAGTCGAAAGACCCGAGGTCGCGTTATTGGTAAAACCGGCACTGGTGACCGTTGCGGTATCACCAGACAATCCGTTCACCCATGTCTTGGCCAACGTCAAGGTCGCGCTGCGACGCGTATTGGTATAGGTACACACCGTAGGCGTTGCACTGTTGGTAATCGTGACATTACGTGCCACCGCACCGCTCGCCAATGGCGAACCACCGGTACATTGCAGCGTCACGTTGTAGTTCGCTGCCAGCGCACCACCACCGAAGGTTTCTGCAGGCAGGGTCACCACGTCACCGGCAAACACATTCACCGTCGTGCCGTTCAGACCGGTTGCCGGAGCTGTCGCACTGAAGGTCGAATTATTCGTGCCACCGGTCGTGGTTACCGTCGCCGTATGACCAGCGGCCGCATTCACCCAGGCTTTCACTACTTGCAAGGTCTGCACGATGCGGGAGTTGGTGTAGGTGCAATTGACATCGCTGTCAGATGGCATGGTGATCGTTCGGCTCAGGCCGCTACCGGTCACGGCAACAACCGAGCTGTCCGATGCCTTCAAACAAACCAGCGTTGTGTTGTAGTTTGCTGCACTACCCGTGGTAAATGCCTCGGTCAAAGTGATTGTCGCACCGGCCGCTGCATTCGCTGCTGCTGTGGTGGTGGTTGCTGGCGCCGTCGATGTTCCTGCTGTTGGTGCATTACCACCGGTAATCGACAAGCTGACGGCATTACCGGCAATGGCATTCACCCATGCCTTCGTCAGGTTTACCCGAAGCGGCGTTACCGTGTCCGTATCCGATACGCTGTTACAAGGCGGGTTCGCCACATTGCAGGTCGGATCCGTGACGCCTGTCGGCGGCGTAACAGTTGCTGTATTCGTAACGGTCGTCTGTGCATGGGCAGCGTTTGCAGCCAGTGCGAACACGATAGTAAACGCTAGAGATTTAAACTGACGAAATAGCATCGTGGCGACGTCCAATTTACGAATGGTTTTAGCGGCAGGCGTAATAGCGGCCGGAAGGAAGTGATTCATTTTTATTGCGCTCCGACTGAAGCTGCGGGGCGCAAAATGCAGGGCGAGTACGAAACAATGACCGGAAGGATTTTCCCGAACAGGGGTTTACGGCGACACCAAACGACGTTGCTACGAATCCCCGACATCACCCATTCCCCTGGATATTGACAGCTTGAGCTGTTGCTTATTTCAAATTTTTCTTGAATCTGTCTTTACGCGTTAGCGCACAAAAATGGCGTATACACTTGATTCGTATTGTAATCGTTGTGTGAGCCAGCCCGCAGCTTGAAACATTCCACCTTGACAATTTGTAACAGCGGGATGTGAAAACAACTTCACATGAAAATGTGAGACAGATCACATAAAAGCACCATATACGCGACGTTTTGAGCACTGGATGATCAAATTCATTGGCAAAAGGCCCGATATCCACCACGTCGCTGGAAACAACAATTCACAAGGCCAAGCCTCGTTTTGCGCAAGAGGCCTTCTTGCGGATTTTTTTTGGCTGGCAGGGGTAATTCACAGCTGTTTGGTCTGTAATCACGATTCGTCAAAATGGATCTCGACAAATGGCCGCATAAAAAAACCCCGGCGATGCCGGGGTTTAAGTGTTGTGCTGCTTGTTTTTGTATCAGAACGTGACTGACCAGGAGTTCAGCGTTCCGGTATCGCCGGCAGCATTGTCATTGACCTGCATTTTCCAGATACCGTTCAGTGCTTCGCTCGACAGATTCAGCGTGACGGTTTTGATCACGTTGTCGGTGCCGGCACCGGTGCGGTTATGGATGTTGTACAAGCTGCCATCCGGAGCCACCAGGTCCACTTTCAAGTCACCTTGATAGGTGTGCGTGATGTTCACCGAGACCGAAGCCGTTGTTGGAGCGTTACCGGTACGACCACTCACCGTAATTGGTGAAGTGATGGTGGTGTTGTCACCAATCGCGACAGCCGTAGTGTTGTTGTAAGTTTGCGTCGAACCGCCGCCGCCAGTGGTGTAACTACCGGTCAGGCTAACACCCGAGAAGGCAGCGTAGGCTTTCAAGCGAACGTAGTAGGTCCCCGCTTGTGCAGTTGCGATGTTGCAGGTTTCCGCATTACCGGAAGCATAAGGACGGCAGTCATACACGGTGTCAGTAGGAGCGCTGCCGAACTTGACGTACATATCGGCATCACCGGTACCACCTGAAGTCACGAATTTCAGACCGGTTGCGCCTGCAGGTACGACCATCGTGTAGTTGACCGATGCACCGGTCGCTGCCGACAGGCCCGTCACGGCTACGCCATTGGTCAGAACGGTACCGCCGGATGTTGCAACCGTGACTGATTTGGTGACGGTATTGGTGGCACCACCGTTATCGGTAACTGTGAGACTGACACTGTATGTGCCTGCCGCAGAGTAGGTTTTGCTCGGATTAGTCGCCGTCGACGTGGTGCCGTCACCGAAATTCCAGCTGCGTGATGCGATCGTGCCGTCACTGTCGGTCGAGCTATCAGTGAACGTTGCCGTCAGACCACTGGTTGCCGAACTGAAGTTTGCCGTCGGAGCAACATTGCTTGGCGTACCACCCGCTGCATCCACAGCTGCCTTTGCATTCAGGATGCCCGCACCAATCGGCTGCGATGGCGTGGATGGAAATGCACGTGCGGAAGTCTTCAGCAAGGTTTCCATTTGTGCTGGCGTATATTGCGCCAAACCCACTGCATTACGACGAGCCTGTACGAGTGCGATAACGCCTGCAACATGCGGCGTTGCCATCGAAGTGCCGCTATAGGAAGCATAACTTTCACTGCCCGGACCTTGCGTACCCGAATTCAATGTCGAGGTAATGCTTGAACCCGGTGCAGCAATATCAACGCCCGCACCATAGTTGGAGAAACTGGAGCGCGCACCGGTGCTGGTAATGGAACCCACCGCAATGACATTCGCACAGTTGGCAGGCGATGAACCTGAAACGTTGGCATTGTCGTTACCAGCCGCAATGGCAAGCGTAGTGCCATTGGCAACCGCAGTATTGATTGCTGCCTGAGTGGTAGCGCCACATGCACCGGAACCGCCGAGACTCAGATTGATTGCATCGGCCGGATTGGCATTGGCAGGAATACCGCTGACAGTACCGCCGGAAGCCCAGATCATGGCATCGGCAATATCCGAATCATAACCACCGCAGGTACCCAATACGCGGACAGGAACAACTTTGGCACTGAACGCAGTGCCTGCAACACCCTTGGCATTGTTCGTCAAGGCAGCAACCGTGCCGGCAACGTGCGTGCCGTGCCAGCTGGAGCTGGAAGCCGGCGAGCCGGAATAGCATGCGCCTGCAGTCGTCCAGTCACCGGGATCGGCAGGGTTGGCATCACGACCATCGCCATCGTTTGAAACGGCCGTATCGATGATGAAGTCATAACCTGGAAGAATATTCGCGCTCAAATCGCTGTGCGTGGTGATACCGGTATCGAGCACCGCAACGACAGAACCAGCACCGCTGGTGATGTCCCAGGCTTCGTTGGCCTTGATGCCGCCGGTGCCACTTTGGAAACCCCATTGCGAACTGTAGTTCGGGTCATTCGGCGTCAGAAATGCATGATTGCGTCTGTCGATTTCGACATATTCGACGTTTGGATTGCTTGCAATTTGACGCATCAGAATCGTCGCGCCAGCGCGATCAAGTTTTTCGGATGCGGAAACGACATCGGCACCGAGCGTCATGCGGCGAAAATGCGAGACAGCCAAGGGCTTGGCCGATTTGGTTTGCACACCGCTTTGCAAGCGCGCCGATTGAATCAATTGATAGGCGCGAACAGACGCATCATTCAATGATTTTTGCACATTGCTTACGTTTGCAGCTTCAGGCGTACCCGTACGATACTTGACGATGAAACGGTCAAATTGGGTATCCGATTGCAGTGCGCCAAGAATGACGCGGGGAGCAGGTTGTGTATTGCCCGCAGCCATGACTGCCGATGTGCTTAACGCCAGAGCCGTAGCAGCGACCAATGCATTGCGGCGAAGCGAATTGATATTCTTTGTGATCACGTATTTGTACCCCGAAAAAGTTGAAAGACTTCCGCTCGCGCGGCATTTATTGCTTTCCTGCACCATTCAGGCCCCCACCCCCAAAACACACGCTCTTCCTGACGAAGCCGCAGCCTCGACTGGAAAAGGTGGTAGAGCTTTCGTGCCCGGACGACGCGAATTACATTGCTTGTAACATCATGTAACATCACGTGAGATGGAACCTAACGTGACACAGTTCACAGGTCACGCTGCACTGCAGCATTACTTTATCGGTAGGAAATTCGTTCAATTTTCTTTACGAATTCATAACTGGTGAAGACTAAAACACTACATTTCGAAATGAATTTCATCGATGTAAAAATATCGTTTTCGCTGAATGCGCAAATTTTCATTCATGAAAATTCTTGTTCATGAAAAACAAGTTCTTCATCGTTTTTTCTCTCCTGTTTTTTAATCTATTTTTCTATCACACATAAAAAAACCCCGGCCAAAGCCGGGGTTTGAGTACTGCATCAACTCGGTTCAATTAGAACTTAATCGACCATGAGTTCAGCTTGCCGGTATCGCCAGCAGCGTTGTCGTTGACTTGCATTTTCCAGATGCCGTTCAGTGCTTCGCTCGACAGATTCAGCGTGACAGTTTTGATCACGTTGTCGGTGCCGGCACCGGTGCGGTTATGGATGTTGTACAAGCTGCCATCCGGAGCCACCAGGTCCACTTTCAAGTCGCCTTGATAGGTGTGCGTGATGTTGACCGAGACCGAAGCCGTTGTAGGCGCATTACCGGTACGACCACTCACCGTAATCGGCGAAGTGATGGTGGTGTTGTCACCGATATTCACTACCGTAGCGTTGCTATAGGTTTGCGTTGTACCGCCGCCACCGCCGGTGGTGTAGCTACCGGTCAGACTTGCACCCGAGAATGCAGCGTAGGCTTTCAAGCGAACGTAGTAGGTACCCGCTTGTGCAGTTGCGATGTTGCAGGTTTCTGCATTGCCCGAAGCGTAAGGGCGGCAGTCATACACGGTGTCGGTAGGAGCACTGCCGAACTTCACGTACATGTCCAGATCACCTGTACCACCGGAAGTTACAAACTTCAGACCGGTTGCGCCTGCTGGCACGACCAATGTGTAGTTCACTTCGCCACCGGTTGCAGCGGAGATACCTGTTTTCGCAACGCCGTTGGTCAGAGGACCACCAGTCGTACCGCCACCACCCGTACCGGCGCAGCTTACGCCAACAGCGGTGAACGCTGCAGTGACATCGGCTTTGGTGAAGCCCAGATCAGTAGCAGCAGTTTCTACGCCGCAAGCACCGGTGTTGAAGGTGCTGCTGGCAGTCCAGTACAGGTCGTTTGCACGAGCGAATACTTTAAATGCCTTTGGAGTATCCCAACCTGCAGTGGTTGCCAGCTTGTAGAAAGCCTTGTTGTAAACACCGGACGAATAGTGAACGTCGAGGCTGCTGGTGTAGTTGGCAGCATTGTCGATCGAACCACCGTCTTGCGGCGGATTAGCCATGTAACGCAATGCACCGCTGGCTTTGAAAATATCCGGGCCGACCAGGAAATCGTTGGTTCCTTTCCAGAAATATTCAGTCGCCTCACCGCCCATGTCGGAGAACGCTTCGTTCATGCCGCCAGATTGACCGGAGTAGGTGAGGTTCGAATTTTGCTCGGTGAAACCGTGCGAAACTTCGTGACCTGCAACGTCGACGCTGACCAAAGGATAGAAGGTACTGGCGCCGTCACCGAAAGACATATTGGTGCCGTTCCAGAACGCATTTTCATAGCTGCTGCCGTAATGTACGCGCATGATCAGCTGGAACGTCAACGCTGGACGACCAACATAGGCACGGTACATGTTCTGGATCACGCCACCGAAGTAATGCGCATCATTGATCGGAGCGAATGCACCATTGATGGCTTTGGTCGTGTTGCGCGGGCAGGTATAGGAGAACGCGGTGGTGCTGGTTCCGGTGCTGCCATTGAGGTTGACCGATTTCACATCGGTGTTGTTCATGGTGCAGGTGGTGCCCGACTGTGTGACGTCCAGGTAACCATACTTGCCGCCTGAGCCCCACTCGTATTGACCGGTTTTGCTGTTGCCGCCGGGGCCGGTACCGACTGCTGCATGCGTCAGGCCTTCCCATTGTTTCAACACACGACCGCTTTGTGCATCGATGATCATCATTGGGCGAGTTGGTGCGCCGCCGCCTGGACGATCAGCAAAGAAGGAAACGACATAGGCCATGCGTGCTTTGTTGTCGTCACCGACAAAGATCATTTGGCGGGTCGATTCATTCTCGATTTTCATCGATGAAAGGCGGTTGCCCAGGGCTTTTTGTTTTGCAAACGAAGTTGCCGTCGATTTTGCAATCATGCGGCGATTGGCGCTTGCATCGAGATCTGCTGCCAGACCACCAACGGCATTGCCGAACAGATTGCGCACTGCGCCCGTTTTGGTTTCGCTGACAATGACTTGTTCGCCCCAAACCGGTACACCGCGGAAAGTTTGCTGATAGCGATAGTGACGGGTTCCGTCATTGTCGACTTTGCTGGTCAGTACTTCGAGTTTTGAATCGACATCCATACCGAGCAATTCGGCGTGACGTTCTTTAGCTACTTTTGCAACGCCGCCGGCTTTCAGACTGGCAGTTTGGTATTGCGTATTGAGTTGTGCAACGTTTTGTTTTTGCAGATCAACGCGTGTTGCGGCATTTGCAGATACAGCAGCAAAGGCAAGCACTAATGGCGAAAGAGCGATGATGCTCGTCGCACGATGGCGATTCAATTTCATGTTGCGATGTCCCCGGTAGAAAAGTAAAAAAACCGCTTTCGCGGAAATGTTTTTTAACTAAACTCCGTCCGGACCCCCACCCCCCGATGCTTAGACGTCCAGATCAAAAAAGTATTGATTCAGAGAATTCGCATGAGCTTTCGCGCCCGGACGGTGTGATGTAATTCACAAATACATCACACGGGACAGAACCTAACGTGACCCAGTTCACAGGTCACGCCGCACTGCAACAAAGATGAAATACGCCCCGTTTCGTTGAATTTATTTGACGTACCGAGCCAAATGTAGGAAACGGCTCAACAAATTACTTGGAACCGAAGGTTTTGAATGACTTGGGTTTCTGTGATTGCGCAAACGCACCAATCAGCAGCATGAGCGGCCCGCCGTGATAGGAAACCAGCGTATGCGTGGGGAGCTTTTTGAACAATTCATCCAGCGCGGTCAACGGGTTTGCTTGCATGGCGGCAAAAACCTCACCCACCTGACCCTGCGCAAATTCACTGGCGGATGCCTGCCAACCAAGCATATCCATCATGCCCTGTCCGGCACTGACATACGCCCAGGTAATAAAACTGAAAGTGGAGGCATGCTCGCGCACGATCGTTCCGACTTCAGTGGAACTGGCAATGCCACCCCAAAAATATAAATCGTAGGCCAGCATGGCCAGGCCAAGAATGATGCAAAGCGGAATCCAGATTCGTTTCATGGCCTGACTCTCTGATTGTGTGCCCGCAAATTTATAGCATACCTGTTTCGAGCCGCGCAGCATCGGACATCATGCTTTGATTCCATGGCGGATCAAACACCAGATCGACATCGGCTTCGGAAACCGTCGGCACCCGTTCCACCTTGGTGCGAACATCGTCCACCAGAATATCGCCCATGCCGCAAGCAGGTGCCGTGAGCGTCATTTTGATATTCACCTTGCGCGAACCATCGTCCAGACGCTCGATATCGCAGTCATAGACAAGCCCCAACTCGACAACATTGATGGGAATTTCCGGATCAAAACAGGTACGCAGCTGACTCCATACGAGTACTTCCACCGCATCATCGTCCGCCTCGTTTTCCAGTTGCAAGGCCTCCGGCGGTTCCTTGCCGAGTGCATCGGCATCGTCGCCGGCAATACGGAATAAATTACCCTCGACAAAGACCGTAAACGAGCCTCCCAGCGCCTGCGTGATGTAGCCGACGCTACCTGCCGGCAGAGTTACTTTCTCGCCCTGCGGCACAAGCACTGCGGCACAATCGCGCTCAAACTTTACCGGCTCACTGGTTCTGGAATAGCTCACGTGGTTCCTATCGCAATATTCGAAGATGGGCTATTTTAACGGTTGTTGATGTCAGGGCGGCGTTTTGTCGGAAAAATCTCGTAATTCATGGCTTTGGCCAAGCTTGGCCTGGTGTGTAGGCATTCTCGGCATGACAGGCATATGGGTCAGCACCAGTCTGTGGCTGGACAGCGCATGTCTCTGGATGACTATGCTCGCCGTTGTAGATATCGCCCTGATCCTGCGTTTTACCGGCGTAGATGCGGGCTGGCCAAAATTTATTGGCATCCTGTCGGGCACTACCCTAGTTGTATTGCTTAGCCAATGGCTTGTTGCCGCGAATGCATTCGGCATGGCGATGGGATTGTTGCCGACGGATGCCGCACAAATGATCGGCTCCGTGCTGGCATGGGAATTTACGCGGTTACGGATCAGTGAAACCGAATTCCTTTATCCGGCAATCGCGATGCTTCTTGCATGGTTTTTCGGTTTGCATGGCCGAAAATAAAACATCGCGCCAGAGCGCGATGTTTTATTCACTTCGACAGGGCCAATGATCAATGACCGCCGTCGATCGCTTTCAATTCAGAAATTAACTGGGCGATCGCGGCACCGCCATCGCCGTACAACATACGGGTATTGTCTTGATAGAACAGGGCATTCTCGATACCGGCAAACCCGGTGCCCTTGCCGCGCTTGATCACGATGGTATTTTTCGACAGCGACACGTCCAGAATCGGCATGCCGTAAATCGGTGAGGCCGGATCGGTTTTCGCCACCGGGTTGACCACGTCGTTCGCACCAATCACCAGGCTCACGTCGGTATTCGGAAATTCGGGATTGATATCGTCCATGTCGGCGATCAAGTCATATGGCACACCCGCTTCGGCGAGCAACACATTCATATGGCCGGGCATACGACCCGCAACCGGGTGAATGGCGAATTTCACTTTCACCCCGCGCTTCATCAATTGCTGCGTCAGCTCCCAAACCTTGTGCTGTGCTTGCGCGACCGCGAGGCCATAACCCGGCACGATCACCACGCGTTCTGCGTAGGCCATCATCGCGGCAACATCGCCCGCTTCGATCGGTTTTTGCGAACCACTGATTTCCTGCTGCTCACCGGTACTGCCAAAATTGCTGAACAGCACGCCACTAATCGGGCGATTCATCGCTTTCGCCATCAACTGCGTCAACATCGTGCCCGCCGCGCCCACCACCATGCCGGCGATAATCAGGGCTTCAATGCCGAGCACATAACCTTCGAATGCCACCGCCAAACCGGTAAGCGCGTTGTAAAGCGAAATAACCACCGGCATGTCGGCACCGCCGATAGGCAATGTCATCAATATGCCGAATACAAGCGCGGCAACAAAGAAACCAATGATGATCGGCTGCTGCAGGGAAAACACCACAAAGATGCCGAGCAACACCGACGCAAGAAATACCAGCCCGTTAAACCATTGCTGGCCTGGAAAAGTAAAACGTCGATCCATGCGGCCATCGAGCTTGGCCCAGGCAATGATGGAACCGGTCAGCGAGATCGAGCCAATCAAGCCACCCACAACGGCAAGCACGAGCGTCGTTTGCGATGGTGTTGCTTCGGTACCGCCGGAAAATTTCATCAGCTCGACAAAACCAATCGCCGCTGCCGAACCGCCACCGAGGCCGTTATACAAGGCCACCATCTGGGGCATGTCGGTCATCGCGACTTTTTTACCGGAAATCCAGGCAACGGCTGTGCCCAGGGAGACCGCAATCAAAATGAGCGCAAGATTATGCAACCCCGGCGTCAGGAAAGTCGCAAAGGTGGCCAGCAGCATGCCGACACCCGCCCATTGAATACCGCTTCGTGCGGTGACCGGCGACGCCATGCGCTTGATGCCAAGAATAAACAGGAGTGCTGCACCCAGATAGCAGGCCTTTACCAAAACAGGCAAGAAGGATTCCATTATTTGTCTCCTTCTTTCTTGCTGGACTTGAACATCTCCAGCATGCGCTCGGTCACCACGTAACCACCAGCGGCATTACCGGCTCCCATCAAGACGGCAATGAAACCGATGATTTTTTCGAATGTGGTATCGGCATGCCCCAGCACCACCATGGCACCGACCAGAACAATACCGTGGACGAAGTTGGAGCCCGACATCAGCGGGGTATGAAGAATCACCGGCACCCGGCCAATAATTTCATAACCGGTAAATGCTGCCAGCATGAAGACGTAAAGCGCTAGAAAACCATCCATTCGTATCGACTCCCCGTTAACTGGCCTAATCATAACCGCTCGCTGAATAATCTGGGCAATAGGTCAACGAATTCGATGGACCGGCGTTTTTATCGTTGCCCCCAACGAAAGGAACCTGCAATATGAAATCCATGTTTTGGCTCTCGATTCCGCTTCTACTCTGCGCTGGCCTGACCCAGGCTGCCGACCGCGGCGACCGTATGGAACGCCGCTGGGATCATCGTGGCGACGTCATCGATGCCCAACTCGATGCCCGTGCTGCACGCCAGGATGCGTTGGGCCATGAGCAACGCGCAGACAAGCTGGATCGCCGTGGCGACCGTATCGATGCAAAGTACGACCGCATTGGCCAACGTCGCGAGAACCGTTTTGACCGTCGCCATCGCCATTGACAAGATGATATTTGAGCAAGGCAGCTCGAACGATATCGCCGCCGAAGAAGCGGCGATTCGCCTGCCCGCCACGCTGGACGAGTTTCTGGCGGGTGTGGAGCGTCGCGCTTTCCGCATGGCCGAGCTCGCGCTCGGCCATCGAGAAGATGCCATGGATGTCGTGCAGGAAACCATGATCAAGCTTCTGCAATACCGCGACAAACCGGCGGCCGAGTGGTCGCCGCTGTTCTGGAGCATCCTGCGTCGGCAGCTGACCGACAAGCATCGCCGTAATGCCGTGAAAAAGCGCGTGATGCAATTCTTCGGAAAAGCAGACGAAAATGATGAAGATCCCATTGAAGCATTGCCCGATCACAATGAAGATCCGCTACGCCGCCTTACCGACGACAATTCCTGGAACGCATTGGGAAAAGCCGTGCGGGCACTGCCTGCCCGGCAACGCGAATGTTTTCTGCTGCGCGAGCTGCAGGGCTTGAGCGTTCTGGAAACCGCTGCTGCCATGGGCTGTTCCGATGGCTCGGTCAAAACGCATCTGTCACGTGCACTGAGTGCACTGAGAATTCAACTGGAGGACTGGCAATGAACAGTCACGACGATATCAGTAACAAATCCCGCGCCCTGTTCGAACATTCGGTGGCTACGCTTGATGTTGCAACGGCCAACCGTTTGCGTTTGATGCGCCGGGACACCTTGTCGCAAAAGACTCCGAGTCGGCTCAGGACTTTCCTGATTCCCATATCCGCCAGCCTCGCCATTGCGCTGGGTATCGCCTTGTTTTTGCCACAGTTTCAAACCAGCCAGGCCATCACCGAGCAAGACACGGTTTATATTTCCACCGAAGACGATGCCGATGCCGACATGCTGACCTGGCTCGCCGATGCTCCGGTGAATACTTCATTTAATACAAAAGGCAGTCTGTAATGTTGCGAACACTCTTTTTCTTACTTTGCCTGTTTGCCGGCAGTGCCCTCGCAGAGCAGGCATCGGTGCCGCAAGGCGTCACTGTGCCAAGCTGGAAGCAACTGAGCGCCGAACAGCAAAAAGACCTGCAGAATTTTTCGCAGCGCTGGGATTCGATGCCCGCATCGCGTCGCGTGCAGATACTCGAGCGCTATGATCGCTGGAAAAAGCTCCCGCCGGCAAAACGCGAGGCGCTTCGCGAGGGCGTGCAGAATTTCCAGGAAATGACGCCCAGACAGCGTCAGAACATGCGTGAAAGCATACGTTACGTCCGCACGCTGCCGCCCGAAGAACAAAAGCGCTTACGCCACTTATGGGCCTCGCTCACGCCCGAACAACGTACACAGTGGCTAGAAGCAGGCGGCCCCGGCATTGCACCGGAACCCAAACAATAATCTTTCGCATGAGGGCCCTTGGGCCCGGCCGATTGTTCCGTTTGCTAATGGAGGTATCGCCCGCAAGCGGCCTCCGACGAATGATCAGGTTTTATTGACGCCATCATGCGTCAGGCATGTCTTCGCGATCAACTCGTCATCCCAATCAAGCTTGAACACGCCTTCCTTGTCGATCATCAACGAAAGGAAATTGAATACATTGCGTGCATACATTTCACTGGCGTGCATCGCACCTTGACTGGCGAGATTCAGCGGGCCTGAAATCAGCACGCCATTGGTTTCATAATTCTCGCCCGGCTTGGTCAATTCGCAATTGCCGCCGGTTTCGGCTGCCAGATCCACGATCACGCTACCCGGTTTCAAATTCGTCACCATCGCGGCGGTAATGATTTTTGGCGCCGGTCGCCCTGGAATCGCGGCGGTAGTCACAATGACATCGACATTTTTCAAATGCTCGCCGAGACGGCGTTGTTGTTCGGCACGTTCCTCATCCGTCAATGCACGGGCGTAACCGCCTTCACCTGCTGCAGAAACACCGAGATCAAGAAATTTACCGCCGAGCGACTCGATTTGCTCACGCGTTTCCGGACGCACATCGAAACCTTCGACCTGTGCACCCAGCCGACGTGCGGTGGCAATTGCCTGCAGGCCTGCAACACCGGCACCGACAATCAATACCTTCGAAGGCCGAATCGTGCCGGCTGCCGTGGTCAGCATCGGGAAAAATCGCGGCGCCAATTGTGCCGCCATCAAAACTGCCTTGTAGCCGGCCATGCCGGCTTGCGACGACAGCACGTCCATCGCCTGCGCACGCGTGGTTCGCGGCAACTTCTCCAAGGGGAACGCACTGGTTTTTTTATCGATGAAAGTCTGCACGCGTGCTGCATCGGCATGCGGCGCAAGCAAACCCATGACGACGGCACCGGATTTCAATTTTGCCAGATCGGAATTGGGCGGGGCCTGCACACAAACGAGAACATCGGCAGCCGCCAGAATCTCATCACGTTTGTCGGAAATTTCTGCGCCGACATAACTTTCATCGGTGAAGTGCGCATTCAATCCGGCGCCACGTTCAATCAGTACGCGTGTTTTCAATGCGAGCAGTTTCTTGCAGGTTTCCGGCGACAGCGCCGCACGGCGTTCGCCGCTTGCAGTTTCTTTGACAAAAGCGATTGTTACCGACATGCGCATCTTCCCCGGACAATGCCCTGCTCGTTAGCAGGGCGACGTGGTGATGCTACCGGATTTAACGCTTGTCCTTCAATAAATCGAAGGAATGCGACTGAAAGAATCAGCTGGCTTCGGTTTTCAGGCGACCCATGACGCTCTGCATGGCTTGGTCAAACAGGTTTTCCTGTTCCCGTACCACAAGCTTGCCCTGCTTTTTCATTGCGGCCAGTTCTTCAAGCGAAGCCACCAGCACGCGGACACCACGACGATTGACGAACATCAAACGCGATGAAATCGGGCTTATCCAGGACAATTTGGCCGGATGCAATTTATCGTCGTCTGCGGCCAGATGCACCCACATGCCCACGGCCAGATTGCGCAGCACCGGAATATCTTCGACGTTGTAATCGAGCGCATCCTTGTTGGATACCACCGACAGCAGCGGTTTGCGTTCATCGGCTGCCGGCACGGCGGCAATTTTCACCGTGGCAGGCTGAGGTGCCATGGATTCCATGCTGACCTGCAGACTGCGAATGGTTTGCTGGGCCGATTCACCGGTGATACCCGAACTCGCCAAAACCGTTTCAAGCGGCTCGCGCATATTGATCATCGAAGGAGCAATGGCCCTGCGATTCGGATGTTCGCTGTTCGGCAAGAGTTCAAGCAATGCATCGGCAACACCCAATGCGGCATTCCAAGGCTGACTGTCAGGACCTTCGCGCAAGGCGATCATCGACAGATGATGCGCCCAGCAGCGACTGAAAAAATCGTCCAGCGCAGGTGGCAAGTTCAAACCGGTTACCCGTTTTGCCAATTCCGCCGATGCCAGTGTACGTGCTTGTTCTAGACGTTCCTGACCGCGTTGTGCTTCGGTCGCACGACGTTCGGCCAACTCCATCCTGCGACGATGCTGATCAAGAAAGCTGCGCAATTCCTGCTCCAGCGTTTCAAAAATCGCCATGTCTTCATTGAATTCGGCAACCAGTGTGTCCACCGTGTTTTCGGCTTTCTGCAGCAGTTCGCGTTCTTGCGGACCCTCGCCCTTGTTACCTTCCACCGCTTCGGCGAGTGAGTTCAGCAAACGACGGGCAGGATGCCCCTTGTTCATGAACATCCGGCGATCAATCACGGCGGCTTTCACGTAAGGCACAACGAGGCGCGACATCAGACCACGTGCCAGCTGCTCGAAATCGCGTTCGTCGAACAGAACATCGAACAGCATGCCGACGAGATCGACGGCATCCTCGTCGTCCTGGCTAAGGCGAATCTGGTCAGACGGCAGGCCGATATTTTTGGCACTTCGCAACATTTCTTTTTTCAGATCGTGTGCCAGTGAAACCTTCGGATCCATCATCGCGGCTTGCACCGCTTGCGGGACTTGTCTCTGCAAGAGAGAGAGTACCGATACCATTTCCTCCATCGCCATCGGGCGTTCATTGGAATGAGTACCGGCCCCTGAAAAACCTTGTGCGGCCGAAAAGCCGGCACCGGTATGAGCGTTGCCGGAGGCTGCAAATGCGCCACCACTGCCGCCTGCATTACCTGCCGCGCCATTGCCGCCGCTCATTTGTGGACGGAAGGCATGCAGCATGCTGCATAACGCATCGAACATTTGTTTGTCGTCGGCACTGCCCTGCGTGGCACGTTGTGCGACAGGCGCCGGTGCAGGCTCAGGTGCCGCATCCACGGGACGCGGGTTACCAAGATCGGCACGGATGCCGGCCGCTGACATGCGTGCATTCAATTCGGTCAGCAAACTGCCAAGGCTTTGCACCAATTCGCGTTCAAAATATTTGTAGAGAACAACACGAACGCTTGGCGGCAGTTGCACATCACGCTGGGCAACGTAAATCGAGTTGGCGAGATTCGCCGCACTCAAAGGATTCAAACTGGTTTCCAGTTGCTGCACGCCAACCATTGCCGCGAAGCGCTGGGCAATGACGTTCAATGCCGGACCGTGCGCATTCACCACGGCTTCCACCACGAACTCGGAGGCAAGTTGAACTTCCAGTTCGTCGTCAGCCACCAGACTCATCACGCGGCCGACATTGGATTCCTGCTGAACACCACGTCGCATCGATTCAAAACCGGAGTCGAAATGGCGTTTGAAGCCATTCTCGAGTGGCGTGCGGGCCATGCGCAGTTTGCGCATCGAATCCATATGGGGCGAGCCAATCAGTACTTCTTCTTTCTGTGCAAGATCGAACAACCAATCGTCCGCTTTACCCAACACGCGGCCGAGAACCATCGTCAGATGACTGATAGTATGCTTGCGCAGTGTATTGAACAGCTCGGGATCGTTCTGATACGACCTCTGACCTGTGACGTGGAATTCGTTCTGGCTCATAAATACTCTTGGGAAACTCTTGGGGGGAAGAGAGTTGTCGGCATACGTAAAGTATGCGGTCGAACGAATATAATCTGTGAACAGGCTCTCACTTTTTCGCCATTTTCCATTGGATGTTAAGATTTGTTACATGAATCTCATAAAAATGCTCGATCAGCGCCGTTCTACGCCCTCACGCACACTCCACGGCCCCGGTCCGAATGCCGAAGAAGTGCAGCAAATGCTCACATCTGCGCTGAGAGTTCCCGATCACGGCAAACTGGCGCCATGGCGCTTCCTGAGAATCCAGGGTGATACCCGTCTTGCTTTGGGTGATTTACTGGCAAAACGCGCACTGGAACTCGATCCGAACGCTTCTGACTCCGTCATCGAAAAAGACCGTGCCCGCTTTTCGTTTGCACCCCTGATCATCACCGTCATTGCACGGCTGACCCCAAACCACAAAGTCCCGGAGCAGGAACAAATCCTGTCCGGCGGCGCCGTCTGTTTTGCCTTGCTGCAGGCAGCGCAGGGCTTGGGTTATGGCGCCCAATGGCTCACGGGTTGGGCCGCCTATGATCCGGTGATCACGAAAAAACTCGGAATCGAGGCAAACGAATGCATCCTCGGTTTCATCCATATCGGCAACGTCGATGAAATGGCACCGGAACGCGTGCGCCCGAAACTGGAAGATTTGCTGAGCGACTTACGCCTGTGAGTGCGTCCACGACTTATCTGATCGACTCAAGTCTTTATATTTTTCGCGCATGGCATTCGATGCCGCCCGAGTTCGAAGATGTCGATGGTCAACCTGTCAACGCGGTACACGGATTTACCCGTTTCGTGCTGGATTTCGTCGAAAAGGTAAAACCGCAACGCTGTGCATTTGCGTTCGACGCCTCGCTCGAAAGCAATTATCGAAACGAGTTGTATCCCGCCTACAAGGCCAATCGCGATCCGGCACCGGAAGAATTGAAACGGCAATTCGCCTATTGCCAGGAAGTCTGCGACGCACTGGGTTTTCCGGTACTGGTGGATGGCCGCTACGAAGCAGACGATTTGATTGGCACCGCTGCGAAATTGTGTCGTGAAGCGGGACAAAACATCACCATAATTTCGGCTGACAAGGATCTGTCGCAATTACTGGATACCGGCGATTCGCAATGGGATTTCACGCGCAACGATCGTTGGCATTGCGAAGGCGTAAAAGCACGCTATGGCGTGCATGCGCACCAAATCGCCGATTTTCTCGGCCTTACCGGTGATGCCGTTGACAATATACCGGGCGTGCCCGGCATCGGCCCGAAAACCGCGGCGACTTTACTCGGGCATTTCGGCAGTCTGGATGCCATGCTGGAACGTGTCGCGGAAATTCCGTACTTGCGAATCCGCGGCAGCGGCCAACACGCCGAACGCCTGAAAGAACATCGCGAAATCGCACTTTTATCAAGACAGCTTGCCACCGTTATTTGCGACGTGCCCCTGCCAGATGACTTTGCACTGGCCACGCGAAAAAACGTACAGCGCGATTTGCTGATTCCACTCTGCGAGAAATTACGCTTTGGACCGATGACGCGTCGTCGCCTGCTGGAATTGCCGTTACAATAAACCCATGAATACGACTGAAACACTTTACGAAGGCCATTATCTGCGTCTGAAAAAACGCGATAACTGGGAATATGCCGAACGCACCAATGCGGGCTCCGCCGTCATCATCATTGCGGTGACGCCGGAGGAAAAACTTTTGTTCGTCGAGCAATTCCGGATACCGATGAATGCCAATACCATTGAAATGCCGGCAGGCCTGGTAGGCGATCTGGACGCAAACGACACGATTGAAATCGCCGCGAAACGCGAACTGCTCGAAGAAACCGGCTGGCAGGCAGACGAAGTGAAAGTATTGATGATCGGCCCCAGCTCGGCCGGCATGAGCAACGAAGTGATTGCGTTCGCACGCGCCAGTAAACTTACCCGCATCCATGCCGGTGGCGGCGATGAAAGCGAAAATATCACCGTGCATGAAATACCGGTGAAAGATGCACCACGCTGGTTGACCCAGAAAATCGCCGAAGGCTATTCGATGGATCCAAAATTATGGGCCGGCTTGTGGCTGCTGGATAAAAACCCGGACGGCAGTCCGGCATAACAACGTGACCCGCTGCATGGCGCGCGTATCGCGTGCCAACAATCATTTCCCTATTTGAAGTCGTGCGCGATATGCGCACCCTGTTAATTCATAGAAAAAACAATGCACAACAAGAAAATCGCCGACATCATTGCGCTGGAAATCAAGGCGCAAACCCAGCAAGTTATTGCCGCCATCGGACTGCTCGATGAAGGCTCATCCGTCCCGTTTATCGCACGCTACCGCAAGGAAGTGACCGGCGGACTCGATGACACGCAACTGCGTGACCTGGAAACGCGCTTGCGTTATCTGCGCGAGCTGGAAGAACGCCGCAGCGCAATTCTTGCCAGCATCGAGGAACAGGGAAAACTCACCGATGAATTGCGAAACGACATCAATGCCGCCGACAACAAGGCTCGTCTGGAAGATTTGTACCTGCCTTACAAACCCAAGCGCCGCACGCGCGCGCAAATCGCACGCGAAGCCGGACTCGAACCGTTGGCGGACGGGCTGCTGGAAAATCCGCGACTGGTTCCTGAAGAATTTGCCACGCAATTTTTCAATGTCGACCACGACATCAACGACAGCAAATCGGCACTCGAAGGCGCGCGCTCGATCCTGATGGAACGCTGGGGTGAAAATGCCGCACTGATTGGCGAGCTGAGACAATGGATGAGCGAGGTTGGCATCATTCGCGCCAAGGTCACCGAAGGCAAGGAAACCGTCGGCGAAAAATACCGCGACTATTTCGACCACAAGGAATTGCTCTGCAATATTCCTTCGCATCGTTTGCTGGCATTGTTGCGCGCACGCCGAGAAGAAATTTTGAATCTGGATCTGGATCCCGGTGCCGACATCGACGCAGGCAATCTTTATGCGACAGGTCGCGTGGCGAAAATCGCCGGCATCGAAAATCTCGACCGACCTGCCGACAAATGGCTAATGGATGCCTGCCGCCTCACCTGGCGCGCGAAACTGCATTTGCACCTGATGCTGGATTTATTCAACCAGGCGACCGAAAAAGCCGAGGCGGAAGCCATCAACATATTCGGCGACAACCTGAAAGACCTGATGCTCGCCGCACCTGCAGGTGCACGCACCGTACTTGGCCTGGACCCCGGGATTCGTACCGGCGTAAAAGTGGCGATCGTGGATAAAACCGGCAAGCTGGTTGCGCACGACACCATCTATCCGCACGAACCACGCAAACAATGGGATGCTTCGCTACACAGCCTGAAACTGCTTTGCGAGAAACACGCGGTAGAACTTATCGCGATCGGAAACGGCACGGCATCACGCGAAACCGACAAGCTTGCCGCTGATTTGATCAAGCAAAACCCGCATTTGAAAATGCAGAAAATCGTCGTGAGCGAAGCCGGTGCTTCGGTATATTCGGCATCGGAATTGGCGGCGAAGGAATTTCCGGATCTCGATGTCAGCATTCGCGGCGCAGTATCAATTGCACGCCGTCTGCAAGACCCGCTGGCCGAACTGGTAAAGATTGAGCCGAAAGCGATCGGTGTTGGCCAGTACCAGCACGACGTAAACCCTTACCGTCTGGCACGTGCACTCGATACAAAAGTCGAAGACTGCGTGAATGCGGTCGGTGTACACGTCAATACCGCATCCTCTGCGTTGCTCGCTCGCGTGTCCGGCCTGAGTACGGTAGTCGCGGAAAATATTGTTGCGCATCGTGATCAGCACGGCCCGTTTGCCTCACGCCAAGCCTTGTTGAAAGTATCTCGCCTCGGTGAAAAAACCTTTGAACAATGCGCCGGTTTTCTTCGCATTGCCGATGGCAAGAATGCGCTCGATGCTTCTTCCGTTCATCCGGAAGCCTACCCGGTGGTCGAACGCATTCTGAAAGACTGTGGTCGTGAAATGAAAAGCGTGATGGGCGACAGCACGTTCCTGCGCAACCTGAAACCGGAAAACTACACCGATGAAAAATTCGGCTTGCCCACCGTGCGCGACATCCTGAAAGAACTCGAAAAGCCTGGACGCGATCCTCGTCCCGAATTCAAGGCTGCCAGCTTTGCCGAAGGTATTGAGGAGATGAAGGATCTGAAAGTCGGCATGATTCTCGAAGGCGTGGTCAGCAACGTCGCCGCGTTTGGTGCCTTTGTCGATATCGGCGTACACCAGGACGGTTTGATTCATATCTCCGCATTGGCAGACAAATTCGTGAAAGACCCGCGTGAAGTGGTCAAGGCCGGCGATGTCATTAAAGTACGGGTGCTGGAAGTGGACCTGCAACGCAAACGCATTGCCCTGACACGCCGCCTGAGCGACCCAGTTGATACATCCAATGCAAACCAACCTGTCAAAACCGAAACGCGCGGTGTTTCATCAGGCAAATTCGCTTCGCCCGCGAAAAAGCCGCGAGAGAACAACAACCAACCTGCCCCCAATAACGCTTTGGCGGCGGCATTTGCCAAGGCAAAGCAATCGTAGGTCGGGCCCCGGCCCGGCGCAGTGACGGAACAATGCGATTAACCCAACCCGTAGGGGCGCCTGCTTGCTGCGCCCGAATATTGCGACAACCCGCGGGCGCAGCAAGCAGGCGCCCCTACATGGCGTACAATTTGCCCAAATTCTTCATTGCGAAAGCGTTAGTCTTTTCGGGGTCTTGAACCCAGGCAGGTATTCCGTGTTACCGATGACAAAAGTGGTTCACAGCTTTCCTTCCGCCAAAATCGTGTCGAAATCCGGCGGTCTTCCGGTCGAAGTCTCATTGATCGCACAACTCGGCCATGGCTCCGGCAATCACTTGTTCGAGAGCGTGTCGGTACGGCAGAAAGCCCATCAGGATTTTATCGACGAACTCGATGAGCCCTCGGCAAAACTTGCCGGTACCGATTTTGAAAAAGGCGATGCCACTTCGCTGTATACCTTTTCAGTCGGTGCGAAAGGCCATCCTTTTCACCGCCATGCAGGACACCGGATATTCACTGCAGTATCCGGCAGTGGCGGCGCACAATTAAGGTTCTCGAGCGCCACGCCGGAACAAATCGAAAAAGATCCACACAACTTCGTGAAGGCCCTGCATTTCATCAATATCCCGCCGGATTGCCTGTTTACCGTACGTTTCGGAGGCGAGACCTGGCACCAGTTTTTTCCATTGGTCGAAAATTCGCCGCATCCGGTTTTTTTCGCATTGTCTTGCCACACCAATGAACTCGGCGGCAATCTGTCGGAACCCTTGCGCCAGCAAGTCATCAACAACCAGGCCAGCATTCCATCACTCACCGAATTACTGCCGAAGCATGTGGCGGATATCCTGGCACGGGATGATTTTGATACCAGCAAAATTCCTACCACCTCGTTGTCACTCGATGCACCGGCGGGAAGCACGCTCAGTAATGCATGCCTGAGTTACAGAGGCGGCATCGGAACGCTGCGCGGAGCCTGGAGCAAATGGCGCGGCTCGACCGGATTCGCATCGAATACCGGTGGCGGACTTGCCGTCATCGAACTCGAAACCACGCCGAAAGATTCGCTTCTGATAAAACAATTCGGTAATGAAAGAGTCCATCATGAAGATACTTTTTGTCTGACGCTGGATGACATTCCGAGTACCAACAAAAGTGCCTCCGGATTATTGGCATCCTTGCTCGATGGCTTTCTGGAAAACCCGCCGACAAACGTGTCTCGCATGATGGCGTTTAGAAACCTGCTGGTGAAACCGATGGGGCTGAGAACATCACCGCTTGGCTGCCCAGTTTCTTCGTTATTGTCGAAACAACGCGAGCATTTGTTCGCGAATCGGTTTCCCGTAATCGAACAACTGACAAATCCGGACGACAGTTTCTCGCAAGTCATTCTGGGTGCCGATGACAAGCATTTGAAATTCCGTTCCTGTGTCGGTGTGAAAATAATCAATGCGCATCAGGTGGAATTTACACTCGGCACGCGGGTTCAATGCACGAATTTATTTGGCCGTTTCTACATGGCGGTAATTGATCGCGTGCATCGCGGCTACATCACGCCAACCATGTTGCGCATGGCGGTAGAGCATGCAATGCAGCTTAGCGAGAATTCGATCAAGGTTGATACGGCTGCTTTGAAGATTGTATAAGACCAAAACCTAGGGACGCATGCTTGCTGCGCCCGAATTACACGGCAAAGTCTGGGCGCAGCAAGCAGGCGCCCCTACAATCAAAAGCCGGTCGCTGTTACGTTGCAGGTCAAGCCAAAACTGATCGTGCCACTGGAAGGCAAGGTGGCTACGGTCACGCCACCGGTCAGTAAATTCGGCCATGCGCCTGCAGCAGGACACACCGCACCGTTTGTTGGCGTGCAACTTGTCACCACACAACTGCTTAATCCTGTGCCAGGCGTATCTGTGATCAGTGCGCCGTCTGCTGCGGCCGGGCCGGCATTGGTGACCGTTATCGTATATGCGGTCGATGACCCCGATACCACGGTGGCAGTGCTGTCGGTTTTTGTAACCGAAAGATTCGCCGCACAATTCGCGGTGGTTGAAACGCTGCCCGTGTTATTGACCGCATTGGTATCGCCAATGGCGGGCGTCGTGATGACTGCGGAATTGTTATTCGGTCCCGGGCAGGCTGTCGCGGCAACAGCCACATTGACGGTGACGGTAACGATATCGGTCGCAGCCGCAGCCGGATAAACCGCCGCCGTCGACGTGCAGGTAAACGTCGTAGCCCCGCCATTTGGCGTGCAAGTCCATACGGCGGGAACGTTGCTGGTTACCGAACTTACGGTGATGCCGGTCGGGAGCGTGTCTGTAATGCTTAATGTCGGCGCGACCAACGCCGTCGCCAAGGCATCCGTTGCCTGACTCGTATTGAATACCTGATTCGCGATGGCGCGGCCATTATTGCGTCCGACAACCGTGTACGACTGCCCTGCGGCGCCAACGGTAAAACTGGCGGCGCTCGCTGTTTTCGTCACCGACAAATCCGGCAGCAAGGTGACGTCTTCACCGGTGGTTCCTGCGACCAGACCGCTGTACTGGCTACCCGCCACGGCTGCACCGCCGGCTTCGTAAGTGGTATTGGTCGTGGCGGCTACGGAATTGCCACTCGCCGAACAACCGGTCGTACTTGCCCCCACCGATGAACAGCGGTTTGCAGTGTTATTTGTCGCAGCAGTGACAACGCGAGTGGTCGTGGTGCGGGTCGGATCGAGAAATTGCACGCCGGCCGAATTGTGATACGTGCCGATGCCTGCGGTATCGGGAATTGCGGCGGTGTATGTCAGGGTAACCGTGCCATTTCCGGGAATGGTCAGGTTGCGGAAATACGGTGCCGTTAAAGACGAAGGCGCCGTAGCGAGCGCAACCAGGTTGGCAGGTCCGCCGGGAGCATTGGCAACAGCCGGCTGCCCCGCAGTCGCAGACTCGACATATCCGCCCAGTGTCGTGGCAGACAATGCCGGTGAAAACGTTACGGTACTTACCGTACCTGCCGTCCAGTTGGTCGGCAATGCATTATCAACAATCGACGATCCAATCGCTGCACCTGAACTCGCATTGGTGACGACAACACTATAAGTCGCCGTTGCGCCGGTCGCCGCATTGATCGTTGGCGTGCTGGTGGATTTGCTGACGGTCAAACTGGGAAAACACGTCGTTGAAGGCGGCGTGGTATTCACCGCCGGAACGGCAGCGGATGCGATGCTAGAGTTGGCACCCGCAGTAGAAAACCAGGCTTGCGGAGTTGCAGGAAATCCGGCTTGCGCTGCGCCGTTGGCATCCAGCGCACTGGCGCCGCCGGTTACCGTGATGACAGGTGCACCGCCAGCAGTGGTATAGCGCACGGCTCCGCCACCGCCACCGCCACCGGGGCCGTGTTCGGCATAACTCGAATTCACGCCGTTGCCACCGCGTGCGTTAATCGTCAGCGATGCAAGACTGCCGCTGTCATTGGCGACGTAGACACTGCCACCTGCACCGCCGCCGCCTGCGGCATCGGTGCAGGAGCCTGCCGTATTTGGACGAAATCCGTTATTTCCATCTGCCAGTATCGAACCGGCGCCGGAAAACGAACCGGCTTTCACGATCACGATGCCGCCGCCGTTGCCGCCCCATCCGCCATTTTCGCAAGTAGTACCGCCACCATCGACATGGCCGGCACCACCGCCGCCGCCCATGATCATCCGGTTCACGCTGAGACTTAAGTTATTGCCTGCACGGGAATTACCATCACCACCGTGACCGCCGCTATCGCGAAAGGTCACCGGACGTGAAGCATCATTCCAGCCACCACCGCCATTGCCGCCGCGACCGCCATTACCGCCGCCGGCACCGCCGCCGTTTTGATTATTGCCGCCACCGCCGGCATTGCCCGGGGCACCGCGGCCGCGCGAGCCACTTGGATAACCATCGGTTCCGGTATCCACCTGGGCTGTGCCGTTGTAAACCAGACGAGGTGTGCCGGCGATACCTTCGCCTTTGAAACTGCCCTCGACCTCACCACCCGGAATGGCGCCTGCAACGGCACGATAAAACGTGGTGCCATTGACCGGATCAATCACCGGCGGCGAAGCACCGGGTGCAATCAAGGTAACACCGCCGCCACGAAAACCCCGACGGCTTGCGTCAATCGAATTTCCGCCCATCGTCAAGGTTCCCGCCACTTGCAACGAAGCCACGCCACCGGTTGCTCCGTTCCAGCTCGCGGCAGTGACCGTGCCGGTCAACGTCGCGGAACTGTATTGCGGTACGCGAATTACCTGATAGCGATAAGCGCCGACAGTTGCCGTTGCCGCCGTTGCTGCATACGCATTGACCGTGCCTGCGCCACCGGAACAACGGACAGCAACCGAACCGGCAGCTACCGGGCCAATCGCGGTGCAATATTCCCAATTTCCAGCCCGATAGTTTGTCGCCGTATTGCCGCCTGCATAACTCGATGTCGTCGTTACGCGAGTAGCGCAACCTGCCGTACCTACACCGTCGCCATAACAATCGCTATTGGAAGTGTTTATCTCTGCGCCCTGCATCTGCATCACGATCAATAAATCGCCCGTTGCAATCGCCGTCGCGGCGCCACCGGAGGTGGTATCGATGGCTCCAACGGGAATTGAAGTGCTACCGGCGGCTACGCTGGCACCGGTGCCCGGATAGTAACTGTTGAGCGTGCCCGAAAGGCTCGCATTGGGACCCGACAATCCCGGGGTCGCACATACCTGCGCAGTGGAAATTCCGGAAGAAAAAATGGCGATCAGGAATCCGATCTGGATGACGAGAAGTTTTTGGAGCTTCATAAGCCGGCTTGCCTGAAATTCATAGGCTGCAGAGTATCGTCAAGCCTGCGGCAAGTCGAGGTTAACGCCTGCCTGTAACAGCAATTAACAGCCAAGCAGCCCGGGTGATGGCTCCACCTCACCCGGGATAATTGACGACATCAACAAAACAGCAATTGGTTTTTATTTATCGATGTTTCGGACGCTTCAAGGTTTATCGCATTGACGAAAATCCCGGGTGAGATGAAGCCATCACCCGGGCTACGTTCTGGGCTCGGCAACAACGCGGCACACAAAGCATCAACGATAACTATCGGTCGCTTCGATCAGTGCCGAGGCATTTTCCGCTTCAAACGCAGAGTGGCCCGATGTTGGCGAAATGAGCAGTTTTGCTTCCGGCCAAACCTTGTGCAAATCCCAGGCATTGGCGATCGGACAGACGACATCGTAACGACCGTGCACGATCACGCCCGGAATGCCTTTCAGTTTGTGTGCATCGCGAAGCAGCTGTCCTTCGACCTCGAAGAAACCGCCATTGACGAAATAATGGTTTTCGATACGGGCAAAACTCAGGGCGAAATGCGCATCCTGATGGCTATTGATGAAGTCCTCGTCTTGCAGCATGAAACTCGTTGATGCCTCCCAGATCGACCAGGCTTGCGCGGCTTCAAGACGCACATTTTCATCTTCCGATGTCAGACGGCGGTGATAGGCGGAAATGATGTCGCCACGCTCCACTTCGGGAATGGGGGCGAGATATTTTTCCCAGGCATCCGGAAACAACCGCGAGCAACCTTCCTGGTAGAACCATTCCAGCTCCCAGCGACGCAACAGGAATATCCCTCGCACGACCAATTCGCTGACGCGTTCCGGATGCTTTTCCGCATAAGCCAAAGCCAGTGTCGAGCCCCAGGAGCCGCCGAAAACCTGCCAACGATTTATTCCCAGATGTTCACGCAGCTTTTCGATATCGGCGACCAGGGTCCATGTCGTGTTGTCGACCAGATCCGCATGCGGCGTTGAACGACCGGCACCGCGCTGATCGAGCAGGATGATCCGGTAAGCACGTGGATCATGAAAACGGCGGATTTTGGCGCCACAACCCGCGCCGGGACCGCCATGCAAAATCACGACCGGTTTTCCCTCGGGATTTCCGCATTGTTCGTAATACATGCGATGCCTGGCATCCACATTCAAAAAACCTGAATCGAACGGTTCTATATCGGGGTACAAAGTACGCATGTTGCCTCCTGGTGAATGAGGATAGTTTACCAGTCGAAACCCTGGGGCTTGCGCGAAATCAGACTTACGTTATGCTCATGGCTTATGGACATGCCCACCAAGCACTTAGCGATCGTGGGCGCTGGGAGTCATCGCCCCCCGGCAGGCACACTGCCCCCTAACGAAAACCCCTATCCCCGCGTCTTGTCGCTTGATGCCCATGGTCGCATCCTGGACTGGATGCACTGGCAAGATGCCGTATGCCTCTATGTTCGCGGTGCCGTTTCCTGGACACTCGGCGAACCCTGCATGACGGTTCACGGCGGACAGAATCGCTA
Organism: uncultured Gammaproteobacteria bacterium; assembly: GCA_963849575.1. Lineage (GTDB taxonomy): Bacteria > Pseudomonadota > Gammaproteobacteria > Xanthomonadales > Xanthomonadaceae > Arenimonas. Next base: position 697,667 of record CAWKHT010000010.1, on the reverse strand, counting down.
TACCGGCGAACAAAGCGTCATTGATCTGCATCCCATTGTCGCTGCCCGCGGCCATGCAAAGAACATGGCCATTTCGCCGACACCGGCTTTGACGAATACGGCATTGTTCGCGCGTGATGGTTCGCTTTGCATGTACTGCGGCAAGGAATACAGCCGACACTCGCTGACCCGCGACCATGTAATGCCGATTTCGAAAGGCGGTCGCGACGTCTGGGAAAATGTCGTTTGCGCCTGCTTCCATTGCAATTCCAGAAAAGGCGGGCGCACGCCGCAACAAGCGGGAATGCCTTTACTGGCGGTACCGTTTCGTCCGAGCTGGGTCGAGCATTTGATTCTCTCGAACCGCCATATTCTTGCCGACCAGATGGCATTTCTGAAAAACCATCTGCCAAAACGCAATCGTGGTTTGAGTTGAATCGCCTTTTCAAGGCGTCGCGGCCACCCGCGTAACAAGTTTTAACTCTGCCGAAAAGCCTTTCAGACAAGGCTCTGGCTATGATTTTGCCGCTCGTTATGTGCTTTGGTTCACGGCACCGGCATTCCGCGTTGACGCAAGCCCTTCACATGGCCAAACTTCGGTTATATTTCGAGTCTGAATAAAAATCAAAGCTTTCGGGGATTGCGTCAATGAATGCCAATACGGTGTGTTTTTCCGGGTTTTCGCGAGAAGACGAAGCGCATGTGCTGTCGATTTTTGACCAGGCCAATATGCGTCTGCCCAAACGATGGGCAGCTACCAACGAGAAAGAAGCCGAATTGATCGTGATTGACATGGACACGGTTTACGGGCACATGACCTGGCTCAAAGCCAATGCCGACGGCAAAATTACTGCGGCGGTCACCACCTCGAGTCGTGCCGAAGCCAACCATTTATTGCCGCGCCCGCTGACACTCGATGGGCTGGTTACCCTGCTTGCCTCGCTTTCCAACCAGACTGCGAGTGCAGTGCCCATCGCCCGCACTACCGGGCAACAGGCCGCCATTACGCCTGAAATGCTGGCCGCACGCAGCACCGGACAACAAGCCGTTTTTACAGCCTCGGAACCCACGATTCGAGCAGAAAGCCCGGCTGTCGTGACGATGGAAATTCCCGTTTCTGCGCCACGCACGACCACGGGTACGCAAGCGGCCATGCCAAATTTGGGCCCGAGAGCATTAAAGCTGCTCGACTTCCTGAAACCCGGCATGCTCGGCGGCCCGGTAAAAATCCAGCTGAACGATGCGCCGCTTTTGGTCATTGATCCCGATACCCAGACTTATTTGGGCAGCAACTCGTTAAAGCCTTACATGGCCTATGGTTTGGCTACTCTGACCGAAGCCGACTTCACTGCCATTGACCGGGACGAACTGGGCCAGCTCGCCACGCAATTGGGCGGTGCCCAGCCGCTGGCTCGTCTTGCCTGGTTGGCCGGGCTCGTCGGCGGCAACGGCCAGTTGTTGCCGGCCTACAACCCCAACAGTCTATTCAAATTGAGCAAATGGCCGCAAACCGAGCGCGAATTTCCGAAACATTTCCGAATTGCGACCGTGATGATGAAGGGCCCCGCGAAATTGACCGAAATCGCCGAACAATCCGGTGCAACCCTGGCCGATGTCACTGACTTTGTGAACGCCAACTTGATCAGCGGCCACGCCAGCGCCTGATTTCCCGGTTTTAACTTGCCCTCTCGACTGGGGCGCGGGACAATTCACGCATACGTGAAACCCTTAAGAAGTCATTGATGAACGCCGAGCGTTACCCTTATTTGTCGAAAATCGCCTTACCAGGGGATTTGCGACAATTTTCTGACACTGAATTACCCGCCATCGCCGACGAATTACGTGCCTACCTGATCGAAACCGTCAGCACCGTCGGTGGTCATTTTGGTGCGGGTCTGGGTGTGATTGAACTTACGGTCGCGCTGCATTATTTGTACAACACGCCGGATGACAGAATCGTCTGGGATGTCGGCCACCAATGTTATCCGCATAAAATTCTGACCGGCCGTCGCGACAGTATTCATACCGTCAAGAAAAAAGACGGTATCGCGCCTTTTCCAAAACGCGACGAAAGCGAGTTCGACACCTTCGGCGTCGGCCACTCTTCCACTTCGATTTCCGCCGCACTCGGCATGGCATGCGCATTGCAACGGCAAGGCGATGATCGCCAGGTGGTAGCAATCATCGGTGATGGTGCAATGACGGCAGGCATGGCTTATGAAGCCCTGAATCATGCCGGCGGCATGGACCCCGAGCCTAATATTCTCGTCATCCTGAATGACAATCGCATGTCGATTTCGGAAAACGTCGGCGGCCTGACGAAAATGCTCGGCCGCCTGATGAGCAGCCCGGCGATGAATGCGGTACGCGAAGGCGGCAAGAAAATTCTCGGTGACAAACGTACCAACCCGACCGCACGTTTTGTCCGCCGCTGGGAAGAACATTGGAAAGGCATGTTCGTGCCCTCCACCTTGTTCGAGGAAATGGGCTTCCATTATTCCGGCCCGGTTGACGGCAACGACATCAATGCACTCGTGAAATCGCTTCGCACAATGCGGACATTGAAAGGCCCACAATTACTGCACGTGATCACGACCAAGGGCAAGGGCTACGATCTGGCCGAAGATGACCAGATCGAGTACCACGCGGTATCGCCGTTTGATCCGAACATCGGCATCGTGAAAAAAAATACCCCGAGCAAACCCACCTATACGCAAATTTTTGGCGACTGGTTATGCGACATGGCCGCCGCCGATGAAAAATGCCTCGGCATTACGCCTGCGATGCGCGAAGGTTCGGGCCTCGTTCGTTTCTCACAGGAATATCCGAAACGTTATTTCGATACCGCCATTGCCGAACAACATGCCGTCACGTTTGCTGCCGGTATGGCCTGCGAAGGCGGCAAGCCCGTGGTTGCGATTTATTCCAGTTTCCTGCAACGCGCTTACGATCAATTGATTCACGACGTCGCCCTGCAAAATCTCGACGTGTTGTTTGCGATTGATCGTGCCGGCGTCGTCGGGCCCGATGGTGCGACACATGCCGGCAGTTTCGATTTGAGTTTCCTGCGTTGCATACCGAATATGGTCGTGATGGCGCCCAGCGATGAAAACGAATGCCGCCTGATGTTGAGCACCGGGTATCAATACAAAGGCCCGGCTGCAGTGCGTTACCCGCGTGGCTCCGGCACCGGTGTTGCCGTACAAAATAATCTCGACACACTGCCGATCGGCAAGGCCGAACTGCGTCAACGCGGCAACAAGATCGCACTTCTCGCTTTCGGCGCCGTGCTACCCGCAGCAGAACAAGTCGCAAAAGAATTCGGTTTGACCGTCGTCAACATGCGCTTCATCAAGCCGCTTGACCGCCACCTGATTCTGGAGCTGGCAAAAACCCACGAGGCCTTCGTCACGCTTGAAGATAACGTCGTGATGGGCGGTGCCGGTTCGGCGGTAGCGGAGCTGTTGTCTGCCGAAAACATCGTTTTGCCGATCCTGCATCTCGGCTTGCCGGATGCTTATCAGGAACACGCCAGCCGCGAACAACTGCTCGCCGAAGCGGGGCTGGATAGCGCATCAATCCGTGCGGCCATTTTGGGACGCTGGCCATTGCAGGCCGATGCAAGTATCGCGAAAAAAGCAGCCGGTTAATTACCGGCTGAATTTGGCGGTTTTTGCACGAAACGTTTGCCGCGAATCCAGAACGCCAGGATCATTACAATCAGGAAAGCCTTGTACGCCGACAAGGTAGCGACGACCTGTGGCCACAAGGGGCCGGCATCTTTCCAGTCAAATGAATAGGCCCAACGCATTGCCAAGCCACTGGCAACCAATGCGACAAGGATGGCGACAATATCAAAACGCCGGCGTGATGCATTCACGACATGGGATTTCGGAAACTTCCAGTAACACCAGGTAAGTATGGCGAACCAGGGTGCGAATAAAATCAAGGCAAGATTGGCCATCAGTGTTTCTCTTCAGCGGCGGCATGCAGCTCTTTCAAAGCCGCGGCAACATCACTCTCACTAACGCCGGCAACTAAACACCTGCCGATGATTTCCACTTGAGTCGTTGTAATCGAACCCAGCTTCAATTCCGCAATACATTCGCCGGCGGCTTTCGGTGAATCGAATGCCTGACTTTGCAGCAGCAAATCACCATGGGCATTCAGGAATTTGAAATAGAATTTCCCGTCGTTCTCGCGGTATTGCTTGAATACCGGCAGGGCTTTTTTCACGGCGGCTTTCTTTTCCCTTCCCGCGGTATCGCGCAAATCACGCAGGCCGACGGCGTAACGCAATTCTTTCGTCAACGGTGCCGCAATGGCGCGCGCTTTCTCGGCACCGGCTTGCAGCTGTTGCTCGATCAATTCCGGCTTCGCCATCAAGGCTTCGTATTTTTCGCGCATCGGCGCCACTTCGGTATCGATGGTTTCGAACAGCGCCTGCTTCGCTTCACCCCAGGACAAACCGCTCAGCAATGCCTGTCGGAATGACGCACTTGTTTCGGCGCTCGAGAACGCCTGATACAAAGTGTACAAATGCGAATTGTCCGGATCTTTCGGCTCCCCCGGTAAACGCGAATCGGTCACTATGCCGGCAATCAGTTTTTTCAATTCCGCTTTGCCGGCAAACAGGGGAATCGTATTGTCGTAACTCTTGCTCATCTTGCGGCCATCAAGGCCCGGCAAAGTAGCGACGGATTCTTCGATCACCGCTTCCGGCAACACCAGATGCTCGCCATAGGTGTGATTGAAACGGGCAGCGAAGTCGCGCGCCATTTCAATGTGCTGAACCTGGTCGCGTCCGACCGGCACCTTGTTCGCACCGAACAAAACGATATCGGCTGCCATCAGTACCGGATACATGAACAAGCCTGCAGTAATGCCGGCATCTTCATCTTCCTGCCTTGCAGTATTGATATCGACCGCTGCCTTGTAGGCATGTGCACGATTGAGAAAGCCCTTGCCGGCAACACAGGTAAGCAGCCAGGTGAGTTCGGCAATTTGCGGAATATCCGATTGCCGGTAAAACCAGACCTTGTCGGGATTCAAGCCGGCCGCAAGCCAGGTGGCGGCAATTTCCAAGGTTGATCGTTGAATGCGTTCAGGATCGGTGATTTTAATCAGCGAATGGTAATCGGCCAGAAAGTAAAAACTTTCGGTATCGGGCTTCAGGCTGGCAGCAATCGCCGGACGAATCGCGCCTGCGTAATTGCCCAAATGAGGGGTACCCGAAGTGGTGATGCCTGTAAGAACGCGAGTTGGCATGGGGAATTAAATAAACCGTGAGTGAACCCGCATAGTTTAACCGGTCTGACCATAAACCCCACATCCAAAGGCGGCGCGTTTAGATGGCCACACAACACTGAGGAGCGCCACATGAAACGCCTGCTTACCGCCCTGATCGCCATGACTGCCCTGTTTGCCCTGCCGACCTGCTCAGCCAGGGGAAATGCGAATCTGGTCGACGTTCAAATTCGCGATATGGATCGCTACACAACGCTTGAAAGCTATTTTGACCGCAACCAGACCTATGTCGCCGGTCGCCCCGGCCATCGCTATTCGGTAGTTCTGCAAAACCGTACAGGAGAACGTGTACTGGCCGTACTGTCGATCGATGGCGTGAATGCCATCAGCGGTCAAACCGCCAGCGCATCGCAAACCGGTTACGTGCTGGCACCTTATCAACGCATGGAAGTCCGCGGCTGGCGAAAAAGCATGCAGGATGTCGCGCAATTTCGTTTTACCGACTTGCCTGATAGTTATGCAGCGCTGACCGGTCGCCCGGATAATGTCGGGGTCATTGGCGTCGCGGTTTTCCGGGAGCGCCAGTACGAAACCTACAATGGCTATGAAGAAGACGATTACCGGGCCGAGCCTTATTCGCAAAAATCGCGTGCCGGCAATCAGGCGGGAGCCACTGCGGATAGTGCGGCAGCACCGGCGGCGAAGGCACAACGATCGCTGGCGGAATCGGAATCACGTCAGGAGCTGGGTACCGGCCATGGTGAGCGCCGTTATGATCCGGCTCGTCAAACGACGTTTGAACGTGAAAGCAGCTACCCGAACCAGATCAGCAAGATTTACTACGATTCGTATGAAGCCCTGGTAGAACGTGGCGTGATTCGTGACTATCGCCGTCCTGGCCGTGGCCGCCCGGATGCTTTCCCCATCGGTTTCGTGCCTGACCCTTACGGTAACTGATCATCCGGAAAAAAGCCGCTCTTTGAGCGGCTTTTTTATTTTATGTTCTTTTATTTTGGAGCTTTTTTTGCGGCTTTCTTTACGGCGGGTTTTGCTTCTTTTTTTACCGCCGTTTTCGTGACTGCTTTTTTAGTCGATGCCCGTGACGGCAATTTCTTTTTATTCGATTTCACCTTTTCCAGCATTTCATCCGCCAGCAATACATCGTGCGAAATCAGGCCTGCCGCTTTGGCAATGGCAATTTTGGCTGCCACCGAATTTTCGTTGGGGTCGGCAAGCAGCAATTCGCGAATGGCTTCCCGAATCGCCTTGGCGGCATCCCTCTGCAATTTCACGTTCGAGCCAGTTTTTACAAGCCCGAGAATGGCATCGACAACGGGCTTGATAAAACCGGCTTCAATCGACATCGACATTTACCTGAATGGCTGGATTACTTTTTATCACCGGCTTTTTCAATCGTCTGGCCAGCTTTCTTGATGTCCTTGCCGACACCTTCAACGGTATTGCAGGCGGTCAGGCTGAACACGGAAACCATTACCAAAGCCCACAACATCATTTTCGTAAGTTTCATAAAGCATCTCCTTCCTGTGTTGAAATAGTAGAACGGGTGTTTCTCAAAAACTGCGACAACAAAACCGGCATGACCAATGAAAATCAATCCCGCATCAAGGTCGATTTTCCGAACAGGCTTTCCACCAAATCGACAGCAAGCTGCGCCGTTTTATTATGCTCGTCAAAAGCGGGATTCAGCTCGACGATATCCAGTGAGCCCAGTTTTCCGGTGTCGGCAATCATTTCCATCACCAGCTGTGCTTCGCGATAATTCGGCCCACCCGGCACGGTAGTACCGACGCCAGGCGCGATGGCAGGATCAAGAAAATCGACATCGAAACTGACGTGCACATGAGTATTGTCGTCGATGTCTTCCAGCGCCTCTTCCATTGCCCGCTTGATACCGATCTCGTCGATATAGCGCATATCGTAAATATCGAGACTGTATTCCTTGACCAATTTTTTCTCGCCGGCATCGACCGAACGAATGCCAATCTGGCGGATGTCTTCGGCATTCATCGCGGGACTGAAACCGCCAAGGTGCGTCAGAGGTTGCGGACCCAGCCCGCAGAGGCAAGACACCGGCATGCCATGTACATTGCCTGACGGGGTCACTTCGTGGGTGTTGAAATCGGCATGGGCATCAAGCCAGATGACCCGCAGTTTTTTTCCCTGCGCGCGACAATAGTTTGCGACCGCCGTAATGCTGCCGATGCCCAGGCAATGGTCACCACCGAGCAAAATCGGTAACTGTTTCTTTTCGAGTGCCGTACTCATCGCCAGCATGACGCTGCGGTTCCAGCTTACAACTTCATCCAGATGGCGATAACCGTCAACGGGTGGAAGCCATGGATTCACCGGGCCACTCAAATTGCCGAGATCGCGCACATCGAAACCGCGTTCACGCAGCGCCGATTCAAGCCCGGCAACCCGCAGGGCTTCCGGCCCCATCGAGGCACCGCGATGGCCTGCACCAATATCGGTTGGGGCGCCAATCAGAACTATTTGCGGTCGGACTTGCGACATAAAGCATCCAGCATTTTCGGGGATGCCTAGGGTATCAGAAAGCAGGTGCCGGGTAGTCGAGTTCAGGCTCGTTGCGGCCCTTGCAGAGGCGTCCGGCTCGCAAGGCCTTCACTGACCATCTAGTCTGAGAGATCACTTATATCGAATTCCTGACCAGGAGACGCAAGCTGCTCTCTTGCAAGAATTCTGGCGCGATGTAATCGCGATTTCGTTGCCGGCAAACTCAAGTTCAAGCGCTGCGCAAGCTCTTTAAGCTCGAGGCCTTCCACGTCCCGCAACAACAGGATGGTCCGGTATTGCGAAGGTATGACCGCCATCATTTTCGCCACTTGATGCCGCCACTCGAGTGGCGCCGGTGTTTCATAGGGCTCGATCGTTTCATCAATTACATGATTGGTCACCAGACGCCAGCCACGGCGCATGCGATTGCACTCGCGTTTGACAATGCGGAACAGCCAGGAACTGAATTTATCAATGGATCGTAACTTCCCCATTCGATTCGAGGCCACGAGCAATGTTTCCTGGACCGCATCTTCGACATCGTTGACGATGCAATGGAATTCCGCGTATCGACGCAAATCCTGTCTCGAACATTCGAGTACTTTATTCAGTGCGTCTGCATTGCCAGCCTGGGCTTCGGCAATCAGGGAGGGATCAATCGACTTCGAACTCATATTCAGATTACCGGGAAATCAGCAGCGCATGACAACGATGAATTTTTAATCTACCTACTATACACAGCTGCCGAGCGGGTTTTACAAGCGGGTACCGATGCACGATATTTGAAAATGAAAAAGCCCTGCAATGCAGGGCTTTTTCTTGATCACGGATCAAAAACGATCCTTTAATTTCCGGCGGTTCCGTTGATGTAGGCCTGGGCAAGATCATAAGCCTGAGCACCCACCTTGCGACCCAGTGCGCGACTTTCCACATCGCCCTGGACAAAATGAATACCGCCATAGCGCCGCGAAATCCCCGCTTCGTCGGCAGCAGCAGTGAAAGTTGGCCAAGACAGTTTGACATCGGCAGCGGGCACCAGACCTGGTTCAACTCTTGAGCTACCGGCCGGAATTACGACCGAGGCCCCGAAGGCATCGCTTCCGGTATAACGCTTCAACACTTCGGCAGCGGCGGAGCTGAAAATACTATGGCCGGAAATATATTCGGCAAATGGAGGCGTGACTACGGTGGCAGCCTGATAAGGGCGCCAGTTTTGACCCCATATCCAGCGTGTACCAAGACCTTCGCCGGCCCAAGCCAGGATTGGACGATTGTTGAAAACAAAATGGACGGCAGACACCGGACGAATATAGTCATATTGGCGCTTGTAGCCCCATGAGGCAATGCTTGCATCCAATACGGCATTCGTCATGGAAAAATGCATTTTGATATCGTCGGACAGTGAATGATGATCACGATCAGATACGTACTTTGCAAATAAAACCCAATGACCCGGCGGGAGTTCCGACGTTGGACCATCTGCCCAATATTCAGCTATCACCTTGCGACGATCATTCAATGTCGCACTATAGGCAACCACTTCGATTACCTGACGCAAATAGGCCGTGCTGCCGTAATTTGCCGGTGGATTCACCGGAAACTGATTGTAGCTGCTCAATGCGAAGGGTTTGACATTGCCCCAGAAAGGCGCAATGAACTTTTGTGTCACCAAGCCACCATGGCCATCGGAAACCTGCAAGGGCTGCCAATGATTCGCACTGAGAATCTGGGTTGGCGTATTTACCGGCGCATAGCCCGAATAGTCACTGTAAGCCCCGGGATTGAGATTTCCGAGCTGATTCGAGCCATCGTTATGACGGTAATCCAGCAATGCAGCTGCGGCTACATTGCCAATGCCTGCAGGGGTGGTGATATCCGAGGTGTTGTCGTTCGGGTTATAGCCAAGTGCCAGCATTTCGGCATCAAAACTCGCTTTTTGGGTTGGAAAGAGATCGACCAATGCGCGATACGCGGCATAGCTGACGGCTTTCTTCCGATTGGCATCGGTTCGTTCTGCTGCCGGACGGCGCAACTCGCCTGCAAGCTGGGTTCCATTCGCCGTCGGGCTGTAGGCGGCCCATGCGTCGTACATCGATGTATTGGTGATGGCAATCATGCGAGCCACCATCGGCGGGCCCGGATGGGTGATACGAACGGCATTCAATGCCTGCTCATTCCAGTCGGTGACAACAGTACTGGCTTGTGCCGTATTGAATGATCCGAACGAAATTGCGCATGCCAAAGCCAGTTTGGCGAAGCGTGACGAAGACAACATAAATAACTCCCTATATGATTTTTAAATTCGTTTTTGAACGTCTGGATGGAGAAACCCCTTCTTCACATCCGACTTCACAATTTAACGACATACTCGCGACGCTCAGGACAAATGATTTCCGGAAATGACGGGTTTCGCAGAAATGAAAAAATATTTCAATTTCCTGAATCCTTTTGGCTTTTCATTGCCACTTGTATCTTGGCCGTAAACAAAATGCCTCACCGAAGCAGGATACCCGCCTCCAATTTGGCAGCCCATTTACCAATGGGCTAGCGGATACAGTTCGGATATCCACTACAAGTAGCCGTCACATTGACTAAGGCGTGGAATGACAGCCACAAAAAAACCGCCAGTTAAGCGGTTTTGGAATTCAACAAAAAATCGTTATCTGCCAGTTCGATTGGGCCGCAAGGACTTTTCAGATGAGTCGCATACGCGTATTCAGGAAAATGCCGATATCAAAAGTGGACTTAAGCTTTGCCGGATTATCGGCTTCATGCGGGCAGACCGCATTTTTTGGTGCCGGCACCCGGATTCGAACTGGGGACCTACCGCTTACAAGGCGGTTGCTCTACCAACTGAGCTATGCCGGCAACAGGGCGCTATTCTAGCCTGAAGTGCGGGAATCGAAAACCGGAAATCGACAATTCGCGCCGGTTTTCAGGATTTTTATCGCTGAAATTACTGGCAAGTGACCTTGTTTACGCTCAATTTGATATTGGGCAATACGCTTTCGATCTTGAAGTCTTCCGGCACGGCGACGTCGATCCACCACTGCGATGCCTGTTCAGTGCGCGATTCGAGCACCGGATTAAAGCCCAGTTTGACGACGGATGCCTTGCGGGCTTCGGCATTTTTCAGGTCGCGAAAAATACCCAACGACACGGTATTTTCCTGGGCGCCGGCCGTCACCACGTAATAGTCCCGCAAACCGTTGGCTGCCAATTGCCGTGCGTATTGCAAAGCTTCTTCACGGTTTTTCGCGGCTGGCAGAAACACCCGATAACCCTGCAATGCCGCCGCCTGCATTTCGCGAAATTGAATTCGGCCTGCAATCGGTGTCAGCACATTCATGGCAGCACGCAGATCGGCAGGCGTATCAAAAGCACCGATACTCAGGCACAAGGGAGTTGCACTGAGGTTTTGCGGTGCTTCATTCAATTCTTCCGGGCCGCCCTGCTGCGCACGCTCGACTTCACTCAACAAACTCAACGAGAGCGTATTTTTATCCTGCGCCGGCAGGGTTTCCGTACTCGGATCGCGATGCAGCAACCACCAGCTCGCAGTACCGAGATGCAAACAGATGAGAAAGACGAAAATACTGCGCAACATGCTTAAGCGGATTCCAGATGACGGGCCCACAAGGCCAGGCCTTCGAGTACCAACGCAGGTTGGCAGGCGACATTATCCGGTAAATGCGGCAATAAAGCTTCTGCATCGCCGCCGGTCATCAGCAAAGGCAAGTTGGGTTCATTCAGCAAACGCCTGGCGTCACGCCAGGCTTTTTCGATAATGCCCAGCACCATGTAGCGTGCGCCGCTGGCCAAGGCATCGGCGGTGTTATCGGAAAAACCATGCGCATTTCCCGACAAGCCCCGAAAATTCGCAAACCGGTTTTCCATCGCTGCTTTGATGATGGTTTCGGTGGCGGTGATCATGCCGCCATGATGCTGCCCATCGGCATCGAGCACATCCACCGTCAGTGCACTGCCAACCGAAACAATCAATATGGATTGTCTTTTTTGATGTGCGGCCAATAATGCAAGAAAGCGGTCCACGCCCAATTGATGTGGCAAGCGGATATGCGATACGAACGCCAAGCGCTTCCGCCTCTGTCCTGACGCGTGTAATGGAATAGCCTGCCGACATAAGCGATGCTTCGATCGCGGAATTGATTTCCGCACCGACCACCGAGGCAAAATAGGCCTGCCTTTTTTCAGCATGACCGTCGATTTGAGCATAGAGACGTGAAATGAAATCCGGTGCATCCAGCGCGATGGCATTCACCGGTGCGAGCCCGCCATCCTGCAACAGACGGGTTATTTTGCAACGGGTATTTCCGCAATCCAGTAATAATGTCATGTCACTCACAGGGGTCTTACGCTGATTTCACCCGAATGATAATGCCGTTCAACACCTTCCTGCAGCAAGCGCAAGGCACCTTGCCCGGTAATGCCCAGTACACGACCGGCTTGTATTTGCTGACCATCGAGCAATTTGACCTCGCGATTCAGGAGCACATCGTATTCTGGCCACAGTGACAAAAATTTGTCCGGCCCCTCGTTTTCAAAACGCTGCAAACCCGGCAACAGATCATTCAGCAAACTGCCCAGAAGATGGTTGCGTGATATCGATTCGCGATCCGTCTGCTGTTGCAGATCGGTCCATGCCTGATCGATATTGGTAGCGGATTGTGCCGGCATTCTCACATTCAATCCAATACCGATGACGGCACTTATTTCGGCATTGGCTTCACCTGAAACTTCAATCAGGATGCCACCGCATTTTTTATTGCCGGCGGCATAGATATCGTTCGGCCACTTCAGACCGATATCGCGAAATCCGTATTCGCGCAAACTTTTCGCCAATAGCACGCCAACTACCAGGCTCAGGCCCGACAGGGCGGGAAGGCCTTTATTGAAACGGTGCCGTAAACTCAGATAGAGATTGGCCGCGATCGGCGAAGCCCATTGTCGGCCCATGCGTCCACGGCCCGAGCTTTGCTGTTCGGCGAGAAAAATATCCGTACCGGCATTTCGCTTTGCTTCGATTTTGGCCCAGGAATTGGTGGAGTCGATTTGTTCGGCGAGATGAAAATCCCCGAGGCATTTTTTTGCATCTGCATGCAGATAGCCGACGATACGCTGCTCATCCAGCCATTCAATCGGATGTTTCAGACAATAACCGTGGCCCGGCCTTGCTTCGATTTCAATGCCGGCATCTCGTAAATGCTGAATGCGTTTCCAGATGGCAGCACGGCCAACATCAAGCCTGCGAGCCAATTCAACACCGGTCACCGGCTCCTGTGACAACAAGGCAAGCAATGCGCGATCAATCACGCCTGCTCCCGGACAAGGCACGCCATGCTCGACGCCACAACATGATTTTGTCGAACCGATATTCGTTTTTCTGCAAAAGCCGCTGCATATTCGCGCGATGGGTAAACAGCATCAAAAAAGCCGCCAAGGCTGAAAATATCAATATCGGCATCGGAGCGTCACTGATCAGAGCGAATGCCAGAAGGCTGAATCCTGCCAGCACAGTGGATAAACCGACATACCCGGTCAAGCTAAGGCATAGGCACCATACGGCGACCAAAATCAAAACGGCGGCAGGTAATAACAGCAACAATCCTCCGACCAAGGTTGCAGCGCCCTTGCCGCCCCGAAAGCCGTGAAAGACTGGCCAGACATGGCCAATCACCGCACAGAGAACCGCCGCTAACGGCAGCACATCACGATATGCCGTCGACGAAAATCGAAGAGCAAGATAAGCCGCCAGTAGACCCTTGCCGATATCGATCAATACGACACCCAGTGCAAATTTGAAGCCCTGGGTGCGGAACGCGTTAGTGCCACCGGCATTACCACTACCCTGATTGCGAATATCCACACCGCGAAAACGGCCCAGCAACAAACTGCCCGAGACCGAACCCAGCAGATAACTCGCCAGCAAAATCAGGATATCGAACATGCGTTCACCAATCAGATGACTGGCTGCAATGAGATGACCAAGGCACCAGGACCGGCATGTGCGCCGACCGCCGGCCCGGTTTCGACGCACCAGGCGCGCTCATGCGGAATCAGCTTCTTCAACTCGGCAAGCAGCAATTCGCCTTCCTCCGCCGCGTCGCAATGGCCAACAATCAATCGCCATTTTTTATCCATATCCACCGACTTCGCGACGTATTGCGCGAAACGTCGTGGAATATCTTTCTTGCCGAAGAAGGCACTATGCGGTTTCAGCTTTCCTTCCGGCGTCACTTTTACCATCGGCGTCAGCCCCAGCCATTCAGCCACAGGCTTTGCCCATCGAGGCACGCGACCACCGCGAACCGCATGGCTTATTTCGCGTGCAATCGCCCAGGTTTCGGTCTGTGGTTTCAGGGTTTCCAACAAGCGCATGATGGCTTCGGGACTATCGCCACGCTGTGCGGCTTCTGCTGCGGCTATTGCCAGCAAGGCTTCGCCACCGGCCGCATTGGCGGTGTCGAAAATAAAACTGCGATCTACATGTCCACGCTGCGCCGCGGTTTCAGCCGACTGCAATGTTCCTGATACCGCGCGCGACAAACCGACATACACGAGCGCGGGATGATGCGACAAAAGAAATTCGAATTGGCGCCGGAAATCACCGGGCGAAGGCTGGCTGGTTTTCGGCAATACGATTTCAGTGCGCAGCTTGTGATAGAACTCGGCCGTTGTGAGGCCGATCTTGTCGAGATAATCGTCATCGCCAAAATTAAGTCGCATCGGCACGACATGGATATTCAGCTCTGCCGCCAGACCATCCGGCAAATCGGCAGCGCTATCGGTGACGATCACCACACCGCCTGCGCCCTGCGTGCTGCGCTTTTGCGCATGCATGTCATCGGCCTTGGTGGATTCCACCCGGCCAAAACGTGCCGCCAATTCGAACAGGGCTTTCGGGTTCGCCACATGGGCATGCAATCGCAGCCGCGAATGCGAGCCTGCCACCACGACACACGATGCACCGAGGTCGGTGACCGCTGCACGCAAACTGGCGCGATCAAGACCATCACCCACCAACAAACATTCACTACAGAAACGATGATCCGGATCTTCATCGCTCAAATCACCGTGAACCTGTGCGGCTTCCAGATCAGCGCGATTATCGAGCACGCTGTCGATCAAATCCCATTGCCCGGATTTCAGGTATTCATCGATCCCTTCCAGCATGTCGACAAAACCCTGCGCCCCGGCATCCACCACACCGGCTTTTAGCAGCACCGGCAATTGCTGCGGTGTGTAAGCCAAAGCCTTGCGGGCATTTTGCAGCGCCTTGTCAAACCAGAGTTTTGCATCGGTAATATCGGTACGCGCTTCCAGCGCTTCGGCAAACGCGGTGATCACGCTCAAGATGGTGCCTTCTTTAGGATCCGCGAGCGCACCTCTGGCAGAAGCGGCGCCGGCCCTGACCGCTTGTGACATGGCAGCAAAGTCAATGCCGCGCACAACACCGACCGCTTCAGCGACGCCGGTAAAAAATTGCGCCAGAATTGCGCCAGAATTTCCACGGGCGCCATCAATGGCATCGTCGCCCACTCGCTTCAGCAGATCTCCTGCGCCGGGAGTGCGACGGCTGAGCGCACCA
This sequence comes from uncultured Gammaproteobacteria bacterium, assembly GCA_963849575.1. Lineage (GTDB taxonomy): Bacteria > Pseudomonadota > Gammaproteobacteria > Xanthomonadales > Xanthomonadaceae > Arenimonas. Next base: position 682,297 of record CAWKHT010000010.1, on the reverse strand, counting down.
GTCAGTACATTGCCTAAAGTAAATGCCAGGTTGCTGCCGGTGTCGCCATCCGGCACCGGAAATACATTGATTTTATTCAGTGCTTCACGTTGGGAAATCACGCGTCTGGCGCCCGCAATCAATGCGCGACGCAAGGCCGGACCTCGGATATGAATGGGGGTGATGGAATTAAGGACGGCACTCATGCGGGGCCAAGTCTGCCGGAACTTCAGCCAACTAGCCATGCTGCGATGCAAAATAACATCTTGCTCACATTTGCCAAAAAAATCCGGCTAGAATGCGAAGGCTTTGCAACCTTTTGCCAGGCGAGTGCATCTTAAAGACATCGGGGTTTTGGGGACTGTCCTAATGAATTCATCATCAATCTGTCTTTTTTTATTGCTCTTGATTGCCAATCCGGCTTTCGCTGCTGCCAACACCAATGGTGATGAGCCCAGCACCTGCCCCAAAACGCGCGTGATCACCCAATCCAATGCCGGCCAGGAAAATGAGGCCGTGAATACGGCACCCGTGACAGTGAGCCGTCCAACGCCGGTTCGCGCGACGCGGAGCTCGGCTCCCCGTACTGTATCGCCACGCTGGCACTCGATGCTGCCGGGAATGTTTCGCTGATATAGCGATGTAAGTAAGTTATTCCGATTTACGTCGGTTTGATTCAGAGGCAAAGATCAGAAGACTGGCGGTATCCGGATTGAAATTTCGGCGCCGTGCAGTTCGGCCGATTTCCCGATTGTCAGTTCGCCACGATACGAATGCACGATGTCCTGCACGATCGCAAGACCGATGCCATGCCCCTGCACTCGTTCATCGCCGCGCACACCCCGTTGCAGCATGCGCTCGACATTTTTCGGTTCGATGCCGGGGCCGTCATCTTCAACGCAAAATGAAACGCCAGGCCTGCGATTGGTAGGGGCAGGCTCTACCTTGACCGTCAGCAGAACTTTGGTCCGCGCCCACTTGAATGCGTTTTCCAGCAAGTTGCCGAGCAATTCCTGCAAGTCGCCAAGCTCGCCATAAAACCGCGATGCCTCATCCATTTCGAATTCGCAAATAATGCCTTTGTTTTTGTAAACCTTTTCGAGGCTCTGCACGATTTCCAGTGCGCGCGGCTCGATTTCAATCGGTGCGGAAAACAGGGCGTGACCACTGCGTGCCGCGCGCGATAATTGATACGAGACAATCTCATCCATGCGCTGGGTTTGCGCCTGTACTTCGCTGCGCAGGCTGTCGTGCGTGGCATCGGCGTCGAGACGCGCACGCAACACCGCCAACGGTGTTTTCAGACTGTGCGCCAAATCGGACAAGGTATTTCGACTTTGCTCGAGACCGCTGCGCTCGCTTTCGATGAAGGCATTCAAGCTATCGGCGATGGGTTCCAATTCACGAGGATGCTGACCGGTCAGGCGCTGACTCAAACCGCTTTGTACCTGTTTCAATTCTTTTTCGAGCTGCCTTAGCGGCAACAGACTCCAGCGCAACACCAGTGTCTGCAAAAGCAATAACAGAACTGTCGCCAATCCGAGGTAATTCCAGAGTGCGCGCCTGAAAACGGCGATCTGCTTGTCCAGCGCCGAAGTATCTTCATAGATCGCAAAGGTCAGCTCGATCTCGCCCGAACCCGCTTCCCAAATCGTGGTCTGGCTCAGACGGTACAACTTCAATACTTTTCCATCGGGCTGCTCGTAGGCCTGCGGCCCTTCAATCATCGCCTCACCGGGTGCAATCGCTTCCGGGGCCGGAATGCTGCGTCCCAGCGTGGAGGCCGATTCCCAGCGAAACCCCTTGCCTGCCGCTACGGCATAAAGACCACTGCCCGGCCTGTCAAAACGGGGGTCCGGCGGTGATGCATCGGGAGATTTGAATCGGCCTTCCGCATCGAAGTCGCTATTGCGCAAATAGGCGCGCGAATAATTATCGAGCCGTTGACGCAAATTGCTCAGTGCCGTTTCCTGGAATGCGCGATCCAGCGCGTAACCGGTCAAGCCTAAAAAAGCGACCAGTCCGAGACTGGCCGCCAGTAATTGCCGCGAGTTGAGTGATAGCGTGCGCCACGCCATGCGTCTATTCGCTACGCGGAATGGCGAAACGGTAGCCGCGACCGCGAACGGTTTCGATAGGTTTCAATTCGCCATCGGGATCCAGTTTCTTCCGCAAGCGGCCGATGAACACTTCAAGCACATTGGAATCGCGATCAAAATCCTGCTGGTAAATATGCTCGGTAAGATCGGCCTTGGATACCAGTTCGCCCGCGTGCAACATCAAGTATTCCAGCACTTTGTATTCATAGCTGGTCAGGTCGACGGCCAGGCCGTTAACGGTAATCGTCTGCGAGGACAGATCGAGACGCACCGGGCCGCAATCCAGTGTCGGCTTGCTCCAGCCGGCGGCGCGTCGCAAGAGAGCATTGATGCGTGCCAGCAGTTCTTCGACGTGGAAAGGCTTGACCAGATAATCATCGGCACCGGCTTTCAGTCCTTCGACTTTATCCTGCCAGCTCGAACGTGCGGTAAGAATCAGGATCGGAAATTTCTGCCCGACTTCGCGCAGCTTTTTTACAAGATCCATGCCGGACATTTTCGGCAAGCCGAGATCGATAACGGCGATATCGAAAGGCACTTCTTTGCCGTGATAAAAACCTTCCTCACCATCGGCGGCTGTATCGACGGCAAAGCCATCGCGTTTTAATCGGGCAGCCAAGGTTTCACGAAGCGGCGCTTCATCTTCAACCAGTAATATGCGCATATGCGTCTCCTGTGACGGGATCCGGCCGTCTCAGGGCCGGGTTAAAACTGAACTGGGTCACCGCCGTCCTTATCCGCACTGTTTTGATTGCGGGCTGGAGGGGTTTTTTTATTGCCGTCTTGCTGGGTATCGACCTGCATGACGCGAACGCGGCCATCATTGGTCAATACCTTCACGCGATTCACCTGACGGCCTCCGCGCTGCACCGGCTCTGCGCTCAGAACTTCACCACCGGTCTGGCGTTCCACCCTGCGTACCGAATCGGTCAAGCTCGATTTGCTCTCGATGCGGGGCTGATCGCCGTTGCCATTACCTTTGCCGTCTCCTTTGCGCTGGTCAGCCGATGCTGGCGCCGCAAGCAGTGCGACGAACAGAATGGTGATCGGGGCAATAAAACGTTTCATTTGGATAGTGTAATGTCTCGGGCCTGTGGGGCCAATCAGGAATGCGTGGAGTTTGGTGGTTCAGGGGTGAATCCTATCTGAATTCGACCATTGCGGCATATCCGATTAAGGCCTCAGTCAAGGTTTTGCGAACCTGTCCACAGAGCAATGACTGCTTTGGCCATGTCCATATTTTATCCGGCGCAATTCAAATGCAAGGCTCGACCGAAGAATTTTGATTCCCGCCCCCCTGCTTCGAGAGATCCACTCTGATAATCCTTATGTCATTGTTTTAAGTATGCTTTTACTTTTGCATGACTTTCATTCAGACGATTTTACCCAAACAGAACCTCTGTCAAACGCAAATTTCCTGACAGCAGGTACGCAACATCACTATCTAGGAACCCTGTGTGCAATCAATGGGGCTTCCTATGTGCTTTCCGATAGAAACTGCTCGCTTTGGTCGAAATATCGAAGTGGCCGCTGCCAGCGGTGAAAGTGGCGATAGCCAAAACATGCCAATGCTCATCACAGGAATGGGCCGGGGCGCGGTCGCAAAAATCTGCGGCAGTATGCCGGCCTTCGTGTTCTGCCTGCGCGGCGAATTGCAGCTACACGGTAACTCCCAGTCCTGTGTCATTGCCGAGGACCAGTTTTACGTCAATATCGATTCCGACATCCGCATCAGCAGCATTGGCGATGCGCAATGGCTTGCACTGTATTTTCCGGAAGGCGATTCGCCGTATCTGATCGGCGATGCCGCCAGGCGGCAAACTCCGCTATTTACCAGTATCGAGGAATTCGACGGCAATACTCGCAGGATATGCACGGAGATTCTGGCTCGCGCCCATGCAGAGAAGTGTGCACTCGCCAATGCCGAGGCCTTGCTCGATGTGGTGGCCAGCTACAGTGCCATATGCCTGCAACGCCTGTGGAGCAGCCCGGGGCGGAACGAGAAAGCGCAACGCATGTCCTTGCAACGATTATTGAAAGTGCGCACCAAAATCACCACGGATGCCGGCAGCATCACGACCATCCAGCAACTTGCCGCACAGGCCAATTATTCGGAATGGCATTTCATTCGCGTTTTCCACCGCGTCTTCGGCGAGACTCCGATGGAATACGCCAACCGCCTTCGGCTGAAGCGTGCGAAACACATGCTCGAAACAAGCCGCATGACTGTTTCGGAAATCGCAAGAGATTCCGGTTATGAAACATTTTCGGCATTCTGCCGTTCTTTCCGCCACCACTTCGGCATGACGGCAAGTTCTCTGCGAATGAAAGCCGCCGCCCACTGAAACGAAAGCGCAATTCATACACATAAGTCGCGCAAGCAGTGGAAATTGTTAATTGGGTTTAACCGATAACTTTACTTGGTCCGCCTCGACGCGGACCAAGTATTTATTAATGGAGAAAATTATGAAACCCAACCTGCTCGGATCCGCCATCGTTGCGGCCTTATGCAGCAGTGCCAGCCTTCAGGCGCTCGCCCAGGAACAAGACAAGGAAGAAACAAAAACTCTCGAACGCATCGAGGTAACCGGCACTCGCATCAGGCAAGTCAACAAGGAAACGGCACAGCCCGTACAAATCGTGACGCGTGCCGAAATCGAAAAAACCGGTTTGAACAATGTCTTCGACGTGCTCAACAATCTGACGGCCAGCGATGGTACCGGCTTGAGTACCGTCACCACGCAAACCAATGGCTCCAACGGCGACCAGCAAATTTCGCTGCGTGGCTTCGGCGCCAATCGCACCTTGGTGCTGGTTGACGGCAAGCGCTGGATTACCGATATCGCGGGCGTCGTCGATGTGGGTTCGATACCGCTCGCCATCATCGAGCGCATCGAGGTCCTGAAAGACGGTGCCTCTGCCATTTACGGTTCCGATGCAATTGGCGGCGTGATCAATGTGGTTACCCGTAAAAATTATGATGGCGCACAAGCGGGCGTCTATTACGGTCAAACCAGCAAGGGTGACGGTGGCCAGAAGAGTGCCGATCTTACGATTGGTTCCGAAGGCGAACGCAGTTCGAGTATTTTCAGCATCAGCTACAAATCACAGGACTCCATTTTTGCCGGTGATCGCGAACGCTCCGCCTATCCTTTCCTGGGTTGCGCGGATGTCTTGACCGATCCGACGAATGCATCGGGGCTGGGCGCCTATTGCGGTTCCGCATCCGGAGCCTATGGCCGCTTTACCGTGCCGGGTCTCGGCGTCGTTGCCCTGAACCATGTCAGTACCAGTCCGCTTACCGGAGGTGATCCGCTGGCCGATGGCGTGATCACGGCTGCCGATTATCACGCGTTCAACAATCTTGACCGCTACAACTTTGCGCCGGTCAATTACCTGCAACAGCCGAACGAAGTGCTCAATGTCTTCACGACCGGCCGCTTTGATTTGACCGACAATATTTCACTCTACGGTCGCGTTTCGTACACCAAGCGTACTTCAACGCAACAACTCGCCCAGGTGCCTACGACCATTGCGAACAACGGTGCAAGTGGACCGCCCTGGATCATGAATGCCAGCGCCGCCGGCATATTCAATCCGTTCGGCCAGCAAATCAACACGATCAATTTCCGGAATGTCGCTATTGGCCCGCGCGTCAACCATTTCGATTTCGATATTTTCGGAGCACAGCTCGGAGCAGAGGGCAGCTTCGAACTCGGCGACCACACCCTGAACTGGGATGTGTATGGTCAATACAACGACGGCCAGTACGATCAGACCGGCGAAAATTACGTCAACCTGTTCAACTTGCGAAATTCGATCGGGGCCTCCGGTTACGATGCCACTCCGGGTCGCGGTTTCTACTGCGGCACTTCATGGGCCACCAGAATCCAGGGATGCATGCCGTTCAATATTTTCGGCGGCCCGACGCTCGGCTCTGGGCGCGAACTATGCCGGCCATGTGATTACGGAAGCCGATGTTGCCGCGATGAGAGACTATGTCGCCTACACGCTGGTACAAACTTCGGGCAACACATCGCGTCAATTCGGTGCCAATCTCACCGGTGATCTGTTCGAATTGCCCGGCGGTCCGCTGGGTTTTGCGATCGGCGTTGAACATCGCAGCGATGATTCGTTCAATCAACCCGACGCTCTCGTCTCCGAAGGCGGAAGCTCCACCAATTTTTCCTTGCCTACCAATGGCGGCACGAAAGTAACCGAATACTATGCGGAATTTCTGCTTCCCTTGCTGAAAGATGTTTTCCTGGCGAAAGAGCTGGAGCTCGATATAGCGGTCAGAAAATCCAACTACACCGCTTCCGGGCTGGCAGATCCGAATCCGGCCGATGGCGACATTGCGACCCAGCAATTCAATATCGACCAAGGTTCGCCAACAACCTGGAAAACCAGTTTGAAATACAAGCCGGTCGACGACTTGCTGGTTCGTGCCAGCTGGGGCCAGACTTTCAGAGCGCCTTCGAGTGTCGATTTATTCGGCGGCACTGCCGAGGGTTTTCCTGCCGCTCTTGATCCCTGCCGCACCGGCAACTGGGCGAATCTCAATGCCGCCGGTCAAGCCAACTGTATCGCCGGTGGTGTGCCCGTCGGTGGTGCAACTCAACCGTTCGGACAGATTCGCATTCTTGCCGGCTCCAACGTCAACCTGACGCCGGAAACCGGCGAAAACTTTGGTCTTGGCTTCGTCTACAGCCCGCGTTGGGCTAGACGGACTCGATGTGTCGATGGATCTATGGCGTATCAATCTGAAGAACCTGATTTTCACCTACGGTGCCAATGGCATCATGAACAATTGCTATGCGATCAACTTCCCGAGCGGACAAACGGGTAATCCTTTCTTCTGTCAGTTTGTGACGCGTGATCTGGCTGCCGGTGCTGCCGTTACTTTGATCAATACCGCGCCGATCAATGTGGCATCGGCAAGCACCCAGGGTATTGATCTGGGAATCGGTTACAAATTGCAAACCGGCATCGGCGATTTCCGTTTCAAACTGGACACCACATGGACCGACAAATTCCTGTTCAACAATAATGTGGATCCCGTTACCGGTCAAACGATCGAGAACCCGGATTTTGTCGGCACCTATGGCGGCGGCCCGACCTTCGAATATCGCTCGACACTGACAGTCGGCTGGAGCAAGGGAGATTTCAGCGCGCAATGGACGACACGTTATCTCTCCGATCTTGCCGAAAATACCTGCTTCTTCCAGCAGGCATCGCCTAACACGGGGTTCGTCTGCAACAACCGCCCGGGTGACGATGCGAATCAGGACGGTATCGACGATGGCCCTGCCGATTTCCTGAATCACACGGGCGCCTATGCCGTGCATGATTTGCAATTCGCCTGGAAGGCGCCATGGGGCGGCAGCGTGAGTGTCGGTGGCCGCAACATATTCGGCAAAGAACCGCCGGTGCTGTACAACTCCTTCGCGCATAGTTTCGATGCTTCCTATGATCTGCCCGGCGGAGCCTATTGGTATGCAAGCTACCGTCAGGATTTTTGATCCTGCAACATTGTTCACCTGACGATTTTCGTCTGAACATGAAAACCGCGCCGCTAATCCGGTGCGGTTTTTTTCATCGTGCCATTTCATGAAATTGCTGTATCGAAGAATGAAACACGGCTACTCGCATAAGGGTAGCTTGCATGTTGCGAATGACCGCATTGGAAACCGGAATTGCCATTATTGAATTCACAATAGCGGAACAGCGAATGCACAGCTTCCGACACCGACAGCCAGCCTGAAATCATTATTCTGGCGGCATGACATGCCCCTAGAGAACGTGTCATTGGCCAGCATGATCCAACGCATCGCTGCCCATTTTGGCTTATAGCCAGCAGAGCAGCGCAGTTCACCCCGGGCTGCGCTTTTTTTTGCCTACCTGTTCGTCACCGCATCCGATTTACTTCAGGTAGTACCCGGTGTCCACCAGGCAGAATTTGTCCGAGTCGATGGCAAGCTGCCGCAAGATGGCGTTATGGCCAGAACCGATCAACAGGAGAAGGCGTTCGTTCGTCTCGGCGATGCGATAGAGATTGGTAAAGATGCGCAAATTGCGTTTATACCAGTTGCTTACCGGATCCGTATTTCCATACAGCGAGTCGGAGTAAGGATCCGGAGCCAGCATGTCCATATAGGTCGTATGATCATCGCGCGTGTATTGCCAGCCGTTGATATGCCGCAACACTGACAGCATCGAGTCACGTTTCATGCGCTCCTGCAAATCGAGATAGATGGCCGGTACGTTTAGGGCTGGTGTTTCCAGCGCATTTTTATCTTCTGTCGGATTTTTTTTCGGCAATGGCTTGGGAACGCCGATTTCAGCCGGTACTCGGCCATCCATCCACATTGGAAAATCCACCGGATACACGGTTTCATGATGCATTTGCCGCGCAAGCCGGAATCCAATTTGATGGATTTCATTGGCCGTTAAATGGAAGCTGCCATCGAGATAAGCCTGGTAGTCCTTCGCAGTGGAAGAGTTTTTGAAAGGCGCTTCCAGTGCAATCCGCGTAGGGGAATAGGGTTTCAGGCGTTCCAGCACTTCCGATAATTGCTTTTGTTTTTCGGCTGAAAGCACATCGCCGGTTTTCAGGTTGAATGCGTCTTCCCCAGGCGAGTCGAAGTGATAGCTGCCCAATATCATCAAGGGAACAGCGTCTTTCGGACAACGCATGTCGGCCGGATCGAAATGTATGGCCTTGCCTGCCATAGACGAATCCGCAGCGACAGGCGTGCTGAAGACCAAAACCAGAATGCAAGCCAATTTGCGCATCACGATCTCCCGGCAGTCGGTCTTTTATACTGAAAACGAATAATGTCGCCGACGCTATTTCATGGCGCGTTGGTAGATGCCCAGAAAGGAGGTTTGCCAGCTGGCTCCCTTGTCATCGGAAATTTCCCAGTGCTGGGTAACGCTGCCATCAGCATTGGGGGTCCAGGAAATTCTTTGAAGCTGGATATGCTGATTTTCGCCGGGAAGCTGCCCTTCCATAATCATGACTCCCTCATGGAATTTACCCTCAAGGCGCAACACTCCCGCATCGGCGCCTACCCAGAATTGACGCCAGACTTTGTATTGCGCATCCCAGGTATTCAGGCTTGTTCCGTCGTGCGCCGGCCCGGACCCGCTTTGCCAATGCTCGCTCAGCCAGCATCCACTGGCATGACGCTCTATTCGACTATGACCTAGCACGCGCTTGCCATCAGTACCGCCATAGACATTCCACTCACCCAGCCAGAAATCGAACTGGCGATACTCCGGTGCAACACAAGCCGTGTTTTCAATCGGCATGTCGGGCTTCGCCTGTGGCGGACTTTCGCTGGCGTTGGCGAAACTAGCCAGCGTGGCAAGCAACACGGAAACAGAATGAAGGAGTTTGTTCGGTTTCATATGCATCTACCTTGGCTTGATCCATCTCGAACTTGGCACCAACCACCCACAATTACCGCATCGTCATCTCAGGCATCTACTCTTGCGGTCTAAGGCAGCGTCTTCAGGGCTTGCGTCGTTGCCGGCAATAGCAAAGCTTTCACTTCCTCGTCCTTTTCTTCGTTGGCAGCGATGTAAAGCTGCGAAAGAAAGTTCATGGTGTTTTGCCGCCATGCCAGCCCGTGCTGCGATTTGTAGAGGGTTTCAGCCGTGAGCGGTGGCATCGGTTTTGCCAATGCGGCAAGCCAGGATTGCCATTCTTCTCGCGAATGTAATTTACGCTTGGCGATGTAATACACGGGTGCTGCGAGTCTTTCCGCTTCGCCGTAAACATAGGCATGTCCGTCATGCGCACCGACCTGGGAAGCGACGGCGGCCAAAATCATGTCCAGCTGCGATTTTTCCAGTGCATTGTTAAGAGACAGCTGCATCAACAAATCCGAGCCGTGTGCCACGCCATGACGCCAACCCTGATGTTCATCGAAGCCACGATAATCGCGCACCGACACGACATAGTTGCTCGCGTTGACAATTAATTCCGATCTTTCAGCAGGCGACATCCACGGATCTTTCCGGTCGGTGCGCGCAAGCTCGGAAAGCACCAAGGCCGCGAAGGGTTTCTGGAACCCTGCCGTATCCGTTTTCGGCGTCTTCAACTCGGACTGCAGGTGGGCGGATAGTGTCCGCAAGGTTTCCGTCGTCAGACCTTTGTTTCGCATCCAGTAAACATAGGCACGGTAGGCAATGTCGTCGCGAATTTCGGGATCGGGGTCCGACAGACAAGCCAGCAAATGGAGTGCAAGTCCTTGACGTGTCGCATCATCTTCCAACTTGAATTCCTGGGCCGCCAGTTCACGCAAGCCGGTGTGCGTATAGCCCGCAGGCAGGCAGCCCGCTGCCAGCCGAAACCTCGCCAATAAAAACACAGGCCAAAAAAACAAGCACTCTGGTTGAAAATCGCATCGACTACCCCTTCATTTGATACAGGATGACGAATTTCCAGCGGCCGCAGTGTTCCAAAATTGCGCTCAATGATTCGGCATCGCTATCGAATATCCGACGGCAGGCTTGCTATTGCGATGTCCGTATCGTCACGATCGATTTCGGTAAGCAACACGTACTTCTCGTCCTTTGATATATCGAACCAGGGATATGACCATTGTGCATCGAGGCCATCGCGAACAAGCTCGGATTTTCCGGTATCGAGCGACATCCGGTACAAGCCGAATCCATTGCCGGCGACACCGAGATACCAAAGTACGTCTTTTCGCACTCGTGAAAACAGCGGCATCAAATTGATCGAATAGGATTTGCTCAGCTTCAGATCGCGATCGTAGATCCGGTATTCGTTTCTGGATGCCGGGTTCACGAGAAGTCGATTCCCGTTCGCGATCCATCGCACTTCCGTCGCCATCAGCCGGGTATCGGAAAAGCGATATTGTCCTTTCAGCAATTCGGCATGCCACAAGTTTCCGGCAGCACCGCGTCTTTTTGCCGCGAACCAAATATCGCGCTCGGAATCGCCGAATGTGGCTTGCATCACCTGCATGTCTTTCGGCGTGAACAGAATCTGCGTCCTTCTTGCCAGATCAATGCTGTAAAGGCCCGACTGCTTACCCATCGATGCCACAACCAATAATTTTCCCGAATCGGGCGACCAGCATAACTGGCTTAATCGTTCGCCGTTGAAAGAGCTGATCTGCAGCAACTCCTTTTCCGGATGTCGCCGGTCGCTTAGCCAAATCTGTTCCACACCACTGCGGTTTGAAACCAGCGCAAGATACTCATTGTCTTCGGAAAAAACGGCTTCCTGATCGCTGCCGGTGCTGCCCTGGAATAATGTCGTCTTTGGCCGGTTCGTGGCAACGAGAGAATTCTCGGTAATCCGTTTTGTCACGCGGGTCTTGGCAAACACCAGATTTTGCGAATGACGTGCCATCGAAGGATATTCCGCATCTTCGATACCCAGCGGAGAAATTTTTCCATCGGCGACATCAATGAGATAGAGCGAAGGAACCCCTTCGTGATTACTGGAAACCACGAGATGCCTACTCGACGGTGTCCAGGTAAATCCCTTGAATGACGCACCGAAATCCGTCAATTGGCGCGTGACATGCCGGAGCCTGTCGTAGACGAAAAGATCATTCACGGGCTGTACGCCGCGACGGAATGCAATGAAGCGACCATCGGGCGAATAATGCGGTTCGTAATCGGAGCTTGCCAGCGGCTTGGGATAATCAAGATAAGTGTCGACCTGTTTTTCCAGATCGATCTCGGTCATATGACCCAGTTTATTGCTCGATGTCGGGTATTGAGACAGGGCCAAATATTTTCGATCAGGCGACCAGTCAAATAATTGCACGAATCGTGACCAGCAACGGCTCAGTAATTTTTCATCACCGCCCGTGGCAGGCCTGGCAACGATCGCACAATCATGATCATTCGCCCGGATATACGACAAGGACGCACCATCACCGGACCAGACCGGATAGATTTCCTGCGATTCCGACGTCTTGTTGAGCCAGGTCGCGCCCTGTCCGTCGGAAGTCTGGATGCGGATGCGCGTACTCTGTTCCGCCTTGTTTTCCACGACATAAGCCACCCGGCTGCCATCGGGCGAAATGGCGGGCATGCTCTCCCGCCCCAGATTGGACGTCAAGCAGGCGATAGCTCAAAGGAGCAGAATTGTTCGATTGCGCCAGCGGTACCGGAGATGAAGATCGATCATCCTTCGCATTGGAAACAAACCACCATGCCGCGACTGACAAAACCAGCGCAGCGGCAGACGGCAACAGCCAACGCGTCCATGTCGATGCGATTCTTTGCCGATATCTGCTGGCTGCCAGTCTCGAGCGCCGATCGACTCGGGACTATCCGATAAATCTGTTTCCGGCTCGGACAGGCCTTCGAGCGTTTCACTGAAACGTGCCTTGACCAGAAGGCGATAGCCCAGACGCGGAATGGTTTCAACGATTTCCGAAGAACCCGCCGGATATTCGAGTGCGCGCCGGATTTCAAGAATCGCCTGCTTCACGACATCCGGAGTCGGATGGGTTTCAGCCCAGACGGTATCGAGCAAGGTATCGCGTGCCACCGTCTCGCCCTGATGTCTGGCCAACTCCAGCAATACGGCAAGAACCTTCGGCGTTATCTTGACCGGCGGATCGCGACTGATGATTCTGGAGGCGCCGCAATCGATGATGTCATCGCCCACCTGTAAAAAGCCACGTGCAATCGCTCCGGGCGGCATGACTTTTTTGGTGCTGATTCCACGATCCATAGATGTATTCTGCGATTTCAGTATTGCCCGATCATGCATTATCCGCCCTGGCCGAAATGAATGGCGGATTTGGCGACACGATTGCACCGAATGCGCAGTTTAGGCACATTCATCGCCTGCCATCATCACTCAGTAAATCTCTCCGACACAACAGCGCAGGGAACCGCCGGCCTTCTCGATTTCCGACAGATCCACCGAGCACAGTTCAAAGCCTGCCTCCGCAAGAATTTGGCGATTTGCCTGGCTCAGGCTATCGGCTGCCCTCTGGCTCATCCACACGGAATCTTCGCGCAGGGTGATGGCATTCGCGGCGAACGCATTTTTTTCGGCCTCGGAAAGCAGCACGGCATGCGGAGAATAAAATGCGGCAATGGCATTGCTCACACCGGCATCCGCAAAACCGCTGACAGCAAGGATGACGCCTCGACTGGCCAGAATCGTCAGCACGACATTGGTGTGGTATTCGCCGGGGGCCAGATCAAACATCAGGCAGGCTTTGAGCCCGAATGCTTCGTACATCGCGCGCGCACCCGTCTCGTCGCAACGTTCGCTCAAACCGCAATAGGCAATATTTCTGGCACGGTCGATGATCAGCGAGCCGGTCAGTTCACAAATGCCGGCCTGCTTTCTGAGATCCACCAGTTCGTAACCCAACACATCGCGGAAGAAACCCAGCATGTCTGGCCGTTCGGCTTCCGCCTGTCGCACCGGATGTTTCATGTGCCCGAGAATGATTTTATGGTTTGCCGTGGCAAACACATTATTGGGGAATACCGCATCCGGTGTTTCCCGGCGCCCCGGAAACGAGATGACGGGAATTTGTTCCGACAATGCGTGCGCCAGATGCTGGTGCTGGGCGGCCGCAAGCTCACTGCGAACCGGCGACTGCATGTTCATGTAGACGTTGTCTTTCGCGGATTCGGTCGCGAGCGAGAAAGCTTCGGGGGTGACCAGGTAGACAGCCTTGGCACATGCGGGGTATTGCGGCTCGCACGTTTTTGCAAAACTGAAAAATGCATCGATATCGCGAGTCAGCATAGATTGTCCATTCAATTTCTGGTGCCGGATTCTAGCAATATTCCCCTATTCCACGCGCTTGCTCGCCATTGCCTTGACTGATTCCGAAATTATTTTTTCGAGCACCTTCAGATCGACGTCGGCAAGCGTTTTCAGGTACAGGCAGGATTTTCCGGTTTTATGCTTTCCAAGTTTCTGCAGCAGCAGATCGTATTTTTCAAAACCCGGCATGATGTAAAGCGTCAAATCATTTTTCCTCGGGGAAAAACCGACCACCGGCCAATCACCTTCACGACCGTTTGCGTAGCGATATGTGTATTTGCCAAAGCCGACGATGCTGCTTCCCCACATCACCGGTTTGCAAGCGGTCGCTTTTTGCATCAGTTCAATCAGGACAAGACAGTCTGCCGTTCTTTTTTGCTCGGGCAGGTTCTGCAGAAACTCCTGCACGGATTCTGCGCTGGGCTTGGTCTTGGCTTCCGACATGGCGAATTCCTCCGAAAGATAAAAAACTGCCGCTAGCTGAATTCCCGCGAAAACAAATGCAATGTTTTTTCGGTCTCGCCGAAGCAGATATCTTTTTCAAGCTGCATGCCGACTTTTTTCAGCAAGGCAATGCAAGCATGATTGCTGGGCATGGTAATCGCGACAAGACGGTCAAGCCCGAATTTTTCGCGAGCATGTTGCACGCAGGCACTCGCGGCTTCTCTCGCATAGCCCTTGCCCCAGAAATCGGGATGGAATGCAAAACCGATATCGACATCTTCCAGGTTTTCCCGTTTCAGCAATCCGCACAGGCCGATTGCCTGCCGGCTTGATTTTATTTCGACTAGATACAGCCCAAAACCGTATTTTTCGATCATGGCCAATGGGCCGCCATGGATATAACCAAGGGCGTCCTCCTGATTGTGTACGCCACGATCGCCGATAAATTCCAACCACGATGGCTGGTTGAGCAGATCCAGAATGAACTCGGCATCGGCATCGGTCAGCCAGCGCAAAATCAAACGTTCGGTTTCAAGTACCTTGACTGTCATGCGTGGCTGCCGAAAATAGGGTGAGTCAAATATGAAGACTGGCTTTCATCCGCGCCGGAAATAGCCGAGTCGCGATATCGCCCATGAAAAAAAGGAATCCGTAAATGCTTGCAATAAACAGGGCAAACGGCACCTGATAGAAAGGCATTCCGACGGTATTGTGCTGGAACAAAATCCTGCGCAATGCCTTCAATTGCCATTTTCCAATCCGCGCGACCGAATGGAAGATAGTTCCTTTCCCGGCACGTTGTTCGGTCCGGTTCATCAGCAAATCATCCCGTCCTTGCACCACCGCGCGCATCAGAAAATGCTTCAGGCCATTGGGTGGCGGATGCGACGCCTGGGCACCGGTATTGGACAGGACTTGTATGCCTTCCGCCGCCAGTTTTTTGGCAAGCAGGCGACAGGCACCGCGGGATGCGCCGGGAATCACTTCATAGGGATGCGCAAGAAAAACATCTCGGCGGAAGGCAACGCTATTGGCAAAAAAACCTTTTGCCGGTGCCATCCTCGCTTCCTTTGCACGCAACGGGAAGAACCATGTCAAGGCAAAGGTGCGACTCAGCATATCGTCCGGCGTGACATAGGCATGGCCGGCAACCACCTTCACTGCTGGATCTTTCATCGGCGAGAGCATGTTTTCCAGCCATTTTTCTTCCGGGATCAGATCGCTGTCAATAAATACCAATACATCACCCTGCGCCTGGCGCGAACCAATGTTTTTCAGGCCGTAATAACCTTCGCTACCGGCCGCAATGATCCGCCAATGGCAATGCCGCGTATTTTTCGGGATCTCGTTGGCAACGATGTCTTCGATGAAGGCTCCATCGAATGCGCCTGCATCATAGAGAATGAGGATTTCAGCGGCGGGAACGGGATCGGAGGCGGAGATGCCGGGCTGCTTGTCAAAATACTCGGGGATCTGCTTTGCCATGGCGCGAAGCATTTCACGGCAACGATCCATTTCCGACAATTTCACGTTTTCCCATTCGATGACAATGGAAATCTGCGGTCTTGCTGCTTGCATATCCGGGCCCCTTAATCTGCCTGCGGATTGTAACAAACAGCCCCGCGATTACGGCGCCCTGCAACACAAATTTACAATTGCGTGCCAGGCCTAGATCAGCTCCAACGCGGTTTTCGGGTAGCGATAGGCCTTTAGTTCGATGATATTTCCGCTCGGATCGCACAAGGCCATCTTGGCCTGCTCGTTTTGTTGTGCCACATGCGATACCACCGGCGGCAGCTCGAACTCGACGTTTTTGTCCGCAAGTTTTTGCGACAGGATTTCCCATTGTTGCCAGGTCAGTACGGCACCGAAATGGCGAACTCCCTGGTCTGCTTTCGGAATGACCTGTGCCGGCTCCTGATGCAGCGTGATCTGGCAACCGAACATGTAGATGTCACACCACTCGTCACGCTGTCGTCCAAGGGTTGCACCGAAAACATGCTGGTAGAAATTTTTCGCTTCATCCAGTTGATGGACAGGAAATGCCAAATGGAACATTGGAAAATGCATACGACCACCCGTTGCGTATTTTCGTCATGCCCGCCTCATGACTTCATTAATTCATCCGCTCCGTGCAAACGTAATTCGGTTGCGACCAAGCGGCCCAAGCCCTCGGGGTCATGCGAATGGCCGACCGCATGCGCACGCACGCAGTGGCCACTCTTGGCAGAACCCACTAATCCTTCCAGGCTTAATATGTTTCCCTCGAGCGTAGCGTATGCAGCTACGGGAACATGGCAACTACCATGCAACATTCGGTTCATCGCGCGCTCAGCTTCAACGCACAATTGTGTTTTTTTATGGTTAAGAACCTGAAGGATTTTCGCCGTTTCATCATCGCCTTCACGGCACTCGATGGCGATCGCACCCTGCGCCACCGCAGGCAGCCAGCTGGGTGCATCCAGGCGATGCCGGATGTAGCGCGAGAGGCCCAGGCGATCAAGGCCGGCACAGGCAAGAATAATCGCGTCGTACTCGCCATTTTCCAGCTTGGATAAACGCGTGTTCACATTTCCGCGCAAATCCAGAATCTGCAAATCGGCGCGGCGTGCGCGCAATTGCGCTTGCCGACGCAGAGATGAGGTCCCCACCTTCGCACCGTGAGGCAGGGCATCGAAATCGGAGATCTTGATGGACACGAAAGCATCGAATGGATCCGCGCGCTCCAGAATCGCTGCGAGTTGAAAGGGACCATCCAGTTCCATCGGCACGTCTTTCAGCGAATGCACGGCGGCGTCGGCCTCGCCTTCCAGCATGGCGACTTCGAGCTCTTTCAGGAACAAGCCCTTGCCTCCGATATCGGCTAGCGGCTTGTCCAGAATGCGGTCGCCACGGGTCGTCATTGGTACCAGTTCGACTTCCAGTTCGGGATAAGCCGCACGCAGGCGAGCAGCAACATGTTCAGTTTGCCAAAGCGCGAGCGCGCTCTTGCGGGTGGCGAGGCGAATTTTTTTCATACTGAACAGTTTACCGGAAGTGGTTTACGGTATTTATTGTAATCGAAGCACCATACCCCCATGAAGGGTGACGAAGGCAAATCAAAGCCTCATCATTCGCATTCCCGATGCAGCAGAAACGGAGTTTTATTCCATGCCCACCGCCCTATTCGACTGGCTTTCGCACGGACTTGTCCAGGCCAGCTACGGCCAAATGGCGCTCGTTCTCCTGTTGGTCTGCCAGCTCACGATGATGAGCAGCACTTTGTATCTGCATCGCAGCGCCACCCATCGTGGCGTCGATTTTCATCCGGTGGTTTCGCACTGGTTCCGTTTCTGGAATTGGCTGAGTACCGGCATGGTCACCAGGGAATGGGTAGCGATCCACCGTAAACATCACGCCAAATGCGAGACGGCGGAAGATCCGCATAGTCCGCGCATCAAGGGTTTGTCGAATGTGTTGTGGCGTGGCGTCGATTTATACCGCGAGGCGGCACTCGATAAAGACATGCTCGAGCAATACGGCAAAGGCACGCCCAATGACTGGATCGAGAAAAACCTTTATTCGAAATATCCCGTCCTAGGTGTTTCGCTTTTGCTGGTTTTGTACGCTGCGTTGTTTGGCGCTCCGGGCCTGACGATCTGGGCATTGCATATGTGCTGGATGCCGTTCCACGGTGCCGGCATCATCAATGGCCTGGGCCACTGGTGGGGCTACCGCAATTTCGACACCAGCGATGCAGCAACCAATCTGACGCCCTGGGGTGTATGGATTGGCGGCGAAGAATTGCATAACAACCATCATGCATTTCCAAGCTCGGCGAAATTCGCCTTGCGTAAATACGAATTCGATATCGGCTGGTTTGCGATCAGCGTGTTGCGGAAGTTGCATCTGGCAAAAGTGCTGCGTGTTGCGCCGGAACTCGATGTTCGCCCGAACATCCACGTGCCCGACGCCGAAACCTTGCGCGCCATCATGACGCACCGCTGGCAGGTCGCCACCGATTATTTTCATGTCGTCCTGAAACCGCAGTTCAAGCAGGATGCAAAAGATCTGCCGCGCCGTTTACGCAACGCATTCCGCAGCGAAGGCAAATGGCTGGACGATAGTCATCGCGAAAAGCTGAATCGTTTTATCGCCGAAAGCCCGCAACTGTCTACCTTGATGGCCTACCGCGCGCGCTTGCTGGCGATTTATGAACTCAAATCGGCCGAAGTGGATGCTAAGATGATTGCACTTCGGGTCTGGTGTGCGGAAGCGGAAAGCTCCGGCATTGCGGCACTGGAAGAATTTTCCTTCAGGCTGAAAGGTTATGCACTCGCTCCAGCACGTCAATAAAAAAAGTGTTGCAGGTTGGGTCCCGGCCCAACGCTTTTTATTCCAGATTGCGATGATATTCATGTTGGGCCAAGGCCCAACCTACGCACAAAACCAGAATGATTACCTAGCCAGTTTCGATGCCGATGGCGACAAACGCGTTTCGCTGGACGAGTTTCAACGGGCCATGAGTTGGGCTTTTGAACAGATGGATAAAAACGGCGATGGCATTTTATCGCCTGAAGAACAGCTGGTGCCAAAAGCAAAATCATTTACGCTGAAAGAACACCACGACAGGTTGGCCATCCAGTTCGGCAAACAGGACCGCAACCATGACGGATTCCTGAGCGCAAAGGAATTGGCCGCGCCGCCGCAAATGTAATTTGTGCCGTAGGGGCGCCTGCTTGCTGCGCCCGCTATGATTCTCGACATCGAAAGCGGGCGCAGCAAGCAGGCGCCCCTACGATGAAAACTCTCTCGTCGCCTGCAAGGCCTCTTCGATAACTTCCCAACCCTGCGCCTTGTGCGCCTTCTCGCTCAACACCTGCCGGAACATTCTTCCGCCGGGCTGTGAATGAAATAGGCCCAGAATGTGTCGCGTCATATGTTTCACTGCGATGCCACGCGAACATTGTGTTTCGACATAGTGGCGATATTTCATCAGCAAGGCTTCGCGGGTTTCGACAGGCAAATGCGGCGTATAAATTGCACGGTCGAGCAGGTGCAATCGATAGGGCTCGTGGTATGCCATGCGACCGATCATCACACCATCGACTCGCGGCAAGCACTCTAGGCTCGCCTCTACCGTGCTCAGGCCGCCATTCAACAAAACCTTCAAATGTGGTCGCTGCTTTTTCAACTCGTAAACCCAATCATAACGCAGGGGCGGAATTTCCCGATTTTCCTTGGGCGATAAACCACTCAGCCAAGCTTTACGTGCATGCACGACGAAGGTATTGCAGCCGGTCTTTGCGACGGTATCGATGAAATCGGTGAAGTGCTCGTATGTTTCCAGCTCATCGACACCAAGACGGCATTTCACCGTGACCGGAATTTTCACCGCAGCGATCATTGCACCAATGCAATCTGCCACCAGGGTCGGCTCCTTCATCAGACAGGCGCCGAAGCGGCCCGCCTGCACTCGATCCGATGGACAGCCGACATTCAAATTGATTTCGTCATAACCCCATTGCTCGCCAATTCGCGAGGCCTCGGCGAGCTGAAAAGGATCACTGCCGCCTAATTGCAAAGCCAGTGGATGCTCACCTTGGTCAAAGCCCAGCAAACGGTCACGATCACCATGGATGACTGCCTGTGCATGCACCATCTCGGTATATAAAAGTGCATGCGGCGCCAAAATGCGATGAAATGAGCGGCAGTGGGTGTCGGTCCAATCCATCATCGGCGCGACGGATAAGGTCTGGGATTCAAGATAGGCCGTAGTCATCTGGCCATTTTACGATGTTGTGCGTAGCGACGTCGCTAGGCTTGTGAAAGATGGGTCAATGAAGCCGCATTGTCTTCCCAATTCTGGCCGTCAAAGGCTTCCACCGTCATGTTCACGATGGTTCCCGGATCGAGACAACGCACATTCACATCGACTCCGTCGGGATTGCTGCGCGGAATATAAAAGCTCTTGATGCCGCAAACCTTGCAAAAAATATGTTTGGCGACTCCGGTGTTGAAGGTGTACTCGGTCAGGAATTCGTGACCGCTGGTCAAGCGAAAAGCCGACCGGGGCACTATCAAATGCATAAAGCCGGTCAGCCTGCATAGGGAACAATTGCAATCCTGCACGATGATATCCGCCGGGGCATCGACTTCGAATTGAACGCGACGGCAATGGCAACCGCCGCGATGGGTCACATTGTTTTCTGATGAAGAATTTTCTGATGAAGACACGGATCAATATCCTTTTTTATCTTTGCCTTTTCCATTTTTCTTGCCATTGTCGTGCCCGGAATTGCCGGGCTTGTCAGCACCGTAGCGATACATTCCCTGACCCTGGCTGGCTTTGTACTTCCCACTTGCCTTGAATTTGCCATTGGAATTGCCGACCCGACCTTTCAATGCCTGAAATTCCGGTGACCCCGGCTTGATGCCCATACGCCTGGCAATGACACCCCAACCCTGGCCATTATTTTTATCGTATTCGCGCAGGGTATTGATACAGGGAACATGCCCTTGTTGCGCCAATGCGCATGCGTAATAGACATCGCCCGGAGCCCAGCGACGCTCTAGTACATACTCGCTGACCAGTGGGCGGGGTGCGCCGAAGCTAATCACGACATCGTTGATAAAGGCATCGGTATTGCCACGCGTATAAACATTCATCTCCTTGAGTTGCACGTCCATCCAGGCATCGCCGGTGCGTGGGTTGAAGCCGAAGGCATATTCCTCGGCATTCGCAGCGGCACTCAAGCCCAGGCCCAGACATACAAGCAGGCTTATATTTTTCATGTTCATGATCGACTCCCTTCAGGCCGTGCCAGTGTGCGCTTTCGACATGAATCCATACTGAAATCTGTCGTCTGCAAAAGTTTAACCCCGTTTTTATGGACGGGTCGTTAGTAAGCACACCCCAACACCGGAGGTGTGCCATGAACCAAGCTGTTATCCATTTGAATGAACCCCTGAGTCCACCCCGCATTGGCGGCATCGCCGCCGCCTTGGCGATCCATGTCGCGGCCATGATGCTGCTGATGGCGCCTCTGAGTTACGCGCCACCGGTAAGCGAACCCGAGCAACTAACCGTTATCCCGGACTTTGATCCCCCGAAAGACCTTCCGATCCCCAAGCCGCCTATCGACAAACCCAAGCCCATAACCAAACCGACATTCGCACCCATCGTGACAAAACAGGAGGTCGTCAAAACCGACCCGCCGCCACTTGTCGTCAATAACGGAAGCGAGATCGACTACCCCGTCGGCCCAACCCAAACAGGAGACGATACAAAACCTTTCGTGCCGTCCAACGGGCCCATCAGCCTGAGTACCGAATATGCTCCGGCTCCAAAGTATCCTGCACTGTCTTTGCGCAATGGCGAACAGGGTACGGTGCTATTGCTGGTGATGGTGGGGGCTGATGGCAGGCCGATCGAAGTCACGCTGAAAAAGAGTAGCGGCTTTCGCGAACTCGACAGAAATGCGATCAAGCATGTGCTCGCAACCTGGCGTTTCCATCCTGCGATGCATGATGGTGTCGCGATTCCGGCATTGGCCTTGGTACCGGTAAATTACACGCTCAATTAAGAAAACCATATGGCGCTGGTGATGGGCACCAGCGCCGTTTGGCGCTAATATCGTCCAATCCTCGAATCTTGCAGGAGCAGGTTATGTTGCGCACACACGTCATCATTATATCGGCCGTTTTTTCTTTTACTTTCGCGGCCATCACGTTCGCCGATGACATCGGCTCGAAGCTCGAACAACAAATACTGCGCACACCCGACAGGGGAAAAATCAGTCAATCCGAGGCTGCCGGCGGAATCAGGGAAGCCATGGCACAGGGCGTCAGTCGTGCCATCAAACAATTGGGTCGAGAGGACGGCTTCAACAAGGACCCCATGGTCCGGATTCTGGTACCGAAACAATTGCGGAAAGTCGCCGATCTTTCGCGCCAGCTGGGGGCCGGAAAAAAAGTAGACCAATTCGAACTATCAATGAATCGGGCAGCTGAAAAAGCGATCCCCGCCGCTGCCGATATCTTCGCGGATGCCGTTCGTCAGATGACAGTGCAGGATGCAATCAATATCGTGCGTGGCGACGAAGATGCCGGCACGAAATTCTTTCGCCGCGTAACCGAAGACAAGCTGCGCACCAAATTCCTGCCCATAGTCGCCGATGCAACGGTAAAAACCGGAGTCACCAAACGTTATAAAGAGATGGCCGGAAAAAATTCCGGCGTCACGAAATTGCTGGGTGGCGGCGAATCGATTGATCTTGACCGCTATGTCACTGACAAGGCAATGGAGGGTCTTTACCACTATGTTGCGGAACAGGAAAAGGATATCCGGAAAAATCCGCTGAAAAGAAGCAGCGATTTACTACGACGGGTATTCGGAAAATAGCTGGCCAATTGTGTTGGAGCTGCTTCAGCAGCGATTAGACGTTGAATATTGCAATAATCTCGGCAAGCATCGGCACGCCAACTATCATGGTCACGTACGCTGTCTGACTACAAGACAATGCTTGAGATTCAATCGCTGCTAAAGCAGCTCCCATAAGATTGCCTGACAAAAAATATATCAACGCAGCAATATCACCACACAATAAATTGCCGCTGCAAATCCGACTATGGTGGTAAAAAAACAGGTCAGGATCGCACTGTACAGGGCAAATCGGCTCATCCAGCGCTGGCGTGATGTCAGCGTGTGGTAATGGGTACCGAAAGCGGTACCCGATGCAAGCGCGAACATGCCGGAGAACGCTGCCGAACCTGCCATGACAAACGCCACGATCAACCATACCCACCAGATAGCGGCTATTTGCTGCAGGAATGTCAGTATTTCCGTCATGGTATTTACAGCGCTTTTGCTGCGGCCACTGCCGCATCAACCGTAATGCCAAAATGCTTGTACAAAGCATCAATCGGGGCCGAGGCACCGAAACTGTCGATACCGATCACGGCACCATCAAGACCAACATACTTGCGCCAGAAATCGGTGACGCCGGCTTCAATCGCAATGCGCTTGCGGCAAGATGTTGGCAGCACCGACTCGCGATACGCCTTGTCTTGTTTATCAAAAGTATTGGTACTTGGCATCGACACTACGCGCGCCTTGATACCCTGGGCATCGAGTTGTTTTGCGGTTTGCATCGCGAGTTCAACTTCGGAACCAGTCGCAATCACGATGACGTCGAAGTTGGCAACATCATGTAGCACATAGCCGCCGCGTTCGATATTCGCGAGCTGCTTTTCATCACGCGTTTGATGCGCAAGATTTTGACGGGAGAAAATCAGGCAGGTCGGGCCATCTTTGCGTTCAATCGCTTTTTTCCAGGACACGGCCGATTCAACGGCATCGCAGGGACGCCATAAATCGTTGTTCGGAATGTAACGCAGCGACGCCATATGCTCGACCGGCTGATGGGTCGGACCATCTTCGCCCAGGCCAATCGAATCATGGGTAAATACGTGAATGCTGCGGGCGGGAATCAATGCCGACATCCGCAATGCATTGCGCGAGTAATCCGAGAACACCAGGAAGGTCGCATCGTACGGCAGGAAGCCGCCATGCAATGCAAGACCGTTGCTGATCGCACTCATTCCGAATTCGCGTACGCCGTAGTAGACGTAATTGGCATCCGGATCGGTCGATGCGACCGACTTGCTGCCTTTCCACAAGGTCAGATTCGAATGAGCAAGATCGGCCGAACCGCCGATCAATTCCGGCAACAAGGGCGCGAAGGCTTCAATCGCCATTTGCGAGGCTTTACGCGAAGCGACCACAGGCCCTTCGCTTTGCAATTTCGCGATGTAGGCATTGGCATCATCGGAAAATGTTTCCGGCAATATGCCATGCGAACGGCGCGTCAATTCTGCAGCTTCTTTCGGATAGGCATTCGAGTATTTATCAAACAGGCGATTCCATTGCTCTTCGCGTACCAGACCGGTATTGCCTGCTCGCCAACCGGCGTAGATTTCTTCCGGGATTTCGAAGGCAGGATACGGCCAGTTCAATTGCTTGCGTGCCGCCTCGACTTCATCTTTGCCAAGCGGCGCGCCATGGGCGGATTCCTTGCCGGCTTTATTTGGTGAACCAAAACCGATAACGGTACGGCAGCAGATCAATGTCGGTTTGCCGGTTTCCGCCTGGGCGGTTTTGATCGCCTGGATAACTTCATCACTATCGTGGCCATTGACGCCACGAATCACTTGCCAGCCATAGGCTTCAAAACGGGCCGGGGTGTTATCGGTAAACCAGCCATCGGTATTGCCGTCAATCGAGATTTTATTGTCGTCCCAGAAACAAATCAGTTTGCCCAGGCCCCAGGTACCGGCCAGCGATGCCACTTCATGCGAAATACCTTCCATCAGGCAGCCGTCACCCAGAAAAACCCAGGTGTGATGATCGACAATAGAGAATTCCGGACGGTTGAAGCGCTGCGCCAACAACTTTTCGGCCAGTGCAAAGCCGACAGCATTGGCCAAGCCCTGCCCCAACGGGCCGGTGGTGGTCTCTACGCCGGGAGTTTCACTGACTTCCGGGTGACCCGCGGTTTTCGAATGCAATTGACGGAATTTTTTCAGCTCTTCAATCGGCAAGTCATAGCCCGACAAATGCAAAAGCGCGTAATGCAGCATCGAACCGTGGCCGTTGGACAGCACGAAACGGTCGCGGTTAAACCATTTCGGGTTATTCGGGTTATGGGTATAGAAATCATTCCAGAGCACTTCAGCGATATCTGCCATGCCCATCGGCATGCCTGGGTGTCCGGATTTGGCGGCTTCTACCGCATCAATGGCAAGGAATCGGATCGCATTGGCAAGATCGCGACGGGTCGGCTGGGTAATCGGCATGGGGCGGCTCATTCAGAAAAGGGCTGCCCGCAGATCGTCGGGCAGCGTATTTTCTCAGAGACAAGGGCAGATGTCGCGATTGATTTACCAAATCCCCGGTGTTAGCTCTCGATTTCGCTAACAACCGCCAGTTCGGCCTCACCACTGCGCTTCGAGACGACCACGGCCGTGGCCAGATCACCGGTCACATTCAACGAAGTACGGCACATATCCAGGAAGGTGTTCACGCCCAGAATGATGCCGATGCCTTCGGGTTTTAATCCAATAATGCCGCAGATCATGGCTATGACCGGCAAGGAACCTGATGGAATACCAGCTGTACCGATCCCACCTAAAATGCAAAGGCCCAACACCATGATCTGCTGCGTCAATGGCAGATCGAGTCCCGAGACCTGGGCAAGAAACAATACGGTGATGCCTTCAAATAAAGCCGTGCCGTGGTGATTGGCCGAAGCGCCTACCGTCAGAACGAAGCGAGATACCTTGCGGGGCAATTTCAGGTTTTCTTCGGCAACGCGCAAGGTCACCGGCAGTGTCGCCGATGAAGAAGCCGTTGCGAAGGCCGTCAATATCGCTTCCTGACTGCCGCGAAAGAATATCAGTGGCGACATGCCGCCCATGGTTTTCACCCAGAGCGGCAACACGATAAACCCGTGTATCGCAAGCGCAACCAACACCGTGACCACGAAATACAACAAGCCTCTCAATACATCAAAACCCAGCTTGGCACAGAGCATGAACATGAAACAGGCAACGGCATAGGGCGCCAATTTGATAAACAGACCGATGAGGCGCATGGATATTTCAAACATGCCTTGCAAAGCATTTTTGAAAGCTTCAGTCGCAGCCGAAGGAGTCATCACCAATCCGATTCCGAACATCAATGCAAAAAACACGACGCCGAGTTTTTGTTTATCGTCCGTAGCTGCCGCTATGACATTTTTGGGGACGATATTGATCAGCAAGTCCATGAAGTTGAGCTGCTGACCCGACGTTACGATCTCGCCGGTTTTGGAAGCGTATTGCTCCATGGCTTTTGCAACCAACGCTGGATCCAAATGTGCTCCCGGCTGGATAAGATTCACCATCAGCAGACCAATCGCGACAGCGATACCGGTTACAACCGCCGTATAGGTAAGTGTTCTCCAGCCCAAACGTCCCAGACTGGCAATATCTCCCAGCTCGGCAACACCGAGTACGAGAGCCGAGAACATCAATGGAATCACCAGCATGAATAGCAGATGTAAAAATATCTGGCCGAACGGGTTGGCAAAATAGGTAATCGTATTCTGGACAAGAGGAGTTTCAGGGCCATACCCATGCGCCACAATACCGAGCAAAGCGCCCAATACAAAACCAATCAAGACTTTTACATGCAACGGCAAGCCGCCGGTATTCTGTGTTGTTTGTGCCTGATTACTCATAGTCATCCCCGAAGCGAAGGCACGAGATTACACCAGTTTAAACAGGCCTGAATATGCCCGTTGATTTACCCGAGCAATTCTTCCAGCGTCTGGGGCTTGCCAATCAAATAACCCTGCGCATAGTCGCAGCCCAAATCCCGAAGCGCTTGCAGCATGGCTTCCGTTTCGATTCCTTCGACCACAATATCGGCATCGATGGCTTTTGCCATGGCCACAATGGCTTTCACCATCGCCATTGAGCGCGGGTGCTCCAGCATGCTGCGCGTGAAGGCCTGATCCACTTTCATTGTGTCAAAAGCCAGCTTGTGCAGGTGGGTCAGGTGAGAATAACCGGTACCGAAATCATCCAGAGCCACCTTGATGCCGTGGTCATGGCAAAGAGAAATCACTTTCTCAACCATTTCATAATTCAATGCCTGGCTTTCGGTAATTTCGACCTTCAGGCTACCTTTCGGAAGCCCGGCGGCATCTACCCTGGCCACAATTCGTTCAATCAAGCCAGGATGCGACAACTGTCTGGCGGAAACATTGACGGCAATAAAGGGTTTCGGATCTGCACCATGCTCGATGAAGGTTTTTACGGCCGCACAAGCTGTATCAAAGACGTATTCCCCGACCGGCACGATAAGGGAAGTCTCCTCCGCCAATGCTACAAACTCTACCGGCGAAATAGGGCCGCGTTCTGGATGGTTCCAGCGAACAAGCGCTTCATAACCGGCGATCTTGTTGCTTTGGACATGCAGCAGCGGCTGATAACGAACGTCCAGCCCACCGGTATTCAGGGCTTCTCGCAACTGGGATTCCAGCCGGATCTTGCCAATACCCAGTTTTTCCGAGGCTGTATCGGTATCATTTTTATGAATTTCCTTGCCTTGCATGGCGGCCAAGGCACCTCGATAACGTTTAAGCTGACCTTCCAGCAAAGCGCGAATGATGGGGTCTGTGCCGGCAAGACGCTCTGAAATTTGCGTCCTGTCGATCTGGAACAAAACACAGTCTGACATGGCAATGGCCGTTGCAGTACGCGGTGCGTCGTCGATTACCGCCATTTCACCAAGCAGATCACCTGCGATCAGGGTACTCAGAACCAGGCGTTCTCCTGCACGGGATGTGGTTATTTCAATCTCGCCCGATTCGATCAGATACGCCACGGTCGGTGCATCGCCCTCAGTGAACAAGACCTGGTCTTTATGCAGGATTATACGTTCCATAATCAGTACTCGAATTATTGCGCTTAAGCGTTCTTTCTCTATGAACGTATCTTACAAAAAAACAAGGCCGCAAAAGCGGCCTTGTTTTCGGTTACTGCTTGGCCATTAACGGCGAGCGGTTTGCAAAACGCGAGGTGTAATGAAGATCAACAACTCTGCCTTGCTATTGTTTTTGTTCTTGTTGCTGAAGAAGTTTCTGATGAAAGGAATATCGCCAAGAAAAGGAACCTTCTGGACGTCATCGCGGGACTTGAATTCGTATACACCGCCGATAACCACCGTTTGTCCATTTTCAACCAAAACAGCTGTATTCACTTCACGACGGTCGATTTGTGGAATCAAGTCGTCACCAGCACGCAACAATTCCCGCAGGTCGTCCTTCTTCACGGCTACGTTGAGATAAACGCGACCATCTTGCGTAATCGTTGGAGTCACTTTCATTTCCAGCAACGCTTCCTTGAAAGCGACCGTTACTTGCGATGCGCCACCTGAAGAAGCATTGGTCGTCTTGTAGCCGATTTCCTGACCTTGACGGATGATGGCTTCCTTCTGGTTGCTGGTGATGACGCGTGGATTGGAAACGATTTCGCCACGACCACTCTTTTCGAGTGCCGACAGTTCTGCATCAATCACAAAGGAACCGGCCTGCAACCTGACGCCCAAGGAAGCGGCGTTTTCATCCGTTGCCCCCAAATTGACGCTATTGGTGATGTCACCGGTACCCGAAACGAGGTTGTTTCTGCTTTCGACCGTGCTACCAATCACGACAACATTGCTGTTGTTGGTTTGTATACCACCGATACCAAAGCGGGCACCCAGCTCCTTGCCAAAACTTTCATCGGCAATAACGATGCGGGCTTCGATTAATACTTGATCCACTGGGCGATCAAGAACCTGCAGCAGCTCCTTGATTTCCTGAACTTTCTTTGGAATATCGATAACGAGAAGTGTGTTGGTACGGTTGTCAAAACTGACGCTACCGCGTGGCGACAAGAAACCGCGCTGCTGCCCACCACCACCTGATGCACCACCGCCGCCTTGCTGACCACCGCCTTGCTGGCCGGTTTTGCTATCTTCGGTCAACAGCTTCGCAATTTCTTCGGCGTTGCCGTAATTGATCGCGATATATTCACTGATGGTTTCAGCGCGTGTTTCCAACGCGATACGCGCATCTTCGCGAGCCTGTTCGTATTTTGCCAATTCGTCCTGCGGACCAACCCAGACAACATTACCGTCGCGACGCTTATCGAGTGACTTGGCACGCAATACGATTTCAAGCGCCTGATCCCACGGCACATTGATCAATCTCAGCGTCAAATTTCCGGAGACTGTATCCGAAGCTACGATATTCAAATTGGACTCTTCGGCAATCAACTGCAAAACGGTACGGACAGGCACGTCCTGGAAGTTGAAGGTTACCGGCTTGCCGGTATATCTCTGTGCACTGGCACTCGATACAGCACCTGATGCGCGAACGGTATTTGACTTGCCCGCAGCTGCCATGGCGGCTGACCGCTTGGGTGTGATTTCGATGATGTATTCGTTACCGGTCTGATACGCCATCGTGTCATTACTGCCAGCAGTATTGATAACCAAGCGTGTACCACCAGCATTGCTATTGGGCTCCAGACTCGACACTGGGGTTGCAAAATCGCCTACATCCAGTTTGCGTCTCAGCTTTTCAGGGAGCTGTGCATTGCTTACGTCAACAACGACCCGGTTACCTTCAGTACGCATATCGGCATTCGCCGAATCACCGTCGAATTTGAGGATGATGCGACCCGAACCATTTTCTCCGCGACGGAAATCGATGTTGGACAATGCCACGGTGCTTGCAGAGCGTTTTGTCGGGTCATTGCCGGTGGCCATGGCCGCGCTAGCGCCACCGCCTTGGGAACCCGCATCAACCGTCAATATCAACAGGTTTCCAGAGCTGCGCGTGGTGTAGCCTGCAGGTCTGAACAGATCAACCACGACGCGAGTACGTCCGCCAGCCTCTGCTGCCGATACTGCCGAAGTAGCGCCTGCGCCGATTGCTACGCGACGTTGGCTCAGTTCGTTGGTCGTATCAGGGAGGTCGATGGCAATTCGTGGCGGGCTATCGGTAGTGAAAGCCTGCACGTCGCCTACTGGCTGTGCAAATTGCAAAGTAATATCGACTTTGCCGCCGGGTGCCGACGCATATCGAACATCTTGGAGGACATTCGCGGCCATCGCGGGCATGACAGCCACCAGCCCGAAAGCCAGTAGTGCCACGTTGATCATCCATGCTCGTGGCTTGTTCATGCTCACTCCGTTGTTTGTCTTTGTGGTCATCATGCTATCCCCCAATCAATTATCTTCTAGGGCTATCTTGGCGGGTCTTTCCAACCAACCACCTGCCCCGTCTGGAACTAGTTCTACAATTTCAATACGGTCTTCGTAAACAGCCGTGACACGACCATCGTTTTGACCCAGATAGTTTCCGGGCTTGATTCGATAAGTAACTTTGTCAGGTGCTGTCACCAAACCCACCAATGCCTTGCCTACACCGATCGTGCCGGCCATGTTCATACTGTCGAGTGGAAATGCTTCAAGCACTTCTTTCCGGCGATCCGGATCAGGCCTTGGGCCGGAACCTTCGTTGCGATCCGGCACAGGAGGCGAGAAGGGATCACGCAAATCTTGTGCCGCATATTCAAAACTCTCGAATTGCTGCATGACAGGCAGTGGCTTCAGCGGTGGTGCGGGCTCGGCCTTGGTCTTGGCGACCCAGGTTTCAAGATCCGACTTGCCACGGCTGCAGCCTGTGGCAAGTGCGAGCACTACCAGCGCAGTGAAACCGTGCTTAATTACTTGGCTAAATTTGATCGAGTTAGTCATTTTTAGTCGCTCCGCCCGCGTTTTCAGCTGGTGCAGCAGCAGGGGCTGCTTTCTTCGCAGCGGCAGAGGCTGCTGCTTCCGCTTCGTCTTCTGACAGATAACGATAGGTTTTCACGGTGCCTTTCAACTCCAAAGCAGGGTCCGTAGGACTTTTCGGCTTTAGCGAGATGTTGTGCATGGTCATAATGACAACGCGAGGCAACGAAGCAACACCACTGACAAAAGCACCAAACTGGTGATAGGTGCCTACCATTCTCAAGTTGATCGGCTTTTCGGCGTAAAACTCGCGCTTGGTTTCCGGTTGGGGCTCGAACAACTCGTTATTAATGCCAGTCGCAAGTGCCGTTTGCGAGATGTCGACAATCAAGTCGGGCATTTCATTTTTGCTTGGCAGTTGACGAAGCATTTGCTTCAACATTTGCTCCATCTGAACTAGCTGAAGTTTAAGCGGCTCAAGATTCGCGGCTTGCCCCTGCTTCTCGGTCAATGTGGTCTTCAAGGCTGATTCCTGAGCCTCAAGCGATTTCAAGGTGTCCTGACGTGAACTGATCATCACCCACCAGGCTAGAAACAGAATAACGACCCCGATCAGAAGGCAAGCGGCGACTTTCGCCGGATATGGCCATACCCCGGTGTTATTGATATCAAGGGAGCTTAGCTCGAATTTTTTCTTGCTCATTTTGCACTCCCGTCTGATGTCTCTGTCGAGCTGTCTAAATCGCATTCATCGTTAGAATCCGACTCGGCATCAGCAACGGTCTGAGGAGTTGTACCGCTTGCAGGTG
This sequence comes from uncultured Gammaproteobacteria bacterium, assembly GCA_963849575.1. GTDB lineage: Bacteria > Pseudomonadota > Gammaproteobacteria > Xanthomonadales > Xanthomonadaceae > Arenimonas. The sequence goes on along the minus strand of CAWKHT010000010.1, from coordinate 650,866 downwards.
TCGCCGCGGCATTTGTAGCTGGAGCTGTTTTGGTATCAGATTCTGTTTCAGACTCTGCTTTGGTGTTTGGATTTCCAACTTTCGTCACCAGAGTAAACTGGTAAGGCAAACCCTTGTCACCGCCCTTCGCTTCGATGATCGTAAGCTCGGGCTGACTAATCCAACCGGATACTTGCAGGTTTCTCATATAGGCGCTGACTCGCGCATTGGATTGCGAGCTTCCGTTTACGGTGAGTTTGCTGCCGTCTTGCTCAAGCCCGGTCAGCTTGACGCCATCAGGAATGGTTCTCACGAGGTCATCGAACAAGTGAACCATCAACGAACGGCGGCCCTGCAGGCATTCAATTGCTTTTTTGCGTGACAGCAAGTCGGCTTTCTTCGTTTCAAGATCCTTGATGTCTTCGATTTGCTTGTCGATAGTTGCAATTTCGGAATTAAGGTAATTATTGCGCTCTTCCTGACCGCGGATCTGGCCGTTGTAATAGAGCACGATCAAGGCACTGAGTCCGATGGCGATTGCAGCGGCCGTACCCAACATCGTCACGAATTCTTTTTGTTTCTGTTTCCGGCGCTCGAGGCGCCACGGTAAAAGGTTAATTTTAGCCATTAGTCAAAGCTCCTCAATGCGAGGCCACATGCAATCATCAAGGCAGGGGCGTCCTGTGCCAATGCATGAGCTTGGACTTTTGGTCCCAAAGACATATTGGCCAGTGGATTGGCCATGACTGTAGGAACACCAATCTGCTCTTCTACCAATTGTGCGATACCGTTGATCGATGCACATCCACCGGCGAGTACAATTTGATCAACACGATTGAAGTCGCTACCTGCATAGAAGAACTGCAGGAGACGGCTGACCTGCTGCACCATCGCTTCCTTGAACGGCTCCAGCACTTCAATCTCATAACTTTCCGGCAGGCCACCCTGGCGTTTAGCCTGGCCTGCTTCGTCATAGCTCAAACCGTAGCGGCGCATGACTTCATCAGTTAGCTGCTTGCCACCGAAAATTTGTTCGCGGGTGTAAATACTGCGTTGATTGCGAAGCACATTCAGCGTTGTCATCGTTGCGCCAACATCTACCAGCGCAACCACTGCATCGCGAGGCACAGACAACTGGTCTGATACCAGCTTGAAAGCGTTTTCCATGGCAAAAGCTTCGACATCGACCACTCTGGCGGTTAAACCACCAAGCTCGAGCGCTGTCTGACGAATTTCGACATTTTCGGTTCTGGAAGCGGCCAGAAGAACCTGAATCATTTCAGGATTATTGGGAACCGGCCCTAGCACTTCAAAATCCAGACTGACTTCGTCAATGGGATAAGGAATGTAGTTGGCGGCTTCAACCTGAACCTGGTCCTCAAGCTCGTCTTCCTCCAAATCTCCCTGCATCGGGATGATTTTGGTGATGACTGATGAGCCAGAAACCGCTGCTGCACCATGCTTTAGCTTGGTTCCCGAGCGCGCCATGGCACGCTTGATGGCTTCGCCCACCGCCTCGACCTCGACGATGTTCTTTTCCACCACCGCATTGGGTGGCAGCGGCTCGACAGCATAATGCTCCACGCGATAACGGCCACCCGTTTCACTGAGCTGTAATAGTTTGACGGCAGTTGAACTGATGTCCACCCCGACCAACGGTGCCTTAGTATTTCCAAGAAGACCCACGATTTCTCCCCTAGCGACAGGCGCTTACACGCAACTCGTGTGCAGTTACATTAATAACAAAATTTTTCGAATTGGCAATGCCCCCAGCCAAAATTTCTTAAAATCGGACCCTGCAAGCCCTCTTGCTACAGTCTGTTTCACGCAGTTTATTGGTTAAACGGGACGCTGAAACCCCTAAATAACGGGTTTTTTACTGTGAAGCCCTGCACGTTCTATACTCCCCACCTCAAAATAAGTAAACCTTCAGGAGTGGCCCAGGATGGCCGGTTTTTTTCGACTATTGCGCAAACTTTTCCTTATCGGGCTGATTTTTGCGGGCCTTGGACTGGCCGTGGCTATCGGTACTTATCTGTATTTGGCCCCCAAGTTGCCGGATGTGCAGGAACTGAGGGACATCAAGCTGCAGGTACCCCTCAGCGTCTACACCAAAGATCTCAAGCTAATTGCGCAGTTTGGCGAAACCCGCCGCTATCCGGTTGACATCAGGAACGTGCCTTTGCAGGTCAAACAGGCCTTTATTGCCAGTGAGGATGCCCGTTTTTATGAACACAAAGGTTTGGATTACAAGGGGATAGGCCGTGCGATCTGGCTAACCCTGACTACCAGCGACAAGCGGGTTCCCGGGGGTAGCACCATTACCCAGCAGGTCGCCCGGAACTATTTCGAACTCAATCGCGACGTGGATTACAGCCGCAAGGTCAAGGAAATGCTGCTGGCTTTGAAAATGGAGCGAGAACTGGGCAAGGATGAAATCCTGGGCCTTTATCTCAATAAAATCTTCTTCGGCCATCGCTCCTACGGAATCTCTGCCGCTGCCGAGTTCTACTATGGCAAAAAACTTGAGGAGCTGAGCCTGGCAGAGACTGCCACGTTGGCCTCACTGCCTAAATTCCCCTCCAGCGGCAACCCGATCGTGAACCCCAAACGCGCGATGGAGCGTCGCGGCTATGTTTTGCGCCAGATGCTGGAGGAAGGCTATATCACCCAGGCGCAACTGGATGCCGCCAATGCCGCGCCGAACACGGCAAGCAAACACGAACCGAAAGTCGAAATGAATGCTCCATATCTTGCGGAAATGGTACGCCGCGAGATGCTGGATCGTTATGGCGAAGAGGCCCTTGTCAGTGGCTTCAAGGTCTACACGACGGTTGCCAGTATCGACCAGATCAATGCCGAAAAGGCTGTACGTTCGGGCCTGATCGAGTACGACCACCGCCACGGCTGGCGTGGCGCAGAAAGCCATATTGAACTCCCCGTCAATGCCGACTCGGCGGTCTTTATTGAAAAAGCTCGAACCGTCCCGATGATCGGCGACTTTCCGGCTGCAATCGTTACCGGCTTTAGCGGAAGCGATGCCAACCTCGTTCTTTTCAATGGCACCGAATATCTTTTGACCGGCGCAGCCAGCAAATGGACTGGCCGCTCGCCAGCCAATTTGTTGAAACGCGGCGATATCATCCGCCTGCTTCCGGATGAGAAAAGCAAAGGTTACCTCCTGTCGCAACTACCTTCGGCACAAGCTGCGCTGGTATCGCTGCAACCGGAAGATGGTGCCCTGCGCGCAATCGTCGGGGGCTTCAGCTTTAATCAAAACAGCTTCAATCGTGCCATCCAGGCAACTCGCCAACCCGGCTCCGCCTTCAAGCCTTTTGTCTATGCCGCGGCTTTCGAGCGTGGCTATACGCCTGCCAGCATCGTCAACGATGCACCTGTCGAGTTCAAATACGGCAATGGCAAAGTATGGCGTCCGCAGAATGACGGCGGACGTTTTGCAGGCCCCATTCGTGTTCGAGAAGCACTGGTGCAATCGCGCAATCTTGTCTCGGTACGCCTGCTATCTGCCATCGGTACCGACTTTGCGCGCACCTACATAACGCAATTCGGTTTCAACAAAGAGCAATTGCCGCCCAATCTTTCCATGTCACTGGGTACCGCTTCACTCACTCCGATGTCGATTGCCCGCGGTTACACCGTATTTGCCAATGGTGGCTTCCTGGTAACGCCCTACTTCATCGAAAAAATCATTGATCGCGACGGCAACGCGGTTGTGTTGACGCGACCACTGGTTGCCTGCCGCGCCTGCTCACAACGAACCTCGATGGATCAGCGTACAGCTACCGTGGTGGATGGCTTCGATTTCAGCGCGGGCGGTCCAAAGAAGGAAAATGCAGCGCCTGCAACTAAAACCGACGATCCAAATTTTGTCGGGCCTCAGGAACTTGCACTCGCTCCCCGCGCCATTGATGAACGCACCGCTTTTTTACTTAGTTCAATGATGCGTGACGTTGTGAAACGCGGTACCGCTACAGCAGCGAAAGTGCTAAATCGCGAGGATATTGGCGGCAAGACTGGCTCTACCAATGATCATCGCGATGCCTGGTTTAGCGGCTTTGGCGGAAATCTGGTAACGACGGTTTGGGTGGGTAAAGATAATTTCAAACCACTGGGCTATGGAGAATATGGTGGTCGTGCTGCCTTGCCGATCTGGATCAATTACATGGGAGCTGCTTTAAAAGATATTCCAATAACCGACCAGACACCGCCCAATGGCGTGGTGACTGCGAGCATCAGCGCGAGCGGAAATTTGCTACCCGAGGGCACGCCGGGAGCGCTGACCGAATATTTCAAGCAGGAAGATTACGACCGCCTGATTTCCAGTGGTTACAACTGGGAAGTTCCGGGCGGCGACAAAACGGATTTCGAAGATATTTTTTGACGGCGTGTCGATATATCAGGCAGCTTCGTACATGAGGCTGCCTTCATATGAAAACAATTGCCCAATACCAGGCATCGAAAAGCCGACATGGAATTGATAGAGACCGTCCACGACTTTCTTGTAGGCTTGCGAATGCGGCAGCAGGAACATGGGTATTGGCAAACCTAAAACGCGAATTCCCAGTACGCGCCAATGCCAGGCTGATTCAATAATATCCACCGTGAGTTTCAAGCTGACGGGGCCCGTTGTTTCCTGCCAGTAGCCATCAGGATAAACGCCAAACGGTTCGAAAACGGATAGCAGCGTATGCTGCCCGTCGAAGCAGCGACTCCACTGCATGTTATTACCATGCTGATGAATATCCACGCGCAAGTCATGCTCGCCGGCACGCAGCGGAACACCAAGTTTTTTTGCAATGCGCTTGCCGATAAAACCAGCAAGGCCACCGCCAAAGTTCAATTTTATTTTTCCCGACAAGCTGCCGCCCTGGCGATGCAGCCTTTGAAGCTCAGGATGCAATAAATGAAATGCCTCGCCGAACCATGTCACCACTGCATTATTATTTTCCTGAAAATTTTCCAGCCTGGTTTGCATCTTAGGTAACCCGCACTTCCAGCACATGTTTTACAACGGACTCATCAATAAGCTAGTGACAGCCATTGAGGAGAACAATCATGGAAACCACTCGTTTGCTTCGTCGCTCAAGCCCAGACCGCATGATCGCAGGCGTCATGGGCGGTGTCGCACAATTCTTCGGCCTGGATCCGAATTTACTTCGTGTCATTTATGTCATTGGATCCGTCATGTCGGCTGCTTTCCCCGGCATTCTGGTGTATGTCTTACTGTGGCTGGTTATTCCGAACGACCAGTCGGCATGAAAGTCTGAATTAGCGCTTCAAGATCACTGATGCTTACCGGCTTGCGAATAAAAGCTTTCATGCCGGCATCCATCGCTGCCGATTCGGCCTGAGTATCCGTACGCGCTGTGAGCGCCACCAGTGGCAGACTATGGCCCTCAATGAAGATCAGGCGTGCAAGCTCCAGCCCGTCGATACCGGGCAGATCAAGATCGATCAAGGCAAGGTCAAAATTTCGGACTGCAAGCTCCGACAATGCCAGCATACCCTGATGCACATGAGCCACCCGATGCCCAAACCGCTGAAGCATCTCGCATAATACGTCTGCAACAAGCGCATCGTCTTCCACCAGCAAAATACTCATTGGCATGCTTTGCGAGGCAGGCGGTGATCCTGGTGAAAGAGATGGCGCGGCAGCATCCGAATTTTGCAGAGGTAGCTGGACAACAAATAGGGCGCCGTGGCCTAAGCTGCTTTCCACCTGGATATGGCCATTCATTGCCTCTGCCAATTCCTGGCAAATTGCCAGCCCCAGACCGCTGCCACCATAACGCTGGCTGGTAAGATGGCCTTCCGCCTGCTCAAATCGCTGGAACAAGCGCGCTTGTTGATCGTTACTCATGCCTGGACCTGTATCCGAAACATGGAATTGCAATCCATGCGGACTCAATCCGGACGTTTTTATCACCACACTACCGCGCTCGGTAAATTTAATCGCATTATTGCCGAGATTGAGCAGTATCTGCCTCACACGCCCTGCATCGCCAATACAAAAAACTGGCGCATTTTTTTCAATGATGCAATCAAAACTCAAGCCCTTGATTTCTGCCAACGGCCTGAGCAGGTCACAAACCTCGAGCACAAGCATTTCCAAATTGAATACATCCGCATGCAGCCGTAACTTGCCTGCCTCGATCTGCGCCAAATCCAGCACATCATTTACCAACTGCAATAGATGCTGTCCAGCACCTTGGATAGAAGTAACGCGTTGCCGCTGCAGCAGACTCAATTCGCCAGACTGTAACAAATCCGCCATGCCCATGAGACCCGTCATCGGCGTTCTGATTTCATGTCCGAGTGTTGCAAGAAACCGGGATTTTGCCGAAGAGTTCTGCTGGGCCAGAACACGCTCCTGATCCCGCAATTCCTGTTCGTTACGAATGGCAAGACGATTGCGATAAAACAAGGCCAAAGAAATGACTGCCACGCAAAAGAGCAGCACCCACAAAATGTTTGCCCATGCTGTTTTCCACCACGGAGGGTGTACAGTCAGCTTAAGTTTTAATGGCATTGACCATTGACCGTCTGCGTTTGTAGCCTTTGCTTCCAAAGTCGATAATTACCTGCTGGCAGGTTTGAGAAAATTCGTTCACCAGAAACTCCAATATCAATCCAGTCAGTGTCATATCCTTTCAAAAAAAAACTGTAGCGATGTGTAGTGGAGTCTGCGAATGACAGTAATCGCAAGGTAACAGTCAAATCCCTGTCACGCGGCTGCATTTGTATGATTGATGACGTTTCTGGAAATCTGACTCTATCTTCATCACGGCGCACTGATATTCTATCAAGCAATAAGGAGAGAGAACATTCTGTTACTACGAACTCGTATCGGATCAAAGATAATCAAACCCTTGGCATCTACCTGCCAGAACAAGTCCTCCGGATGTCAACAGAGCTGGTTGCATATCAAATTCCTGACTAGGCAAGCCATCACGCTCACCAAAGATTCGAAATCGATTTGTAAAGAATCGTAGCGCAGCAGGCCGCGGGTAGTTGTAATCCATAAGTTGCCACTACGATCCGGCAAAATTGATCCGACCTCTACTGGCGGCAAGCCATCATCACTACTTATACGACGTAGGCTTTGAAGTTTTTTCCCATTCCATTGAAATTCCTCAAGCACCCCATCGTGGTGAACCCATACGATATCCCTAGCAACAAAACAGAAAGCATCTACACGCTCAGAAGGACTACCTTCAACTAAAAAAAACTTTTCAGTCTTTATCCTCCCACCGCAATAAACCTCGCGCAGTAGAAAGCCATAAATCACCATCTGGACCGAGTGAAAACTGGTCGGGATCGGATGACTCTAAGCCTTTACTGTCCTCTGGTAGATATCTATAAACAACACGACCAGTTTCATCCTGGCCTCAACGCCACCACCGTAAGAAGCTGACCATAGAATCCATTTTTTGCTTGTATACAGTAAACGTACTGCTCCAGGTAAAATATTCTGAGCTCCGGAATCACTTCTGAAATGCTTTAGTCTCCTGATACTGGATTAAAATGAGCTATTCCCTTGCTATGACCCAACCAAACTGTTCCATCACGGTTTGTAGTACAGACCATAGATTCTGGGTCCAACTTTTAATGTCTGTCAGTACTCTTTGAACCTTACCATTACCAAGATTAACTTTATCAAGGCCACCACCCTGACTTAATATCCACGCCTCGTTTTTATTTGCTTCAGATGCAGCCAGCATTGCTAGGCCTGACAACGAATTACTATTTTCTTCGTGCATGAAAACTGAAAAATTTCGCCAACCAGCAGGCAACTTTAATAGCCCACGATCCTCAGTAGGAAACCAAAACCCTCCTTCATGATCTTCAAAAATGCCGTATATTTTTGCTGGCGTTTTTGAATCAAGCATGTAGCTAAACAGCTGTCCACTATGCCATTGAAATATAGTAGGCCCATCACTAAACCATAAAGCGCCTTGTTGGTCTTGCCAAAGACCAGTGATAGGCTTTTGGGGCAGCAAAACCTCGCCAATTTTCTCACCCGTCACTGAGATGTGCAGCAAGCCTTTTTTTGTGCCGACCCACATTGTGCCATCCTTGTCACCAACCAACTGCATGATGAAGGTATCAAAGATATCGCCCAATCTTATTCGAGCAAATTTAGAACCATTCCAGACACACAAACCCTTAGTTGTTCCTATCCAAAGCTGATTTTTTGTATTTGTTGCCAAGGACAAAATAGTGTCGGTCGGCAATGAATTAAGATTGCTTTTGTCAGATGTGAACCGCGTAATATTTCCTGTCGCATCTATTCGATGCAAGCCACCTGCGAAGGTACCAAACCAAAGCGCCCCATCCGCAGTCATAGTCATTGCCCAGACATCATCACTACCCATTTCGGGATGACTGCTTTTGCGGAAATGGGTGAAACTCCTGCGATCAGCACTCAACCGACTTATTCCTTGGCCTTCAATCGCAATCCAAAGCCGATCCTGAGGATCCACATACAGGGCTTGGACAACATTTCCTGGCAGGGCATTTTCGTTTCCCGGCTCGTAGCGATAAATCTTGTAACTCACACCATCGTAACGGGCCAAGCCATCCTTGCTGGCTATCCATAGATAGCCCTTTTTATCTTGTGTGACGGCATACAAAGTACTGGATGGCAAGCCGTCGGCAACCGTCACTTGTCGAAATTGAGGTGTCTCCGGCAAGTCGGCAAAAACCGATGAGCAGTAGAGCAGCAGCCCCAACAAAAGGCATAAACGCATGAGTATTCCCCGAAGTCCCTGCGACAATCCTTTCAAATATCGATACATTGGGCAAGAGCCGACGGTTCGGGTTGCCGATGTTCCCGGCTTGCAACGATTCATTTCATCGCAGCCACTATCGTGAAACCAACATGGCGCTAGAATGCCGCATGGAGAATTCAATGAAACTCAGCATATTTGCTTGCATCTTTTTATTTCTTGCCGGCAAGTCGCAGGCAAGCACGGAATCATTCCAGATTGATCCGGTACATACGCGACTGGCTTTCATGGTTTCCCATGCAGGTTTTTCGAATGCGCTGGGTACCTTCTCCGGCAGCACGGGCGAATTGCTGTTTGATGAAAAAGACTGGAGCCAATCATCGATAACAGTGTCCATTCCGATAACCAGCCTCAACTTGGGCGACGCTCACTGGCAGGAAAAGATACTTGACGGTACTTTTTTCGATGCGCCGAAATTCCCGATAGCCACCTTCGTCTCGCAGCGCATCGAAAAAAAATCAGATAACACCGGAATCGTAGACGGTCTGCTGACTATTCGTGGAGTCAGCAAGCCGGCAAGTCTGGCCTTTACCTTGAATGCCTTGAAGCGTCATCCGCTCAATTTCAAAAAAACCATCGGCTTTTCGGCAACGGCAACCATCAGCCGCAAAGCATTCGGCATGGATGCCTGGGCAAACGTGATTGGCGACGAAGTGAAGGTAATCATCGAGCTGGAAGCGGCGCGTGGCAAAACCGAACCCGGCAAGGAGCAGTAAGATGACCTTACGAAATAATTCCGATCGCTGGGGAAGCCTCAGTATCGGCTTGCATTGGCTTACATTTATCCTGATCCTGAGTCTTGCAATTGTCGGCCTCGTGATGACCGACTTGCCAAACGGTCCTTTGAAGATTCAGATCTATGCCCTGCACAAAAGCACCGGCTTGACCGTACTGGCATTGACGGCCATCAGGCTGCTTTGGCGCCTGCTTTCCAAGCCACCCGAAATCACTGCCAATACGCCGGCATGGCAAGCTCTTGTGGCCAAGCTGACCCATGGCGCTCTTTACCTGCTTTTATTCGCGATGCCGATCAGTGGCTGGCTGTACAACTCTGCTGCGGGTTTTCCCTTGAAGTACTTCGGTCTTTTCAAGTTACCAAAATTGAGCAGCTACGATCCTCAATTGAAAGAATGGGCTGGCGATGCACACGAAACTTTTTTCTATATCCTCGCTCTATTGATGCTGATACATGCCGGAGCGGCACTGAAGCACCACTACCTGGATAAAGACAATACCCTGACCCGCATGCTGCCCTGGCTTGCGAAAAAATCATGAGGTTCACCATGCTGCGTTACTTAATCCTGTTTTTTTCATTCGCCAGCGGTTCCGTTTACGCAACCGACTATTTACAGCAACCTGGCTCGAGCCTAGGCTTTACAGGAAGTTACCAAGGCGAAGCATTCACCGGCAGCTTTGCAAAGTTCAACTCCAGCATCAGCTTTGATCCGGCAAAACTCGCCGAAAGCAAATTTGATGTGCGGATCACGTTAAGCAGTGCAAGTACGAAAAACGCGGAACGCGACGAGATGCTGTCGGGTTCGGATTTCTTCAATGCAAAAGCACAACCGGAGGCGCGTTACCTTGCAACGAAATTCCGCGCTCTTGGAGGTAACCGTTTTGTGGCCGATGGTGTATTGACCTTGCGCGGCATTTCCAAGGCGGCGCCTTTGACGTTTACCTGGACGCCCGGTGCGAAACCACAACTGGTCGGAAGCGCGAAAGTTCAGCGTCTTGATTTCAAGGTCGGCATTGGCGATTGGGACGACGTTGAACTGATTCCGAATGCCGTCACGGTGAATACCCGTTTGATCTTGTCGCCTGCTGCAGCGCCCGCAATGACCGTCAAACCTGCGTCGAAGAAGCCATAAGTTCGCGCACCTGCTCGGCGGTAAACGGCCAGTCCAACTCCATACTGCTGCGTGTGTCCCTGAGTACCGGCACACGCAAGCCATACTTGTTTTCAAGCTCCTCGTCGCCTTCAATCCAGACGGAATCAAAGTCCGCTACATGCGCTTGCGCCAATACTTCCCATGCCAACTCGCAGAGATGGCAATGGTCGCGCTGAAAGAGAATCAAATCCGGCATTGATCGGTTTTCGTGTTTCAGGTTGAAAAGCATACAATACGCCATCGCAAAAGGAAGCTCATCATGGCGGTTAGTACTTTCGATTTATTCAAGATCGGCATCGGCCCTTCCTCTTCGCACACGGTTGGCCCGATGCGGGCAGCGGTACGTTTTGCACAGCGCTGGCTGCGCGATACCGACCTGATGAAAAATACTAGCAGAATTCGCGTCGAACTATTTGGTTCGCTGGCATTGACCGGTCGCGGCCACGGCACCGACAAAGCGGTATTGATGGGGCTTGAAGGCCATTGGCCCAATGAAATCAATCCCGACACGATTCCTGAAACGCTCGCCCGCATTCGCAAGGACAAAAAACTTCGGGTATTGGACTCGCATGAAATCGTTTTCGACGAGAAAACGGATCTTGTCTTCAACAAACGGCAAAAACTTCCGTTCCATTCCAACGGCATGCGCTTCACCGCTTACGACATCGATGCCGCCGAGCTGGCCACTCGCGATTACTATTCTGTCGGCGGCGGTTTTGTGGTGAATCAGGACGAGGCTGCCGAAAACCGTATCGTGGCCGACACTACCGAATTGAAATATCCGTTCCACAGCGGCGATGAATTGCTTGCACAGTGTGAAAAAAACAACATCACGATCGCCCAATTGATGTTTGAAAATGAAAAAGCCTGGCGTAGCGAAGCCGAAATTTCAGAAGGGCTGAAAGAAATCTGGCGTGCGATGCAGGACTGCGTGAGCCGCGGCATTCGCGAGGAAGGCATTTTGCCAGGCGGCCTGAAAGTGGTTCGACGCGCACCCGCGATGCACAACGACCTTGTCATGCGCCCGGAAGCCGCGATGAAAGATCCGCTTACCGTGCTCGACTGGGTCAACCTCTATGCACTGGCAGTCAATGAAGAAAATGCCGCTGGCGGCCGGGTTGTTACTGCGCCCACCAATGGCGCCGCCGGCATTATTCCCTCGGTATTGCATTATTTCGATCGCTTCTGCGCCAATGCCAGCGAACAACGGATATTCGATTTTCTGCTCACCGCCGCGGCAATTGGTATTTTGTACAAGGAAAATGCATCGATATCCGGCGCGGAAGTGGGATGTCAGGGTGAAGTGGGGGTTGCCTGCTCGATGGCGGCGGGCGGCTTGACGGCTGCATTGGGCGGCAGCTTGGGACAGGTTGAAAACGCGGCCGAAATCGGCATGGAACATAATCTGGGCCTGACCTGCGACCCCATCGGCGGTCTCGTGCAAATTCCCTGCATTGAACGCAATGCAATGGGTGCCGTGAAGGCGATCAATGCCAGTCGCATGGCCTTGCGAGGCGACGGCAAGCACCGGGTTTCACTGGACAAAGTCATTAAAACCATGCGCGACACAGGGCGCGACATGGCCGAAAAATACAAAGAGACTTCACGCGGCGGCCTGGCGGTCAATGTCATCGAATGCTGATATAGAATGATCCCAGCGGCTTGATTTCGGAGCCGCATCGGCGCATAAAACGAGTATCGCAGCGACAGGATGGCGCATGACGCGGGTAATACTTTTTATTGTTCTGTATCTGCTCGGCGCCTACCTTGCCGATCAATTCATTCATGCGCCCGGACAAGTGGCTCTTTTCTGGCCCGCCTCTGGCTTGGCCATCGGTTTTTTGATTCGCTACGGCCTGCGCTGGATAATTCCGTTGATGGTGGCGATCCTGCTGATGCATATTCTGATCAGCCCGGTTCCAGAAACCTTCCTGCTTTTTTCAATTGCCAGCAATGCCATCGGCGGATCGCTCGGCGCGATTTACGTACGCAATAAAAACCTGCCGACATATATCTCGGTCCGCAGCGGCTTTGTCCTGTTGCGCGGCGGCATCATCATGGCGGCCACGAGTGCACTGATTGGCACGCTCGGATTGTACGTCTCGGGCATGATTGCCAGCGATATGCTGTGGCCCGCATTTGCAAAATGGGGCATGGGCGATCTGCTGGGAATTATCAGCGTTGCGCCTACCGTATTCCTGCTGACGACCGAGCCATCCACCAATCCCGACCAGCCTTTGAACGGAGATTATGCAAGGCTGCGTGAAAAAATCACTTGGTCGATTTTATTGTTCTCCACCTATGCCCTGGTTTTTCTGGGAGGTGCCAGCGGCAGCGATTACGCGCTCGGCCTTTCGGCATTGCCGATCGCACTGATCATCTGGAGCGCCATTCGTTTTCAACCCGTCTGGACGGCGGCCGGCATCACGGTGACCATCCTGATCCTGACTTCCATGACCGGATTCGGCATGGCTGGATTCAAGCCGCCGGACCAGCTTCTCGATGCCGCCTTGCTGCTGACCTTTCTGTGCCTCATTTCCACCATTCCGCTGGTACTGGTGGCTGCGAATCATGAAAACCGGATTGCCACGCGAAAAATGATTCGGCGTGCCACCACGGACAGTGCGACTGGCCTTGCCAATAGAACCGCCTTCGAAGAAGCCACCCGCGAAGCATTAGGCCGCAGCGGCCTGCCACAGACGCTTGCCTATCTGGATCTGGATCATTTCACTCTGGTCAACGATACCGCCAGCCATGCTGCCGGCGACGAGCTTTTGCAGGGTATCGCATCCCTACTCGTTACCAAGTTGCATGCGGGCGATCGCTTGTTTCGCATTGGCGGCGATGAATTTGCCCTGTTGCTGCTCTGCGAAGGCAAGGAAGCAGAATTGCGCTGCCAGCGCATACTGGATGCCATCGAAGCTTTCCGGATTGGCTGGTCATCGAACATGATTTCCACTACCGCCAGCATCGGCATGGTGACCTTGCGGCCCGGGCAAAGCGAGTTTGCCGCATTGCTTTCACAGGCGGATGCCGCTTGCTTCACTGCGAAGGAACTCGGCGGCAATCGCGTCTTTATTTCCAGCCAGACCGAAACCCATTCGCAGGATCGTACTGAAGCCATGCGCTGGGCCGTACGCATACGCGATGCATTGAACCAGAACCTGTTTGAAATCGATTGCCAGACAATTACTTCGCTAAAAAATCCGAGCGAGCGCGGTCGCTATTTTGAAATACTGCTTCGCATGCGTGACCCGGCGACCGGGCAACGCCTGCTGCCCGGCTATTTCATTCCTGCGGCAGAACGTTTCCACCTCGGCACCCAGATAGACCGGCATGTAGTTGAATTGGTGCTGGGCTGGATGGAAAAACACCCGGAGGCCGCCGAAACTGTCAGCGGCTGCTCCATTAATCTCACCGCTGCTTCCATGGTCGATGAAAGCTTTTCGCAATTCCTGAAAACACGCATTCTGACGTCGAGTTTTTCGGCAAGGAAAATCATTTTCGAAATCACCGAAACCAGTGCGGTACGCGATCTCTCCCGTGCACAAAATCTTATCAACGATATGCGCGCGCTGGGTTGCCGGTTCGCACTCGATGATTTCGGCACGGGCTTCTGTTCCTTCAATTACCTGCGAAACCTCGATGTCGATTATTTCAAGATCGACGGCAGCTTCGTGCGGGATTTGCAAAGCTCCTCCCTTTCCACGGCCGTGATCAAATCGATTACCGATATCGCCCACGTGCTCAACAAAAAGACTACGGCTGAGCACTGCGAAAGCGAGGCCTTGGCCGAAATCCTGCTGAGCCTGAACGTGGACTATGCACAGGGCTTCGGCATCCACGAACCTGAACCCATCGACGAGTATTTTTCGGCAATAAACACTAAACTTGCCGAATGAATAAACGTTTTCGATACGCCGTTATCGGTGGCATTTTCGGTTTGCTCGCTATCGGCCTCTGGCTTCAGGCAAGCACATCGGCCGACAAGAACATATCCGCATCGCGTAAAAAAATCGCATTGCACAAGTCTGTCGCCGGCAACAAAGCCGCCGGGCAAGCCCTGCCTTCGCTATCGGGAAATGAAATTGAATTCGAAACCATCGATGGCATCGTCTATGTCTACGTGAACAATCGCCTGTCCGGCCCGATGCAGGTGCAACTGAGCGAAGGCAGCTCAAGTCGCAATACCGAAGCCTGGCCCTCACTTCCTGTCAGTTATGTACTCGAACCGAAACAGCGAAAATTACTTACGCGGCTGCAGGCGATCGACCAGAATGCTCCAATGATCCGCGATTTGAGAAGTCTCGGCATTCCCGGTGATCCACATGCGATTCCGGAGGATGTTGCGTATTCATTACCCATTGATGAAAACAGCCACTGGGAACTGGGGCAGGAATTCAACGGGGAATATTCGCATCACGACGAGCAAAACCGCTATGCCGTCGATTTCATCGTCCCCATCGGCACGCCAGTATTGGCCGCAAGGGCCGGAGTCGTGATGGAGACCATCGCCAATTACGGTTCCGGCGGACAGGATGCAAAAATCTACGCCAGTCGCGCGAACTTCATTCGTATCCTGCACGATGATGGCAGCATGGGCTTGTACGCCCATCTCCAGGAGAATGGCATTCTCGTGAAAGCCGGACAACGCGTCGGCCTGGGTGAGATGATCGGCTATTCGGGCAATACCGGCTTCTCGAGCGGCCCCCATTTGCATTTTGCCCTGCAAATCAACACCGGCCTGCGTCTGGTATCGATTCCATTTCGCATGGTAGGGCCCGAAGGCAATCTGCCGCTCAGCCAGTAGGAGCCAATACCCCGGATGCCATGGGCTATAATGCCGCCCTTGTCTTCAAGCCTTCCAAGCCCTTCGCGGCAATACATCATGTCAGATCATTTGAACGAAACGCACCGACGCCGCACATTCGCGATCGTCTCGCATCCCGATGCGGGCAAGACCACCTTGACCGAAAAGCTGCTGCTATTCGGGGGAGCGATTCAGATGGCCGGCAGCGTGAAGTCGCGCAAGGCCGCCCGTCATGCCACATCGGACTGGATGGCATTGGAAAAAGAGCGCGGTATTTCCGTCACTTCTTCGGTCATGCAGTTTCCGTACGAAGGCCGCATCGTGAATTTGCTCGATACTCCCGGCCATGCCGACTTCTCGGAAGACACCTATCGGGTGCTTACCGCCGTCGACTCGGCACTGATGGTGATCGACTGCGCCAAGGGCGTGGAAGAACGCACGATCAAACTGATGGAAGTCTGTCGCCTGCGCGACACACCTATCATGAGCTTCATCAACAAACTGGATCGCGAGGGCAAATCGCCGATCGATCTGCTGGATGAAGTGGAATCGGTACTTGGTATCCAGTGCGCGCCAATCACCTGGCCGATCGGCATGGGCTCGCGATTGAAAGGCGTGGTGCATCTGATCAGCGGCGAAGTTCACATCTACGAACAGGGCCGCAATTTCACTCGTCAGGATTCCACTATTTTCTCCTCCCTGGACGACCCACAACTCGAAGCACGCATCGGTGCGGAAATGTTGCAGGAAGTACGCGACGAACTGGAACTGGTCGAAGGTGCTTCGCATCCGTTCGACAAGGAGAAATACCTGTCAGGCCAGCAAACACCGGTGTTCTTCGGTTCGGCGGTCAATAATTTCGGCGTGCAGTTGTTGCTGGATTTTTTCGTCGAGCATGCACCGTCGCCAAAATCACGAAGCACGACTGGCCGCGATATCCAGCCCGAGGAAGAAACATTCTCAGGTTTTGTTTTCAAGATTCAGGCCAATATGGATCCGCAGCACCGTGATCGCGTGGCCTTCCTGCGCGTATGCTCCGGCCGCTTCGATGCCGGCATGAAGGCATTCCATGTGCGCAGCGGCAAGGACCAGAAACTGGCGAACGCCCTCACCTTCATGGCGAGTGATCGTGAAATCGTCGAAACGGCATATCCGGGCGATGTTATTGGTTTGCACAATCACGGTACGATTTCGATCGGCGATACCTTTACTGCCGGCGAATCTCTCAGCTTCACCGGCATACCCAATTTCGCACCGGAATTATTCCGTCGCGCGCGTTTACGCGACCCACTGAAACTGAAGCAGCTGCAAAAAGGTCTCGCGCAATTATCGGAAGAAGGCGCGACCCAGTTTTTCCGTCCTTTGATGAGCAATGACCTGATTCTCGGAGCCGTTGGCGTATTGCAATTTGACGTCGTGGCTTATCGCCTGAAAGACGAATACAGCGTTGATGCGACTTTCGAGCCCATCAGCATTGCGACTGCCCGCTGGGTTCGTGGCGGCACCGCGAAAAAAATGGAAGAGTTTCGCGACAAGAATGCGATGAATCTGGGCATCGATGCCGCCGGCCAGCTGGTATATCTCGCTCCGTCGCGCGTCAACCTGCAATTGACACAGGAACGCTGGCCGGATTTCACGTTTGCGGCAACCCGCGAACATGCCTATGCCGTCAGCATGGATTGATGATTGATTGTTGCCGTGCTTGCTTGAAAAGCATCACGGCGGCAAGTATTTTCTGGCTGGCATGAACCCACCAAAAGGACGATGGCATGTACGAGCAAAGAAAAAAACCACTGCTGAGCAAGGCGCTCTTTTTCCGGCGTGTTCTTGTTCATGCCATGTATTCGTTCATTGCCATTCTTGTTGCGCTCGGCATCGGCGTAATGGGCTACCACTGGCTTGGCGAACTGCCCTGGGTCGACTCGATTTTGAACGCTTCGATGATTCTTGGCGGCATGGGGCCAGTCGATAGCCTGCAAGGCGATGCGGCAAAATTGTTTTCTTCCGGCTATGCCCTGTTTTCCGGTCTGTTCTTTATTGGTATTGCCACCTTGCTGGTTGGGCCGTTTGCCCATCGGCTCCTGCACAGTTTGCATATAGACGATGAAAGCTGATGTCACCGCAATGATGATTTGCTTTAGGTAGACACTTCAAAAATATTCAGGCACGTTGAACACCATCGAATATTCAAGACAATGAGCCCGCAATGACCGACATGCATGATGTTCGCGAGGAAATATGGAATGCCATCACGCACGGCTTGGGTGCGATCATGAGCGTGGCGGGTGGTGCCGTGCTGATCACCCTGGCAGCCCTGAAAGGCAACCCATGGCAGCTTATCAGTGCCATTGTTTTCACCATGGCCTTGTTGCTGCTGTATACGGCCTCTACTCTCTACCACGCCATTCCGCATCTCAACGCCAAGCAGCAGCTCAAGATCTTTGACCACTGCGCCATTTACATATTGATTGCCGGAAGCTATACGCCTTTTACATTGATCGGCCTGCGCGAACACGGTGGCTGGTGGTTATTCGGCATTATCTGGACACTCGCGGTGGCCGGCGTGATCTTCAAACTGTATTACACGGGCCGCTTCAAACTGGTCTCGACATTGATCTATATCGGCATGGGCTGGATGGCGATTTTTGCCATCAAGCCCATGCTGAAAAATATCGATACCACCACGCTTGTCTGGTTATTCACCGGCGGCATTTTTTATACGCTCGGCACCGTTTTCTACATGAGTAAAAAGATCCGCTATACGCATGCGATCTGGCATGTCTTCGTGATGCTGGGCAGCGCCAGTCATTTCGTGGCTATCAGCCGACAGGTGCTGTTGTAAGCCGGACGAAGGACGGACTCGAAACGCTCAGCTGCTGATGTATTGTTGCAGCGCCTGTATCTCTTGCTGCTGGTCTTCGATTACCGCTTTCACCAAATCACCGATCGATACCATTCCGAGTACCTGTCCACCATCGCGCACCGGTAAATGGCGGCATTTTTTTTCCGTCATCAGGCTCATGCAACGCTGTGCGGTGTCACCGGGAGAAACACAAAGCACCGGGCTGGTCATGATGTCGCTCACGGGTGTATCGGCGGAATTCCGTCCCAGCAGGATAACTTTTCTCGCGTAATCTCGCTCGGTGCTGATGCCGACAAGTTCGTTGCCCTTCATGATCAACACGGCGGCAACATTATTCTCTGCCATCAGGCCGATGACGTCGCGAACACTGTCTGTGGGCGCGGCACTGATGATGCGATGGCCTTTTTGATCGAGAATCTGCTGGACGTTACGCATATCAGCCTCCGTTCGGGTTGCTCGCCGTACGTCCTATCATATGCCTGTTGGCCGACGACGGGAATTGTTTGGCGACCAAATATAGTGGGCGCTGCTTGGTTTCCATATACAGTCGCCCCAGATATTCGCCAACCATGCCAAGCGCCATCAATTGCATGCCGCCCAGCAACAAAATGACCGTCATCATGCTGGGCCAGCCCTGCACTGCATCGCCCCACAGCATGGTTTTCGTGATGATCCAAATCCCGTAGGCAAAGGCAAACAATGCCGTCAGCAAGCCGATGTAAGTCGCCAAGCGCAATGGAGCGGTCGAAAAACTCGTAATACCTTCCAGCGCCAGATTCCAAAGGCGCCAGTAATTGAATTTTGTTGCACCGGCAATGCGAGCCTGCCGCGTGTAATGCAGGGCCGTCTGTTGATAGCCAACCCAGGCAAACAAGCCTTTCATGAATCGCTGGCGCTCTCCCATTTGCGACAGGGCATCGAGCACATTTCTTGATATCAGGCGAAAATCACCGGTATCGGCCGGAATATGAATGTTCGACAGTGAATTAATGACGCGATAAAAAGCCGTCGACGTTATCCGCTTCAGCCAGCTTTCACCCTCGCGCTCGGTGCGGGTGCCGTAAACAACATCGAAACCTTCACGCCATTTCGCCACAAATTGTGGAATCAACTCAGGCGGATCCTGACCATCGGCATCCAGCACGATCAGCGCTTTGCTATCGGCTGCTGCGTGATCCAGACCGGCAGTCAGTGCGGCTTCCTTGCCGAAATTCCGCGATAATCGAACCAGCGCCACCCGTGAGTCCGACTGCGCTATTTGTTCCAGTAACGCCCAAGTCTTGTCGGTACTGCCGTCATCGACATACAGGATCTCGTATTCGGCATCACTGTTTTTGATCGCTTCGGCCAGCCGGGCGTGGAGGATTGGCAGGCTGGCTTCTTCATTGTAAGCGGCCACGAGTACGGTGATTTTATCGTGCATTGTCATGGCTTCATGGTATCGGTTTTGCGGGTTCAATTGACATATTTCCATATTTCTGGAAATATGGAAATATGGATGAACTTGGCGCCCTCAATGCTCTAAAAGCCCTGGCACAGGAAAGTCGCTTGGCAGCATTTCGTTTATTGGTTCAGGCAGGAGAACCTGGAATGGCCGTCGGGGATTTGCGTGAGGCGCTGGACATCCCTGCCGCCACATTGAGCGCACACCTGAACATTCTTCGTGCCGCCGGCCTTGTACTTGATCAGCGGGAAGGACGGGTAATACGTATTCGCGCGGATTATGCCTGCATGAATTCCTTGCAGGCATTTCTCACGGAGAATTGTTGCCAGGGCGCCGCTTGCGAAACATCCCCTCAACAACCCACTTGCAAAGCGTGCTGATATGAAACGTGTCTTGTTTGTTTGCGTCGAAAATTCCAATCGAAGCCAGATGGCGGAAGCCTTCGCCCATATCCACGGCGGCAAGGACGTGGATGCTCAGAGTGCGGGGTCGAAGCCGTCCGGCGTCATCAATCCGAAAGCCATTCGTTTCATGGCCGAACTGGATTACGACTTGAGTCGGCATGCATCGAAATCCCTCGATGATATTGATGGCGAATTCGATGCCGTCATCACCATGGGCTGCGGTGACAATTGCCCGTGGGTTCCGGCCAAGCGGCGCGAAGACTGGGGCCTGCCCGACCCGAAAAACATGGGCGACGACGATTATCGAAAAGTTAGGGACGAGATTTCGCTGCGCGTTAAAAACCTGCTGGACTCGCTGTCATGAGCTTGCGAAATAAAGTCATTGCCGAGTTCATCGGTACGGCTGCTTTATTGGCGACTGTCGTTGGCAGCGGAATCATGGCTGTCAATTTATCGCAGGGGAACAATGGCATTGCCTTGCTGGCCAATGCTGCGGCGACCGCCGGCATTCTTTATGTGCTGATCAGTGCATTGGCGCCGATTTCCGGCGCCCATTTCAATCCGGCAGTGAGCCTGGTGATGCGTGCCTGCGGTGAATTGGATAATCGCGAATTGGCGTCCTATGTGATCGCGCAATTACTCGGAGCCATCCTTGGCGTGCTGCTGGCTCATGCGATGTTCGAACAAACATTGATACAACCCGGAATAAGGATTCGTACTGGTACGCCACAATATCTGTCCGAAGCCGTCGCTAGCTTTGGATTGCTGATGACCATCCTGCTGGCGGCAAGGCAAAAGTCCGCACAGATTCCTGCACTGGTAGCGAGTTATATTTTTGCAGCGTACTGGTTTACCTCCAGCACATCCTTTGCGAACCCTGCCGTAACGATCGCACGTGCGCTGACCCAAAGTTTCGCGGGAATCCGGCCGGAAGATGTAGCAGGTTTCATAGCCGCGCAGTTGCTCGGTTCCGGGCTCGCCTATCTTTTCTTCCGCTTTGGTTTTGGCTTCACTTCTTCTTCGGAAGGCTCTTCCGCAAGATAACCGGGACCGCCAAGTTGTCGCATTTGCCGTTGAATCCAGCGTGCACGACGATTGATATAGGGACCGGGATTTTTTGCACTGTATTTTTTCGGATTCGGCAGCACTGCCGCAAGCCGCGCGCTCTCGTTGGGCGTCAGGTTTTTCGCTGATTTCCCGAAGAAGCGTTTTGCTGCCGATTCTGCTCCATATACGCCATCACCGAATTCCGCGATGTTCGCATAGACTTCTATGATGCGATGTTTTGGCCAGAAAATTTCTATCAAAAGGGTGTACCAGGCTTCGAAAGGCTTCCGTAGATAACGTGTAAAGCCATGGCCATTCCAGCAAAAAAGATTTTTCGCTACCTGCTGGCTGATGGTACTGCCGCCTTTTATTTTCTTGCTGTTCTTGTTGTGTTCCATGGCTTTTTCCATGGCTTCAAAATCAAACCCGTCGTGTTCGGGAAATTTCTGGTCTTCCGCAGCGACCAATGCGATGGGCAAATGTCTCGACAACTGATCTTCATCTTTCCATTCGTAGGAAGCGCGGAAATCCCAATCTTTTTCCATCCAGGCATCCACCTGCCGCCCGATCATGAAACTCGAAGTAACCGGGTTGACCCAACGCAAGATGATCACTTGCGATATCGAAACCACGATGAACAAAAGCGGCAACCACAAAAAAATGAGGCGTAGGAATCTGCTTCCGCGCGAACGGCGCGACCTGGTTTTAGTGGCAGTCATAAGGTGAGTGGCTCAATTCGCGCAAGCTTGCGTAGTCGTTGTCACATGCTAAACCAGCACAAGCCATACACCAAGACAGAATCCTGTGATTCGCATCGGCAAAGGCCCGCGAAAGCCGTCGAAAACCGTTAAAATATCAACATGACGGAAAAAGAATTCGATTTGCTTCATCGTTTCATCCTGGAACGCGCTGGTGTTCGCGGTGTGTGGGTTCGACTGGAACATTCATGGCAGGCTATCCAGGCTCGCACGGACTATCCTGCCGGCGTTTTACACCGCCTCGGCGAAACCTGTACCGCCGCCGCACTATTCACCGGCCACATCAAAGTTGATGGCAGATTGAGTGTCCAACTTCGTGGCACTGGCGCGCTGCGGACTTTATTTGCCGAATGTACTGCCGAAGGTACCCTGCGCGGTATCGCCCGTTATGAAGAGCCGGTGCCGCTTGTGCTCACGCCAAGTTCTTTCGGCGACGGCTCGCTGCTTGCCATCACTATCGAGACTTTAGCTCCGGGAGCACGGGAACCGGTGAGATACCAGGGCATTGTCAGCCTGGAAGCCGATAGTCTTGCCGCTGCTTTCGAAAATTATTTTGAGCAATCGGAACAATTGCCGACCCATATTTTGCTGGCCGCGACCGAATCTCATACTGCCGGCTTATTAGTCCAGCAGCTTCCCGGCCAGAAGAGTGATGATGACGCATGGCAGCGTATTTCCGCGCTTTTTGAAACACTGGAAAGCGATGAATTGCTAAATACCAATCATGAAACAATACTCTGGCGCTTATTCCATGAGGAAGGCGTCAAATTACTAGACCAGAAAGAGCTTCAATTTGGCTGCTCCTGCTCTCGCTCCCGGGTCGAGGATGTCATACGCAGCCTCGGGGCCGACGAAGCGATGGCCTCTCTTGAGCAGGAAATTGCCACGGTCCATTGTGATTTTTGCGGCCAAGCCTATGTTTTTAATAGGGAAAATATTGAGAGCCTGTTTATCTCACCGAACCCCAGCGCGCCGGGTTCCAGTCTGCTGCAATAATTGGTTAAAATCCCGTAAAATGGTGTATGTTGGGCACTGGAACTTTTCTTGTTGCCATCGGCTCCAAAGCCATCATTGAAAGGGGTTTTGACGTGAAAATGCGTGTGCTTGCCAGTCTGATCATTGCCGCTACGGCAGCGACCGCGCACGCACAAAATTCCCTCAAATCGCCACTTGCCGATCGCAATGCACAGACGATGTTGCCGATCTGGAATGGCCTGAACAACAAACTGGAAGGCGTGTTGCTGGTTGATTCCAACTCGATCAACCCCGGCAATAGCCGCAATATTATTCGTCCAGCCAATTCGCTGGCGGCTCTGAATATACCGCTGACTTCCCAATTGAAGTTCAGTGGCGCTCTAAGCTTATCCAACAATCCCGGCCTGGGATTGGTGTGCAATGGCCAGCCAGGTCAATTCAACAATCTGGGCAATCTTGCACAAAACTGCCGTATCGGTGATTTGCTGAATCCCGGCAACAATTTCGGCAGCTCGCGTCCTGATTTAATCATGCAATCCCAATTGCGATACAAGAGCTTCTTGTTGTCAGCAGGCGGAAACCTGTCGCAATTCAACTTCAATGCCTTTAGCGGCGGTAGTGGAAAGTCGGCGCTTGTTTCCAGCCCCCGCATTACAACTGCAACTGTTCAGCAAAAAGAAATCAGCCTGAACGGCGAAGTGGCGATTGGCCAGAAGACCTGGCTCAATCTTGGCGGAACCCTGGCTCAAGCAAGGGTGATTCCTGCCTCGCAACTATCCGGAAACGGCATGCTGCCGGATGAATGGCAGACCAACTCCATTACCATCGGCGCTGGCCGTGGCAGCTTCGGCGGCGAGATCACCGGCACGAATATTCAAATTCCAGGTCAGTCCAGCAGCTTCAAGACGATCGGTGCCGGCGTAACATGGAAAACTCCATGGCGCGGCAAACTTTCCGTCGGTGCGGACAATCTCAATAGTTCCGGTACGAATCCTTTCAAGGGTAACGACAACAACCCGCTGGACAACGGCGCTGTTCCGTTCGTCAAATATGAAGTGGATCTCTAAGCGCTGCTAGTCGTCCCGCAAGCACGCTCTACCTAATTCCTGATACCACGTCACTCCTCGATACCTTGCCGGTACTCGTACAAAAGTACGCACATCCCTTTTAAGCAATAGCGCCGCAGTTCATGCACTGGCTTCAGTTTGGCTGTGAACATGTACCCGCTTGATTACATTTTTCTGTCCGCCAACAAAAAACCGCGACCCTAAGGTCGCGGTTTTGTATTGCTCAACTAAGCGGTGTTTTGCTTAGAAGTCTTGACGGTAAGAAGCATACCAGTAAGCGCCACCTGGGATGTCATACGCTGCATCGAACGAGTGAGCGAACGAGTTGTACAGACGTGGTGGTTCTTTACCGAAGGCGTTACGGGCACCGATGGTGACCGAAGCATCCCACGGAGCTTTCCAGCCAAACTGTACGTCATGAACGGCGTATTGACCCGAGTGGTTCAAGCCGTCGCCATCACGTTCATTACAAACGAATGCGTCTGGGTTGGTGTTACTGACTTGGTTAAAGAAGCAGAAATCTTCCGAGACGTCAGACAGATAACGCGTAGTCCAGCTTGCGCTGAAGTCACCCAACTGCCAACCGATGTTGAACACCGAACGGTATTCAAAGTTTGGCGAACCAGGATACGTACCAACGTTCTCGGCTTCATTCAACGGCAAGCCGGTGAACGGATCGATAATCGTGGCGGTTTTCAGTTCGTCAACCCAAGTGGTGTCCCACTTCATGGTGAACTTACCGAACGAGGTGTCAAACTTGTAGCTCAGGCCCAAATCGATACCTTGGGTCTTGTAGGACGCAACGTTCAATTGTGCACTGTTAACAACGCTTACAGCGCCGCCAGCAGCAGGGTCACGAGTGATGAAGCCGCAGTAGCTTGGGTCACCGGTGGTGGCACCATTGTTATACAGGCGGGTGTAGCAGTTGGTCATGATGGTACCCACGCCATAAGACGTGATGGCATCATTCAGCTTGATTTTCCAGGCATCCAGAGAGATGTCAAAGCCATCCAACCAGCTTGGGCTGTATACAAAGCCCAGGCCAAAGTTTTCACCTTGTTCTGGTTTCAGGTTGACGTTGGAACCGAAATAACCACGGATTTGACCGAACGGCTGTGTTGCACCGCCCACTGGTACGCCGGCTGCCAAGCAGTTAGCTTGTGCCGCAGGACTCAGGCCAGCCCAAGCTGCAGTACGGCATGGATCCAATGCTGCTGGGAAGCTTTCGGTGATACCGCCGAAGAGATCGGTGACCGAAGGTGCGCGGAAGGTTTCACCCCAGCTTGCACGGACCAACAAATCATCCATTGGTTTCCATTTGATGCTGGCTTTCCAGTTGATTGGCGAACCTTGGCTGAAATCAAACTGCTGGGTCGTGGTGCTCAGATCCGAAGGATTCGGATCGGCCAAGCCGGCTGCATGATAGCTGGACTTGCGAACTGCAACGTCGACTTCAAGTTCTTTCGCCAGGAAAGTATCTTTCAAGAGCGGGAACAGGAATTCTGCGTAGAATTCGGTAACGTCGGTGGTACCGTTGGTGGCGAGTTGGAAGTTGTTCGAACCGCCGCCTTCAGTGGTCAACGCATCCGGTTGGTTGAAGCCTGAGTCTTTACGATATTCGTAACCGATAGCGAACGCAGCCGAGCCACCTGGCAATTCGAACAGATCACCGTTCAAGTTGGCGCCGAAGTTTTTGGTGGTGTTGCCCGAGGTCGAAACCGAGGTGTAGCTGATGTAATCGACCATTGCGTCGACGTCAGCTTGGTTGATCACGTGACCGGCATAAGTTGCGCCGAGACCCAAGGTTGGGCCGCCAGTGATGTTGAATGGTACGCAACCGACGATACGCGTTGCCCACGATGCACCGCAATAGAAGCCGCGGCCTGGGGTTGCGTCATAACCGGATTGACCCAGCGAGTTACGCAGGTTGAACAGGTTGATGTAGTTTTCGCCGACTTGGTCATATTGACCGTCGTTGTATTGGGCATAGACGTCCCAGTTCAACAGGTGGTCACCCAGATTGAAGCTACCTTCTGCACCCAGTTGGGTAGCGAGAATGTCGTAATCAAAATGGTTGGTACGCGGGCCGACTGGCTGCATACGCGAGTTGATGGTGTTAATTTGCTGTCCGAACGGGTTGAAAATGGAGTTGATATCCAAGTTCATGATCCATGGTGGACCGCTTGCACCGGTGTTCGAAATGGTCAAAGGAACTTCGGCCAATTGCTGGGTCGAGGTACGTTTGGTGTACGAAACGCGACCATACAAGGAGATATTGTCGGTCAGGTCGTAACGGGTGGTTGCAAATACGTTGATACGCTCTGCAGGTTGCTGCAGATAGTTGATCGGTGCAAAGTTGTAACGATCAAGGTTGTTGAACGCGTGGAAGTCAGCAGCATTGATTACGCCATCGGCGAATGCGTTGCCGCTGGAGTCATGGTTCAGTGCAACGGTGCCCAAACCTGGAACAACGAAGCGACCATAGATACCCGATGCGGAACCGCAATATGCGCCGAGGTTACCGCCTGGGGTAGCGAGTTGGTCTTCGCAACCATAGGCATATGGGAAAGCGGATTGACGACGATCACCGGCAAGGATTTGATCTTGCGTGGTGCGGCTGATCGAGAAGGTGGTGTTGGATTTTTCACCTTGCGTACCAATCGTCAGGTCGGCACCGGTTTGTGCGCCGTCGCCTTGGTTGGTTTGGCCGTAATACACGCCAGCTTGTGCGCCGTCATAGTTACGACGGGTCACGATGTTGACCACACCGGCGATTGCATCGGAACCGTAGATGGCGGATGCGCCGTCTTTCAGAACTTCGATACGCTCAATGATGGCGAGCGGGATGGTGGAAAGATCCACGGTACCCGATGGGTCGGTGACCCAACGCTTGCCGTCAACCAGCACCAACGTACGACCGGAACCCAGGCCGCGCAAGGAAATTTGTTGCGAACCGTCAGAACCGTTGGTTTGCGTGGTAACTGTACTCAAGCCAGAGCCGTCACTCGCGGTGATGTTGTTGAGCACGTCATAGACGTTGTTCAAACCTGTTTTCGCAATATCTTCGCGGGTAACAATTTGAACCGGTTGAGCGGTTTCCTTGTTGACTTGCTTGATACGCGAACCGACTACGTTTACCGCTCCAATTTCTTTAGCTTCTTCTTTGGTGTCCTGCGCGAAGGCAGAAACTGAAGCTAAAGAAGCAGTAGCGCCGACAAATAATGCGAATTTAATCGCACCAGACAGCTGATTAATATTAGACATTTACTCTCTCTCCAACGTTAGAGTTACTGACTCTAAATGAGTTCTAGGATAAAGCCTCGGGGTTTCCATCCGGATTGGAGAGAAACCCTGGCTCAGCGAGCATAACGCAATTTTTACGTACTGCCAAACCCGTGAAGAGGGGGTAAAGCGTGCGGTAGTGCCCAAATCCGGAAAATGCCTGGTGCAAAAATTCTAATTCAGCTTTTTTTTCAACATTTACATGGACTTACTTGATCTCAATGGTGACATCGCCCGACATTGTGTTCAGGTTTACGTTGCTTTTACCCTCACCCAACCGGGCATCCAGGCTTCGGCCCGGCCCGTACTCTTCCTTAACAACTTTCCCGACTGCGCTGGAAATATCGCCACTGAAGCTTTCCACCTTGAAATGGACCGAACTGGTTTTGGGCAGGGCCAGACGGAGGGAGCCGCTGACCGAGTCCATTTCGATACGGCCATTCCCTGCCAGGCTGGTCTGGAAGCTGCCATCGCCGGAAACCGAGTTGAAATGCAGCTGGTTGAGCACTGGCGTGTCGAGTTCGACATTGCCCGAAACTGTCTCCACGTCGAGCCTGCCATTGAGATGGCCAAGCATCCTGACATCGCCGCTGACGGTATTTACGCTGACCTGCGGGCTGGTAAGTTTCAGGCTCACGTTGCCGCTGACACTTTCCACCGACAATTTTCCCGGCGATGAGGCCAACACACTGCTATCGCCACTGACGCTATTAATACTCATGCGCGGCGCAGCACTGCCCTGCACATCGATATTCGCGCTGACAGCTTCGAGTTCGAGTGCTGCCTTGATGGGGACCATCAGTTCCAGTTGCGTGGCCTCCTTTACGTTGACGCCCCCGCCCCAGTTGAACCAGCCTTTCCTGTCAGGGTATTTCACCTTGATATGCAGACTTTTGGCATCGCCCTCAACAATCAATTTTTCCACGCCCTCGCCCAGCGAGCCGGTTATTTGCACCCTCGGCTCGTTCCAGACACGCACTTTTATCAAGCCGCTGATGTTTTCAACCTTGATTTCGCCATCCGGATTCAGGCTTCGGGTTTGATTGATGGGCGTAGCAGCCAAGGTGGAAATAGGGCTGGCGATGGCAGCCAGGCCGAGCGTCAATGCCATTGTTCTATAAGTTTTCATAATGAGTCCTAGGTTAAATTCGATGCGATCGCGCGCTGGGTAAGCTGCAGGCGCTGTAGATAAGTCCTTCGCAGCATGGGAATGAGATAGGTGGATTGCGGACTTTGATTCAACGCTCGCCGCAGCTTGCTGGCGGAATCATCGAGCACCCGTAATTGCTTTTTTACTTCGGGCGACAACTCGACCGTGGAAAACTCCTTCAATGCCGCCTGGTATTCGGCATCCATTGCATTGACTTCTTTCGATACCACCTCGACCTTGAGATTATTGGCATCCGCAGACGGTCGCGAGAAAAACAGCGGCAATGCAATCGCAAAGGCGAATGCCAGACTGGCCGCCATTGCAAAACTTGACCAGGCCCGCCGGTTTTTTACCCGCGGCGTATTTTGAATTTCTGCCTGGATTCCCTGCCAAAGATCGCGATCGAAAGCTCGCTCCTTTGGCAAGCCACGCAATTGCATGCGCAATTCGGCATCATTGAATGAAGGTGGAAAGTGATTAGTCACGATAAGCTCCCAATTTTTCTCTCAACAAGGCACGGGCGCGATGAAGCTGCGCCTTTGAACTGCCGACGGCCATATTGCAGTGCTCCGCTATCGCCTCGTGAGTCCAGCCCTCAATATCAAAAAGGACCAGCACTGCGCGGGCGCGGGCGGGCAAGCTGGTCACGGCCCGCTCCAGATCCATTTGCAAACGCGTGTGGTGGCTTGCCGTGTCTGCGGTTTTTTCGAAAGCCAGCACGGCATCGTCCTGTTCCAGATCTTCGGCACCTTTCCTGGATCGCAATTCCATCAGGGCGATATTCACGGCCAGACGATGCAACCAGGTTGAAAACGCACTTTCATAGCGAAAACTTGGCAGTGCCTGCCAGGCTTTGACGAAAGCTTCCTGCAGGCAATCTTCGGCGCGCGCCTGTTGCCCGCCGCATAAACGCCACAACACCGAAAAAAGCCGCTTTGAATGTTTTCGATAAAGTTGCTCGAAAGCTTTTTGATCACCCTGGCTCGCGGCGCGCACCAGGACGAAATCGTCTTCGCGCGCATCGGGGAGCGATTCGGTATGGAGGTAGTCGGTAGTCACGGCGGCATTCAGCATAAACACTCTGATGCCGGATCGCAGCCGATGGTTTAAAAGCAACCCGGAGGCCAGTTGCACTGTTTGCGCGTGGATATCGGCAATATGCTCGACTTCCGGGCAATAACCGCCGGCCATGGAAATGGCCATCGGCAGACCCGCCTCTCGGCAAGCCTGCAGGACAAAGCGATCCCGCTGTGCCAAACCGCGCTTGCTCAGCGACAGGTAACCGAGCCGATCACCTTCATAGGGATCAGCTCCGGCCAGATAAATCACGGCATCCGGCTCCGCCCTTGTGATCGCAATCGGCAGGAAATGAGCCAACTTGTCCAGATATTCGGCATCGCCCGTATGGTTGCGCAGCGGCACATCGAGATCCGAAGCCGGCTTGATCGCTGGATAGTTTTTTTCCGCATGCATCGAAAAAGTGAAGATACTATCGTCGTCGCGGCACAGCTCGGCCGTGCCATTGCCCTGATGCACATCCAGATCGACGATCAATATTTTTTTGGCGAGATTCTTTTCCTGCACATAGCGCGCGGCAACGACGCTATCGTTGAAAACGCAATAACCGCCGCCCCGGTCATAGGCAGCATGATGGGTGCCGCCGGCAAGATTCACCGCAATCTTGTCGCCATTGATGGCAGACTCCAAAGCAAGCATCGTGGCGCCGGAGGATCGACGCGAACGTTCAAGCATTTCTGCAGACCAAGGAAATCCGATCCTCCGCATCTCCCGTTCATCCGCACGCCCATTGCTCATGCGATCTATGTAATCGGGACAATGCACTCTCGATAAATCCTCGTCGCTGGCCGCCCTCGGCTCGATCAACTCGATACTCCACGCTTCCGCATTCCGGCTTACGCGCTCGTACAGCAGCCGGTATTTTTCCATCGGAAAACTATGTCCTTCCGGTAGCGGCAACACGAAGTGGTGGCAGTAATAGGCTTTCATAAAACAGTTTCTAACATACTGCACCCGCCGATTGCCATGCAGACTGCATGACAGTCCGTGCCAAATGCAATGCCTGTTCGACCTCGAAAATGCGCAAGTCCTTGATTTATTTTCCGAGGTGATTTGGCACACATCTTGAAATCCAAAATCCGACTTGTCGAACGGAGTCTCCCTGCGGGGAGATGGATACCTGTGATGAACGATTTCTCGAATGCAAACTACTTCCCGCTGGACTACGATGCAGTGGAAAAAGAATTCCTGATGCTGGACGTGAGACTCGAAGATATCACCGACGCATCATTCCTTGATTCAAGAATGAACATCAACTGGTCGCGGGCAACACGCGTGCCGGAGAATTGCTTGGTCGACCTGTTGGAAACCCCCACGCAGGCCATGCTTTTTCATACGGCTTTTTGTGGCTCCACGCTGCTTGCAAGGGCGCTGGATGAAGCCCCCAATATCGTCTCGCTGAAGGAACCCAACAGTTTGCTGAGCATTTCCGATGCATCGCTTCGAATTCCGAATGAAGATTTGCATCAATCCTTGCAAACCACACTGAAACTTCTGGGGCGCCCGTGGACGCATTCGGGGCTAACCCTGATCAAGCCGACGAATTCGGTGAATCGCTTGCTGCCCGACACTCTGAAACTAATGCGCTGCAAGGCGATTTTGCTTTATTCAAGCCTGGACGAATTCATAATCTCCTGCTGCAAGAAACTGCCCGCCGCCGACAACCAAGTCCGATGGATGGCGCAGCATCTATTTCACGGTACGCGATTGCAGAGAGAGCTCGGGATTCCGGCCAATTACCGGTTTCACTTTCTGGAAGCCTGCGTTATCGCCTGGTACGCGCAAATGGAATGGTATGCAATGGCACTAGCCAATGATCACGATCACAAGCTGCATACACTGAACATGGAGGACCTGATGGCCTCGCCCGAAAACGTGGTTGCCTCCTGCGCGAAATTCCTGCAGTTCGATACTTCGCCATTCGTTATTTCAGAGCTCGTGGCAAAAGTTTTCAGCCGGAACTCGAAAAATGCCGCCGAAGAATACAGTCCGCAGATCCGTGAAAAAGAACGGGAAGCCATCCGCAACCGCTTCGGAAAAGAACTGGAAATGGCGATGCAATGGGCGGCTGAAGTCATTGCACCGGTGGCGATCTTGCCTGGTGACTGGAAGCCACTACCGAATTACGCTTGAAGCATCCCGCAAAAAAAAGCAGACGGCTCCAAGAGCCGCCTGCCTTGTATCGAAACAAAATCGAAAATCAGGCCAACTGTCTGGCGATTTTTTCCTGCTCGGCCAACAATGCCTGCGGCGCACGATCACCATAACTTTGCAGGTATTCGCCGATGGCTTCCATTTCCTCGTACCAGGCTTCGTGATTGACATCGAGCAACTGATCCAGCGTGGCCACATCCATGTTCAATCCGTCGATATTCAAATCATCCGAATTCGGCAATAAGCCAATGGGTGTTTCATTCGCATGCGCCTGGCCGGTTACGCGTTTCAGCATCCACTCCAGCACGCGCATATTGTCGCCGAAACCCGGCCACATGAATTTACCGTCGCTGTTCTTGCGGAACCAGTTGACGTGGAAAATTTTGGGCAGATTGGCACCTGACTTGTCGAAGCTCAGCCAATGTGAAAAATAATCGGCGAAGTTGTAACCGGCAAAAGGTTTCATCGCCATCGAGTCACGACGCACCACGCCGACTGCACCGGTTGCCGCAGCGGTGGTTTCCGATGCCATCGCGGCACCGACCAGCACGCCGTGGGTCCAATTGCGTGCTTCAAATACCAGCGGCACCAATGATTCGCGACGACCGCCGAAAACAATCGCGGACAAAGGAACGCCTTGCGGATCTTCCGATTTGTCGCTGTAGCTCGGGCAATTTTTTGCCGATACCGTGAAACGAGAATTCGGATGTGCGGCGGGGCCGTTTGCCTTGTCGTAATCACGTCCCTGCCAGTCCTTGACCGGTACGCCTTCCGGCAGGCCTTCCCACCATGGCTGATTATCGGCGGTGAGACCGACATTGGTGAAGATCGCGTCCTTGTTCAACATCGCCATCGCACTTGCGTTGGTTTTTACGCTCGTACCTGGCGCAACGCCAAAGAAGCCGGCTTCGGGATTGATCGCATACAGGCGCCCATCGGCACCGGGACGCATCCAGCAAATATCATCGCCAATCGTCCAGACTTTCCAGCCGTCCTGCCGGTAACCTTCCGGCGGAATCAGCATCGCCAAATTGGTCTTGCCGCAGGCGCTTGGAAAAGCGGCTGCAACATAATGGGTTTCGCCTTGCGGATTTTCGATACCGACGATCAACATATGCTCGGCCAGCCAACCTTCGGTACGGGCCTGATAGGAAGCGATACGCAAGGCGTGGCATTTCTTGCCCAGCAATGCATTGCCGCCGTAACCGGAACCGAAACTCTGAATCGACAGCTCTTCCGGAAAATGCATGATGAAACGGCGGTCGGGATTCAAATCACCGATCGAATGCAGACCTTTCACGAAACCACCCTCGCGTTCGATGCGTTTCAGTGCGGCATCTCCCATGCGGGTCATGATGCGCATATTCGCGACCACGTAAGGGCTGTCGGTAATTTCCACACCGCAGCGTGCCAGCGGCGAATCGATCGGACCCATGCAGTAAGGCACGACATACATCGTGCGACCACGCATGCAACCGGCGTATAACTCGTCCATCTTCGCGTGGGCATCGGCGGGTGACATCCAGTGATTATTCGAACCGGCATCTTCCTTGTTCGACGTGCAGACAAAGGTCAAATGCTCGACGCGCGCCACATCGGAAGGGCTTGAACGATGCAAATAGCAATTGGGATGGGTTTCTTCGTTGAGCTTGATGAGATCGCCGGTGGTCAGCATCAAATCGACCAGGGAGTTGTATTCGGCTTCGGTGCCATCGCACCAATGGATTTTTTCGGGCTGAGTCAAACGTGCAACAGATTCAACCCAATGGTTGAGGGCAGCAAGTGAAGTGGACATTGGAAAAACTCTCAAGCTATAGGAAATCGGTGGCTTTTGACCCAGGCCAGCGCAGACAAAAGCAATGTGACAATTGTAACCGTTCAGGAGCTTGGCTTGCGCCTCAGATTGTCAAATAAATGCAGCGACCACGGCCTTTGCGCCAGCACCAGGCTCACCCCAACCCTTTGATTGGTAGGCAAAACAGCATCTTGCACCAACATGCCGTCGAATTCTTCGGCCGCTTCTTCAAGCCGCAAACTGATCTTGGCGGCCGAGGCCGGCGACACCATGCCACTGAGCAATAGAAGGTTTTCATTGCCGCCCAGAAAGGGGCGGTTGAAATACTCGGGCAGCAGGCGCTTGATGAAAAAACGCTCCATCGGACCGTCCTTGCGCCAGCGGAAATTGCGCGCAGTTCTGAGGCGATAACGGTTTTCAGGCAAAAGTTCGATAATTCCCAGACGATCCAGCTTGGCGAGAACCCCCGTCCACTGGGGCTTGGTGAAATCGTAACGCGCCAGTACGTCGTCCTCTTTCCAGCGATTCAGGGTCAGGTACAAGCCCAGCAAATACGACGGGTTTTCGACCAGCAGCTGCTCGGTCTCCTCGCTTAATTCCGCCAGTGGCGGAGGTCCGCCGCTCTTGGTTTCAGTGGCAAGCTCCGACAGACCCACATCCAGCACGCCACAGATTTCTTCCAGCCGGGCCAGGCTGATGGCCTGCTGCGAAAACATTCTTTTGACCGCCGCTTCACTCAAATTCAGCTGTTTGGCCAGCGCGGCATAGGTAATGCCTTGTGCCTTGAGCAAACGTTTAAGCGCCGCGATTAATTCGATTCGAAGGCTCATGGGTAGCGTTTTTGAATACGTTGGAGGGAATAAGCCTAGCCTTTGTCTATTTTTATAGCCAGTGAAATTTCACATCCCCATCCTGCCGAACACGCAAACAGTCCAGACGATGAGCTGTTAAACAAGGATGGATCATGAAATACCCCTTTCTGCTACTGGCACTGAGCTTTGGTGCAAATTTCGCCCGCGCTGAAACTCTCGTTCACACCCAGGCGCTTCCCGAAGGGCTGCAACACGCTGCCGCCATGGCTTCGGCAGGCCTGGAAGAAACTGCCGAAGATCAGGGCATCAATCCCGACAAGGCCGGTGCCGTCTTGTTGCTATGGAATTACCCAGCCTGCGATGTCTATAACGAAATCCATGAGTCCGGTGCCGACGTGGATATGTCAGAAAGAAAAATTGAACGCTTGCAGCAGAAATGCAGGAAAGTGATTTCCCTCAAGCCTGCAACTCATGAGACTTACATCAAGATCGCCATCGCGGCAAAAAATAACGACACAAGCGCCATCAGCCTTGCCTGGGCAGAACCCGTTGCGGACAAATCAGCTACCCGAATACTCGTGATGGGCGATAAAAATTCATGCTTTATAACAACGCCGGGCTACAGCGAATTCATTGAAGATAATGCCCAATACAGTTGCCGTGAGACTGCATGGGATTCTCAAGTGGCAGCAGAAACTTCTGCCATGGTGAAACCATGAAAAAGGGACTGCTCGCATTCGCCCTCGTGATTGCACTCCCGGTGCATGGCGAACCACAGTCGGACAGCCCCAGTCAGGCGTCCGCCATTTCCCTGGCCCCCTCGGTGGAGCTGGCTGCAATCACATTGGCCTCCGTACCCGCTGGTTCGCGCCTTATCGTGAAAGCCATGCGCCCCGTCGGTGAACTGATCGAAATTGTCGCCGTCAGCGTGGCAACGGGAGTTTCGATAACGTTGGAGGTAAGCGGCGAAGCCTTGCAGCTGGCGGGTATCGTTGTAGGAGGCGCCCTGATCGTCACGGCGGTGAGTACCGGTTATGTGCTGATGGCAGGCAGTGAAATGCTGGCATTTATCCCCAACGAAGCCTGTCGGTCGCAAATCCATCACAGGAAATTATCCTTGTGAAGCGTTTGATGTTTTTCATCGCACTGCTGTTCCTGCAACCGGCGCATGCAGGTACTCAATGCTCGGAAAAGATAGCCAGCCCATCCTCGCTGCTAACCGCTTCCAAATCCGCACAAAGAATAATGCAACAGCTTGAAAAAAATCCTGCCCCGGTTGCATTGCTGGCGAGACACGGCACGAATCTGGACAAGTACGGGTTGCACTATTCCCATGTCGGTTTTGTTGTACGGGATCATCCCGATGGCGATTGGACAGTAGTTCATTTATTGAATCAATGCGGTTCGGCAAGATCGGATATTTATGCGCAGGGCCTGGTCAATTTCTTCATGGACGACCTGCAAAGCCAGGATGCACGCATAGTCTGGCTAAAACCCGAACTGGCCGATCGCCTCGCGGTATTGCTCGGCAAGAACACGGTCACTTCGGTATTCGATCCCGATTACAGTGTTATCGCGCGATACGATTCAAGGCAATATCAGAACTCCACTGCCTGGGTTCTGGACATGCTGTCTGCGGCACAGCTACCCGCAATGAATCTGCCAAAACGTGACCATGCACAGGCACTGGAAAAAGCGCAGGGCTTTGTACCCGACATCATCCATATCGATTATTCACAGCGCATACTCGGCGGCTTTTTTTCGGCAAACACGGTCTTCACTGATCACTCGGTGGGCACTCGCTTATCGGGGCAATACAAGGTCGTCACGGTGCGATCGATTTTCCGTTACCTTGAGCGAATGGCCATGATCCAGCAACAATGGGAATGGCGTAATGGTCATGAAGCGACGTTACCCGGACCTGCTTGAAATCGAAGGATAAAACCGTGACTTCCGGAAAAATTCTTTATCTTTCTGTTGCCTTTTTGGTTTGCTGCCTGGCCATCGGCATTCCCTACTGGCAAACGCCCTATGAAAAATTATCGCTGCCTGATTCGCTTTATGCACCGGGCCTTTTACTGGCTTTTATCTGCGCCATCGTTTTTTGTGCCTACAACACACGATTTGTATGGTCGGCAGCTGTTTTCGGCCTCTGTGCGCCGGTGGTGGTGGCAACACGAATAATTCTGGATGTGAGCCGGGATGCCACTTCGCACAACCTGTTTCCGTTCGAGCTCGCCATTGCGGTCATGCTCGGCTTTTTGATATCAGGCATCGGCGCAATGCTGGGCACGGGAGTCCGAAAACTGTTTTTTCGCGACACCGTGAAAAAGTGAAGGGTTTTCCGAATGTTCAAAATGCTCGGAATTATGCTGGTGATCTATTGCGTGTATGCGATTGTCAGAGGCGAAGTTTTCGCCAAATCCGGCATATGGGGGACTAGCGTTTCAAGGACGGGATCGCCGCTATATTTTTACATCGTGATCGCCATTTACGTCCTGCTGAGTTTTGCACTCATCGCCGTCTTCTAATCGCGGCTCTGCAATCAGCTTTGCTCGTAAGCGATGATTTCCGCTTCCAGATCACTGCGCAGGCCGGAAAGATAATCGGCATAGGTTTTCCACCCTGCCACGTTGCGGGAATGGATGCTTTCACGCACCTGCATTGAACTGGCGGTTGTGGTTAGTGTTTTGTTGTTTTGAATATCGACCAGATGATCAGAATGTTCCAGACCAAGATAGTCAAAAATTCGCCGTGATTCACCTTGTGGGTCAGCTACCAAATTCTCGTATCTGACATTCAGGATTTTGTCCGGCCAAAGTGTCTGCCAGGCTTGCATCAATCGGCGGTAATTTTTGTAATGTGCGGCACAGTCAGACAAAGCATAGCAGTAGGGATAATAGCCGGGCGCGAACAATTCCTTGTAGTTCGAAAAACAGGAATCCATCGGGTTGCGCTGCATATGAATTATTTTTGCATTGGGCAGGGCTTTCAGAATGGCACCACAGAGCATGAAGTTCATCGGATGTTTGTCGCTGAAGAATTTTTTGCCTTTCGACAGCCAGGCGGTTTTTTGCAGATAGCGCTGGCCGAGTTCACGAAAGTTTGCCTGTTGAATTGCTGCAGCAGTGCTTTCGTCCAGTGTCATCGGAACAGGAATGTCCAGCACCCATTGCAATTGCTGGTGCATTACCTGAAGTTCGCCGCAAGGCTGGATCTCGGAATGGTTACCCAGAATGCGTTCAAGCAGGGTT
Source organism: uncultured Gammaproteobacteria bacterium (assembly GCA_963849575.1). Lineage (GTDB taxonomy): Bacteria > Pseudomonadota > Gammaproteobacteria > Xanthomonadales > Xanthomonadaceae > Arenimonas. Next base: position 613,296 of record CAWKHT010000010.1, on the reverse strand, counting down.
GTACCGGTGCGCGGCATGCCAACGATGAAGATCGGTGTCGATCCTTCGTATTGATGCCCGCCAGCGATGTCGGCAGCGAAAGCCGACGCCAGTGATTCGAATATTTTTTGTTCTTTTACCGGATCGTAAGACTGTAGGGTTCTTCTTGCATCCGCTGCGCGGCCAAGAGATGCCCAGGCAGAATCGAATTTTCCGGCTCGCTCGAATTCCTTGTACAAGGCATGTTCCAAGTAGGCAGTGTCGATCGCATTGCCTTGCTTCCCGGCAAAAATCGATTGCATCTGTTCAACATGCCCAAGTGCATCTTCCTTTTTTCCAAGCTGCGCCTTGGCCCAGTGGGCGTGAGTCAGGTCAGGCTGACGAGAAATCGCCTTTTCATAAGCACTTCTTGCTTCGTCGATTTTTCCTGCATGGGCGCAATTCAGGCCATACATCAGGTAAACCTCGGCACTTTGATTTCCCGCCGCGATCGCGGACTCGAAACACGCCAATGCTCTGGGTATGTCTTCGAGCGTGCTGTATTGCCGTCCGAGATGGAAGTAGGCCGTTGCGGGCTGAAATTGCCTGGATTCAATATCAAGCAAAACGTGATGTGCCAGACCGTTTTCGCCCACCGTGATCAAGGAGGTACAGATTCTTAATATCTCGTCCCAATTCAATCCGTCGAGGTGACGAGTCGCAGCAACCGCGTAATAGTTCGCCAGCTTGATCCTGCCCAGATGCAGGTAGATCGACGATAACAACGGGAATGCCATCGGCCAGACCATGGCGCCGTTGATGAGATATTCGCAGTCGGCTATGGCTGCATCAAAGCGACCTGCCTGGAAATTTTGCAGTGCCCGTTGCCAGACCGATTCGTTCACTCGAATTTTCTCTTGGAAATCCATGTCGCCCGAAGATGCAAATACCTCATGCACTTCAAGCCGTCACGGAATCAGGGTTGTCATCACATGGCCTACATAGGCCTCAAATTCATCGTGATGCAAACGTGGCTGGGCCAATTGCAGGGATAATTGCAAAAAGCCGACATAGGCGGCGTACGTCAGGCGAGCACGGTGTTGCGCTTCGATGCGCGGCATGCCGGCCTGGCGGAAACTCGCGGTCAAATAATCCAGGCGACGTTGGGAAACGCGGGCAAGTACCGGCTGCACTGCCGAATGATCAAGCGCCTTCAATAGCTCGCTATAAATAATATGTGTCTTGTATTCATGCGCGACCAGCAAGAACAAATCACGCAAGCGGGCACGCGGATCGGAAACGGCTTCCAGTTTGCCGAATACGGCTTCCTGCTCCATCACTTCCCAGCGTTCAAGCGCCGCGACAAGCAGCGCATCGCGTGAAGGAAAATGCCAATAGAAACTTCCCTTGGTAACGCCGAGGCGTTTTGCCAGCGGTTCCACGGCAACGGCGGCGAGGCCACTTTCCGCAATAACGTCCAGGGCAGCCAAGGCCCAGTCTTCTGCACTCAGGCGCGCGGGCTTATCCATTTTTTCGGTTTTTTCTAGTTGATTAACCATACGCTGCATAGTTTAACGGTACGGACGGGTTATGACGAAGTGGGAATTTCACACAAACCATACGCTTAGGTATTGACAAGGTCAAATTCCATCAAACATACTAAGCCGTATGGAACTATGTCCAAATCCCGAAGTCGCCTTCAGTGCCGCTCGCCATGAATGGGTCACGCCCGATGGCTTGGCTTTGGTTGGCGAGCAAACTGATGCGGGCAATTCTCCAAGCGTGCTGTTTGCACATGGGTTTGGCCAGACTCGTCAAAGCTGGTCCGGCGCTCAATTTGCACTTGCGAAGGAAGGCGTTGGATCGATCGCCTGGGATATGCGCGGCCATGGCGAATCCGGCCGCAATCCCGACGCACTGCATTATCAGGCTGAGCAATTTGCAGATGACGTGCATCTACTCTCTAAACAATTTGAAACAAAACCGCTGCTTGTGGGTGCTTCGATGGGCGGCCTGACCGGCATGATGGTACAAGCCAGGCATGACGCATTTTCGGCACTGGTTTTGGTGGATGTCACCCCACGCTGGGAGATCGCCGGCGTGGCCCGCATCATGGCCTTCATGAATGCGTTTCCCTTCGGTTTTGATTCCTATGAACACGCCGCCGACGTCATTGCCAGCTATCTGCCGCATCGGCGCGAGCGCAAAAGCAGCAGGCAACTGCAATTTCTGTTGCGCGAACATCAAGGTCGTTTGATGTGGCATTGGGATCGCCGCATGCTCACCGAATTCGTCGAACACAGCGAACATTTACAGGACGATATCCGTGAGGCCGCACGTCAGATCAAAGTGCCGACGCTGCTGATCAGCGGCGGCAAAAGCGACATTGTTTCGAAACATACTGTTGAAGATTTCCTGCAGCTCGTTCCCCATGCACTTCATCATCACTTGCCGGACGCCACCCACATGGTCGCCGGTGACGACAATGATGCTTTCAATGACACATTACTCAATTTCAAGCGCACACTATCCCCACAGCCTTACGCGGTAAACGGAGTTTCACCATGAGCATCGTTCTTCCCATTCTCGTTCTTCTGCTGATCACCGGCATTGCGGCTTATCACCGCTTTTCGCTGGCGGTTTTCACGGCCATTGCCGCTACCGCTTTGGTGGCTGTCGGCATTTTTGGCGGCAACTTCACCGCGACAGTTATTTGCGGTGTACTGCTGGCACTGTTCACGCTGCCATTATTGCTGACGCCCTTCCGCCAGCAATTCATTACCAAGCCCTTGCTCGGCTTCTATACCAAGATCCTGCCGCCGCTTTCGGATACCGAAAAAGTGGCGCTCGAAGCCGGCACTGTGGGTTTTGAGGGAGAGCTGTTTTCCGGCAATCCGAAATGGGACATTCTGCTCAAGCAACCAAAACCGGAATTGACTGCCGAAGAACAAGCCTTCGTCGATGGCCCGGTCGAACAAGTCTGCATGATGTGCAATGACTGGGAAACCACGCATGTCCGTAATGATCTGTCTCCTGAAATCTGGGAATTCCTGAAGAAAAACAAATTCTTCGGCATGATCATTCCGAAAGAATTCGGCGGCCTCGGTTTCTCCGCTTTCGCCCATTCCCGCGTGATCATGAAACTCGCTTCTGTCTCGGCAACGCTCAGCTCGACCGTTGGCGTGCCGAACTCGCTCGGACCGGGTGAGTTGCTGGTGCATTACGGCACCAAGGAACAAAAAGATTATTACCTGCCGCGCCTGGCCGATGGCCGCGAAATCCCCTGCTTCGGTTTGACCGGCCCAACCGCGGGTTCAGATGCCACTTCGATTCCCGATTACGGCATCGTCTGCGAAGGCGAATGGAATGGCGCGCGCGTGCTCGGCGTCAAACTGAATTTCGAAAAGCGCTACATCACGCTCGCTCCAGTTGCATCGATTATCGGCCTGGCCTTCCGTTTGTATGATCCGAACGGATTGCTAAGTGACGATAAAGATCGTGGCATCACGCTTGCACTGATTCCACGCAATACCGCCGGCATGGATATTGGCCGTCGCCACTTCCCGCTGAACTGCTCGTTCCAGAACGGTCCAATTCACGGCAAAGACGTATTCCTGCCACTGTCGCAATTGATTGGCGGTGAGGATTACATCGGTCACGGCTGGCGTATGTTGGTTGAATGTTTGTCGGTGGGTCGTGCCATCACCTTGCCATCCACTTCAACCGGCGCATCGAAACTTGGTGCCGTCGTAACCGGTGCCTATGCGCGTATCCGCAAACAATTTGGTTTGTCGATTGGCCGCTTCGAAGGCGTGGAAGAAGCCCTCGCCCGCATCGCCGGCAATGCCTATGCCTGCAGCGCGTTGTCGCAGGCTACCGCTGCCGCCGTTGATCGCGGCGAAAAACCTGCCGTACCTTCCGCGATTGCGAAATATCACTGCACCGAAATGGCGCGTCAGCTGGCTGGCGATGCGATGGACGTCAACGCCGGCAAAGGCGTGATTCTCGGTCCGAAAAACTATCTCGGCCGTGGTTGGCAGGCTGCTCCGATTTCGATCACGGTCGAAGGCGCGAACATCATGACGCGCAGCCTGATGATCTTTGGCCAAGGCGCTATCCGCTGCCATCCGTGGGTACTGAAAGAAATGCAGGCCGCGCAAAATCCGGATGAAAGCAAACGTGTTCCGGAATTCGACAAGAACCTGTTCGGCCATATCGGCTTCGCAATTTCCAATGCGGTGCGTAGCTGGTGGTTCGGTTTGACCGCATCGAAAATCGGTTCGGCTCCTGGCGATGCGTACACCAAGCGTTATTACCGCAGGCTCAATCGTTATTCCGCCAACCTGGCATTGATTGCCGACACCTCGATGTTGCTGCTCGGCGGAAAGCTGAAGTTCAAGGAAAAATTATCGGGTCGTCTGGGTGATGTGCTGAGTCATTTGTATATCGCCAGTGCCATGCTGAAGCGTTATGAAGACGAGGGTCGTCCGGCAACCGAACAACCCTTGCTGGCCTATGCCTTCCATGATTCCGCATTCAAGATTGAACGCGCGTTGTCGGGTGCGTTGCGCAACTTCCCAATTCGTCCCGCCGCTTGGTTAATGTGGATGCTCGTGTTCCCGTGGGGCCGTCGTGCGCAGGAGCCATCGGATCGTCTGGGGCGTCGCGCTGCCGCTTTGCTGATGTCGCCTTGCGATGCGCGTGACCGTCTCGCCGACGGCGTGTTCCTGACGCCTTGCGAAAACAATCCGGCTGGCCGTATCAATGCCGCGCTGGCAAAAGTGATTCTGGCCGAACCGGTTGAACGCAAATTCCTGAAGGCCTTGAAGAACAGCGATATCGAAGCGCTGGAATTCAAGGATCAATTGGACGAAGGCGTTCGCGAAGGCTGGATTACCGCGGAAGAAAAACTGCAGCTCGAAGAATTGCGCGAACTCACCTGGGATGCGATTTCGGTGGATGATTTCGATCCATCCGAATTGGTATCGGCCGGCATGCGCGATCTCGACAAGCCGCAGGAAAATTATCGCGCCGCGTAATGTTTCATCCAATCGATCAATGTCCCGGCTTAGGCCGGGATATTGCTTTGAAAACCATCATTCTCGGAAATACGGTAATGAACGACAACACTTACACCACCTCATTACTTCGCACATATCGAAAATTCACGAAATACCCGCTTGGCCACTGGATGTTCACCAAGGCCGTGTGTTTCAAGGCGCCCTACTTCGGCAGCATCTCGCCCAAATTCACATTGCTTGAAAACGGACGCTGCGAAGCCATCATCAAGGACCGCCGTGCCGTGCATAATCACATCGGCACCGTGCACGCGATTGCGCTGTGCAATCTCGCCGAGTTGTGTGCCGGCGTGATGACCGATGCCAGCTTGCCGAAAGGCATGCGCTGGATTCCGAAAGGCATGACCGTGTCGTATCTGAAAAAAGCCAGCGGCACGCTGCGCGGTATCGCGACACCACTGATTCCTCTTGAGACACGAGACACCGGTTACGACTTGCCGGTAAACGTCGATGTACTGGATGAATCCGGCGACAAGGTATTCCATGCCGAAATTCGCATGTGGATGAGCCCGAAACCTAAGTTGTAGCAGGGACTGTAGGAGCGGCTTTAGCCGCGACAGCACTTCCCACAAAGATGAAATTACACAAAACAAGTAAATAAGTCAGATCAGGCGCTCTGGATGCGTATAAACACTCATCTGATCACCACGCGCGAAACAGATGAGAGTGATGCCACAACTCTGGGCTAATTGAATCGCCATTGACGTCGGCGCTGAAATGGCGACGACAACGGCTATGCCTGCCGTCGCGGCTTTGTGCACCAGTTCATAGGAGGCACGCGAGCTAAGCACCAAAAAGCCGTTTCCCGGTTTCTGTCTTGCGCGTGTGCCGATCAGTTTATCCAGTGCGTTATGGCGACCGACATCTTCGCGCACGAGAATACCGCCGGCATAAACGAATCCGGCTGCATGCACACCGCCGCTTTCGCGGTTCAAGGGTTGATTTTCGCCCAATGCCTGAATACCACGAGCAATGTGATCGGCAGAGACAAGGCTTTCAGAATCAAGGGATGGAGCCGGTCGCAGGGCCGCCTGCAAAGATTCCACCCCGCAAAGGCCACAAGCACTGTTACCGACACTATGGCGTTGTCGCTGCGACAGCAAATCAAAGCGCGATTGCGGAATGGTCATTTCCAGGCTGATGCCCAAATCACTTTTTACGGCTTCAATAAATGAAAACTGCTCGATGCTCTCGACAACCCCTTCACTGAGTGAAAAGCCGAGGGCAAAATCGTCCAGATCGGTCGGCGTCGCCATCATCACTGCATATGACACGCCGTTATACAGCATGGCAATCGGTGTTTCTTCGATCACCCGGTCATCAAATTCGCTTCGCCTGCCATGATCAAGCCGAATGGCTTTTTGCATGTGCAATGGCGGTGGTATCAAGGCTGACAAACTCATGACGCAATCGTTGTTGCCGAACTCCGGGACAAGCGGACCGGAATGGATTTCGAGGTCGGCGTACCGGAGCGTTCGCCAAAACTGTCGAGTGGCACGAGCGGATTGGTTTCGGGGAAATAGCTGGCCAGACAACCCTGCGGAATATCGTATTCCACCAGCATGAAGCCTTGCACGCTGCGATCGCCGTCATGCCAGACAGACGTAATATCGACCAACATGCCCGCTTCCCAGCCAAGTTTTTCCAGATCGCTCAGGCAGATAAAACACACCCGCCGGTAACCATGCACGCCGCGATAGCGATCATCCAGACCATAGATCGTCGTGTTGTATTGATCATGCGAGCGGACTGTCATCAGATTGAACAATTCGCTTTCCGGTCCCAAGGCAGCATCAGCCAGTGCATGCACGTAAAAATTGGCACGCATCGAGTGTGTCGGAAAGTCACGCTGACGTGCAGGATGATGAAGATGAAAACCACCGGGCACACGCACGCGCTGGTTGAAATTTTCAAAGCCTGGAATCACAGCGGCAATCCGCTCGCGAATGCGATCGTAATTTGCGATCAAATCCAGCCACGGCGTCTTGGTGTCCGGTAAGGCGGCGACGGCAAGCCGCGCAATGATGGCAGGTTCCGACAGCAAATCCGGCGATGCCGGCTTTTTCATGCCCGATGACAGGTGCACCATGCTCATCGAATCTTCCACGCTCACCGCTTGATTGCCAGCTGACTGGATGTCTTTTTCGCTTCGACCAAGACAAGGCAGGATCAAGGCCTGCGTTCCGTGTACCAGATGCGATCGGTTTAGCTTGGTTGAAACATGGACCGTCAAATCGCATTGGCGCAAAGCCTTGGCGGTACGGTGGGTATCGGGTGTTGCCGCCGCGAAATTGCCGCCCATCGCAAAAAATACTTTCGCCTTGCCGGCCAGCATTGCTTCGATACTTGCCACGACATCATAACCGTGTGTACGCGGTGGTTCGAAATTGAATTCGGCACCAAGCCTGTCCAGGAATTCGGCAGCCGGTTTTTCGTAGATGCCCATCGTGCGATCACCCTGCACATTGGAATGACCGCGCACCGGGCACGGACCGGCACCGGCCTTGCCGATATTGCCTTTCAGCAACAGGCAGTTCATCAGCATTTGTATCGTGGCGACACTGCGTTGATGTTGCGTGATACCCATGCCCCAACAGAAAATCGTGGCCTTGCTGGCATTGTAGATTCCGGCAGCTTCCTCAATCTCGTTTTTCGTCAGCCCGGATTGTTCAACGATGACTTCCCAACTTTCTGCCTGGATATCGGCCAGTAGCGACTCGAAGCCATGCGTGTATCGGTCAATGAAATCCTGGTCGAAATCGCCCTTTTCGATAATGGCTTTTGCGATGCCCTTTACTGCCGCCAGATCACCGCCGATTTTCAGTTGGTAGTAATTCGATGCAATCGGCGTGCTGGAGCCGGTCAACATATCCTTCGAACTTTGCGGATTGGCGAAACGCTCCAGTCCACGTTCACGCAATGGATTAAAGACCACGATGCGGCAACCGCGCTTTGCCGCGCTGCGCAATTCACCCAGCATGCGCGGATGGTTGGTGCCGGGATTTTGTCCAAAGATGAAAATCGCTTCGGCTTGTTCGAAATCTTCCAGCAATACCGAACCCTTGCCGCTGCCGATTTGTTCGGTCATCGCGACGCCGGAAGCTTCATGGCACATATTCGAACAATCCGGCAGATTATTGGTGCCGAATTCGCGCACGAATAACTGATACAAAAAGGCGGCTTCGTTCGAGGTACGGCCCGAGGTATAGAACAAGGCTTGATCCGGATGATCGAGCGCCTTCAGTCGTTCTGCAATCAGTTCAAAAGCATCGTCCCAGCTTACCGGCACGTATCGATCCGTGCTCGGTTCATAACGCATCGGCTCGGTCAGTCTTCCCTGTGCTTCAAGCCAGAGATCGTCCTGCTTTGCCAATTCGCTGACGGTGTGGCTTGCAAAAAAATCGTGGGTAACGCGTTTCGAAGTCGCCTCGGCAGCGACTGCCTTGACGCCGTTCTCACAAAATTCGAAGGTCGAATTCGGGTTGCGATCCGGCCAAGCACAACCAGGACAATCAAAACCTTCGCTCTGGTTGGTACGCAACAGGGCTTTTGCACCTCGCGTAACGATGCCTTCGTCACGCAGTGCCTGCCAGGAACGTTTCAGGGAATCCCAGCCACCGGCAGGTTTGCCATAGGGCTTGATGGAGTGATCGGACATCTTCCTACTTCAGGTATTCGGAATGGAATGCCGCCAATAACTGCTTGTCCGAATTGTACAACTCGAGTGTTTCGCCTTTGATTTCATAACGGACCGTATCTGCAATAACTTTCAGGAAAGCCGTTTCCTGCTGCATTTGTTCCGGCGGACACATCATCTTGGTCGACATGGCTGCGGCGAACTTTATCGAATCACCTTCAAGCGTAAAACCGGCCGAACCACGATTGCATGCCGTCACGATGCGTGCTTGGGATGCCTGCGAATCCAGTGTCAGTGAAGCCATGCGCTGGCCCTCGGCGGTCGACACCGATGCTCCGTTCAATTCGGTCAGCTTCCACAGGGTATTCTGAAGTTCGGCCGTGGAACCCGATTCTGCATTGGCATCAGGCGCACTTTGGCAGGCAGATACCGACAGCATCAAAAAAATGAGACCCGACTGGGCAAGTTTTTTCATCACGCACTCCCGAACCAAAGATGCGTTTACGCTAACACAGAAATTATTAAGGGCGCATGTCCGGACAAGCAGGCTTCACGATGACGTTTTGTTTCTCTGCGCCCATTTTGCAAGCACTTCCGCTTCACGTTCAGGGCTCAGACCTGCAAGCGGTTTTGCACGGCGCTCCGCGGGCAAGCCATTCCAATAGGCCAAGGTATCGCGCACCGTGTTGATCAATGGTCGATACATCAAACCAGCTGCAAGCGCCTTCTTCGCGCTGCGTTGTCCGAAGCCGGCTTCATCGCTATGTGCGGGTATCCAGCAAGGCAGGTCCATCCAGGCCCCGACATTGTTTTCGGCCAAAAAATCCGCAGGCACCCACACCGGTTTTCCGGCTTTTGGTGACACTTTCAGACAGGCATCCAGAACCTTGCCCATCGTGAGGCTACCGGCTTGGGCATCGGCATTGAAAACACCGATGTTTTTCTGCTCGATCAGATGCAATAGAAAATTCGCCAGATCGCGCACGTCGATAAACTGCGTTGGGGCATCCGGATTTTCTGGCGCGAGAATATCGCCACCGCGTGCGGCACGTGCCGGCCAATAGGTAAAGCGATCCGTGTGATCGCCGGGGCCGACGATCAGACCCGGACGCACCACGATTACTTTTCCGGGCATTGCGTTTTCTGCCGCTTTTTCCGACAAGGCTTTCAATCCGCCATATGTGTCATTGCTGACCTTGTCGACATTCGGATCTGCCAGCTCGATCAATTCCGATGTTTCATCGAGGCCCGGCTTGTCCATTTTCGCGTAAACCGAAATGGTGGATACGATCAGATATTGCTGTACCGCTTTTGCAAGCAAACCCGCCGAACGCGTGACATCGGCCGGCAAATAGGCGGAGGTATCGAGTACTGCATCCCAGGTTTTATTTTCCAGCGCAGACAAGTCGCTTTTACGATCTCCCTGCAATTGTTCGATGGCGGCATAGCGCGAATCCTTGAAACGGCCGGGATTGGTTTTGCCGCGATTGAACAGACTGAGCTGATGGCCTTTATTGAGGGCAGCCTCGACGAAATGCGGCCCGAGAAACCCGGTGCCGCCCATGATCAATATGCGCAAAGGCTTTTTGGCCGACAGTGTTTTTCCTATAAGGCCGGGAGTAGCGGTGATGGCGGCAATACCCACACTACCTGCAACGAATTCGCGACGTGAAACCATGGCTTCTCTCCCTGCATCAAGCTCTCAAGCTTGCGCTGCAGAATGTCGGATGCCATGCGCCAAAGGTCATGCTTTAGTGCTGCTCGAAGATCGGCAAAGCCGGTGTCACAGTTTGATACTGACCCGAAAAAAAGACAGGCCTATGGCTTGTCGTCGGACAGATTTTCCTGCTGCTTGCCTACTTTCCAGGCACCGAAGCTCATGCCCAGCGCGATAAAAATACCGACGCCGAAGACGGTTGCTGAACCAAAGGCCGAAATGAATTTATGCAGCCAGACAAAGGTAAGATCACCACCGCGATACACTGCGGTATCGATAAATGCCTTTGCCTTGTAGCGGGTTTCCCGGTCAACTCGCGTGTAGATGGTTTCCCGTGCCGGTTTGCTGAGCGAAAACTCGCCGGCGCGCGTCGCGATCTGGACGATCGCCACCAGAATCGGCAAGGGTGCGGCGGCAAGCAAGCAATAACCCAGGGTTATCGCGGCTGCAGGCAACAACAGTAGTGGCCTGACACCGAAACGGAACAGCACGAATGGCGCGACGAATAATTGAATGAAGAGGGTGACGGCATTGATCCAGAAATCGATGTTCGCGTAAAACGCCGTGCGTGCTTCATCACTGAGAATTTGTTTTGCGATGATGGCCTGTTCGTTATACAAAAGGGTCCCGACGCCGACGCCGAAGAACATCAGTAATGCCATTGCCCGCAGCAGGGGCGTACTCATCACGATTCGGAAACCGGCCCAGAAACTGCCGCCGATCGCAACATCATCATTGTTTTGCTGTCGCAATTGCTCCGCCCGTCTTGCCCAGCGCCTCAGGAGCAAAATGCAGACCAGGCATATGCTCAGGAAGAAAATCGAGACCAGCAATAATTGCGGTACCTGCAAGTGTTTCGACAATACTTTCGTCAGCATCGGCCCCGCAATCGCACCAAGCGTACCCCCAACCCCGATGTAACTGTAGAACAGACGCGCCGCCTGCTCGGTGTAGATATCCGACATGAAACTCCAGAATACCGAGACCGCAAACAGGTTGAATACCGCCACCCAGATAAAAAAGACCGCACCGCGGCCTGCTATTTCCCGATCAAACAAGGCATAAAACGCAATGAGGCAAAGAATGAAAACCCCGTACACGATCGGCAGGAAAACACGACGAGGGTAGCGACTGACGAGGGCACCATAAACTGGCTGCAAGAGCAGCATCGAGATGAAGGTGCCGGTAAACAATATCTGCAGGGTCAGTTCGCTGATGGCGATGCCGTGCGCCAGCGACCAGGTGATCAGCCATTGCGGAAATACCGCTTCGACTTCCGGACTGGCTCCGAACGCATCACGCACCGGCCTCAACAGGTAGTAACCACATAACAGGCAGAAGAAATAAATTGCCGAAATGGGCAAGGCCGGCACTTCGGTCATCGCCTTGCTCAGGTCTTGCCATCCGAGACGCTTTGCTTGTTCGTGCATCCTGCGTTCACCGTCACACTATGAGGCTTAAGCTTAGCCGATAGAGCAAATTTTCGCCTAATCGAGCAATTACTCTAGGCCAAGCGCCTAGCCTCGTCCCGTTACGGAATAAAGACAGAATGCCTGTGTACGATTACATCATTGTTGGTGCCGGATCTGCCGGTTGCGTGCTGGCCAATCGCCTGAGCGAAGACCCCAATATCAGCGTGTGTTTACTGGAAGCCGGACCAAGTGATTGGCATCCCTTTATCCATATGCCCGCCGGTTTGGCAAAGCTGGTCGGCAAGAAGGGCGTGAACTGGGATTACAGTACCGCCCCCGATCCGCATATGAATAATCGTTCGCTCTGGTGGCCTCGCGGCAAAGTCCTCGGCGGTTCAAGTTCGATCAATGCGATGTGTTACATCCGTGGTCATGCCAGGGATTACGACGAATGGGCCGAACTCGGTGCCGATGGTTGGCACTGGAAAAATGTATTGCCCTATTTCAAGCGCAGCGAAGGTAATAGTCGGGGCGAATCGGAATTCCATGGCGGCAATGGCCCGCTCGGCGTCTCCGATCCCACTCATAAAAATGTCCTGTCCGAAGTGTTCGTCAAGGCCAGCCAACAGGCAGGCTTCCCGCAAACAAACGATTTCAACGGTGCCGAACAAGCAGGTTTTGGTTTCTACCAAACCACTACCCGTGCAGGCTCGCGCAGCTCTTCGGCTGAAGCCTATTTGAAACCAATACGCCAGCGTCCCAACCTGACCGTGATCACACATGCCAAGGCCAGTCGCGTCAAGTTTGAAAACGGCAAAGCCACCGGCGTGGTGTATTCGATCAAGGAAAAAGGTGCGCACGAAATTTCTGCTCGACGCGAAGTCATCCTGTCCGGCGGCGCCATCAACTCGCCGCAATTACTGATGCTCTCGGGCATCGGTCCGACACAGCATTTGCAAGCCCATGGCATTGACGTGCTGGTGGATGCTCCCGGTGTCGGCGGTAATTTGCAGGATCATCTTGATGTCTGCACCTTGCAGCGCTGCACGCAGGACGTTACCTACGACAAGACCAACGATATTGCGATTGGCCTGAACTTCTATCTGTTCAAGCAAGGTGCCGGTACCAGCAATATCGCCGAGGCTGGTGGTTTTGTTCGCAGCCCGCTGGCCGAAGACGAGCGTCCGGATGTGCAATTCCATTTTGTACCTGCACAACTCGACGATCATGGCCGCAATCGCCTGCCCGGTTTTGGCTATACCTTGCATGCCTGTTTTCTGCGTCCGAAAAGTCGCGGACGGCTGTCGCTCAACAGCGCCGACCCAAATGATAAAGTGAAAATCGAACCCGGCTACCTGAGTGATACTGATGGCTTCGATATCAAAGTCATGCGCGAGGCACTGCGTTTATCGCGGCAGATCCTGGCACAGGATGCATTCACTGCCTATCGCGGCGAAGAATTATTGCCTGGCGCCCAGGTTCAGGATGAGGCAGCGATCAACGATTTCATTCGCCGGAAAGGGGAATCGATTTACCATCCGATTGGTACCTGCAAGATGGGCAATATCGATGATATCGATACCGTGGTGGACTCCCAATGCCGTGTGCGCGGCGTCAGCGGACTGCGAGTCGTGGATGCTTCGGTGATGCCGAAACTGATCGGCGGCAACACCAACGGGCCGACCATGATGATTGCGGAACGAGTCGCCGACATGATTTTGGGCAAGGCATTAATGTCGACACAATGAATGGCATGATGCATTGCGGGATGTCGCTACGTGCGAAAAAAGCCTCCTTGCGCTAGGCTAGTGGCTCTTTAGAGGACCCCCAAATGACCCTGAATACCGTCCGTAAAATCACTGCGCTGGCATTGGCTGCCGCCGTTTCCCTGACTTGCAGCCTCTCAGTTACCGCTCAGCAAGCGCCCATCGTCAGGCTCCCGGGCCAAGGGCAACGCCTGGATCTGGCAGTCGGCGAGGTCATTATCAAATCCAGCAGCAAGGAAACGCAGGGCAGTATTTCGCAGATCATGCTGTTTGAAAAACCCGGCTACTCGACCACATTGCAAAGCAATAGCAGAACCGACATATCGATTCTGGTGCTTGAAGGTGTTTTAACGATGCGCATTCGGGACCAAGTGGTGACCTATCCCGCCAACTCCTTCGTCCATATTCCCAAAGGCACCCCGCACGCACATGCGAATCTCACAAACAAGCCGGTGCGTTTGTTTCTGACGTTCACGCCGGGCGGTTATGAACAATTCTATGTCGAACGCGCCAATGCGACCAAGACAACGAAACCGGGCACACCTGCCTACGCGCAGGCCATGCAAGCGCTGACCGCGAAATACGGCATCACCAATATCGACCTGTCACCCTTCAAGAATCTGCAAAGAAACATTGCACCAAGCCCGGCAAGAAAATAACCGCCATCTGGTTTTGAAAAACCACGCCAACTGCCTCTCGGGTAGTCGGCGTTTTTTATGCCTGTTTTTTCTTGCGCTTGGGTTGCAACATCGTACCCGTGCATTTTTTAGAGCCGCATAAACAGGCCCAAAGTTTCTTCACACGCGGCGTGTGGGCTTCTTCCAGCACGATACCGTAGTTGTAGGTAAGTTCTTCGCCTGGCTTGATCGCGCGGATTGCCTCGATGAAAACCCTGTCTTGGGTCGGATCGCCATCATCGTCTTCGTCGATCACGGCTTCGCAATTGGGTTCGCAGGAATGATTGATCCAGCGCGCATCATTGCCGTCCGTATTCGCATCAATCACGAAATGTTCGTTTAGGGTGAACAGAAACGTATGCCCGGTTTCGACATCGTCCGCATACATGCGGTCAACCTGCTTGTGGGTGAGCAACTTGCCTTGATACTGAATCAGGCGAGTTCCTTTTTTGATGGGAGCGATGGCAAATACGCCATTGCCGTGAATCGGCGATTGCCGAGCAGCAAATAGGTTGGACATAGAAGGCTTCAAAACGACAAGGCCGCTATTGTCGCGGGTTTCAAACGATCTTCACAGTCCCTTGATTGAGGCAAAGGTCTTTATATAGTACAATTTTAGTCCTATATGAGGGCGCACTCCGATGCTGCGTGTCACCAAACTCACCGATTACGCTACCGTCGTGCTAAGTACCTTGGCCGATGCGCCCGAGCGCGTTCATAACGCCACCGAGTTGGCGGAACGCGCCCATCTGGAACTTCCCACCGTTAGTAAATTGCTGAAAACCCTCACCCAGGCAGGCCTGGTTCAAAGCTTTCGCGGCAGTGCCGGCGGCTACCGACTGGCGAGGCCCGCCTCGCAAATCTCCCTGATTCATATCGTCGAAGCCATCGAAGGGCCGCTCGGAATGACCGAGTGCAGCGGGGAACATTCCAGTTGCGAACACGAAACCCATTGTGGCGTGCGCAGCAAATGGCTGCGCATCAATGATGTCGTTGCCGATGCATTGCGCGGCGTGAGTCTGGCCGAAATGACGCCGACCGCATCGATAAAAGCCGTTTCAAAAAAATCAATTCCTTTGCAGTTAGCGAAGGCATGAGGTGATGCATGACTACTGAAAATGCCGAAATCCATAAAGTCCTCGATCGCAAGTACAGCGCCGGTTTCATTACCGACATCGAGATGGATTCGCTACCGCCGGGTCTGGACGAAGACGTGGTGCGTTTCATTTCGAAAAAGAAAAATGAACCCGAGTGGATGACTGAATGGCGTTTGTCGGCATACCGGCATTGGTTGACGATGACGCCGCCGGAATGGGCGAAACTCGAGATCGCCGAAATCGATTTCCAGGCCAGCAGCTATTACGCCGCACCGAAAAACGCGCCAAAATCCCTGGCCGACGTCGATCCGAAACTGCTCGAAGCCTACGACAAACTCGGTGTTCCCTTGCATGAGCGTGCACGTCTGGCCGGTGTTGCGGTGGATGCGGTGTTCGACTCGGTTTCTGTCGGTACTACCTACAAAGCGGAACTGGCGAAAGCCGGCGTGATTTTCTGCTCGATGAGCGAAGCCATTCGCGAACATCCGGAACTGGTCAAAAAATATCTCGGCAGCGTAGTACCGGTCGGCGACAATTATTTTGCCGCATTGAACTGCGCCGTTTTTTCCGATGGCAGCTTTGTCTATATTCCGAAAGGCACACGCTGCCCGATGGAATTGAGTACCTACTTCCGCATCAATGCCGGTCACACCGGCCAATTCGAACGCACGCTGATCATCTGCGAAGAAAAAGCCTACGTCAGTTATCTGGAAGGCTGCACCGCACCACAACGCGATGAAAACCAGTTACATGCCGCGGTCGTGGAACTGGTCGCGATGGACGATGCCGAAATCAAATATTCGACCGTACAAAACTGGTACCCCGGCGATGAAAACGGCGTCGGCGGCATCTACAACTTCGTGACCAAGCGCGGCGAATGCCGCGGTCATCGCAGCAAGATTTCCTGGACACAAGTGGAAACCGGCTCGGCAATCACCTGGAAATACCCGAGCTGTGTGTTGCGCGGCGACGATTCGACCGGCGAGTTTTACTCGGTCGCGTTGACACATCACAAACAGCAAGCCGATACCGGCACCAAGATGATCCATATCGGGGCACGTACTAAATCGAAAATCATTTCCAAGGGGATTTCGGCCGGGCGCGGACAAAACACCTATCGTGGTTTGGTCAAGGTCGAGAAATCGGCCGAGTCATCGCGCAATTACACACAATGCGATTCACTGCTGATCGGCAAGAAATGCGGCGCCCACACGTTTCCGTATATCGAAGTAAAAAACTCAAGCTCCACGGTGGAACACGAAGCAACCACATCGAAAATTTCCGATGACCAGCTTTTCTACTGCCGCTCGCGCGGTGTCAGCGAAGAAGACGCGGTGTCGCTGATCGTCGACGGCTTCTGCAAGCAGGTTTTCAAGGAATTGCCGATGGAATTCGCCGTGGAAGCCAAGAAACTGATGGAAGTCAGCCTCGAAGGCGCGGTCGGGTAGGAGCGACGGAAGTCGCGACAATCATAATTAGTGGATCGCGACTTCCGTCGCTCCTACACACAATAAAATATTTCATAGTAGAAATTGACATGTTAAAAATCGAAAACCTCCACGTCCGCGTCGCCGGAAAAGAAATTCTCAAAGGTCTTTCACTCGAAGTGAAGGCCGGTGAAGTGCATGCGATCATGGGCCCGAACGGTGCCGGGAAATCCACGCTCGGCAACGTCTTGTCCGGTCGCGAGGGATACGAAGTCGTCGAAGGCAGCGTGATCTACCAAGGCAAGAACCTGCTGGACCTGGAACCGGAGGAGCGCGCCGCCGAAGGCGTTTTCCTCGCGTTCCAATATCCGGTCGAAATCCCCGGCGTCAACAATACCTACTTCCTGCGCTCGGCTTTGAACGCACAGAAGAAATACCGCGGCGAACCAGAAGTCGATTCGATGCAATTCCTGAAACTGGTGCGCGAAAAACTTTCCGTCCTGCATTTGAAAGACGAACTGCTGCATCGCGCAGTCAACGAAGGTTTTTCCGGCGGCGAAAAGAAACGCAATGAAATTTTCCAGCTGGCCCTGCTCGAACCGAAACTCGCGATTCTCGATGAAACCGATTCCGGCCTCGATATCGATGCATTGAAAGCAGTGGCTGATGGCGTCAACCTGATGCGTTCGCCCGAACGCGCGTTCCTCGTGATTACCCACTACCAGCGCCTTCTCGACTACATCAAGCCAGATGTCGTGCATGTACTTGCCGACGGCAGGATTGTCGAAAGCGGTGGCCCGGAACTGGCGCTTGAACTTGAAGCCCACGGTTATTCCTGGGTGAAGGATCGCGTTGCGCCATGACAGCCCTGCTCGAATCCCTGCAAACCGCCTTTGCGGATCTTGCCGCATCGAAAACCGCGCTTGATCAGGCGATCGCGATCGGATTACCCGGCCCGCGCAGCGAACAATGGAAATACACGTCACTGCGTGCCTTGTCGGCGCGTCGTTTTTCGGCACCCGATAAAACATTGGCATCGCTCGATGCCGAAACCCTGAAAACCATCGCAGCTATTCCTGCACCACGCATGGTGTTCGTGAACAGCGTATTCGATTCGGAAAATTCTGTCTTGCCGGATTTGCCCAATGGTTTGAGCATCCAATCCGATGCAGCAAAAACTGCCGATGAAGATTCACGTTTCACTGCCGCACACGAAATTTTCGCGAAATTGAATACCGCCATCGCAAGCAAGGGCATGCAGATTGAGTTGTCGAATACGACAAGCGATCCAATTCGCCTGCATGCCGTTTTTGTTACCTTGAACAGCGGACATGACCTCGCGATTGCCTACCGTCACAACATCGTACTGGGCGAAAATGCGAAATTGGATTTGATCGAGCACCATATCTCGCAGGATGCCCACCAGCATTTGTCGAACCATCTTTGCGATATTGTTTTACATGATGGCGCCGAACTGAGGCATGCCCGCATCCAGCAAGAGGTTGCCGGCGCAAGCCAGTTCCTGCGTACGGAAGCCTCGCTGCAAAAAGATGCGAGCTACCGCCGTCTTGATCTGGAGTTGGGTGCACACCTGTCGCGTCACGATCTGCAGGTGAAATTACTTGGCGATGGCGCCACCGTGCACGCCAATGGCAGCCTGATCGCCGGTGGTCGCCGTCATATCGATACCCGTCTGGATATCCAGCACATCGCGCAAAATACCGCTTGTAATTTGCTCTGGCGCGGCTTGGCAACCGAGCGCGGACGAGCGGTATTCCATGGCGGCATCCTCATCGAAAAAGGCGCCGACGGCACATCAGCGCACTTATCCAATAAAAATTTATTGCTCTCGGACAATGCGGAAATCGATACCCAGCCGGTACTCGTGATTCATGCCGATGAAGTGACCGCCAGTCATGGCGCCACCGTTGGTCGTCTCGATGCCGGCCATCTTTTCTACCTGCGTGCTCGTGGCATTCCCGAAGCGCAGGCCAAAGCCATGCTGACCAACGCGTTCTGCAAGGAAACCTTGCAGGTCTTGGCGAACGACGAATTGGTCGGTTTGGTCGCACCGTATCTTGAAAAAATGCTGCAATCAATCGAGGTCCAAGCGTGAATACCGATTGGACGAAAATTCGCGGTGATTTTCCGATCCTGTCCCGCAGTGTCAACGGCAAGCCACTTGTCTATTTCGATTCGGCCAATACCGCGCAAAAACCATCAGCGGTGATTGATGCCGTCGATGCGTTTTACCGCGAACACAATGCCAATATTTCCCGCGCCGTGCATACGCTGGGCATGGAAGCGACCGAAGCCTTCGAAGCGGCACGCCAGAAACTGGCGCGCTTCATCAATGTGCGACCCGATGAATTGGTGCTGACTTCGGGCACCACGCAAGCGATCAATCTAGTCGCTTACAGTTTTGCGCTGCCACGCCTGAAACCAGGCGATGTGATTTTGTTGTCGCGGATGGAACATCACGCCAATATCGTGCCCTGGCAATTGATTGCCGAACGCACCGGTGCGGAAATCCGTGTCGCGGAAATCAACGCCTCTGGCGAAATTGACTTGCCCGCGCTTTGGCAGGCGATGACGTCGGACGTAAAAATTCTTGGCATCACCCATGTATCGAATGTACTTGGCACGGTAAATCCGGTCGAACAGATTTGTCGTGAAGCACGAAAACGCAAGATCGCGACGGTTATCGACGGTTCGCAGGCCTTGCCGCACCGCAAGGTCGACGTCTCCGCGATCGGCTGTGATTTTTATGTGTTTACCGGTCATAAAATGTGCGGCCCGACAGGCACCGGTGGCCTGTGGGCCAAACGCGAACATCTTGAGGCGATGCCGCCCTTTTTTGGCGGCGGCGAAATGATCAAGGAAGTGCGTTTCGAAAAAACCGTCTTCAATGATCCGCCGCATAAATTCGAAGCCGGAACGCCGAATATCGCCGGCGTGATCGGACTCGGTGCCGCGGTAGATTATCTCGATGCCATCGGCATGGAAAATATCCATCAGCGCGAACAGGCTTTACTCGCTTACGCTACTCACGCCCTGAAGCAAATCGAGGGCCTGCGGATTTTCGGTGAGGCTTCCGAAAAAGCCGCCGTCATTTCATTTCAGGTTGAAGGTGCGCACTCGCACGATTTGGCCACCCTGCTTGACCTTGAAGGCATTGCCGTGCGTTCCGGGCAGCATTGTGCTCACCCGCTGATGGAATTCTTTGGCGTTGCGGCAACTTGCCGCGCCTCCTTCGCTTTCTATAATACCGAACGGGAAATCGATGCCTTGGTCGCGGCAATTCATAAAGTCAGAAAATTACTCGGATAGGATTTCACCATGTTGAGTTTTCGTGCCGCACAAACCGCCGATATTCCCGCCTTGATTGCGCTGGTCGAATCCGCATACCGCGGCGATGCCAGCCGCGCCGGCTGGACGACCGAAGCCGACATGCTGGATGGCCAGCGCATTGATGCCGAAAGCCTGCAGAAAACCCTGGTCGCACCCGACAATCGTATTGTGCTGGCGGAAAAAGACGGCGAATTACTGGCGTGTTGCCATATTGAGAAACAGGCGAATAACGCAGGCTATTTCGGCATGTTCTCCGTTAGGCCGGGTTTGCAAGGCGGTGGCATCGGAAAATTATTATTGGCAGAAGCCGAACGTCAGGCACGCGATGAAATGCATTGCCCGCGCATGGAAATGACCGTGATCGATATCCGTGACAGCCTGATTGCCTTTTACGAACGTCGCGGTTATGCACGAACAGGAATCCACAAGCCGTTTCCCTACGGCGATGAACGTTTCGGCATTCCGAAACGGGATGATCTGCGTTTTGAATTGCTGACCAAGGAGTTGTGAACATGTCCTGGATCAGAGTCTGCGCCACGATTGATTGCCTGCCCGGCGAATACAAAGTCGTCTTCGATGGCGATACCGCCATTGCGGTCTACAACATTGATGGCCAGTTCTACGCGATCGAAGATGTCTGCACGCACGATGGCGGCGAATTGGCCGGAGGCCCGGTCGATGGCTTCAGCGTTGAATGCATTCGCCATGGCGCGAAATTCGATTTGCGTACCGGCGCAGGCCTTATGTGCTCCGGCTTATACGCCGACGGTGGTTTTTCCGGTGAAAGTGGAAGATGGCGCCGTGTTTACGCGTGACGACAGAAATTAATCCCACGTTATCGCGTTTCAACGTTTTTAATCTTGTAAACCTCTGAAATAAAGTCAACAAGGCGATAGTACTGGTAACTGGCAGCTGCATTGTCTTTCTGTTTGGTCTTATACAGTTGAACGCCGAATAATTCTTGCCCGCGGGGCACAATTCTCGAATTATTCTCTCTAAGCTCGATCGGCATATAGACACTACGGCCATCGTCGGTAAATCGCAGGAGAACATAACCATTGCCGACCTTTAGGATGCCACCCGAACGGAAAGTTTTCACCTTGGGGCACTGCCCGTAGATAGGCATCTCACATTTGAATGTGTACTCCTTCATCACAACACCCGGTCTCGATTCACGACAAGCCTCAAGCAGGCATTTCCTCGACAGTATTTTTGAAGTAAAGACCAAATCAGACTGCGAAATATGGTTGTTGAGAGAGGGTGTACCAAATGTCGCCGCAGTTGCAGAGGCTGAAAAGGCTGTCAAAAAAATGGCAGCAACCAGTTTCCTTTTCACGGGAAAAGCTAGATTAAATATCATTTTTCATGCGCAACTTCACCAGCAACACCTCGCCGCCGCCATCAATAATCAATCGTCCGCCAGTATCATCCGGCAGTAACAACGCAGTATCTCCCTGCTGGATTCGCATGAGCTGCGCCTGATCCTTGAACTGCGCGATACCACTCAGCATGTAGATCGCCCAGCTCACGTTTTTCTCGCTGAAAAATACCATTGGCCCGACCAAGGGTCGGTGCAATACCTCGGCATGGTAATGATCTCGCTGCCACATCACATTGAAATCATGGGTAGGGCCATTGAGCAGTTCTGCATGCAATTCGCGTTCGCCGGCAAATCGATGTCTCTGATGCGGTGGATGCAACTCCTTGGTTTCGCCATCGGCAAAATGCAGACGCATACCCTCGCCGCTCAGCAATATCAGTTCACGATCGATGTTTTCAAAACTCGAAAACGGGCCATCCTTATCCACTTCGGCAATCGATAAACGCCATGACCATACATCGGCATCTTCGGGATATCGAATAATTTCCCGCGTCCAGCCCAAGCCGTTTTTCCAGCGTGTACGCCGGTATTCATTGGCTGGAATGAGTTGAATATGCATGCAGGGAGTTTACTGCAGCTACCCTCATCTGCGCGACCCAGGCCACGCCAGGTGGTCGTTTCCGGTTTCCAGCCAGATCGCACTCCAATAGGGATATTTGCGGACGTCGTCTACCAACCCCGTCCTGATCGGGTACGTTACCAGATGTCTTCCGGCATCCCTGAGCACGACGTCCTGCGTTAAAGCCTGCTCCTGAAATCCATTGCCCCATAACCAGCCCACTTTTTTATATCGGGCATCAATGGCTTTTGCCGTTGCGGTTTTAAAGCGCCCCATCAATTTTCGCAGTTCATCGTTTTGCCCAAGCACGACGAGTCCGTGCCACTGGTCGGGTAGCAACACCCATGCCAGTACCTGACTGTCACGCCAGACCCATTTCATATTGTGTACCGATGCCGCCGCCCTGGCCGCATCGACATCACGAAACACCGGTCGCCTGAAAATGGTGGTCGCCGTCAGCAAATACGCCTGGCTCTGAATCAAAGCCGATTCTTTTGGCGACGCCTTTTGGCCCTTTGGTTTTATTGGGATTACTGCTTTTGATGCTTCGACGATTGTCGACATATTTCACTCCGCAATTTTGGAATAAAAAAAGTCGCGCCGCTGGTCGGCGCGACTTGTGTTGGCAGCATTGATCAACGCGCTTTTGCCGGCGCCGCTTTCGCCTTCGCGACAGGCGCTTTTCCGGGAGCTGCTTTGGCTGGAGCAGCCGCAGGTGCAACACCGCCCAACAGAATGCGGTCGCGATTTTTTTCAATCGTGGCAAGACCGATGCCTTTTACGCTGGCCAACTGATCAGCACTGCGGAATGCGCCGTTTTGTTTGCGGTAAACAACAATCGCCTCTGCCTTGCTAGGGCCGATCCCGACGAGTACGCGATCAAGCGTAGCTGCGTCCGCCGTATTGATGTTCACTTTTTCGGCGGCGAAGGCCGAGCTTGCCAGCAAGGCGGACAAGACGAGGGTTTTCACGATAAGAAACAGTTTTTTCATACAAATCTCCTGGGTGGGTTAATCCGTTGCGGCGATGCCGTTTCGGTGAACACAGTCTGGAGATTCGGCAGGATGCGGCCTATCGCCTTGACACCCGGCATTTGGTAGGAAATTTCACTGAATACGTGTCGGATTTTCCCTACGGTTTCACGCCTGCGGAGGTGCGATTGGCTTTAATGAGGTCTAGAATGAAGGTCTGTGAACAGGAATACTTATGGATACCGCAAAAACCGACCGTTTAGTGAGTGAAGCCTGGGATGGCGATATCGTCCCGCAATTGATCGAATACATCCGCATACCCAATAAATCCCCGATGTTCGATGCCGACTGGCAGAAGCACGGTTATATGGATGCCGCCGTTGATCTGATGGCCGACTGGGCCAAACAGCAAGACATCGCCGGCATGAAGGTGGAAGTGGTTCGCCTCGAAGGTCGCACCCCGCTTATTTTTATTGAAATCCCCGGTAGCGGCGATGATTGCGTCTTGCTTTACGGGCATCTGGACAAGCAACCGGAAATGACCGGCTGGGCCGATGACCTTGGCCCCTGGAAACCCGTATTGAAGCAAGACAAACTTTATGGCCGTGGTGGCGCCGATGACGGTTACGCGATCTTCGGTTCGCTGACCGCGATTCGCGCATTGCAGGCGCAAGGCAAACCGCATAGCCGGTGCGTCGTAATGATTGAAGCTTGCGAAGAATCCGGCAGTTACGATTTGCCTTTCTATGTCGACCACCTCGCCGAACGCATAGGCAAACCCTCGCTGGTAGTTTGCCTCGATTCGGGTTGTGGCAATTACGATCAACTCTGGTGCACGACATCGCTGCGCGGCTTGGCCGGCGGCAATCTCAAAGTCAGCGTGCTGGAAGAAGGCGTACATTCCGGCGACGCTTCCGGCATCGTGCCATCGAGCTTCCGTATCCTTCGACATTTGTTGTCGCGTCTTGAAGACGAGATCACCGGAAAAATCCTGGTCGAAGATTTATTCGTGGAAGTACCGGATCAACGCATGCAGCAGGCCAAATCCTGCGCGAAAGTTCTGGATACCGCCGTCTATGACAAATTCCCGTTTATCGCCGGCATGCAGGCAATGAATACCGATCTGACCGAACTGGTATTGAACCGCACCTGGCGTCCTGCGCTATCGGTGACCGGCGTTGAAGGCATGCCCAGCCTGAGCAATGCCGGCAACGTGCTTCGCCCCTACACGGCGGTGAAATTATCCCTGCGTTTGCCGCCGACGCTCGATCCGAAAAAAGCTTCCGAAGTTTTGCAACGCGTACTGACCGAAAATCCGCCGTACAACGCGAAAGTGAGTTTCGAAGTCGAGAAAGCATCGACCGGCTGGAATGCGCCTTTGCTGGCGCCATGGCTGGAAAACAGTATCGATCAGGCCAGTCAGGCGTTTTACGGCGCACCGGCCATGTATATGGGCGAAGGCGGCACGATTCCTTTCATGGGCATGCTGGGTGAAAAATTCCCCGGTGCACAATTCATGATTACCGGCGTGCTGGGCCCGCATTCCAATGCGCATGGACCGAATGAATTCCTGCATATTCCGACCGGCAAGCGTGTTACTTCTGTCGTCGCGAAAGTGATTGGCGACCATTACGAAGCCAGTGAAAAGGGATTGACCCGCGGTGTTGCCGTGCATGAAGGCAATGCGCATTTCGGAGATCATGGCTGCTGCTGATACTTCACTAACCAACGGGAGAGATAGATGTCGATAATCTGGACGGTCATTATTGGTTTTATTGCAGGCTTGCTGGCTCGTGCGCTGAAACCGGGCAACGACAAGCTGGGTTTCTTCTGGACGATTGCCTTGGGTATCGGCGGATCATTTCTGGCCAAGTACGTCGGTGAAGCACTCGGCTGGTACCGGGAAGGCGAGACGGTCGGTTTCATCGCCTCCGTTGTCGGCGCGATCGTGCTGCTTTTCATTTACGGCATGATCAAATCTTCGAAGAAATAAATTTTCTTTTTTCAACACAACAAAAACCCCTGCTTGCAGGGGTTTTTCGTAGCGGCGCCTGCTTGCTGTGCCCGCTTTTAATTCTCTGCAGATTCAGGGCGCGGCAAGCAGGCGCCCCTACGATTAGATTCAGGGCGCGGCAAGCGGGCGCACCTACGTTTGGATTCCGGGCGCAGCAAGCAGGCGCACCTACGTTTGGATTCCGGGCGCAGCAAGCAGGCGCCCCTACGGGTTATTTCTGCCGGATGTAATCCACGACTCTTGTCGCCAGCACTTCCGCACTTGCATCAACGGTTTGCAAGTGGAACTCCGGATCGGTTGGTGCTTCATAGGGCGAATCGATACCGGTGAAATTCGGGATTTTCCCGGCCCGCGCTTTTTCGTACAGGCCTTTCACGTCGCGCTGCTCGCAGATTTCCAACGGGGTATCCACGAATACTTCGGCAAACTCGCCCGGCGCGAACAGGGCCCGCGCCATATCGCGCTCACTTCTGAATGGCGAAATAAACGAGACCAGCACGATGAGTCCGGCATCGGTCATCAACTTGGCGACTTGCGCGACGCGGCGGATATTTTCGACGCGGTCTTCATCGGTAAAACCCAGATCCTTGTTCAAGCCGTGACGGACATTGTCGCCATCGAGCAAGTAAGTGTGATGACCCAAGGCATGCAAACGTTTTTCCACCAGATTCGCGATCGTCGATTTGCCCGAACCGGACAGTCCGGTAAACCACAGGCAGCGTGCGGTCTGACCCTTGATCAGTGAGCGCGCCTGTTTGTCCACGGTCACGGCTTGCCAATGCAAATTGGCAGCACGACGCAAAGCGAAATCAATCGTGCCGCAAGCCACCGTCGCGTTGGTTTGGCGATCAATCAGGATGAAACTGCCCAATGTCGGATTATCCCGATAACTCTCGAAGGTAATCGCGTGATCGAAACTCAGATTGCAGTAGCCGACTTCATTCAATTCCAGCCGTTTGGCCGCGAGCGTTTCCTGCGTGTTCACGTCAATCTTGTGTTTTATTTCGCTGACCTGTGCGCTGACCGTGCGAGTCGCCAACTTCAGCCAATAGCCACGGCCGGGCATCAGCGGTGCATCACTGAGCCACAAGACATGGGCAGCGACTTGATCCGAAATCGGCGGTGCATCGCTGGCGGCACTGATCACGTCGCCGCGACTAATATCGATTTCATCGGTCAGACTGATGATGACCGAATGTCCGCGATAGGCTTCAGTGACTTCCTTATCGCCGCGAATGATCGATGCCACTTTCGAGCGAACGCCAGAAGGCGTGACCACGATGTCATCGCCAACGCCTATTTTTCCGGCAGCGATATTGCCTGCGAAGCCACGGAAGTTCTGATGTGGACGGCAAACCCATTGCACTGGCAAACGAAAGCCTTGTTGCGATGCCGTTGCTTGAATCTCGACGGTTTCAAGATGCTCCAGCAAGGTCAGGGCCGCTGTACCACGGCATCGCTCTGCTGTTGAGAATCACGTTGTCGCCTTTCAAGGCCGACAAGGGAATCGCTGTCACCGAGGCGATATTCAACTGCTGCGCCAGCGCCATGTATTGTTCGAGAATCTCGTCAAACACGGCTTGATCGTAATTGACCAAATCCATCTTGTTGACGGCAAGCACGACATGCTTGATGCCAAGCAGGCTGACGATATAACTGTGTCGGCGTGTTTGCGTCAGCAAGCCTTTGCGGGCATCGACCAACACGATCGCGACATCGGCAGTCGATGCACCGGTTGCCATATTGCGGGTGTATTGCTCATGCCCGGGGCAATCGGCAACGATGAACTTGCGGCGTTCGGTACTGAAATAGCGATAGGCGACATCAATCGTGATGCCCTGCTCGCGCTCGGCTTCGAGGCCGTCGAGCAACAAGGCGTAATCGAATTGGTCGCCCTGGGTGCCGTGACGTGCACTATCACGCGTCAAGGCCGCCAGTTGGTCATCGAATAATAGTTTGGTGTCGTGCAACAGTCGGCCGATCAAGGTGCTCTTGCCGTCATCCACGCTGCCGCAGGTAATGAAACGCAACAAGGATTTGCTTTCGTGTTGCTTCAGATAGGCGGCGATTTCTGACTCATTTTCTTTTGGGCATTCATCAGAAATAACCCTCCTGCTTTTTCTTTTCCATCGAAGCGCCAACATCGGAATCGATCAGTCGCCCCTGGCGTTCCGAGGTGCGTGCGACGAGCATTTCCTGAATGATCGCTTCGAGGGTTTCGGCATCGGATTCAAATCCGCCCGATAACGGATAACAACCGAGTGTGCGGAAACGTACTTTTTTCATCGCCGGCGTTTCGCCCGGCAGTAAAGGCAGGCGATCATCGTCTACCATGATCAGCGCGCCATCGCGTTCGACCACCGGGCGTTCCTTCGCGAAATACAAAGGCACCACCGGAATATTTTCACGATAGATATAAAGCCAGACATCGAGCTCGGTCCAGTTCGAAATCGGGAACACGCGAACGCTTTCACCTTTCTGGATGCGAGTGTTGTACAGGCTCCATAATTCGGGGCGCTGGTTTTTCGGATCCCAGCGATGTTGCGCATTGCGGAACGAAAAGATGCGTTCTTTCGCACGCGATTTTTCTTCGTCACGACGTGCGCCACCAATAGCGGCATCATAGCCACCGAGATCCAGCGCCTGTTTCAAACCCTGCGTCTTCATGATGTCGGTATGCACGGCCGAGCCGTTGGTCACCGGACTAATGCCGTCACGGATACCGTCCTGATTGATATGCACTTTCAAATCGACGCCATAGAGTTCGGCCACACGATCCCGAAATGCGTACATTTCACGGAACTTCCAGGTGGTATCGACATGCAACAGCGAAATCGGCGGCTTGGCAGGATAAAAGGCCTTGCGCAATAAATGCAGCAATACCGACGAGTCCTTGCCGATCGAATACAGCATGACCGGATTCTGGAACTCGGCAGCCACTTCGCGAAAAATATGAATACTCTCGGCCTCCAGTTTATCCAGATGCGAAAGCGGAAAATCCGATGGTGAAGCGTTTGCCGTCATGCCGAAACCCGAACCTTGTCGAAAATATTAATGTGTTGTGCTACCAATCGCTTGAACATCGACCCAATGCCCTGCTTCCAGTTTGATTACGCGGTCTGCCAGTGCAAGACTAGCGGGCCGGTGCGTAATCAACAATACCGTCCGGCTGCGAAGCAAATCATGACATTCCGCAATGAAGCTTCGTTCACCATCCGGATCAAACATCGCAGTGGCTTCATCCAGAATCAGAATGGCAGGATCTTTCAACAAGGCACGCGCAAGCGCGATGCGTTGTTTTTGGCCACCCGATAAACGCACACCTTCATCGCCGATCACCGTATCGTAGCCGTTCGGCAATGCGCTGATAAAATCATGCGCATGCGCTGCACGCGCGGCTGATTCTATTTGCGACTGCGTCGGTGCGACCTGGCCATAACCGATATTGAAGCCCACGCTGGCGTTAAACAATAAAACATGCTGACTCACCAGGCCGATATGCGAACGCAGGGACTTCAGCGGGATATCGCGGACATTGATTCCGTCAATCAGGATATCCCCTTCGTTCGCCTCGATGAAACGCAGCAGCAAATGCGCCAGAGTACTCTTCCCTGCACCATTGACTCCAGTGATTGCCAGCGTCTGTCCGGCCGGGATGTGTAATGTAAACTTTTTCAGCAAGGTCGGACGATCCGGGTAGCTGAAATCGATATTTTCAAATCGAATGTCGCCATGCAATTTGCTTATTTCGCGGATTCCAGTATCGCTTTCTGGATGTTCCCCGAGCACATTCATCAGACGTGCGGCACTGCCGCGAGCCATCTGTAATCTGCTGTAAATATCGGCCAACTGACTCAGCGGATTGGTCAGCAATAATCCGTACAGCATTAGTGTCATCAATTCCGGCGCAGTCAGGTTGCCGACGGCTACCTGCCGGGCGCCAAGCCACAGCAGTCCGATCACACAAGCTGCCATCAACCAGCGAATGCCTGGCGTCAACCATGCCGTAATACGCAATTGCCGAATTTCAAGCGCGAGCAGTTTTTCGGTTTGGTTTCGATAGCGCGACGTTTCTTCTTGCTCCCGGGTAAACGCCTTGATGACCGGCAAGACGCTCAGGTTCTGTTCGGAAATTCCGTAGCGCCTGGCTTCTTCCTCACTTGCACTATTGGCCAGAGGTCGCAGGGAGCGCGTGATCCATTTCACCGCAATGAAAAAAAACGGCATCACCGCGGCAATGATCAAACCCAATATCGGCTCGATGCGGCACAACAAAATCAGGGCGCCCAGGCAACTCAGCAGCATGGGCAGCAAGGGGATCAGTACACTGGAAATAAACTGGCTGATATACCAGACATCGCTATGCAGAAATGCCAATACTTCGCCGCGTTTGCGTTGCTGGTGCCAGGCCAGAGGCAGATGCCTGCAAATGCTCGTAAACACGCAAGCCCAAATCGGCGGTTACCCGCTGGTGGATGCTGCCCATCGTAAAACTGCTCGCCATATTGATTACCGCTTGCAAGCCCATGACCAGCAACCAGAACAAAAGCAATTGGCCGGGTATGCTTTTCGCCAGCAATGCCCGCACCACTTCGCCGGCAAACCAGGGCATTGCCAGCAGAACAGCGCTTTCCAGTATCAGCAAAATGACGGCAAACCACAGCTTCAAGCGGTAGGGCCGGGTTTGTTGCAGAAGAAATTTCAGGTCGGACGGTAGTGCCATCATTCACTCGTTTGGATTTACAAATGCCTGGCTTCAATGAATACTGGCCATCGCAAACCATCAAGACACAAAACGCTTATGCCGCATATTACCTTAGCCCATCAGGTCCGGCCCAACGGCGAGGTGCTTTTTCAGGAAGTCGCAGGTGAGGCCGTGCTATTGAACCTGGGCAGCGAGCGTTATTTCGGACTGGATCCGGTCGGCACCCATATCTGGGGCCTGCTCAATCGCGGCCTGAGCCTGGGAGCAGGTACATCAGGACCTTTGCGACACCTATGATGCAAGTCCGGAACAATTACAGGCAGATTTACTGGCACTGCTCACCCAACTGGCCGAGGCAGGTTTAGTTACTGTCGGCGAATGATCGAAAGCCGTCTAAAAAAATGGCGAGACGCTGGCATTTCGGGAAAAAATGCTGCTTCTGAAATTCATTTTCTTGCTGCCGCCGGTCGCGTTTGCGATACGCTATTTCGGTTATCTGCGAACGCGCGATTTCCTTGCCCGTTTTGTTTCGCGTAATACATTGCATCAGGCCGATGCGGCCGAGCTGGCGCAGGCGCAACGCAAAGCGGAATTGCTGTCCGTGGCCGGTCGTCATGGATGGATGGATGCCACCTGTCTGCGGCAATCGGTTTTGCTGGAATTTCTTCTGCAGCGCGAGGGCCTCGCGGCAGAAATAAAAATCGGCGTGCGCAGGCAGGACGCCTTGTTTGATGCACATGCCTGGGTCGAGTTGAACGGAATCCCTTTGGCGCAAGACGATCTGGAACATCATCGGGTCTTGCAATGAACACAGGTGTCTTCGCATGAGCGCGATTGCGGGCCTGATCATGCTCGATGGCAAGCAGATGGATGCCGCCGTCATCGACAAAATGCTGGCGAATATGCGCCGCTATGGCCCAGACGCACAGAGACAATTGCGTTCGGGCAATGCGGTTTTTTTGCAGGCCCTGCTGGCGACGACGCCCGAATCACTGAATGAGCTACAACCCTGGACCGACCCGAAGACCGGCTGTGTGGTCGTTACCGACAGCCGTTTGGACAATCGCGAAGCACTCGCGGCTTCGCTGGGATTTTCCGGTCGTGCCATTGACGATATTGGCGATGCCGAACTCGTTTTTGCTGCGTACCAAAATTGGGGCGCCGCCTGTCCGGAAAAACTACTCGGCGATTTCACTTTCGCCATCTGGAATCCGCAGACCGAAATACTCTTTTGTGCCCGTGATCCGTTGGGTGTACGCCCGTTTTATTTCCACTTCAAACAGGATGGCCTTTTCGCATTTGCCAGCAGTACCGAGGCACTGAGACCCCTGCTTGGCCAAACGCCGGCACTGGATGAGGGCCGGTTGGCGGATGCGATGACCGACCAGCTTGAAGGTCATGATAGCGTCAGCACTTTTTTCCGCGACATCAAGCGGCTACCACCCGCCCACAGCATCCAGCTGGAAGGAAACAGACTGTCGGCCGCGCATTGTTATTGGCAGCCTTTGCAGAATCCTCCCTCACCCTTCCCCGTTGATGAAAAACAATGGCTGGAACAACTGGCAGCGATTTTCACCGAAGCGGTTCATTGTCGGCTTCGCAGCCATCAGCCGATCAGTGCCATGCTCAGTGGCGGCCTCGATTCTTCCTCCATCGTGGCGATTGCTTCTAAAAAACTGAAAAATGATAAGCAGGCCATTCTGTCGACCTACTCCGCCATCAGTTCGGAGCCAAATTGCGCCGAGACGCGCGCCATTCGCCTGATGCAGGCAGGATTCGAATTGCAGAGCACCGAGATTGATCCGGCAAGCTCCACCGCGCTATTGCAAGACATCGCGGCCCAATGGCCGCAACTTGAAGAGCCTTTCGAAGCATTGAACCCGCTGGTACACGCACAATACCTGGCAGCAGCAAAGTCGAACGCCCGCATCATGCTGGACGGCATTGATGCCGATGCCTTGCTGACAGAGGCGGATTATCTACATCGGCTCGCACGTTCCGGGCAGTGGCGGAAAGTGTGGCGGGAAAGCCGGGCCTCGGTAAATTTTTGGGGCCGGGAAGCCAGCCTCGCGTATTTTTTGCGACCTTTGATCAGCGAGTTTCTGATTCCGAAGCCGCTTCGCCGTTTCATCCGATATCTGCGCGGAAAATTTCGTGCGCCAGGAAATCACAAGCAAAACCTGATAACCCCCGAATTCGCCACGCAAATCGATCTGGAAGCCCGCTACCGTGAGCTCGCCGTGCATTCAGCCGGCACGACGGTTTACGACGGTGCAGGCCATCAAGGCCATAGCGTCATGGCCGGCAGCTATACCGCCAATGGTGTTGAACGCTACCACCGTCTGGCCAGCTTCCATGGCATCGAAGCACGGCACCCGTTTCTGGATCGGCGCCTGGTGGAATTCTGCGCCTGGTTACCGCTCGAATTAAGGCTACGGGACGGCTACCCGAAATGGGCTTTGCGGCAGGCCATGGCATCGCAACTACCGCCGGAAATTGCTTGGCGGCGGGGAAAGGATCATCTCGGCTGGTTATTTAGCCTGGCTTTATGGCAGGAGTGCGGCGACATGCTTGCCGAAAAACCACTTCAGCCATGGCTGCAAGAGTCCGTTTTGCCTAATGTGAAAGCCCTTTATGAAAAAGGGCCGATGCTCGATGACAGCCAAAATAATCCGGACAAGCAAATTGAGCCTGTCTTGAAACTGGCCGCAATCAACCAGTGGCTGAACCGGCTTCAGTCCTGATGCAATCTCGCTGAAACCTTTGCATGGTAGGGTCTGGCTTGCATCCTGCCTCGATACAAGACGGGGTGGTCACGAGTTGTATCCGGCTTGTGTTGGCTGACGTACAGACCAGGCATCCCCAAATCTTTACTGTTCATCAACCTGAGACGTCAACCGACATCCTGTTGAAGCCTTATTTCAGTGATTAACGTCAATTTTTAGCTGAACAGAGCCGAACATGCTTTAAATCAAGCCGTTGATCATGAAAATTAACCTGAATTAACCTAAACAGACACATAAGCTGTTGTTAATGATGGAAGTAACGTTAAACTGTATGTCGCCGCACAGTATTTTCGAGTACCAATGCGGATTTATCCAAGATCACTAGGGGTTATTTATGAATACCGAGACAGACTCGACATTGGCTGTAGCCAGTAACGATGAGCCACAGCGCCTGCCTTACACGAGCCCCAGCCTCAAGATCTATGGCCAATTGCGCGATCTTACCGATGGTGGCTCCGGCGTGATTGCCGAGGGCATGATGGCAACCGCACTGATGCGCTTCATCTAAGCAAAACCCGGGCCTAGGCCTTGCCAAACAAACAGATCTGCGTCACTTGAATACCTATCTATTCGGCAATCAAGCTGTCATCAGCTCACTGGATTTCAAACAATTACCGCGCCTACAGGGCGCGGTAATTGTTTCGGGCATCCGCATTGATTTACTCGAACCGTGTCAGCCAGAAGATATTGAATGGCAGCACGAATGGAAAGAATCCGACGATAGCGTGACCCTGGGTGTCGCCCGGCATCCGTCCGGATTTCTTCTGCGTTTTCCCGAACTCTGCGATGTCATTATCGATATCGGACAGCGGCATATTTCCGTGGTGCCGCACGACGCGCTCGATGAATACACGATCGAACATTTACTGGTGGACCAGGTGCTGCCGCGCTTTCTCGCGCAGGAAGGGTATCTGCTGTTACACGCCTGCGCCGTGAATATCGGGGATCGAACCATTTTGTTCCTCGGCAAAAGTGGCTGGGGCAAATCCACGCTTGCCGCCCTGCTCCACCAGGCCGGTAATCGTCTTTATTCCGATGATTGTGTCCTGCTGCAGCAAAAAGCATCGCAATGGCAGAGCCTGCCTACGTATCCGAGCCTGCGACTGTACGAAGACTCGATCGAAAACATTCTAGGCCAGGATTCCTCCCTGAGCCCGGTATCGGAATATTCCGACAAGCAACGCATCGCGCTGGTAAACGAGCCCGAACATGACATACCGAATCTGCATGCGATGTATTTCCTGTCCGATCCGGAACATGCCGCGATTGATATTGAAATCACGCCGATGCGCCCGGGAAATACCTGCATTGAATTGATCGAACGCAGCTTCCGTCTTGATATCGGCGATCCCGCACAATCACGTCAATTGATGATGGCGACCGCCGCATTGACGCAATGCGTGCCGGCATATCGATTAAGCTATCCGCATGATTTTGAAAACAACCCCACCCTGCTTGCTACCTTGCTCCGTCACATCGAACAATAATCACTATGCATAACCTGGACGGCTATTCGATAAAAGACTACGGCGAAATGGTGACGGACCCTGTCCGCACCCAGGCTTTCGTTACCGCACTGACGAAAGCCATCACGCCCGATAGCGTTATTCTGGAAATTGGTACCGGCACCGGTTTTTTCGCCCTGCTTGCCTGCAAGCTTGGCGCGAAAAAGGTGTATGCGGTCGAGCCTGACAATGCCATCGAAGTCGCCAAGCTATGCGCCAGGGACAATCCTGGCACCGATAGAATCACCTGGATTCAAGGGCTTTCGACGGAAATCACCTTGCCGGAAAAAGTCGATATCGTGATTGGCGATCTGCATGGCACCCTGCCGTTCTACAACTTCAACCTGCTGTCGATGCGCGATGCGGTAGCCCGGCATTTGAAACCCGGCGGCATGATTCTGCCGAGCCGCGACAAACTTCATGCGGCTCCGATCGATTCGCCCGAAGACTACACCACGATTGATCAGCCATGGGCACAGGATGTTTACGGTCTCGATCTGCGTGCAGGCCGCCGCTTTCTGGTGAATTCGTGGTGGCGGCGTCCGGTAACGAAAACCGTGAAATTTTTGTCCGCGGCGCAATGTCTGGGTGAAATCGATTACGCCAATATCACTTCCCCGAATCTGGACGGCGAATGCGACTGGCCGATCACAAGCGACGGCGTCGTACACGGACTGAGCCTCTGGTTCGATAGCGATATCGGTCCGCACGCATCGTATTCCAATGCACCCGATCTACCCGGCCTGGTCTATGGCAATGCTTTCTTTCCGCTGGAAACGCCGATCCGGGTCAAAACCGGCGAACGTCTGATCTTCAAGTTTTCGGCCAAACTGATCGGCGAAGAATACGTCTATACCTGGACCAGCGAACATATCGACCAAACTGGCAAAACACTTGCACGCTTCATGCAATCCACTTTCCATGGCCGCCCCATTTCGCGCAAGAAACTGGAATTCGCATCGCCCGATTTCATCCCTGTGATCGGTGACGAGGGCATTCTTGCACTGCACGTACTGCAAGCGGCAAGCGAAAAAGCGAGTATTGGAGAAATCGCCGACAGGTTGATGTCGGGACTTCCCGGGCATTTCAGCGATAGGGAACAGGCACTCGCGGCTGTGCAAAAAGTACTGCAGAAATACCAGACAAAATAGTTTTGGATTTGAGGCAGAAAATAATTTCGTTTTGATTTTTACTTCGGGTGCCGAAAACCCGGCTCAGGAATCGTAACCTTCCGGATTCTTGGACTGCCAGCGCCAGGCGTCGGCACACATCTGGAGCAAATCGTGGCGCGATTCCCAGCTCAGCAATTCCTTGGCGAGCCCGGGATCAGCACATAGCCGGGTGACGTCGCCGGGACGGCGGCCAATAATTTCGTGCGGAATTTTCAGTTTGTTCGCTTGCTCGAAGGCATGGATCATGTCGAGCACACTCGACGCACTGCCTGTTCCCAAATTCACGGTCAGATTCTTGCTTTGGCTTTGCAGATAATCGAGCGCGTCCGCATGTGCCCTGGCCAGATCCATCACATGCAGATAATCACGAAGGCCGGTACCATCCGGGGTTGGATAATCATTGCCGAACACAGAAAGTTTTTCGCGCCTTCCGGATGCCACCTGGCATAAATAGGGCATCAGATTGTTCGGCGTACCGCGCGGGTCTTCACCGATCATGCCGCTGGGGTGCGCGCCGACCGGATTGAAGTAACGCAATATCGCAGCCTTGAAGTTCGTGTCGGCAGCACAGTGGTCCTGAATGATTTCTTCGATCATCAGCTTGGTACGGCCATAGGGATTATTGGCGGATCTTGGCGTGTTTTCAGACAGGGTTTCGTGCTCGGTATCGCCATACACCATGGCCGAGGAACTGAAAACGAAACGCAGCACATTGGCTTTCTGCATCGCCAGCAGCAGGGATATCGTGCCGGAAACATTATTGTCGAAATACTGCAGCGGTTGCTCGCAGGATTCCCCCACCGCTTTCAATGCGGCAAAGTGAATTACCGCATCTATCTTGTGCGATACCAGCACATCGAAGACCGTATCGCCATCGCGAAGATCCACCTGGCAAAGCGGAATCGGCTTGCCGGCCAACGCCTCCAAGCGGGCCATGACTTTGGGCGAGCTATTGCTGAAATTATCCAGCACCACCACATGATGACCACGTTCCAGCAATGCGAGAACCGTATGTGAACCGATATAGCCGGCACCACCGGTGACAAGAATATTCATGTCGATGTTTCCGTACTACTCACTATCCTGCGCGCCCTTCGCGACCTGCTCGGCAATCCAGGCATAGGTTTTTCGAAGCCCCAGATCCAGCGGCAAGGAAGGCGCCCAACCGAGCTTTTCGCGAATCAGATGATTATCGGAATTCCTGCCGCGCACGCCGGTCGGGCCGGGGATATGTTTGACGCCCAGCTTCTTGCCGGCAATCGTCATGATCATCTCGGCGAATTGATTGATCGATACCATTTCTTCGGAACCGATATTGACCGGACCGGCAAAATCGGATCGCATCAAGCGCAGGGTCGCTTCGACGCATTCATCCACGTACAAAAAAGAACGCGTCTGTTTGCCGTCGCCCCACATTTCGATAACGCCGGTTTCCGGTGTCATCGCCACCTTGCGGCAAAGTGCGGCCGGCGCTTTTTCGCGGCCATCGTGCCAGGAACCTTCCGGTCCGAAAATATTGTGATAACGCGCAACGCGAACCGTCATGCCGTAATTGCGGGCATAGGCAAAATACAGACGCTCGCTGAACAGTTTTTCCCAACCGTATTCGGAATCCGGTGCCGCCGGATAGGCCGACGCTTCGTTGCATTTCGGATTGTCCGGATCCAGCTGGTTATGTTCCGGATACATGCAGGCCGATGAGGAATAAAAAATGCGGCCAATCGTGTTTTTTCTGGCCACGTCGAGCACGTGGATATTGATCTGTGCCGAGTTGTGCATGATGTCGGCATCATGCTCGCCAGTGAACACGAATCCGGCGCCACCCATATCGGCGGCCAATTGATAGACCTCGTCAAAACCACCTTCGAGCGCCTTGACCACGTTATCGTAAATTCGAAGATCGGCGATCAGGAATTCGTCGGCTGGCGATGCGGCATAACGCGGATTTTTCAGGTCGACGCCACGCACCCAATGACCTTCGGATTTCAGGCGCTTCACCAGATGGCTGCCAATAAAACCGCCGGCGCCCAAGACTAAAACTCTGCTCACGTATTTCTCCTGTATTGCTGCATAACAGCATACCTTTTATCCGGTCGGAGCAACACCCAATAATGTCTCCAAAGCAGCCATTACCTGCCTCTTGTCGCCTACATTGACTTGTTGATAGCTGTTTTCGTTTCGTGATTGTTCAGATAAAAGATGCACGTCGGAATCTGCGCTGCCGATAAATAAAATCGGCTTGTCCGAAGCGATGCAGGCATACACTTTTGATGGCAGCACATAACCGACAAAAGCATCGACCAAGGTAATCAGATGGACATCCGCTGCCAGCAAAACGGCAGGCAATTGTTCCAGCGGTACCGGACGGGTACGGACAAAAGGAAGGCCGCGTTCAAGCAAGGCTGCTTCCACCTGATCGGCACGACCTCCGGTGGCATTCAGCCACAGGCCAGCGACGTCCGGATGACGTTGGCAGAATTCTTCAAAACCATCGACGAAGGTGACATGGTCGTGCGCAACGCCCCAATTACCGGAATACAGAATGATCTTCCGCTCGCGCAGGGCTTTTGGTATTTCCGTCGCAGCATGATCCGCATCGAAACTGATCGGCGATGGATCACGCAATAATTCGACGCGATCCGCAGCGATACCTGCCGCCATGATGTGACGTTTTTGATCTTCACCCAATACTTCGATCACGCTGACACGCCGACGCCAGGCCAATGTGATGCGATGTAACACCTTCATCCAGAACGGCACTTTTTCATAGGTCGCCATCAAACATTCCGGATGGAAATCGGTAATGCGATACCGAGTCTTCTTGCGAAATACGAAAGCCAGCGGCATCACGAAATGAATCA
The DNA here is from genome assembly GCA_963849575.1 of uncultured Gammaproteobacteria bacterium. Classification (GTDB taxonomy): domain Bacteria; phylum Pseudomonadota; class Gammaproteobacteria; order Xanthomonadales; family Xanthomonadaceae; genus Arenimonas. Next base: position 575,222 of record CAWKHT010000010.1, on the reverse strand, counting down.
AATACGGTGGCGAACCGGTAAAGCGGATTTCATCGGCAGCAAAAAATTCACGTCTTGCGGCAAACAGCAGCGCGATATTGGCTCCGAAAGTCCAGAATGCACGCTTGATGAAATTGCCGCGATCATACTGATGGCGGAAAATCCGGCGCGTCAACACATGTCCCGTACCGAATGATTCTTTCGTCGTGCTCGAAGCACTCGATGAAAAACCGAACAGATTGACGATATTACCGTCTTCCGCCAATGCCTTCGCAAACCCGACCGCATACTGCCCCACTGCACCAAAATCCGGTGGCAACCAGTCGCAGAGAATCAGGATTTTTTTTGCGCTGGATGCCGGTTTCATTTCAGGACGCGTCGTTTGACGAACACGGCCGGATTACCCGCGACGACAGTCCAGGCTTCGACATCCTTGAACACGCTTGCCCTTGCCGAGACCACGGCAGCTTCGCCGATCATTACGCCGGGGCCAACGAAAACATCGGCTGCTACCCAGGCATTTTCTGCCACGGTGATTTCACCAACAACAAGCGGTTTGTCTAGCGATGAAATATCGCGACTGGCCGCGCATAAAAAACTGTACTGACTTACCACCGCATTTTTCTGCAGCAGGATTCTGGCAACCGAATAGCAATCCACATATTCGCCGAGGCAACTTCCGTCCTGCATGACGAGATTCCACGGTGCCCAGATGCGTGCCGATGGGTAGATACGCACGGACGAACCGATGTCTGCACCGAAACAGCGAAGCAGGAATGCGCGCCAGAAATGGAAGACGCGAGGACTTGGCCGGAATAAAAACAGGTGCACGATGGACCAGAGCGCGCGGGCCATCTTGTTCTTGCCCGATATGATGGCAGGACGCAAACGCGTCACTTTGCTTTCGCTCATGCTAGTCGCTCCGTTTTTTTCGTCGTCATTCTATGTTCGATCAACACGATGGATTGTATCGATTCGGCCAGTACGCGCTGGAAGGCGTAATGAAGGCCCGCCCATCCATCCAGAATGCCGCGCTTGATAATCAGGCAATAAAAAAACATCAGGGCCGGCATCACGATATGCCAGCGTCGCAGGCGTCTTGGCCAACTCAAATCGGACCAGCGGCTTCGCAACAATACGTCCGCTTCCAGGTTTGCATAGCGGGCCTGCGCGTGCAGCCATTGGGAAAGACTTTTGCGATCATCGTGAAGAATACGGCCGGGCAAGTCCGATACTTCGCCAGACAGTTTTACGCGTTGCGTGTGGCCATCCTGAAAATAAAGGGCGGCTTCGCGACGATACAACACCGTCACCGGTGGATAGAGCGTGCCGCGCAGTGGCTGACCAGCGACACAAAATTTGAAATGCGCGCGGAATCCCGATACTCCAGATTGCTTCACCGCCTGTTCCAGTCCAGCAAGACAGGCATCATCCAGCACGTAATCGGCATCCAGTGCCAACACCCAATCGCTTGTGATACCGCATTGCTGCAAGCCGAAATTCCATTGCTTGGCATGACTGTCGAACTTGCGCGTGACCACTCTTACATTCGCATAACCCGACAAGAATGTCGAGCGTCTTGTCGGTACTTCCACTGTCGACCACCACAATTTCTTTGGCCCACGAAAGACGATCCAATACCCGGCCGATATTGGCTTCCTCGTTCCAGACAAGAATCAATGGTGTGATGGCGTCGGAAATGTTCAATGGCGATTACCGGAAATGCTTTTCATTGATCAGCCTTTTGCGGAACAAGACGCTGATAGAGCGCCAACAATCTCGCGCCCATTGTATCCACTCCATAATCGGATTTCGCCAGCTCTTTCGCCTTGATGCAGGCTTTTGCATGTGCTTCCGGGTTCTGCATCAGAGCGAGAATACCGGCCGCGAATGCGACCGGCGTCGGCTCGACGGAGCGACCGGCGCCGGTTTCCGCGATCCGATCGGCAACGGCAACTCCCTTGCCCAGCACACAAGGCAGGCCGGTAGATAAAGCCTCTACCGGCGCAATGCCAAAATTTTCCGAGAACGAGGGCAATACGAAAAGCTCGGCTGCACCGAATGCACTGGCCTTCATTGCTCCATCGACATGGCCCGTCCAGGCAATGTTATCGGCGATGTTCAATTTATCAGCCTGGTTTTTCAGTTCGTCAATATAGTTTTTGTCGCCATCGCCGCAAATGATCAGGGCGATGTCCGGTATTTTCCTTTTCACCAGCGCCACTGCTTCCAGCAGGGCTTCGATATTTTTCTTCGGATCGATTCGCGATAAAAATAAAAGGCGTCGTCGATCTTTCAATACCGGAAATGCCGATAGCATCAAGTCTGCCGAGCCAGCGCTTACCGGCTCGATACCCAAGGGCAACACCTCCGAACGTAGCGGGATGCCAAGACTTTCCGCTTCCATGCGCTCCTGTCCGGAAGTGAAATGCACGGCCGCGGCATCACGCAATAATCCGCCCTCGAAAAGCGCGAGCGAAATCCGTTTGAACAGGCTCCGGCGTTTTGTCATGCCGTAGTGATTCAGCACGCCCAGCGGCCGGATCACGTAGGGAATTTTATTATTTCTGGCGATCAGGGCAGCCATGACCGGCGCAAACGAAAAGACGGCATGCACGTGCACAACATCGAAATTTTTTATTTCTCGCTGCAGCCATCGCCGCATTGACCAAGAGACTTTGTAAGCATGCATCTGCATCGGAAAATAAAGGCGGGTAACGCCATTCAATGAAACCGGCATTTCCAGTTCAACCGGCAATAGCTTTCCATTGCCGTCATCGTTGGTGCTGATTGTCACGACTTCAACACCGCGTGCCAGCAAGGCCTGCTCCATTTGCACGATGGCTTTTCCGGGGCCACCACTGGAAAGCGATACCGATGGAATGACATGCAATATGCGCATCAAGCCACTTCCTTCAGAAAGCGGGAATACACGTAGCGCGCCCAGCTGCGACTGCCACCGTCTTCCTTCAATTCGGGCACCATCTCGGAAAGCCAGTGTTGTACCGGCGTGGTAAAGCCGGTTTTCTTTCTCTGCAGAATCGCCGATGGCAGCGAGACTGAGGGCGAGCCGGACAAAAGATTCTTGTCGGGAAATCTCGAGAAGGCCCGCATCACCGGCATCAAGTCACGCAGCAGCCAGGCATCTACCAAAGGTGTGCGCAGCTCGACACTGTGATCCATGCTGGCCCAATCGCTGTCGCGCAAGAGCTGGTTACGCAGGTAACAGGTGGATTCCATTTGCCCGACGGCAAGAAAATCATCCTCCGGCAATTCACCTGCAATCATTTCGATCAACGATGCCGGGCTGAGCTCCCGCAACGCGGCATAGGCATGACTTTCCTGCATCAGCTCCGGAATCTGGTCTGGTGTAAACAAACCCCGGCGCAACCAGTAAGCACCGTAAAGGCTATTGGCTTCGCGTGCCATCCAGCGCCAGCGGGAGTTGTCACTCTGCAGGGCCTTTGCATTGAATGCGACATCCACCAGATGTGACAAGCCGGGAACTTTGGTGATTTTTCGCCAGCGTTTCAGTAGTTGCGGTACCTGATGAAAACTCGGATAGCCCCCGAATAATTCATCGCCGCCGACGCCGGAAATCACTACTTTCAAACCCAGCTCGGCTACCGCTTTGCTGGCGTACCAGGTATTGATGCCATCAATACTCGGGTAATCCATCGCGGCAAAAATCCGCGGCAAATCCTGTTCGAATTCCTCGCGCGTCACGGTGCGAATATGGTGCCGAATGCCATAGTGTTCTGCCAGCATGGCCGCCATCGGTGCTTCATCCTGTGGCTTGCCGGCGAATTCGCCAAAGGCAATCGTGACGCCTTGCAAATCGCTCGCACCCGAATCTTTCATCAGGGCAGCCAGTGTCCCGGAATCGATACCGCCGGACAAAAATATGCCCACCGGCACATCGGCCACCCGATGATGACGCACCGAATTGCCTACGACTGCTTTCACGATTTCGCGAATTTCATTTTCCGGCAGATCGCAGGCTGGAGCATTGCGCCAGCTATCGGCAATATCCCAATACACCACGGGATTGAAATCCGGTGTTTCCGGTGAAATGCGACACCAGCTACCGGCGCGCAATGCGCTGATGTCCCTGAAAAATGTCCGGGGTGAAGGCACACTGCCCAGCAGCCAGTAAGCGCCCCGGGCAACGACATTGGGTTCATGCGATACCGCACCCGACGCCAGCAGGGCTTTCACCTGCGAGGCAAAACACCAACCATCGCCGCTGCGGCCCACATACAGCGGCTTGATGCCATAAGGGTCACGCGCCAGAAACAGGCTGCAGGTTTGCTGATCCCAGATCGCGAAAGCAAACATGCCGCGCAGTTTCGGCAGCATTTTTTCGCCATCGCGAATAAATAATTTCAGTATTACTTCGGTGTCGCCTTCGGTGCGAAATTTTTCGCCTTCGCTTTCGAGTTGTTTTCGCAATTCGCGGAAGTTGTAGATTTCGCCGTTGAAAACGATCACGTAGCGATTATCGTCCGACAGCATCGGCTGGTTGGCACGCTCGTCCAGATCAATGATCGACAGGCGCCGATGCCCAAGACTGATCTCGGCCTCGCTGTTCTTCCAGTAGCCAACGGCATCCGGACCACGCGAGCGCATTGCATCGCACATGTTTTGCACGGCCGCTTCCAGACTTGCATTTCCCTGCATGGATGCCCTGACCAAGCCGGCTATACCGCACATATCAGTTCGCCTTCCCGGGTTGGTCTTTCAGCAGTTGGCGATAGGTATCGAGAAAGGCTTCACCTGCCAATTCCTGGGTGAAACGCGTTTCCACTGTCTGCCTTCCGGCAAGACCCATCTGCTGGTTCAAGGACATGTTCTGTACCAGCAACTGCAATCGGTCGGCGAATATCAGGGCATTCCCGGTAGGCACCAAAAAGCCATTCGCTTTATCGACAACAATCGATTCAGGGCCTCCGCAGCGCGTGGCAACAACCGGAACCGCACAAGCCATCGCTTCGGCTAGTACCACGCCAAAACCTTCCTCATCCGAGGACAGCGCAAAACAAAGAGCATGCTGGTAATACCTGACCAATTGTTCGCGGGTAGGTCGCAGATGAAAACTTACGGAATTTTCCAGGTCGAGCTCACGCACCCGCTGCCAAAAATCAGGGCCGGGATCACCGGCACCCGCGAGTAATAATCGTGGCGGGTCGCTCATCGAAAAACGCATCAATGCATACGCTTCCAGGAGCAGTCCGATATTTTTTCGCGGATCGTCAAAACGGCCTACCGACAAAATATAGCGACCCGTCAATTCCGAATAGAGCCGTTGATAGACCGGATGGAATAGCGTTGCATCGACACCCGGCGGGGCGAAGCGCACCCAGGTATTTTGCTCTGAGCCAATCGTATTGGCGTATTCCTGCATCCAGTTGTTTTCCACTTGCACGGCATCGACTTCGCGCAGGGCTTTGTCATCCAGTGTGTTGGTGATGCGCGTCATCAGCCAGTGCCACCAGGCAGCCGGTCCTCGCTCCACTTTCTCTTTACGCCGACGCTCGACAATCGCGCGCGTCGCCACCTGCAAGGCAACGGGTTTGCCAATGCCGACAACGGGCAGGGCCCAGGCCGGACTTCCGCTGACCACCTGGATAACATCGCAATCGCTTAATACGTTCCGCAGCGCCGCACGCGGTTTCATGCGCTGGAATTCCAGTTCCGATGCCATGCAGCCGACATGCGAATACGGCAGACCATCCCACTCGCCTTGCCGGATTTTGATTCCGTTAAACCATGTCCATGGATTCGCCAAACGCACGCTGCTATCGTCCCGGTGCGACGTGGCCAGCGAAACAAGCTTCAGGTCAAATTCGCCCGAACGCAGAATGCTGTCCTTGATAAAACGGGCGACTGCCGGCACACCACCGCCGTCGAACAGGGAGGGGACGACGAGGGCGATTTTTATTTTCCGTGTTTTGCCGTTTGTCACGTTGCCGCCGGATCATAGCGAACTGGCAGGGCCACCCGCCGCAAAAAACGCGCAGCGATGTACTTCTGGGCAAAATAAAATACGACCACGCCGAGCAGCATGCCGCCCAGCATCTTGACATTGGATTGCTCGAGAAACGAGGCGCCCAAAAAGAGCAGCACGGTTGCACAGCCATAGCCGAAAATCGGATATTTGGTCGAGCGCACCAGCACGCGGAATATGCGACCAATAAAGTAGCCCCAAAGGACCAAGGGCACCGCCATCAAAAAGGGGCCAAAATCGATATAGCTTTCCGCGATATAGCCCAGACTGATCGAAGTACCATCATCTGCACCTGCGACATATTTGCCGGTGTAGTACGCTGTCCGCACCGAATCATCAATCGAGGGTTTGTTCGGAAAAAAAACGCGCGGCATGAAAGCATTCTGGAGTGCTTCAGTCCACAGCTTTCCGTTTTCATACGGAATTTTATCCGGCACCATGTGAATGGCATCGCCAAAAAAATGCACATAGGTAAGCCGGTGAATCAGTGTATCGGCAGAGGCTTGAATGTCTTCTTGTGTGAGCCCCGAGATCAGCTCTGTGAGCTTATCGACACGATCCACAACTGAAACAAGAACTACCTGCTGTTCCGTACCCTGATTGAGAAAATCACGATACTCCTTCTTGATACCTGTCCAGACCACACCCAACACCAGGATGCAGGCGCCAAGTGCCAATGCCGACCTTATTCTCACGCCGCGCAATGCGGAAGGAGCTGCCAGGGCCGCCATCAAGAAAATCACCAGAATAATCTTGAACCCGCTGAAGAAGCCGAGGAACCCGATGACTATTTCGATGCCGAATATCAACAGCAAAGCACCATAGCCGCGCTTCTGGGATAAAACCGTATAGGCAAAAATATAAACGACGACCCAGTGAATCCAGGAAAACATCAAGATGGGTTGGCTCAAGGGCCTGACAATATAGGCTGCGGTTCCCAATACGCTGGCCGCCACGATGGCAAACAGGCAGGCATAGAACAGGCGCCGAACCGAGAGTTGGGAAACATGGCTGGTGACCAGTTTTTCCGATATCGGCGCATAGCTCGGCCCTGCACCCAGACGGAGCCCTGTCGCCACGAAAAGCAGACCCAGCAAGGAATACCAGGTCGCTTCATTGACGTACTGGCTTCTATCCATTTCCTGCAATGGCAAGCCTTGCCAATCGCCATAAAAAACCAGGATGCTGGCCTGGAGCCATTGATAACCAAGTATGAAAAGCAAAATTGGCGGCTCGCCCGGACGCCAGAACATCTTGAAAAAAATCACCAGCACGGCGAGTGATGCGACGGTCAACGCGGGGTTGGTACTCAACAACCCCAATACGGAAAACAGGATGAGTAAAACAAGTGGCAATTTGCCGAACAGCTTTTTCTTGCTAATTGTGAACTGTGCCATGGCAATCTTGTTTTCCTGAAACTTTTTACTGCTGAACCTGATGAAATGCCTGCAGCAAGGATGTGCAGGCAGCCTCGTAAGAATACGACTGGACATGCTCGAATGCCGACTGCCCCATTGCCTCGAGTTCGCCATCGCTCATGCTGATCACCCGCTGCAGAATTGTAGCAAGTTCATCGACCTTTCCTGCCGAAAAAATCCATCCGGTTTTTTCATTCAGCACAAGGTCAGGCCCGCAACCCACTTGCGAACTCACGATCACGGGATGGGCCAGATTCATCGCCTCATTGATCGCCAAGCCCCAGGTTTCATTCCATGACGGCAACACCAGCACATCGCCCAGCGCATAGACCATCGGCATTCGGGTTTGATTCTGGAATCCGGCAAAAAATATCGTCCTGCCCACTTCATCTGCAGCACATTCGCGCAGTGCCGTTTCCAGTTCACCTGCGCCCACCATCAACAGTGCAGCCTTCGGCTCGCCATCGTTTGAGAGGCGTTTCATTGCCAATTTGAAAGCATTCATCAAATCGAGCGGACGCTTGTTGGCTTCGAATTTTCCGGCAAACAAAATCACCTTCGCATCGGCAGCCATGCCAAGCTCCCGTCGCCAGACAGCGGCCTCCTGCTCTGCCATTTGTCTTGCGGACTGAAAGCGCTGGTTATCAATGCAATGCGGTGCAAAATGAATACGGTTTTCGGGCACACCGCTGTTTCGCAAGTAATCGGCATTCGCCTTGCCGACGGAAAGAAAAGCGGCAAAGCGTTTGAAGATGATCGAACGCAGGAATCGATTCCATTTCGGTTGCAGGCCGGGCGCTCTTGCCAGATCGTGCGAATCGCCACGCTGCAATATCGGAATTTTTCGCAAAGACCAAGAGAGCAATACTTTCAGATGGCTGGAATAGTTATAGCCGAACATCAGGATGGCATCGGGCTGCCATGCTTTCAGTGCTGGCACCAGGCCGGGATTGTCCAGACCGGAAAAATGATGCGTCCCGGGATCGCGGCTACTGTTGGCTATGAATTCGTATTCATAGCCTTCGAGCAAGGGAATATCCCATTTCAACGCGTGACCGAAACTTCTGTCGACGCGATTCGCGACGCCAAAATCCCAGAGATAGAAAACCTTCAACTCGATGGCCGAGTGTCGTGCGATGTATTGAAACCACGGCGAGAAATACTGAATAGGATGCGACAGCACCACGGCCAGGCGTCGCGGTCGGTTGTCAGCCGTCTCGTTCATGCCGTGCCAACAAGCCCGGTCAAACGAAATGTGCGGGGAAAAGCCTTGCTGTCTTTCATCATAGACCTTAGTGTACTTTGGATTGAAGATTCCGATAAACCTGCCGCACGCCCATACTGAATGTCCAGCCAAAGCACCAACGAATTACCCGACAAGCCATCACAGGCCTATGTCACCACAGTGGCGCTTGGCCTGGCGGCGTGGCTGATTTTCAATTCCCATCTTGAGGCTTTCTATCCCATCCCCTGGCTGGCGGCCGATGGTTTGCTGGGCAATACGCTTTTCTTCGTGATCTCGGGCCTCGGAATATTTTCCTCCTTGAACCAACGCCGACAACACTTCGGGGCCTATGCCTCCCGGCGTTTCTGGCGTTTGTATCCGGCAGTCCTGATTGCGTTGGCATTCCAGATGCTTTTTATCAGCCGAAGCTATAGCGCCGACCCGATCGAAATTCTCGGCATGCTTTTCTGGCCGACCCGCTTCACCTATGTCGCCATTATCGTTCCGATGTATTTGCTGGCCTTTGCCAGCCATCGTTTTTGGCCGAAATACGCGGCCCCTTTTCTGGGCTCGCTCTGCCTGCTGGTCTATGGCCTAGCCTATGGTCACAGCATGGACAGCTTTCATGCGGATACGAAATTGAGCATCGGCACTCTGCTGCCTTTGGTGTCCTATGCGTATTTCGGTTTTGCCTTCTGTCTTGGCGGCATGCTCGCAAGCAGAAACAGTGTTGCCGGATTTCGCTGGTCCTGGTTTTGGCTGGCCCTACTGATGACAGTGATTTACGTCGGCATCAAAAACACGATGGTGGTTCGCGGCATCGGTGCCATCGCCTATCCCATTTTGCATGTTCTGGTGCTGTTGCTCTGCCTGCTGGCATTGAAATTATTATGTGCGCCGGATTGGGTGGCGCGTGTCTTGAACTGGCCCCTTGTCGGGCCCTTTCTTGCCAAAAGCGGTAGCCTGAGTCTGGAAATCTATCTCGTACATGCCGTACTGCTGGACATCGCGGTCTTTGCTGCCATTGCCTTTCCGCTGAATATTCTTTTCTTTGCCTTCGTCACTTTCCTGCTGGCAATGGCCTTGCAGCGCCTGACGAAATTTCTGCAAGGGCATTTTGAAAAATAGACTCAGGCACCTGCGGTAATTTCATTGAAAAAGTTCGCAAGCTGTTTTGCACAGCCGGCATCGGTGTATCCGGAAAAGGCAGCCTCATCCAAATCAACAACACGCGCATGATTTTTATTGTTCAGCCATTCATCGCGAATTTTTTCCGCGATTGTTTCTGCTGAATCATCGCTTTCAAAACTGGCGCACACGGCGCCACCCACCTGCCCGATCAAATTGACCACGCTGCTTTGGCAGTGAAAGATCGCCAACAAGGGTCGCCGCGCCAGCAAATACGGATATATCTTCGATGCCGTATAGGCTGGATCATTCGAACCCGGCACGATCAGGGCATCGGCTTCGCGCAGGCATTGCAGGGTTTTCGAATAGGCCATGCGATCCGGATTTTCGAGCACGATATTGTCCAGACCAAACTCGGCGGCAATCGGTGAAACCGTTTTCACACCCGTGCCAGCGGCGGCATAGGAGGTACCGATGAAATGCAGGCGCAAGCGTTTTCGCAAATCCTCATCGGCATGATCACGAATGGCGGTGAATAGTCCACGCAAAGCTGTCGCCATATCCGCACCGCCGCGCCCGACATAGAGCCAATGGATATTGCCATCGGCCTTGTCGAATACATCGGTCATGGAGACCGAGTCCAATCGTTCGAAGTCGCGTTTCGCTCCCGGAAATGCCTGTATCAATATCGGCGGCATGATGATGTCGGGATATCGCGACGCGAGTTGTTTTGGGTAAGCTTCCGATACGCTGGTAATGCCGGCGCAATGCCTCAGCACCTCCGGTTCCATGCGCCGATGAAGACGATCGATAATGCCGTACTTCAAGCGCCCACCCGGCGGCGTGATTTCCGGATGCTCGCGGTAATAGTCATTGACCCAAGGGTCCTGGTAATCCATCACGAAGGGAACGCCGAATTTTTTCTTCCAACGCGGCCCGAGCTTGTGAACCGGGAACACCGTTGTGGAAAAGTAAATCAAATCAAACTTTTTCTCTGCCAATAAGGCATCGCCGGTTTTCGCCAAGGCACGCGTGGCACGAAATCCGAGCGAACCCAAACCGGGAATGCGCGACCATGCCAAGCCCAGTGCTTTCGCCTCATGTACCGGGATATCGTCAGGAATACCCTGCAGCAACCAGGGATCGCGTGGCGAAGCAATTTGCTCCGGCGACACCGTCAATACTTCCGCGAGCCAGCCATTCAGTTTTAAGAAAGGCAACAGCATTCGGACCCTTTGCATATCGGCGGTATTCACCGGCGGAAAATGCGGTGAAACAATCAAGACTCGGCGCATGAAAATAGCCATCAGACTGCATCGCCTTTTTTGCCTGCGATGACAGCAGGTAGGGGCGGGTCGCGAAATTTTATATTCGCCGACCAACGCTGCGATGGCTTTTCAACGAACCGATGCAATAACCAGGACGCGAACAGACTCAGCAGGATGGCGAGTGCCAGAACAACTATCTGTCCAAGCGGGCCACTGACAAATCTTGCGCCCAGATTTATCACGCGCCCGCCGATGGGAACATGCAAAAGATAGAGCGAATAGGAGAGTGTTCCTAGCCAGGTCAAAAGCTGCCATGCCCGGTTTCCGGTTTGGCTGCTACCTTCGAAGGATTTTGCTGCCGCAATGGCCATAGCCGCGCCAACTGCAAAAAGGGTTGCCGCCATGCCGAGTGTGAAAAAACAAAAGCAGGCGCTTAGCGTAATCCAGAACCACCATGCCAAGGGGCGCATCAGTCCCGAATAGTACTGAAACGAAACAATGCCTAGTGAGAAGAACGGAAGATATTTGAACAACAAATAATCCTGCGATGACACTAGCGACAGCAGCAATAGTCCTGCCACTACCGCCATTCTGGTAATGATATTTTTTTGCACCAGCAGCGGAAACAAAAGTGCAATCGACAAGTAAAATTGCAGTTCGATGGCTAATGTCCAATACACCACGTTGTACCACTCGTAATGCAGAAACGAACTGAGATAACCCAGATGGGAAAGTAGCCTCGGCCAGTCCCAATGAAATGCTTCTCCATGAAAACTCGGTACCAGTGGCGAGATCGCGGCAATCAGCAATACGATGGCAATACTGACAAGATAGGGCGGCTCGAGTCGCACTAATCTTTTCCAAAGAAAAAGCCCGTAATGCCGCAATCGGTAGCCATTCTTGCTCAAGGCATAGGGCAGAACAAACCCGGAAATCACGAAGAAAATTTCGACGCCTGCCCAAGCATATTTTCCGGAAGCTGTCAGCCATTTACTTAAATATTCGGCGTCAGTGAAATTACCCGTACTCGAAAAATGGTACCAAACGACAGACAGTGCAGCCAATCCACGCAATGGATCCAAAATGAAAACCCGGTGACGCGTATCAACCGGCTTTACATTATCGACATCCTGCGTGTTCGACGTCATATCCTGCATCAGCCTTTTATCAAGCGACCATAAAGGCTCAAGTATTGCGCCGCAATGACATCGGATGAAAATGCCTGCTCGAAACGCCGACGACATTCCGTTCTATCGATAGTCTCTAACTGCTTGATCGCAGCAACGCCTTCTTCGATGCTGTTGATCAGGAAACCATGACGTCCTTGCTCGACAATTTCCGGCAAGGCGCCGCGCGGCGACGAGATCACCGGCGTTCCGCAGGCAAGCGCTTCGGCAAATACGATGCCGAAGGGTTCATTCCATTCAATGGGTACCACCATCGCAGCTGCCTGGCCCAACAATTCGTTTTTCTGCAGATCATTCACCGGCCCGACATGCTCGATTCTGTTCATGCCGATTTCCGGCAAAATTTTCTGGCGCCAGTAATCGCCGAATTCACCCTCTTCGAAATGATTGCCGGCAATGATCAATCGACGGCCGGAACGCTTCGCGATTTCGATCGCATTATGGCAGCCCTTGATGGGCTCGATACGGCTGAGAAATACCAAGGGCGCATCGTCGCTTACCTGTGCCTGGCATTGGTACGCACTGGCGTCGACTGCATTGTGAATTGCGGTCCAGTCACCGCCGCCTCGTGCACGACCATTACCGCAGATGTATTCACTGCATCCGGTGAAATGCAGGCGGCCACGATGCAGCCAATTCGACAGGCGCACCGTTCTGCCGGTAGGTTCGCGCTGGTAGGACATCACTTTCGGATACGACTCGCCAAGCAAGGGCAATAACCAGAGCAGGCGGGAAAAGCTGTGCACGATATCGGGCTGAAATGCCTTCGCCGCTCTGGACAATGCTTTGGCATTCGGCCGGGCATCCTGACTGTTTTGCGTCGGCCAGGAATAGGAAACCGAAGCGGCGCTGCTGGATTCCGGATGCGCCAGCAAGGCAACCTCGTGCCCTGCCGCCACGAATTCGCGCACCAGCAAATCGATAACGCGCTCGATGCCTCCGTACAATTTCGGTGGAACCGGCAGCTCGGGATCGGCGGTTAAGAGTACTCTCATTTCTTTACATACATAAAAACACTATGTCCATTTTATTGATTGTTTTCAAACGTGATTCGATCCTGAAAGCACTCTAAGCTAAGAGATAAAATCGGGATTGAGATATAAAGCATTGGCAAATCCAAGATACTGCTTATTTGCACCCCATCTGAAAGGCTCGTAAAAGCCGCAAAGCCAGAAGCCTTTCTTTTCCAGATAATCATTCAGCTCGGAAAAGTGCTGCATATCCGAATCACTGCGTCGAAAACCGACTTCCGCATAGACGAATCGGATTTTTTTTGACTGGATGAATGACTCCGCTCCCTTCAAAACTTCCAACTCCCAGCCCTGGACATCCATTTTCAGAATATCGACCCGGTCTATTGCCCTGCTCGAGCAAAAATTATCCAGACTTTCGATCGAGACTTTTTCAGTCTTTCCAAGAAGATCATCCGTTCTCGGCTGGTCGTTGACCAAGGTATTCAACTCGGAATTCGCATGCAACTCGACAATGGAAGTGCCGCTTTCCGAACCGAGCGCAATGTTTTCAAGATGTATGTTTTTTGCATTCCCGAATTTCTCTTTTAATGCATTAAAGCTTGACGATATTGGTTCAAAGCTGAAGCTAGTGGACTCGGGAAAATATCGGGCGATTCCGCTCAAAGTCTGACCTACGTTGGCACCTACATCAAAAATCACGGGTAACTTCTTCGTCCCGGAAAATCTCTGTGCGTCGTAAAGCCAGTATTTGCCGCGCGGCACATATCGCGTCAACGGAAAATAAGGCCTGCTTATTATCCAGTGAATGGCAGAGTTAATGCCCGAGCCGAGAAGATAGCGAAAATTCACAGCCTGCCTTCCAATTTACGAACAAGCTCAATGCTGCCTGCCGAGCAAATTGAAGCAGAGTGCAACTTCAATACTGCCAACAGTATATTTCTCATAATTCCGATTCCAGAATTTTTCTGATGCGCACTGCCGCTTTGCCATCGCCATAGGGATTTTTCAAAGTGCTTCGTGATGCGTATTCTTTTTCATCGCCCATCAGCAAGCCTGCCTCGCGAATCAAGGCCTGCTGATCGGTTCCAACCAGGCGACATGTCCCCGCTTCGACACCTTCCATACGTTCCGATGTTTCCCGGACAACGAGTACCGGCTTTCCGAGCGTCGGCGCTTCTTCTTGTACGCCGCCCGAATCGCTGACGATAAAATGGCAACGATTCATCAGGAAGATGAAATCTTCGTAGCCCGCCGGCTCGATCAGGGTGACTTGATCGAGTCCGCCCAAATATTGCATTACCGGGCCGCGTGCCGAAGGGTTCAGGTGCATGGGGCACAGCAAACCATATTCGGGATTTTTTTCGAGTATGTCCCGCAAAGCCAGGCAGATATTGACGAGGCCCTCGCCGAAGGATTCACGGCGATGCAGCGTCAGCAATATCCATTTTTCCTTGCCTGTTTCGATATACCGGTTCCAGAATTCTTCCGGAATACCCAGACGGCTTCGACATTCGCCATGCTTCGCCGGATCCGATTCGATTTTTTCATTCATCCATAGCAGGGAATCGATCACCGTGTTGCCGGTGACATGACAGTGATCGGCCGGAATTTTCTCCGAGAGCAAATTCTTTCTTGCCTGGTCGGTCGGTGAAAAATTCCAGCGGCAAATCGGCGCTATCAGGCGGCGATTCATTTCTTCCGGCCAGGGCGAGTTCATGTCATAGGTTCTCAACCCTGCTTCTACATGGCCTATTGGTATTTTTTGATAGAAGGCCGCAAGTGCCGAAGACAGAACGGTAGTGGTATCGCCTTGCACAATCACCATCTCAGGTTTCAATTCGGATAATAATGCGCCCACTTTTTCAATTGTCCGCGATGTCAGATCGGTAAGTGTCTGTGCTTCCTGCATCAGATCGAGATCAAAATCCGCCGTGATGCCAAATGCCGACATAGCCTGATCCAGCATCTGCCGATGCTGGCCGGTAGCAAGCCAAATCGGGCGAAGGGATTCAGACTGCTGCAAGGCAAAATATACCGGCGCCAGCTTGATAACCTCCGGTCGCGTACCGGCAATTAGACAGACCCGCTTCTTGTCATCGCTCATGGCTGCCCCTTCAAGGCTTCGTTCATTGCGGCAGTCCAGGCCAGACATTCCCTGCCCCAATGATAGCGTGCCGTGCCTGAATCCCACGCGGCTTTTCGCATCTGCAATAAACGGGCCGGATCGCTGGCCAGTTGCTTCAATACAGTGCCCAGTGCATTCACGTTATTTTTTGCGAGATACATGCAATCGGATAAATCTTGCTGGAGTTCTTTGTGGGCGATGGTGTCGGTCACCAACAAGACACAACCTGCCAACAGGCCAGTGAACACCTTATTGCCAACAGCGAGCTGATGGAACAATTGCTCGCTGGGTTGCGAGCCGAACAGGACATCGTGTTTGGCGGCTTCGCTGACCATTTTCGAGTTATCGACGATGGGTAGAATCTCTACTAGACCCATCGAGCCGGTGTTATCTACCACTTCGAGAATTTTCTTCAAATACGCTTCATTCGCCCTGCCACGCAAGGCGATCCTGAAGGGATGGCCGACACTTGCATTGGCTTCAATCAGTTCGACCGCCATCGAGTGGGAACCAAGTGTTTGACCAAACCAGTAAATGGAGGGCTTGGTATCCGGATTTCTTGCGGGAGGTTTGACGCCTTCTCTTTCCTGCAAATCCGGGCAGTTATGCAAGGCCATCACTTTTTTATCCAAAGCCAGATGGCGATCAAGATAATCCGCGGCAACGACCGACATGGTCGATACCACCGCTGCCTGTTTCAAATAACGCTTTTCGATGGCGGATAAAAGCGCAACTGGCTCGGAGGAAGATTCTGTCAGGATATCTTCGATGTCACAGGCATAGGGTTTGCCTTTGGCGATTGCCACTTGTGCAACCAGCGGCAGGGTTGCCTGCTGTTGCGCCAGATACAAATCGCCATCAAGCTCGTCGAGTATCCGTTTGACGGCGCCCGCTCCATAGACGAGGGCCTGCGAACCGAGCGCAGGCCATGCAAGCCTGGATGCCAATGCAAATGCCAGCTTTCTTATTATCCGAACCGGAGCACGGATCTTTCCGTTTTTATCCAGCATCGAAACTGGCATATATTTCCATGCCTCAGTCGCAAGCAGTTTTTCGTCGTATCCGATGTATCCCTTTTCAAAAACCGGCGTCACGGAAAAAACTTCATGACCGGCCTTTGAGAGCGCAGCCGCATTTCGCACCATTCTCGGCGTTCTTGAAGGCTGTGAGGGAGCGACGATGATTATTCGAGCCATTGGTTTTCACAATCTAGTTATATGTTCGCATTGAAAATACAGGTGTCACTAAAAATCTTTAACGTTGATTTCTTTTGCATAAAAATATTTTCCAGTAATGATCTTTCCCAGCCTCATGAAAGGCAACTCGATCAAGACATGAATTGCATATGCAAGTAAAATCGAAATCGGAATGGAAAAAGCAGCGACCAGAATGGAAACCGTAATGTTATCCAAGCCTGGAACAAAATAATTAACTCCATGCAAAGACAGCCAAACCATTGGTTCATGTACTAAATAAAGCGCATAACTTATCGCGCCCAACCAGGTTAATGAACGTGATTGCAATACATTTATCAACACTGCAATTGGTTTTAGTGCATTGCCCACTCTGACCGAGACTGCAGCACCGAAGAAAAACAACCACACCAGCAGACCGACATTCTGGGAAATCGCGATTACTGGAAGAATTAATAATGGGCAAGCAACAGGAAGTATCCGGGCTAAAGGTCGAAGGATTTCTACGTTTTTCTTCGCCCAGTCGAAGATAAAGAATGAAATTATGCCGTAAACAAAAATGTGGAAATGCGCCAGAAGCGCACCCCCCCCCATTTCAAAAAATGGTAACAAGATCCTTCTTGAAATCGCAGCCATCACGATTATCAGTAGCCACGCCATGTATGTCCTACTACGTAACAAGATAAAGAAAGCCGGAATTATCAAGTAAAATTGCCACTCGACCGTAATTGACCATGCTGGATTGAGAAATGCACTGTCGGCACCGGCCAACCAATCTACTGGTAAAACGCCGTGAAGCATGAGCAGATGCAGAAAAATATGCGTGGGCATACTGCTGTCTTCGTATGTCTTTGGCATAAACCCGTAGAGAACAAGAATTAGACTGCCTGCAACGCAGATAAAATATGCCGGAAATATTCGGAAAAACCTTCGAACAATAAATGCCGGATAGATTTCCTTTTCGACGTTCAAAAGCATGGCTATTACAAAGCCTGAAAGTGCGAAGAAAACACTAACCGCATTGCCTCCATCCAGTAGGGCGGGCACATGCAATCCGGAAATACTAAAGACATGAAAAACCACAACCCACATGGCGAGTACTGCACGCAAGCCTTCGAATTCTTCAAGTTTCTTATTTATCATCAAGCACGGATTCTTTTCAAATGTCGTGATACTTATCAAACATGCCTAGCAAGGGTCTTCAACAACGCACTAAATCTTCGAGCACTTTCTTCAATCGAGAATACCTCAAACGCCCGCTTTTGAGCGGCTGCGGACATCTGCCGATAGCTATCCGGGCTATCCATCAGCTGTATGATTTTATCGGCGAGTTCCTGCGCATTGCCCGATTCGAACAATAGCCCGGTAACGCCTTCTTCAACGGCTTCCTGCAATCCGCCCCGCCTGCTGGCTACGACCGGAAGCCCGTAGGCTGAAGCCTCGACTGCCGTCATGCCGAATGCCTCGTCGCATTGGCTTGGCACGACGCAGATATCGAATTGCGGATAGATGTGGTCGTGACGTGATTCATAGCCCTTCCATTGCCAAATCGAATCGGCATTGGCGAGCGCCAGCTCATGCTTCAGTTTGGCGATGTAATCGGGATTTCCGTTGCCGAACACCAGCACTTCAAAATGCCGGTTTTTCTCATTCATCAACCTCGTCGCTTGCAGAAGACAATCGTGGCCCTTGTGCGGCGATATCTGTCCGACAATCCCGATTTTGAACGGGTTTGCCGAATCTGCTGTCTTCCGTTGCGGCAAGGCATCGATGTGCTGTTTCTTCCCGGCCGAAAAAATACCGTTATAAATGACATGGATTTTTTCCGGTGCAACGCCTAGCTGCCGGATATTGGCGACCAGATAATGGAAACGGCAACTACGCCTGCCAGCCTTTTCATCAGGATGTTATACAGCCAGCGATTTTCCTTGCTGATTGGTTTTTCGCTGTGCTCGATGATGATGCTCGGCACTTTGTCGAGCCAATGATAGAGATACAGGCCATGCTTTGGATTGGTGATTACCAGAATATCGGGTTGGAAACGACGGAATATGCCGGACCAGCCAATCCACAAGCCGGGCAGCCTGATCAGCATATTGAAAGTCCAGCTCATCGCCTGCCATGTGAGCTTTTTTGAAAAGGTGCCGAAGGGCAAACGCTTTTCCGGGATGGCAAGCTCGGCCAGGCGTTTGCTGAATTCACCATCGGTCCATGTCGAGGTAATCGCCAGAATATCGTGGCCTTCCTTTTTCAAACCTTCAAGAAGGTTCAGTGTCGCCACCTCTGCGCCGTAAACATAGCTGGAAGTACATACGACGATTATTTTCATCATGTTCTGCGAATTACTTCCGGAGTTCGGCATGTCAGGTTTTGATTATAACGCCAGCGATAATACCGATACTGCATTTGCCGGGCGCTGCGCCAACCGATCAGACGCGCCAACAGCTTCAAGGATGAGCTGCCGGGAATCGGCCAATGCGTGCCGCCGAGCGCTTTGACTTGCAACATGGCGCGCTCTGCCAGATCGCGCTCTATCGGATAGAACTGGTAGGCATATTGCATGTACTGCATGGCACAGGCATGACGTGTGACCGCAGTGTTTTCCGCTTCCAGAAAACGGGCGGTACAGAGATCCATCGCCAGCAATCCGGATTCCGCCGCTGGCCTGGAAATACGGCCGGAAAGACTGTGCATTACCTGCGAACGATAATAGGCTTTCGCACCGGCAACATGGCGAATGCCCTGGCTGTGCAGTACGAGGCGATCATAAAACTCGCCATCGTCGTTCAAGGAAAGCCGCTCGTCCCATTCACCGGCGTTTTCAATCAGGCTTCGATGCGCCAACGACGCGATAATAGGCACGGTGCCGCGATGAATATTTTCCGTCAACCAGGTGACCGGATCGCAATCTTTCGGAAAATGTGATTCCAGAAAAACGGCTTCATCAACATTCTGGACAAATCGCGCCCATTGGCGCGCGCATAAAAAATCCGTTCCGTGTTTGGCGGCGAAGCGTATCTGGCGATCAATTTTTTCGGGATGAAGAACATCATCGGCATCGAGAAACTGTATCCACTCGCCGGAGGCTTCTCTCATAGCATGATTTCTTGCGCTTGCCGCACCTTTGTTCGCCTGACCAATTACCTTGACACCGCGTGCCGCGTAATTCGATGCCAGACGAAAGGTCGAATCGGTGGAACCATCATCCACCACGATAATTTCAATATCCGGCAGGTTTGATTCAAAGCGGACTCGATGGCTTCTTCGATATACGATTCAGCGTTATATGCAGGAATCAGAATCGAAACCTTCGAAGCATTCATGTCGCCACCGGCTTCCTGGCCAGCACCTGAAATACCGAAGCCAGCTTGTCTGAAGCAAGACGTGAGTGTCTTGCCGGTATGCCGATACAGGCAGAAGCAGAAGGCGTAAAAACTTGTAGCCTAGGGTGTTTTTCAGATGTAGCCATTCATAGGCGATCCAATGCAATGAGTGATAGACAGTGAAAACACTCTGGCAAGACAATATTTCGAAGCCTCGGTGTTTGAACAATCGCTCCAACCCGTCCTTGGTATAGCGTTGGTAATCGGTCGGAATTTTGTGCTCTGGCTGCATGAAAGGAACCGAGGCGACCACAATACCGCCCGGTTTCGACACCGTAAAAATTCCGGAATGATTTCTTCCGGATTTTCCACATGCTCAAGTACGGCAATGCAGAGAATGGTGTCGAAAGTATTATCCGCCACTGGAATATTGTGTATTGGTGAAAAGATATGGGTGTTTTTCCTGTCATCGTCTGGCCAGGTTATATCCTGGTTGATCAACTCACCATCGACCAAATGCGACAAATCCCGCCAACCCGCTCCTGCGTTCAGTATTTTACCTTTGAGATAGCCGGCTTTCTTTGCATCCAACAATTCGTATTCAATCGGTGGCCAAATGACGGACTGCGAAGTCAGTTTACGGATTGGATCAAGAATTCCCATTCATCACTCCGCCAGATAGAGGCATTTCATTACATTATCCGGCATTTTTACGGTCCCGCTTTGCCACAAATTGCGCACGCCATTTGAAGCCGAGCTTCGGCGCTACTGAAGCGAAGCCGCGCAACCATGCCTTTTCTTCTTCCTCGGGACGGGCGACGCCCATTTTTTTTGCGAGATCAATGGCTTCATTCATCGCATCCCAAGCCTTGAAGGCACCGAGATGCCGGGCATTCAACCAAGCTTCGAGTCCGATCTCCCCGGTGCAGATTCGGCGATGCTTCTCTCGCCGCTTTTTGCAGTACGGCAAGCCGGGTGCGGGCGCATTTTTCCTTGTTGGCGCCGGACATGGAGCCCTGGCGTTCCAGATTGATCACGGCAAATTGTGGTTCGACATCGAAACTTAAACCGGAAAACGCCAGATGCATATGGAAGCGGCAGTCTTCGTTGTACAGCACGGCGGGGTCTTCGTCGTAGCCGCCGACACGCAACAGCGACTCGCGACGATACAGACCGCAATAAGGATTTATCTGATTGCGGATAGCGTAACGGGCAGGATCGGTCCACAGGGCCTGTGCATCGAATTCGCGCAGCATTAAAGCTGCTCGTCTTCGTAACGGCGGCTTTCATAATTGAACAATACGACATCGGGTGCGTCCGGCTTGTCGATCCAATTCTTTGCGAGCGTGGTGAAGTCGGGTTTCAGATCGTCGTCGGCATCGTGGAAGTGAATCCATTCGCAGCTGGTTTCCTGCAAGAGCCGATTTTTGCCGCCACTGCAGCCAATGTTTTTTTCACCACTGACTACCTTGGCACCCAAACGTACTGCCAGTTCGGCAGTGCCGTCGGTGCTGCAATCGTTGTAGAGCCAGATTTCATCGAACGGAATGTGTTGCTGCTGTGCCGATGTCAAAAGACGCGGCAGAAACTTTTCGGCGTTATAGGCCGGAATGCATAAAGCGAGCCTGCCATTGCGTGCGTGCTGATTCATGGCGACCATTTTTTCCGGCCGCGTTGCCAGACATAGTGCAGCAATGCCTTCAGCGGCAGAGTGTCCAGGAATGACAGTGCTTCGACTTGACGCTTGTCGGGCGCGCAGGCGCTGCGCAGCCAATTGTCCTGTGCTATCGGCTTACGCGATTTTTTCGTGGTCATCAGATAGGCCTGCAGATATTTTTCGGCAACACGTACCGGATTCAGTTCCCTTTCAATCGTTGATCGCGCTGCGTCTGCCATCGCAACACGTTCCGCTTCACTCATCGAGGTGCAGCGCGAAATCGCATTGGCCAATGCGTGGGGATTTCCGTTTTCAAACACAAAACCGCTGACACCATCTTCAATCAAACTGCTGGCACCGGCGCCGGTCGAGCAAATGACCGGAACGCCCTGCCCCATGGCTTCGACGCAGGTGAAATTGAAAACGTCCCAGGACGATGGCACCACCGCAAATGCGGCGGAGGCTTGTCTGGCCGCCGCCAGTTCCGGCGATTGTGGCGGGCAATGCAACAAGCGCTGCTGCCAGATGCCCGGGAAGTTCTGCGCGAGATATTGCCCGGTGGTGCGTTGGCGATTGTCGTAGGCGGTATCGCGCCCCATCCATTCGACGATGGGTGCTGCGTTGCCGAGCGCGAGCAGGGCTTCGGACAAAACCTGCGGGCCTTTCCAGCGTTGCAGGCGACCGAGCACGAGACCACGATCGCTTCTGTCAGTATTTTGCGGCGCGTTGGAAAAAGCTTGCCATGCCGGATAAAGACAATCGACTTCGCGACCTGTCTGGGCTTCCCAAAACATCGCATTGGCTGGACTGTAAGTCTGCACGGTGTTGGCAAATGACAGTGCCTGCCGTTCGATCAGGCGAACAAGCTGGCCCTGGGCTTCTTCGCCGGTAACCGGATCATGGATATCGATTTGGCCGATACTGCCATGCATGCGAACGAGTAAAGACGCTGATTGCTCCAATGCCCAGGGCACAAACAGCAGGCCCCAATCGGTCGCTTCGACTACGTCATAGCCTCCGCCCTTGCCTGCCTGCTCATACATGGCCCAAGCTGCCGCCAGATGTTTGCGCAACCATGGCATGGACGCATAGATCTGGAATTGCTCGAAATATTTCTCACGCAAACCCTGTTCCAGCGATTCGACTTTGACGCCATCCACCAGAGTGGCGTTCGCTTTTTCTTCGGCGAACATGGCACTGCCGACAATGACTCGGACTTCGTGCCCCATGGCAACCAGTTGCGGCAGCAAGGCGCGATAAAACGTGATGATGCCACCACCTGAATGCGGCAGGTATTCGGGCAAGATGAACAGCAGTTTCAATCAAGCTCTCCCGCGCAGAAATGCATTTGTCGAATCATGCCAGCACCAGCATTTTCTTTGCCCATTGGCCTGCGGGCATGTAGTCCAGCAACTCCCGCAGATGATTGCGGAAAAACTGCCGGATCACCAGCGTATAGATCAGGCCGAAGATTGTTCCGGCCACTCCCGTTTGAACGATCAGGGAAGCAGGCAGTAGGATATTTTTGCCGACCGCCAGCATCACGGCAACACCAAGTCCGGAAGCCAGCAAGGGCGGGAACAAAGCTATCAGCAAACCATTCGACTTGATGCCGCCGGAGCGTACCAGCAGAGTCAGCAACACGATGCCGATAAGGATATGGGCAAGGCTTGCACCGGCGAGATAGGTCTTCAGACCCATCGGCATCAAGACCAGTACGCAACCCACGATCAGTAGCATGGCGAAAACATCGGAACGGATGCATTGGCGCCGGGCTTCATTCGCCAGCAACAGCGAATACGTGCAACCGCCTAGTGCTTGCGCGCAGCCGATCAACATGGTCAGCGGCAAGAGGCTGATCACGGAATTCCATTTGTTGCCGTACAGCAGATTCGTGATGGCGCTGGCTTCAAACGAGAACCACACGGCAATCGGAATAATCACCCAGGCAACGCTGCGCAGTACCAGACCGGCGATTTTCTGAAAGCGTTCGCTGGCGGGGTCGGCACGGGTAATGATCGGATAGAGTGCGGAAACAACCTGCTGCCCGATTCGACCGCAGAACATATTCGCCAAGCCTTCTGCTCTGCCGAAAACGCCGAGACCTGTGAAAAGAAAGTAATGCGTAATGGCGGTGCTCTCGACCATTTTCCGGCCACTGTTCATCACATTGGAGGCCATGCGGTTCACGCCGAAATAGAGGGCATCGCGATAGGCGTGACGATTCCAGGTCCAGCGTGGCCGCCATTTCAGCACGATGAAAAGATCATAGGAAAAAACCAGCATCGAAAGCATGCCCGGTACGATCAAGGCATAAACACCGGCACCGGCCAATGCCATCGAAATACCGGCCACGACCGAGACCACCATCATCGCCATCTGCAGGGGCCGCAATTTTTCCCATTGATGCTCGCGTTCCAGCATGCGTTGCCGCAAATCCATCGGCACGCTGAACAAAAAGGAAAAGGAGAGTACGTGCAGTATCGGCTGCATTTTTGCGTATTGCCCGACATAGGCCGCCGCGAAGGCCAACAGGTTTGTCAGCACGAACAAACACAAATTGAGGAACATGCCAAAAGTGAAGTGCTGATCGTAGTCGACTTGTGCTTCGGAACGGACCTGGACGATATGCGCCGAAATATGCTGGAAGGAAATGAGACCGATAAAACCTATCAGGGTGCTGCCGTAATTTGCCATGCCGTAGATATCGGGATCCAGCAAACGCACCATCACCAGCATCTGGACAAACTGCAGCCCGTCGCGAAACAGGTTCAAGCCTGCGGACCAGAGAATGGCTTTCTTGGCGGAATCTTTTAATGACACTCTGCTGTAAATCCTGATTTCAAATTAATCACAATCAGCAGTACTCACAATTGTCCGGCGAGCAATTTGTCGAAATAGGCTAATCGTTTTTTTCAGGCCTGCTTCCAGTTGTACTTCCGGCAGTCCAGCCTATTTTCGACTGTGCCAGACTGATATCGGGCTTGCGCTGCAATGGATCGTCCGATGGCAAGCGGTTTGAATTCGAGCGTCGATTTCGAGCCGGTCAGTTCGATGACTTTTTCGGCCAATTGGCGAATGGTGAATTCACCCGGATTGCCAAGATTCATCGGGCCGGTGAAGCCGGCATCGGTATCCATGAAGCGCAAAAAGCCTTCGACCAGATCATCGACGTAACAGAATGAGCGCGTTTGCTGACCCTCGCCGAAAATCGTGATCGGATTGCCCTGCAATGCCTGCACGATAAAGTTTGATACCACGCGGCCATCGTTGGGATGCATGCGCGGGCCATAGGTATTGAAAATGCGCGCGACTTTGATATCGAGCCCGTGCTGTCGGTGGTAATCGAAAAACAGGGTCTCGGCACAACGCTTGCCTTCGTCGTAACAGGAACGAATGCCGATTGGATTCACATTGCCCCAATAGCCTTCCGTTTGCGGATGCACCGATGGGTCGCCATACACTTCGCTGGTCGACGCCTGGAAGATGCGGCAGCGAAGACGTTTCGCCAGACCGAGCATATTGATGGCGCCATGCACCGAGGTTTTGGTCGTCTGTACCGGATCATGCTGGTAATGCACCGGTGACGCCGGGCAGGCGAGATTGTAGATTTCATCGACTTCGAGATAGAGCGGAAATGTCACGTCGTGTCGCACGAATTCGAAACGCGGATTGCCGTGCAAGTGTTCGATATTGCGTTTGCTGCCGGTAAACAGATTATCGGCGCACACCACTTCATCGCCGCGTTCGAGCAGGCGGTCGCACAAATGCGAGCCGAGGAAACCGGCTCCACCAGTGACCAGAATGCGTTTTCTTGCTTCGTAATTTCTCATGGGTAGTCCACTTTTTTGAATTCTGGTTTCGATTGCGTCATTAATCATTGCTGCAGATGTATTTCCGATCTTAACCGTAGGGGCGCCTGCTTGCTGCGCCCATGTATTTCGATATTGTTTGGGCGCAGCAAGCAGGCGCCCCTACGGTTGTGAATTTCGAGGTACATTCTCGCATTACAGTCGCCCATCGACGTGTTCGTTACCGTACACGGACTTGACGTCGAATATCACGCAATTCTCCCTGCCGAAACGACGAACAGCCGGCAAGCCCATTTCGACAAAGCAGGTGTGGCCGACCGCCAGGACGATGGCATCGTAGGCATTCAGCTCGGGGGCCGACACCAAGTCCATTTGCAGAAGCCGCCTGGCATCGGCGGCACGGGCGACCGGATCATGGACGTCGACTTGCGCATGCGCTGCCCTGAGTTCATTGATGATGTCGATCACGCGTGTATTGCGCAGATCCTCGCAGTCTTCCTTGAAGCTCAGGCCCATCACCAAAATTCTGGAACCCACCACATGAATGCGTTTGTTTGCCATCAAACGCATCACCTGGTGCGCCACATGCAAACCCATGCGGCTATTGATACGGCGCGCGGCCAGAATCAATTCCGGATGATAGCCAAGCACGGTCGCCTTGTGCGTCAGGTAATAAGGGTCGACGCCGATGCAATGGCCACCGACCAGGCCCGGCCTGAACGGCAGAAAATTCCATTTTGTTCCGGCGGCTTCGAGTACGTCGCGAGTGTCGATGCCCATCTTGTCGAACATCATCGACAACTCATTGATCAATGCGATATTGACGTCACGCTGCGTGTTCTCGATGACCTTTGCCGCTTCGGCGACCTTGATCGAGGGCGCACGATGAGTGCCGGCAATAATGATCTTCTGATAGAGCGCATCGACAAAATCCGCTGCGGCGGGCGTCGAGCCTGACGTGATTTTTTTGATATTGGTAAGATGATGTTTGGTGTCCCCGGGATTCACGCGTTCAGGGCTGTAGCCGCAGAAAAAATCCTGGTTGAACACCAGGCCGGAAATTTTCTCCAGCACCGGGATGCAAACTTCCTCGGTGGTTCCCGGATATACGGTGGATTCGTAAATGACGATATCACCCTGTTTCAGCATCCGGCCTATGGTATTGCTGGCAGACAGCAAGGGCTCGAAATCGGGACGATTTGCCTCGTCCACCGGCGTGGGCACAGTAACGATAAACACATTGCAGGTTTCAAGATCTTCGGCTGCATCGCTGATCGTCAATCGCTGCGATTGCGGGAATTCGCCTCTGCGAAGTGAATGGACGCGTTCGGCATCAATATCGAAACCGATGGTTTCAAACTGCTTGCCGAATTCGAGGGCCAGCGGAAATCCGACATAGCCAAGGCCTAAAATGCCAATTCGACACTTCTCTACCGACTGCATTCATCATCCTCGAAATGTGGTCCGGTTCATGGCGAAACGGGCCTTGCTACTTTAGCGCAATGCCGGTATTTGCGCACCCCGAAGATGAGGCAATGCCCTATTTTTCCTGCTGCTTAGGGTTTGACGGATTGCCGCGCTATGATTGAAGAATATGGAAAAGGTTTTGCCCGCATGATTCGTGAATGGCTTGCTGCAATGCTGCGTGGTGACAATCCGCACTGGATGTTTCCGGAGACTGTAGCGTACGACACCATTTCGGACGAGGCGAATACCGAGGGTGTTATTGCCCTTCTGCACGAGCGGATGAATGCTGCCGACAGTCAGGCCGGCATACCCGTTTTATTTCAGGAACATATTGCCGAACTAGCGCGCAGAAAAGCACAGCTCAGTCTGATGCGTGAAGCCGAGTGCCGAAAAATACTGAGCCATCTGCATAGTGCCGGTATCAACGTATTGCTATTGAAAGGATCGGCACTCGCCTATTGGGCATACCCCTCGGCCCACTTGCGGGACTGCAGCGATATTGATCTGCTGTTTTCTTCGCATGCCGATACACGCAAGGCAATCACCTGTCTTGAATCGCTTGATTACCGCCTTCGCGACCCTGTGCTTGCAGGCGACCTGGTGAGCTTTGAACACACTTGCGTTCGCAATTCGGTCAGCGGCACAGGTCTGGAAATCGATCTGCATTGGCAGCTTTCCAGCTCGCCGATATTTGCCTTTCGCTTTCATTTCGACGAATTGAACCGGCAAGCCATTTCGTTGCCGAAGCTGGGCGAATTCGCACGTGGTCTTTCGCCCGAGCATGCCTTTTTCAATGCCTGCATGCATCGCATACAAAACATGACTGATGGCAGCGAAAACAGTTTGAAGTGGCTTTACGACTTGCATCTGCTCGGCTCGAGTTTCGCTCCGTCGCAATGGCAGGAAATGCTTGATATCGCCATCGAGCGTAACCTCGCAGGCGCCTGTCGCGACGGTCTGCTGGCAGCACAACACGAATTCCACACCATCGTGCCCGACGCTATTGTTGCCTCGCTGTTGCGCGCGGGAAAAAATGAAATCATGAACACCGGCAAGATGCATCGCTGGTTTTACATTCAATACATGAGCTTCATGGCATTCCCGAACTGGCCGCTTCGCATGCACTGGTTGCGACAACGGCTATTCCCCAATGCGGCTTATTTGAAAATGCGCTACGGCGAAACGAATTGGATCGGTCTGCTATTGAAGCGAATCAAGGCTGGATTTCGGCGGATATTCTAATTTTCAGCATGAGCGTGAAAACTGGAATTGCCTTTTTCGTGGCTGGAAAATTTCTAAATTTTTCTTTTTTGGCTGGCGGCCAGGGCGAGCGCCAGCAATAGCGCAAAGACGGCGGAATTTGCCGTGGGCCTTAGTGGGTAATCGGCAAACGAGTGCAGCAATGCCATCAGCAGGCTGATCCAGGCAACGCGCGATAGCAGAACCGCGAAAGTATCGGTTTGTTTCTGCGCGATCCAGACACGGTATCCGAGTATCAAAAACAGGATCCAGAAAGCAGCCATTGCCAACAGCGCCGGATAACCGGCTTCGAGCCACAGCTCGGCATAGTCGTTATGTGCATGGTTGGTGGTGGTATGGTCGATACTGTCTTCGTGCCTTGCCTCGAAAATGGCATAGGCCTGCCGGAATGTGCCAAGCCCCGATCCCATCGGCGCATAGGCTTTTCCGGCTTCGACACTGATTTGCGTCATCTGGGTTCGTGTCTGGTCGCCGATGCCGTGGTCAAAACGTTCCATCATTCCGGCCAGACCAAATTGAACGGCGACAATCACGCCCAGCACGACAATACTTCCGAGAATTCGCTTCATGCCCGGCATGCGCGGCAAGGCGAAGATGGCAGGCAAACAAAGCAGACTGCCAAGCACGGCAAACAACAGGCCTGCGCGTGAGCGCGCAACCGCGACGGCGAGAATGATCAATACGCAAAATAATGCGCCGCCCAATACTGGAATCAGTGAACGCGATATTCTGCCGACACGCTGATAAGCCCACCATGCCGTTGCCGCCACCGACAATGGCAGACACATCACAAGCAGGCTGGCGAAATGGTTTCGATTGGCATAGAAGCCGACGGCTTCGGTAAGGTTGGTGATTTCGTACAAGCGCAATGGACTGCTTTTGCCCTGCGCAAGCTGGGCGAAACCCATCAGGATGTTCAGCAGCGCAATGATTGCCAAGGCGGCAAGCAAACGATAGCGGAAATGATTCGGCAATTGCAGCGCAGCGAGAAAAATCGCGCAAGCAGGCAACAGGCTGAAAAGTGCGCGTTCCGCACCATAGGTTTTATTCAAGCTCTGGTTGCCGATATTGACGCCGGTTTGCTGCAAATCCTGTTGCAATGAAAGGATGAACTGATTGGTATTTGTCCACGGATACAATTGCAGTATCGGCACCATCAGGACGATGGCGATAAACAGGAAAGCGAGCTTCCGGGTCGATGGACTCGCGGAGGCGAATTCGGATTCCTTGTTAAACAGGCATGCTGCGAGCAATCCGATGGCGGCAAGCTGTGCGAGGGTATCGCCGAAAAATCCCTGGCCGCCGCCGAGAAAACAGGCGAGAGCCAACACCGTCAATGCAAGATAAAAAACCGTTTTCTGATTCAACATGCAAATGTTTCCAAAAAAGAAGGCCGCTGTTGGGCGGCCTTCTTATTCAAACTTTCGAATAACCCTGGAATCAGGGGCTCTTCAGGATTTCGTATGCGGAAATGGCGAGCGCGACACCTGCCAGAGTGTAGATACCGGTATTGGAGCTTCCGGTGGCACCTGCGCCGGTTCCGTTTGCGCCTGGGGCAGCACCGGTACCTGGTTCAAGGGATTGCGTGACCAATTGGCCGCCTTCGCAAATCGAGCTTTCCGGGATGGTTACAATCGTTCCGGCTTTGACTTCGGTCGAGCAGTCTTTTCCGAACATGATTCTTGCGCTACCTGTCTTCGTTACCATGACGCGGTCACCGGCATTCAAGGATTGGCCTTCGATTGCCGTGACAAATTTTTCGCCTTGATTGACCAAAACGGAGCCGTTCATTTCATCAAGAATCGCTACACCTGCGCCGTCTTGGGCTGAAACAATGGCTGCAAAACCGAGGCCGGTTACACACAGTGCGGTAAGGATGGATTTCTTCATAACATGACTCCGAGTGACGGATGTGTACGCTTGAGCATAATAGCGAGCTTGAGCGCAAAGATGCAAGGTTTTCCTGCCTTAATGGTTGAGGTCACGTTCAGTAAGCCCTTGAATTCTCTGGATTCTGAACGCATCGAACCACAGGCTGCCGGCTATTTCCTGTTCTGCGGCAATCCGGGCAGGCAGCTTCAGGAACACGGACTGTGCCGTGCAGTGTTCCTTCGGTACCGTGAAATCCAGCGAGAAGGCCTGCCATTGTGCGCTTCTACCTTTCCATGGCTCGCCGCTGGCAAGGATTTCTCCGCTTCCAAGACATTGAACAGACCATAACAGGCCCAGCTCGGTCATCAGATTATCGGCCAATCCCTTGCCTGAAAACCGGTAGCTACCCGCTGGCAACACCAGGGTTTGCCGCACGCCATTGAATGGAACACGACGGCCTTCGAAATTCAGATGCAGGGCTTTATTCCCGGAAATTCCGTCACGTGACTCCAGACCGATGCTCGCACCGGGAACCTTATCGAACTGCCAGTCGAAACCCCCGGCCAGAGGCTCATGCTCGAAGCTGCCATTAAACAGATTGCCGAGCTCCAATTGCGTTGCTGCCGGCAATTGGCTGGCCCAGGTCAGATAAGCCAGCGGCCATTGCTGGTCAAGATTCAATGCACCCAACCACGCCTGTTGCTCTCGCTCAGAAAGACCTCCGTGAGTTTTACCCAATCGGTCGAAAAAAACGGCGTATTTCGTCGAGGCACCTTGTTGTGCAGTCAATGTATTGATTGCGGGCAAGCGCCAACTCGGATTTTTTAACATCGCCTTGATCAATGCATCCTGCGACGATGGCTGTGTGGCAAGCCCGGCGATCGTCGGTATGAGCGGTGGCAGCAAATCGATTTGCATCCGTAGTAGTCGATCGAGATGGTGCACGGCCAACTCGGCGTTTTCGGTACGCAGGGAGTAATTGAGTAACCACAAATGCGATTCCAGATCACGCGGACTGTAATGCACCGCTTTCTGGTAGAGGACGAAAGCCTGATCCGGTTTTTTTTCCGCATCGGCAATCTGGCCCAGAATGCGATAGGCCCTTCCCTCCAGCGGATAAGCACGCAGTGCCGCCATTGCATTCCGTTTTGCTTCGCCATGCTGATTTGCATTCGCGGCTTGCTGTTCTGCCAGCAGGAAAAGGGCTGCCGAATGACGCGGCCTCCACTGCAAGGCCTGTTGCGGATGAGAGCGGCTTTGCGTATCGGCCATGCCAAGACTGAAGACTCGCCACGCCAGGCCAACAAGCAGCAGGATCAGTAGTATTTTCACCGCCGGACCCGCTGCAAGCTTCGAATGCTCAGCCATTTTTGATGTCCGATTGCAGGCGAATAATTCTCAACTGGCCGTTTTCGACACGAAGATCGAGCCGGATGTCACCACGGCTCGATTGGCTTTCGGATTTACCGCGTGGAATTACCTGCGCCTGGTAACTCGCGATCACCACGATACTTTCGTCATTGGTGAGCCACGTGACATGGTCCAGATTGATTTCGCGGCTTTGACTGTTCTCGAACAATTGCCGGTAACTCCGCAATACCGTCCGCTGTGCCGGAGCACCGAGAATACTCATGTCACGGGTGAACATATTATGCAGGGCAAAATAATCACCTTCCGAATAGACACGGGAAAATTTCTGCAAAAATTGTTTTACCGAGGCGTCGCTTGCAAGGTCTTTTTCGATACTGGATGCGCTGGCAACGACCACCGGACTGGCTACTGCCGGAGCGCTGTCCGATGACTGTGACGAGGCTGCCACGTTGACTACCGGTTCCTGCTTGATCTTGCGGGAACGCTTGGCGACAGGTTTGTTTTCCGCCACAAGTGTGGCGGAAATATTCTCAGCTACTTGCATCTGGGGCTTGGTCGGGTTTTTGATCTTTGGTTTTTCCTGCGCTGCCAATGCAGGCATGCCGGGTTTCTCTGTGGTCTTTGCTTCGGATGTCGCAGCAATTTCAGGCAACGGGCCAACGGGTGGAGAGACAACTGCAAGGGCTGGAGCTACAGTCTGTTTCTCCGGATCGGCAACCTCGGTTTTCTGTTCAATAAAAGATGCCGTGTCGATATTTTCCGGCAATTGCTCGACCGGTATCGAAGCAGCTGGTGATGCGGTTTTCGGTGGCTCAACCGGCACAAGGATTTTTTCGGGTGTCCTCGAAACCGTGGTCGGCGCTTGCAGATTCGGCTGTGTCTGACTAAACCAGAGCAGCGCCAGCAAGGCACCGACTCCCAAAAGGCTGAATACCGCAATCGGTAATCGCTTGATGGCACGTGAACTCATGAAACGCGGATCGTTCCGGCTCTCGCGCCATTGTGCCGGTCTCATTTCCCGGCTTGGTGCTGCACTTTTTGCCTGTGCTTTTTCGTTTGAAAGCTGCTCATCGTACTGCCGGCGGCGTTCGGGCGTTCTCAATGCATGCCATGCACGATTGATGCGCTCCGAGAAAACCACCTCCCAGTCACTGGAGTTTTTATCCGGATGCAGCCAACGAACCAGCAGGCGGTAATGCAGTTTTATTTTCGATTCTGCATCATCCGGATCCACACCCAGTATCCGGTAGTGGTCGCTGTCGGGAGCAAACAAAATCTGTTGTACGTAGAATTCGGCGGCATGGCGTACATCTTCCTGCGAATGTCGCGAACTTTCCTGCGCTGCCAGCAGTGACTCATTGTCGCCGGAACATATTTTCAGAAGTTCGGTAACACCCATCGGCAGAGGTTGCTGACGGGCAGTAGCAGTCAAGTCGGTACGACTTATGAAGGTAAGTGCCTGCTCGAGCGCTGCGATCGTCATTGCTTGGTCAAGCGTTCCTTCGGCTTTTCGTTGCCGCCATAGGAATAATAATCGTAATCACCGGCTCCATAACCGTAACCGGAGTGCAGTTTGGCATTATATTTTGTCATCACGGCGCCGATTAAATGGCCACGGGCCGCGAAGATACGCTTGATCGCATTACGTGCCACCGCAACCCGGGTCTCGCCGGCCTCGATAACGAGCAGTGTTGCCGTCGCGCGATTGGCGAGAATCGGGGCATCCGCCAGACCCAGGATCGGCGGGCCGTCGATAATAATCTGGTCGAATTTTTCAACGGCGACGGTCAGGAAAGATACCAACTTCGAGCCCATCAATAATTCGGCAGGGTTCGGCGGCAGCGGACCTGTCGAGAGATACGACAGGTTTGGCATATTGGTTTTCTGGATCAGATCCATCGGCTTCATGCCGCCTGCCAAGAAATTGGTAAGGCCGGTGGAGTTATCTGCATTGAAATGACGATGCAGGGAAGGATTTCGCAAATCGCAATCGACTATCAGCACGCGCCGACCCAACTCGGCAATATTTTGCGCCAATGCACGTGCCGTCGTGGACTTGCCTTCGCCGGGTGAGGCACTGGTGATCAGCAGGACCCGAGGCACGCCCTTGTCGGTTGAAAACTGCAAGGCCGTTCGTACCGAACGATAGGCTTCGGTAAATGCACCACGCAAATCCTGCAGGGCAATGGTCGGCGTTTGTGGATCCTTGAGTTTCGGAATGACGCCAAGAATCGACAGGCCGAGTTGTTTTTCAATATCTTCGGGCACCTTGAGCGAATCATCCAGATATTCAAAACCCAATGCCAGCAAGCAGCCCAGGAGTAGACCCACCATCGTCGCCAGCATGAGATTGCGCGTCAGATCAGGTTTGAACTGGCCGCCCATTTGCGCGCGATCAACGATCGACATATTGTTCGTGCCGATACCGCCGGCAATGCCGATTTCCTTGTAACGCTGCAACAAGCCGTCATACAGCTGACGATTGGTATCCACTTCACGCTTGAAAATATTGTATTGAATGCTGCGGCCTTCCTGGTCCAGCACATCCGTTTTGAGGCCCTTGATCTGGGCTGCCAACATGCTTTCCTGTTTAAGTGCTGACAGATACTGGGCCTGGATCGCATTGCGGATATTTCCGCCTTCGCTGGCGATCTGCTTGTCGATTTCTTCGATCTGGCCTTTCAACTGAACCATGATGGGATAGGCAGGTTTATAGAGTTTCAGTTTGTCCTGATATTCCGCCATCAATTTGCCGCGGCTTTCCTGCAGCGTGGTGATGAAGCTGGTATTGCCCGATTCCATTGCGAGGCTGATGCCGCTGCTGACCTGTGCCTGCGCCCAACGTGATTCCGCACGGATACGATCTTCCTGGGCTTTGCCGTAGGCAGCATTCAGGGTTTGCAGGCTTTGCTGGGTCAGCGTACCGCTGTTTTCGCTGCCGCTGGTGCCGATGATTTCTTCTTTCTGTGCGAACTCGACCAATTTGCGTTCGGAATCTTCCAGCTTTAACTTCAATTCTTTCAGTCGTTCTTCAAGATAGGTTTTCGCATAGGCGGAAGAATCAAATTTACGTTCAAGATTGCTGGCGATGAATCCTTCCACGATCGCATTGGCCGCTTTCTGCGCGAATGCCGGATCCGGACTGTCGTAGTTGATCCGCACAAGACGCGAATTCCTGACCGGCTCGATACTCACGCCGCTGGCAAAACTGCCCGCCAGCTGGTTTTCTTTTTCCGATTTTTCGGCCGCGGTCAGCTTGCTGGTTTTGGTGTCGGCATTTTCCTGACTGGGCTGTTCGCGACCGAACAATCCCATCAGTTTTTGCCATGGCGAGCCCGGACGCATGCGCTCAAGTTCACCGGATTCCGCCAACCCCAATTGCGCGACGACGCGCTGCGCCAATGCACGGCTCTTCAACAACTCGTACTGGGTTTGATAGAAATCATCGGCATAGATGTCTTCGGTCGGCGTAACGCCCTGCACATCCATCACCTGCATGCTCTGCCTTTCAATTTGCAGGATGGCAGTGGACCGATAAATCGGCGTGGTCAGCAAGGTTCCCACCAGGCTGGTAAGAAAAATGATGCCCAGCACGCCAAGTACCATCCAGCGGCGCTTGAGAATGATGCGCCAGTAGCTCAGCAGATCGATATTGTCTTCGGTTTCCGCGACTGGATCGCCAAGTCGCGTGTCGACGCTGATCGCATGGCTGCGCGCTATCGCCAGCTGACGATTGTCCTGCCCTTGATGAGTCGGGAATAAATCTTGGCGTGGGTCGTGGTGTGGATCGTGCGGATGATTGGCCACGTATTAACTATCCCGTTTCAAAGAGGTGAAAAAATACTGAAAATTGGCAGACTTTCCATCAGACGCCGGAAAGCGGTTTTGGAACCGGATTGGTCGATCACGATAATATCATCGCCATATACTTGCGGATCAGGGGCTGCACCGGAGCGGATAGCCTTGATATCGAAACGCGCGCCCATTTTTTTTCCGTTGACCACGCGAAAAATAACGATGCCTCGCAAATCCGCCAGTTGGTCGAGTCCTTCAGCCATTGCGATGGCTTGCAATAATGTGGTCCGTCCCGTGAGCGGATAAATGCCGGGTTTCTTCACCGAACCTTCGAGTGTCACACGCTGGCTGGTAAATTCTTTTACGAATACCGTTACCTGCGGATTCTGCAAAAATTTGGCATCAAGCGATTTGGCGATTTGTGCTTCCAGTTCCTGTACGGTGAGGCCGCCGGCCTTTACCACGCCGACCAGCGGAAGCGATATGTCACCGGAGGTGCTTACACGAACCGTCCGGTTTAATTCGGCAACCTGAAACACGCTGATTTCGAGCAAATCCTGCGGACCAATGCGGTATTCCGAAACACCCTTGTAGGCACCGGCATTGGAAGTACTGTCAGGTGCGGGCAGTTCATCGCTTCCAGCGGCCACGACCGAAATTTGCCCCACTTTTCTGTCATCCGCCGCCGCCGTGCCGCTGAGCAAGCCCATGCAGATGAAAAAAACTGTACTTAGCCAAAATCGGTTCATGCCATCTCGCTCAATAATTGAATGCGCATTATGCCAAGCCCAGCCAGCGTTGCCACCTTGGAGCATCCTTCGGCACGGGTTGCCGTTCAGGTAAATCGGGGATTTGACCCTGAGGAAGATCAGCCAGAATGGCTCTCGGCCTCACATCCACCATATTGAATGCCTCTTTTTCTCCACAGCGGGCTGCGGCCGCATCACGGCCTTCGGCCAGCAAGGGCGGACGCTTGTCGATGTGGTGCGAGTCGGTTGCCAGAATATGCACCAGTTGCTCGTCCACCATTCTTTCCGCCCAGTATTTTGGGCGACGACCAAAACGGCCGGTCAGGCTGCCGGCGGTAATTTGCATCCAGGCACCGCCTTCTACCAGCGTTGCCATTTTTGAATAATGGGTTTCGATCCAGGTGAGCCGTTCCGGATGGGTAATGACCGGCACGATTCCCGCTGCCAGCAAATGGAATACCGCCTCTTCGAATCTTGGTGGAGCGACATGATGCGGTGGCTCGAGCAATAAAAAACGCGAATGGCCCAGGGTCGGAATGCGGCCTTGCTGAATACCTTTCAATAAATCCGGTGCCAAATGCGTATCGGCGCCAATCGTCAGGGTTAGCGGAATGTCGTGCCGTTTCAATTCCTGCTCGAACTCCGCGATGGCTTTTGCAATGATGGCCTGCGAATTTTCGTACAAGCCGGGATAGATATGCGGCGTACAGGCAGTGATTTTGATGCCATCGGCCACAGCGGCACGCGCCATCGCAAGCGCGACTTCGAGCGTCGGAGCTCCGTCATCAATTCCGGGCAAGATATGGCAATGCAGGTCGATCACGCCGAATTTATGTCCTTGGTTTCTTTTTCACTGAAGTGCACCATCTCGTCTTTATTGCCGGCACGGAGAAAACGCAGGGAAGCAACCGCACGTTGACGGTTGAAGCTAAACGCCCAATACGCACCGATCAGTGCGAAATACGCAAGGACGACCCAGGTGCGCGTCGCCCCCAGCTTGACGGCCAAGGCAGCCATGCAGCCGATGAGAACAGACAGCAGCATCATGGTGATCGCGATGCTGGTCGGCGAATAACCGGCATCGAGCAACAAATGATGCATGTGGTTTCGATCGGCACTGAAGGGCGAACGGCCTTGGCGAATTCTGTCCAGCATCAACACCACGCAGTCGAGCACTGGCAGTGCAATCATCCAGGGAGCGAGTACCGGGCTCACCGGATGCGCCCTGTTTTGGGTTAATTGCAGTGCAAACCAGACCACGGCAAACCCCAGAAAGGTGCTGCCGGCATCCCCCAAAAAAACCCGCGCCCGCTGCTGCCAGGGGAAGCGCATATTCCAGCACCAAAAACCGAGCACGGCGGCGGCAAAAACCGCGCATTGGCCGGC
Organism: uncultured Gammaproteobacteria bacterium; assembly: GCA_963849575.1. Taxonomy (GTDB): domain Bacteria; phylum Pseudomonadota; class Gammaproteobacteria; order Xanthomonadales; family Xanthomonadaceae; genus Arenimonas. The sequence goes on along the minus strand of CAWKHT010000010.1, from coordinate 538,026 downwards.
CAATTCAAGATTGCCGGCATAGAACGCCAAGCCTGAAAACAAGCCCAGTGCTGCCATCACCTGGCCGGCCAGATAACCATCACTGCCATCGGCCATGTTGAGGGCATTGATCAAGCCAAGCGTGATGAATACGGTAAAGAAAGGCGTCAGCAGACCGAGATGAAAGCCGCTGACGCCGACTACATCGGATAATTCATAGGCCTGCAATCCTGCGAAGTAGATCATGATGCCTGCCGCGATTGCCTGCGCCACGAAACGTGTCAGTGACGACAGTTCGAAGCGGTCATCGAGCACACCCACCAGAATCAGCCAGGCACCGGCAACAAAAAAGACATCCAGGTGCATGCCGAACAGGTTAAAAAACACACTGGTAAGCAAGAGTGCGAAAAAAACGCCGAGTCCGCCGGTGACGGGAGTCGGTATTGCATGATTCTTGCGGCCACCGGGTTGGTCCAGCAAGCCTAAGGGTTTTGCGAACAGGACGGAAAGCCTGACCAGCATCAAGCTCAAGCCCAGGCTAAGGAGCAAAGGCAGACCATAAGAGTGGACAAATGCCTGAATCATCAAGCGAAGATCCTATTCTGCTGCTTCGAAATTGTATGTGCGGCAACGTACACTGAAATTACTGGTTTATCCGTCCGTAAACATCGTCAAAGCGGACAATATCGTCCTCGCCCAGATAACTGCCCGATTGCACTTCGATCAACTCAAGCGGGAGTTTGCCGATATTTTCGAGACGGTGTTTGCTACCCAATGGAATATAAGTACTCTGATTTTCAGTCAATGTCATTACATTCTCGTCGCAGGTAACGCGCGCCGTACCACTGACGACAATCCAGTGTTCGGCGCGATGATGATGCATTTGCAATGACAAGGCCGCACCGGGTTTAACGATAATACGCTTCACCTGGAAACGATCGCCACTGTCCACCGAAGTATAGCTACCCCACGGACGATAGACTTGCCGATGATGCACTGCCTGCGGCCGACCATCCGATTTCAGGCGTGCAACGATTTTCTTTACGTCTTGCACATGGTCCTGGTGCGCGATGAGCAAGGCATCGTCGGTATCGACCACGATCATGTTTTCAAGACCCAACGTGCTGACCAGACGATTCCCGGACCACACGAAAGTATTGCGACAATTTTCCGCCATCACATCACCATGATGCACATTGCCCTCGTCATCCTGATCGGCAACCTGCCACAGTGCCGACCATGAACCGACATCACTCCAGCCCACATCAATCGGCAACACCATGGCATGCCGCGTTTTTTCCATGACGGCGTAGTCGATGGAATCAGACGGGCAAGCCGAAAAGGATTCCTTGTCAAGACGCAGAAAATCGGCATCGCGTTTTGAATGGGCCAGGGCGGCTCGGCAATGGCGCGAAATTTCCGGCGCGAATTTCTCCAGCTCCGCAATAAACCGCGAAGCCCGAAACATGAACATGCCGCTGTTCCAGAAATATTCGCCGCTGGCCAGATATTTTTCTGCCGTGGCAAGATCAGGTTTTTCGACAAACTGCTCGACACCGCGTACGCCTTCGCCAGGCACTGCCTTGATGTAGCCAAACCCGGTTTCCGGTGCCGTCGGCACAATGCCGAACGTCAACAAGGCGCCATCTTCCGCTGCAGGCAATGCAAGCAACACCGCTTCGCGGAAGCCTGCTTCATCCTGCAATAAATGATCCGATGGCAACACCAGCAGAACCGGATCTTGCTGCGATTCCATTGCATGCAGCGCGGCGACGGCAATTGCCGCTGCGGTATTCCGCGCTACCGGCTCGAGGATAATGGACTGCGGTTCAATGTCGACCTGGCGGCATTGTTCGGCAACCATGAACCGATGTTCTTCGTTGCTGATCAGCAAGGGGGCCATGGCGCCCGGCAAACCCCGCAAACGCAGACAGGTCGACTGCAACAGACTGTCCTTGCCCGCCAAGGACAGGAATTGTTTCGGATAGGCTTCACGCGACAAGGGCCAAAGCCGGGTACCTGAACCGCCACACAGAAGAACGGGCAACACTTTGGACATGATGGTTTTTCCGATCAGCAGCTTTCTATATTAACGAACCGGCTTGCAGTCGCGCCAGCTTGACGGCTCTGTCACAATGGGCTTTGTTCATTTTCACATCCCGTATGACAACGATAAATCGCGAAACAGAACGATTACTTTGGGCCCAACAGGCACTCGATGACCCGCAGGCGCAACTCGAACGCGCATCTGCAGATGCCAGTTTCCGCAGCTACTGGCGCAGCCTCTCGGCAGGTAAAACATGGATTCTGATGGACGCACCACCGGACAAGGAAGATATTCGTCCCTGGCTCGACATCGCGCAGCGTCTGACCAAGGCCGGTTTGCATGCGCCCGATATTCGCGCATTCGATGCCGAATTGGGCTTTATCCTGATGGCCGATTTAGGCAATCGTCTGTACCTGCCTGAATTGAATGATCAAAGCGTCGATGGGCTATATGAAGATGCGATGCAGGCATTGTTGAAAATGCAGCTGCACATCCCCTGCGACGACCTGCCTGCCTACGACGAAACCCGGCTGGTGGCAGAAATGGAATTGATGCCCGAATGGTTTTTGCAAAGGCATCTTTCCTACACACCTACATGTGGCGAATGGGACATCATCGAACCGGCATTCCGCTGCCTGATCAATAATGCAAAAATGCAGCCTCAGGTTTTTGTCCACCGCGATTATCATTCGCGGAATTTATTGATACTTGATGAAAACAATCCGGGCATTCTGGATTTCCAGGATGCCGTCAAAGGTCCGATTACCTATGACCTCGTGTCACTATTGCGTGATTGCTATATTGCCTGGCCCGAGGATCGCATCGACACCTGGGTTGAAAATTACCGATTGCAATGCGTTAAAGCCGGTTTGACCAATGTGGATACCGCTACCTTCAAGCGCGGCTTCGACTTGATGGGACTGCAGCGGCATCTGAAAGTGCTCGGCATTTTTTGCCGACTCTGGTACCGCGATGGCAAAGCGGGTTATTTGAATGATCTGCCGCTGGTCTGGCAATACACGCGCGATGTCGGCATGCGTTATCCGGAAACAGCGCCAATGATCGCCTTGCTGGAACGCGTGATGGGCGAGCGTGATATCCGATTGCCTCTTGCATGAAAGCGCTGATTTTCGCCGCGGGAAAAGGCGAGCGGATGCGTCCGCTCACTAATCACACGCCAAAACCCTTGCTGATGGTTGGCGGCAAGCGATTGATTGAATGGCATATTGAAAAATTGGCCGCCTGCGGAGTTCGCGAAATCGTGATCAATACTTCATGGCTGGCGGAATGTTTTGAACCGACACTCGGCGATGGCGCGCGCTGGAATGTCTCTTTGCATTATTCCTTCGAAGGCGCAGAACCTCTGGAAACGGGCGGCGGCATGTTGCAGGCGCTGAAAATAATAGGCGATGAAACGTTTATCGCGGTCAATGGCGACATCTGGAGCGATGTGGATTACGCCTCTTTACCCAAAACCGTTTCTGGTCTCGCCCATCTTGTGTTGGTAGATAACCCCGCGCACAACAAGAAAGGTGATTTTGTTTTGCATGAAAAAGGCATTGTGGAAAGCGAGGGTAAAAACAGGTTGACCTTTTCAGGCATTGGTATTTATCAACCTGGCCTATTTTCAAATTGGCGCGAAATTATTGGTAATGCCAAAGGCGCCGATGAAACGCCGCCGCGTTTCAAGTTGGCACCCCTGTTACGGCATGCGATGCATCAGTCGCAAGTCACTGGCGAACGACACGCGGGGCGCTGGACCGATGTTGGTACACCCGAACGTTTGGAAGAATTGAATCGGCTTTTCTAGGGTGGGCATCACCCACCCACTGCAGTTGTCACTTCAGATCAAAAATCACCGTCATCCCCGCCCAGGCGGGGATCTAGTGTCGTTGCTCTGGTGCATGAAGTCGCAGGGTCCCCGACAAGTGCGTTCGGGGATGACGATTTCCTGGCTTTCGATTGTGGGAGCTGCTTTGAGAGCGATTAAATCTTGAACCTACTGTAGAAGTCGGCGGCGCTCAAACCGCAGCAATGATTGGCATTATCGCAACATCGGGCATCAATCGCTGCTAAAGCAGCTCCCACAAAAGCAGACTACATGCAATAAAAAAAGCCCCGACGAATCGAGGCTTTTCATTCTTATCAAAACAGCGCTTAACGCTTGTCGATTGCCACGTAATCGCGGGTATCGGAACCGGTATAAATCTGGCGCGGACGGCCGATCTTGTTTTCCGGATCGGTTTGCTGCTCCAGCCAATGCGAGACCCAACCGGCCGTGCGTGCAATCGCGAACATCACGGTGAACATTTCGGTGGGAATACCAAGCGCCTTGTAAATGATGCCGGAATAGAAATCGACATTCGGATACAACTTGCGTTGAATGAAATATTCGTCTTTCAATGCCGCCTCTTCAAGCCGCATCGCCACTTCCAGCAATGGATCATTGACACCCAGTTCGGCCAATACTTCATGACACATTTCGCGGATGATTTTCGCGCGCGGGTCGAAGTTCTTGTAGACGCGGTGACCAAAGCCCATCAGGCGGAAACCGGATTCCTTGTCTTTCGCCTTCACGATGGCGCTATTAACGTTTTCCGGGCGGCCGATTTCGGTCAGCATTTCCAGCACGGCTTCATTGGCACCGCCGTGGGCTGGCCCCCATAAAGCGGCAATACCCGCCGCTACGCAGGCATAAGGGTTGGCACCGGTGGAACCCACCAGGCGAACGGTCGAAGTAGAAGCATTCTGTTCGTGGTCGGCATGCAGAATAAACAACAGATCGAGCGCTTTTGCGGCAATCGGTTTCATTACCAGCGGCTCGCTTGGTACTTCAAACATCATGTGCAGGAAACGATCGACGTATTCGAGATTATTGCGCGGATAGCGGATCGGCCAGCCGATTGAATAACGGTGGCAGGCAGCTGCAATCGTCGGCACCTTGGCCAGCAAACGGATTGCGGCCAGGCGGCGCTGTTCCGGGTCTTCCAAATCGAGATCGCCGTGATAGAACGCGGCGAGCGAACCCAGCATGCCGGTCATCATCGCCATCGGATGTGCATCGTGACGGAAGCCGTAAAGGAAGGTACGGAAAGCCTCGTGCATCATGGTGTGATGCGTAACTTCATGTTCGAAAGCGGCAAATTGCTGCGCATTCGGCAAGTGTCCGTTCATCAGCAAGTACGACACTTCCGAGAAGTTCGAATGTTTCGCCAATTGCTCGATCGGATAACCGCGGTACATCAGGATGCCGGCATCACCGTCAATATAGGTGATTGCACTGCGGCAGCTTGCGGTGGACATGAAGCCCGGGTCATAGGTGAAGTTGCCGGTTTCTTTATACAGTTTGCCGATATCGACGCAGTCCGGACCCAAAGTGCCGGAATGGACTGGAAGCTCGACGTTTTTACCGCCGGCGTTAAGGATGACGCTCTTGTTATCGGACACGGCAGGCTCCTGTGATTCAATGCTGTTGATGTGAATGGCAGCGCATTACACCCGTAAGCGCCAAGATGCGAAGTATCTCATAGCCATGCAACATTCGTCAGTCACCGACATGTGAACTTGTGCAATATTCCAATGCCGAAAATGCAAGGTCCATCTCCCGGATACCGATGCGACTGCACAAATGCAAACGGCTACCCTGGGGTAGCCGTTGGTGAACACCTGAAGCCGAGCTTATTCTGCTGCTGGTGCTGCGGTATCCGATTCTGTCTTGGCATAGCGTTTGCGGAATTTATCCACGCGACCACCGGTATCGACGGTCTTTTGCTTGCCGGTATAGAACGGGTGCGAAGCCGAAGAAATTTCCACTTTGATAAGCGGGTATTCTTGGCCGTCTTCCCATTTGATGGTTTCTTTGCTGCCCAAGGTCGACTTGGTCAGAAACGAAAAGCCTGCGGCCGTGTCCTGGAACACAACAGCGCGGTAATTTGGATGGATATCTGCTTTCATGGGAAATTCCGTGAACGAACGCGTGGGAAAAGAGGACTATTTTAGCGGCCACCTGTCCTTTCTGCAAGTCAAACCCGCTCGAAATCAGGGAACCCCGAGCGCGTCACGGATTTTGGCCTCAAACATGGGCTGTGGATAAGTCATCAGAATGCGAGCATTGGCAGGCTTTCCGGAACGTTGAGCCCAATCGACCGGGGTGGCTCCGCGACTCAAATGACCCTCGGTTTCCACAGTAATGTAGCGGGTTTCGGTCTTTTCGATGGACTCCGGGTACAGGGCCGCGACCATTGCCAAGGCATCGGCCGAATGCCAGTGCAGGCCGCGCTTCCCTTCTGACCAGGCACGGGTTTTGCGTGAAATGGCGTCATAGAAAGCCGCCCGGTGATCGCCGTCGGTCAGCCAGGACTCGAAATCGACATGCAGAAACCCGTGCCGCAACACGGCTTCCCAATCAATGATATCCATCATCGGGAAGGCCTCGAATGCGACCTTGGCGGCTTCAGGATCGAATGCGATATTGAATTCGGCGGAAATCGAAGTGTTGCCTAGCCCGGTAACCGCGCCACCCATCACTACGACGCGCTTGATGCGCTTGGGCAATTCCGGATCCAGCCTCAGCGCCAAAGCGATATTGGTCAACGGGCCCAGGGTAATCAGGACCAATTCACCGGCGTATTCTTTCGACAAGCGGATTATTGCGTTGACTGCGTGTTCGGCTTCCGGTTTTTGCGTTGCAGGCTGGTATCCGATATCGCCAAAACCGTCCAGGCCATGCACATAAGCCGCGTCTTCCGCCGCATGCACCAATGGCACCGGACAACCGGCGTAAACCGGGATATCGACTTTCGCGATCTCGCAAAGCTTCAGTGCATTGGCGACCGTGTGCTGCAAACCGACATTGCCGGCGGCAATCGTCAAGGCTTTGATTTCATGATCCGGCGAATTGAATGCCATTAACAAGGCAAGCGCATCGTCAACGCCGGGATCGGTATCAATGAGTAAGGGAATTTTTTTGGTCATGATTTAATTATATATAGCTAATTCGCCAAATAATCCGAATCAAGTGCTTAACTGATCGATTTGTTTAGCTATCGCTATTCCTGCGAATAATCCCGCGTCGTACTGGCTTGGAATTGTTTACCGGATTAGCGATAAATTTAACCCGTAGGGGCGCCTGCTTGCTGCGCCCAAAATTTGCAGCAGACTTTGGGCGCAGCAAGCAGGCGCCCCTACGTCAATTGTCTGTTTTCTAACCGTTTCCCGTCTTACTCATCTAACACCTATCAAGCCCCGGCAAATTTCGCCGCACTTCCAATCCAGCGTTCTACCACTTTATCGGCAAGCGCTGGCGCCTCCCGCATCAGCGTTTCCGCTACGTGATGTACGATCGGCAACAGGGCGGCATCACGGGCAAGATCGGCAATCCGGAAGCCGGCAATACCGGTTTGCCGCGTTCCCAATAACTCGCCAGGACCACGTAGCTCAAGATCTTTCTCGGCAATCACAAAGCCGTCGGTGGTTCTGCGCATCACATCCAGCCGTTCGCGCGCCATTTGCGATAGCGGCGATTTGTAAAGCAGCACGCAACTCGATGCCTGCGCGCCACGCCCCACACGACCCCGCAATTGATGCAGCTGCGCCAAACCCAATCGTTCAGCATTTTCAATCACCATCAAGCTGGCATTGGGTACGTCGACACCGACTTCGATCACGGTGGTGGCGACCAGTAAATCCAGTTCGCCGGCCTTGAATTTCGCCATCACGCTTTGCTTGTCGACCGGTTTCATGCGGCCATGCAATAACGCGACGCGAATGCCGAGCAAATTCAATTGCAATTGTTCGAAAGTGGATTGTGCGGACTGCGCCTGCACTTCATCGCTTTCATCGATCAATGTGCAAACCCAATAGACCTGGCGGCCTTCCTTGCAGGCGGCACGAATACGCTCGGTGACTTCATCGCGACGCTCGGCGCTGATGGCGACCGTTTGCACCGGTGTACGGCCGGGTGGCATTTCGTCAATGATCGAAACATCCAGATCCGCATAAGCCGACATCGCAAGCGTTCGCGGAATCGGGGTGGCGGTCATGATCAATTGATGTGGAACTTTTTCGCCATCGGTACCTTTGTCACGTAGGGCCAATCTTTGATGCACGCCAAAGCGGTGTTGCTCATCGACGATCACCAATGCGAGCGAATGGAAAACCACTTTTTCCTGCATCAACGCGTGGGTACCGACAATCATTTGCGCTTCGCCGGACGCCAGTTGCGCCAAGGCTGCCGACCTCGCTTTGCCGGTGACCTTTCCAGCCAGCCACATCACGTTGATCCCGAGCGGTTCGAACCAGGCGCGGAAATTATTCAGATGCTGTTCGGCCAATAATTCCGTCGGTGCCATCAAGGCAACCTGCTTGCCCGCTTCGATGGCCCGCAATGCGGCGAGTGCTGCCACAACGGTCTTGCCACTGCCCACATCGCCCTGCACCAGACGCAACATCGGCACGGGTTCCAGCATGTCTTGACTCACTTCGGCAAACACGCGCTGCTGCGCTTTCGTCAATGTATAAGGTAGCGCCTTCTCCAGTTTTTTCTGGAACACGCCTTTGCTTTTGATCGGCAGCGCGCCATGCGCACGCAACGTGATTCGCTGCCTTTGCAAACTGAGGTGATGCGCCAGCAGTTCTTCCAGGGCCAGACGGCGAATCGCCGGATGTTGGCCGGAACGCAAATCTTCAATCGTGGTGTCGGCAGAAGGCCGATGCGCGGTAATCAGCGCTTCACGCAAACCGGGTAGTTTCAACTCGTCGCAAATGTTCTTTGGCAACAATTCCAGCTCGGCTGCAGGCGGCAAGCGCCGCAATGCCTCATCAACCAGCTTGCGAATGGTTTGCGGACCAAGGCCTTCAATGGCCGGGTAAACCGGATCCAACCGGTCCTGCAGCGGTGCTTCATCACTGTCCAGCAGAAAGCGATAGCTCGGATGCACCATTTCCAGACCATGCGCACCCGGCCTGGCTTCGCCATAGCAACGGATGCGGCGGCCAACAATAAACTGCTGCGCCTGCGCGCCACTGAAATGAAAAAAACGGATAGTGAGCGTTGAACGTGAGTCATCGCCAACCGCGACTCGCAAAATCGGTCGATATCGAAAACCACGCTCGACGGCTTCGACGCGACCTTCAATCTGTGCCGGCTCACCGGGAATCAAATCGTGAATGCTGGAAAGCTTCGTGCGATCTTCGTAGCGCAATGGCAGGTGCAGCCATAGATCCTGTAACGTCACCAAACCGCGTGCCATCAGTTTTTCGGCGATTTTCGGACCGACTCCGGACAACGTTGACAGCCTGACTTCACCGGCGGGCGTTAAATTCGTTTCAGTGCTGGAGGCCGTTCGCGCCAAGAAGGGCTATCTTTATTGTCTTGATTTAAAAAAAACGTCATCCCCGAATGCTTTTGTCGGGGGCCCAGAGACTTCATGCATTAAAGCAACGACACTGGGTCCCCGCCTGCGCGAGGATGACGAATAGATGGATGCATTAATTAAAAGCACCTCAGCTTAAAACCATCACGGCATCGATTTCCACTTGCGCACCGCGCGGTAAACCTTTTACTTCGATGGTCGAACGTGCGGGATACGGCGCGGTGAAATATTCCGCCATTACCGCATTTACTTCGGCGAAGTCTTTCAGATCGATCAGATAAATACCGACGCGGGCGATGTCATCAAAAGTTCCACCCGCCGCCGCGCAGACTGCTTTCAGATTGTCGAATACGCGCCGGGTTTGCGTAGCGATATCACCCCGCACCAACTCGCCTTTCGCCGGATCAAGCGGCACCTGGCCTGAAAAATAAACGGTATTGCCCATGCGAACCGCTTGCGAATAAGGGCCGATGGCCGACGGGGCAGAATCCGAATGGATGGCGATGCGTGACATAAAAACTCCGCGAGTGATGGTCAGGATAAAATATCGATGGTCGAATGTATGTCGGGATTTATTGCGTTACATCGTAGGACTATTGCCGCCGCGCTCGTCACGCACGATGGCATCAACCGCGGCAATCGCGGTCATGTTCACCACGCGTCGCACGGTTGCGGAGGCGGTCAATACGTGGGCCGGTTTCGCCAGCCCCATCAGAATAGGACCGACGCCGACGCCATCCGTCATTGCGCGCAACAAATTGTAGGTTGCGTTGGCGGCATCGAGATTCGGCAATACCAGCAAATTGGCGCTACCGGATAAACGCGAATTCGGGAAAATACGCGAACGCATTTCTTCCATCAAGGCGACATCCATATGCATCTCGCCTTCGACTTCGAGCTTCGGCGCTTTCTGATGCAGGATCGCAAGCGCATCGCGCATTTTCTGTGCACTCGGCGTATCGCTCGAACCAAAATTGGAATGACTGATCAAGGCCGCTTTCGGTTTGATGCCGAACAGGTTCAGGCGATAAGCGGCCTGCAGCACCGATTCGGCAATCTGCTCGGCATTCGGATCGGCTTGAACATGGGTATCGACAAAAAAGAAAACGCCCTTGTCGTTCAATACCGCCGACATCGCCGACAAACCTTTTACACCCGGTTCAACGCCAAGTATTTCTTTCACGTATTTCAATTTGCGGACATAACGCCCGACGACGCCGCAGAGCATCGCATCGGCTTCGCCACGCCTGACCATCAATGCGGCAATCACGGTATCGCGGGCGCGTACTACAGCTTTCGCGGCCGCCGGCGTGATGCCTTTGCGCTGCATGATTTCGTGATAGAGCTGCCAGTAATCGTTGAAGCGCGGGTCGTCATCGATATTGGTGATTTGAATATCCACGCCATTACGAATACGCAAACCCAGACGCGCAATACGGCGTTCGATAACCGTTGGGCGACCGACCAGAATCGGAAACGCCAAACCTTCGTCAACCACGGTTTGCACCGCACGCAATACGGTTTCTTCTTCGCCTTCGGCATAGGCCACGCGCTTTTTGTGCGCGCGCGCCTTGTCGAACACCGGCTTCATCAACAAGCCGCTGCGGAACACCCATTGGCTCAATTGATCGCGATACGCATTCATGTCTGCGATGGGGCGCGTTGCCACGCCGGAATCCATCGCGGCCTTCGCAACAGCCGGCGTCAACGACACCAGCAAACGCGGATCAAACGGGCGCGGAATCAGACAATCGGGGCCAAAGCGCGGCGTTTCACCGCTGTAGGCGCTGCCAAGATCGGTCGCTTCCCTGCGCGCCAATTCGGCAATGGCGTAAACGCAGGCGCGTTTCATTTCTTCATTGATCGTGGTCGCGCCTACATCCAATGCGCCACGGAAAATATAGGGGAAGCACAAGGCGTTATTGACCTGGTTCGGATAATCCGAACGTCCGGTCGCGATGATCGCATCCGGGCGCACGGCTTTTGCATCGTCCGGATTGATTTCCGGATGCGGATTGGCCAGCGCAAAAATAATCGGGCGATCTTTCATCGTCGCGACCATTTCCGGTTTCAGCACACCACCTGCCGACAGGCCGAGGAATAAATCGGCATCCTTGACGATATCGGTCAATTTTCGCGCCGAAGTGTTGCGCGCGTATCGCGCGATTTCCGGATTCAGATTCGGACGGCCTTCATACAAAACGCCCTCGACATCGGACACAAAAATATTTTCCGGTTTCAGACCGAGTGACACCAGCATATCCAGGCAGGCGATACCGGCAGCGCCGGCACCGCTGGTCGCCAGTTTTACGTCGGCGATATTTTTGCCGACCACGAACAATGCATTCAGAATGGCGGCGCCGACGATAATCGCGGTGCCGTGCTGGTCATCGTGGAATACCGGAATCTTCATGCGTTCGCGCAATTTGCGCTCGACTTCGAAACATTCCGGTGCCTTGATGTCTTCCAGATTGATGCCGCCGAAAGTCGGTTCCAGGCTGGCGATGATATCGACCAGTTTGTCCGGATCGTTTTCGTTGATTTCCAGATCGAACACGTCGATGCCGGCGAATTTCTGGAACAGAACCGCTTTACCTTCCATCACTGGCTTGCCGGCCAAAGGCCCGATATTTCCCAAACCCAGCACGGCGGTTCCGTTGGTGATCACCGCTACCAGATTTCCGCGTGCAGTGAGTGCAGACACCTGGCTCGGATCGGCAACAATCGCTTCGCAGGCATGGGCAACGCCGGGTGAATAGGCGAGCGACAAATCACGCTGCGTCACCATCGCCTTGGTCGGCACCACCTTGATTTTACCGGCCGGGGTTTGGGTGTGGTATTCAAGCGCGGCTTGTTTGAAAGCGTCTTTATCGGAATCGGACATGATGGTTCGGGTACTTTTTTTGGCTATGTGACAGTGTAACCAAGTTTTGTGACCTTTGTAGGAGCGCGTAGCCCGGGTCATGGCTCCATCTGACCCGGGAGGGTCTGCGATGTCATCGCAGGAATAGTCGAGTGTTTAGACTTTTGCTATTCGAAAAATTTTCAAGTTACCCGGTATTTTTCGGCAGCCCCGGGTCAGATGGAGCCATGACCCGGGCTACGTTACAAACCCAACACCAGATCATCGGCATCGACATTGTCGAGCTTGATCTTGTTGGCGAACAGCGAGAATGCCAGCATGCCGGCAAGGCCGTTAGCGCGTTGAATCCATGGCGGCAAATACAGTGCTTCGCGGAGCACGCCTTCGTCGAACATCGGCTCCAGATCGAACACGTCCTGTAGGCTCATTTTCCCGGCGAACAATAATCGCGTCAGCCGCAGGCGCTTATGCCGCAGGCACCAGCGAAAAAACGTATGCACCGACAGCAAGCCGTGCAGATAAACGGTGTCCTTGGTAAACGCGGCACCACCTGTTACCGGCACGCCGCGAAATACCCGCTGGGTGGAGCTGAAACTGTCGGTATCGTTTTGGCCGGCTTCAAGAAAAAACTGGAACACTTCCAAAAAATCGGCGCCATGCAGCGCTTTATCAATCGCCAGAATCCGCAGGCTGATACGCTTCATGCGTTCGATGTCGATGGCGCCGGTGATCAATTCGGCAAACGTCGCCAAACCTTCCTGCGTCGCGGTGATGCGCGGCGAATTTCGTGCCAGCGATTTGAAATAGGGCTGCTCGCGGCCATTCAATGCCGTCAAGGAATGCACGAAGGCTTCGTGTTCCAGCAATTGATGGCGATCGTATTCGGTAAAGCAGGTGTTATCGCGCAAGCGGATCCGGGTTGGGCCGGCGGCAGCTTTCGCAATAAGATTCGGATCCAGTTCGACATTCACCTTGTGATGGATGAAGAAACGATCCAGTGCTTCCTGCAATTCGGTCTGCACGATTTCGGCCGACAAACAATAGTCCGCTTCGATGCTGTTCAACTCGCTGTCGAGCTCATTGGCCAATGAAATAAAATGCTGGGCCGCGACGATATTGCTCGGACCGTTGCCCGGCAAGGCATCGCCGGGACGACCAAACAGTTTGATCGAATAATCGGTAACCGCAGGCGTACCGAGCGCTTCGAGCAAATGCGTGGCATTGATCCAGCTATTGGCCGTGCGTTGCACGTATCGGCCTAATGGATGTTCGGTATCCGCCGCCTTGGCAATGCTCTGCAATTCTTCGCGAGTATCGGCATGTTGTTCGGCTTGATACACCACTTCCGGCAATCTCTTGATGCCACTGCGCCAGTCCGCCAGGAATTTCTGCTGAACACTTTGCGGCCAACTTACCGATTCCAGCAAACGGATGCCGCGCACCGCTTTTTCCATGCGCTGGTCAAGGCCGGCGTGATGCTTCACTTCGATGGATAGCGCTTGATTCACCGGCGGCCGTATTTGTCTTTGGTTCTTTTCACGAAAGCGGCGTTTGCCGCTTTTGCATCGGCGCGGCGTGCCGCAAGCGATGTCGCGGCGGCATCGCGTTCATCGCGCAATTTCAGGTAATGCGCGTAACGTTCTGCATCAAGACTGTCATCTGCCAATGCTGCCAGTACGGCACAGCCGGGTTCGTTGCTATGGCCGCAATCGCTGAACCGGCATTGCGCAGCTAGGCTGTCGATATCTTCGAACGTGCCTTCGCTTAAATCTTCATCGCCGCTGAGTTTCAACTCGCGCATGCCAGGTGTATCGATCAGGCAACCGCCTTGCGGCAGGGCAATCAGTACACGATGGGTAGTGGTATGGCGGCCGCGTGAATCATTGCCGCGGACTTCCTGGGTTTTCATCTTGCTGGTACCGAGCAAGGTATTGGTCACGGTGGATTTGCCAGCACCAGACGAACCCACCAGTACGGCGGTTTTTCCGGCGCCTAAAAACGGATGCAGCACTTTCAAACTATCGGCATCTTTCGCGTTCACCGCAAAAATCGGAATACCGCCTTGCACGATTTCCTGCAGGCTTTCCAGCGCCATCTCGACGTGTTCGGTCAGATCGGCTTTGGTCAGCACGAGTACCGGGCCGGCACCGCTGGCTTGTACCAGCAAGAGATAACGCTCGATCCGGCGCGGATTGAAATCGCCATCCAGGCCGCAGACCACCAGCACATGGTCAATGTTCGCGGAAATCAATTGAGCCTTGTAATGCTCGCCGGCGGCGGCGCGTTTCAGTACCGAATGCCGCGGCAACAGGCTGAGGATGTTCTTGCACTCTTCGTCCAGCACCACCCAATCACCGACAATCGCCCGTGTTTCCGGGTCAACGCGAGGCCGGGTCCATGGCGCCGGCGGCTGCACACGAAGGCTTTGGTCAATCTCGGTCGCTACGACATAGGCGCTGCGATGCTGGCCCACCACCCGCGCCACCCGGCTACCGGTGGCTGCATCAACTGCCGCATTGAGGGTCGCATCATCGGGCCAACCCATCTGGCGCAAGGCGGAAATATGTTCGGGATTAATCTGCATTGGCCGTATTCTAGCCCCTCCTGCACCCGGTCTTGACGGCAACTCGTCTAATTTATCTTCATGAAAAATCTGAATATCGTGGTTCTAACCATTGCCGGACTGGGTTTTGTCGCATTTGGCGTGATCTTTTTATGCTGGCCCGACATGGTGATGCCCGGCGTCGGTATTCAGGCCATGCAAGCGCAAGCTCAGGTTGAAATACGCGCGATGTACGGCGGCCTTGAGCTCGGCTTGGGCGTGCTGCTGCTGATGTGCTTTGCGCCGGCCCGCCAACGTTTTGGCTTGCAGCTAAGTTTGGCCAGTTATGGCGGCCTTGGATTGGCCCGTGCGCTCAGCATGCTGATGGTTGGAGTCGCGACGCCATTTCTCTGGACGGCTCTGATCTGGGAAGCCTTGATCGCATTTCTCGCTTTGCTGGCCTTGCGTAGCAAACCGTAGGGGCGCTTGCTTGCTGCGCCCAAAGATCACGACAGACCATAAACCGTAGGGGCGCCTGCTTGCTGCGCCCAAAGATCACGACAGATCACAACCGTAGGGGCGCCTGCTTGCTGCGCCCAAAGATCACGACAGACCATAAACGTAGGGGCGCCCGCTTGCTGCGCCCAAAGATCACGACAGACCATAAACCGTAGGGGCGCTTGCTTGCTGCGCCCAAAGATTACGACAGACCATAACCGTATGGGCGCTTGCTTGCTGCGCCCAAACACCACGACAGACCATGGGCGCAGCAAGCAAGCGCCCCTACGATTCTCAACATGGCGCGAAAGGCAAGCGCCCCTACGAAATACCGGCATTTTCAGGTAGTCTTCACAGACTCTTTTTGTCCCCAGAACCCCTGACAGTCCATGCATTCCCAGCCTCTTGTTACGCGCGAAACCCTGCGCGATGTCCGTTATGAAATCCGTGGTGAACTGGCTCGCCGGGCCCGCGAGCTCGAAGCAAACGGCCGCACCCTGATCAAGCTCAATATCGGCAACCCGGGCGCATTCGGTTTTCGTGCGCCGGAACACTTGCAGCAAGCCATTGCCGCGAACTTGCCGGAGAGCGACCCCTACACGCATCAACAAGGTCTGCCGCTGGCACGCGAAGCACTGAGCGCGTTCTACAAACAGCGCAACACGCCGAACGTGACGCCGGAACGGATTTTCATCGGCAACGGCGTAAGCGAGTTGATCGATATTTCCCTGCGCGCGATGTTGAACGTCGGCGATGAAGTCTTGTTGCCGAGCCCGGATTATCCGCTGTGGAGCGCCGCGACGATTTTGAACGACGGCATTCCACGTTATTACGATTGCACGGCGGAAAATAATTTCCTGCCTGATCCGCAACAGATCGAGGATTTGATTACGCCGCGCACGCGCGCCCTGGTCATCATCAATCCGAATAATCCAACTGGTGCCAATTATCCCAAGTCATTGCTGGAAAAATTGGTGTTGATTGCCCGCAAACATAATTTGCTGCTGATGGCGGATGAAATCTATGACGGCATCCTGTACGACGATGCAAAATTCGAAGCGCTTGCGCCGCTGGCCGGCGATCATCCATGCCTGAGTTTCGGCGGCTTGTCGAAAGTGCATCGCGCCTGCGGCTGGCGCGTGGGCTGGATGGTATTGAGTGGCGAAGCGACCCGCATCGGCGATTACCACCATGCGCTGGACTTGCTCGGCGCCTTGCGTTTGTGCGCCAACGTTCCCGGACAATACGCGATTCCCGCGGCACTGGAAGGCATCAACACGATTGCCGAATTGACGAGCGAAAAAGGCCGTTTGTATGAATCCCGCCGCGCCGTGATCGAAGCCTGCGCGAACAGCAAACATTTAAGTCTGGTTGCTCCTCAAGGCGCGCTGTATGGCTTCGTCGGCGTGACCGGCGCCATCGCCGAACATTTCAACGACCATCAATTCGCCTATGACTTGATGGAACAGGAAAGCGTGCTGGTCGTGCCCGGCTCCAGTTTCAACGTGCCGTACAAGAATTATTTCCGCATCACGCTATTGCCGGAAGCCGACGAGCTGCGTGAAGTTTTCGTGCGCATAGAACGCTTGCTGGAACGTTATGCCGAGAAAAATGCCCAACGCGAAGTTGCCTGAGTAATGCGTTATCTGGCACTCGGCGATTCCTACACGATAGGCGAGGCCCTGCCGGTCGAAGACAGTTGGCCGATGCAATGGGCGCATGCCTTGCGTGCCAATGGCATGGCTGTTTCCGACCCCGGCATCATCGCGAAAACCGGCTGGACCACCGACGAATTATCCTATGCATTGGACGAAGCGGACGCCAGCAACACCATTACTCCGCCATACGATTTGGTATCGCTGTCGATCGGCGTGAACAACCAATACCGTGGACGCAGCACGCAAAATTACCGTGAAGAATTTTCGGTTTTATTGAAACGCAGCATGGGTTACTCAGGCAATAAAGCGGCCCGTGTTTTCGTGTTGTCCATTCCCGATTGGGGCATTACCGAATTCGGGCAAAAATCCGGCCGTGATCTCGCACAGATCGCCAGCGAACTCGACGTCTTCAATATGATCAACCGTGAAGTCTCGACACAAGCCGGCGTGCATTGGGTTGATGTCAGCAAAGTCACCCGCGAAGTCGGCGCCACCGCGAAATACTATGCCGAAGACGGCTTGCATCCTTCGCGGGCGCTTTATACCTTGTGGGTAAACGAGTTGCTGAAGATTAATATCTAAACTTCCGCAGGAGCGTCCTTTAGGCGCGACAGGCCACGCCGGATTTGTCGCGCCTAAAGGACGCTCCTACGCTGCCTCCGATATCCTGCTTATATCGCGCTACAATCTTCCCATGAAAATTGCTCTCGCTACCGCCATTGCCGCCTTCTCGCTGGACGATGATCTGGCGCCACTTGCCGATGCCTTGCGCAAGGCAGGGGCAGAAGTCGAAATTCTGGCCTGGGATGATTTTTCGGTGTCCTGGAAACGTTTTGACAAGGTGGTATTGCGGTCGACCTGGGATTACACCGAGCGATTGCAGGAGTTCCTGTCGTGGTGCGAACAAACTGCCAAACAGACATCACTGCTGAATGCAGCCGATGTGGTGAAATGGAATACCGATAAACATTATCTTGCCGATCTGGCAAAGAAAAAATGTCCGGTCGTGGAAAGCGTTTTCATCGAACCCGGACAAGCTGCCGATAAATTTCCCGATTACGCCGAATTCGTCGTGAAGCCTGCGGTCGGTGCGGGCTCGCGCGATACCCAGCGCTATCTGGCAAAAGATCGCGCCGCCGCCATCGCGCATACAAAAAAATTACTGGATCAAAAACGCTCGGTCCTGGTTCAACCCTATCTTGCGGAAGTCGATACCAAGGGTGAAACGGCGCTGATCTTCTTCAAGGGTATTTTCTCGCACGCCATCCGCAAGGGCCCGCTATTACAACTCGACGAAGGTCCGACCAGTCACCTGTTCGCGCCGGAAGCGATTACGGCGCGCGAACCCAGCGGCGAAGAACTGGAAGTCGCGCATCAGGTGCTGGCGGCCATGCCGTTCACCTCACTGGCTTACGCCAGGGTGGATTTGCTGCCCTCCCGCCAGGGCCCGATGCTATTAGAGCTGGAGCTCACCGAGCCCAGCCTATTCTTCGAACACGCGCCCGGCAGTGCCGAACGCTTTGCAGCCAGTCTTTTGAGCGACTGATCGGTGGCCCCGGCAAAGCCCAAGCGGTTACAATAGCGGCCTCTTCACAGCGTCCGTGCTGTCATTGCGGACACATTCTCGCTTAACGCAGGAAAGCCTCATGAAAATTTTGGTGGGTTACAAACGTGTGGTCGATTACAACGTCCGCATCCAGGTCAAACCGGACAATTCCGGCGTCGTCACCGAAGGCGTGAAACTCTCGCCGAATCCGTTCGACGACATCGCACTCGAAGAAGCCTTGCGTCTTCGCGAAAAGGGCATCGCCACCGAAGTCGTCGTTTGCACGATTGGCCCGGCCGATTGCCAGGCGCATCTTCGCAACGGTCTGGCGATGGGCGCGAACCGTGCTATTCACGTTGTCACCGATCAGGCAATTCAACCTTTGACAGCTGCGCGCGCGATGTTGAAATTGGTAGAAAAAGAACAGCCGGGTATCGTGATGATGGGCAAGCAAGCCATTGATGACGATGCCAATCAAACGGGCCAGATGCTCGCGATGTTGTGGAACCGTCCGCAGGCGACCTTCGCCAGCAAGGTCGAAGTCTCCGACAACAAGGCCACCGTGACGCGTGAAGTCGATGCCGGTCTGGAAACGTTGGAAGTCGACCTTCCTGCCGTGATCACGGTCGATCTGCGTTTGAACGAACCACGCTTCATCAAACTGCCCGACATCATGAAAGCCAAATCCAAACCGATGGAAACTTTGCAACTGGCCGACCTCGGCGTCGAATCCGGCGATTTCCTCAGCACCACGCATTACGCACCGCCTGCCAAGCGCAGCAAGGGCATCATGGTGAAAGACGTGGCCGAATTAGTCGCCGCATTGAAAACAAAAGGACTGGTGTAATCATGAGCAAGGTTCTTATCGTCGCCGAACATCTGAACGGCCAACTCAATTCCGCCACGGCCCGCTGCGTTACCTGCGCACAGGCCATGAAAGCCGAAGCGATTGATATCGTCGTATTAAGTGATGCACCGGATGCCATCGCTTCACAAGCGGCACAAATCGCAGGCGTCAGCAAAGTCATAACGATTGCCAATGCCGCCAACGCTCATCCGATTGCGCATATCCTCGCACCGCAAATCGCCAGTCTTGCTGCTGCTTATTCGCATGTGTTTGGTCCATCGACCACATTCGGCAAAGACCTGATGCCTTGCGTCGCCGCATTACTCGGCACCGCACAAGTCAGCGACATAATGGCCGTGGAATCCAGCCACAACTTCAAGCGTCCGATCTATGCCGGCAACGCGATCATCAGCGTAACCGCGCCGGCCGATAAAACCGTTGTGGCGACGATTCGTACCGCTTCCTGGCCTGCAGCCGGCAACGGTGGCAATGCTGCAGTTGAAGCTGGCAATGTCAGCGTTGCATTACCAACGCACACACGCTTCGTCGGCTTGCAACAGGGCAAGAGTGATCGCCCCGATCTGCAAAGCGCCAGCAAAGTGGTTTCCGGCGGTCGTGCGCTCGGTTCTGCCGATGCGTTCTCGATCATCTACTCGCTGGCCGACAAGATGGGCGCCGCCGTCGGTGCCTCTCGCGCCGCCGTTGATGCCGGTTACGTGCCGAACGAATTGCAGGTCGGTCAAACCGGCAAGATCATTTCGCCGGAACTCTACGTTGCCATCGGCATTTCCGGTGCGATCCAGCATCTGACCGGTATTAAAGATGCCGGCACGATTGTCGCGATCAACAAGGATGGTGATGCGCCGATTTTCGAGATCGCCGATTTTGGCCTCGTCGGTGATTTGTTCCAGATTATTCCGGAACTGGAAAAAGCGCTGTAATTGATTCGACACTGATCGAAAAAATGGCCGCATTGCGGCCATTTTTTTGACTGGCAAATTCCCCTTTCATTGTCTAAGGCTTGGCTTTCGGGTAATTTCACGAAGCACCCCAAGGAAGGACATCGCATGTGCGGTTTGGCGGGAATCTGGTATCGCGACGGACAAGCGGTGAATCACGCCGACTTGAAACGCATGGCCGATACTCTGCGGCATCGCGGCCCCGATGGTGAGGGTTTCTGGCGGGAAAACAATATCGGTTTTTGCCATCGTCGCCTGAGCATTCTCGATGTCAGTGCTCGCGGCACGCAGCCTATGTCCACGCCGGATGGACAGTTGCACCTGGTGTTCAACGGTGCGATTCATAATTACATCGAATTGAAGCATGAACTGCAGGCACTCGGCATTGTTTTTGTTTCCGATACCGATACCGAAGTGGCCTTGTGGGCTTATCGTGTCTGGGGCAAGGCCTGCTTCGAACGCTTCAATGGCATGTGGGCGATGGCGATCTGGAATTCCGAAAAACAGGAACTCCTGTTGGTGCGTGATCGTTTCGGAATCAAGCCCTTGTATTACAGTATTCGTTCGAACCGTATTGCCTTTGCATCCGAAGCGAAAGCCATCCTGAGTGTTTTCAGGGAAGAATCCACAATAAATGAAGATGAGTTGCTCGGTTTTTTGCATGGTGCCACGACCGATACCTCCGATTGCAGTTTTTTCAGGAATATTTTCCAGATACTGCCCGGGCATATGCTCATCATCCAGCGCAATGCGACGCATACCGAAAAATACTGGCGCTTCGTTCCCGGCACCGAAATTGCCAGACCCGATATTGAAGAAGAATTTCTCGCGCTGCTCGACGATGCAGTCGGGCTGAGATTAAGAAGTGATATTCCGGTTGCCGCCATGGTGAGCGGCGGTCTTGATTCGAGTTCGGTCGCACTATTGGCTGCGGCTAGAATCACCGAGCCGATGCAGACCTTCTCGCTGAAGTACGACGACCCGGCGATTGACGAGAGTCATTACGCGAGCATGGTACTGGAGAAAAACGGAAACCTGTTACCGCATTTTTTCCAGCCACCTCACGGCCCTCTGCTGGAAACCATTCGCAAAACTACTTGGCATCATGATGCACCCTGCCCATCGCGTGGCCGTTATGCCGCTTGGCATTTGATGCAGGAAACTTCGCGCACCTCCCATGTCATCCTGACTGGCGAAGGTGGTGACGAAATTCTGGCGGGATACGGCAGGTTTATTCTGGATGCCATGCTGGACCGCTGGCAACTCGAATCGGCATCCGGCTCGCAGATCAAGAAGGAACTGGATGATCTGACGGCAGTGACAGGTGAATCCATTTCGCATCTCGTCACGCATCGTATGAAGCAAAAACTTTTTACCTCGGTATTGCCCGTTGTGGATGTACTGACACCCGATGTAAAAAGCCGTTATCGGAAAAAGAAAATGTCCGATTCTGCATCTCCGTATCGCAGCAGACTGAATAATTCACTTTGGCAGGAATTTACCGTGTCGGGTCTTCCGGAAGTTCTGCATCATTTCGATGCCTGCACGATGGCATTCGGAATTGAAGGCCGCGCACCGCTGCTTGATCATCGCATCGTGGAATTGATGTTCAGCCTGCCCTTCAATGAAAAAATCCGCGACGGCTGGACTAAAAGCCTGTTGCGCCGTGCGATGAAAAACATACTGCCCGAACCGGTACGATTGCGTCGACACAAGCTGGGTTATCCGGCACCGCTTAATGCCATGTTCCGGATACCCGAGCACGCCACAGAAATAAAGAGCTGCCTGCTGGATGGCGAAGGTGTCAGGCAGGGCTGGTTTGACCGTAAATCACTCGAAAGAAAAATGGTAAGCCGACTGCAACCTGGGCGAGCCAATAATCCCGAAGTGCTTTGGCGCTTGCTGAGTACCGAGTTCTGGCTGAGAGATTTCATTGCCTGAAAATCAGCCTCGACATATGAGCCATGATCGATACTCAAACGCATCTTCCAGGCTTTTACCGGTCAACACCGGGCACTTTTCCGGCTTTGATATCCAGCATGTACTTTCGCATCGCGTCGAGCGGCACGTATCGATACAGCACCTTGTTTATGCTGCGTCCATTTCCATCACTGATAATTATCGACTGGTACTCGTACATCTCGTTTTCCACATACTCATCCGTAGTGGAAAACAGTACTTGCTTCACTTTTCCGCCATCTCTGGAAACAAGCTGCAGCGAGGACATTCTGTAGAGCAAATCATCGGAATCCCTGCTCTTGTCGAACAGGAATATATATTCGCAATCGATACATAAATTTTCGGTGGTTGCTATTTCGACCGTCTTGCGGCGGCTATTTCCGAAAATGTAATTTTGCAATTCCAAACCATAGTATTTAAGGCCGCCTTGACAGTTCAAGGATGCAGTGCAGCGGTACCCGGCATTCACCCGACCTTGCACAGCGACATCCGAGTAGTAAACCGTCATTTCGTACTTTGGCTTGAACTCTGTTCGTGACTCAAGGCCTGTGCAATATATTAACAGGGCAGAAAATAATCCAGAAATGATGATGGGTTTCATGGGCATCCTATTTCTTCGATTGGAAAAACCATGGTTTCAAAAGGCTTTCCATACTATGCAGTGATAGAAAACAAGCTTCGCGAAATTCTGGCAATCGTTCACTGTCGCTCTTGAATCTTGACGCAAACCGAGTCTATCCAAAAAAATGAAAAAACCGCCACGCGCGTTTCGACTTCATCGCCGCCAATTCCTCATCCAGCAATTTCAATCTGGCTTGCAGTTCTCCATTGGCTTCATCAGCTGAATTGCCGAGCTGTGTCAATCTGGATTCATATTCCGACTGCATTTTCTCGAGAACCGCCGCGAAAGATTTCTCCTGCTCTTTCGACAATAAAAGTTGCTCATGAAAAGCGGTTTTCAAATCATCTGCATGCGTTGTAAGCCAGGCGATTTCCTTGTTCTTTTTTACAATTGCGGTTTCCATTTCATTTTGTTTTTCCAGAATCGCAATAATCTGCTGACCCTGTGTGCCCAGAGTGTCGAGCATGGTGTCGATACCCGCTTGCTGCCGGTTGATCGACTCCAGCGCTGCCTGCCCGGACTGCGTATTCTTTTCGGTGGCATCGTGTACCGCTTTGAGTATTTCGGTGATATGCGTCAGTTGCAGGTTCATTTTTACCTCGGCATCGATTGCGGGGTCATCGGTGAATTCAAAGCACCAGCGCGGCGGATTCGCAGGCAGGATTGCCGCCCAGGCATTCGCCATTTGCTGCAGATCGGGAAACGCGACCGGCAAATTCTCTTTTTGTTTCGACAGCCACTCCGGATTGTCGCGAAAACCGGTCAGGGCAGTCAGAAACGAATCCCGCTCCGGCGACACCAGGGTCATGCCAGGCAGTTCGGCACCGCGCTCCGCATAGGCGCCGATGTTTGCACAAACCACCGGCACGGCCAGTTGCAGCATCTCACTGAGCACATAGCCATAGGTTTCCGGCACGGTGGATGCGAGCATTGCAATATCGGGTTTTATTCGCGCTACGTATTCGGCCAATTGTTCGCGCGGATAGTCGGCAATCGTGCTGATGTTTTCACCACTGAACTTTTCGCTTAAATGCGCGCTGCCCAACAAGACCAGCTCGATACCTTCGGGCAACACCGGAAGCAACTCGGCCAATAACTGCTCGCCCTTGCCACCATTGATATGGCCGGGGACCAGGACTTTTAATTTCCCGGCTTGCTGCGTCCGCGATGCGACCTCCGGCTCCGGCTGATCTCTCATGCCGTGCGGCAGCACATGCCATTTCGCATCATTCAATTTTGAGTCAATACGGCAAACCCGTGCTTTCGCAAAAAGACTCGGTGTA
Organism: uncultured Gammaproteobacteria bacterium; assembly: GCA_963849575.1. Classification (GTDB taxonomy): domain Bacteria; phylum Pseudomonadota; class Gammaproteobacteria; order Xanthomonadales; family Xanthomonadaceae; genus Arenimonas. The sequence goes on along the minus strand of CAWKHT010000010.1, from coordinate 513,850 downwards.
ATGCAGACAATTCCTTTCTGCCGGATTATCGAAATCAATTCATCACGAATCGCTATCCAATATTCCGCTGGATGTGTGGCAAAAATATTGCCATCGCCGTTTTCATGCAGGGATTGCTTCAAATGATCGATGGAATGATCGTCACTATTGGCATCATGCAGCAGCGGCCAGAATGGATAGACATCGTGTACCGCCAGCGCGGTAGGCAATCCGGTTCCAAGAACATCAAGGCTGTGGCCAATCAGTGACGAGACGATCACCGCACCCACTGCCCATTTTTCGAGAATGGATTGCAAAATTACCGCCACTTCCGGCGAATGCAAATCGGTATCCATGACCGGTGCCGATAAATGCCAGCTTGCCAGTGGTTCCCGATCCAGCGCTTCGTAGAGGCAAAGCTCCTTGCCATAAGGCGGCAAACTATCACGACTATGCGACTTCAGAAAATAATGCTTCCTGTGCCGATCACCCGCCTGCAAGTCTCTCGCAAAATAGTCGACGCCACCGCCCCAGGAGTGCAGCACATGCAGGACGACGGGTTTGCCGGAGTCGATCAACGGCATGCTGCTGGCCATGAACGACTTTCAAGTGCGATTGCGGGAATATGTGGGCAAGGCATGCAATCAGTCACCGCTCTCTTTGAAGTTTATTATCGGCATGCAATCAGGCGCATACGGTCAAACAGCTGGTCTATACTATTTTAGCCCTACCCATCCACCACGGCCACTCCATTGACTCCCATTGAAATCCCGATCAATTCGCTCAGTCGGCATTTCGCCCCGATGGCAGAGGAACTTTCACGTGCTGCAAGCAATGTGATTGAGAGCGGCCATTATGTGCTGGGCACAAAGGTTACTGCTTTCGAAAGGGCATTTGCCGACTATTGCGGCGTAGCCGACTGCATCGGCGTAGCCAATGGTACCGATGCGCTGGAACTGACGTTGAAGGGCATCGGCGTCGAGCCCGGCCAGCAGGTCGTTGTCTGCGCCAACGCTGCCATGTATGGCACCTCGGCCGTGCTCGCCTGTCATGCCAATCCGGTGTTCGTCGATGTCGATTTACAGACGGCCACCCTGTGTCCGGAAGCCTTGGCGGCATTATTGGCCACGAACCCTGAACCGATTGCGGCCATTATCGTGACGCATCTGTACGGGCGACTCGCGGACATGGAACGGATTTCTGCCGTGGCCGAACAGCACGGCATCAGCATCATCGAAGACTGTGCGCAGGCACATGGCGCGCGCGACATGAATGGAAAAATCGCCGGCAGTTTTGGCAAGGCGGCCACTTTCAGTTTTTATCCGACCAAAAATCTCGGCGCCGTTGGCGATGGCGGCGCGGTAGTGACCTCCGACAGGACGGTTGCCGAGCGTATCCGCAAACTCCGTCAGTATGGCTGGAGCGGCAAATATCAAAATGAACTCGCCGGCGGCCGCAATTCGCGGCTGGATGAAATGCAGGCCGCATTGCTGTCGCAATTATTGCCAAGGCTCGATCAGTGGAATGCCCGGCGGCGGGATATCGCAAACCTCTATTCCGAAAATATCCGGCATGATGATATCCGCACGCCCGATATTGCCGGGCCCGAATATGTCGCACATCTTTATGTAATCAATAGCCCGCGCCGTGATGAACTACGAAGTCATTTGACGGCGCACGGTATCGGTACCGATATTCATTACCCGCTGCCCGATTACCGGCAGGCGTTTTTTGCCGGAAAATTTTCCGGCACTGCCCTGCCCAATACCGAGGCCTTGTGTTCAAGCTGCCTGACACTGCCCTGCTACCCCGAACTTGGCGATGATGAAATCCAGAGAGTGATAGACGCATGCAAGCAATTTTGAATCCGGTCGTATCGCTCGTCATTCCCGTTTACCAGAACGAAGGCTCGATCGGCGATTTGCTCGGCTCGCTCGAATGGTTGAACCAGCGAATGGAATCGGCACTGGAAGTCGTCTTCGTGATAGATGGTAGCCGTGACCAGAGTTATGCGCTGCTGCAGAATGCGCTCGTCGCATCCACATTCAAATCACAATTGATTACCCTGTCGCGCAATTTTGGTGCATTCGCAGCGATCCGCTGCGGCCTAGAAAAAGCCAATGGCAACTACATTGCCGTCATGGCTGCCGATTTGCAGGAACCGATCGACCTGATTCCGAAATTTTTCCAACTGCTGCAACAGGACGAACACGATGTCGTGTTCGGCGTCCGTGAAGCGCGCCAGGACCCCTGGCTGAGCAAGCTGGCGTCGAAACTTTTCTGGGCCGTGTATCGCTACTGGGTAATGCCGGAAATCCCGGCTGGCGGCGTCGATGTATTCGCAGTCAATGCCCGTTTTCGTGATCGTCTCGTACAACTTCGCGAATCCAACAGCAGCCTGTTGGCGCAACTGTTCTGGCTTGGCGGCCGCCGTGCATTCGTCGGCTACGAACGCCAACAGCGCAAACACGGTAAAAGCGCCTGGACCTTCCGCAAGAAGATCCGCTATTTCTCCGACAGCATTTTCTCCTTCACCGACTTGCCGGTGCGGTTGCTGATCGGCCTGGGCACATTTTCTTTCTTGATCGCGACGTTGCTGTCCGCTATTACCCTGTTCGCGAAATTATCGGGGCTGGTCGCGGTGCCGGGTTACGCGGGAACCATGCTGACCATCCTTTTCTTCGGCGCACTGAACTCGCTCGGTTTGGGTGTGGTCGGCACCTACGCCTGGCGCGCTTATGAAAACACCAAAAATCGTCCGCTCGCCCTGATCCAGTCGGAAGAAACATTCGAAGGAAAGTCTCCATGAACTATTTCGTCCATCCCAATGCCTTGTGCGAATCGGACGCCATCGGCGACGGCACCAGAATCTGGGCTTTCGCACATGTGCTGCCCGGCGCGAAAATCGGCGCCGACTGCAATATCTGTGATGGCGTGTTCATCGAAGGCGACGTGGTGGTCGGTGACCGCACGACGATCAAATGCGGCGTGCAATTGTGGAACGGAGTGCGGATCGCCGACGATGTTTTTGTCGGCCCAAACGCGACATTTACCAATGATCATTTTCCACGCAGTAAAAAATATCCCGAAAAATTCCTGGAAACGACCGTGCAGTCGGGTGCTTCGATTGGCGCCAATGCCACCATACTTCCGGGCATCACGATCGGCAGCGGTGCGATGATTGGCGCCGGCGCAGTGATTACCCGTTCGGTGCCTGCCAACGCGATCGTGGTCGGCAACCCGGCCCGAATTACCGGTTACGTCTCAAGCCAGTCCCGTGCTGCCGAAACGTCAGCGGTAGACGATGCAGAGCTCATTAACACCGAATCGCATATCAAAGGCGTGAACCTGCATCAACTGCCGCGCTTTGCCGATATTCGCGGCTCACTGTCGGTCGGCGAATTCGACAAGCAGCTTCCGTTTATTCCAAAGCGCTATTTTCTGGTATTCGACGTACCGAGCCAGGAAACCCGTGGCGAGCATGCGCATAAACGTTGCCATCAATTTCTGGTCTGCGTGAAAGGTTCGGTGCGCGTACTTGCCGATGACGGTAGGCAACGTCAGGAATTCACGCTGGCATCGCCATCGGTCGGCATCCATATTTCACCGATGATCTGGGGCACTCAATATCGCTACTCCAGCGATGCGGTGTTACTGGTGTTCGCATCGGAAGCCTACGATGGTGAGGATTACATCCGCGAATACGGCGAATTCATCCACCTTGTAAATGGCACGAATGATCAAGCGTAACGGGATTTACGAGATCCTGCGCTTCCTGCTCGCCGGGCTATCGACGACGGTCTTTTCATACGCCATCTATCTCGCCCTGCTGTTGCTGCTTCCGTACATGCTGGCCTATGTCGCGAGCTTTGCGGCCGGCATCGTATTTTCCTACTTCATGAATACCTATTTCGTTTTTTCACGGCGCTTCAGTTGGCAGACATTCCTGAAATTTCCTCTGGTGTATGCCGTGCAGCTCGCGATCAATCTCGGTTTGGTATGGTTATCCGTCGACAGATTCGGCATCCGGAAAGAATGGGCGCCCTTGCTCGCCGTCGCCGTATCAATACCCGTCACCTTCCTCATGAGTCGGGCGATCATTAAAAATCAGTCCATCGCCGGCAAGGGGATAAAAGCGGATTAAAGTCCCAGTTCCGCTTTTTGCGATTGCGATAGATTGCCGAGTTTGACAACCACCATATTATTGATTCGCAGTACCGACCCCCGCGCTGGCCAGGAGGCCATGCGGTCAACCTCTTGCAAATAGGGTTTGACTGACGAAAGCGGCAGCGTTTCGACATTCGTCGTGCCCATCAGACGCATGAACATCGCAATGCGGAAACGATTGCCGCCATCCTGTTCAAAAAACGAAGTGCCGAATATTTCAACCGTACCAACACCTTGCACCGGCTCATGGGACCATTTGCCGACAAACACGACCGGCACCACGTTCAAATGTTCCGGCGCAACTTGCATGATCTCGGCAGCAATTTTTGCCGCCATGGCTTCATCGCGCTGTCTGGCCAGGCCATCCAGCCCAAAAAGAAAGGCCGATATCCAGATGCAAACAAGGCTTGAGTAAGCCAGCATGCCGATACGAATGACGGGCCAGCGCCTCAGCAACCGGAAGCCAAGCACTCCCGATACTGCACACAATAATGGGAGGCCGATTACTGCACGCAGGGGCAGCGAACCCGCAGCGAGAATCACCAGAGAAAAGCAGAGAAACAATAGTGCCGAGACTGCCAGAATGAACATCGTCAACAAAGCGGGCTTTTTGTATATCGACATGGCAAAGCGCAGACTGAAAACGCAGCCAAGCCAAGGCAAGATGAGTATCGCCCAACCCCAGCCAAGATAGCTGGCATCGGTACCCGTGATCAGGCGGAATATCTTGTGGGCTGCGGCAAGAAACGTTGCGACCGGACTTTGCAGATAATCGTTGACGTGTACAAATGTACCGATATAAGTCAGCGGGGTGTGGGTGATATAAATCGCGATTTTATGCACGAGCAGATAGAACCCGACGGCAAGTGCGACACTCGTCCCGATACGGACAAGCTGCATTATGCCCGTCCTTAAACTTGTGGTCGCCTCACTTGAACCGGAGTTCCGATAGCCATCCCGGATCACAAGCATCAGCAACAGCATCGCGTATAAAATCAACAGCGCCTGGTATACGGCTGTTGCAAAACCGATCAATAAAAAGGCCAGCAGCGAACTGGCCATTTTTTCGCGGTGAAACAATTCCACCGAATACGCACAGGCAACCAGTCCAATACCAATACCCCAGGACAAAGTATTGAACTCGGCAACATGCAGCCAAATAGGCGAGGCAACGAACAAGATGACAAAGACGGCCGCTTCCTGCGGCTCGCGGAAAAACAGTTTTGCGAAATAGACCGAAGACAATGCAAGCAGCGAACAAAACAGCAAGGTCGCCAGATAGGGAATGTAGGTGAAATTGGGCAGCAGCTTGAGTAGCAGCGCCATGCCCCAGCGGCCTTGGCTGAGCCACACTTTCCAGCTCGCCGGTTCGTAAGCCGCCACCTCTTCATCGATCGACAAGGTGAAACTGCCCAATTCCACGCCATAGACCAGCAAGGCAGCCAGCAGCGCGATAAAAATCAGGAATTTATTGTCGTGAAACCAATTGTTTTTTTCTGACATCGGCTCCGGCCTGCATTTTATCAAGGCGAGGCTCCGACATCGAAATGCCGGGGCCTTGCCGAACGGCTAGTCTCTTAATCGATGACTTTGATCTGGCGTCCCGGATCACAAAGTGCCGAGCCGCCTGCATTGGCCATCATCACGTAGACATGGTAATCGCCATTAACGAGCTCGTGCAGATCGACTGAAAACGAGAAGCCCGAATTGGCCAGCTCGGGCGCATAGGCACGCGTTTCGGCAACCCCGGCGCGATCAATCCTGGTCACCAGCTGGCTGGTCCAGACATCCGGTGTGGTGCCAACGCCGGCAATGACCAGCTTCAAATCGCTGCCAACGGTTTTTTCCTGCGGATTGATCAACCATCCACTGATTTCATGCTTGGTGGCTTTGGAAACCACAATCTGGTCGCCCGTGAACAGCATTCCATCGACCCCTTCCAGATTGCAATCCTGATTGAAATTTGGGACACCCTCGGTAGCAATGGGCTCGGATTTCACCAGTGCGAATTCGGATTTGACGACGACCGGTGATGTGGCTGCGGGCTCGACCTGAGTAGGACTGGTTTCAGCCTTGACCGGCTCCTGAGGAGCATCGGGCTGACAGGCGCTCAGCACGCTCATGCAGATCAAGCTCATCGCAAGTGACTTCTTCATAACACTCTCCAAAGGTGGATAAACAACATGACATGATGGGTATGGCACCCGTCGGGGCGACTTCCAGAGGGAAATTATACGTGAGAATCCTGGTCGCCCCTCATGCTCGGGTCGCATTTTCACTCGCTGCATCCAGACCGAAGTAATGCACCAGTTGACCGATGTATTCGTCTGCTTTCTTTCGCGTACTATCCGACACCCGGTGTTGCTGCCCGACGAATAATTGCATACGCCTCACCTCGTCCAGATGCCGTTTTTTATCGGCGCCCGAGGTAACGCTGTTCGCGTGCCTGCGATGATGGTTCAGCGGCGACGGATCGAAGGCAATTTTTCCTTGCTGAAGCAGGTGTACGTAGAGCGACCAGTCCCCAGCAAAACGGTAGGATGCAACGTCATCAATATGTTCCCGCAAAGTCGAAAGCAAGTGTTCGCGCCTGAACAAGACCGCACTTACGTTAGGCACTGAATTCTTGACTGCCATGACGCGGGTGATCTCGTCGATGCCGTCATGGACATAAGGCTTCAGCCAATGCTCGGCTCCGACATCGGAAAGGTAGTCGCGATAATGTCCGGCGAGCTTCCTGCCATCGACATCCATCTGGATCGATTCGGTATAGCTCATTTTTACTTCGGGATCGTCAAATGCTTTCAGGGCCGTTTCGATGAAATTGGCATCACATAAATCATCAGCCTCGGCAATCCAGACATAATCGCCGCGGGCAAGTTCGACACCTTTCAGCCATTGCCGAAACACCGATCCTGAATTGATAGTGTTTTCAACAACACGCAGCTCCCGCGTTTTTCCCAAGCTGGCAATCTGATCTGCACTGCCATCGGTAGAGGCATCGTCCAGGACGATGATTTCATAAGGAGCAACGGTCTGCCGATCTATCGAGCCGATTCTTTCACCGAGCAAATGCGCATAATTGTAATTCGGCACAATCACCGATACCCGAGGAATGTCGACTTTGGCAATTCGCAACAGATCGAAGACGTAGGCTCGAAAAGAAAATTCCGCCTCCACGCGCTGCCGGCCCAGATTGCCTGCCTTCCGTCGCGCAGTCTCGTCTTTCAAACAGGCTTCCAGCGACTGTGCGAATGCCGTGCAGTTGAATGGCGCAATCAAATCGATACCGGTCGTCTGCAAAAATTCTCCAAAGCCGCCAACGCCTGAAAAAGCGAGCACCGGAACTCCGACATCCAGCGATTCCATGATCACGGAGGGGAAAGGATCTTCGCGCGAGGTCAAGGCCAGCAAGTCGGCACCGGCATAAAACACATCGGTATCGGTCTGGCGGCCCGGGAAATGAAACCGCGCTGAAAATCCGGATTTTCGAACCGCTTCCCGAATTTGCGGCTCAATCGCAGTATCGAAATGCCCGATCCAGACAAAATGCACATCCGGACGCACACGCATCAATTTTTCTGCGATATCGACAAACAGGTCGATCCCTTTGCGATGATCGGCATAGCCGACGCCGAGAACGATTTTTGCGTCCTGTGAAATGCCGAGTGTTGAACGAAGCAATTTTCTGGCCGACTCCGCAACAGCCTCGTTGCGATATTGGTTGCGCTTGTAAAGACCTTGCCTGCGAATGCAAATTTTTTCCGGAGGGAGGCTGGCAAATTTTCCAAATTCGCTGGCGATATGCTCATTCGCGAAGACCACATGATGGGCTGACTCTGCAAGCGATCTGGCATGGGCAGCCAGACCAAAGCTTTCGATCACGCCTGGCAACTCATGCACCAGCGACACGACCTCGATACCGGCGCGAGCCAGATCGGAAACAAACAGGCCGCACACGGTTGTATTGGCAATTGCACGATGAAAGCCTGCATCCGCAAAGCGCTTTGCCAGATCGGCGCGTGCCGATGCATTGCCGGAATCGACCCTATACACCCGGGCTATCGCCTCGTATTCCTGCAGCAAACTTCCTTCACCCAACAAGACGATTTCAACCTCGATGCCCATGGCCACCAACTCCCGGGCAATGTTCAGCGCCAGGTATTGGGCACCGTGCGGATGCGCATCATGGCCGACCAGGATAATTTTATCGTGCTTTGCCATACCGGCATGCTTGGCCAGCGCATCACGCGTGGCCTGCAAATAGGCATAGCCATATTTACGGTCAGGCTCAAGATAGGCGCCTTCTGCCCATTCGTTCCAGGCGTTGATGAAGACCACTTGTTCACCGGCAACAGGATGTTGCTTCGCGAACGAAATGGAATTTTCCAGCCATCCCCGATAGGCATCGGGAGTGGAATTGGCAAAGGTATAGCCGCGCCCGGGTTTTCGCGCCTCGTTATCCCATGCGGGGAACACGCCTCTGAACATCGGGTATTCCGGCGCCGTGAATTCGCCGGCACGATGAACGACATCGGCATAGTCCAGCACGTAACCGGCGTAGTCAGGATTGGCAAAATTCAATTTGTCGTGGATGTTCGACAGACCCACGGCAAGCTTGTGCGGCGGGAACTCCAATGCTGCATCGAAACCGAACGCGATCGGATCCAACGCATCGAATTGCACCATGGCGAGAAATATTTCACCAATGCCATTGTCCCGGCAATATTTTCGCCAGCGCGCCGTCGTTGTTTTCGGATCCGGCAGTAACGATGGCCGGTAAACCACCAGGAGCGGCCTGCCATCGATATGAATGGCGCGCGCATCCTGCAACATCGGGGCAACGTCGCGTATGAATTCAAGATCATTTTGCATCGTATGGGTCTGGCCGATCAGAATGTCCTGATCGTGCCCATCCCAGCGGCGCGTCCAATTTTCATTGGCCCAGCAAACGCAAAATGGAAACTCAATATCCGAAGACAGGAAATCGTTTAGAGGTTTTTCCAGCAGGCGACGACCGCCAAACCAGTAGTAATGAAAACAGAATCCATGAATGCCGTAGAGTTTTGCCAACTCCACCTGGCGCCGCATGACTTCGGGAAGCCGCAGATCATAGAAGCCAAGCTCGCCTGGTAATCTTGGCTGATAATGACCTTCAAACTGCGGTGCTGCCTTGCTGACATTCGTCCACTCGGTAAAGCCCTTGCCCCACCACTCGTCATTTTCCGGAATGGGATGAAACTGTGGTAAATAAAATGCCAGCAGCTTGGTTCTTGAATCGATCGACGAAGTTTGCGGTCGCAGTGCAACATAATCGGGATTCCTGCTGCCGCTGCCGGCGCTCGAAATCTGGTCCTGGTATATGCGCTGAAAAACCCCGGACTTTTTGTTGACGACCGGGCGAACGGATTCGACCGGCAGGTTTTTCTGGAAAGCCTGCCAACGCAGGTAAGCATTGGTGTTTCTGAAAAAAAATGGCAGCCACCTGAAGAGCGAGCTCTTTACCTGCTGTTTTTTTGCAAACGAAACCGGCAGCCAGTCATAGAAACTCTTGATGCCCCGCTTAAACAGATTTGAAAAATTGCTCGACATTCAGCAAGCTCAATCGTGACCGCATGATTTCATTTGATTTCTGGTCTCACGCAATCAAGACAGTGCGCTTTCAAGTTCCGCACGCAAATCCTCGACATCTTCCACACCCACGCTGAGGCGAACAAGATTATCGGTGACGCCCAGTGCCGCACGGCGCTCGGCCGGAATGGACGCATGCGTCATGATGGCGGGATGGTTCACCAGACTTTCAACGCCGCCCAGCGATTCGGCGCAGGCGAACAATTCGGTACGTTCCATGAAACGACGCGCCGATTCCAACCCGCCTTTCAGGAAGATGCTGATCATGCCGCCGAAACCGTCCATCTGCGTTTTTGCCAGCGCATGTTGCGGATGCGATGCAAGACCGGGATACAGGACCTTTTCGATCGCCGGATGTTTTTCCAACCATGCCGCGAGTTCGCCGGCATTTTCGCAATGCGCTTTCATGCGCAGATGCAGTGTTTTCAAACCGCGTAATGCCAGAAAACTGTCGAACGGACCTTGCACGCCACCGACCGCGTTTTGCAGGAAGGTCATCTGTTCCGCCAGTTCCTTGTCATCCCCCACCACCAGCATGCCGCCGACGATATCGGAATGACCGTTCAAATATTTGGTCGCCGAATGCATCACCAGATGCGCGCCAAGTTCGAGCGGACGCTGCAGAATCGGCGAGGAGAAAGTGTTGTCGACGGCAAGGCGAATACCGCGCTTGCGGGCGAATTCGGCCAGGCGCGCGATATCGACGATTTTCAGCAGCGGGTTGGTCGGTGTTTCGCACCAGATTAATTTGGTATTCGGTTTTACTGCAGCCTCAAGCGCCGCCATATCGTTCAAATCGACGAAGGTGAAATCCAGATTGGCCGAGCGGCGACGCACGCGTTCGAACAAGCGGTAGGTGCCGCCGTAAACATCGTCCATGCAGACCACGTGACTACCGGCATCAAGCGAATCGAGCACGGTCGCCGTAGCCGCCAGGCCCGAAGCAAACGCATAACCATTCGTTCCGCTTTCTAGCGAAGCGACGCAACGTTCGTAGGCAAAGCGCGTTGGATTGTGGCTGCGCGAATATTCATAGCCCTGATGCACGCCCGGGCTTTTTTGAACATAGGTCGATGTTGCGTAGATCGGCGTCATGACCGCGCCGGTGGAAGGGTCTGGCGACTGGCCTGCGTGGATAGCGCGGGTGCCGATTTTATGGTGTTTGTTATCGCTCATTTTAGTTCCGATATTTGTTTGGCGGGTCGGGCCCGAGGGCCCTCCTACGGTGTGTTATTGCGAACGGCGACGCAGGTAATTCAGCAAGTCGATGCGGGTAATCAGGCCCATGAATTTCTGGCCATCGACAATAATGGCGACATGGCCGCGATCAAATACCGGCAATAGCGATTCCATCGACGCCGTCACATCCAGCACATGCAGTTTGCTGACCATGGCTTCGCTGACTGGCTGCAGGAATTTCGGCTCGTCGCCGTAAACATGCATCAGCAAATCACTTTCATCGATGATACCGACGATTTTGTCGCCATCCATCACCGGCAATTGCGATACGTCATAGAGCTTCATGCGTTGATACGCGACCGTGAGTGAATCGTTCGGCCCGACTACGACGGTGTCGCGCTGCGCATACGGGCGCAGAATCAGATCGCGCAGATCGCCGTAGGTTTTGCGCTCGATAAAGCCGTTGTCGAGCATCCAGTAGTCGTTGTACATTTTCGACAAATACTTGTTGCCGGTATCGCAAACAAATACCACCACCTTTTTCGGCGTGGTTTGTTCCTTGCAATATTTCAGTGCGGCGGCCAGCAAAGTGCCGGAAGACGAGCCGCCCAACACACCCTCTTTCACCAGCAATTCGCGGCCTGCCAGAAAACTTTCCTTGTCGGTAATGGCATAGGCTTTTTTCACACGGGTGAAATCGGAAATGCTCGGCAGGAAATCCTCGCCGATACCTTCGACCAGCCAGCTGCCGGATTTGGTGCTGAGCACGCCTTCGTTGATGTATTGGGTAAGAATCGAACCGACCGGATCGGCCAGTATCAATTCGACATTCGGTGCCTGCCTGGCGAAAAAACGCGAGAGACCGGTCATCGTGCCTGATGAACCGCAACCGAAAACGATGGCGTCCATCTGGCCGTCCATTTGTTCCCAGATTTCCGGGCCGGTCCCTTCTTCGTGTGCGGCGGGATTGTCGGCATTGCCGAATTGGTTGATGAAGTACGCACCCGGTGTTTCATTGGCGATGCGTTCGGCCATGTCCTGGTAATAGTCGGGATGACCCTTGGCGACATCGGAACGCGTGAGAATGACTTCGGCACCCATCGCACGCAGATTGAAGATCTTCTCGCGGCTCATTTTATCCGGCACGACCAAAACGAGCTTGTAGCCTTTTTGCTGCGCGACTAGGGCAAGACCGATGCCAGTATTCCCTGCGGTGCCTTCGACCAGTGTGTCGCCGGGTTTGATTTTTCCGGCTTTTTCGGCGGCAGCAATCATTTTCAGGCCGATGCGGTCCTTGATCGAACCACCGGGATTTGTGCACTCGAGCTTCAGATACAACTCACAAAGGCCGGTATCAAGATTCCGGGCTTTGACGATGGGAGTATTGCCGATCAATTCAAGAACGCTTTGATGCACCGTCATAAAAAATTCTGGGTGGGATAGACGGGCTATTGTACCTTGCGACCGGCCTGATTGGCCTGTCGGCTAGTTGCAAGACAGCGATGTGATCTGGCCAGTGGGGCAAGAGGATTGCCGCTGCGCAGCATTCGGAACCGGAAGAATATCGGTAAGTTGCGGGTGGCGCACCCGACGAGGACGGGTACGCCACCACGCGGGTGAATCAGTGAGTTCTGCGGTCGAACAGTCGGGTTAATTTGTCTTTGGCGTAGAGTTTTTCTTTTTTCATTTTGACCAAGGTGGCATCGTCGATGGGAAGAACGCCCAGCTCGGCATCCAGCACCTGTTTGTCGAGTTGTCGGTGTCGATTAAGCAGGATACGAAATTCCGGATCGCTTTTTACGAGCGCTTCAATATCAGACTGTGGTTGACCTTCAAACATCGTTGACCTCCATACAAAAACGCAAACGCCCCGTCGAAACGGGGCGCGTGGACTTCAGGTCGGGCAGGACTTTGTCGCAGACAGTATCCAAAATAAGGCGCACTTCAAGTTGTGCGGTGCTTTTGCAGTAATGGAGTTTCGCTGCTTGCATCGGCCTGGCTCGGTTCGCCATGGGACAACAGCGCCCCATGGGATATTGACGCTACTCCTGCCATTTTCGGCTCGCAAGTACTTTCTTAAGTAATTGTTTTTATTGTTTTTTATAGCTGAACGGGGTTATGAACGCATTCTGTTCACAAGTCTTGAAATTCAAGCACTTAGCAATGTAAAACTTTCGCTAATCATCGTAAGCGCTTGAATAAAAAGCCTAATTTACGATGATTTCAACACGACGATTGCGCGCACGCCCAGCCTCGCTGCCATTGTCGGCGACCGGCTGGGCCTTGCCCTTGCCACTAGCCTTGAGGCGCGCGGCTGATAAACCACCCGCACGCAGTGCTACCAGTACGGCATTGGCCCGACGCTGCGACAAGGCAAGATTGGCGGCATCAGTGCCACGGTCATCGGTAAAGCCTTCAATACGAATCGCGCCCTGTCCGTTACGTAACAAAGCAGCCAACTTGTTCAGGCTGCTTTGTGCGGATGCCGTCAGGCTGGCACTGCCGCTCGCAAAGGAATTGCCGGCCAGCGTGTAAACCATGCTCGCGCCACGACGGTGCATCGGTGGCAGAGCATCGCCATCACTCACATTATCGGAGGCCAGGATGCTCGCGAGTTCCGCCTCTTTCCTGGCGAGCTCGACCTCGCGGGCTCGGGCATCGGCCAGCTTGCGCGCTTGGGTCGCCTGAGCGCTTGAAAGCTGTGCATCGGCATTGGACTGCTCGCGGGCAATGCGTTCTTCTTCAATCGTTTGCGACATGCGCTCGGCTTCTTCCTGCCGTGCCATGTTCTGAAGTCGTAACTGGTCGGCTTCCCGCCGCGCCATCTCGGCATCTCGTTGAGAGGCCTGCAGCATGATCTGGTCACGCTCGCGATCCAGTTGTTCCGCTTGGTTGCCCAGCAATTCGGCCTGGGCGGCGGCCTGGGCCGTTTCCACACGCTTGCTGGCGACATAGAGTGCCAATTCGCGTGACTTGCCTTTGGCGGCGGCGAATTGCGTAACGGCTTGCCGGGCTTTCAAGCGTTCAACCGCTGCAAGCTCGGAAAGGGCCGGGTCATTGTCGAGTGCCGCCAGACTGGCATTCAACCGTTCGAGATCGGGACTGGGCTTGGTTGCAGCCATTGCCATGGCGCTGAAACCCAGCATCAGTGATAGCACTGCCGCCTGCATATTTAGCGTGGTCAGCTTCATCTCAACGCTCCGTGTTGATTAAAAGTTGCCGGCGCAAATCGGCATTCCGGGCCGATTTTTCATCGACCTCCATACGGGCTGTTGCCAGCTCTGCCTGGGCCTTTGCAAGTTCGGCGGTGGCTTGGGCACGACTGGCGGCATTGGCTGCTTCACGGTATTTGCGCTTGTCTGCAAAGGCCTGAGCCTCCCCCAATTGGGATTTGGCGGTCTGCAGTGTTTGTGCAGAGGTGCCGCGGGGTGACAAGCGTTCGGCTTGCATAACCGCCGTTTGTGCGGCCGAAAGTTCGGCTGTAGGTGGCTCCGCTGCCAAAACTGAGGTACTGACCAGTAAAAACAGGAATACCGTATGGATTTTTGAAGTAGATAATGTCATAAGTATTTTTGGACAGATGGAAGCGCTAAGGCTATTGTTATAGCAGAACGCGGCTGAATCAACGAGACACACAGGGGTTGGATATGGATATTGGATATTTCCTTAAATTGATGACGGAAAAAAACGCATCGGACATGTTTTTGACGACCGGAGCACCCGTCTATATCAAGGTCGAAGGCAAGCTTTATCCGCTCGGAAATACCGGATTACCCGCCGGCATGGTAAAGAAAATTGCCTACTCGCTGATGGATGAAGGGCAAGTTCCGACATTCGAACGCGATCTGGAATTCAATATGGCGATTGCGGTCAAGGATGCCGGCCGTTTCCGCGTCAATTGCTTCAAGCAACGGGGCGAAGTTGGCATGGTGATCCGTGCGATCAAAAGCGAAATCCCGTCCATCGATCAACTCAAACTTCCCGATGTTTTGAAGGACATCGTGATGGAATCCCGTGGACTGGTACTGGTGGTCGGTTCGACCGGCTCGGGTAAATCGACGTCGCTGGCGGCGATGATCGACCACCGCAATTCGAATAATACCGGTCATATCCTGACTATCGAAGATCCGATCGAATTCTTGCACCGCCATAAAAAATCGATCGTGAATCAGCGCGAGGTTGGACTCGACACCCACGCATTCCACAACGCACTGAAAAATGCGATGCGGGAAGCACCTGACGTTATCCTGATCGGTGAAATTCTGGATGCGGTCACAATGGAATCGGCAATCGCGTTCGCCGAAACCGGTCACCTGTGCCTCGCGACGCTCCACTCGAATAATGCCGACCAGACCCTGGAACGAATCCTGAACTTCTTCCCGGAATCGGCGCATAAAAACATCCTGATGAACCTGTCGCTGAATCTGAAAGCGGTGATTTCCTTGCGTCTTGTGGTCGGCAAGGACGGCAAACGCCTGCCTGCTACCGAAGTGCTGATCAATACCCCGATGATTCGCGACCTGATTCGCCGCGGCGAAGTGCATGAAATCAAGGAAGCGATGGACAAATCGCTGCAGGAAGGCATGCAAACCTTCGATCAGTGCCTGTTCCGTTTTTACAAGGAAGGCAAAATCGAATTGGAAGAAGCACTGCGCAAAGCCGATTCCCGCGATGGCCTGGCCTTGAAGATTCGTCTGGCCGAAGGCGGTTCGGGTGAACATGATCCGTATGCGGATGTGTACACCGCTTAACCATTCGTAGGGGCGCTTGCTTGCTGCGCCCGCTCTTGCTTTCCAATCATGACAGCGGGCGCAGCAAGCAGGCGCCCCTACGGGTTATTCGGCATCCGGTTGGGCGGACGGATGCGCGTTCTTGAACTCTTCCATGCCACAGCATTCCTCATTGATGCGCTTGATGGTGGGATAGGGTTTCATCGACACCTTGAAACGTACGGCATTGAATACCTGCGGCACCAGGCAGCAATCGGCTACCGTCGGCGTATCGCCTTCGCAGAAGCTGCCGGTGGAAGGATTGTTTGCCAGTACTTTTTCCAGCGCTTCGAACCCCACGCTGATCCAATGTTTCATCCACTCGTCTTTCTGTGCCTGATTCGCACCAAACTGGCTTTCCAGATATTTCATCACCCGCAGATTGTTCAGGGGATGAATATCGCAGGCGATCATTTGTGCAATCGCACGCGCACGTTGGGCGTCACGCGGGACGGCGGGCAACAAGGGATGTTCGGGCCAGGTATCGTCGAGGTATTCCATGATCGCGGTCGATTGCCGCAGGATCCGGTTCCCGTGCATAAGCACCGGCACAAATTCCTGCGGGTTCAATTCGCTGTATTCGGCCGTATGCTGCTGGCCGCCATCCTTGACCAGATGCACCGGTTCAATCTCGTAGGCAAGCTGCTTGAGATTCAATGCGATACGCACCCGGTAGGCCGCACTCGAACGCCAAAAGGAATAAAGACGAAGATTGCCTGATGTCATCACACCACTCCTGCCCGGGCTGGACATTTAGGCTAACTCGCAATGGGCCCGGAAGGAAGTGGTTTATGTTTTCTTTCGTAGGAGCGTCCTTTAGGCGCGAAAAATCCCGCCAGATCTATCGCGCCTAAAGGACGCTCCTACGGGCGATGGTTTGATTGTCTTGCTATTTTTGCTGCAAGCGCTTGTTTTTAGAGCGCCTGCATTTTTTGCTCGATGGCGCCAAAGACCGAATTGCCTTCCTTGTCCAGCATCTCGATTCGGACGATATCGCCGAACTTCATGAAAGGCGTGCTTGGCTTGCCGTCACGCAGGGTTTCCACCGTGCGCTGCTCGGCGAAACAGGAAGCCCCCAGCGAGGTATCTTCATTCGCCACGGTGCCGGAACCAACAATCGTACCGGCCGAAAGCGGCCGGGTTTTTGCGGCATGTGCGACCAGCTGGGCGAAATTGAATTGCATATCCACGCCGGCTTCCGGCGCACCAAACCAGACACCATTGATATGCGTCAACAAAGGCAGGTGGACTTTGCTGTCCTGCCATAAATCATCGAGTTCATCGGGTGTGACGAAAACCGGACTCAGGGCCGAACGTGGTTTTGATTGCAGGAAGCCAAACCCCTTTGCCAGCTCATTCGGAATCAGGTTACGCAAACTGACATCGTTCACCAGACCGACCAGTTGGATATGCGAAGCCGCTTGTTCGGGCGATACCGCCATGGGCACGTCGTCGGTCACAATCACGACTTCGGCTTCCAGATCGATGCCATATTCTTCGCTCGGAACAGTGACCGGATCACGCGGACCATAAAAACCGGCGCTGACAGCTTGGTACATCAAGGGATCGACATAGAAACTTTCCGGCACTTCGGCGCCGCGTGCCTTGCGGACGCGTTCGACATGCGGCAAGTAAGCGCTGCCATCGACAAACTCGTAGGCGCGCGGCAACGGGGCGGCAAGCTCATGCATGTTCAAGGCAAACACGTCAAAACCGTTGATGGTTTCGGCATGGCTTTGATTGAGCGCTTCGTAAACGGCATTCAAACGGGGCGCGGCATTGGCCCAATCTTCCAGTGCGGCCTGCAATGTCTTGGCGACGTCGCCAACGGTAACTGCCTTGCTTAAATCTTTCGAAACGACGATCAGGGTGCCGTCGCGTCCGCCTGCCTTGAGTGAACCGAGTTTCATGGGAAAGTCCGCAAAAAATAATGCGGCATTTTAGCGCGCTTTGCTTTCACTGCGGGATAATATCAATGACGAATTTAACCCGTAGGGGCGTCTGCTTGCTGCGCCCGGAATTGCCGACAACCTCAGGGCGCAGCAAGCAGGCGCCCCTACGTTTGGGATCCCGATAAAGAGGAAAAACACCTGTTTTCAGGCCCGCGCCAGCCTAGCCTTTCCCCGTAGAAACAGACGTACGGGGAAGGGACTGGATCAGTACTTACTTCACGCCCAATTGCTGGAACATGAAGGCATAAACTTCCGAAGTTTCCTTGAAGCGCTGGAAACGGCCGGATTTGCCGCCATGCCCTGCTTCCATGTTCACGCGGAACAATAGCGGGTTGGTATCGGTTTTCTTTGCGCGCAGACGCGCCACCCATTTCGCCGGCTCGAAATACTGCACTTGCGAATCGTGCAAGCCGGTACCGACATAGAGCGCCGGATAGTTTTTCGCCTGCACATTGTCGTAAGGCGAATACGACAGCATGTAATCGTAATACTTCTGTTCCTTCGGATTGCCCCATTCGTCGAATTCGTTCGTGGTCAGCGGAATGCTTTCATCCAGCATCGTGGTCACCACGTCAACGAACGGAACCTGGGCAATGATCAGATGGTATTTTTCCGGCGCCATGTTCGCGATCGCACCCATCAGCAAACCACCGGCGCTGCCACCTTGTGCGGCCACGCGATCTTTCGAGGCATAACCTTCTTTCACCAGGAAATCAGTCACGTCGATAAAATCGGTAAAGGTGTTTTTCTTGTTCAACAAATGGCCGTCGTCATACCAGGCACGACCCATTTCCTGACCACCGCGAATATGGGCAATCGCATACACCATGCCGCGATCCAGCAGGCTGACTGCCGTCAGGCTGAAACGAGGATCGGTCGAAATACCGTAACTGCCATAGGAGTATTGCAGCATCGCCGCAGTACCGTCTTTCTTGAAACCTTTTCGATACACCAGCGATACCGGAATTTTCGTGCCGTCGTGTGCGGTCGCCCATAAACGTTCGGTCACATAATTATTGGCGTCGAAACCGCCCAGTACCGGGTCCTGCTTCAGCACTTTCTTTTCGCCGGTTTTGACATTGACTTCGATCGTGCTGCTCGGCGTCGTCATCGAGTTATAGCTGTAACGCAGCCAGTCGGTGTCCGGCTCCGCGTTGACGTTCAATGCCATCGTGTAGGCGGGCTCGTCACTCTTCACCAGGCTGGAGTTTTTGCCGTTCAAATCGAAATAGCGCAGCTTCTGCAAACCATCGGACCGCTCTTCGACAGCGATGAAATTCCTGAAGACGGCGAAATTGTCGATAAAGGTGTTTTTATCGTGCGCGATCAGTTCCTTCCACTGGTTACGATCACCCCACTTGCCGTCGAGAGTGGTCATCAGGCGGAAATTGGGAGCATCCCAGTTTGTTCGAATAACCCAGCGGCCATCGAGATGATCGGCACTGTATTCAAAATCGCGTTGGCGCGGCGCCAGCACGTCGAATTTTTCCGGTTTTGCGGCCAGCGTGCAACGCTGTTCGGTGCTGACGGTACTGTCGAGCGAGATGCAGATATATTTATCCGAGGTGGTGCGACCGATACCCATGTAATAGCTGTCGTCTTTCTCCTCGTATAGCAATGCGGCGTTTTTCACATCGTCGCCGAGTACATGCGCCTTGACCCGTTTGCTGAGCAAAGTGACCGGATCCTTTTCGACGTACAACAGGGTTTTGTTGTCATCGGCCCAGACGATATTCGGCTCGGCATCGCTGATGCTGTCCTTGTAGGTTTCGCCGGTTTCGAGGTTTTTCACCTTGATCACGTATTCGCGGCGGCCATTGGTATCTTCGGCGTAGGCCAGCAATTTATTGTCCTGACTTACCACCCAGTCGCCTACCTGAAAAAAGCCCTTGCCGGCAGCCATCGCATTGCCGTCCAGCATGATTTCTTCCTTGGCCTGCATATTTCCCTTGCGGCGCGCATAGACCGGATAATCCTGGCCGGGTTCGTAACGCGTGTAATACCAGTAATCACGTTCGAAATACGGCACCGAACTATCGTCCTGTTTTACCCGTGCAATGATTTCCTGATAGATTTTTTCCTGCGAATCTTTCAGCGGCGCCATCAGACTGTCAGCGTAGGCATTTTCTGCTTTCAGGTAATCCAGCATTTCCGGATTCTTGCGGGTATCGTCACGCAGCCAGTAATACTCGTCCTGCCGTTTCAGGCCATTCGGGCCTTCCACTTCATGGGGTTTCTTGGCTGCCACCGGCGGCATCAATAAAGGCGATGCTGCTGTTTTCTCGGCGCCCGTCGTACCACCGGCCTGGTCACTCGGACCTTTGCCGCAACCGGACATCAACAAGGCGCCAATGGCGACGGAAAGCGGTAGATAAGGTTTCACGGAATTCTCCTGGTCTGGATTAGGCAACACCCGGTAGGTCCGGGTGTTGTCTTGAAATTTGATCTCGATTTTCTATTTTACGAACAGTTTTTCCCGCAGGAAAGTGTATGCCAGCGCCTGCATGTAGGCTGTTTGCTCGTTGTTCGCCGCACCACCGTGGCCGCCTTCGATGTTTTCGTAATAGCGGACATCGTGGCCCTGCTCTTTCATGCGCGCCATCATCTTGCGGGCATGGCCAGGATGCACGCGATCATCGCGCGTCGAAGTAGTGAAAAGCACCGGTGGATATTTCACGTCTTTTTTGACGTTCTGATACGGCGAGAACGTCTGGATGAATTTCCAGTCATCGGTATCGGGGTTGCCGTATTCGGCCATCCACGAAGCGCCGGCCAGCAATTTGTTGTAGCGCTTCATGTCGAGCAAAGGCACCTGACAGACGACGGCGCCAAACAATTCCGGATACATCACGGTCATATTGCCCATCAACAGGCCGCCATTGCTGCCGCCCTGCATGCCGAGATGTTTCGGGCTGGTCACTTTTCTGCTGATCAGATCCTGCGCCACCGCCGCGAAATCTTCATAGGCATGATGGCGTTTTTCTTTCAACGCGGCTTGATGCCAGCGCGGACCGTATTCGCCACCACCGCGGATATTCGCCACGGCATAGACTCCGCCCTGTGTTAACCAGGCACGGCCAACGGTGGCGGAATAGCTCGGGGTCAGGGAAATTTCGAAGCCGCCGTAGCCATAGAGCAAAGTCGGATTTTTCCCGTCCAACTTGGTGTTCTTGTTTGAGACCATGAAGTAAGGCACTTTGGTACCGTCTTTCGAGGTCGCGAAGAATTGCTGGATCTTCAGGTCTTTCGCATCGAAGAAAGCCGGCAATTGTTTCAATGGCTCGGGATTTTTTCCGACCGTGCCAAGCATCAGGGTTGTCGGTGTTACGTAATCAGTCACGGTAAGGAAATAATCGTCGGAATGCTCCGGGTCGACACCCGATGCGGAAACCGTGCCAAAGCCCGGAGCCCCTTTCAGCGGTTCGCGCGTCCAGCCGGTATTGTCATGCTTGAGTATGTACAGACGGTTTTTGACGTTATCCAGCACATTCAAAATAAAATAATTTCTGGTCGGGCTGAAACCAGCCAGCGAAGTCGTGTCACTCGGCTCAAACAGCACATCGAATTGGCGACCGCCTTTCATGAAGTCATCAAACTTCGTGGCAATCAACGCACCGGCCGGATAGGTTTTGCCACCGGCCGTGTAGGGCTCGCGTAATTCCAGAGTCATCCATTCGCGATAAACCGATTTTCCGGCCGAATTGGGGGCGTCGATTTTGCTCAGACTGCCGTCGGCATTGCGCAGATACAATTCATCGTTATAGAAAGCGATGTTTCTCGACACGAAATCACGTTCGAAACCAGGCGTATCGTCACGGTAAGCCCCTACGCCAAGATCGGTAGCCTGACCTTCGTAAACGGTTTTGGCCGCACTCATCGGCGTGCCACGACTCCAGATTTTCGCAATACGCGCATACCCGGATTCCGTCATCGAACCGGCACCGAAATCGGTCGAAACAAATACCGTGTTCGCATCGATCCAGCCCAGGCTACCCTTGGCCTCAGGGCGGAAGAAGCCATCCTTGACCCATTCCTTCGTATCCAGATTGAATTCGCGGGTAACATCGGCATCGGCGCCACCGCGTGAAAGTGAAATCAGGCATTGCGTATAGGCCGGTCGCAGGCAACTCTCGCCATGCCAGACCCAGTTTTCCTTCTCTGCCTTGTTCAATGCATCGAGATCGAGCAGAACTTCCCATTTCGGCTCTGCCTTGCGGTATTCCTCCAGCGTGGTACGACGCCAGATCCCGGCAGGATTGGTCTTGTCACGCCAGAAGTTGTAATAAAAATCGCCCTGCTTGCCGACGTAGGGAATGCGCACATTGGAATCGAGGATGCTGCGGAGATCGTCGCGCAAGGAAGCGAATTGCGGCTGTGCCTCAAGTTCCTTTTTCGCATCCGCATTCTGTTCCCTGACCCAGGACAATGCCCTGTCGCCCGTTACATCTTCGAGCCAGAGATAGGGGTCTTCGACGCTTGTCGTGGTTTGTGCAATTGCTGCTGTTGCCATGGCGGATGAAATCAATAAAGCGATGGATGAAAGACGCATACCTTACTCCTGATACCAAGCCCCACAAACTAACATGATGGCGGCTTTCGGCATCTAGGACGAAAGTCATGGCTGCATCGCCGGCTTGTTGCCCGTTCAAGCAGCACGCTGGGGCAGATGGCGCACCCCGTTACGTCCAAAACCCTTGCGGCGCGCCTGGTTTCCATGGACCGGCCTGCGACGGCGTGACGGACTGCTGACGAGGGCAGCCGACCACGCCGTCGCAAAACGATGACGATGGATAACGAGCAGTACAGAGAGAGGCATTGCCGTCAGCCACAACCAGGTTTGTCCGAACAGCTCGGAACTGGCAAAAGTTTCTGGAAAAACAAGCAATGCCGATACGCCCAGAATCAAGACTTGCCAGCTACTGCGCGATACGAGGTTTGCGTGAATTGTCTTGTCCATGGCTGTCTCCCTGAGTTGTGTGGGAGCAGATTGCAGCAGAGTTTTCTCAAAACATGAGATTTGTGCACGCCACCTTCAAGTGCCTTGCTGCACTGTGTAGAGAAGGAGTACCACCATGTACAAACAACTTGCCGTTTTTTTCCTGCTTTTCGCCGTGGGGTGCACTTCAATGAACAGTTCAAATGCCAGCGAAGCAGGCACTCCCATTGATCTTCAGCGCTATATGGGGCGCTGGTACGTCATCGCGAACATCCCGTACTTTCCTGAACGGGGAAAAGTCGCCACCTATGATGAATATGTGCTTCGCGACGATGGCCGTATCGACAATATCTACGGCTTCAGGAAAGCATTCGATAAAAAAGAAAAACAATGGAAAGCACTCGCGACCGTAACGCCCGATACCGGCAACCGGAAGTGGACGATCAAGTTTTTCGGAATGCTGAACGCCGATTATGAAATTCTCGAAGTGGCACCGGATTATTCCTGGGTACTCGTGGGTCACCCGAAACGTGAAATGGGTTGGCTGATGGCACGCGACGCAAGGATGGACGATGCGCGCTATGACGAGCTGCTAAAAAAATTCGAGAATTACCAATACCGGATTTCGGATTTCAGGCGCATACCGCAATTTGCCGAACAATTCGGAAAACCCGGATTTCAATAATCCGTAGGGGCGCTTGCTCGCTGCGCCCGCTCTTGCTCTGAAATTAAAGAGCGGGCGCAGCGAGCAAGCGCCCCTACCGTTAATAAGGCATTCTGGTTATCGCGGTCATCGCGATCTTGTGTCCCAGCTCGATCATTTCCTTTGCCCGCCAGTACTCGTGAAAACTGCAGCTCTCGCGCGGAATCTGAATCAGCATATCCGGCGGGTCTTGCGCCAGCTGCATGCGGCTCATGGCAGCATGCATGGTGTCAAGCGATTGCGACATGAGCTCCATCACGCTGGTCTGATTCACGGGCATCGGGTGATGTTTTTCATCGCCATTCCAAAGAGCGGCCAAACGCTCGCGCAAACTGCTATGTCCTGATTTTTCATCATCTTCGGTCTGCGCATAGACATCGACACCG
Organism: uncultured Gammaproteobacteria bacterium; assembly: GCA_963849575.1. GTDB lineage: Bacteria > Pseudomonadota > Gammaproteobacteria > Xanthomonadales > Xanthomonadaceae > Arenimonas. The sequence continues at coordinate 490,148 of CAWKHT010000010.1, read as the reverse complement.
TATGCCGATGCCAGTGCTTCCTCGTCTTCACAGGCATCCTCGGCATTCTCCTTTTCACGATCCATCACGGGTCGCCAATGCACGGGGCCGTTAACGTCGACGGCAATCACGCGATCGACCACCATTTGCCGGGTCGGCGCCATCGGAACGGGGGACAACAAACCGCCGTCCACCAATTCACGACCGTTCACGCGATGCGGTGTCAACAACATCGGAATCGCAATCGATGCACGTATCGCATCGAACAATTTTCCGCGACTCAACCAGACTTCGCGCTGGCTTTTCAGGTCGGTGGCGATCGCGGTGAATTCGATCGGCAGATCCTCTATGCGGTAGTCGCCGACCAATTCCTTCAACACGCCGATGACACGATCGCCTTTGATAAGCCCTTGGTTACCGAAACTGAAATCGAGCAAACGCAATACGCCGGACTTTTCCAGCGAGGAAGTCCAGTCCTTGTATTCCTGCAAACGACCGGCGGCATAAACGCCTCCGACCAGGGCTCCCATCGAACAACCGACCACGGCCTGGATGGTGAAACCCTCGGACACGAGTGCTTCGATAACGCCAATATGCGCCAGACCACGGGCGCCGCCGGAGCCAAGCACGAGTGCGATATTTCTTCCGCTATCAGGACTCATAGGCCGACATCGTCAATTGCAACAGCGATTGGATCTGGGCCCGCAAACTGGCGGGTTCGGTAATTTCCGCATCGGCGCCATAACGCAAAACATCCATCAATAACTCTTTTGCATTGCTATAGGGCAAACGCAGTTCGTAACGGCCATCGGACAGAAAACGACCTTCCTGTTTCGAATGCCAGTGCTCGTCAGCCACCCAGCGCGCGGCCTTGGCGGAAAAAACAATGGTTGCAGTCCCTTTTGGCGTGCCGGAAAAAATCCCGTAGCTTGAAGCCAGATGGGTATCCAGCTCCTGATCGGACAAATCTTTCGCGTTGTCTTCCAGCATTTTCGCATGCGAGATTCTATCCACCGAAAAACTTCGCAAGCCATCGCGTTCGTGATCATAGGCATCGAGATACCAGTTGTCGCGATAATGCGTCAGTCGCTGCGGCGAAACCCTGCGATGCGTCGGCTGGTTGGTCGAACGCGCCAGATAATCGAAACTCAGTTGTTTACGCTCCAGCACACCGGTCGCCACCATGCGAAATCCGGCATCATCACGCTTACGGACATTGGCGCCAATCACCCGAATGCGCTCCAGTGGCCAACGCTTGCCTTGCGAATGTTCTGCCAACAAACCATCGATTCTGGTTTTCAGCGGCGCCAGTGCCTTGGCCAAAACACCGTCGCTTGTGCGTGCCAATAATTGTTGTGTCGCTACCAATGCATGCAATTCGTCGGAACTCAGCCACAAACCCGGCAGCTCGAAACGTTCGGCTTCCTTTTCGTTGTAGCGCACGCCTTTTTCGGGATCAAGCTCGATCGGCGCCATCAATACATCGCGCAAAAAAGCGATATCGCGATACAAAGTCGCACGCGAGCATTGCAAATCTTCCTGCAGCTTTTTCAGCGAAACGGGATAGCGCGCCACTTTGAGTTGGCGATGCAGGGCGGCGCGGCGTTCATTCGAATTCATCTGATCTGTCCGGTTTTGACTTCAAATTCCGGTTAACATCATCACACAAACCATTCGAAAAGGGATGCATCCATGCGTTATTTGTTCGCGATATTACTGCTGGTTTCCTTGTCTGCGACGGCTACGCCCAAGGACGATGTGCATGCGGCCTACACCCGTTTTCTGGCCATGAAAACTTTCAAGGCCGGCATTGATTCCACCCTGGGAAAACATAAATCCAACAGCACCGTGGAGTTCGTGGCGCCGGACCGCTATCGCGTTACCAATACCGGACAGCCGGCCAACCTGATTATCGGCAACTCGATGTACATCAACATGGATGGCCATCAGATGAAAATCCCGATGCCCGGCTTGAAAGACATGATCGGGCAATATCGCAATCCCGATTTCCTGAAAGATCTGGAAGCCGGTGTCGTAGTGGAAAGCATGGGCAACGAAACACTCAATGGCCAGGTCACGAAAAAATATCGCTACACGATGACAAAACCCCATGCCAGCTCGAACATGATGTGGGTGGCTGCCAATGGCGATGTGTTGCAAGTCGACACTTCCGGCACGATGAACAAACAGCCGTTTCACACCATCATTCGATACAGTCTGTACAACAGCCCGACGATAAAAATTGCCGCGCCCTGAAAATTATTTTCGATTTTGTTAAAAAAACATTTGCAATTTAAAAAATACAGGCGTAATGTGCGCGCCTTCGCAACCACGCGAATAAACGAGTAACAAAATGACTTCTTACCGACCACACATTGCAGGAAACACGCACACGCTGAAAAGCCGTGACGTTGCTTTATGCGCGTGGCGGAGCGAGCCGTCGCTCGAATGCGGCAGGCAGCAAGGCGGCATGTTTCCACTCAATGACAAAGCCATAGACTAGGCCACTCTTATCGGAGATCGGCCAAGCCGATCTCCCGAGCATAGCGAATGCCCTCGGGATTTTCCCGGGGGTTTTTCTTTTGGGCGTTCGCAAAAGGATTTTTATTTTTCAAAATATTTCGGTGCCGCCCCGAAGCATCCCGGTCTCTCACCGGAAGCAGGGGCAAGCCGCTCAACAGCGCTTCAGCGCTGTGTCTTGATGCTTCGACACGAGTGTAATCGGTACTGAAATAGATCAGCGAAAGCTGAAAGGTTTTGGCGTTTTTCGGAGCGCCAAAAACGAAGTGCATTAACTGTTTTCCATTGCGGTACGGCTTTCTACGCCGTCCGGTGCGCCTGGCTTTGCCATCGCGTATGCCATGAGGATAGCTGTGCATTTCGCAAGACGATAGCTCACTGGTAGAGCAACGATTAAATATCGTATGTGTCGGTTCGATTCCGACTCGTCACCATTGGATAGCTCAGATCGGTAGAGCAGCAAATGGTTAATTTGCGTGTCGCGGGTTCGACTCCCGCTCCAAACGACCTTTCACGTCGTTTTGTTACACAAGGGCGCAAGCCCAATCCGAAACTGTTCCGTGCGGCGTATGTGTCCAGTTCAAAACATCGAACAAAACATGTATGCCGCAGCGGTGCTGGCACCGGGAGATTGTCGGTACTTACAGCCGTACGGTATTGATCACTATCGGTTTTTTTGATTTTGACAATGCCGTTTGCCTCAAAGCACTCACTCTTTCCTCGCGCTCGTAACGTCAGGGACAGTTTCAACTTATTCCCGTCGTTGCGAATGCATGCGCAACGATTCTGCATGACACAGCGCGCGTTGCGTTGTTTGACACGATGACGAAATGCATCGTGGCGTTTCAATTTATCCGGCAGCAGGCTCGACTGCAGGGTGAATGCTCAAAAGCGAGCCATTTTTCAAATCATGAAATACAAAGGAGGTCCGCAATGTTGATGTTTCAAAAAGTTGTAATAGGCGATGCCGAACGCGGCCTCGTCTACAAGAATCGTCGTTTCGACTACGTGCTTGCACCTGGTGTGTATCGCCTGAAAAGCTTTACCGATAACCTGGAAGTGAATGTGCACAACATCACCGGCGTTGAATACACCGGCAAGGATGTCGAAACCCTGGTCGCCCGTCTGGGTGATCGCTTAAGCGACACTTTCATGCTCGCCGATATCGGCACGAAGGAAGTCGGTTTGTTGTTGAAGAACGGCAAGCTCGAAGACGTGCTGGCACCGGGTTCTCGCAAGCTTTACTGGAAGGGTCATGTGGCTCTTGAAGTGCAGCGTGTCAGTTTGACCGAAGGCATCCAGATGGACGAAGACGTGATGCGTCGTTTGCGCCAGATGGGTGTACTGGAGCGTTATGCCGTTGCGGTAAACGTACCGACCGAATCGGTTGGCCTATTGTTCGTCGACGGCAAGTTGTCGCGTGCTATGCAGCCTGGTGCTTATGCGTTCTGGAACTTCCAGAAAAACATCAGCGCCGAAGTGATGGATTTGCGTGTGCAATCGGTCGAAGTCTCCGGTCAGGAATTGTTGACCAAGGACAAGGTTTCATTGCGCGTGAACCTGGCTGCCAGCGTGCGCGTAACCGATGCCGTGGCGGCTCGTACAAAGGTCGCCAAGTACGGGGATTATTTGTACCGCGAGTTGCAATACGGTTTGCGCAAGGCGATTTCTGCGAAAACGCTGGACGAGTTGTTGGGTGACAAGGCTTCGCTGGACGCCGACATCTTTTCCTACGTGCATAAGCAGGTTAACGAGTTGGGTCTTGAAGTGTTGGGTGTGGGTGTGAAGGACATCATCCTGCCTGGCGACATGAAGGACATCTTGAACGGTGTTGTACAAGCTGAAAAAACCGCGCAAGCCAACGTGATTCGTCGTCGCGAAGAAGCCAACGCCACCCGTTCGCTGCTGAACACCGCGAAGTTGATTGAGCAGAGCGCCGTGTTGATGCGTTTGAAGGAATTGGAAGCTTTGGAAAAAGTGACCGAGAAGATCGACAAGTTGACCGTGTTTGGTGGTCTGGACGGCGTGTTGAAGCAATTGGTGACATTGAAATAGAAACGAATAAGCACCGCCCATGGGGGCGGTGTCATGGAATATAGTGAAGGAAAATATTATGAGCAGCACAGAAGTGGACGCTTCACAATTTACATTGCTGCATGCCGAACACCACAAGCCGATCAAGGCCTGGATCACGGGCGTGCCTTTGGAAGACGAAGCTCGCGCGCAATTGATCAATATCGCCAGCCTGCCTTTCGTCGGGCCCTGGGTGGCGGTAATGCCCGACGTGCATCTGGGTAAAGGTGCAACCGTGGGTTCGGTGGTACCGACCCGTGGTGCAATTATTCCGGCCGCGGTCGGTGTCGATATCGGTTGCGGTATGGCGGCGATTCAAACCACGCTGAAGGCAAAGGATTTGCCGGAAAGTCTGGCGATGCTGCGTTCGGATATCGAGCGTAGCGTCCCGGTCGGAAGTGGTCCAGGTGGTGAGCACCGGAATATTCCCGACAGTATCGGAACCCATTTGCAGAAGTCCGGATTGCACGCGCGTTTGTTCAATATCCAGAACAAGCATCCGAAAATCCGTTTCGACAAAATCGAAAAACAGACCGGAACGCTCGGTGGCGGAAATCACTTCATCGAAATCTGTCTCGATGAAACCGATACTGTCTGGGTGATGTTGCACTCGGGTTCGCGTGGTACCGGCAACATGATCGGGACCTACTTTATTGAACGCGCCCGTGAGCAACTGGCCAAGCGTGTGCTCGGATTCCATATGCCGGACAAGGACCTCGCGTTCTTCATGGAAGACGAACCCCTGTTTGACGACTATGTGGAAGCGGTGTCCTGGGCACAGGATTACGCCCGCACCAATCGTGAGGCGATGATGCAGCGTGTTTTGGCATCGATGCGTCATCGTTTGCCGCCGTTTCAACTGGGCAAGATGGCGGTCAATTGCCATCACAACTATGTGACGCGGGAACAACATGCCGGCGAGTCCTTGCTGGTAACGCGTAAGGGTGCGGTGAGTGCGCGCGAAGGCGAGCTGGGAATCATTCCCGGCAGCATGGGTGCCTGCAGCTTCATCGTGCGCGGAAAGGGAAATGCGGAAAGCTTCCATAGCTGTAGCCATGGCGCGGGTCGTGTGATGAGCCGTACCCGTGCGCGTAAGGAAATCAGCATGGAACAACATCTGGAAGCGACCGCGCACGTGGAATGCCGTAAAGACAGCGCCGTGATCGATGAATCGCCGGCGGCTTACAAGAACATCGATGCGGTGATGGCGGCACAAAGCGATCTGGTCGAAGTGGTGCACCGCTTGCGCCAGGTGGTTTGTATCAAAGGTTAAAAAGCCGTGTGTGGGAGCGGGTTCACCCGCGATTGGACTTTTCAGGTTGCGGCGACCTGAACCATCAATCGCGGGTGAACCCGCTCCCACTTTATTTAGCGCCCACTCTATTTATTGTCTCGCGTCTTTTCCGCATTGGCTTCACAATATGCGGCATGTCCGAACCCCAGCTCGAACTCAACAAGCCGATCAGCGACGAGGTCAAACAAACGACCTGTTATATGTGCGCTTGTCGCTGCGGAATTAATGTCCATATCAAAGATGGACAGGTTCGTTATATCGAAGGCAACCCGGCACACCCGGTCAATCGCGGGGTTCTGTGCGCGAAAGGGTCGGCGGGCATCATGCAGCATTATTCGCCGGCGCGGCTTCGCAAACCTTTATTGCGGGTCGGCGAGCGCGGTGCAGGCGACTTTAAAGAGATCGAATGGGAAGAGGCACTGAGTCTTGCGACAAGCTGGCTCGGCGATGCGCGTGAAAAAGACCCCAATCGCTTGGCATTTTTTACGGGCCGCGATCAATCGCAGGCATTAACCGGTTGGTGGGCGCAGCAATACGGCACCGTGAATTACGCCGCACATGGCGGTTTTTGTTCGGTGAATATGGCAGCCGGCGGTTTATATACGCTCGGCGGCAGTTTCTGGGAATTCGGTGAACCCGACTGGGATCACGCGCAAATTTTCATGCTCTGGGGTGTTGCCGAAGACCATGATTCCAATCCGATCAAACTCGGACTTGGAAAACTCAAAGCACGCGGCGCGAAAATCATCGCGGTCAATCCGGTACGTACCGGCTATGGCGCGGTCGCCGATGAATGGATCGGTATTCGTCCCGGTACCGATGGCTTATTTGCCTTCGCGTTGATTCACGAATGCCTGAAAAACGACTGGGTCGATCTGGATTATCTGGTGCGCTACACCAATGCGCATTATCTGGTGATTCAAAATCCGGGTGCAGAGGATGATGGTCTGTTTGCGCGCGATGATGAAGGGCGCGCGTTGTGTGCAACAGGCGAGAATTTTTCTGCTGCCGATGCAACAGGCATTTCACCTCGTATTATCGGCGATTATGTACTGCCAAACGGCCGTCAGGCAACGCCCGTTTTCAATCTGCTGGCGGCACGTTATCTGGACGAACAATATTCGCCGGAAAACGTCAGCGAACGCTGCGGCATTCCTGCAGCCACCATCAAGCGCATCGCGAAAGAATTGGCCGATGCAGCTTTCAAATCCAATTTTTCCTTGCCGATTGCCTGGACCGACGTGCATGGCAAGGAGCACAAGGAAATGATTGGTCGCCCGGTTGCGATGCATGCCATGCGTGGCATCTCGGCACATAGCAATGGTTTCCACACTTGCCGTGCGCTACACGTTCTACAAATGTTATTGGGCGCTATCGACACGCCAGGTTCGTTCCGTTATCAACCGCCGTTTCCACGTCCGATTCCACCAGCAAACCGTCCCGGGAAAAACATCGGTGCCGATGGCAAACTCGATGCACCGCCATTGGGTTTCGTGCACGGGCCGGAAGATTTGGTTATCGATGCCGAAGGCAATCCAAAACGGATCGATCACGCCTATTCCTGGGCCTATCCGCTAGCGGCGCACGGCATGATGCACACCGTAATCCGCAATGCCCACGATGCCAATCCGTACCCGATCGATGTGCTAATGATGTTCATGGCGAACATGAGCTGGAACTCGGCGATGAACACCAAGGAAACCATCGGCTGGTTGACGGCGAAGAATGAAACCGGTGATTACAAGATTCCGAAAATCATTTATTCCGATGCCTATTCGAGCGAGATGGTGGCGTATGCCGATCTGATTTTGCCGGATACGACTTATCTCGAACGCTTCGATGCGATCTCGATGCTGGACCGTCCGATTTCCGATGCCGATTGTGCTGCCGACGCGATTCGCCATCCCGTGTTTCAACCTGATCGTGATGTACGCGGATTCCAGTCGGTGTTGATTGATATCGGAGCGCGACTGAAATTACCGGCCTTGCTTGATGAATATGGCGAACCAAAATATCGCGATTTCGAAGATTATATTTTGCGGCACGAGCGCGCGCCGGGCGTTGGCTTGCTGGCAGGCTGGCGCGGTGAAAACGGCGAACAAAGTGGCAAGGGCCAACCGAATCCGGATCAACTGGAACAATACAAAAAGCACGGCGGCTTCTGGCATTCGCCGGTTCCCGATAACGCGCGTTATTACAAAATGGCCAATCGCGATTATCTGCAATGGGCAACGATGAAAGGTTTCATCGTCAAGCCCGATCAAGTCGTATTGCAGTTGTATTCCGAAACCCTGCAGAAATTCCGGCTCGCCGCGCAAGGTCATGGCCAGCATCAACCGCCTGCGCAACACCGCGAACGGGTTGAAAAGTATTTCGACCCGATGCCCATCTGGTACGAACCGTTTGAAGGTGCGCAGTTGGCGAGCGGTAAAGACAATCATTTCCCGCTCTCTGCCATTACCCAGCGCCCGCCCTTCATGTACCACAGCTGGGGCTCGCAGAATGCATGGCTGAGACAAATTACCGCGCGCAATTATTTGTATCTGCATCCCGACACGGCAAATAAATATCAAATCAGCGATTTCGATTGGGTGCATGTCGATTCGCATCAGGGCCGCATTACCGTGCAATGCAAATTTGCAACGAACATGCAGCCCGATACTGTCTGGACCTGGAATGCCATCGGTAAACGAAAAAGCGCCTGGGCGCTGGCAAAAAATGCACCTGAATCCAGCAAAGGTTTTCTGGTCAATCACCTGATTTCCGACATCACGCCGAAAGGCGATTACGCGAATGCCGATCCGGTCACCGGGCAAGCGGCCTGGTTTGATTTGCGGGTTCGAATTGAAAAAGCCGAAGCTGCAAGCGAATGCTCGCCAGAATTCTTACCGGTGGCAAAAGTGACCATGGATACCGACAACCCTTTGCGTTACGGCGTAAATTTCAGGAGCCAAAAATAATGGCCATGGAAGCCTGGCTCACATTGGCTGTACTGGTGGGTGCCGTAGCCTTGTTTATCAGCGAAAAGTTACCGGTCGATGTCGTCGCTTTAATAGTGCTTGCCAGTTTGCTGGTGCTCGGTCTCGTTTCCCCGCAACAGGCCTTGTCGGGTTTCAGCAGCGAAGCCACCATCACTGTCGCAGCCATGTTTGTGTTGAGTGCGGGCCTGCAACGAAGTGGTTTATTGCGTCGACTTGGAGCGGGACTGGCAAAAATACGCTGGCCCTGGATGCAGGCACTACTGATAATGCTCGTGATCGGGCCGATATCGGCCTTCGTCAACAATACTGCTGCCGTCGCCGTTTTTCTGCCGCTGGTGTTGGCCGCCAGTGCCGTCAATAGCAAACCAGCATCGCGCTTATTGATCCCACTCTCGTATGCCGCACAAATGGGTGGCGTGTGTACGCTGATCGGGACATCGACGAATCTGCTGGTGAACTCGATGGTCGTCGAGTCGGGACATCCGGGTTTCACCTTGTTTGAATTTAGCCAACTCGGGCTTATTTTTCTTGCCGCCGGCATTGCCTATTTATTGATTACTGGCCCCTGGCTTTTGCCGGATCGCGCCGCAAACGAATTTCAGGAATCACCGCAACTGGGGAAATATGTCACTGAACTTCGCTTGCAGCCCGGCTCAGGATTGATCGGCAAGAGCTTGGTCGAAGTTCAAACCCGAGAAACATTCGGTGTAGACGTAATTGTCGTCATGCGTGCCGAAGACAGTATTCCGGACCTTGGCAACACTCCGCTTGAGCCGGGCGATATCCTGTTGGCGCAGGGTGAATGGCCTCAACTTGTCGAGTTTGGCAAACGCTTTTCATTGAGACTGGAAACCGAAGACCGCGCCACGTCGAGCCATCATGGCGACGCCGTGCTCGTGGAAGCCATGATTGCGCCCAATGGCCGCCTTGCAGCCCACACACTTAGTGAACTCGATTTTCGGCGCTTGCACCGGATAACCGTGATGGCGATACATCGCCGAGGTGAAGTCGTACGCAACAAACTGAGCAATGTCCGGCTTGCCGTCGGTGATTTATTATTGATGGCGGTACCGCCGGAAGAAATCGAATTGCTTCGTCGCGACCAAAGCGTTGTCATCGTCAGCGAAAAAGAACAGGAAAAAATATCCTGGCTACGCGCAGCCCTCGCCATTGCCATCATGGCATCGGTCGTCATTGTTGCCACGCAAGCATGGTTGCCGATTGTGGCATCGGCATTGGTGGGTTGTGTTGCACTGATCCTGTTTAAATGCCTGACGCCCGAAGAGGCCTATTCCGCGATTGATTGGCGTGTCGTGATATTGATGGCAGGTGTGTTGCCACTCGGCGTCGCGATTCAGTCTTCGGGATTGGCTGCATACTTGGTGCAACACACGCTGGAGCCCTTAAGCGGCTACGGCCCGATCGTCATCCTGGCGGCCATTTATTTTGTAACCGCATTGTTGACCGAATTCATGAGCAATACCGCCGCCGCCGTTCTGCTGACACCGATTGCTCTGAGTACTGCTGAAACAGTGGGTATTGATGCAAAGCCCTTGATCATCGGCGTGATGTTCGCCGCCTCCACCAGTTTTGCAACGCCAGTGGGATATCAGACCAACACGATGGTCTATAACGCCGGCGGCTATCGATTCACCGATTTCATGAAAATCGGGATACCGCTTAATATCCTGTTCTTTGTTTTGGCGATGATTTTCATTCCACGTTACTTCCCCTTCTGATGACTACCTTGCCGCCGCCATCGAAAAAGAAACTCGGTCTGGTCATCGATCTGGATACCTGTGTCGGTTGCCATGCCTGCGCAGTCGCCTGCAAGGAATGGAATGCCGGTGGTATCGCCGCGCCTTTGACCGATGAAAACCCCTACGGCGCCGATCCCCACGGCGTCTGGTTCAATCGCGTGCATAGTTACACGATCGATGCATTGAACGACCAACCGGAAACGACACTGCATTTTCCGCGCTCCTGTCTGCATTGCGAACAAGCACCGTGTGTGACCGTGTGCCCGACCGGTGCAAGTTACAAGCGCGCAGAGGATGGCATCGTGCTGGTCGACGAGGACAAATGCATCGGCTGCAAACTGTGTTCCTGGGCCTGCCCCTATGGCGCTCGCGAATATTCGCAGGTCGAAGGCGTGATGAAGAAATGCACGCTCTGCGTGGACCGCATCTACAACGAACATATTCCGGAAGAATCCCGCAAGCCTGCGTGCGTGCAAGCCTGCCCGACCAAGGCACGACATTTCGGTGATCTGGGTGATGAAGAATCCGATATTTTCAAGCTGGTCAAAGATCGTGGCGGCGTTTCTTTGATGCCCGAACTGGGTTATGAGCCCGTCAACCGCTATCTGCCGCAGCGCGAACGCCGTACCGGTCAAAAACAACAAGACATCAAGGAAGAAACTTTGGATGCCGAAAAACTGCCCCCGATGCTGCGTTGGCTTGATCGTGTTTTGAGTCGATAGGAACTCCGCCGATATGCATCCCGCTTTCTCCGTCATTTTTTTCACCACGCTTTCCGGTATGGGTTATGGTCTATGGGTTTTCATCGGCAGCCAGATTCTGCTATCGGACCCCGCTAATCCGCAAAAAAATTTATCCGGCTTGTTGCTCGGATTTCTACTGGTGGCAATCGGCCTGTCCAGCTCAACCCTGCATCTGGGCAAACCCCTGCGAGCCTGGCGCGCATTCAGCCAGTGGCGTACAAGCTGGCTTTCGCGTGAAGGCGTTCTGGCCGTCATCTGTTTTATTCCGGCATTGATTTTGATCGCACAAAATTATCTTGATCACGACTACATCAACAAGGATATTTTGGCCGTTGCGCTCAGCCTCTTGTCGATTGCCACCGTTATTTGTACTGCCATGATTTATGCCAGCATGAAACCCATTCCAGCCTGGCAACACGCCTACGTCGTTCCGATTTATCTCCTGTTTGCCTGTCTTGCCGGCGGCGCACTCGGCACTTCGATTATTTGCATTCCGTCAGGAAGTCTTTCGGAGTACCCGGTCTTCGCGATCTTGTTGCTTGCGAGTCTGCTTGGTGTGCTTAAAAAACGTTATTGGAAGGATATCGATACGCAAGCTTTGCCTTCGCGCGCTTCTGCACTTGGATTGAAACCGGACCAGATCGCCAACGTGTTTGAGCGCCCCCATACCGAAGCCAATTACCTGACCACGGAAATGGGATTTGTACTCGCTCGCAAACATTCACGAAAATTGCGGGCGGTTGCCTTGCTGCTGTTCAGCTGGTTGCCGATTGTTTTTTGTATCGCCGCCCTGATAGAACCGCAGGCTTTCAGGGGATACCTGATGCTGTTGACCGCGTTATCTGTATACGCAGGCTCGACAGTGGAACGCTGGCTTTTTTTCGCGGAAGCGAAACATGCGGTGATGCAATATTACTGATTCGGATATGCGCGCGTCGACTTCATGCCTTCACGATTACCGCATCCTGCCCATTCCAGAATGCAAACGTCTGAAACAGAAGCGGCTCGGAATCAAATACACTGCGAACACAATCTTCCACAAATTTTTTCGTGGTGAACGTGGTGCCATACAGATTGCCATCGAGCGATGCCGATTCGCTGCTCGGAATGAAATGTACGCCGTTTTCGGGAAATACAATTCCGCCATCCCGTACGATATCTTCATTATGAACACTGAATACCAATAGGCCACCCGGCTTCACCAGACGCTGAAAGGCGCGCAACCAAGGCACCCACATCTGCTGCGGCAAGTGGGTAAACATCGACAACACGAATACCAACTCATATTGTTTGCCAGCCATGATTTTTTCCGGATCATGTGAAGATTCAAATGCCTCGACCCCGAATTGCTCGCGCAGGAAATCCATACTGCCGGGCACTACGTCGCTGCACGTCACGCGCCCCGGAAGGGCTTTGACAAGATGTCGCGTAAAACGTCCAAAGCCGGCAGCGAATTCAAGAACACTCGCCGTTTTCAACAGCGGGCGATCCACCAACTCAAGCAATTGCATTAGCTCGGACAGAGTCCGCCAACCATCGGACAGATATTCACGAATCGGATTTCTTGCGAGTTCATGCGCCGCAAAAAAACCGAAAATATCGTCACGCGGATCGATGATGCAATTCATCCGCATCCAGCGACTATAGGCGTCTGGCGAGCGCAGTCTTTCCAGGGCATTGTGTGCAGTTAAATTAGCCGGATCCGCTCTGCGAACTTCCAGATACAGAAGCTCTGCTTCGGCAGGCTGTGCCGACTCGATTTTGATTGCCGAATCGAGCATGGATTCTATGTCAATCATCATCATTTAAGGAGCGCTCGTTTCCGGATTCTACACAGACTCAGCCGGATCATGCGCCACGCTCTTTCAACAACGCGGCAACAACGCCCGGATCGGCCAAGGTCGAAATATCACCTAGCTCCTCTGGTTTGTTTTCCGCAATCTTCCGCAAAATTCGTCGCATGATTTTTCCGGATCGTGTTTTCGGAAGCCCGGGCGCCCACTGGATAACATCGGGCAAGGCAATCGCGCCGATCTCGTCACGGACTTTTTGCGCAATCGCCTTGCGAAGCGTTTCGTTTTCCTCGACGCCAACATTCAAAGTGACAAAAGCATAGATTGCCTGACCTTTGATATCGTGATCAAAACCGACCACGGCGGCTTCGGCGACATCGGCATGCGCGACCAGCGCGCTTTCCACTTCGGCGGTGCCAATGCGATGACCCGATACATTGATCACGTCATCGACGCGACCGGTAATCCAGTAATACCCGTCTTCATCGCGACGACAACCGTCGCCCGTGAAATACTTGCCGGGATAGGTTTTGAAATAGGTATCGATAAAACGTTGGTCGTCGCCATAAACGGTTCGCATTTGTCCGGGCCAGGAGCCCAGCAAGACCAGATTGCCTGAAGTGGCGCCTTCGAGAATGTTGCCGTGCGCATCCACCAAAGCAGGTTGTACGCCAAACATCGGCGTGGTCGCCGAGCCGGGTTTCAAATCGGTCGCACCGGGCAAGGGTGAAATCAGAATGCCGCCGGTTTCAGTTTGCCACCAGGTATCGACGATCGGGCAGCGGGAATCACCGACGACTCGGTGGTACCAACGCCAGGCTTCCGGATTGATCGGTTCGCCGACCGTGCCAAGCAAGCGCAAACTTTTTCTCGATGTTTTGGTGACGAAATCATCGCCCTGACTCATCAAGGCACGGATTGCGGTCGGCGCGGTGTAAAAAATACTGACCCGATGCTTGTCGATCGCTTGCCAGAAACGCGAGGCATCGGGATAGGTCGGCACGCCTTCGAACATCACGCTGGTCGCGGCATTCGCCAGCGGCCCGTAAAGAAAATAACTGTGCCCGGTAATCCAGCCCACATCGGCCGTGCACCAGAAAATATCTTTGTCTTGCAAATCGAATACCGCCTCATGGGTAAAACTCGCATACACGAGATAGCCGCCGGTGGTATGCAACACGCCTTTCGGCTTGCCGGTGGAGCCTGAGGTATAAAGAATGAAGAGCGGATCTTCGGCATTCATGCGCACGGCTTCGCAATGCTCGGGCTGCGAATTCACGACAGCGGCAAACCAACGATCTCGCGGCATCTGCATTTCAATCACGCCAGCGGTATGCTTCACTACCAGCACGGTTTCGACGCAAGTCGTACCCGGTTTTTTCAGGGCGAGATCGACATTATGTTTCAACGGTATTTTCTTGCCTGCACGCAGGCCTTCGTCAGCGGTAATGATGACTTTCGATTGGCAGTCTTCGATACGCCCGGCCAGTGATTCCGGCGAAAATCCGCCGAACACGACGTTATGCACGGCGCCGATGCGGGCGCAGGCCAGCATGGCGATGGCCGCTTCGGGAATCATCGGCAAATAGATCGTGACGCGATCACCTTTGCCAATACCGAGATTCTTCAACGCATTGGCGCACTGGCAAACTCGGGCATGCAATTGCCGATAACTGATGTGCTGCGCAGGAACCGACGGATCATCGGCTTCCCAGATAATCGCGGTCTTGTTGCCGTGTTTTTCCAGATGGCGATCAAGGCAATTTTCCGCAACATTCAATTCGCCGTCTTCGAACCAGCGGATATGGAAATCTTTTACGTCAAAGCTGACGTTTTGGATTTTGGTCGGTTTCTTTTGCCAATGCAGCCTCTCCGACATCTTTCCCCAGAATTGATCCGGGTTTTCGATGGATTCGGCGTAAAGTTTTTCGTAGTCGTCGCGCGTATAGCGGGCGGACTTTGCGAATTCAGGCAAGACGGGAAATACGTCAGACATATGCACCTCTTCAAGCAAGGTGATTAGTGTGCGACTAAACCCCGGTTTTTGCGAGAGTAAAAATGTAGGAGCGTCCTTTAGGCGCGACAGGTCTGGCAAGATTTGTCGCGCCTAAAGGACGCTCCTACGACCAACAAAAAACCCGCCTTTCGGCGGGTTTCTGGAATTGCTTGAATCAAGACTTACTTGATTTTGCCTTCTTTATACATCACGTGCTTGCGTACTTTTGGATCGTACTTGAGCATTTCAATCTTGCCTGGAATGGTCTTCTTGTTTTTGTCGGTGGTGTAGAAGTGGCCGGTGCCGGCCGAAGAGATCAGACGGATCAAATCACGTTTGGAAGCCATGGTTAGTTCTCCTTAGATCTTTTCGCCGCGCGCACGCAGCTGGGCAATAACCGAGTCGATACCATTCTTGTCGATGGTACGCAGGGCATGGTTGGACACTTTCAGCTTGATCCAACGGTTTTCACTGGCGACCCAGAAACGGCGTTCGTGAACGTTAGGCAGAAAAGTGCGGCGGGTTTTGTTGTTCGCATGCGAGACGTTGTTACCCGTCATCATGCGCTTGCCGGTTACCTGGCAAACTTTACTCATGGCGTACCTCGAATTAAGAATGGATTATCCATAGCCCGGATAAAATCGGCCCCGTCGAATGAAACTGACACGTAATGGGAAGGGAAATCGTGGACTTGAGCGGCGTTTACGTTCAACCGCGACCCGTGAGGGCGATCCAGCGAGCCGCCAATTATGCCCGTGTTCGGGCTCTCGGGCAAGGAAAATGGGACTTCAGAGACGATTTGACCCGTGTGCAGGCCTTAAAATAAGGCTTTTCCAGCCGGAAAAACCTAATGCTGGGCTTTGTCCCGGTGCCAGCCGCGGTGCTTGATATCCAGATATAGGCTATAGATGGCGGTAAAGGCCGGGAACAGGTTCTGAACCACGCCGACTGAGTCCTGCTTGGACGAAAACAGGAAGTAACTCAGGGTCATCAGGCTGCCGACGATGCTCATGTACCAGAAAAAGCGCGGTATCACGGGCTTTCCGGCCCGCTTCGAGGCAATAAACTGGACCAGCCAGCGGCCGCCGAACATGAATGCCCCGATCAGGCCGATCAGCTTCCAGGCAGTGATGTGTAACCCGAAAAAACTCAGCCAGAGTATTTGCTCATTCATGCGCGGGGGACTTCCTTGATGCCGGTTACCCTGCTGCGCTTGATCAACCACGCCACGCCGCGTAGATCTTTCAGACCGACCCAGGCGCGACCGAGATTATTGTATTTCGAGACGCCGCTGCCGCGTTCGCGGTGATTCACCGGCACGCTGACCGACTGGAAACCGGCACGCTTGACCAAGGCCGGCAAGTAACGATGCATATGATCGAAATAAGGCAGATCCATGAACACGGCGCGTTCGAACAATTTGATGCCGCAGCCGGTATCCGGTGTTTCGTCTTTCAAGAAACTGGCACGGATCGAGTTTGCAATTTTCGATGCCCAGCGCTTGCTGCCGGTATCTTTTCGGTTCACCCGCCAGCCGGCGAATAATTTTATTTCCGGCGCCGCCTTGTTTCGTGCCTCGATCAGTTTCGGAATATCCGCCGGATCATTCTGGCCATCGCCATCCAACGTCGCAATCCATAAACCGCGCGACGCTTTTACACCGTTTCTGACCGCCGTGCTTTGTCCGCTTTGCTTGATGTGCTGCACAACGCGCAACTCCGGCACCGAGCCCATCAGGTCTTTCAACACCTGAAAACTATCGTCCTTGCTCTGGTCGTCGACATAGACGATTTCAAAGCTGTGCTTGCCGCGCAATGCCGCGACAATTTCATTGACCAGCGGCGTGATGTTGTCGCGCTCGTTGAATACCGGCACGACGACCGAGAATTCGGGTTTTTCGCCACTCATGCTTCATCTCCAAAATAGGCGCGACACCAGGCCACGACTTCCGGCAAGCCCTGTTCAATCGTGATGCCGGGCTCGAAACCGAACGCCGCTTTTGCACGAGAAGTATCGGCCATGGTTTCGACCATGTCACCGGCTTGCAGTTCCTTGTAATTTTTTTCGACCTTGTGCCCGGCCGCTTGCTCGATTACCGCAATGAATTGCTCCAATTCAACAGGCGTGTGATTGCCCAGGTTGAATACGCGATGCGGCGCTTTTTCCTGCGATGGTGCGTCCAATGCGCCGAGAACACCGGCGACGATATCGTCGACATGGGTAAAATCGCGGCGCATTTTTCCGTAATTGAAAACGTCGATCGAACGCCCCGCCAAGACCGCACGACTGAATAACACCGGCGCCATATCGGGCCGGCCCCAGGCGCCGTACACGGTAAAAAAACGCAGGCCGGTGCATGGCAACTGGTACAAATGCGAATAGGTAAACGCCATCAATTCATTCGCCGCTTTCGTGGCGGCATAAAAAGATAAGGGCTGGTTCACGCTTTGGTCTTCGGAAAACGGCGGCTTGGCATTGCCGCCATAGACCGATGAAGAAGAGGCATACACGAGATGCTTCACCGCGTTATGACGGCAGGCTTCCAGCATATTGGTGAAGCCGGTCAGGTTACTGTCGGCATAGACGTTTGGATTGGTGATCGAATAACGCACGCCCGCCTGCGCAGCCAGATGTATCACCCGCGCAGGTTTATGTGCTGCAAACAGCGCATTGATTTTTTCGCGGTCGGTCAGGTCAATCTCGAAAATTTCGACATCCGGACATACCGCTTTTACCCGGTCGCGCTTTAGTTGCGGATCGTAATAATCGTTGAAGTTATCGAGCCCGATGACTTTCTCGCCGCGCACCTGCAAGGCCCTGCAGACGTAGCTGCCGATAAAGCCTGCGGCACCGGTGACTAATACCGTCATGCTTACTCTGCACTACCGCCGCGGATTTTTTCCAGGATGCCATCGAGCGCATCCAGACCGTGGTATTGAATCACCAGTTTGCCGCGTCCGCCGCGACCATGCAGAACCTGCACCTTGGTATTCAGCCGTTCGCCCAGTTCGCGTTCCAGCGTGGCGATATCGGCATCGGCTTTTTTCACCGGCTTGGCGGCAGTCTTGCTCGGAATTTTGCCGGCTGACAGGGATTGAGCGCGGCGTTCGACTTCACGCACCGACCAACCGTTTTCGGCCGCTTCCCTGGCCAGCGCTATGGCTGCAGGAGCCGCCAGCGTCAGCAGGGCGCGGGCATGGCCCATTTCCAGTTTCTTTTCTTCCAGCAGTTTGCGGATTTCATCCGGCAACTCGAGCAGACGCAACAAGTTCGACACCGCGGCGCGCGAACGACCGACGGCTTCGGCCGCTTGCTGGTGCGTCAACGAAAATTCGTCGATCAAGCGCGATAAAGCCTGCGCTTCTTCCAGCGGATTCAGATCCTCACGCTGGATGTTTTCGATCAGCGCCATCGCGATAACGGCGCGATCATCCACTTCGCGCAAGACCACCGGCACTTCTTTCAGGCCGGCGATTTGCGATGCGCGCCAGCGGCGTTCACCGGCGATGATTTCGTACTGGTCTTTTTTCAGCAGACGCACGACGATCGGCTGGATCAGGCCTTGCACGCGGATCGAATCGGCAAGTTCGTTCAAACGCGCCGGATCCATGCCGGTACGCGGCTGATAACGGCCAGGTTGCAGTTTCTCGACCGCAATATTCAACAGGCCATCACCGGCCAGTTCGGTTTCGGTCGCTGCCGCGAGGCTTTTGCTGCCGCCGCCGAGCAAACTGCTCAAGCCGCGTCCCAATGCCGGTTTTTTCGTCGCCATAATACTTTCCTACTTCTTCTTTTCGCGACGAATAATTTCGCCAGCCAAACCCATATACGCCACGCCACCGCGGGATGCTTTGTCGTAACCGACGATGCTTTGGCCATGACTCGGGGCTTCGGCCAAACGGACATTACGCGGAATGATCGAGCGGAAAACCTTGTCGCCGAAATGCTTGGTCAACTCGCCCGATACCGCATTCGCCAAATTGTTTCTGACATCGAACATGGTGCGAACCACGCCAACGATTTCCAGCGATGGATTCAGTTTCGCCTTCAATGCATCGATCGTGTTGATCAGTGCCGACAAACCTTCAAGCGCAAAATATTCGCATTGCATCGGCACGATGATGCCATCGGCTGCCGCCAGTGCATTCAAGGTCAATAAGGACAGCGAAGGCGGGCAATCAATCAGGATGTACTGATAGTTCGCGCGCACGGTTTCCAGCGCGACTTTCAGACGCTGCTGGCGATCCGGCAAATCCATCAATTCGATTTCGGCCGCGGTCAGATCGATATTGCAGGGCAGCAAATCGTAGCCCTCGGCCGCTTTCACGATGGCTTGCTGGCATTCGCACTCGCCCATGATCACTTCGGTAATCGAATGTTCGAGTTCGCGCTTGTCCACGCCCGATGCCATGGTGGCATTGCCCTGCGGATCGAGATCCACCAGCAACACCTTGCGAGGAGTCAGGGCCAATGCCGCTGCAAGATTTACCGCCGTCGTGGTTTTCCCCACGCCGCCTTTTTGATTGGCAATCGCAATTATTTGAGCCATGCAGTGGGAACCCTGAATAAACGGTGTAATTAATCGTGTCGCTTGTCGTTCAATTATGCGGGTTTGCCGGGTTTGAAGCGACTATTACCAGATGCCGTTCGCCCGCAAGGCCCGGAACTTGCAGCCGGTGCGAGCTTTGAAACTGCCAGCCGGCGGGCAATTCGGCGATTTCCTCATCCGGCTGCACGCCTTTCATGGCGAGCAATTGCCCGCCAGGTTTCAACAAATGTCCACCCACTTCAATGATGCCTGCCAAGCGGTCCAGCGCCCGGGCCGTGATCAAGTCGTATTGCCCGGATTCGGGCACCGCTTCGGCCCGGGATTCGATAACGCGCGCGTTCTTCAAGCCCAAACTGCGGACGGCCTCGCGCAGAAACCGGCATTTCTTGCCATTGCTTTCGACCAGGCTGACCTGCAGATTCGGCTTGGCGAGCGCCAGTGGAATTCCCGGCAAACCCGGCCCGGTTCCCAAATCGGCAAGGGTTCCGGATTCGACGTAACGGTGCATGGCCAGCGAATCCAGTACATGCTTGATCAGCATTTCGTGTACGTCGCGCACGGCGGTGAGGTTATAGGCCTTGTTCCATTTTTCCAGCAAAGCTAGGTAATCCAGCAATTTTTCGGCAAGGATTTCGTCGGTCAGATTAAACGCGGCCAAGCCTGCGTTCAATTCCGGGCGTAGATGTTCAAGTGCATGCATGTCGACATTGTAATCGAAGGGCTGCGGTTTTTCGGTTATCGTGGGGCTTGGATGTCTAGACGGGTGAGTTCATGAGCAAGATTTTACTGACTGGCGCCACCGGTTTTCTGGGCCAGCATATCCAGCGCGAATTGGTGGCTGCCGGCCACCAGGTGAAAGCCTTGTCGCGCTCGGAACAAGCCGATGCCTTGCTGGCATCGCAAGGCGCGGAACCGCTCCGAGCCGAATTGACCGACGCCGATTCACTGACGAAGGCGGCAAATGGCGTCGATGCGATTTTCCATACGGCTGCCGACACGAATACCTGGCGCATGAATAATGCATCACAGACGCGAACCAATGTTGGCGGCATCCAGAATTTGATTGCGGCGGCGAAAACCAATGGCGTGAAACGGATTCTGCATACATCAAGCGTGTCGGCATATTCGCATCTCGTGCACGGCGTGTTGCGCGAAGACCTGCCGCAACGTGGTGGCGAGAGCTGGATCAATTACGAACGCACAAAATTCCTTGCCGAAAAAGCCGTGCGCGAATCCGGACTGGATTTCATTATTTTCCAGCCTTCGCATATTCTCGGCCCCGGCGACAAGCAAAACTGGTCGCGGCTGATCCGCCTGATTGATCAAAACAAACTGCCCGGCGCACCTCCGGGTTCCGGCGCCTTTGCCGATGTGCGTGAAATCGCAAAGGCCCAGGTACGCGCTTTCGAAGCGGGCAAATATGGCGAGGTCTATTTGCTGGGCGGCCAGCATGCGAGTTTTCTCGAACTGATCAAGCAGGTCGGCATCAAGCTCGATCGCAAGACGCCGAAGAAACCGATACCGGCATTTGCGCTGCGATTATTCGCGCAGATGAAATACGGCGTCTCGTTGATTACTCGGGAAGCGCCGGATATCACACCGGAATCGGCGATGTTCACGATTCACGATCTGAAAGTGGATTCCGGCAAGGCGAAACGCGAGTTGGGTTATGTCGAAACCGATCTCGACACTTTATTGAACGACACCATCGCGTGGTTGCGGTCAGAGAAAATGATTGGTTGACCGTAGGGGCGCCTGCTTGCTGCGCCCGCTTTTACTGACATTCTCTTGGCTTGGGCGCAGCAAGCAGCGCCCCTACGAATAGATATCCGGCTTGCTGATTTCCATCGCGCGATCCGGTTTTGCCAGCGCACTGAAACCGTAGCTTTCGTAAAGCTTGTGCGCATCGGCCGTCATCAGCATCCAGCGGCGCAAGCCCTGCAATTCGGGGTGCGCTTGTAGGCTTTGCATCAGTTTTTTGCCAACGCCGCGACCGCGGAATTCCGGCAGCGTAAATACATCGCAAAGATAGGCAAAGGTGGCACCATCACTTATCACCCGTGCAAATCCTACCTGCCGGTCTTCGACGAAAGCCGAAAAACAATAGGAGTTTTCGATGGCTTTCCTGACCAGATCAAACGGAATGTTTTTTGACCAGTAGGCGTCCTGCGACAGGAAAGCGTGCACGACATCAAGATTGACGTCGGCACGATTTGTTGAAATGCGAATCTCGGCAGTTTCCATTTATTCGAAATATTTTCCAGAGTAATTCCGGATTCCTACCACTCGGCAATGATCCAGCTAACCGGAACTACGCCACCGGCTGCTTCGGCATCGGCTTTATCGAGTCGTCCGTCGCCGTTATTGTCCATGATGTAATAAGGCTTTCCGCGCAGCGGCGTGACCTTGACCATGTGCACGACACCGCCCTCACGATATTCCTCGACGATGTCGCCATTGTCGCTGGTCCGGATACGCACGGTCGGCTCATTTCCCTCGCCAGCCTTGGCGGGTATTTTTTCAGGTATCGGCGCTTCCTTGGCTGCCGGTTCCTGGGCTTTTTCAGCAGCCGCCGCATCTTGTGCGGCAAGCGCCAGCAATGCACTCAATATAATCGACATGTCTTTTCCTTGTTCCTGTTGGCTGCGACAGCATCGCAAAGTTCTTGATGGCACTCAAGCGGCGTAGAATAGCGGCTCTCTGCATATTGAGACACGCCATGTCCCGCTTGGTTCTTATTGATGGTTCTTCATACCTATATCGCGCCTTCCATGCTTTACCGCCGCTGACTGCGCCTGACGGCACGCCGACTGGCGCACTGCATGGCATCGTGAACATGTTACGCGCCACGCTGAAGGAAAAACCCGATTTTGCCGCGTTCGTGATGGATGCCTCCGGACCCACGTTCCGTGATGATTTATATGCCGAGTACAAGGCCAACCGCCCGCCGATGCCCGACGATTTGCGTTCGCAGATCGAACCGATGATGCAGATTGTCGAGGCGCTGGGTTTTCCGATCTTGCGTGTCGGTGGCGTTGAAGCCGATGACGTGATCGGTACGCTGGCGGTTCAGGCGCATGCCAAAAATATTGACGTCACGATTTCCACCAGCGACAAGGATTTCGCACAGCTGGTGCGACCCGGCATCAAGCTCAGCAATACGATGAGCGGCAGCGTGCTCGACAGCACCGAGGCCGTGATCGAGAAGTTCGGCGTGCGGCCGGAACAAATCATCGATTATCTGGCCCTGATGGGTGACACCGTCGACAACGTGCCGGGTATCGAAAAATGCGGCCCGAAAACGGCAGCGAAATGGCTGGCAGAATATTCGACACTGGAAAACCTGGTCGCCAACGCCGACAAGATCACCGGCAAGATCGGCGAGAATTTGCGAGCCGCGCTATCCCGATTGCCGCTGAACCAGCAATTGGTCACGATCAAAATCGACGTGGAGCTCGACAAGGCCCCCTATGAATTAGTTTTGCGCGAAAAACATTTCGATGAATTGAAAGCGCTCTATAAACGCTACGGCTTCAACTCTGCCCTGAAAGAACTGGAAGCTGGCGCTTCAACATCATCGACCGGATCAAAACCAGGCACAGAACCCACCAAAACGGCTTCGCTGTTTGAAACGCCGGATGCTTCACATTCCGTCAAGGGCAACTACGAATGCATCACGACGACAGAGCAACTCGCGATATGGGTTAAAAAACTCGAAACATCCAGTCTGTTTTGCTTCGACACCGAAACAGATTCGCTCGACTCCATGCAGGCAGGACTGGTGGGCATCAGTCTTTGCACCGAAACCGGACAGGCTGCCTATATTCCGGTCGCACATCGTTATCCGGGCGTTTCGACG
The DNA here is from genome assembly GCA_963849575.1 of uncultured Gammaproteobacteria bacterium. Classification (GTDB taxonomy): domain Bacteria; phylum Pseudomonadota; class Gammaproteobacteria; order Xanthomonadales; family Xanthomonadaceae; genus Arenimonas. The sequence continues at coordinate 466,601 of CAWKHT010000010.1, read as the reverse complement.
CAATTGTCATGGGAGGAAGTTTCCGCCGCATTAAAACCGGTGCTGGAAAATCCCGCGATCCACAAAGTTGGCCAGCATGGAAAATATGACCTGCATGTACTGCGCCGTCATGGTATCAATGTGCTTGGCTATACCGAAGACACAATGCTGGAAAGTTTCGTGTTCAATGCCGGCATTTCCCGCCATGACATGGATACGCTGGCACAGAAATATCTCGGCTACACGACCATTAAGTTCGAAGACGTCTGCGGCAAGGGCGCGAAACAGATTTCTTTTGCCGATGTCGACCTGGAAAACGCCACGGCCTACGCCGCAGAAGATGCCGATATCACCTTGCGATTGCATCAGGTACTGTCGGAAAAACTGAAAGCCACGCCAAGCCTCGAAAAAGTCTATCGCGAAATCGAAATGCCGCTCGTGCCGGTGCTGACGCGCATGGAAGCCAACGGCATCCTGATCGATGCGGTGGAGTTGAAACGCCAAAGCGCCGATCTGACGCAACGCATGCACAATACCCAGCAACGTTCCTTTGAAATTGCCGGGCGTAGTTTCAATCTTGATTCGCCGAAACAGGTCGGCGCCTTGTTATTTGATGAACTGAAACTTCCCGCGATGGTGAAAACACCAACTGGCGCACCATCAACCAATGAAGAAGCACTGGAAGCCATCGCGGACCAACATGAATTGCCGCGCCTGATTCTGGATTACCGTGGCATGGCAAAACTTCGCAGCACTTACACCGAGAAACTGCCGGAAATGATCAATCCGACAACCGGACGCGTGCATACCAGTTACCATCAGGCTGGTGCGGCGACCGGACGCTTGTCATCGAACGATCCGAATCTGCAAAACATTCCTATCCGCAGCGAGGACGGCCGCCGGATTCGCAAGGCGTTTATCGCGCCGCCCGGAAGAATTCTGGTGGCCTGCGATTATTCGCAGATCGAATTGCGCATCATGGCGCATTTGTCGGAAGACCCCGGGTTGGTGAACGCATTTGCCAGCGGCATCGACGTGCACAAGGCAACCGCAGCAGAAGTTTTCGGTGTTCCCGTGGCAGAAGTCAGTGGTGATCAGCGCCGTGCCGCCAAAGCAATCAACTTTCGGTTTGATGTACGGCATGAGTGCATTCGGTCTGGCAAAACAATTGGGCATCGGCCGCGGCGAGGCGCAAGATTATATCGCGCTGTATTTCGCGCGTTATCCGGGCGTGCGCGAATTCATGGAGCGAATCCGCGCGAAGGCGCGCGAAGATGGTTTTGTCGAAACCGTTTTTGGTCGTCGCCTTTATCTGCAGGAAATCCAGTCCCGTAATCAGGCGCAACGCGCCGGGGCCGAACGCGCCGCGATCAATGCACCGATGCAGGGCACGGCCGCCGACATCATCAAGCGAGCGATGATTTCGGTGGATGCCTGGATCGGCAATCATTCCGATAAAGCCCTGCTCTTGCTGCAGGTACACGATGAATTGGTACTGGAATGCGACGAGGATTTCAAAGCGACATTAGTGGATGAAGTAAAGGCGCGAATGGAAGCTGCGGCTGAACTTCGAGTGCCGCTGATTGTCGATGTTGGGTCAGGAAATAACTGGGATGAGGCCCATTAATATAAAAGCCGAAAATGCGCTTTTTATCTTGTTGATTTTATTGCGATTTTTTGGGCGTGAATATTGGCTGAACATTACCGATATTTAATACAGGTATTCACGAACTTTACATCCCCAGGGGTGTCTCATATACGCAACGGACGCAATGTTCGTTGTGGATCACTCCCTCCCCTGAGTTGATCCAGGAAGCCGGATTTCCCCATTCGGTCTTCCAAAACCCTAGCCCCGCATGCTTCCCCTGGCATGTGGGGTTTTTTTTATCTGGATGAATCTTTCAGCCAGTCGCGCGGTTTCAAATAATCAGGCAATCTTGCTTCGTCACTTCCCGGCTGCGGAACATACTGATATTCAAAGCGGACGCGCGGTGGCAGGCTCATCAGGATGCTTTCGGTACGACCACCGCTTTGCAGGCCGAACAGCGTGCCTCGATCCCACACCAGATTGAATTCGACATAACGACCGCGACGATACAACTGGAACTCGCGTTCGCGGTCGCCATAAGGCGTGTTTTTTCTTTTCTCGACAATCGGCATATAGGCGTCCAGAAAACCGTTGCCAACGGCTTGCTGATAGGCGAAACAGGTGTCGAAATCCGGCTCGTTCAAATCATCAAAAAACAGACCGCCGATACCACGGGCTTCCTGCCGATGCTTCAGATAGAAATATTGATCGCACCATTGTTTGTGTTTTTGGTAACGGTCATCGCCAAAATCGGCGCATAGATCGTGTGCGACCCGATGCCAGTGTTTGACATCTTCATCAAAGGGATAAAACGGTGTCAGATCGAAACCGCCGCCAAACCACCATATCGGAGCCGCGTCTTTCGGTTGTGCTTCGAAATAACGGACATTGGCATGCGCCGTCGGCAAATAGGGATTGCGGGGATGAATGACCAGGGAAACACCCACAGCGCGCCAAGTGGCTCCAGCAAGCTCTGGGCGGTGTGCGGTCGCCGATGGCGGCAATGTGTTACCGGAAACATCCGAAAATCCGACGCCGGCCTGCTCAAAGACAAGACCTTCTTTCATTACCCGCGAACGACCACCGCCGCCTTCCGGACGCTCCCAGCTTTCTTCCAGAAATTTACCTACGCCGTCGCCTGATTCCAGCGCGGTGCAGATTCGATCTTGCAGATCGAGCAAGTAGGCTTTAACTGCAGTGACGTTCGTCATAAGTACCTTGGTGTCTCGCGCATATTGGCACTATGATAACGTCAGTGGCCCCCGTTATAATAATCGGCATAAATGAGCACGACTAAGCTTCCATCCCGCATCAGCGTCAGTCATCTTGATAATCCTCAAGCGGCATTCCAATTTGATTTTTCTGACGGCCCGCATTTGCCAAGCCGGATTGCCTGCGAATTCCTGTCGGGTTCGGCGGATCTGGAATCCTGGAAAATTCTGGACAACCAGCGCTACCGCTTCGTGATCGTCGATGTATCGGAAGCCGAACTGAATATCGAACAGGCTGCGGCAAAGGCCTATCGGGATTTGCTTGAACTGGTGCGTCCTTCCGGGCATCCCTATCTGTTGAGAATCTGGAATTATTTTTCCGCGATCAATCAGGGGCAGGGTGACAAGGAGCGCTATCGAGGCTTCTGTGTTGGCCGTTCGCAATCGGTGGATAACCAGTTCAACACACCGCCACCTGCCGCTACCGCCATCGGTACCGGCAATGACAACGGTAATGCCGCCCCTCATTTGCAGTTGATCGCACTATGTTCAAGCCAGGTGGCGCGCACACTGGAAAATCCGCGACAAACGCCGGCCTGGCGCTATCCGCGTGAATACGGTCCGGTGCCGCCCGGTTTCTCGCGCGGCATTATCCTCGACGAAGACACCGAAACACCGAGACTGCTCGCCTCGGGTACCGCCAGCATTGTCGGCCATGTCTCCCGGCATATCGGCGAAGTCGCGGGACAACTTGGCGAAAGCCTCGCCAATCTCGAGGCGCTGCTGGCAGAAGGCAGCAAGCAATCGGGTCGCGATTTTTATATCGCCGATTGCGAGGCGTTGCGGGTTTATCTTCGCAAGCCCGAAGATCTTGCCGTCGCCGAGTCGATCATTACTGCCGCCGGCGTCGATCGCGATCGCGTTCTGTATCTGCGCGGCGATATTTGCCGACGCGAGCTGGATGTCGAACTGGAAGGCGTTTTTGTAGCTGCTTAGCCTGTTCTAGTTTGCCGTAAATCAAGACTGCATTCAGTCCATCGTTCCGGCATAAAGGCGCAAACACAAAGTCCGCGAGAGGTTCCGCAGAACCTTCAATGCGACGCTCGGGCTGGTTTCGCTCAAATCATCGAATGCCTGATTGCTGATCGACAACATCAGAGTATCGGCGATGGCGGTAACATCGGCACTTCTCGGCGTTTGCATCAGGAAAGCCGCTTCGCCAAACAACTGGCCGGCACCGAGCGTTGTCAGCACGCGTCTCTGTCCGCGCTTTTTCGAAGATACCTCGACGGCACCCTCGAGAATCAGGTACATCGCGCTGCCGCCATCACCCTTGTTCAACAGCACGTCGCCGGGGCCTGATGCAATCTGTTCTGCCGAGAGGAAAAGTTGCTGCTTTTCTTCGCCATCCAGATCATCGAGCAGGGGAATACTCAAATCCATCAAACGCTCGTCGAACTGTTTCAGGAAATCATCGACCGCCAATACGCGCACGCTGCCGGGCTTGCTGTGTGCCGGAAACTCCTGCTCGAACCAATCGCCCAGGCTGACATTCGGCGGATATTGCATCACCTGCATCAAAAGCGGCGATTTCACCGCTTCGAAATGTCCCCAATCGCCGGTAATCATGACCATCGGAATCCGGAACCCCGCCTCCTCATGCACAAAGCCGGGAGCATAACGACGGAAGCCCATCACTTCATACAAGGAAACGAGATGCGACTGGCAATGCAGGAATGCCAACTCACCACCGGTTTCGCGAATGCAGTCGAATGCCGTCTTGAAAAAATCCGCCGCCAGGCCTTTGCCGCGATATTCGTTGGTGACGATCATGCGCGAGAAAATATATTGTTTGTCGGCATCGACCGGAAATTTTTTGTTTGCGTAAAGTTCGCGCCAGCTACTGTCTTTCTCAAGCTCGCTTACCGGCGTAATGCGAAAGGTGCCAATTACCCTGTTGTGGTCGAAAGCAGCCAGCACGATGGAATAGGCGTCTTCGGGGTCCTGCAATCGCTGCAGATCATCGTCGCAACCTTCGGGGCGACGACCCAGTTCATTCACGTAAACCTGATAGCGCAAACGCGCAACGGCATCGAGATCTTCTGCGGTCGTGATGGGCCGAATGTGAAAATGGCTGTGTTTAACGCCGGCGACATCCATCCATGCTTCCCCCAAAGCGGCTGATCCGGCATTTTGTCACCGTTGACGGGCATATCACCACCTTGCGTCATCAGGAAAGTGCCGGTTATCGGGAAAGCCTGCGGGTGCTCTGCAAGAAAGCACCCGCCTTCACCCAAATTTTACTGTTTCAAAGTGCGCTCGAATAATTCGTAAATTCGGCGATATTGGTCATACCAGCTTTCCGGATGCACATAACCATGGCGTTCAAGCGGGTAGCTTGCCATTTCCCATTTATCTTTTTTCAATTCGATCAGACGCTGTGACAGGCGAACCGAGTCCTGATAGAACACGTTGTCGTCCATCATGCCGTGGCTGATCAGCAGATTGCCGCGAAGGTTTTCCACGTATTCAATCGGCGAAGAGATTTTGTAGGCTTCCGGATCCAGTTGCGGCGTATTGAGAATGTTGCTCGTATATTCGTGATTGTAGGAGGTCCAATCACTGACTGGTCGCAATGCCGCACCCGCCTTGAAGGCTTCCGGCGCGCGGAACAAAGCCATGAAACTCATGAAGCCGCCGTAGCTGCCACCATAGATGCCGACTTGTGCCCGATCACCTTGTTGGTTTTCAACGAGCCAGTCAAGACCGTCGAGATAGTCTTCCAGCTCCGGATGCCCCATCTGACGATAAATCGCGGTACGCCAATCACGGCCATAACCCTCGGATGCACGATAGTCCATGTCCAGCACGATATAGCCTTTTTGCACCAGCATATTGTTGAACATCTGCTCGCGGAAATAGGCGGGGTAATGGGCATGCACGTTTTGCAGATAACCGGCGCCGTGCACGAACATCACGATCGGATATTTTTTGCCGGCTTCGTAATTGGCAGGCTTGTAAAACTTTGCCCAGATTTTCCCGGCGCCGTGTTTCGACGGCACCTGCACGAACTCCGGTGCGATCCAGTTGCGTGCCTTGAATTCCGGCGTGCGGGTATCGGTCAATTTAACCGTTGCACCGTCTGAAACGCCCACGGTGGCAGCCTGTGGCGGCAGATAACTGCCGGAATAACGCACCAGCAAGGTATTGCCATCCGGCGACAGACTGAATTCTTCCACGCCATCGAGTGCAGTGACTTCGCGTACAACACCGTTGCGATTCACCGCACAAACTTCATAATCGCCCGGCCATGCGCGGTTGCATAAAACATAGGCCGTTGCCTTGTCGCTGGACCAGACCGGCGACGAGGCTTCCCACTTGCCGCTGGTCAATGCCGTCGCTTTTGCCCCGAGTTTCTGGGCATAAAGATGCGAATAGCCGCTCTCTTCCGACAAGTACCAAAGCGTGTCGTTGTCGAGCCAGCCAAAATCATTGAAATTCCAGTTGATCCAGGCTTTGTCGTTGAGCCGATGTTGCGATACAAGTTTGCCGTTCGCAAAATCAACGGTGGCGATCCAGCGATCCTTGTTGTCGATTGCACGCAACATCACGGCCACTTGGGTACCGGCATCATTGAACTGGGCAACATCGATGCGCACGGGACGATTTCCCTTGAGGGCATCGAGTTTTTGCGCCTTGCGAAATTCCGCCATCGGATCGATCGCGATACCCGGCAGGCCATCGAGCGAAATATCCAGTACGGCACCAGTACGCGGATTCACCAATTTCAGGCTTTGCGGCGTCGGCGAATTTCTGCCAACACGCGTACGCTCGTCTTCAAATTCCTCGTAGCCCGACTCTGTGACGTATTTCGGCAGCTTGCCCACCCGGCCTTCATCGGCACCTTTGGCCGACGTCACCGCCAGCAACCATTGCCCCGCAGGCGACAGGGATGTCCAGTCGATCTGCACATCGCCACCCAGATAGGATTTGGCGATGGCTCGGGTAGCGTCGGCCTTGCGATCCGCCTCGGACTTCGCCTTCAATTCGTCGCGATCATTCTTGATACGTTTCAGCGTGCTGATCAGGCGCAATTGCATGTCACGCAAATCATCCGTCTTCGGAGCCTTGTTCGGGTCGTTTTCAGCGACCGGCAACGCCGCAGGTTCGACTAGATGGCTATCGAGCGACCAGCGGAACCATTGATTCTCGTCACCGCGATACAACACTGCCATTCCATCGGCACTAAAACGCGCGTCAGCCTCGGTTTCATTGCTGCGGGTTATTTGCAGCAATGATCCGGTTTTCAGATTGCGTAAAAACACGTCGCCATTGCGCACAAACAGGGCTTGCTGGTGACGGGCATCAAAGACGAGGTTTTCACCGTCCTGGTTGGCGATTTCACTCGCTTCCACTTTTCTGGTGTTGCCGCCGGCACGACCCACCACAAAAATATCGCGAATCGGCGATCCGGTTCTTTTTTGGGTGTATTGCAGGTTTTGGCTATCCCAGGCCCACCAGGCCTTTTCCACCGGGGTTCCTATCCAATCGGGATTCGCCATCGCCTGGTCGAGCGTGATGGGGGTGGTTTGTGCCTGAACGGACAAACTGGCCAGCGTAGCCAATACAAACAAGCGAACTCGCATGGAAACTCCGATGAATGGAAAGGTTGCTAGAGTAACAAATTAGCTATTGTTTTTAGCCTCAGTCGGCGACAATTCACCCTTGCCACACGATATTTCCATGATCACCCACATCTACAAATCACTACGCAAGCCCGACGCCTACCTTTATCTTCGTGAAAAGGATGCCTTAGGCATTGTGCCCGACTCGGTTCGAAGCCCTTTGGGTGAACTGTCCTTCGTCATGAGTCTGGAGTTGTCACCGGAGCGCAAACTGGCAAGAGCAGATGCCGCCGTGGTGCGCTCTAACCTGATCGAACGTGGTTATTACCTGCAAGTGCCGCCTTCCGTTCTGGACCCCCTGGTCGCCGGAGGCGTTGGCGATGGCTGAGTTATCCCGTGGGATACGCTGGCGTCAGTTCACTGCTTTCGCACTTGCCGTTCTTTGTGCCGCTCTGCCGGCGCTGATTGATTCGAGTCTGGCCATTCTCGGCCTGATCGCCACGCAATTGTTTCTGGGCCTTGGCTGGCGTTTTTTCAGCGTCGATCAAAAAACTTCCGCGAAATCAAAAGCCAAGCCCGAATGGATTGTATTCATCGGTCTTTGGTGTCTGGCGTATGCGCTGATGGCGCTGTTCCTGTATTGGCCGCTGGAATCATTGCGTTATAGCGGCGCACTGATTTCCGCACTCTGGCTCAGTGCCGCTGTCGCATTGTTGATATTGATTTACTGGCGCCATTGGCCGTGGCTGGCATTGGCAGAGCAAGGCAGTGATCGCGTATCGAAATGGCTGGCGCTGGACTCCGCGCCGCAGGCTTATAGCTTGATGCCGGGCCTGGTCACGACCCTGCTCTGGTTCACCGTGATGGCGCTGGGCCTGAGTTTTGGCATCGACGATTTCATCCCGGAAACCCTGCTTTTCCCGATCCTGTTGCTGCACTTTGTGATCAGTGCCGTCTTGCACTGGCGCTTGCATGCCATCGAAATTACCAGCATTCGAAAAGCCACTGACGATCCGCTGCCAACGAAGGCCAGCAATCTGATTAACGAAAAACCGGCCATTGCCGAACCTGTTTCCCTCTACGCCGCGGCACGCCGCAATCAGGTCGATGCCGCACTGCTGGCAATCCAGAATGGTGCCGATGTGAATGCACTGCCTGATGCTGGTGATATCGACCAACGCAGTCTGCCGATGTTGGCAGCATTGCTCAGTGATCAGCGCCTCTTGCGCGAATTGATTGCCCGTGGTGTCGATATCAACAAGGCCCACCAAGGTTTGACGCCCCTGCTCACGGCAACGCGCGACAGCTGGCATGGTCGTCCCGAAGCCGTCATGATGCTGCTTGCCAATGGCGCCGACACCCGTATTGCCGATAACGACGGCTATACGCCCTTGCACCATGCGGCACGCAGTTCCGATCCTGCCGTTGCCGCCTTGTTGCTGGATGCCGGTGCTTCGCATGAGGCCGTTACCAACGAAGGCTTCAACGCACTCGGCGTTGCCTGCATCGCGAATAATTGGCGTCTTGCGAAATTCCTGATGGAACGCGGCAGCAAGAGCGAACCGCCGAATGGCCAATCGGCCTTGATTGCCGCCACCATGGGCGAAGACGATCCTGCCGGCGTGCAATTACTGTTGCGACATAAAGCCCGTGTCGATGCCCGCGGCATACATCAGAATACCGCCCTGCTGCAGGCTTGCTCGCTTGGCAATACCGATATCGCCGGCGTCCTGCTCGATGCCGGTGCGGATCGCAATGCACGCAATGAATTCCAGCGGACTCCCTTGCTTGAAGTTGCCATGCAGGGTTCCATCGAAACGCTCTCGCGTTTACTGCAGGCCAAACCGGATTTGCATGCAATCGATGCCGAAGCCAGAAATGCATTGCATCTTGCCTGCGAACATGGCGCATCGCCCGACTTCATCAAACTGCTGATTCAAAGCGGCGTTGCCGTCGATCAAGCTGACGCACAGGGTCTTCGTGCACTCGATATCGCGATCGCAAAGGAAAACTGGCCACTGGTCGCCATACTGGATCCGCAACACGAAATCCCGAGCACACTGACCGATAATCTGTTCGAAGAACACCAGCTGCAACCTTCGCCGCGCCAACTGATTCGCGAAGCCCTGCTGCAGAACGATGCTGCCGATGTCGCCGGTTATCTGCGCGGCTGCGATACAAATAGTCTTTCCTCGATGCTGCTTGAATTCGCCGGTGACGCCGATGTTTCGCGCATGGAATTGTTATTGCAACATGGCGCACGTGCCGACATACCACTGGAAGATGGCGATTGTGCATTCTTCCATTTGCTTGATCGGGCCGGTCATGCACAGCCGGCATTGCTTTACTTGCTCGATCGCGGCACATCGCCGAGCGGACTCGGCGGCCTGGCTCGCTACCTCGCGGTTTGCATGAAAAATGAATACGTCACGCGCAGTTACGAGAACTTTGCGCTGCAATTGCTGGAACGTGGTGCCGATGCCTTTGGCCATCCGGAAAAACAGGATGCACCGCTTTTGCAATCCATCCATCTGGGGTGGAATCGTCTGACCGAGGCGCTGCTACAAAGTGGCGTCAATCCCAACCAGCGTGATGCACGCGGCTTCAGTGCCTTGCATCTGGCCGCGCATCTCGGCCGCGAAAAAAGCATCAAACAACTTTTGTATTTCGGTGCCGATCTCAATGCACGAACCGCCGACGGACAATCGGCGCTGGGCATTGCGCTTGCTGCAGGCCAACACGATTTAAGCGCCTGGCTTGAATGGCGCAGCTGGCAACCGCCTGGCCGCAAACTACTGAATCTCGATTTACCCGCCGCCGCGATGACAGGCGATACGCAGGCCGTGAGCCGCTTGATCGAACTGGGCTTGCCGATCAATGCCCAGGACATGCAGGCTTGCACGGCCTTATTGCGAGCTGCCGGCGGAGGCCACGAAAGCATCGTCCGCTACCTGTTGAACAATGGTGCAGACCATCGCATTGCAGCCCGTACCGGAGCGACTGCATTGTCGGCCGCGATCAGCATGCGACATGCGCAGGTCGTCGATATCTTGTTGCGTAATGGCGCCGACGCCGAACAAAGCTTGCCTGGCGGTGTCACGCCATTGATGCTGGCCAGTGCACTCGGCTTGCCTGACATCATCAGTCACCTATTGTCACGTGGTGCAGAACCCAACACCTGCGATGCCCAGGGATTCAACGCACTGCATTGCGCCGCGATCCACGGCTTCAGTTCTCGCGACAAACAACGCGTGCTGGCCATGTTCGACATGCTGCTGTTCGCCGATGTCGAATTCGACAGCATCACGAAAAGCGGCCAAACGCCTTTGCATTTCCTGCTGGGTGCCCGCGCCGAAGCCGGAGCCAGTTGCGATGAAGATGTACTGATCGCAGCAATGGAACGGCTGCTAAGCGAAGGCATCGATCTCGACACGCAAGACCAACGCGGCATGAGTGCCTTGCATCTTGCCGCTACCCACGGCCTGTCTCGCGTAGTGAACCGGCTTCTGCGCGAAGGCGCGAATCGCAATGCCCGCGACTCACTGGGACGTACGCCACACGAGCTGGCACTCGTGCGAGGCTTCGTCGATGTTGCCGCCGAGTTTGAAACCTTGCGTAGCGTGCAACCGTCGATGGCAAGGTTTTTGCGCGATCCCAACTAAGTCTAATCGTACCAATACCTGATCCGGCATGAGCACAAACTACATGCTGCGCTACGCAGGGATCGAATGATATTCTTCTCGATATTCACCAAAACCCTGGCCGGCGCATGAACCTGACCTTGATTGCTTCATTGTCGACACTGTGTTTGTTCGTTTCGATGCTGGTGTTTTTCGAGCTGGGCAGACGCCGTGGTCTAGCCCAACTCAAGCGCGACCCCGAAGGTCTGGCCAAAGGTACCAGTGCTGCAGAAGGCGCCGTTTTCGGATTACTTGGCCTGATCCTCGCCTTTGCATTTTCCGGCGCGGCAACGCGATTCGAAAATCGCAGGCATCTGATTAACGAAGAGGCAAACGCTATTGGCACGGCTTACATGCGAATCGATTTGTTACCCGCCAAATCCCAAGCGGAAATTCGCACACTCTTTCGCCGCTATCTGGATCTTCGCTCGGTGGTTTACCACACCGGCGACGACTCTGCCGAAGCCCAGAAAAATACGGATAGCACCGCTCTAATTCAATCCGCTATCTGGAAAAAATCCCTCGCGGCCAGTCAAGATGAAAATGCTTCGCCCGATGCAGCCAAACTGTTGCTTCCCGCTTTGAACGACATGATTGACATCACGACGACAAGGGCGACCGCAACAAAAAACCATCCGCCCATCATCGTGTTTCTGCTGCTGGCCGGCCTTAGCCTGATTGGAGCAATGCTGGTGGGTTATGACATGTCACCCAACCGGGAACGAAGCTGGTTCCACGCCATTTCATTCGCCGCCGTCATCTCGCTTGCCAGCTACGTCATTGTCGATCTCGAATTTCCCAGGCTCGGATTGATTCGCGTAGACCGGGCAGACCAGGTACTCGTGGATCTCCGGAAAAGTCTCCATTGATCCGCACTGGCTAGTCATTACGGTGCGACCCTGTCGCTATCAATCGGCTGGCTGCATTACATGCTCGCCGATTCGCAAGCACGACGTTTCGCTATGATGGTGAAGACGCTTGCTACGACATACGCGGACACTGTTCCCGTAAATGGACCATTTTCCTGAATCCCGACTCCGGACAATAATGTGCTGTAATCATCCATGACTTCCGCCATGCGACTCCAACAAAGAGAAGTTTATGCAGACGGCATCCATCGATAAAACGGGCGCGTTCGAGTGGCGTGACGATATCCTGGCTGGCTTTGAACAGCTCAGCCTACAGCTTCCGAACGGCCAGGACTCCATCGAAATCGTGCTGGTTCGCCGACGCTGTAACAAAGCAAGCAAGGCAGCCGTACTTTATATCCATGGATTCATCGACTACTTTTTTCAAACCCCTCTGGCAGATTTTTATAACGAGCAGAACCTCCATTTCTATGCACTGGACTTGCGCCGACATGGCCGTTCATTGCAACCCGGACAACGCGCAAATTTCACTCGTAATGTCGATGAATACTTTCTGGATATCAATGCCGCCATAGCACACCTGAAAACCTGCGAAGACATTGATTGGCTCTTGCTCAACGGCCATTCCACCGGTGGATTGCTTGCAGCAATTTATGGACATCGCGGCTTATGTCGAAAAAGCATCAATGCCATTTTCCTCAACAGCCCCTTTCTCGACATGAATATTCCGGCATGGCAAGCAAAGCTGCTGGCACCGATTCTGTCCTGGCTCGGCAGCCTATTTCCTTATCTGCGCTATCCGGGAATATCGCCGGTATATGCCGAAAGCCTGCACATCGACTACCACGGACAATGGCAGTTCAGAACAGACTGGAAACCAATTAATGGCTTCCCGGTCTACGCTGGCTGGTTCCGGGCAATTCACAAAGCGCATGTTGAAATTGCAAAAGGGCTTCATATTCAATGCCCCTGCCTCGTAATGCATTCCTCCCGCAGCCTTCGACTGAAAAAGTGGTCTTTAGATGCACAATCCTGCGACACAGTGCTGAATGTCGCCGACATACAAAGACTATCGCCCGGCCTCGGAAAACAGATTGAAATGCATGCCATCCAGGATGGCTTGCACGACCTGACACTCTCACATGAACTGGCCCGAAAAGAAGTATGGCAAACATTTTCAAGCTGGCTGGATCGAATTAGGCTGACTGATCCATTCAGCCAGGAAATCAATCGTAATGAACAGTAACTCAATAAATTATTGACCCCGTTTCTCTAAAATCCATCACTTTCGACACCAATTAAGGGGTCGACAAACTCAGGAAAAACGCCCCATATTAAATATATAGGTCAATTTTACTAATAAGCCGTTCCAATATTTATTGTTCAGAAAACTTCCGCTAAACAACATCGACAATCAAGCTATAAAAGGCTTCAAGACGAATCGCAATCAGGCATAATCTTTACACCCCGCTTTGAGGGTATATTAGTTGTTAGGTCTAGCAAGGAAACAACGTGCATATCTTTTGGATTTCAGGCCTCGTATTCTCGTTTCTTATGTTGACTCTGATTTTGTTAAGTAAAAAGACAAAAATTTCTTTTTATACGTTTACTTCTGTTTGCTGGTTGCTTTTTGTTTTTTCGTTACCTTTTCTCTGCTTTTTTATTGCAGCGGATTCTGTTCATTCTGGTGTGGTGCCGCTATTACCTTCAAGGCGTTCTCATCATACTTCTGGTGTCAGTCTGACTGAAAACCCCATTCTCTTCAAAATGCTGGTTATATTCTGGGCTTCTCTAGGTGTGCTCATTGGCTATTTTATTCTTAGTCAACTCGCTAGACTTAAAAAGAAGACCTAACTACGCAATCAAGGGGACCTCCGTGGAAACATTAGATTCAAGCGAGTTATCATCCGGCGCGTCGGTCCCTTATCTTGGTTGTTATGCCCCACGTCACTCACTATTTAAGGCGTGTAAAAACCCACTGTAGGGAATTTCTTACCTTCTAGACCAATAAATCCTGTCTACCGGAAAGTCTGAAAAAATGCTAAAACAGCGTTGTAATAAAAAGCGATATACATAACTGCGTTGATGTATATCGCTTTTTATTACAACGCTGGTCTCGCCAATTGGACAGCGTCCAGTTGGGGCTTTTCAGGGTTCAGGGTCAATTTAATACTGGTGGTTCTATCCGCAACGTAACCAGCTCACTGGACGCGTGGCATAACTAGTCAATCATGGTGACGATAGAAAGTTTATGACATTCAAACGAGCATCCGATGTCGCACCATATTTCCTTTGTTAGATGCGATTAGTCTTTCGGGAGTAGCTTATGAAAGCATATGTATTAATTTGTATCCTGTTAGGCATTAGCAGCAGTACGCTGTCTGCTGGCTTAGACAATACCGCAGCAATCGAAGGGAAAGTAATTCTTGCAGCTGGCTCCATTGATAAGCTGCCATGCCCAATTTGGGAGACGACTTCAGCTTGTCTTTCATGGAATAACAATACCAAAAAGTTTTACGGCCGAGATATTTGCTTCAAAACAACAATTAGCTCAGCATGTTCAAGCTCATGCAAGGGAATGCTCGCTCTTGACGACAAAAAGAAACTTTACTTTTACGAAATAAATTACCCCGGCGACGGATTAACCGAATACGAGGCCGCCGTTGTTAACTGTAAGTGATTTGTCGTGTCGCATCTAACTACGCAATCAAGGGGACCGCCGTGAAAATCCAACATTCAAGTTTTGCATCCGCTGCGGCGGTCCCTTATTTTGGTTGTTAGATTCTTTTGAACATAAAACTGGCCAACGTTTATCAGCTCAAGCGCGGTGCTTTGGTGCATCCGTCATCAAAAACAGTTTCTGGGTTTTGGTTGGCATGTGAGCCCTATGAGCTACTGCATTCGTTAAACGACCATATGGCCTTGGGTCAAGCGGCCATAGCTGCACTCCGCGCCTCAGTTTGTGGCATCCCAGACCCAACTTCCTGGAAGCAGGCTTTAGCTGATCGCCTTAATGCGGTAGACGCAAGCTCCGAACGGGAGTTTCAATTGCAATCCAATCTGGTCACTGTCGAGCTATCTGACAATGGCTACACATTACTTCCACATAATAATGGTGGCGTTTCTGGTGACTCAAAGGGTTTTCATCCAATACAATCATGTTCTGTGTGCATTAGTCCAGACACAGACCCCACATCACTAGGCCTAGCCATTGCCAATTCACTTCTTCTCTGCAAAAGAATCTAACTACGCAATCAAGGTGACCTCCGTGAAAATACTGCATTCAAGTTTTGCATCTGGCGCGTCGGCCCCTTATTTTGGTTGTTAGGTGTCATGGGCGATAATCGTGATTTCGACAAGCTGTTGACGTATCTTTCTCGCGTTCCTTCAATGGAAAAACCAATTAGTACGGGGAAATTTGACAACGGCAATTGGTGGGTCAAATTTTCACTCGACATTTCCCATCCATTAGCGTGGCATGTCGTCCAAGAGTTTGGTTGTGTGCTTAATTATCTTTCTATCAACGAGCGGTTGCCGGCCGTTTTCATGCCAGTTTCCCCAGCGCCTTACCTTAATGG
Source organism: uncultured Gammaproteobacteria bacterium (assembly GCA_963849575.1). GTDB lineage: Bacteria > Pseudomonadota > Gammaproteobacteria > Xanthomonadales > Xanthomonadaceae > Arenimonas. Next base: position 451,071 of record CAWKHT010000010.1, on the reverse strand, counting down.
TGGCCCGGCAGATTATTTGTCGTGGGTAATCGAGTCAAAAGATCCTACTTTTAAACCCGGCACTGTCGCAGAATGGCTTGAAGGCCGTCTTCCTCGTCCAGTCGAAGACCTTGCTCAATGGGACTCCGACCGTGACACCTAACTACGCAATCAAGGGGACCTCCGTATGAACATTGCATTCAAGTTATCATCCGGCGCGTCGGTCCCTTATTTTGGTTGTTAGAGCTAATGAAACAATTTTTCGTAATTGTATTAGTCACTTTGCTAGCAAGCTGCACATCCGTCCCAAAGAATACGAGAACGGGCATCATCGCTTTAGCGGAATCTAAAGCTGGCACAAATGCTAAAAGTTTAGGTGTCTTTGATAATCCCAGCGATGCTGACGAAGCAATCCACAGCACTTACGACAAAAGACCCTATTGGTTTGCCGTTAATTACGGTCCGATCGGTTGGTGGGCCGTTGCATTTCCCGAGCAAGGCGATCCTCTGTTAATAAGTACTCCAGGCTATTATTGGAAGAAGAATCGTAAGCTAGAGGTTCAGTCTTGCAAAACGTTACAGTTCAACGAATTCTACGACCAACAACCAATTCATTGCCTGCAAGATGATCGCAAATAGCTCTAACTACGCAATCAAGGTGACCTCCGTGAAGTACCTAGATTCAAGTTTCACATCCGGTGCGTCGGCCCCTTATTTTGGTTGTTATGCCCCACGTCACTCACTATTTAAGGCGTGTAAAAACCCACTGTAGGGAATTTCTTACCTTCTAGACCAATAAATCCTGTCTACCGGAAAGTCTGAAAAAATGCTAAAACAGCGTTGTAATAAAAAGCGATATACATAACTGCGTTGATGTATATCGCTTTTTATTACAACGCTGGTCTCGCCAATTGGACAGCGTCCAGTTGGGGCTTTTCAGGGTTCAGGGTCAATTTAATACTGGTGGTTCTATCCGCAACGTAACCAGCTCACTGGACGCGTGGCATAACTAGTCAATCATGGTGACGATAGAAAGTTTATGACATTCAAACGAGCATCCGATGTCGCACCATATTTCCTTTGTTAGAGCCCATGAGAAATATCTTATTAATCCTTATGCTTGCAGCACTGCCGTTGAATGTCGCAAATTCGTCCTCATTTTTCACAGTCGCCTGGAAAGACATGAGCTTTACAACAGAATTTGGCTACCACTGTGAATTAAGTGTTGATAAAAAAGGACGTATTACGCGCTTAGTAATAAACAACAAGGGCGTTCCCATAACTATTCCAAAGAGCGCTTATGCCAAGTTGATGGGAGCATCTGCGAATCAAGTTGAGTTATACGAAGACTTAGGGCCATCCTACGCAGAACTGAGAATCCCTACATACACCTATGCAAATAAAGATACTGAACACCAAGATAAGACTATGTGGGTTTTCGCTCTTCGCAATAACAAATTTGAGTCTGTAAGCGTTGAGCCACTGACAAATCAATGACTCACTACAAATGGGCTCTAACTACGCAATCAAGAGGGACCGCCGTGAAACTTCAACATTCAAATGAACCATCCGCTGCGGCGGTCCCTTATTTTGGTTGTTATGCCCCACGTCACTCACTATTTAAGGCGTGTAAAAACCCACTGTAGGGAATTTCTTACCTTCTAGACCAATAAATCCTGTCTACCGGAAAGTCTGAAAAAATGCTAAAACAGCGTTGTAATAAAAAGCGATATACATAACTGCGTTGATGTATATCGCTTTTTATTACAACGCTGGTCTCGCCAATTGGACAGCGTCCAGTTGGGGCTTTTCAGGGTTCAGGGTCAATTTAATACTGGTGGTTCTATCCGCAACGTAACCAGCTCACTGGACGCGTGGCATAACTAGTCAATCATGGTGACGATAGAAAGTTTATGACATTCAAACGAGCATCCGATGTCGCACCATATTTCCTTTGTTAGGCCGCATGAGCGTTGTTCGTCGCCGCATTTACTACTTGATTCCCTATTCTTGCCGCTTCGTCGCACATCAATAGACACCCGGCTTCACTGGCATTAGATTCATTCCACCTCCGCCATATTGGGCTTCCTCATGAAACGTGCACTGCTATTCCTTTCAGTTGGCGTCATTCTTCTCATCGGCACGGCAACCTTTATCTGGCCGCAACTCTCCCTCTTCCTTGCCTCCAACTCCTGCATGGACGCAGGCGGTAGCTTTGACTTCTCACAGCTTCACTGTGACTTCCAGAATAGCCATCCATACTCCACCTTCAATCTTTGGCCCTTCAGGATTGCTATCGTTGGTATCTGTGCAGGCATCTTTCTGGTGGGCTGCGGCCTGCTGGGCTTGCGGCCTAACTACGCAATCAAGGGGACCTCCGCATGGACATGACATTCAAATCAGAAGCAACCGGCGTCCATGCGTCGGTCCCTTATTTTGGTTGTTAGGCATAGGTTGAATTTATTGTGCTACCCAATTCGGCAAGTTTTATTTCCTTGGCAAAAGAAACATTTTCGTTTCTAGGCAATGCTGGGTTCGAGATTTTCACTGAGACATCGCCGACTTCTGACAGCGTTATATTCAAAGGCAAGAATGTAGGCGTTCAATTGTCGTCAGATCGTAGAGACGACTGCATAGACTTTAGTATTTGCAAGGTCGCAGACAATCAACTAGGCAATTGGCGCAATTTTCATAGTTTTCTCGTGGCCCAACGCTCGTATCGCGGTTCATTCACTGAGTTTCGGGAGCTTTCCCTTCCCGTATCGGCATCCACAATAGTCGCAACGTACGCTGCTGCCTTACAATCTCTCACACCAGAGGTCGCCGCTGACTCTCCTTCGATCTTTGACCAGGCAAATGCCTAACTACGCAATCAAGGGGACCTCCGTGGAAACACTAGATTCAAGCGAGTTATCATCCGGCGCGTCGGTCCCTTATCTTGGTTGTTAGGACTTAAAAGCAGATGACCCGAGTACAAAGAATGGAATGGTACGAGCCACCAGAATTTTCTCGCGCTTACGCTAAGGTGCAAAATCCGCGCACATCCATTCTGCCGCATATTTTTTGTTTTGCTTCCATAGCCATTGTACTTTCTATAGTTAGCTTTCCTGAAAACATCACAGATTTAGTTGGGATTTTTTTAATATCACTTGCAGCGATATTTCTTCCAGCATTTGGGCAGTGGGTTATGACTCAGGCGCCCAAAAATATAATTATTGATGAACAAAGAGTTGTTGTAGGGGACAATGCCACGAATTTGGCTGATATAGCTTTTGCTGTTGTAGGAACGCTAAAGATCGAAGAAGCAATATTTTCTGTAATGCGAATTCAAACAATCGATGGTCGCGTTTTTGTAGCTGGTCTTAATTCAAAAATTGAGCCTTCAGAACTTGCTCGGACCCTTGAAGAGCATGGGATTCTAATCAAATGATAGTGCTAATAACCATTGGCTCGAGACTTACCAAAGCGAGTCCTAACTACGCAATCAAGAGGGACCGCCGTGAAACTTCAACATACAAGTGAATCATCCGCTGCGGCGGTCCCTTATTTTGGTTGTTAGAATCAATGAAGCACACAGCAACCCGATTAATAGTTCTTTCCATTCTGATGTTTCTGATTTCTGGTTGTGTTACGCCGGCTAGTCGTGGAGTAACGCCAAAACAAATTAAGCAGCTCGATAAGATCGGATTGAAGTTTGGCCAAGAATACAATTCGGCAAAAGCGCATCTCTTGAGCACAGGCTGGACACTTCACGAGGATTGGTCGTATTTCGATGATCCGAATGGAAGGCCTGAGCCTGGAACTATTGGTTATTATCCAATGGGGTATGGTGTTGAGCTTGCGTGTGGTCGCGTGAGCTGTAGTGCAAAATTCTCACGCGGGGAGAAAACCATAATTCTCCTAGTGTTTGATCGTGGCAAGCGATTAGTTGTCAGCAATTATCAGTAACACACTCTCGGCAGTTGATTCTAACTACGCAATCAAGGGGACCTCCGTGGAAACATTAGATTCAAGCGAGTTATCATCCGGTGCGTCGGTCCCTTATCTTGGTTGTTAGGCCCGGAACCAAAAAAGCTCACCGTAACGAACTTGTTCACAGTCTTTAAACAGCGGTATTCTGCTAGCACCCTTTTTAGCTGTCGTTCTGCCCCACTTTAGGGACTATTCCCAACTTAGGAGAAGGTTATGACTCAGTATCTAATCGAACGCGAGATTGCTGGCGCTGGAGACATGTCGGCAGAGGCACTCCGTGATGCATCTAAACATTCCAACTCTGTACTTGCAGCGATGAGCCCAGATATTCAATGGGTTCACAGCTACGTCGCCGGTGACAAAATCTATTGCGTGTACAACGCGCCGAGTGAACAACTTATTCGCGAACATGCAGAGAAGTCTGGCTTTCCCGCAAATAAAATCACCCCTGTAAGCGCGATTATCAATCCATCTACCGCCAATGGGTAGTAAGGCCTAACTACGCAATCAAGGGGACCTCCGTGGAAACATGGCATTCAAGCGAGTTATCATCCGGCGCGTCGGTCCCTTATCTTGGTTGTTAGGCGGGGTGAAGCAAAAGCAAAATAAGTTTTGCTTTTCGCGTTTTTTTGCAGTGGTTTCTTTTTAACTTTTTAGTCCCCAGTTTGCTGCCTTCGCCATGTCACTCCGCTAGTTTTCTGAGCCGCCGTGTCTGTTGCTCAGTCACTACCATCCGGTTTCAGGTTTGGCAGGTTACGTTCCCCGCCCTATTTGGGTTACGCTTTGTCCGAGCTCCACGCCGTTCCTTTAGTTTTCTTGGTAACCGTTGTGGTTTTGTTTCTTCCAGGCTTCACTGCCTAACTACGCAATCAAGCGGGACCTCCGTGCAAACACTGGTTTCAAATTTCACATCGGGCGCGTCGGCCCCTTATTTTGGTTGTTAGGAGTCAAAGTGCTGTCACTAGAAAATCCGAAATGGAACGAGTTGAGTCACGCCTATGGCAATGCTTCAGACATTCCGGCACTTCTTCGTCAGTTAGCTAACTTTCCTGTTGAAACGTCATCGAACGAAGAGCCATGGTTCACGCTTTGGAGTTCACTGTGTCATCAAGGTGACGTTTACTCTGCATCATTCGCTGCAATTCCTCATGTTATTGCAGCACTAGCATCCAATCCTCAAGCCGCTTCTTTCAATTATTTCATGCTGCCCGCAAGTGTTGAGGTTGCAAGAGTTCAAACTGGCTTTACAGTGCCGCCAGATCTTGAGCTCGCGTATTTCGACTCGCTCAAGCAATTGCCAGCTCTTGCAGCGGCCGTAGCAAGGCTAGGTTGGGAAGAACCGCTTTCAACTTCCGCTCTTGCCGCAATCGCTGCCGCCACCGGTAAGCACAAGATCGCCGAGTTACTCTTGTTCCTAGAGCCAGACTTAATCCCTGAGGTCATTGAGTGGGTACAATCGCGTTGACTCCTAACTACGCAATCAAGGGGACCTCCGTGGAAATATTAGATTCATCCGAATCGTCATCCGGCGCGTCGGTCCCTTATCTTGGTTGTTAGACGGGTTAGAGCTTTTTAGTCGGGCATTCCTAATATCGCGTCTGCTTTTTATTTCCATTTTTTCTTCCTCTCCCCGTCAACTACCCGCTGCCTGTGCCGGTTTGTCATCCGGTGGCTAAGGTTTCCATCAATGAGTCCGGGTTAACGTATCGGCGGCCTTTGGTTCCGGCGTTTCTTTCAGTTCTCTATGGCCGCAAACTTCGCCAGGCAGTCGCGGCACAGGCACAACCTGCGTTATGCTTTCAACCAATAGAGTTGGCGAGCCGGTCATCTGTTTTCTCCGGCTTACTTATCGGGCTATGTTCTAACTACGCAATCAAGGGGACCGCCGTGAAAATCCAACATTTATGTGAATCATCCGCTGCGGCGGTCCCTTATTTTGGTTGTTAGACGGGTTAGAGCTTTTTAGTCAGGCGTTCCCAATATCGCGTCTGCTTTTGATTTCTATTTTTCTTTCCTCTCCCCGTCAACTACGCGCTGCCTGTGCCGGTTTGTCATCCGGCGGTTAAGGTTTCCATCAATGAGTCCGGGTTAACGTATCGGCGGCCTGTCGTTCCGGCGCTTCTTTAATTTCACTATGGCCGCAATCTTCGTTCGGCAGTCGCGGCACAGGCACAACCTGCGCTATGCTTTCGGGCAATGAAAGTTGGCGAGCCGGTCATCTGTTTTCTCCGGCTTACTTATCGGGCTATGTTCTAACTACGCAATCAAGGGGACCGCCGTGAAAATCCAACATTCAAGTAAATCATCCGCTGCGGCGGTCCCTTATTTTGGTTGTTAGGCAATGGAAAACAATACGTTTTATTTTCTTACTTTGATTTGTACTGCTGCGTGTACTGTTTGGTTTAGACAAAAGGATTATTTGTCTGCGATAACTCTACCGAGGATGGTTACTTTCATTATTTTCGTTGTTATTGGGCTTTGGCTATTGTCCACGGTAGATACGGCTTTATTTGCAAACGAAGTTGAGTGCCGCAGACGTCTGAATCGTATGAGAATATGTAGCGAGGAGTCTGACCCTACCGGCTTCTGGTTAACAATAGGGCCGTATGCTATCGGCGGCATTCTTGCGCTTTCATCTGGCATCGCTGCGTTATTGCCAAGAAAGTCAAATGATGAGTAATAGTGCTTTTTCACTCCAACTCCCGCTGCCTAACTACGCAATCAAGGGGACCTCCGTGGAAACATGGCATTCAAGCGAGTTATCATCCGGCGCGTCGGTCCCTTATCTTGGTTGTTAGGCATGTGATGAAGCTTTCAAAGCAAGAACATATCTGGAATCGAGCTGCTCTCAATGGTGGTGGCCCTTCTCCTGGCGAAGGCGATATCGCACTGGCCAATCTGCTCATGGCTCATGGCCTAGTAATGAATGGTGGTGTAGAACATGCAGTTGAGTGCCTGAGCAGCGATGAGCTTGCAGATTCAATTGCTGGCTTTGAGTATTTCGGTTTTTTGGCCGCAGCAAACGCACTATCTCAGCCGCCGAGCAGCATGGAAGATTCCGAAGAGTTACTTAATTCTGCTTATTGGCAGGCTATACCCGATGACTCGGCATTGGTTCACGCGTTTCACGTAAAGCTACTGGCAACTCCAGACGCATTTTCTGGCATAGTCCCCGAGTCACAAGCCTAACTACGCAATCAAGGGGACCTCCGCATGGACATGGCATTCAAATCAGAAGCAACCGGCGTCCATGCGTCGGTCCCTTATTTTGGTTGTTAGACGGGTTAGAGCTTTTTGGTCGTGCATTCCAAATATCGCGTTTGCTTTTCGATTTTTATTTTTCTTCATCTACCCGTCAACTAACCGCCGCCTGTGCCGGTTTTGCATCCGGCGTTTCAAGTTCTGCTTTTCAACATCCGGTTGTCCAGGCGCGGCTTAAAGTTCTTTTCATTTCCCACCATCTGTTACGCCGCCTTGTTTTTCAGCAGTCGCGGCACAGGCACTACCTGTATCGTGCTTTCTGGCCTAGCCAGTTGGCGAGCCGGTCATCAGTTTTCTCCGCCCGAGTTATCGGGCTATGTTCTAACGACGCAATCAAGTTGACCTCCGCACATACATTGCATTCAAATCATTATCCGGCGATGCTACGGCAACTTATTTTGGTTGTTAGGCCTGAGGACAACTCCATGGATACCAAAACAATTGTTGAGCTCAATGCTTTTGTTCCCGCTAAAGATTTTGATCTGTCAAAGCGGTTCTATACAGATCTTGGCTTTACGTTGCTTTGGGGTAACGATGACGTTGCGCAGTTCAAAATCGGGCCTTTCACTTTCCTCCTTCAAAAATTTTACGTCAAAGAGCATGCCGAAAACTTCATGATGGCATTGAGAGTGGAAGACGCCGATGTCTGGTGGCAACACATCAAGCGTATCGGCCTAATTGAAAAATATCCTGGGCTAATGCTTAAGCCGCCAGCTATGCAACCTTGGGGTCTTCGGGTTTTGTATTTATCCGATCCCACTGGGGTTTTGTGGCATATTCAGGACAATAAAAAGGCCTAACTACGCAATCAAGGGGACCTCCGCATGGACATAGCATTCAAATCAGAAGCAACCGGCGTCCATGCGTCGGTCCCTTATTTTGGTTGTTAGACGTCAGGAGACAATGCGTTGACTTCAATCGCAACTATTAAAGAACTCGTGGAATTTGGTCTCAACGACATTCCAGAAGATCTCACTGTTTCCGTATCGGTCCGAGATTTAGTCTATATCCACCAAGCTCTCGGTGAATTGAATAGATTTTTTCATCAGCCAATGCACTACCCAACATTAGAGTCCGTAAATGATTTTCTTACAGGCAGCGGCGGCGGATACGAGGTTCTTCGCGAGGCTTACTATACAAAGCTAGCAAATATGCTGCCCGAGGCAATTCAGACAAAGTTGCATGACGGTTTATTTGACAGCGACAAAGTTCCAAAGTATTTCCAGTCGTGACGTCTAACTACGCAATCAAGGGGACCTCCGTGGAAACATGGCATTCAAGCGAGTTATCATCCGGCGCGTCGGTCCCTTATCTTGGTTGTTAGGTTTTTATGAGCATAGTAAATGCACTGATGGAAAATGCAGCAGCAAGTACAGACGTTCTTGACTCGCTTGACAGTACAGGAGATAAGTTTGGTCTATTTCGAGACGTTGACTTTCTTTTACGAACTCCGAGCAAGGAAAAGGCTGATCTTGTCGCCGGATTTATCAACGACTACGCCTATGGCCAGGCATCTGTGCAAGATGACGTAGATGTCCTTGTTATAATTAACATGCCAATCAATCAACCTGTCGCACTTTGCGTTTCTGGCTTTTTCACATGTCTTGCCCACATATATGGCGTTGAGTTTGATGGTTGGGGCTGTGCTCCTCAGCAACAAACCTAACTACGCAATCAAGGGGACCGCCGCATGGACATGGCATTCAAATCAGAAGCAACCGGCGTCCATGCGTCGGTCCCTTATTTTGGTTGTTAGACGGGGTAGAGCTTTTTAGTTGGGCATTCCGTATTCCACTTTCACCTTTTATTTCTGTCTTTTCTTCAACAACCCGTCAACCAATCGCCGCCTGTGCCGGTCTGCAACTCAGCATAGGTCGTTGAGTTTCTGGTCGGCGTATCCGCGGCGTGGCCTTCTGGTGCTTTTTCTACTTCACTTTGGCCGCAAGCTTCGTTTGGCAGTCGCGGCCCAGGCACAACCTGCGTTATGCTTTCATGCAGTGAAAGTTGGCGAGCCGGTCATCTTCAGTCTTCGGCTTACCTATCGGGCTATGTTCTAACTACGCAATCAAGCGGGACCTCCGTGGAAACACTAGATTCAAGCGAGTTATCATCCAGTGCGTCGGCCCCTTATTTTGGTTGTTAGGGCTAAAAGCGGAGCATCAGCAAACCATGAATAATTATCTCAAAGTGTTCACAATATTCCTCTCAATCACAGCAACTGCTGTAGCTTTTGCATCAGCTAACATTGCACCGCAGGCGAAGACACTAAGAAAGACATATACAGATGGAACCTACTCAGAGGTCGAGTGTCAAGATAAAGTAAATTCAAAAGGTCGATTTGCCTGTCTATTCCGTAAATATGAAGATAATAAGTTATCAATATTTTCTTTTGACTTGTATGACTATGGTTACGACCATATGTCCGTGACAGATCAGTTTACTTACTGGCCAAGTGGTGGTGTTGCGTTCTCTGTTGGCTGCATAAAACAGGACATCGACTTATTAAAAAAGAACGACGGGCTAATTCTCAACGACATAGATACGGATTTAGTCAAATGCCGTATCTTTCTCTACCCCGTTGACGACGCACTGAAAGCCGAAAGAGTAGAGATAAATTACTACACAACAAACGGCAACTCTTACGATGCTACTCGCGAGATTTCGAGTAGTTCAACCGAGCCCTAACTACGCAATCAAGGGGACCTCCGTGGAAACTTTACATTCAAGCGAGTTATCATCAGGCGCGTCGGTCCCTTATTTTGGTTGTTAGACGGGTTAGAGCTTTTTAGTCGGGCATTCCAAATATCACGCTTTACTTTTATTTCCATTTTTTCTTCCTCTCCCCGTCAACTACCCGCTGCCTGTGCCGGTTTGTCATCCGGCGGTCAAGGTTTCCATCAATGAGTCCGGGTTAACGTATCGGCGGCCTTTGGTTCCGGCGTTTCTTTCAGTTCTCTATGGCCGCAATCTTCGTTCGGCAGTCGCGGCACAGGCACTACCTGCGTTATGCTTTCAACCAATTGAGTTGGCGAGCCGGTCATCTGTTTTCTCCGGCTTACTTATCGGGCTATGTTCTAACTACGCAATCAAGGGGACCTCCGTGCGAACATTAGATTCATCCGAGTTACCATCCGGTGCGTCGGTCCCTTATCTTGGTTGTTAGACGGGTTAGAGCTTTTTAGTCGGGCATTCCAAATATCACGCTTTACTTTTATTTCCATTTTTTCTTCCTCTCCCCGTCAACTACCCGCTGCCTGTGCCGGTTTGTCATCCGGCGGTCAAGGTTTCCATCAATGAGTCCGGGTTAACGTATCGGCGGCCTTTGGTTCCGGCGTTTCTTTCAGTTCTCTATGGCCGCAATCTTCGTTCGGCAGTCGCGGCACAGGCACTACCTGCGTTATGCTTTCAACCAATTGAGTTGGCGAGCCGGTCATCTGTTTTCTCCGGCTTACTTATCGGGCTATGTTCTAACTACGCAATCAAGGGGACCTCCGTGCGAACATTAGATTCATCCGAGTTACCATCCGGTGCGTCGGTCCCTTATCTTGGTTGTTAGGCCCCATGAAGCAAATTCTCTTACTAACATTGCTTTTAATGCTTTCTCTTACAGGCTGCACGCATACTCCAAGCAATGCATCTCTACCATCTGACTGGAAGTTTTGCTATCGGCAGATGGACGAAGATGCGATTTTTCTAACTGGCGCATCAGCAAAAGATTGTGGTTTCGTCTCGTTAAAATCTAATGCTTCGCAGCGAAGGCAATCAAAAAAATGTGGGCTTGCCAGCATTAAAGAAAACCTGTCATTTCGCGTTGGCTACCAAAGCATCGGCACTGACTCTGGTTATTGTGAGGTAGCAATCAAACATCCTGAAAAGCCATGGATTATTCTAGAGACTGACTATGACCAGTCAGGCGGAGTGCACACCGGTGACGGTCCAATTTTGAGTGTATTTGAATGCAATCGTGTCGAGTTCAATTCTGGTAGCACACAACTTTTCAGCAGGACCGGTTGCCGAGACTCTTCAGGCATCTACAAAACGCTTCCGTCTGTTAAACCCTAACTGTGGGCCCCAACTACGCAATCAAGGGGACCTCCGTGGAAACTTTACATTCAAGCGAGTTATCATCCGGCGCGTCGGTCCCTTATTTTGGTTGTTATGCGCTAGTAGTGAAAACGCAGTTGTGCAATAAGCATTGAGCCATCCGAAATCTTGTACACGATTCGGTGTTCGTCATTGATCCGCCGCGACCAGTAGCCTGAGAGCGCATTTTTTAATGGCTCTGGCTTACCAATCCCTTCAAATGGCGAGCGGCTGGTATCTTTAATTAGCGTGTTAATCCGCTCTAACAATTTCTTGTCAGTTTTTTGCCAATACAAATAGTCTTCCCAAGCCTGCTCGGAGAAAATCAGCTTCATTTCGCTAATTTCCGTTCTTTACCCTTTCCACCTTCAAGGCTTGTAATAGATTCCAGTAAGCGGCGTGCATTCTTCGGGCTTCGCAGCAGGTAAGACGTTTCTTCCATGGCCTTAAAATCATCAAGCGACATCATTACCACGGCTTGTTGGCCGTTTCTGGTAATAATAATGGCTTCATGGTCGTCGCAAACCCGGTCCATGGTATCGGCGAGTTTGGCTCTGGCGGTAGAATAGGTAATAGCGTCCATACGACGACTCCGGTTATGTACAGGTTATTGTACAACTGTCATTGCTTCTGTCAAGTGCAAAAAATCGTGCAACGCGCATAACTACGCAATCAAGGGGACCTCCGTGGAAATATTAGATTCATCCGAATCGTCATCCGGCGCGTCGGTCCCTTATCTTGGTTGTTAGCCGCTATCTATGCTTATCGTTGCTTCAATCCAAAGCAAAGTCATTCGAATTTCTGGTTGGCCGAACAGTGGCTGGTCAGTTGCAGATTCAAGCGACCCGTCGAGTAAAGAACTTCCGTTCCACTTTGCCGTTACAGGTGACGGCGATGGCGGATTTCTTTTGGCGTATCATTCTTTAGACAATGTTTATATCGCCGATTCGTCACACCAAACAATCGAGCATGCTTATGCTTGTGCAGAACAACAGTTCGGTATCAAGCGAAATGAATGGACTCTTCGCGCACGCGTCTAACTACGCAATCAAGGGGACCTCCGTGGAAACATTAGATTCAAGCAAGTTATCATCCGGCGCGTCGGTCCCTTATCTTGGTTGTTAGGCCTAAACTATCATCACCCAATAACAGCACAGTTTTCGGTTTTACTAGGCAATTTATGACAAAGAGTAAATATCGTAAGATCGCAATTATTCTGCTGATCACAAGTTTGTTAGTGATCCCATTTTCATTTTTCGTTCTTTATCCTATTGCCTTTCAATTTTCTCTGGACACATTAGCAGATGGTACCCGCGTTCAATTGAGTCCTGCTGGCGGCATATGGGCCATTTATTTTGGCTTTTATTCAGCTCCAATATTTGCATTAATATCAGCGTATTTCTTTTGGCGTTCATTTCGTGCGAAGTGATCAGCCTAACTACGCAATCAAGAGGGACCGCCGTGAAACTTCAGCATTCAAGTGAATCATCCGCTGCGGCGGTCCCTTATTTTGGTTGTTAGAGAACATCAATGACAAAACTACAAACTTTCTTTTTAGAACTATTAATTCTTATAGCATCGGTCTTATTTCTCACTGGATGTGCTGGCACTGCGTTTAAATCAGCAGGTGTGAAAAATCTTCAAGCTAATGAGGTTGCAGTACTAGAGCATCACACGCCAGCTTACAGTCTCTTTATCATCTCGCACGTTGATGGAAAGAACAGGGGAATTGGCATATTCAAAGAGTACATCCTTGCTCCAGGTGAGCATTCTATTCGGCTTACTGCTGCTACGCCTGTCGGTCCACCTACACCGGGTGCTATTTTAGATAAATCGCTTGTTGCTCAACACCCTATTGAGGTTGTCTTCACCGCCGAAGCCGGAAAACGGTACGTCATAGATGTACAGTTCGACATTCCGAATAAGACCTGGGGTTCATTTGTGATGGACAAAAGTACGGGCAAAGTTGTTAGCACAACTCGCAGTGTCCTCTAACTACGCAATCAAGGGGACCTCCGTGGAAACATGGCATTCAAGCGAGTTATCATCCGGCGCGTCGGTCCCTTATTTTGGTTGTTAGAGTACAAGGGCAATTTCTGGCAAAATAATCTCTATGCATTTATTTTGACTGTACGACCACAAGGAAAGGTATGAGATGGTAAACAATTCACACAAAGCTCCAAGCGGACAAACTATCGTCTTGGTTTGCGTAATGAGTTTCTTCGCTTGCGTTGCTTTCACCCTATTGGGCTTTACATTTTCTACAATGCTAAACACAACTCCGGCTTGGTTTGGTCCTGCATTAATTGCTACTTCCATATTGTTTGGCTTGGTCGGTGTTTATTCTGTACCCAAAGCAGTTCGTTACTTCGTCTCAAAGCAGGGCAATCTGTAAGCTTGTACTCTAACTACGCAATCAAGGGGGACCGCCGTGAAACTCCGAGATTCAAGTGAATCATCCGCCGCGGCGGTCCCTTATTTTGGTTGTTGGGCGTCAGCACGGACCTATTATGTCTGAAGTATTCACCACAGAAATTGAAGTTCTTGATAATGGTCCAGGAGTCTGGGCAACTGCAAAAGTCGTTATTCTGCAAAATGTTGACGGTGTAGCTCGAAAAATTGGTTCTTACAGTCGAAATCACTCCGGGTGGTGTGACAGTACGTTCTATCCCTTTATGCAAAAGGGTCAATGGTACGCATTGTATTCGCCCGACTACACAACAACGCGGGTTATGGAATTACCCTCCTGTAAAGACATCGCGGGCGAAGAACATGCCTCAAATGGTTTTTGTCCTGTCGATTTTTATGTACCTTTTGAGGACCCACATGTCATTAAAGCCGACCATGCTGGCTGTTTTGGGTTTGTTGCGGGTTGCGTCTGGGGTGATGACACAAGCTGGAAAATCCAATATCTTGACCTCTCAAAAATCACAAGTGGATGCATTGTACGTAAAGAGTTGTTTGGTTATGCAGCTATGCCGGCCCGAGCGAAGCGATTGTCTGAATGCGTGTCACTAGACTATTACGCTCCTCCTACCTACCCACGCATAGATCTGTCTGTCGAGATTGCGTTTGATCTGACCACAGGCAAACAATATGATCCATACGAGTGAGACGCCCAACTACGCAATCAAGGGGACCTCCGTGGAAACATGGCATTCAAGCGAGCTATCATCCGGCGCGTCGGTCCCTTATTTTGGTTGTTAGGCGTCATGGCTGAACTTGGTCAAATCTCATTGCTCGACCGCATCTTTCTGGTAAAGACCGCTGAAGTGTCACTTCAAAACGGCAACTGGGTTGTCGAGATTACGACAGAGCCCAGGGATTTCGACGAGGAGAGTTGGGCGCCATATCTCTACCACCAAGGCCTTCGATTGAGTGCGAGTTCTGCACAAGATCTAGAAGGGGAGTCAACTTCTTGGGCAAATGGGAGTGGTAGCGAGTATCCACATCCAGAAATCGGAACCATGTATGTTTTTGGCCATCACGATGTCCGAAACTGTCACTTGTCTTTTGGCAAATTTAGCAATGGTCAAATCGAGGTAAAGTGGCAGGGAGAATGTGACGTGTTTTGGGACGAGGAGTTTAGTGCAAATGTGCCCTTCAACTGCAGCTGTTGGGCTGTGGTGCATCACGCCTAACTACGCAATCAAGGGGACCGCCGCATGGACATGGCATTCAAATCACAAGCAACCGGCGTCCATGCGTCGGTCCCTTATTTTGGTTGTTATGCACACCTTTTAATTGGTCGGAGAAACTAATGAGATATGTAATTGTTGCCATTGCTCTGCTTCTTACCGCTTGTGCCAAGATGTATGTCGCTCCTACTGGTATGCCAACCGCGACACTTACGCTTGCAGCATCTCTCGAGCAACACCCGGGGGCCTGGATTCTCGTTCAAAATTTTAACAACGACAGCTGTGAGCCCAGTCCGAACGGCACACGCTTAGCAACGTTCACAACAAAATCAATTCAAGGCGCTGGCGACGCTCACAGCGGCGTATCCAAATCTATTCCTGCCGACCGGCCTGTTGTATTTAGCTTTATCTATCAAACGGGTGCCGCCGGCTTTACTGACACAACTTCGTGCGCAGTTACCCAATCATTTATGCCCGCGCCGGGTGCTAGGTATCGTGCGGCATTCGACATGGTTGGTGACAAATGTGTTGTTCTCGTCCGCCGCGAAGATGGCGAAGACCCCAAAGCCATCGCGTCACTTCACCGCGTCGAACCTGCATGCAACAATATGATTAGTGGGTAGTGCATAACTACGCAATCAAGGGGACCTCCGTGGAAACATGGCATTCAAGCGAGTTATCATCCGGCGCGTCGGTCCCTTATCTTGGTTGTTAGGGCCCAAAGGAAAAATCATGTATTGGCTCATCACAAAATACCTACTCACTGCTGCCGTTGTTGTTATCGTGTCAGAATTAGCAAAGCGCAGCGATAAATTAGGTGGCTTTGTGGCCGCATTGCCATTAATTACTTTTCTTGCGCTCATTTGGTTATACGTCGAGAAGCAACCTGAAGCTAAAATTGCCAATCATGCCTGGTACACCTTTTGGTACGTTGTTCCTACGCTTCCAATGTTTCTTGCATTTCCATTTTTGCTGCCACGTATTGGCTTTTGGCCGACCATGCTTTCGTCGGTCGTTATTACCATTGTCTGTTTTCAGTTGTTTCGTGTGGCAATAAAACCATTTGGCGTAGATTTATAACCGTGTTGGGCCCTAACTACGCAATCAAGGGGGACCGCCGTGAAACTTCAGCATTCAAGTGAATCATCCGCTGCGGCGGTCCCTTATTTTGGTTGTTAGGTCACTCAAAGAGCTAATTTCGTATGATTCAAGATCTCGCAAATACTCTTACCCTCAAAGGCGTCTTAGACGGCATCAAGCCTTATGGCTGGGAGCACGTTGATCATTGGGCGCAAGGCGAGTTCCACCACGACGTCATTGTTCGCGTCAAAGCACCTCCTCAAGAACTTCCTGGTCCTGTGTTAGTTGTAAGCACCAACTGTAACGGTGGCGTCAAAGAAGTACTTTGCTTGTCAGACGTTCCAGACCGCTGGGGCCTATGGCATCATCGCTGCCCTGACAACCCAGAGTTTGAGGGGCCGGCTCCAGACATACGTGGCGTGGCACGCACAAGTCATTGGTTCAATCCGTGCGACTTGTTAAAGGACGGTACGCGCAGTGAATACAAAGAGGAGTTTCGTAAGCGACAACGTGGTGGCGGTTATGTTTGCTCAACATCCGGCGATGAGTAACCTAACTACGCAATCAAGAGGGACCGCCGTGAAACTTCAACATTCAAGTGAATCATCCGCTGCGGCGGTCCCTTATTTTGGTTGTTGGGCGCCATAATCATGGTCTGTAAATTAAATGTTGCTTTTGTTCTTGCATTGTCGCTTTCTTCCTGCGCAACTTCCACAACGCGCATGGCTTCGGTTGGTCCTCAAATCGATGCAAAAAGCGATCGAGAATACGCATTATCACAAAACCCGCAGGATGTTGGACTTAACCCGGCAAGCACAAAGTTAAGATACAAAAAAATCTGGGGTGTAGTTATGGACGTGCATTCCAAAAATGGCTTAATGACAATTGTTGCTTACCCTGACGGGTCGGCGAGACTTATCACAACTCAATGGAATAGCTCATATATTAGTGCTGGCCATCCAGCTGTGGAGTATTCGGCAAAAAATTCAGTTCGCCTGGTAGATTCTTATCTTCAAGTTTTCACAACTGCAACCGATCATAGCTCTCCGCCCGAGGGATATCTGAAAATATTTGTATTGTCTTCTCCCAATTTGCTTTCAACCCAAAATTACCCTATCGACGAAATTAGCAAAAAAGGGCATCCTCTTTTTGACTTGTATTGTGCGCTTTACGATGTAGGCGTTTTTCAAATTCACGAGCCAAGCATGTAGTGTTGGCGCCCAACTACGCAATCAAGGGGACCTCCGCATGGACATGGCATTCAAATCAGAAGCAACCGGCGTCCATGCGTCGGTCCCTTATTTTGGTTGTTAGATGTCATTTTTGGAGAATAAGATTGTTTGGACTTTTTAAGAAAAAGGAACCGCCGAAGAAACCGCCAAGTCAGTTTCCACCTGTTCCGGACTGGAAACCCTCGATAGTTCTTCCGCTTATAGAAATCGCTGATCGCGTCAAGTTCTACACAAATACGGCTCATGACTTTGCCATTTTCAGAAACGGGACAGCTGCCATCCTGCCAGCTGGACTGTCGGACACAGAAGCTGAGTTGTTTGCAAAGCAGTCTTTGCATCAAGTGTTTCATGCGCATCCGGACATGCATCCACTCCAGATGGATGATGGCAATATTTTGGTCAAGTACAAAAGTAATGTAATCAGTGTCGTACTATCAAATATTACTGACGCTCATTGGTCCGAAATTAATAACAGGCACCAAGACGCCTTGGCCACATCTGAGGTTCTAATCACACCTCTTGGCCATAATGTATTTGACGATTTTGGCAAAAAAGCTCTCTTCGGTCGCTGCTTTATGTTTATGGACGCTCAACAACCTGAAGTTGTAAGAATAGTCAGACATGACATCTAACTACGCAATCAAGGGGACCTCCGTGGAAACATTAGATTCATCCGAACCGCCATCCGGCGCGTCGGTCCCTTATCTTGGTTGTTAGGCATAAACATGTGGCCATTTAGCGTAAAGAAAAAATCAAAAAGCGAAAGCCCTGTGGACGTTACCAAGCCAATTGAGAATCCTGTTCTTCAAGCTGCCTTTCGTAGTCATATTGAAAATAGATCAGAAGCATCTGCTTCCGCACTAGGCCAAGCCTTAAATTCCTCTGTCTATTTAATTCCAATCATCGCTGACGAGATGCGTACCACGCCAAGTAGTCCTGGAATGGTCACTATTGAGGCTGGCAGCCTTATAAAGTTTATGAACTGCCAGAATGAGAAACGCGAGTCTTTTCTCCCCGCATTCACTGATTGGCATGAGATTCAAAAGTGGACCAATTCAGAGGTGAGTACAATCGTGCTGCCTGCTGCGGAGCTATGGCAGTTTGCACTGAATGACAGTAACTATGTTGGCGTGGCAATTAATCCCGCCACAATTGCATGGACGTTATTTCCATCAAATATTCAATCACTGCTAGAAGATGCAAAAAATGCCTAACTACGCAATCAAGGGGACCTCCGTGGAAACATGGCATTCAAGCAAGTTATCATCCGGCGCGTCGGTCCCTTATCTTGGTTGTTAGGCGCCATGAAAAAGCACGAAGTGCGAATTGACTCTTACTTCTCGCTGCCAACAGATTTGGCAGCCGAAATGCACACTTGGCCAGAGTTTGTTGAAGGCAAGGAATACGCTGTTACTCTGAGATCATCAACTGAGGAAGTCTCTACAACTTTAGAGTATGACGAAGACAGGCCATACGTTTTCGTTCGTGGCATTGGTGAAGGTCACCTTTTCTATCGCACTCTAGGAGTTACACTCTATGCCTTGGCTGGTCACAGCGACGATGTTTGGCCTAGCGTTACTCGCTGGTCCTCAGACCTTGTGTAATACAACCGTGCTGTCGCCTAACTACGCAATCAAGAGGGACCGACGTGAAACTTCAACATTCAAGTGAATCATCCGCTGCGGCGGTCCCTTATTTTGGTTGTTAGAACCTATGAAAGTATTTCTCACAATTATCCTATTAGTTCTGTTCTCTGGCTGTAGTTCAAGGCAAGAGTCAAATGCTAGTGTTACAGCGGCGTCACCTAAATCACTCTCTGACACTGACGCTATTTACTCCGCCATAATTCTTGCAGTTGTCGGTAGCAACACTCCAGCTAACATAGACAATCAAAAGGGCTTTGTGCTTTGTGTTCTCGGTCAGGATCCTAGTCCTGCTTTGTTGGCAAGCTTAAAGGTTTCCAAGATTAGGTTTTATTCATGCAGTTCAAGCGCTCTTGCTCGGTCCAAAAATGAGTCTGTAATCGAGTTTTATATTCAGGCAATTAATAGCCAATCCAAAACCGAGGTTACTGTTAGTGCCAATTATTACAATGCAAATGAGAGTGCAACTGATTACACTTTTGTAGTTGTCAAAAGATCAGGGGCCTGGGTTGTAGTACACACTCAAGACCAAGTGCGTCTCTCATAATCGGTTCTAACTACGCAATCAAGGGGACCTCCGTGGAAACATGGCATTCAAGCGAGTTATCATCCGGCGCGTCGGTCCCTTATCTTGGTTGTTATGCCCCATGAGAAAGTTCATTCTGTTTCTGTTAGCAGTAGTATTGCTTCTCGGCCATGCTCCTGTCGTGCTTGCTCAGGCAATCTCCGGAGATAGCCCTGAGTTTTCCATTGCAATTGATAACAAAACGAAAGTAATTACAGGCTACTACAATGCATTTGTGGGCTTCGACAATCCATCTGACGGACCGCAGTTCTCATGTATATATTTCTTAAAGGGTAAGGCTATTGGTAAGCAACCCTACGAGATTGTGACGTGGTTTCCCGGCAACTCAAATCTAGAAGCGCCTATTAAAGGGCACATCAAATTCACCGCTAGCAAAGAAAAGCATTTTGTAACAATCAAGCTACAAGAAGACCATGGCGGCTGTTGGAATGTGCAACAATTTGCCTCTGACGGAGGTGCCGAACTTGAGCTCGATAGAATAGGCAACTGGAAAGCAATCAGAATTGTCTCCGCAAAACGCGCCTATTTTCACTCGGCGGCCAAACCTGCAGCTAGACAAAAGGCATACGTTACCGAGGGCGATCCGCTTAGAGTTTTCACTGGCAAGTCAGGGTGGTTGTACGCTGAGTATTTAAACGCCGATGGCAATAAAACACTTGGCTGGCTAAAAGAATCTGACACTTATGCAGACACACTACCGAAGTAATCGCCTGGGGCATAACTACGCAATCAAGGGGACCTCCGTGGAAACTTTACATTCAAGCAAGTTATCATCCGGCGCGTCGGTCCCTTATTTTGGTTGTTAGACGGGTTAGAGCTTTTGGGTCGGGCATTCCAAATATCCTGCTTTACTTTTATTTCCATTTTATCTTCCTCTCCCCGTCAACTACCCGCTGCCTGTGCCGGTTTGTCATCCGGCGGTCAAGGTTTCCATCAATGAGTCCGGGTTAACGTATCGGCGGCCTGTCGTTCCGGCGCTTCTTTAATTTCACTATGGCCGCAATCTTCGTTCGGCAGTCGCGGCACAGGCACTACCTGCGCTATGCTTTCGGGCAATGAAAGTTGGCGAGCCGGTCATCTGTTTTCTCTGGCTCACTTATCGGGCTATGTTCTAACTACGCAATCAAGGGGACCTCCGTGGAAACACTAGATTCAAGCGAGTTATCATCCGGTGCGTCGGTCCCTTATTTTGGTTGTTAGATTTCGGGCGAAAAAGTGCTAGTATTTGTAAGTGCTTGATAGATAGGAGTTTCCCATGGCCACCCCTAAAGCAGAAGTCGCTGCAATGCTCGAGACTCTGCCTGACACAACCAGCTTTGAAGACATTCAATACCACTTGTATGTTTTAGAGAAAATCAAATTGGGCTTAGATCGGGCAGATTCTGAAGGTGGCATTTCGCATGAAGATGCAAAGAAACGCCTGAGCAAATGGCTCTCAAACTAACCTGGTCCCCTGAGGCACTCGAAGACATCGAAGCAATTGCCTCTTACATAGAGCGCGACTCTCCTTGGTACGCACAAACGGTTGCTACAAAGATTATTTCTGTTGCCGAGGCAATTCCTGAATTTCCAGAAATTGGCCGCATTGTTCCCGAGCTCGGCATTGCCAACATAAGAGAACGGTTTGTTTATAGCTACCGATTAATTTATCGCATTGAATCTTCACGCATTTTGGTTGCCGCCGTAATTCATGGCAGCAGATTATTAGAGCCTTTTGCCAAACGAGTTGAAGGCCCTGAAATCTAACTACGCAATCAAGGGGACCTCCGTGGAAACATTAGATTCAAGCGAGTTATCATCCGGCGCGTCGGTCCCTTATCTTGGTTGTTAGACGGGTTAGAGCTTTTTAGTCGGGCATTCCCAATATCGCGTCTGCCTATTATTTCTATTTTTCTTTTCTCTACCCGTCAACTACCCGCCGCCTGTGCCGGTTCAACATTCGGCGTTTCAAGTTCTGCTTTTCAGCACCCAGTATTTCTGGTCGGCGGCTTTAGGTTCTATTCGTTTGCAGTCAGCTCGCAGGCCGCAGTTCTTTTAGGCAGTCGCGGCACAGGCATCACCTGAGTTATGCTTTCGAGCAATGAACCTTGGCGAGCCGGTCATCTCCATTCTCCGGCTTAACTATCGGGCTATATTCTAACTACGCAATCAAGGGGACCTCCGTGGAAACACTAGATTCAAGCGAGTTATCATCCGGTGCGTCGGTCCCTTATCTTGGTTGTTATGCGCCGAGAATTTGCGTGTCAACGTCCATGCTTTTGTGAAGAACACGAATAATTTCAATCTTGCTGGTGCTTCCGTCTTTATAAAAGACGATATGGCTTCCTTGAGGAAACTTTCTGTAACCAGGCATGATGTCGTCACAGCTCTTTCCTAACTCTGGCGATTTGGCGAGCATGTGAAACGCTTCATCAAGCTGCTTGATATACAAATTTCGCTGCTTAACTCCCCAGCGCTCCGTTGTAAAAATTGCAATGGAGTGCAAGTCCGCTTTGGCCTTGTGAGTTAAAGCAAATAGTTTCATTTCTTTCGTTGATCCAGCTCAGCAATAAAGCTCGCATAGCTGTAGTCGGTAAGTCCGCTTTGCTCACCTTCCATCAACATGCGACGCAGCGTACTCAGTTTGCTTTCATTGTCTTCGAGCAGTCTCAAGCCGGCACGCACCACTTCACTTGCGGAGCCGTAGCGTCCACTTTCCAACTGGTGGGAAATAAAGCCATCAAAATGTTCGCCGAGGCTGATGCTAGTGTTCTTGGCCATAACACACCTCAAAAGTACCAATAGATAGTAAATAATGGTACTTTTGCCCTGCTTCGTCAAGTCCCAAATGCAGCTCTATTTAGGGCAAGGTTTCATATTTAGTGCACTATGCGACGCATAACTACGCAATCAAGGGGACCGCCGTGAAAATCCAACATTCAAGCTCAACATCCGCTGCGGCGGTCCCTTATTTTGGTTGTTAGCGGTTTAAAAAAGGAGAGCGTTATGAATCGAGCATCATTTTTGGTTGTAGCAACTTCTTTCGCAGTCTTTCTATCTTCCTGTTCAACGGAGGCTCCTGCTCCTCCGGTTGTCGTTGCGACTACGCCACCGCTTTCGGGGGAGCGCCTTGTTTATGTTGTTGGCTGCGTGAACTGTCACCACCAAACTCCAAAAGAGATTCTTAATGCTCCTCCACTCACCATCGTTAAGTCCTATTCTTTGCCGGAGTTCAAGACGCTTCTGAAAACAGGCGTTACTCGCAACGGCCGCGACATGTACGCGCAAGGCAGCATCATGGGAATTGTGGCTCGGGAACAACTTTCCTATTTAACAGATGAAGAGGTGCTTGCAATTCACGAGTTTCTGCAGAAGAACTGGACCGCTGAGCGAGGTGTGAAAGAGGAAGCCAAGATTGCACAATTTCCTCCTCCGACTTTCATGAAGAATTGATGCCAACTAAAATCAAAAGCGCAGTTAACTGTGAAATCAAGCAATAAGGTGAAAAAATATGGCCCATATCAACCCACACATTAACTTCAACGGAAATGCAGAAGAAGCATTCCATTTTTACAAATCGGTGTTTGGCGGTGAGTTCGAGATGGTTATGCGTTTTAAGGATCTTGCAAGCCCTGAATATCCAGTAGCAGAAAATGAAGAAAACAAAATAATGCACATCGCCTTACCTATCGGTAATTGCATGTTGATGGCCAATGACGTTCCGGAAAGCATGGGGCGGACAAATGAAAACGAAAATCGAAGTAAGATTTCAATTAGTGCAGAAAGCAAAGACGAAGCCGATAAATTATTCAGTGGACTTTCGGCGGGCGGACAAATTGAGTTCCCAATGGGAGATAGCCCTTGGGGTTCATATTTCGGTTGCTTCAGGGATAAATATGGAATCGAATGGATGGTGAACTTTGACCCGAAACATTGCGAGAAAATGTAATCAGTGAACAGCGAACGTCTGATTGCACAGTCAAGGGCCCTACGTGGAAACATGGCAGTCAAGTGAATCTATATCCCGCGTGTCGGTTTTTTATGTTGCTTGTTAGGTACTCACTCCCTTTATGAAAACAAAGCAGGAGTGGAGCTTAAAGCAACAGATTCACTACGTGCGTCAGTTCGGCGAATACTGGCCACTTAAAAAGGCGGCTATTGTCCTTGCACTAGTATCCGTTGCTGCGATTTATGCTTTCAATGTTGCAGACCACGAGCAGCTGAAAGTATTTTTGCTCTTTGTTGCGGGCGTCTGCGGATTATTGGCATTCGCAATCTTGACCCACCTCCCCCAATTAAAACGTGCAGCGCGTGCGACGCGAACCGGTCGTCGTGTGCAAGGCATGCTCCACTTGACGGTGGATCGAAGTGACTCGGAGAACATTCTGATCGTAGGCTCACTGCAGGAAGGTTCAGCCACTTGGCAATTACACTTTGGCAAGCCTATGGGCTGGACGCCACAAAGCGGTGAGTGGCCTTGTCACTTGGTGATGCTTGCTGATGATCCAATACCGGCACTGGTGGAACTGAATCAAGGTTTATTGTTCCCGACGAGCAAGTCACATAAAGTATTCTCGCGAAATGCCTGATCCTACAATCAAAGAGATCGATAGAAAATCCTGGGTTCAGGTTTCCATCCCTTGCACCGCTACTTTATAGTGGTTATCAGGCGCCATAGGCCTACTTTCGTGTCAGTCATCACCGCGAGAAACTCCATGTCCAAGCTTCGTGTAGAAAGTTTCACCGTTTCACTTGACGGGTTCGGCGCCGGACCGGACCAGGACATTCACAATCCACTCGGCGTGGGCGGCACCTCGCTTCATGGCTGGGCCCTCGGCACACGAACGTTTCAGAAGAACGTGTTCGGTAGCGATGGCGGATCGACGGAGGGTATCGACGAAGAATTTGCTGCACGAGGCTTCAGGAACTTCGGCGCATGGATCCTTGGCAGGAATATGTTCGGACCGGTTCGCGGACCCTGGCCGGATGAAAGCTGGCGGGGTTGGTGGGGCGAGAACCCTGTCTATCATGTTCCGGTGTTCGTACTGACCAACCATGCGCGTGCACCTTTGGTCATGGAGGGGGGAACGACTTTCCACTTTGTCACGGAAGGGATTGCCGCTGCGCTGGCGCAAGCTCGCGAAGCGGCTGGCGGCAAGGATGTACGTCTTGGCGGCGGCGTAAACGTCATTCAGCAGTATCTTCGCCAGCGACTGATCGACGAGATGCACATCGCTATTTCGCCGATCCTGCTAGGCGCAGGCGAAAGACTCTTTCAAGGAATCAATCTTCCTGCACTGGGTTATGAATGTACCCGGCACGAGCACTCACCACTTGCCACACACGTAGTTCTTACCCGTCAGTGATCAAGATGCGTTGACCCAACTAAACCATCTAAGGGGGCGCAGTGAGATTGCTCGATTCAAGTTTCCATCTGCCGCGCAGGTCGCTTGTTTTTTACAAGGCCTTATCAGTGTATT
Organism: uncultured Gammaproteobacteria bacterium; assembly: GCA_963849575.1. Lineage (GTDB taxonomy): Bacteria > Pseudomonadota > Gammaproteobacteria > Xanthomonadales > Xanthomonadaceae > Arenimonas. Next base: position 426,138 of record CAWKHT010000010.1, on the reverse strand, counting down.
TTTTTCTTGCTCTTTCCCTCTTGCCGCCATTGGCTTTTGCAGCAGGCGCCGAAGATACCGAATACCTCGGATTAAACCCGAACAATCAACTCGTGCGCCTGAAATTGGTCTCCGACCCTGCCTCCTGGTCGAATAGCAATTTTATCTACGGCTCGATGAAGCACAGAAAATTGAGATACTGCTGGCTTGCGTCGATATCATCAACGAAAAAAGTCACTGGCGAACTTGTACCTGCTTTCAGTTGCACGCATCAGGCTGGTGCCAAAGCTTCCGTCTCTTTTCTGCCTGTCAAGGCAAATTCAAATACATCGAAGCTCTTCACACAAGTCGCTCGCCGGGCAAAACTGATAGACAGTCATGATCGCGGTGGCGCAACCCTGATCGCAACCTATCAATGCAAAACGGGCTGTGCCTCGAATGTCCCGCGCTTGATATTTGAAGTCACCCATTACGATTAGTCCCTGTTGCATACAATTCATGGGGCTCCGTGGAAACGTCGGATTCAAACGAGTTATCATCCAAGCCATCGATTTCTTTGGCCCTTGTCGTTAGAGCATTTATGTCCAATCCAGAACTGCAAGCTAAAGCCTTTTACAAACAAGTGTCCGCGACGCTTTCTGTCTGGACGATACGGGACGAAGCAGGCATTCCCGTGCCTGAAAGCGATGACGGCATGAAAGCCATGCCATTTTGGTCTTCGCGTTCACTTGCCGAACTCATCATCCAGAATGTCGCCGACTACCATGGTTTTCATCCCATCGAAATATCATGGCAAGATTTCAAAGACAAATGGGGACCCGGCATGACGAGAGATGGACTACTTGCCGGCATTAACTGGGCCGGAAGTACGGCTTCCGGGCCCGACATCATGCCGGCCGAGGTCATCAAAAACGTGGAAACGGCCATTCGCAACAAGCTGTAGTCGCATCATCAATCACTATCTGCGAAACAACTGATTCATGCGAATTTTTTTCTATCGTGGGTAAGACTTTTTTGGACTTATCGCTTCGGTACACATGCCCTAAGTTGGGTGACAAATAGCACGCTCCAGCCCGACTTTGGCGGAGCATGATGTTTGAAACTATCGAGGACTATGGCAATGTCATTCAATATCGGAAATATTTTCAAACCCGATCATAAGAAGTACGAGGGCGTTCGCAGAATCAATATCTACCTGATGCGACTTCTTTATGCCTTGATGTTCTTCATGCTGGGCAATACGACATGGACGGAAATACTGACCCACCAAGGCCCATGGGAGCCCAACAAGGCCGTGGCGTGGTCGGTATGGACGGGGTTTGCGACGCTGGCCGGGCTCGGCATTCTGCATCCTTTGAAAATGCTGCCCCTGCTGTTGCTGGAGATTTTCTATAAAGTGCTTTGGCTCATTATCGTGGCTTATCCGCTTTGGTCGAATGGCACCCTGGAAGGTTCGTCCGCCGAAGGCATCACAACGGTATTCTTTCCCGTCATCCTGGTAGTTATCGCAGTGCCATGGGGATACGTATTCAAGAACTATTTCAGCTTCCGTCGTGAAAACTGATCATATTCGGCAAACGTAACTCTCAATATCGGGAATTTGCCGACACGGGAACCTGTCAAAAAACGGAATACAGCGGCGTGCTCATGTCGATTCCAGAGCCATTACCACAGGTAAACTTTTGCATACCTCGCAGCGTTCGCTTATCTTGCCCTTTGATTCCCGCTTCGTTGGCAACGCACCGGCATGCACGACACTACACAAATCATCGTGGATTTTCTTGGCCGCATCGGCATTCCCGTTTGCGAAGGCCAAGTAGCCGCTGATTCATTCCTGCCTGGTTTATGCATCCGCCATGGTTCGCTCGTCTATGATCGTGCGGCCTTGCGCTGGCCCGGGGATCTATTGCATGAAGCAGGCCATATCGCGACGGTACCGGCGACCATCCGAGGCCTGCTGAATGACTCGCTCGATGAGTTGCCATCAACTCCGCATGGCGGCGAAGTCGAGGCGACGGCATGGGCCTATGCTGCGATCGTCCACCTCGGCTTGCCTCTCACGGTGCTCTTTCATCCGGATGGCTACGGCGGGAAATCCGCACAGCTCATCGCCACCTACGAACTTGGCGTTTATCCGGGCTGCTTTGGCCTGGCCCAGGCAGGTATGACACGCCTGTCTGCGGACGCCGTACTCGAGGGCTGGCCCGCTTATCCCCATATGATTCGATGGCTCAGGGAGTAGAGAGACGTGAATAACGAGAACACGTTGCCCGATAACGTGCTGCAGGCTTTACAGGAAGGCCAGACCATCGAGGCGATCAAGCGGTTACGCCAATCCAGCGGCCTGGGTTTGAAAGAAGCAAAAGACAGGATTGATGCCTATCAGCAGGGCAAACCGATGCAGACGACGGCTAGCGCTTCAGGCACGACATTACCGGCTTCGGTACAGGCGGCGCTGAGTACTGGCAACAAGATCGAAGCCATCAAACTCCTGCGGGAACAAACAGGCCTTGGATTGAAAGAAGCCAAGGATGCCGTCGAAGCCATGTCGGATTCCGGATTTACGATAGTGAAAAAACAACAGCGCCAAACCATAGAAAAACCTGCGGGTGTGAATGTGCTTGGCTGGCTTGCGGTTTTGGCCGCCTTGGCTGGCGCCCTGTATTATTTTCTCGGCAGATGACGATAGAATTTCAAGCGTCGGAAACTGTGTCGAGACAGCGCCATGCAATACTTGATTTCAACCATGCTTGTAATCGTGGGCATTGTCCATTTGCTGCCCTTATCGGGTGTCTTTGGCGGCGAAAAGCTTTCTCTGCTTTACGGTTTGCCCCTGGATGAAACCAATATCGCGATTTTGATGCGGCACCGTGCGGTGCTTTTCGGCATTCTCGGTTTGTTCTTTGTCTTCGCCGCCTTCAAGCCTGCCTACCAACCGCTCGCTTTCATTGCCGGATTCGCCAGCGTGGTTTCGTTTCTTTTGCTGGCCAGATCAGCTGGCGAATACAATGCACAGATTGCCCGGGTATTTGCGGCCGACATGATTGCCCTGCTTTGCCTGATCATTGCCGTATCCGCGTATCTATTCACGCAAATCAAACGCTGATTTTTTTCGAGGGAAATCCGTATGCTGCAAATGCGACCCAACTGCGAATGCTGCAATATCGATTTGCCAGCCGATTCGAACGAAGCATGGATATGTTCTTTTGAATGCACTTTTTGCACAGGCTGCGTTGAAACGAAACTCGACCGCCAATGCCCCAATTGCGGCGGTGCATTTTCAAAACGCCCCACCCGTTTAGGCAAGGCAATCGAAAAGTATCCTGCTTCGACCGAACGCGTGTACAAACCGACAGGCTGCGCCTGATGTCACATCGCCCACTCCAAAATTACCAAGGCAGTTGCCACTGTGGATCTATACGGTTCGAAATCGAGACCGATTTCCCCGAACTGACGACCTGCGATTGCTCGATCTGCCGCCGAAAAAATGCACTGATGGTCAAGGTGCACGAAAGCAAATTCAGATTGCTGGCGGGCGAAGATTCCCTGTCGGAGTATCAATTTCATACGCATACTGCCCGACATTTTTTCTGCAAGGTCTGCGGCATCTATCCATTTCACAGGAAGCGGGTGACGCCGGACCATCTGGGCATCAATGTGTTCTGTCTGCATGATTTTGACCCTGCCGGCATTCCGATACGGCAGACAATTGGCGCGGGAATGGAATGAAACGGGAGGAAAAATGACAATCCAGAAAATAGCCGCTTTTTCCGATGGCGAAACCGGTGGCAATCCGGCCGGCGTAATGATTGCCGAATCATTTCCCGACGATGCGGAGATGCAGCGGATTGCGGCTGAAATCGGTTTTTCTGAAACTGCTTTCGCAATGCCGAATGCTACCGGTTGGCGTGTAAGGTATTTCTCGCCGGAATCCGAAGTGCCGTTTTGTGGCCACGCCACCATTGCGCTCGGTGCCGCGCTCGCACTCCAGCACGGCGATGGCATATTTGCACTGGCTCTCAACCAGGCAAACATCACGGTGGAAGGAAAAAAGAACGGCAACGTGATTGCCGCCGCACTGCAATCGCCTTCGACCCATAGCAAATCTGCTCCGCCCGAACTCATAAGGGCAGCGATGGAATTGTTCGGCTATGGCGAAGCCGATATTGATCCGCATATTCCTCCGGCAATCGCGCACGGTGGTGCGGATCATCTGGTGCTGGCACTCAGCAGCCGGAAAGCACTCGCCAACATGAAATACGGTTTGAATGCCGGACGAATTTTGATGAACCGTGCCGGACTCGTGACCATCCTGCTGGCCTACTCCGAAACTCCGCAGTTATTCCATACCCGCAATCCGTTTGCTTCCGGGGGCATTTACGAAGATCCGGCAACCGGCGCAGCCACCGCTGCGTTTGCGGGCTATCTGCGTGATATCGGATGGCCGCATGGCGGCGTGATCGATATCGTGCAAGGCGAAGACATGGGCATGCGCTCACGACTTCGGGCTGAAATTCCAGCAGTGCCGGGCAGTTCGATTCGGGTCTCCGGTACGGCAAGGATCATGTAATACCGAAGAGTACGATGGAGCGAATCAGGCTTGTTCGGCGCCTGATTTGCCAATCTCCGCAACCGGTTTTTCGTCGGCCGCAAAAAGATTTTCCAGATCCCTGAACGCCTGCTGCGACGACGCGATCAGCGCAGCTTCATCGTCATACACCAGATGCTGTTCCTGCAACATGGCTTCGTCATGGGCGCGGAACCGCTCGCGACGTTCTGCCGCAAGATCTTTCGGCACACCAAGCGCCAGCATGACTTGTTCGCTTAATTCCAGGCTCGAATGGAAGGTTTCGCGAATCACTTCGACCCCAAGATCCATCAACTTGAATGCATGTTGGCGATTGCGGGCACGGGCGAAAATTTTCAGATGCGGATACAAACGCTTCAACAATCTTGCTGTGCGTACCGTCGCTTCCGGATCATCGGTGGTCAACACGAATACTTCGGCGCGGTCGGTACGTGCGGCTTTGAGCAAATCCGGTTTCGATGGATCACCGAAATAAATCGTGCTGCCGAAACGGCGCGACAGACTCACCTGTTCGGCACTGTGTTCGAGCGCCGTAAACGGAATGTTCTGGGCCCGCAACATGCGGCCGACGATCTGTCCCATGCGGCCAAAGCCGGCGATGATGACGCGCGGATTATCGTGATCGATTTGATCGGCCACGATGGCTTCTTTCGCTTCGGGATTTTGTTTCCACCATGCCGATAGCGCCAGCACGGTCAAAGGCGATATCGCCATCGAAAGTCCGACGACGGCGATCAAGCGGTCGCGAATGGCGGATTCCAACAAGCCGTATTTGAAGGCTTCGGAAAAAACCACGAACGCAAACTCGCCGCCGAGTGCCATCATCGCGCCGAGCATCACAACTTCACGTGCCGATAATTTGCCGAGGCGGCATCCGCCGAGAAACATCAGGATCAGGGATTTCACCAGCAGCAAGCCGACGACGGCACCGAGAATCAATGCCGGCTCGGCCAGCACGATTTTCAGATTGATGCTCATGCCGACCGCGATGAAAAAAAGTCCCAGCAACAGACCTTTGAACGGCTCGATTTGCGATTCCAGTTCATGCCGGAATTCGGAATCAGCCAGCAGCACACCAGCAAGGAATGCACCGAGCGCCATCGACAAACCACCAAGCTGCATCAAGTAGGCCGTACCAACCACCACCAGCAAGGCGGTGGCGGTGAATACTTCGCTACTCTGGGTCCAGGCCACGATGCGGAATATCTGTTTCAGCAACAAGCGACCAAGAATGATGACCAGAAAAATAATGCCGAGCGCTTTGACGATCCCATCCAGTGGCGGTGTCGATTGCGCGGCGGCTTTTGCTTCGCCCAATAAGGGAATCAGTGCCAGCAAAGGAATGGCGGCGATATCCTGAAACAACAAGATCGCAAATGAAAGCCGACCATAACCGGTCGTCAGCTCCTTCCGTTCCGCCAGCAATTGCAGCACGACTGCCGTCGACGAAAGCGCCAAGCCCAGGCCGATAATCAGATCGGTTTTCCAGCTCCAGCCGAAAAGCATCAAGGCCGCGCCAATCGCGAAGGCCGATAGCAATACCTGCAATCCGCCGATCAGGAAAACCGGACGCCGCATCACCCAAAGACGTGCAGGCGACAATTCCAGGCCGATGATAAACAGCAGCAAGACTACGCCAAGCTCCGATAAGGCCAGCGTACTGGAAGGATCCTTGACCACTTTCAGACCGAATGGCCCGATCACGACACCGGCCACCAGATACGCCAAAACCGCGCCCAGGCCAAAGCGTCGAAACAAGGGAACGGCAATCACCGCCGATAACAGAAAAATCAAAACCAGTTCGAGATTACCTTGATCGTGCATTCAATTTCCTGCTGCTCAGTGATCGTCGCTACCGGATGACGCCGGGTCATCAAAACCAAAATGATCCTCGCCGGGAGAGTGCTCTTCCGGTTCCATATTGGTGGTAGTCACGGGTCCGGCGACCGGCATGCGTTTGTATTTGGGCTGCGGCAACAAGGCGACCTCGGCATCGGCGGCGACGATCAATTCGCTGCGACGCTCGGCCGGAATATCTTGCCAGTGGCAACCAAGAATCGCACCTTCCATCGCATACAACATATTCAAACTCGGTTTGAAGCCGGCGCGCTTGATGCGCACATAGGCAGCGAGCGAACCGACGGCTTCAAGGTCGGCTTGCGTGCGAATGCCGGTTTGACGCAGCCACGCCATGCTTTTCGGGCCGATGTTCTTGATTTTTTCTGCGCTCATTTCAATGCTCCCAGAAAAATTTCGGCAACAGCTTCCAGATGTTGCTGATCGACTTCATTGAAACGATCCAGCTTTGGACTGTCGAGATCGAATACACCGATTAATTGTTCATCTTTGTATAAAGGCACGACCAGTTCGGAACGCGATGCGGAATCGCAGGGAATATGGCCGGGGAATGCATCGACATCGGCAATGCGTTGTGTTTGTTTTGTGACTGCGGCGGTGCCACATACTCCGCGTCCCAGCGCGATGCGCACGCAGGCGGGCAGGCCCTGGAATGGTCCGACCACCAATTCATTACCGTCGTAAAAATAAAAGCCGACCCAATTCAAATCCGGCAGAGAGTGAAATACCAAAGCCGATAAATTGGCGGCATTCGCAATCTTGTCGCTTTCATCATGCACCAGGGCCGATGCCTGCTGCAGCAGTTGCTCGTACTGTTCGGCTTGAGTTCCGGTAAGCTGTTGACTTTCAAACATGGGGGGCTCCTTGGAGTGCCCCAAGTGTAGCAGCGTAAGACAATGAGGTCAGTACACGATGAAGACCATTCGAACCGGCCTGGGGCTGGAACGCGGCGATAAAGTGACGCGGCTGGAAGCTTTTGTCGATGCGGCATTTGCCTTCGCAGTGACCTTGCTGGTGATCTCGGGCGACCAGATTCCCACCAGCATTTCGATGTTGCTGGATGCGCTTAAACAGGTGCCATCGTATGCCGCAAGCTTCGCCTTGATCATGCAGTTCTGGCTCAACCATGCCGACTGGAGCCGACGCTTCGGTTTGGAGGACACTTACAGCGAGCGCATGAGCCTGATACTGGTTTTTGTCCTGCTGATTTTTGTCTATCCGCTGAAAATGGTCTTTGCCTCGTTTTTTTCATTGCTCTCGCAGAATTATTTACCGACCCATTTCGAAATTGACGGCTGGCTGCAGGTGCCTGCCTTGTTTCAAACCTTCGCCATCGGTTTCGGGGCAATGGCACTGGTCATGTGCCTGTTATTTTCGAGGGCTGCGAAACTCGGACCCAGCCTCGGGTTTTCCGAAATTGAAATCGCCTATGCCAAATACAAGCGCCTGATGTGGGGAACGGTTGTGCTGTTCTCGATATTCTCGTTGATATTGGCTGCGGTTATTCCGGCACAGCCCGAAAGCGGCTTGTGGATAGGCATGCCGGGCTTTATTTTCTTTGGACTGAATATTTTTCAGTTCCTGATACGGCGCCACTACAAAAAGAAAAACATTGCATGAGCCCTTTTGCCATTTACATCACAGGCACCGATACCGATGCCGGAAAAACCTGGGTAACGACCGAATGCCTGAAAGCACTATCTGCAAACAATATTAAAGCCGTCGGCATGAAGCCGGTTGCCAGCGGCTGTGAAACAACCAGTGACGGTTTGCGCAATGACGACGCATTGAAATTGATTGCAGCCAGCGCGATGAACCTGCGTTACGAATGGATCAATCCGATCGCACTGCGCGAGCCCACGGCACCCGAAATTGCCGCGCGGCATGATGCTGTCGAAATTTCGCTCGAGCCCATCTTGAATGCCTATGCGCAAGTAAAGAACAGGGCCGATGTTGTTTTGGTGGAAGGCGTTGGCGGCTGGCTGGCACCCTTGAGCGATACGCTTGACCAAGCTGACCTGGTGAGAGCGCTCGATTGCCGCGTGATCTTTGTGGTTGGCTTGAAGCTCGGCTGCATCAACCATGCACGACTGACAGAACGTGCGTTGAAAGAAGATGGCATTGACTGCATGGGCTGGATTGCTGCCGGCACCGATCCGGACTTGTTGTTTGCCGAAGAATATTTCGATGCCTTGCAACGTTGCATGGCAACGCCATTACTTGGGCGGGTGTTTGCCGGCAAGCCTGCGCAGCTTGATGGATTTGTGGCATTGCTTACATCGGAATTAACGTAGGAGCGCCCTTTAGGAGCGACAGATCTGGCGTGATTTGTCGCGCCTAAAGGACGCTCCTACCTGCTTATTTACCGTTGTATCGAGATCCCGCGGTGCAGGTTTCATGCACCACGACTTCGGACAACAAGGGCATCAAGGGCTTGGTCTGATTCCAGATCCAGATCGCCAGATTTTCGCTGGTCGGATTTTCCAGCCCGGGGATATCGTTCAAATAATGATGATCAAGTTGCTCGTAAAGCGGCTTGAAAATGCTTTTGACTTCGGAAAAATCCATCACCCAGCCGGTATGCGGATCGACCGGGCCATCGAGGTGCAATTCGACCCGGAACGAATGACCATGCAGGCGCGCGCATTTGTGGCCAGCCGGAACATTCGGCAAACGATGGGCGGCTTCCAGGGTAAAAATCTTGAAAATATTCATGACCCTAGTTTACACCTTTGCTCTAATTGGGGCCCCGGCTTGACAAGCCCCCCGCCGATGCGGTCTAGTCGGGCCATGAACTTCGCACAGCCCATCTTCGCAAGCCAGCCATTGAACCACACCGGTTCCGTGGCTGCGCGCCTGATGTCTGTGCTCATTACCACCACCACTACAACTACCGGTTGCCGGTATTCGTGGTGCGTGGAATGAACGCCTAGTTCAACCCCCGCCCCGCGAACAGCGCGGGGATAGTCTCCGCGGTGTTCCAACCCGTAGGAGATTCACCATGTCAGCACCCGTTTCATCCATCCTCGCGCACAAGTTTGGCGGCACCAGCATGGCCGATGCCACTCGAATTGCGCATGCAGCTCGACTTTTGCTGGCTGAAACCGGATTCACTACCCAGATCACCGTTGTCTCGGCCTTGAAAGGCACGACCGATGGCTTGATTCGCTGCGCACAGCTGGCTGCAAATCAGGAGGATGGCTGGCAAACCTTGCTGGATCAAATGTTGAAGAGGCATCGCGAGGCGGCAGATAGTTTGCTGACGATCAATCGCCAGCAAGCCGAAGAATTTTTCGATGCAGAAAGCGAACGCTTGCGCGAAGTGCTGCATGCATTGTCCCTGCTGAAATCCTTGCCCGAAACTGCATTCGAATGGATACAGGGTCTAGGCGAAGTCTGGTCCGCGTATTTATTGCACGCGCATCTGGTTTCTCTTGGCGTGGACGCGGATTATCTGGATGCCCGAAAAGTGTTGGTAGTGCATGACGACAATAATCTCGGCATCGATATCGACTGGACCTCTAGTGCCGAAAATTTGAAAAACTGGCAGGTACGACATCAGGCCGACCGCATTATCGTGACCGGTTTTATCGCCAGCGATAAAGATGGCAAGGCGCGTGTTCTTGGCCGCAATGGTAGCGATTGGTCTGGTGCAATTTTCGCAAAACTGTTTGCTGCAAAAGAGCTCACGATCTGGACCGATGTCGATGGCGTGTTGTCGGCCGATCCGCGTTTGGTGCCCGAAGCGGAATGGGTGCCGAGCCTGTCATTCGAGGAAGCCTGCGAGCTCGCGTATTTTGGCGCGCAGGTTTTGCATCCAAGAAGTCTGCAGCCGGTGATGGCAGCGAATATTCCGCTACGTATTCGCAATAGCTTCAAACCTGAACATCCCGGCAGCGTGATTTCGAAAACACCCAGCACGCAACCACCGGTAAAAGGCGTCAGTGCGATTACCGATTTGGCTTTGGTCACGATTGAAGGCACCGGACTGATGGGAGTTCCGGGAACCGCCGAACGTGTATTCGCGGCCTTGCATAAAGCCGATGTCTCGGTAGTGATGATTTCGCAGGCATCGAGCGAACATTCGATTTGCTGCACGGTCCGTCTGAATGATCGTGCCGCAGCGGTAAAAACGTTGCGCGATACCTTTGCACGCGAATTGCAGCTCGGACAAATCGCCGATATCGATGCGAAGGAAGAAGTCGCGGTGCTGGCGATTGTCGGTGACGGCATGGTGGGCACGCACGGGATTGCCAGCCGCTTGTTCGACAGCCTCGCACGCGCCAGCGTGAATGTGCGCGCGATTGCACAGGGTTCATCGGAACGGAACATTTCGGTTGCTGTCGCCGCCTGCGATATCGCACGCGCACTACGCGCCGTGCATGCCGGTTTCTATTTATCGGCCTTGACGATTTCGGTTGGATTGATTGGCCCCGGCAATGTGGGGCGCGTGTTGCTGCAACAATTTGAAGCAACGCGAAAACGCTTGCTGAAAGAATCCAATATCGCATTACGGTTGTGTGCTATCGCGAATTCGAGCCGCATCCTTTTGAGCGATACGGGACTGGATTTGAACAAGGTGTCGGAACAATTGGCATCCGCCGAACCGGTCAATCTCGATGCCATCGGCGAACATTTGCGCAGCCTCCACGGCCCGCATTGCATGATGATCGACTGCAGTTCGAATACCGAAGTGGCTTCGCGTTATGCCTCGTGGTTGCAACAAGGCATCCATGTGATTACGCCGAACAAACAGGCCGGCAGCGGCGACTTCGCGCGTTACCAAGCCATTCGCGAAGCCTGCCAGCAAAGCGGCGCACGTTTTCGTTACGAAGCGACAGTGGGTGCCGGTTTGCCGATTATCCAGACCACGCGCGATTTGCTCGATACCGGCGATGAAGTGCAGGCAGTCGATGGCGTTTTCTCGGGAACACTTTCGTGGTTGTTCGGCAGCTATGACGGGACACAGCCGTTTTCGCAATTGGTGATGCAGGCGCGCGAACTCGGCTATACCGAGCCTGATCCACGCGATGATTTAAGCGGCGTCGATGTTGCGCGTAAACTAGTCATCCTCGCCCGCGAAATGGGCCATGCCCTGAGTCTGGAACAGGTCGAGATCGAAAGCCTGGTGCCCTCGTTCCTGCAAGATTTATCACGCGAAGAGTTCTTCGCACGAATCAATGAAATGGATGCCGATATGCTGCAACGATTCAAGACTGCGGAAAAAGAAAACAAGGTGTTGCGACATGTTGCCAGCCTGAATTCCGATGGCGTGGCGAAAGTGTCGGTGATGGCATTGGATAAATCCCACGCGATCGCCAGCCTGAAACCAACCGACAATATCGTGCAATTCACTACGCGGCGTTACCAGAAAAATCCGCTGGTCGTGCAAGGCCCGGGCGCAGGCCCCGAAGTCACGGCTGCCGGTGTCTATGCCGATGTCCTGCGGGTAGCAGCGCATCTGGGAGCCAAGTTATGAGTCTGAGAGTTGCAACCGCATTTGCACCAGCCTCGGTCGGCAATGTCGGCGTCGGTTTCGATATTCTGGGTCATAGCATCGAAGGAGCTGGTGATACCGTCACCGTGCGCCGCACCAACACGAAGGATATCCGTGTAATCGCCATTCGCGGCACGCTGACCGAACTGCCGCTGGAAACCGAGAACAACACGGCCGCACGTGCTCTGCGCGCGATGCGGGAAGATTTGCATCTCGATTACGGTTATGAGATCGACATCGAAAAAGGTATCGCACTCGGCTCCGGCATGGGCGGCTCCGCTGCCAGCGCCACCGCTGCCGTGGTTGCCGCGAATGCCTTGCTTGAAATACCCTTGCCGCGCGAAGCCTTGTACCGCTACGCACTCGAAGGTGAGGCCGCAGCATCAGGCAGTTATCACGGCGATAATGTTGGCCCGCAATTGTTGGGTGGTCTGGTCTTGGCGACGCAGGATTCACTAACTGCAATTCCAACACCGAAAAATCTCTACTGCGCTTTGGTGCATCCGCATTTTGTTCTGGAAACCCGCAAGGCACGCGAAGCTTTGGCGGGGCATTACGTGCTGAAAGAATTTGTCGGACAAAGCGAAAGTCTGGCCTTGTTATTGACCGGTTGTTTCAAGTCCGATTTCTCATTGATCGGGCGCGGCTTGAATGATGTGTTGATCGAACCGCGGCGTTCGCCCTTGATTCCGGGCTTTGCCAAAGTGAAACAGGCGGCACTCGGCCATGGCGCTTTAGGCGCCAGCATTTCCGGTGCGGGGCCGAGTGTTTTTGCCTGGTGCGTGGGCCAGGAAATCGCAGCGACAACTGCAAAACATATGCAGCAGGCGTTTCTCGAAGTGGGTCTGGAAAGCGATATTTTCATTTCGAAAGTGGCGGGACCGCGTGCCGAGGTATTGTCATGCTCTGCCTAAGTACCCGTGGAAAATCACCGACGGTTCCACTGCATCAGGCAATCATCGCAGGCATCGCGCCGGATGGCGGACTTTATTTGCCTGAACATATTCCGCAGATTGATATCGGCGCCCTGCTTGCATCCGAGACCTATCAGGAAGCAGCCTTGCAGATAATGTCGCCGTTTTTTACAGGTGATTTTCTGGCTGAAAAACTACCCGACATGATCGGTCGTGCTTTCAATTTTCCAATGCCGTTAAAATCATTGAACACGAAAAATGATTTTCTGCTGGAACTTTTCCATGGCCCGACATCGGCATTCAAAGATGTTGGTGCACGCTTTCTTGCTGAATGTTTCGCGGCAGTGCCGACAGAAAATAAAACCCGAACGATTCTGGTAGCCACCTCCGGTGACACCGGCGGTGCCGTCGCCGCCGCCTTTCACCAACATGAGAATGTTCGTGTTGTCGTTTTATTCCCCGACGGTCGCGTATCGGCACGACAGGCGCATCAGCTCAGCTGCTTTGGTGACAACATCCACAGCTATCGCGTGCAGGGCAGTTTCGATGATTGCCAGCGTTTGGTAAAAACTGCCTTCGCCGACAAGGCTTTATCGGAACGCCATGCACTCACCTCGGCCAACAGTATCAATCTCGGTCGCTTGTTGCCGCAGATGAGTTATTACGCCTGGGCGGCAGTGCAATACGCTAAATTGAAAGACAGCACGCAAGCATTGAATTTCATTATTCCATCCGGAAACCTCGGCAATGCCTTTGCCGCCGTTCTTGCGAAAGCAGCGGGCGCGCCGCTCGGCGATATCGTGTTGGCCACCAATGCCAACCATGTGCTGTCGGATTTTTTTGATAGTGGCGAATACACGCCGCGCGACAGTGTCAGCACGCTTGCCAACGCGATGGATGTCGGCGCACCCAGTAATCTTGAACGTTTGCGCTTTCTGTATCCCGACCAGAAAATCCATCAGGCGATCGTCAAGGTGGAAAGCGTCGGCGATGACGAAATTCGCCGTGCCATTCCGGTAACGCTCGACAGATACGATGAAATCGTCTGCCCGCACACGGCCTGCGGCATGGTGGCACTCGAGCGCTTGCGCGATACCGGTGATCAGCGCGATTGGTGCGTCGTCGCCACCGCGCATCCGGCCAAATTCGAAACCGTGGTCGAGCCGCTGATTCAGCAAAGCATTCACGGTTCCGGAGCCTTTGCAGAAACTGCTGGATCGTCCCGCCCATGCCGAACTGCTTCAACCAGAGTTGGAGGCCCTGAAATCGGCACTGGAAAACAGCGCGTAAACGACGATGAAACAAGACGGTCAAATTTGATTGAGATCAATGTGATTCAGGCGACAAGGACTAGGCTGAACCTACACTGTTGGCACTTAATCGGAGGACTCGCCATGTTCAAGGATATTATGGTCGCCATCACCCGCTTCCAGGGTGATGAAGCAGCTTTAGCCGTCGGCATGCAACTGGCGGAACGGGATGATGCCCATCTGGCCGTCGTGATTCCGGTCGAATTCCCCGTGCCGGTACCCAACGAGTGGGGAGTGTATCCCTACCAGATGTATAGCGCCTTCTACGATGACGCATTGAAAAACGCGAATAGCCTGGCCGATGAGCTGCGAGAAAAACTCGGCAAGCAGGGCATCAAATTCGAAGTTCGCGTTGAAAGCACGGTCCTGATGACCGGCGCGCAAACCTCTGCCATGCATGCGCGTTACAGCGATCTGGTCATCGTTGGTGCCGGTGCGCCCGATCAGAAAAATTATCCGCTGGAAAACAATTTCATCGAGTTGCTGATGAATTCAGGCAGGCCGGTCCTTCGCGTTCCTCATTCGAGCGAGACCGATTTTACTTTTGACCGGATCGTGATCGCCTGGCAGCCTTGCCGCGAGGCAACGCGTGCGGTCCACGACGCGATGCCCTTCCTGAAACAGGCCAAGAGCATCGATATCCTGATAATCGATCCGAAAGTCGGCGAAGCCGCCCACGGCGAACAACCGGGTGCCGATATTGCCGCCCATCTTGCACGGCATGATTTGAATGTCCGCGTGGTCACGCAACCCGCGATGGGCAAAACCACGGGTGAAGCGATCGTCGAATACGGTAAACAAACCGATGCACAATTAATCGTTGCCGGTGGTTACAGCCATTCGCGTTTTCGCGAGTTCATGCTGGGCGGCGTTACCCGGGAGCTGAGCCAGCACTCGCAGATGCCGATCCTGTTCGCGCATTGACCTCAGAATTTATGGCTGATGACTTTATCGGTCGTTATATGAGCCATCGTCGCCAGGCGTTTCATGTCCAGGATTTTGACCTGGCGACCATGCACGCTGATGACGCCGTCTTCCTGCATTTTATTCAGCGTACGGCTGACGGTTTCAATCACCAGGCCGAGATAACTGCCGATATCCTGCCGGCTCATCGGCAACACCAGTAATTCGGCCGGACGTCCCAGCAGGCGATAACGCTCGGTCATGCCGTGGATAAACAGGGCCATCCGGTCTCCGGCGCTTTTTACGCCCAGCATTTCGAGATGGCTATGATCGCGGTTGATGCTTTGACCGATAATTCTCAGTAGCTGGTGCTGCAGCCCGGGAACCTGCGTCGCCACCGACTCCAGTTGCGATAGCGGAATCTCGCAAACGTTCGCCTGAGTCAGTGCCTGTGCATCGCAGGCATGCATGCCAGAACCCAGCGCATCCAGTCCGATGAGTTCTCCAGGCAAATGGAAGCCGATCACCTGGCTCATGCCTTGCTCGTCGGTAATCGTGGTCTTGAACGCACCTTCGCGGGCGACGTAGAGGGCGCCCAAAGTCTGCCCGGAACGATAAAGATGATCGCCAAGCTTCATCGGACGGCGGTTTTTTACCACACGGTCCAGCTGATCGAGATCATCCAGCCCGATAGTCGCGGGCAGGCAGAGGGTCTGCAGCGAACATTTCGCGCAACTCTGCCGCAAACGGGCTAGATCGACTACCGGCTCGGCCATGGGGGATCAAGACTCCATAATTGAATTGGACGTTTGAAATCCACGCCAATGCTTGTTTGTCCAGTATAACAAGTACTGCAGGCGTGGAATGTGCGCTGGCAAGCATTGCCCTGAAAGCCCGAGGCCTAACCGACTTGATCTGGGTCAAATGGCCGCACACCGATCCGGTTGAAAATTAGCCCGGATTCAATGGAGAGCAGCATGAGTACAAGTCCGGAAACGTATAACGATAAAGTCGTACTGCAATTTTCAGTCATGACAATCGTCTGGGGGTGCGTTGGCATGTTGGTCGGTCTTCTGATCGCCGCGCAGCTGATGTGGCCAGCATTAAACTTCGACACCGCCTGGTTCAGCTACGGTCGCCTCAGACCCTTGCATACCAACGCGGTCATCTTCGCGTTCGGTGGTTGCGCCTTGTTTGCGACCAGTCTCTACGTCGTGCAGCGAACATGCCACGCAAGGCTGATTTCGGACAAGCTCGCCAGCTTCGTGTTCTGGGGCTATCAACTCGTCATCGTGCTGGCTGCCGTGACCTTGCCGATGGGTCTGACGCAAGGCAAGGAATACGCCGAACTGATCTGGCCGATAGACGTACTGCTTGCAGTCGTCTGGGTGGCGTATGGCGTGCTGTTCTTCGGCACCATCGTCAAACGCAAGATTCGTCACATCTATGTCGCCAACTGGTTCTATGGCGCCTTCATTCTCACGGTAGCGGTATTGCATATCGTGAATTCACTGGCGATTCCGACCAGCCTGACGCATAGCTATCCGATTTATTCCGGTGCGGTCGATGCGATGGTGCAGTGGTGGTACGGCCATAACGCGGTCGGTTTCTTCCTGACGGCCGGCTTCCTCGGCATGATGTATTACTTCGTACCACGTCGTGCAGGTCGCCCGATTTATTCGTACCGCCTGTCGATCGTGCATTTCTGGGCGCTGATCGCGATCTACATGTGGGCCGGCCCGCACCATCTGCACTACACCGCGATTCCCGATTGGGCACAAAGCGTCGGCATGGTGTTCTCGCTGATCCTGCTCGCACCCAGCTGGGGCGGCATGATCAACGGCATGATGACCTTGTCGGGCGCCTGGTACAAATTGCGCACCGATCCGATTTTGAAATTCCTCATTGTCTCGCTGTCGTTCTACGGCATGAGTACGTTTGAAGGTCCGATGATGTCGATCAAGACCGTTAACGCCCTCAGTCACTACACCGACTGGACCATCGGCCACGTGCATTCCGGTGCTTTGGGCTGGGTCGCAATGATTTCGCTGGGTTCGATCTACATGCTGATTCCGTTCTGTCTCGGCCTGAAAGACATGGCATCGAAAAAATTGATCGACCTGCATTTCTGGGTGCATACGATCGGCGTCGTGCTTTACACGGTGTCGATGTGGATCTCGGGTATCGGCCAGGGCTTGATGAGCCGTGCGACCAATGATGACGGCACCTTGACCTACGCCTTCGTCGAAATCCTGAAGTTCACCTACCCGTATTACTTCATCCGTTTCTGCGGCGGTCTGCTCGTCATCACCGGCATGGTGCTGATGGTGATCAACGTGATTAAAACCTTCCAGCTCGCGAAAGGAAAACATGCGAATCCCGTATTGATTCCCGTCGCCGACGCCCAGCACGCCTGAGAGAAAAATCATGAGCCATGAAAAACTAGAAACCAATGTCGGCTTGATGGCGATCCTGATCGCGATCGTGATTTCATTCGGCGGCCTGGCAGAAATCGTGCCGCTGATGTATCAAGCCGAAACCATCAAGCCATTGCCGGGCGTCAAACCCTACCCGGCACTGGAATTGGCCGGTCGCGACATCTATATCCGCGAAGGCTGCTACAACTGCCATTCGCAGATGATTCGCACGCTGCGCTTCGAAACCGAACGCTATGGCCATTATTCCCTGGCCGGCGAATCGGTCTATGACCGTCCGTTCCAGTGGGGCAGCAAACGCACCGGACCGGATCTGGCCCGTGTCGGTGGCCGTTATTCGGACGACTGGCATCGCGTGCATTTGAACAATCCCCGCGATGTTGTTCCGGAATCGAATATGCCTGGCTATCCGTGGCTGTCGAAAAACACGGTGAATGCGGAAGAGATCATCGGCCGCATGCATGCCCTGAGAACCCTCGGCGATCCGTACACCGATGCCGATTTCGCAGGTGCCGCCGCACAAGTATCGAATAAAACCGAGCAGGACGCCGTCATTGCCTACCTGCAAGCCCTTGGCAAACACGCGCCTAAAGGAGAATAACCATGATTTCCGGAATCATCAGTCTGGTCTTGCTGCTTGCATTTATTGCAGGCACGGCCTGGGCCTATAGCAGCAAGCGCAAAAATGAATTCAGTGCCGCCGCCAATATCCCGCTCGAAGAAAATGAAGAGGTATCGCCATGAGTTTTACCTGGTCAACCTATATCGTTTTTTTCGTGGTCTTCAATATCGTCGCCTGTGTCTGGCTGCTGTGGTGGACTGCGCAACGCAAGAAAGGCGATGCCGTCGATACCCAAACCACCGGCCATGTCTGGGACGGCGACCTGACTGAATACAATAATCCGCTGCCGCGCTGGTGGATCAACCTGTTCTATCTGACGATCGTTTTCGGCATCGCTTATCTGGTCTGGTTCCCCGGCCTTGGTGCGTTCAAGGGCGAAGGCAACTGGAGTTCGAAAGCCCAGCATGATCTGGAGAAAAAAGCGGGTGATGAAAAATTGGCAAAAAGCTTTGCCAAATTCCACAACCAGCCAATCGACGTGATTGCACAGGACGCAAAAGCGCTCACCACCGGCAAGCGCATCTTCATCAACAATTGCGCGATGTGCCACGGTTCGGACGCGCGCGGTGCCCGCGGCTTTCCGAACCTGACCAACAGCGATTGGCAATGGCCGAATTCGCCGGACGATATCCTGACCACCATTCGTGAAGGCAGGCAGGCTGCGATGCCGGCACTCGCCGGACCGATGGAAAGCGAAGCCGGTATTTCGCAAGTCGTGGTCTACGTGCAAAGCCTGTCGGGCATGCAGGTGGATCCAAGCCTGGCGGCCGACGGCAAGAAACGTTTCGAAGGTATTTGTGCCGCCTGTCATGGCATCGACGGCAAGGGCAACCAGGCACTTGGTGCGCCCAACCTGACCGATGACGTCTGGCTCTATGGCAATGAATTCGAAACCATGAAGCAAACCGTCCGCGCGGGCCGCAATGGGCAGATGCCGGCGCACGGCGCTATTCTGTCGGATACCCAAATCCGTCTGGTCGGCGCCTATGTCTGGTCGCTGTCGCACGGCAAGAAAGCGAAAACGGAATAATCATGACGACACCCGACGCATTCGACCACCCACCACGCCCGATGATCCAGCGGGTGGGTGCCATTCTTTGGCCGTCTTTCTTTGCGGCGGGTGTCGCTACCATGGTGTTCTTTGCCTTTGTCGATCCCTTGCAATTGCGCGATATCACGTTCAGCCATATCCATATCAATCGTGAAGCCGGTTATACGATCGGCTTCTTCATGTTCTGGCTGGCCACCGCCAGTTCCAGCCTGTTTACCTGGATACTGCTCAGGCCCGCGAGCCGTTTCAATAAACCGCTGTCGAAGGAAGCGCAGTGAACAAGCAAATTGCGGCACAGCTGGTCGATGACGGCCCCTTGTATGTGTCGGAAAAGAAAATTTATCCGCGCGAAATAAAGGGCCGTTACCAGCGTTTTCAACGATTGGCTCTGCTGGTTTTGTTGGGACTTTATTACGGCGTCGCCTGGTTGAACTGGGACGGACGCCAGGCAGTCCTTTGGGATTTGCCGGCCCGCAAGTTTTACATCTTCAACCTGGTCTTCTGGCCGCAGGATTTTATTTTTCTGGCCTTGCTGCTGATCATGGCGGGTTTGTCGTTGTTCTTTTTCACCGCACTGGCCGGACGACTCTGGTGTGGTTACGCGTGTCCGCAAACGGTGTGGACCGAAGCCTTTTTGTGGGTCGAACAAAAGCTGGAAGGCGACCGCAACCAGCGCATGAAACTCGATGCCAGCCCCTGGAATGGCAACAAGATCCTGCGCAAGTTCGGCAAGCACAGTCTGTGGTTGATATTGGCGCTTGTGGACCGGTTTTACCTTCGTCGGTTATTTCACACCGATCAAGGAATTGGCCGATCGCTTCCTGCCATTCAGCTGGAGCGGCTGGGAAACTTTCTGGGTGCTGTTCTATTCTTTCGCGACCTGGGGCAATGCCGGCTTCATGCGCGAACAGGTGTGCAAATACATGTGCCCCTATGCCCGTTTCCAGAGCGCGATGTTTGATCGCAACACGCTGATCATCGCTTATGACAGCCTGCGTGGCGAAACCCGTGGCTCGCGCCGGAAAGGCAGTCTGCCCAGCGTGCTGGAACGTGCCCGCGGCCTGCTGCCGCTGAGCAAATTGAATGATCACGGTTTCGTACCGTTTGAAGTGTCCGATACAAAACCGGCACCCGAAGAACTTGGCGACTGCATCGATTGCACGCTCTGCGTGCAGGTGTGCCCGACCGGCATCGACATCCGCAATGGCCTGCAATACGAATGCATCGCCTGCGGCGCCTGCATCGATGCCTGCAATTCGATCATGGACAAACTCGAGTATCCGCACGGCCTGATCCGTTACACCACCCAGCATCAGCTCGAGGCAAAAGCGAGCCATGTGTTGCGCCCGCGCATCATCGTGTATGGCGTTCTATTGCTGGGTTTGTTCGCCGTATTTGCGGTGGGCATCGCAAAACGCAGCCCGCTGATCGTCGACGTGATGCGCGACAAACAGCTTTACCACCTGAACGATGACGGCAATATCGAAAACGCCTACACCTTGCGCGTGATCAACAAGGACAATCACACGCATACCTACAAGGTGAGTATCGACAGCCATGCCGATATCGGCATCGAACACTTCGCCGGAAATATTTCCCTGGAACCGGAAGAAGTGCAAACTTTGCCGATCACCCTGGTCGCGAAGCCCGGCAAGGTGAAAGGCGTGGCCGAAGTGAAATTCATCCTGGAACAAACCGATGGTGATGCCAAGGTGACCGAGGAAAGCCGCTTTATCGCGCCGATGGAAAACGACGAACACGATGATGCCGATGATGAAAAAAATTAGTGCCGTAAAAGAACCGATGGTATGGCTGATGTTCGGCATTCCGCTGCTGACCGCCGTTGCCGGTTTTTACACGCTGCATGTCGCCGGCCTGGCGAAGGCGACCGACGAAGTGAACATGCCGGTGACTCGCGTTGCCCAGATCCAGCAATCCGATCTGAGCGCCGATACCCTGGCCGCAAAAGAAAATATCACCGCAAGGCTGGATGTATCGAACGGGCAATGGACAGTGTCAAGCCCGAACCCTCTGGCCGGCAAACAATTGATGCTTGACCTGCAACATCCGATCGACAAGACACAGGACATCCAGCTCGTGCTGGAGCGGCAAGGAAATCATTTTGTCAGCAAGCAACCCGTCACTAAAAACCATGACTGGCTTTTGCAATTGTCCGACATGGATTCGCAATGGCGGGTGGTCGGCCGTCTGCACAAACAATCCAGCACGGCTGATCTGAAGGCGTCGGTACGCTTGCCGTGAACGCTGCAGTGAATGATGTCGGCATCGAGGCGCGCGAAACGGAAAACTGCCTCTGCTTTCACTGCGGCCAAGCCATTGCGGATGAAGCGGTTCGTGAAAACATCCACGGCAAGCTGCAATCCTTTTGCTGCACCGGTTGCAGTGCCGCCACATTGTGGATTGATGATGCCGGTCTTTCCGATTACTACAAACTGCGTACCGAGCAGGCACCCCAGGCCGATGCCGCCAAGGTCGATTTAAGTGCCTGGGATCATCCGGACACCCTGAGGCAACACTCGCGTTTTCGCGATGGTTACGACGACATCATCATCTCGGTGCAGGGCATGCATTGCGCTGCCTGTGCCTGGCTGATCGATCGCGCACTGACCAAACAGAAAGGCGTCAGCGAAGTCAGCGTGAATGCCGTCACCGGTCGTCTTCACCTGCGCTGGCAACAATCCGCAACACCGCTGTCGCAGCTGATTTCCTGCCTGCAACGCCTGGGCTACCGCGCTTTTTTGACGCAGGGCAGCCAACTCGAAAAATCGCGTGCGCAGGAAAAGAGAACCCTGCTGCTGCGAATCGGCTTGGCCGCACTGGTCGCCATGCAGACCATGATGTTTGCCGAAGCCCTGTATCTCGACACGACGAACGAGATGTCGGTCTGGACCCGCGACATGTTCCGCTGGCTCTGCTTCGTCACCGCCACGCCGGTGGTTTTTTACAGTGGCATGCCTTTCATCCGCGGCATGCTGCGCGAGCTGAAACAGAAAGCACTGGGCATGGACGTACTCGCCGCCAGCTCGATTCTGCTGGCGTATTTCGGCAGCTTCTATCAGACATTGATCGGCGGCCAGCATGTCTGGTACGACGCCGCCGTGATGTTCGTGCTGTTTTTGCTGGTCGCGCGCTTTCTCGAATATCAAACGCGACAAGCGGCTTACGAGCAATCCGATGCACTTGCACGCGCGCAGCCTTACCTGGCACAGGTAATTCGTGGCGAACAGCAAATCGCGATTCCGGTCGCCGAACTGAAACCCGGCGATACGCTTTGCATCAATCCGGGCGAGAGCGTTTCCGCCGACGGCATTTTGCTGACGGATGTTGCTTCATTCGATGAATCTTTATTGACCGGCGAAGCCAAACCCGTCACGAAGAGCAAGGGCGATTTTATTCTTGCCGGCAGTGTCGGCAGCCTGCATTCGGCCAGGCTGGAAGTAACGCAGACCGGGCGCGACACGCAATTGTCGCAATTGCTGTATCGGGTTGAATTGGCGCAATTGAAAAAATCCGGCGTGCTGCATTATGCGGAACGCATCGCGCGTTATTTCGTGGTCGGGATTTTGCTGATCACCGTTCTGGTCTATGGCTTCTGGTCACTGATGGGTTCGGCACACGCTTTCGAAATCGCGCTTGCGGTGCTCGTGGTCAGCTGCCCCTGTGCACTGGCACTCGCGCTGCCCGCGGCTTTCGCGAGCGCGCAAAGTGCCTTGGCGAAAATCGGCGTACTGAGTTTCAGCAATGACAATCTGGTGAAGCTCGCGAAAGTCGACACCTTTATTTTCGACAAGACCGGCACGCTGACGCAGGGGAAAATCACCCGTACGGATGATCATTATTTCACCGAAGATAAAAACCGTGCGCTTGCCATTGCCTGCGCGTTGGAAAAAAATAGTTTGCACCCGCTGGCATCGGCATTTCCGGAAGCGACAGATTTACAAGCGAACAATGTCCGGCTGATTCCGGGCAAGGGCATTTGCGGCATAGTCGATCAAAAGGAATACCGAATCGGCAGCGCCGATTTCGCCTCGAGTGCTGCTGACGACGGTCGCTTATGGCTGGGCGATGGCGAACGTGTATTGGCCAGCTTTTCCCTGAACGATAATATACGTGCCGATGCAAAGGCTACCGTGTCGGCATTGCAGGATGCCGGACTTCAAATCCATTTATTGAGTGGCGATGCTGCCGTCACCGTTGATGCCTTTGCCAATGACGTCGGCATATCGCATTCGGCTGCACGACAAAACCCGGATCAGAAACAGGCCTATCTGAAAGCGCTGCAATCGGAAGGACATTCGATTGCGATGATCGGGGACGGCATCAATGACGCACTGGTACTCGCCAGTGCCGATGTCTCGATTGCAATGGGCAGTGGCGCGGCGATTGCGCAACGTTCGGCCGACATGATCATCTGCGGCGAAAAACTGGATCGCCTGTTGGCAGCCCGCGCCATCGCGATCAAGGCACAGGCCATCATCAGACAAAATCTGGGCTGGGCATTGCTGTATAACCTTGTCGGTATTCCGGTCACGGCGATGGGTTACATCCATCCCGGCTTTGCCGCCCTTGGCATGGTAACTTCGTCCTTATTGGTGTCGGTAAATGCACTCAGGCTAAGGAAAGTCTCCGTTTCACAATGAATATCCTGCTCGTGTTGATTCCCGTGTCATTGGTCTTCCTGCTGATTGCGATCGGCATCTTTATCTGGGCCCTGCGCAACAAGCAATTCGAGAATCTGGAATCGGCGGCATTGGACATTCTCGCTTCGGAAACCGAAGCTGGCGACGAAACAAAAAACGACAGCAACAAAAACGATGCCGGTTGATATCATTTTATTGGGCGCCGCGTTCCTGAGCGGCCTGCTGGGTAGCACTCACTGCGTCTTGATGTGCGGCGGCATCGCCACCGCGATTCCGGCGCAGGTATCGACCTCGCCTTTCAGGAATGCCTTGTTGCTGAATACAGCCCGCGTGCTTGCCTATACCCTTGCAGGCGTGGTGGTCGGCAGCATCAGCACAGGCTTTATCCGGCTGATCCCGATCGAAACCCTGAGCATCATGGCGCGTGCGGCAGTCGGTGTCGTGCTGCTATTGGTCGCGGTGCGCCTACTTGATACCAAGGCAAGATTTTCCTGGTTGAATAAACCCAATCAATGGCTGTGGAGCCTTCTTCAACCATTGCAAAAACGCTTGCCGAAAAATCCCGGCTTACGAATGCTTGCACAGGGATTCCTCTGGGGATTTTTACCCTGCGGCCTCAGCGGAACGATGTTGATTGCGGCCTGGCTGAGTGCAAGCCCGTTGCAAGCCGGCTTGATCATGATGAGTTTCGGTCTTGGCACCTTGCCGGCGATGACGGCATTGAGCTGGAGCGGCGTGCGACTCGGAGGATTACTGACGAAACCGAAAAATCGCGTGATCGGAAGTATCGTGATTGCGCTTGCCGGACTTATCACCGTTCTCGCACCATGGCTGAGCAGCATACCGGCTCTGCATCAAGGACTCGAAGCCCTGGGTTGCAGCTCGATCCTCCCGTAGGAGGGCCCTTGGGCGCGACCACTCGGTCCTCCTGTATGAGGGCCCTTGGGCGCGACCAATCCGGCGTGAGTTGTCGCGCCCAAGGGCCCTCCTACGAAATCATCTCCGCTTGATTCATGTCATGGCACGAATTTTCAATACGCCCAAACTTCCTTCAGTCTTTGAGGGAGTTTGAAATGAACAGGAAATTACAGATCGTCAATGGCTTGAGCCTCGCATTGATGGCATTGCCGATATTCGCCGCCGAACCCGTCTTGACGAAAGACGCAGAAGGAAAGCTGCTATTCGACGCGCGCTGGCGCATGGAACAGGTGGACGACGATGCCTTCGCGAAAGACGCGAATGCCAACACACTACGACTTCGACTCGGCTATCGCACGCCAGTCCGCAGCGGCTGGAGCGGCGTGGTGGAACTTGAGCATACTTCGCATTTGTTCAACGAAGACTTCAACAGCACCGCCAATTTTCAAACCGCGTATCCGGTCGTCGTGGATCCGGACAATACCGAACTCAATCAGGCTTACGTTCAGTACGCACCGACCGACGCGACTAAATTCATGCTCGGTCGCCAACGCGTGATTTACGACAACCAGCGATTTTTCGGCAATGTCGGCTGGCGTCAGAACGAACAGACTTTTGATGCCCTCAATATCGAGCATCGTTTCGGCAACGGCTTGAATTTTCGCTACACCTATCTTGATCGCGCATTGCGGATTTATGGCGACGATCATCCCAATCAAGATTTCGCACGCTGGCAACTCGATGCTCACCTGTTGAGCCTGAACCATAAACTCGGGCCAGGCTCACTGACCGCTTACGCACACTTGATCGAAAACCAAACCCTGCCGTTGAGCTCGCATCAAAATATCGGCCTGCGCTATATCGCCAAACACGACAACAAGGATGGTATAGGCTGGCTGGCAAGCGCCGAATACGCGAAACAGAATGACTATGCCAACGGCAGTAATGCGATCGATGCCGATTATGTCTTGCTCGAAGGCGGCCTGGTCTGGAAAGCCAATACCTTCAAGGCTGGCTGGGAACAAATGGGCGGCAATGGCAGCTATGGTTTCGCCACGCCGTTTGCGACCTTGCATGCGTTCAATGGCTGGGCCGATCGTTTTCTAAACACACCGGTGAACGGGTTGGAAGACACCTACCTGGGCTGGAATAGAAAATGGGGCAAGGTTACCGCCAATGTCGCCTTTCATGATTTTCAATCCGATCATCTGAATATTCATTACGGCCGCGAATGGGATGCCTCGCTGGCCTGGGCTTTTGCGCCGAAATGGAATGCCCTGCTGAAACATGCCGATTATCAGGCCGGTGATGTCGGTTTTGATGTCGCCAAAACCTGGGTTAGCGTGGAGTACATTTATTGAAAAGATTTCCATCGAAAAATACACGAATGGTTTGGCACTGAGCAATGGATTGGCGTTATGATTAAGTGAAGCCATTTCACGGGGTAAAGAATCATCATGAACAGATACAGCACCGCACAACGCAACCTCCATTGGCTAATGTTGGTGATGTTGGTACTGGCCTACATCACGATCGAATTCCGCAGTGAATTCCCGCGCGGCAGCAGTGGCCGCGTGTTCATGGTGCAATCGCATTTCTGGCTCGGCATCTCGATTTTCGCGCTGTTCATTCCACGTCTTCTGCTGCGCTTCAAACGCGGCATGCCGCCAATCGAACCGGCGCTGCCCTCCTGGCAAAACAACCTCGGAAAACTGGTACATGTCGCCATCTATGTATTCCTGTTCGCCCAGCCCTTGCTGGGCCTCGCCACCGTATGGACCGACGGCAAAGTCATCATGATTCCCTTCACCGGCATCGAATTGCCGGCCTTGCTGGCAGAAAACGAAGGGCTTGCACATCAACTCGAAGATCTGCACAAATTGTTTGCGAACATCTTTTATTTCCTGGTTGGCTTCCACGTATTGGCTGCGCTTTTCCATCATTTCATCCGAAAGGACGATACCCTCAAGCGCATGACCTGATTGCCCGGACCCGTCATGCGGGTTGACTGAAATCAAATTGGTACATTGGGTAAGCTGTACGCTGTCGGCATGACGGCGCTTATGCTTCTTGGCTACATTTCTGCGGCACTGCTGTTTCAGCTTGCCGTGGCGATTGCCGTTGCGGTTCGCCGATACCGTCTCAATCCCGATCGTGCCGCCTCTAGCGCAAACGATCAGCGCCCCGCCGCCCTTGCGGCTGCATGGCAGGGGCTGCGCGAGTTCAAGATTGCCAGTCGTCAATACGAGGACAGCGCGCAGACCGTGTGCTCGTTTTATCTGGAACCGCTGGACGCGTTGCCACTACCCGATTTCCTGGCAGGGCAATTTCTAACGGTTTCCCTGCAAATTCAGGATTTGAAAATGCAGACAAAAATAGTTTCCCGCTGCTATTCGCTGTCCGACGCGCCCGGCGCAAAAAACTACCGCATCAGCATCAAACGCGTATTGCCGCCAGCGAATCTGCCAGATTGCTTGCCCGGCATAGTGTCCAACTACTTTCACGATCACATTCATGAAGGCGACCTCATTGGCGTACGGGCACCCTCCGGCCAATTTCATATCGATTCCGAATCGGATGACCCGGCGGTATTGATTGCCGGCGGTATCGGCATCACACCCCTGCTGAGCATGGTGTTGTGGTGTGTCGAGCATCAACCGACACGGGTGATTCATTTCTATTACGGCGTCAGAAATAGCGGCGAACAGGCATTCAAGGCCTTGCTGGAGAATCTGGCCAGGCAGCACGCAAATCTGCATTTGAATGTCGTCTATAGCTGTCCTGTTCCGGGTGACGAAATGGGCACCGACCATCAACACCTAGGCTATATCGATATTCCGCTGCTGCGTAGCACCTTGCCGCATGGCAAGCAGCAGTTCTATGTTTGCGGCCCGGCGCCGATGATGGAGTCACTTGTTCCACGTCTGATCGAGTGGGGCGTCAACCGGCAAAACATTCATTACGAAGCCTTCGGACCTGCCTCCATTCATGCCACACCGATGGAAAACAACACGGCAGAAAATATATCCGTTGAAGTGAAATTCCAGAAATCAGAACGCACGCTCGTCTGGGATGGGCGCGATCAAAACCTGCTCGACTTTGCCGAACGCAACAATATTGCGGTGGAAGCAGGCTGCCGCGCCGGCAGCTGCGGTAGTTGTGAAACGAAAGTGGTTTCGGGATCGGTCAGCTATCGCGATAAACCCGAGTACGACATTAGCCCCGGCCACTGTCTACTGTGCGTTGGCCGTCCCGAATCGGCATTGGTGATACAGGCATGAATAATATCAAAGCCACATTGCTTAGCCGCGAGGTACTGCCGTTCTACGTTTCTCTCATGGCACTCGCTCTGGTTTCACTGTCATTGGATGCACTGCTGCACGTGTTTGATCTTGTCTGGATCGGCCGCTATCTGGGCATCCCGGGCACCTTGCTGATTATCTTCTCGTTTGCTTATTCGCTGCGCAAACGGCAACTCATCAAATCCGGCACCACGGTTCGCTGGCTGCGCCTGCATGAGCGTATGGCTTGGGCTGGTTCCTTGCTGATACTGGTGCATGCCGGCATTCACTTCAATGCCATTCTGGGATGGCTGGCCGTCTGGGCAATGCTGATCAATGTCGGCAGCGGATTGACCGGAAAATATTTACTCGAGCGTTCCAGAAAAAGACTCGAAGCCGAAAGACAAATGCTTCGCGACGAGGGCTTCACTCCCGAACAACTGGACGAGCGTCTGCATATTGACAGTCTCACTTTCGATGTCGTCAAACAGTGGCGTTCCGTGCACTTCCCGATCACGCTGGCCTTTGCCGTACTTGCCCTGGCCCACATCATCAGCGTGTTTATTTTCTGGGGCTGGAAATGAAACGGCCATGGGTGTTTTCGATCATCGCGGTCAATCTGACGATTCTGGTCACGCTCGTGTTTGTGTTTCCGCATTTGATGGTCAGCCCTGGGCCAGTGATGCCAGCGCATGCAAGGATTGCGACCGATTGTTTCGCCTGCCATAGCGCCTTGCGCGGTGCGTCATCAAAACGCTGCCAGAGCTGCCATGTCCTTGCCGACATCGGCATACGCACAACCGAAGGCAAGGCGTTGCCGAAAGGAAAATCAAAGGTCGCGTTTCACCAGCAATTACTCGTACAAGATTGTGTTGCCTGTCATAGCGACCATGTCGGACCAAAGTTGACGCGCCACAGTCGCAAGCCTTTTTCGCATGCGCTTATCAAACTGGATGTCAGGACGAAATGCGATAGTTGCCATGCCAGGCCCGACAATAATCTTCACAAAAACATGCAATCGACCGTGGCCTGCAACCAGTGCCACACTACCGACGCCTGGAAGAACGCGACATTCAACCATGATCTGCTGGCAAACAATACGAGCTTGCAATGTGATGGCTGCCATCGAAAACCGAAAGATAACTTCCATCGTCAAATACAGGGCAACTGCCAGCAATGCCATAGTGTGAAACAGTGGAAACCCTCGACATTCAATCATGACCGGTTTTTCGTGCTGGATCGTAACCACAACGCCTCCTGTTCAACCTGCCACGCCAATAACGACCTAAGCCGTTACACCTGCTATGGCTGCCACGAACATACTCCCGCCAGAATCCGGGCGGAACATGTCGAGGAAGGCATTCGCAATTTCGACAATTGCGTCAAATGCCATCGCAGCGCCAACGGAGAGGGCGGCGAAGGCCGCGAAGGCGATAACGGCGGAGACGACGACTAGTCGCTCAGCCATGGGTCTGCCGCTGCTTCGGCGATGCACTTGCGTAAATTCATGAATGCCAGCCAACGAACATATATTAGCTATTGCTTATATTAGCTTATTCTAATATAGTGGCGCCAGTTCATCATTTCTGGCCCGCCACATGTCCAAAAGAACACTTGCCGCCAAAGCCTCGCTCGCCGATATGCAGGCCCATGCCTGCGAAGCTTCCTCGCTGATGAAAGCGATGGGTAACGAGCAAAGACTGCTGATCCTCTGCCTTCTGGTGGATGGCGAACTCAGCGTAGGCGAGCTTCAGGCGCAGCTTGAGCTGAGCCAATCGGCGCTGTCCCAGCATCTGGCGGTGTTGCGTGAAGCCGGTTTCGTCGAAACGCGACGCGAAGCGCAGACGGTGCTTTATTCGCTGCCAAACGGCCCGGTCAAGAAAGTGATGCAGACCCTCCACAAAATCTATTGCGAGTAATCCCCCCATGAAAACCGATGTCTCCCATTTAATCCCGAATTTCAGGCAGCCACGCCCCCAACTCATCACCGGCGGACAACCGGAAGCAAATGCCTGGAAACCACTTGCCGAAGCCGGCATCAAGACCGTGATCAATCTGCGCCCCGAAAACGAATTGCCGGGCAGAAACGAAGCACAGGAAGTTAAAGACGCCAATTTGACTTACATCAATCTGCCGGTTGAAGGACCTGCTAGTTTGAACAAGGCACTTACCGATCAACTCTGGCAAGTGCTGAACGGCGCCGAAGGTGGCGTGCTGGTGCATTGCGGTACCGGCAATCGTTGCGGCGCCATGCTGGCACTGACCGAAGCCTGGTTTCGCCAACACAGTACCGAAGACGCGATCGCCTTCGGCAAGCAGGCAGGTTTGACGGGAATGGAACCTGTCGTTCGCGATCTGCTCGGCAAATAAGAAATATTGGCCGTCATCCGCGCTACATCTATTGGAGTAAGACGTCATGGCACATATCGTTGTTATCGGAGCAGGGCTTGGCGGCATGAGTGCCGCCTATGAATTGCGGGAAACACTTGGCTCCACCCATCGCATCACGGTTATCGGCGAGGGCGAGAAATTCAGTTTCACGCCATCCAATCCCTGGGTCGCCGTTGGCTGGCGCAAGCCCGACGAGATTTGCCTGCAGGCCGGCGAATATCTGGCAAAGAAAGACATCACCTTTATTCCGCGTGCCGTGACGCAAATCCTCGCCGACAAGAAATGCGTGATTACCGATGCCGGACAGAACATCGAATACGATTATCTGATCATCTGCACCGGGCCCAAACTCGCGTTCGAGGAAATCAAGGGTGCGGGTCCGGAAGTCGGTTTCACCCAGTCGATCTGCACCACGCCGCATGCAACGAAAGCCTGGGCTGCCTATGAAGAATTTTTGAAGAATCCCGGACCGATCGTGATCGGCGCCGTGCAGATGGCGAGCTGTTTCGGCCCGGCCTACGAATTCGCGATGATCATCGATGCGGATTTACGCAAACGAAAATTGCGTGATCGCGTACCGATGACCTTCGTGACCAGCGAGCCTTACATCGGACACATGGGTCTGGGCGGTGTCGGCGATTCTAAAGGTCTGATGGAATCGGAATTCCGGCAACGTCATATCAAATGGCTGACCAATGCAAAGATCGATGAAGTCACCGACGGCACGATCAATGCCAGCGAATATGACAACAAGGGCCTGATGCAAATGGAATACAAACTGCCCTTCCATTTCGCGATGTTACTGCCCGCGTTCAAAGGCGTTCCTGCGGTCGCAAATGTCGAAGGCCTCTGCAATCCCAGGGGATTCGTGCTCGTCGATAAGCACCAGCGCAGCGTGAAGTATGCGAACATTTTTGCGGCGGGTGTTTGTGTCGCGATTCCTCCGGTGGAAGTCACGCCGATTCCCACCGGCGCGCCGAAAACCGGTTTCATGATCGAATCGATGGTTACTACCATCGTGAAAAATATCGAAGCCGAACTTGCAGGAAAACCTGCCGATGCCGAAGGTACCTGGAATGCCGTTTGTCTGGCCGATATGGGCGATGACGGCGTGGCGTTTGTCGCACTGCCGCAGTTTCCACCGCGCAATGTGACCTGGGCAAAAAAAGGTCGCTGGGTACACCTGGCAAAAATCGCGTTCGAAAAATACTTCCTGTTCAAGATGCGCCACGGCACTTCCGAGCCGATCTACGAAAAATACGTGATGAAAGCGCTCGGCATCGAACGTTTGAAGTCCGACCAAAAATAATTTCTGGAGAAAAACATGAATATCGATAAAGCAGTGATGGCATTTGCCGGCGTGATGATTCTGGTCAGCGTCGCCATCGTCTATTTCATTTCGCCCTGGGGCCTCGCACTCACTGCCTTCGTCGGCCTGAATTTGTTGCAGGCATCGTTCACTGGTTTTTGCCCGGCGGCGAAAATTTTCGGCAAGCTCGGCTTCCAGCCCGGCAACGCCTTCAAGTGAGCAAAGCCATGTCCTTCTACCCTTATTTTGCCATCGCAATACTCGCTGCAAGCTTGTCGGCTTGCGGTGACGCCCCCGAGCCTGCCGATAAAAGCGCGATCAACGTGGAAGGATGGGCACTCATTAAAACGGCGAGTACCACGACGGGGAATTTGCGGCAGTGGGATGGCGTGGTCGAAGCCGTCAATCAGGCAACCCTCTCTGCACAAACCTCGGGCCGTGTCAGTTCGCTGATGGTAGACGTCAATGATGCAGTAAAGGCAGGCGATGTCCTCGCCCGCTTCAGCAATGTCGAGCAGATGTCAGGGCAGAACCGTGCATTGGCAGCATTGAGCGCGGCTCAGGCACAAGCCACCGAAGCCGAAGCCGACTACAAGCGCATGAATGAAATTTATGCCAAGCGCCTGATTTCGAAAGCGCAATACGAGCAATCGATTGCACGTCGCGATGCAGCACGTGCACAGCTGGCATCGGCACGCGCACAACTGAGCGAGTCTTCGCAGCAACTTGACTACACCGTGATTCGTGCGCCGTTCAACGGCGTGATCGGGCAGCGTTTCGTGCAAGTCGGCGAAACCGTTTCGCCGGGGCAGGCCATTTTCAGCATGAACTCGCCGGAACAATTACGGGTAAGAGTCATGCTGCCGCAATCGGAAGCCGCCTTGCTCGAAAAAAACAAGACGGCAAAAATCATTCTGGATGACGGCAAGGAAATGCCGGTTGAAAACATCACGGTATTTCCCGATGCCGACCCCGACACGCACACCTTGACCGTTCGGTTGTCCTTACCGGCCAACACGACGAACCTGAAACCCGGCATCACCGTCAAGGCCTTGCTGCCCAGTTCGGGCAATCAGGGCTTGCTGATTCCCGCCAGCAGCTTGGTGATGCGCAGCGAAGTCACGTCGGTTTACGTGATCGGCGAAAACAGTATTCGTCTTCGGCAGATCCGTCTCGGCCATCGCGTCGGCGATCAGGTGCAGGTCCTTTCCGGCTTGAATCCCGGTGAAAGTATTGCCGCCGATCCGTTGGCCGCAAGTTTGCGGCTATCGGAAAAACAGGCGGAGCAATAAATCATGTCTGATTCTCCACGGCTCGGATTTTCCGGCTGGATCGCGAAAGCGTTCCAGAACAATCCGCTCACGCCCATTCTGGCCATTGCCGGTTTATTGCTCGGCATGGTCGCGGTATTGATTACGCCACGCGAAGAAGAGCCGCAAATCGATGTCACGATGGCGAATGTGTTCGTGCCGTTTCCCGGCGCGAGTTCGCGCGATGTCGAAAACATGGTCGCGTTTCCCTACGAGCAGATGTTGTCGGAAGTCGAAGGCGTCAAACACGTCTATTCGATTTCGCGTCCGGGCATGGCGGTATTCACGGTTGAATTCGTAGTCGGTGTTCCGCGCCAGGAAGCCATCGTCAGACTTTATAACCAGGTCTATTCCAATGCCGATTGGGCGCCGGCGAATCTCGGCGTTGGCCAAGCCTTGGTCAGGCCGATGGGCATTGATGATGTTCCGGTAATGAGCGTGACCTTGTGGACCGACGACCACAACGCGGTGCGGTCGAACTCGCACAAACCGCGCATATGCTGGAAGCCGAATTGAAACGTGTTCCCGGCACACGCGACATATACACCATTGGCGCACCGGATCGCGCAGTGCTGGTTGAAGTCGATGCCACGCGCCTGGCGGAATATGGCTTTACATTGCAGGACATGAGCCAATCTTTATTGGCCGCCAATCTTGTCAGGCAAGCCGGCGAGCGCGTGATCAACCAGCAAGTCATACCGGTCACCATCGGCAGTTTTCTGGCGGACCGCGAACAGATTGCCGGTGTCGTTGTCGGAATGCATAAGGGCATGCCAGTGTATTTATCGGATGTCGCAAAAATTTCCGACGCTGCCGATTCTCCGATTCGTTATGCCTGGCATGGCGCACCGATTGGCAGCGCCGAGCGGCCGAAAGCCGGCATTGCGCCCGCCGTGACACTCGCAATTGCGAAGAAGCCCGGAGCGAACGCGGCCGATATCACGACCGCGATCAGCGAACGTTTGCAGGCATTGCAAGGTCGCGTGATTCCCGAAGGCATCAAGGTCTCGATTACCCGCGACTATGGCAAAACCGCGACCGATAAAGCGCAGAAACTGATTCACAAGCTCGCCTTCGTCACAATGTCGGTGGTGCTTCTGGTTTTGTTTGCCTTGGGCTGGCGCGAAGCGATCGTGGTCGGTGCCGCCGTTATTGTGACGCTGGCGCTGACTTTATTCGCCTCATGGGCGATGGGCTTCACGCTCAATCGGGTTTCGTTGTTCGCGCTGATTTTTTCGATAGGTATTTTGGTCGATGATGCGATTGTCGTTGTCGAAAATATCCATCGCCACATGCAAATCGGTGGAAAGAAATTGCTGGACGCCATTCCGCCTGCGGTTGATGAAGTCGGCGGCCCGACGATACTCGCGACATTCGCCGTAATTGCCGCCTTGATGCCGATGGCCTTCGTCAGTGGCCTGATGGGCCCGTACATGCGGCCGATTCCGATCAATGCCAGCGTCGGCATGCTGCTCTCGCTCGGCGTCGCATTGATCGTGACGCCGTGGTTGTCCTACAAACTGCTGGCGAAGCATCTGGAAAAACATGCCGATGCTTCTGAACCGGCGCATTCAACGGAAACCAACACCCGCACTTCCCGCATTTTCCAGCGCGTGATGAGTCCATTTCTGTTCGGCGATAAAGCCGGCCGCAATCGACGCAACCTGCTCGTCGGTATCTTGATTGCATTGGCGCTCTCGGCCAGTCTTGCCGCCGTGAAACTGGTGGTGTTGAAAATGCTGCCGTTCGACAACAAATCCGAATTTCAGGTCGTGGTGGATCTGCCGGAAGG
This sequence comes from uncultured Gammaproteobacteria bacterium, assembly GCA_963849575.1. GTDB lineage: Bacteria > Pseudomonadota > Gammaproteobacteria > Xanthomonadales > Xanthomonadaceae > Arenimonas. The sequence goes on along the minus strand of CAWKHT010000010.1, from coordinate 391,320 downwards.
TCGAACACTCGAAGATACTCAACGTGTGTTGATCGAACTGGCTGGTGAACTGGAAAATGTTCCGGAAGTGCTGGATTACCAGGGCTATGCCGGAACCTCGGCACCGGTGAATTTCAATGGGCTGGTGCGGCAATATTATTTGCGCAGCGGCGCGAATGTCGGCGACCTGCAAGTGAATCTGGTCGACAAACACGAGCGTGATCGCGCCAGTCACGATATTGCCGCCGCGCTTCGGCCAAAACTCAACGCCATTGGCGAACGTTTGGGAGCCTCGATAAAAGTGGTGGAAGTACCGCCGGGTCCGCCGGTACTCGCGCCGCTGGTCGCCGAAATCTACGGGCCGGACTATGCAAAAAGTCGCTTGATCGCCAGCGATCTGGAAACGCGATTCAGGAAAACACCCGGCATTGTCGATATCGACACCACGGTCGAAGCCGATTCGCCGCGTGACATTATCAGTATCGATCGTGATCGCGCCGCAAGACTCGGCATCTCGCAAGCGAGCATCAGCGAAGCCATCACCGCCGGTCTGTCGGGCAATAACGTGACCTATCTGCGTGATGACGCCTCGAAATATCCAGTGCCGATTCGTCTGCGCTTGCCTGCTGGCGACCAGGCCTCGCTGGCTTCCTTGCTGGCGATCCGGGTACGTGCGGATAGCGGAAAACTCGTGCCAATATCGGAACTCGTGAACACCAAACAGGTGGCATGGGACGGCAGCATCTATCACAAGGATTTATTGCCGGTGGTCTATGTGACCGGCGATGAATCAAGCAGAATTGATAGTCCGCTATACGGCATGTTCAATGTCGTCGGCCAGGTATCGGACAACAAGATAGCCGGCTTTTCGATTCAGCAATTTTTCTTCAAGCAGCCGGTCGATACCGGATTATTCGCAATCAAGTGGGACGGCGAATGGCAAATCACCTTCGAAACTTTCCGCGACATGGGCTTGGCCTATTCCGCCGGCTTGGTATTGATTTACCTGCTCGTACTCGGCCAGTTCCGCAGCTATCTGGTGCCATTGATCATCATGGCGCCGATTCCGCTGACGGTAATCGGGGTGATGCCCGGCCATGCCCTGCTCGGTGCGCAATTCACCGCGACCTCGATGATCGGCATGATTGCACTCGCTGGCATCATCGTACGAAATTCTATTCTGCTGGTGGACTTTATCCAGCAGGCGGTCGAACAAGGCATGGCGCTTGAAAAAGCGGTGATCGACGCCTGCGCCGTCCGCGCGCAACCGATTGTATTGACCGGTGTCGCAGCAATGCTCGGTGCCTTCTTCATTCTTGACGATCCGATTTTCAACGGACTCGCGGTCTCGCTGATCTTCGGCATTTTGGTGTCGACCGTGCTGACACTCGTGGTGATTCCGCTGCTGTACTACGTCGTGTTGAAGCGGGCTCGTCCGTAGGGGCGCCTGCTTGCTGCGCCCATGATCTGCGGCAATGTCTTGGGCGCAGCAAGCAGGCGCCCCTACCTGGAAAATTTGATGTCTTGGGCGCAGCAAGCAGGCGCCCCTACGAAAAATCAATGCGCGGTGTAACCACCATCAATCACCAACTCACTGCCGGTCACGAATTTCGATTCCTCCGACGCCAGGTACACCACGCCCCAGGCGATATCATCCGGCTCTCCCATGTGGCCGAGCGGATGCAGCTTTCCGGTTTCCGCACGCGCCGCTTCGATATCGGTGGCGCCACTATCCTGCAAATGTTTTTCGACCATCGGTGTCCAGATAAATCCGGGATGGATGGAGTTGACGCGAATCCGGTCGGCCGCATAAATCAGCGCATCGGTCTTGCTCATCAATCGTACCGCGCCTTTGGAAGCGTGATACGGCGGCACGTCGGGCGCACCCACCAGACCGTAGATCGAAGAAAGATTGATGATGCTGCCCTTGCCGGCTTTTTTCATGAAAGGTATCGCGTGCTTGGTGCAGAAAAAAACACCCTTCACGTTGACCGCCTGCACCCGGTCCCATTCCTCTTCGGTCACTTCATGCGTGGGTTTGTTGACGCCGGCGATACCTGCGTTGTTCACGAGCACATCCACGCCTCCGAAATGTTTTGCCGCTTCAGTGATCGCGGCCTGCACGTTTTTTTCGCTGCTGACATCGACATGCCAATAACGTGCATTAACGCCGCGCTTTTGTAGTTCGCTTGCCAATGCATTGCCGGCATCATCGAGCATGTCGAACAAGGCGATATTGGCTCCTTCGTCTGCCAGACGCTGTGCGCATGCCTTGCCAATACCCAATGCGGCGCCGGTGACGATGCAGGTTTTTTGTTTGACTCGATTCATGGCCATGTCTCCTGTTTCCGATAATTACCGAACGATTAATCCTTGCAGATTTTGGAACGATGCTTTTGATCGAAATCAAGGCCCAAGCGTGCCTCCAGTCCACTATATGCCCGTAACAGGTGCGTGCGGAATTCAGGCTTGTCGCCGGAATCGGCAATATGACAAAACCTGTGTACCTTTCGCATTTTATGGAGCTAAATACAACCGAGTCACTCTACGTAACATCATTCCCGTGGATGCCAAACCATGCTGCTGAAAACCCTCATCGCCGCACAAGACCTCGGGCGCCTGCACGATATCGCGTCCGTTTTCATTCGCTACGGCTTCGGCGATGTGGTGCAACGGCTCGGCATGGCCAATATCCTGGAACGCGCCGGCAAGGTATTGCATCTGCAAAGCGTCGAAGACACGGCGCATTTAAGCTCGGCAGAGCGACTGCGTTGCGCGATGGAAGATTTGGGGCCGACTTTCGTTAAGCTGGGGCAAATCCTGGCTACCCGCGTTGACCTGTTTCCACCGGACTGGATTGCCGAATTCGAAAAGCTGCAGGATCACGCCCCGCTGGTCGCCTTCACCGACATACAGGCGCAATTGCTCGATAGCCTGCCGGATTCGCCGGAAACATTTTTTGCGGAACTAGACCATGAACCGCTTGCTGCCGGTTCGATTGCACAGGTTCATCGTGCCGTCTTGCGTGATGGCCGTCAGGTGATCGTGAAAATACGCCGTCCGGGAATTCGCGACATCATCGATGCCGACATGCGGCTGCTGCAACGCTTCGCGAAAATGATCGAAACCGAATTGCCCGAATGGCGCTGCTATCGTCCACTCGATGTCGTTGGCCGTTTCAAAAGCTCGCTTTATCGCGAACTCGACCTCGCTGCCGAATGCCATAACGCGGAGCGCATTGCCGATGCATTCCGCGATGACCCCGACATTGTCGTACCGGGCGTCGTCTGGCCGCTGACCAGCGAATGCGTGAATGTGCAGGAGTTCGTTTCCGGCATACCCGCACATGATCTGGATGCGCTTGCCGCGGCTGGGCTGGATCAAAAAAAGCTGGCCTTGATCGGTGCCAGAACCGCCTTGAAAATGATGCTGGAAGACGGCTTCTTCCATGCCGATCCGCATCCGGGAAATCTTTTTTACCTGCCGGGAAATCGTGTCGCACTGATTGACTTCGGCATGGTCGGACACCTGTCCGACAAACGTCGCGATCAAGTGCTCGATCTGCTGCAAGGTCTGGTTCAGCGCGATCCGCAGCAAATCATCGATGTGCTTTTTGAATGGACGCAGGATTCCGATTTCGATGCGGAAAAGCTGACGCAGGAAGTCGACGGTTTCATTGACCAATACCACGGCATTCCCTTGAAGCAACTGGATCTTGGCGCGATGCTCGGCAACGTGACCTTGATCCTGCGCGACAACAAGCTGGCACTTGCCGTCCGATCTTGCGATGCTGATTAAAGTCTTCGTGACGCTGGAAGGCATCGGCCGGAAACTCGATCCGGATTTCGACATGGTGTCGGTCGCGATGCCGATCGTGCGAAAGGCAATGCGAACCCGTTACAGCGCATCGTCTGTCGCCAAGCGCGGCCAGCGTGTGGTCAAACTGGGCATGCACGTACTCTCTTCATTGCCGGAAAGCATTCGCGAAATCCTGCAACACGCCAGAGCGGGAAAGATCAAGGTCAGTATCGATATCGAACGGCTGCAACACCTGGGCGAACAACTCGATCATTCCGCCAATCGCCTGACGGTCGGTATCGTGATTGCGGCGCTGATCATCGGCTCATCAATCGTGATGACGGTAAAAGGCGGCCCCACTCTGCTAGGTTTGCCGATCTTTGGTCTGCTGGGTTTTCTAGGTGCGGTATTCGGCAGTCTTTGGCTGCTGTACTCGGTGTGGCGCAGCGGTGGCGGGCGCTAGAGAATCACGCCGCCACGCCGAACAAGGCGCCAACGCCTGTCGTCAATCCCATCGCCAGCGCACCCCAGAAAGTCACGCGAATGGCGGATGTCATCACCGATGCACCTCCGGCCTGCGCCGCCATCGTGCCCAGTATCGCGAGAAATAAAAGCGAGCTTGCCGCCACGATCCACATCAGCATTGACTGCGGTACCAGCAGCACGACCAATAAGGGCATTGCCGCACCCACTGCAAAGGTGCCTGCCGAAGCGAATGCGGCCTGGATCGGTTTTGCACTCAACATGTCTGAAATACCCAACTCATCGCGAGCATGGGCGGCAAGCGCATCATGTGCCGTCAACTGGGTAGCCACTTGTCTCGCGAGATTTTTATCGAGACCACGGCCGACATAAATCATCGTCAGCTCTTCGAGTTCGTGTACCGGATCGGTCGCGAGTTCATTGCGTTCTTTTTCGATATCGGCGTTTTCGGTGTCGGATTGCGAACTGACCGACACATATTCACCGGCGGCCATCGACATCGAACCCGCCATCAAACCGGCGACGCCTGCGACAAGAATGCTGTTGGTGGTGGCACCGGCTGCGGCAACACCCAGTACCAGACTGGCCGTCGACACGATGCCGTCATTGGCTCCGAGCACTGCGGCACGCAGCCAGCCGATGCGATGGGTTTTATGGCGCTCGATATGTCTGATCATTTTTTCGTTCCCGTTTTATTGCCGCATTGTAAACCCATCAATGTCGGCAAATGGTCAAACTGGCAATCAAGCCGGATTGGAGGACATGCCTGTCGGGATCAGGATTTTCGGGTGCTGAAATTGAAAAGTACATAAAGCGGGCAGAACGCAATGCTGGAGGTAATCAGGAAAACCGCGGCAAACACCATCAACAGGATTCCCAATGCCCCGGTAACCACACCGCTGAAATAGAGATACGCAAGTATCGCTGCAACGGCGACGCGAATGCCGCGATCTATAGATGACATATTCTTGATCATGATGATGACTCCGTGAGTGAAAAAAACGATTTGCGGAACTGCCTTGACCCACTATGCGCGGCCTACCGCGAATGGCTTTGATCTGGGTCAAATCGACAGGCCGCCGGCCTCATCCACTCACTTTACGGCCAGGGTTTTCCTGACCGCCGCCAGAAAAACCGGATCCGGCTTCGAACCCAGGGTTTCGGTGCGTGCGACCACGCGACCTTCGGCATCCAGCAGGATCAATGCGCTGGTGTGGTTGAATTCACCATCGGCAAGCACCCGGTAGCGCACCCCCAGCAAGGCCGCCAGTGTACGCACGCCCTTCTCGTCGGTACGTGAAAGCGTCCAGCGCGCGGTATCGAGCTTGCGCTTGTTCACGATATACATCAGCGCTTCGGGTGTATCTCTGGCAGGGTCGATGCTGACCAACAGGATCGACAGATTTTTCCGCTCGGCGGGTGTCAATGAATTATCCACGCCTTTGCCGCTGTCGATGATCAACGGACAAATATATTTGCACGAGGTGTAAAACATCGCGACCAGTTGCGGCCTGCCGCGTCGCTCGGCCAGCTTGAAATTGCGGCCGTCCTGATTAGTGAACACGTTATTGATTTGCAATACCGAGTCGCCGGGCAATGGTGCCGGCTTTGGCGATGCGGCGTTACCGATCAACGCGAATGAAAAAAGAAAGGCGAACAGGATTTTATTCATGGCGATCTCGTCTGTGTGCGTGGCAGGGATTTCGCACAGCGGAATCCCAGATTGGAAGTGCTGTTCACCGCTTCCAGCGAAGACAGCATCGCGACCCGCATCATCACGGCATAGCTTTCCTTGTCTTCCATCGACAGTGCACTGGCACCGCAGAATTTCGATTTGTCCGGATCGGATTGATTGCGGTTATCGGCCGATACCAGCATCGCCGAATAATCTTCGGTCCATTCCCAGATCAAACCGTTCAAATCCTGGATGCCGTAAATATTGGCCGGGCTTGTTTCCGACATCGGCTATCGGCGTGCTGGCCGGTTTTGCATACCAGCCAAGAATGCTTTCACGCCAGGCCGGATCGTTGCGTGCATCGCGGCGTTTCGGATCGGCGGCAGCGGTGTATTCCCATTCATTCCAGGTCGGCAACCGTGCGCCTTGCGCTTCGCAATAGGCCGATGCCGCGAACCAACTGACCTGCGTCACCGGTTGTTGCGGTTTTACATTCGCGCCCAGACACCAAAGGCGCTTGCCAATGCGAGAGATAATGTTTTTGTTCGGCAAAAACCACCGGCGTCTTGCCGCGTTGCCATTGCGGATGTGTGCGCACGAATTCGAGAAACTGCGCATTGGTCACCGGCTGTTTCATCATGTCGAAGGTGACGACTTTCTGCTTTCCCTTGTTGTCTTCGTATTTCAGCACCGACTGGAATTCACCGGCCGGTACTCGCACATAAGCACCACCAGCGAGGCTGGCGGTGCTTATCAGACAGCTGAGCAGGATCAGTCTGCGCATGACGGATTAATGTGCCGCACCCTGTGGTCGCGGTGTTTCCTTGCGAACCCTGGCCACTTCCGCTGCCGTCACCGTGCCGCCCTTGTTGCCCCAGCTATTGAGTACGAAGGTCACGATATTGGCGACTTCATCATCATTGAGCTGGCTCATCGGTGGCATCACCGAATCAAACTTGTTGCCATTCACGGTGACCGGACCATTCAAGCCATTGAGCACGATATGGATGGCGCGGTTCTTGTCGGCATTCAGGAAATCGGATTTCGCCAATGGCGGAAACACATTCGGAATACCGGCACCACTGCTTTGATGACAGACCGAGCAGGTTCCGTTGAACAGTGCTTCACCGGCCTTGATTTGTTGGTCTAGTGTCAGCACGCCACCGGCAGTTGCCGTGGCCGCTGCAGAAACAGGCGCAGAACTGACTGCCTTGTCGCCGAGATAAACGCTGTCCACTTCCTTGCCCGAATAGATCGCCTTGTTTTCAGGGCCTTCGGTTTTCACCATGCCCAATGCACCCTTGTTGAAAGCGCGGAAGATGGAGTGATCCACGATTACGCCGGTACCGGGAACTTCGGCCTTGTATTCGACGATGCTCGAACCACCGGCGGGAATCAAAGTCGTCTGCACGTTTTCCTGATAATGCGTACCGCCTTCGGTGTACACCTTGTCGAAAATCTCGCCGATGATATGGAAACTCGATACCAGATTCGGGCCACCGTTACCGACGTATATGCGGACGGTTTCGCCGACATTGAGTTTCAATGCCTTGTCGCCGAGCAATGCACCTTCGGAACCGTTGAACAAGACATAGGTCGGATTTTCATCGATCGCTTTTTGCATGTCGAAAGGCTGCACGCCTTTTTCGCGATACTTGCCGACCGTGTAGAAATCACCCTGCATCACGTAATACTCGCGATCCACTTTCGGCATGCCTTGCGGCGGCTCGACCAGAATCAAACCGTACATGCCATTCGCGACATGCATGCCGACCGGTGCGGTGGCGCAGTGATACACAAACAAGCCGGCATTGAGTGCCTTGAAAGTAAACTGCGATTGATGGCCCGGTGCGGTGAAGCTCGATGCTGCACCACCACCGGGACCGGTCACGGCATGCAGATCGATGTTATGCGGCATCTTGTTGTCGGGATGGTTCTTCAGGTGGAATTCCACCGTGTCACCCTGGCGAACGCGAATGAAGCTGCCCGGCACCGTTCCACCGAAAGTCCAGAAGGTGTACTTCACGCCTTCGGAAATTTCCATTTCCACTTCTTTCACTTCCAGCTCGACAATCACTTTCGCCGGTGCGGTGCGACCGGTTGCCGGCGGCACCAAAGGCGGACTGGTAAGAACGGCATTCACGGGTTCGCCTTGCGGCGGACCGAAATCACCTGCGGCGGAACCGCCGGTATCGGTTTTGACCGGAGCGGCGTCGGCTGCAGCATCCTGCTTACCCGATTTGCAGCCAGGCAGGCTGAACAGCACTGCTGCGATGATGAGTGGAAAGACTGAACGTTTCATATGGCCCCCATTGGAAAATTCCATGGAGCCACAGTGCGCTTCTATTTCCGCACTTGCATTGACTTGGGTCAATTCGGAAGCAGATATTTCACCCCGTTATTTGCAGTTGCAACATCAAAATCGAATACGGCATGAGCGAAAAACTTACCCTGTCATTCGACTACATACACCACCGCATCGCTACGCATGCGTACGGAAATTGCCGCAAACAAATCGACATAATCGCGCTAAAACATAGTTAGAATGCGGCTTTCCGCAACGACACCGACAATGACCGCTTCGAATAATTTCAATCGCGAACAACTGCTCGCCTGCGCACGCGGCGAGATGTTTGGAAAAGAAAACGCACACCTCCCTTCCGATCCGATGCTGATGTTTGATCGCATCACCCATATCTCGACCGAAGGCGGCAAATACGGCAAAGGTGTAATCACCGCCGAACTCGATATCCGTCCCGACCTCTGGTTCTTCCAATGCCATTTCACCGATGACCCAGTGATGCCAGGATGTCTTGGTCTGGATGCAATGTGGCAATTGGCCGGCTTCTTTCTGCCTTGGCTGGGCGAACTCGGTCGTGGCCGTGCACTCGGTGCCGGCGAAATAAAATTCACCGGACAGGTATTGCCGACCGCAAAACTGGTCAGCTACACGATTGATATTGCCCGCGTGATTCGCGGCAAACTGAAACTCGTGATTGCCGATGCCTGCATGTCGGTCGACGGTCGCGAAATTTATGTCGCGAAGGATTTGCGCGTCGGCCTGTTCACATCGACGGAGAATTTTTAATGCGCCGCGTCGTGGTAACCGGCATGGGCATCGTGTCCTGTCTTGGCAATGATCTTGATGTCGTTTCTGCATTCGCTGCGCAACGCAAAATCCGGAATCACTTTTCGTCCCGACTATGCCGAAATGGGATTGCGCAGCCAGGTTGCCGGCGTTCCGCAAATTGATCTCGATACCGAAATCGATCGCAAGCAAAAACGTTTCATGGGCGATGCCGCGGCTTACACCTGCGTTGCGATGCGCAATGCGATTGCCGATGCCGGATTGTCGCCGGAATTGGTCAGCCAGGTTCGTACCGGTGTGATCGCCGGTTCCGGCGGTGCCTCGGCGCAATGGCAGGTGGAAACCGGCGATTTGATGCGCAATCGCGGTGTGCGGAAAATCGGCCCCTACATGGTGCCGCGCACGATGTGCTCCACCGTTTCCGCCGCACTCGCGACGGCTTACGCAATCAAGGGCGTGAGTTATTCGCTGGGTGCGGCCTGTGCGACATCAGCGCATTGCATCGGTGCCTCCGCCGATTTAATTCGCCATGGCCAGCAGGACATCATGTTTGCCGGTGGCGGCGAAGAAATTCATTGGGCGATGACCTGCCAGTTCGATGCAATGGGCGCGCTGTCCACCAAGTTCAACGAAACCCCGCAATCGGCATCACGTCCTTACGATGCCGATCGCGATGGTTTCGTAATCGCCGGTGGCGGCGGCATTCTCGTATTGGAAGAATACGAACATGCGAAAGCACGCGGCGCGAAAATCTACGCCGAGTTGATTGGTTATGGCGTCACTTCCGACGGTGCCGACATGGTCGCGCCGTCCGGCGAAGGCGCCGTTCGCTGCATGCAAATGGCGATGAACAATATCAACAAGCCTATCGATTATCTGAATACCCACGGCACTTCGACACCATTGGGTGATGTAACCGAACTGGAAGCCGTCCGTTCTGTGTTCGGTGCCAACTTGCCGCCGCTTTCATCGACCAAAGGCCTTTCCGGCCATTCGCTCGGAGCGGCCAGCGTGCATGAAGCCATTTATTGCTTGCTGATGATGCGTGACGGTTTCATCGCAGGCTCGGCCAATATCACCACGCTGGATGAACGTGCGGAAGGTTTTCCGATTGTGCGCGAAACCCGCGAAGCAAAAATCGATACCGTGATGTCGAACAGTTTCGGCTTTGGCGGCACCAATGGCGCATTGGTGTTCGGCCGGATTTGATTGTTGTTTGCTTGCGGCAATCAATTCATCAGCAGGAAAAATATGCCGGCAGGATGATGCGCGCGAGCCACGCTGATCATGAAAGCGAACACCGATACTGCAGCGATGAAAAACAAGGCTCGGCTTTTCCGGCTACGTCCGCGTTTCAACGCAAAACTGCCGAGCACGATGTACACCAACAGCAAGATTATTTTTTCCAGCAACCAGCCATTGGCGAACATCGCCGATGGCAGCATGGTGGCGAGCATTAGCGCTGCCGTCAGCAAGACGGTATCAATGCCGTAACTCAGATAGCGAACCGGTGCCGCCATCGCGATTTTCATATTGTTCAGCAGCATCAGACCGCGCACGAAAAACAGGCTGCCGCTGCAAAGCACGGCGATGATATGAACCCATTTAATCTGCGGATAAAATTCGATCACGATCAGCCTGCCTGTCCGTCAATACGTGGTGTCAGATAAATCCAGCTTGAACGAAACACCCAAGGAACGAAAGCGAATAACCAGAGAATGCCGGCCACGCCCTGCCACAACAAGGCATCCGGCATTAGCTCGGCAACAACGCGCAACACGGCCGTTATCTGAATCACGACAAACGCAAACGCTGCGACCCGACCCAATTCCAATGGCCTGCCAGAATGGCCCTGGGTAACACGCGTCACCATTGCGACCAGCAGGCTTCCGAAAAACCCCACGAACAACGCATGTGCCGGTGCGCGCGCCAGAATAAATTCGCCGGTACTGAGAAACCAGGCGCTTTGAATCGCATACAGCGACATCGCGATCGGCAACCACGCAAACCCGACCATCAACACTTTCAGCAGAGCAGGCGCTTTCGCTTTCTGTATTCGCCATTGCCAAAGCAGGGAGGCGGCAAGTACGACCAACGCGATATCGGGTAGCCATAACCACGCGTAGCCATGCATCAATTCCAGTGCCAGATGCAGCAACAGCAAACACCAGAACAAGGCCAGCGCCCAAAGCGGTCGCACCATCTTGTAGCCCGGAATCACCACACTGGCGAAGAACGGCAACATGCGGTGGCAGACGGTGAAATACATCGGCAGCAGCAAACCGAAACTGCCGAACTTGATTGCGGCAAAAATCAGGCGCGCATTACCGGTGTACGAATAGGCGAGCACCAACAACAAACCCGTCAAGCCAAGGCTTAATGCGGTGGCGCAGCTAATGGCATGCCAGGTCGTTTGTTTTTCTTTCCACAGCAACGTCGAGCAGAAAAATCAATCCGGCAATCCAGCCTGCCGTCGTTTGCAAAAGACCGATATGCAGCAAGTGAGGAAAACCGAACAATCCGATCAAGGTCAGTAATTGTCCGCCAAACAAGCCGACACCCACCGGCACGTAATGCCAGCGACTGAGCGGCGGCAAATTCATCCAGCGCGGAAATACTGTCAGCAAAAAACCGAATATGAAAGGCGGCAGCACCTGGTATTGCATGATGATCGCATGCATCCAGCCAGCCGGAATCGCCGGCTGCGGCATCACAAACCACTGGAAGCGGGCATCCAGTAACCAGACCGTCCACCACAACATCGCCATCAAAACATTGCTGGCACCGACGAAGAACATGAAGCGATGCGGTGCCGCGGCAAGCAAGCGGATATCGGGTAGTGAAACATTTTCGGTAACGGCGGCCATGGGTTTCTCCTAGCCTCCACTATAGATCGCGATTGTTTGCACCTACTTGATTTATGTCAGCTCACTGGCTGATTCTGGCGATTCCGATGAAAGCGACGCATGAACCTTCTCCGCTTTCGTCCAATAACGGGCAGCTTATTCGGACCCGCGTCACGCAGTTAAAACTCAAGCGTATCCACATCAAGAAATAGACTTGAGCGGCAATGAGATAAGGACTTTCAGGCCACCCGTTTCGCTCGCCGCGTTTATATGCAACGTGCCTGAATGCAATCCGACTACCCTGCTGGCAATACTCAAGCCCAGACCGCTGCCCTTTCCATGGCCTCCTTCGATGCGAAAAAACGGCGTGCACAACTGATTCAACAGACTCGCGGGTACTCCAGGCCCGTTGTCGGATACCGACACTTCCGCCATCGTGGTATCGGGCGACACGCCTGCATCGAGCCAGATTTCCGAGCCTACAGGAGTATGTTGCAACGCATTGCGGACAATATTCTCTATCGCTCTATGTAGAAGTGATGCATCGCCGTGATAGGGAACAGACGGCCCGGGGTTCAGTCGCAATAGCTGTTGCTTGCTGTTGGCTTCCATCTGGCTTTGCTCGACGATTTCCTCGCAAAGCTCACGCAGATCCACTGCATCCATTTGATGCTGGAAATTACTATGCTCCAGCTTGGCCAACGTCAGAATTTCTCCGATAAGAATATCCATGCGGTCAATGTCGCGATCAATACTCTGCAAGGCACTTTCAAATTTGTCAGGCTTTGAGGTGAGCGCCAATGCAAGACGTATGCGCGCGAGAGGCGAACGCAATTCATGGGAGATATCGCGCATTAATCGATGCTTGTCATCAATCAGAATCGTCAATCTTTCCGCCATCCAGTCAAAATCATTGCCCAGGTCGGAAAATTCGTCGTTGCGAAATTTCAGACTGGGGCCAATACGTTTGTCGAGATGACCGGCTGCAAACTGGCGAGTGACGGATTGCAGTTGATAGATGGGCCGCACCAACGCCCGGGCTGCAAAAGCACTGCCAACGCCGGCAATGAACAGAGAGGCTAAAAGGATCGGCCACAAGGACGGCAGAATGACCTCGAGTTCAGGCGCGTCAGGGAGGCGAAAATAGGCAACCACTGCATATTTCTGTTGTTCAAATGTTACCCAGCGTGCCAGCACGAACATCTTGCGCTTGGATTTCACTGACTTCAATCGGGTTTCGTGACCGCGAAGCAGCAAGTCCAGATACGCAGTGGCTTCGCTAGTGTTAGTTGAACTGCCCAGTGATTTTCCGGAACTGGAAAATATATATAGCCGTGTATCCAATTGCGCATTGTAATTGTCCACGGTTCGCTTGAACTGGGCTTGGCCAGCTACCCTGTATTCCAGGATGGCAGATCTGGCGTTTGCCAGAATTATCGACTCGATGCGTGATTGTATGTTGGGTGGTAATTCGCGTTGCGCAATTTGACTGAACAGTAAAGCGGGCACCACAAGCAACAAGGTACTGCTTAGCCACAGACCAAGAAAGATTCGCCAGAAAAGATGGCCCTTGAAATTATTTAACAAACTGGTAGCCATGATTACGAATCGTTCTAAGATAATTTTCGCCGACTTTTCTTCGCAGATTGCTGACATGCATGTCAATGGACCGGTCAGCGGGCTGAGCGCGTCGCCCCAAGGCATGCTGGGACAAGACCTGTTTGCTAACGACACGGCCGGCATCTTGCATCAATCGCTCGAGGATACTGAATTCCGTGCTGGTGAGTATCAACGAATTGCCCGCCACCACGACGCTTAGCGCAGAGCGGTCCAATACAACATCGTTCACCTGGATAGGCTTGGCATCGGATTGGTTGCCTATGCCGCTGCGTCGAAGGATGGCGCGTATTCGTGCTGCCAATTCTCTGGGGTTGAAGGGTTTCGGCAAATAGTCGTCCGCACCCAATTCCAGCCCCAGTATTCTGTCCATGTCATCGCCCCGGGCAGTCAACATAAGCACGGGAACTTTGCTTTCAGAGCGAATCTTTTTCAGAACTTCGAAACCATTGATCCTGGGTAATCCCACGTCAAGAATGACCAACTCGGCATGGATTTTATATTTGCGCCAACCATCGGCGTCAAACGCATGCATGGCGTCCACGCTGAAGCCCTCATCGCTGAGATAGCTGATCAGCAATTCACAAAGCTCGACATCGTCATCAATGACCAAAACGTTCATGGGGTTCTCTCAATTCCCTGCGTTTAGTTTGTATCAGTTTTGACCCGCCGTGCTGGCAATTGACAAAACCTTACAAAATCACACGTCGCATTTAAACAAAAGTCTGGAATATGGGCCGTTCCCGAGCATGGAGATTTATTCATGAAACATCTGCCCGTCATCGTCCTCTTATTGTCCGTCGCCGCTGGCACTGTACTGGGTCAAATCCGTCACATTCCCTTGGCACCCCCCAAACAGATCCCCGAGTTGACCGGAACCTGGGTGCCCGATGAGAAGCAGAACAAAAAGCTATTGAAAAAAGCCGAGTCGGAAATGCGGAAAAAAATGACGGCACGTATGCCCAAACCGCCTGAGGGCGGTGGTGGCCCGCCGGGTGGCGGTGGAATGCCGGGAGGCGGTGGGCCTCCAGGGGGCGGCGGAATGCCGGGAGGAGGCGGGCCACCAGGAGGTATGCCCGGCGGTCCGCCCCCCGGCGGCGGATCAATGCCTGACATGCCCAGAATGGATGAAATCGCTTCGATGCAACGCGTGGAAATGGATTTTGCATTGCCGGTACGCGCGCCTTTGCAGATGAAATTGGAGCCCGCCAACATGGTCTTTATTTCAAGATCGGGCGAAAGGATCGCCATTCCGCTATCGGGAAAGCCCCAGATTCTCGCGGAAGGTCTTCGCGGATACGGCATGTTTACGTCTTCGGGCTACACGATTGAATTCAATACCGATGAACATGTACGCGTGGCATACACGTACTGGATAGGCGAAAAAGACACTCTCCGGGTACGCACCGAAATCATCAATCCGATGGCTCCGTTTCCATTGACGTTTGATCGTGTTTTTCACAGGCGGTCGGCGCAATGAAATCATTGATTGCACGCGAGTCCCAAGCCATGGTTTCAAGGCCATGGCCATGGACGACCAAATTGCCAAAACAAAACGGTCGGAAGAAACTCAAAATCGTCAGCCTGGTGGCGATGAGTCTGTGTTTGAGCGCCTGCCTGTCTGCTCCCGTGCGAGACTCATCGACGCTGCTGGAGACCAACGTTCCGGATAAATTTTTGAGCTCGACATCGGATGCGCCATTGGATGGTGTCGCGCTTGACTCGTGGTGGAAACATTTCGATGACGACGTGCTTGCCTCACTCGTCGAAATCGGTTTGCTGGAAAATCTGGATATCGACATCGCCGGCGCGCGCCTAAGGCAAGCACGGGAAAACCTCAAAGCCGAACGTAGCAATTTCTGGCCCAGTATTACCGCCGGCTTGTCGGCATCGCGATCACGTGATTTTGATACAGGACAGAGCAGCGCTTCCTTATATCAGGCCGGCCTGGACGCTTCGTACGAAGTCGATGTGTTTGGCAGTATCCGAAATTCGGTCAAAGCGGCAAATGCGGAATCCGGAAATTACGAGGCCAATCTGCGCTCGGTACAGCTGACGGTTTGCGCCGATATTGCGCTTTACTATATTGACGCGCGCGCCGCCCAGATGCGATTGAAGAATACGCGAGCCACCTTGCAGTCCCAGGCCGAGACTTTGCAAATTGTCGAATGGCGCGAGCGCGCAGGTCTGGTGAGTTCACTGGATTTGGAACAGGCAAAACAACTTTACTCGCAGACATCGGCTTCCCTTCCACCGCTTGAGAACAGTTATCGTGGCGCGCTCAATCGCCTGGCGATATCGATCGGACTCAATCCCGGCGGTGTCGACAAAATGCTTGCCTCCGAGCGCTCCATTCCGGTTCCACCCGGCGTGATTGCTACCGGGCTTCCGGCAAGCTTGTTACAACGTCGCCCTGATGTGTATGCCGCAGAGCAAACCGTGCTGGCCGAGACGGCACGTGTAGGAATTCGCCGCGCCAGTTTGCTGCCTTCTCTTCGCTTGTCGGGCAGCTTGAATTCGAGCGATAGCAGTTCCATCAATTTGCTGGATATCAGTGTCGGCAGCATTCTGGCAAACATCGCAGGCCCGCTCTTCAATGGCGGTCGCCTGCGTGCCCAACTGTCAGCACAACAGGCATCGGCGCACGCCGCCGTTACGAATTATAGAAAAACGGTATCGACGGCATTGGAAGAAACCGAAAATGCCATATCCACTTTCGAAACTTCCCAGCGCCGTGCAGCCGACTTGGTCAATGCCGAAGCAGCCGCCCGCAATTCCGTCTTGCTGGCACGCTCGCAGTATCAGGCGGGATTGATCGGCTTCGATCGACTGCTGGAAACCGAACGAACCTTGTTGTCAGCGCAAGACAGTCTGGCAATGGCGGATGCGGATAAGGCAAAGGCTGCGGCCCGCCTTTTCAAAGCGATTGGCGGCGGCTGGCAAGGCGCTCCCACACCGGGAAGCGTCAATACCCCATCCATGTAAATTCTGAAGGCACAAACGCAATGACACAGCAAAACACAAAAACCCAGGACGCAAAAAAAATTGCGGAATTTCTTGGTGTTCCCGAACAAAACTTTTGGCAACGCCGCCGCACGATTATCGTGATTGCCATTGCCGCAGTGGTGATATTGCTGCTGGGCATTATTTTCGGCGGCGGTCCCGGCAAAATCCAATACGCTAACGAAACCGTACAGAAATCCAATCTGGTGATTACGGTTATCGCCACCGGCAATCTGCAACCGACAAATCAAGTCGAGGTCGGCTCGGAAATTTCCGGTTTGGTGACCGAGGTGCTGGTCGATAACAATGACGTGGTTGAACGCGGACAGGTACTTGCAAGAATCGACACCTCCCGCCTGGCCGAAACGCTGAACCAAAGCAAGGCGTCGCTGATCTCGGCGCAAGCTTCTCTCGCACAGGAACAGGCAACGCTAAGTCAGCGCAAAAGCGCATTGGCGCGCTATGAAGAGGTGCATCGCTTATCTGGCGGCAAGGTGCCATCAGCCACGGAATTGGATACCGCTCGAGCGGATCTTGCACGATCGTCGGCAGCAACCAATATCGCGCGAGCCAATGTCGAAAAAGCCCGCGCCGATTTGTCATCCAATACCACGCAATTCGGCAAGGCCACGATCGTGTCACCAGTCAACGGCGTTGTCTTGTCGCGCTCGATTGATCCGGGGCAAACGGTCGCCGCTTCGTTCAATGCGCCAGTGCTGTTCCAGATTGCCGAGAATCTTTCGCGCATGCGTCTGGAAGTAAAGGTAGATGAAGCGGATGTCGGCCAAGTGATCAAGGGTCAACAAGCCCGGTTTGAAGTCGACGCATTTCCGGGCCGTGAATTCACCGCCACCGTTGCACGAGTGGATGTTGGCGCCAACTCCAACGATGCAACCGGAACGACCAGTGGCACGGTTATTTCTTATGTCGCCTTGCTTGACGTTGACAACAAAGATCTGGCCTTGCGACCGGGCATGACGGCTTCGGCGACGATCACCACCGCCGAGCGGAAAAATGTATTGCTGGTGCCCAATGCAGCACTGCGTTTTACGCCGCCGCAGACATCGAAAAAATCCGGCCTCTCCATCTTGCCTAGTGGCCCACCGGGCGAATCGAATGCCAAGGAAGTCGGCTCCGACTTGGGCAGAGGAAGTCGCAGAACGATTTACGTGCTGGCTGAGGACGGCAACATCACGCCCGTGGCCGTGGTATTGAATTTTTCCAATGGCAGCATGACCGAAGTCACTTCAGATGCGCTTAAACCTGGCATGAAGGTCATTACAGGACAACTTGCGGCCATCGGGAAATGAGCCGATGAAGTCTTCCGAAGCAATAATTACCTTGAAAAAAATTACCAAGACATTCGGCAGCGGACAGGCAGAATTCCAGGCGCTGAAAGGAGTGGATTTGACTATTCTGGAAGGCGATTTTGTTGCCGTCATGGGGCCCTCGGGGTCTGGAAAATCCACCATGATGAATATTCTGGGTTGTCTGGATGTGCCCAGCGGCGGCTCTTTCCAGTTCAAGAACATTCTGGTCGAAACACTGACGCTTGATCAGCGTGCGCTATTGCGTCGACGTTATCTGGGATTTGTCTTCCAGGGATTCAATCTTCTGTCTCGAACATCAGCACTGGAAAATGTCGAACTGCCCCTCGTGTATCGCGGTGAAGGAAGCAAGGAACGGCGTGACCGAGCCATGGCCGCGCTTGGCAAAGTAGGACTGACCCAATGGCTCGATCATACGCCGGCAGAACTTTCAGGCGGACAACAACAGCGTGTCGCCATCGCGCGAGCGATCGTCACGCAACCCAATGTGCTTTTGGCTGACGAACCAACCGGCAACCTCGACAGCAAAACTTCGGTCGAAATCATGCACCTGCTAAAAAGCTTGAACGAGGATATGGGCATTACCGTGATCATGGTGACCCACGAACCGGACATGGCCGCATACGCCAACAAGATCATCCATTTCAAAGACGGTGTGATTGATCATGTCGAGATCAATGCATCGCATCCTGACATCGGGCAACACGCATGAAGATGATCGCTACTTCCGTCACCCTCGCCATCCGCGAAATACGAAGAAACCTCATGCGGTCTTTTTTGACGACGCTGGGAATCATCATTGGTGTCTCGTCGGTAGTGACCCTGGTTAACCTCGGTGAAGGCACCAACCGCGCCGTGCAAACACAAGTGGCTACACTGGGCTCCAATATTTTGACCATCAGCCCGGGTTCGGGATCCAATCGAGGCGGCGGCGGCGCGGCACCACCCCGATTTGAATATGAGGATTTGACGGCCATTCGCCAGCAAGTGGTGGGTGTCGATCTGGTGATCCCCATGGTTCAATCAACCGGTACCGCCGTGTTCAATGCGGCCAATTGGTCAACTTCGATCACCGGCACGAATCGAGACTATTTCACTGCACAGCAATGGAGCCTGGCCAAAGGACGCACTTTCAGTGCCGCCGAAGACCAGTCCGGAAAACTGGTCTGCGTCATTGGCGAAAAAATCCGCGAGCAATTGTTCCGCGATGAAGACCCCATCGATAAAACCTTGCGGATACGCGATATCTCCTGCGTAGTGATCGGTCTGTTAGTCGAACGCGGCCAGTCAGGGCCAGGCGGCAATCAAGATGATGTGATCATTCTTCCGGTCAAGGCAGTGCAAAGACGCATCACCGGAACCCGCAGTGTCAGCTCCATCATGGTGTCGACAAATCCTGCTTACGATACCGAAAAGACCAAATCAGACATCAAGAGTCTCTTGCGGGAAAGACGCAACATAGGCGCTTCGGAACAAGACAATTTCAATATTTTCGATACCAAGCAAATTGCCGACACGCTCAATTCCGTCACCGGAACGCTCACTGCCCTGGTCGCTGCCGTTGCTGCTGTCAGTCTTCTGGTAGGTGGCATTGGCATCATGAATATCATGCTGGTGTCAGTCACCGAGCGGACCCGGGAGATCGGAATTCGACTGGCGATTGGTGCCTTGGCAAACGAGGTTCTTCTTCAATTCCTGATTGAAGCCGTGGTGCTATCTTGCTTTGGCGGCCTGATGGGTCTGCTGTTGGCATTACTTGCCACCTGGGGAATAAGTGCATTGCTTGGCTTCGCCGCCGTGTTCATGGTCAACACCAACCTGATGGCCTTTTGTGTTTCTGCCATGATAGGCATCGTCTTCGGTTACACCCCGGCCCGCCGAGCTGCCAGTCTGAATCCGATTGATGCCTTAAGACATGAGTGAAAATCATGTCTTTGCAAATCAGGTGACAATCACAAAATCGACTTTGTTATTTGACGGCCATCCGAAGAATTTTCACTTCGGTCTCTAGCGCCTCTATTTTTCGATCACGCTCGGCGAGCACTTTTGCCACATCGGCGTCTTCGAAACGCTGCGGTATATGTTGCGGACAATTGGCGTCCCATGCAGTCACTTCAAGCAAGACGACTTGTTCCGACTTTGCCTTGTAGTCTGGTGGCATCAGCCGATCCACCAGAGCATCGTCGCCTTCCACGATCCGTGCCTTGCCCCATATTTTCACACGCTGACGATTGACGTAATCAATAAGAAACAAATGGAATTTCGGGTTATCGGCCAAATTGCCGCTGGAAATAAATTGCCGGTTACCCTTGAAATCAACGAAACCAATCGTCTTCGAATCGAGCACTTTCAGGAACCCCGGCGGGCCGCCGCGATGCTGGATATACGGCTGACCCTCGTTGTTGGCGGTCGCAAGAAACACGCTGATCTGTGTTTCGATAAACGCTTTCAGCTCTTCACTGATCTCGGTGTTCCAGCCGTTGCCTTGTTCCATATTGGCATAGGCTCGCCGTGAACCCTTTCGGCTTTGAATGGCTTTTACCGTTTCGGTAAAAGCGATATCGCTTGGATACGGAAGCGTCGATTGCATGGCAGCACCTAAAATCCAAAATCGCTCAAAGAAGGGTGGTCATCGGGACGGCGATTTCCCTCCCAATGAAATTTACGTTCGTTTTCATTGATCGGTAAATCATTGATGCTGGCGAGGCGTGTTTGCATCAAACCATTGGCATCGAATTCCCAATTTTCGTTTCCATAACTGCGAAACCACTGGCCGCTGTCGTCATGCCATTCGTAGGCAAAGCGCACGGCAATGCGATTTTCATGGAAAGCCCAAAGTTCTTTCATCAGGCGATATTCGAATTCCCGGTTCCATTTGCGAACAAGAAACTGCTCGATGGCCTTACGTCCCTGCACATGTTCGGAACGGTTACGCCAACGGCTGTCAGGCGTGTAGGCCAATGCAATGCGGGACGGGTCACGCGAGTTCCAGGCATCTTCGGCCATGCGAACTTTTTGAATGGCGGTTTCGCGGGTGTAAGGCGGTAAAGGTGGTCTGCTTGCTGCAATATTTGTATTCACGGAATAGCCCTTCGTTCTTTACTGTTTTGTTTGAACCTAAGCCGCCATACCCGGCATGCCGATGTAACCGGGCAACGCCTGCATGCGTGCGATCCACGCGCTGATCGCCGGATACTGCAAAAGATCCATCTGCGCCTCGGATGCCAACGCGATATACGGATAGATGGCGATATCGGCGACGGTCGCCGACGAGCCCACCAGCCAATCACCTTTCGACAGTTGTTGTTCCAGGGTTTGCAGTAATTGTGTGGTCACGGCTTCCGCTGCGGAGACGTTGATCGCGCGTCCGAAACGATAATGAAGCCGGAGCAGGTTCGGACCGTGGGCAACTTCATTCGCGGCCGTCGAAAGCCAGGCCATCACTTGCGCCATTTCAGATGCAGACTCAGGCCACCAGATGCCGTTGCCGAAAGTTTTCCCGAGATAGACGAGAATTGCCTGGCTGTCGCGAATGACCACATTATCGTGTACCAACACCGGCACTTGCCCGAATGGATTAAGTGCCAGAAATTCCGGCGACTTCTGTTCACGGCTTGCGCCAGAGACATCGTGGGTTTCAAACGGCAGCGACAATAGCGACAGCATCAAGCGAACCTTGTGGCTGTTTCCCGAGAGTTGGAATTGATAGAGCTTGATCATGAGCTTGTCCTGCGCTGTTGAAATAAAAACCAATGCCGAGTCTTTCGACTCGGCATTCCTGCGGATTATCAAGCGGCCAGTTTGGCGCTCACTTTCGGAAAGTCGATGTCGGTTTGTGCAACGTTGTTGATGTAATTGGTCAACACGTTCAACGCGACATTGACGACGATTTCGATGACTTCCGCATCGTCAAAGCCGGCGGCACGCAAGGTGGCAAGTTCGGCATCCGACACCTGGCCGTGGGTTTCGGCAACGCGACGGGCAAAACGCAACGCGGCATCGGCTTTCGCATCGGAAGAATGGGCATCACGTGCTGCCGCGATTTCGTCGCCGCCGAGCTTGGCAACATTCACACCCAGATAGGTGTGAGCCGACAGGCAGTAATCGCAGCCGTTGTATTCGGCCGTGGCCAGCGCGATGCGCTCACGCATTTGAGCGTTAAGTTTGCCCTTGGCAACGGCGCCGTTCAGCGACAGATAGCCTTCGAGCGCGGCGGGGCTATTGCCCACCAGCTTCATCAGATTAGGCACGACGCCCAGTTGTTTTTTGACGGCATCCAGCAGTGGTTTGGAAGCTTCGAGGGATTGTTCAACGGTAGGAATATGAAGACGTGACATGGTGGTGCTCCTTGATAATAGGTGGATTAATTGAGTGGGTCGTCGCTAATTCCTTAGCGAGTGGGGAAAGTCTAGTTAATCCACCAAATGGATAGAATCACCTTTATTTACAATTCACTATTCCGTATATTGGAATAATGGACAAATTCAATCTGATAACAATTTTCGTCGCCGTGGTGGATACCAATGGCTTTGCAGGCGCGGCCCGCAAACTCAATATCTCGCCACCGGCAGTGACACGAGCCATCAACGAGCTGGAAAGCCAGCTCAATGTGCGCTTGCTGACCAGGACGACACGCAGCGTGCGAGTGACCGATGCCGGCGCACGCTATGTGGAAGATTGCCGAAGAATCCTTGCCGAATTGATCGACGCCGACGAATCCGTTGGCGGCGAACATGGCGCACCAAACGGGCGACTCACACTTACCGCGCCGATGCTGTTCGGCACCAAGTTCGTCACCCCGATCGTGACCGAATACCTGCAACGGTATCCAGAGGTCAGCGCGACCTGTTTGTTCCTCGATCGTATCGTCAACATGATGGACGAAGGCGTCGATGTCGCTATTCGAATCGGCGAACTCCCCGACTCCACCATGCAAGCCATCCGTGTCGGACAAGTGCGTCGCGTTATTTGTGCATCGCCGGAATATCTGAAAAAAAACGGCATCCCGAAAACACCAGACGATTTACCACAACACGTGATTATTTCCGCCAATAGCGTCACGCCTTCCCCGGAATGGAAACTGGTCGAAAACGGCGCTACCCGAATCGTCCGCCTGCAATCACGACTCAACACAACCACCAACGATTCTGCCGTTGCAGCCGCCATCCAGGGTTTTGGCATGACGCGATTATTGTCCTACCAAGTCGCGGACCACTTGCGTAGCGGCAAGTTGAAAACGGTGCTCGGCGAATTCGAACCGGACGTCCTTCCCGTGCACGTGGTGCATCGCGAAGGACGCCACGCATCACGCAAGGCTCGGGCGTTTATTGATCTTGCCGTTGAACGGCTGCGTGCCAACACATCCCTCAATTGAAATTGAAATCAAATGGATTCACTTTGCTGTTTTAACCGCCTTGGGTCGCACCACGCCATTCGCTCGACGTAGGGGCGCTTGCGTGCTGCGCCCATCACATTGCCGCAACTCTTGGGCGCAGCAAGCAGGCGCCCCTACGATATGTGAATTATTTACGTTGCGAAATTACTTTGCATACACCACCCTCGAGCAAAAGCGTCCCAGCAATTGGACCGCAAAAAAAGCTGCTTCAATCCAGCCATCATGAGGAGATGAAAATGTTTAAGAAATACTGTGCATTCATATTTCTATTTGCCATAAGCAATGTCGCTTTCACGCAGGGAGTAGACCAAAAAACACTAGACGTTTTCAATAATGCCAAGCTCAATAGCACAGTCGAGCTTCGCATAGATAAAATGTCTGCTGTATTCGACACAGTTCCAAAAAATATTCAACTATCCAATCAAGAAGACTTGAATACCTATAAAAAGCCAATCCTGTCTGAGCTAAATCAAACACGAAGCAATTACAGCATCTATTCAGTTGAATCTGACGGAAAACTGACATACCTGACTGCCACTGCTTCAAAGAAAAATAAAATATACGTCGTTGTCTCTGATTACATGCAGTACGCCGATAGAAATGTCGACGGCAAGCCTGAAAGAGTCGGCTACATGATTAGAATACGTGCAAGCATTAACAGCAGCAGCAACGGAACAGACTTAAGTGGAATTTTCCCACTCGGCGTAGCAGTTAAGAAAAACAAGATATCCGGAAGTCTAGCGGTAGAAGTTCATGGCTTGTCCGGCCCAGACATCTCAAAGTATATTGGATCTCCATTTTCTCTTTCCGAAGAATCTCTAATAAAAGCGGTAGAGACCGCAGCTATTTTAAGATCAAGAATTTACGATGACGGAATCAATGTGCGTCCAGTTGTGTTACCAACTGGGTCTAACTAGTCTCTCAAGCCAAGAAAGAGTGGTCAGTGTGATTTATTTGGTGAGAGTCCTGACTTTTAGTCCAATTAAATTAACCTGACCCTTTTTTTAGCATTCGGCCAGAAGCAGACATTTGGGCCCTTGGATTTCATGTGCTTAACAGCTCTGCGATCGAGTGCCGCATGCCTAACAATTACTGGTGTCTTTAACTCCAAGCTCAGCAGTGTCACGTGGCCCAGACGGCTCGACTCTAGGTTTAAAAAGGAATATGTTAGGGTTGCTAAACCGTTCGAGGAGGCGCCATGAATCAGCCGATCGAGATTGGAACAAAGCGCTGCCCTTTTTGTGCAGAGGAAATTCTTGCCCCAGCGATTCTATGCAGGTTTTGCGGGAACAAGATGCCGGTTGCAGAGGCGCCGATACCCTCAGGACCGCCACCTGTATCGAGCGTGTCCCTACCCGCCACGAGAGGCGCCGAGGTTTACCGCGCCGACCCGTCGACCTTATCGCCGGATGAGCGGGCTGCGTACTCCCGCCATTCATTCGAAACGACTTTTTCGGTGCCCGTGGCGGTGGTATTGAGCATCCTCACCATCAACTTTTTCTTCGTGATCAACTACTCGTTGAAGCACGGCAAAATGCCGAAAATCGCCCGCAACGACCCCTCGGGCGGTATGGCCTTGGTTCTGCTGTTCATACCGTTCTTCAATTTCTACTGGGTATTTTTCATGTGGACACGATTGGTAGATCGCATCAATTACCAATTCAAGCTGCGTGGCCAAAAACCCCCGTTATCCAAGTGGCTGCCGATCACAATGATCATCACTTTTTTACTGAGCGCGTTCGGCGGTCAGGAGTACGGGCCAGCCATATGGCTGGTGGTGTGGCTCGTGTGGGCGCCGATGTTCACAGGCAAGTTGCAAAGTGCGATTAACCGGCTTGCCACTACGGACTGAGTAATGTCGAACCATCGCCGCCTTTTGTGCTGTGCAGTTTCGATCGCGCTGCTGGTGGCTGTTCCCGCGTTGGCGGGTAACTACGATACGCATCTGGCGATGACGCACTACCTTGCCCGACTAAGAGGTATGGACGAGAAATCGGCTGCACTTATCGCGCGCGCTGACTGGAGCATGGACGAGAATCGGTCGACTACTGCAATGCCCTTGGTGGATATGACCATCGTCAAAATTCCACAACATTGGATTGACGACAAGTCCCTCACCGATCGCGCCGGAGCAACAGGCTGGAAGGAGCGCGGAACTACCTATCACATGTTTGAGAAAGACAGTGACCCCAAAAAGGTTCGTGAAAATCTCGACAAACTACGAAACGCGATTCCGAAGAGAGAAGACGGAGAGGAAGCCTACTTGCGTGGCGTCGGCCAGTATCTGCACGCGATGCAGGATGTCTATTTCCATCAGAACGAAGGCAAGCCTCTCGGGCCCGGCTTGGGACATTCATTGAGCAAAGAAGCGGGTGCGAGAGAGGGCGGAGAGGCCGCCGACAAAGTTACGCTGCGATTCGATAAAACACTGCTTGCACTCCAGGAAACGTCCGAGGTTATGAAAGCGGTCAAGGATGGCAAAGCTATACCGGATATTGATTGGGATCGTGTCTATCAAAAGCGTGATGCCATCACCCCGGCATTCGCCGCATCATTTGATCCTGAAATCATTAAACTGGCCTCAGCAGCGGCAAAAGCCTACGACTCGTTCGAAAAAGGCAAGCCACACGTGCTGGATTCACGCGTGCTCGATGCCAACCTCAGTACCTTGTGGGTGCTTCAAGGGCACACCGAGCCCTTTGAGCCGTTCGTGGAATTGACGACGGGTGATCGTGGATTGATCAACTACGACACGCATCCTAATTGGCTGATAGCGCAGGCTCCCGAACCACCACCTGCACCAGGCGGCATCTCGTTTTCCGAAGCGGCGGCATCTCGCATGCCGATCAATTTCAGTCTTGACGGGATACTGATCGACAGAGGGCGCCTGGTTATCACGGGTCGATCTGCCGGCGATCTCCGGCGCTTCGATGCCGCGCAATTACTCACAGGATTTCGTCTTGCCTGTGCTCATGGTGATCCGTATTTCAGCCTGGATCCCGTGGACCCAGCAGCATGGAAACAACAAAGCGGAGCGGAAGCTCAAGCCTACTGGCGTGAGCAAGTTGCGACGCAAGTGAATCCACCGGCCATCGATCCCTATGATGATCCGCGGATTGGCCGCGCATCCTTCGAACATCATTACGTCGATGGCAGTTCACCGGTGTTGCAATCGAAATTGGTGTTTGCGCCCGAATGGTTACGCACAACGCGTTTCGGCAAAGTGCTGTATGACGCTGATGTCTTGCTAAAGGTGCTGGCAAGTGGAATGGCGATGGCCGATGGCGTCGGACCTACGCGCACGCCGGGACTTGTTGGTTACCATTCCGCCGACGAACGCAGTGTGGTCAACAACTTGCTCTCGTCCATCGAAGGCAAAGAGCAAGCGTCGCTTGATGGATCGCGACTTTGGTTTCAGCTAGCCGATGTCACTACGCCGCCGCCATTTTCGAACTACATACCCACGGACCAGGCTTTTCCGAATTTGGAACTGCTGATGTCGCCATCCCCTCGGAGCGGTCGCGAGGTATTTCGCGACGCGGTCAAGGAACGATTACGGCAAGCCGGTTTGGTTGATGGATCAAACGATTTTGCTGTATCGGCCAACACTAACGGTTCAACAGTGTCGGTCAGTGGCGCGGCGATGGATTTGGAGTCGGTATGGCCCAGAATGTTTGTCCGCCGCCATGACCTGGGTACTGGCGAAGACCTCGCAGGTGAAAGCCCCGAGTTGAAAGCGGTAGCGTCTGACGTCAATTCGCGCGTGCGTGAGTGGTCGGGTGAGTATCCGGAATTGCAGTCGCTGGTGGACGCGCTGCGTGTGTACGTGGCTGCCGTCAAGATCACTTCTGCGGACCCCACGATTTGCCACGCCGTGGCACGTATACCCATCATGCCTGCGGAAATGCTTGACGCACCGCTGCCTGCGACACGGCCGGCAATTACTTCGATGGCAACTTTGTCGATACGCGTGGCAGGTGATACTGGCGGCGAAGGTGAAGTCGTAGCCGCCGGTAATGGCTACGTCTACGGCGGTGTATCGCTTGCTGTCAAAGGCGCGCCAGGCTCGGTGACGTATGTAGACCAACGCACACCGGTAATCGACGCATTGCTTTCCGCTCCAGACGGCGAATCCGATTCGGGTGGTTCGCACACGATTGCTTTCAAAATGGATCTGGTTGAGACGGCAGCCGGCATCACTCGATTTGTAGCGGTCACGGAAGCCGACGTGCTCGGCGGTGGAGTGACGTCGACGGGCGAGTGGCGAACTTCGGTCAGGCAAAGATTGGCCCGATGGTTGGTGGAGCCCTTCGCGGGAACGGTCGTCATGCTGCCATTTATCGGACTGTTGTTATTCGCAATCGGCGCGTTCATCAAGTTGTTCCACCGAGGTCCGCTGTTTGGCACGCGGGGGAAGTCGCGATGAAGGATTGGATATTGCCGATCATTGCCGGGATATTTGGCCTATTCATCCTGGTATCGTGCGCGGACGGTATGCGTCAGAGCCTGCTGCTGCGATTGCTTGAGCATGGATTTCCACAACTCGCGGAAGGCGACGCGCCGGTGTTGATTCGTCGCATCGAATGGCAGTCCGGAGCCCCGGCCATCGAGTTTCGCGACTTTGGCAGCGTCACGCAGTCAATATCGATCGGCGAATGGGGCATCCTCTTCTCGCCGAGACCGCTTGAGGCGCGCTACGACCTTTCGTGTGGATACGATTGCGGTCGCGCACTGGAAATTTTCGGCATGCGTTGCGCGCCGCCATTGGGGACGACGATGACGGACTACGCATCAGCGAGTTGTTCATTGCATGTGTGGACGGTAGGCAAAGATCAGGAAGTCTGTTTTTTCACACTGTCGGAAGAGTTGCCGGCGCGAACGATTCCCGGGCTGGAGATGATCACTGGTGCAAAGCCCAGCGTGCCGCGGGAGCTGCCCGTCCAGTGTCCGTTGAGCCTCGGTTGGGTGGATTGATTGACCTTAGGACTTGTCGGGTAAGGTGTTGGCGATAACAAGCAGTCCGGGAAAGAAAACAAGCCAGAACGCGCCGCTCAATGGGTAAAGCCGGAAAAATGCCAGCCCTGTTAGCAAACTGACAACGCAAAGCAGCAATGCCCCTGCCCAAAGTTTTGCACGCTTTGCCGGCAATCCTGCATTCAATTGTTTGATGCCCAACAACCAGATGACTGCCAGAAAAACAAAAGCCATCGCGTTGCTGTATTCCTTGCTTGGTTCCCATTGCCTGAAGGCGTAGAAGCACGTGCCAAGCAACGCTATTGGCAGCAGCCACAAGAGTAGTAATTCTGCCAGTCGCGCGATTTTGTTCACGGCTTGCACTCGCAATTTGGTGCGATAAGTAGCTTACACCGTTCGGAGACCCACCAGAGACATAGGCTGCGTTTCTAAGGCACCCATGCCCGATATCCAGGATTGCGCCAAATGCAAATGAACGCGACGTGTTGGCTATGCTGGCCTTCGATACGCATCCGGTGAGGTGCGTTAGAAACGCACCCTATGCAATCGACGTAGGGGCGCCTGCTTGCTGCGCCCATCGCATTATCTCGACGTAGGGGCGCTTGCTTGCTGCGCCCATCGCATTGTCTCGACGTTGGGGCGCCCGCTTGCTGCGCCCATCGCATCGTCTCGACGTTGGGGCGCCCGCTTGCTGCGCCCATCGCATTGTCTCGACGTAGGGGCGCCCGCTTGCTGCGCCCATCGCATTATCTCGACGTAGGGGCGCTTGCTTGCTGCGCCCATCGCATCGTCTCGACGTAGGGGCGCCCGCTTGCTGCGCCCATCGCATTATCTCGACGTAGGGGCGCCTGCTTGCTGCGCCCATCGCATCGTATCGACGTAGGGGCGCTTGCTTGCTGCGCCCATCGCATCGTCTCGACGTAGGGGCGCCTGCTTGCTGCGCCCATCGCATCGTATCGACGTAGGGGCGCTTGCTTGCTGCGCCCATCGCATTGCCGCAACTCTTGGGCGCAGCAAGCAGGCGCCCCTACGTGTGTGAACTATTTACGTTGCGGAAAAATCGTGCATCCAGCACCCTCGGGCAAAAGCGTCTAAACGCCGATAGCTGCTACTGAACAGGGGAATCATTGCATGCTAGATCAGGTACCCGTTTTTACCAGCGAGGCCGACTACAGTCTTCATACCGTGCATGCGCCCGACAAGGCGGCCAGGCACAAGGCGCTTATCACCACCTTGGTCCATAGTGAAAATCTGGTGCGGCAATTGATTGCACAAATGAAGGGCGAGCCGATTCCGCCTTTGCCGACCGATGGCGGGCATCTTGAATACGGGCTGTTGCTGTATTGGCTGGATAATCCGCCTTTACTCCCGCCCGACATGATCGGGGTAC
The DNA here is from genome assembly GCA_963849575.1 of uncultured Gammaproteobacteria bacterium. Classification (GTDB taxonomy): domain Bacteria; phylum Pseudomonadota; class Gammaproteobacteria; order Xanthomonadales; family Xanthomonadaceae; genus Arenimonas. Next base: position 361,744 of record CAWKHT010000010.1, on the reverse strand, counting down.
TGGCCGTTTGGGACACCCTTGCCGTCATCGCGTCTTTCTATGGTGCCGAGACGAAAATTTCGACGGCCGATTACGATGAGTTGCTGGCCAAGGGCAGAAGCGGAGGCGTTGCCGGTGCCGACGGCACTTTGTATGGCACAGGCAAATATGAAACCGTCGACCCGCACTGGATTCTGGTGCCGGTGTATTTCTACGCCAATATTGAACTGCCGCACCTGGTTTACCCGTTTGGTACCAACCCGCAAACGATTACCGTACCCAGCAGCCAAACCTCCATCAGCATCGCGATTATCGGTGACTGGGGAACCGGTGTTTACGGTTCCGATTTTGGTGGTCAGGGCCCTGCCGTTGCCGTGATCAATGCCGTGAAAAAACTGGCACCCGATTACATGGTGCATCTGGGCGATGTTTACTATGTCGGCTCGGATGATCGCATTCCGGAAAAAGAAGAGCAGACCAATTTTCTGGCGCTCTTGCCATCGGCCGCTTCCACGGCAACAAAATGCTTCACCCTCAATTCGAATCATGAAATGTATGGCGCGGCGCAAGGGTATTTCAAAATCGCCCTGACCGACGCGCGTTTTTCAGCGCAATCGAACACCAGTTATTTCGCCTTGAGTTATGGCCAGTGGCTGGTGCTCGGTCTGGATTCCGCTTACTACGATAAATCCTCGCTTTATATGGAAGGTGCCCTGGGCGACAGCACGCATACCCAGCAGGCGGATTTCATCAAAGGCTTCGGCAATCTTTCGCAGAAAAAAGTGCTGGCCATGACCCATCACAACGGCCTGAGTTATGACGGCGTATCCCGAATGAGCATCTGGGACGATATGGCGACCACATTGGGCAGTTACACCGGCACGCCGAGAGCACCGGATTACTGGTATTGGGGCCATCTACACCAAGGCACCGTTTACAACGCCAATTCCGCCGCCGGCAACGATTGCCTTTGCCGTTGCGCCGGCCATGCCGCCTTCCCGTTTGGCGACACCGCGGGCATCGTAAAAAACAATGTCGACTACAACGCACAAACACCGATCAAGCCCGGCAATGTGAAAGTACAAAATGGTTTTACCGTGCTCACACTGAAACCCGATGGCAGTTTGGTGGAGATGTTTTTATGAGGTGGAAGAGGATGGGGGTTTTGTTTTGGTGTGGGAGGCGTAGGGTGTCGGCGTGCGTGATTTGTAAGATGTTGTTTTAGATGCCCCTGTCCGTCGGAAAAACGATGTAAGTGGAGATTTACGCTTGATCCATATCAGGTATGCCGTGCAAACACAGCGCCTCGGGGCTAATAGTAACTAGGAACCATAAATGATTACTCGTGAACAGATTGAAGAAGCAGATTTCCTATGCAAACAGGCCCGAGAGTCCGTGGCACTCGCACACAATTGTTGGGTCGAACTCACTGCATCCTACAACTCACTTATAAAAAGCTATAAGGCAACTGGATTGTCTCACGAGGCTGCAATGGCCGCATTTGAGGCTTCCATGGAGGGTCAGCGGGCTTCATTCGTGGCCGCTCTAAAGCACTTGGAGCGGACCAATGACTTCTACAACATGATGCGACTTCAGTTTGATCGCGCTGGCAACTAACTGCAATCAACGGGGCCGCCGTGAAAATCCAACGTTCGAGTTTTACTGCCGCTACAACGATCGCTTAGTTTGTTTGTAATGCGCCACTTCTAATTGGAGATTATCATGACTGGCAAAACAACTTCATATTTGGAAATTGGTAGATTAGGCGAGGTCTTAGCACTCATTCAAGTTCTCGCGTATGACAAGAACACTAGTAGAAGTGAAGTTGGGCTTCAGAGTGAGCTCAAGGCAAAACCGAATTCTGAGATTTCCTGGGTTGCTTTAGCTAAAAATCATCCTGAATTTTTTCGGGTAAGGCAATCAGCTGGAATGATTGATAGAGTTTCTCTCGTCGCCAGATATGTACTTCCACACACAACGGAGAATAAAAAGAAAATACGTCCGTTGTTGGAGCCAGCTACAGTTAACAAGCTCATGGAGATAGCTATAACCTTACATGACCGTCAAGTCGCCAGATCCGAAAAATGGAAAACTATCATTCCAATGATCGTCGCGTTAATCGCCGCCGGTGCAGCTATAGCGGCAGCAATGATCAAGGGCGGCGCATAACAACCATCCAGATAGAAATCAAGTTCAAATAATTGAACTTGATTTTAGGGCTTGCATCGTAAAAGGGGTCAAAGTGATTTACTTGGTGAAAATCATCACATTCGGTTTGATAAATCAGCCGGTCTCAAATCTTAGGTGTCCAAGATTGTGCCTCTTGACACCAGGGTCCCCAATTAGATCAATCTTAGGTACTCTAGCTACATTAGACGCCGCGCTACCGCCAATGGAACGCACGGCAGGGAATGAGGCAAGCACTCAGAGGGGAGAGGCATGCGCTTAGCGATTCATCTTCCAGTCGTTGAACGACTGAAAGTAGTGAACTATCCGTTGTACCCTGGATCGACCAAACAAGGTCTAGACCTATCGTTTGACAACGGAGTAACTGTTATTGCCGGCATCAACGGCATCGGAAAAACCACACTACTAAACCTGTTATTACGGATGTTGGTCGGGCCTACCAATCCATCTAAGGCTGCTACGCGTGACATGGGACTGGTAAGTAAAAGAAGTCTGGTAACCGCCAGAAAGTTCAGCTTCTTCCAAGACAGGGCCGGCGTTACATTAGGGGCAAATGCGACGTCCACGCTTACCTTCCGAATTGGTGGCAAGCAGGTTGCCGTAACTCGACGACTGACCAACCTAGAAATAACCAAACTAGTGGTTAGTGGAAAAACCGTTGCAAACCCTGACAACGGTGCTTTTCTGGAGCAGATGGCAGAGCTTTCTGGGCTGGCTACGGCGTACGACTTTCACATGGTAGTTCGCTACCTTCAGTTCTTTACCGAGGAACGGTTGCCACTGCTATGGTCTCCTACAGCTCAGTTAGAGCTGTTCAAGATGCTTTTCGTCGATGAGGCGATCGGCCGGAAGCTCAACAAGCTTTATGCCGAGATCCAATCAGCCGATACCGATTATCGCAATCGTCTCTATCAGTTCAACCAGCGTAAGGAAAGATATGAAGAAGCGCGCGCGAAAACGCAGTCGGCAGATTCTGACTTGACCGAAATGAGAGCCCAGTTGTCGAGGGCAAAAGTTGAGCTAGACATGGCCAATAGGGATCATCGCGTTGCGAGTAACTTGTTGGCCGAACTAGTCAGAGTAAGCAACGACGCTGATCGTAATGTTGAAGCACTTCAGATAGAGCTGGACCAAGAGATCCATGCCTTCAACCATCATGATGCCGCCTACATCGCACAGGCCCTTCCAACACTGGACGACAAGCTTCAGATGCTCATGCAAGGACTTGGTTCGAACCTCGGATGCTTTATGTGTGGAAAGAGTGGGAAAAGGGAGGTTACCGCCATAAGTAAGAAGCTGCGCAATCACCATTGCTTTGTTTGCGATGCATCTCTTGCTAAGGTGTCACCATCTAATGTCACGCCTATCACGGCACGAGCTCTTCAAAAGATCGAAGAAAAGATTGAAGGCATACGTGCACAAATCGCTGCTCACTTGAAAGCACAGCCGCAACAGGACGAGGCTTACGCAAATGCATTGGCACAGATCCGTCCAATAGTCACACGACGTCACGAATTAATGATGCGCGTAGAGCAGCTACAGGCGCAGATTCCCAATGACACTGACGAAACTCAGGCGCCGCTGTTGGCCGACTTGGACGTTGAACAGCTTCAACTTGATGAGTTGGCAGACAAGCGTAAAGAACTTAGTGGTCAGTACAAACAGCAGATAGATAAATTGTTTGCTGAAATGGGGCAGATCGAGAATGATTTAGGTAAGCGCCTTACGCGCTATGCAGAAGCTTTCCTACACGAAACGGTGGTCGTGAGATTTCTTCGTAACTACCCGTTTAAAGTTGCAACAGGCGCACCACAAATTAATTTACCTACGTTTCGCATCGCTATGACCTCCAGCACCCATCTTGCAGCACACGACAGATCAACTGCGACGAGCGTCTCCGAATCCCAAAAAGAGTTTCTTGACTTGGCATTTGAATGAAGTTATTAGATATCGTGGCCAAGAATGGTGCCACCATGCTGGCGATGGAAACTCCTGAAGCCAGCCGGATTCTTGGTTTATGGAAGAGCGGCTCAGATGAACCGCACATTCTCACCAGAGGGGAGCGATCGCATGTTGATAGCCACGTCAACATTAACGGTACTACGATGATTCCAGCGTTGCTTGCACTGATCAAAAACGATGGGACGATGCGCAAACTACCCAAGACACAGCAGAATCGCTCAGCTGACCTAACGGCGCCGGCCGAGGACCTGGTTCGAAAGACGATCAAGTCAGGAAGACGCTGACGGCTGAACTAAGGAGTTACATTGGCAGCTAAGCGCAAACAAGTGACGCGTGCCGACCTCAATAGGCTGTTTTTTACGAGATGGCTGTCATTGCTACTCGTGGCTAATGAAGCGGCGGGTCTGCGAAAGTATCCCACAGCGCCTCCATTCGCTTCTTTTTATGTCTTTCGCATCAAGCCGCCATTACGCCATCGAACCGCTTCAGCAGCGCGCCCGCCGCACTCCCCAAGGTCCTTATTATCGGCAAGCAGATGTCGCCTTGGGCGGCTTGGTACTCGGTGGTATGGTATTGGTAGAAGATTTCAAGGCTCATCCGGCGCAGCGCGATCTTCAATTGAAGGAGATTTTTCGCCCCACTCTGAAGGGTTTACACGTGGCGAGGATTCTGCGAGAGACTCTGACGGGGGCCCGACCTTATCGGTTCTTGCTGGACATGTGTCTGGCATCGGCTCACACCACAACGAATTACAGCAACGAAGCGGACGGCCATGAGCTGGCCACCATTGCGCATGGAAATGTTCCTGAACAAAACTTCTAGCCGCTGACTGACCTACCGAAGAGCGGTTGGGCGCTATGGTGACTCCCTGGAGTTGGAGATGTCCTGCCACCAGACCCCAACAGTGGAAGGGCTGAGTAGCATAGAACAACGCCGAAATCAGCAAGGTGCATACAACCGAAAGGATGTCGTGGCAGCCTATCAGACCCTGTTGATGCGACGTAGTGAACGGGTGGCTTGATGACTAGTAGTGATCTGATCGCCGATGCCCTTACCGATAATGAACTTCAGTCGCTGCACGATCTGAGAGCTGCTCCATCTGGAGAGCCGCCATTACGCTCTTGCAGCAAAGTCAGGAGTGGTTTGAGGGATGGCTGACGTGAACAAGCATCCGCTCGAGAAAAGCGAAATACCAGCCAGCCAGATTTGATGTTCATCTTTTCCGAAGCGCCCGACATCGAGCGCCCTAACTTTGCTTTGATTGAAACTCAATGGAAACGCTTTTTTCCTGGATCGTATGATCGAGTGCTCAAGGCGTAATTATAAGCAACGAGAACTTCCGAACGATGCACTGAATCTGCTCGTCGCTTGGTTCACGAACGACGCCTTTCAACTTGTATCCGATCATCTAAAGGTGTCGGACGCCTTCGCCATCGTCCAACTGTCTCAACGCCGGTTGTTGTTCCACCTGCCTGGCGGAAACATCGACGATTGGTGTGCCGACCCGACGGCACACGTAATCGAATCTTTCGACTGAACCGCTGTCTGCGAATCAGATTGAAGCAGACGTTCTTCAGTTCCACCAGAACAGCTTACTCTACGCTACAAACCCGATAGCGCAGATGGTTTGGAAGGGAAAGAAAGAACCATACAAGTGCATCCTGACCCCGAGCAGCGCATACAGAGTTACTTGCATCTGTACTTACACGCGTCTTACAAGCATTTGTTAGGGATCGTGGATGAAGAGTCTCGTGGGAAAGGTGGCCGGTGCGACATTAAAGTGACTTGGCCGTCGCAGCCCGGCTCGCCTTTTCAGCCATACACCACCACGATGCTAGAGCTGAAGGTGTTAGTTGAAGGAAGTGGGTCCACGTATCATCGGAATTGGATGTTGTCAGGAATCACGCAGGCGCATAAGTACCGTCGCAGCGACTCCGAGGCCGTGTACGCATGTGTTTTTGACGCCAGACAAGATCACACCGATCGATGCCGGATTTAGATCAGATCGCGTCGGACGAGGAAGTTCGGCTGCGGCGATATCTATGGAAGCACCCATCGATAAAAATGCCGCCGCATCGACTGCCACGCCTGCGAAACCAATCAAAAAAGTCACGGATAAGAAGGCTGCCAAGAAAGCGGCTAAGAAAACTACGAAGAAGATCGCAAAGAATACTGGAACGAAGAAAAAATAAGTTGCCTGCTTGCCACAGCTAAATCCCTACACAATTATTAGTGAATGAACAACGCAGCTCAATTGATTGCGATCAAATCTTCTTCTGCAAAATTAAAAGTGACTCGGCGAGTTGTTGTTGCCCGCCCTGCTGCGGAGAGGCACGCATTGAGCGGAATGATTCGATACTCAGCACGCGATATCCTAAACTCGGTGCATAGTCAGCGAGTATGCGAGCCACGGGAATCTGAACACCGGCATAGCGGCTGTCGCCTACGACAGCCCAGACTTCAGCATGTGAGTTTAGTCGATCTCTCAACAAGCCAAGCATCTTGTACATGTCATGAAAGTAATGACCGATCATCTCAGGAATCCAGGGTGACCAGAGATTGTCGCGCTCTCTGCGAGTCGTCCCAATGCACGGGACAGACGCAACGAGCCTGTCGGTGGCGCTAAGAAATCGCGTTTAAGCTGAACGTGGGAGCACAACGTCGACTTACGAGCTCATGGTTGCTATTAGAATTTTTAAGGTACCCCAGCATCCAAAGTTCAACGTTGTACACGTCGGTGTAATCAAATGAGTTGGGATACGGTGGTGAAAATACCGCTAGATCCAGCTGGTGCGGAATGTAAAAGCTCGCTAAGACAATCACCGCGAAGGACCTTAAACCCTCTATACCGGCGATGACGATGCTCTTGAATTTCCGTGATCGCGGCCTGACATCGCTGCTTGAATAGCATGTCAACCATCTCTGGTGCGATACGGCGCTCAGCCCAATCGCGACGATAACGACGGCCCTTCCCGTTTATGATGACGTTGCTGACTGAGATGAACATCAGCAATACGCGGAACAGACGTTGATGGCTCGGGTTAGTCAGCGCGTCGATCGCGTCTAAATGACAAACGATGCGGCGCGCAACATCACGATCAAAGATCCATCGATCGTTGCAGCAGATTCAATAAACGTTGGCGGGAGCTTTGCAAGTTGCCGAAGGTCCCCAGCTTTACGAGAGGCTGCACGGACGATTTGTCGAAAGCCTTGCGCCAGTTCGACCGGATCATATTCCCCTAACTTTGCTTCGATTAGATCAGCCAAATAGGGATTGACCTCGATGGTCGTCGGCGATATGCCGAGAAACTGGCAGGCCAACGCAGTGGTACCCGAGCCCCCAAAAGGGTCCAGGCATGTTGCAACGGGGCGATGGCTTTCTCTTACAGCTCGAGCCACGACTTCCGGTGCGAAAGCTTCCTTAAAGTGGTGCCACTTCTGAAAAGGCAACGGCTCAGCGCCTGCATTGCTGCCAATAGACACAATCTTGCGCAGCCCAGTCCACGTTTCGAACGAAACACAAGGATCGAAATCCGTCATCGCATCCACTGAGTTCAGTTCCATTCCGGGTCCTTGCATCGCCAGTTGCAAGTATATGTGTAAACTTGAAAACGGCAAACGCGAATCAAAATATTTTGTTCGGGCTGTACAAAACTGATTCACATTGGGAAGTGCAATAAACATCTGAAAAGGGCTCAGGTTCATTTAATTGAACCAGCCCTCACCGCATTCCGTCGTAGGCAAATTCTGCCCACAATGTCAGGCGATATTGATTTTCTCCAAGTCCCGATTCGTTTCCCCCATCAAACCAGGAATCGTTCATTCTTCGTCGGGCGCTACCAGTTTGTGAATCGGAAGGTGCAGTCGTGCTCAGTTGCCGGTTGATGTTCGGTTGATCGAATTTGAAACGGTAGTCTATGAGAAGTTCGGCACCGCCTTCCTGTCGAACAATTGTGGACACCCATCAAACCCACATTGCCTGACAAGCGATTCAGGAAATTCCTACAAAGACATTAATAAAAAAGGCCCCGAATGTTGGGGCGTATTGTTGACAACCCGGACACCCAGCATTCTGAAAGGCGACTGAAAACGGTTCAGGTTCATTTAATTGAACCTAACCCCTTATCGCATTTCCTCGCAGGGAAATCCTGCCAGCAGTGTCAGACGATGTTGATTTTATCGAAGCCCCGATTCGTTTCCCCCATCAAACCCGGAACCGTTCATTCATCGTCGGGCGATACCAGTTTGTAATCGGAAGGTGTAGTCGTACTCAGTTGCTGGTTGATGTTCGGTTGATCGAATTTGAAACGGTAGTCGATGAGAAGTTGGGCACCGCCTTCCTGTCGCATCTGAAGGGGCAGCCCATTGGCATCGGCCCAAATTTCCATTTTGATTCCCTGCAAATTCAATGCCCAACCCTGTGCCGAGTGGCCGTCAATAATGCGCTTGTTCGGCAGCGGGGTGGCCTCGCCCTTGAAGTTGCGAAGCTCTTCCAGCCAGCTGAGTGGCTGTTGATTCCGGGGCTGGGATTTTGGAATAGACGTCAGCATGGCTTCGCGTGAATCGTGCAATAAGGTCAACACACGCCCTTGTATCGGATCGACAATAATGCTGAGGTTCGTGCCGACATTGGTACGTGATATGCCTTGCGCATTGACGATGGTTTCCGAGCTTTGAATCGGCTGCCCTTCAAAACTTTGGGTGATGGTCATCACCAGGTTATCAAAATGGGAAAAATGATTTTGTACCGCCGCGAATGCAACACCGCCTCCGGTCAGCATCGGCAGCATCACCGTGATGACCAAGGCCATTGCCGCCGTACCGGCGAACGCCAACCAGCGGCGAGCGTTTGATCGCGTTGGCTTGGCAGTATTTTGCATGCGCGCGATTAATCGTTCCTGTGCGGCACTGGTTGCCGCCGACGGTGCTTCATCCACACTACGTACCAGCGCTGCCAGTGGCCCGGAGAGTTCATGGTCGAATTGTTTGTTCATGGCTTTTGCTCCCTTTTGACTTCACCCAGGTGCGCCTCAAGTCGGCGGCGGGCACGGTGCAGAGTGACATTGACGTTGTTCTCGCTGAGTTCCATTACCTGCGCAATCTCGCCGATTTCCATTCCCTGAAGGTGACGCAAGCTAAAGCATTGCGATTCGCGTCTCGGTAATTTCGCCAATGCGGTTCGCAGGCGTTTTCTGCGTTCGTGATCCATCCCGATTTGTTCTGGTGACTCATCGCTGGCGATCGTCTTGCGAATCCCACGGGGGCAATAAGCGCCACCAGCGCCGCTGACGTCGAAGCAGGTCAATGGCACCCCGCACGGCTGACGAGGCCAAATACGCAGGCCATGAATCCACTTTCTTTGGTTTCGATTCGATCAGTTTCAGGAACACTGTCTGTTGCACATCCTCGGCCTGCGAGGCATCGCCAAGCACGCGATACGCCGCTTTGAACACCAGCGGCCCGTAAAGGCGGGCCAAGACTGCCGGTTCGTCGGACGCGGGAACTTCACTCACTAAGACGCTCCAATCGGGTAATGGTAACAACGACATCCTCGACTCCTGGAGGGTGGGTATTCCCATCTAGACGCCCCGGAATGCGATTTCTTACAAAACGCTATCGAAAACATTTTTCCCCCGCGGTGTAAGTATTGCTGCACTGATGCGTCAAGTGAAGTGAAGCCCACGGAGTGCCATCATGCCAAACATCACTTTACGTTGTATCACCGCGCTGTTCTTTACTGTGCTTGCGTTACCTTCTGCCGCAGCGGGCATTCCGGATGTGGCCGCCCTGGATGCCGAAGTAGCGCGTGCCATGAGCGCCACCCAATCCAAAGGCATGGCCATTGCGGTGATCGAGAATGGCCGCGTGATGCACGTACGCAGTTATGGCGATCGAAACGCCAAAGGTGATGCACTCGAGACGGACAGCATTATGTACGGCGCTTCACTGACCAAGAGCGCATTTGCTTTCATGGTGATGCAGTTGGTCGAAGAAGGGCGGCTCGATTTGGATCGGCCTATTGGCGAGTATTTGGATCGCCCGTTGCCTGAGTATCCAACGGAAGAAAAATACGCACCATGGGTGGATTTGGCGAATGATCCACGCTGGCGTTCGATAACGGCGCGTCACTTGCTTACGCACAGCGCAGGGTTTGCCAATTTCGCTTTCGTTGAACCGGATGGAAAATTGCGATTTCATTTTGACCCTGGCACACGCTATGGCTATTCCGGCGAAGGCATGATCTTGCTGCAATTCGTCATTGAGCGAGGACTGGGCATGGATGTCGGCGAGGAAATGCAGAAGCGCGTGTTTGATCGCTTCGGCATGAAAAATACCAGCATGATCTGGCGGCCCGAGTTTGCCCAAAACCTGGCAGACGGGTGGCGCGCGGATGGAACGGTCGAGCCGCATGACGAACGCAGCAAAGTACGGGCAGCCGGATCCATGGATACCACGATTGCGGACATGGCTCTTTTTGCGGCCGGCTATGTTCGTGGCGACGGACTTTCAAAACGTTCACAGGCCGAGTTGGTCAAACCACAATTGCCCATCACGACCGCAAGCCAGTTCCCGAGTTTGCAGGCGGAGTTAAGCGTGGAGCGCCGTCGAGCCGATCTTGCGGCAGGCCTTGGCGTGATTGTGTTTCAAGGGCCGCAGGGCCCGGGTTTTATGAAAGGCGGCCACAACGACAGCACCGGGAATACCTTGGTGTGCGTTAATCGAAAGAAACGTTGTGTGCTGATTCTGAGCAATGACGTGAGAACGGAAGCGGCGTTTCCGCACTTGGTGGCGTTCGTGCTCGGTGAAACCGGTGCGCCATGGCGCTGGGAATATGGCGATATGAAATTTTGGGAGGGTGCGGTCGTAGGGGCGCTTGCTTGCTGCGCCCAAGCAACGTAGCCCGGGTCATGGCTCCATCTGACCCAGGAAGCTTGCAGGGATAAGTTGGATGAACTCTTGGCTCTGAAACTGTGTACCAACGGCGCGCGTTCTTATATTTGTTTGATATGAAGCTGTGCGACATGCTCGCCTTTTGGCAGTTCTGTTTGTCGTGGATTCCCCGGGTCAGAGGGAGCCATGACCCGGGCTACGACACTGCCGTAGGGGCGCCTGCTTGCTGCGCCCGAGGCGTTGCCGCAGATCTTGGGCGCAGCAAGCAGGCGCCCCTACGACCGTCACCACTTCCTCGGCAGCTTCTTCAAGACCACCAATTGCCGATCCTGGTCTCTGCTCAGAAAACCGCCTTGCACCAGATCACGTATGACGTGGTTGACCATTTCACGGGTGGCGCCGACGCGGTCGGCGATTTCTTGCTGGGTGATGGTGATGGGAATGCTGTGGGAGTTCTGCTCGAATGTCACGATGTCGTTGAACAGGGTGACGATGCGTTCGTAAACACCATCCAGCGCCAGGCTTCGTACTTGCTGGGTGGCGTGGCGCACGCGGGCGATCAGTTTCAGGATCAGGCTTTCGGCAAACTCCGGGTAGTCGCACAGGAATTGCCGAATCTCGTTTTCATGCACCACGATGCATTGGCTATCCAGCATCGCTTTCACCGAGGCGGAACGCACGCCGCCATCGAGCAATAATTCGCCGAAAAATTCGCCGGGCTCCAGCACGTTGTAAACCAGCTCGCGGCCCTTGTCGTCGCGGGTAAACACCTTCAAGCGACCTGCCACCAGAATGTAGAGCGCATCGGAAGCATCGCCCTCTTCGATCAGCAATTGCCCGCGCTTGAACGATTGAACATTACCGCGCGTGCCAAGCAAGGCCAACAGCTCAGGCGACAGACGATCCGACTCGCGTTTAGTGGCCTCCGCTTTCATTGTGCCCCCCGGCGAATGCGCGTGATTCTTGTGTACTTTTAACGCGACATCGCGATGCAGACAAGCGTTTTCGTGCAGGTGAAATATTTATGTTGTTTTGCAAACGCACCGATGGGAAGTCGTTTTGAACCAAACACCATTGCCAACGATAATCGTAAGAAAATTGTAAGGATTAAATTACGTAGCCCGGGTCACGCTTCACCGACCCGGATGCCGGATGCCGGATTCCGAAGGGGCGACTTTCCAAAATACATTTTACGAAATAGACGATTCGAATGCGTTGCGTCGAAAGTTTGAGAACCCGGGTCGGTGAAGCGTGACCCGGGCTACGATGCTTGGGCGCAGCAAGCAGGCGCCCCTACGATGCTCAGGTTTCACTCGGAATGGCGGCGGGCACCTTGGCTGTTTTCGTCTTTGGTGAAATCCAGACGCGGAATACAAACCAGGCCAAAAACAAGGCACCAATCGAGAAGATGGTATCGCCAGGAACGCGCATCCATACCAGCAAATCGATGATCGGCTTACCCATGAAATCGGCCGAGCGCGCGTACCAGTAACCATTTTCCAGCACCGCGTTGAGTTGCAATAAACCCAATGGCAGCAGGGTCAGCAATGCCATCATGGTCAGGCCGATGTTCAGGGTCCAGAAACTGTTGCGCAGCAATTTTTCATTCCAGACGGCGTCCGGTTTCAAACCGCGTACGCAAAACAGCAACAGGCCGATGCCGAGCATGCCGTACACGCCAAACAATGCCGTGTGACCATGCAATGCGGTCAGGTTCAAACCTTGCATGTAGTAAAGCGCAAGCGGCGTGTTGATCAGGAAGCCGAACAAACCGGCGCCGATCAGATTCCAGAACGAGACCGAGATGAAGAACATCAAGGGCCATTTATAACGCGCCATCCACGGCGTTGCCTTGCTATGCGACCAGGTTTCATAGGCTTCGATACCGATCAGTGCGAGTGGCACTACTTCGAGTGCCGAAAACGATGCACCGAGCGCAATCACTGCGGTTGTAGTGCCGGTGAAATACAGATGGTGGAAGGTACCGAGTATGCCGCCGGCCATGAATACGATCGTGGCAAACAACACATTCACGGTGGCGGATTTTCCGCGCACCAGACCGAGTTTCACGAACAGGAAGGACATCACGGCAACGGCGAAGACTTCAAAGAATCCTTCGACCCACAGATGCACGACCCACCAGCGCCAGTATTCGACCATCGACAAATGCGTATGTTCGCCCCACATCAAACCGGCGGCATAGAACATGCCGATGGCGACGGTGGATAAGAACAGCAGTCCGACAATCGACGACATCTCATCCTTGCGACGCAATGCCGGCCACAAGCCACGGCCCATCAAGATCAACCAGACCATCAAGCCGACAAACAAAAAGGCCTGCCAGAAACGGCCGATATCAACGTACTCCCAACCCTGATGGCCGAACCAGAAATTATTCGCCAAACCGAGTTTTTGCATCACTGCAAACCATTGTCCGGTGAACGCGCCGACAACAATGATCAGCAAACAAACGAACAGGAAGTTCACGCCCAAGCGCTGGAATTTCGGTTCATGCCCGGAGATGGCCGGCGCAATATACAAACCGGTCGCCAACCACGCGGTCGCAATCCACAAGACCGCGAGTTGTGTATGCCAACTGCGAGTTAGTGAATACGGCAAAATCTCCGCCAATTTGAATCCGTAGAAATACTGACCCTCAACCTGGAAATGCGCGGTCGTTGCACCGAGCAGAATTTGCACAAGAAACAAGGCGAGTACCAGCCAAAAATATTTTGCGGTCGCTTTCATCGACGGCGTGACCACGATGCCGCGCAATGGGTCGGTGGCCGGCGGAGTGACCGGGCCTTCCTTGCCGTGATAGACCGCGTAATGCCATGCCAGCAAACCGATGCCGGCAATCATGAACAGCACGCTGAAGACCGTCCACAAGAACGTACTCGAAGACGCCTGATTGCCCACGGTCGGATCGTACGGCCAGTTATTCGTGTAGCTCACACTGGCATTCGGACGATTGGTGACTGCGGCCCAGGAAGTCCAGAAGAAAAACGCCGACATCTGGCGACGGTGTTCCATCGTGTCGACGGTGCCGTCTTTCATCGCATAGGTTTCGCGCAGTTTTTGCGTGGCCGGATCATTGCTGAACAGGCTTTCGTAATGCGCGGCAACTTCCGAAATGGCTTGCGCGCGTTCATCGGTAATCGTCAGCGTATCCGTGGCGGGATCATAGGTATTGGCACGAATATCCGGCTGCAATTCCGCACGCAGTTTTGCCTGATCGCCGGCTGGCAGGAATTTATAAGCCTTGCCGTATTGCCCACTCGCACGAATGGATAGCCAGGCTTCGGATTCACGATGCAACCAATCGGCACTCCAATCCGGTGCCACCAAGGCACCATGGCCCCAGATGGAACCCAATTGCTGTCCGCCGATGCTTTGCCAGACGGTACGTCCGGTTTCGATATCGTCGCGGGTAAAAAGCACCTGGCCGCTTTGCGTAGCAATCGTGCCGGGAATTGGCGGTTGCTGGCGATGGATTTCGCCACCCATCCAGAGCAACACGCCAAAACCGGCAATCAGCAAGGCCGTCAGTCCAATCCAGAGGCGTCTGGTCGTATTCATCGCACATCTCCACTTTTTTTGGATGTGCCATGTTTATCGATATTGCCGCGATGCCTCATGACTTACATCAAGCAGCGGCCACTTTTCCCTCAGTCGCGCAGCACTGGTCTTGCCAGTTGTTCCAGTTGCTTGAGCTGGGTGAGTTCGATTTCGCGGCGCTCGACCTGGATAAGGCCTTCGGTCTGGAAACGACGCAGGACGCGGCTTACTGTTTCCGGCGCCAGCCGCAGATAATTGGCCATGTCGGTGCGACTCATCGTGAGATGGAATCGAGTCGCGGAAAAACCGCGTGCCGCATAGCGCCGTGACAATGCAATGAGAAACGCGGCCATGCGCTGGTCGGCGGAATAATCGCCGGCGAGTAACGCGGCCTTGCCGATATCCTGCGACAACAATCTGAAGCAGTTGGGTTTGCAGCCCTGGCATCCTGGTTGCCAGCATGGCCATTTTCGGAAACGAAAAACGGCATAGCATCACCGTATCCAGCGCCACCGCATTGCAGGGATATTTGGCGTGATGGATCGCGTTCAGGCCGATCACTTCGCCCGGCAGGAAAAAACCCTGCACCTGCTCGTTGCCGTCGGTATCGACGACATAGGTTTTGACGGTGCCGCCACGCACTGCCGCAATCGCGTTGAAATCGTCGCCTTCGCGAAAAATATGATCGCCTTCGCGGAAGGGGCCGATGTGTTCGACCAACACATGCAAATCCTGCAAGGCATTCTTGCTGAAACCTTCCGACAGGCAGGCGCTTGAAAAGGCACAGGTGCTGCAAAAACGAATTTCATCGCCGTCGTCGGCGATGGGCGATATCCGTCGTTTTACGCTCATCGCGAAAGCCCCGCCGCAGTCTTCAGATGGTCTTTGAAAACTGTAGCACGGTAGCGGCTGGATTGAGGTAGGCATCGAAGCATGCGGCAATGATACGCAGAAGCAGACGACCACGCGAGGTAGCTTTCAGATGCGTCGGCGATATGGTGACCAGCCCGTCTTCCGCAAGGCTTTGCAGTTTTTTCAGGTCAGTGTCGAAGTATTCGTTGAAATAGATATCGTGCCGTTCCTCGAATTTGGCGATGTCGATTTCGCCCTGACACATCCAGCGTTGAATGAGGTCGGCGCGGATGACATCGTCTTCGCTCAGGTTCATGCCGCGCCATATTGGTAAATGGTCTGCTTCGACCGCAGCCTCCCAACTGGGCAGATCACGCGGATTCTGGCTGAAGCTTTCGCCGATATGGCTGATCGAGCTCACGCCCAGACCAATGAGGTCGCTGTCGGCATGCGTGGTGTAGCCCATAAAGTTACGATGCAAATCACCGCGTTCCTGCGCAATGGCGAGTTCGTCTTCGGGCAGGGCGAAATGATCCATGCCGATATAGCAGTAACCGGCCTGCGACAATTTTTCGATCGCCAATTGCAGCAATGACAATTTGGTTTCCGCGCTTGGCAATTGGGTTTCATCCAGCTGACGCTGCGGTTTGAACAATTGCGGCATATGGGCATAGCTGTAAACCGCGATGCGGTCTGGTCGCGCTTCGATCACGGTATCCAGTGTTTTTCCAAAACCGGCAAGCGTTTGTTTCGGCAAACCGTAGATCAGATCCACGTTTACCGATTTGAACCCACTGTCGCGACAGGCCTTGATCACGGCCAGTGTTTCTTCGACTGATTGGATGCGGTTGACCGCTTCCTGCACTTCGGGATCGAAATCCTGCACGCCGAGACTGGCGCGATTGAATCCCATCGAAGCGAGCGCAGCGATGTCATCGGGCTTCACGCAACGCGGATCGATTTCGATGGAAATATCGCGGTTCTCCGACTGGCTGAAATGGAAATGCTGCCACAGGAATTGCATGAACTCGCCCAATTGTGCGGGGCTCAGAAAATTCGGCGTGCCGCCGCCGAAATGCAATTGCATCACTTCGCGGTCGCTTTCAAATAGCGGCGCGACCATCGCGACTTCCTTGCGCAAATCTTCCAGATATTTTTCGCCGCGTTTCTCATCGCGCGTGATGATGCGATTGCAGCCACAGTAAAAACACGGGCTGGCACAGAACGGAACATGCACGTAAATGGACAGCGGACGCGGAATCGGATCTTCGTTGCTGCGCTTG
Organism: uncultured Gammaproteobacteria bacterium; assembly: GCA_963849575.1. Lineage (GTDB taxonomy): Bacteria > Pseudomonadota > Gammaproteobacteria > Xanthomonadales > Xanthomonadaceae > Arenimonas. Next base: position 345,032 of record CAWKHT010000010.1, on the reverse strand, counting down.
ATCACTTCCAGCAAATTCGTTTCGCTGAATTGCCCGGAAAACTGCGGCGCAGTCGGATAGGAGGTATAGCGCGGGCCCGGACGGTCGTAGCGTCGCAGCAGATCGGCGTCAAATGGCGGCGGTGTAATCATGGCCAGATCATATTGGCCCGTACTGAAAAACGCTTTGACTTGAGTCAAACGCCGCTCCGGTTTTTGCTGAATACGCCGAATTTCTCAAGCCATGGCAAAACCCGTAAACTAAACGGCACTGCCTGTCCCTAACGAGAGCCCCATGCCTGTCCTGCGTTTTGATGCCGTCAGCAAAACCTATGCGGGGCCGCACAATGCGTTGAACGACATCAGTTTTGCGGTCGAGGCCGGCGAGATGCTGTTCGTTACCGGCCATTCCGGTGCCGGCAAAAGCACGCTGTTGAAATTGATCCATCTCAGCGAGCGAGCCACCCGCGGCACGGTGCTGGTGAATGACCGGAATCTGGCAAAAGTCCGTGGCCGCCAAGTCGCTTTTCACCGCCGGCAAGTAGGCGTGGTGCATCAGGACCACCACTTGCTGATGGACCGCAGCGTGTTCGACAACGTGGCGCTTCCCTTGTTGATCGAAGGCGTGCCTTCAAAGGAAATCGGCAAACGGGTTCGCATCACACTGGAAAAAGTCAGCCTGGCCGTCGAAGGAAAAAACCCGACCGAGCGAGTTGTCGTCAGGCGAACAGCAACGCGTTGGCATTGCCCGCGCACTGATTGCCCAACCGCTTTTATTATTGGCAGATGAACCCACCGGCAATCTGGACCCTTCGCTCGCCGCCGAAATCATGGGCTTGCTGGCCAGCCTGTCGGCCCAGGGCAGTAGCGTGATTATTGCCAGCCATGATCTGGCTCTCGTCAAGCGCATGCGCAAACGCGTGCTGGTATTGAGCCAGGGCAAGCTGATGGACGATATTGCGCCAGAGGAGCTTGCGCCATGAGCACAACTGCCGCGTCACGCACCAATAACAGTAGCTTCGGCGCACGCCTGGGCGCCTGGCGTGATCAACATGTTTATTCCCTGCTATCCAGCCTTGGCCGGATCGTGTCGAAACCGTTTTCGACATTCCTGATTGTCGGGGTCATGGCCATCGCAATGGCTTTGCCGCTGGCACTCGGCATGGTGTTGCTGAACGTGCAGCGGGTTTCCGGCACGGTACAGGCTGCGCGCGAGATGAGCGTATTCCTGAAGCCGGAAATTACCCTCGAGCAGGCGCAGGCCCTGGCAAAAAAATGTGCCGCACGCAGTGATGTTGAAAAAGTAACCGTGGTCAGCCCCGACGAAGGTCTTGCCGAATTCCGCAAGCTCAGTGATCTGGCGCAAAGTATCGACCTGCTCGGCAGCAACCCTTTGCCCAGCGTTTTGAAGATTCGCCCGAAAGACGACGGCATGGCGCTGGCCGAAGCATCTGCAACAATGGCCCGAAGCCGATGTGGTGCAGCATGATGGCCTGTGGCGCCAGCGTTTGAATGCCTGGCTGAGCCTGGGCGAGCGCATGTTGAAGATTCTGAGCATTCTGTTTGGCGTCGGCGTGCTGCTGGTCGTCGGCAATACCGTGCGCCTGGACATCGGCACCCGCCGCGAAGAAATTGCCGTGATGCAGCAACTGGGCGCGACCGATGGCTTTATCCGTCGGCCATTTTTATACCTCGGTTTTTGGTACGGCCTGGCCGCTGGCGCGCTGGCGCTGGGCCTTGTCACTGTTCGCCGGCCTGGCGCTGGATGAACGCCTGCGACCCTTGCTGGCCAGCTATGACAGTCGCTTTGAACTGCAGGGACCTGATTTAATGATGGTCTTGGCCTTGCTCGCCGGCAGCGCCATACTGGGCTGGATGGGTGCATGGCTCGCCAGCGGCCATCATCTCAGGCAAACTCGACCTACGGATTTATAATTCAAGACCCTATGAATACACCCAGTTTCAAAATGTTCGACACGGCTACACCGCGCATCATGGTGGTGGACGGGTCGAAAGTCGTGCGCAAAATGATCGAAGGTGTACTGCGTCAACAATTGCCGGACCTGGAATTTATCGGTTGCGAAACCGCCGAAGAAGCAAAAACCGCATTGCAATCGGGCAGCGTCAATCTGGTCACGATGGCCTTGCGCCTGCCCGACATGGACGGTCTGGAACTGGCGAAATATATTCGCGAACACACGCCGCAAGCCTATATCCCGATCATTGTGGTTTCCGGCGATGTGCAGGAACGTCTTGAAACACGTTCGATCACCGATGATGTCACCGATTATTTCGACAAGTCGCTGGGCTTTGGTGCACTGGCTGCTTTCATCAAGGGTTATGTCGCGCCGGAATCCGAAGCGGGTTGCGAAGTGCTTTACGTGGAAGACAGCCGCGTGGTCGCGATGGCGACCCGCCGCATGCTGGAAAAACACGGCTTGAAAGTCGTACACGCCACTTGCGTCGAAGATGCCGTTGCGCATCTGGAAACCATGATGGCGCAAGGCCGCATTCCCGGTCCGGATATCGTGTTGACCGACGTGTATCTGAAAGGCGATCTGACCGGCAAGGATTTGCTGCAAAGCATCCGCAATACTTTCGGTTATCCGAAAGGTTTGTTGCCTGCTCTCGTCATGACGGGCGATGCCAATCTCGCCAATCAAACCGATTTGCTGCGTGCCGGTGCGAATGACCTGGTGCAAAAACCGATCGAAGAACGCTTGCTGGTGACCAAACTTATTGTTTCAGCTACGCGTCGGCAGACAAATGCGCGAGAAGATGCAAAAGAAATAGCCCAAGTTGTGAGCTACTTTGTGGGAGCTGCTTTAGCAGCGATTAGCTGGTTCAGATTATCGCAGTCGGAAATTTTCAATCGCTGCTAAAGCAGCTCCCACAGTCCACTCAGCCTAATGCAAGAAAATACTATCCAGCTCGAAGCTTCCTGGAAATCGCGCGTCGGCGACTATCTGCAACGCCCTGATATGCGCACGCTATCGGATTTTCTGCGCAGCGAAAAAGCGAAAGGCAAAAAAATCTATCCGCGTGGTACCGACATTTTTACGGCGCTGAATACAACGCCATTCGAACAAGTGAAAGTCGTCATTCTTGGGCAGGATCCCTATCACGGTCCCGGCCAGGCGCATGGTCTTTGTTTTTCGGTATTGCCGGGCGTCGACATTCCGCCTTCGCTGCGGAATATTTATACCGAAATCGAACGAGATTGCGGTATCGCCAAACCCAATCACGGCTGCCTGCTGCATTGGGCCAACCAGGGCGTGTTGTTATTGAATGCCGTGCTGACCGTGGAAGATGGCAAGCCGGGATCGCATCAAGGCAAGGGCTGGGAAGGTTTTACCGACCATATCGTCGAACAACTGAATGCAGAATGCGAAGGCTTGGTATTCATGCTCTGGGGCAGTTACGCACAAGCCAAGGGGCGCGTGATTGATTCCCGCAAACATTGTGTATTGCGTGCGCCACATCCCTCGCCGCTTTCGGCTTATCGCGGCTTCATGGGTTGCGGACATTTTTCCGCTGCCAATCGTTGGCTTGTCGGCGGGCAAAAGACGCCGATTGATTGGTCGGTGCCGGATATTGTGTAAACATGTTGTGTTGCGTCGTAGGAGCGTCCTTTAGGCGCGAAAAATCACGCCAGATCTTTCGCGCCTAAAGGACGCTCCTACGGTTCAAATCGCGACTTAAGCCGCCAGGGTCTTCGCTTCAAACTCCGCCAACCACTCGTCATCCGAACCTTCGCTGACACCTTCAAACAGGAAGGTGCTGAGATAGCGTTCGCCAGTGTCAGGTAACATCGCCAGGATTACCGACCCTGGCTCGGCTTTTTCCGCGACACGCAATGCCGCTGCCAAAGTAGCGCCGGCCGAAATTCCGACGAACACACCCTCTTCGGCCGCCAATCGACGTGCTGTGTCACGTGCGAGTACATCATCGACCGGGATGATTTCATTGGCGATATTTTGATTCAGTACGGCCGGAATGAAATCCGGCGTCCAGCCCTGGATTTTATGCGGCGCCCAATCCTTGCCCGACAGCAAGGACGCACCGGCCGGTTCGGTCGTGATGATTTTTGTCTGCGGCCGGGCCACTTTCAGCACTTCGCCAACCCCGGTCAAAGTGCCGCCCGTGCCCCAGCCGCTGACAAAATAGTCCAGCCGTTTACCGGCAAAGTCCTGCAGTATTTCCGGCGCCGTCGTGCTTCGGTGATAGGCCGGGTTCGCCGGATTCTCGAATTGTCTCGCCAAAAACCAACCGTGCTTGCGTGCGAGTTCTTCGGCTTTGCGTACCATGCCGCTACCGCGTTCTGCCGCCGGCGTCAGGATAACTTTCGCGCCGTAGGCACGAATCAATTTTCTGCGTTCGATCGAAAATGTTTCGGTCATCACGGCAACAAATGGATAGCCGCGTGCAGCGCAGACCATCGCAAGTGCGATGCCGGTATTGCCCGAGGTGGCTTCAACCACGGTTTGCCCGGGCTTCAATAAACCTTTTTGTTCGGCATCGAGAATGATGGCCAGCGCGAGACGGTCTTTCACCGAACCGCCGGGGTTGAAGGACTCCACCTTCACGTATAAATCCACATGCGACGGACCGATTCGATGGAGTTTTACGATCGGCGTGGAACCGACAGTATCGAGAATGCTGTTGTAGATCATGGAAAGCTCCTGAATTTTTATGCTGCTGCCAGCAATGAAGGTTTTATCTGAATATCTTCTGCGCCCAATGGCGCATCGCCGAACCAGTGCAAGCTGTTTGCGAATGCAGCCACTTCGCCGATGATCAACAAGGCCGGCGATTTGACCTGATGCTGTATCGCGCGCTGCGAAAGATTTTCCAGCGTGCCGACAATCACGCGTTGTTCTGGTCGCGAACCGTTTTCGACCAAGGCAATGGGCGTATTTGAATCACGGCCATGTTCGATCAATTTATCTTGCAGGCGTTCCAGACTGGCCACGCCCATGTAAACAGCCAAGGTTTGTTTCTCGGCAGCAAGTTGTTGCCAGTCAAGACTGTCTTCGGATTTTGCGCAATGCGCCGTGACAAAGCGCAAGGATTGCGCATGATCGCGATGCGTCAACGGAATACCGGCATAGGCGGCGCAAGCAAGCGCTGCGGTAACGCCGGGAACGATTTCATAGGGAATATCATTTGTCCGCAGCACTTCGCATTCCTCACCGCCACGACCAAAGATAAACGGGTCACCGCCTTTCAATCGCACGACGCGCTTGCCGGCTTTTGCGTGCTCGAGCAGCAAATCATGTATTCCGTCTTGCGTGGTGTAGTGATGTCCGGATTCTTTCGCGACTTCGATAAATTCCGCATCGCGACGTGCCAATGCCAATACTTCCTTGCTGACCAGTCGATCATGCAGAATCACATCGGCTTCGTTCAATAAACGCAGTGCACGCAAGGTCAGCAGACCGGCATCGCCCGGACCGGCACCCACGAGCGCGACCGAACCCTGTTTAGCTTGCGTATCCTGCTGCGACAATGCCGACAACAAGGCATGCTCGGCCTTGATGGTTTGGCGTTGACGCAATAAAGATAAAACCGGACCTTGCAATAATTTTTCAAACCAGCGTCGGCGTTGCGGTAATACCGGCAAGTACTGGCGAATACGTTCGCGGTGCTGGGAAAGCAAAGCCGTCAGGCTGCCGTAGGATTCGTCAAATTGCGCTTCGAGTTTTTCACGGATATGACGCGCCAGCATCGGCGCCGCACCGGCACTGGAAATTGCGATTTGCAAAGGTCCGCGTTCAATCACCGATGGAACTTGGTAACTCGATAGTTCCGCATCATCGACGACATTCACGAACAATCGGCGTACTTCCGCCGCCGCCGCAATTTGTCGATTGACTTCGACATCATCGGTCGCGGCGACAACAAGCCAGACTTCGTTCAACCACGACTCCTGGAATTTTCCGGGCAGATAATCGATTTCCTTTTTCGACGCGAGTACTTTCAGTTCATCGACCAATTCCGGTGAACCGACACGAACAAGTGCACCGGCCGATCGCAAGGCAGCGATTTTTCTCACTGCGACCACACCGCCGCCCACCACCAGCACGGGGCGATTTCTCAGGTCGGCGAACAAGGGGAACAAACGGCTGCTCATGATTTTTCTGGCAAGGGAACTGGCGGTGATCACACGCTAAACCCGACGACGGAAAGGGTGAAATGATTTCGCCTACTGAGTTCATGCTCAGAAGTTATGTGCCACAGTCCGTTTGCACTGGACGCCTCCAGACACATGGGCTAGCATCATTTCATTCAGTTAAACCCGTTCGGAGAGCCGTCATGTTTCTCATGTGTTGTCGTACGCCGCGCTAAAAAATTCGATTTTCGCGTTCACGCTTCGAGAACTTTCCATGACACTGACACAACTCCGTTACTTGCTCGCCATTGCCGATTCGGGCCTGAATATCACGCTCGCCGCCGAGAAAGTGCATGCCACACAACCCGGCCTTTCCAAACAACTGAAACAACTGGAAGACGAGCTCGGCTTTATCCTGTTTACCCGTGGCGCCCGGAGCTTGGAGAGCATCACGCCCGCCGGCGAAAAAGTGATCGAGCACGCCCGCATTTTACTGGCCGAAGCGAATAATATCCGTGCCATCGCCGCGAATCTGCGTCGCGACAATCAGGGCGAATTGCATATCGCAACAACCCACACGCAGGCACGCTATGCACTGCCCTCGGCGCTGGCGGCATTGAATCGCCAGTTCCCCAATGTAGCCGTACATTTGACGCCGGGCGGCGATGGTGAATCGATCGCCAGCCTTGCCCGTGGCGATGCCGAGATTGCCATTATCAGTACCGCCGGCAGTGCGCCCAGCGCAGCCGATTTGGCTATCCCGCTATATCGCTGGGATCGTGTGGTACTGGTTTCCAAACAACATGAACTGGCGAAACTGGACCGCCCGCTTACATTGGCCGATATCGCGAAATTTCCATTGGTCAGTTACGAATCCACCCGCGAACCAGAATCGTCTTTACGCCAGGCGTTTTCGAAAGCCGGCCTCGAAATGAGCATCGCCGTCACCGCACGCGATGCCGACCTGATCAAGACTTATGTGCGCGCCGGCTTCGGCGTGGGCGTATTGGCTGAAATGGCGATTACGCCGGAAGATTCGGACCTGGTCGCCATCCCTGCCGATAATTTATTGCCGCGTTGCACGGCTTGGCTATTGTTGCGACGTGATCGCGTGTTGCGTGATTACACACAGGCACTGATTACGCGACTGCTTCCGCAACTGCATGCGCTGGAACTGCAACGTGCGATTAGCGATGGCGAAACACTGAAGGTGAATCCGCTGCATTGGCGCGATATTGCAAGGCCGGGCGCCATTGGCGATTTTGAAATCTGATATCGGATTTATATCCAGACATCGCTTTCCGCGGTAAGCACACTCTCTGCCTCACCGGTATTAATCACTCCACGCGGCTCGATGATCATGGCATGACACTCGTTGCTCGCTCTGGTGATGTGCTCGACGCCTTTCGGCACCACGTACATTTCACCTGCTTTCAACACCACATCGCGATCACGGAAACCGATTTCCATTTCACCCTGCACGACCAGAAAAACTTCATCGGTATGCTCATGGCTATGCCAGACAAACTCGCCCTGCAATTTCACCAGCTTGAACTGGTAGTCATTCATCTCGGCAATGACTCGAGGCGACCAGTGCTCGGAAAATTTGGCGAGCTTTTCAGTCAGGTTGATCACATGGGTTTTCATGCAAGTATCGACAATGGATGTTGTCGGCATAATACCCTGTAAATCGAGATATTATCGATCGACAAACCTTCGTCGGACCCAAGGGTCCTCCTACGATTATCTGCACAACCACGCAGGAGGCCGCTCGCGGGCGACGTCCAAATTCAGATATGAATTCCGCACTCGCGCATCAAGCCAGCAAAGCGGGTATCTTCCTCGCGCATGCCCGGCTCCCATTTCGATGTCGTGTGGGTATCACCAATTGATACGTATCCGTTGTGCCACAGCGGGTTGTAAGGCAGATCGTGTAATTGCAGATAGGTCCAGATATCCCGATCGGTCCAGTCGGCGAGTGGATGCACTTTCCAGCGACCATCGCGCAATTCGAGGAAATCGATATTCGCGCGCGTGGTCGATTGCGAGCGGCGCAGGCCGGCAAACCAGGTGCGTACATTCAATTCTTTCAAGGCTCGCTGCATCGGTTCAACTTTATGCAATTGATTGTAGCGGCGGATACCTTCGGCACCGCGCTCCCAGAGCGCACCGTTACGGGCCTGGTTCCAGGCGCTGCTGACCTGAGGCGTATAAACCTTCAGATTCAAACTCAATCGCGTTTGCAGTTCATCGACAAAGCGATAGGTTTCCGGAAACAGATAACCGGTATCGACCAGAATAATCGGCAGATTCGCGCGTTGGCTGGTCAGCATGTGCAAGGACACGGCCGCTTGCGCACCGAAGCTGGACGAAAGCGCGTGCTCGCCGGCAAGCGATTCCAGAGCCCAGGCAACGCGCTGTTCGGCGCTTCGTGTTGCCAACCAACTATTCAAATCTGCCAGCGCGCGCGAGTCTTCGGCGGCGGTTACAAGATCGGGCAAGGTCATGACACTAACTCCATATCAATGGTTTTCGGTTCCGACAACACGCCGGAGCGAAACAAATAATCACCAAACGCTTCGTTATCCAGACGCTGTGAAGCGTAATCACGCAGCAGGGGTTCCAGCGTTTCCAGAATGCCTGTTTCGTCGATATTTTCTTTATAAAGACGATTCAAACGGCGACCCTGAAAATCGGCACCGAGCTGCAGGTTGTAACGACCAAGTGCCTTTCCGACCAGGGCAATCTCGCCGAGATACGGGCGCGAGCAACCATTCGGGCAACCGGAAATTCTTAACAAAATCGGCGTCTGTTCGAGTGAATATTTTTTCAGAATCACTTCAACCCGATCCAGAAAACTCGGCAGATAACGCTCGGCTTCCGCCATCGCCAAGGTGCAGGTCGGGAATGCCACGCAGGCCAGAGAATACAAACGCATAGCGCTGCTGTGTTGGTAATTGTCCAGACCGTGTTGTTTTACCAAGTGATCGATCGCATCGCGCTGATCGCTGGCAACACCGGCGATAATGAGATTCTGGTTAGGCGTCAACCGGAAATCACCTTGATGGATTTTCGCGATTTCACGCAGACCGGTTAGGCCTTGCTGTTTTTCAGTATCGACGATGCGGCCGCTTTCGATTCGCAGGGTCAAATGCCAGCGACCATCAAAACCTTCGGTCCATCCAAAGCGATCACCACTATGGACGAAGCCATAGTCACGGGCTGGTGGCAATTTTTCACCGACGCGCTTTTCGACTTCTTCGATGAACCAGGCAAGGCCGTGTTTATCGATGGTGTATTTCAAACGCGATAGTTTGCGATCACTGCGATTGCCGAAATCGCGCTGCGTGGTCAGCACGGCTTCAGCAGCCGGAATCAATTGCTCCGGACGGATAAAACCGAGCACATCGGCAAGCCGCGGATAGGTGCGGGCATCGCCATGCGTGCTGCCCATGCCGCCACCGGCCAGCAGGTTATATCCAATCAATTCGCCGTTTTCGATAATCGCGATAAAGCCGAGATCCTGGCTGAACACGTCAACATCATTGATCGGTGGCACCGCAATACCGATCTTGAATTTACGCGGCAGATAGGTCGGGCCATACACGGGCTCGGATTCATCGGCGCCGACGATTTGCTTTTCATCGAGCCAGATTTCGTGATAAGCCCGCGTGTGCGGCAGCAGATATTCCGACAGCGCAACAGATGCTGCATGCACGGCGGCGTGTGCTTTCGATTCGACCGGGTTGGCGCTGGCCATGACATTGCGATTGACGTCACCGCAGGCGGCCACAGTATCCATCAGCGTTTGATTGATCGCGGCAATCGTCGGCTTCAGATTGCGCTTGATGATGCCGTGAATCTGGAATGCCTGACGCGTGGTCAAACGCAGACTGCCATTGCCGTATTGCGTTGCCAGCGCATCAAGATCCCGCCATTGCTGCGCGGTGGCAACGCCGCCGGGCAAGCGTGTGCGAATCATGAAGCTATAGGCGGGTTCCAGTTTTTGTTTGCGTCGTTCTTCCCGGACATCGCGATCATCTTGCTGATAGCTGCCATGGAATTTCAAAAGTTGCGCATCACCTTCGCGTAGCGCACCGGTTATCGGATCGGCCAGACTTTCGACCAACGTACCGCGCAAGCCGTGGCTATTGGCTTTCAGGGTTTCAACCGGAGATAGCAGCGTGCTCATGATTCATTTCCAATAAAACTTTTATACGTCATCTCCGCGTAGGCGGGGACCCAGGGACTTTTCGCTTCGGGCCATTTACGACACTGGATTCCCGCCTGCGCGGAAACGGCGGAATGTTTTTTTGTTTGAAAGAAAATGCTATCCATAGGATTAGTAAACGTCCTTGGCATAGCGGCCGGCTTGTTGAAGTTCGCTCAGATACTCTGAAGCCTCTTCCTTTGACTTGCCGCCTTGCTCGCTGACAATTTCAAGCAAGGCCTGATGCACATCTTTGCCCATCGCAATCGCACCGCAAATATAAAGATGCGCGCCATTTTCCAGCCAGGCAAAAACCTCGGCGGCGTTTTCACGCAGGCGTTGTTGCACATAAATGCGTTCGACCTGATCGCGCGAGAACGCAAGATCAAGACGATGCAGTTGGCCTTTCTTCAGGGCTTCCTGCCATTCGAGTTGATACAAAAATTCTGATGCGGCGGTGCGGGCGCCAAAGAGCAACCAGTTCTTGCCGGTAGCGCCAACTTCGGTGCGTTCCTGCACAAAGCCGCGGAAAGGAGCAACGCCGGTGCCGGGACCAATCATCAAGATATCGCGCGAGGTATCCGTAGGGGTTCGGAATCGTTCGTTGCGTTCTATGAAAACGGGAAGCTGCACACCGACATCGCGGTCAGCGAGAAAACCGGATGCCAGACCGCGGCGCAGGTTTTCGTCTTTTTGGTATTCCAGCAAGGACACCGTGAGATGCGCTTCGTCACCAACGGCCTTGCGACTCGATGCAATTGAATAAAGGCGCGGTGCCAACGGACGCAATGCATTCACCAGCTCCTCAGCCGTCCATTCACCTGGATAGCGATTCAATAAATCCGGCAATTGCTGTTGGTTGATAAAATGCGAAATCGCTTCATTTTTTTCCGAAGCCAGTAACTCATTCAAATCATCGCCGGAAAACCTTGTCGCATGTTGCTGCACGAAAGATTTGCTCAAGCGTGTCAGCTCGCGCTTCGAGCTTAGCCATTCGTGCAATGACAGCGATTGATCGCCGATGGAAATTTTCTCGTCGGCATTTAGCTTGAGTTGACCCAATACCGTTTCAACGAGTGCAGGATGGTTTCGAGGCCAGACGCCCAGCGCATCACCAGGCTCATAGCTCAGGCTTTCATGCAATGCGATTTCAAGATGACGGACATCCTGTTCGCTTTCACGAGCGGTAATGCGTTGATTGACTAATACCTCGGCAAGGTAAGGCTTTTCACGACCATACAAACTGCTCGCAATCGCCGGACGCAACGGCGTTACCGTTGCCGAGCTGACTGATGTCTTGAGAACTTCGCGTGCCTGCGTCAATGCTTGCTGACGCCAGGGTGTGGCAACGCTGGCGACATCGACATCGGCTTCACCGACATCGAATAAACGGGTGCCGCCCAACTCTGCGAGTCGGGCATCGAGCTTTTTCGCGATCGCATTGAATTGTGGATAACTCGAATCACCCAGACCCAGTACGGCAAATTTCAATTCTTTCAGTGACGGTGCACGACGACCAGAGATGAATTCGAAGAAGGCTTGTGCATCATCGGGTGGATCACCGTCGCCTTGCGTGCTGATCACCACATACAACAAACGCTCGTTTGCCAATTCGCGAACGGGGTATGCATCGGCGCGCAATAAACGTACCGACAGGCCTTGTGCCTGCGCTTCCTGCGACAGTGCTTCGGCTTCACGTTTGGCATTGCCGGTCTGGCTGCCATAGACAATCGTCAAACGCATTTCAGTTTGTGCATCGGCAACCGGTACTGCCTGCAACACGCGTTGCGTTGGAGACAATTGCGCCGCCAGGCCTGCGGTATAGCCCGATAACCATTGCAATGCCGATGGTTCGAGGCCTTCGGTCAAGCGCAGCAAAAGACCCGCGCGTTCCTCGGAAAGCGGTGAAGTGAGGGCATTGGCAAGCGTTGCGTTCATGATTTGGCGGCTTTGGATGAGGTTTCATCCTAGGTAGCCAGAGGTTTGAACGGAAAGTATGTTTGCTTATGTCCTTATGCCTTGTGCTCATTTCCGCGGGATTGAGGCAGAGCCGAGTATGCTGGCATTCTTTGTGCTCACCCAAGCTGGTTTAACTATGTCGGTTCCGTTTTATGTCTTCATCATCGTCGGTTTATTGGCACAAATGGTCGATGGTGCGCTCGGTATGGCCTACGGCATTACCAGTTCCAGTTTGCTGCTTGGCCTTGGCTTGGCGCCTGCCGTGGTTTCTGCCAGCGTGCACGCGGCTGAAGTCGCAACGACCGGCATCTCGGGCATAAGCCATGGCTATTTCGGCAATATCGATCGCAAATTGCTGATCAAGCTTGCATTACCGGGCGCACTGGGCGGCATGATCGGCGCTTTGTTGTTGACGCATCTTGACACTCCATGGCTGCGGCCAATCATTGCCGTCTATTTATTGATACTCGGTGTCTATCTGATTATTCGCGCCTACCGCGGCCTGAATAAAGCGGCCAAAGTGAGCCACGTGAAAACCACGGCCGTCATCGCCGGATTTCTCGATGCCGTAGGCGGCGGCGGCTGGGGGCCGATGACCACGACACGCCTTATTTCGCAAAATATGGAACCGCGTTACGCGATCGGCACCGTGAATGCGGCCGAGTTTTTCGTCAGTCTGGCAATCACAATCGTATTCTTCAGCACGCTGGATTTATCGCATCTCTCGACCATTCTCGGCTTGCTGATCGGCGGCGCGATTGCCGCCCCGTTTGCCGCCTGGCTGACCAAGCACCTGCCTGCGCGGATCACCATGGCTGTGGTCGGATCGCTGGTGGTGGTCATCAGCATTATCAATATCTGGCGGTATTTCGCGTAGGGGCGCCTGCTTGCTGCGCCCTGACATTGGGACAAAGCTTGGGCGCAGCAAGCAGGCGCCCCCACGAAACTCCATCGCTTCATCGCGATGAAAGTATTGACTATTTCAAAAAAGCCGGTATCTTAGGCTTCGTAATCCATCAAGACCGGCAGAGGGATAGGCCCGACGACGCCGGGGCAACCAGTCAATACGCAAGTATTGGAAAAGGTGCCAACTCCTACGGCGAACTCGTTCACCGGAAGATGGATCGCAAACGACGGACATTTTTGTGCTCCGCCCTCTGCGATTTTTTTCCATGCGCTGTTATCCGTAGAAGTAGATGGCTGGCTATCTACGGAGCAATAACATGAGTCTGAGTGAAGTCTTTTCTCATTCACCTTCGAACGCAACGACGCACGTTGCCGATACTTTAACCCAGCGCGCGCAACGGGATATTTTTTCTACACGCCTTGCACTGCGGTATGCCGGTGAACGGGAAGTATCGATTGCTTACGAATGGCAGGGAAACCCCAATGCTCCCGTGATTATTGTTGCTGGTGGCATATCGGCGACGCGTCACGTATCCCTCTCTACCGAATATCCGGAACGAGGCTGGTGGGAAGCACAGGTCGGCCCGGGTCGGGCAATCGACACCAATCATTTCCGCATACTCGCCATCAACTGGCTCGGCAGTGAAGGTAATCTCGATGTCGCGATTGATAGCGCCGACCAGGCCGATGCAATTGCGGCCACACTCGATCATTTGAATATCAAAAAGGCGGCCGCCTTTGTCGGTGCTTCGTATGGTGCGATGGTCGGCCTGCAGTTTTCAGCTCGCCACGGTGCTCGTCTTGAAAAACTGATTGCGATCAGTGGCGCCGATTCCGCGCATCCCTTTTCAAGCGCCTGGCGCGCCCTGCAACGCAATATCGTGCGCCTGAACCGAAATGGTGAAAACGAGACCGCCGCACTGTCTTTGGCGCGCCAACTGGCCATGCTGAGCTACCGCACGCCGGAAGAATTCGCCGAACGTTTTGCAACGCCGGTGCGATTGGAAAACGATATCGCCCGTAGCCCGGCGGAAAATTATCTGGAAGTCTGCGGCAACAAATATGCCGCGATAACCAACACCATTGCGTTTCTGCGTTTATCCGAATCGATTGATTTGCACCAGGTAAATCCCGAACAGATAAAGACATCGACCACCCTGGTCGCCATCGAAGAAGATCGCCTGGTCCCCGTTGAAACACTCGTCACACTAGAGAAAAAAATCGGCACGCGATGTCAACTGAAACGCATCCACTCGGTCTTTGGTCACGATGCGTTTCTGGTGGAGTCGGTTCAAATCACCGATGTTTTATCCGAAGCCTTACATCATTCCGACCTGCTGGGAGTTGCCGCATGAGCACCACATTACAAGCCGCTACCCTCGCCGTCCGCGCAGGCATTGATACCGATACTGCTTACGGTGCCGTAGTGCCGCCGATTGTGCTGTCGAGCAACTTCAGCTTCGCCGGTTTCAACGAAAAACGGAAATACGATTACACCCGCAGTGGCAACCCGACGCGCGATCTTCTCGCCGAAGCCTTGACTGATCTGGAAGGCGGCGTCGGCGCAGTGATTACCGCGACCGGCATGGCCGCGATTACCGTGGTGCTTGCACTGCTGGAACCGGAAGACACCATCGTGGTGCCTCATGATTGCTACGGTGGCAGCTGGCGTTTGTTCAATGCGCTGGCAAAGAAAAACCATTTCAAACTGATCACTGCCGATTTGACTGATCCGCGTGCGCTTGCGGTCGCATTGGCGGACTCGCCGAAAATCGTCTGGATCGAAACGCCCTCCAATCCATTGCTTCGCATCACCGATTTGCGTTTCGTGGCAGAAGCCGCGCATCGGGTCGGCGCATTGGTCGTGACTGACAACACGTTTTTATCGCCGGCGCTGCAAACGCCGATCGCGCTCGGTGCCGATCTGGTCGTGCATTCCACCACGAAATACATCAATGGCCATAGCGATGTCGTCGGTGGCGCGGTCATCGCGAATACAAAAGAATTGCACGAACAATTGGTTTGGTGGGCAAATGCGCTGGGCTTGACCGGTAGTCCGTTCGACAGCTTTTTGACGCTGCGCGGCTTGCGTACGCTCGACGCGCGTTTGCGTGTACATCAGGAAAACGCGATCGGTATTGCCGAACAATTGCAGGCACATCCTGCGGTAACTGCCGTGCATTATCCGGGTCTGTTGTCGCATCCCGGCCACACACTCGCTGCACGCCAGCAAAAAGGTTTCGGCGCAATGTTGAGTGTGGAAATCGCAGGCGGAATTGCAGGCGTGCAGGCATTTCTCGATGGTCTGGAATGTTTCACTTTGGCCGAATCCTTGGGTGGTGTTGAAAGTCTGGTTGCACACCCGGCCACGATGACGCACGCGGCAATGAGCCTTGAAGCGCGCACCGCTGCCGGTATAGGCGATGGCTTGCTGCGCCTTTCCATAGGCATAGAAGCTCTGGAAGATTTGCAAAACGATTTGCAAGCTGCACTTGATCGCGTTGTAGCATTGCAGGAAAAGAAACGGATCGAGGCATTGGCATGAGCCTCGCCAACGCCTCCGCCAATATCGCGCCACTGGCAAAACAAACCACGATTGCATTGCTCGGTACCGGTACCGTTGGCAGCGCCTTTTTGTCCCGGCTTGCACGTCTGCAAAAAACGTCGCAGGCAAAAAACTTTCGACTGGTTCAGGTCAGCAATACCCGTCACAGCCTTCGTGATTTTCTTGGTCTGGATCCAAGTCTGGTGTCGGAAGATTTACCCAATAATGCCCCCGACCCGCTGGAACAGATAGCGCGTACCCTGGGTTACGCCGGCATCATTATCGATGCCACCGCCAGTGAAGAAGTTGCCGGCTGGCATGCCAGATGGCTGGCCTCCGGCTTCAAAGTCGTGACAGCGAACAAAGCCGGTACCGGCGGCAATCTGACATCGTTCCAGATCATCAATCATCAAATAAAAAATTATGGTGATGCAGCAACAGTGGGGGCAGGACTTCCCTTGTTGCGCAGTCTGCGCGAACTTAGAAGCGGCGGAGACAATATCCATGGCATCGCCGGTATTTTATCGGGCTCGCTGGCCTGGCTTTTCAATAATTACGATGGCATGCGTCCATTTTCTTCCTTCGTTCGCGAAGCGCGTTCTCTGGGTTACACCGAACCGGATCCACGCATCGATTTATCCGGCCAGGACGTCAAACGCAAATTGCTGATCCTCGCCCGCACGGCCGGTTATGCTCTCGAAACCGATGCGATAAAAGTCGAGTCCTTGTTGCCACCGGAATTGGCCGATGCAAACTTGCACGAGGTCGACTCGCAACTGGAATCACTCGATGCACCCTTGCGCGCGCGTTTTCTTGCAGCACATCGCGTAGGACGTCGTTTGCGTTTTATCGCGAGATTGAATCACGCAGGTGAAGCCACTATCGGACTGGAAGAATTGGCGCCAGATGATGCATTGGCGAACGGCTCCGGTTGTGACAATCGGGTAGCAATATGGAGTGACCGATATCCGACCAATGCACTCGTCATTCAGGGGCCCGGGGCTGGAGCGGAAGTGACTGCAGCCGCCTTATTGGATGATGTTATTCGGCTGTCTTGAAATAAATTAATAAAATCAATGACTTAATCACGCCTTGAATCGCTGTCAAGCATCCCCATCTTCTTTTTGAACGGGGACTAAAGCGCCGGTGTTGCAGGAGTGCAACGCTATGGAACTCGCTTACGGTTTAGCACTCAAAGCTGGCGAGTGCTAAAATTCAATCCATGAAAGAGACCACTATGACCACCACCGCTTTAGTTGCCAACGCCATGCCTGCCTCGATGAATATGATCCCGAGTGCCTTGGGTTCGCTCGACGCTTACATCAGCGCGGTCAATCGCATTCCAGTCCTGACGGTTGAAGAAGAGCAGGCACTGGCCCGCCGTCTTCGCGAAACCGAAGATCTCGATGCCGCCAAATATCTGGTGATGTCGCACCTGCGTTTTGTCGTACACGTTGCGCGTGGCTATCAAGGCTACGGCCTGGGTATGGGCGACCTCATCCAGGAAGGCAATATCGGTTTGATGAAAGCGATCAAACGCTTTGATCCCGATCAAGGTGTTCGCTTGGTATCGTTTGCCGTGCACTGGGTGCGTGCCGAAATGCATGAATTCATCCTGCGTAACTGGCGCATCGTGAAAGTGGCGACCACCAAGGCGCAACGCAAATTGTTCTTCAATCTGCGGAAATCGAAAAAGCGCCTGGGCTGGATGAATGCCGCCGAAGTCACCGCGATTGCAAAAGACTTGAATGTGTCTGAACGCGAAGTTCGCGAAATGGAATCTCGCCTGTCGGGCCGTGATATCGGTTTCGATGCACCGGACGATGACGACAACGATCACCGTCCACCGTCGCCGGGTGCTTTCCTGCAGGCTTATCACGCTGATCCGGCGCTGGCATTCGAACATGACGACCATGAAGACAACCAGCTGGAAATTCTTCGCGAAGGCATGAGCCAACTCGATGAACGTTCGCGCGATATTCTGAAGCGTCGTTTCCTGGGCGAGCCAAAAGCCACCTTGCAGGAACTGGCGGAAGAATATGGTGTGTCGGCCGAGCGTATCCGCCAACTGGAAGCCAACGCGCTGAAGAAAATCAAGGCACTGTTTGCGGCCTGAGTTTTGTTACAAGAATAGTAAAAACGGCTCCGAAAGGAGCCGTTTTTACTTGTCGTAATAATCAATCGTCAATTGACGTCATCGTTCTCGTCGGCATCACTTTCATGACGTTTTACAAAGTCGGCAGCTACAGCCGTAGCGGTAACGCTGTATTTACATTGATAGCGTTTCTTCTTTTGAACAGTAATTTTATCCGGATCAGCGTCATAAACATCTAGCCAGTCGATCAGCACTCGCGGGTTTGCAACGGGATTGATATCCCTGGCAGTTTTTTCATCCAGGCAAAGAGCCCAGTCACCACTTTTTGTTTTGAAAACGGGCCTGCTCATATATTTGACTTCAACCAAATGCTTATCCGATTTTTTCAGGAATACAAGCGCATAGTCGGCACGGTAGAAAGGTTCTGACCAAGTGTGGTAATAAAAATTGACTTCGATTTCTTTTTCATCCAATTCGCCGGCCAAAACTTTTTCAACATGGAATTTTCCTAGATAGTGGGTATCCATTACCATGCAATTTTTATCGTTGCCACAAAGACTGGGCTGCTCGGAAAACTCTTTCGTCCTTGCAATCAGAATGACGAGCTCTCCCCTTGGTGGGCTAGCATAGACAATACTAAGCTGATCCGAATCTGCTTCCTGTGCAAATGAAAGCGCCGGCAAAAGTGCAAGACAGGACACAAGATGAAAAATTATTTTTTGCAAATCGTTCTCCGGAAAATGGCATTATTCTTCTTTACTGCTTGAAATAATTCGGGCATTCCGTTGATAAGTCCAATACGACCAGGCCCAATCCATCAATACGACAAGACGATTGCGGAACCCGATCAAAAAGAACAGATGCGCCACCAGCCAGAACCACCAGGCGAATAGCCCGGAAAATTTCAGTTTACCCAGATCGACGACGGCCGCCATTCGACCAATCGTCGCAAGATTACCGTAATCACGATAATTGAAAGCACTTGCAGGCTTGTTTGATAAACGTGCACGAATCATTGAAGCAACATGCGCGCCCATTTGCTTTGCAGCAGGCGCCGTGCCCGGAACCGGCTGACCATTGGCCTGCATCACGCTGGCCAGATCACCGGCCACGAATATTTCAGGATGATTTCCCAAGGAAAGATCCGCTTGCACTTTTACACGACCAGCACGATCCAACGGTTCGCCAAGTTGCTGTCCCAGGGTGGAAGCTGCAACGCCTGCGGCCCACAAAACGGTTCGACTATCGATTCGGGTTTTCGCCAGTGTTACGCCATCTGCATCGATATTGGTAACGGCATCGCCGGTATGCACGATAACGCCGAGTCGCTCCAATTGCTTGCGGGCACTCAGCGATAGCGATTCCGGCATCGCCGCCAACACCCGCGGTCCCGCTTCCAGCAAATGGATTTGTGCGTTACGCGGATCGCAACGACGGAATTCCTGCGGGAGGGTGTGGCGAGCGATTTCCGCCAGTGTGCCTGCGAGTTCAACACCGGTCGGTCCGCCACCCACTACGACGAAATTCAACCATTGCGCCCGCAATGCGGGATCATCTTCGCGTTCAGCGGCTTCAAAGGCACTCAGAATTCGCTCGCGAATTGCGAATGCATCTTCCAGTGTTTTCAATCCCGGCGCATGAGTCTCCCATTCTTCATGGCCAAAATAGGCATGACTGGCACCGGTCGCGACGATCAGATAATCATAGGCAATTTCGTTTTTTTCCAGCCTGATTTTTTTTGTGTCGGGCTCAATCGCGATCACTTCAGCCAGCAGCACGGTCGCATTTTTCTGCTTGCGTAAAATATGTCGCAGCGGTGCCGCGATATCGGGAGCCGATAGCCCGGCGGTGGCCACCTGATAAAGCAAGGGTTGAAACAAATGATGATTGGTGCGATCGACCAAGGTGATGTGTACCGGCGCCGAAGCCAGCGCCCGCGTCGCCCATAAACCTCCGAAACCACCACCCAGGATCAAAACATGCGGAAGGCTGTCTGTTTTCATCTGTCTAGTATAAATCGACCGGATCGACATCGAGCGACCACCGCACTTTTCTTGCGGACTTCAGCCCGTAGAGCCGCTGTACCCAATCATGCAGGATTTTTTGCAGCACCGGACGCTGGTTCGCACTCAATAAAATCTGGCCGCGCATTTTTCCGGCGCGACGCGCCATGGGTGCCGGCATCGGTACACTGATTTCAATCTGGTCTTGATGCACGCAAGCCTGATGCGCCTCGCGTAAAAACGTATTGACGTCATTTTCCTGCAAGGCTTCTGCCCGCAACAAAGCAATATGCGCATACGGCGGAAAACCGGCCGCCTCACGTTGTGCAAGTTCGAGTGCGGCAACAGCCGGATAACCTCCCGCAAGCAAAGTGTTCAACATCGGGTGTTCGGGATGATGCGTTTGCAACAATACTTCACCCGGCCACTCGGCACGACCTGCACGACCGGTAACCTGTATCAGTAACTGTGCCAGTTTTTCGCTGGCGCGGAAATCGGCGGAAAACAATCCTTCGTCGATGCCGATCACGCAGACCAAAGTGAGACGCGGCAAATCATGCCCTTTCGCAAGAATTTGCGTACCGACCATGATGCCGGCCTTGTCGCCCAGCTCAGCCAGTTTTTTCTGCAGACCGTCTTTATTGCGTGTCGTTTGGCTATCGATTCTCAGCAAAGGCACATCAGGAAATACAGCCCCCAATGCTTCTTCCAATCGCTCGGTACCGACGCCCTGCGGCTGCAGAGCCAGGCTGCTGCAGTCGGGACACGATGCCGGTTTTGTCTTGCGATGACCGCAATGATGGCATTGCAGGTTTCGCGCGACGCCATGCACGCTCATCGGGCTGTCACAACGCGGGCATTGCGCGCTCCAGCCGCAATCATGGCATAACAGAACCGGCGCATAACCGCGTCGGTTCTTGAAAACCAGCGCCTGTTCACCGCGAGCAATGCAAGCCTTGATCGCTTCGAGAGCCTCGCCCGACAATCCATGCGTCAAAGGTCGCTTGCGGACATCCAGTACCCGCACGCGTGGCGGTTTTGCGATACCGGCACGCTTTTTCAAATGCAGGTGTTGATAACGGCCGGCAATGGCATTGTGCAGGCTTTCCAGCGACGGAGTAGCACTGCCGAGAATGACTCGGAACATCGAGAATTTTGGCACGCACGATGGCGAAATCGCGGGCATGATAACGAATGCCGTCCTGCTGCTTGTAGGAGGCATCGTGTTCTTCATCGACGATGATCAAACCGGGGTTCGGCATCGGTGCGAATACCGCAGAGCGGGTTCCGACCAGCACATGCGCCTGCCCCCGCCACATCGCCGACCAGGCACGCGCACGTTCGCCATCGTTCAAGCCGGAATGCATGCTGTAGACGGGAACACCAAGACGCTCGCGGAAACGTTTCAGCGTCTGCGGTGTCAATCCGATTTCCGGCACCAGAATCAGCGCCTGCTTTCCTTGCGAAAGACAATGTGCAATTGCCTGCAAATATACTTCGGTCTTGCCGCTGCCGGTCACGCCTTCGAGCAAATGGCAATGAAAACCCGCCCCCTGTTTCTCGATCGCGTGCAGCACCTTTTTTTGTTCGACATTGAGCTGCGGTCGCTGCCTGCTTTTTGACCGGATGGGTTTCCAGTTTCAACGCAACCCGTTCAACCAAGCCGCGTCTTTTCAGATTACTGGCAGTAGCGCGCCAGTTTTCGGTATCGAGATCGAGCTGGTCTTCGGTGACCGGATGTTTCAACAGACGTTCGGCGAATTTCCGCAACTTGGTATTCGCCCGCAGATAGGTCCACTGATGCCGCCCGAGCGGGGTCAATTCCCAGGCAATGATCTTGTTGTCCGGCAACTCGCGCCCCTGTCGCAATAATGACGGCATCGCGGTGGCATAGACTTCGCCAATCGGGGCATGAGTGTATCGGCTAAGCCAGCGCAGGTTTTGCAGCAGCTCGCCGGAAAAGACCGGCTCTTGATCAAGAACTTCGAGCACCGTTTTTAATTCGGTTTCGGGTATGCCCTGCATTTGTGCGGATTCAACGATGCCGATCTTCTCGCCATTGCCAAACGGTACCCGCACACGACAGCCCACCAGACTTTCGACAAGCGGCGGAGGCGACGGCAGCAGATAATCGAAGCAGCGCGGCAAAGGCAGCGGTAGCGCGACCTTGAGAACGCACGAAAGGGGATCAGGCATGCGCCAATTCTAGCGTTTAAGTCGGGTCAATATCCCTGTGGATACACTTGCAGCACAAAGCTGTTTTTTGCCACAGAAACGTGCTGTAAGATATTGAATAATATAGTCAAAACAGCTTATCCACATGTCCTGTGGATAAGCCTGTGGATGGCGACTATTACATTTTTGCGCAAAGCGCGTGAAAACGGGCCTGATGTTGGCTTGGTGAAATTTTAACCAAACTGTCATTGTGCTAATCAATCAGGCACTTACTGTCGTTTTTCGGGTCTGAGCCGCGGTGGTCGTCATCAAATTCAAACACGCCAACAGGAAGACTTGAGCTGTGCACAACGATTCACGCCTTTAGCGAGAAAAATAGCGGCTGAGCAAGATTTTTTTATCTGTCAACACCATTGTTCCACGATACCGAAGGACTAGAATAGCGCGTGACTTCCCCTCAAGATTCTTCCGTCAACTCGATTGCGATGCAGGCGTTTCGCCGCGGCATCGATCGCAGAGCTTATGTACTGGCGCGCGCCCAATGCGGTGACAGCGAATTGTTGCAGTCTGCTCTGAACGGAGTTGATGCGTCCTTCAATGCCGAATACGCCGAGCTGCCGATTTCGCAATGGCCAATCCGCTTCTGGACTTTGTTGCTGTCGCGCAAGGAATTGGCACAGGGACAAAGCCCATGGCCGGCATTGGCATCGATAAGCCACGGCCCGCGTGCCGCACTCCTGTTGCGGCTAGTGGCCGGTCTGGATTTTTCGCATGCAGCACAGGTATTGAATATCAGCGAGACCACCTATCGTTTCGCGCTGGAACGCGGCCTGGAACAATTGCATGCCGCCGGCTTCAATTTCGCCGAGCTGGAACGCCTGCGTGACAGTTTTTTCGATGAAGTAAAACAATTGCCGACCGAGCTGATACAGACACGCGAACGACCGGCCGTCCTGTTTGCGCCATCGATTCCCAAACCGGTTTCCGAGCCGGAACCAGAACCTGAAATCAAAAAAACCGCAGTCTGGCCATGGCTGTTTTTGCTGATGGCACTCTTGCTTGGCGGACTGGCCTGGTGGTGGTGGAATAGCCAGCAAGCGCAGGCGCCTGAATCGGCAAAGCTGGTATTGACCGATGTACAAACGGCCGTCATCCATCCCGATTACGATGTCATCGCACACCCGGAAGTACAGGTTCAGGCCGAAGATCTGGCATTCCTGAGCTGGATCGCCGCAGGTGCGCCGGAAGAGAATTTCGAGGTGCTCAAATCCGGTGAAATCAGCAAACCGGAAGCCAATGTCGATATCGCCACCGAATTCGACGAGCCGATTACCCATGATGATTAATGCCTGCCGTATTTTGATACTTTGCCTGTTTTGCCTGATTGGCAACGGCGCACTTGCACAGAGCATGCCCGCGACAACCAGCACCTTCGATCAACTGCCGGCGCAGGAACAAAACCTGTTGAAAGCCGCGATGGGCTTGTGGCCAAAGCTCGATGCAAAAGCACAGACACAATTGCGCGCGCAAGCCAGGCACTGGTTGCAGCTATCTCCTGCCGAACAGCAAACCCTGCTGCTGAAACAGCGGCAATGGGACAGCTTGTCGTTTGCGGAAAAATCGCGGGAACGTTCGCGCTTTGCCGCTTGGCAATCGCTGGGAACCATCGATCAGGCGAAAGTGAATGCCGCCTACCAACAATGGCGATTATTGCCCGCGGAAAAACAGCAGGCACTGAAAGCAAAATTTGCCCAGCAATTACCCGAATACCGTCAAGCCTGGATTCTTGGCCCCTCCCTTGGAAAGGAAGCACAGGCATTGCAGGATTGGCTGTTGTTTATTCCGCAGGAGCAAATCCGGCCCTGGCTTATGGTGCTGCGCCAGCTATCTTCAGCCGAAGACCGTATCAAGCTGGTAGCGCTGGGCAAGCACTGGAATCAGCAGCAACGCGATACCTTCCGCACGCGCTTGCTCAGCGCGCCCGATACCGCCAGAACCGACATGATTCAGCGCGAAGCCATCAAATAATCATGGCAGGCTGCTGACCTGCCGATGATCAAGAAGAAAATACGCGGCGATTGACCAGCACGCGTCGGCTTGCACGAAAACGGTCACCGAATCTGGCGACGCCATCGGCACGCAGGCGAGGTGCGTGTTGTTTGAAATAGTTTTCAAGCGCGGCCATTGACTGCAATCGGTATTGCACGCAAAGGGCAACTTCGTCGCCGGCCTCGTCCTGATGGACATCGAAACTTTGCGCATCCAAAAAACCGGGCAGCGCAAGAATTTCTGCAATATGCATTTCCAGCCAGGCACGATAATCCTTTTCGATTTCACGCCGCACGAATAGATTTACTTCGTAAATGGTGTCCATGTCAAAGCCATATCATCTTGATGATCAAGGTGCAGGTAATCGCCATCGTCAGCAAAATGATGTGCAGATTGCCGATCACGGTGTATTTGATGAAGGTCAGAATCCAGCCCTGCTGATACACCCGTTTCTGCATCAGGAATAGATAGATCGGCATCCAGATCCAGAGCACCGCTGTCAGTATTCCGCAGGGCACCGTTACCCAGGCACTGCTGGCAAACCAGGTACTGAGATCGTTGAACAATATTAGCAGCAGGATCGATAACATCAGGAATGCGTGGCTGTGCAAGGCCACGATCAAATGCTCCATGTAAAGTCGGCGCTTGAAGATGAACATGATCTTCAACAGCAGGGCGAACACCGGCAGCATCAGGAATAACGTCATCGGCAAGGCGCTCAGCAAGGCCTCGATGATGACCTTGGGATCTTTATTGACGCGTTTGCCATTGTTTTCGGCACGTTGTGCCAGCGAGTTGAACCATTTGTTGACCGAATCGGGTAACCAACTCACCTTGATCGGATTTTTTTCCGCATCCCAGATTTCGCCGTTGAATGAAATATGCCCGCCCTCATCAATATCCGGATCGCTTTGATCCGCTGAAGTCGCAGTTTCGGGTTTTGCCTTCTGCAGTTTTGCCAGCGCCTCCGGCGTCATTTCGCTTTTCAACTCGGCAATTCGCTGGTCTGCCTTGAGATTCACTTCGGTCTTGGCTCTTTCCAGCGCCGCACCCACCATTGGTATCGCGCCGGTTTCCTTCTTGGCTTCAGCGAGTTCGCGCAGTGCGTCCTTGCGAATCTTTTCGACATCTTCAATCGTCTTCGCCTTGCCGATCTTGTTGTCGCCACCATTGACTTGCACGACATCGCTTTTACCGTCCGGCCCCATGTCGTCAGGCAGGGAAAATTGCGCCAGCAGAAAAGTGAGCACGGCCAGAAAGAAAAACAGGCGCACCGGGCTGACATAACGAATCCGGCGACCGGAAAAATATTCCTGCGTCAAAAAACCGGGCTTGTAAATCAACGGACCAAGGGTTCGAAACACCCGCGTGTCGATATTCAAAACCGTATCGAGAAAATCGCCCATGATGCTGGAAAACTGTCGTACCAACCCTTTGGTCGGCTGGCCGCAGCGGTAACAGGTTTCACCCAGCAATTCGGTTCCGCAATTGCCGCAGACCAGCAGGCCCTTGGTATAAACGCTGGCGGTTTTTTGGGCATTGTCGGGTTTGGGCGATTCTGCCGTTTCGGCAACGTCGATCTTTGCTTCAGGCGGCGGCAAGGCCTCGGGCTTTGGCGCATTCGGTTCGTTGGCAGGTGGTTCGATTGGCGTATTCATCACGATATCTCGCAGCGTTGGCAGTAATATAGCGAATTACCGACAAAGTTTGATGTTCGATGCCACAACAGGAATCTTTTTACGCGCGTCTTGGGCGCGAAATGCGTATCACATTCGTCCTTGCCCTGCCGATCGTGGTGGGGCAATTGTCCTCGATGGCGATGAATATCATTGATACCGTTCTCGCAGGCCATTATCACCCGAGCACACTGGCGGCCGTGGCTGTTGGCGGTGCGGCATGGTCGGTGGTGATTCTGATTTGTATCGGCGTGCTGATGGCGGTATCGCCCTCGGTGGCACAACTCAACGGCGCACAACGACGCGACAAAATCGGTGCCCTCTTCCGACAGGCCATCTGGCTGGCATTACTGCTGGGCACGCTGCTGTTTTTTGTCGTGCGCGCAATTCCGTTCTTTTTTACTGCAATGCAAATTACGCCGGAGGTGATTCCGGAAGCCCGCAGTTTCATCAATGCCATTTCCTGGGGTGCGCCGGCACTTGCCTTGTATTTCTGTTTTCGCAATGTGAGCGAAGGCATTGCCTGGACCAGGCCAACCCTGATATTCGGACTGCTTGGACTGTTGTTACTCGCCCCGCTGGGCTATGTGCTGATGTATGTCGTGGATCTGGGAGCTGCCGGCCTTGGTATCGCGGTCGCCACGACGCTATGGCTGCAAAGCATCGGGTTTTTCATCTACCTGAAAAAAGAACCGCACTATGCAGACCTCGGTTTGTTTGATCGCTTCGATGCACCGCAATGGACGCCGATTGCGGAATTGCTTCGAATCGGCCTGCCAATGGGTTTCGCGATTTTCATGGAAGGCGGCTTATTCGTCGCAACAGCCATGCTGGTGGGCCAGCTTGGCGTGGTGCCGTTGGCGGCACATCAAACTGCCATCCTGATTGCCAGCCTGACCTTCATGGTGCCGCTCGGCGTTGCCATGGCGACGACAGTGCGTGTGGGGCATGCGGTCGGCGCACAGGACTATCTCGGCATTCGTCGCGCTGCCAATGCCGGTTACGCGATTGCACTGATTTCACAAACACTCTCGGCAGGCGTGCT
The DNA here is from genome assembly GCA_963849575.1 of uncultured Gammaproteobacteria bacterium. Lineage (GTDB taxonomy): Bacteria > Pseudomonadota > Gammaproteobacteria > Xanthomonadales > Xanthomonadaceae > Arenimonas. The sequence goes on along the minus strand of CAWKHT010000010.1, from coordinate 318,279 downwards.
GATCTTTGCCGGCAGCTGGCTCGCCGGACTCGTGACTGGCGATGCCGCTGTGATATCGCTGGCCGCAAGCCTGATGATGTACGCCGCCGTTTTCCAATATCCCGACGGCATACAGGCGATGTCCAATGGCGCATTGCGCGGACTCAAAGATACCCAATGGCCGATGATCATCACCGTTGCGGCTTACTGGGCCGTCGGCATGCCTTTGGGCTATTACCTGGGCATCGTCAAAGGAGCAGGCGCTCCCGGACTGTGGCTCGGTCTGATTTTCGGCTTATTGGTCGCTGCCATTTTGCTGACATGGCGTTTCTGGCGTCTGAGCCAACAATATCAAGGCATTCACGTTCACAACCAGTGACCTTTGACGCATGTAAAATGGCGTCAGACCAGTATGCTGGCGGTATCTATTCGGAGTTTTTTCAATGAGCGATGTTAAACGTGGTCCCGTAGCAAGCTTCTTCTACGGTATCTGGACCCTGATTCGAGTAACGAACCATTTGCTTTTGCTTGCAATGTTCGCCTTCCTTTTCCTGTTTTTCATCATTGGCCTGGCGGCAAGTGCCGGCAACAAGGGCGGCGTAAAAGCCATTCAGGAAAAAACAGCATTGGTGATTAACCTCGAAGGCAATCTGGTGGAGCAGTACACCACCGATCCGATATCGCGTGCATTCGCGCAGGCGACCGGCGATGGCCAGACCGAAATTCAGTTGCGCGACCTGATTACCGTTCTCAAGGCCGCTAAAACCGATAAAAAAATCGATCGTATCCTGCTGCAAACCGACGGCCTGAGTGTCAGCGGTTTTGCCGCCTTGCGCGATGTCGCGGCGGCTTTGCGCGATTTCAAAACCAGCGGCAAGCAAATCATTGCCTACGGCGTAAACATGGATCAAAAGCAATATTATCTGGCCGCGCAGGCGGACAAGATTTATATCGATCCGGAAGGCGGCGTGTTGCTCGAAGGTCTGGGTCGTTACCGCCTTTACTTCCGTGAAGGTCTGCAGGAAAAACTCGGCCTGGATGTACACCTGTTCCGTGTCGGTGAATATAAATCGGCGATGGAGCCCTATATTCTCGACGCAGCCTCGCCCGAATCACGCGAAGCCGACATGTTCTGGATGAATGATCTCTGGCAGCGCTATGTCGCCGATATCGCCAAGGCACGCAAGATTTCGGCAGAACAACTAAATACCTCGATCAATAATCTGTCGGCCGAAGTCAAAGCCGCCAGCGGCGATCTGGGCAAACTGGCCGTGCAGCAAAAACTGGTCGATGGCTTGAAGACCTCGCATGAAATCGAGGAAATGCTGAGCCAGATGGGTGCTGTTGACGATGAAATCCACAGTTTCCGCCAAGTCGAATTTTCCCAATATCTGAAACCATTGAATTTGCCTGCCTCGCCGTTTGATGCCACACCGCAGGTCGCTGTTGTGGTTGCACAGGGCGAGATTGTCGATGGCGAAGCCAACCCCGGCACCGTCGGTGGTGAAACCACGTCGGCGCTGATTCGCCAGGCGCGCGAAGATGAAAATACGAAAGCCCTGGTGCTGCGTGTTGATTCACCTGGCGGCAGCGTGTTTCCTTCCGAACAAATCCGTCGCGAAATCGAGTTGACGAAAAAAGCCGGAATTCCGGTTGTCGTTTCGATGAGCAATGTCGCCGCATCAGGCGGTTACTGGATTTCGATGAATGCCGACAAGATTATTGCCGACGAATCCACGATCACCGGTTCCATCGGCATTTTCGGTCTGTGGATGACCGCACCGCGTGCGCTGGAAAAAATCGGCGTGCATGCCGATGGTTCCGGTACTACGCCATTGGCCGGCCAATTCGACCCGACCCTGCCGCTGAAAGCGGAAACCGGTGAGTTGATTCAATCGATTATCGACCGTGGCTATCGTCAATTCATCGGCAAGGTCGCCACTGCGCGTGGCAGCAAATCCGAAACGATCGACACGGTTGCCCGCGGTCGCGTATGGAGCGGTGCACAGGCAAAGGAACGCGGCCTGGTGGATCAACTCGGTGGCTTCCAGATGGCGATTGATGAAGCCGTGAAACTGGCCAAACTGGGCAAGGACGATTACCGCCTGAATTACGTCGAACGTCCTGCGACGCCATTCGAAGCCTTCGTTGCCAGTTTGAATGCCAGCGCTACGGGCAATGCCTTGCTGCGCAACATGAGCCCGATGAACAGCATCCTGGGCCGTGAAACGACTGCACGCGTACAAAAGGAACTCAGCTGGCTCGACCGAAATGCTCGCACGCCTTACCAGGGTGTCGTGCATTGCATGTGCGGACTGTAAGTTCCAGCGGTTCGAATGATGTAATCAAAAAGCCCGGCAATGCCGGGCTTTTTTCTGCCAGCAAAATAGGCCGCATGACGATGACACGATATGCTTCGATGATGATGATTCGGTATTTCCACACAGACTAGTTGCCCCATGCACCGCACGCGCATTTTCACCATGACGCTTCTTGCCATGCTTGCCTTTGCCGGCAACTCGTTGCTGTGCCGGCTTGCATTGAAAACGACAAGCATCGATGCCGCCAGTTTTACCGGCATTCGCCTTCTCTCCGGTGCGCTGATATTGCTGGCAATCACGGGCATCGGTCGCAAAAAAATCCGTGGCAGCGGCGACTGGCTATCTGCACTTGCCTTGTTTTGCTATGCCGCAGGCTTTTCATTTGCCTATCTGAAACTTTCGGCAGCCACCGGCGCCTTGCTGCTTTTTGTTGCCGTGCAAGCCAGCATGATTGGCTATGGAATATACCGGGGCGAACGCTTGCGAACATGGCAGCTCTGCGGCTTGGCGCTCGCTTTTTCCGGACTGCTCGCATTGCTGTTGCCGGGTCTGTCTGCACCGCCAATTTCCAGTGCCTTGATGATGATGTTTGCAGGCATCGCCTGGGGTATCTATTCGCTGCGCGGGAAATCCGCGAATGACGCGATCACGGTGACGGCGGGGAATTTTTTGCGCGCGATTCCCTTTGCCATTTTGCTGTGGTGTTTCCTCGTTGCCGATGTATCGCTTGACAAGGCGGGCATCATTTATGCCATCTGCTCGGGCGCGTTTGCTTCGGGCATCGGTTATGCAATCTGGTACACCGCACTTCCCGTCTTGAAAACGAGCACGGCCGCGACGGTCCAATTGAGTGTACCCGCCATTGCCGCTCTCGGCGGGATTGTGTTGCTCGATGAGCCTGCAAGCCTGCGCCTCGTGTTGGCATCCATTGCCATACTGGGCGGCATTGCACTGGTGGTATTGCGGAAAAAATGAAGCGAATTGGCCACTCGTGCAATACAATGCCATGGCTGCATGTCTACGTTATAAAGCCGTCCGGAAAATTCGTTTTCCCGTTCGGGTCTGAACGCCACATGGAATGAAACCGGATAAAAATGCTGATCAATCACGAAAAGAAATTTATTTTCATCCACGTCCAGAAAAATGCCGGCATCAGTATTGAAAGAATATTGCTGGGCGAATTTCCCGATAGCCAGGCATGGCATGGACGACACGGGCGCGCTATCGACGGCCTCTCGGAAATGCAGCCCGCACAATGGGAAGAGTATTTTTCTTTCGCTTTCGTGCGCAATCCCTGGGACCGCATGGTGTCCTGGTATGCCATGATCGAGGAAGCAAAAAAGAATCTTTCTTTTTTCAAACGCTTCCGGAAAAATCCTTTTCGCAGCGAATTGTGGAACTACGCGATCAATCATTCGCATGATTTCGAAAGTTTTCTCGAGAACTGCACCGCCACCATTTTCGACCTGGGCTGCAACAAGAGTTTTATTTTCAACCAATGCGATTATTTGATCGACAACAAGGGCGATGTCGTCGTTGACTTTATCGGCCGCTTTGAAAACCTGGCGGCGGATACCGATCATGTCTTCGAAAAACTCGGAATCGTATCCGCCAGACTACCCAAGCTTAACCAGAGCCAGCATTCGCATTACAGCCAGTGGTACACGCCCAAAACCAGACAGTTGATTGCCGAGCGATTCGCGAAAGACATCGCGTTGTTCGGCTACGAGTTCGAGCAACGCTGACGATGGTGGCTACCGCTAAATACTGAAGCGGTAACTGAGTTTGACCAGGAACATTTCATCATCGCGCAGGGAAAATGCATCCCCGAGCAGGCTGAACGGATCCTGCGGATTATCGCGTTCAAAACCGAAACCGCCACGGCTATAGACCACATACAGATCCGACAAGGGCGCCAATTCGTAACGGTAACGGACCTGAAAGCCGAGATTGTTCAATTTGAAATCGTGAACCGGATCATTGCTGCGAATGGCATTGCCCTGCGCATCAAGCTGGTAGGCATACCTGGCCTTGGCATCGAGGGCAATGGTTTCAAGCTTCACGCGTAATTCCTGCTTGCCGCCAATCAACCACTGCATGCCGGCACTGAGATTGAGTTGCCTGGCCTCAAAGCTCACCAATTGGCTCTGCTCGTCCTGCCAGATCAGCCAGTCGGGCCGGTAAAATGCATCGAAACCACCATAGATACTCAGCGTGTCGCTGATGTAATAGGTTGGCTGGAAATAGAATTCGACTTCGGAACGCTCGATGCCTTCAACGCCTGACTGGCCAAAGCGACCGTTGCCGTAAAATTCCCAATGGCCTTTGCGCGGGCGAAATCGCTCGTAAAAACCGAGCAGGCGCTGCGGCTTTTTCAAAATGCCGTGGTTGCGCGTGATCAGGTCATCATTGCCATTGGTGAGCCAGGTAAATTCGAAGTATTCATTGCCGCCGGTCCGCGTTTCGCTGTAGCGCGAAATTTGTGCGGCGCCAAACAGTCGATCGCCGCTATCGTTGTAGCGCATCGAGGTGGCATAGCCCCAATCCTTGGAGCGGAATGACGAGCTCTCGGGCAAATCGGTCACACGGTGTTTCATCTCGTAACGCAGGTAGTTGAAACCGTTGCGATCCAGATAGCCGAAATCATTCAACTCCAGATCATCGCCAAGATGCACAAAATACGCATTCTGGCGCCATCCGTCCTTCAGCTCCTGGTTGACGCGAATCTGCATGCCGGTGTCGCGGGTGTCGATACCGTTTTCCGCAATATCCGAAGCGACAAATTGCGTCACGACATTCCAGGCGTCACTCGGTTTCCAGTGATGGTCGATGGCATAGACACTGGCCGTGCGATCAGAAAACGGATGATTGACCCGGGTCGTCATGAAACCCAGATCCTGCTTGCCAAAGTCCTGCGTAAGGCGAAGCGCATAAAAATCGCGCCCGATGTCATCCGCTTCGGTGGCGGCAAACACGCCGTAATTCAGCGTTCCCAAACTACCGTTGAGTTTTATCGCCGCTGTGACATCACCGGCACCGTCCTGGCTGTCGTTCAATCCACCCACACGGCGGGTATAAATCAGATTGCCGTTGCCGGGACCGAAGCCGACATTGAAAAGACTCTGGTTTTCGGTAAAGAAAGGCCGCTTGTCGCTGAAAAATGTCTCGACCGCGTCAAAATTCACTACCAGCGAATCACTTTCGACCTGACCAAAATCCGGATTGAGTGTCGCAGTCAACTGGAAGCGCGAATTTGGTTTCCAGTAAATGTCGGCGCCGGCATCGAACATGTCCTTGCTTCTGACAAGATCGGAAACACCGACAACATACGGCGTGATGGCCAACAGGGATTGGCTGTATTGCGGAATTTCGATTTTGGAAAAATCGGATAAAAAACGAGGCCGGGTATAACTGGCCGCTGGCCATGCCATGCGTTCGCCGGTCGTGCCGATAACGCGATCAAGATAAATGCCAATCGTGCGCGTATCACCCTTGGCCTTTTGCATCGGTGCGATATACCAGGGGATCAGCATTTCCGCCGACCAGGTATCGCCTTCTTCACTGACGGCATGCTGCCAGATGCCATCCCAATCATTGCTGAAATTATTTTCATTGCTGATCACGGCATCCTGGATGCCGTCGGTCAGGTTCAAGGTAAAGTTGTAACCGATACCGCCATCGCCATCGTAGTCAACCATCAGGTTGACGCGATCCACTGCAGCATCGCCATCGCGGCGCGTGCGCTCGCGTGTGCGCGGTACCGAGGCTGGCTGGGTATTGCGAAAGCCGATTGCCAGGCCCTCAGGCGTGGATAACACCCAGGCTTCGGTCGGATACGGGGCGTTGGCACCCGTCAATGGCTGCACGAGTTTGAAGTCGGTGATGTGCTGTGCACCGGCCCATTCGGCATCGGAAATTTTTCCATCCACTCTGATGCTGGCGGCAAGGCAGCCCTGTGAAAACAGGAAACCGATGGCGATGATGAAACCGACCCGGAACGCGGGAAATGATGTCTGCATGATGCGCCCCTGATCCAGGTATCTTCTTATCGTGGCTGCATCTTAGTCCCGCCATCCTCAAACACCATATGCAGGAAGTCACGCAAGCAGTGTGCAAATATTGCGGCCATTGCGAAAGAGCGAAACCTCGCAACCATTCGGCTTTCATCTGCATCATGCGCAGGCGACTATTTTTGCCAAGTGTTTTTCCATCGAATCATTTTTTCATCGGCTAATGAAGCAATACTTCAATCACCTGAGGCGGCTTCAATGGCGGCCTTTTCCTTGTCGGCACCATCGAGTAACTGATCTTCCACTTTCTCGGCTTTTTTTATCGGTGCCTGAATGGTATCTCGCATTTCGGTATTGGCTTCTTTTTCCGGAGCCTGCGATGTCGATTGCGGCTCGGAGCCGGGCATGCAGGCACCCAGACAAAGACAAATCATCGGAATCAGTAAAATACGCATGGGCTTTCTCGCTAATTTTGTTGGGGAGTGTTTTTATGCAATGCCGGCTCGGCTATGCTAACGCCAATAGGCATGGGGTGCGAGATGAATACACGCTGGCGCGTTGATGGACAGGTAGCCTTGATCACGGGCGCAAGTGCCGGCATCGGCCGGGCATGCGCTTCCGAGCTATTGAGCCTCGGTGCCGACGTGCTGCTCGTTGCACGCGATCCCGCGATGCTGCAAAGCTGTGCCGAGGAGTTGCAGGAGGAGTTTCCCGAGAATTCCGTGCGCCATTTCGCCGCCGACGTCAGCGATGCCGAACAGCGGCAGGAAGTATTCGACTGGATCGAAGACTTGCATGATGGCCTGCAGATATTGGTCAACAACGCCGGCCACAATATCCGCAAAGCCACGATGGATTATGGCGACGAGGAATGGCGAAGCATTTTCGAAACCAATATTTTCTCGGCATTCGAATTATCGCGCTTCGCCTATCCGCTGCTGAAACAGCATGCCAATTCCAGCATCGTGAATATCGGCTCGGTCTCGGGCCTGACGCATGTCCGCACCGGTTCGCCCTATGGATCAAGCAAGGCGGCCTTGCATCAGCTGACGAAAAATCTTGCCTGCGAATGGGCCAGTGACGGCGTTCGCGTAAATTCGGTGGCACCCTGGTACATACGCACCCGCCGCACTTCCGATGTTTTGGCGAAACCGGAATATTTCGATGAAGTCATCGAACGTACGCCGATGGGGCGCATTGGTGAACCCGAAGAAGTTGCCGCAGCCGTGGCTTTTCTCTGCATGCCGGCATCGAGCTACATTACCGGTGAATGTATTTCGGTGGATGGCGGCTTCATGCGTTATGGTTTTTGATTTTTGATTTTTGATTTTTAGAGAGCACGCCACTCACGAATTTTGCAGACGATTTATTGGCAACTCGTTTTCACGATCTGGCTGATCCGCGCCAACTCCGACTTACGGTAAGCCAAGGTGCTGCTGAAGGCATAGCGCACATCCGATTGCGCCTGCTTGAGCTTTGCCTTCCATCGATCACAGAGTGCGCGACCTTCGTAACGCACGCAGGAATCTTCGATCCAGGTACATGCCGTTCTTTGTTCAACAGGCAAATGTTCTACGCGATAACCCAAGGCCCATAAAGGTTCGCAACGGGGGTTGGGATCATAGCTTTCGGAATCCCGTGTCTTGCCCTCGTAATTGGTGCATTGATATAAATCCGGTGGCGGAATAAACGGGATTGTTGTTGGTGCGGGCGAGCTTGAAGCGACGGCTGGTGCTGCAATAGCGGCAGGACTTTTTTTGATTGCCGGCGCGTCTTTCGGCCGAAGCATTTCGCGGGCTTCCTGCTTGCTGGCCTTTGCACAGGGCTCATCCTGAAGACTGACCTTGCCTTTGGCATCGATGCATCGATAGACGGTAAGTGTGCCCTTCTTCGTCGGCACCGGAGAAGCAAACGCGACACAAACGTATGCCAATGCAATCAGCGTGACAAGAATGGCGAGAGATTGGCGGGCCGGGCTGTGATCCATTCGGTCAATTTACGCCCAAAAGAAAACGGCGACTAGTTAGTCGCCGTTTCGGTTTCAACGCTTGGAACTTTAGAGCTTGGTCAACGGAATATTGGTGCGCGTTACGCCTTCGATCGTGAAGGTAAGTGTCGCCGTCGTTGCCGAAGTAAAGGTCATCGTATAGGTACCAACCGCCACTTTGGAAACGCTTGCCGGATTGAAGCTGGTGCCGAATGGAGGGCCGCTGTCACGACCAACCGGGCCGCTACGGACATCGGTACCTGTCCAGGTGCCGCCCAATTCATACCAGTCGGCATGGCCATTGGTGTCATAGATAAAGACCAGACCCAGGAAACCATTGCTTGGGTATTCGAACCAGTTCACGCCCCAGCCACTTTCGGAAGCGTTGTACCAGGCGCCGGTGTGATCAACGGTAGGGCCGTTGACCGCCGCAGGAGCCAGCCATTGCTGGATGCTCGGGAAGGCCACATCGAAGCGTGAATAATCATCGCTGTTGGCTGCAGTACTGACGGTACCGGAGTTGGAGCAGGCCGCTGCACCGCGGTACAAACCGCCACGCAGATAGTAGGCGCCATCGGTGCCGATCGTGAACAGGCCCGAACCGCTACTGCCGCCTTCGGTGGTACCCGAAATCCAGCCCATGGTTTGCAACTTGGTGGCCTGGCTCTTCTTCTGGCCTTGCGACACTTTCTTCGGATCGCCGGCAGGATGATGGATCGCGGTCACGTTAACGCCATTGGCGAGCGTTGCCGAATCCCAACCGGCAAAAAATGCACCGACTGGTGGCGTGCCGTTCATTTTCAGGAAGCTGGCATCAGTGCCGTTGGCCGTCGAGGTAGCACTGGTATCAGCCTCGGTATAAAGCAGAGTAGCACCGCCGGTAACCGGCGTTGGCAAGGCCGGAGTTGCGCCATTGCAGGTGGTTTTTTCATAACCGAAATAAAAACTGATCGTGTTGGCAACGGTTTGGTCGCCTATGCAATGGTTGGCCGTGTAGAAGTAGGGAATCTGCGTTGCGGCAACCGTATCAGCCAACAAAGTACCGGTGCAGATAAAGGTGCTGCCACCTTCCACGAAACGAATATGGGCTACTGCATTTTTCGCATTGACGAAATTCGCGCCCAAGGTAGCCGTGCTGCAGACCACATCGACATTGCAGGTGCCGGATACTTTGGTGTTGTTGATGAAGGATTCTTTCGAATTGATCAGCAAATGGGAAACAGCCGCGACATCAAAACGTACCGGTGCAGCCAGCATGCCTTTTGGCAGATAGATTTCGACGATTTGCGTTTGGCCATCGGTACCGGGAGTCCAGTAAATATTTTTTCTGTCTACCAGACGTTTGGTTTCCGAACCATCGACCTTCGCGATGATTTGGTTGGGCTCATCCGAACCCGAGAAGCGAAGCTCCGAACCTACCGGCAAGCCTGCGGTGCGAACACCGACGCGAACACCGAATGCATCGGGTGAAGTAATTTCCACGCGGGCAACTTTGGCGCCGGATTTCAACACCTGCCATTTCAGATTCGGCATCGCATCGAACTGTGCATCGCTGTTGGCTTCGCGATCAATACCGATTTGCAAAGGTTTTACGCGGCTGGTGTCGTTATTGAAACGCTGCAGCTTGACGATACGCTCGGGAGCCAGGTCCTTGAAACCTAGCTTGGTAACGCCATCCGCTGGAAAGGTGCTGGAGCGCCAGGACAAAGGTGCGGATACCTTGGCAGTCGCCTTGACCGGTTCGCCTTTGACGCGAATAGCCGCAGCCTGGTGGGAAAAAGCCAAGGCCATCAGGCCTGTGGCTAAAAATAGGGAGATACGTGAAGGTGCCATCGAAGTAACCAGGGTGTGTGTAGAACCCCAATCGTATCGCAGTATTAGGACAGATTTGTCTCAGACCCGGAAAAAAGTTCCGGGTGAAGCTCAAATTTCCGGCAAAAATGAATAATGTTCAGCAATATCAAGAAAATAAGCGGCCATGGCTCCGTTGGCTAGGCCGCTACCGCTTTTTTTGCCACTGCTTTCTTGACCGTTTTCTTGGCAGCCGTCTTCTTGGTCGCCGTCTTGGTGACCTTCTTGGCAGCTACTTTTTTGCTCGCTTTTTTGGTCGCTTTCTTGACGGCTTTTTTCACCGCAGGCTTGGCATCGGCATCGAGCACTTTCTTGGCAGCCTTCTTGGCCACTTTCTTGGTCGCTTTTTTCGCGAAACGCCCGCCCATTTTACGAACCGGCTTGCCCTCGGCAAGCAGAGCAATACATTCTTCCTGCGTCAACGAGGCGGGTTCACGGTCTTTCGGGATCTTCCCGTTTTTCACGCCATCGGTAATGTAGGGACCGAAACGGCCGTTCAGTACCTGGATATCGGTGCCTTCAAAAACCTTGATCGTCCGATTGGCAATCAATTCGCGGCGCGCTTCGATCAAACCGTAAGCGTCCTCGAATGAAATCGTATAGGGATCCTGTTCCTTGCCGAGCGATGCGTAGGTATCGCCATGCTTTGCGAACGGGCCGAAACGGCCAACACCGACACTGACTTCCTTGTTGTCGACAATGCCGAGCTTGCGCGGCAAGCCGAATAATTTCAGCGCCTCTTCCAATTCAATGGTGTGCATGCTCTGGCCGGGACGCAAGGAAGCAAACTTCGGTTTGTCTTCGTCATCAGCGGTACCAATTTGCACATAGGGTCCATAGCGTCCAAGGCGGGCGGAAACCGGCTTTCCGGATTCGGGATCGATACCCAGTTCGCGTGCGCCCGAAGCTTCCGCACGGTCCACGCTTTCGCTTTTTTCAAGAATCATTTTCTTGAACGGCTTCCAGAACCGTTCCATCAAGGGAATCCATTCTTCTTCGCCGCGAGATACTGCATCGAGTTCGTCTTCCAGCTTGGCGGTGAATTCATAATCCACGTATTGCAGGAAATGGGCTGACAGGAATTTACTGACGGCGCGACCAACATCGCTTGGACGGAAACGCTTGTTATCCAGCATCACGTATTCGCGATACAGCAATGTCTGGATGATGCTGGCATAGGTCGACGGGCGACCGATGCCGTATTCTTCCAGTGTTTTCACCAGGCTGGCTTCCGAATAACGCGGCGGTGGCTCGGTGAAATGCTGGTCGGTGTGAATCGACGACAGCGGAATATTTTGCCCCAGCGCCATCAATGGCAGCTTGCGACCTTCATCATCGTCTTCGGTGGTTTTCTGATCCTTGCCTTCTTCGTAAACTGCCAGAAAGCCCGGGTCAATCACGGTGGTGCCGCTGGCGCGGAAGCCATGTGCCGTGCCGGCAGAGAATTCAACGGTGACGGTATTCATCGTAGCCGGCACCATTTGCGATGCAAGCGCACGCTTCCAGATCAATTCATACAAGCGACGTTCGTCGTCACCGAGATATTTTGCGATGCTGGACGGCAGGCGCAATGCCGAGGTTGGACGAATCGCTTCATGCGCTTCCTGCGCGTTCTTCGATTTGGCTTTGTAGACATTCGGTTTGTCGGGCAGTGCCTGAATACCGAAGTCGCGTGCAATTACATCGCGAATTTCTTTCACGGCATCGTCGGACAAATTGGTCGAGTCGGTACGCATGTAGGAAATCAAACCCACCGTACCTTCTTCCCCGACCGCAAAACCTTCATACAATTTCTGTGCGACGCGCATGGTTCTGGAGGTGGTGAAGCCCAATTTGCGTGCGGCTTCCTGTTGCAGTGTCGAGGTAATGAATGGCGGCGAAGGACGGCGTTTGCGTTCCTTGCTCGACACATCGGTAACATGCAGGATGCCGTCTGCCGCCTTGACAAGACGCTCGCGTGCCGCCTGCGCATCCTTGGAATTGGTCAGCGTGAATTGCTCGAACTTCTTGCCATCCAGTTTTACCAGGCGCGCGGTGAAGGCTTGTTGCGGGTGCGCGCACTCGGCTTCGACACTCCAGTATTCCTGCGCCTTGAAGGCTTCGATTTCTTCCTCGCGATCGACGATCAGACGAAGCGCCGGCGATTGCACGCGTCCGGCCGACAATCCGCGCTGCACTTTTTTCCATAACACCGGCGACAGATTGAAACCAACCAGATAATCGAGAGCGCGTCGAGCCTGCTGTGCATCGACCAGATCCGACAATACCTTGCGCGGGTTGGCGACGGCAGCGGATACGGCTTTCGGCGTGATTTCAGTGAACACCACGCGATTGACTTCTTTGCCTTTCAGCAAGCCACGCTCTTTTAGAATTTCGGAAATATGCCAACTGATCGCCTCGCCCTCGCGATCCGGATCGGTCGCGAGCATGATGGTATCGGCGGTCTTGGCGGCCTTGGCGATGGCTTCGACGTGTTTTTCGTTTTTCTCGATCAGTTCGTAGCGCATCGCGAAATTCTTGTCGGGATCCACAGCGCCCTCCTTGGGCACCAGATCGCGAACATGGCCGTAGGACGCCAAGACGATAAAGTCTTTGCCCAGGTACTTGTTAATCGTCTTGGCCTTGGCAGGCGATTCAACGATAAGCAGATTTTTGGCCATGACGAGAACTTCTCCGATGCAGCAAACGACGATATTCCGAAAACCGCAGGAAGCCCGATTTTTCGGATTTTCAGACGGCAAAGCCCGCATTCACGCGGGCCCATCCTTTTTTATTAAGTGACTGCTTTAGGCCGAGCTGTCAAGCTATTGCTGTAAAAGAACTGCAGCATAGCCAATCAAGTTCTTTATAATCAGTGACTTGGCAGTTTCACTAGACTCCAGACAGCGCACGCTTCGAGAATATTCCAGACCCGCCTCGCCGATGCTGAAGACCCCTCACCGCAGTAGATGATCAGCTCAGGCAGGTTTATTGGCCGCCGCCGCTTCTGCAGGCCACCGGGAGATTTTTATCCTTGATCGAGCTGCTGTAACACTGCCATTGAAGCGTTTGTGGATCGGCAAGCTCGTAAATCACACTGCCACTCATCAGCCCTGGTGCCAGCGTGTCGGAGATACTGACCTCAACCGCACAATTGCCGTTTTCCAGGGCACCAATATCGATTCTCGATACCATTGCACTCGCATAGGACTCCGGCGCAGGCAGCTGAGATTCGGCCACATTATTGTTTGGGCATTCACTATGCTGCTGCAGATATTCTGTTACCAACAATTTGGCAGGCTCTGCCTGCGCCAATGCACCATTAAGCTTGGTCCTGTTGGTGAAGTCCTGATAGGCAGGCAAAGCAATGGCGATCAGAATGCCTAGCACCGCAATACCACCAACACCCACAACGGCGGCCACGATAATCCACATGCCCGCGTTGCCGCTGCTTTTAACCGGCTTGCGAAGACGCAGGTTCTCCGGCACACCCAAGGCATCGACATGCATCGACAACGGCTGCCATGCCGGCATGCCTTCCTGCCATACCAAGCTGCCCAGATTCAGCTGGCCATGACGCAATGCGTCAACCAGAACGGCAGCATCCATCGGGCCGATGCGTTGTTTGTTGTTATCAACGTAGTACCACTGTGCCATCTTGTTCCCCTGATAAAAAAATCATCGCAAGCTGCGATGATGAAAATTTCTTGATGAGCCCGACTAATCTACGGACAGCCTAATGAATGGGTTCTGGATCATCCCCGAACATCTGGCTTTCCATCCATGCAAAAGCCGCCTCGGAACCGGGCTGGTTGAACAACACCATTAAAACGACCCATTTCAAATCATCCAGATCGATTTCTTCCTGGTCGAGTGCCATCACGCGATCAAGCACCAATTCGCGCTGATCGGCATCCAGCACACGATGCTGTTCCAGAAACATCAGAAATCCGCGACTCTCGGTATCGAGACGCTGCAGCTCGTTCTCCGCAAATATCCGCAACGGTGCCTGATGCGGCTGTGCAGGATGAAGGGGACGATCGCGCGACAACTCATCAAGCCAATCGAATGCCTTGTTGATTTCGGAGGGGCTGAAGCCGGCTTGATGCAGATTTTTCTGGAGAGAGTCGCGATCACGAACGACATCCGGATCGTCGTAAATATAGTTTTCAAACAGGTAGAGCAGTACGTCGAGTATGGTTTCTTCTTTCATTACCTTCGCCAGTGCCGAACCGCGGCACAACGGATGAATTAAGTATTTCGGGTATAACGACCGTCTGCGACGCCGATAAATCCTTCTAACTCCATGGCGAGAAGCATGGACGACAGTTCTGGAGTCGTCAATCCCGTTCGCTGGTGCAACTGGTCCAGGCTTACCGGGTCATGCCCCAGCGCATCCCAAAGGGGGCCATATGGTGATCGATTCGGCGTGTTGCGAGAGTCTGACTCGATCCGGCAGAGGCGGCCGCGCAGGGCTTCGGCAAGATCCATTGCCACAGGCTGCAGCGCGTCGACAAGTTCATCGGGCTTCTCGACCAATAAGGCACCCTGTCGAATCAATTTATGACAGCCGCGGGCCATCGGATTATGAATGGAACCCGGAATGGCAAACACTTCTCTTCCGATCTCGCCGGCCAAGCGCGCAGTAATCAAAGCACCGGAGCGTTCTGCCGCTTCCACCACAAGGCAGCCGAGACTCAGGCCTGCAATTATCCGGTTGCGGCTGGGGAAATGTTCTCTCAGAGGCGGGGTTCCCGGCGGATGCTCGCTGACCACAAGCCCGGCTTCCGAAATAGACTTCATCAAGCCATGGTTTTTTTCGGGATAGGCTTGATCAAGTCCCGTCGCCACGACCGCAATGGTATTGGCTCTGCCATGACTCGCAACCTCCAGAGCTCCGTTATGGGCGCAAGTATCAATACCTTCCGCCAATCCACTGGTGACACACCAGCCAGCCTGCGCAAATGCCCGGGCAAAGAAACGGGCATTTTCTTTTCCGCCTGGGCCGGGATGGCGCGAGCCGACCACTGCAATTTGCGGATGCCAGAGCAAATCAATATCACCCATCAGGAACAAGGCGGGCGGCGGATTCTCTGCCTGTCTTAACAATGCCGGGTAATCCGGGCTATGCCAGGGAATGACGTGATGGTTCGGGTGATCACACCATTTCAGGCCTGCATCGAGTCGGGTCAAATCGGGCATTTGTATTTGCGCGCAGGCTTTTTCGGAAATACCGGCGGCGCGCCATTCGTGTTTACCCGCAGAAAACAGGGCTTCGGCACTGCCGAATTTATCGAAAAGGGTTCTCAACGCCGCCGCCGAATCGGCGTGGCGAATCAAAACAAGCAGGGCTGCGGCTTCATCGAAATGATTTTTCATGGCCGCATAAGTTTGCGGCGCCCGAAGGCGCCGCAATGTAGGGATTTATTACTGTGTGGCGTCAGGATGCTTAAGTAAATCGCCTGCTTTTACCGGGCGTATTGCGTCCATTACCAATGCGTAGCTGACTTTGTCGAAGGTGCGGAAAACCATGGCATGGCCGAGGAAATCATCGGGCATCGCCACGCTGTCGCGCTTGGCAGGATGCGGATACTTGTGTTTGATATCGTCTGCACGCAAAGCACCATCATGCCAGAGCGAGAAAGTCGTTCCGTTTTTAACGCCATCGGAAGAACCGACCGACAGGGCAATCACATAATGCGGTCCGGAGGCGAGCAAGCCATCCGAAATCGAAAGTACGCTCGCATCGGCACGAATATTGGCGGCGGGTTCGGGCATGAAGCTGGCGTCATAAGGCGCTGCTTCTGCCGGTAACACACGGTCACCGACTCGTACTTCGCGACCTTCGCCACGCAGCACGACGACAGCAATTTCACCCTGGATCTGGGTGATTTCACCGAGTGCCTGTTTATACAGTTCTACACCGAGCAAACCGCCTTTGCCTTTCGGGGCATCGCGGGTAGGAGCACCGGCGGCCCAATGAACCGTCCTGTTTGCCTGGAAGCGTGCACCACGGTAATCCAGATCGGTCGCATAGCTGAAATTCTTGCCGCGAACGTAATCCTGGATCGGACGTGCAATCTCGACGACTTGTCCGGGCTGCGCGCCGCTCAATCCGCGAACATAGGCGACTTGACCTGCGGTCGAAAGCAGACGGTCTTCTTCCAGTCCAATCACGTAGGGCAGTGATTTGACATCGTTGACGACGGTCAACTCTTTGAGAAAGGGTTCGATTTCCGACAGGCGTATTGCACCGATGGCGTCACCGGTTTTTACTTGCGGGCCTGAACTCGACAAGTAAGGACGGCCACCGACATAAACCAGGCTAAGCACGTCTCCTGGGTAAATGCGGTGAGGGTTCTTGACCTGAGGGTTGGCTTGCCAGATTTCTGGCCACAACCAAGGCTTTTGCAAGAACTTGGCCGAAATGTCCCACAAGGTATCACCCTTGCGAACGACATAAGTCGAGGGATGGTCTTGGCGCAGTTCCGCCGCGAAGGCGATACCGGCAAGTGCGATAAATGTGGCAGTGAAAACTGCAAGTAAGCGTTTAAGCATGACGGCTATCCACCTGATTCCCCAAGGTATACGGTTGAGACTATAGCCCAAAACTGGGTAAGGAAAGCAAGCCCAAGCAGCTTATAATGCCCAGATTGCCCTCATAATCCTGATTTTGGCCCTAAAACTCATGGCTCTATTACCTATTATCGAATTTCCCGACCCCCGATTGCGCACCATCGCGAAGCCTATTGCGCAGGTTGACGCGGCGATACGCCAGCTTATCGACGACATGTTCGAAACCATGTACGAAGCGCCCGGGATCGGCCTGGCCGCGACCCAGATCAATGTACACCAGCAATTATTGGTCCTGGACGTCAGTGAAGACAAATCCAAGCCAATGGTGTTCATAAACCCCGAAATCCTCTCCTCCGAGGGCAGTCAGACCTATCAGGAAGGCTGTTTGTCGGTTCCCGGCATCTTTGCCGACGTAAAACGCGCCGACAAAATTACCGTGAAAGCCCTGGACCGCGAAGGAAAGAGTTTCGAGTTGACTGCCGACGGCCTGCTGGCGGTCTGCATCCAGCACGAGATGGATCATCTCGCCGGAAAGGTGTTTGTCGATTACCTGTCGCCACTCAAACGCGAGCTGGTGCGTAAAAAACTGGCCAAACAACGCAAATTAGCCGACGAAGACCAAGGCTGATGACATTGCGTATCGTGTTTGCTGGCACGCCGGAATTTGCGTTGCCATGTTTGCGCGCAGCCGCAGGCTGTGGCGATATTGTCGCGGTCTACACACAGCCCGACCGCCCCGCAGGACGCGGTCGGCAGCTGACGCCATCGCCAATCAAGACCGAAGCGCTCGTGCGTGGCTGGCGAATCGAGCAGCCGGAAAATTTCAAATCCATCGACAGCAAAAAAGTTTTGCGTGAATTGAATGCCGACATCATGATCGTCGTGGCCTACGGTTTGTTGCTGCCGCAATCGGTGCTCGATATTCCGAAACACGGCTGCTGGAATGTACATGCTTCCCTGTTGCCGCGCTGGAGAGGTGCGGCACCGATTCAGCGCGCGATTGAGGCGGGCGATTCGCAGACCGGCGTCTGTCTGATGCAGATGGAAAAAGGTCTGGATACCGGCCCGGTCTTGCTCTCATTGAGCACGCCGATTTCCAGTGAAGATAACGGCGGCACTTTGCATGATCGTTTGTCCGCACTCGGCGCCGAAGTGTTGAGCGATGGCCTGAAATTGTTGCGCGCTGGCATCAAGCCGATTGCCGAAGTTCAAGCAGAGACCGGCGTGACGTACGCACACAAGCTGGACAAGCAGGAAGCGAAACTGGATTGGAGTGCCTCATCACAAACATTGGCCAACAGAATTCGTGCCTTCAATCCATGGCCGGTGTGCGAAGCGCAAGTCAACGGCGAGCGTTTGCGAATTCACCACGCCGTTTCAATTCCGCTTGCACACAAACAAACACCGGGTACCGTCTTGATGGCGAACCAGCATGGACTGGATATCGCCTGCGGAGAAGGTGCGTTGCGTTTACTGCAAGTGCAACGCGAAGGCGGCCGCACGATTTCGATCACGGATTATCTGAATGCACATCCGGCATTGCGAGCCATGTCATGAGTCCGGGCACCGAAGTACGCGTATTGGCGGCAAAACTGGTGGCTCAGGTGCTTGCCGGCAAGCGTTCGTTGAAAGCGGTTCTGCAGCAACACATTACCGAGTTGAAAGATCCGCGTGACCGTGCCTTGCTCGAAGCCATTTGTTTCACCACATTGCGCCATCATCGTTATTACGAATTCGTGTTGTCGCAATGGCTGAACAAGCCCTTGCCGCGCAAGGATTACGCGCTCCACTGTTTGTTGCTCACCGGTCTTGCACAATTGCATGGCATGAAAATGCCACCGCATGCGGTGGTATCGGCCTGCGTTGATGCCGCCAAACAACTCGGGCAGCAAGACACGCAAGCCAAGCTGGTCAACGCCATTTTACGGCGCGCAACCCGCGAGCCTTTGCCGACATCCAGCAACCAGGCCGTCCAAAGCAGCCACCCCGATTGGCTCATCAAGCAATTGCAGCATGAATGGCCAAACCACTTCAACGCCATTTTATGGGCGAATAACGAAGCTGCACCGCTCTGGTTGCGCGTTAATTCCCTGCGCAGTTCGCGCACGGAATTGTTGACTGCATTCCGTGAAGCCGAAATCGAATGCGATGCTCCCGAAAGTCCGCACAAATCCATTCGCGTGCATGAGCACCAGGCGCTGAATGTCTTGCCGGGCTGGAGCTCGGGAAAATTTCTGGTGCAGGACGGTGCGGCACAACTCGCGGTTGAAGCGCTCGCGGTGAAACACGGTGAATATGTTCTGGATGCCTGCGCAGCGCCCGGCGGAAAAACGGCCCACTTGGCTGAACTGGTGGGCGACGGGCGAATTTTGGCTCTTGATATCGCCAATGCGCGACTTGCGCCGATCAACGAAACACTCGAGCGGCTCGGCCTCGCCTCGCCGAAAATCCAGGTGCAAATGGCCGATGCCTCCGATCCTTCCAGCTGGTGGGACGGCGAGCAATTCGATGCCATCTTGCTCGATGCGCCTTGCTCGGCCACCGGCATCATCCGGCGCCAACCCGACATCAAATGGCATCGCAAGGCTGACGATATTCCGCGGCTGGTCGATATTCAATCGCGAATTCTGCATGCGTTATGGCCATTGCTGAAACCGGGCGGTCGTTTGCTGTACTGCACCTGCTCGGTGTTAAAAGCGGAAAACGAATTCCAGATCAATGGTCTGCTTTCGGATTTCAAGGACGCCATCGTGTTGCCGCTGGATGAAAAATTCGGGCATGCGAGCGGACTCGGACGGCAACGCTTTCCGGGCGAAGACGGCATGGATGGATTTTTCTATGCCTTGATGCAAAAGCGCAGCGAGATCGCGGCATGAATCCACTAGCCGAATTAAACGCCGAAGAGCGCCGACAATGGTTCTGGTTCTTCATTCTGGCGTTTTTCATTTTGGCGGCCGGTTATGGCATGCGCGAACCCTGGCCATCGGACGAACCGCGATTTGTGCTGGTGGCAAAACAAATGGTGGAAAGCGGTAATTACCTGTTTCCGCATCGTGGCATCGAACTTTATCCGGACAAGCCGCCATTTTTTTTCTGGCTACTGGCCGCCTGTTATCAGGTCATCGGTAGTTGGCGCTGGAGTTTCCTGCTGCCCTCGCTGCTATCGGGCATGGCGGTTCTTTATTTGACCTGGGATGCGGGTCGCCGTCTGTGGAATCCGCGTGCCGGCTTGTGGGCCGCCGCAGCGGTCTTGTTCAATGTCCAGTTCGTTTACCAATTCAAGCGGGCACAAATCGATCCGACCCTGGTGTTGTTCACCACGATCGCGCTCTACGGATTCATCCGCCATCTTTTATTGGGGCCGAGTTGGCGCTGGTTTTATGCTGGCTGCTTTTTTTCCGGTCTTGGCATCATTACCAAAGGTGTCGGGTTTTTACCGCTGCTGATTTTCATTCCCTATGTCGCGCTGCGCTTCTTGAAAGTCGATGGTCTTCAGATGCAGGAGAAATCCAGCCCATGGCGCTGGTCGGCCGGCCTACTATTTTTCCTGGCTGCAATGGCGATCTGGCTGGTGCCTTTGCTATGGACCGTCAGCCACGGCGGCACAGCCGAACAGCAGGCCTATCTCAATGATATTTTGTTCCGGCAAACGGCCAAACGTTACGCGAACCCGTGGGGGCACCACGAACCCTTCTGGTATTTCGGTGAAATCGTATTATTGTTTTGGCTGCCGTTTTCGCTTGTCCTGTTCTGGTTATGGAAACCCTGGTATCAGGCGCTGCGAATAAAAGACACCAAAGTGATATTGCCGCTTGCATGGGGCATTCTGGTGATCGTTTTTTTCAGCCTGAGCAGCGGCAAACGCGATATGTATATCCTGCCGGCACTGCCTGCCTTTGCACTCGCGGCAGCACCATTCATGCAAGCGCTTTCGGAACGAAACCGTTTTCGTTATGCCCTGTTTGCACTGATTGCATTCTTAAGCCTCGCAATGCTGGCACTGGGTTTGCAGGCACTCGTTGGCGAACCCGGCTTCGAGAAAAAATTCATGCTCGAACGTGGTGCCGCTTTGCTGGATCCACTGTGGTGGATGCTCGTTGTCGTTGGCGGCACCAGTTTGCTCGCTAGCCTGTTTTTTCGGCATAAAAAACCACTGCAAGCCTGCCTGGTTTTCTTTGTACTTCTTTGGAGCGGCTACAGTTTTGTTGCCTACCCGGTACTGGATGGTGCGAATTCATCGAAAGATGTGATGCTGCGCGCCCGTGAGCTGGCGGGAACAGAAACCATCATCGGACTGGTCGATTGGAAAGAGCAGAATTTGCTGCAGGCAAAAGGCGAAACCACCGATTTCGGTTTTCTGGAATCTCCGGCGACACAATTGCAGAAAGGTGTCGCCTGGCTAAAAGTATCGCCTAAGAAAAGACGCTTGCTGTTGCAATCCAGCAAGCAAACGCAATGCGTCGATTTCAACAGCAGCGATGCTGTCTCGCTGGGAAATGCCAATCGTCGAAGCTGGTGGTTGATCGGCGAGCAGGCGACGGTAGCATGCCGCTGAAGCTTCAATACGATTATTATTTGCCTGCACGGTATGCTGTCGGGGATGACACGGGAGTCACATGAAAATTCTAATTCTTGGCGCGGGACAAGTCGGTACGTCGGTCGCCGCCGCTCTGGCCTCCGAAAACAACGACATCACCGTCGTCGATAACGATATCCACCGTTTGCGCGAACTCTCGGAAAAACTCGATATCCGCACGGTCGCTGGCCACGCCTCATTGCCCAGCGTGCTGTCACAGGCTGGCGCCGATGAAGCCGAGCTACTGGTTGCGGTAACGTCGAGTGACGAAGTGAATCTGGTGGCTTGCCAGGTTGCCGCAAAACAATTCAAGACGCGCACGCGGGTAGCGCGTTTACGCGAAGCGGAATACCTGTCGCTGGCGACTGAAGGCGGCGCGAATGCCGTGGTCAATACCGCCATCAGCCCCGAACAACTGGTCTGCAAACATATCAAACGACTGATCGAATATCCCGGTGCCTTGCAGGTACTCGACTTTGCCGACGGCCGTGCACAACTTGTCGCGGTCCGCGCCGTTTCCGGCGGCGCGCTGGTCGGTCATGAAATCCGCGAATTACGCCAGCATTTGCCGAGTAATGTCGATGCTCGCGTTGCGGCGATTTTCCGGAACGGCAAACCCATTCGACCGCAAGGTCACACGGTCATCGAAGCCGATGACGAAGTTTTTTTCCTGGCCGACCAGAAAAATATTTCGCTGGTGATGAGCGAGCTGCGCAAACTCGATTCGCGCCCGACCAAGCGTATTTTCATCGCTGGTGGCGGCAATATCGGTCGCAACCTCGCCCGCATGATCGAGAAAAAATATTCGGTCAAGGTGTTGGAGCGTTCACGTGATCGCGCCAGAAACATTGCCGAAGATTTGTTGAATTCGATCGTACTGGTCGGCGATTGCGCGGACGAAGATTTGCTGCGCGAAGAAAACATCGACCAGACCGATATCTATTGCGCGCTGACCAATGACGACGAAGCCAATATCCTGTCGGCCATGCTGGCCAAGCGACTGGGTTGTCCGCGTGTGGTCGCGCTGATCAATCGTCCCTCCTACGCCGAGCTCGTTGAAGGCGGCAGCATCGACATCGCCGTCAGTCCGCAACAGGTGACGTTGGGTGCATTGCTGTCGCATATCCGTGAAGGCGCGCCTGCCTATGTCTATCCGCTGCGCCGTGGCGCTGCCGAGGCCATTGAAGTCGTGGTGCGGGGCGACCGTCGTACATCGCGCGTGATCGGCCGCTCACTGGAAGAACTGGAGCTGCCTGAGAACACCACCATCGGCGGCATCGTGCGGGGCGAAATCCTGTTGATTGCCCATCATGACCTGGTGATCGAACCCGGCGACCATGTGATTCTGTTCGTGATGGACAAACGGCAGCTCTCGAAAGTGAACATGCTGTTCCAGGTGGGAGGTTCCAGCCTGTGAGTCTTCGCATGCAAGCCATGCTGCGCATCCTGGGCGCAATCATTGCGGCATCGTCGCTGATTTCATTGCCGCCGCTGTTGATTGCCGTCGCACTCGACGAAAACACCAGTGCGGCATTTCTCGAAAGCATGGCAACACCGGGCATCATCGGTTTTCTTCTGTGGTTTCCGGTCAGACATGTGCAGTACGAACTGCGTCTGCGCGACGGCTTTCTGATCACGACCGCGATCTGGATCATCGCCAGCCTGATTACCGCATTGCCATTCACGCTCGCAGCGCCGCACCTTTCCTATACCGATGCGGTATTCGAGGCTGCCTCCGGTCTCACCACCACGGGCGCGACCACGATTTCCGGCCTTGATGCGCTACCCCGCAGCATGCTGTTCTTCCGGCAATCACTGAATTTTTATGGCGGCATGGGTATCGTGATTCTGGCAATTGCGATTCTGCCGATGTTGAAAATCGGCGGCATGCAGCTTTTCCGCGCCGAAACCAACGGCCTGCAGAAAGACAATAAATTGACGCCGCGCATCGCCGAAACCGCGCGTGCGCTGTGGATGGTGTATCTCGGCCTGAATATTCTTTGCGCCACGAGTTACTGGCTCGGCGGCATGAGCTTTTTCGATGCGGTTTGCCATGGCATGGCAACGGTGGCGACCGGCGGTTTCTCTACCCATGACGCCAGTTTCGGTTTCTGGAATGCGCCTTTGATCGACAGCATTGCGATCATTTTCATGTTGCTGGGCGGCATCAATTTCGGCATGCACTGGTATGCCTGGCGACGCGCAACGATCGGGCATTATCAAAGCGATTCCGAGCTGCGATCCTTCGTGATCATTGCCCTGATCGTCTCGGTGATAGTCTCGGCCTCGCTGTATCTCGGCGGCCGTTTCGAGAATGTGTTCGATGCCATTCATCACGGTATTTTCCAGGTGGTATCGAATATCACGACGACTGGTTTTATCTCGGGCGGGTTTCATGACTGGCCGGGCCTCGCGCCACTCTTGCTGATCATGGTTGGCTTTGTCGGCGGCTGTGCCGGCTCGACCGCAGGCGGCATCAAGGTCGCGCGCGTGCAGATGGTGGTGCGGCAGGGGCTGCGTGAAATCAAGCAACTGGTGCATCCGAAAGGCCAGTTTCTGGTCACACTCGGTGGCAAGCGGGTATCGGAAAGCGTCGTCATTTCAGTGGCGGGCTTTTGCACGCTGTATATCTGCAGCTATCTGGTCATGACCCTGATTCTGGCCGCCAATGGCGTCGATATTGTCACGGCATTTTCCGCCGTTGCCGCCTGCATCAACAATGTCGGACCTGGGCTAGGAATGGTCGCGTCCAATTTCCAGGCGCTGGATGATTTATCGATCTGGGTCTGCAGCTTCGCAATGATTCTGGGCCGCCTCGAAATTTTTACCGTCCTGGTTTTGCTGACACCGCAGTTCTGGCGCGAATAACGTAGGGGCGCCCGCTTGCTGCGCCCATGACCTGTCGTGATGTTTTGGGAGCAGCAAGCAGGCGCCCCTACGTTTTGTCATTAAAACGGCAGCGGCCCGCTACTGATTTTTTTCGATAGCTCGATCATCAGATGGTCGGCCTGCTCGCGTGACAAATACGGAATGCGAAATGCCGACGACATCGCCTGCGCACCGGCGGTATCCAGATGAATACTGGCCATACCGTACCGCCGATCGAGAATGCCTTCCCGCAAACTCAGACCCTGCAATTTGTTGATTTCAGCAAAACGCCATTTGCGTGATAGCCAGCCTTCGCGCACTGCGATCAGGTGTTCGGTATGAGCATAGGCGGCGTGGGCCGACCACACTTTCGCGCGCAAAAACAGGATCGGAACCAGCAATAAACCCAGTAGCGCATAGACCTGAAAAAAAATGGCACCGGCAACTCCTGCAACCAGTACCAGCAATGCCGGTAACAGAAATTCACGTTTCCAGGCATCGCCATGCAGTGGCTGCCAGGATTGAATCGGCCATTGATCACTGGCCAGAAATTGCGCAATCAGGACATCCATTTCGCGTGGTGTCGCCAACGGCACCAGATCGCGCAGAGGCGATTTGTCTTCTTCATTGACGGCCACACCTGCTGCACTATCCACCTTGAGACTGCGCTTGTTGAAACGGCGATGCAACCAGCCTTCGGTCAGGCCATAAGCCTGGATGCGACGCAAGGGCAGGCTGCTGCGCATGCGGGACAAAAGTCCGCGCTGTACCGTAAGGCGCTGGCCCAGCTTGGACAGATTAAAATCGTAAAAGCGAAACAATGCCAGCAGTACCGAAAAAATCCTTACCAGCAACAGAAATAAAACAAGGGCAAGGAAAATGCTGATGGCGGTTGCCGCTGTTCCCAGATGCAGGCTATTGGTCCAGCCGAAAAGCAACTCCATCACCGAATTGATCAGCTTTCCCACCGACTCGCCGGCGGTTTGAAACAGCACGCCGACACCGGTGCCGATAACGATCATGCCGCGGTTGTTTATCAACCCGAGTTTCATCACATCGAGTACGGGCATGTGGTGCAAAATCTCGGCATCGCTTTTCGGCAACCCATCCATGCCGTTGACGCCGGCAGCATGGGCATGTCCGCGAATCAGTTCTTCCAGTTCGTGTGCATCGGCAAGACTGAGAACGCGCATCTGGGCTTCAGGTTTCACGCCACCGGCAGCATCCAGCTTCACTTCGGCAACCTGAAAAAGCCTGTGCAGCACATTTTGCGTGATCGAAACATTCTGGATGCGACTGAAGGGAATATGCCGGACACTTTTCTGGAACACGCCGCTGCGCACGACCAGTTCGTCATCGAGCACGCGATAACGATAGGTGAAATACTGGAATATCGAATACAACGCGAGTGCTGCCACGCCGAGCAATGGCAATAATTCGTAGCGGTCGCCGCGCCCGGTGATCAGTAGGGCAAACAGCGGAAGCGCAAACTGTTTCAGTTGCACGAGAAGCACGAACAACCATGACAGCGGATGCAAACGGCGCTGCATTTCCTTCACCGGCAGCGTTGCCGCGACCTCGGCACTTTCCGGTTCAGGCGTCATGGCGCCGGTCTTTTGGAACCAGGACGTCACGCAAATACTCGGCATCTACCAGCAGCAAGCCTGACTGCCTCAGGGCACGTTCATGACTGCCGGCCGTATGCACCACCAGGGTCGCCAGTCCATAGCGGCGTTCGAGCGGGCCGCGTTCAAAATCAAGGTGCTGCACCCGCGAACGCGGTACACAGATGTGCTTGAACCACATTTTTCCGCGCCGGACATGCAAGGCTTCTTCATCGAGCTTCCAGAAGGTATTTCGCCAGCGTTTGTCGGCGATGAATGCGGCAAGGCTGGCCACGCCAAACGCCAGCGCGAGCATCCCGAAAAAATACAGGCGCGGCGAATCATCTTCCGCCAGGGAAACAATGCCGGTCGGCACCAGCGCGATGATGAAAGTCCAGATAAATGCCACGGCGATAAATACCTTGCGTGCAGACGGAGCCAATGGTCGCCATTCGTTCTCTGCAGCAAGCACGGGAACTTCCTTGGTGATTTCTGTATTCATTCGTTTACTGACGTATTTGCCTGTAGGGATTTTTTTCGCCGCTTTCCGGCGGCCTCAATGTGTAGCGTTTATACGTCCATTGATACTGCCGAAGGTCACGTTGCGCGATGCTTTCCACTTGCTGATTCATCGCCTGAGTCGCCACCAACAAATTCCTGTCATGAATTCTCGGATCAGCCGTTTCGAAAAACAGGTCGAAGCCCTCATCCACCGCTTCGGTATAGGCGAATACCACCGGCGCCTGGCTTCGTTCGGCCAATTTCGGAATCAGGCTTAAGGTCAATGCCTGTTTCCCGAAAAACGGCGCGAACTCGCCGCCGCCGAATTTCGGTTGCTGATCCGGCGTAATGCCCACGGTTCCGCCGGCCTGCAGGGTTTTCCAAAGCGGTCGCATCGCATTGGTTTCTGCCGGTACGAGCACGACATTCTCGCCGCCGCGTGCGCGTCGCAAAAAAACATCGCCCCATGGTTTATCCGGTACGCGATACACCAGCGCAAAAGTACCGAGCGACGCCATGTATTCGATCAACAACTCCCAATTGCCGTAATGCGGCGCGGCGATAATCAGGCCTTTTTTCCGGGCTTGCGCTGCCAGCAGATGTTCAAGGCCATGCACGTTTTTTATCAGGACCAGATTGTCTGTTCGTGGCCGCGTCCAGACCCGCAATGTCTCAAACAGGTTTCGGCCGGTGGAGCGCATGACCTCGCGAACAAGATCTTCAGACTGTCCGCCTTCGAGTAATTGGTTGTAAGTGAAATTCACGCGCGCGACTTTTGCTTCGCGGGTATTGAACCGATACAGAAGAGAACCCGATATTTCGCCGAGCTTGCGCTGCCACGACAAGGGCAGGCGTCCGGCAAGCGTGGCCAGGAAAAATAAAAAATGCCCGAACCAGGCTGATGTTTTCATGGAGTGAAGTCTAAACGGGAGTGCTCTGCATTGACCACAAAATTGACCGCCGTTTGGCGACTCTGGCAGCATGCGGACATGATTGCACTCATCCAGCGCGTATCCGAAGCCCGTGTCGAAGTCGACAAAAAGATTGTCGGCGCGATTGATGCCGGCCTGCTCGCCCTGGTTGCCGTGCAGCCTGGCGATGACGATGCACGTATCCAGCGCATGTGCGAACGCCTGCTGGGCTACCGAATATTCGGCGATGCTCAGGACAAGATGAATCTTTCGCTGCAGGATACCCAAGGCGGTTTATTGCTGGTGAGCCAATTTACCCTGGCTGCAGATACCAGCAGCGGCAGGCGTCCCAGTTTCAGCACGGCCGCCAGCCCAGAGGCCGGTCTGCTGGGCTTTGAGAGCTTGGTGAGCCTGTGTCGTCAGCAGCATGCCAAGGTTGAAACCGGCCAATTCGGCGCCAATATGCAGGTACATCTGGTAAATGACGGCCCCGTCACGTTTTGGCTCGAAACTTAGGTCCTGAAATAAGCTCAATAAAATCAGTTACTTGCCGCTTAAGTCTCGATTCCTATATAATGCCGGGTTCATTCACGTCTGCGGCTTTTTTTCAATGAGCATCGATCGTCCGACGCAACAGTCCGATATTAAATTACTCATCAGCAAGGGTCTCGAGCAAGGTTATTTGACCTACGCCGAAGTCAACGATCACTTGCCCGATGACATCGTCGATCCGGAACAGATCGAAGACATTATCGGCATGATCAATGGCATGGGTATCGAAGTGCATGAAGTTGCACCCGATGCCGAAACCTTGCTCCTATCCGATTCCACGCCGGTGCAAAGTGCCGATGATACCGTTGCAGCGGAAGAAGCTGCAGCAGCACTCACTGCACTCGATACCGAAGGCGGTCGCACGACCGACCCGGTCCGCATGTACATGCGCGAAATGGGTACGGTTGAATTGCTGACCCGCGAAGGTGAAATCGCCATCGCGAAACGCATTGAAGAAGGTCTGGGTCAGGTACATGCCTCGCTCGCGAGCTTCCCGTGGTCGATTCAACTTTTGCTCGAAGATTACGATCTGCATCTGGAAGGCAAAAAACGTTTGGCCGAAGTTGTCAGCGGCTTTCTGGATCTCGAGCCGCCGGTTGAGGAAATTCCTGCCGAAGCGCTGGACGAAAACGCTGAAATCGTGGTCGAGGAAGTCGTCGAAGGCGACGGCGAAGATGGTGAAACCGCAGCGGTGGAAACCGGTCCGGACCCCGTCGAAGTCGCTCGCCGCATGGACATCCTGAAAGTCCTGCACGGCAAATTCCTGAAACAGCACGCCAAGGGCGGCTCTGCCGACAAGAAGACCCTGCAAATCCGCGAAGAAATGGCCGAAGAATTCTTGCGCCTGAAACTTCCGAATGTGCAGATGGATAATTTCGTCCGCAAATTGCGGGAAGTAGTCAACTCGATCAAGGATCACGAACGCCGCATCATGGACATCTGCACGCGTCTGGCGAAAATGCCGCGCAAGGATTTCCTGCGCGCCTGGCCGGGCAATGAATTGAACACCGCCTGGGCCGATGACGTGATTCGTCGCAAACAAAAATGGTCTTCCGGCGTGCGCGAGCACAAGGACGACATCGTTGCCGAACAGGAAAAACTGGCTGGTATCGAGTCTTCGCTGCATCTGTCGCTGGCCGACATCAAGGAAATCAGTCTTGCGCTGATCCGCGGTGAAGCCAAGGCCCGCAAAGCCAAGAAAGAAATGGTCGAAGCCAACTTGCGTCTGGTGATTTCGATTGCGAAAAAATATACCAACCGCGGCCTGCAATTCCTCGACCTGATCCAGGAAGGCAATATCGGTTTGATGAAAGCCGTCGATAAATTCGAATACCGTCGTGGTTACAAGTTCTCGACTTACGCCACCTGGTGGATTCGTCAGGCGATTACCCGCTCGATCGCCGATCAGGCACGCACCATCCGTATTCCGGTGCACATGATCGAAACGATCAACAAGCTCAACCGTATTTCGCGTCAGATGCTGCAGGAAATGGGCCGTGAAGCGACGCCGGAAGAGCTGGCGAAGAAAATGGAAATGCCGGAAGACAAAATCCGCAAAGTCCTGAAAATCGCGAAAGAACCTATCTCGATGGAAACTCCGATTGGTGACGATGAAGATTCGCATCTCGGTGACTTCATCGAAGACACCAATGTTGAATCCCCAATGGAAACCGCAACCAATATCGGCCTGCGCGAAACCGTCGGCGATGTTCTTGCCGGACTGACACCACGCGAAGCGAAAGTGTTGCGCATGCGTTTCGGCATCGACATGAACACCGATCACACGCTGGAAGAAGTCGGCAAGCAATTCGACGTGACCCGTGAACGCATCCGCCAGATCGAAGCCAAGGCGCTGCGTAAATTGCGCCACCCAAGTCGCTCGGAACAACTCCGCAGCTTCCTCGATCTGGAATAATTCGCAAAACTTGAAAGCCCCGCATTGCGGGGCTTTTTTTTGGTCTGCCCTTGCAATTAAAGGTTTCGAAATCCTCGCGCAGCAGCGATAATATTGGCTGACGGGCCTATAGCTCAATTGGTTAGAGCAGCGAACTCATAATTCGTTGGTTCCAGGTTCAAGTCCTGGTGGGCCCACCATTCCGCGCGAAAAACAGAAGCATCCAACTCTTGAATACTCTGCTCGAAACCCACGAAATTGAAACCGGCGCCAATCCGTCCATCAGTATTATCTGGCTGCATGGTTTGGGCGCCGATGGTTTTGATTTTGCCCCGATCGTGCCGGAACTCGTTCGCAAGCATTGGCCCGTGATTCGTTTTATCTTCCCGCATGCTCCCGTACGAGCAGTGACCATCAACAATGGTTTTCGGATGCGCGCCTGGTATGACATCAAGAGTTTCGATTTCAACCAGCGTGCCGATGAAACCGGCGTACGCGAGAGCATCGTGCAGGTCGAAGCCCTGATTGCGCGCGAAAACGAACGCGGCATTCCTGCATCGCGTATTTTTCTTGTCGGCTTTTCGCAAGGTGGTGCAATCGCCCTTGCCGCCGGTTTGAGGCGCGAAGCAGGACTGGCTGGAATCGTCGCGCTGTCGACTTATTTACCCATGGCGGACAGCACCGCTAATGAGATAACGACGGCAGGTAAAAATACCCCGGTCTTCTGCGCACATGGCAGCGGCGACCCGGTGATCCCGATCGCGATCGGCAATGCCAGCCATTCGACACTCGTGAAAATCGGAGTGACTTCGGAATGGCATGCTTATCCGATGCAGCATGCAGTATGCGCCGAAGAGATTGCCGATATCGCCAATTGGCTTGAGCAAAAGCTTATTCCGTAATTCTACTTTTTCCGGCTGTCGTTTATCCTGATGCTCCACTTGCAAGCGAGCGCCGGGGCTTGCATGATTCAGGCATGAAAATTCTGATCGCCGATGACGAAGCATTGGCACGCGAGCGCATCGTCGAACTGCTGCGCGACATTCCGGATTGCACCCTCACAGGCCAGGCGGTGAATGGTCGCGATGCCGTCGAACAGGCCATTGCGCTTCAGGCCGACGTGGTGATCATGGATATTGCAATGCCGGTCATGGATGGACTGGAAGCGGCAAGACACCTGCAGGAAGTCGCCAACCCGCCCAGCATTATTTTCTGTACTGCGTTCGATGAACATGCACTCGCCGCTTTCGATGCCGCCGCGATTGACTATCTGGTGAAGCCGGTTCGAAAGGAACGGCTGCAACAAGCCATCGACAGGGCTAGAGCCCAGCGCGCAGGGCTTGCTTCGACGACCATGAAAATGGCGCCGCTAAAGCGTCGCACGCATCTGAGCGCGAGCCTGCGCGGCAGCCTTCGTCTGATAGCCATCGAGGATATTTATTATCTGCAGGCCGATGAAAAATACGTCGCCGTGCATCATGCCCGCGGCGAAGACCTGATTGAAGAATCCCTGAAATCGCTCGAACAGGAATTTGCCGATGTTTTTTTGCGCATTCATCGCAATTGCCTGGTATCGCGCAACGAATTTCTCGAGCTTCGGCGGGATAATGACGGCGGCGTTAACGCCATCCTCCGCCATGGCAAGCAGGCGCTCGAAGTCAGCCGACGCTGCGTGCCCGGGCTACGCGAACAATTGAAGCACCTCTGAAAACCCATGCCTGAATTGCCCGAAGTCGAAACTACCCGAGCGGGTTTGGCGCCACATTGCGAAGGCCGGATCATTCGCAGCGTGATCCTGCGTCGTCCCGATTTGCGCTGGCCAATTCCGAAGGAAATAAAAAAAATCCTGCCCTCGCAATCCATTCTGAAAGTACGGCGGCGTGCGAAATATTTATTGATCGATACCGAGCCGGGCAGTGCCTTGCTGCATCTGGGCATGTCGGGTTGTCTGCGTGTCCTTCCAGCTGGAAGCAAGATCGAAAAACACGATCATGTCGATATCGTTCTGGACAATAACACCCTGATTCGTTTCACCGACCCACGCCGTTTCGGCAGCCTGCTTTGGCAGCCCTACGGAGAAACCCACGCGCTATTGCAGCATCTCGGTCCAGAACCTCTGTCGAATGAGTTCGATGGCGATTACCTGTTCGAGCGCAGCCGTGGTCGGCGTACTCCGATCAAACATTACTTGATGGATCAGGCGGTGGTGGTCGGCGTCGGCAATATTTATGCCGCTGAAAGCCTGTTCAAGGCCGGCATCGCACCGGCACGCGAAGCGGGCAGCATCAGCCGTTCACGTTATCAGGCACTGGCCGCAGCGGTAAAAAGCATACTGACCTATGCCATTAAACGCGGCGGTACGACCCTGCGTGATTTCCTGAACGCCGATGGTGCGCCGGGCTATTTCGAACAGGAGCTGTTCGTTTATGGCCGCGAGGGCGAGCCCTGCAAAGTCTGCGGCAAGCCCGTTCAGGATTTGCGGATGGGCAATCGTGCCAGTGCATGGTGCAAAAAATGCCAGAAATAACCCTTTTTCGTGACAATTCGTAACAATATCCCGATTCGGCATACACTAGAGGTCTAACCCGCTTAGACGGGAACGGGGAATTCATGGCTGAAGCAGCAGACATTACCTTATGGCTCAACGCTGCGCGTAGCGGCGACAAGAATGCACTGGATCGCGTTCTGTCAACGCTTTATGCCGAGCTGCACACGATGGCTCGCCGTCATCTGGGCGGAAATCAGGGCCACACTCTGGATGCTACCGGCCTGGTGCATGAGGCCTATATCAAATTGATCGGTCGCAGCACGGCGGAATTCGAAGATCGCGCCCATTTTTTCGCCTATGCCGCCTCCGCGATGCGAAGTGTCGTCGTTGATTACGCACGCCAGCGGCTGGCAGTGAAGCGCGGCGGTGATCTGCACCGAGTTACCGAATTACCCGAGGACGCAGTCGGCGGCTTGCGTCTCGACGAAGATTTGCTCGGCCTCGATACCGCCTTGAATCGCCTGGCGGCAGTCGACAAAAAACTGGCCCAGGTGGTTGAATTGCGTTACTTCGCCGGTTTGTCCGAAACTGAAATTGCCGAATTACTGAAGCGCTCCGAACGCAGCGTGCGGCGCGATTGGCAGAAAGCCCGTCTATACTTGCTGGCATCGCTACAAGACTAGACGAAACCCTGAACCACATGCATACCGAGCGCTGGGCCACGCTTTCACCCTTGCTGGATGAGCTGCTGGAACTTAGCGGCGATGCCCGGGAAATGCGTCTGTACCAGATGCGGGAACAATATCCCGAGCTCGCGCAAGAATTGTTGAAGATGATGGATCTGGAACGAAGTCATCCGGACTTCATGGCCGAGCCATTGGCAAATCTCGATAATCTGAGCCCCCGCATCAATGATGAAATCGGTCCTTACCGATTGGTCAGCCTGCTCGGCGAAGGCGGCATGGGACAGGTTTGGCTGGCAGTCCGTTCCGATGGCCTGTACGAACGTCGTGTGGCCCTGAAATTGCTTCGTCCGGGCCTGGGTGATGCCGGACTACGACAACGCTTCACTCGCGAACGGCAAATTCTTGCTCGCCTCGCACACGCCAATATCGCAAGACTTCTCGATGCCGGCATCATGGCCGATGGCCAGCCGTATCTCGCGCTGGATTATGTCAACGGCGAACCGATTACCGATTACGTCAAACGATTGAACCTGGATTTGCGCAGCCGTCTCCTGCTATTTCGCCAGGTCTGCGATGCCGTCAGCCATGCGCATGCCAATCTGGTCGTGCATCGTGACCTGAAACCCTCGAACATCATGGTGACGCCAAACGGCGAAGTCATGCTGCTGGATTTCGGCATCGCGAAATTGCTTGACCACAAGACCGGCGAACACACCGAAATTACCCAGACCGGACATCGTACTTTCACCCTGCATTACGCCGCACCGGAACAGTTGCGCGGTGAAATCATCAGCACGCTGACTGACGTCTATGCACTGGGCGTTGTGCTGTATGAAATTCTGTCCGGCTGCAAACCCTACACCCCGGAACGCAAGACCGATGCGGCCTGGGAAGAGGCCATCCTGAAAGACGAGCCGATCAAACCGTCACAGGCTTTGCTCAAGAACACCGTCGCGATCGCACAGGCCCATAACAAGCGAGTCGCGAAACAGCTGGCGAACGATCTCGACAACGTCGTGCTGAAGGCTCTCGCGAAGAATCCCGAGGCGCGTTATGCCTCGGTCGAATCCTTCAAGCAGGATTTGCTTCGCTATCTTGACGGTCAGCCCGTGCATGCTCGACCTGACAGCCTTGGCTACCGCACGCAAAAATACATTCAGAGACATGCTTTTGCCGTCGTTGCCGGCGTCGGTGTCAGTACCGTCTTGGCGATCGCGCTCGCCATCACCAGTTGGCAGGCAAACCAGGCTTTCAGGGAAGCCAGTCGTGCGGAAGCCATGCAGGGTTTTGTCGTCGCATTATTTGAAAACACCGGCGATAAAACCAATCCGGAAGACGTGAATGTCCGCGAACTGCTGGATGCCGGGGTTCGACGTGCCGATACCGAGTTATCGAACCAGCCGCAGGCACGCGCGGAATTACTCGGCCTGATCGCTCGCCTGCGCTCCGGCCTGGGCGATGATCGTGAAGCGCTGCGACTGCTCGACAAGCAATCGATGGCTTTCATGCAACTCGACATCAATACGCCGCCGGAATTACGACTGGAATCACTTGCCGTTCGCGGCCACAGCCTGCGCCAACTTGGCCAATACAATGCCTGCATCCGTGATCTCGCGCCTTACCTGCAAGTAGCCGAAGACATCTCCGACAAGGCGCCGAAAGTCAGCTCCGCCTATTTTTCCGAACTCGGTCGCTGCCATGAAGATCAGGGTGGCTTGAACGTCGCGAGAGACCTGTTCGGAAAAGCCCTGCAACTTCGGAAAGACATCGTCGGCGACAAGGCCTTGCAGGCGGAAAGCCTGGCAGATTTGGCAAAATTGCTCGGTGATGAAAATAAATATTCGCAGGCCATTAGCCAGGCACGCGAAGCACTCTCGATGCTGCGTCAGGCAAGCGGCGAACGCAATGCGCTCGGCGTCGGCATCTGGTACGACCTAGGGCGCTTTTATCGTGGTGCGGAAAATCTCCGCGAAGCGGAAGCCGCTTTCAGACAAGCACTGGATATCAGCCAGAATCGTTTCGGCGTGAACCATCCACTCAATGGCCCAAGCCAGCAAGCACTGGCCGAAATCCTGATCATCAAAAACGAATTCGATGAAGCCTCGCGATTATTGAGTGCCAGCAAGGAACACTATCAACGCCAGTGGGGCGATGAAAACCCGAGGCTGGCCGATATCGCCATGCAGCAGGCCGAAGTCGCCCTGCAACGCGACAATCCGCAGGACGGCATAGCCTTTGCCACCGAGGCGCAGCGCCTGTTCGCAAAATCGCAGCAGGCTGCGCAGTACATTGCCGCCACCTGCCTGCTTGCCAGGGCGCAAACTGCACAGGAATTGAACAGCGCGCTCGCTGCACAAACGGCCGAGCAATGCCTGTCGCTTGCCGTGAAACAGAAGCTGCCGCAATTGCAGACTTACGCGACAGCGATGGCAAACCTGGCAATGGATCGAGAGGAGGCCGGACTCGCCGACCAGCGCCTGAAAATAGCGACTGCTTCGAGCATGACCAGCTCGCCGGAATTGCTGCTCGCCTGGCTTCGTCTTCAGGACTTGCAAAAAAGCTTTGCCCTTGATGATTCGGTATTCGACCGCGTGCAAGCCACCTTGAAACAGCAAGTGGCGATGCATCCGGAGTTGTTGCGTGCAAGCACGGCACTACGCGCGAATTTCTACTGTCGCAACCAGCGATCATTCGATGGCGAACAGTTGCGCACGAAGATCCTGAAAGAAGTGAACCTGCAAATTCCGGAACGCAGATTTGAAATTCGCCAATTACAAAACCTTAGCAAGGCCTGTCATTAAAAAACGCGTCACTATGACGACATTACCGAAGCCGCGGTTTCAATCTTCGTAATCATTCCGGTCATCCAGCGGCAGCACTGTCTGCTGCAGGTCAATCCGGCCTTCTCCGGCCATGATTTTCTTGAATTCGCCTCGCGAGACTGACACATAGCGTTCATTGCCGCCGATCTGTACCTGCGGCCCTTCCTTCACCGCGCGACCATTTTCGTCAACGCGCACCACCATGGTCGCCTTCTTGCCGGAATGGCAGATGGTTTTGATTTCGGTCAGCGAATCGGCCCAGGCAAGCAGGTACTGGCTGCCTTCGAACAGCTCGCCGCGAAAGTCGGTACGCAAGCCATAGGCCAGCACGGGAATATTGTGCTGGTCGACAATTTCGGTAAGTTGCCACACCTGGTTCTTGCTGAGGAACTGCGCTTCATCGACCAGTACGCAGTCGATTTTCTGATGCTTTGCCAATACGCGATTCAACAATATTTCCAGATCATCGTCGCGTTCAAATGCCACCGCTTTTGCCTTCAGGCCGATACGTGATGCCACGATGCTTTCGCCGGCACGGTTATCCAGCTTCGGCGTGAATATCAGCGTTCGCATGCCCCGTTCGTGATAATTGTAGGCACTCTGCAACAAGGTCGTGGTCTTGCCGGCATTCATTGCCGAGTAGTAGAAAAATAATTTGGCCATTCAGAAAAGTCCGTTCCGGGATAAGCCAATTATCGCAGACTACGCGGATGCCGGATTTACTTATCGTCTTTTTTGGGCTGGGTTTCGAGCGGACCGATATCCACCTTGCCGGTCGGCGGATTTTTCCAGGCGGTGTCCTGCCATTCCCAATACTGGGCGGGTTTCCAGAACTTGTCCTGATAGTAGAACGAACCATCCACGGTCTGCGGACCTGATGGCGTATCGATGGTGATGGCCAAATAGCCGACAAAGCCCAGATGGCTGCCGGTAATATTCCTGCGTGCACGTGCCAGCGCAATTTCGAGCCTTCGCTTTGCAACATCATCGCCATAGTATTTATACAGCTGCTGGCCAACGCTGATTGCCTGCTTTTGTTCCGACTCGCTTAGCGATGCCCACATTTTTTCCCGACTCAATATCATTGTCGGATAGTTTCGCTCCGCCGCCATATCGATCCATGCGTATGCCTGGATCTTGTCGGCAGCCACGCCTTCGCCTTTCCACAACATTTCGGCCACCATGCCCTGCGAAGGTTTATCGGCATACTTTGAAGCCAGCTTGAAATTGAAAAAAGCCTCGCTGTATTCGGCTTTTTTATAGTGCTCAAGCCCCCGCAGGCGATACAGCAAATCCGGATGTTGCTTGATGAACGTCATCGAGTTGGTGATGGTTTTGTCTTGCGGGCGTTTCGCTGCTTGAACCGGCGACATGAAGACAAAAAAGCTAATTATGAAAACGATGACAGCGCGCATGGAGACCTTCATCAAAAAATACTTTGGTACAGATTAAAGTATGCCATCGGCTTATTCATAAGCCATAAGTCATTGCAGAAAATTCATTCGAATCCAGTACGGCTTCATGCAGGGCCACCGCCTGATCGCCAGACGGCGGCTTCCGAGCGGGCATTTATTTTTTCCCGGCTTCAGGGTTCGTCTCGATTGGCCCGATCTCTACATTGCCTGCAAGCGGTCTGCTCCAGGCGGCATCCTGCCATTTCCAATATTCGGATGGTTCCCACAACTTGTCCTGATAAAAGAACTCGCCTTCATATCCCGGTATTCCGTTATCGTGGGCAAGCGCTATCGGATCATTGTTTGCAATATCAACCGTAGTTACAAAACCAAGCCGACTGCCAGGAACGCTATTACGTTTTGTCTGCACCAGAACAGCATCCATGCGAGGCTTGGCAACGGCATCGGAATAGAGTTCATAGATCTTCCTGCCCAGTACGACCGCCTGCTCCCGTTCTGCTTCACTCAGCAGGGACCACATTTTTTCGCGGCTAATGACCATCGACGGATAGTTTCTTTCCGCCGCCAGATCACTCCATGCATAGGCCTGTGGCCTGTCGACAGCAACGCCCTCACCCTTCCACAGCATCTCGGCAACCATCCCTTGCGAGGGCTTGTCGGCGTATTTTGCCGCAAGCTTGAAGTTAAAAAGGGCTTCGCCATAGCGAGCTTTTTTGTAGGCTTTCAATCCCCGATGTCGAAACCGCAAGTCAGGATGTTGATTGATGAAAGTCTGCGAATTGGTGAAGGCCTGGTCCTGTGACCGTTTTGCAGTTTCCGCCGATATTGCCGACGACACGAGCATGCCAAGACAAAGTGTAAAAACAATTACCAGTCGCATATTTATCGCTCCTATTCGGTCTACGATCACAGACAAAGCCGTGAACAGCGCAATTGCATTCGCACACCCATCATTATTGGCTGGGTGCTTGTTGAGGTTTCTCAAGCGGGCCGATATCGACTTTGCCCTCTGCGGGTTTTTTCCAGGAAGCATCCTTCCATTGCCAATACTCGCTGGGCTGCCATAGCTTGTCCTGGTAAAAAAATTCACCGTCAAATGTCGGCATGTTCCCGCTTTTAATATTTTTTGCGCCC
Organism: uncultured Gammaproteobacteria bacterium; assembly: GCA_963849575.1. Taxonomy (GTDB): domain Bacteria; phylum Pseudomonadota; class Gammaproteobacteria; order Xanthomonadales; family Xanthomonadaceae; genus Arenimonas. The sequence continues at coordinate 280,125 of CAWKHT010000010.1, read as the reverse complement.
CGATCACTACTGGAAATTTCCAGAGTGCCTACATATCCGATGCGGCTGCCGGTAACACTGTTACGCAACCCTCTCACCAACACCATTTCCAGACGAGGCTTGGCTACCTCGTCGCCGTAAATTTCATAAAGCCCTTCGCCCAGAGCAAGCGCCTGCTTCTGTTCCGATGCCGTCAATTGGGACCACATTTTTTCCCGAATAACCAACATTGCCGGGTAGCCACGCTCTGCTGCCAGATCGATCCAGGCATAGGCTTGGGCTCTGTCGACGGGGCCCCCTTCGCCCTTCCACAACATATCGGCAACCATGCCTTGTGCTGCCTTGTCGGCATATTTTGCAGCAAATTTGAAATTGAAAAGCGCTTCGTTGTAGCGGGCTTTTTCGTAGGCTTTCAAACCACGCATGCGGTACAGCAAATCGGGATGTTGATTGATGAAGCTCTGCCAATTTGAAATCGCCTGATCTTGCGGGCGTTTGGCGGTTTCTGCCGATACCGTGGACGTGGCTGCGATCGCAAGACCGAATGTGAGAACAATTGCTAAACGCATATTCATCGCTCCTTTGTGTCGACAGGAATAGACTATGCGCTAAGCGGAAATAAAGCAAAATCAGGGCATTATTTCGAGCCGCTGTGATCCCATCCCATCTTCTGCATGGCCTTTTCAAACTCCGCATCCCAGCCAGCTACGCAGCTCAATCGTTGCTGACTGACCGGATGCTGAAAAGACAGCTCCCGTGCATGCAGCAACATACGATGCACACCCATCATCCTGAAATTGCGATTATGGCGACCATCGCCGTGGCTGGTATCGCCAATCAGGTGATGGAACACATGCTTGAGATGTCTTCTTATTTGCCGGAATCTGCCGGTCTGGGGCATGCATTGCAACAGGGCATAGCGCGAGCTTTCGTGGTGCGCCGATGCCATCTCGATTTCGGCTGTGGCAAGCCGCCTGAATTCGGTGATGGCGTTTTTTTTCTCCGGCTTGCCCGGACCACCGTCGAGATCGTAATCCACGGTGAATGATTCTTCCGGCCAGCCCCGACAGATGGCGAGATATTTCTTCTCGACGTCGCGCGTCATGAATTGCTTGCCGAGTGTGGAAGCACTTTGATTATCGAAAGCCACCAGCAGGCAACCGCTGGTGGCACGGTCAAGCCGATGGATAAGAAAAATCTTGCAGCCGAATTGTTCACGCAACCGGTCATGCAGGAAATCGTCTTCACCGCGCGCCAACGCACTTGAATGTGCCATCAAGCCGGATGGCTTGTTTACGACGGCGATGTAATCGTCGCGATACAACACTTCGATCATCGGCGTCGCCGGGCTTGCTTCGACTTCGCTCACGCGCGCTTGAACCATGCCGCGAGCACTGCGAAAACGCCGGCACCCAGTGCGATCCAGGTTTTGGCGTTCAAGTGAAAATAAATCGGCGACTGCGTATCAAACAAATAAAATAAAGCCGCACATATCAGGAAACCGCTCGCCAATACGAGGCAGGCAAGCCGGAATTGTGCCAGCACGGTGATCCGCGACAATTCGGCAAGTTCATCCGAATGCATTTTCAGGCTGTGCTCGCCGTTGACCTGCTGCGCGAACCAGTTGCGAATCAATCTCGGCATATCCGGCGCCTGCGAAATGATTTCCGGCATGCGTTTCTGCAATTCCGACATCAAGGTAGCCGGACTGTAGCGTTCACGCAGGATGGTTTCCAGCACCGGCTTGGCTACCGCAAACAGGTCCAGCTTCGGATCGAGCTGGCGCGCGACCCCTTCGATATTCAACAGTGTTTTTTGCAGCAGGATCAATTGCGGCTGCACCGTCAATTCATAACGCTGTGCGGTGCGGAAAATCTTGACCAGTACTTCCGCCAGTGAAATTTCCGACAGCGGCCGGGTGAAATAGGGTTCGCACACGGCACGTATGGCGGCTTCCAGTTCGTCGATGCGGATATTCGACGGCATCCAGCCGGCCTGCACATGCAGTTCGGCGATACGGCGGTAATCGTACTTGAACATCGCCATGAAATTTTCGGCCAGATAATACTGATCGCGCTGTTGCAACTGACCCACGATGCCGAAATCCAGCGCGATGTAGCGCGGATTGTCCTTGCGCGTCGCATCTACCCAGATGTTGCCCGAGTGGGCATCGGCATGAAAAAAATTGTCGCGAAATACCTGTGTGTAAAACAGGCGCACGCCTTTGGCGGCTAGTTTGGAAAGATCGACGCCGGCTTCTGTCAACGCGACAACATCATCCGAACCGACACCGGAAACCCGCTCGAGCGTCAGCACGTTTTCGCGACTGTAATCCCAGAATACTTCCGGCACATACAGATCATCCGAGTCTTTCCAGAGGCGACGCATATAACTTGCGTTGGAACCCTCTCGCTGCAAGTCCAGCTCTGCCTGCAGCGTGCTGTCAATTTCATCGACCACTTCCTGCGGACGGATTTTTTCGGCATTGGGATGGTGGCGATCGGCGAAATTGGCCAGATGTCGCAGCAAGCCGATGTCGGCCTTGATCTGTTCCGCAATTCCCGGGCGTAGCACTTTGACCACCACTTCCTTGCCGTTATGCAAAGTCGCGGGATGCACCTGCGCAATCGATGCCGATGCCAGTGGTGTTTCGTCGAAGCTTGCAAACAATTCGCCGATGGGTTTGCCCAATTGTGTTTCGATGATGTTTTTTGCGGTGGCACCGGCGAATGGCGCCACCTGGTCACGCAATTTCGCCAGCTCGTCGGCAATATCCGGCGGCATCAGGTCACGCCGGGTCGACAATATCTGTCCGAACTTGACGAAGATCGGGCCTAACTCCTGTAGCGCGAGGCGCAGACGCTCGCCGCGCGGCAAGTTGGCTTCTTCACTGCGTGCCGGCGTAAAGGGTTTCAGCAACCACAACCATTTTCCGAAGGCGGTGTCTTCCAGCAACGAGTCCAGCCGATGGCGCAACAACACGCGCGCAATACGAATGGCTCGTAAAGTCGAACTCATGCGTTCGGCTCCTGCGTCTGTTTCAATTTCTCGAAACGCGCGAGTACGCGCTCGGCACGGTCACGCAAATCATCAACGTCTTCGTTGAATGCCGCCTGCTCCGCACTGCCGACAACATCGCGTGATTCTTCGGTCAAATAATCCACGCCGTCCTTGCTGAATTTTTTTGCGATGCCTGCACCTTGCTTGAATGCTTCACGCAAGACTTTGGCGATTTGCGTTCCGATCACGACGCCAAATACTTCGACAAAGGGCTTGTCCCAGTCGGGATCGAAATTCTTGGCGAGGCTTTGCAGCTGACGCGCCAATTCGGCATCGCCGTTGATACGCACTTTGCCGACCGGTGCAGCATTGCTGGAGCGAAAGAATGGGAGCTGCGACAAGGCGCCGGAAATCGTGCTGCGAATTCCCAAATCGGCTTCACCATCCTGCACGGGACCGACCCTGAGCTGATTGCCATCGACCGAAATTTCCAGTGCGATCGCGGGCGCTTCCAATGCCAGTTGAATGCGGCGCTGATCGAGTTTCGAAATCGCGGCCTGTGTGTCCGGATCCAAAGCCAGCACGCGATTCAATGCCTGCTCCAGTGCGCGGCCTGCGAGCGGCTTCAGGGAGTCAAAAAACGATACGGAGGTATTCATGACTCTATTGTATCGGGCTTGCGGGGATTATTCGCGCTTGTCACCACGGGATTGCCACCATTTTTGCAGGCGTTTCAGGCCTTCTTCAGTCGTCACCTGCGGCACATAATCGAAATCACGCTTCGCCGCCGAGATGTCATACCAATGCGGCGTGGACAACTGCTCTGCCAGGAAGCGCGTCATCGGCGGCTCGCCTTTCAGCGGCAATAGATGCCACATGGCTTCGAGAATTGCACCGGCAACATAGGCGACACCATAAGGAATGCTTCCGGTTACTTGAGGCGCATCGGCGGCCTTCAACAAGGCATTCACGGTCTCGTGCACGGGCTTGGGTTCGCCATTGGAAATGAAATAGGCCTTGCCGGCACAGGCGGCGCCGACAGCCAGATGATCAAAGGCCTGCAAATGGGCGTGAACGACGTTGTCGATGTAGGTGGTGTCCATCTTGTTGAAACCACCGGCGATGAATTTCAATCTTCCTGCCTGCGCCCGTTCGACCAAACGCGGAAGCAATTGCGTGTCGCCCGGCCCCCAAATCAATCGTGGCCGCAGCGACACGGTTGCCAAGGTCGATGAATTGGCGGCGATCACGTTTTTTTCGGCGATGGTTTTCGTTGCCGGATACGGCGCCTTGAAATTTTCACCATACGCGGTATTGATTTCGTTGCCACCTTCAACCGGCGTACGACCGGCATGAGTCACGCTGGGCGTCGAGGTGTAAACGAGTTTTCTAATGCCATGCTCGCGACAGGCTGTCAGCACATTATCAGTACCGGCCACATTGGCATCGTAATAACTTTGATAACTGCCCCAGGCGCCTGCTTTGGCGGCGTTATGAAAAATCGCATCCTGATTTTTACATGCCTCGATCACGGCCTGGCTGTCGGCAAGATCGCCGAGGATTTGCCGCACGCCCATGTCTTCCAGAGCCGAATAAAACGTGCGCTGGAAACTGGTGACTTCGTAGCCGCGTTTTTTCAAGGCAGCGCAAAGCGCCTGCCCTAAAAAACCACCGCCGCCGGTAACAAGGATTTTCATGATGAATTTCTATCTCATGCTTTCGCAGGGGCGCTGCTTGCTGCACCCGGGGTTCCATCCGTATTTCAGGGCGCAGCAAGCAGCGCCCCTACGATAAAATTTTTGTCGCCCATACCGCCAGTTTCTCGCGTCCGATTTTCGCGTTGTGGCGAATATCGACCGGAAAGCCCGGATGAAACAGGAAATGCTGAATATTGCCGGTATGCACGAATGCATTGCCGATTTTTTCAAGTTCGTTTTGGATCGTCGCTTGTTCCTGTCGCGTGTTTTTTTCATGCAGCTCGATGCACAAGACGGGCGTTTGTTCGCCAAATTTGCCCACACCCACCAATGCCGTGCGTTTTACTTTGTGATGCGTATTAAAAACCGGTTCGACCTGCTCGGTAAACAATGGGCCCTGCGCGGTTTCGACCCGATGTGATTTGCGGCCGCAAAACCATAGGCGGCCTTCTTCGTCGAGCCAGCCCAGATCGCCCATGCGATGGATGACTCGCTCGCTGGTCGCTCCCGGCATCCTGCCTCCCGCGACACTAGTGCATCCATGCACGTCGCCGGTGGACATTTTTTCACGAATCTTTGCCAGCGCAGTGGCTTCCGGTCTCGCAAAATATTCATCAGTGGCGGTGGGGCCGGCGACGGTAATTTCTCCGACGCGTCCGGATTCAACTTGAAGACCATCGTGCCAATATTCGATTGCCTTGTCGCTGATTTCAATAATGCGAACGGTGTTGGCCGCCATTGGCTTTCCAACACAGGTACCGGCGCCCTGCTCGGTTTGTTCTCGGGTTGTCTGCAATTCGCGGCTTTCAATGACGGCCACCGGAAGGCATTCGGTAGCGCCATAAGGCGTCCACAGCCTGCCGTTCTCCGGCAGCAACTCACGCATTTTCGAAACCACGTCGGCAGGTACCGGCGCACCGGCCGAAGTGATTCTTAGAATACCCGGCAACTTTTCATTGTACTTTGCCAACACCGCCACCAATGCCGGCGAACCGAACAATTGGTCGATCCCGAACTTGTTGATCGCATGATGCAATTTCTTCGGGTCGGCCGAAGCCGGTTTGGTCGGATCCATATCCGGAATAATCGATGTCAAACCGAGAGCCGGGTCGAACAAGGCGAAGGGCGGAAAGGTCGGCAGATTGACGCCGCCCGGTTTCGTGTCGAAAGCTTCACGCAGCAATTCGATCTGTGCCACGAAATGCCGATGACGATACACCACGCCTTTCGGAATGCCGGTCGAGCCGGAGGTAAATAGAATGGCTGCCATATCGTCCGGCTGCGTTGCCGCCATTTGATTGCCTGCTTCGACACCATCGGTTTCGATTTGCTGCAGGTTTTTCCCACCCCAGAACCAACGCTTTCCTACCGTTATATTCAGGCGATTGGTCTTGCCGGCCCAGCCCAGGATAATTCTTGCGGCATGCGCTATCGAAATGCCGATGAAAGCTTCGGGCCTGGCTTCCTGCAAACATTTTTTCAGGGCCGATTTCGCGATGCCGGGATCAACCAGAACCGGCACTGCGCCGATTTTGAACAAGGCGAACATCAACAGGAAAAATTCCGGTGACGGCCGCACCATCAACACCGCACGCGTACCTTGCACGATGCCATAATTTTTCAAGCCGGCAGCAATCGCATTCGAGCGGCTTTCGAGCTCGGCATAGGTCAGCGTCAAATCATAATTGGCAAAACCATCGGCACCACGCGAGCCAGGGCAACGCATCGCGATTTGCTCCGGTCGTTCGGCGGCAATTTTCGATAGTACGGCGGTGATGTTGCAGATTTCGCTCATGGTTTGATTATGACGTGCAGGAGGGCCCTTGGGCCCGATTGCGACCAGGGCGCGCGCGCGTCGCCCGCGAGCGGCCTCCTACGAAGCAGAAGGATTCGCATCCAGAAACTTCCGGATCGCCGGCACCAACACTTTGTATTTATCTTCCAGCACGTAATGCCCCGCATCGTCGAAAATATGCTGCTCGGCTTTCGGGAAATTATCCTGGAAGACTCTCAGGAAATGCTTGTCGAACACGAAGTCTTTCAAGCCCCAACCTATGAAAATCGGCAAATCGGCGTATTGATCCAGACATTTTTCCGAAGCCTCGACCAGCGACCAGGCCGCATCCTTCGAACTCAATGGAATGTCCTGCACGAAGCGCGAGGTTGAAATGCGATTGGCCCAGGAATCGAACGGCGCGACATAGGCATTGCCGACGTCTTTCGGCATCTTGTTGACCACGCCATCGCGGACCGCACCGCCGGCAAAGGCATTGAAGCCACGGATCAACAATGTTCCGAACATCGAATCGCGGCCAAGCTTCAGTTGCCATGGAATGGTTTTGGTTTTCGGCAAGGGGAATGCCGCCGTATTCAGAACCACCAGACGCTTGATGCGTTTGGAATGTTTCAGCGCCCAGGCAAAACCAATCATGCCGCCCCAGTCGTGCACGGCGAGCGTAATGTTGTCACCAAGATTCAGGGAATCCAGCAAACGATCCAGATCATCAACGCGCGATTGCAGCGTGTAGCGATAATTTTCGTCGCTTGGCTTGTCGGACAAGCCCATGCCGATGTGATCGGGCACGATGCAGCGATACCGATCTTTCAAACCCATTACCAGATGACGCCAGTAATATGACCAGGACGGATTGCCATGCAACATGACGACGACATCACCGCTACCTTCGTCGAGATAGCTTTGCGTTAATCCACTTGGTTGCTTGAAGCTCTTCGGCGTAAACGGATAATCCGGAAACGGACCCTTGGCGAGTACGCGCGATTGTTCGTTGCTGAGATTATTGTCGGTCATAGTGTTTTTTGTCTTCGCCATAAAAAAAGCCAGGTCCCTTTTTTGCGAAAGGAACCTGGCATTGTCTTAAACCCTTATGCGCCCGGTTTTTTGGCCGGTTCGTTCCAGACGACTTCAGCCATCGAGCAATTCAAACCCGAACCGATACCGAGCAATGCAACGCGGGTACCTTTCTTCAGCTTGCCAAGATCGCGCAGCTTGCTCAGCACGATGGGCACCGAAGCCGGACCGATGTTGCCGTGTTCGGCAAAAATCGTCAGTACCTTGGTTTTATCAATGCCGAATGCCTTGGTGAAGGCTTCGGTATGCGCGCGGGAAATCTGGTGAATGACGAACTGGTCGAGTTCTTCAACTGCCCAGCCGAGGGCGATTTTTGCCGCATCAAAAGTTTTTTGTGCCAGCTTGATGCCTTCGATCAGCAGCATGCGGGTATCGGTGACCATGCGGTCAAGATTGCCGCGGCACAGATTGTTCCATTCGGTCGCCGCACGGGTAACGCCGCCTTTGTATAAAGGTGCATCCGGTGCGAGTTCGCGACGGGTAAGCACCATGGCGGCAGCGCCGGAGCCCAGCGTCAGGGACGCAAATTCGCTGCGGAATTCCGCTTCGGTGATGCCTTCGCGGTTCAGGCGTTCGATGGTTTTTTCGTACACCATATTGGTGTTTTCACCGTCGACGATCAGCGCGTAATCGATTTCACCGCGCTCGATCATGCGACCGGCGATATCCATGCCGTTCAAGAAGGCGAGGCAGGCATTGGCAACATCGAAATTCTGGCAATGATCGCTCAGGCCCAAAGTACCCGACACCATGCTGGCCACCGAAGGCTCCAGGAAATCGCGACTGACCGAGGTATTGACCAGCAAGCCGATTTTTTCCCGTGGAATGCCGGCATCGAGAATGGCTTTTTCGGCTGCCAGCACGGCGGCATCGGAAATCGCCATTTCACCGTCCCACAAGCGCCGCGAGTAGATACCGGCAATGTCCTGAAGCACGTCTGTCGTAATGCCGAGGCGATCGGTGGTTTTTTTCAGGCGGGAATTGATCTCTTCCGAGCTGAGCGACAGCGGCGGATCGATATGGGCAAGACCTGCAATGGCGACGTGTTGAAACAACATAGCGGTAAACCTGATGGGGAAACCCGCTTAAGTTACTCTTTTCGGGGCCCGGGCTCAATCTAAATCGCTGTTTTGACTGCAAAATTGGCAGTAAGTCACTGTTTTTACTGAACCGAACCGAAGGCTGGGTTCAGCTGGCGGCGTCATGGCGCGCCAAGATCAGATGACCAGGAAATACACCGGTAAATCTCGGCAACGAGTCGCTTAATCCTTGAGTGGCTGTGTCACGGCCTTGTCGGGGCTCTCGTTCGAAGGAGCTTTCTGGACGCCATTGCAACGATACGCGCGCCATTTTTGTGCGCCATCATCCACTTCGGCAACCGCCTGAACAGTATCCGCTTTCAGTCCTGGCGCTTCATTTCTTGCCAGCACTTCCAGCTCGTCCTTGACCCGCAAAACATCACGCTCATAAGGGCCAAGACGGTCTTTTACCGAGACATTGATGTCGCCGCGTTTTTCACAGGCACTCATGTCCTTGCCGATCGCGATAACTTTGACCTCATCGCCGCCCGGAGCCATTTTCACGAAGCTGCAAGCTGACAACAAACCCACCGTGAGCAATAAAATAATAGATCGCATAAGACTCCATGAAATTCGGGCAAAAAAACGGGCGACTACAAGTCGCCCGTCTTTATAACATTGCGATACTGACTATGGCATTACTTTGTCGGCGTTGCTGCCGGAGCGTCCTTAGTCATCTTGGCCGCTTTGGCAAAATCGCCGGCGGCGAAGAAACTCAGATTTTCGGGTTTCAGGTATGCACGCAGGGCCGCATTGACTTGGGCAACATCCAGTTTTCTGACATTGTTTTCCAGATCAATCACGCGCTGCATGGTGAAACCATAGAAAGCCTGATCGGCCAAGCTGGCGGCAACACCGGCATCTTCATTACGGCGGCTTTCACGTGCCTTCAAATAACCGGCAATGGCATCGGCCACTTCAACTTCCGTCACACCGTCTTTCAGAATGCGGGCAATTTCTTCGCGAAATGCATTTTCAACTTTCGCCGCATTTTCCGGCGCCGTGATGGCGTAGCCCAACAAATAGGCATTGGCGTCGATTACGCCGGCATCGAACTGGCTCCCGGCACCGTAACTGAGACCGTCTTTCTTGCGAATGCGATCGGCAATACGGGACTTCAGCGTTCCGCCGCCAAGAATATAGTTGCCAATCACCATCGCAGGATAATCGGCCGCATCCTGATTCATCGCGAAGCCTTGACGCATCAACACGAGTGAATTCGCCTTGTCGGGAGTTTCAAACGTCTTGTCCACGGTGGCTACCGCTTGGTAAGGATTTTCCAGACGCGAATAGGGTTTCGATGATTTCCAGTCGGCAAACAATTTGTCGGCCTGCGCCTTGAGAGCGGCGGCATCAAAATCGCCGACGAAGGAAAACTCCGCATTGTTCATGCCGTAAAATTCCTTGTGGAAGGATTTCACATCGGCAAGTTTCACGGCCTTCAAGGCTGCGATAGATTCGGCAAACGAATCGACGTAGCGCGGATCGTCTTTTGCGAAAGTATTGAAATGGCGCGACAGCTCGGTACTGGCAATCGCTTCCGGATCACTGAGCTGTGATTCGACATCGGTGATGCTCTGTGTTCTCAACTGTTCGAATTCGTTTTCGGGGAAGCTCGAGTTCCTAAGCAAATCTTGAACCAGATTCATCACGGCTGGTAAATTGCCGCGGGTCGTCTGAAGGCTGATTCTTGCGCTATCGGCATCGCCGCTGATACTGACGGTGGCTTTCAATTTGTCGAGCGTATTGGCGATCTGTTCGCGGCTCATGGTCGGGGTGCCGTACATCAACATGGCGCCGGCAATTTCGGCGGCGGTTTTCGTGTTTTTGAGATTTTTCAGATCGCCGAAATGCAGGCTGATGACGCCGCGCACGGTTTCGCCACGAGTCTTTTTGGTCAACAAGGCATACTTGGCGCCGAACTTGAATTGTCCGCGTTCGGTACGTGACTCGATATTGGCAGGCGAGGGATCGAACGCTTCACCGGCTGCAATGGCGGCCTCGCCTTTGTAATCTTTCACGAGTGCGGCGACATCGGGCGCTGCCGGAATATCGGCACGATTCGGTTTGGCGTCCGGGAAGAACAGGCCGAGCGTGCGATTGCTCGGTTTCAGGTATGCCGCCGCGACGCGATTCGCATCGTCCGCCGTGATGGCCTTGATCCGGTCACGTCCGATAAAGAACAGGCGCCAGTCGCCGGATGCAATCGACTCCGACATTTCCGTGCCCAAGCGATTCGCATCATTGAGTACGACGTCGTAGCTTTTCAGCAACGAGTTCTTTGCGCGATCGACTTCCGCTGCCGTAACCGGCTTGTTGCCAAGCCCTTCAACCTGGGCGATCAGGGCCATTGATACCTGGCGGGCATCGGCCGTCAGCGGCATCTGTGCCATGTAAAGCATCGTGCCTGGCTCGCGCAGTTCGAAATTGAAACCGAATACCGATGTCGCCTGCTTGGTTTCCACCAATGCCTTGTGCAAACGGCCAGAAGGAGTGTCGCCAAGAATATCGGCCAGCACCGCCATCGCGGCAGCATCGGCATGCGATGCCGGCGGCATGTGGTAGACCACGCCGGCCAATTGGGTATCACCAACACGGCGGACGACCACTTCGCGTTCGCCATCCTGCACCGGTTCTACGGTGTAGATTTTTGGCAGCACACGCGCCGGCTTCTGGATCTTGCCGAAAGTATCGTTGATTTGAGCGAGGGTGCTCGCGGCATCGAAACGCCCCGCCACCAGGATCACGGCATTGTCGGGCTGGTAATAATTTCTATAGAACGCCTGCAAACGTTCGATCGATACATTCTCGACATCTGCGCGCGCACCGATCGTGCTTTTTCCATAGTTGTGCCACAAATAGGACGTCGACATCATGCGTTCCAGCAATACGCTGACCGGGCTGTTTTCGCCGGATTCCATTTCGTTGCGTACCACCGTCATTTCGCTGTCGAGATCCTTGCGTGCAACGAAGGAATTCACCATTCGGTCCGCTTCGAGCTTGAGCGCCCAGTTCAATTGGGCAGCGTCTGCAGAAAAAGTCTCGAAGTAATTGGTGCGATCAAGCCACGTGCTTGCGTTGTAGCTCATGCCGCGTTTTTTCATGTCGGCGGTGATATCGCTATTGGTTGGGGTGCCCTTGAACAACATGTGTTCCAGCAAGTGCGCCATGCCGGTTTCACCATAATTTTCATGCAGGGAGCCGACCTTGTAGGTCACATTGACCGTGGTGGTGGCCTTGCTGGCGTCCGGAAACAGCAGAACCTTCATTCCATTGGACAGGGTGTATTCGGAAATCCCTTCAACGCTGGCACCGGCAACCACACCTTTGGGTGTCGCTAGATTATCGGCGAAGCTTGCCGAGCTGCTGAGTAGAGCGAGGGCAAGCGCCAGGGACAAGGTACAGCGTGAAAATTTGAGCATTGGGAATTCCTGCTGATGGAAATGTGAAGGAGTACACGTTTTCAAGAAACCGCACATCCTAACCGGTGTTGACGCTGCTTACACTAGGCCAAAGGGCATAGTGGACATTCGAGCAGTGACATGCTTCGTCATCAAGTGTGCGAAGAATGAAATCAACGGAGTATCGAGTGTTATATAAAACAGGCTTATTGCTATGCGGCTTTCTATCCTGCAATGCTGCCAGTGCGAATCTTCGCTTCGAAGAAGGCATTGCCCGCGACCCGCAGAACCTGCGGCCTCTTTACAGGGAGCAGCACTGGATACGCCTCAATGACATGATGCCGGTTGAACGTCTGGTGCTTTATCGTTGCATGGACGGCACGGCGTTCGCACGCAAGCGTATCAACTACCTGCCTTCGGCGCAGGCGCCTGCCTTTGAATTTGTCGATGTGCGGAAAGGCTATCTGGAAGGCCTCAGATACAAGCAAAACCAGGCAGCCCTCTGGTATCAACCACCCGGAAAAGTACCGGAAAAAAATGCATTGCTGGCAGTGAAAAATCTGGTCGCCGATGCCGGTTTCAACGAATTTATCAGGATTAACTGGCCGAAACTGAGAGCGGGAAATGCCCTGCCGCTGCATTTTGCCGTCCCCACCCGACTACAGGCCTATAAATTCAACCTGAAGCAGACCCGCGAAAGCCAGTTCGCCGGTGTTGCTGCAGTGACGTATCAACTCAAGCTTTCCGGGCTGTGGTCTCTGCTGGCCGATCCGATCGAAGTGACTTACGAAAAATCCACGAAGCGGCTTTTGCGTTTTCAGGGCCTGAGCAATTTACGGAACGATGCCGGTCAGTTTGATCTGATGACCCAAATTGATTTTACACAGCCGGTACGAAATGCTCCCGAAGAGGATTGGCAGAAGACCATCTCGACACCATTGGCTGCTTGCCGGCTGAATCGTTGAGTGTCCGGATTCTTTCGGGGCGGACTGCCTGCGGACACCGAACAGGCGATTCAAATGCTTGTTTTTATTGATAATTTTCATGGCACGGGAATTGCTGTCAGTTAACCAAGCCGGCGGAAAATTTCACCATCCGGCGATGGAGAACTTATATGCATATTGATAAACAATTAAAACGTGGCTACATCGCTTTATTCGGTATGGGCTTGTTGGGCTTGACTGCGATGACGGCTCCGGATTTTTCGGAAAGCGCAGGTCGGCATGTTTTCTCGAAGCTGGACCATGCCGCATGTACGGCAAAGGCAAAATCAAGCTGGCGTCTGGCATCGACGCCGATCGATATCCAGCCGATACTATTACGCAAAGCCATGATTTGCCGGGCATAAGGCATAATATCGGGATGCTGAATGTCATCCTTTATCAACCCGAAATACCGCCGAATACCGGCAATATCATCCGACTCTGCGCCAATACCGGAGCCAGGCTGCATCTTATTGAACCACTTGGTTTTGAACTGGATGATGCCAAACTGCGTCGTGCCGGACTCGATTACCACGAGTTTGCGGATATTCGACTGCATCCCGACCTCGAAACCTGTTTTTCCAAACTGGATCGAGAACGCGTGTTTGCCTTCAGTCGCCATGCGAATTCTTCATTCGAGAAAATAAGCTACCAGGATGGCGATTCCTTTCTATTTGGTCGCGAGACGCGCGGACTCCCGGATGAGGTTTTGACCGGCATTCCGGAAAACCGGAAATTGAAACTCCCCATGATCGCCGGGCAACGCAGCCTGAATCTTTCCAATGCCGTCGCTGTGGCGGTTTATGAAGCATGGCGGCAACTCGACTACGCCGATCTGAAGTCTTGACCAAAAAAAAACGCTCCGTTACCGGAGCGTTTTTGAATTGACCGGAAAGACCGGTCAGGTGTTGCAATTAGAACGAAGCGCGCAGGCCGATGTTGTAAACAACAACGTCTTCTTGCAGACGCTTGCCGATTTCCACGCCGCCAACGATGCCGAGGGTTTCGTTCAATTTGTATTGAGCGTCAACCGACAGACCGGTGCTGGTGTTGGTGAAATCATTGAAATCTTCGTAACGAGCCATCAGCGAGCCTTCCAGCTTGTCGGTGATGTTGCCGCGGAAGCCGGCAGAAACGCGGTAGCCGTTGTAGCTGTCGTTACCGAATGGGCTGTCGATGCCGGTATCGGCATAATCGATTTGGCCAACGAAATCGGCTTTGTCGGAAACGCTGTGGTGATAACCAACGCCGATCAAGGTACGATCGAAGTCAACGTTAAAGTTTGGGCCAAAGAAATTGATGTTGGTAGAAGTTGCGCTGTACGAACCGGCAATAAAGAAACCGGTATCGGCAAAATTATACGAGCCACCGAGGAAGTAACCATCCGGGCTACCAAAGCCTACGCCACCGCCATTGGAGCTGAAATCTTCATTGGTGTATCCACCTTCAACATAGGTGTAGCTCAGTTCGGCGGCTTGAGCCGACAACGGAAGAGCTGCTGCAAGCGCGAGAGCAAAAAGTGAACGTTTCATTGAGTAATCCTTATTTTTGAAGTTAGACCCCAAAAATTGGGGTTAATGCTTGTGCAGCATGACTGCTACAACAGAACTTTAACAAGTCAACCCTGCTGATGCAAGCTTAATGAATAGCCAAATTCTGGATAAGTGCGATACAAAGCACACTTCTGGCGGGCTGCAAGGCTAATTTGGCCCTCATTTCTGTTAAATTTCGTTAACTATATTGCTGCCTAAAGCGAAACCATTCAGATTTGGGTGGTGGAATTATTGAAAACAGGCTTAGCATGCGCTATTCTGAAGATGTTAAATTTTTGTCATGATGTATTATCTCACCCTAGTATAGAGAAGGAAAAACAATGAAACGTGCTTTATTTGCTCTGGCGCTTGCCGCTGCCCTGCCAATGTCCGCTCAAGCTTCCGAACTGAGCTATTCTTTCGTCGAACTCGACTACGTCAACAGCCGCGCCGAAATCCTCAGCTCGGCATACTACGGAACGGAAGGTTACGGTCTTCGCGGTTCATACGGCTTTGCAGAAAACTATTATGTTTCCGGCGGCTACACGAATAGCGATTTCGACGCTTCCGGCTCTGCAAACGAAGACACTTGGAACCTAGGCTTCGGCTACCACCGCGCCCTGAACGACCAAGCTGACTGGATTGCTGAATTGGGCTACACCCAAATCAATTCGTTCGGCCCATCGGTTCTTGATGAAAGCTACTACACCCTCGGCTTTGGCGTTCGTGGCAGCATGACCGACAATTTTGAAGGTACCGCCAAATTGAACTACAACAACGGCGCAAATGCCCTGTACCCGCAATTTGATGGCGCTATCTCGGCCGCTGTTGGCCTGAAGTGGAACATCAACGACATGTGGGGCATCGTTGGCGAAATCGAAGCTTCCGAAGACAACACCGACTACACCGTTGGCGTCCGCGCCAGCTTCTAATCGCAGGATTAGTTGTTCTGTAAAACCCGGCTTCGGCCGGGTTTTTTAGTTCTATGCCGGAATAAACCTGTAAAAACACACCCTTACCAATGGCATTGGTGGCAGAAAATATCGGGCTTTAAACTCTCCCCGTTAATTTTTCGTTTGCAGCACCGTAACACTAGATATTTCAATAACACCTTATAAGGAAGTAATTAATAATGAAACGCACCCTCTTTGCTCTGGCACTCGCAGCAGTTTTACCAATGTCGGCTCAAGCCGGCGAATTAAGCTATAGCTATGTTCAAGGTGGCTACTCCACCACCAGCGATGGCTCCATTGATCTCGATGGCTTCGGCCTGAAAGGTTCGGTCGCCTTTAACGACAGCTTCTACGGCTTTGCCAGCTATGACAGCGGCAGCAAGAATAACGTTGATCTGGACCAAGCCACGATCGGTGCCGGCTGGCACTCCTCTGGCGACACTCAGTGGTTCGTTGAAGCCAGCTATGTCAATGACAGCGTTGATTACGGTGGTCCAAGCTTTGACGAAGATGGCTATGCCGTTGCCGGCGGTGTTCGCGCTGCCGTTAGCGACAAAGTCGAGCTGAACGCGAAAGTGAACTACACCGATGTCGGCACTTTCGGTGACGGTTTCGGCGCTGGTGTTGGCGGCCTGTTCAGCATCAATGACACCTGGGGTATCTACGCTTCTTACGATTACTCCGATCGTGGCAGTTTCGATCTGGACACCTGGGCTGTTGGCGTACGCGCCAGCTTCTGATCATCGGTATCAATGATGATTCGCGAAAAAACCGGCTTAGGCCGGTTTTTTTGTTGAAAATGCCCGTGCACACGCTCGAATTTCTTGCGGCTTAAGCTTCAACTGGCTTAGTGTACGAGTCTCTGCTTTGGAGCCAGCCATGAAAATTTGCCACAAGTTTGCCTTTCTCTGCTTGATTGCGGCCTCTTCAGCCAGCGCAGGCTCGGCGACCAAGCCACTTACTCTCGATGTCGCCCAAGCCGATTTCACTGCGCAGAAAGACAAGGTATTGAACGCGATCGAAAGCAGCGAAAACTATTCGGAAATCACCGAAGCTGATAAAGCAAGCATCAAGCAATCTTTACTGGTTCTGTCGGAAAAGCTGCCGGACGGCGGTAATGTCTCGACCCTGACAGCCGAGGATCGGGAAAAAGTCTTGTCTGAACAAAAACTGGTGAATTCGCTTCTGGCAAAAGCAGCCAAAGACAGCCAGATTATTTGTCGGGATGAAGATGTCTCTGGCAGCCATCTGCCGCGCAAGGTCTGCCGGACAAGGGCAGCACACCGTCTTTATGCAGAACAGCAGCGCGAAGCCTTGAACAAGAGCTTGAACGGTTCAAACCAGGTAAATTCGAAGGTCAGCGATACCAGAGCCAGCAATTAGAGCCATTCATCATGAAAAGGTTTTGAGACACAAAACCTTGGTAAGAGCTTAAATCTTGAACAAACCTTCCGGGTATTCCGGTTTTTGTTCGCGTGACAGGATTATTTTCAGACCTTCCGCAGGCGTGATTTCTTCATGCAATACACGCTGCACGAGCATCGAGATTGGCAGTTCAATATCGTGCCTGTTTGCCAGACGCATTACCTCATCCACCGTTTGAACAGATTCAACCACCTGTCCAATCGCCTTCACCGCCTCCTGAATGGATTGTCCGCGACCCAAGGCAAGACCTAAACGGCGATTGCGTGACAAATCACCGGTACAGGTAAGCACCAGATCTCCAAGTCCCGCCAGGCCCATCAGAGTTTCCGCACGGCCGCCCAGTGCAACATTGAGCCGGAGCATTTCATTCAGGCCCCGGGTAATCAGGCCGGCACGCGCGTTCAAGCCCAAATTCATGCCGTCGGCGATGCCGGTAGCGACCGCCAATACGTTTTTCATGGCGCCGCCCAGCTCGGCTCCAAGCATGTCATTGCCGGTATACGCACGGAATGCCGGTCCGTGCAGGGCTTCCGCAACGGTTTGGGCAAAGTCGTCATTGTCGGAGTGCACGGTTACTGCGGTCGGCAATCCCTGAGTCACTTCCTTGGCGAAGGAAGGACCGGTAACAACAGCCAGCGGCACCTCGTTACCAAGCACTTCTTCCGCCACTTCGTGCAGAAAACGACCAGAACCTGGCTCAAAACCCTTGGTCGCCCAGGCAACGCCCGTATGCGCCTGCCGATGTGGCGACAAAGCTTTCAGGGTTTCGGTAAATGCATGACTGGGAGTCACGACCAGAATCAGGTCAGCCCATGCGACAACCTTCGGCAAGTCGGTACTCGCGTGCAGGCTTTCAGGCAAGGGAATGCCCGGCAAATACCGGGTGTTCTCATGCTGTTCGTTGATCGCTTTTATCTGCTCGACATTGCGACCCCAAATCAGGGTCGGGTAGCCATGCCTTGCCGTCAATGACGCCAGCGCCGTACCCCAAGAGCCGGCGCCCAGTACCGCAATTTTGATGGCTTCGCTCATTAGTCGAAGCTGGCTTACGCGTTGCCGCCTTCTGCCATGATCGCGCCGGAAGATTGCTGTGCGAAGTTCTCGGCACGACGGCGCAGGCCCTCGGCATAAAGCGCTTCAAAGTTGATCGGCTGCAGATAGAAAGGAGGGAACCCGCCTGCCGTGATCAAATCGCTGATTGCCTGACGTGCATATGGGAACAGCACATTCGGGCAATAGGTACCCAGCATCATGTCCAGATTGCGCTCGTCAAAACCGGCCAGTCCAAAAACGCCTGCCTGTTCGATTTCGGCAAGGTAGACGTTTTTTTCTTCGATGGCGCAGGTCAGAGTAATGCCAAGCACCACTTCGAAAACGCCATCGTCGAGGCGCGCGACTTTTTGGTTCAGATTCATGTTGAGCTGCGGCTGGCCAGCATCATTGAATATGCCTGGTGTATTTGGCGCTTCAAACGACACGTCCTTGACGTAAATTTTCTGGACAGTGAATTGGGCTTGACTGGCTTGATCGGTCGCCGCGCTGGAATCGCTCATGGTGTTACTCCAAATTATTTATTTTAATGAATACCGCATTATCACATGGGGCCGTGGCTCACCCAAACAAGGGTAAGAAGCCGGCGACTTCGGTTCGGCTAGTTTTTGCCTTTTACCAGTGGCAAGTCTGCTTGCTGCCAGGCGGCAATTCCGCCGTCGAGCCAGAATACTTTTGCAAAACCGGCCTTCACCAGTTTTTTGGCTGCATCGGACGACTGCATGCCCGAACGGCAAACCAGGACCACGGGCTGGTCTTTGGCCTTAGCCAGAAGCTTGTTTTCCGGCCCGATTTGGCTCAACACGATGTTTTTGGCTCCAACGATATGGCCTTTGTCGAAATCGGCGATCGCGCTAACGTCGAATACCTGCGCATCTTCACGATTGATCAAGGCCGTCAGGCCGGCCGGATTAACGGTCTTGTAGCCGGTAAACAGACGGGCAATTTCGGTGTAAATGATGGCAATCGTCAAACCAACAAACGCCAGGGAAAGCATCGGACTCTGGCTGGCAAAAGCCTGTAGTGATTCAAAATTCATGAAAATCAGCAGAAATGACTGGGACGCGCATTATCCGTGTGCGCGGCGCCCACGCCAAGTGTTATCTGTGCAACAGCGGGATTAATCGAATCTAGTGCGAAATTTCCGGCAAAAATCAGTCATGTTCGCCCAAAACCCGCTCGATCCGACGATCCGGTATCAACCATAACAAGGCAACAAGCACGTAAAGCAAACCCGCCATCGGGATACCCAGCACGGCCAGAATGATCGCCAACAGATAGATGGCTGGCGACAACTTTCCTTTCAGGTCCCGGCCAACGGCTTTCGCCAGCAGGGAATCATTGCCCTGACGTGAAATGATGGCCCGCTGAAGAATAAAAAATGCCACGGCTGACATCAGCAATACCACGCCATAAAGCGCAATCGTCGTGGATGAAAAATGGTTCTCGCCCATCCAGCCGGTCACGAAGGGCAGCAATGAAAGCCAGAACAGCAGATGCAGATTTGCCCACATCACCGCGCCGCTCACATGCTGGGTGGCATGCAGCAAATGGTGATGATTATTCCAGTAAATGCCGACGTAGATGAAACTGAGCAGATAACTCAGAAATACCGGTACCAGCGGCTTCAACGCATCGAGGGTTTCACCATGCGGCACTTTGAGCTCCAGCACCATGATCGTGATGATGATGGCCAGAACACCATCACTGAAAGCTTCCAGTCTGTTTTTCCCCATGCTTTGCCTCTTGCTTCCTTTGACTATCTAACGCCAAACCCACTTGACCATGAGTGCAGCCGCCGTGGGCAATAAAAAAATGAGCAGGAAAATCGGCAGCTCCTCCATCAGTGCATAGCCTGCCTGTGTTACCCCGATCCACATATTCACGCCCGCAACCAGCGCCCATAAAACAATGAAGCCAGGCACCGCGATTCTCGCGGCACCGGCGATATTAGGCTTGAAAGCACGGGCAAGCAGAATCAATAGCAGGAGCAAACCAAATCCGGCGAAAACAAAAATGGCGGTACGCATTTTTTTCTCCCGTGTTTCCAATCGCGTCAGGAATTAAAAGGATTTCGCGGTGAAATCCGGCAACCCGGTGGTAAGCCACCAGCGTTTGGCCTTGTCGTCCCAACGCCAGATTTGTACGTTCAAAATACTGCGGTCGGTCTGGGTATTGCGATTGATCAAGCGGATCTCCACCGTTTGTTCAATCGTGCCATCCGGCAGCGTGTCCTGGGTCTTGGCTTCATAACCGGTCACCTGTATCTGCTTGAAGCGTTCTTTTTCCAGATCACTCAAGGGATTTTTTTCGCGATATACCGGATCCACGTAATTCAAGGCCATCTCGAATTCATTCCAGCGTATTGCTGAGGCATATTTGAACAAGGACAATTCGAGCTGTTTGGATTTGGAACGCTTGCCGCCCGCTTCCACCGGCATAGTCACCTGCAACAAAACCAGCGCGAGCAATAACAGTATTATTTTTTTCATGGCTTGATGATTTATCCGGGGCAATATCGGCAGCTTACTCAATTTTTCCGCGAATGGCGGCAAATCGGGCCGTCATTTCGCACATCGTTTGTCCTTGTTCATTTTTAATCCGGGAACAAACTACCGCACGGGCGCGCCCCTTGCTTCTCAAAGTCTGCAGAAACAAGGGCCAATCGGTGTCTTCATGCAAGAAAGCCGATGCGTTCAAATCGCCAAACAAGGGGGCCAGAAAACGAACCTGGGTGTCCGCGATGAACACATCGGCCTGAATTTCTTCACGGCGGCATTGCTCGGACAACAAGCCCCAGGCCGCCATCGTCATTACGCTCACCAGGCTACCTCCGAATGCACAGGCTTTGTCATTGACGTTATTTGCCAATGGTGCGGTGACGGACAAAATACCGTCGACCAACCCGGTCGCGCGAATCGCCATGGCCTTGACCGGCGGCATCGCCGCGAATTCACGATTCAACAATGCAAGATCATTTGAAACACTCTTCATGCCAAAACCCGATTTATGCGAAGCTATCAGCATGCCTGAAATCGTGCCCAAGTTACCACTGGACCAGTGGACCATTCTCTCCTTGCGGCCGCAAGGACAACATGCGGCGACGTATCGAGCGGCAAAAAATCTCGGTGCCTTTTTCCTGCCCTGTTCAAGCATGAAACTCGTGGCCTGCGATGACCATGGCATGCTCGAAAAAGCACTGCATTGCGAACGGATTATCGTGACCAGTCCCGCGGCTGCGCGTTTCGCTGCGCAATCTCCGATCTTTTCGATCGGAAAAAATGCGCAATGGTTTGCACTGGGTCCGGGCACGGCAGCGGTACTGGAAAAAAACGGCGTGACTCGCATCATCACGCCAGCACAGGGGCATGACTCCGAAGCCTTGCTGGAAATTCCCGACTTGCAAAACATCCAGGGTAAAAGCATCGGCCTGGTGACGGCACCCGGCGGACGCGGTCTGATCGAGCCATCACTGATCCAGCGGGGCGCCAAACTTGAGGTCGCACATGTCTATCAACGAAAAGCCATGCGCTTGAAACCACTGGAAATCCGGCGACTCGAACAACTGCATTCACCATTTGCCCTGTTGTGCAGCAGCCACGAGGTGTTCGAATCGCTCTGGCAACAAATATCGCCCGCACTCCGCGAAAAACTGAAATCCGGTCAGTGGATACTCAGTAGCAATCGGCTACGGGTTTTGCTCGAAGAAGCCGGCATTGGCAATTCAAGCGTGAGCGAATCGGCCCGTCCCGGCGCCATGTTGGCGCAATTGGTGTATGTGCAAACGCAGCAGGTGCGTTAGCATGTCGGCAATCCAGGCAGAGCGCAGACCGTGATAGACGAAAGTGACACCAGTACCGAAGCTTCAGGGCCAGCACTGCGCCGCCCCGGCATCTGGCTTATTGTCTTCTTGCTGATCGCCGCGATAGTTGCGTTGGGTTTATGGAAGCCCTGGGCAAAACCCGCCACGGCGACGGCAAATGCAGTCGATTTAAGCCCCGAAGCATTGGATGCCCGCCTGCTAGGTGCGGAGCAGCAATTGCAGCGTGCCCAGCGCCTGCAGCAAAGTCTGGAAAAAAAACTGGCCGATGCACAATCGCGAACTGGTTTATTGCGTGATGAAGTGCTTGGCGTCAACCAGCGTGCCGCCATCCTGGAAGAAAATCTTCGCGAGATGGCGAAAGAGCAAAACAATTCCCGCCAATCGGTGCAACTGGAAGCACTGGAACTGCTTTTGGTCTTGTCCGACGCCCGCATCCATGTCGATGGCGATTTACCCGGCGCGATGCGGGCAATGCGGCTTGCCAACGAAGTGGCTTCCGATATCAGCGATTCGCAAATGATCAATGTCCGTCAAAGCCTGCTGCAGGAAATGCAGGCGATGACCAGTGCCACCGACCGCAAACCCTTCGCGGCTGGCGAACTGGACGCTCTCGAAGCCGTGCTGCCGCAATTGTCTGCGCGTCTGCCCGGGCAGGCCGACACCAGCAAAGCACCGAGTCGAAACGGTTTCCAGCGATTGCTCGATGCCATGGTGCAAGTCCGCTCGGCCGATGAGCAATCCCTGCTAGGCGCCAATGACCGCAATGCTGCCGAAGCGGCTCTGTCGCTTGAAATCGCGCTTGCCAGAAGCGCCTTGAACAAGCGCGACAACGATGGTTTCCAGGCGAGTGTCCGTCGTATTGATAGCTGGCTGAAACGTCTTTATGCCGACGGTCCGGTATTGCGTGAGCGCAGATCAAAACTGTCGGCACTGGCAAAACAGGACATTCGCCTGAATGTTCCGACTGCCGGCAGCTCGCTGCAATTGCTGCGTTCCATGTCTTCGCAACGGATACAAAACCCGTGAATGTTTTTCGCGGCCTGATTTGGTGCTTGTTGCTTGCCGCCATCGGCGCTGTCGCCTGGGAAAGCCTGGCGACCGACATGGGTTTCGTGCTGATTCGCTGGCACGGGAAAATCATCGAAACCACGGTCGCCTATGGCCTGATTTTCTGGTTGCTGATTTCCGTCGCGCTCTGGTCTTTGTGGTTTCTGGTGCGCCTGCCATTCAACGCCTGGCAATCGCTCGCGAAAAAGCAGGCGCGCTCGCGTTTCGTGAACGGCCTGCAGGCATTCCAGGAGGGTCGTTATGCACGTGCGGAAAACTTGCTGCTCAAGGCCGCGAAACAGGACGACATAAAAACGATTGCCTTGATGACCGCATACGATGCTGCCAATCGTCTTGACGAACCCTTGCGTGCTGCGCAACATCAGGCCGTCTTGCTGCAGCATGATGCAGCGGCGGCCAATGTTCAGGCGGCAGAAACTGCATTCAATAACGACAACTTCGAGCAAGTCAGTCACACTGCTGGCACCTCTGCAAGAGGCAAAAAAACTCTCGCCCCAGGCGCAATTGATTTATTTGCAGTCACTGGAAAAAACAAATCGCGCGGCAGAAGCGATCGCCTTGTTCGGAACCCTGCGCAAGGAACAGGCACTATCGCCGCAGATGCTGGCGACCCTTGAAATCAAGCTTCAGGCGAGCACGCTGGAACAAAGCAGTGATGCCGATGCCTTCCTGCAAACATGGCAAAGCCTGCCTGAGCGTCTGAAAAATAATACGGCGATACTGCAAGCCTTCTCTGCACGCGCCGATGCGCTTGGTCTCGAAACAAAGGCCGTACAGGTTTTGAGCGATTATCTCGGCATACACTGGACACCCGAATTACTCGGTAGTCTGGCCGACATTTCCGCACACGCCAATGACCAACGCATGGATTTGTGCAGAGCTTGGCTTCCGCAACATCCCGATGACGCCGCATTGCATGCCGCACTCGGCAAACTTTACGGTCAGGACAAACAGTACGTAAAAGCGGAAGCCATGCTGCAACGCTCGGCATCGCTGGCTCCCAGCTCCGAAGCCTGGGAGGCACTCGGCAATCTCTACAGCGCCCAGCAAAAAAACGAACAGGCCAGCACCGCCTATGCCAACGCCCTGCGTCTGCAAAGAGAGCAACTCCCGCTATTGCTCAGCGGCCAAAGCCTGAGGGAAAAAATTGCCAGTCAGGCAGTGGCGGAAATTCGCAATGAGCATGGTTTTCCGTTGATACCGAAATAAGTGCCAGCGAGATGGCCTGTCTTGAATCAAGCGGGCTTAGGTCGACCCTCGCCAACAGCGCCGTACAATAACGCTCAACTCACCCATTGGTGTCCCATGAAAATTTTCCGAGCAACAAGCCGTCTGTTCTTTGGTCTTCTGCTTTGCCATGGATTGGCGGGCTGCAGCGATCTGGAAAAACTGTTTGCCGACTCGAGTCGGGAAAAGACGAAGACATCGACCATGAGTAGTGCTCCATCTTCGGCAAAGACAATGCCGGATAAAGTCGTCATTGCATTACCTCCGATCTGCAGTTTTTCACCGGCACTGGCCCCGAAAAATATCGAGGTCTATGTCATCGACGGCCAAGCCTGGATCGAGGCTTCGAGTAAAACCAGCATGAGCCCCGACGACCTGACTACCATAAGGGTCAATATCGATTCACCCGCGCCGGTCGCCTTGCTGTTGACCGCGAAACAGGCCGCGCTCTGGCAGCTCAACCCCAGCGAACGTACCCGGCTATGGGGCGTTTACGTCACGGCCGATCAAACACAACTGATTGCCGGGGTGAACGAACCCACGTTGTTGCAGCAACACTACGCTGCGCTCTCCGACAAATGCGGTATTTACTGGCGTGATGAATTGAAGAAGCAAGCGCTGTATCCGTTTACAAAGCAATTATTTGGCCGGCCTTATGTCGGACTTCCCGTCATTGCGAACGGCGTCGCCAATATTGGTTCGCTGGATGTCGAGGAAAATACCGACGCGGATACCGTAGCAGCTCCTGATAAAACAACCCCCGAGGAAACACCACCAACAATCACTGCGCCCATCACGCAAACACCTGCACCCAAGCCAATGAGCTTGAATGAAGCATTGCGTGCGAATGTGATTCGGCCGGGCTCGGTATCGGATATTGAACGCTTCAAGTCACGTTATCGCGATGTCAATAAAAGGGATCTGGGACGCCATTTCGATGAACGTATCCGCATGATGCCGGTGTATGTGATTACCGGCGACTTTGCTTTTTCAGGCAGCCTGGCTGGCGCAAACGCGGTAGTTTTCATTCTGGAAAACAAGGCGCCTTATCCCGTGGGTGACTCGCAACACAGTCCGGTACTGGACATGAATTCAGGCAACTGCCTGGGAAGAATTTGCCCGATGATGATGAGTGACGAGTAGGCGCAAATTCTTCTGCAAAAAAAAACATGTGTAGATGGCGAGTCAATACATGTTTTTTTCGCAATCAAGGTCAATCAGCGTTCGACGATAGCCGCTACGCCCATGCCGCCTGCGGTACAAACAGAAATCAGTACGCGGCCACTGCCTTTTTCCTTCAATAATTTTGCGGCGGTCGCGACGATGCGGGCACCGGTGGCGGCGAAGGGATGCCCCATGGCCAGCGAAGAACCCACCACATTGAGTTTGTTGCGATCAATCGAACCCATGGCTTTATCGCGACCGAGTTTGGTCTTGCAGAATTCTTCCGATTCCCAGGCTTTCAATGTGCACAAAACCTGTGCCGCGAACGCTTCGTGGATTTCATAAAAATCGAAATCCTGCAGCGTCAGATTATTGCGTGCCAGCAATTGCGATACAGCCCATGCCGGCGCCATCAACAGGCCTTCGCCGTGGACAAAATCCACCGCGGCCACTTGCGAATCGACCAGATAAGCCTGCACTTCCAGACCATTCGCTTTCGCCCAGTCTTCCGAAGCCAGCAAGGCGGCCGATGCACCGTCGGACAAATTGGTGGAGTTACCGGCGGTGAGCGTGCCCTGACCGCTGGTTTTGTCGAATGCCGGTTTCAGCGTGGCAAGTTTTTCGAGCGTCGTGTCGGCACGCAGGATATTGTCTTTGTCGATACCGCGAAACGGCACGACCAAATCCTTGTAGAAACCGCGCTCGTAAGCGGCAGCGGCTTTCTTGTGGGATTCGAATGCGAGCTGGTCCTGATCGGCACGGGTAATTTTCCATTCCTTCGCCATTTGTTCGCAGCTCTCGCCCATGCTCTTGCCGGTACGGGGTTCTGCCACGCCGGGGAATTCGGGCTTGAGTTCGCCAAACGAAAAACCTTTCAGCAAGGCGCCGATGCGTTGGCCGAAAGATTTCGCCATATTCGCATTCAATAAACGGCGGCGAAGTTTTTTGCTGACGGCGATCGGTACATCGGAAGTGGTATCGGAACCACCGCCGATGCCGGCTTCAATTTGACCCAGCGCGATCTTGTTGCCGACGGCAATCACCGTGTCCAGACCCGTGCCGCAGGCGCGTTGCATGGTCAGGCCCGGCGTGAGTGGCGAAAGGCCGGAGGACAAGGTCGCTTCGCGCGCAAGATTGAAATCACTGGAGTGCTTCAACACCGCACCCATCGCCACTTCGCCCAGCACCTTGTCCTGCAGATTGAATTTTTCGACCAGGGCGCCTAGCGTCTTGATCGACATGCCCATATTGCCGATATCGAAATACACGCTGTTATTGCGGCAGAACGGAATGCGAACGCCACCGATAATGGCCACGCGGCGGGGATTGTTCATTTGAAATCCTTGGTCGAGGTCAGCGGCTGGCGCTGGCATAATGGGAAGCTTCGAGAATAGCTTAGTGGTCTAGAGCAAGATTTCCAAACCGATAGACCGTCCGAAAGAGTACTAGGGAAGACCATGACCGATATTGTTAGCTGCCTTGGTGCCTTCGCACTGGAGCTAAGTCCGCAAACACGCGCCGGATCGGCCTGTCTGCAACAAGCTTCTGCCGGTGAATTGGCAGCCTTGCTGGCGCGCGATCTTGCACGCTGGGTACCGGAAGTGCGCGATTGCGATTTCACGGTACTGGCAGCCCTGTTCGATCCCGTCGAGATATTACGTCCGGGTTTTCCGCTGCATGCCGAACTCGAACGATTGACTGCGCAGGCGCCCGGCCGGGGACAGGCGACGCATCATGGCATTGGGGGCCAATGAAAAGGCTTTGCCGGAAACACTTTCGCCTGCGAAGGAATTCGCCGAGGGGCCGTTTCGCCTGGTGCCGTTTTTGTTGCGCGGCGATGCCGAGTTGATAAAGACGGTAGGCGAGCAACTCGAAGCCAGCTTGCTCGATATCGGCATGGCTCCTGCCGACACGGCCTTGTTCGCACAGGAAAATTTTCAGGCACAGATCGAACATGCGCGTTACCTGACCGTGCACGACCTGGCGGCGATGATGGCGATGCAATACGAACATGCCGGCTTGAAAAATGTCTGGCCCCTGATTGAAACCGCCTTGCTGGCGCCGGATGAAACCTGCTGGTGCGATGCCATGCCGGAGCCCTTGGCGCTTTATCGTGATCGCGAAATCCATATGACCTTGATGGATGCCGATGACTGGCAAAACCTTGGTTATTGCGGCGATGAAATCACGCCCGAACGATGCGAATTCCTATTCGAACAATTCGAAATGCGGCAACGGCAGATGGCTGCGCTCTTCCAGGCACATGGTCTTGAAGTGACGTTCGAGCATTGCGCGAAAGGCAAGGACCCGCGACAGGTTTTATTACCGTAGGAGGGCCCTTGGGCCCGACAAATAATCTTCGGGCCAAGGGCCTTCCTACCGTTGTTATTTTGGCGTGTTCTGAACCGCCGGCAGACTCGAGAGATAAAGCCAAAGTGCCGCGATTTCATCATCGCTCATCTTCGACATTGAAGGCCAGGGCATGAAGGGATTGATCGCACTGCCATCCGGGCGTTTGCCGGTACGCAGGGCTGCTTTGAAATCATTCTGCGACCAGCTTTTCAGGGCACCCTGCGTCAGATTGGCCGCCGACGGAAAATCAGGCGGCGTACCTGGCACATGTTGTCCACCGAAATTGCTGCCATGGCATCCCGTGCAGGTTTGTGCCAGATACTTTCCGTATTCCACCGTTACCGCCGCAGCGGGTGCCAGTCGCTGGCGTGGCGAGTGATCAATAGCCTCAGCCGGTAGCAAGGGGAATTTGTTCAGACTGTAAAGCACTCGACCCAAGGGACGAATTTCCAATGCCGCCGGTTTATTCGCGGAAGCAGGCAATGATTTGATGTGGGCAATAATCGCGGCAGTATCTGCATCACTCAGATTTTGATAATCGGGCGACGGCATGAATACCAGGGGGCGACCACCTTTACCCACCGCATGACGAATCGCCCTCGCCATATCGTCTACCGTCAGGTCTTTACCAATACCTCCCGTAGTTAGGTTCGGACCCACCACTTTCATTACCGGGCCGGCATCAAATACCACCTTGCCCTCGGCAGCAGCACCATGGCAATCCGCACAACCTTTCGATACAAACAGACGGGCGCCATAAGCCAGGCTGGCCGCATCCTGCGGTAATTGCAGCGGGGCATCCTGCACGTCATAACGCAAGGCCAGACCCTGTTCGGTTTTGTAATAGGCGAATCCGTAAAAACCTGCAGCCACCAACAGCAGCAGGATTACCGTATACACCAGAAATTTAAAAAGTTTTTTCATGTCTCGTTTCCTTTACCGACTCCACAAATAGCACTGCCCTCAATAACGGGCATTGAGGGCAGTGTTTACAGTGACGCGATTTTCCATGGAAACAGGACAGGGAACATGCGTCATCGGTCATCGTGACTGATGACCTAATGCTCGCGGAAATGATTTTGGCGATGATCGCCGCGAAATGACCAGGCGCGAAAACAAGGCTTGTGAACCCGTACCGGGGCCTTTTCCGGGGAAATACGGCATTCCCGCTTCCGTGCTGGCCTCTGGCGGTCTAACATCGCGTTACAGGAGTAATCATGCGAACACATATTGGTCATTACGAAATAGTCTCTGAACTCGGCCGCGGCGGTATGGGCGTGGTCTACAAAGGTTACGAGCCCGCTCTCACCCGCTATGTCGCCATCAAGGAGCTGTCACCGGCACTGGCGCACGACCAGACGCTGGTCGAACGCTTCCTTCGTGAAGCGCGTTCGATGGCTTCCTTGAACGACCCGCACATCATCCAGATTTATTTGATCGGCCAGGATAACAACCAGCCGTTTTTCGTGATGGAATTTGTCGATGGCGAATCGCTGTCGGCCATCATCAAGCGCGAAGGTCGCCTGCAAGTCGGTGACGCCCTGAAAATTTTGCACCAGTCGGCCAAGGGTCTTTCGGTTGCGCACGAACGTGGCGTTATCCATCGCGATATCAAGCCCGGCAATCTGATGTTGAATCAGCGCGGTCAAATCAAGATTGCCGATTTCGGTATCGCACTCGCCAATCACGATTTCAACAGCAAGCTCACCGGTACCGGCGAATTTGTCGGCACGCCGGGCTATCTGTCCCCCGAAGTCTGTCTGGGCAAATCGGTAGATCAGCGTTCGGATATTTTTGCGCTCGGGATTGTGCTGTTTGAAATGCTGACGGGACGCACGCCATTCTCCGATGAAAGTCCGCTGAAACTGATGCTCGATGTCGTGCAGTCGCAAATTCCGGATGTCCGCGAATTGAATGTCGATGTCGATGTGGACGTAGCCGCCATTCTTTCGCGCATGCTTGAAAAAGAGCCGATGGATCGTTACCAAAGCACTGATGAGCTGATTGCAGACCTGGAAAAACATCCGCTCATCAAGCAAGGTGGACCACTCAAGCTGAAAACCCTGCCGCCATCGGGTCCGGCCGCAACGCTGATCGGCATGGCAACCCCCATTACCCCCGGCGTCATGCGTGCACCAACGCCACCGCCTAATGTCGCTTCGGCCGCTTCTGCCGCCACCGTTGCCGTCAATGCAAACGATGTGACCACGGCACAGGGCAGTACACGTCCTGGCGTTACCCAAATCGCACAGCAGCCCGCAGCAAGCAGCTCGAGCTCGAAAAAATGGCTCGCGCTTGCCGCCATTCTCGGTTTGCTCGTGGTCGGCGGCGCCTGGGGCCTGCGCGGTGTTTTCAAATCGGCAGATCCAGCGGCAGACACCGCCGTCGCAAATACGGTAGTACCGATCGATGGCAATGCCGCTTCAACAAACACTGCGCCTGCAACGGATGCGGCAGCGCCCGCTACACCGGATACGCCTGCAGACAGCCAAACCGTCGCAAACGTTGCACCCGACACGAGCGACGACTCGGTCAAAAATTCTGGTAGTCAGACGCCGGATGCTCCTTCAACACCGGACACCTCCAGCAATAGTGATTCCAATCTGGCGGCTGCCAAGCCTCTGCCGACCCGTGGCGGTCGTGTAGCGGAAAGAATCCGCGATCGAATCGAAGAAAACGCACCACAGGCTGGCGGCGGTGGCGGTCATACCTTTGCCGTTGTTACCAATGGTGATCCTGCGCTGATGATTCCCGCACAACAGATGATTGAAGACAAGCTCAGTGAAGCAGGTTACCAATCGGTAAGCAGCAAGCGGGCCGATATCATCGTTCGCGTCAAGGCCGATATTATCGGCAATCAGGACATCAGTTTTTACGGGCAAAATGCCACGCTCACCACAGCATATCTCAGCGTAAAACCCTTTGGCCGCGGCGGTCGTGCGCTTGGTAATGGTTTCAGGGAAAAAATCGACTACACGCCGCTGAATGCCGAAGACAAGGTTCAGCAGGCCCTCGAAGAACATATGAATCGTGTCGTCGAGAACGTCGGCAATAAATAGATTTCTTCCGATCAAAAAAAGCCGGCGAAAGCCGGCTTTTTTGTTTTGCAATTTCAGTCCGGGGTACCCGGAACGGGGGCTGGCTTGAATACCTCGCGAAATGCCCTGATCGCCGCTGGATGATAAATCGTCGCATGCGTTTCTTCCGGCATCGGCTGGTAGCGCACAAAAACCCTGCCCGAGGCTTCCTTTTCGACTAGCGTGACGAATTCGCGCGTGATGGCAGAAATTTCCTTTTGCTCACTGGTTGCAAGATACAGCGTCTTGCCGGAAATGGTTTTCTTACGAAGCAATTTCTTCGCATTCTTGACCAACATGCCATCGTTCCACCAAAGGCTCGGATCGAATGCGATATAGGTATTGAACAGATCCGGTTCCTGCAGCAGGGTTTCAACGACGAACAGACCCGCCAACGATTCGCCGACTATCGCGGTTTCGCCGGTCGTGCGGTAACGCTGTCTAATTTCCGGCATCAATTCATTGCGGAGAAATTGCCGGAATGCTTTCGATTCACCGACTTTGGGCGCAATCTTTTTATCCTCGGCATTCTTGGTAGGACCGGTCAAATCCCGGCGACGTTGGGTGTTTTCGATACCCACCAGCAGAAATGACCGCATCGTGCCATTCCCGACCGACACCTGCAGGAGCCCGGCAATATGCAGAAAATCCTCTGTAATACCCCCATCGGGCATATAAAGCACCGGTAGCGGCGTGTCGTCCGGCTCACTATAAGCATGAGTCATATACACATTGATTCGACGCGTTTCTCCCAACACTTTCGAATCCAGCGTAAAACTTTCACCGATGGTCAAGGGTTTGGCATCAACCGTCCCTGCACGACTTGTCGCGGTGCATAGCAGAAACAGCAAGGCGAATGATAGAAAACGATCAGCTGACATGGCATTCCAGAACGGGTAAAAACGCCGGACGTCTGTTGAAAACATCGGCAGGCAGGATGGCAAAAACTATTTGCAATCTTCCGGTTTCACCACGACTTCGCCGATGAACTTTCCGCTATGGTCGCGATAACTGTATTTCATGATCACGCCGTTTTTCCTGAAGGCTTCCATTTCCTTCATGCTGCAGACGCCGGAACGGATTTTTCCGCCCAGTACTTCATTGATCTGTGCATTGGTATACGTGCTGGATTCCTGATTGATCAAGGTGTAGATGTAGGTCCAATTCTTTCCAGGCCCCGGAATGGTCGTATCCCAGCGGGTATCCTTGTCCACCATCATCGGCAGTGATTTGTTTTGCTGGCTGGAAGCATCGACGAGTGCCTGTTGAAAATCGGCATCGCTATTGCCACCGGGGACACAGCCCGAGATCGATGCAGCAATTACCGCTACAAACAGTAATACCGCGGACAATACGGTGCCATTCAAATTTCTGTTCACAAGCCATTCCCCTTCTGATGGATTTTATCTATTCGCCAAGCTTGCGAATGCCACATCATCGACCGGCCAACAGACAAATTCAAGCAGACGAGTGTGACTACACTACACCGGCGCCAGATTGGCGTATGCCAATACCAACCACTTGCTGCCAGCATTCTCGAAATTAACCTGAACCCGCGCATGGGCGCCATTACCTTCGCAATCCATCACGATGCCGACACCGAAACTGGCATGCGAAACACGCTGACCCAATTTCAAACCGCCGGAAGGGGCTTCGGACATGCGCGTGCTGTTGTATGCCGAATTGAAACCGGATTTCGCGACATTCACTTTCGGCCGAACTTCATGCAGTAAATTGGCCGGAATTTCCCGCAGGAAACGCGATGGCGTGCCGTACATTTCCATGCCATGCAAACGACGGGTTTCGGCGTAAGTCAAAATCAATTTTTCCCTGGCTCGCGTCAATCCGACATAAGCTAAACGGCGCTCTTCTTCCAATCTGCCGTTTTCTTCCATCGAGCGATTGCTCGGAAACAAGCCTTCTTCCAGTCCGGTCAGGAACACCAGCGGAAACTCGAGGCCCTTCGCGCTATGCAATGTCATCAGTTGTACGCCGTCTTCGCCGTCCTGGGCCTGACCTTCGCCGGCTTCCAGCGAGGCGTAGCTTAAAAATTCCACCAGTTCGCTCATGCCTTCGCTGGCTTCGTCATCGCGCCGTTCGAAACGGCTTGCAACCGACACCAATTCGTCCAGGTTTTCCAGTTTCGAATCGACCTGGCCTTTGGATTCCTGCGAATAAAAGGCACGCAATCCGCTGCGTTCGAGTACATGATCAAATTGCTCATGCAATTCGAGATCTTTGGTCTGTTCCTGCAACGATACGATCAATTCGAGAAAAACATTCAAGGCATTTTTCGCACGCGCTGTCAGCAAACTTGTTTGCATCATTTCCTGCGTGGCAGCCCAGAGCGAAATCGATTTGCCGCGCGCCAGTTTTCGCACTTCATCGAGCGTCTTGTCACCGATGCCGCGTGCCGGTGTATTCACCGCGCGCTCAAACGCCGGATCGTCATCACGGTTGCTGATCAAACGCAGATAGGCGAGTGCATCCTTGATTTCGGCCCGCTCGAAGAAGCGCAAACCGCCATAGACGCGATACGGCATGCCGGCCTGGATCAATTGTTCTTCCAGTGCGCGCGACTGCGCATTCGAGCGGTACAACAACGCACATTCACGCGCGCTGCCGCCTTGGCGAATATGCGCCTGAATGCGTTCGACGATGTAACGCGCTTCATCGACTTCGTTATAGGCGGCATACAAATCGATGCTTTCGCCTTCGCCCGACGAGGTCCACAGATTTTTGCCCAATCTTTCGGGATTGTGTGCAATGACGGCGTTTGCTGCGGCAAGAATATTGCCGGTCGAACGATAATTCTGTTCGAGCCGGATGGTTTGCGCACCGGGATAGTCGCGCAGGAAACGTTGTACGTTTTCCACCTTCGCGCCACGCCAGCCGTAAATCGCCTGATCGTCGTCGCCGACGATAAACACCTGTCCGGTCTCGCCCGCCAGCACGCGCACGAAAGCGTATTGAATGCTGTTGGTATCCTGGAATTCGTCGATCAACAAATGCTTGAAACGGTTTTGATAATGGTGCAACAGTGCATCGTGTTCGAGCAGCAGCTCGTGCGCACGCAAAAGAATTTCGGCGAAATCCACCAAGCCTGACCGCTGGCAACGCGCTTCGTAAGCTTCGTAGACCTGCAAAATGCTTTTCGTGAAGAAGTCGCCGCCCGGTACCTGGATATGTTTTGGACGGCGGCCTTCGTCTTTCTGTGCATTGATCCACCAGACAATTTGCTTGCGCGGAAACCGTCCTTCATCGAGTTCCATTTCATTGGCGATCCGCTTGACCAGACGCAATTGATCATCCGAATCCAATACCTGAAAACCTTCCGGCAAACCGGCTTCGGCATGATGCAAACGCAAGAGGCGATGCGCCAACCCGTGGAAGGTGCCGACCCACATGCCACGCGAACCGTTGACCAGGATTTTTTCCACGCGGTGCCGCATTTCGGTCGCGGCCTTGTTGGTAAACGTCACCGAGAAAATGCCATGCGCCGGTACGCCGACCACTTCATGCAACCAGGCAATCCGCTGCGTGAGCACGCGGGTCTTTCCGGAGCCGGCACCGGCCAACACCAGGTAATGCCCGGGTGGCGCCGACACGGCTTCGCGCTGAGCGGCGTTCAAATCATCGAGTAGGTGGGATACATCCATTGTTTTTCAGGCAACAACTAATGTGCCGATTTGCTCGCCTTGGCCGCCTGTGACATCAGGTTGTCCGTGTATGAAATACCGATTGCCGAAATGATAAAGGCCATATGAATAATGGTTTGCCACATGACTCCGGTCATTGTCAGCGTGGTGACGAGCTGCCCTGTTTCCGGATTTACAACACCGATGGAATTAATGGCAATGAATGTCTTCAGCAAGTGGATTGAACTAATGCCGATAATCGCCATTGCCAATTTAACTTTCAGGACAGAGGCATTGACGTGACTCAACCATTCCGGTTGGTCTGGATGATCGTTCAAATTCAAACGGGATACGAAGGTTTCATAGCCGCCGACGATCACCATCACCAGCAAGTTTGAAATCATTACCACGTCAATCAGTCCGAGCACTGCCAGCATGATGTCCTGCTCTTTGAAAACAGGCGTCTGGTGTATGAGGTGAATCAGTTCTTTCATGAACAGAAAGACATAAACACCCTGAGCAACAATCAAACCGAGATACAAGGGCAACTGCATCCAGCGCGAGCTGAAAATGATCCAGGACAATGGGTGGAGTTTCGTGGATTTGTTTGAATTCATGAATATTGGCTTGCGATGGGTTGTGCGTATTCTAAAGGTTTGCGCCACGAATACCTATCGTGGCGCCAAGATCAAAAGCTGCTTTAGCGTAGGAGCGTCCTTCAGGCGCGACAACTCTCGCCGGATCGGTCGCGCCTGAAGGGCGCTCCTACGAGCCAGCTAAACCATCTTCACATCCGGCAAGCTCAATACATATTCCGGCCCCATCAACATGGACGGCGTGTAATAGCCGCCCACCGGTTTTTCACCTTCCAGCAAACGCTGCACGATGCCCAGCGATGCAGTAACGGTCAGTTCATAACCATTCGGCGTGTTCATGCATTTTTTGATTTCTTTGCCGTTGGCATCGCTCGCTTCGCCCCAGACCGTGGTGATCGATTGCTTTCTTTTCTCTTCCGAAGGGCCGCGCACTTTTTTCGCAACCTGCTTCTTCAGGAAATTCTGCACGATGCCCCAGCCAAGCACCGGACCCAGCATGCGAATGCGTTTCACGTTTTTGATACTCGACGGCGGCACGCCCATATAGGTTTCGATATTCGGAATGCCGGTCGAAACAAAGGCCGTATAAACGTCACCCCAGGGGATTGTCATCGCGGTACGTTGTTCGCCATCACGCTCGAAAGTGCGGACCTTCCACGCCAAGGGCACTTTGGTCACGACGCCATCAATGCGCGCCCTGCCGCCCGCGCCCAAGCCTTCGACACTGGTTTTTGCCGTGCCCGGACTCGGCCCGCCACCGGCTTCGAAAGCCAGTACCAGATGCGTTGCCGAAGGTAAATCGCGTTTCAGCATCGCAGCCATGCAATCGGTCGGTACCACATCGAAGCCGGAGCCCGGCAATACCACGATGCCGGCTTTTTTCGCGCGCTCATGCTGCTCGTGGCAATGCGCGAATACACTTATTTCGCCGGTGATATCGAGATAATGCGTGCCGGTTTCCAGACAGGCTTCAAGCATCGGTTTGCTGGTTGCGGAAAACGGCCCGGCGCAATGCAGAACCACCTGCATGCCTTCCAGATTTTTTTTCACGACATTCGGATCATCCAGTGCAAATGCCCGCACCGGTAAGCCATATTTTTTAGCCAGCGGTTCGATTGAAGCCAAACTGCGTCCGGCAATTACAGGTCTCTGGCCACAGGCAACGGCACGTTCTACCGCCATCTTGCCCGTATATCCGTTCGCGCCGTAAATCATCCAGGTCATAGGTTTTACTCGATTATTTGGTGTGTTGTTTGACAAGCTTGGTCAGCATTCTGAAATACATGTTCGGAAACCAGCGCTTCATGCGCCAGCGCATCGGTTCATGTTTGGTTGGCAGAATCATGAATTGCCCGCGTTCGGCTGAAGCAAAAACATTGTTGGCAACGCTGTCGACGGTATCGGGTGATGTGTCCATCAAACGCAATGCCATCTTTCTGGCTTTGTCGCTGCCAACGGCGGTATCAATCAGATTGGTCTTGAAAAAACTCGGACAGATGACGCCGACCAGAATTCCTTTTTCGAAAACTTCCGCACGCAGCTGTTCCGATAAAGCGACGACTGCGGCTTTCGCAACGCCGTAAGTCATGATGCCGGGCGCGCTCGCCAAGCCGGCAAAACTTGCCGTACTTAAAATCTGCCCTTTGCCCGCCGCCAACATGCCGGGAAGAAACAAACGGCAACCCCGCACGACACTGAGCAAATCGACTTCGAGCAGCTTGCGCCATTCTTCCATCGTGGTTTCAATCATCGGGCCGCCCGAAGCAATGCCAGCGTTGTTGATCAACACATCGACGCCGCCCCATTCCTTTTGAACCTGGTCGAACAGCGCTTGCATCGAATCGTCACTGCCGACATCTGCAACCAATGCAATATGACCCTGACCGGGCAAACTGGCTCTTGCCGCTTCAACGCGATCTGCAATCAAATCGACGCAGGCGACGCGGGCGCCACTGCGGGCATAACGCAAAGCCAGTGCCAAACCCAAACCGCTGCCGGCACCGGTAATCAAGACGCGACGTTGACTCATTCATTACTCCCGAAAACAGCTGCTGTGATAGTCTCGCAAGCATAACAAGCCATCGTCATTCCTTCGTCATTATTTGGTGATTTCATGCAAAATCTCGACCCTTTATTTGATTTATCCGGTAAAACCGCATTGGTGAGCGGCGCATCGCGTGGTATTGGCGAAGCCATCGCGCATTTGCTGGCCGCCCATGGTGCCCACGTGATTTGCACCTCGCGCAAAGTCGAGTCATGCCAATCGGTTGCCGATGCGATCAAGGCGGCCGGCGGCAGTGCCGAAGCACGCGCGCTGCATGTCGGCGACGTTGCCGCGATCGAGGGCCTGTTCATTGATCTGGACGCCGCCAATCTCGCGCCCGACATTCTGGTCAACAATGCCGCCGCCAATCCTTATTTTGGCCCGATGCTCGATATGGATTTAAGCAGCTATGAAAAAACCGTGGAAGTGAATCTGCGCGGCTATTTCTGGACCAGCGTGCAGGCCGCCAAACGCATGAAAGGCAAGGGCGGCAGCATCGTGAATATCGCATCGGTGAATGCCAAGCGCGCTGCACCTGGCCAGGGAATCTATTCGATGACCAAGGCCGGCATTGTCAATATGACCGAAGGTTTCGCGAAGGAATTGGCCGCGTACAAAATCCGCGTGAATGCGGTACTGCCCGGTTTGACCGACACAAAGTTTGCATCGGCCATTACCTCGAATCCGAAAATCATGGGCATGATGATGCAGTTGATTCCGCTGAACCGCAGCGCGCAACCCGATGAAATCGCACCCGCCGTGTTGTTCCTGTCATCGCCCGCGGCAAGTTATGTCACGGGCACTTGCCTCACGGTCGATGGCGGCTACTTGTCATGATCGATTTATATTATTGGCCAACACCGAATGGCCACAAGATCACCGTGTTTCTTGAAGAAGCCGGAATTCCGTATGAAATAAAACCGGTCGACATCGGTGCCGGCGATCAATTCAAACCGGAGTTCCTGGCGTTCTCACCGAACAACCGGATGCCCGCAATTATCGATGCCGCGCCTGTCGACGGCGGCGAAAAAATTTCGGTGTTTGAATCCGGTGCGATTTTGCTGTATCTCGCCGAAAAGACCGGCAAGTTTCTATCTGGTGATATCCGCCAGAAAAAAATCACGATGGAATGGCTGTTCTGGCAAATGGGCGGCTTTGGTCCGATGCTGGGACAGAATCATCACTTCACCCGTTATGCGCCGGAAAAGATTCCGTATGCGATTGATCGCTACCAACGCGAAACCGAGCGTCTTTACGGCGTACTAAACAAGCATCTCGAAGGTCGCGAGTTCATTGCCGATGACTACAGCATCGCCGACATGGCCTGCTACCCGTGGGCGGTTGCTCACGACTGGCACCATGTTGCACTGGAAACTTATCCCAACGTGCAACGCTGGCACGATGCGATCAAACAACGTCCCGCCGTGATCAAGGCTTACGCCATCGGCGAACAATACAAACGCAAAACCGAAATGACGCCAGAAATGAAGGCCATTTTGTTTGGCACCCCGAACGCAAACAACCCATGAAAACATTTTTACTGAGTCTGGCAATGCTTATGGCAACCTCCGCGCATGCTGAAAAACTGACACTCGAGGCAATCACCGGCAGTGCTTCACTGTCCGGCCCGAGCTTGAACAATGCCAAAATCTCTCCGGATGGAAAACGCGTCAGCTTCCTGCGCGGCAAGGCCGAATCGGTAAACCAGCTGGATCTGTGGGAATACAATATTGCTTCCGGAAAGACGCAATTACTGGTCGATTCGAAAAAACTGGTTGCCGGCGAAGAAGTACTGTCGGACGAAGAAAAAGCCCGGCGCGAACGCCAGCGCATCGCCGGCTTCTCCGGCATTGTCGATTACCAATGGGGCAGCGATGGCAATACCTTGCTGTTCCCGCTCGGCGGCGAATTGTATTTGTACGATTTGACGCAATCGGCCGCGAAAAAAATTACTACCGGCAAGGGCTTTGCGACCGATCCGAAAATTTCGCCGAAAGGCGGTTTCGTCAGCTTCATCCGCGAACGCAATCTTTGGGTCATTGACCTGAAAAATGCAAAAGAAATCCAGATCACAAATGATGCTTCCGATGTGATTGCCAATGGTGTGGCGGAATTCGTTGCCGACGAGGAAATGGATCGTCACACCGGATATTGGTGGGCACCGGATGATTCGGCGATTGCCTTTACCCGCATTGACGAAAGTCCGGTGCCGGTGCAAAAACGTTTCGAGATCTATCCGGACCGCACCGACATTATCGAGCAGCGCTATCCCGCTTCGGGCGATGCCAATGTGTTGATTGAACTGACGGTCGCGAATATGTCTTCCGATACAACATCCATCACGGACATTGATCTCGGCAAGGAAAAAGATATTTACCTTGCCCGCGTTCAATGGCGGGATGCACAACATCTAACTTTTCAGCGCCAGAACCGCGAGCAGCGTTTGCTGGATTTGATCGAAGTGGATCTGGCCGATAAAAAACAAAAAACCTTATTGCAGGAAACCAGCAAGAGTTGGATCAATCTGCACAATAATCTGCACTTCCTGGAAGACGGTCGCTTTATCTGGTCGTCGGAACAAAGTGGCTTCATGCATTTAAGCCTGCATGCACGCGACGGTAAAAAAATGAAACAGCTGACGGCTGGCGATTGGCAAGTTGACGACCTGCTCGCGGTCGATGAAAAGTCGCAGCAGATTTATTTCAGCGGCACCAAGACTACGCCGCGCGAACGCCATGTGTACTCGACCGATTTCAATGGTAGCGCGCCAGTACAATTGACGAAAACCGACGGCATGCATCTCGCCGTCTTTTCGGATGATGCGAGTGTCTATGTCGATGTCTGGTCAAACACGCAAACGCCGCCGCAGGCTGAACTGCATCATGCAGATGGCAGCAAAATCGCCAGCCTCGTCGATAACGTGATCAATGCCGATCATCCCTACCAAAAATATTGGGCGACGCACGACAAGACCGAATTCGGCGAACTGAAAGCGGAAGATGGCGAATCACTGCATTACAGCGTGATCAAGCCGATGGATTTTGACCCCGCCAAAAAATATCCGGTCGTGGTGTTTGTCTATGGCGGTCCGGCGGCACAAACCGTGATCAATAGCTGGCCCGGCCGCGCCGATGCCTTCTTCAACCAATATCTATCGCAACATGGCTATATTGTTTTTTCGATAGACAACCGAGGCACGCCTCGTCGCGGCGTAAAATTCGGTAGCGCATTATTTCGCCATCAAGGCAATGTCGAAGTCGTGGACCAATTGCGCGGCATCGATTACCTGAAAACATTGCCGTATGTACAGCCTGACAAAATCGGCGTGTATGGCTGGTCGAACGGCGGGTACATGACGCTGATGCTGCTGGCGAAAGCATCGGATACCTATGCCTGCGGTGTTGCCGGCGCGCCGGTGACCGACTGGGGTTTGTACGACACGCATTACACCGAACGCTATATGGATTTGCCAAAGAACAATCCCGCAGGCTATCCGGATAGCACCGTATTCGCGCATCTCGATGGCTTGAAATCGAAACTGCTATTGATCCACGGCATGGCCGACGACAATGTATTGTTCACCAACTCGACCAAACTGATGTCGGAATTGCAGAAGCGTGGTACGCCGTTTGAATTGATGACGTATCCGGGTGCCAAACACGGATTGCGCGGCAGCGATGCCATGCATCGTTACCGACTGACCGAAGATTTTTTCGCGCGCTGCCTGAAGTAGGAGGCCGCTTGCGAGCGACCTCGCGAATTCGGCCGGTCGCCCGCAAGTGGCCTCCTACGTTGTGTCGCGATTCTTGCCGATATACGGCCGGTAAATTTCACGTATTTTTTTCATATCGCTTTCGAAATCATCGGTCAGTTCCACCAACGGTCCGGCACCAATGGTTTTATCAGGATAATGAAACCACGCGCAACACACCGGCACTTCGGCCTTGCGGGCAATTTTCCAGAAGCCGGGTTTCCAATGCTGCACTCGCTTCCGGGTGCCTTCGGGTGCGAGTACGAACCACATCTGTTCCGAGTTGCGGATTTGCGCTGCAATCTGTTCGATGATGTCGCCGGGCGCACTGCGGTCCACCGGACGACCGCCAAGTTTTCGTAATAGCCAGCCAAGCGGACCGCGGAATAGTTCTGCCTTGCCGATGAACACGATTTCCACACCCATCGCCGCTTTCACCGCCATGCCCCATACCGCGTCCCAGCCGGAAGAATGCGGTGCCGCAATCATCACCATCTTCGGCACGTCCGGCCATTCGCCGGCCATTTTCCAGCCACCGATTTTCAGAATCAGCATGCCGAGATGCTGCACCCATTTTCCGGCTTTGCTGCGTGGCGCATTCGGTGGCAATGACAACACTCTTTGCATGCATTAATCCCAGGTTTTACTCGAGCGGGTGCGCTTGATATCGGCACGTTCACGTTTGCCCGACAGGCGCCGCTCTTTTGCACCCTTGCTTGGTTTTGTTGCTACGCGTTTTTTTGGTACGTGCATCGCCGCATGGATCACGCCGGCCAAACGGTCGCGCGCGTCGTCGCGATTTCGCTCCTGCGTACGAAAACGTTGTGCGCTGATCACGAACACACCATCGGCAGTCAAGCGACGGTCGCTGCGCGCGAGTAAACGTTCACGCAATGGCTCCGGCAGGCAGGCGGAGTTTTTGATATCGAAACGCAACTCAACCGCCGTGGACACCTTGTTCACGTTTTGTCCGCCCGGCCCGCTGGAGC
This sequence comes from uncultured Gammaproteobacteria bacterium, assembly GCA_963849575.1. Lineage (GTDB taxonomy): Bacteria > Pseudomonadota > Gammaproteobacteria > Xanthomonadales > Xanthomonadaceae > Arenimonas. The sequence goes on along the minus strand of CAWKHT010000010.1, from coordinate 238,428 downwards.
GCACGAAACGTTCCTGCAGTTCGGAATCGTCAATGATGATGCTGGGGCTGATGATAAGCATGGGCGCAGTTTATTCTATTTTAGCTGGCGGGCCACGCTTGCGAAGGAGGGCCCTTGGGCCCGAAGAAATTCGTCGCCCGCAAGCGGCCTCCTACGTAAGCGTTCCACATAAGCTAAAATACGCGGCTTATGTCTACCCACACCATGAATGCGCCGCAGAAAGCGGCAGTCGAATATACCGATGGACCCTTGCTGGTATTGGCCGGCGCGGGCAGTGGTAAAACCCGTGTAATCACCGAAAAAATAGCGCACCTGATTTCGCACAAAAAGTGTGAAGCGAAACACATTGCCGCGATTACCTTCACCAACAAATCGGCGCGTGAAATGCGCGAGCGTGTCAGCAAGCGGATCAAAAGCGACAAGACCGAAGGGCTGACCGTTTCGACATTCCATTCGCTCGGTTTGCGTTTTTTGCAGATTGAAGCGCATCGGGCAAAACTGCGGCGTGGCTTTTCGATTTTCGATACCGACGACCAACTCGGCATCATCAAGGACCTATCCGCGCCCGGTTTGAAAAACGATGCGCTGCAGGCTTTGCATGGCCTGATATCCCAGGCAAAAAATAACGGCCTGTCACCGGACGAAGCGTTTGAATTGGCCAAATCGGCGCGCGAACGCGAAGCGGCGAATTTGTACGATCGTTATCAGGCGCGTTTACAAACATTCAACGCCGTCGACTTCGATGACCTGATCCGCATCCCCTTGATGCTGCTCGATCAGGACCCGGAGCTTGCACCGGCCTGGCGCGAACGTCTGCGTTATTTGCTGGTGGATGAATGCCAGGACACCAATGGTGCGCAATACCGCTTGCTGAAACATCTGGCCGGCCCCAACGGACGCATGACCTGCGTCGGCGACGATGACCAGAGTATTTATGCCTGGCGTGGCGCGCAGCCGGAAAACCTGGAGTTGATGGCGAAAGATTATCCGAATCTCAAAGTCATCAAGCTTGAACAGAATTATCGCTGTACCGGCAGAATTCTGCGCAGCGCCAATCAGTTGATCGCAAAAAATCCGCATGTGCATCTGAAAAATCTTTGGAGCCAGCACGGTGACGGCGAGCCGATTCGCATCTGGGGCTGTACCAACAACGAACACGAAGCCGAACGCGTTGCCGCCGAAATTCATTACCTGAAACAGGCGAAGGAAATTCCCTGGGGCGAGTTCGCCATTCTGTTTCGCGGCAACCATCAATCGCGCGTGCTGGAAAAAGCCTTGCAGCTTTTACGCATTCCCTATCACCTGACCGGCGGCACGGCATTTCTGGATCGCGGCGAAGTGAAAGACACTCTGTCTTGGTTGCGCGTTCTGGCCAATCCCGATGATGACGCGGCATTCCTGCGCGCGATTGCCTCTCCGAAACGCGAAGTCGGTGGTACCTCGATCGAGAAGTTGGCGGAGATGGCGAAAAATGCAGAAATCTCGTTGGCCAACGCTGCCGACAATATCGGCATGATCAAACAATTGACGCCACGCGCCGCATCAGGCCTGCATGAATTCACCAGCATCGTGCATCAGTTGCGTGATTTATCCGAAACCCTGACGCCAGCCGAACTCACCCGCAAGGTGATTGAAAAATCCGGCTTGCTCGCGATGATTCGCGCGCAATGCAAAGACGAAACAAGCTATCTGCGTCGCAAGGAAAATCTCGAAGAACTGGCGCAATGGTTCGAAGACGCGCGCGGCGGGGGACCGGGTGAATTGGCGGCGCAGCTGGCATTGATCAGCAATGCCGATCGCGGCGAACCCGGCAATCAGGTTCGCCTGATGAGCCTGCATGCAGCGAAAGGTCTGGAATTTCGCGTGGTGTTTCTGGTCGGACTGGAAGATGGCAATCTTCCACATGAACGAAGCATCGAGGAAGGCGGACTGGAAGAAGAACGCCGCCTGATGTACGTCGGTATCACGCGGGCAAAAGAGCGTTTATATTGTTCGCACAGCGCCGAAATAAAACGCTGGGGTGCGGTTGAGCATTTATTGCCGAGCCGTTTCCTCGATGAAATGCCGGCCGCCGACTGCCTGCGTGATGGTGCCGATCCGGAACGCGATATCGCCGAGAAAAAACAACGCGGCAAGGCCCATATGGATGCGATTGCGGCCTTGCTGGGCAATTAACCGTCACACATACTCACTATTATTATAAAAACTTAAAACAAGGCTCTATTCATGAAAACCACCCGTCTTTTCATCGCCTGCTCTCTGGTCCTGCTGCTGGGTGCCTGCGAAATGGTGCAAACCAAACCGCAAGTCGCCAGTGAGACCCCGGCACCTGTCGTAGCCGAAAGCAAAACCGGCGCACACGACAATCTGAATGCCGTGCTTTGGATGCAGACGTCGGTCGAATACAAACTGCTGGCCGGTCAAACCTGGCGTTCCGGCCTGGTGCAATTGGACCGCGCGATCAAATCACCGACCTGGGATGCACTGACGCCGGACGAACGCGAAAAACCGGCGAAGGGCTTGCCCATGGCGGTCATCGTCGATATCGACGAAACCGTACTCGATAACTCGCCCTATCAGGCGCGCCTGATCCGCGACCATGCCGCCTACGATGAAGTGACCTGGAGCGACTGGGTGATGGAAGAGAAAGCCACTGCGATACCGGGCGCTCTCGAATTCGCCCGCGCCGCCACTGCGCGCGGCGTGACCATTTTCTATATCAGCAATCGCGCGGCGCATTTGAAAGACGCCACTATCAGCAATCTTCGCAAGGCCGGGTTCCCGATCAAAGATGAAAAACAATTCCTGGGTCTGGGTTATTACGTCGACAACTGCGAACAGCAAGGTTCGGAAAAAGGCTGCCGCCGGATCTCGATCGGCCGTGAATATCGGGTACTGATGCAATTCGGCGACCAGATCGGCGATATGGCGACCATTCTGGCCAATACCCGCGACGGCCGCGAACAAGCGATCAAGCCCTACCTGGGCTGGGTTGGCGAACGCTGGTTCGTTTTGCCAAACCCCAGCTACGGCAGCTGGGAGCCAGCTCTGTTCAATAACGAATGGTCACAGCCGGAAGACGAGCGCCGCGCACAGAAATACGAAGCCCTGAGGTACTAAGCGTAGGGGCGCACGCTTGCTGCGCCCGCTTTCGAGATCGGCAAGCAGAGCGGGCGCAGCAAGCAGGCGCCCCTACGGAATAAAGGTTTTTAACATTGTTTAATATCAATAAGATACATCGTGATTTGTAAGGTATTGCATTAGGTTCGATTCGGCGCTAATCTGCTTCCGCGCCCGGAAAGCCGCTCCTCGGAGCATGTATCTACAACCACGATCTGTCCTCCGGTTTACCGGATTTTCAAGGAGACCCCATCGGGTCTCCTCTTTTTTTGCCCTTTTCGGCCCTCATTTATGTGAGCAAGTCCTTGTTTTTAATGACTTCATCCCAATGCCCTAGGGCGAGCGCCATCGCAATCTGCTAAATTCGGCATAGCTAAAAGGAATACCGCAACGCATGTTGTTCCACCGAGTTCGCCATCTTGGGCTTTTCTTGTTCACGCTGGGCCTGTTGTCAGGCTGTGGGCGTGAACCCGTGGCACCCGGCGATCCGGTCGCGGCGGTCGAAGGTCTGGCCGACGCCATCAAAGACAATGATCTGCTGACCTATTCCAAACTCAGCCTGCCGCCGGCTCTCCATGCCCGGCTGGAGCAACGCTGGAACGACGAGCTGGCGCTTGCCCCCAAGCTCACCACCACCCAGCGAAAAGACCATACGCGCTACATGAAACAGATGATGGAGCCCGGTGCGGAAGCGAAACTGTTCGCTCGCTACGAATCGAAAATGAAAAAATTCCAGGGCGAGATCAATTCGCAATGGCCGATGATGAAAGGTGCCGCCCAGATTTTCGTGAGCGGTGCGATCCAGGCCAACGAAGACCTGACACCGGCCGAACGCGATCATGCGAAGGCCGTTGGCCAGGCGATACTGGAATGGCTTAAGCCGGCGATGTTCAGCGACAAGGAAAAAGCCCGCGAAGCCATTACCGTGATTTGCCAAACCGCACGCGAAATCAATTTGCCGGAAGCCGAACAAATGCATCAACTTTCGATGATCGCCAGTCTTGAAAAAGGCGGCATCGCATTGAAAGGCCTGAAAGACCTTGGCCGTGTTTACGGCGCCGATATCGACGAGTCGCTCGACAATCTGGAAGCAAAATTGGTCGACGCCGATGCGTCGGGCAACCAGGCGACGGTCGAAGTGAATTACGTCCTGCTCGGCAAAGACATTCGTTTTGAAATCGAAATGACCCGCATCGATGGCCGGTGGTATCCCGCCGACAAGGTTAACGATGCCCAACAAACATTAAAACAAGCGCTGCCTGCTGCAGCCGTCTCTGCTCCCTAAATCACATTATGACTATCGAACAAGCTTCGCTGCCTTTGCCGCAGCCCGAACAGCAGACGCCTCCTACAGCGCCCTCTGATTCGAAAAAGACTTTTGCCAATACCATTGCGCCGCTTTGGGCGCGTCTGATGGAAAAATTGCTGGCGCCGTGGATTGAAATCAAACGCGAACCCACCGTACCGCCATTCACCGCCGATCGTCCGATCTGTTACGTGATTGAAAACTACGGCCTGTCGAATATGCTGATTCTCGACCGCGCCTGCCGTGAAGCCGGACTGCCATCGCCGCTGGCGCCTCTGCCCGGTGATCCGCTCGGTCGCAAGCGTTCCTACATCGCCTTGTCGCGTCGTGGCGGCAGCGTTTTTTCGCAACCGAAAAACAAGAACCACTCCGATGGTTTGTCACGCCTGTTGATGGCACACCGCTTGTATCCCGATCAGGACGTACAACTTGTTCCGGTCTCGATTTTTGTCGGTCGCGCACCTGATCGCCAATCCGGCTGGTTTTCGGTTCTGTTCTCGGAAAACTGGGCATTGGTCGGTCGTTTCCGCCGCTTGCTTGCGATCCTTTTGAATGGCCGCGGCACCGTCGTGCAATTTTCGCCATCAGTTCGGGTCTGGGAAATTCTCGGAGAAGAACTGCCGCATGAACGCAGCGTTCGCAAGACTTCTCGCGTATTGCGTGCCCACTTCCGCCGTATCCGTTCCGCCGTTATCGGTCCGGACTTATCGACACGGCGTTTGCTGGTTGATCGCGTGCTCGATGCCGAACCGGTTCGCAAGGCGATTGCCGAACAGGCGCGGCGTGACAAGACCGAATATCTCGAAGCCTGGAAAAAAGCGCATGGTTTCGCCTGGGAAATCGCGGCCGACTATTCGCATCCGGTTGTGCGTTCACTTTCCTTCGTACTTACCGGCTTCTGGAACCGCATCTACGACGGCGTGCATGTGCACCATCTGGAGTCACTGAAGGAAGTCGCGCCAGGCCATGAAATCGTCTATGTGCCCTGCCATCGCAGCCATATGGATTATTTGCTGCTGAGTTATCTGCTTTACGCGCATGGCGTGGTCCCGCCGCATATTGCCGCCGGCGTGAACTTGAATCTGCCGATCATCGGTTCGGTGCTGAGACGCGGCGGCGCGTTCTTCATGCGCCGTAGTTTCAAGGCCAATGCTTTGTATTCGTCAGTGTTCACCGAGTATGTATCGCAATTGGTCAGCGAAGGTTTTTCGCTGGAATATTTTATCGAAGGCGGTCGTTCCAGAACCGGACGATTGATGGCGCCGAAAGTCGGCATGATCGTGATGACTCTGCGCGGCTATCTGCGCGCGCCGCGCAAGCCGGTCGTATTCCAGCCGGTGTACATCGGCTACGAAAAACTGATCGAAGGCAAGAGCTATCTTGATGAATTGACTGGACGCCCGAAGGAAAAGGAAACCATCTGGGCCCTGATCCGCGCCGGTTTCGAAATCATGAAACAACGCTATGGCAAGGTGGCGGTGAGTTTCGGCGAACCGGTTTTTCTCGACCAGATTCTCGACAAGCATTCACCCGAATGGCGCAAGAACCTTCCCGGTGCCGATGAGAAACCCTCTTGGATAACCGATGTTGTCGAGGAAGCGGCGCAGTCCATCCAGGTCAATATCAATCGCGCGGCTGACGTGAATCCGGTCAACCTGCTGGCACTGGCATTGCTGTCCACGCCGAAACACGCGATGGCCGAAAGCGATCTACTGGCACAGTTGGCGTTGTCGAAAAAAATTCTCGCGGCACTGCCGTATTCCGATCGCGTTACCGTGACCGACCTGAGTCCGGAAGCGATCATGGCGTACGGAGAAAAAATCAATATCCTGATCCGCACCAAGCATCCGCTGGGCGATGTGTTGAGCATGGATGATGAAACCGCCGTGCTGCAAAGCTATTTCCGCAACAATATTTTGCATCTGTTTGCCGCGCCGGCCTGGATTGCCCTGTGCTTCCAGAATAATCGCCGCATGAGCCGCAATGGCCTGATGCGTCTTGGCAAGACGATTTATCCCTTCATGCAGGAAGAACTGTTTCTGCCCTGGACCGAAGACGAATTTGCCGAACGCATTAATTCCACGATTGATTTGTTCATCGCCGAAGGCTTGCTGACGGCGATCGCCGATGACGAACACGGTTACGTCTCGCGCGGCCCCGGCCAGACCGATGAGGTTTACCGCTTGCGTGCGATTGCCCACAGCCTGCAACAGGCATTCGAACGTTATTTCATCGCGATCACCACCTTGGTCAAAAACGGTCCCCGCACGATTTCCACTTCGGAACTGGAAACGCTCTGCCAACTGACCGCGCAACGTTTGTCCCTGCTTTACGCACCAGCGGCACCGGAATTTTTCGATAAATCCCTGTTCCGCGGCTTTATCCAGAAAATGCGTGAACTGAAACTGATCTGGCTATGCCCCGATGCGAAACTCGATTTCGACGAACGCCTGAACAACTGGGAAAAAGATGCGAAAGTCGTTTTGGGCCGTGAACTACGCCATACGATCAGCAAGCTGTCGCCGGAAATTGTCAGCAAAGTCACCGGAATGCCGCCGCGTAAATAACAGCTTCCGCGTAGGAGCGTCCTTTAGGCACGATAAATCCCGCCAGATCTATCGCGCCTAAAGGACGCTCCTACAAAAAACTCAGGCATCCAGATCCGGAATCAATTTATTTTCCAGATACGCCATCATGTCTTTTATGCGCAATTTGCGTTTTTTCAGGCGCTTGATCGCCAGCTCGTCGGCCTGAATGCTGTGTGCCAGTTTGTCGATGGCTTCGTCCAGGTCACGGTGTTCTATCCGCAATTCAATCAATTGCGCGGTCAGCTGGGCGGTGTCGGGCGGCTGTGACATGGTGCCTCGATTGAAATGACCTGCATGCAGCTTACACGCCCTCGCCTCGGTGTAAAATACACCCCATGAATTTGACACTTCTCGACCCACCGGTCCGCCCGACTTCGGTGAATAAACAAAAGCTTGCCAAACGCCTGCGTCATCAGGTCGGCCAAGCGATTGCCGACTTCGGCATGATCGAAGACGGCGACAAGGTCATGGTCTGCCTGTCCGGTGGCAAGGACAGTTACACCATGCTGGACATCCTGTTGCAGCTGCAGAAAAAGGCCCCGGTAAAGTTCGAGCTGGTCGCGGTGAACCTGGACCAGAAACAACCCGGTTTTCCGGAGCATGTGCTGCCGGAGTACCTGGCCAGCATCGGTGTGCCTTACAAGATTCTCGAACAGGACACCTACTCGGTGGTCAAGCGCGTGATTCCCGAGGGCAAGACCATGTGCTCACTATGCTCGCGCATGCGCCGTGGTGCCTTGTACACGTACGCCGAGCAGGAAGGATTTACCAAGATTGCCCTCGGGCATCATCGCGACGATCTTGTTTCCACTTTTTTCCTGAACCTCTTTTTCCACGCGAAAATTTCCTCGATGCCGCCGAAACTTTTAAGCGACGACGGCAAGCATGTGGTGATACGCCCGCTGGCCATGTGCAGCGAAAAAGATATTGCCGATTATGCCGACTGGAAAGAGTATCCGATCATTCCCTGCTCGCTCTGCGGTTCGCAGGAAAACCTGCAACGCAAAGTCGTGAAACGCATGATGGCGGAATGGGAAACACAAACGCCGGGCCGCATCGATACCATTGCGAAAGCGCTTGGCGATATTCGTGCTTCGCAAATGGCGGATCCCAATCTGTTCGATTTTCTTTCGCTGGGTAAGCGCGGTGATGCCGCATTGCCCGACAGTCATGCCTGGCTTGCTGGTGAAAATGCAGTCACGGAATAATTTTTAGATCGCGGCTTTCGTCGCTCCTACGCACACCTCATCGCGACTTCCGTCGCTCCTACAAAAGATAAACATAATGTTCTTTCGCAATCTGACGCTGTTTCGTTTCCCCACCACTGTCAACAAATCCCTGAAAGCCCTTGAAGAACGTCTGGCCGAAGTCGTCCTGAAACCGGTCGGTCCGCTCGACATGATGTCGCGCGGTTTCGTATCACCGTTTGGTCGTGATGAAGCGGTGCTATCACACCAGGTCGGCGATTGCGTTTTATTCACGCTCGGCGGCGAAGATAAAATCCTGCCGTCGTCGGTCGTTAACGATGTGGTCAACAAGAAAATCGCCGCCATTGAAGTAAAGCAGGGCCGGAAACTTGGCGGCAAGGCGCGCCGTGCATTGAAAGAAGACACCGTGCATGAATTGTTGCCGCGCGCTTTCGTTCGCAGCACGCGCCTGAATGCCTATATCGATATGGAGCACGGTTTTGTCGCGATCGATTCTTCTTCGCGCAAATCGGCCGAAAATCTGGTGTCGGAACTTCGACATGCATTGGGTTCGTTTCCCGCGATTCCGCTGAATGCCGAAACCAGCCCGCGTACCGTAATGACCGGCTGGATCAGCGGCGAAAAATTGCCGAAAGGTCTGGAGCTCGGCGAAGAATGCGAACTGAAAGACGGCGACGAACGCGGTGCGATCGTGAAATGTCAGCGCCAGGAATTGCAGACCGACGAAATCAAGAAGCACCTGGAATCGGGCAAGCAGGTCAGCCGTCTCGGTTTGGTACTCGATGCGCATGTGAGTTTCGTGCTCGGCGAAGATCTGGTGATCCGCAAACTGAAGTTTCTCGATGGCGCGGTCGAGTCGCTGGAAAATACCGACCAGGAAGATCAATCCGCCGAACTCGATGCCCGCTTCGCGTTGATGTCGGCCGAGATCAAACGCTTGTTCGAAGTCATGGAAAAGAATTTGAAGTTGAGCAAGGCCGAGGCTTGAAGATTACGAAATTATTCTGCGTCTTCCCGGCGAAGCCGGGATCCAGAAGTTGGTCACGAAGCGGTTTCGCCAAGTTTCGTAGAATTATTATTCAGGCTGGTCCGTAACTTGATATCTCGAGCGGTCGAGCTCCTGGGTCCCGGCTTTCGCCGGGAAGACGGTTTTGCTTTTAGATGAAATTTTCCGGCTAAACTAGCCGCATGTTTTTTTTCCTGAAGCCCGACAAACCCGCCAGTACGATAGAGTTCTGGCCCGTGGTATTGACGTCGGGCGAAGTCATCGAAATCCGCTGCGTGCACGATGCACGCGCGCGCCGACTTCGACTGATCGTTACCGAAAAAGGCGTACGCCTGACCGTACCAAAACGCTGTTCGGATCGGTTGGCGAAACAATTTCTTTCCGAAAATGCCGATTGGCTGGAATCGCAATGGCATAAACGCCCACATCTCCAGCGTACTGCCGAATTGCAACTGCATGGCAATGAAAGCGTCTTGTTGCGCGGCACTCCATTTCCGGTGCAATGGAGTGAAGCGAAATTCGCGCAGGCGAGTTTGCAGGACGACAGCATCCTCATCGCGCTGCCGGCAAAAGCCGGCTTGCCACAGGCAAAACGCGCACTGAAAGAATTTTATTTGCAGGAAGCCCGTAAGGATATTGGCGCATGGATGCCGAAATACTTGCCGGCCTTTCCGACCGCGCCGCTGGCCATCAAGGTACGGGCATTGTCGTCGCTATGGGGCTCGCTGAGTCCGGGCGACGGTCTGCTGCTGGATTTGTCTTTGGTGCTCGGCAAGGCATCGGCATTCGAGTATGTCTTGGTACACGAGCTTTGCCATCTGGTGCATCGCAATCATTCACGCAGTTTCTGGCGCGAAGTCGAAAAACATTTTCCGGACTGGCGCGACGAACGGCGGTATCTGCACAGCGAGGGTCTAGGTCTGAAATCCGAACTGCAAAGAGTGATTAAATAATTCCAGCGGTATACGACTAGCGAAGTTTGCGTGTCATGAAAACGCTGTACGGATCTTCGACATAATCCGCGAATGGACCACAATATTCGAAGCCAAAACCAGCATAGAGTTTTCGCGCCGGTGCAAAGGCTTCCATCGATCCTGTTTCCAGACTAAGCCGTTCGTATGATCTCCGGTCTGCCTGTTCCAGCAAATGCGTCAGCAGGCTCGCCGCAACACCCTTGCGCAAATGCTGTCGTGCGGTCCGCATGGATTTGATTTCGCCATGGGTCGGGGCCAGTTCTTTCATAGCACAACAGCCGAGCAATTCACCGTCTCGCCAAGCGGTCCAGAAAGTAATGTCGGCTTGCCGCAAGCGTTCCAGATCCAGCGCATGCACGCTCTCGGGTGGGGAGTGCAGCGCCATGGAATCCAGATGCTCCTGCAGCAAGGCAGCAATCTCGGGGCCTCTCAAATCATCCAGGCGAATGTCCATCATCATGTTAACCGTCATCCAAAAATACTCTCAATGACTCAACGATTACGCCCAAGCTCCAGAAAGAAACTGCCTTCGCCGTTTTCGCGCGCACCATAACCCAGCAGGAAACGTCCAAGCCAGGAGTCAAAACCAAAGTAGGCGCTGGCATTCAATTCCTGCTGGTGGGCCGAACCGTCATTCCAGAGATCTGCATATTCGATGGTGCCGCCAATGATGGCCGGTCGATTCAGCAAACGCCCCAGCTCATAGGTATAGCCGACGAAACCGAGCGCGTAATTGGCGACGAAAAGCTCATTCGGGCGATAGCCCGGCAATCGCGTTACGCCACCTAGACGATAATAGTTCTGCAGCAATGGCGTACCTGAAGTCGTGTCGTGATAACGCAGCCCCGCATAACCCGAATGCACGCCGATTGCGTGGGCATAGATCAGGTCAAGATTGAACTGGCTGAAATCATTGTCTGAACCCAAGGCTTCGCGACCATAGGTTTGCCCAAAGGACAGGAAGGTGCCGCTTCTTGGAACCTGAAAACTGTCGAGACGATCAAAGGTGACATTCCAGTAAGCTTCGCCGATATCAAAATCATTGTCGGGAATCGTGGTCGTGCCGATCAGCAGATTGGCTTCACCGCTGCGACGACGGACACCGAGTATTGCCGCGCCGTAATTGCCAAACTCGCGACCAGCATAGATATCCAGACCCCAGCTTGGCAACTCGAACTGTGCAATGCGATTGCCATTGGCTCCGAAATAATTCAGTTGCGGGTTTTCGAAGCCGCCCTTGATGCCGGCGAAATAACGGCCTTTCGGATCCAGTGGCTGGAAATATTCACCGAAAATGGAAGGCTCGCTGCCAATCTGCGCCAATAATCTCAGCTCGCCGCCCAAGGCATTGATCGGGTTGCGGATAACACCGGCACGTACATTGAAAACGAAATCGCCACGAAAATCCGAATAGGTATTCACGCCGGTTTCCAGATAATCGGGGCCATAGCTTTGCGGCTTGATATCCACGACCAGGCCGCTCTTGCCATTCTCCTCGACCATATCGTAGGTCACGCTGTCGAGTGTTCCCAATCCGTAGACACGACGAATCGCGGCTTCAACCTTGTCGACATCGAAGCGCTGGTTATTGCGGATATCCAGTCGCGCCAGCAAAACTTCATCCGAATAAAGGGTCTTGTTGTTCAGGCGGACAAATTCGATCATCGGTTTTTCGCGTTCGTATTTGTCCGTGATCGCGATCCGTTTTTCATCGGTCTTGTCCGCGCCCGGCCTAGCCAATGCCGTCAGTTGTGTATCCAGCGCCTTGACTGCCTGATCACCAATCTCGAGCGCCAGTGCCGCCTTGTCGAAATCGCCGGTACGCACCCGGTCGGATAACGCAGGTTGAATCAGAATATCGCCGGGCCGCAAACTGTCGAGTGATTTTTTGGTATTGCCGACCGTCATCAGGCTACCGAGTTGATCGGCGAAACTGAGCACGGAAGCATTTTCATCCAGCGTCGCCAGCGGCGTGCCGACATCCACCACGATCAGGATATCGGCGCCCATCGCACGGGCCACGTCGACCGGCACCTGGTTGACGATGCCGCCGTCCACCAGAAGTTGATCGCCGATTTTTACCGGCCGCAACACGCCCGGTATCGACATGCTGGCACGCATCGCAATCGCGAGGTTGCCGCTTCTCAAGACGGCGGCTTCACCGGTATTGATGTCGGTTGCGACCGCGCGGAATGGAATCACGAGTTGATCGAAATTTCCCGAACGCGAAGCTTCATTCGATAGACGCTCGAGCAGGAGCATCACGGTTTCGCCGGCCAGCAGGCCGGAGGTAATCTTGATTCCTTTTTTGCCAATGCCGGGTTTTGCATTGAGCAGACTCAGATCATCATCGCGCTTGCGGCGAAAACTGCGTTCCGGACGATCCAGCGAATCATCGAAGGTTGCCGGCCAATCCAGCGTGGTGACCAGTTTCTCGATCTCTTCAATCGACATGCCCGAGGCATACAAGCCGCCGATCAAGGCACCCATGCTGGTGCCTGCAATGCAATCAATCGGAACATGCCGACGTTCGAGTTCCTTGATGACGCTGACATGGGCAATGCCGCGCGCACCGCCACCGCCAAGCACCAGGCCGATACGCGGTCGCGGATTTTGTGGATCCTGCTTGCGGCAGGCCTGTGTGTCTGCCATGACCAGCGAAGGCATCAGCATCAGCGTCGCCATCATCATTAAGCAAGATTTCATATATCGATTCCCGTGTCGCTTTATTTTTCTTTACGCCAGTTCAAGGAGGCTGCCGTTTCCCGGCCCGATTCGATACTGACATCGAAGCCGCGCTTGATCAGGTATTTCAATGTCATCACTTGTCCCGTGCCCAGCAGCGAAATCCCGTAACTGACAAACAGGCGCGGCGATATTTTCTTGCCTACCGAAAATACCGCGCCGCCCAAGGCACGCGATTCGCTGATGCCGGCTTCATCCAGGCCCAACTTAACACCCAATTGCTGCGCGAGTATGTTGCCTCCCGCACTTAAAGCCAGCGCGGCGGCATCGAGTCTTTGATTGTCGGTACTGCTGGCGGTGTTCAAGGGTCGACCCAGGACCAGCCATGCGAGGGCTTCGGAAGCTTCCATTGCAGGCGATGAAGTAATCACGGTTTGCGGCGAGCGAGCCGTACCCTGGACGCGAATGCCGACGGTGACATCTTCGAAATTTCTTTCCGCAAGAATATCCAGTGCCGGATTGTTGATCGAGGAATTGGCGTAAGTCAGGCGACTGCGCTTGATCGTCAATGCCTGCCCGTAGGCGGCGTAGTTGCCACGGGCTTCAATCGTGCCGGTCGCGAGCGCAGGGCGTCCGGGTTGATCGCGCACCTGCAAACTACCGCTGAGTTTTCCATCCAGGCCAAAACCCTTGAGTTGCACATCGCGACCAAGTTGCAGCGTGATGTCGGAATCCACCAGAAAACCACCGGTTTCCGGTGCTTCACGCGGATCAAGCACGACCACATCGGATGACACCGATACACTTTGATCCAGACGTTCAAGATCGATTTTTGCGGTCGGAACGACCACGGTGCCGGTCATTTTCAACAAGCCGTTCTGATACACGAGCTTCAGGTCCGGACTCATGTCTGCCCGCAAATCCGGCGTATTCGATACCGTAATATTTTCACCCTTCAGCGTTAATTGCAGCGGACTGTTTTTATCGGCCAGATCCAGCGAGCCATTCAGTTGCAATTGTCCTTTGCCGGAACTCAACACGCCGTTCAAGCTCGCCATGCCATTCGGTTCGCCGCGCAAGCTGACGTCGCCGGCAGTAATTTTTATGCCGAGTGCCGGCAGCTCGGACGAAAACTGGTTTAGATGCGCTTCGCCACTGATGTTGGGCACGCTGCGATTTCCACTCAATAGCAGTTGTCCGGTCAGGCGGCCTTTCGGATCGGCAAGATCGGGCGACATCAATTCAAGCCAGGTCAATTTGTGCACATCGAGATTGAGCTTGCCCTTGAGCGGCGCCGACGCATTGAAACCGGTTTGCAATTCGCCGCTGATCGAACCCTGTTCCGGCAGCAGGGCATTCAATCGCATTCCGATTTGCTCGCCTTGCAGTTTCAAATTGAATGTCAGATTGCTGTAACTCACCACGTCGCGCGTGGCATCGGTATTCAGACGCAAACCGCCTGCGTCGGATTGAAGGCCGACATCGCCATTCCATGCGCCGGTTTTCGTGCGGACAAAATCACCGGCAAGATTCACCACGCCGTACGGACGATAGTTTTGATCCGGCATGCTTTCGCTTAGCCAGGGATCCAGCAGCGACAAGGGTAATTCGCGACCTTCAACATGGCCGGCATTGCCGTTCGCATTCGCGCAAAGTTGTGCGCTGCTGCCGGTACGCAGGCAGGTTTTATCGAGCCTGATGCTGCCAGCGGCAAACTGGTAATTCGCCGGTGCCTGCAAGGTCCAGGCTTCACCTAGTCGCGGCGCGAATTGCAGGGATTGCAATCGGCCTTTCCAGTTTTGATTTGCACCGGCAGCGCTGATATCGAGTTTTATTTTTCCGTAATCAAAAGCCGCATCGGCCTGTGCACGCAGATCATGCATATTGCCGCTGATTTGCGCATCGAATTGCTGAAGTGCCTGTCCGCTGATATTGATGGCGCTCGCACTGACATGCATCTGGCCATTCTTGCCACTACCGGGCAACTCGCCTTGTGCGTCAAGTTTGCCGACGCTGTCGGCGCCCCAGCGTAATTCACTGCCGCGCAAATTGGCCTTGTAGTTCGGCGCCTGACTGGAACCATTGACCAGCAGGGTGCCGCTGATTTGTCCGCCGCCCTCCGGTGAAATATCCGACAGATTCAATGGCGAGAAGTCGGCCGCAATATCGTAACGCTCGCCAAAACGACCGGCTGCTTTTACGTGGCTGGCGCCGATGCCGAGCGCCAGTTTTCCGTCGCCGTTTTTTCCATCCCAGCGTGCTTCCGCATCGCCTGCCAATGCGCGATCACGCAGGCGACCGGAAATATTTTTCAGCTTTACTTCACCAGCCCAGAGTTCATCCGCGTTCTGTTGCGCTTTCGCATCCATCAAGCCATTGACCGCGCCGGGGAAATCCGGAAAAAAATAGGCCGGGTTGAATTGATTCAAACGTGCCTGCAATTCAAGGCCAAGGTTCGGCTCCCAGAATAACTTTCCCTGCCCCTGCAGTTTTCCGGTCGGCGTGACGGCGCTCAAATCATCGAGCAATAATTTTTTTTCATCACCGCGTCCAGCGAGTTTGACGACCGCCTTGTCCTTGCCGCGCAGCAAGACCGCGTCGCCATTGAGAGTCCAGGCTGATAATTTGCCGACTACTTTCATCTGCGCGCTGCCATTCACTGCCATGTTGCCACTGTCTTTGCTTTCGGGCAGCAGAATCAATTGCTTCGAACTGACAAGAAGATCAAACACCGGATCCTTGTCGATAAATTCGGCCTTGCCCTCAAGCCGCACAAGACCAGCGTCGACCCGGATCAGTACTGGCTTCAATGTCAGCACGCCCGCTTCAATCGAAACTTGCGAAGACTCGATCAGCACGGTTTGTTCGCCGCGTTTTACATTGCCGCTGAACTTGGCATCGCCATCCACGCCGGTACCTTTCAGCGAAAAGGCCCAGGGCTGATCCGGTGCAAGACCAAACTGCTCGAACAATAATTGTTCACTGCCGGCATTGAATGACCAATGCGGCTGGCGGCTGCCGTCAAGCAAACGCAAATCCATCGTCAGCGGGCCGGGCGCGGCACCGTTGATTTTCAAACTGAAATTATCGATATCGCCCTTGGCATTCAATGACAGTTGCGCCGGTGCGATACCTTTTTCGGTTGCTGCAATATAGCTACCTGCGAGATTCGTGCGGTATTTTTCACGCGGTAGGTATTCGCCTTTCAAGTCGAGATTGCCACGGTCGCTCTTGATTTGCAGTTTCGGCAAATCGACCAACCCCTTTGCCAGGGTTACTTCGGCTTGCGCGTTGTAGACCAATACCAGATTTTGCTTGCTGTCCCGTATTTGTAATTGCCTGATCTGCAAATCCGCCACTGCAATCGTCATCGGCAAATCAATCGCCGGTAAAAATTCCGGCCAGCGCGGCAACTCGAAAGGTTCGTCGTCGCTGGGCAAGACAAGAACCGCGTTATCTATCTTGAGCGTTTCGATATCCAGCCGTTTCGACAAGAGCGGCCACAGGGCATTTTTCAGGCTGGCTTTTTGTGCGGTAAATACATATTTCGTATCGGCGTAGCGCAGATCGCTGATCGTCAGGCCGTTCCACATGCTGCCTTCCAGCTTGGACCAGGTCAGCGAACTGCCTTCCGGCAATTGCGCAGCGATGCGCGCCATCAGGAAATCGCGGCCGCCTTCGCTGCGCAAGGCCCAGAGACCGATCAGTGATAGTAGAAGGCCGGCCAGCAAGGCCGGAATCAACAGAAATCGGAATATGCGGCGCTTCATTGCAGATCCGGTCCAAGGCTGACATGCAAACGGAAACTCTGGTCCGGTTCGTTCAAACCATGCGCGATATCGATACGGATCGGGCCCACCGGCGAACGCCAACGCAAGCCCAGGCCAACGCCAACATTGGCATTGAATTGCTCATCGAAGGCATCGCCGGCATCGACGAAAGCGGCGGCGCCCCAGGTGGGCGTGAACATATGTTCGAATTCGACACTGGCAACGGCGATATGTTTGCCGCCGACAATCGTGGCGAGGCCTTCCCCCAATTCGCGATAACCGTAACCGCGCACGCTGTGATCGCCGCCGGCATAAAATCTTTGCGATGGCGGAAACTGGTCGAAATCACTGGTGAAGGTGGTTCCCAATTCACCGCGCAACAACAAGCGGTTACTGAAACCGATACTGTGGATGTAGCGTGCCTCGCTGCGTACCTGGACGAAATCGATATCGGATCCGATGGCGGTCGAACCGACGCGGGTTTCGATGAAAAAACGGTAGCCTTTCTGCGGCGAATTGATGTCGTCGAATTTTTTCCGCTCTGCCGAGAATACCGGCGCCACGATCGTGCTGTAATCGTGGAAGTCGGTGACCAGATCGTCGTAGCGCTCGCGTTTGTATTCGAGCCCGGCATTCAAATCCCAGCCACGCCAACGACCATTCCGGCTCATCGCCAACTCGGTGTACTGCGTGGTGATCTCGTTGATCTGTTCTTCGCGAATCGAAGTGCGGAACGTGTACCAACCTTCGATTTTGGAAAATGCCGGTATGCGGTACTGGGCCGTGAAATCGCTTTTTTCCTGTGCAACATTCAAGGCAACGAAAAGCTTGTGGCCTTTGCGATTGACCCAGCGTCGTTCCATGCTGCTTGCGAAACCCGCTCCGCTGTCGGTGCCGTATCGCAAACCCAGCGAATAGATACTGCGCTTGGCCGGCGTCAGGCTGACCTGTATCGGCACCACGCCATTGCTGGCCTGGTCGGGCAAAGGCTGCACATTGATCGCGGCAAAATAATCGAGATCAGCCAGCGTTTTCTGCAACGCGAATAATTCGGTTTGATCAAACAGCTGCCCGGGTTCCCAGGGCACCAGTTTTTCCATCAGGCTATTGTCGAACTGGTGGCCTTCGAAGCGAACGTTGCCGAATTTGTAACGTGATCCGCTAGTCCAATCGAGTGCGATATCGGCTGCATGCTCGGCGCGCGTCACTTCCACCGTGTGCGTGTTCAAGTCGGCATCGAAATAACCGCGTTCATTCAATGCACGACTGATGTTTATTTTGCTGGTTTCATAATCGCCATGATGGAATACAAAACCCTGCTTCGGCAGGAAAGCATCGACCTGGCTAGTTACGACCGGATCTTTCGCTGCGTCACCAATGACGTTCACCGCAAGTTTACGCACCTGCACCGGCTCACCGAGGACGACCGTGAACTGAACGCTGACATCTTCGCCATCGCGAACGACTTTGGACTCCACGGCTGCATCGTAGTAGCCGAAGGCTTCAAGCCCGCGCCGCACTTCACGTGGTGCCAGCCGCATCAGGTAATCCAGACGGTTTTCGCTGATAACGGTCTCGGCGTCGAGCTGGGTGTCGGTCAACGAAAGTTCGCTGCGCACATTCAGGATCTGCGCTTCGTTCAGCCCGGCAAATTCAATAGACTTTACCTGCAGGGCTTCCGCTCGCGCAGCGAGCAGAAACAGGACAGCAGCGAGTGCGGAGAAGCCTGGGGGTCGGCGGGTCATAGGCTTACTATAACCAGCCGAATGTGAATATTCAGCCTAGACGACCAGAGCCGCAATTTCGGCGACGCTGGCAAAACGATCCGCGACCGTCTTCAGCAAGGCAAGGCGATTGTCGCGCACGGCGGCGTCATCGACGTTCACCATCACGCTATCGAAGAAAGCATCTACCTGCGGACGCAGTGTCGCCAGTCGCGAAAGCACTGCCACATAATCGCGCGAAGCCAATGCAGTGTCGGTATCGCTTAAAGCCGAACTGATCGCGGCATACAAATCTTTTTCACCTTGTTCCTGTAACAGATCAGGATTCACGTTATCCGGAATATTGCCTTCGACCTTACGCAGGATATTGCGAATGCGCTTGTTGGCGGCGGCGAGTGCAGGTGCTTCCGGTAATTGGGCGAATTCGCGGACGGCTTTCAGGCGTTTGTCGAAGTCGAGCAGGGAAGCTGGTTTTAATTCGGCGACAGCGTCGAACTGCGCAGAGGTGAAGCCTTGGTCGGCGTAGTAGTTACGCATGCGGTCGATAATGAAATCGTATACTTCATTGCGATCTGCAAATGCCTCGCCTTTTTCATTTTTTATTGCACCAACACCATCTACAGCTTTGGCAATGACCAGACTCAAATCGAGATCAATACCGCTTTCAATAAGTGTTCTCGCCAACCCTAATGCATTACGACGCAACGCAAACGCATCTTTATTACCAGTCGGTTTTAATCCAGCAGCAAAACCACCGGCCAACGTATCCAAGCGCTCAGCTATCGCAAGCACTTGTCCAAGTTTCGAAGGCGCAATCGCATCGCCCGCAAAACGCGGCTGGTAAGCTTCATCAATCGCATTGGCAACCGCTTCCGGTTCACCGGCAGCTTTTGCGTAATAACGGCCGGCTATGCCCTGCAATTCGGGAAACTCGCCGACCATGCGGCTTTGCAAATCGGCTTTGCACAGTCCAGCGGCACGACGCGCTTGTTGTGGATCGGCTCCCACTTCTTTTGCAATCGTTTCTGCCAAATCGGCAATGCGGTTGGTCTTGTCGGCATAGGTACCGAGTTTTTGCTGATAGGTGACGGTGGTCAAACCTTCCGCCATCGAACTCAGGCCCTGTTTCAAATCTTCATCGTAGAAAAATTTCGCATCGGAAAAACGCGGGCGGATCACACGCTCATAACCCTTGCGAACTTGCTCGACATCCTTGCTTTCGATGTTGGCGATGCCAATGAATTGTTCCGACAATTTTCCGTTCGCGTCTAGCACCGGGAAAAACTTCTGGTTGCTTTCCATCGTGGTGATCAGGGCTTCCTGCGGTACCGCGAGAAATTCTTTCTCGAACGAGCACAGGACCGGCGAAGGCCATTCGACCAGGCAATTCACTTCGTTCAACAGATTTTCATCGATGCGCGCGCTGCCGCCGGTTTGTTTGGCGGTGGTTTCAATTTGTTCGCGGATACGGTCACGACGCTCGTCGGCATTGACCAGCACGAACGCATCGCGCAAGGCATCAACATAATGGTGCGGTGAGCTGATCCAGACCGGTTTGTTGTGATGGAAGCGATGGCCGCGGCTCATGCGATCGGATTTCAAGCCCATCACTTCGCCGTCGATCACGTCATTGCCCATCAACATCACCAACCAATGCACCGGGCGGATGAATTTTGTTTCGCGGCTACCCCAGCGCATCGGTTTCGGAATCGGCAATGCCGCGAGCGATT
The DNA here is from genome assembly GCA_963849575.1 of uncultured Gammaproteobacteria bacterium. Classification (GTDB taxonomy): domain Bacteria; phylum Pseudomonadota; class Gammaproteobacteria; order Xanthomonadales; family Xanthomonadaceae; genus Arenimonas. Next base: position 218,317 of record CAWKHT010000010.1, on the reverse strand, counting down.
CGCTGACGATCTCGGCAATCAATGTACTTGTGATCGCACCGGGTTTTTCACTGCGGGCGACAAAACGTTCGCCTTTCTGATCCGTGGTTTTTTCAAGCTGCTCGACGCTTAAGCCATTCTTCGCAGCAAAGCCAAGCAAAGCCGGAGTTGGCTGGCCTTCGGCATTCAGACCGATATTCAAATACGGACCCAGCACTTCGGATTTCTGCGAAGCCTGTTCGGTGCCGACTTCGGCAAACAGCGCAGCAAGACGACGCGGCGAATACAAAGCCTTCGCATTATTCTTGTTGAACGCGATACCGCGTTTTTCAAAACCGTTGGCGATGCCGTCGAAAAAAGCCTGTGCCAGTTCCGGCAAGGCTTTCGGCGGCAATTCTTCGGTGCCGAGTTCGATCAGGAGAGGAAGCATGCTCATTACGCGACCTCCTTCTTCAGATTCGGGAAGCCGAGTTTTTCGCGCTGCGCAAAATACGCTTCAGCCACCGCTTTCGACAAATTGCGCACGCGCAAAATATAGCGTTGACGTTCGGTTACCGAAATCGCGCGGCGCGCATCAAGCAAATTGAAACTATGCGAGGCTTTCGCGACTTGATCGTAAGCCGGCAATGGCAGGCCCAACTCTACGCATTTCATAGCTTCTTTTTCGCAGGCATCGAAGCGGTGGAATAATTCTTCGACGTCGGCGTGTTCGAAGTTGTACGCGCTTTGTTCGACTTCGTTCTGGTGATACACATCGCGGTAATAGACCGGGCCTTGCGGGCCAACGGTCCAGACCAGATCGAATACGTTGTCGACGTTTTGCAGATACATGCATAAACGTTCGAGCCCGTAAGTAATTTCGCCAGTCACCGGCTTGCATTCCAGACCGCCGGCCTGCTGGAAATACGTGAACTGGGTAATTTCCATGCCGTTCAACCAGACTTCCCAGCCCAGACCCCAGGCACCGAGCGTCGGTGATTCCCAGTTGTCTTCGACAAAGCGCAAATCGTGAATCAAGGGATCGACACCGAGCGCTTTGAGCGAATCGAGATACAAATCCAGAATATTGTCGGGATTCGGTTTCATCACGACCTGATATTGGTAATAACGCTGCAGGCGATTCGGGTTTTCGCCATAACGGCCATCGGTCGGGCGACGGCAAGGCTGCACGTACGCGGCATTCCAAGGCTCCGGGCCCAATGCCCGCAAAAAAGTGGCGGGATGGAAGGTACCGGCACCGACTTCCAGATCGAGCGGTTGAATCAGCACGCAGCCTTGTTCGGCCCAGAAATAGTTGAGTTTAAGGATCAGTTCTTGAAATGTCGGGGCGGCCATAAGGCGAATCATCAACGGAAAGCCGGTATTATAGGCTGATACGTAGTTTAGAGCTTGAGTCCATGAAACCTTTTTTGATTATCGAAACCGGCAAGCCGGTCCCTACTTTGAAGCGCCAGGGCGGATTTCCCGACTGGATTCGGGTCGCTTCCGGCCTGCATGTGCGTGACGTGAAAGTCTGCAATGTCGAAGCCGGTGAAAAATTGCCGGATGCCAAGGGCTTCACCGGCGTGCTGGTGACTGGTTCGGGCGCGATGGTGACCGAACGCCATGACTGGAGCGAACGCAGCGCCGAATGGCTGAATGATGCGGCTCACAAAGGTCAATCCATCTTCGGCATTTGCTATGGCCATCAATTGCTCGCGCAAACATTGGGCGGCAATGTCGATTACAACCCGAAAGGTCGCGAAATGGGCACCATCTCGATCAAATTGCATCCGCATGCGAAGGACGATGCGCTGTTTGCCTCACTGCCCGAAGAGATCGATGCACACTCGACCCATCTGCAAACCGTGCTGACGGCACCGAGCGATGCGACCGTGCTGGCGTATTCCGACAAAGACGATTGCCAGGCATTCCGCTGGAAAGACAATGTCTGGGGCGTGCAATTCCATCCGGAATTTTCAACCGAACACATGCGCGAATATATCCACGTGCGCCGCATGGCATTGATCCAGGAAGGCAGCGAACCCAAGGCGATGCGCAAGGCCGTGAGTGCCGCGCCGGACGCAAGACGCGTGCTGAGAAATTTTGTTTTGCATGCGCAATCGCGCGCTTAAGGGGAACACCATGTCGGCACGCAGCGTAAGAATTGAGTCGATGTTTGGCTGGGTGATGGAAAGCATCAAGCTGGTGAAGAAAAATTTCCGCAGCTTCCTGTCTGCCAGCCTGGTCACCATCGTCATGGTGATCCTGATTTGCCTGCCGATGTGGTTTGTCATGATGGGCAATATGATGGCCGCCATGAAAAGCCAGGGGATGTCCGGCAACGCGATGCCCATGGCCGGCATGCCTATGGCCGGTGGTGATATGACGATGTTTCTCACCATCTACATCATCACGCTGGTTTTCAGTTTACTGATGTTCCCGCCGATTCTTATTGGCTGGTTCAAGCTTTGCCAGAATGCCGACCAGGGCATTGCCACAAACGGTTTTGATATTCTGAAGCCCTATAAGGACATGCCGCTCTGGCTTCGCGGCCTCGGTTTTTCCCTGCTCGGCTTTCTGGTTTATCTGTTGGTGTTCGGCTTGTTTGCACTGGCATTCAGCGGCCCGATCATGGATTTCATGCATCAGATGGAAGCGCAGCAGGCGGCGATACTCAGCGGCGCCGAACCGGCGCCACCGAGCTTTCCCTTTGCGCTGTTCATCGCCTACTTCGGCTTCATCGGCGTGGCCATGTTTTTGCAACTCGTTTACATGGTCGGCTTTACCGAAATTTCGCTGCGTTCTACATCCGCAATCGACGCCATGAAAATCGCGGCAGCCAGCGTTTTCAAGAACGGGCTGAAACTGATCCTGTTCTTGGTCTGCGTGATTTTCATTTTTTATATCGCATTCTTCATTGTCGGCATGATATTGGGCGTTATCGTCGTGCTTCTGTCATTTATCCATCCGGCGCTCGGAATGGTCGCGATGTTCCTGCTGTTCATCCCCATGCTGCTGATCCTGTACCCGCTGATGTTTTGCGGCCACTACTTCATGTGGAAAGGCATGCTGGGCGACGACACGACAACGGCGCCTGAAATACCGCCTTCGTCATTGCCCGTCTAATTCGATGCGTCCGGCTTGCCGGACGTTTTTTCCTTGGCTATTCGCCAATTCAGAACCAGCAATCTCTCTATGTCCCATCGAAAAATTCCTGCCCTTCGCGGCCTGCTCTGGTGTCTGGAAGCAGCACGTCAACTGAAAGCAGCGCCACAGCCGATATTTTCCATGGCGATCTGGTTAAGTCTCGGCATGCTGCTACCGGGACTGAATTTTTTCATGCTGATATTGATTACGGTCTTTTATGGCGGCGCCATTTCCGCATTGCATAAAAAGGCCCAGGGAGCGCAGACGGGCCTCGGCGATTTCTTCAACGGCTTCAAATCTTTGCCGCGCTTTCTGAGCCTTTTCATGACGGGCTTGCCGACCATCCTGTTTGCGATTTTTTCCAGCTCGGTTCTGGTCCAGGCACTTGGCCCCGACGTGGCGCAAACGCTGGCACAGCCCGGTCAAACACCGAGTCCGGAACTGATCGAAAAAATTGCTCCTGTTCTTCTCGGCGCCATACTGAAATTACTGCCTGCGGCGATTGTAGTGGGCTGGATTGTTTTTCTTGCCGTACCCCGTTCGATTCTCGATGGACGACTCGGTTTTCTGGCCCTTTGGGATGCACTGCGGGCGATCATGGGCAATATCGGCGCATTGTGTCTCTTCAGCCTGGGCATGTTGTTGACCGTCATTGCCGCGAGTTTCCTGCTCGCGATTCCGATGGCATTGATCGGCAATGCCGGCGCACTGGCTCCGCTATTGCAGACTTTTGTACTGGTCTTTATCAGCACACTGGCCTGGGCCTGGTATTTGAATGCGATGTATATCGCATGGCGCGATATTTTCATGACCGATATCGGCATTGCGGTTTCCGAACCGGACACTGCCGACAAGGCACAGATTGAAATTTGATAGTCCGAGAGCAGGAGCGGTAAATCGCAAGATCCGGATAACAGATTCAATGCGTGGCACGCAGGATCAAATGGCAGATATCTGCTGCATCATCAGCCACATCATCAATACCATCAGCAGACAGGCGCCAATAAAAGCCAAGGCGTGCAGGAAGATGATCGCCCAGCCCCAAATCGGCATGCCCGGATTTTGCGGGTCGACATTTTCTACCCGGGTAGCGGCGAGATAGTCATGCAGGGCGCGACGTTCCGGTGTCCACGCCGCGAGTGCATGGCCCAGGTTCATCGTGATCCACGAAAGAGAAGCGGCAAAGAAACGCGCGATCGATTGTGGCAATGCGATGCGCTGCCCCTGCATATCGGTCACCTTGATTCCCAACAGGCGTTTTCCAAGCGTCGCCTGCTGCGGCGAACATTCCATCACGGAAAAATAAATCCCGGCCAACACCAGATAGGCGATGGTTGAAAAAATGAGGGCGAGCAAAATAACGGCCTGCAGGGTTTGCATGATCGCGAGAAGATCGGGTGTTTCACCGCTCGCCTGCGCCGCCTGTAATGTAGCGAGAATTTCCTTCAGTGAACCGAGTTCGGATTGGCCGCGAAACGCGAAGAACAGGCTCGACAGAATTTCGACGATCACATAAAGAATGGCAATATCGATGAAGTAGGCAACGTAGCGCTTCCAGAAACCGGCCGGCGAAGGCGTGTAACTCATGAGCGTGCGGTCAGATCTATCTTGCGGTTTTTTACCACGAACCGCGCTGCCAGAATGCCGATTTCATACAGCAGGCACATGGGTATTGCGAGCATCAACTGCGACAAGCCATCCGGTGGCGTAATGATGGCCGCGATAATGAAAATGGCGACAATGACGTAGCCACGCCATTCACTTAATTGCGCCGGTTTTACCCAGCCGAGCAGCACCGCAATGATCACGGCAACCGGCACTTCAAAACTGATGCCGCCAGCGAGGAACATGATGAGCACGAAATCCAGATACTCGCCGATATCGGGCATCATCGTGACGCCCTCGGGCGTGATGCTGAACAGGTAACCGAACATCACCGGCAACAAACCGAAATAGGTGAAGGTGCAGCCGGCGTAAAACAGCAGTGTTGCTACCACCAGCAGTGGGCGCGCCATGCGTTTTTCATTTTTGTACAAACCCGGTGCCACAAAGGCCCAAAGCTGATACAGCATCATCGGCATCGCGATCATTAATGCGGCGAAAAACGCACACTTCAGCGGAACGGTAAATGCACCCAGCGGTGCGGTCGCGATTAATTGCCCGCCCTGCAAATCATCCAGCAAGGGTTTGGCCAGCAAGGAGTAGATATCGTTGGCGAACGGTACCAATGCCACGAATACCAGAGCCAAGGTCATCAAGGCTTTTACCAGGCGCGAGCGGAGCTCGAGCAGATGACTCATCAGGCTTTCTTCGGCAGGCTTGGGATCACTCATGGTTGCCGTGTCTTTTCCGGATCATGCGCGATATCGACATCGGCATCATTTGCCCTGGCACCGGATTCTGCCGCCAGATCCGCATCGAGTGCCTGCAGATCGTCTTTCAGACTTTCTTTTTGCGTATTGATTGTCTGCTGGATATCGCTGTCGATCGCCTGCATTTCCTGCTGCAAACTTTCCTGATGCGCGTTCAGTGTTTGCTGAAGATCGGCCATCGATGCTTTCAAACTGTTTTTCAGTTCTTCATCGGCCATCTCGCTTTCGAGTTCGGCTTTCACGGTGTACCACTGCGCGCGGGCCTTGCGAACCCAGAATCCGGCGAGACGTGCTGCTTTCGGCAAACGTTCGGGCCCCAGTACCACCAGGGCCACGATGGCAACTATCAGAATTTCACTCAGGCCAATATCAAACATGGCGGATGGCCTGCTTATCAGTCATTTGCTTTCGAATTTATCTTTGGGACTCAGGCTTTCGGGGCCTGGTCCTGGTCTTTTTCGTTGCCGAGTTTTTCGGCATCTTCACTGCCGTCTTTCAGGCCTTTTTTGAAATTACCGACGGCACCGCCCAGATCCTTGCCGATGTTGGCGAGTTTCTTCGTGCCGAATACCAAAATAACGATCACCAAGATGATCAGCAATTCTTTCCAACCTAACATGACGGTTCTCCTGTGCGATGGCTAAGAATAACTTATTTGGAGGTCTCGGCGGCTTTCGCGGTGCTTTCTTCAAGCTTGTCGCGGAAGCTGACGACGGCATCGGAAGCCTTGTCGGCACGGCCTTCGAGAATCATGCGCGAAGTCGCATCACGGCCATAAACGGCGGCATTGGCTTTCTTGTCGATCTGCATGACAGCGCCATCAAGCGAAATTCCGGCAAACAGGCCGCGAGCGCGGGAATAACTGTAAATTTCGGCTTTCAGTTGTTCATCGGTGGATGCTTGCGCGCTGCGACCTACCGGGCCGGCGGCCACGCTGGCGTCGCCGCCGAGGGTGAATTTGCCATTGACGATGGAGTCAACGCCGCGGGCATTGCGGAACACCAGGATCACGTCGGCCGATTGGATGCCGGCCTGGAAGCCGATGCTGCCGCCGGTTAATACGATAAAGCTGGGATTCGACCAAGTGCCATCACTGCCGCGAACGGCAATCAGGCCCTTGCCGCGTCGGCCGCCGACCACGAAACCGGCCTTGACCACGTCCGGGATAACGGCGATGGCCTGGGCTTCGTTGAGCAATTTTCCGGGGATGGACTCCTCGGGAATTTTCAGGATTTCGCTCAAGACCCGGCTGGCGTCATTGGCGCGGTCGTCTTCTTTTTGACCCGCGAAGGCAGACAGCGGAAACAGCAAGAGTAATGACAACAGCAGGGCGAAATGGCGGCGCATAGGCTTCTCCTTGGAATTTTGGCAATTATGGCGCAAACGAATGAATAAGGGATGAGTTCATCTTCATCCGTCGGATGTTATTTTGTGCCCTGTTAACAAGGATAGTTCCATGAGCCCACGCTTTTTCAATCCCATTGCCTCCGACAAACAACGTACCACCGTACTGTTGATCAATCTGGGAACACCCGATGCACCGACTGCCGGCGCAGTGCGGCGTTATCTTGCGGAATTCCTGCACGATTACCGCGTAGTCGATCTGACACGCTGGCTGTGGTGCGCCATTCTGCATTTCGTGATCCTGCCGATTCGTTCCGGCATCGTCGCGAAAAAATATGCCGGCGTATGGCGCGAAGATGGCTCTCCCTTGCTGGCATTGAGCAAAAAACTGCGGGATGCGGTACAGGCACAATGCTCCGAATACGATGTGCGTCTGGCGATGCGTTACGGCAATCCTTCGGTGGCCTCGGTGTTGCGCGAAGCGCAGGCTGACGGCATGCGGCGCTTGCTCGTGTTGCCCCTGTATCCGCAATACTCGGCCAGTACGACGGCATCCAGCCACGATGCTGTGATGAAAGAACTGCAACGCTGGCGCGTGATGCCGGAGCTGCGCTTGATCAATGATTATCATGATAATGGCGAATGGCTGGACGCGATTGAAGCCAGCATCGAGAACCATTGGGACCTGCATGCGCGCGCGGAAAAAATCCTGTTTTCATTCCACGGATTGCCGCAACGCTTTATCCGCGACGGCGATCCCTACGCAGCACAATGCGAAGCCAGTGCAAAGGCCATAGCCACGCGCCTGGGATTAAGCGACACGGAATGGTTACTGACGTATCAATCCCGTTTTGGCCGCGAGCCCTGGCTGGAACCTGCCACCGACAAAACACTGGAGTCGCTGGCAAAACAGGGAGTCAAAACGGTCGATATCATCTGTCCTGGTTTTGCGGTGGACTGCCTGGAAACGCTGGAGGAAATCAAGGTGGAAAACCAGGAGCTTTTCCACAAGGCGGGCGGCGAAAAACTTCGGTACATCGCGGCCTTGAATGAATCCCCCGGTCATGCCTGCGCATTGGCGCATTTGATCAAACGCCATTGCCAGGGATGGGGTCACTGATGCAGGAAATTTCGATCACTACGGCACGCGGGAAAATGACGGCGCTGCAAAGCGGCAATCCCGATGGCGAAAAAATCCTCTGCCTGCATGGCTGGCTCGACAATGCCGCCAGCTTTGTTCCGCTGATGCCGCTACTGGATAAATACCATGTCGTCGCCGTGGATTTTGCCGGACACGGTGGCTCGCAGCATCGCTTGCCGGGCTATGACTATGTGTTCGTCGACTGGATTCACGATGTGCTGGACGCAATGGATTCGCTGGACTGGCAACAGGCGCATTTACTTGGCCATTCCATGGGTGGCGCGATTGCCACGATTGTCGCGGCCTCGGCGCCGGAACGCATCAACAAACTTATATTGGTCGAGGCTCTCGGCCCCATCTCGGGCAAAGCCGAAGAGGCCGGACAAAGATTACGGCAGGCCGTTGCCGCAAGGCGTTATATTGCTGCCGATAAAGCCGCCCGGGTTATTCCGGATCTTGAGACGGCAGTCAATGCACGACTCGCTGCCAGCAATATGACGCGCGACGCAGCCAGAATGATCGTGCGCAGAAATCTGCAGGAAGTTGAAAACGGGTTTATCTGGCGCAGCGACCCGCGCATGATGTTGCCGACGCATGTTCGCACCGACGAGAGCTTCATTCGCAGCTGGATTCGTGCAATCGAAGCACAGACTCTTGTCATCGCAGCCGATCCGGCGCCGATTTACTTTACGCCAGAACAGCGCAGTGCACGTCTTGCCGAATTGAAAGATGGTCGTGTTGCCGTCATTCCCGGTGGACATCATCTGCATATGGAAAAAGCGGATGCGGTCGGAAAAGTGATTCTGGATTTTTTGGCGGAATGATTTTCGTAGGAGCGCCTTTAGGCGCGATAAATCCCACCAGATCCGTCGCGCCTAAAGGCGCTCCTACCTAAACTAGCTTTCGCCTTCAACCCGCCACTTGCCGGGTTCGAGTCCTTTCAGATTATGCGGGCCTACCGAAATGCGAACCAGACGCAAGGTGGGCAAACCGACGGCCGCCGTCATGCGGCGCACTTGCCGATTGCGGCCTTCGCGAATCGTCAGTTCGATAAAACTGTCGGGCACGGTTTTGCGGTGACGCACCGGCGGATCGCGAGGCCATAACCAATCGGGCGCGGTTTCCAATGCGCGCGCCTGACCGGGTAGCGTCATGCCGTCATTCAACTTGACGCCTTTCGCCAGGGCCTTGATCTGTTCGTCGGTCGGAATGCCTTCGACTTGCACCAGATAGGTTTTCGGCCATTTGAATTTCGGCGAACTGATTTGCGCAATGCGGGCGCCATCATCGGACAGTAGCAACATGCCTTCGGAGTCGAAATCCAGACGTCCTGCGGCATACACATCGGCCGGTATGCCGAAGTCCGCGAGCGTGGTGCGGGCGGGCGTTTCGCTGTCCGTGAATTGGCACAACACGTTATAGGGCTTGTTGAAAGCTATGAGCATTCATGCAGTGTAACGGCGTGAGACAATACTTGCAGGCCTTTTTTGGTTATTTCGATGAATAACGCCGTTTCCAGCCAACATCCACTGCGACGCCTGCTCGATTTCGCCAGACCCTATCGCCGGAATATCATTCTTGGCAGCATTTTTTCTGTCTGCAACAAGGTTTTCGATGTATTGCCGGAAATCCTGATCGGTGTCTCGGTCGATGTGGTGGTCAATCAAAAGGATTCCTTTCTCGCCAAACTCGGTGTTAGCGATCCGATGCAGCAACTTTGGGCATTGGCTGCGTTGACGGTATTGATATGGGTGTTCGAATCGCTGTTCGAGTATCTCTACGCCTTGCGGTGGCGCGGGCTTGCACAGGACATGCAACATGAATTGCGGCAAGCCGCGTATTCGCATTTGCAAAAATTGCCACCGGATTTCATCAACAGTGAACGCAGCGGACGCCTGATGGCATTGATGAATGAAGACGTGAACCAGATCGAGCGATTTCTCAATACCGGCGCCAATGACCTGATACAGGTCTTTGTTTCTTCGCTCCTGGTCGGCGCCGTATTTTTTGTATTGACGGCTGATTTGGCAGTGCTGGCGCTGTTACCGATCCCGATGATTTTATTCGGTGCGTTCTGGTTCCAGAAACGCCTGTATCCGCGCTACACGGCGGCACGCGAAGCGGCGGCAACGGTATCCAATCGTCTCAATAATAATCTGGCCGGCATGACCACGATTCAGGCCTATACCGCCGAGGAATTCGAATCCGAGCACGTTCGTATCGCGTCGAATGCATTTCGCGAACGCAATGCCGATGCGATCAGATTTTCTGCCGCGATCACACCGGTCATCCGCATGGCGGTGATGGCGGGCTTCGTGGTGACCTTGTTGTACGGCGGCTATCTTTGCCTGAGCGGCAAACTCGGCGTCGGCAGTTACACCGTGCTGGTGTATCTGACCCAGCGACTGCTGTGGCCCATGACACGGCTGGCCGACATGACCGATTTGTATCAGCGTGCGATGGCATCGGTAAACCGAGTGATGGATTTGCTGGAAACCGCGTTGCCGAAACAAAGCACGAGAGAATTTTCCGGTCCGGTAAAAGGCGCCTTGCGATTCGAGAATATTTTCTTTGCCTATGGCGACACGCCTACGCTTTCCGACATCAACATCGATATTCCGGCAGGAAGCACCATCGCTTTCGTCGGTGGCACCGGCAGTGGAAAAAGCACACTGCTGAAGTTGTTGTTGCGTTTTCTCTCGCCGGACAAGGGACGCATTCTATTCGATGGCCAGGATATCGCAGATATCAATTCGACCGTGTTGCGGAAGCAATTGGGCTATGTTGCGCAGGACCCGTTTCTGACCGATGGCAGCATTGCCGACAATATCGCCTATGGCGAATACCATGCGGACCGTAAAGCGGTTGAAACCGCGGCGGATGCGGCCGAAGCCAGTGAATTCATTTCCACATTGCCCAATGGCTTCGACAACGAAGTAGGGGAACGCGGAACGCAACTTTCCGGTGGCCAGCGTCAACGCATAGCGCTGGCGCGCGCGCTTTATCGCAATCCTGCCGTCTTGATTCTGGATGAAGCTACTTCTGCCGTTGATAATGAAACCGAAGCGGCGATCCAGCGTTCACTCGCACGCGTTTCGAAAAATCGCACGACCATCATCGTGGCGCACCGGCTTTCGACGGTAAGAAATGCCGACATGATTTTCGTGATCGAAAAAGGGCGTCTGGTCGAACAGGGGCGCCATCAGGAATTATTGGCGAGCGAAGGCGTGTATGCATCGCTGTGGAAGCTGCAAACCGGCGAGGCTTTTTAATGACATGCATGGCGTAGGAGCGTCCTTCAGGCGCGACAAATCACGCCGGATTTTTCGCGCCTGAAGGGCGCTTCTACGCAAGAATCTCTGTTAGAGAGGTTTCTTGAAACGCAATGTCATGCGGTCGCTTTCGCCAATCGCAAGATATTTTTCACGATCCACTTCTTTTTGCGACAAGGTCGGCGGCAAGGTCCAGACGCCACCCGGATAGTCTTTTGTATCTTTCGGGTTCGCATTGATTTCGCTGCGTGCATCCAGAACAAAACCGGCTTTCAAGGCAAGGCTGATCACGTATTCTTCCGGCAGATAACCGCTGGTCTTGATCTTCTCGAATTCGGCATCGCTCTTGGCGCGGTGTTCGACAACACCGAGCACGCCGCCGGGTTTAAGGACTTCAAAAAAAGCCTCGAACATGGCCGCTTCCTGGCCCGCCATGACCCAGTTATGGACATTGCGGAATGTCAGCACCGTATCGGCCGAATTGGCATCGCCCAGAACCGGTGCGGCGGGATCGATCGCAACAATCACAGGCTTGCCATATACCTGCAGATTCCCTGCAAACCGATCCTTCAACGCGGCATTTTGTTTTCCGTAACTCGTCTTTGCACGTTCGCTGCTCAATTTTTCCGGATCAGCCACCACGGCAATGTAATGGCCACCGTCTTTCAGCAATGGCGCAAGAATTTCCGCGTACCAACCGGCCCCGGGCGAAATTTCGATCAATGTCTGCGTGGGTTTGACGCCAAAGAAGGCCAGTGTTTTCTGCGGATGCCGATATTGATCACGCGCCTTGTTTTCAGGCGAACGCCAGGCACCTTCCAGCAATGGTGCAATCGTTGATTCGAATTGTTTTGCCTCCTGACGGGAATTGCCGGCGGATTTAGTGTCGCCATCGGAATGGCAGCCCGCGATGAAGCCGATGCAGGCCAGGGCCAATGCCAGTTTTTTCATTTGATGCTCCAGATTGTGTTTGGGCGGAACAATAGCGCGCAGGCAGCTAAAATTATGTGAACTCGCGCACTCCACTGCAATCTATTCTCAAGCGTTCCGGATAAGGCGGCACATCGGTAAATACGCCGGCCCGAATATCGGCCTGGATTTTCTGCCACCAGGCCGGATCGAAAATGTCGCCATGCATCGCCAGCAAGGCTTCGCGCTGGGTCGGGCTCAGCCCCAGGAAACGCGGAAACTGTTCGGGAAACACGTCGTTGTCGGCCACGTAATACCAGGCGCCGTGATGCATTTCTTCCTCGTCGTTTTTTGCTTCCGGCAATTTCCGGAACCGGCACTCGGTGACCAGGCAGAGTTCGTCGTAATCGTAAAAAATGGCGCGGCCATGCCGGGTGACGCCGAAATTTTTCAGCAGCAAATCGCCGGGGAAGATATTGCTGCGCGCAAGATCCTTGATCGCCTGACCGTAGTCGAGAATCGCGGCTAGCGCCAATTCTTCCGAGGTTTCCCGCACGTACAAATTCAACGGTCGCAGACGCCGCTCCACATAGCAATGGTGGATAACGATATGCTGCCCGCTTTCACTGACCGATTCGCTGCATTCCTTCAGCAACTCTTCGCGCATGGCATCGGTGAATTGCTCGCGCGGAAAACGCAGGAAGCGGTATTCCTGCGCATCGATCAGGCGGCCGACGCGGTCGTGCTTGAATACCAGATGGTATTTTTCCAGCACCTGTTCGCGCGCGATGTTTTTCGGGAACGCGAATTTGTCGCGAATCAGTTTGAACACCAGCGGATAACCCGGCAGCGTGAATACCGCCATCACCATGCCGCGTTCGCCGTCGGCATGGGTGCAGTGTTGTTCCGGATGCTCCTGCAGGTAACGGAAGAAATGCCGGTAGCGCTCGGTCTTTCCCTGCTTGGCACGACCCAGCACGGTATAGATTTCATCAATCGGTTTGCCCGGCAACAAGGTTCGCAGGAAAACCACGGCATCGCCCACGGTCGGCAAATCGGCATGGAAATAACTATGCGTGTAGCCGAATAACACTGCAGCGTGCTGGCGCGAAGTGATCACGGCATCGACACGAATTCCGTTCTCTTCATTCACCAATGCCAAGATGCAAGGCGCATAGTTTTCCCGACCCAGAATACGGCCCACCAGATAGGCTCGGCGCTCGCGGTAAAAAACCGTGTCCAGCAATTCGACTGCGAGCACCGCAGGTTCCGGCCATTGCCCGAAACGTGACTGCAAGGTGTCGGCAATTTTTTTCGCACAGGCTTCCGCATTCTGATATGGAGCCGCAAACGGATAGTCGGCCAGTACGCGCTCAAACAAAGACGACAAACTTTCCGACAACACGTAATTATGTCGCGCCACCGGATGGGTAATGCTGTCGGTCGGTTCAATCGTGAGGGCAATGAATTCGATATCGGCGTTGACGCCGCGCGTCTTGAAAAAGCGCCGAGTCAGCGTATTGAAAAACGTCTTGAACAGTTCCCGATCCAGCAGGGGCGAAATCAGGTTTTCGTAGGCTTGCCGAATGCCCTGCCACAAGATCGCATTATTGGACTGATCGGCCATCCGGTCGCTGAGCTTGTCGCTGATGTCGGCAACGCATTGATCGTAGAGTTCTATACGGGCATTGGCGTCGTCGCGCGAGCCGGCCCAATCGCGCTGCTCGAAACGTTGCTTGGCTTTTTTGGTGACCTCGGAAAACTTCGCGTTGTAATCAAGGAAGGCATCGCGGATGGCGACCGCGCTGGGAATGGCCAAAGAATCGATGTGCGCATCTGCCATGCTCAGGCCGCCCCGGGTTTGATTTGCGTTTCCAGCCATTGCTTGAAATGCACCAGACCGCGATGGTTTTTCGAGCGCTCCGGATACACCAGATAATACTGATATTCGGCCAGCATTTTCAGTTTGCCGATATAGTTCAGGCGCCCGGCTTCAATCAACGGCGCGGCCAGGATATGTCGGGCCAGCACGATACCCACGCCTTCGGCCGATGCACGGTGCGCACCTTCGGCCTCGTTGAATTTCGCGACGAATTTTTTCGGCTCAGGTAAATTGAAATGCGCGCACCAGCGCTTCCAGCGACCGAACGGATCGTCGATCAAGGGGTATTTGTGCAACTGGTCCAACTTGATCGGGCCCAGCTGTTTTATCAAGGCTGGGCTGGCAGCAGGGCTGATCCATTCTTCCAGCAGAAAATGCGATTGCAGCCGGGGCCAGCTGCCGGCACCGAAGCGGATCGCGGCATCAATCTGGAATTCCTTGTCGAAATCGACCATGCGTGCCGACGAATCCAGGTTGAATTGAATGTCCGGGTGCTGACGCACGAATTCACCCAATCTTCGGCAATAACCAGGCATTGGCCATCGATGCCAACGCGCTCAAGGTCAGACGATCATCGTGCGAGCCGGTTTGCGGACTCAGCAATTGTTCGATCGCCTGGTAATGCGGTTCCAACTGCACGTAAAGACTCTGTCCGTCCGGCGTCAATTGAATGCCGCGCGGCCCGCGTTCCATCAGTCGTCGACCCATGCGCTCCTCCAAGCCGCCGCATTTGATGGCTGAGCGCACTGACCGTCACGTTCAACTGCTCGGCCGCGCGCGTCATATTGCCGCTGCGGGCGGTGTGCATAAAGCCGGAAATCCACTGCAGCGCGGGTTTGCTCATCTTGAATTTTGCTCAAGTCTGGATTGAAAACAATGCTATTTTCAGTCGATAACTGTGGGCGTATCTTGCCAACTCGTCAAGTAAGACAGCATTGAGGGGGCTATATGAATATCTGGACAGGACTCTTGTTTCTCGGTGGATTTATCGCCACTCCGGCGGGGTTGGCAGCGGTAACGGGCGAGCCCGAGAGCCGACACGACATCACCGAAAGATATCGTTCGGCATTTTCTGGATGAAGTACGTTCCGGCAAGGCGCCGGAAAAATCCTCGCAATTTCTGGCATCGAAGGTATTGGCGCACCAGATGAATTCGGAAAACGAAACCACGGTTTCGCGGGATCCGGAAGATTACGCGGCGCATATCAAAGATTTCCGCCGCATCTACGGCGATTTCGATTTTGAAGTAACGGAATTGCTGGCCGATGGCGATCGCGTTTATGCACGCTGGAAGCAAACCGGCTGTCATATCGGCCCGTCCGATGGCGCGGCACCCAGCGGCTTGCCAGTGATCGAAATTGCCAGCGCCGTGTATCGCGTGGAAGCAGGGAAAATAGCCGAATACTGGATACAGATTGATCGCAAGGGAACCGAGATCCAGTTCGAAACGAATGCCATAAACACCAATCGAAAAATCAGTTGCGTGCGCTGAGTCTCGCTAGACGACAGCTTGCGGATATTTTTCGTTTCCCCGTCACATTACATTTCACATAATCGCTTTTCCGGAAAAGGTTCACCATGAATTTCGCTTCAAGTCTCCGTTTGATTTTATTGGCCATGATCTGGGGCAGTTCATTCCTGTTCCAGCGGGTTGCGGTACCCGAGCTAGGCCCCAACTGGGTCGCGGCAGGAAGGCTGATACTCGGTGCGCTGGTATTGGTGATCGTGATGCTGGCGATGCGCAAGCCTTTGCATCTTCGAAAGAATGCCGGGGCCTATATCTGGATCGGCTTTATCAATTCGGCCTTGCCGTTCTGGTTGTTTGCCTATGCCAGCATTACCTTGCCGGCCGGTGTAACGGCCGTGCTGAATTCGATGGTGCCGCTGTTCAGCGTGCTGCTGCTCTGGACGCTCGGCGAAAGGCCCACGGTCGGAAAATTTGCCGGTGTTTCACTCGGCATTGTCGGTGTCGCGATGATCGTCGGATTCGGAGGGTTGCCATTGACGCTGGCAACGGCCTTGGGAGTGCTCGCCGGCATGAGTGCCGCCGCACTGTATGCGCTTAGCGCACGGGAAATTCGCAAACGCTTTTCCGACGTCGATCCTTTGGCGGTGGCGACCGGCAGCCTGATGGGCGCATCGCTGGCATTGTTGCCAGTGCTGTTTATCGCACCGATGCCTTCCACTGCCGAAGTAACACCATGGCTGATGCTGTTGCCTCTCGGCGTGTTTTGCACGGGCATTGCCTACTTCCTGTATTTCAAACTGCTGCATGATGTCGGTAGTACACGCGCCACCACCGTGACCTTGCTGGTGCCGGTATTTGCATTGATCTGGGGTGTATTGTTCCTGCATGAACACCCAACCTTGCTCAGCCTGGTCGGCATGGGCCTGGTGATTGTGTCGATGATGCTGATTCTGGAAAAAATCAAATTGCCGCAATTTTTTGGAACGGTAGCCAAGGAAATCTAGATACAACCGTAGGAGCGTCCTTTAGGCGCGACAGATCTGGCGGGGTTCATTGCGCCTAAAGGACGCTCCTACTGCCATCGAACCATTCTTCAGTAAGTGACCAATACGGATAATCGCCAATGTTTTCGGCAAGTCCGGCGCGGATGGCGTTGTTGACGATATATCTTGCAGCCAAGAGCACGTCTTCTTCTGTTCCAATCGCGTGATCGTAGTAACCGCGCTGCCAGACTGGCTGTCTGCTGTTTCTTTCCTGGTTAATGGCTGCGGCAATCAATGATTTAATTCGCTGTACTACCAAAGACAATGGCTCTTCGTCTCCAAGTTCAACCAGCACGTGCATATGATCAGGCATTACAACCCAAGCGAGACATTTGGCGTCGGGCCATAGCCTTTTGCTATTTAAGGCTTGTGCAGCAAGCCGGGCATTTCGATAGCTAGCGAATACTTTCTCGCGTGCGATACAAACGCTGGTGATGGAATAGATCTGCCGTGATATTGAGTAACGCGCTTTTCGCAATGCTTTTGTACCGGGCGATTTATCTTCAATGTTCTTCATTGGATCAGCCTATTCAAGCTTTGAAAAACTGATGTCGGCAAATCAAAGAACTTCTTGTAAGGAAATCCTGACCTATCGTAGGAGCGTCCTTTAGGCGCGACGAATCACGCCGGATCTGTCGCGCCTAAAGGACGCTCCTACGGCTGCAAAAGAAAAGAGCCGCTTGCGCGGCTCTTTTCTTTGCATCCATCGTCAAACACGAATTACATTTGCTTGATCATCTCGTCGGCGAATTCCGAGCATTTCACTTCGGTCGCGCCTTCCATCAGTCGGGCGAAATCGTAGGTGACGCGTTTATTCGCGATGGCTTTGTCCATGGCTTCGATGATGGCATCGGCAGCTTCGGTCCAGCCCATGTAACGCAGCATCATTTCACCGGACAAAATCACCGAGCCCGGATTTACTTTATCCAGACCGGCGTATTTCGGAGCGGTGCCATGCGTTGCTTCGAACACGGCATGACCGGTCACGTAGTTGATGTTGGCACCCGGTGCGATACCGATGCCGCCGACTTGTGCGGCCAATGCGTCGGACAAATAATCTCCGTTCAAATTCAAGGTGGCGCAAACATCGTATTCCGCTGGACGCAACAGGATTTGCTGCAGGAACGCATCGGCAATCGCGTCCTTGATGATCAGGCCGGCGCCTGGCTTGCCTTCCGGAATAATCATCCACGGGCCGCCATCGAGTTCGACCGCGCCATAGAAATCCTTCGCGACCTGATAGCCCCAATCACGGAAACCACCTTCGGTGAATTTCATGATGTTGCCCTTGTGTACCAGGGTCACCGATTTGGATTTGTTCTGGATCGCGTAAGCCATTGCGCTATGCACCAGACGCTCGGTGCCGAGATAGGAAACCGGCTTGATGCCGAGACCGACATTCACTTTGACTTCGCGATGCGGGGCGCCGATGCCTTCCAAAGCCTTCTGCCAGCCTTCGGATTTTTCCTGCGTGCCGAAACGGATTTTGTCGAATGCCTTGGGATCTTCTTTCGCGATGAAGTCGAGCAACTTCTGCGCCAATTCCGAACCACCCGCGTATTCAACACCAGCATAAATGTCTTCGGTGTTTTCGCGGAAGATCGTCATGTTGACTTGATCAGGACGCTTGACCGGTGAAGGCACGCCCTTGAACCAGCGCACCGGACGCAAACAAACATACAGATCCAGCATTTGGCGCAATGCGACGTTCAAGGAACGGATGCCGCCGCCGACCGGCGTGGTCAATGGGCCCTTGATTGAGACCAGATAATCGCGGCAAGCCTGCACCGAAGATTCCGGTAACCAGGTGCCGAATTGGTTATTGGATTTTTCGCCGGCATACACTTCCAGCCAGTGAATTTTCTTTTCGCCGCCGTAGGCTTTCGCTACCGCTGCGTCCAATACGCGAACCGAGGCCGCCCAGATATCCGGACCGGTACCGTCGCCTTCGATAAATGGAATGATCGGATTATTCGGGACGTTCAACTTGCCGCCCGAAATGGTAATTTTTGCGCCACCCGCAGGTGCCGTAATGATGGGTTCTGCCATACATCCCTCCAGAAAACCGCTGCGGGAGCCGCAGCAAAGAACCGCTATTGTCGCGGATTTGGGCTTGAAGGGCCACTAGGTCGAGTGTTTCAGTACCTGCCATTGCTGCCGCAGCGTCAGCGCCGTCCAGACCAAGGCGGCAACCATCATCACGCTTCCGATAAAAAAACTGAGCCGCGCGATGCTCATATAACTCTCGAGCATGCCGGTCATCGTCAGCAGATTGCCCCAGTCGTGCGAATCTTCGTCGCCACCCCCGACCAAAGGCAATGCGCGGTAATAAGCATCGGCGATATAGGGCGACAGATCGACGAAATTCTGTCCGCTCCACCACAGCATCAGGCTGGCGGCGAAGGTGTCTCGGTATTTCAACAAGAAGGCAAACAGGAACGTCCACGGCCAAAGCACCTGAAACAGGCTGCCGCCGAGTATCGTCATGAACCTGCCGAACGGACTGAAAAACAAATGGCCGAATTCGTGGAACATCAGATTGACGTTGTGCATGAACGAGCCGCCGAGCACTTCCCAGCTAATGCCGTTCACGATGAAGTACAAGGTCCAGATTGCAAACAGCACGGCACAGATCGTGCGCGCCCAGAAGGCCATGTCGTCGACTTTTTCAGGAGCCTCGGTCAGCCATTGCAGAAACGTTTGCCGGATTTCCGGTTCGATTGAAATGGCTTCCTGGTCTTCGCTCTGCTTTGCCAGACATTTGCTATACACGATGCCGCAAGATGGACAAATATCCGGATGCACATGGCTGTCGATTGCGGTTCGTTGATACTGGCATTTCGGGCAGGTAGTCATGGCATCATCATAGTGCGTCCGTCGGAAAACACACTACGCCCATGCTTTCGCTGCCCTTGCTCTATTCTTTTCGTCGTTGCCCCTATGCGATTCGTGCACGCATGGCGATTGCCGTCAGCGGTGTTGAGGTGGCGTTGCAGGAAGTCGATCTAAAAGCAAAACCCGAACGCATGCTGCAGTTATCCCCCAAAGGCACGGTGCCGGTATTGGCCTTGCCCGATGGTCGCGTGCTGGATGAAAGCATGGACATCATGCTGTGGGCATTTCGACAGCATGATCCGCTTGGCATGCTGGACGGTTTTTCCGAAGATGCCAAAGCGCTGGTTAAACGTAACGATACTGAATTCAAGCAGTTGCTTGACCGCTATAAATATCCCGAGCGATATCCGGAATTTCCGGCACTGCATTATCGTGCGGAAGGAGAAATTTTCTTGCGCGATTTGAATGCCCGTCTCAACATCACGCTGATTTATTTGGCGACAAGCCGGGCATGGCAGATTTGGCATTGATGCCTTTTGTCAGGCAATTCGCGCAGGTGGATCGTTCATGGTTCGATGCGAGTCCATATTCGGCATTGCGTACATGGCTGGACAAATGGATTGCGTCGGACCTGTTTGTTTCGGTGATGAAAAAACCGTAGGAGCACCTTCAGGCACGACGGATCAGAGTGGTTTGTCGCGCCTGAAGACGCTCCTGCGTACATTCACCTCAGCTGCAGCAAATCCCATTTGTTTCCGTATAAATCCTGGAACACCACGACGGTGGCATAACTTTCTTCGCGCGGCGTTTCGCAAAACACGACGCCTCTTTCTTTCATGTTCTGGTAATCGTTCCAGAAGTTATCGGTTTGCAGAAACAGAAACACGCGGCCGCCGGTTTGATTGCCGATACTTTTGGCTTGTTCGGCATTTGCCGCTTTCGCCAACAGGATCCGGGTTTCCTTTGCACCACGAGGCGCCACCAGCACCCAGCGTTTTTCATCGCTCAGCCGCGTGTCTTCCATCAATTCAAAATCGAGCTTGCGAGTATAGAAATCGATCGCTTCGTCGTAATCGTTTACCACCAGACTGATGGCATTTAGAAATTGGCCCATGGCTCATCCTTCAGAACTTTGGCGATTATCCCTTTTCGGTGCTGCAAAACCGACAAACCGGCAAATACACTGCTTTTGGCTGTTTTCGCCATCAAGCTGTCGTAACCGACACTATTTGGGGGCATAATTTAGGCAGATTCTGTGTTCACCCCGGGCAACGCCCGATTCGAAGGAGACAGATCATGAAACGCATTAACACCCTGATAGCCAGTATTTTGCTGAGTGGCAGCGCTTTAAGCGCCGACATTGACAACGCCCCTGTGTACCAGCCCGGCAGCCAGTACACCGCCGTTCTGAACCACATCAACTCGGAATGGCGTTTGCTACCCAGCGATGGCCAAGACTTTGCCATCCAGCTGGATGCAGGCTGCCATTCCGCCACCGCCATTCCCGCCGGCCTGTGGTTGCTGACCCGTGATGCCGATGGCAAGCCGGAATTACTCGCACCCTCGCAAACCGTTTTACCTGCAGGTCATAGCGGCCATATTCCGGTCGTCGCCTGCAGCGATGAGCAGAACACCGGGCTGGCCTTGCCTGCCAGCCTGATCCAATGGCTGGGCGATAACACCGGAGCGATTTATGTCGAATAGGGAACAACGTTTCACGCTGGGTTTGCTCGCGATGGAAGGCAGCGTGCTTTCCAGTCTGATCGGCCCGACGGACATGTTCCGGATTGCACAAAAACTGGCACAGGTGCGTGACCCCGGCACGCCCTTGCGTCTCGAAACGGTATTGGTCGGTGCGCGTGGCCTGACACATGTGAATGGAAGCGGCGGACTGCAACTCAGTGGCGTGCAGTCCCCGGATCTCTCGCTGGATTGCCTGCTGATCCCCGGCATCATGCATGACAGTGCCGAGGACCTCGTCAATCGACTGGCCACCTATCAACCCGAGATGGAATTATTGCGGGCCATGCATTTGCGCGGCGTACCGTTGATAGCTGCCTGTTGCGGTGGCTTTCTGCTCGCCGAAACCGGCTTGCTCGATGGACACAACGCCACCACGAGCTGGTGGCTGGATGCCGCGTTTCGCAAACGTTATCCGCATGTCCAACTGGATGTCGAACGCATGATCGTCGAAGACGGCATGCTGACTACCACCGGTGCCAGCACCGCGATCTACACCTATATTCTGCAATTGCTGGCAAAGCGCGTTGATGAATCCCTGGCGCAACTCACCGGTCGCATGATGCTGATTGATACCGAACGCCAAAGTCAGGCGCCCTACATCAGCCTGGCCCTGACCGAGCGCCCGCGTCATTCGCTGTCGGAAAAAGCCGAGCGTTTTATCCAGCAGCAATTGCATCGCGAATTGACCGTCAGCGAACTGGCGGAATATTGCGATACCAGTGAACGCAGTCTGCTGCGCCATTTCCGCCAGCATTACAACGCCAGCCCGATCGGACACATCCAGCACCTGCGCGTCGAACGTGCCAAGGCCCTGCTGGAAACAACATTGATGAGTTTCGATGAAATCGTCGAACGCTGCGGCTATCACGATAGCGCGAGTTTCCGGAAACTGTTCAAGCGCGCGACGCATCTGACACCGGCCGATTACCGCGAACGTTTTCGATTGCGGGCGTGATCGTAGGAGGGCCCTTGGGCCCGACAAGCCTCCGGGCCCAAGGGCCCTCCTACGAAACCAGATCCTGATAATCCGGGCGACGCTGTAACCATGCCTGCACATAGGGGCAAACGGGAATGACGCGATAATTTTCAGTGCGCGCCCAATCGAGCGCGGCGCGTGTCAGTTCTCCGGCAATACCGCGACCCTCGAGAGGTTTCGGCACAAGAACATGGGTGAGCGATAAATTCGTGTCGTGCAATTCGTAGTCAATCACGCACAACAAATCATCGACCAATGTTTCAAAGCGTTGCCCGCTCTGGTTATTTCGTATGTCGTATTTCATCCACTGAGTGTAGAGGCAATGGCGCCAATAATTTCAGCGTAATGTCGAAACTGAGAACTTCATTCATAAATTCCCGGCTTCGTTAGGTGATTCGACCTATCTGTGTTCTGATGGCAACCTACTTCGTCTTCCTGCGCTTCGTGCGTTTTCTCACGGCCCGCTTCGCCAATGTATTGTTGCGCAATGCAGCTCTGCATTTACCGCATCTGCGAGAAAGCGACATGCCGGGTTATAACGTCAAGACAAGCACCGTCCGGGTGGGCGATCACGCCTACCAGATTCGTTCGCTCAGCGACAAGCAACAATATGCCGATCCCCAGGGGCTTGCTGAATTGGCCGGTATTTCATCGGCGTCCTGGAGTTTGTTCGGACAGCTTTGGCCTGCCGGACAAGTATTGGCCAATGCGATGTCGGTCATTCCGATCGCCGGTCGTCGCATTCTGGAAATCGGCTGCGGGCTCGGACTTTCAAGTCTGGTGCTGCAAAGACGCGCCGCCGATATCACCGCAAGTGACCATCACCCCTTGGCCGCCTCGTTTCTGAAACACAATGCCGACATCAATTTCCTGAAACGTCCGACCTATGTCGATTTATCCTGGAAAAAACCGCATGCGACATTGGGGCAATTCGACCTGATTATCGGCAGCGATATTCTTTACGAACGTGACCATGCGCAGATGCTGTCCGAACTGATCTTGCGCCATGCAAAACCTGCCGCCGAAATAATCACCACCGATCCCGGTCGTGGCGTGAGTGCAGCGTTCAGTCGCGCGATGCTGGCACAGGGATTTCGTATCGTGGAAACCCGCTGTAAATTCAACGAGTACGATGTCTCGCCCTTTCGCGGACGACTGATCAGCTATTTGCGGAACTAGCGGACATCACGGGCTTGAAAGCGCGTAATGTCCACCTGCTGATTATTCCCTGCTCTCGTGTCCGGCAGTGCCAAACATCGCGGGCAATCCATTGCCACTGCCGCGTTGCGAGACCTTGTCTTTTATCACCGCTTTCAACACTGGCGGATTGCTTACAAACGGTTTGATGCCGAGGGTTTCAAAAACCTCGTTAGGTGAAATGATCTTGCCCTGCGTGATGACAAGGGCAACCTTGCGGATATCCGCAATATTGGTTGTTGGATCTCCGTCGATCAACACCAGATCGGCGAGTTTGCCGGGAGTGATGCTGCCACGCTCGTTGCTGGTGCGTGAATAAAGCGCGCCATTGCGGGTCGCAATTTGCAAAGCCTGCGCCGGTGTCATGCCGGAATGCTTGACGTAAAACTCCAGTTCGCTCTGCAGGCTGAAACCCGGAATGGCATCGGTGCCGGCCACAATCGGAATGCCTGCCTTGTACATGATGCCGACGAACTCCAGCATCTTGGCATAGGATTTTTTATATCTTTCGGCAGCTGCATCATCGGCGATTTTCATTGAGCCGACCCGGAAGCTGCGTTGCAAATCAATCGGCAAATTCGCCATTACCGGTGCATAGGCTTCGGGCACCGTACCATCACGTTGCCGCAGGAATTCAAAGGTCACCACGGTCGGATCAATCACCACGTTTTTCTGTTTCAGCAAGGCAATGAAATCTTTTACCGGTCCGGAATTGAAATCCAGATCACCGACTTTCTCGGCCGGCAGGATGAAGCGTTCGAGCGTGCGGGTATCGGTGGTCGGCGTTACCAGGAAATTCAGCAATACCTGGTTGATGTGCTGGATCTCGTCATAGCCGGCATTGACGGCCTCTTCCGCCCGCAGGAATACCGGTATATGGCCACTGACACGCATGCCGCGATTGTGGGCATAGGCAATGGTGTCTTTCAGAATTTCCTTCGGAAACGAATTGTAGATTTTCAGTTGCGGATAACCATGTTCCGCATACCAGTCGATTGCGTCCTTGGCTTCCTGCAAATTCTTGATCACGAACCCGTTGCGTGCCGAGTACTGGCTTTCGCCTTCCAGAAAACCACAGGGTACGATTTGTGGCGACAGCAACTGGCCGGCACCGGTTTCATCGATCATTTGCTGCAAGGTGGTGTTGTCATTGCCCATGTCGCGCACGGTAGTGACGCCCGTCGCCAGATTCAGGCCGCCTTGCCAGCGATCAACGTGTCCATGCATGTCGAACATGCCAGGCAACAACACGCGGCCACCAGCATCGATTTCATTATCGGCCCCGCGGCTTGGCGATCCGGCCGGCAATACCGCGGTAATTTTTCCGCGCAATACATACACGTCAGAAGCAGGCAGCAGCTTTGCGTTTTCACTGTCAAACACGCGGGCATTGCGAATGACGGTCATGCCCGACATCGGTTTTTGCAGGCGGGTCGCCATGTCTTTCAACAAGCTCGCTTCTGCCTTCTTTTGATGTTCCTCGAGTACAGGTCCGTTGGCCTGCCAGCCATCTTCAATGGCCAGCATGTAACCCGGCACCACAATCGCGAACAAGCGTGGCTTCTCGCCAGTCGTTGTCCAAGCGAATTGCGGCGTCAAACCCTGTCCTGTCACCGCCAGCAAACGCGCCTTCTGCGTTTTGCCGTCACGCACAACATCGACTTCATCGAGCGTGCGTTGCATCAAGGTGCCGGAAGGCAGCAAGGGCAGCTTGCCGTCCGGTCGTTTTGCCATCGCGGCAAGACTGGCCGAAAACACCTCGAACGAACTATTGAGAGGAACATAGAGCGCGGCACCCTTGACTTTGGCACTGCCTTTTTCGGAAGTTGATGTCCAGGTGGCGATATTGTTTTTCCGCGTGAAGCGGTCATCGACAACCGCACCGAAAGTCGAATTACCCTTCACCCGGTATTCGCTGAATGTGCCGTCGTCGGCAAGCCGGAATTCCTCGTCCAGTTCCGGGCCGCGGCCATTGTCCTTGAAGATGAAATGCACCTTGGTCAATCCGTCATCGCCATGTTCGACGACTTGTTCACCGGCCTGCTTGCCGCCATCGACCAGGATGACATAGCGGATTTTCTCGGCAGCGAAAATGGCGGGGCTTGCCAGGAATGTGATCAATAAAAAACTGCACCAGCTGCGTTTCATAATGAGGCTCCTCGTATGGAGCCGCTAGCTTAGCAATTAATATACTTCCAGTGGCGCGGCTTGCCCTCGCTCAACATCCGAAGACTCTCTTCGATTCTTTTGCTTACGGTTTCCTCACGCTTGGCTTCCAGAATCCATTCGACATATTCACGCCGATGACTGGGACTGAACGCATCAAAGCTTGCCTTGGCTTTTTTGTTTTTGGCAAGGGCTTCAAGGAAAGCATCCGGCGCGACCAATTCGGGCTTCGCGACTCGCCTGGGTTTTGGCTTGGCAAGGACCGGCGACGGACTGGCATTCAATGCCATCGCCTGCTTGATCAGCCGTTTCAATTCCGTCTTGCCTGGCAGGTCTTTCAGTGTGGCGATGCGTCCAAAATCCCCCATCGCCGTTTCCGGATTTCCCTCCAGCCCGGCCATTTGTCTGGCCTTCCAGAAGCCGAACGCGCAATGCTGCTTGAAGCTGGCCATGCTGCACAAAATGCCATGGTGCATGAAATGCGGGAAGCTCCACTTCATCGTCTCTTCAACATCGGGGCAGGCTTCATGCACGACGGCACGCAGGTGTTCAAGAATCGGCCGGGCGAAGTCGGCGGATTTTTCGATATAGGCATCGATGCGTTTGTCATGGCTGACCATTCTTTATCTCCACGCCAGAGAATGAAATTAACCGTAGGGGCGCTGCTTGCTGCGCCCAAAATCTGCTGCAACCCCAGGGCGCAGCAAGCAGCGCCCCTACCGCAAATAAAAAATCATCGCGCCATCAGGAAATACAATAAATTATTCTGGAAATAAGGATTGTTGACCAGGAATTCATGGCGCGCGCAAAGAAAGAAATTCTGGTGCAATGGCAGAAAATCGTACTGGTTCGCATCCTGTGAATCGCGCGTCACCAGACCGTCGCCGGGCGCAAGCGTCAGATAATCGTAGTCGATTCCCTCGACTTTATTGACGACATCCTTTGCCTTGAAAGCAAGGAAAGTCTTGCCATCGGCGACATCGATCACGGCACGATTGGGCGTCAGCTCGCAATCACCGCCAAATGCCGCCATGCGGACACCGTCGTGCTGCAAGGGTGTCGTCAGCGATGCCTGGAAACGTTCTGCCCGCAATAAATGGCCGGCAAAAGTCTCTTGCAAAACCGCCTGCCGGGCCTTGGCTTCTTCGGGAGTCTTGCTCTGCTTCTCCAACATTTTCAGAAAATCCGGCGAATACACCGACCACTGGTTTTCCTGCCATAACTTCGGATCATAGATATTGACCTTGGCCGGATTGCCGTGCGTATCCACAATGCTCTGGGTAATCGGACTGGGCAAGGCCTGGAATGGCGTTTCGAAACTGACCATGACTTCCACCGGAATCAGCCGGAACCCGAGCCGGAACCCGTGAAGCAATCGTTCAACGCTCGTCACCGAACCGAGATTGGGTGTGCCGAGCAATACAACGCGTCGTACCCGTTTGGCACCTTCATCCCATTGCCTGAATTCTTTCTGGTCCAGAACATCGTTCGGGCCGTAACGCAGATAATAATTGGTCAGCAAACCGCCATTGCTGTGCGCAATGATATCGACCTTGAGATTCGGATCGTCGTAGTCCTTCCGGATTTGATTGATGAACTCATGCAGGTGTTTCACCGCGATCACATTGTCGCGTCGCCAATCGTAGATAAAGGTGTAGTAACGGCGTCTCTGGTTTCCTACCGGATGCCCAGGAACCGAACTGACAAACTGCCCGTCTTTTTCAAGCACATTGGTCAGTGCGCCGTAAAAATCGATGCCCGCGATATCTCGCAGGATTTTGCCGGGCACCAGGTTGTCGCCGGCGGTCGAAACCGGGCTGATCGTCAGATCCTGATAATCGCTCAAGGCAACCGCGCGAGCCGAACGCGGATAGAATTCTTCGCCGGTATCCTTGTCGACCAGGGTCGAACCCATCAGGCCGTTGATGATGATGATCGGCGGCTGTGCCGTGTTCTGCACTTCACGTGCATACAGGCGTTTCAAATCGGGGCGGGTGGCGGCGCAGGCGCTCAGGGCGAGACAAAGAACAATCAGGAATAAACGCGGAATTTTCATACTCATCCGCACATGATAAAACGCCCATCCCGATTGCGATACCTACTCCTTGGTACGGTATCCGCTGCAATCAGGGCAAGTACAATGAAATGCTACCATTTACCTTTCAAGCACAATCACGGGCCTGTTATGAGCATATCGAGCGGCAAACTTTATCCCAATGCGGAAGCGGCCCTGGCAGGCTGCCTCCGCGATGGCATGACCATCATGTCCGGCGGTTTCGGGCTTTGCGGCATTCCGGAATACCTGATTGCCGCCCTGCGCGATTCCGGCGTCAAGAACCTGACCTTCATTTCCAATAATGCGGGTGTCGATGATTTCGGACTTGGCCTGCTGTTGAAGACACGGCAAATCGCGAAAATGATTTCGTCCTATGTCGGCGAGAACAAGGAATTCGAACGCCAGTATCTCGCCGGTGAACTGCAACTCGAATTCAATCCGCAGGGCACGCTCGCCGAACGCATCCGTGCCGGTGGCGCCGGCATCGCCGGTTTCTACACCAAGACCGGCGTTGGCACGCTGGTCAGCGAGGGCAAGGAAGTGCGCGAATTCAATGGCGAAAAATATGTACTGGAAACCGGACTGGTCGCCGACGTATCCATCGTCAAAGCCTGGAAGGCCGATACCGAAGGCAATCTGGTGTATCGCAAGACCGCCCGCAATTTCAATCCGATGATGGCGACCGCCGGAAAAATCACGATTGCCGAAGTAGAGGAAATCGTCGAAGCCGGACAACTCGACGCCGACAGTATCCACACGCCGGGAATTTTCGTACAGCGCATGATCGTCAATTCCGTCTACAAGAAACCGATCGAACAACGCACCGTACGCAAAAGGGAGACTGCATAATGGCCTGGTCACGCGATGAATTGGCGCAACGTGCCGCGAAAGAACTGCGCAACGGTTTTTACGTCAATCTGGGTATCGGCATTCCGACTCTCGTAGCCAACTTCATTCCCGAAGGCATGAAAGTCGTACTGCAATCAGAAAACGGCATGCTCGGCATGGGCCCGTTTCCCTATGAAGACGAAGTCGATGCCGACCTGATCAATGCCGGCAAGCAAACGATCACGCAACTGCCGATCTCCTCGTATTTTTCGTCGAGCGATTCGTTCGCGATGATTCGTGGCGGCCATATCGACTTGTCGATTCTCGGCGCAATGGAAATTTCCGAAAACGGCGACATCGCCAACTGGATGATTCCCGGCAAGATGGTCAAGGGCATGGGCGGCGCGATGGATCTTGTCGCCGGCGTAAAACGCGTGGTCGTCGTGATGGAACACAACAACAAGGACGGCGCCCCGAAATTCAAACCCGCTTGCGAGCTACCGCTGACCGGCCAGAATGTGGTGGATGTGCTGATCACCGACCTCGGCGTGTTTTCGCGCCCCGATCGCCACAGCGAATTTGAATTGATCGAATTGGCTCCGGGTGTCACGCTGGAGGAAATCAAGAGCAAGACAACGGCTGCATTCAAGACTCAATTGATTTAGATTTGCGGGCGGCATCGTCCGTCCTGGATCACTGGAACCCCATGTCGAAATACATAAGAGCCGTATTGATTTTTCTCTCGCTCATAGCGTCCAGTAATGCCTTCGCAAGCATTAGGGAAATCAAACCCGGAAACACCCTGGAACTGCAAGCAAACGAAGGTTTGATTGTTCTAGTAGTGGACAATGTAATCGCCTTGGATTACATCACACTCTCATCGGAGGACCACAAGACAAACTACAAAATACCCAAACCAGCCCAAGGCAAGACTTTCAAGCTACTTGTCGCTACTCAGGGTATCTATACGTGGTCGGAATTTTCGCTTTTTAATCTGCGTATGCAGATCAAACGCACCGAAAATTATCGCTTCACGGTGAAGCCGGGCATGATCAACTACGCCGGCGACATGATTTTTAACCATGACGGTCCGGGCTATCGAGCCAATCGAGGGCTAGCTTCGATTGACTGGATGAACAAAAATTATCCAGCATTGACCAAGCTCTATACTTTTGAATACAGCGGCGACTATCCCGATCCTTTTCCTGCTTTTTATCGCCAGCAAGTAGGCGATAGCTCGCTTGTTGTGGAAAGCCAATCGAAAGCGATACCTGTCACGCCGAAATTGCCGATAAGCACAGATCTACTTTGGCGAACTGACCGCATCCACTCGATACAGTTGAGTCCGGACGCCAGCTACATTAGCGAAACCTATAATCTGGGCGCTGACCAACAGGAATTGAATATCATCGACATGAAGTCGGGTGAAATAACGATATATGCCAAAGTCACTGACATCATAGATCTAACCTGGGTAAGCAAGAATGCCTTTGTGCTTTCTACGCGGAGTTCGCAGTACGGTTCGGTTGCCAGGTTCATTCAGATCACGGCCACCGCCAACGGAAAGCTGAGTTTTCAGACCACCAATATACCCAGAGCCGGCTATGTCATTGACCCCCTGTTATCGGATCCGGAATTTTTCTTGTTTGCTACCGGAGCTCGTACGAAAGCAGATACCGCCTATGTTTTCAAGTTGAGTAAAACCGACCCCGATAGCCTGAAGAATGCGAACAATTACATTGCACGAAACCGTGCCAATATCAGCCTTGAAAATGACTGGGCGTGGATCACCGATGCCACTGGTGAAATTATCGCCGCACTGGTAATCGACGGCAAAAAATGGACCCTGGTGTTGAAAAACGGGAAAACGTTCAAACCTGTCCGAGAGCTTCCGCATGACGGTTCATTCAAGCCACTAGCGATAAGCCCCGACAGAAAAACACTGTTTGCCGTAACGGATGAAGGGCGCAATCAAGTTGATCTGGTTAAAATGGATCTCGAAACCGGCGCCAATGTAGAAACGGTATACAGTAAAGCCGGCGTCGACATGCAAAACGTGATTCTCGATGCAAACCGTCAACCGATTGGCGTTCAGTATTACGTCGATGGTCAGGTCAAGAGTGAATATTTCGATCAAAGTGCCGAAAATCTGAACAAACAATTGTCCAAGGCATTCCCCGACAGTAGCATTATCGTGATTGATCGAGATCAGTCTAATAACTTTGTTCTGCTTTATGTCGATAGCAGCGACAATCCGGGCAGTGTCTATCTGTTTGACACGCAAGATAAACGTGTTGAAAAGATCGATGACTTCGCCCCCTGGTTGGGAAAATGGCAATTCGGGAAAAGCCATGTGTTGAAAACCACAGTGAAAGATGGCCTGGCTATTGAATCCTATCTCACAATACCTGCGAAAATGACTGGCACATCTTTTCCGTTGGTCGTGATGCCTCACGGCGGACCAATTGGAATACGGGATTACCGACACTTTGATCGTAATGTGCAATTTCTTGCTTCATTGGGAGTCGCTGTTCTGCAAGTAAACTTCCGCGGCTCGGAAGGTTATGGCAAGAAATTCATGGAGGCAGGCAAGGGGAGTTTCGGAACAGCTATTGAGGATGATATTGACGCAGCACTAGGCAAAGCGCTTGCGCAGTACCCGCTCGACAAGTCACGCATGTGCGTTTTCGGCACTAGTTATGGCGGATATTCGGCGCTGGTTTCATCAGTACGGTGGCCTGATCGTTTTAGATGCACGATTTCACTTTCCGGTGTTTCTGATCGTATTCTAAATTTTACAGCGAGCGACACCGTACGCAGAATTGCCGAACGGAAATGGATGGAGGATTATTTCGGCAATCCGTTGACCGACCTGGAGAACATGAAGAGCCGGCAACCGCTTTATATGTACAAACAACTTAAAAGTCCGGTTATGTTGATTCACGGCACCAACGATCTTCGAGTCGATTACGAACATGCCTTTCGATTGCAGCGAATGCTCACCCTGGCGGGCAATCCGCCTGTCATGTTGACGCTCAAGGATGAAGGCCATGGCTTGAACTCCGACGAGAATATCAAGATAGGTTGGGAAGCCATTGCCGGTTTTCTTACTCTGCATCTATCACTGACCGAAGAAATGGCCGCTGGCGAAAAGGCGCCGGAAAGACCCAATTGAGATTGGGAAATGCGGCATGGTCATCATGGTTCAACCTGAAACTACAAGATGGCATGCAGTGACCTTCTGCATTCTTACTGATACAAAACCCTGCTTTCATCAGTTCCAGCGTGCTTTTTAATAATGTCAGACATCGTGTCCTGAATTTCAGTAACGAGCATATCCCTACTCCACTTTCCGGATCGAAAACGGGATATGAATTCGTTTGCATGGTCGGCGAGTAAAGGATCTGGGTAGCGTTGCGTTGCGTTGGAACCAGGGGCCAGCAAGTCATTAACGAAGGCAAAAGCTAGTATTCAGGTACCTCCGAGGTCTAGCCCCAAAATGCATGGACAATGGCTGCATCTCTGTGCTGCGAAAGCCTGGTAAGTTCAGTCTCGTTTATTTTTTTCGGACGATAATTTTTTTTACTGATAACACGGCCAACAAAACGATAATACCGACAACAATTCCGATCACCGCATCGGCTGACCAGCTCGTCACCGTGGCCAGAGGCTCGGTTTTCGGCGTCAGCCCGGCAATGAAATGATGCAGGGCGGGAACGTTGTGCGTCAGGATGCCGCCACCTACCAGAAACATGGCCACCGTGCCGGCCACCGACAGTGTTTTCATCAGGTAAGGCGCGAACCAGAGAATGAGCCGGCCCAGCTGCTGCTTGAAACGTGCCCAGACATGGGCACCTTTCTGCTCGACAAGATACACGCCGCCATCATCGAGCTTCACGATGCCGGCAACGAGCCCGTACACGCCAATCGTCATGATGATCGAAATCAAGGTCAGTACGGCTACCTGATGCGTGAATGTGGCCTCTTTTACGGTGCCCAGAGTAATTACGATGATTTCCGCCGATAAAATGAAATCGGTACGAATGGCACCCTTTATTTTGTCTTTCTCGAATGCGACCAGATCGCTATCGGTGACCAGCGCCTTGAGCATATCCTTGTGATGCTGATTGTCTTCGGCATCGGTGTGCAGGAATTTGTGCGCGATTTTCTCGACGCCTTCGAAACACAGAAATGCACCGCCGATCATCATCAGGGGAACCACCGCCGCTTCGAGATAGAAACTCAATGCCAGCGCGACCGGCACCAGAATCGCCTTGTTGATCGCGGAACCTTTCGCCACCGCCCAGACCACGGGCAGCTCCCGGTCGGCGGCAACGCCGGCGACTTGCTGTGCGTTCAGTGCAAGATCATCCCCCAGCACCCCGGCGGTTTTCTGGGTGGCGACCTTGGTCATCACCGACACATCGTCAAGCAGTGTTGCGATATCGTCGATGAGGGCAAGCAAGCTGGATCCGGCCATGATGTCTTTCGTGTTGTGTAGTTGATCGTATTTTTACACAAAAGCACGACGGCTTTTGCGATGACAAGGTCGGACTAAACGGATCCGCATCGGGAACGATGCGTGTTTTGTCCTGCCAGTGCTGGAATCCATTGCCCCCTGCTTGCAGTGATACCTGCAAAATTAGAGCGGGAAGCTATTGGTAACTTGCGTCGCTCACGCGCCAGCTATTGTCGGCGTTGCGTGACAAGGTAAAGTTCCCGCTGTAATGGTCCTGATCCCCGAGACGGACATTCTTGAAACGATTTTCGTATCGCAGGTTCTCGAACGCGCCGCTCACGGCACCCTTGATTTCCTCGAAGGGATTATTGGTCCTGCGTTTTTCCTTTTCCCTTTCTTTCCGGCGCTTTTCATCCAGTGCCGCGACAATCACGTCACCATCCGCCTTGTAGGTGAAATCGAATTCCGCATCCACCTTGTACTGCACCGGATCGCTATCGACGACTTTCACCAGATTGCTGAATACGAAATTCTCGGC
The DNA here is from genome assembly GCA_963849575.1 of uncultured Gammaproteobacteria bacterium. GTDB lineage: Bacteria > Pseudomonadota > Gammaproteobacteria > Xanthomonadales > Xanthomonadaceae > Arenimonas. The sequence continues at coordinate 184,980 of CAWKHT010000010.1, read as the reverse complement.
CAGTACAAACTCGCGTGGATACTCTTCCTGCTGCAGCACATAGTCGCCAATAGCCGTTTTCATGGCGGTCTCATCCGGTCGCAATAAACCGCAGCCCGATACACATGACAGAAGCAGTACCGTCGCCAACACTCGTAACTTGACCATCGTGATTCCTTATTTGCTGCGCGCATCCTGGATGATTTGCGCGATATGCGGATGTCCCTGCTCGATCAATTCGTGCGGTGTGAATTGAAACTCGCATAACACCATGGCTTCGCCAAGAGCCCAGTCCAGCTGGTCTTTGCTGAAATTTCGGGTGCCGGCAATGATCGCAATGAGGGCATCATCGCTGGGAACCGGACCTTCCGATGCCGCCTGGCTACCGGCATTTTTGCCGGGCACCGGCTGTTTGCTGGCGATCGCGGTTTGCAGCCATTCAATTCTGGCCAATGCGGTCGCAAAACGATCGGCCGAATCGTCGAGTTCCGGTACGGCGGTTGCCAATGCACCCAGCAAGGCATCGCGTTCGGCAGCAATCGCGTTCTGCTGTTTTTTCAATGCTTCCTGTGCCAATTTCATTTTTTCGACTTCGGCACCGAGATTCTCCAGCTCCGTTCCGGGATCCACCAGGGTCTTGGTATCCAGCAAGCGCATTACGTCATTGCCGAGCTTTTCATAAAGATCCGGATGCGAAAATTTCAGGTCACGTGCGGCACGCTGCCAAGCCAAGCCAACCTGATTGGTAGTCAGTGTCTTGTTGGCGCCGATGGCCGGTTCCGCCGCCGCTGTCTCGGCTTGCGGTCTGCCTGCACTTGCGATGGCCGCATCCAGCTTGTCGCACATTTCGGTTTTGTGAAAATCCTTGATGTACTTTCGCAGTTCGATGCGGCAATCAATCAGCAGGTTTCGAAGATCTTTCATAGGCGCTTCTGTAAATTCACTGTTCTAAGCAAGATGAGGCACGGGCAACAAAACCGCGCGCATTAAAGCAGAGTGGAAAGGAATCATTCGCCCTCGCAATACAGTATCGCAACAAAACAGGATTCAACGGGAACCGCCCTGAGGGAATGGTAGGCACACCGGGTAAAAATGGCTAGTGGTCATTTTGCGACAAACGGTGCGAGAGCAGGCTCCAGCGCCGGTTTTGTCGCGAAATGGCCGTGACCACGCTGGCCTGGTCGGCACACAGTTCAATGCGTTTTTTTGCGCGCGTGATTCCGGTATAGAGCAGTTCGCGCGAAAGCACCCGATGGCTGGAGTCCGGCAAGACCAGCAATACGCGTTCGAATTCCGAGCCCTGCGATTTGTGCACGGTAATCGCATACGCATCTTCATGGGCCGGAAAATTGGCCGGATGCCAGGCTTTCAAGCTTGCGGCAGTTTCGACCCAGATACGCAGAATGCCTTGTTCGTCAGGCCAGCATAGCCCGACATCCCCATTGAACAATTTTTCCCGCGCGGTATTTTCCGTGACCAGGCATAAACGCCCCTGATAAAAATCGGCATCACTTTTTTTCTTCAGGCGATTGGCGATATAACGGTTTATCGCAATACTGCCGGCGCCGGATTCGCGGGCGGCACACAATACCCGAAATTCGCCGCTCAATTTCAGCGCCTGTTCGAGCGAATTCGCTCGCCGTATTTTTTGATAATGCGATACTGCTTCGTCCGCGATTATTTTTTCCAGTGCGCGCCCGCTGCCTGTCTGCCAATGCACTCCGCGATAGTGCCCTTGCTGCAAGCCCTGGATAAAGCGTCCGCTATCGCCAGACAAAACCGTCTGCGCCGCCACCGCGATATCGGAATCGGCGTCCTGTCGATACACGCTTTCGAGATGTACGCGATGTCGCTCACTGTCGGCGCGCAGTGCAATCGCATCACAGCAGGCGCGCAACACATTGCCGGTTTCCACCGATGGCAACTGGTCGGGATCGCCCACCAGAATCAGACGCGCATGCAGGGGCAAGGCTTCCAGTAATTTGCACATCAGCGGCAAATCGATCATGGAAGCTTCGTCCACGATCAGTACATCGAGCGGCAATGGATGCCCGGCATCATGCCGGAACTGCACGGAATTGGGTTTGCTGCCAAGCAGACGATGCAGGGTTTTGGCCTCCATCTGCTCCACCGGAACAGGCACGGACAATTGCCCGGAACCCATTACCGCACGCAGGGATTCACTCAAACGCGTTGCCGCTTTTCCGGTCGGTGCAGCCAGGCCAATTCGAAGTACTGAGGCATTTTCGTTCGCCTGATATTGCAGCAGTTGCAGCAAGCGGCCAATGGTCGTGGTTTTGCCGGTACCTGGCCCACCGGTCAAGAGAAAGAAGCCGGTTTCGCAGGCTCGCTTCGCGGCGACGGCCTGTGCGGATTCGATCGACGCCGGAAATAATTCCGCCCTGAAGTTCTCCATGTCAGCCGATATCGATTTGGTTCCAACGGCAAGGCGTTGAACCAGATTCAAGGCCAGACGATTTTCATAATCCCGATATCGCTTCAAGGCGATCGTGTCTTGATCGAGCACCAGAACGCAATTTTCTTGCGATTCCCCCCTCACCACCCAAGCCGATGTTTCCAGGACCGTCCGAAATGCCTGTGCCTCCGGCATTGGTGGCGCCGGGCCGGCGCTGGCTTCATTGAGCAGATCATCGAGGCGGTCCAATGGCAGGCAACTATGCCCGAGGCTATGGGCTTTCGATGCCAAGGCAACGGCAACGGCAACCAGCTCCGGAGTCTCCGGATCAAGACGCTGCAAACTCATTGCCAGCGCATGATCGACATCGCGCATATGGCGCGATTTCAGCAAGGAAAACAGCAGGGCCTGACTCATGCTGCCTGCTCCACGAGAGGATGCAACAGGAGTTCGAGTCGCTCGATCAGCGCGAGATCAAAACGCATCGCGACGATTCCCGCACCATCCTGTCGTTCGGCATTCAGTCCACGGCAGAACAAATAGCGAATGCCGCCAATATGTTTTTCATACTCGTAATCCGAGCGCAGCCGGAACTTGCACCAGCGATGCAGTGCCAGGGTATAGATCAATGCCTGAAAATCATATTCGCTGTTACGCATCGCTTGCAGGCAATGTTCGATGTCGTAGGTGGGTAGACGGTTGGATTTGTAATCGCAGATATAAAAACGACCCTCATGCCGATACGTCAAGTCAATCTTGCCGGTCATCAGACCGCTCAGGCGTCGCAGCGATGGAAAGTCTTCCCGCTGTTGCAAAACACCATGCTCTTTCAATACCTCCAGCAATTGCCGGCTATCGCAATCGCGCAGGGAAAAATGGAATTCCATTTCATTCAGTCGTGCCTTTTGCGGCAGATCGCATAAACGCAAGCCCTCCGGCAACGGCGTCCGCAATGTGTTGAAAACCAGCGGGGCCAATTGTGCGACGCCTGCTTCCAGTTCATCCGGCAGATAGCCATGGCGCAGCAGGGCCTGATGCAATAAAGGCAATTCCGATTCCGGCGCCGTCTCCGCATGAGCATGACTTGCCCACGCGTCGACCCGGGTGTTTTCCAGTACCTGATGCAGGGCATTACCAAAGGCAATACCGGAAAAGCGCCGATCAAATACCTCATCCGCCGCAGAAAGCTCGACATTGGCAGGCTCCACTTCATCGGCCGCGGCCGTGACGCCGGGACCCTGATGGCTGCCATGCGTCAACTGGGAAAAGCTCAGTACGCGCCAGTCCGTTTGTATGTGTGCGGAGGGTTTTGTGACAGCAATGGAATCGGGATGGTTTGTTTCATCGAATGAAGGCAGATCGTTTTTTTGCATCTTCAATTCATCAATCTCGATCGCCGGATTCTCGAGGCTGATACTTTTCAATTGCGCCAGGAATTCCGAATGCGCCGGTGTTTTAATCTCGTCTTTGGCGTTTCTGAACAGCAGGGATGAAAAACCGCTTTTATCCGCCTGATAGACGTGGCCACAACATACCCAGCAAAAGTATTGCGCGCGGGTAAGTCCCACATATAACAGCCGCACCTGTTCGGCCAACTGTTCTTCGGCTGCCTTTGCCTTGATGGCATCGACCTGTTTTTTATCTTTTTCGCCATAGACCAATGCATGCGTGATACGCAGATGCTGTTCGTGATAATTCAGCAGGCTCAGGCCGGCACCGGATTTCATTGTCTTGCCGAAATTGGCGAACGGCATGAATACCAGAGGAAATTCGAGGCCTTTGCTTTTGTGCAAAGTCATGATTTTCACTCGCTTCCTGTCGGAATCCAGACGCAATGTGTTTTCTTCATCGACACTGGTTTCCTGCATGGCATTGACCAGGTAATGCAGGCATTGCTCGGGGCCCAAACTTCGGGCACTTGCCTGCTGCAGGGTTTCGGCAAGTTGCAGATAATTGCTGAGCCGCCGCTCGCCATCGGGCAATGACAGAATTCTCGGCGCGGCCAGCGCACAAAGTCGTGTAACCAGACTCAACACGCCCTGTTGCCACCATAGCTGGCGATATTCGACAGCCATGTCGGCACTGAGGGTCGCGAGCACATCATCCGATTCCAGTTGCCGAATACGGTCCACGTCATGACCGATAAGCAAGGTCGACAAGGCCCCGCGCCAACGCGCCTGATCACCTTGCTGGATCAAGGCATCCAGCACCAGAAAAATTTCCTTTGCCTCGAAGCTTGCGAAAAGACTTTCCTGACTGCCGACTACGCTGGCAATGCCGCAGGCCGCCAATGCCGCCTGCATCTGGCTCGCTTCCCTGTTTTGATTGACCAGAACTGCAATATCGCCGGGCAATACATGGCGCATCTCGCCGGTTTCACGATCACGCAATACGGCATTTCCACGCCTGCCTGCCGAAAGCAGTTGATGGATTTTCTCCACGCAGGCCCGCGTTGCGAGTTCACGTCCTTTGCCAGCAGGCAACGCTGCGGGCTCTTGTTTTTCCTGATCGATATATTCCGGCAACAGGGCAAGCTGCATCGCGGGTGCCGGTGCATCGTTCCAGAGAAAATCCTTCTCCTGCACTGCGCCGCCAGCCCGTACCGGATAAAAACGAATATCCGATTCGCGAAACGCATTCTCGCCGCCCCGATCAAACAAGCCGGCAATCGCAGTCAGCAGTCCGGGCCGCGAACGGAAATTTTCCGGTAAATCCCATTGCGATTGCGATTCACGCTTGGCGGCAAGATACGCATGCACATCGCCGCCGCGAAAGCCATAAATCGCCTGCTTCGGATCACCGATCAAGTACAGGGCATGGGCGGGCAACGTCAGTGGATACAGCGCCGAAAATATTTTCCATTGCTGGCTATCGGTGTCCTGAAACTCGTCCACCAAAGCTACCGGGTATTGTTTTCGGAGATCCTCGAGCAGAGCTTCGCCTGATGGGCCATCGAGAGCATCGGCAAGCTGCGTGATCAGATCGTCATAGCTGTATTGCTGCAATTTCTGCAACTGGGCTTCACGTCTTTTCCGGAGGCGATCACGCACCAAATGCAGGCAATGGATATCACGCGCCTGTTCAAAAGCCTGCACCTGCGAAAAACCCTGATACCAGTATTCGATCGTATCAAACAAGGGCGAGACCGGCGTCTGTTTCTTGTGATCCTTTTTTACCTTGGACGCAATATAGCTGGCCGACAAGCGCAAGAAATCCGGATCTTCATAGACTTGCTGATTAATCAGTGAATACCAATATTCAAGCTTCCCGAACGAAGTATCGACAATATCCGGGCTCATATGCGAAGCATGCAGAATTCCCGCCTGCTGCGCCTCTGCCATCAGGGCCTTGGCGGAATCCAGTGTAACTCGAATGCCGTTCGCAAGGCCTGGTCGAGATCCCGCATGTCAAATTCATTCGGCAGCTGTTGCGGCAAGGCGGGCAACAGGTTTTCGGCCTGCAGCAAGGCATCACATTGCCTTGCCAACAGTTCCGGACTTGGCCAGAGCTTGATCAGCGAACGCATCAGGTCCCGGTCCAGACTGAACTCGCGCCACAAATCGAACGCGATTTTCGTATTGAGCGCCGTCGTGCTGGTCAACAAACTGGGCGTTTGCAAGACCTGCCCTGCACTCAAGGCATGTTCGTTCAATACCCTGGCACAGAAACCGTGAATGGTGAAAATACTGGCGCGATCACAGTCCTGTACGGCGAGCTCGAGCATATTCAACAGGTGTTTTTGCGGTTTTTCCTGCAACAGGGATTTCAGCAACACGGAAGTCGCCTGCTTTCCGGCATCCAGATTGGCAATATCTTCCGGCAAGCCAGTCTGCAGCAAATCCTGCGCCAGTTTGATCTGCGCCCGAATCTTGATTTTCAGTTCCTGGGTCGCCGCTTTGGTAAAAGTGACCGCAAGAATATTCGGCAAGGCAATTTCACGTTCCAGCAATAATCGCAACACGAGCAGGGACAGGGTAAAGGTCTTGCCCGTACCGGCACTGGCCTCGATCCATTGCCGGCCTTGCAGAGGCAGGTCGAGTGCAAGCGGCCTAGTCATCGCTGTCGGCCCCCGCGTGATTAAACTCCGGTGCACAAGCATCAAACACTTTCAGGCTGATATCACGAAAGCGAATGCTGTTCGGGAAAGTTTCGGGTGCGTCCAAGGCATCGTGAAAAGGATCCTGTCCGCGCATTGCCGTCATCCACCACAGATCCTGTTCGGGCATGGCTTCGGCAGCTTTCTCCCATGCCTTGTCGTTGAACACATCGCGCTGTCCATGCAGGTTTCGGATGTAGGCAAAACCGGCGTCGGGGTGGAATGGCAATGCCTGTTCCTGATTCAAGACAAATAATTCAAGCAACTCGCCCAGGTACTGTCGGGCAGCCTTGCTTTCATGTGTTGGTCGAATACGCTGCAAGGGTCTGCCTTTCTTGAGCTCGACAAATTCCATCAGCGGAATGTCCGTATCGAGTGCCGACAATAACAAGGCATCGAGGCCGTGGGCACAATGATGTGCGCCCCGCATTTCGCCGAGCACGATGCGCGCTGCGCCGCCGGCATGGATACCATCCAGATTGCCTAGCAATACAAAACGTCCCAGCTTCAACTCAAACGGCATTACCTCGCCCGCACCCGAGCGCCAGGCCCTGAAATGCATGGCCTGCTGTTTGACTTCCGCCAGTGTCTTGTAAAGCACGGGTTCGGCGGCAAAACCTGGGGGCAGCAAGGCGGCGTTGCGCAAGTGTGACAATAGCCAAATGTGATCCGGTACGTTTTCGCGCACGACGAGTGCATTGAAAATCGCGTGTCTCAAGGTGTAGCGTGCCAGCCCGGAGAGTTCGCCAAATGGCTCGTGTTCGTCAAGCCTGTCTTCCTGGGCCGACAATCGAATACCGCGTTGTTGCAGAAAATATTTTGCCGGATGCCTGAAGCCGTTTTTGAAATCCTGCCACTGCACCACCTGTTCCCGCGTGTCCGAAACGAGTGGCATCTGCAGAAGTCGTATTTCTGTTTCCTCGCCCTGCTCAAGCGCCTGCCAGACCGGATCAAAGCGTAACCGTCGCACATCGTTTTTTTCATCGCCTGAAAAAACCTGCAGGGGATGCTGCAAGACGAATTCCTTTCGGAAATCCTTTTGCTCCGGATGCATCGCAGCCAGACAATCAAGCAATTCACTGATCAGACTGGAAGGTGCCTGTTCGGTATCGTCACGCGGATGTTTGCCGCAATAGCTCAAGTAGAACGTGGTTTCGGCGGCAGTCAATAATTGCAGGAACAGGAAACGATCATCATCCCGCAATGAGCGGTCGCCATAACGGCGAGTGGCCGGTGATTTTATTTCTTCGGATAGTCGCTGAATGAAACCTGGCGGTTCAATGCGCGGCATCTCGCCTTCATTCATGCCGAGCAGACAAATCACCTTGAACGGAATCTGCCGCATCGGCACCATGCGGCATACCGTGGCACCGCCGCTCAAAAAATTCTGGCTGGCATCGCTTTCAGTCAATGCGTTCTGAAAATAATCGCGAATGACCTCCGGAGAAATCACCGCTTCGAATTCCGCTTCCCGGCATTGTTCGAGCAGATCGGCGATCACTTCCCGACAACGCTCGATCGCGATGATGTCATTGTTGTCGGACGATGCAGCACTATCCAGCACACCGAGCAATTCGCTGCAGCCGCCCGCCCACTGGCTTGCGGTATGCGGATGCCGGAAGAAGTCGTTGTAGCGTGCCAGCAAGCGAAGTCCGCGAATCAATTTGTCCAGCGTATTGAGTACCTGGCCTTCCACTTCCGGTACCGGCACGACGTCCTTGAGTGTCTCGTCACTGCCGCTGGCGTAGCCGAGCAATAGACGATCCAGTGCAAAAGCCCAGGTCGTCAGATGCTCGGCCGGCACGCCTTGTTGCTGGCGGTGTGCGGCATTCAAACCCCAGCGCGCGCCTGCCTGTTCGATCCAGTAAGGCCACCAACGCCGGCAATCATCATCAATGCCAAGATATTGCGCCAAGGCCGGTGCGTACAGAAAATCCAGTACTTCATTACTGGTCAGCTCCAGCTTCGGCAGGCCAAGCAAGCCGAGAAACAAATCCGTCAGCGGGGAGCTTTCCTGCAGCTTGCGATCACTGATTCGATAGGGAATGAATCTCGGTGTATTTTTTGCCGCGCCGAATACCGCTTCGATAAACGGCGCATAGGCATCGATGTCTGGTGCCATGATCGCGATATCGCGAGCCTGAAGCGTTTCGTCTTTCAGGAAAAGGCGATGCAATTGATCATGCAATACCTGCACTTCCCGCAAGCGGGTATGGCAGCTGTGAATTTGCAGGCTGGTATCGGCGGGATCGAAACAACCGGCAAGCACGGTCGGTGCCTGGCGTTCAAGCAAATCGTTTTTTACCTGCGTCAGCAAGGTGTTTTTATCGCCTCGCACGTAAACGTCGACGTCGCCGCGCAATTCGACCGTGTGATTGGAAAAAAGCGTGGCGATAAAGTCACGTCCCGCCCGCCCCCAAGCCTGCAAAAGCGGGTTGTCTTCATGCTCGAAAATATCGGTCTGCGGATTTTTCAGGCGCTCGCGCAAACTCGACACATCGCCCCAGTATTTTTTCGAAGGCGAGGGCAGATAAAAATGCAGTGGCCCGGTTTTGGCAGCGGTCGCAATCACGCGCAACACATCCGGCGATACATTCAGGCAGGCAAAGACAAACAGGCGCTTCGGCAGCCCGAGCGGCAGCTCCGAGCCACGTGATTCGAATGCCTCGAGATAGTCGGCAATCGCCTGGCCGCGATGCTTTTTGTCCAGCGTCACTTCACGCCAAAGATGTGCCTGCCAGTCGAGCGGCGCATCGCCACGATCCCATGCAAGACACCAATCGCGTCGCCATGCCTGGTATTTTTCGAAAGCGGCAGCGCATTCTCCGGCCAGCGACCAGGCTTTCATTTCCGACTGTGCTCCGCGCAAATACGGAGCGATCGTCTGCATCGCCGGGTGCGGCCATCGTGATCGATCGGACAGCACGGAAAAAAGACGCCAGCGCAGGATGTCGGCCGAAAAAATGCTGGCTGCGGGCTCCATCTGGTTGGCATTGAGGGCTTCCCGCACGAATTCACCGGGCGTCAAAAAACGCAGATTCGCGGCAATGCCGTATTGCTCGGCCAGTACCCGCTGCAACCAGCGCTTCATCGCGGGTTGCGGAATCAGGATGGTTTCCGGTACCAGAATGTCGTCCGCATCGAAATCCTGTTGCAGGGTTTCGGATAACAGCCCTGCCAGCAAGGACAAATCGTTGCCGTGATAAAGACGAAAATCGGGGCCGGAGGATGTCATGACCGAATGATGCCTAATTCAAATCGCAAAAGGTGAGATGACGATGCTGCCAAGCCAAGGTGAGTGGGCGGATATTGTCGAAATCGCCGACTATTCTTCCGGCAATTCTTTTTGCCGAAAAACGATGTGATGCAAAAGATGATCATCGCTCGTTGAAACCCGGTACTCGCCATCCAGCGCGAGCACGCGGTCCTGCACTGCCTTCAAAGGCGAGGTATGCCGGGCTCGACGCTCGGCCTGGATCGGACTCATTTCAATCTCGAGGCAGACTTCATGGCCCTCGGCCTGCTCACCGTTTACTTCTACCGAGATCGACATTTTTTTTAATCCGCTTACCAGAATGGCTTGCCGCGTAATGGTCTGGCAGATGCGGTAAATCGCGGTTTTTTCGTCCTCCTGCAGACTCGTCAGAGGCCCGGAAAACCGGGTTTCCAGCAGGATGCCGGCATCATCGAGCACCTCGTGCAGCGGGCCGTTATTGATCGCTTCCTTCAAGCCCTTGTTGTCCAGCGCCTTCGGTCGAAGCTGTCTCAGCACCCTTCGCAGACTGTCTTCCATCTCGCGGGTTTTGTCGCGAATGCTGAAAAGCATTTTCATGGTGTCCTGCCCGGCGGCCGAACGCATGGCCATGCCGAGATGCGTGCCGAGCGTGTGCAGTGATTGGCCAAGCTCGACATCGAGTTCATCGGCCAATTCCCGCTGGCCTTGTTCTTCCAGCCGCACCAGACGCTGGCTGACATGGCGCAACTCTTCTCCCGCCTGCAACAGTCGTGCGTTGATCTGTGCCATTTCCCGATGCTGGCGCTGTAGATCGAAATGGCTGTCACGCAATGCCGACATGGCCGCACCCAGCACCAGGCTGCCGGCGGAAATCAGCGAAAACGCCAGCTGCAGCACAATCAATTCGAGCGGCAGTGGATTGAAGTGCAGATACACTTCGAGCATCAGGCCGGTCACGGCAACCGACAATGCCGCGCCATTCCAGTTTTTGAGAAACGCCACCATGAACATGGGCGTGAATACCAGCAACAACAGAAAGGGCGCCAACTCGTGGCGATAATGCAAAAGCACCAGCACGAGGCTGGTCGCGATTCCCGCAGCGAGTACCGAAATCCAGAGCGCCGGCTTGCGCAGGCTTGAACGGGCCGCCGTGAATATCAGGATCAATGTTGGTGCCAGAATTAATTGTCCGATCAAGTCGCCATAGACAAACGCGAAGATGCTGCCCCAGGTGCCCGGGTCGAAACTGATTTCAGGAAAGGGGCTGTTTCTGTAAAAAAAACTCAGGATGGGCGACACCAACAAGGCCGACAGGGCACCGCAGGCAAGCAGGATCAGCATATTGCGCGGCGTATTCAAGGAAGGCCCGGGCTGCGGACCACGCACCAGATACATCGCCAGTGCATAAACAAGCAACGGTGCAAAACTCAGCGCAAGAAAATTCGGATCGAGCAGGGAATCACCGGTATGCCAGTCCAGATAGGAAGCTACCAGGGCTTCCGCCAGCAATAACCAGCCCCAGCGTTTCGCGGGCAAGACCCAAAGTACAGCAAGCCGCAAACCGGCCGGCAGGAACCAGAGTACTTGTGAAGGCTGCAAAAAGAGCAGCCACACGCTGGCATAGAGCAGGCTGAGAAGTGGCCAGACATAGGCTGGCAGGCTGGCCGCAAACCTGTCGGTGTCTGTGTTGATGTTGGTATTGGCGGTCAACATGATGGTTCAAGCTTAGCCCAAAACGGTTTTTTTGAGCTTGGGCGCTTTCGTGCAGCACCTGCCCCCGATATAATGGCGAACATTAAAACCATCGGGCAACGCCCTTAAGGTAGAAACGTGCGCAACCACGATTTAGTATTTCTCAAACATTTCTCCCAAGTCATCGCATTCCTGGTCGCGGTTACCGTCGGCCTGATTCTGCTCGGCGTCTATTTCAACAGCAGAAAACCGGTCGAAGTCAGCGAAGCCAAAGCGGCCCAGATTGCACTGGCGATCCAACCCCATGGCGCGGTCTATGCCGGCGCAACCGGTGCAGCGGCACAGGAAGCGGCGAAACAGGCGGCCGCCGAAGCTGCAAAAGGTCAGGTCGCCTATGAAGGCACGCTGGATGGTTCGGTGATTTTCGGCAATCTATGCACCGGCTGCCACACCAGCGGCGCAGGTGGCGCACCAAAACTCGAAAAAGCGGCTTGGACCGCCCGTATCGCCCAAGGCAAGGACACCCTGCATAAACATGCGATTGAAGGCTACAACAATGTCGGCGTGATGCCGGCGCGTGGCGGCAACCCTTCGCTGACCGACGCCCAGGTGATCGCCACGGTTGACTGGATGATCGGCAACCTGAAGTAATAACAAGCATCGGCTCGATCAAACGCCGCCTTCGGGCGGCGTTTTTATTTGTGTCGTAACCGTAAGGGCGCCTGCTTGCTGCGCCCGGAATCTGCGGTGATGCATGGGCGCAGCAAGCAGCGCCCCTACGTAATGTGCTTTTCCGCTTATGATGCTGCCATGAATAAAACCCTGCCCGCGTTTCCAACATTGACCAGCAGCCTGTTGTTGCCGGGCCCGGCGGGTTTGCTTGAACTGGCCATAGATCTGCCCGAGGCATCGATAAGCCGGCAGGGCCTGGCGGTTATTTGCCACCCCAATCCGCCCGACGGCGGCACCTTGCACAACAAAGTCGTCACCATGTGCGCCCGTGCATTGAATGAACTTGGCATCGCCACAGTGCGCTTCAATTTTCGCGGCGTTGGCAAATCCGAAGGCAGTTTTGACAATGGTCGCGGCGAAGTACTCGATTTGATTGCCGTCGCCGAATGGGCACACCAGGCCAATCCGGCCTCGACATTATGGCTGGCAGGTTTTTCCTTTGGCAGTTGGGTGGCACTTCTGGGTGCCCGACAGCTTCCGGTCCAGCAGATGATTTCGATAGCACCGCCGGTCGGCCTGCGGGATTTTTCCGGCGTGTTGCCACCTGCCTGCCCATGGTTGCTGATTCAGGGCGAGGAAGATGAAATCGTGAATGCCGGTGGCGTCATTGCCTGGGCGGAAGCGCAGAAACCTCAGCCACAAATTGTGCGCATGCCGGAAACCGGACATTTCTTCCATCGCCGCCTGATTGATCTGCGCGGCGCCATCAAGAACGGCGTGCGCAAGAATCTGCCTGAGCTAGCCGCCGGTTAACAATGAATGCATCTGTCGGCAGCACCCCAACCGAGCTCTACGAACACGGCCTGACCCAGGGTCACTGGCGCCGTGATCGCGCACAGGAAGTGGTGCTGAAATCGCTTGATCGCATTCACGACACCCTGATCGGCAAATCGAATTCACTGCTGGACAAAATCGGCGCCGCATTCCGCGACAACACGCCGGTGCAGGGTTTGTATTTATGGGGTGGCGTGGGCCGCGGCAAAACCTTCCTGACCGATCTATTGTTCGAATCATTGCCGGAACAGAACAAAACACGCTGGCATTTCCACCGTTTCATGCAGGAGATCCATGGCCGGCTTCGCACGCTGACGAATACCGAAGACACCTTGAGCGTGATCGCGAAAGATCTGGCTAAAAATACCCGCCTGTTGGTTCTCGACGAATTTTTCGTCAGCGATATCGGCGATGCCATGATTCTCGGGCGCCTGCTCGAGCAACTCTTTGCACGCGGCGTTTGCCTGGTCACCACCTCGAACATTCCGCCGCAGGAGCTATACCGCGACGGCCTGCAACGCAGCAATTTTCTGCCCGCGATCGCCCTGCTGGAAAAGCATTGCCAGGTAATGAAACTTGAAAGTGCGCGCGACTATCGTTTGCGACATCTGGCACACGCCGCCACCTATTTGACGCCATGCGATGAAACGGCAGACAAGGGCCTGCGCGAACATTTCCGCCGTCTCTCGTTGCATCACGCCAGCCATGATGATTCCCTGCTGATCAATGATCGGCACATCCAGACAAAGGCCTTGAGCGAGGGTATCGCCTGGTTTGAGTTCTCCGAACTATGCGAAGGCCCACGCGCGGTCAGCGACTACATTGAAATTGCCCGTGATTTTCATACCGTATTGATATCGAACGTACCGCGCTTTTCCTCGCACAACGAAGACCCCGCCCGTCGCTTCGTGCATTTGATCGACGAGTTCTACGATCGCCACGTCAATCTTCTGCTATCGGCACAGGCGGATCCTTTTGCCCTGTATCAGGGCACCAAACTCGAACGCGAATTCGAACGCACCAGTTCGCGTCTTATCGAAATGCAGAGCATGGAATACCTGGCGCTGGAACACCGGCCATGAAACCGACGCAGCGCTTCGCTCCCTGGTTTACGGCTCTGTTCGGCATCGGGTTGACGTTAGGGCTGTTTTATCCGGGCTACATGAGCTGGGATTCCGCCTTTCAATGGTGGCAGGCGCGACATGGCATGTACGACTCGGTGCAACCGCCGCTGATGTCGATGATCTGGCGCCTCTGCGACCAATTCTGGAGCGGCCCGGGCGGCATGTTCGTGCTGCAGATTACCCTGATCTGGACCGCATTGGCGGCCTTTGCCAATGCGCTTGATCGACCGACATGGCAGAAATGTTTATTGATACTCTTGCTGGGTTTCTGGCCGCCGCTTTTCGGCCTGTCACTGCATATCTGGAAAGACCTCTGGACCCTGCAGGCCTTTGCCTGGGCTGTCGCCTTTCTGGTGATGGACCTGAAAACTCCGGCCAGAAAATTCCGCGTGCTAGCCGTGTTCGCGCTCTGTCTCGCTTGCGCCTTCAGGCATAACGCCATCAGTGGTGCCTTGCCTTTTCTGTTCTGGATCGCGCATCGGGAATATCATCATCTCACCATCCGCCATTCGCGCGTCTGGCCATGGGCCGTCACCCTGTTTCTGGCGATGATCGTTTTCGCATTTTCGAAACTGCCCAATCTTGATCCGCAGGTAAGGGAAAATAGTAGCGTCTGGTCTGTTGTCACGCTTTGGGATGCATCCGCGGTGTCATTGAGCGAAAACAAACTGCTTATTCCCGACGAATTGAAAGACCCGTCCCTGAATCTGCAGGATTTGCAGCAGCATTTTTCCGACTATACGAATACGACGATTTACGAATCGGGAAAACTGAAGCATGGCTTCGATGTTCCGTATTCGCCTGAACAGAAAAAAGCACTCGCTGCATTGGCATGGTCGCTGCCGTTTGAACATGGCCATGCCTATTTCCGGCATCGGCTGCGGCTGTCGGAATTGCTGTACGGATGGGATCAACCAGGTCTGCCGGATGGTCAGGTCCTGATGCCGGAGATAGTGCATTACGGCGACAACCCGCCGGTGCTTTCCAGCCCATCGCCTTATCGCGAACGCCTGATCGGCCTGCTTCAGTCCTGGATCGACACGCCGGTCTTTGCCGCCTGGATCTATCTCGGCATCGCCGTCTTGCTGGCTGGCGGAATTTTTTTGCGGAATCCATCGGCGCCCCGTCGTCTTGCGATTACTGTCGCGGTTTCATCGCTGGCTTATGCATTACCCTTGGCTCTGGTTTCCGGCAGCGCGGAATTCCGCTACCTGGCCTGGCCACTGCTTGCATGCCTGATGTCGCTGGCCTTAATGTTCTCTGCCTGGCTCGCCCCTGAAAATCGGTGACCGTTCCTTTCAGTGCAACACACGTGAATCAACTTTAGACATTTTGGAGGCACCATGCGCAACCATTCCCTGTTCCTCGCCCTTGCCGGCGCGTTGACCTTACTGACCGCTGCGAATGCAGTCGCGGCCGATCTTTATCCCGCTGAAATCGATGCCAAAGTGCTGGCCTGGCGCCGCGATATCCATCAGTTTCCGGAACTCGGCAATCGCGAATTCCGCACCTCGAAACTGGTGGCCGCGCATTTGAAAAAGCTTGGCCTCGATGTCAAAACCGGTATCGGCCACACCGGCGTAGTGGCCATATTGAAAGGTGGCAAACCCGGCCCGCGTATTGCCATTCGCGCCGACATGGACGCACTGCCGGTCACCGAACGAAATGCATTGCCGTTCGCGTCCAAACAGACCACCGAATTTCGTGGCGAAAAAACCGGCGTGATGCATGCCTGCGGCCACGATTCGCATACCGCGATGTTGATGGGCGTCGCCGAAGCGATGGTCGACATGAAAAAGGATTTGAAAGGCGAGGTGATGTTCATTTTCCAGCCCGCCGAAGAAGGTCCGCCCGATGGTGAAACCGGCGGCGCTTCCGCGATGCTGGCCGAAGGATTGTTCAAAGACTACAAACCCCAGGCGATTTTCGGCTTGCATGTGTGGAGCGCCTTGAATGCCGGACAAGTTGGTTATCGAAGCGGCCCCGCGATGGCGGCATCGGACCGTTTCCGCATCGTGGTGAAAGGCCGTCAAACCCATGGCTCGCGGCCTTGGGGCGGCATTGATCCGATTGTTGCTGCCGCCGATATCGTCAGCACCACACAAACGATCGTCAGCCGTCGCATGGATATTTCCAAGCTCCCGGTGGTCTTGAGTTTCGGCGCGATCAAGGGCGGCATCCGCTACAACATCATTCCCGATGAAGTGGAATTGATCGGCACCATTCGGACCTTCGATGAGGGCATGCGGCAAAAAGTATTCAGCGAACTGAAAAACATTGCGGCCAATGTCGCCGAAGCACATGGTGCCACCGTGGTCAGCGAAGTGCCGGATACCGTCGGCAATCCTGCCACCGTGAACAATCCGGACTTGACCACCCAGAGCGTGCCAAGTCTTGTCAAAGCCGCCGGTGCGGAAAACGTCGTCAACATGTCGCTGGTGATGGGCGCCGAGGATTTTTCCTATTACGCCAACGAGGTACCGGGCTTTTTCTTTTTCGTCGGCGCCACGCCGGTCGGGCAGGATGCGGTCAACGCACCAAGCAACCATTCGCCGGAATTTTTTCTCGACGAATCGGCATTGAAAGTCGGTACCCGCAGCCTGCTGCAGGTGGCATTGGATTACATGAATCAAGCGCCATGAATTCGATCGAAAACTCCAGCCTGGGCAAGGCCGTCACTTACGGCGGCCAATATGATGCCAGCGTCTTGTATCCGATTCCGCGCGCCGAAAAACGCCATGAAATCGGCATCGGCGAAGTGCTGCCGTTTTCCGGCGTGGATATCTGGAATGCCTACGAATTCAGCTGGCTCGATGCGCGCGGTAAACCCAAGGTCGCCCTGATCGAATTCCGGATTCCGGTCACCTCGCCAAATATCATCGAATCGAAAAGTTTCAAGCTGTATCTCAACAGTTATATGCAAACAAGATTCAGCGATTCGGAAATCCTGCGCCAGCAAATCGCTCGTGATTTGTCCCAGGCCGCAGGGGCGAATGTCAGTGTGATGCTGGTAACCGTGAATGCCGTTGCCAGTGCCGAAATTGAAGTGCTTGAAGGCACGCTGATCGATGATCTGCCAATCGACATCGAAAATTACGGCCCGCCGAATGCCAAGTACCTGAGCGCCGATCCGGGTATCGTCACCGATGAAGTCCTGGTGTCGCACCTGCTCAAATCCAATTGCCCCGTAACGGGCCAACCGGATTGGGCGAGCGTGCAGATTGCCTATCGCGGCCCGCGTCTGGATCGCGATGGTTTACTGCGTTATCTGATCTCGTATCGCGAACACAATGAATTCCACGAACAATGCGTCGAACGCATCTTCGTCGACATCCTGCGCGAATGTTCACCGCAACGCCTGTCGGTGTATGCTCGCTACACCCGGCGCGGCGGCTTGGACATCAATCCCTTTCGTGCCAGCCCCGGCCTGCCCAATCCCGGCAATCCACGCACCGCAAGACAGTAAGGAAAACCCATGCGCCCCATCCATTTCTTCAGTCTGGCTGCTTTATTCGTGATCGGCCTGAGCGCCTGCAAACAAGAATCGACGGAGAGCATGCCAGCGAGCACCGGTGATAAAGCGGTGGCAAAAGCAGAGCCTGCGAAGGAAAAAAAGGAAGGTATGTTTGGCGGCATGTTCGCCAGCGAACCGGAACCTGTGAAACTGGATCTGGGTGAATTCAAATTACTCGAAGTCAATCTCGGCACGGCAGTCGATGCCGATAATCTGGTGACAAAGCCAAAATTGGTTTTTGCTGCCCGCGACAAAATCTATGCCAGCGTACTGAGCACCGGCAAGCACCAGGGCCTGACGATCAAGGCGCGCTGGACTGCACCGGATGGCAAGCTGGTCGCCGAAACCGAGCAGGCATTGGTACCCGAGAAAGCTACCGTCAGTACCTTCAGCATCGGAAATACCCAGCCATGGCCTAGCGGTGCCTACACGCTCGATATTTCACTGAATGGCCTCGTTCAGAGAACGGTCAGTTTCGAAATCAAATAAGACCGTAACGCGGTTGCAGCCGACAAGTGTCGGCGCTATGGTGTGCATCCGCCCTACGAATCGCACGGTTGAGTGTTGATACGGGCGTTGTTCCGAGGAGAACACCATGAGTGGCGACAAGCCGAAAGCGGATTTTTCCGGTGTCACCGGCGGCGTGCAAAGCACGGCTCCGATTGTAGAAAAAGCGGATTTTTCCGGTGTCACTGGCGGCGTGCAAAGTACCGCACCCATCACCGAACCGGAGCAGACGATTTACGTCGTGCAGAAGGGCGATACCCTGTCGAAAATTGCCAAGGACCATTACGGCAAATCCAGCAAATACCATGCCATTTTCGAAGCCAACAAAGATATTCTGAAAGACCCCGACCATATCTATCCCGGTCAGGAATTGAAACTGCCCAAGCTCGACGATTAATCCATTTATCTACTCTCTGGAGAATACCGATGTCCGTAACGAACAAACTTTTTATCGCTGCCGGTTTGGCATTGGCGCTGAGTGCCTGCAAAAAAGAAGAACCGGTTGAAGTTGCACCTGCTCCGGCAGTCGTCGAACCGGCTCCGGCACCTACCGTTGCACCGGCTGAAGTCATGCCGGCAGCCGTCAGTGTTGCTGCAGTCAATCTGGGCACGGCCGTCGGGGCCGATCAGAAAGTGACTGCCGCTTCGACCGTCTTCGGCACCAAGGATGTGATTTATGCCGCCGTTGACACGAAGAATGCAGCGAAAGATGTTGCCCTCGCCGTGAAATGGACCTTCGAGGACGGCCAGAGCGTGCATGAGGAAAACACGAAGATCTCGCCCGAA
Source organism: uncultured Gammaproteobacteria bacterium (assembly GCA_963849575.1). Taxonomy (GTDB): domain Bacteria; phylum Pseudomonadota; class Gammaproteobacteria; order Xanthomonadales; family Xanthomonadaceae; genus Arenimonas. The sequence goes on along the minus strand of CAWKHT010000010.1, from coordinate 166,125 downwards.
GGCGACGCTACCACCAACTTCAAATTTTCGAATGACAAGCCATGGCCCGTCGGCAAATACAAGGTTGAGGTTTCACTGAACGGCGCAGTAGCACAATCGGTGGATTTCGAAATCAAATAAGCCAAATCGAATAAGCAATGAACCCTCCGGTTCATAAAAACGGCGCGTCTTTGGACACGCCGTTTTTTATGGCCTGCTATGATGCCGCATGAAACATCCCTGTCTCGATTGTGGTGCCTGTTGTGCGGCGTTTCGCGTCGCTTTTTACTGGACCGAGGCGCAGCCGGAAAATCCACTCGGTGTGCCTGCCGAAATGGTGGCCACAACACGGCCAAATATACTTGCGATGCGGGGAACCGATGGCCCCGATATTCGCTGCGTTGCCCTGCAGGGAAAAGTTGGCGAACAAGTGTATTGCTCGATCTATTCGCAGAGACCCTCGCCCTGCCATGATCTGAAAGCCAGTTATGAAAATGGCGAGAACAGCCCGCAATGTGATCGGGCTCGTGAAAAACATGGGCTCGCGCCATTGACGCCGGAGATTTGGCTAAACGCCGTAGAAAGCATGTAAAAAATTTCTCGTCATTCCGGCGAAAGCCGGAACCCAGAAGCAACTATTGCCATTCACTTGATTGCAGGCAAGCATTAAAACAGTAAGATGCCCGTGGCGTTGAAAATGTAGCAAAATCACGCTTCTGGGTTCCGGCTTTCGCCGGAATGACGAATTTTTCAGGATATCTTCCAACGCAGCTTCGAGTAACTCGCATGAGCCAAACCCAGCACGCTCCTTCCTACTACGCCGCCACGGCGAATCCACAGCCAGAACGTCCGGCGCTGCAGGAAAATATCGAGGCTGATATTTGCATTGTTGGCGCTGGCTATACCGGGCTGTCGGCGGGCTTGCATCTGGCCGAAGCCGGCTTCAAGGTCGTCGTGCTCGAAGCCGCCAAAGTCGCCTGGGGTGCTTCGGGCCGGAATGGCGGACAAATCGTGCACAGTTATTCCCGCGACATGGACGTGATCGAAGCGCGCCATGGCAAGGACACCGCACGTGCACTCGGCAGCATGGCATTTGAAGGCGCACGGATCATTCGTGAGCGGATTGAAAAATACAATATCCAATGCGACCTGAAAAACGGCGGCATTTACGCGGCAAAAACAAAAAAGAAAATCCACGAGCTGGAAGCGCACAAAAAACTCTGGGAAGCCTACGGCAACGACCAGCTAAGCCTGCATGACAAAAACGAAATACCTCGCTTCATCAACAGCGATAGTTACGAAGCCATTCTGGTCGATAAAAGCGGCGGCCATTTCCATTCGATGAACCTCGCACTCGGCGAAGCGACGGCACTGGAAAGTCTCGGCGGCAGGATTTTCGAAAATTCCCGCGTGTGCAAAATTGAACGAGGCGGCAAGGCCGTCGTGCATACTGGCCAAGGCTCGGTGAAAGCCGATTTCGTGATCCTGGCCTGCAATGCCTATATCGGCGATCTGGAACCGAAACTGTCGCAGAAAACCATGCCCTGCGGCACCCAGGTGGTGGCGACCGAACCGCTAGGCGAAAAATGGAAAGACATCATCCCGTCGGATTTCTGCGTTGAAGACAATAATTTCCTGCTCGACTATTACCGGCTTACCGGCGATAAACGCCTGCTGTTTGGTGGCGGCGTGATCTACGGCGCGCGTGATCCGAAACACGTTGAATCGATCATCCGGCCCAATCTGGAAAAAACCTTTCCGCAGTTACGCGGCGTCAAAATCGATTTCGGCTGGACCGGAAATTTTTCGCTGACCTTGTCGCGTCTACCGCAGGTAGGTCGACTGTCCGACAATATCTATTATTCACAGGGTTGCTCAGGCCACGGCATTACCTATACCCATTTGATCGGCCGCGTGCTTTCGGAAGCGATTCGTGGGCAGGCCGAGCGTTTTTCCGCGTTTGAACAATTACCTCATTATCCGTTTCCGGGCGGGCGCGCTTTCCGTGTTCCGTTCACCGCGATGGGTGCATGGTGGTACAACCTGCGCGACAAGCTGGGAATCTAGCCACCGAATCAGCCGAGTCGAAGCCAGCGTTCGGCTTCTTGTACGCTGCCGAAAACGCGGCCGGCAATACCGCGCTCCATCGCGAGGATTTCGCCTTGCTCGGCAATCGCGAGGTCTTCGACGAACGCATCGACATAGGCCACGCGGATATGTTCGAAACCCAGCGCAATAATGCTGTCGATCATCAGGGTCATATTGCGCTCGCCCTCGTATTGACCGAGCCTTTCCAGCACAAGCAGGCGTTTGGTGCCACGCAAATGGCATTGCTCGGCGATGGCAGTCCAATAAGCCATGCTGATCTCGAAATTGTCGTCCGGGCCAGTGACTTCGGCGTACAAGTAATTGTTTCTATCTTCAAGAACCAGCTGGGCGTTACCGGGAAGCAAATACATTATGACTCGGGGGGATTCGGTGACAGGCTGCATAGTTTAGCTTCATTGCATCCAATTTGCGCTGTAGAAGCGTATTCTTGCGCAATACTTGGGGAGTAGATCCGCTGTGTCCGCATCCGGCCCACTGGCAACGCAAAACTTTTATCAGGAAACATTGATCTGGCAAAAGGCCACCATGTCGTCTGCCGGCAGCAATATCACCGCGATCATCCATCAGTATTGCCAATTCCTTGCCGCACAGGATATTCACCTTTGCCGCGCGAACGTTGCGCTGATGACACTGCATCCGCAAATCGAAGCCATCCGTTTTGTCTGGCATAACAGCGTGATTACGCCGGACCCGGTACCGTCACCCACGATGTTCTATCGCAAAGTGCATTATCTCGATAACTGCACCATCGACGAAGCGCATTTGACGACGGGTGCAAAAACATCGATACCTTTCATGAAAAGTCCTTTCTGGCGACTGGTGGAAGGCGAAGAATTTCTTTCCTATGTCATTACTCCGGGAACAGCGCACGAATATGCCGTGCTGGATGATTTGGCAAAGGTCGGCGCCACGCATTACATCGCCACGCGTCTTGACGGAAAAGAAGCCTATATCAGTCTGGTCTCCGATGAGGTCGGCGGCTTCACGCCCGAAGAGCTGACCTTCATCAAGATCTCGCTGACCGCACTGAGCCTGCTGATCGAAAGTGCGGTCAAGGATCTGGTACTCGATACCGTGCTGAGTTGCTATGTCGGCTACTCGCCGGGCGATGAAATCAAGCAGGGCAACATCCGGCCCGGCAGCATGATCGATATGGAAGGCGCCATCTGGTTTTCCGATATCCGAAAATACTCGACGCATTCGCAGAACACCGGGGCCGTCGAGCTGGCGGAAAAACTCAATGCCTACTACGACATCGTGGTCAATGTGATCTATGCCCATGAGGGTGAAATCCTCAAGTTCATTGGCGATGCCATTCTGGCGATTTTCCCGATAAACGAGGCCATCAACAGCGAGCAGGTTTGCCAGAATGCGGTGGCGGCAGCGATGGCGGCGAACAAGGCACTCAAGGACAGTCCGCTGAATTTCGAGCACGGTGTCGGTTTGCATATCGGGCGATTTCAATATGGCAATATCGGCAGCCTGCGTCGCATGGATTTCACCGCCATCGGCAACGAGATCAATATCGCCTCACGCATCGAGAGCCAATGCAGCGCCTACAAACTGCCACTGCTGATGAGCGAAAAACTGGTGCAGACCGGCAATATTCCCGCACAATGTTTTGCCAAAACCGAACTGAAGGGAATCAGTGGAGAGTTTCCGCTTTACGTACCGAATTTTTCCTGAGAAATTTCCCGAATACGAATGGATGGCGGTGACTTCGGATGAATACTTTCAAAGACCATTTTTCTGGCCACGCAACGACGTATGCAGCAGCGAGGCCGCGTTATCCGGAATCCCTGTTTGAATGGATTGGCTCGCAATGCAAATCCCATTCGCTGGCCTGGGATGCCGGTTGTGGCAATGGTCAGGCCAGCCTGGCTCTGACCGATTATTTTGATCGGGTTTTTGCCAGCGATCCGAGTGCCAGCCAGATTGCGAGTGCCGAACCACATGGCAGCATTACTTATGCCGTAGAACCCGCCGAACACTGCAGTCTGGCCGATAATTCGGCCGATTGCGTCTGCGTGGCACAGGCTCTGCACTGGTTCGACTTCGCGCGGTTTTTCGCCGAAGCCGAACGTGTATTGAAACCCGATGGCGTGCTGTTTGCCTGGACCTACGAAAAATCTTCCGTGAATCACGATGTCGATGCCGTATTTGAAAAACTGTATCGCGGCACTTTGGACGACTACTGGCCACCGGAACGAAAACACGTCGAATCGGCTTATCGCGATATCGTGTTTCCGTTTTCGGAAATCGAAAGCCCGCACTTCGAATTGCGCTGTGACTGGACGCTATCGCAATATCTCGCCTATCTGCGCAGCTGGTCGGCGAGCCAGCGTTATCTGAATGCGACCGGTATCGATGCCGTTGCCGTGATCGAAGATGGCATGCGTCAGGCCTGGGGCAAGCCAGAAGAAACCCACAACGTGAAATGGCCACTGACCGTCAGGGCTGGCCGGTATACATAATTATTTTTCAAAGGAGAACACCGGTGACAGATCCCTACAATTCCCGCCAGTCGGCCCCATCGAATCAGGGCAGTGATGCTCTGCTTACCGATGCGATGATTACCACAGCGTTCGAGCTGCCCGGCTATCGTGTGGTGGAAAGCCTGGGCATCGTCAGAGGCATCATCGTCAGGTCGCGCTCCGTCGTCGGTAATTTCCTGGGCGGCATCCAGTCGCTGTTTGGCGGCGACATCACGGTGTATACCTCGCTCTGCGAACAGGCAAGGCAGGACACCTACCGCGACATGCTGAAACATGCGCGGCAAAAACGTGCCAACGCGATTATCGGCGTGCGCTATGATGCAACCGAACTCATGCCGGGCCTGACCGAAGTTCTATGCTACGGCACGGCGATCGTGGTTGAACGGTCACACAGTTGAATTTGAATTCACAGGGGAATGCAATGAGCGATCATCTCGATGCCATCAGGAATGTCTATGCCGCATTTGCCCGCGGCGATATTCCTGTCGTACTTTCAATACTGACTCCGAATGCGACGTGGACCGAGGCGGAAGGCTTTCCCTATGGTGGAACCTATATTGGTGCAGACGCCGTGCTGCAGAATGTATTCATGAAAATCGGTACCGAATGGGATGCCTACACCGCCACCTGCAACGAACTGGTCGGAAGTGGCGACACCGTGGTTGCATTGGGCGAATACAGCGGCACCTATAAGGCGACCGGCAAGAGCTTCAAGGCCCCGATGGTGCATGTATGGAAATTTTCCGGTGACAAGGTTATCTCGTTCATTCAGCATACTGATACCGTACTCGTACTGCGGGCCATGCTCCCGTAGGATCTGAAGACGTTTTACATTCACACTATCAGGGGAAAGAGGTAACAAACCATGTCAATCAGGCTTCGCGGTTTTCTTCAATTTCTGGGTGCGGGCGCCATCTTCGCGGGATTGCTGTATTGGCTTTCGCTGCAATACCAGGGTGGCGGCGACAATCGAGCACCGGGCGGCATATTCAGTCTGATTTTCATGATGATCCCCGGTGGTTTTTCCATGGCCGGTTTGATCCAGGCCATCAGCGGCGTGCCTTTTTCCGAATTGTCGGACAAGTGGAATTCCTTGAAAGGCTGGCAGCGCGGACTCTATGGCTTCGGCATTTTTCTGCTGGTGGCGACTGTGTTATTTGGCGGAATCGCGGTTTATCTGATGATGACGGAAACCTGATGCCATGTTGAACACCGGAACTCCCGAAAAATCTCCATGACAGCGAATCCGCAACTTGTCGCGATTCTCGTGATGTCGCCGCTGATTGGCTGGCGCATGTATTCGCGCATTCGTCGCATGGTCGGTCGCCAGCGTTCGACGTCGGTGCGGCCCTGGATTCCGGTGATCGCATTTCCAATCCTGCTCTGCCTTGTTGCCATTGCTTCCATCCCACATCCCGCCGCATTGGCTGCCTTGCTGGGAGGCATTGTGGCAGGCGTGATGCTCGGCATTTACGGACTCAAGCTCACGAAGTTTGAAAAAACGGAAGAAGGACTTTTTTATACGCCCAACGCACATCTGGGTATTGCGCTGTCCTTATTGCTGGTCGGCCGCCTGATCTATCGCATCGTGCAGGTTTCCACCATCGCTACTGCGAACAGTTTCGGCAGCAGCCCGATGACGATCGCGATCCTTGGAATGCTCGGCGGGTATTACGTCACTTATGCGATTGGCCATTTGCTATGGCGTAGCAGGATAAATCGCGTCGAAATTTGATTTGATCAGGGCGACCCGTGGCACACCGTCGAAATCAGTTATTCGAGCCGGCCACCATCAATATCAAGACCACGAATAAAACCAGCATCACGGCAAAGAATATCTTGATCCAGCTCTTCGGATATTCGCCGGCCAGCGTGCCGGTATAGCCGTTCGCAAGCACCTGGAAATTCTTGCTGCCGTAGGTGTAAGTCACCAGCCAGACCGGCACCAGCACGTGCTTGAAAGTGCGGCCCTGATAATCGGCATCCACGTTCAAGTTGCGATAGGTATCGCCGGGAATTTCCGAAGCGCATAAGGCGGTGGTTTTTTCCTGCATATCCTGCCGGTTCAGATCGGCAGCTTTGTGCAAATCAATCTGGTAACGCTCGACCGTCCAGCCACGCACGAATTCCGGCGAATAGGGTTTCAAATCGGTCAGGGTCGGGAATGGCTCGACCTGCCGCAACAAGTTTTCGTGTACGCCGGCGGTACCGGGAATCAATTCATCGTCGAAAAAATGTTGCAGGCTGCCGCTGGCATTTTCCCAGCGCGTGTGGCGCACCTGTTTCGTTTGGGTACGGCCCTGGCTGTCTCGGTAACTTTCCGTGGTGTAGTAATAATATCCGGCTTCTGCCGTCCATTGCGCGCTCACATGCGAATCGAAAGTCCAGTAGGGCAGATAGACACCGCGCAGGGTATCGGTCAAGGCAACGCTTTTGAGTTTGTTCGGTGCAAACCAGTGCGAGCCATACCATTTACGAATGGCATCGCGTATCTGCCCGTCGCTGATCTTGAACGGCAATACATATTGCGGCGTAATCGCGTCGCGTTCGGCCTGATGGTCGATGATGGATGGCGAACCGCAAAAATCACAGCGCTGCGCGACCTTGCCGCCGACAAAGACCGAAATCGCATGGCAACTCTGGCATTGCACTTCGCGCCGGTCTTCGCCCCAACCACGCTGGTCTTCCGGATGTTGCTGAAGCGCGAGAGTCAAATCGTTTTCCTGCACTTCGCCCGGCAAGCCGTCGTCGGAATTCGTCCACGGAACAATCGTGCCGCAATACGGACAGGCCAGCGATTGTTTGCCGGCATTCCATTGCAAATCCCCGCCACATTCGGGGCAGGGGTGTTTTCCTACGGTCGCGTTGCTCATGCGCCGGTCATGCCCCTTTGAGGAATTCTTCCAGCGCGCTTTTTGCGATGCGATAGGCGTTGCCGATTTTCCGGGCTTTCAAATCACCGGCAGTGATCGAGGCCATCACGTCTTCGACCGACACGCCCAGGGTTTGCGCCGCCTGTTCCGGTGTCAACACTTCCAGACCTGCTGCTGCGGGCACTGCGGCGGCGGCCGGTGCGGCGGCGGTATTTTGCTGTTGCATATTGCGGGTCATTTCCTGCGCCATCGCAAAACCCATGCCCATCTGTGCCGATGTCGTAGCCGCCGATGCTTCGCCGCCCATCGTCATGGATTGGCCCATCTGGTATTTCACGTAATCGTTCAAGTTGCCGATCGCGCCCATGCTCGAACGTTTGTCGATCGCCTGCTCCACTTCCGGCGGTACCGACACGTTCTCCAGCAGGAAGCTGGTGATTTCGATACCGTATTTCGACGTCACGGCGGGATTGATGATCGGCAGCAGGGCCTCGCCCATTTCGGTGTAGCGCGACGCCACATCGAGCGCCGGAATATTCGCGGTAGCGAGTGCATCGGTGAATACGCTGATGATGCGCGAACGCATGGTATCGGCGAATTCGTCGAGTCGGAAATTCTGGTCGGTACCGGCGACTTCTTTCAGGAATTTCGGCGCATCGACGATTTTGAAATCGTAGGTACCGAAGGCGCGCAGGCGCACGATGCCGAAATCCTTGTCACGCATCATGACCGGATTCGAGGTTCCCCATTTATTGCCGGTGAACAAACGCGTGTTGATGTAATACACGTCGCACTTGAACGGCGAGTTGAAGCCGTATTTCCAGCCCATGATGGTGGAAAGAATCGGAATATTTTCGGTGCTGAGTGTATGTTTGCCGGGATTGAACAGATCGGCGTATTTGCCGGCGGCAACGAATTGTACCTGCTGCGATTCACGCACAATGAGTTGCGCGCCGTTCTTGATTTCCTTGTCGTCGTCCGGAAAACGGTACGAAAGCGTGTCGCGGGAATCATCGGTCCATTCGATGATTTCGAGTAACTGGCCTTTGAGAAAATCTACGATGCCCATGGCGAACTCCTGTGGATGATTGACGCTGAAGGTAAGGATTTATTTCAGACCCGGTGATTCTAGACCAAGCTCGTGCCTAAAGGCTGAATACGCCCGGCCATTGCAAACCGACGCGTTCGATTTTTCTCCGGCATTGCGGGCAAGGAAAATCACGGGTGTTCTTATCGACCGCCAGATGGCTGCCGCAGCCATCGCAGCGGATACCCTGTCCGATTTCCAGCTTGTGACCGCATTGCTCACAGACACATTGCTTGGCGCCGGCAAATATCGGGACGGTATTTTTGCAGAAGCCACAATTCAGTACCGTAGCGGGATCGCTTTTTGTACTGAGGTACTCTTGATTGAGGCCTGTCGTTTCCAGCAATAATTTCGTCGTTGCTTCGTGCAGATAGGGCAGCCACCCCTGCACGAAGCCCGAATAACCGATACGTTTCAACAAATCCGCGCCGGCACCGTCCGGGTGTGGCGCATATTGGCTATACAATTCATCGGAATAGGTACGTTCTTGCGCGGCAACGACGGTGTCGAGCATGGCCCTGAAACTTTTATGACTGACGCGGGTGGCGCCCTCGTGTTGCGTCCATTGCAATGCGGCCGTTGCCTGCGTCATGGCTTCCGAGATTTTTTTGTATTCGTCATCAAATGCAATCACCGTGCAGCAACCGGCCGAATGGGCGACGAAAGCCTGCCTGTAAATCGCATCGCCCACGCGAACCGGCACGGCATTCGGGCAAGCTTCGACATAGGCATCAAAAAGTTCGGTCTGCAACTCCAGATACTTTTCCCGATCATTGGCCAGCTGGGCTTTCTCGCATTGCGGTTTCAGTTTGGCCGACAGTTTTTCGTAGACCGGACCCGGCATTGACCTGGGCTGCTCGCAGGCTTTCCTGAAATCATAGTCGGCAAGACTGCCGCAGAAATCGCAATAGACATAGGCCGTTGCCGATGGCCGTGATTTTGCCGCGCCGCAACTTGGACAACGGCTGGCGAGATAGTAGTGACTGGCCGGCAAGTTCATTCTTAAATTATCAATGTGGGTCTACGGATAAACGCAAACCGACTCGCATTCCAGCCAATCGCCCGATCATTTCCAAAACGGGATTCGCCTTACGCGTGCTTGCTCACGCGTTTCAATATTGCTCGGAAAACTGGTGATGCTCAACTCGTGCTGTCCCATGCCCAGTCCGCGAACGTCGATCATGGCTACCATACCGCGCAGACGGGTATCGACGTCGGCACCCGCCATCAAGGGCACAACTACCGGCTTGCCATCCACGCGTATATCGAAAACTTTCGACAGGCAGGCCATGCCTGCACCTTTGTTAGCCGATGTTGCCGTCAACGCCACGGGGCACCGTTTCCGGATCAACTCATTGTATTTGCTGGGCTGGTAGGGAATGAACAACCGCAAATAGTTTTCATCGACCACCACGTCTTCGATATACGGCACGATGCGCAAACTCTCGGAATCCGTCCTCAGCCGGCGGTAATTTTCCGGCCGAATGGTCGGCGTATCGTTGTCCAGAATTCTCGGCAAGCCAAGGAAAGCGCCGTTATCGGCCGATATTCCGCGAGATTCAATCGCCATGAATGCGGCGAACACGAACACGATGCCGGCCACCAGCATGAGCAAGCCGATTTTCCGCTTGTCGGCATTGGTTGTGTAAAGCGAGACCACGACATTGTTGCCGCTGCCAAATCCGATTTTCTGATACACCCGAAATACCGATTTCAACCAGCCGTCCTTTCCGGATCGTGCAAGTTTTTCACCGAAGTAGTAATCGCAGAGATAGGCGATAAACCAGGGCGCCATCAAGCCGAAAAAAAGCACCCAGAGCAAGGTGTGCCAGAACGCGATATCCGCTCCGAAGAACTGCACCACGAGCAACACCAGCAACATGCTACCGACGATGGCAATCGGGACAATGAGCGAAAGCGCAAGACCGAACCCCAGTCCGAAAATGCCGGTGGCGCGATTGTCGGCTTGTTCGATGAGCTGCTGCATAGAACGTGCGTTTTCTTGTGCAGTCTTGCGATGCGCAGGCCCGAATGACTTGATCTCGTCCCATTTAATCCCCTGCGGATAGACCGAATGCATGCCAACCATCGCGACCCAGTAGCCACGGGCAATCAGATGCAGGATGAAGGCGCCGATCAGGGCAACCAGCGATACATAAATATAGATGCTGACGATGCTGATCAGGCTTGCGATGAGTTCGGCATTGGAATTCATAAGTAGTGCCGTGGCGCGGCTCAACGGCGCCGGCAACTGCATCAGGCCGAACACGGTCGCACCGGAAATAAGCAATTCCATTTCCCAGGTCGGCGTAGTGCGTGTTGAAATCTGGTTAGCTGTATTATCTGATTCGCTCATATTTTTCCATTTTGGAGAAGCTGTATTCGCTTTCCTTGACAAGCCCAAGATGAGGATAGACGCCATATCGGGACTATCAATTATGACGAGATTCGGGCGACTCGACTGAACTATGGCCGATATGAAAGTGTTCTATAAAGTTTGATGGGTTCCAGGTATGGATAGGCATTGCGCACAAATCACTTCAGACTAGCCTCTATGCTCTGGATACGTTGCCTTGCCCAACCTTTGACCAATGAAGGCGCTGTCGCTGGTATCGATCTAAGTATATCTAACGCGGCTTCTGCCGATGGCGCTGCACTGGATAATGACTGCCAAGCAGAACACCTTACCCGATTTATTGGGTGCTTATTGGCAAGATCACGAATGAGATATCGATCCTCCTCGCTACCCAAAAAAGAAACCACATCGAAAAGAGCAAGTGACCCGTTGGGATTAACTATATTGCCAATTGTCGATGATGAAATGTTAAAACTATACTGATCAATGTACTCGCTCCGTGGCGTGCTTTCCATGATGTTCAAGGAAACTGAAAATGCATCTGCAGGAAGCTGATCGTGCACATCAATGAACGCGCGATACAACATTACCTTGCCTTCGCTAAGACGCGACTTTTCGACAAATCGAAGATTGACCGCTTCGCCTGGATAGCCGACTACATTTTCATGGTCGCATTCATAGTAATTGCTCCAATAGCCCGGCCCCGAGTAGCCAACTGTCAGGAAATTGAAATTGTGATCGTGAGGCAGATGGTATGAAAACGGGTCGTCTCCGCTGACTTTCAATATCTGGTCATTTAACGACGGCCAGAAACATGCTCTGATTGCAAAGTTTTGTTGCTTTCGCCTGCCCTGATGGAGCATGAACACTTGCGGTCCATAAGGGCTGCGTACTTGCAATGATGCATTTGCTTTCAACTCCGCAATCACTTGGTCAACCATGAAATCACGATTGTTGGCAAGCCGCTTCAACATCGGTGCGGCGCTGGTCAATGAATCATGATCCGAAGTATCTATCCTTTTCTCAAAAAGATACTCAGTAAGTTCTTCCAGGGTAATACTATCAACTTCTGCACAGGGTATAACTCTCGGCATACTATTTCAACTCCACCATTTGCAAAGCTGCACTTGCCGCTTTTACTACCTGCGGATGCGGATCCGCATTATGTAAATCTCTGAGATACGGTATCGCCCGCTCTGGTTCAGATGCCAGCATTTCGCGCATCACGTACCAACGAACAAAGTGATCTCTATGGTTCAACATGGCTGGCAATGCATCGAAAGCAGCTTCGGAGCTGATGCTTCTGAGGAAAGTAGACAGCATTTGGATACGAGATGACTGAATATCTGCTGCTGCCACACTGACGAGGGCTCGAGAATCGCAGTCATACTCCACATTAACCGGAGATTTTATTGGAGTAGCCAAAACCGAGAGAACCAAAACGCTGCCTGAAATGCAGTTTATGTTGCAGCTCTCCTCCCCGCCCTTGAGAAATATCTCGTCGCCTGCGTTTAACTTTTCGGTGCCGCGATAGTTACAAAACAGATCCGTAGAAATGGATTGGGTAAAATCGATTTTGTCGGCTGTCCACTTGTGTAATTCGGCCGAATCCAGTTTCACGATTTTAAGAAGTGTATCAACGGCTGGAAAAGCAACGCCCTTGATTTTCGCAAGCAGAGTCGGTTTTCTTTGTTTGCAGAGAACATCTTCAATCGCGGACATCAGAAAAAGACTTACAGATACACTCTCATTTTGGTAAAGTATCATTCCGGAAAAGGCATCGGTCCTTAAAACCCTGGCAGGTAACGAATACAAGTCAGATTTTGCGTAATTCATCAAGTCTTTCCTGAGCAAGTCCAATAAAAAAGACTCGGAGAAAAGATTTCCGATCGAACGCAGAGCTTTCTCAACATCAGTTGAACGACTGATGCTTTCGCTAATATGCATCAGATGTTCACCGAATTCAGCATTCATGACTCTGTCATGAACAGTCCGGTTCGTGCCAAGAATTTCCGCAAGTGCATTTTGCCGTTCAAGGTCATGAATCAAAGCTATTATTTGTGGATAATCGATCATGATTCATGACCTTGGCGCTTGAGTCGATTACTACTGTTCAAGGTTATCTGCAATCTTGGTTGCAACAACCGATGACACGATAGCAGCTATGATTATTGGAACTGGTACTTTTGTGGAATCGGTTTGAATAGATCCATGACAGCCTACATCAAATTCTAATGTTGGGATTTCAGATACATCTAAACGCATAGTATTGTCCTTGATAAGTGAGGTTGTTATCCAAGCCTGTAATTTTGAAATAGCTAATTACCATCGCAGGCTAGCAGATCGTATTCTTTGGCTCAAGTTGACTCAAGGAACTGTTGTACGTTTATTATGCAGCCCTAAGGCGCATTGCCTTGCAAATGCCGAGCCTGCCGCGATGGTGTTCCGCCGGCGGTTTTTTGTGATCGCGGCAATGCACGCGCAGCGCCAGGCGCTTCAAATTCGAAATGGGTGCGGCCACCGACTGCACGATAGTCGGCAATGATGTCTTCCGCCAGTTTTTCTTTTTCTAATTGGCGAACTTCGCTTAGATAATCGAAAATAAATTGCACCATGCGTTCGTGCGCGATCGCGTGGGTCTTGCCGGTTTTTTCGTACAACCAATCGCTGAAGGCCAGGAAATTTTCGAATGCATTGTCGGCCAGCAACAGCGGCAAGGTTCGCGAATAACGACCGGAGTTGGCGATGATGTCCCAGTAGCGCGAAAAACGTGAAAGCCTTTGCATGGTCGCGAAATCGATCACGTCGGTCGCCAGAATATTGTAGGGCGGGTCTGGATTGAATTTCAGGCCATGCTCTTTGGTGTGGCGTGCAATCGGCGCGCCACGCAAGCGTTTCAGAATGCCGAACTGGATTTCATGCGGTGCCAATGCAAAGAGGCGGTTAAACCCTTTCGCAAAGGATTCGACGCTCTCGCCGGGCAAGCCCGCAATCAGGTCCACATGCAGATGCGCCGTGCTGTGTTCGCGCAACCAGCGGATATTGGTATCGGCGACTTCGTTCTTTTGTCGGCGCGATACACGTGCCTGCACAGCTGGATCAAAGGTCTGGATGCCAATTTCGAATTGCAGGGTACCGGCCGGGAATTTCGCGATTTCTTCCTTCAGCTTCTCCGGTAGATGATCCGGAATCAATTCGAAGTGGGCGAAGATTGGATCGTCCGGCGCCTGCTCCAGTTTCTTCAGGAAGAAATCCAGAATCGCGAGCGAGGTATCGACTTTCAGATTGAAAGTACGATCGACAAATTTGAATGTCCGGGCGCCGCGTTGGTACAGAATTTCGAGTTCATTCAAAAACGGATCGAGCTCGAATGGCCACGCGGTTTTGTCCAGTGCCGACAGGCAGAATTCACATTTGAACGGACAGCCGCGCGAAGCTTCTACATATAAATGCCGTTGCCTTACGTCTTCGTCGGTAAATTCTTTATACGGCAATACCAAAGCGGGCAATGGCGCCTGCACGCCAGCGATGATTTTCTTGTCGGGCCGCTCGCCGCGCATCAGTTGTTTGGCAAGTACCGCAAAGGTGACATCGCCCCAACCGGTGATCACGTAATCGGCCATTTCGCAGATGCGCTGCTGTTCAGTCTCGTAACTGACTTCCGGACCGCCAAGCACGATGATGATTTCAGGCGCCACCGCTTTGATCTGCGCAACTAAGCGCGTGCATTCGTCGACATTCCAGATGTAAACACCGATACCGATGATTTTTGCTTTGTCGGCCAGCAGTTTTTCGACCATTTCCTCGGTCTTTTGTCCGATCACGAATTCGCGAATCGACGATATACCGTGCAGCTCGCCCAGATTGGCACGCAAATAGCGCAGGCCTAGCGATGCATGAGCATAACGAGCGTTGAGTGTGGTTAAAACGATATCGGTCATGGCGTGAATTATGACGTAGGAGGCCACTTGCCGGCGACTTTTCGGCGCTTGCGCACGACAATTCGGACCCGAGGGCCCTCCTACGGGGTGACGATAACGCCGCGCAATTGCGGCTTTCCGCCAACGATATCGGTCCAGACCATATGGATCTTGTGCTGCACCAAGGCCATGCGCGGGAACCCGGTGGCGCGGCCATTGCCGATCACCGATGGCAAGCTGAAACGCTGCTTTTCGGTTTTCAGGTCATGTGAATACTGTGCCAGCCAGACATTTTGCGTTCCGTTTTTTTCTTCCATCCAGCTGAGCCAGACCGAATCCTTGTCGGCAAGGATATCGACACGGCCTTGCACGTTTTGAGTCGCCACTTCACGCATCGGCTCAAAACTGTCGCCGGCATTTTTTGAATAGGCAATTCGCACGGCCGGTTGCTGTGCCGCTGTAAACCAGGCAACCCAGACTTTATTCTGTTGCGCGGCAATCGCCGGCCCATTGACCGGACAGGCCGCCATTTTCCAGTCGTCTGCATGCACGCGCACTGGCGGCATCCAGCGTTTGCCGTCGTAGCGCATGGTGTAGATATCGCGAATTTCATTTTCGGTGCGATTGCGATACACCACGACCGGGCCACGTGAACTCAGGGCCGTTTTTGTCTGGCAGCAATCACAGACCGACATGTCGAGCGGCCACTCCTGCGTGCTTTGCATTTTTTCATTCACTACCGCAGCACGTAGCGTCATCATGCTGCCACCGTGCTCGTGGTCCGACATTTCTTTCATGGCGGGCGTTGCACCAGCATCCAGCCAGGCAACACCGAGCTGGTTTTTTGACCAGGGCCACAGGCTGACGAAACCGTGTTCTGCTTCCACCGGTGCATTGATTCGCATCGGTGCCGACCAGGTTTTCCCCTTGTCGTTCGAACGTCGCAAGATGACATCGTAGGCATAGGTCCCGACGCCACTTTTTTCCAGGTTATGCGCCCACAGACTGCCGTCGGCCAAATACTGGGTCGCAGGGAAATCGGCCCAGTTAACGAAGAAATTTTTACCCTGGGCGATCGTTGCGGGCGTCGACCATTTTGCCTGCATGGAATAATGACTCATTTGCAAGCGATGACCGCCAGTGGGCGTTCGCTGCATCCAGCTCAACACTACACCACCGTCCGGAGCCTGGCTTAGATTCGGCTGCGCGGCATTTGCCGGTGCCGGCAAAGACCAAGTCTGCGTCGTGGCGGCCTGCACCGAAGCAGACAACAGAATGCTGGAGAGCAACAGGCAATATTTCATGCGGAAATCTCGTGCAAGGCAGGCATCGATTCTAGCCGAGGATGGAAACCACTGCCGCCTAGGGATGCACTGAACAGGCAGACATGTATACGTCAAGCCGGTATCCTTCAATCCATCTGTCACCGATTTCATGCCTAAGGGGGCGCCATGCAACATGCTGTGATTGTTTTCCTTACCTCGGTCGCCTATGCGGCAACGGGATCGATTCTGTTATGGGCCGGTTACCGCTTATTCGATCGGTTGACGCCCGGAGATGCTCATTCGAAAATTTTTGACGAAGGCAATCACGCCGTCGCCATTCTGGTGGGTGCATTCATTCTCGGGCTGGCGATCGTCATTGCCGCGGCGATGGTGGGTTGAGTGGCGCGAGCGTTTGCAGCGCTGAAGCAAGGCGACGGTTTGCTGATAAGCGAAATCCTGTATCGCGCATCAGGCAAGATCACCCTGAAAACTCCCGACGGTTCCATGTGGGACGAGTGGCTGCTCTGCCCGAAATTCTCCATCACCAAGGACTCGCTGCAAAACCTCAGCTATAAATGGCTGGCGCTGGACGAAGAACTGGGTTTAACGCTGTGGTCACCGACCAGCCTGAACACGCAGACAACTTTTGGCGAGGTGCAGAATGGCCAAAGCATTACACTCGACGGCAACACTTATCGTGCGACAGAAACAGACGATGCAAGCGTGATCCATTGCACCGGCGATCTTGGCAACGAATGCAATATTGGCGACAAATTTTCTTATGCCGACATGCGAGCGGGCGGTTCGCGTCTGCTGTCGATCGAATGGGATAAAACCGGACAGGAAGCGATGCTCGGTCGCCGGGTTCCGGATGCCGAAGTGCTGAAATGGGCCAAGGATGCCGGCAATAATCTACTTGCGCGCATGTCGACTACGTCCTTCATGGCAACGCCGGCAAGCAGTTACGGCTCGCGTCCGAATGGCGAGTTCGGCGTATCGGGCTGGATTACGATGATCCTGGTTTTTGCTGCAGTCATTTTTCTTGAAACCTGCGATAGCGACAACGACTGCGAACAACGCCTCAATCCGAACACAAACCAGTACGAAACCGTTTGCGACAACGGCGTGCGAAGTCGCAGCGGCCGCGGCTCCACAGGCTGGGGCGGAAAATAATGCCGACAAGTTCAAGTTTGTCGGCGCGCAGGCTTGCGGTCATAACCTTGATAACCGCCGCAGCGGCAATCGTTTACGAATTGTTGATCGGTACCATTTCCACCTACTTGAATGGCGACAGCGCCTTGCAATATTCGCTGACGATCGGAGTATTTCTTGCCGCAATGGGCATCGGCGCTTACCTGGCAAGGGCGATCGAAAACCATCTGGTGGAAAAACTTCTCATGATCGAATTGGCGCTTGCCTTGCTAGGCGGCTTCAGCGGATTGATGTTGTATGCGGCGCATTTTTCCTTTCTGGACGGCTACCTTGCTTTCATGGTGGTTCTGCTCAGTTTGCTTGGTGGCCTGGTCGGCATGGAGTTGCCCATTCTGGCGGAATTATTGAAGCAGCACGGCGGCATCAAAAGCGCTTTTGCCAGCACCCTGTCGTACGATTATTTCGGTTCGCTGCTCGGCTCACTCGCATTCCCGTTAATCCTCTTGCCGAGCCTTGGCACGGTAAAAACCGGGTTCGTGGTCGGCATCATCAATCTGGTCGCGGTGGCACTCACCATTCCAGCCGCTGCGGCTGCACACCGGAAAAAATTTCATGCTGGTCTCGTCATTTCGTCCGCACTCATTGCGCTTGGCCTGTTCCATTCCGCCAGCAGCATTCGCTGGTTCGAACATCGGCTATATCAGGACGAAATCGTCTATGCCGAAACGACACGTTTCCAGCGAATCGTGATCACGCAATACGAAAACGATCTGCGGTTGTATTCGGATCAGGAACTGCAATTTTCCAGCCGCGACGAATACCGCTATCACGAAGCGCTGATCCATCCAGCGCTGTCGCTGCTGCAAACACCCGGCAAGGTGCTGATCATTGGCGGTGGTGACGGATTGGCGACACGCGAAATATTGAAGGATGCGCGGGTCAACGCCATTACTCTGGTGGATCTCGATCCGTTGATGACGAAAATCAGCCGCGAGCTGCCGCAGATACGGGCACTGAACCAGGATTCGCTGCACAACCCGAAAGTGAAAATAGTCAACGCCGACGGCTACCGTTTTTTGATCGAAACACCGCAACACTTCGATTTGATCGTGCTCGACTTGCCCGATCCACGCACCGAAGCGATCTCAAGGCTTTACTCGCGCGAATTCTATCTGCTGGCAAAAAAGAAATTATCGGCCGATGGCATTCTGGTAACGCAGGCAAGCTCGCCCTATTACGCCCGCGAAAGTTACTGGTGCATCAACCAGACGCTGCTATCTACTTCGTTAAAGACACTGCCATACCGGGTAAACGTTCCGGCGTTCGGCGAATGGGGGTTCATTCTTGCCTCGCGAAAAACACTTTCGTTCGACCATCTGAAATTGCCGCTGAAACACCGGTTCATCGATGCGGCAATGTTGCGTGAGGCCACCGTGTTTGACACCGACACCAATGCCGTCGCCAACTCGCCGGTCAGTAGTCTTGAAACGCCTTACGTCTGGCGCCTGTACCGGAAACGCGTACATTACTGGCGCAGCTGAAACCGAAGGCATTATCAGAAAACGGATCGCTACGGGAATCTCGGTATTGATCCATCCGCAGGGACGTCGGCCGCAAGCGGCCTCCTACGCTCCATGAATTCGTAGGAGGCCGCTTGCGGCCGACAAATAATGTCGGTTTTAGTACAGCAAAGCTTCATCGGGTTCGGCAATGGCGATATTCCAATAGGGATAATCGCCTAATTTCTGCACCAATCCTGCCCGGACAGGGTTGCTGACCAAGTATCTGATCGCCGCGAACAATTGCGCTTGATCGCGAAGAGCATGGTCGTGATAAGCGCCTTGCCATACTTGGGCGCGCCTATTCAGCACTCGGTTCACCGCAATAGCGCTGCAGGAGTTTATTCGATTCATTGTTTTGGACAAGGTTTCATCTTCCGCCAATTGCAATGCGAGATGCATATGGTCCGGCATCACGACCCAGGCGAGGATTTTCGATTTTTTCGCTGCCAGAACAGTATTCAGCGTCAATGCAACCGACCGTGCGGCTTCAAAATTATTGAATATTTTCTCCCTGTCCTTGCAACACACGGTAATCAGATAAATCTGGCCCACAATCGAAACCCGACCTTTTCGCAAGGCCTTATGTCCACGGATTTTGGTTTGGCTAGGCATGCGATGAAGCATGCAATGCATTTTTATGGCCGTATGTCAGAAACAGACTGATGTTTTGGTAGGGAATTTCCTATGTTTTTCATAATCACCCGTCGCCTGCAAGCGGCCTCCTACGATAATTCTCCGTAGGAGCCCGCTTGCGGGCGACAGGTTTTACGATTTTGCTTTTCTGCGTCGACCAAACCATTCGCCGACATCGTGCAGCAAGGTATAAGCCGCCGGAATCACCAACAGGCTCAACAACGTCGAAGTAATCAAACCACCGATCACCGCGACCGCCATCGGGGCACGGAAGCTGGAATCACCCGACAAACCCAGGGCAATTGGCAACATACCCGCGCCCATCGCGATCGAGGTCATCAACACGGGTTGTGCACGCTTGCGACAAGCATCAATAACCGCCTCGTGCAGGCTGAGATGGTTCTCGTCTTCGGCAATCACGGCGTAATCCACCAGCAGGATCGAGTTCTTGGTCGCGATGCCGATCAGCATCAGCATGCCGATCAATGCCGGCAACGAGAGTGCATGTTGCGTGATGAACAGCCCGCCCAATGCACCGCCGGCGCAAAGGGGCACCGCTGTCAAAATAGTGATCGGTTGCAAGGCATGGTTGAACAACAGCAGCAAGACCATATAGATGCAAATCAAACCCGCCGCCATCGCGAACAAAAACCCGACGAACAATTCAACGAACACTTCGGCATCGCCGGTATTCAAAAAGCTCACCCCGGCCGGAAGATTTTTCACGCTCGGCAGGTTCTGAATTTCCTTCATCACGTCGCCCAGCGGACGACCGTTGAGTTCGGCGGTGAAATTGATATTGCGCTGGCGCTGGTAACGGTCGATCTGCGAAGGACCGCTGTTATAGGTAATCGTCGCCACCGATGTCAGCGGCACACTGCCGCCGCGCGAAGGCACACGCAGATTCGATACCAGTGCCGGATCGGCCAAGGCTTCTTCGGTAAATCCGACGCGAATCGGAATTTGTCTTTCCGGCAAATTCAATTTCGCCAGACGTTGGCGATAATCACCGGCGGTAGCAATGCGAACCGCTTCGGCAATATCTTCGGTAGCCACGCCCAACTCGGCAGCGCGCGCGGAATCGGGCGTGATGATCAATTCGGGTCTCAGCAATGAAGCCGAGGAAGAAATCGCGCCAAGACCTTTCAGAGCTTCGCAATTCTTTTTCCAGATTCTGCGCGGCATCCAGCAAATGTCTTGGATCATCGCCGGCAAGCACCAGCTGCATCAGTTCGCCGGGTTCGGAACTGATGTAACTAATTCGTACGCCAGGCAAATCCTGCAGCACTTGTCTTGCAATACGTTCCAAATCTTTCTGGCTGCGGTCGCGCGTATCGGCATGGCCCCAATCGAGCACCATCGTGGCTTTGCGGGACTCGGCAAAACCGGTTTTACTTGGATCGCCGATATCGAGAACGCTGCCGACGGTCGTATAGACCTGTTTCAATTCCTTGATCGATTTCAACTGGCCACGGGCCTGTTCGGTCATTGCCACGGTTTCGGCCAGCTTGGTGCCCGGTGCCATCTCGATGCTGAGATTGCTTCGGCCCAGATCGGAAAACGGAATGAAGGTCGCCGGAATGAAAAACACCAGCGACAAGGACGCCAGGAAAATAAAAAACGCTGCCCACAAAGTGCGGCCGCGATAACGCAAGGCGGCATCCACCCAACCCAGATACCAGGTCATGATTTTGCTTTCATGTTCGACATGCGGCTTGGCCTTCAATTGATAGGCCGCCATCATCGGCGTCAGCAATCGCGCGACCATCAATGAAAACATCACGGCGGTTGCCGCTGTCCAGCCGAATTCTCGGAAGAACTTTCCGGCGATGCCCGGCATGAAGGCGACCGGCACGAACACGGCGGCCAGCGTCAAGGAAGTGGCGATCACGGCAACGCCGATTTCATCAGCGGCATCGCGCGCGGCTTCCATCGGCGGTTTGCCCATTCGTAGATGGCGCACGATATTTTCGACTTCGACGATGGCATCATCGACCAGAATGCCGACCACCACCGACAGGGCGAGCAAGGTAATCAGGTTCAAACTGAAATTGAACAGATACATCACCGCGAAAGTGGGAAGAATCGACAGCGGCAATGCCAAGGAAGATATCCAGGTCGCACGCCAATCGCGCAGGAACAGCCAGACCACCAACACCGCAAGCAACGCGCCTTCGACCAGCATCGTCATCGAGGAATCGTAGGAACGTTGCGCTTCTTCAACCGTGGACGTGACAAGCTGGAATTGGATATCGGGATTGCTTGCCTGAAGCGTCTTCAATGCGATTTGTACATTTTTCGCGACTTCGATTTCGCTCGAACCCACGGTGCGCGAAAGTGAAAAAGAAATCACCGGCTTGCCGTCGAGCAAAGCCATTTGCGATGGATCGGCGGCGCCGTCGCTGATTTTTGCGAGCGAAGACAAACGCACGGCACGGCCATCCTGCAAGCTGATCGAAAAATCGCGCAAGGCTTGAACGTCTTCCATGGTGCCAACGGTACGAACGGTTTGCAGGCTGCCACCGAATTCCGCCTTGCCGCCGGGACGCTCGGCCTGTGTACGTGCCAATTGCTGCGACACCTGACCTGCCGTGATGCCATACGATTGCAATGCCTGCGGATCGAGATCGACACGCACTTGTCGATCAATGCCGCCGGATCGCGATACCAATGCGACACCGTTGACGCCATACATCGCCTTGCTGACTTCGCGATCGACGAACCAGCTGAGCTCGTCGGTTTGCCGTTTATCCGACGACACCGCATAAGTCATCAGCGATCCACCGATATTGACCTTGCTGATGATCGGTTCCTGGATATCCTGCGGCAAATCGGCGCGTACGCGGGTGACTGCATCGCGAACATCATCGAGTGCGGTGGAAATATCGGTTTGCAGGAAAAATTCGATCGTCGTCGTGCTGATGCCTTCGTTGACATTCGACATCACCCGCTTGACGCCGGTAATCGTGGCGACCGAATCTTCGATGCGTCGCGTGACTTCGGTTTCGAGCTGGCTTGGCGGCGCACCCGGCAGGGCGACAGTAACGGTCACCATCGGGAAGGTGATATCGGGGAAACGCGAAATCGGCAGTTTGACGAACCCGTAAATGCCCGCAACGCAGAGCACGAAAAAAATCATCAGGGCCGGGATCGGCTTTTTGATCGCCCAGGCAGAAACATTCATCATGGCTTGGCGTCTTTAGCTTCGGTATTGCTCACTACGCGCACACGGTCACCATCAGCCAGAAAACCGGCGCCGGAGTTCACCACCGCATCACCGATTTTCAAGCCCTGCATTATTTCGACAAAGCCTTTTTCCGACATACCGCTGGCAACACGGACTCGTTGCACGATGTTATCGGCATTGACCTTGAACACGTAACTGTAACCATCGCGTTGAACCACGGCGCTGCCAGGCACCATCAGTACATCGCCTTCGCCAATCAGCACGCGACCTTCCAGAAACGTACCGGCTTTCAGGCTACCGGGATTGGGCAGGTCGGCATACAAGGTGCCTGTTCGGGTGGTGGCATCCAGACCAGGTGAAACTGCGCGAACACGACCTTCGATGATTTCACCCGCACTGGTTTGCAAACGGATAGTCGCGCCGGTTTTTACCTTGGCCAGATCGTTTTCATTCAACTCGGCACGCCATTCGAGGCGGCCTTGCCGAATCAAGCGCAAGAGTTCGTTGCCTGCTGCAACAACCTGCCCCGGTTGTACCAGCCGCTTGGAAATAATGCCGTCATCGGGGGCGCGCAGCACCGCGAAATCGCGGCGTAATTGCACGCCATCACGTACTGCCTGCGAGGTTGCCGCGCGCGCCTGCGCTTGCACTTGTGCGGCTCGCAATTCATCGAGCGCACTGGCGCTGATCAATTGGCTTTGCGAAAGTTTCTGGCCACGGCCCAGATTCACATTAGCCAATTGCACGCCGGCTTTTGCTTCATTCAACGAGGCATCGGCTTGTCGCAATTCGCTATCCAGTGTGCGGTGATCGAGTTCAAGCAAGACCTGTCCGCGCTTTACCTGTTGCCCGACATCGACATTCAAGGATGTCACGCGAACGCCGCTCAACTCGACGCCCAACTGCATTTCTTCCCAAGGCGATACTGGGCCCGATGCAATGATCAGGCGTTCCATTTTTCGGGTTTCGGCTTTGGCAAGAGTGACTGCCATGCTGGCGCTGGCATCGGCGGTTTCAGGGTCTTGTGCCGGGTCTTTATTTTTCTCGTCGGGTTTCTTTGAACAGCCTGAAAGTAGAACAAGCCCCAGCAAAAAGATTGTCGTCAATTTTTTATTGCAAAGATAAATCACGCGACATCCTTTTTATTGTTTTTCACAGGTGGAGCGGTCGCCCGCAAGCGACCTCCTACGATATTGATATGTAGGAGGCCGCTTGCGGGCGACTGGGCGACACGATCATTTAGCGGGTGCCGCTCCGGCAAAATCACCTGCCAGTGCTTTATAGACCAATGCCAGGGAAGTGGCCTGCGCGGTCTTGGCTTGAACGTTCGCATCTTCGACACTGAGCAAAGTACGTTCAGCATCCAGCAAGCTCAGAAAATCGGCAGCGCCATTGTCGTAACGCAGTTTTGCCAGGTCACGCGCCTTGCGTGATTGCGCAGTGGCTTCCTGCAAATATTGCTGCGAACGATTGCTGGCACGGTATTGCGCGAGGGCATTTTCGGTATCTTCCAATGCCAGCAAAACCGATTCCTGATAAGCGGCGGCAGAAGCATCGGCACGCGCTTCGGCAGCTTTCACGTTTTGTCGCACGCGTCCGAAATTCAGGAAACTCCAGCTGATCGAGGGTCCGTAATTCCAGCGTTTGCTTCCGCTGTCGCCAACATCGCCGGCGCTTTGTGCGGTCCAGCCAAAAGCACCCAGCAAGTTCAGCTTCGGAAAGTATTCGGCAACTTCAACACCAACACGTGCATTGGCAGCGGCGAATTTTTGCTCTGCTGCACGCACATCGGGGCGCCGCTTGATCCACTCTTCCGGCGTACCAATAGAACGTAAAGCAGGCAGTTCGGGCATGTCGTGACTGCTGGCGAGCACTTCACGCACGGCGCTTACCGGTTGCACGGTCAGCACGCCGAGGCGTTGTTCCTGCCGCACGATTTCCGCTTCGATATTTGGAAGCTGCGACGTGGCCTGCAAGGCCAGGGCACGATTCTGCGCCAGCTCCAGAGCATTGCCGCGACCTTCTTTCAAACGCGCTTCCAGTACGCGATCGGTACGTTGCAGATTTTCGATACTCTGCGTCTGGATTTTCAGGCGCTGTTCGGCGCCACGCAAGGCAAAGAAAGCCTGCGCCACTTCGGCATTGACCGACAGGCGCGATGAATCGAGCAGGAAAGCATCGGCATCGGCTTCGCGGCTGATCGCATTTTTTTGTTGGCGCAAACCGCCGAACAAATCGATTTCCCAACTGGCATCGAAACCGGCTTTATAGCTTTCGGTGATACCGGTGCCGGCCGGAATAAACGGATCCTGATTCGAAGCGCGGCTCTTGTCGGCGTCGGCACCCGTGGTTACGGTTGGAAACCAGCTGAAGAAAGACAGTCCACGCAAGGCGCGGGTTTCACGCAGGCGTGCGGCAGCCTGGGCTATCGATTTGTTTTCCTGTTGTGCGCGCGCCATCAGTGCACTCAGCGCCGGATCATTGAACGCGGACCAGAGTGCACTTTCACTTGCCGTGGTTTGCGTTGATGAATCCGCGGTTTTTACCGCTTCCGCTGCCTGTGCCTGATCAAATTTCTCCGGTACTGGTGCGTCCGGTTTTACATAACGCGGGCCGACGGTGCAGGCACTCAGGCCGATGACAATGGCGGCCGCCAGAAAACTTGTTTTCATGTTTTTATTTTCAATGCGTTTCATGCGCATTCTCCAATTGCTTCGCTTTCGCCTCGCGGCGCGATGACCAGGTGCGGATCAGCACGTAGAACATCGGGGTGAAAAACAGTCCGAAAAAGGTCACGCCCAACATGCCGGCGAATACGGTAATACCCATCACCTGACGCACTTCGGCACCTGCACCGGAGGCAAACACCAACGGCGTAACACCCATGATGAAAGCGAAGCTGGTCATCAGGATCGGACGCAAACGCAGACGGCAGGCTTCGAGTGCGGCATCGACAATGCTGCGGCCCTGCAATTCCAGTTCACGCGCAAACTCGACGATCAGGATCGCGTTTTTGCAGGCCAGGCCCATCAGCACGACCAAGCCGATTTGCGTAAACACGTTATTGTCGAGAAAGCTCGGTGCATAGGTCGGCGGGTTGATGGCCAGACTCAGGCCATGGAAGAAATTCACCAACCAGATACCGCCAATCGCCGAGAAAATGCACAAGGGCACAATCAGGATGACGGTAAGCGGCAAGCTCCAGCTTTCATACAAGGCAGACAACACCAGATAGACCAGCAGGATGCAAAGTGGAAATACCCACAACGCGGCACTGCCCTGATTCACCTGCTCGTAACTCAAACCGGTCCATTCGATAGTGAGGCCATTGGGCAGGTTTTCGGCTGCCACTTCGCGGATTTTCACGATCGCCTGCGCCGAGGACATCAATGCCGCATTGGTTCCGGCACCAATATCGGCCGACGGATAACCGTTGTAGCGAATCACCGGATCGGGACCGTAGCTTTCCTTGATATCGACCACGCTGCCAATCGCCACCATCTGGCCGTTGGTACTGCGGGTGCGCAATTGCGCGATGTCGCTGACTTCGTCGCGGAAGGGTGCGTCGGCCTGTGCATAGACATTGTAGGTACGACCAAACAGATTGAAGTCGTTGACGTAGGTCGAACCCAGATACACCTGCAGCGTGTTGTAGAGTTCAGACAGCACGACGCCCTGTTCTTTCGCTTTTGCACGATCGACATGCGCGCTCAATTGCGGCACGTTGGCCTGGTTGGTGCTGTAAACCGAGTAGGGATCAAAGCCCGGCGTTTGCCGCAGGATGCCTGCCAGCGCCTGTGTCTGGGTATTCAGTTCGCCATAGCCCAACGAACCGCGATCCTGCACATACAATTCGGCACCGGCCGAATTGCCGAGACCCAATACCGGCGGCGGCATCACGGCAAAAGCCAGGCCATCCTGAACTTGCGAAAACTGTCCGGTGAGAATGCTGGCAATTTCCGCCGCGCTCTTTTCGCGCTCTTCGGCCGGCTCAAGCCCGATGAAGATGACTGCGGCATTCGGTGTTGCAATGAAGTGCACCGCATTCAAGCCCGGAAATTCCACCGTGTTATGGACGCCAGGTGTTTTCAGCGCAATATCACTCAGCTTGCGCACCATCGCGTCGGTGCGATCCAACGTGGCACCTTCCGGCAATTGCACCAGCGCAAACAAATACTGCTTGTCCTGGGTCGGAATAAAACCACCGGGAACGCTGCGGAAAGCAAATATCGCAATGCCGATCAGACCGGCATACAGGATCATCAAACGGAAACTGCGACCCATGTTCTTTTGTACGACATCGCCATAACGCACACCAGCGCGATGGAATTTGGCGTTGAACCAGGCAAAAAATTTGCCGAAGATGCCTTCGATGAAACGGCCCAGTTTGTCCGGTTTCGCACCATGCTCTTTCAACAATACGGCGGCGAGTGCCGGCGACAAGGTCAGCGAGTTGATTGCGGAAATCACGGTCGAGATCGCGATCGTGACCGCGAACTGGCGATAGAACTGGCCGGTCACGCCATCAAGGAACGATAGCGGAACGAACACGGCAATCAATACCAGCGAGATCGCGATGATCGGACCCGATACTTCGCTCATCGCCTTGTGTGCGGCGGCGAGCGGTTTCAGACCTTCGCGGATATTCCGCTCGACGTTTTCCACCACCACGATCGCATCGTCGACCACGATCCCGATCGCGAGTACCAGCCCAAACAGTGTCAGTACGTTGATCGAAAAACCCAGCAGCCAAAGCACCGCGAACGTACCGACAATCGATACCGGTACGGCCAGCAAGGGAATAATCGAAGCACGCCAGGTTTGCAGGAAGACCACGACCACGATCACCACCAACACGATGGCTTCCAGCAGGGTTTCAATCACGGACTTGATCGATTGGCGCACGAAGACCGTTGGATCGAATGCGACTTCCCAGGTCAGGTCTTTCGGAAAGGTTTTCGCCAACTCATCCATGCGTTTGCGGACCGCATCGGACAACTCGATCGAGTTGGCGCCCGGCGCTTCGAAAATCACGATCGCGGCGGCATCTTTGTTATCCAGCAATGAACGCAGCGCATAGGTTTGCGAGCCAAGTTCGACGCGTGCAACATCTTTCAGACGCGTCAATGCACCGCCTTCGCTTTTCAACACGATGTCGCCGAATTCCTCCGGCGTAGTCAAGCGGCCCTGTGCATTGATCGACAACTGCAACGGCGCGCCACCGGGATTAGGCGATGCGCCGATACTACCGGCCGACACCTGTACGTTTTGTTCGCGGATCGCATTGACGATTTCGGTTGCGGTCAAGTTGCGCGCTGCTGCTTTTTGCGGATCCAGCCAGACGCGCATGGCGTAGTTACCGGCACCGAAAGCCAATGCCTGACCAACGCCGTCCAGCCGCGCCAGATCATCTTTCACCCGCAAGTTCGCGAAGTTGGAAAGATAGAGCGAGTCGTAGGTTTTGTTCGGCGAGGTCAGATGCACGACCATCGTGATGTTCGGCGAACTTTTCGCCGTGGTCACGCCGAGTGCGCGCACGGTTTCCGGCAAACGCGGCAAGGCTTGCTGTACGCGGTTTTGCACGCGCACGGCAGCTTGGTCGATATCCGTACCCTGCTTGAAGGTAACGGTCAAACTCATCGTGCCGTCGGAACCGGCAGCCGATTTCATGTAGGTCATGTTCTCGACGCCGTTGACCGCTTCTTCAATCGGTGCGGCCACCGTTTCGGAAATGGTTTTCGGATCGGCACCGGGATACAAGGCGGTAACCTGCACCGACGGCGGCACGACATCGGGATATTCGCTGATCGGCAATTGCGGAATCGCGATCAGGCCGGCCGTGAAAATCAGGATGGATAACACCGCCGCAAAAATCGGGCGGTCGATGAAAAACTTGGACGCATCCATGTGGTGTTCTTTGCTCATGATTATTTTCCGGCTTTGGCGGCAGCAGGATTGGCAGGCGCTGGTGGCGCCTGATCAGGCTTGTCCATCGGTACGGTAATCGGCGCGACCGGCGCGCCGGGATAGAAAATTTTCCGCACGCCGTTCACGACCACGATGTCTTTGGGATCGAGACCTTTTTTCACCACGCGCAAGCCGTCGACGCTTTCACCCAGCACGACATCCTTGCGAACGGTCGCGTTTTTATCGCCAAGCACATAGACGAATTTGCGGTCCTGGTCGGTAGACACCGCCATTTCGTGAATCAGCAACACGGTTTGTTCGCCGCTACCGAGCAGACGTACACGCGCAAACAGGCCAGGCGTGAAAACGTCATCGGTATTTCGCAATTCCGCTTTCGCCCGGATGGTACCGGTGCCGGCATTCAGTTGATTGTCGACAAAAACCATCTCGCCCTTGTGCGGGTAGCCGGTTTCATTGGCCAAGCCGACCTGCACCGGATTGCGGGCATCACGCGAACTTTTCCGCTGTCCGTTCTGCGACATGGTTTGGTATTTCAGATACACCTGTTCGTCGCCTTCAAAGGTGACGTAGATCGGATCCATCGTGACGACGGTAGACAACAAACTGGTACCGGGCGATACCAGGTTGCCCGGTTTCACCAATGCCGCACCGATGCGACCATTGATCGGCGAAGTGATCCTGGTGAAACTCAAATTCAATTCAGCTTGTGTCACGGCGGCCTGCATTGAACTCAGGTCTGCCTGTGCCTGCTGAAGTTCACCACGACGTTGGTCGAGTTCGCCCTGCGATGTCGCCTGCTCCTTGATCAATCGTTCGCTGCGAGCAAGTTCGGTGCGGGCCAGTGCCACGCGGCTTTGAGCGCGCGCCACATTGGCTCTTGCGCTGTCCACGGCAGCGCGATATTCGCGGTCATCAATTGAAAACAGCAATTGGCCGCGCTTTACTTCACTGCCTTCTTGAAAGTGCACGGCAGCCAGATAGCCGGAAACCCGTGGCCGTAATTCGACGGTATCAATCGCTTCGATGCGGCCGCTGAATTCGTCCCAGAGCTGCACTTTTTTCTGCACTACCTGGGCCACATTGACCTGAGGCGGTGGTGGCTGCTGCTGGGCACCGCCGCTGCAGCCCGTCAGCAACGTCGCGCTTAGAAGTGACACCGTCAAACCGATTGATAATTTAGTCTTGCGCATACACAGCCCCAAAGTTCAAAAAAGAATTCCCGCGTGCGCGGGAGTGTGTGGATTATTTGTTGCAACTTGTACCGACCCCGGCCAGCATTACCGAATTTGTTTTTATATCCGGAAGTATCCGGCTCGAACATTGGTCCGAATTCCCCGCACTCATTTCGTCCATTCCTTGGCAAGCGCTTCGATCCGTGCAATCACTTTTTTACGCATCGCTTCGGGCATCACATGGCAACGGGTAATGTCCTGCCAGAACAAACCGGCTGCCGCCAATTCAAGAATCATGATGTTGACTTCTTTGGGCGTGCCTTTCTGCATACCGTAACGCTGGCGGTTCAGTTCGCGAATCGGCTCCAGCAATTCCTGATCATGCGTGAGTGCACTCATCATTCCGGCGACAAAACGTCTTTGCTCGTCGCTGGTTCGGGTCATGGCTCTCAAGCTGCCGATCAGATCGGCGGCTTCTTCGTTGTCCAGACGTGGCCGAAGCGATTTTTCCATGGCATCCCACTGCGCCATGTCACGCTCCATCAGGGCCCGCAACAGCAGGTCCTTGGTCGGAAAATGATAGGTAATGCCGCCCCGGGTGACGCCGCTTTCCTTGACCAACTGGTCATAGGTAAGACTACCGGCACCTTGCCGCTGAACAATGCGCTCGGCGGCCTGAAGCACTTTTTCTTTGGAGGCGGGAGGTCGGGTCATGGCAGTAACTATACAAAACGTTCTGTATAGAAACAGAATGTGACAAAGACTGCAACTGCATTTTCATTACAGCCGGCAAATGCTGGCTTTCATCACAGATTTTCAGCCGTTGTAACATCTATTTGCGCGAAGGGCTGCCATGCCGTGCTATACAGCACGCTCATGCTTGCTAGTATGGAATGCCATGAAACCACGCTTTCTAATTCCCGTCAGAAAGTTTGCCCGGCGACAGGCGTACTTGCTTGCCTTGGCCCTGTTTTTCATGTGCTTCCTGCCTTTGCCGCTATTGGCTGCGAATGCTTCGAGTGAACCTGCCGACATCGCCGCCTTGCGTGCGAGTCAGGCTCGCTCTGCCGCCGACCTGCGATTGCAGGCGATCAAACTGCGCAACACGGTAAAAGACCCAAAGCACAAGGCCTGGGCCGCATTGGCACTGGCCGAATTCGAAAACGATCTGGAAAACGCCGATGCCGCCCTGGCCATGCTGACACAGGCCTACAACGAAGCAGAAAATCTCAAGCTCGATGACCTGAAATTCCTGAGCTTGAATGCGCGCAGCACGATTCTGGTCAATCGGGGTCGTTCGGATGAAACCGATGCCGTACTGAAAGAAATGAAAGCCATGGTCGATGCCGGTGGCGGCGCCAGACCCGAATGGCAGGCGCAATGGCTGGACCAACGCGGTGTGCTGGAACGCAAACTGGGCCATTTCGACAGCTCTCTCGATTATTTCCGGCAATCGCTGGACATTTACCGGAAGCTGAAAGATCCCGCCAACATGGCCCGCGAACTGAATTCGATCGGCGTGATCCATGGCCGCACCGGCAAATTTTCCGATGCCGTGGTGGCACATACCGAAGCACTCGAGCTCTCCCGCAAAGCCGGCGACCGTGCCGAAACCGCACGCGGCCTGCGCATGCTCGGCGTGCTTTACCGAAACCTCGACGATGAAGAACTCGGCAGCCAATCCCTGCTGGAAGGCCTGGCCTATGTCGAGGAACGCAATGTGCGCGAGGCCATTACGCTGCACGGCGAATTATCGAAATCGCTCACGCTGCTGGATCGCATGTCGGAAGCCGAATATCACGCGCAGCAGGCGGTCAAACTTTCCAAGTTGTCGGGCAGTCCGCCGAATCGCGTCAATTCCTTTGCCCGCATGGCCGAACTGAAATTGGCGCAGGGCAAGGTTGACGACGCCGATTACTGGACCAAGCTCGGTTTCGAGTCTTTCAACGATGTCGCCATTCGCGACCAGACCCTGCTGCTTTTCACGCAGGCCAAAGTGTCGGCGGCTCGCGGCCAATCGGAAAAAGCATTGAAGGAAGCGCAGAACACCCTGATCAATGTCCGAAAAATCGGCGACCGGATTCTGGAACGTGCGGTGCTGGATCTGCTCGCTGAACAACAATTGAAAGTCGGCGATGCTGCCAATGCCTATATCACGCGGAAGGAACACCAGGCCTTGGACAAGGCCTTATCGATTGACATGGCGGCACGCAAAATTTCCGCACTCGAAGGCAAGCTCGAACGCGAACGCAGCGAAGCCGAGCGCGCGATGCTGGAACGCGACAATGCCGTGCAGGCCCTGACCCTAAGTCGACAGCGCTTGCTCGGCATGGCCCTGATAGCCGGTTTGGCCGTGTTGCTGGTGATCGCTGGCTTGCTCTACTGGCGTTACCTCAGCGTCAAGCGCAGCGAAGCGGAAATCAGTGCAAGTCGCGACAAGCTCGCCAAGATGCATACCAGTTTGATCGACAGTTCCGCCGCGCTCGAACGCGTTGCCCATACCGATGCATTGACCGGCTTGGCCAATCGCCATGCACTGACAAAAAAAATGGAGCAATGCCTGGCCAAAGGCACCGAACAAAGGCGCGGCATTTGCATCCAGCTGCTTGATCTTGATTTTTTCAAACAGATCAACGACCGGCATGGCCATCTCGCCGGCGATGCCGTGTTGCGTGAAGTGGCCGCAAGACTCACCGCAACACTGCCTGCCAGCACCGCCATCGGTCGCTGGGGTGGCGAGGAGTTCATCCTGCTGTTCGAACAAATCCACCATGCCGACGCATTGGCCATTGCCGAAAAAGTGAGGCAAGTCATCGCGGCCACACCCGTCATCTTTGAAAACCAGAGCATCCACATCAGCACCAGCATCGGCATCGCCTGCAATCGCGATCTGAATGCGCATTCCACCGATCCACTGCTCGCCGCTGCCGATGCCGCGCTTTATCGTGCCAAGAACAATGGCCGCAATCGTGTGGAAACCTCCGCCGGCTGAATCGATTGGAATTTTCGCATTGCGAAAAAAGTGTTTGCGGTCACGGAACCCGAGTCATTCCCGCGCTTGTATGCCATTGGTCACTCTTGACGTGCAAGAGCCCGAGCAGCAACATCGAAAGCTTGTCTCATTGTGATTTTGCGATGAGTTGGCTCATGTCTTTTGGACCTGCCGGTGGAGTAATGTGATGGATAGACGCAATTTCTTGGCTGTATCGGGCATTGGCCTGAGCGGTTTGATGATTCCGGGTTTCGGCAATGCGGTGGCTGCCGAAGTTCTTCTTACCAAAATGGATGTAGGCCGCAAGAAAGTACTGGCCGATATCGCACTGAACGCCGCCACCGGTGCCGGTGCCACCTATTGCGATGTTCGCATCGGTCGCTACCTGCGCCAGTTCGTGATCACTCGTGAAACCAAAGTCCAGAACGTCGTGAACACCGAATCGATCGGCGCGGGTATTCGCGTGATTGCCAACGGTACCTGGGGTTTCGCCGCTACCAGCGATCTGAGCAATGCCGGCATAGCCAAAGCGGCCAAACAGGCCGTTGCGATTGCGAAAGCCAATTCGGTCTCGCAAACCCAGCCCGTGCAATTGGCTCCGGTCAAAGGTGCCGGTGAAGTTTCCTGGGCCACGCCGATCAAGAAAAATGCGATGGAAGTGCCGATCAAGGAAAAAGCCGACTTGCTGCTGGGCGTAAATGCCGCCGCGATGGCTGCGGGTGCGAACTTCGTCAGCTCCAATCTGTTCGTCGTCAACGAACAAAAATATTTTGCATCGACCGATGGTTCCTACATCGATCAAGACGTACACCGCATTTGGCCAACCTTCACCGTCACCGCGATTGACAAGGCAAGTGGCAAATTCCGCAGCCGCGACAGTCTGTCCGCCCCGATGGGCATGGGTTACGAATATCTGGAAGGCAATCGCAAACTGATCCTGCCAAACGGCCTGATCGGTTACAACGATTCCTACAATATGACCGAAGATGCGACAGAGGCCGCGAAACAGGCGCTGCAAAAACTGAAAGCGCCGTCGGTGAAGCCGGGCAAATACGATCTCGTGCTCGATCCTTCGCACACCTGGTTGACGATTCACGAATCGGTCGGCCATCCGCTCGAACTCGACCGCGTGCTTGGCTACGAAGCCAACTATGCCGGCACCAGTTTTGCCACGCTCGACAAGCTGAAAGACAAATTCAAATACGGTAGCGACAAGGTCACGATTTTCGCCGACAAGGTGCAGGCCAATACGCTTGGCAATGTGGCCTACGACGATGAAGGCGTAAAAACCAAACGCTGGGATTTGATCAAGGACGGCACGCTGGTGAATTACCAGGCCATTCGCGATCAGGTCCACATTATCGGCGGCACCGAATCGAACGGCTGCTGCTATGCCGATTCCTGGTCCAGCGTGCAGTTCCAGCGTATGGCGAATGTGTCGCTGGCACCGGGCAAGGAAAAGAAAAGCGTTGCCGACATGATCAAGGGTGTCGAAAAAGGCATTTACATCATCGGCGATGGTTCGTTCTCGATCGACCAGCAGCGTTACAACGCGCAGTTCGGCGGGCAGCTGTTCTATGAAATCAAGGACGGCAAGATTGCCGGCATGATCGAAGACGTGGCCTATCAAATTCGTACGCCGGAATTCTGGAATGCCTGTTCCGCCGTTTGCGATGAAAGCGATTACCGCTTCGGCGGCTCCTTCTTCGATGGCAAGGGTCAGCCCGGGCAAGTCTCGGCTGTGTCGCATGGTTCGAGTACGGCGCGTTTCGATGGCATCAATGTCATCAGTACCGCCCGTTCGCTCGGCTGATTGCCTAATTCTTGTCAGAAATTCTGGAGCTAAAAATGAGTATTTATACCGAACAAGAAGCCAAAGCGATTCTCGATAAAGTGATCGCGCTTTCCAAGGCCGATGAATGCACCGCCACGCTTGGTGGCGGCATCAACGGCAATATCCGTTTTGCCTTGAACAATGTGTCCACCAGCGGCATCGTCAGCGATTGCGAACTCGGCGTGCAAGTCGCGTTCGGCAAGCGCGTCGGCATTGCCACCATCAATGAATTCGACGATGAATCGCTGGAACGCGTGGTTCGTCGTGCCGAAGAACTGGCGCGCCTCGCACCCGAAAACGACGAATTCATGCCGGCCATCGGCAAGCAAACCTACAAGGCGACGCCGACCTTCGATCAAAGCATTGCCGACATCACGCCGGAATATCGCGCCAAGGTGGCAGCGGATTCGATCACGCCCTGCAAGAACGACAAATTGATTGCTGCCGGTTTTCTTTCGAACGGCACCGGTTTTTTTGCCTCGGCCAATAGCAATGGCAATTTTGCCTATCAGCAATCGACCAGTCTGGATTACACCTGCACCGTTCGTACCGAAGACGGTACCGGTTCGGGTTGGGTCGCACGCAATGCCGGCTCGGTAAAGGATTTCGACGCCAATGTCGAAATTCGCACCGCGATCAGCAAGGCAAAAGGTTCCGCCGGCGCCAAGGCACTCGAACCCGGCAAATACACCGTGATTCTGGAGCCTGCCGCATCGGCTGGCCTGATTTCTTTCATGATGTTCGGCTTCGATGCCCGCCAGGCCGACGAAGGCCGCAGCTTCCTGACCAAGAAAGGCGGCGGCAATAAAATCGGCGAACAGGTTTTCGATCCGCGCGTCAGCATTCACTCCGATCCATGGGATGCCGATGTGCCGGTCATGCCCTGGGATGGCGAAGGTTTGCCGCGTGAAAAAATGTCGATCATCGATAAAGGCAAAGTCTCGTATCTGGAATATTCGCGTTACTGGGCCAAGCAAAAAGGCAAGGAAGCCAAGGGTTCTCCGGGCAATCTGATCATGTCCGGCGGCACCAAATCGACAATGGACCTCGTGAAGGGAACCGCGAAAGGCATTCTGGTCACGCGCACCTGGTATATCCGCATGGTCGATCCGCAAACCGTGCTGCTGACCGGCCTGACCCGCGACGGTACTTTCTATATCGAAAACGGCGAGATCAAATACCCGATCAAGAATTTCCGCTTCAATGAATCGCCGGTGATCATGTTGAACAATGTCGAAGAACTCGGCAAACCGGTTCGCGTCGGTGACGACGAATCGCCGTTCCTGATGATGATTCCACCGATGAAGCTGCGCGACTTCACATTTACGTCGCTGTCGGACGCCGTGTGATGTATGGGCGTGCGTTCGCGCTCGCCCGTGATTTTTGTAATTCCATCGTAGGAGGCCGCTTGCGGGCGACGTTTTCTGTCGGGCCCAAGGGCCCTCCTACGGATGTTGATACCGGTCGGGCCCGAGGGCCCTCCTGCGCATGAATCGCCAGCAATTCCTACGACTGATGTGCCAGGCCGCTGCCGGTATCGCGGTATCGCCGTTGTTGCTGCGTGAAGCGAAAGCGGCCGCACCCGAATACGATTTCTGGTTCACGCGTTTGATGTACGACTCCGGCGACTGGGATGTAGACCAGCGCATGCCGGCCAATATAATTACTTCGCTAATCGATTACACGACGCTGCGGGTAGACCCGAAAGAACACGTGATTGCTTTATCCGACCCGAAAATGCGGACGGCGCCGTTCTGTTATCTGGCCGGACACAAGCTGGTCGAATTCAACGCCGACGAACGCCGTAATTTCGAGGCCTATGTGCGTAACGGCGGTTTCGTTTTCGTCGATGACTGCAACCACGACATCGACGGCTTGTTTGCGAAATCGTTCGAAGCCCAGATGACGTCGATCTTCGGTGCCGGCGCATTGAAAAAACTGCCGAAGAAACATCCGCTTTACAGCAGTTTTTTCACCTTCGACGAATTGCCCACCACCGGCTTCGAATTGAACGGCTGGGGCGACGACATCGTGCATGATTATTTGAAAGGCATCGAAATCAACGGACGCCTTGGCGTTCTTTACAGCAACAAGGATTACGGCTGCGAGTGGGATTACGACTGGCGCAATAAACGCTTTCTCGCCGAAGACAACACCAAGCTTGCAGTCAACATCGTGATGTACGCACTAAATAATTAGCAGGTGGGACCGACGGAAGTCGGGACACCAAATCAGCAAGGATTGATCCAGATGAATAGTAGTGAAGCCGAAATCAAAGAACGACTGTCGCAACTCGGCAGCCTGAAATCCGCGATCGCCAATGCGATCGTCGGGCAGGAAGACGTGATCGAGCAATTGCTGATCGGCTTGCTGGCCGGCGGCCACTGTCTGCTCGAAGGCGTGCCGGGCCTCGGCAAAACCTTGCTGGTGCGTTCGCTTGGACAGGCGATGGATCTCGAATTTCGCCGCATCCAGTTCACGCCCGACTTGATGCCGAGCGACATTCTCGGCACCGAAATCCTCGAAGAAGACCACGGCACCGGCAAACGTCATTTCAAATTCCAGCAAGGTCCGGTATTCACCAACCTGTTGCTGGCCGACGAACTCAACAGAACGCCGCCGAAAACCCAGGCGGCATTGCTCGAAGCCATGCAGGAACACACCGTCAGCTATGCCGGCGTCACGCACGTACTGCCGGATCCGTTTTTTGTATTGGCAACGCAGAATCCGCTTGAGCAGGCCGGTACCTATCCACTGCCGGAAGCTCAGCTAGATCGTTTCTTGCTGCATGTTCGCGTTGATTATCCGAGCGAAGCCGAAGAACGCTCGATCCTGCAACAAACCACCGGCGTGAAAGCGGCCGTGGTGCCGCAGGTGATGCAGGCCGACACGATTCGTTCACTGCAAAAACTGGTACGCGAAGTGCATGTCAGCGACGATTTGTTGAATTGGATCAATCGTATTGTACGTGCCAGCCGTCCACAGGAAAGCGGCTCGAAAGAAATTCAGTCCTGGGTGAAATGGGGCGCCGGTCCGCGTGCCGGACAAGCCTTGGTATTGGCATCGAAAGCGCGTGCGCTGATTCATGGTCGTTTTGCAGCGACTCGCGACGACGTGAAAGCACTTGCCGCGCCCGTCTTGCGTCATCGCTTATTGCTGACCTTCGTCGCCGAAGCCGAACAAAAATCGGCCGACGATGTGGTCGCCGTATTGTTGAATTCGGTAGCGTTTCCGGCCTGATGCATAAACCATGAGTTCCGACCTGATTCCTGCCGATGTCCGCGCACGCCTGAAGGCTTTTCGCCTTCAGGCACGTCGCATTTCCGGTGCGCAGGGAATCGGCCAGCATCAAAGCCGCAGTCGCGGCGCCGGTCTGGAATTCGCGCAGTATCGCGCGTATGAGCCGGGCGACGAACCGCGACAAATCGATTGGAAGCTGTATGCCCGCTCCGACAAATTTTTCGTGCGCGAAGCCGAGCGCGATAGCCCGCTGATTGCCTGGTGTCTGATTGATGCGACCGCTTCGATGGCGCAAAGCGATGCCGCGCGTCCGGAATGGAGCCGGCTGCAAGCCGCTAAAGCCTTGACCGCCTGCGTTATCGAACTGGCCTTGAAACAAGGCGATCGCTTTGGTTTGATCGCGGTGAACGACAAAGGTCTCGTCGTAGTGAATGCGGGTAGCGGTACACGACATCGCGATCAATGCCTTCTGGAACTGCACAAGCTGAAAGCACAAGGCCACTGGCCAAGCGAATCACAATGCCGCCCGATCTGGGAACGGATCGGCGCCAATACCTTGGTGCTGTTGCTTAGCGACGATTACGACGAAGCCTGCGTATCGCTGGCCGAGCGTTTGGCTGTCGCAAGACGCGAAGTGCTAAGCGTACAAATTCTTACCGCCGAAGAACGCGACTTCCCGTTCCAGGGCGGTCATCGTTTTCGCGATGCCGAAACCGATACCGAATTACTGACCGACGCGGCCGCATCGCGTGCCGGATTCATCGAACAATTTTCTGCGGCAAAGCGCATGCTGGCCGCGCGCTTCGCCGCCAGCGGCATCAATCACATCGACTATATTCTTGACCAGCCGCTGGACACGCCACTGCGAAAATTCTTCCTGCCGCGCACTTCGCGTCATCAGGAGAGCGTGTGAATCTCGCCCTGCTCGCACCCGGTGCCCTGGCCGCGCTGGCCGCCTTGTTGATACCGCTTTTGATCCATCTCAGCCGACGCTCGGAACAACGGCCGACCGACTTTGCCGCGCTCCGCTGGATTTCCGCACAATTGCGACCACGTCGAAAACTGGTGTTTCAGGAAATCCTGCTCTTGTTGTTGCGCCTCCTGTTGCTGATTGTGCTTGCTCTATTTCTGGCGAAACCAGTCTCGATGCAAACGGCAGCGCCAACACACTGGACTGTGATCGTACCGGGTGCCGATATTCCGGCGGCGAAAGATTCAGCATCGGATGCAAAATCGGAATGGCACTGGCTCAGCCCCGGCTTTCCCGATGTCGAAGACAAACCGCTTATTGCGAATACGAATATCGGCAGCCTGCTGCGAGAACTGGATGCACAACTGCCTGCCAGCACCTCACTGACGATCATCGTACCGGAACATCTTTCCGGGCTTGATGGTGAACGCATCCGCTTAAGCCGCCAGGTGAACTGGAAAGTTGTGCCCGGCACGATGCCTGTCATGCCGGCCACCGCAAACATGGCGCCGATTCGCCTTGCCATCCGCTACGACGAAGCACACACCGATGCTTCGATTTATTTTCGTGCGGCGCAAGTCGCTTGGCAGGCTGATCAAAAAGCAGCCGAAAAAGATTTACTCGATGCTGCCAATATTTCCTCGGCATTGAAGCCGGATCGTAACGCTCTTGTGTGGCTGGCTGCAGGTGAATTACCCAGCTCAATTCGCGATTGGGTAAACAAGGGCAGCACGCTCATCGTGTCGAAAGACACGCGGGTTCCGGAACTTGCATCGGGCGTTCCGGCATGGCGAAATGAAAAAGGCCGGGTGTTGGTAAGCGTTGCACCGCTGGGAGAAGGCCGGATATTGCAATGGCAACAAGACTTGAAGCCAGAGGCAATGCCCGAATTACTGGACGCGACTTTTCCGTCGCATCTGCAAGCCTTGTTGCTGCCGACGCCTGCTGCACCCACTCGTGCATTGTCAGCGTCGCAAACACCGCTGACGGGAGCCAGGACTTTTCCTGAAGCTCCTACTTCATTGCAAACCTGGTTGGCACTATTGATTGCGATCCTGTTCCTGCTGGAAAGAGGGATCGCGAATTCACCTCGCCGCGGGCACGCCGCATGAACGCCAGCGATCAAATCCGGCGATGGCAGGCGGCGGCAAAAACCCGACGCCTTTTGGTGGAAAGCCTGATTGACGTCCCACTACTGGTGGCGCTGTATTTGCTGGCCTCGCGTTTTTTATCGGTATCGTTTGCTATTGCGTTGACCTTGGCAAGTGCGGCGATCCTGCTTCTGTATGTAACCAAATCCATTACGGCGCTGGACAAGTTCTGGCTGATACGCCAGCTCGACGTTAGCCTGCAGGATCTGGAAGACAGCAGCGATTTATTGTTCAAACAACCTGCCGATCTTTCTCCTTTGCAAAATCTGCAGCGCGGGCGCATCGAGCAGCGTATTGGCAGCATGTCGGATGTCGATCTTCGTGAAGACTGGAACGGAAAAAAAATACTGGTGTGTTTTTTGATTGCCGTCGGTATTGCCGGCATCTCGATTTACTGGCCGCAGGCAAAGACTGCGAATGATCCAAACATCGCCGAAACTTTACCCGCTGGCCCGACAAACGAAATACCCATCCTGCTTGTCGATAAATCCATTCGCATCCAAGCGCCCGCCTACACCGGTCTTCCGGCACGCAGCGAAAAGAGCCTGCAGCTTAAATTTCCCGAAGGCTCGACCTTGAGCTGGAACCTGAAATTCAATCCGCAACCGGTATCGGTGGATTTGCTGTTCCACGATGGCAAGCGTCTGGCCTTGAAGAAGAATGGCGAATTCTGGCAAGGCAGCAAAGCCATGCTGCAATCCAGCTTGTATCGTCTGCAAATCAATAATGCCCCGCTGAAAGACGACCGGCTCTATCGCCTGGATGCGATCAAGGATATTGCACCGCAAATTCGAGTAATCCAGCCGGATCGAAATCTGAGTCTGGTGGAACTGGGCCAGACCGATTGGCCGCTGAGTTTTGAAGCCGAAGACGATTTCGGCCTGGGCGCGGCACAGCTGCGAATCCAGCTGGCGAAAGGCACCGGTGAAAATATCAAATTCAGCGAACAGACCCGCAGCCTGACAGGGCAGGGCAGTCGTTTCCGCAAGCGCTTCGCGCAGACACTCGATTTGGCTGCGCTCGGTATTGGCCCTGGCGATGATGTAATTGTGCAATTCAGTATCAGCGACCAGCGTTCCCCGCAAAACAATACGACGCGCAGCTCGAGTTTCATCCTGCGCTGGCCGGCCGAAGACAGTGTCGAAGCGACCGGCGTCGAAGGTCTGGTGCAGAAAGCGATTCCGGCCTACTTCCGCAGTCAGCGGCAGATCATCATCGATACCGAAAAACTTCTGGCGGAAAAACGAAGCCTGCCGGCAGAAAAATTTGCGATTCAATCCGACACTATCGGCGTGGATCAACGCATCCTGCGATTACGTTACGGGCAGTTCCTCGGCGAGGAAGCCGAAGGCGAACACGAAGAACATGGCGATGAAGCCGGCGGCAGAAAAGCGACTGCCAGCGACACCCAGGCCATCGTTGCCGAGTTCGGTCATACCCATGACATTCCGGAAGCGGCCACCCTGCTGGAACCCAAGACAAAGGAATTGCTGCGTTCGGCCCTGAACGAAATGTGGCAGGCCGAACTGCATCTGCGTTCGGCACAGCCAAAACTGGCCCTGCCATACGAATACCGTGCGCTCGCTTTCATCAAGAAAGTGCAGCAGGCCGACCGCATCTATCTCGCACGCGTCGGACTCGAATTACCGCCGATCGATGAGACCCGCCGCCTCAGCGGCGATCGCAGCTCGCTAAGAAACCGCAATGATGTTTTGCAAGCCGCGAATAATGATGATCTGCCACTGATTCAATTCTGGCATTCGCTGAGTCAACTGGAATTGGGTGCGGCGCCCGGGAAAAACGAGGCGCCGGATTTCAATGCCTTGAGAAACTGGATGCGTGAACATCCTGCGCGCTCGAGTGACTCACTCGGTTTACTGGCCGCGCTCGATGCATTGGAAAAGCGGAGTGATTGCCAAGCCTGCCTGCTCGAATTGAAAGCCGCGCTTTGGCCGATGTTGCCGAAGCCACCGGCCAATCCGGCACCACGCAGGATTCCCGCTCCGACAGCACAAAAATATCTCGATGCGCTGAGACAGGAGCATCAACGATGACCATGAGCCAAGTCTGCATGATGATCTTGCTATTGGCGTTATTACTCGCCTCCGCACGATATCTGCTGTCACTGCGGCGAAGCGAGCTATCCCGACGGCCGAAAATCTGGCGTGTGATCGCGATCTTGTCATTGCAAACCGTGTCGGCCGGCTTGCTCTATTTCTGCCTCTTCCCGCCATCAACATTGACCAGCGCCGAGCGCCTGGTCATTTTGACGGCGAATGCCGATATGGCGAACGCGACGATGTCGGGTCGTCTATTGGCATTGCCGGAAGCACCCGTTTTCGCAAGGGCAGAGCCAGTTCCGGATCTGGCAACTGCCTTGCGTCGCTATCCGGGCGTCAATCAATTGCAAATTATCGGCAACGGTTTGGGTCCGCGTGATCTGGAGGCTGCCCGCGGCCTGTCAATTGATTTCACTCCAGCACCTTTGCCGAAAGCCTTGGTGCAATTGTCGCTACCGAACGACATTTCCAGCGGTGCACGCTGGTCACTGCAAGGCAAGGTGCACCAGATCAAGAACGCACGGATTGAATTGCTGGATCCTGCAAACGCCGTTGTTGCCAGCGCGGATATTGATGCCGAAGGAAATTTCTCGCTCGCCGATACCGCGCGATCACCCGGCCTTGTGATGTACCAACTGCGAATTCTGGATGAGCGGAAAAAGATCGTTGAAAATATCCGACTGCCTTTGTCTGTCGAGCAATCGCAGGCCCTGAAGATGCTGAGCTTGTCTGGCGGCCCGAATCCCGAACTGAAATATCTTCGCCGCTGGGCACTGGATGCTGGTGTCGAATTGCAAAACCAGATCACGCTGAGTGCCGGCGTGCAGATGAATAATTCGGCCATCGCCATCAATGCCCAAAGCCTTCGCAGTGTGGATTTGCTGATGCTCGATGAGCGCGCCTGGGCCTCGATGAACCGAAGCAGCAAACAGGCCCTTATTGATGCCTTGCGCAGCGGCATGGGTGTGCTGTTGCGAATCAGCGGCCCCCTGTCCGCGGCGGATCGCAATGACTTGCGTGCACTGGGTTTTGCGGTCGCCGATGCCAATATCGTGCAAGGTATTCATTTGGCCAATAGCGACGACAAGAAAAGCCAGCCAACGCTGACTCGCCGACCTTTGAAGGTGGCAAGTTCCGATGGCGTCACGATGTTGCGCGACGATGCCGGCAATCCACTGGCCGTTTGGCGCGCGGAAGGACGCGGTCGCATCGGTTTGGTCTGGCTGACGGACACTTACAAACTCGTCTTGGGCGATCAATCCAGTCTTCATGGACAAATCTGGCGCGATGCGGTTGCCACCCTCGCGCGTGTCCGTTCCGGCAACACGCCCTATCTTCGCGGGCAGAATACGCGAGTGAACGAGAGAAGCGTGCTGTGCAATATTTCCGGCAAGGCATTCATTCGCGAACCGGACAAAAAAATTACTTACCTGATGCCGGAAACCCAAGGCGTCAATAAAAATTGCGCAGCCTTCTGGCCACGCCTCGGCGGCTGGCATGTCTTGGTGACGGATTCACAGGAGCTTCCGTTCCATGTGCGTGGCAGCGATGAGGCTCCCGGTTTGAAAGCGAATGACATCCGCGAAGCCACGCTCTTGTTGATGTCAAAATCCGCGACGGAAAAAAATGCGGCGCGCATTCCGGTACCCGGTTCGCCCTGGCCCTGGTTTTATGCCTGGCTCTGCTTCACTGCCTTGCTGTGGTGGCTGGAAAGATCAAAACGGGGAACTCAATAAACCAGTGTGTTGATGGCTTTTGCCGCATCTTCAATACCCTGCCAATCCGATTTGACCAATCGCTCGGGTGTCGTGAGCCAGGAACCACCGACACACAGCACATTTTTCAAGCGTAAATAATCCGGCGCTGTTTTTATGGTGATGCCGCCGGTCGGGCAAAACACGGCATCGGAAAACGGGCCGGCGAATGCCGACAGCAGCGCTGGGCCGCCCGCCTGCGCAGCCGGAAAAAACTTGAAACACGTCAAACCAAATTGCAGGCCCTGCATTAACTCCGATGCAGTTGCGATGCCGGGCAGATAAGGCAGGTTGGCATATTGCGCAGCTGATATGAGCGATGACGTTGTGCCGGGCGATACCGCAAACGCGGCCCCCATTGTGGCGACGGTTTCCATCTGCCTTGTTGTGACTACCGTGCCGGCGCCAATGGCAATGCCCGGTGTGGCTTCGATCATTGCCTTCATGGCATCCATCGCTATGCCGTTGCGCAGGGTGACTTCGATCACTTCGATTCCACTGCGCATCAGTACCCTTGCCACCTGTATCGCTTCTTTGATACTGCCGGGCGTATACACCGGAATCACGGTTGCACGCGACATGATGTCGCGCATGCGACTGTCAGCGTCGGACATCGTAACGTTCCTTTGCCACGCAGGCGGCGACATCGTCGTTACCGAGCAAATTGAAATCGCCGGGTATCGAATGCTTCAAGGCGGCAGCAGCCAAACCGAAACACAGGGCCTGCCTGTCATCCATGTTGACGATCAAACCATGCAATACGCCGGCGGCGAATGCATCACCGG
Organism: uncultured Gammaproteobacteria bacterium; assembly: GCA_963849575.1. Taxonomy (GTDB): domain Bacteria; phylum Pseudomonadota; class Gammaproteobacteria; order Xanthomonadales; family Xanthomonadaceae; genus Arenimonas. The sequence goes on along the minus strand of CAWKHT010000010.1, from coordinate 121,621 downwards.
CGCCGATGCGATCGACGATGGAAGTCAGTTCGATTGCCGGTGCACGATGGACCTGTCCATCGCGAGTCACCATCATTGCCGAGAGTGAGTGATGATCGACGCTGTGTTGCACGCGAATCGTAGTGGTGAATTTCTGCAGATGCGGAAACGCCTTGAATGCAGCGATTGCCGCCGATTGGATTTGCGCTTCAGTATTGGATTCGGCGAAATCCGTTTCGAGCACGATCGCCATATCACGATGATCGGCAAACATCAGATTGGCTTCACTCATTATCTGATGCAAGATTGTCGGCGCATGTCCCTGCCAGGCCTGCCAGAGTTTCGGCCGGAAATTTCCGTCGAACGATACTTTCAACCCGAGCTTGCGCGCTGTCTGCACCGCTTCAATCGCGGCATTCGCCGTGCTATCGCCCAATGCGGGAGTGACGCCGGAGACATGAAACCAATCGGCACCGGTCAATAGAGTTCGCCAATCGTAGCGGGCAGGCTGCGTTGATGCGAATGCCGAGCCTGCGCGGTCGTAAATCACTTCACTTGGGCGCTGCATCGCACCCTGCACCAGAAAATACAGGCCCATGCGACCCGGCGCCGATAGAATATTGCGGGTATCGACGCCGTGCTTTCGTATTTCGCCAAGGGCCGCCATGCCGAGCGGGTTTTCCGGAATCACGCTGATCAATTCGGCCGGATGACCAAACTTCGCGAGCGATACCGCGACATTGGCTTCGGCACCGCCGACATGAACCTCGAAAGCCGGGGATTGCAGCATCAACTGACGCTCCGGAGCCGCCAGACGCAGCAACAATTCGCCGAAACACACGATACGTCCTGACATTTTCTCCCCCTCCGGAATGCCGCGACCGCAGAACATCATCGCTACCCGCAAGTCCGCCCCGGGTCACGAATTCGATGTCTGCCGGCAAATCCCGTGATTTGGGGGCTTGCACATGGCGCTAAATCTTATGCTACGCTTTAATGACCACCGGTGTCAAAACGAGACACGAAAAATGATACCGGTGTCAATTGATTTGTAAGAAGGCTCGACTATCGGTAAAAACTATCCTGGGAGGGATACCAAATGACGTCAGCACGCAAAGGGCCGCAAGGCCCCTTCACCGCCGCACTTTCTGCGGCCATTGCATTGGCATTGCATATGCCGGCGATGGCGTATGCGCAGGATACGAATACCAAGCCCGCAGCCAGCACGGAAGCGGACAGCAGCACAGAGGCAAAGAAAGCCCCGCCCAGCGATGAACCGAAGGAGCTATCGGCAGTGCAGGCCGTCGGTTTCCGCGCGAGCCTTGAAAAGGCAATGGATATAAAGCGCGAAGAAACCGGTGTCGTGGACGTGATCGTTGCCGAGGACATCGCCGACTTTCCCGATCTGAATCTCGCCGAATCGCTACAACGCGTTCCCGGCGTTTCGATCTCGCGCGATGCCGGCGAAGGAAGAAACATTTCCGTGCGCGGTCTCGATTCGCAATTCACCCGTGTCCGCATCAATGGCATGGAAGCACTCACCACGACCGGCGGTACCGATAGCTCTGGCGGTGCGAACCGCGGCCGCGGTTTCGATTTCAACGTCTTCGCTTCCGAATTGTTCAATCGCCTGACCGTGCGCAAGACCGCGTCGGCCAATGTGGAAGAAGGCTCGCTTGGTGCCACGGTGGATTTGCAAACCGCCAGACCTTTCGATTACGAAGGTTTCACCTTTGCCGCCGGAGCACAGCTCGGCTACAACTCGCTTTCCGGCGACAAGGATCCGCGTGCGACGCTATTGATGAGCAATCTCTGGGCCGACAACAAGTTCGGTGCCTTGCTCTCGGTGGCCTATACCGATCGGCAATCGGTGGAAGAGGGCCACAGCACGGTGCGTTGGGACAATGGCACCAGCAGCGGCAATTTCAATGCAGCCTCGCCCTACACCCCTGCACGGCTGGCCACGACATTCCATCCGCGCCTGCCGCGCTACGGCATTCTCGAACATGATCAGCAACGTCTTGGCATTACCGGCTCGCTGCAATTCGCACCGAGCAATAAAACCGAATTCAATTTTGACGTGCTCTATGCCGACTTCGACGCCAAGCGGACCGAGAATTTTCTGGAAGCGATTTCCTTCAGCCGCACCGGCACCGGCAAACCGCAAACTGTCGTCGTCGACGGCGAGGTCGATGAGCATGGCAATCTGGTCTACGGCCTGTTCAATGATGTCGACATGCGTTCCGAAGCGCGTTACGACGAACTCAGCACCAAGTTCACCCAGTTCGGTTTCTCGGCATCGCACAAATTCACCAATGATTTCCGGATGAGCGCGTTTGTCGGCCGATCGAAATCGATTTTCGACAATCCGATCCAGACCACGATCACGCTGGACCGACTGAATACCGATGGCTATAGCTGGGATTACCGCGGCAACGACCGGCTCCCGGTCATCAATTACGGTTTTGATCCGAGCGATCCCGCCAACTGGACCTTCGCCAACGGCGTATCCGAAATTCGTTTGCGCCCGCAGAAAACCGACAACACTTTCGATACCGCACAACTGGATTTCAAATGGAATATCTCGCCGGGATTCAAATTATCCGGCGGCCTGTTGTCGAAAAAATATGAATTCGTCAGCAAGGAATGGCGGCGTGCTTCGGAATTGGCCGTTCCGGCCTTGCCCGGCGGCGTCAGCCTGTCCGACTTGACCACACTGATCGGATTGAACGGAACTCCCGGCGGTTCCTACTGGTTGATTCCGGATATCGCCGCCTTTGCCCAGCAGTTCGGCATTTACAGCAATAGCGGTACCTTTGCGGTAAGCCAGGACGTCGCCAGCGTTCGCGGCAATAACCGCGATGTCACGGAAAAGGATTTCGGTTTCTATGCACAGGCCGATTTCAGCACCGATATCGGAAGCATTCCGTTGAGTGGCAATTTTGGCGTCCGGCACGTGAAAACGAACCAAAGTTCGACCGGTTATTCGGTTACCGGCGGCGTGCCCGTGCTGACAACGGTCACTCGCGATTATGACGATACCCTGCCTTCATTAAACCTGGTCGCCGATCTCAGCGATGATGTGCTGCTTCGTTTCGGCGCGTCCAAGGTAATGGCGCGTCCGGGTCTGGGCAATCTGACGCCCGGCGTCACCGTCAGCGTCAGTGGCGGCAATCGCACGGTGACCGGCGGCAATCCCTTGCTGGAACCTTTCCGGGCAAACACCTATGACCTCGGTCTTGAATGGTATTTCGCCGAAGAATCATTGCTATCGGTCGGCCTGTTTTACAAAGACATCGCCAGCTTCGTGCAAACCTCACGCGAAATTCGTCCCTACAACACTTCCGGCTTGCCCGATAGTTTGCTGGACGGCACCGGCGCATTACCCACTGATGATTTCCAGTTCAATATTCCGGTCAATACGCCCGGGGGTCCACTGAAAGGGTTTGAAATCAGCTACCAGCAACCCTTCAGTTTTCTGCCGCGGAACTGGGCCAATTTCGGTACGCAGTTGAACTACACGCATGTCGAATCGAAAATCCAGTACGTGACTTCCACCGGCGTGCCCTCGCTGGAAACCGATCTGACCGGATTGTCCAGCAATGCCTACAACGCAACGCTGTACTACGAAGGCAAACGTTTCGGCGCGCGTATTTCAGCAGCGTATCGCGATGATTACCTCACCACCGTTCCCGGTCGCAACAATAACGATGTCGAAGGCACCAAGGGTGGCACCACGATCGACATGTCGGCCTCATGGAAAATCAACGATCAATTCGAACTCACACTGGAAGGCTTGAATCTGACTGATGCCTACCAGGATCAATGGGTCGATGCCGCCGCCGATCGTGTATCGGTCTATCACCACACCGGTCGCCAATTCTTTGTCGGCCTGCGCTTCAAATTATAAGTATGACTGACTTGAAGCCAGGGCAGGATTGTTCCCGCTGCCCTGGCTTCCTTCTTGCCGATGAAACGAAGAAATTTTATCCAAGCCATTTTGCTGACCTTGCCTGCGTTGGCGGCTTGTCGAAGCCTTTCGCCTGACAAAAAAGATTTCGATGCCTGCGTAGTCAAAAACCGCGAAGCTGTCTCCGGCATTTCCTGTTTTGATTCTGTCGCTGCCGCGATTGCGTCAGCACCTGCCGATGGCAAACGCCCTTATCGCATCAAGATTACCCGCGGTATCTGGCGGGAAAAAATCGTGATCGACAAACCCAACATCCATTTGTTCGGTGATGACCGAAACGACTGTGTTTTAAGCTTCGATGCCGCCGCCGGCATGCTGCAGCCGGATGGCTCACCATGGGGCACCTGGGGCTGCGCGAGCGTGATTGTGCGTGCGCCGGATTTTCATGCCGAAAATCTGCGTATCGAAAATGCCTTTGATTATGTCGGCAACTTGAGCGCACCAAAGTTCGAAGTCATCGGCCCCAACGGTGCGCAAGCGGTCGCCTTGATGCTCGATGTAGGTGCGGACCGCAGCGTATTAATAAATGTCGATATCACCGGACACCAAGACACATTATTTATCGATGCCGGACAGCACCTGTTTCAACACTGCAGAATCAGCGGCAGCGTCGATTTTATTTTCGGTGCCGGTACCGCATTTATCGAGGATTGCGACATCGTCTCGCGTTTTCGTCCCGGCAAGGAACGCCAAGGTTATATCGCCGTGCCGAGCACCGTGCAAACACAAACTCATGGCCTGATTTTTTCCCGCTGCCGCTTGCTGCGAGAAAAAGAAATTCCCGATGCCAGCGTTGCGCTCGGTCGCGCCTGGCGTCCGGGCAAACAATTCAGCGATGGCAAATATGGTGATCCCGCCGTACTTGGAACCGCCGTGTTTTTATCCTGCTGGATGGACGCACATATCGACCCCAAAGGCTGGGACGCAATGGCCTATACCGCACGCGACGGACAACGCGTGATGCTCCCGCCTGAAACGGCACGGCTCTATGAATACGATAGTCGCGGACCGGGGGCTATGCATTCGGCGACACGGCGATGGCTGGATAAAGCGCAGGCAGATATTTATTCACGCACGAAAGTGTTTGCGGATTGATCATCCGGTTGCCGGATAAACACTGTGAGAATTAGGGTTCCGCCGATGAAATAAACCGTAGTCCGACACCGGCTTCCGTCTGAATATAGCGTGGTGCCGCCGCGTTATCGCCGAGCTTGGTACGCAATTTGGCGACCAGAATACGCAGATAGTGAGTGTCTTCTTCGTGTGTGGGCCCCCAGAGTTCACGCAACAATTGTGGTTGGGTAAGAACGCGTCCGCTGTGGCGCATCAACAAATTCAGCAGTGACCATTCCTTGCGGGTGAGTGTGATGATGTCGCCGTTACGGGTAATTTGCCGGCGCGCCAAATCGATTTTCAATATGCCGTCGTCGAACACTGCGGCTTGATCTTCGTCCGGTCGCAAGCGCAGCAAGGCACGCAGGCGTGCAGATAATTCCTGTACGCCGAAAGGTTTTGTCACGTAATCGTTGGCACCGGCATCGAGGGCTTTTACTTTCTCGGCTTCGCCGGAGCGTACCGATAAAACAATCACCGGTACCGATGACCAGGCACGCAGTTCGCGCAGCACTTCATGGCCATCCAGATCGGGCAAACCCAGATCGAGGATCACGGCATCGGCACCGCGACTTGCCAACATTTCCAGACCGGCTGCGCCGTTTTCCGCCTCAAGAACTTCGTAGCCTTGCGCCCGTAAACTGATGCCGAGAAAACGCCGGATTTGCGCTTCATCATCAATGATTAAAACGCTGGCGCCTGCGGGTTCGGACATTCATTCTTCTCTTGCGGTATCGAAAGGCAAATCGCTCATCGGCAGCATAATACGAATGGTCGTGCCCTGCCCATCGGGGCCGACCAGCGCTTCGATCCTGCCTTTGTGCGCGGCGATGATGCCCTGGCAAATCGCCAGACCCAAACCAGTGCCCGAACCGCCGTGGCTGCCGCGATCACCGCGTTCAACGCTGTAGAACATGTCAAATACGCGGGCGCGATCTTCTTCCGGAATGCCGGGCCCGTGATCACTGACATCGATACACAATCTCGTGTCGTCAAACTGTGCCTGCAATACGATGGGAAATGCCGGTGAATTGAATTTCGCGGCGTTTTCCAGCACGTTGAAAAGCGCTTGCTCGATAAGGGCCGGATTCACATGCAGCAAAGGCAATTTTTCCGGAAGCAATAACTCAACATTGCTTGCCGGGTACAGTTTTTTCAATCTGGGCACTACTGCGCCGCAGAGTTCATCCAGACCCACCCACTCGCGTTCGACGGCCAGTGAACCATGACCAATGCGTGTCATGTCGAGAAGATTCTGGATATAGCGATCCAGCCGCTGGCCTTCAATCAGGATATTTTCGGCCAGTACAAATTGGTCCTCAGCCGATAATTTTTCGCGGTAAACACTCAGGCTTTCGGCACTGCCGATAATGGTGGACAGCGGCGAGCGCAAATCATGCGACACCGATGACAGCAGGGCGGTGCGCAGACGTTCGGTTTCGCCTTGCACGCGCGAGACTTCAAGCTGATTCACCAATCGCGTTCTGGCCAAGGCCTGTGCGAGGTCCTGCACCATGGCTTGGGCAAGATTGATTCTCTCGGGGTTGATTGATTCATCTTTATCGATAAAACGCAGGCAGACCACACCCAATGATTGCTCGCCGACCGTGAGGGGCAGGCACCACCAGGCAACATCACGCAAGGTATCGGTGCCGAAGCCCGCCGGTTGCTGATGCGCCAGACACCAATCGGCAGCGGCACGCGCAGAGACTTCGAGAATAATATTTTTCGGCTCGGAGGCCAGTTCCTGCATGCGCAGCTTGTCGTCGACCGACAACACGACCACTTCAGCGGCCAGCGCATTATTCATTGATCGCAAGGCAACGTGCAGGACTTCCGACTCGTCGGCGGCGGCGGATAATTGCTGGCCCAGTCGCTGCATCACTTCGGTATGCCCGTGGGCACTTCGCAGCAAAATGACTTGCGTACGCAAACGGTTTGCCAGCCGTCCACAAATCAGCGCCACGATCAAAAACATGATGACGGTAACGACGCCTTGCCCGGCAGAAATATAGAAGGTAAAACGCGGATGGATGAAGAAAAAATTATAGGAAAGGAAACACAGTATCGCGGCGTAAACGGCGACTGACATGCGGGTTCTTACCGCCACGAACAATACCGCAGTGATGAAGATCAGCGAGAGATCGTCGAAAGACAGAAACCTGTCGGCAAGAAATGCAATCAAGACGGCGAGCGCCGCCACCACGGTGGCGTAAGTCACCTCCGGCACCAGCACCGATGCCTTGGGAGTATTGCCTTCCAGTGCGCGTCTCGCCTTTGCACGGGCATACGGCGTGTTAATGATAGTGAGTTCGAAATGCGCGCCTTTCTGCAACAACTGTTGCGTGAGCGTGCGATTGAACATTCGGGCAAACGGACGCTCGCGTGTACGGCCGATCACGACGGTGGAAACCGCATTGCGACTCGCATAGGCCAGCAGTTCATCCACCACGCCAAGCCCATGCAACACCACGCAATCGCCACCGAGTTTTCGCGTCAGTGAAAAACATTGCTCGACAATCTGGTGGCGCTCGCGGCTGATATTGCCGTTATCGACGAAGACCACCGTCCACGGTGCCTGCCTGCGTTCGGCAATTTTTCGGGTGGCACGTACCAGATATTCGCTATTGTCGAAACCGTCAATCGCGGCAATCACGCGCCGACGGACCGGCACGGTATTGGTGCCGCGTGCCGTCATTTGCTCACGCATGTCGGCATCGACGCGGTCGGCGATTTGTTGCACGGCCAGGTCGCGCAGAGCAGTCAAATTCGAGGTCGAGAAAAAGGCCTGCAAGGCCGATGCCGCCTGCTCGGGCATATAGACCTTGCCCTGCTGCAAACGCTGGATCAATTCACGCGGCGGCAAGTCGACCAGCACAATATCGCGGGCACGATCGAGAAATGCATCCGGCACGGTTTCCCGCACATGCACGCCGGTAATCTGACGTACCACATCATTCAAACTTTCGATGTGCTGGATATTGACGGTAGTGTACACATCGATACCGGCATCGAGAATTTCCTCAATGTCCTGATAACGACGTTCATGCCGACTGCCGGGAATATTCTGGTGCGCGAGTTCGTCGATGATGGCGACTTTCGGCTTGCGTGCCAGCAAGCCATCCAGATCGAATTCATCCAGCGCCTGCGTTTTGTAGGCGACTTGCCGTCGCGGCAATATTTCCAGACCATCGAGCAGGGCCTGGGTTTCAACACGACCGTGGGTTTCGACCAAGCCCACCACGACATCAATATTCTGCCGCTGCAATTCGCGAGCGGCGCTTAACATGGCGAACGTTTTTCCGACGCCGGGCGCGGCGCCCAGGAATATTTTCAACTGACCGCTGCGTTCACGCTGCAGATTTCCCAGCAAGGCATCGGCTTGTGCACTGCGGTCGTTGTTCATCAGGTCAAGGCTTTCACTTTATCAACGCTTTATGGCATCGAGAGCCAAGTTTAATTGAAGCACATTCACCCGTGCTTGTCCCAATAAGCCGAAGGTGGGTGCCTGCGTATTCGCATCAATCAGCGCTTGTACCTGTTCGGCAGTCAATCCGCGTGCTTTTGCGACTCGGTTTATTTGAACCTTCGCGGCTTCGGGTGAAATATGCGGATCAATGCCGGAACCGGATGTGGTTACCATATCGGCCGGAATGGCGGTGGCGGCAATATTTTCGCGCGCTGAAATGACTTTCGATGACTCGACAATACGTTCACGCAAGGCCGGATTGGTCGACGCCAGATTGCTGCCCGACAATGCGCGCGGATCGTAATTGGCGGCGGAAGGGCGCGACTGGAAATACTTGTCGTCAACAAAGTTTTGCGCCACCAGCGCCGAGCCAACGCTTACGCCATCACGCACGATCAGGCTGCCGTTGGCTTGTTGGGGAAACAAAAGTTTTCCGGCATAGGTCGCCACCACCGGATACAACAAGCCAAACAGCACAATGGAAACAAGCGCGAAACGAATGGCCGGCAGCAGCCCGCCGGCGGCTTTGTCGTCGATTGCCGGATCAATAAAAGTATTCATGTTCATGCTCCAATCACGGCGACCAAAAGCAGGTCGATGAGTTTGATTCCGACAAAAGGCAGCAGCACACCACCCAGACCATAGACCAACAGGTTCCTGCGCAGCAAAGCCGAAGCACTCGATGGCGTAAATGAAATGCCGCGCAATGCCAGCGGAATCAATGCGGGAATAATAAGCGCATTGAAAATCAGCGCCGCCAAAACCGCGTTGTTTGGGCTGGAAAGCTTCATCACGTCCAAAGCGGCGAGCGCCGGCAACTGGGCGGCGAATACGGCAGGAATAATCGCGAAATATTTTGCAACGTCATTGGCCAGCGAAAAGGTAGTCAGCGCACCACGCGTAATCAGCAATTGCTTGCCGATTTCCACGATCGACAATAATTTGGTCGGATCTGAATCCAGGTCCACCATATTGCCGGCTTCCTTTGCCGCCTGTGTGCCGGCATTCATCGCCAGACCGATATCGGCCTGCGCAAGCGCCGGAGCGTCGTTGGTGCCGTCGCCGACCATCGCGACCAATTTTCCCTGCGCCTGTTCGTCGCGAATGCGTTTCAATTTATCTTCAGGCGTGGCCTCGGCGATAAAATCGTCGACACCGGCGGTCGCGGCGATGGCGGCGGCGGTAATCGGATTGTCACCGGTAATCATGATGGTTTTTACGCCGAGTGCGCGCAGGCCGGCGAAGCGTTCGCGTACCCCTGCCTTTACCACATCCGACAAGGCGATCACGCCCAGCAAGTGCTTGCCTTCGGCAACAACGAGCGGCGTTGCGCCACTCCGCGCTACCTGTTCGATCCAGCTATGCAATTCAGCCATCACCGTTTGCGAACCTTGCTCTTTCGCCCAGCGCTCTATCGAATCACCGGCACCTTTACGAATACGGCGCTCGCCGATATCCACACCCGACATCCGTGTTTGGGCACTGAACGGGATGTAATGCGGATTTTCCGGATCCGCCAACGTGCAGCCTTGTTTACGAGCCAAAGCGACGACCGATTTTCCTTCAGGTGTCGGGTCCGCCAATGAAGATAATAATGCCGCGTCTCGCAATTGCGCTTTTGTGACGCCCGCTAGCGGAATAAAGTCGGTGGCTTGGCGATCACCGTAAGTAATGGTGCCGGTTTTATCGAGCATCAAAGTGTCGATATCACCGGCCAGTTCAACCGCCTTGCCGGATTTGGCAATCACGTTCGCCTGCAGCGCACGGTTCATGCCGGCAATGCCAATCGCGGGCAACAGGCCGCCAATCGTTGTTGGAATCAGGCAAACCAGCAGGGCAATCAATATTACTACGTCGACTTTCGCACCGACAAAACTGGCGATGAAAGGCAATGCAACGACCACCACCAGAAAAGCCAAGGTCATAGCGGACAATAAAACCGTCAGCGCCAATTCATTCGGTGTTTTCAGACGCGATGCGCCTTCGACCAAGGCGATCATGCGATCGAGAAAACTGTGGCCTGGATCGCTGGAAATTTTTATCAGGATTTCATCGGTCAATACTTTCGTGCCGCCAATCACGCCGGAACGGTCAGTGCCGGCTTCGCGCAGTACCGGAGCGGATTCGCCGGTCACGGCGGCTTCATTGATGCTGGCAATACCTTCGATGATTTCGCCATCGGCCGGAATCAATTCATTGGCGGCAACGCGAACCAGATCGTCCTTGCGCAATAGGCTGGCGGATATCTTTTCTTCACCGTTATCGACAACACGCCTCGCCACCAACTCGGCACGTGCCGAACGCAGGCTGGCTGCCTGGCCGCGACCGCGAGCTTCGGCAATCGATTCGGCGAAATTGGCGAACAATACGGTCGCCAACAAAATGACGGCGACCGCGAACGTGAAATAAAACTGCGGATGCGACGCACCCATCGCAAACAACTGCCACACACTGATGACGGTACCCAGCAACACGACAAACATGACTGGACTGCGGGCTGCGACAACCGGATTGAGCTTCAGCAGCGCCGCCTTGCAGGCCTGGATTATTTGGGCCGAATCGACCGACACCGGATGTGCTTTGATTCCATGAGCAGATTGGGTTTTCATAATGTTCTCGTTGGTCCTTAAATGGTTGCGGTCAAGGACAAGGCTTCACCGATAGGACCTAAAACCAATACCGGCAGGAAGCAAAGCAAGGTCAGCAACACGATCACGGCAATCAGCGTGATCGCAAACGTCGGCGTTTCAATATTGAGAGTGCCGCTTGTTACCGGTGCCACTCGCTTCATCGCGAGACGACCGACAACGGCAAGGGGAATGATGAAACAGGCATAGCGGCCCAACAGCAGCACAAGCGCGCAACTCAGATTCCACCATTTCGTCGCATCACCAAGACCTTCAAAACCGGAGCCGTTGTTGGCGAATGCCGATGAGAATTCGTAGAACACTTGCGATACGCCATGAAAGGTGGGATTGGTATTGCCGGTGACCGAAGGAATCGACAGGGTGACCGCTGTGGCGGCGAGCAGGATGACCGGTTGCAATAACACTAGTACCGACAGCAAACGTATTTCGCCGACTTCCAATTTTCGACCGTAGATTTCCGGTGAGCGGCCGATCATCAAGCCGGACAAAAACACCGCTACCAATAAATAAACCAGAAAGTTCACCAGACCGCATCCGATGCCGCCCCAGACTCCGTTAATCAGCATGCCGCTAATCGCAACCAAACCTGCGACCGGATTCAGCGAGTCGTGCATCGCATTGACCGAACCGTTCGATGTCTGTGTTGTCAGCGTTGACCACAGTGCCGATGAAGCCGGACCGAAGCGCTGCTCCTTGCCTTCCATATTCGGTTGCGATGTCGCCAAACCTTCTACAGCGATATTGGGCTGCGATTCCGACCACAGTGACGAACCGATAAAGGCCAGCGAAAAAAATGCCATCACGCCGAAAGTGAGCAAGCTAAGTTTTGGTCGGCGAGTAAACCTGCCCATCATGAACACGATCGCCATCGGAATCAGTACGATCGAAACAAGTTGAAACAGATTGCTCAGCGGTGTCGGATTTTCCAGCGGCACGGCACTGTTCGGTCCATACCAGCCACCGCCATTGGTACCAAGCTGTTTGATCGCTACCATCGGCGCTACCGGGCCGACTGGAATGATTTGTTCTTTGACATTCGCAGTAGCATCAATCGGCGTGACTTGCTTGGCACCATCAAACGTCGAAGGCACGCCTTGCCAAGTCAATAGCAATGACAAGCTCAACATCAAAGGCAGAAACACGCGCAGCGTTACCTTCGTGGTATCGACGTAGAAATTACCGAGGTCCCTGATCTGGCCTTCTTTGGCAGTCGCGGCATTACGACCACCAAAAAAGCCTCTCAGAATTGCCAAGGCAATGGCAAAACCCATTGCCGGTGTAATCACTTGCAAAGTCACCACGCCCGCCAGTTGCGAGAAGTAACTCAATTGCGCCTGACCGGAATAATGCTGCTGGTTGGTATTGGTCAGGAACGAAATCATGGTGTGCAGCGCCAGATCCCAGGACATGCCGGGAATATGGTCCGGATTCAACGGCAGCCAATGCTGGAACATGAATATCGCTTGCACGATAAGGGCGAACACCAGATTGCTGACCAGAAACGCTTTTGCGATTCCCTGCCAGCTCATGCCTTTGCTCGCGTTGATGCCAAACAAGCGATAGAGAATTTTTTCGGCCGGTGCAAAAACACGATCAATGCGTGATGGCTCGTCACCAAGGGCTACCGACATATAGCGGCCCAGTGCCCAGGCAGCCGCAACGATAATCATCAGTATTAGCAATACTTCCGACATACCCACCTCAGAATTTATCCGGATACAACATCGCCACGACCAGATAGATCGCGACCAGAAGGATTAACAGCCAAAGCAAAAAAGCGCTCATGGCGCCTCCCCGTTGGTGGTAGTTTTTTTATCGAGAGTCATGGTGGGCACCTGTTGCGGTAAACAAGTGCGAAGTGTGGGCGCGAGGCCCGTAAATTCACTAGGCCGTGATCGACACTAAGCGTAAATTCGGCGTAAATTTTTTGTTCGAAAAGTATTTTTAGCCAGGAGAAATCTGACCCATTGTCATTCCCTGACAAAGCCCATTCGTGGGAGCGTCCGTCAGGCGCGAAAAATCATGCCGGATCTATCGTACTGAGATAGATCTTTTTATCTTGATAGTGCATTGAAGCCACTGGGTCCCCAACAAGAGCATTCGTGGATGACGGTGATTTAAGACTTGGTGGTGTCGCAGATTTACCCGGGTGAGATGGAGCCATCACCCGGGCTACTTCGTGGGAGCGCCCCTGCAAACCGGCGTTGTGGCGTGTTGCTTAGCGTTCGATTTGAAGCTGCTTATCCGGTGTCGGCTTGACAGTGCGGTACATGTCGATACCCATGCTTATCAATACGAAAACCACGATCAGCAACATGAGTAACTTGGTCGTACCGTCACTGTTTGCCGTCATGAATATCGGGCCATCCATAATTGCCCACACCATAACGGCACAGGTGAGCAGAGCCGACACGGTTTCAATTCGCCGCAACATTGGCGTATGCCGACCTTTCACGATCACCGCAATAAAAAACGGGATGTAAAGCAGGATGAGCGCAAACAAGATCGGCCCCTGCAACTGCAGAAAGCTGTCGGTGTAGGTAAGTGCCTGATATGCCACGGGTGCTGCGTGTCCGCCCCAAACGACATCCAGCACCCAGGTCGGCTTGGCCAAAATATACAAGCCGAACATCACGCCGATAAGCCCCATCACCATGCCCAGACGACCTCCGCGAATTCGATCATTCGCTTTCGGTTTCCACTCCTTTTTTTGCGGCCAGCGACGATCAACCCAGGCGCTGATACCGAAGCCCGCCACCAGTACACCGGGCCACCATAGCGAACCGATGACCGTGCCGATCCACCATTTGGCCAGCGCATTGAGAAAGCCCACATCCGGTGCAGTTTGGAATAATTCCAGCAAACCCAAACTCCAGATAATCGCGAGTCCGATAGAAGTGGCACGCCAAAATTTTTGGCCGTCGGCGGGATCGATAATGCTCAAGGCTGGGCGATAGCGAGCCGCGACCGTTTCCGGATGCCCACAGGCATTCAGGAATTCCGTTGCCATCGCGGCATCGACGGCGCGGCCGGTTTCGTCGGATTTATCCTGCAAACCTTCGTTGATCAATGCACGCAATTCAAATGCGACGTCGTTGCGTTGTTTGCGCGGCAACCGCAAGGCGACATCGTTCACATAGGATTCGACAACCTCATTCGCATTCATTTTCATGTTTTGTCCTCTTTCAATAACGCATTCATTGCAGTGTTCATGCCTTGCCAGGAGTCAGTAAGTTTTTCGAGCAAGGCCCGGCCGTCAGCATTCAAGGCGTAGTAGCGGCGTTGCGATCCGGCTTCGAGTTTCCACTCGCTTTGCAACAGGCCCTGGGTTTCCAGCCGGCGCAGCAAGGGATACAAGGTGCCTTCTTCGATCGGCATTCCCTTTTCCGCCAGCGCCTGCCGCAACTCGTAGCCATAACGCGGCGCCCGCAATTGCGAGAGCGTGGCCAGAACGACCACGCCACGCCGCAGCTCGAGTTCCAGTTTTCCGAATGTGTCTGTATTAACCATGTTGCGCACAGTACTGTGTGATGCACAGTATGTCAAGCGTGATTTTGCATGGCGCTCTATTCAGGGCCGCCGGTGCTTTAGCTTGCTTGTTTCTATTTCAGATCAATGACTTGGCTTTGTTCGCCAGCGTCGACGCCGTCCCGGGTCAGGTGGAGCCATGACCCGGGCTACTTCAGGGCAGCCCTTCTGGCCAAAGGTTTGAGCGGTTCCATGGTATCGAGGTTCCAATCGGCAGGGACGAACGCCTGCCTTGTTTCCGCTTGCACGGGGTAGCCGCCGACTTCGTTTTCGCTGTCGATGATTTTGCCGCGGCCTTCGATCACGTCGGCAAGAATGCGGCGATCGATATCGTCGCGATCCCAGGGACGTGCGCCCGCTTTCGCGACGACATCGTCCTGCACTTTTGTCGATGGCAATACGCTCACGCCGAACGGTAATGGCGGCGCCTGCTTCAAATTCGTCACGACGACAGGCGTGGTGGTGTAGCTGCCGTTTGCTGGCATTTTGTTTCCGATGCGGTCGACGACGAGATTGTCTTCGGAAAAAATGTCGACATTGCCGGAGCCGCCAACCATGAAAAAAGCGAGCTGTTCGGTGGACGGGCCGGCGCGCATCACGTTGCCGCGCATCACCATTTGTCCGGTCGAATATTCGTGGCCGATCCATTCTTCGGCGATCAGGTTGTAATGCATCGCGCGTTGGCCGGGATCGTAAATCAGGTTGTTGATCACTTGACCGCGTGCGCCGCCCTTGAACAGCGGATTGCGTTCGTAGTTGTGGGCGTACAAATTTCCGATGATCAAAATGTCGTTGACGTGATCGTGAATCAGTGAGCCTTTCGAATGTTCGCCCTTGATGTGGTTGGCATGCGCAAGACCTTCGGCTATCAGGTTATTGCTGAAGGTGATGCTGTGCGATGCCGCTTTTTGCCAGGCCGCTTCGTCTTCGCCAAAAAAACGCGTGCTGGAGGCAGAAAGATTTTCATCGGTGGCCCAGGTCAGCGAGCAATGATCGATGATCACGTCATACGCACCACGCACCGTGCTGATTGCGTCGAAATCGTTACCGCTGCGTTTCGGGCTGCCCGCTTCGCCCGGTCGAATGCGAATATGCCGGATCACCACATCGTGCGTGGCGATATCGATGCCGCCGCGAATCAATGTGATGCCGGGCATCGGCGCGGTTTGTCCGGCGATGGTCAGATACGGTTCGGTGATACGGACGGTTTCCTTTCCGAGATCAATCACGCCACCGACTTCAAACACCACGGTTCGCGGGCCTGTCGTGTCGATGGCTTCAAGCAAGGAGCCGGGGCCGGTTGGCGAAAGGGTAGTGACGCGAATCAATTTGCCGCCGCGTCCGCCGGGGGTATGCGCCGCCCAGCCTTGAGCGCCTGGAAAGGCCAGAAGCTTTTGGCTATCGGCTGCCGGGCTGGCTGTCGATGCCATGCAAAGGGATATCAGGAGAAGGATGGTCCTCGTCAGTTTCGGCATCGGTCGCTTGAACATGGTGGCTCCAAAAAGGCGGGTAGGACGTCAGGGCAGAAGCATGGCTTTGTCGGCTGATATTGTAAATGACACCGGTTTCCTTTATAAAGCTTTAGACCCGAAAACGCCATTCCGGCATCGGGCCAAGGCATCAAGATCGCTTTGAATCAGGGAAATCGCATTGACGACCGTCGGCCATCTTCACGAAATTCCGCTTGAAACCAAGACAAGTGCACTCAGCCTGGTCGCCGCCCGATTGGCGGGCCGCAGTCTGGCTGCGTTTCCGGGCACCGTACCAACTTCCCTGGCAGCCGGTTATGCCTGTCAGGATATTGCGATCTCGCTCTGGCCAGACGAAGTCGTCGGCTGGAAAGTGGGCTATATCGCGCCTGATCGCCGAGATGACTCCGACGAGGATCGCGTGACCGGCCCGGTTTTTTCGCGCTCGGTCTGGCCTGCCCTGAAAGATGGCTCGGTGCCTTTCCCGGCTTTCGTTGGCGGGTTTGCCGCTGTCGAGGCCGAATACGTTTTCATCCTTGGCAAAGATGCCGATCCGGGAAAAACCGACTGGACTGCCGAAGACGCAGCCACACTGGTATTCGCTTTGCACATCGGTATCGAAACCGCCGGTAGTCCACTGGCGATGATCAACAAACTCGGCCCGGCAGTTGTCGCTTCTGATTTCGGTAACAATGCCGGTCTGATCCTCGGTCCGGAAATAAAGAACTGGCGACAATATGCGGAAACCGATTTCGTCTGCGAAACCTTTATCGAAAACGTCTCCGTTGGAACAGGCGGCGCTGCTTCGATACCGGGCGGCCTGCTCGGTGCGTTGGCCTTCGCCTTGAATCGCTGTGCGCGACGCGGTTTTCCATTGAAGCAGGGGTGTTTTGTTACCACCGGTGCCGCGACGGGTATTCACGATATCAAGGTCGGACAAAATTCGCGGATCGAATTTGGATCTTTCGGTGCGATTGACTGCCACGCGGTTGCCGCCGTTCCGTTTGAGCCAAAAGAATGAATACGCGTCGCCGATTCCTGGGTGGCCTTGGTGCCGCTGCGGCCATGTCTTTTGTTCCTGCGACATTCGCCAGTGGCAAAAGCGGCGTGCTGACCGCAAGCGACGTGCATGTAAAAGATTATCCGACCGTCAAGGCCGTTGAATGGCTCGGACAGGAATTATCGAAAGAAACTGGCGGCCGGTTTTCGATCCGCCAATATCCCGCCGGCCAGCTCGGTCGTGAATCCGAAGCTATCGATATGGCACGCTTCGGTGCGATCGACATAACACGTGTTTATACCGGCGGCCTGAACAATGCGTTTCCACTGACGCGCGCTTTATGCCTGCCTTATGTATTCGATTCAACTGCGCACTTACGGCGCGCAATTGACGGCGATGTCGGCGTCGAAGTGCTACGCAGTTTCGAACAACGTGGCTTGGTCGGCCTTGCGATTTACGATAGCGGCGCGCGCTGTTTCTACAACACCCGGCGCGCGATCCACGAACCGAAAGACATGGCGGGCCTGAAGTTGCGGGTACCGCCTTCGGATATTTTCATGGATTTGATCCGTGATCTCGGCGCGAATCCGACGCCACTTTCGTATGGCGAAGTTTTTTCGGCATTGCAGACGCATTTGATCGATGGCGCCGAAAACAATATCAAGAGTTTCCATTCCAGCCGCCAATTCGAAGCGGCGCGCTATTGGTCTCAAACCGAGCATTCGTATGCACCGGATGTATTGGTGATTTCGAAAGTCCGTTTTGATGCGATGCCATCGGCTGACCAGCAACGGTTGCGCCGGCTTGCAACTGCATCCGTAAACGTGATGCGCACGCTCTGGGATAAAACGGCGGATGAATCGCGCAAGACTTTGCAGGAACAAGGCGTACTGATGAATGCCGTCGATGTCGCTGCATTTCGAAAAGCCGCGGAGCCATTGCTGCGCGATTACCGGCAAGACGCCGCGATCGAAAAGCTGTATCGCAATATTCGTGCACTGGCTTGAAGAAAGGAAAACCATGAGCGAACCCGCGATCACGAACAAGCATGCACTCGACAATTTGGCGCAGCTCGCCATTCTGATTGCCGCTGCAGCCTTGATGGGCGTGGTATTCGTGCAAGGGTGGCAAGTGATTGCTCGCTACGTGCTGAATGATTCGCCCGGATGGACCGAGCCGCTCGCCTTGCTGCTGCTGAATATTGCGATGAGTTTCGGTGCCGCTGCCGGCGTGCACCGCAATAGCCATTTCGGTTTTCCCTTATTGCTCGATGCGATGCCACCCATCCTGCATCGTCTCTGCGTGGCATTACGCTGCCTGCTAATCGCTTGCATCGGCGCGGCACTGGCATTCTGGGGTATGCAGCTGTTTCTCGATGGCCTGGATATTCATATGGCCGGAACGCCGCTGCCGCAAAGCGCCGTCTATCTGCCGCTGGCCATAGGTGGCGCGCTGATGACGATGTTCGCACTCGCGCAGTTATTGGCTCCGGCACCGCTTGCTGCCGACAACGGAGCGCAATAAAAATGGCCGTCGCAATTTTATTTTTCAGCTTTGCCCTGCTGCTCGCGATTGGAGTTCCGGTCGCGTATTCGCTGACGGCATCGGCCTTGGCAACATTAATTTATTTGGGATTGCCGCCGATTGTTGTAGTTCAACAAATTGCAGCAGGCGCAGGCTCTTCATCATTATTGGCGATTCCGCTGTTTATTTTTGCCGGCGAGATCATGTTGCGCGGTGGCATTTCCGAGCGCTTGATTGCATTGGCATCGGCCTTGGTCGGACATTTGCGCGGCGGCCTCGGACAGGTCAGCGTGGTGTCCTCACTTTTTTTCGGCGGCGTTTCCGGTTCGGCCATCGCCGATGTATCCGCGATTGGCGGTGCGATGATTCCGCAAATGGTGCAACGCGGTTTTGATCGCGATTTTGCGGTGAACGTCAGTATCACGGCGGCACTGGTCGCCCTGCTGGTGCCGCCTTCGCACAACCTGATCCTGTATTCGGCAGCGGCGGGCGGCGGTTTGTCGATTGCCGATTTATTTGCCGCCGGCATGCTACCCGCCTTGCTGATGACGGCGGTATTGATGTTCACCGGTTGGATGATTGCACGTCGCAGAAATTATGCAGTGGAAGCCTTCCCGGGTTTTGCTGCCGTGTTTACGCGTTTGGTTTCCGCATTGCCCGGTTTGTTGCTGGTGGCTCTGATCTTTATCGGTATTCGCGCCGGTGTATTTACTGCCGTGGAAAGCGCGGCAATTGCCGTGGTCTATGCCTTGCTGGTGACGACACTGATCTATCGCAAATTGAAGTTCGCCGCTTTTGTCGAAGCCTGCACCGGTGCCGCTCGCACTACTGGAGTGATCGTGTTCGTGATTGCCGCGTCGGCGGTGTTCGGCTGGTTGCTGGCCTATCTGCAGGTACCTGCCGCTGCTGTTGACGCTCTGCGTTCGGTCGCGGAAAACAAATTTGCGGTGCTGGGATTGATCGTGGCGATCTTGCTGGTACTCGGCACGTTCATGGATCTGGCACCGATGATCCTGATCTGCACACCGATCTTCCTGCCGGTGGCAAAAGCTTACGGTATTGATCCGATCCATTTCGGCGTGGTGCTGATCTTGACTGGCGGTGTCGGCCTGATAACACCGCCGGTAGGTTCGGTGTTATTCGTGGGCACGGCAATCGGTAAAATCAGCGTGGCGCAAACATTGAAAACCATCTGGCCCTTTTACCTGGCCGCATTGGCCGTAGTGATTCTGGTGAGCTTTGTTCCCGCCATCTCGCTCTGGCTGCCGGCCGCATTGAAATAATGGTCGCTGAAGGCGGCATTAGCATAGAATCATCTACATAAAATCATCCCCCGCCATTTTTCGAAAACCTTCATGCCTGCCAGCCGCACCAAAAAAGTGACCCCGAAACCCATCGTCACCGAAGCCGCTGCTCCGGGCTCGTCGGGCAAGCAAGTCACCAAAACAACAATCAATGAAATTGCGCGATTGGCCGGCGTTTCCAAGAAGACCGTTTCGCGCGTGATCAATCGCTCGCCACTGGTGCGCGAAGACACGCGCCTGAAAGTCGAAACCCTGATGCGCGATGTCGGTTATGTGCCGGACCCGATGGCGCGCGCACTGGCCTTCCGGCGTTCTTTCCTGATTGGCATGGTGTACGACAATCCGAATGCCGAATACATCGTCAATATGCAGAATGGTGCACTCGATAGTTTGCGTGGTACCGGTTACGAATTGGTGGTGCACCCGTGCGACAGTAAAAATGCAGACTACATCGAAGGCGTGCGCCGTTTCATCCTGCAACACAAGTTGTACGGCGTATTTCTGGTGCCGCGGGTTTCCGAAGACCAGGAACTGGTCGACATGCTGGTCGAACACGATTGCCGTTATGCGCGCATCGCTGCGATCAGCCTGGACGAAGACAGCAAGATGATCACGACCAACGACCGCAAAGGCGCAGTCGAAGTCGCGAAGTACCTAGAGTCGCTCGGCCATAAACATATCGCGATGATTACCGGTCCGCAGCGTTATCTCTCGACGCGTGAGCGCGGTGGCGGCTTTCTGGAAACGCTCGCGAATCGCGGCATGAAAGTCCCGGCCGAATACGTGCTGGAAGGCGGTTATACCTTCGAGTCCGGTGTCGCTTGTGCCGAACGTTTGCTGGCTTTGAATCCGCGTCCGACGGCGATATTCACGCTCAACGACGAGATGGCGGCCGGCGTTTACAAGGCCGCGCATAAACTCGGGCTGTCGGTGCCGGAAGATGTGTCGGTGGTCGGCTTTGACGATAGCCCGATTGCATCGAGGCTGTGGCCATCACTCAGCACCGTACGTTTGCCGATTCGCGATATGGGCCTGCACGCCGCCGCCATGCTGCTGGCCGATGTCGCCAAGCCAGGCTCCGCACCGGTCATTACGCCACATCTGGTCATTCGCGAATCCTGCCAACCTCCGAAATAGGTCATCTGACTGTTTGGTTTTTATTTGTAACTAATCCTCGAATTGGTCCTGATCAAATACTTAACTTATCGGCGAGTTCTCATCGTCTTCCCCGCGCAGGCGGGGACCTAGTACCGTTGCTTTGGTACCTGAAGTCGCTGGGTCCCCGATAAAAGCATTCGGGGATGACGATTTTTTTATTGCGAGTTTTCATTGTCTTCCCCGCGCAGGCGGGGACCTAGTGCCGTTACTTTGGCGCATGAAGTCGCTGGGTGCCCGATAAAAGCATTCGGGGATGGCGATTTTAGAAATTTGATAGTGATTATGTTGCCGTGAGGGCGCCGGTCGGGTGCGAATGCTGGAGAGTTTACGAGTGCCCGGAGACCCATCGCGGGTGAACCCGCTCCCACGAGTCGGTAACAAATCCAAGCGATGCCTTAATGGCTTGATCGGGATCATTTGGAAGAATAAGGATATTCAAATGACACCGGTTACCAAACACCGTTTAGCTGGTTATACTGCTGATCTGAATTGCCCACGGAGCCGACATGTACGCCAAGACCTACCACGCCACCCACCCCGACATGATGGTCGGCGCCAGCAATGACCAATTACGTGACCGCTATCTGTTTCGCGGCCTGTTTGCCAATGACCAGGTGGTGCTCAATTACACGCATTACGAACGCATCGTCGTCGGTGGTGTTGCACCTGTCAGCAAAGCCATCGAACTGCCCGCACAAACCGAACCTGTCTCCGCTGCCTGCAAACCGTTTCTGGAACGCCGCGAACTGGGGGTCGTGAATGTCGGTCAAGGCGCCGGTCGCGTTACCGTCGATGGCGTTGCATTCAACTTGCAGGCACGAGATGGTTTGTATGTGCCGATGGGCAGCGAGAAAGTGGTGTTTGAATCCCTCGATGCCAATCAGGCCGCGAAATTTTATCTGGTATCGACGCCGGCGCATGCGCGCTACGAAGCCGTGCATATCTCGATTGATAAAGCGGTGTCCTTGCAACGCGGCGCACTCGAAACCTCGAACGAACGCGTGATCTACCAATACATCGTTCCGGCGACCTGCAAATCCTGTCAGCTGTTGCTCGGCATGACCTTGCTCAGCGAAGGCAGTGTCTGGAATACCATGCCACCGCATTTGCATGATCGTCGCTCGGAAGTCTATTTCTATTTTGGTCTTGCAGAGGGCCAGCGCGTGATGCATTTCATGGGTGAGCCGGAAGACACTCGTCATCTCGTTGTCTCGGATAGCGAAGCGGTGATTTCGCCACCCTGGTCGATCCATATGGGTTCCGGCACGCAAAATTATGGTTTCATCTGGGCGATGGGTGGTGAAAACCTGGATTACACCGACATGAAGCAACTTGATATCTGCCAGCTCAAATAAGGTCCACACGCATGTTCAGTCTGGAAGGCAAAGTCGCACTCGTTACCGGTGCCAATACCGGGCTTGGTCAAAGTATTGCGATTGCGTTGGCAAGCGCCGGCGCGGATATCGCCGGTGCCGGCACTTCTTCGCCTGATGAAACCGAAGCCAAGGTGAAAGCACTCGGCCGACGTTTTATCGCGATCAAGGCAGATCTATCCAGTCTTGCGCCCGTGCAAAACCTGGTCGATCAAACGGTTTCCGAATTGGGCGCACTCGATATTCTGGTCAATAACGCCGGTACGATTCGCCGCGCCGATGCGGTGGATTTCACCGAGGACGATTGGGATGCGGTGATGGACGTGAATCTGAAGACCGCGTTCTTTTTATGCCAGTCCGCCGGTCGCCACATGATCGCGAAAGGTCGCGGCAAGATCATCAACATCGCGTCGATGCTGTCATTCCAGGGCGGTATCCGCGTGCCTTCGTACACCGCGAGCAAGCACGGTATTGCCGGCATCACCAAATTGCTGGCGAACGAATGGGCGAGCAAGGGCTTGAACGTCAACGCGATTGCGCCCGGCTACATGGTAACCAATAACACTGCGGCATTGCGTGCCGATGAAAATCGCAATCGCGACATTCTCGCGCGCATTCCGGCCGGACGCTGGGGTGAGCCAGGCGATGTCGGCGGTGCGGCGATTTTTCTGGCATCGGCGGCATCGGATTACGTCAACGGCATCGTGCTTCCGGTCGATGGCGGCTGGCAGGCGCGCTGACAGTCCTTACGCTTGTTTGCAGATATCGATAAAGAATATGTGCTGATGCATCGCGTACATTACGATACGCCATGACTACTATAATCCCGCGCGTTGAAGACCCACCACTGCGATCGGTTGAATCGCCGGCCACCGATGTGTTGCTGCGCGATGACGTCAAAGCAACTCGGTGCATTGGTCGGTGAAATTCTGGCCGAACAGCAAAGCGATGAATTCCTCTCGCAGGTCGAAGCCATTCGCGTTGCCGCCATTCAACGTCGCGAAAATCATCAGGCAATCGATGCGCTGGCCGACAATTTGTCAGGCCTGGAATTGGAACAGGCCGAAGGCCTGGTGCGTGCTTTCGCGCTCTGGTTTCAAGCGGTAAATCTGGCCGAACGTGTGCACCGCATTCGTCGCCGTCGCGATTACCAGAAAGCCGGTGCGAGCTCGCAACCGGGTAGCCTGGCCGCAATCATCCAGCAATTGAAAAACGACGGCGTCTCACTGGATGAGCTCATTTCGGTATTGCAGCGCCTGCATATTGAACCGGTGTTCACCGCGCATCCGACCGAAGCCATTCGGCGAGCCTTGCTGGACAAGGAACGCGATGTCGTTCGTCGTTTGATCGAAGACATTGATCGTGCACTGACACCGGACGAACGTAGAAAAGGTCGCGAGCGCATCCGCGTCTCGTTGACTTCGGCCTGGCAAACCAGCGAAATGCCGAACGAGAAACCCAGCGTGCGGGATGAAATGGAACACG
Organism: uncultured Gammaproteobacteria bacterium; assembly: GCA_963849575.1. Lineage (GTDB taxonomy): Bacteria > Pseudomonadota > Gammaproteobacteria > Xanthomonadales > Xanthomonadaceae > Arenimonas. Next base: position 97,601 of record CAWKHT010000010.1, on the reverse strand, counting down.
TCGGGTTTTATCTTTCCGAAGTCTTGTATCGAGTGTTACCTACCTTCCAGGAAGCGCTGGAAGAAGCCGTCACCAACGCTTACGGCGAGTGCCCGTCCTTACCTAACGTCTTGCGTTTTTCCACATGGGTTGGCGGGGATATGGACGGCAACCCGAATGTCGGCGCCGCCACCATTCTCGACACGCTCGATGCACAACGTGAAATGGTATTGAATGCCTACCGTCGTGATGTGACCGGATTACGTACCGTACTGACACAATCCACCGCGCGCATCGGCGTTGACGATGCAGTGATGAAACGCATCGAAGATTATCGTGGTTTGCTTCCGCAGATCGCCGCAATACAACCCGAACGTCGCGCTGATATGCCGTATGGCGAATTGCTGAATCTGATGGCCGCACGTCTGGACGCGACCTCGCGAAATGCTTGCACCGCTTATGCGAACGTCGAGGAATTTTCCGCCGATCTCGCCTTGATCGACGCGAGCTTGCACAGGCATCGCGGCGAACATGCCGGCCGTTTCGGTTTGGGTCGGATTCTTCGTCGCGCGGAATGTTTCGGATTTCATCTAGCTGCACTGGATCTGCGCCAGGATTCGGCGATCCATGATGCGGCCTTATCGGAACTGCTATCGCAATCGGATTTCGCGCAGCGCACGCCAGAACAACGTGCGCCCATCCTGCATGGCCTGATTCGTGGCGACGGAAAAGGACAAGAAGCCGCCATCGCGAAACCGGTACTCGATGTTTTCCGAGCGCTGCGGAAAGCTCACGAACGTTTTGGTACGCAGGCATTTGGTCCATATATCGTCAGCATGAGTCGTAGTGCGGCAGATGCCTTGGCGGTGCTTGCGCTTGCACGCGTCGCCGGTTTTCATCAGGCGAATGGCCATGTCGCACTCGATGTCGCTCCGCTTTTTGAAACCGTTGCCGATCTTGAAGCGGCCGAAATCAGTTTACGTTCGCTATTCGCCGACCCGATCTATCGCGAACATTTGCAACAACGTAGCCAAACACAAATGGTGATGCTGGGCTATTCCGACAGCGCAAAAGACGGCGGCATCCTGGCATCGCGCTGGGCGCTGCAACGCACGCAAGTCGCGCTCACCGCGCTGGCACAGGAAAGCGGAATTCGTATCGTTTTTTTTCATGGCCGCGGTGGCTCGGCCAGCCGCGGTGGTGGCAAAACCGAACGCGCCGTGATGGCATCGCCGCGCGGTTCGGTCGATGGCTATCTGCGTTTGACCGAACAGGGCGAAGTGATTCATCGAAAATACGGCGTGCGCGCTCTGGCCGAAAGAAATCTCGAGCAAATGACCGGCGCAGTGCTGCGTGCGACCTTGCGGCCACGGCCACTTGAAGCACGTGAAACGAAATGGCGCGAACTAACGACCGCGATGGCGGCCGATGCCCGCAAACACTATCGTGCACTCGTTCATGACGATCCGCGCTCGGCAGAATACTTCAGGGCCGCGACACCGATCGACGTGATCGAACGTTTGCGCATCGGTTCGCGCCCTTCGCGACGCGGAAACAAGGGCGGCGTCGAAAGTCTGCGGGCGATTCCCTGGGTATTTTCCTGGAGCCAGAACCGTTCCGGCCTGACCGGCTGGTATGGCGTCGGCAGTGCCCTGACGAGTGCGATTGAACAACACGGCCATGCCGCCATTGCCGAAATGGCAAAAGACTGGCCATTCTTTTCCACCTTGCTCGACGATATCGAAATGGTACTGGCGAAATCCGATATGGCGATCTTCGAACGTTATTCGCTATTGGCTGGCAATTTGCATGCGCATTACTACAAAATTATTCACGACGAATTTCTGCACTGCCAAAACGCGATTCTTTCGATCAAAAAACAGAGCAGCCTTTTGCAAGGCGACCAACGCCTTGCGCAAAGTATTCGCTTAAGAAATCCCTATGTCGATCCGATCAGCCTGTTGCAAGTCGATTTGTTGAAGCGTTGGCGTGCCGCGGATCGACCCGAGGACACCCTCTTCCAGGCCTTGGTTGCCACCGTGAATGGTATTGCGGCCGGCGTGCAGAACACCGGGTAGGGTGGGCATTGCTCGGGTTACGCATCTTCTGTAATAGGACGCACAAAAACCATCGTAGGGGCGCTGCTTGCTGCGCCCAGGCTCTGTCGAGTTGTCAGGGCGCAGCAAGCAGCGCCCCTACGCTTTTAGAACGCGACCCACCTCGCGGAAATTCATTCAGCTAGGCTATGATGCAACGGTGGCCTGAAAATCCGCTGCACCATATTCATTGCCGAGGGGAAGGCTGGATGAGGGAATCGCCATTTCACGACAACGCACGTCCGGGCATCGGGACTTAGTGTCTTGGCCTTTCTAGCCGAACTCAAACGCCGCAACGTCATCCGCATGGCCGGGCTGTATCTGGTTGGTGCGTGGTTGATCACACAAGTCGCTGGCACCGTGTTGCCAATGTTCGAAGCTCCGAACTGGATTGCCCGCAGCATCGTGGTTTTGTTGATGATCGGTTTTATCCCTGCGCTGGTTATTGCATGGGTCTTCGAACTCACACCAGAAGGTTTGAAACGCGATTCGGAAATTCCGGAAGCGCAATCCATTGCACCGCAAACCGCGCGCAAGATGGAACGCAGTATTCTGGTGTTGCTAGCGATTGCGTTGGCATTTTTCTGTTTCGATAAATTTTTTCTGGCGCCCAAGCGCGAAGCGAATCTGGTTTCCGTTGCCACACAAGCCGCCACTGAAAAAGCTGCACGACAAGAAAAATCCGAAAACGAAAAATCTGTCGCCGTACTGGCGTTCGAAAACCGCAGCGCCGACAAGAACAACGAATATTTTTCCGATGGCGTCGCAGAAGAAATCCTGAATTCGCTGGCGAAAGTGAAAGACCTGAAAGTCGCCGGCCGGACATCCTCGTTTTTCTTCAAGGGCAAGAATGAAAGCCTGGATAAGATTGGTAAAACATTGGGTGTGGCACATGTGCTGGAAGGTTCGGTGCGCAAGCAGGGCAATCAATTGCGGATTACCGCACAGCTGATTCGCGTCAACGACGGTTTTCAGCTTTGGTCGGAAACCTTCGATGGTACCGATGCTGATATTTTTGCCTTACAGGAAAATATTGCGCGTCAAGTTACCGGTGAACTCAAGGTGGCGCTGAATGCGGGCCAGCAAAATCAGCTGATCGATGCAGGCACCACTAGTCCCGAAGCCTATGCGCTGTATCTGAAAGCCACGGACATTTTCAATCGTCGTGATACTGCCCAATACCAAGATGCTCTCACCGCTTTGCAGAGGGCGTTGGCGCTGGATCCGAAATACGCGCGCGCACATTCGCGACTGGCAACACTGTATGCAACGTTAGGTGCCTATATGGATATTGATTATGGGCAAACCAATACCAAAGCAATTGCGGAGGCTAATGCAGCGCTTGCGTTTGATCCAAGCTTGGCCGAGCCACACGCGGTATTGGGCTTGACCTACGGCAAGCAGAGGGGGGGCTATCTTCGTTCGCGAGAGGAATTCGAGCGTGCAATTGCTCTCGATCCGAACGATGTCAACAGCAATTTCTGGTACGGCTTATCCCTGGTGATGACCGGCTACCGTGAGGCAGGCATTGCGCGCCTCGAGCATGCCTTGTCAATAGATCCAATGATGCCGAACATTGTGCGTTGGCGCGGCCTGATGTATTTCCTCGATGGTGATTTGGATAATGCTGAGCTATACCTTAATCGTGCCCGGTCGTCTGGTTTGTTGTTTGCTGAGCGTGAGCTGTCTTACATTGCCTTTCAGCGTGGTGATGTTGCAACGGCCATTCGCAAATGGTCGGATGGAACGCGCGGTTTGCAAAATACCTTGCCGCCAGGCAGCACTGAAATCATCGCTAACGGCATTTACGGCGATACGCAGGCGAAATCACGCGCGCAGGCCTTGCTCGATGATGTTCTCGCACAAGCAAAGCCTCGTTCGACTGGGATGATTCCGTTGTCGCTGCTGATGCTCGGCAAGCCTGAGCGTGCGTTGTCGGCGGTTTTGAAATTGCCGGATATCGACAATAGCGATTTCTTCGCCCGTTTGTGGAGCCCTAATGGAATGCAGGCGCGTGCGTTGCCGGAGTTTCCCGCGTTCCTGCAAAAAACGGGATTGGTTGCACTTTGGGACCAACACGGCGCGCCGGATATATGCAAAAAAAATGGCAGGGGCGATTATGTCTGTCATTAACACCAATTTATCCATTATTGATGTAGGAGGGCCTTCCGGGCCCTGATGCTTTATCGGATTTTCTGTCGGGCCTGGAAGGCCCTCCTACATAGGAATATCGATATGATTCTGCGCCGCCTGTCGCAATCGCTGAAAGAACAAAACTGGACTGCCATCGTTATCGAGTTCATCTTGCTGGTGATCGGTGTCTTTCTCGGTATTCAAGTAAGCAATTGGAATGCCGAACGTGCAGAGCAAAAGCACGCCATCGAATTGTTTGAACGCCTAGGCGATGACCTGGAAAGCGAAAAGATTAACGTTGCATTCCTGCAGGCCTACTACGAAACGACGGCAGCGTATGCCAAAGTGGCCTTGGTTGGTTTCGAAGCACCAGAGTCCGTTGATTCCCAAACATTCGTTATCAGCGCCTATCAGGCCAGCCAATGGCAGGAAGCCATCTCCAGCCGCTCAACATTCGAGGAAATCGTCGCCACCGGTGCCATCGACCTGGTGCGCAATGGGAAGACCCGCGACCTGCTCATCGCCTATTACGAGTATGACTGGACGAAAGGACTCACCGTCACGTCGCGGCCGCGCTATCGCGAATTGATGCGGGGCGCAATGCCCTATGCGATGCAGGAAGCTATCAATAAGGCTTGCGGTGATCAAGCGACGCTCGTCGGGCGTACCATTTTCTATTCGCTTCCGAAGCGTTGCGATATCGACGTTCCGGCGGCGGATATTGAACGCGCCGCCGCTGCCTTGCGCGCCGAACCGGGATTGGAGCAGGCGCTTCGCTACCAGCGTGCCGAGAATGACACAAAGGCTTTCGCTTACTCCACAACGGCCAAACAACTCACCCCCTTGATTGCAGCGGTCAAAAGAGGTGTTCGATGATCCTGCGCCGTCTCGTAGGAGGGCCCTCGGGCCCGACGCTTTATCGGATTCCCGGTCGGGCCCAAGGGCCCTCCTACAGTAATAGTTGTTTGGCGGCTGTGGTAATCGTTGGTGGATCAAGATCGCTTAATTCGATCGTTTGCGCAGCGGCATAATGTCCAGCCCGCATTTTCGCCGAACGCAGATAGGATGGATCGTAATGTTGTTCGAGCAGCTCCTCGACCAACGTCGCCCATTCGTTTTTGTCGGCAAGACTCTGCCAGCGAGTGATGGTTTCGCGGCCACGCAATACCAGCAAATACTCCAGCAGTTTTTTTATCTCGGAACTGTCGACAAGAAAATGGCGATAGTCTTCGATCAGGAATTTCACCCTGGCCGAAAGCGGCGCTTCAATGCCAATCAACTGACCTTTGGCTTGCATCGCGTCCGAAAATAGCGCTGGCAAACTGATCGAACCGATTTTGCGACTTTCCGCCTCGACAAACACCGGCTTTTCCGAATCAAAGCTAACGAGCTTTTGCCAAAGCAGGGTTTCGAATCGTTTCTGGCTGGGTTGTGCCTGGTCGGGGATTGCACCCAGCACCGAGCCGCGATGTTCGGCCAGCTTTTCCAAATCGAGTACCTGAGCCTGCATTGTCTCCAGTGCTGCGAGCAATCGGGTTTTTCCGCTGCCGGTTTTTCCGCACAACACCCTGTAATGGAATTGCGGCGAGAGTCGTTCGAGTTCAGCAACGACATGCCGGCGAAATGCTTGATAACCCCCATGCAGTTGCGCCGCCGACCAACCCACCTGCCGCAGGATATGCACCATCGCGCCAGAACGCATGCCGCCACGCCAGCAATAGATCAAGGGCTGCCAATCTTTCGGTTTGCCTTCGAATTCTTTTTCCAGATGCTGCGCAATATTGCGGGAAATAAATTGTGCACCGCGTTGCCGGGCGGCAAATGGCGATTCCTGTTTGTACAGGGTGCCGACAACGACCCGTTCGTCATTACTCAAGACCGGACAATTGATCGCGCCCGGCAAATGATCCAATGCAAACTCCGCTGGCGTACGCACGTCGATGATCACATCGAAAGACGCGAGCTCGTTGATATTGGCGACGGCATTTCTTCCCATGAACGCTCTCGTGAATCTCTTTGTGGCAAACTGCGATGCATGCCAGCCTACCAGATTCGATAATCACGAGCCTAACGCCATGGAAAATCCCATTCGACTTACGACATACAGCCACGGCGGCGGTTGCGGCTGCAAGATTTCGCCAGCGATCCTGTCGCAGATTCTTTCCGATATTCCACAACGGATGCTGCCGAAAGAATTGCTGGTCGGCATCGAGTCCAGCGACGATGCGGCGGTGTATCAATTGAACGAACACCAAGCCGTGATCGCGACCACCGATTTTTTCACGCCGATTGTCGATGACCCCTTTCATTTCGGCCAGATCGCTGCGACCAATGCCTTATCGGATGTTTACGCGATGGGCGGTCAGCCGATTTTCGCACTCGCCATCGTCGGCATGCCGCTCGATAAATTACCGATTGAAGCAATCCAGCAAATCATTGCCGGCGGTGATTCGGTTTGTGCCAAAGCCGGCATACCGATTGCCGGTGGGCACTCGATTGATACGCTGGAACCGATTTATGGTTTGGTTGCGATCGGTCTGGTACATCCGGATAACGTCAAGCGCAACAACAAGGCGAAAGCCGGTGATGTCTTGATTCTCGGCAAGCCTTTGGGTGTTGGCATTTTATCTGCCGCTCTGAAGAAAGGTCGCCTTGATACCGACGGCTACGCACAGATGCTGGCGACCACGACGCAATTGAATACGCCCGGCACCAAACTAGCGAGCATTGCCGGCGTACATGCAATGACCGATGTCACCGGTTTCGGATTGGCCGGTCACCTGCTGGAAATCTGTCGCGGTTCGCAAGTAACGGCAAAAATAAATTTTGCCGATTTACCGATTCTGAAAACCGCCCGCGATTTTGCCGAAGACGGGATTCTCACCGGCGCATCGAACCGTAACTGGTCGAGCTATGACGAAGAGGTGCGCTTACCCGAAGATTTTCCGGCCTGGCAACGGCATCTGCTGACCGACCCGCAAACCAGTGGCGGATTATTGGTTGCCTGTTCGCCCGATAGCGTAAAAGAAGTGCTGGCGGAATTCCATCTGAGAGGTTTCGCCGATGCCTGTGTCATTGGCGAGTTGCATGAAGGTGCGGCTGAGTTACAAGTTGTCTTGTAGCCCGGGTCATGGCTTCATCTGACCGGGGGCGCTTTCACAGATCACAGATATGTCGGGTGTTTTTGTAGTCAAGGCTCTGCCATATTATCTTGATTAAAGTTTGAGAATTACCCGGGTCAGATGAAGCCATGACCCGGGCTACGATTATTCCGTGTGTTATCAATCAATCCAAATCCGCAATACTTTCTTCCAGACGTGCACGCCATTCCGGATCCTTTTCGGTCTTCAGGAAATCTTTCAGGATGATCAGCTGTGCCTGATCCAGTGCATCGTCTGCCGAGACTTTGATGTCCGGCTGCACGCCGACCACTTCCCAATCGGTGTGAGTGACTGGACTGATCGTGCGACCGGCCGGCACATTCATCATGAAATGCGCGCTCAGGCGATGGATATCGCCCGGATGTGCGCCGCCACCAGTCACTTCACCAATAATTGTCGCACGCTTGTTGTTTTTCATCGCGTAGGCGAAGTCTTCGGCTGCAGAAAAGGTATCGGCACTGGTCAGCAGATAGAGTTTTCTTTTCTCGCCGTATTTTTTCCCGGGCAAGGCTTCCGTGGTCCACATTTCCGTGGTTTTATTTTCTTCCCGCATATAGATGTCATTCAGATGCGTCCGCTTGTCGTGAAAATAGCTGGCGTACAAGCCAACCGTATCCGGTGAACCGCCACCGTTTTTCCGTAAATCGATAATCATCGCGCGGGTATCACTCAGCAGATTCATTGCGGCGGCCATGCGTTCGGCAACCTGTGGCGGTGCATCGGCAAAACCATGCAGATCAATGTAGCCGATATTGAATGGCAATCTGTCGACATTGTGGAAACCGTAATTCAGCCGAATATTTTCTTTTTGCTGCCTGAGTTTTTCCGACTTCACTTCCTCATCGGGGTTCGAGACCGGTATCGGTTCCTCGAAATAGCGGATCTCGAGATGTTTATCGAGAGTTTCTGCCTGCAGGCTTTCGCCGATTTTTTCAGCCAGCTCATTGGCGCTTGTTACATCGTCGTAGTCGCCGTTTTTCAATTCCCGGCGCAGGCGTTTTTCCATTGCCGCCGCTTTTTCCGGAAACACATAATGTTGATTGAGATTGGCGATAACCGCTTCGATCACTTCGACCCGCGTCGCCTGATCGATTTTCATGTCTTTTTGCGGCGGACCGTCATGGCCCAGGAAAGGCAAGAACATGAAGACCGCGCCGCCGATAGTGGCGATCGCCATCAACCATATGATGCGGCGAATATTTTTTCTGGTACTGGCTTGCATCACAGAAATCCTTTGCATTTGTGTTTTATCTACTAATTGATTAGTAGTTATGATTGAAAAAAATACCCGTCGCCTATTTTGCGAACGACTCCAGGGATTCGATGTCGAGCGTATTGAAAACCCAAACTCCATTCGCTTTTTCACCGACCGCCTGCACATCGGCCCTGCCTTTCGAACCGGACATCACGAGTGACAATCGTGCTTCGTCATCATCGCTATAACTTGGACCCTGAACCGATTCGACAACGATGGAAGAGCCCAATGCGGCAACCATCTTCGAATCCTGCCGTGCAGCGTGTGCGGCTGCCTGGACTGCTTCGGATTCTTCCATTGAAGGCGGTGTTGGCGGTGTTGGTGGTGACGGGGGCTCTGGCGGAGCCGGCGGATGATTATTGGCCATCTGTTGTTTCAGCCATTGCCGGACATTGGCATCGATCGGCATGAGCTTGCCGTTTAGCCTGAACGTTTCATGCGGATTGCCGGAGAGATCTATCCATTTGTGATACACGCGGCTGACGCCCTGGTCATTGGTCTCGCGAATCTCGGTCGATTCACCGATATGCGTCCACCAGGACAGATCATCCGAAGCCGATCCATTGCCGGTCGCATGACTGGCCTGCGCCGCCAGAAACACACCGGTACACAATAAAGCCATTAATCCCATCGGCACCGCCCAGCGAATTTTTGCGGACGAATCCGGAGATAGCAGGCGCGTTATACGCTGCATAAGAGAACCTCCATCGGAAGACAAAGCAAACATCTGGGCGGGACTCCGATCGCGCTCGAGTGTTGCGAGCGCCTCGGCCAAAGCGATGGCGTCGCCACATACCGCCACCGCCAAATCATCACAGGCGTTTTCACGTTCCTGGCGAATGCGGCGGTTCAACCACCACACGGCCGGGTGATAAAACAAGACAGCTTCAACGAGACACTGCAGTGCATTCCAAACCCAATCAAGGCGGCGAATATGGGCAAGTTCGTGCGCGATCAGCGCTTCGATCTGATCCGGCGTTAACTGCGTCAAGATCGATACCGGTAGCCAGACGACCGGATGCCAGGCACGGGCGGTGCATGGCAGGCCCATGTCTTTCAAGAGTTTGATGGTGACATCGCGGCGAATACCTAAAGCGATGCGAATCGATTCGGCGCGTTGCTGCCAGATGGGTGGCAACGCCATTGCCGTTTGGAGATCGAGCTTGCGAAGCATCCACCAACCGCCGATCAATCGCGCCAACATGAAGATCACGCCGGCGCACCACAGCCACGGTAATACCAAACCGGAGGTCGATGAAGTGACCTGCGGCAGATTCAACATTACCGGCAATAATAAGGGCAGCACACCATCGGTATGCGCGATGGTACCGACGTTGGCGTTTTCAGCCGTCAGCAAGAAGGAATGTCTGTACCGGCGCTGCGATCATCAACAGCAAAAACGCCATGCCGACTAAATGTTTCAACGCCGCACTTTGGCGATGCAGCAAGCCAAGCAGCAACGCCGCGAGCAGACCGAGTACGGCAATCTGCCACGTGGAATGCAGCAGGGTTTGTGCGAGCACGGCTTCGAGGGAATGGTTGAAGTTCATATCGATAATACCGGCGTCAGGCTTTGTTCTTCTTGGCTTTTGCTTTCGCAATCATTTGCGAAATGGCATCCAGATCTGCAGAGCTCGCGGTATTGCCATCGAGCGCGCGTTGTACCAATTGCAAAGCCGAGCCCGAGAATGCCCGCTGCATCAAATCGTTCAACATCGCCGATTGCACCACCGGCTCCGGTGAACTTGCCGCGTAGCGATGGCTGCGTTCGGATTCATCGCGGATAACCAGGCCTTTTTCGGACATGATTGTCATCATCTTCAATACCGTGGTGTAAGCGGTGTCTTTGTTGCGGCTCAGCGCTTCATGCACTTCGCGCACCGTGCAGGGCTCTTTTCGATCCCATAGCACACGCAAAATAGCCAGTTCACCTTCGGTAGGACGCGGGTCGGACATGCCAATCTCCTGAATACGACCCGTATAGTACTAATCGATTAGTAGATGTCAACCCTGCCGTTGGTCATGCCACTAATCCGACGTAGCCCGGATCATGGCTCCATCTGACCCGGGGAATACGCCAACATCACAGATCCGCATTTTTTCTAAGCATTTTCGCGCCTGAAGCCTGCCCCGATGAAAATCGGGGGACGCTCCCACGGTTTTGTTTTTGATGGTGCTGGTAGTTTCAATTGGAAATGCAAAATCATCGCAAACCGTCCCGGGTCAGATGGAGCCATGACCCGGGCTACGTCAAAGCTGCGGCAAAATTTTCTCGGTCAATAATTTAATCGTGATCTTGTGCGGTTGGCGTTCGTTGTAATTGGTGGTGGTAATCACGACGACCACTTTCTGTTCCGGAAATACCTGCACTGTATTGCCGCCGGTGCCGTTCATCGAAAACGATTTCCAGGTTTTCTCCTTGACCGGAAATTGCATCCGCCACCAGAGGTAGCCGTACTCGATGCCCGCTTCTTCATCCATGCTGGCATGCGGCGCTATCGATTGCTTTACCCAATCAGATGAAATTATTTTTTTACCTTGATAACTTCCGCCATCCAGATATAGCTGGCCCAGTTTCCACAAGTCCCGACTACGCAAACCCAAACCACCGCCTGCCTGTGCCAGGCCGAGTGGCGAGAATTGCCATTCTGGTTTTTCGATACCAAGTGGAGTAAACAAACGTCGTTGCGCATAATTTTGCAATGGTTCGCCGGTCGCATTTTGCAAGACTTCACCGAGCGTCGTTACACCGGCGGTGCAATAACGCATATTGCGGCCGTATTTGGAATCGACCGGCTTCGGCATCCAGGCCGGAAAACCCTGGATCGGGAGATCCAGATAAAACTGCACCCAATCTTCGACCAGATACATGCGTTCTTCATTGCCGCGCGAGAACTGATTTTCGTCATGACACTCGAGCAGTGACGACATCGTCAGCAGATCTTCGACGGTGATTTCCGCCTTGCGCGGGTCATTGTTTTGAATTACCGGATGTTTCGCCGACAAATACGGCAGGATGGTCGCCTGCTGGTTGGGCAATTTGCCATCGGCAATGGCCAACCCGGTCAGCATACCTGCTACCGTTTTGGTCGACGAGCGTGTGTTGCGGCGCGCTTCTGCTCCGCCTTCGTCGAAATATTCTTCATACACGATCTTGCCATCACGCGACACGACGATGCTGGTGATTTGCATGAACTCGCCGGCTTTCACCGATTTGGTGACTTCATCGAAGTTGGGCGTCGCTGCAACCGCAGGCAATGCCATCATTGCAAGCAACATGGCCAGGGATAAACGTTTCAGCAATAACATGGTGATTCCTTTTTGATGACGAAGGCAAATTAGCAACCCGCTCGCCTCGCGTCTTGTATGCAGTGAACCATGGCTTCCTGTTTGGCCATGAGTCGAAATTCACCGGGGCTGACCCGGTAAGTCTGGCGAAAGCTGTGATTGAAATGGCTTTGATCGACAAAGCCGCACTGCATCGCAATCGTGGCCAGCGACAATCGTTTGTCGCGCAGCAAACCAGTAGCGCGCTCGAGTCGGCAACGTCGCAGGTATTCTCCCGGCGAACAACCAAAGCGATGGCGGAAAGCACGGGCAAAATATACCGGGTGCAGGTCGGCGGTTTTTGCCAATTCGGAGAAACGCGGTGTTTCAAGACAATTATCGCGAAGCAGTTCGCGCGTACGTGCCAGCCATGCGGGTGCCGGATATTCGGATTGCTTGCAGGCAATTTGCGCTTCTGAAAAAAGAGTGTGGGTCTCTGCTTCGATCACCAGCGCCGAAGCGTCATCCCATCGGTGCAGTTCGCGCCAGATGCGATAAGCCGACAACAAGGCAGTGGCATCCATTCGCAAGGCGTAGTCGCCGACCGGAAAATCTTTTGTGGTGGCGCGCCAATCATCGCCCGACATCGACAAGGTCAGAAAGCGCCCATGAGTTCCCCTGAAACAATCACGATGCCGGGTGCCGGGCGGATTCATGATGATCGCGGTTTCATTGCAGATATCCGGCATGCCGCGTGCACTGCTCAAGTAAAGCCCGTCCATCAGCAACAGGAAGTGGGCATCGTCGTGCGTATGGGTTTCGACATCATGCTCGGGTACGGTCGGCGTCATCTCGGCAATGCTCAGGCCAAAAGCTTCGCGTCGCTTCTGGTAACTGCCGAGAAATTGTCCGTGCTGGAATTGCATAAGCCTGCCGATACCTGATGTATCGGTCCAGCTTAGGCCTTAAGAACGATATTGTCGTATGCCATTCATCCCGTTTTGTACCCGGGTCATGCTCTTTACGCGGCCGACACTTATCATCCCCGGACCTGACGGCACCAACGATCCCGGTAAAATTATTTCGGCACGGCGTCGAATCATCCCGGCGACTTACAAAATTATCGACCATTCTTTTTCGGCGCGCGCCTGGGCTTTCGGCAAATCGAGAATATCCGAGGCGGCGTTCAACATCGTGGTCACAACCAAACCGCAAATCATCTGCAAACTCGGCGTGGAAAGATCGGTCAGGGTGCCAAGTGCCCGCAAGTCCTGCGCCATTTCGGAAGCGAAGTGGCTTTCTTCAGTACGAATCGCGCTTCTCAATACTTGCGAACCGCCGCCGCGCTCACCGGCGATGAAACGAAAGACCAGGCTGCGTTCTTCGACGAAGCGTTTATAGATCAGCACCGAGCCGCGCAACATATCGGTCGGCGGAATACCGTCACGACGGGCTTCACGCAATAAACGACGCAAAGTAACGCCGCCCATTTCGACCAATGCCAGACCGAGCTGGTCCATATCGCTGAAATGCCGGTAAAACGCAGCCGGAACGATGCCGGCTTCACGGGTAATCTCGCGCAGGCTCAGCGAGGTAAAGCTGCGGCCTTGCGCCAATCAGGCTCAGAGCGGCCTCGCAAATTCGCTGCCGGGTGCGCTCTTTCTGCTCGATGCGTGTCCCGGTCGCCGGCAGTTCGGTTCGCGTTACGGCTTGTTTACTGACGGACAAAGGGCGCTCCAGGGCTTGGAAACAGCCATTTGGCTGGATAAACAGTATAGACGATAGGCCAACTGTCATCTTTAGGGTTGAAACTCTAGACATATTGAGTAAACATATGTTTACTGTAATTCACGGCCAAGACATGAACAAGCCTCAAAGCCAAGCCTAAAACCCGCCATTCAGGTGTTCGCCAATTCCTGCGGCACCCGCTCTGGGCACCGCTGAACCAAGCGCTCGGCCTGGGACCGTCTGGCCACGGCGGTGAATCCTTTATGGTCATTGATCGAAGCACGGGCACGGGTAGAAAAAATCGTCGACGAAGCGCCCGGCGTGAAAAGCCTCTGGCTGAAACCCAATGCCCGCTTCAAGGGATTTGTTCCTGGTCAGCATGTTTTGCTGGAACTGGAAATCAATGGCGCACGCCATGCCCGCTGTTTCAGTTTTTCAACGGCACCACGTGCAGATGGTTTGATCAGAATCACCATCAAGCAAAAAGACAATGGTCCGGTCTCCGGCGCGGCGCATGCGCTGCAGGTCGGGAACATCGTTCGCCTCAGCCAGGCACAAGGTGGTTTTGCACCACGCTCGAGTGACAGTAAATTACTGATGCTCAGTGCCGGTAGCGGCATTACGCCGATGATGTCCTTGTTGCATGCGATGAAAAACGAAAATTCATCCCGCGATATCGTGATCGTGCATTGCGGACGCACGAAGGCCGACATCATTTTTTCCGATGAACTCCAAGTCCGCGCCGCAGAATCTGCGAATCTACGCGTACATCTGCACGCGACCGAAACGGACGGTCGCGTGAATGCAGATGTTATTTCCAGACTTGTGCCGGACTGGAAGACACGCGAAACCCTGCTCTGCGGTCCCGACGGTTTCATGCAGAGCGTAGAGAAAATGTTTGCCGACGCCGGTCGCAGCGACTCTCTGCAAAGCGAAAGTTTTGGTCGCCGTGCAGCGCCGGTTGATCCCGATGCAGCCGAACACGCGATTACGCACGGCAATGCAAATCAAGTGTTCAGCGTGCAAGCCGGCCAAAGCTTACTGGAAGGCGCCGAGGCCGCCGGCTTGCAGCCACGTTTCGGCTGCCGACGCGGGATCTGCCGCACCTGCCAATGCAAAAAACTTAGCGGCACAGTCACCAATCTCTTGACCGGCCAGGTTTCCGGCCCCGGTGAAGAACTCATCCAACTTTGCATTTCGACGCCGCAAAGCGCGCTCGAACTCGCTCTCTAACTCAGGAGTTATTTATGGTTTTCAAGACACGACTGGAAGGCGACGCACTGAAGGGTTTCGAAACCGAACTCGACGCATTGCGCCTCGAGGTGCTGAACGACATCGGCGAACGCGACGCGAAACATATACGAAAAATGCGCAGCATCGTGCAGGCGTCGGCGATTTCCGGACGCGGCTTGTTGATGTTCGGCGTCGGACCAATTAGCTGGGTTGCCGGCATCATTGGTTTGTCGCTGGCCAAGATTCTGGAAAACATGGAAGTCGGCCACAACGTGATGCACGGCCAGTACGACTGGATGAACGATCCGTCGCTGAATTCGCAGACTTACGAATGGGATATCGTCTGCGATGGCGACCATTGGCGGCATTCGCATAATGTCGAACATCATAATCACACCAATATTCTCGGGCTTGATCACGACTTTGGGTATGGCATGTTGCGCCTGACCGAATCGCAGAAATGGACGCCATCGACCTTGCTGCAACCGCTCTGGTATTTCCTGCTGGCGATCAATTTCCAGTGGGGCGTGGCGGTGCATGACATCAAGATCGGTCGCTTCGTCAAAGGCCGGATGAAGTACGCGGAATTCCGCGAACGCATGTCGCCGTTTTTGAAAAAGGCCGGCCTGCAGTTATTCAAGGATTACGTTTTGTTTCCGGCGCTGGCCTTCTGGCAATGGCCGCGCGTGCTGCTCGGCAACCTGATCGCGAATCTGATTCGCAACGTCTGGACCAACGCGATCATTTTCTGCGGTCACTTCACCGAAGACGTGCAAACCTACACGCGCAAGGAAGTCGAGAACGAAACCCGTGGTCAATGGTATCTGCGCCAGATCCAGGGTTCGAGCAATCTCGAAGGCGGCCGCTGGTTCCATTTATTGACCGGCCATCTCAGCCATCAAATCGAACACCATTTGTTTCCCGGATTTGCCGGCGCCGCGTTACGCCGAGATCGCACCGCGCGTGAAAGATATTTGCGCGCGCTATGGCGTGAACTACAACACCGGCGGTTTCTGGAAACAATATGCCGGCGTGCTGGTTCGTATCGTCAAACATGCATTGCCAACACGGCAGCGCTTGGTGCAGACCACAACGTAGGGGCGCTGCTTGCGACCGCCATGGATGGCGGGAGTGTCGGCTTTTAACAGACGAATGTCTGGTCAAATGCAGGAGCATTTTTCGACCTGCGCCCAAAATCTTTCGTAAACCCTCACGTAGGGGCGCCTGCTTGCTGCGCCCAGACGTTGCGATGATGCACGATTTTCGCCCGAATCCAGGCCATCAAAAGTCAAAAGCGGGCGCAGCAAGCAGGCGCCCCTACGGTCGTGATAATTATTTCTTTTCCTGCGCCTCGAACTCACGCTGCACTATCGGCATCAATGCGGCAGTAAAACGTTCTGCTTCGGATGCCGACAAATGCGACCACTCGGGTAATTCATAACCCTGAAGTTCCGGATGATCTTCGAAATGAATGCCGGGTGCATTCGTGCGTTTCAACAACACGTCCCACGTCGTCGCACGCGGAAATACCTTTTGTTCGAAGGCATAGTACTCGCCCGCACTTGGCATCCGGATAAACACTATTCTTACGCCGCGCGCCCGCAATTTTTTCACGGCGACTTCTGCGCGACCGATTTGCGTATCGACCAACTTGTGCAATTTTTCCGGCGTGTCCATCACCGGCGGTGGCGGGCCGGCAAATCTTTCGGCCCAGATGCTGCGAGCCAGCGCACGGTATTCCGGATCGACTTCGAGCTTGCGCCACATATGCGAATTGCGATCGGCATCCTGGATTATCAACTTGCGAACCGGGCTGCGCGAATGCACTCCAGGCCGCACCGGCCAAGCTTGTCGTTTGACCAGCGTATCGAGCGCAAAATCCGGATCATAAAATGCAAAATAGGGTTCAAAAAAATGTTGTGATATCCAATGTCCGCTACGTTGTGAGGGACCTTGCTTGTGGTAGTACGGAATCACGTCGCCGCGATAGGCGAAACCGCTGAAAAACAGATCCGGCGTCACGCCGATCAACAAGCGACCCTTGAAATTCGGGTCCTCAGCAAGATCTTCCAGTACCGGAATCGAGGAAGTCCCTTCCAACGACAATTGAATCGGACGTTCGCCGGCGGCTTTCTCCCAGACCGGCAATTGCACGCCGAACAGGACTCGCGACGAACCAATCAACACGGTTCTATCGCCCTCACCGTTATCGATTCGTCGCCTTTGTGCCGCCCACTGACCGAGACTGTTTCTGTAGCTCGGGGTAACGCCGTAATCACGCCAGACCCATTCCCAAGCGGCAATCAATAGAACGAGCATCACGAAAGTGGCGAGAATTATCGATCCCCAGGGTCGTGCCGGAATATCGCGCTCCGGCACCGGCTGTGCGACACCGGGGCGATCGGAAGCGGTCGGCCGCACAAAGCCGGGGCGTGCAACTTCGGTATCAGAATTGGAAGTAGATGAAGGCATTGCCATCTCCTTGTGCAATAGCAATCAGGAATGCCATCAATGCCCATGTGCAGGACAACAACCAGGCCGGCACTCGCGCGATGAAAGATTCCAGTGTTTGCTGCCGCATCTGCCAGTGTGCGAAAACAATCCCGCTGACGATCAAAGTCACCATCGTCAAATGCATGGTCGGCAAGATCGGCGCCGCGCCGACATTCATGCCAAACATCCCGCTCAAAATCATCCAGGCTTTTCCGAAACTGTCGGCGCGGAAAAACACCCAGGTGATATTGATCAGCGCGTACGTCAGCAATGCAAACAAAAAAAGTGCGAACGGTCCCGGGCGATAGCCGGAAAACCGCGAACGCAGAATGCGCTCGGCTGCCAGATAAAAACCATGCAAACCACCCCACACCACGAATGCCCAGCTGGCGCCATGCCACAAACCACCCAGTAGCATCGTGACCATCAGTGCAAGATAGGTCCGGGCTTCGCCATGGCGATTGCCGCCGAGCGGAATATACAAATAATCGCGCAACCAGGATGAAAGGGTGATATGCCAACGACGCCAGAAATCCGAAAAGCCAATCGCGGCATAAGGAAAACGGAAGTTATCCGGCATCGCGAATCCAAGACACATCGCGGCACCGATGGCGGTCGTCGAGTAGCCGGCGAAATCACAAAAGATTTGTCCGCTGAAGGCCAGCGTGGCGATCCAGGCATCCAATGCTCCGGGAATGCCTTTGCCGTCGTAAATCATTTCAGCAGCAGGTGCGAGAAAACTATCGGCCAGCACGACTTTCTGAAACAGGCCGAGCGTCATCAAGCCAAGACCGAAAAACAGCATCTGACTGCTTGCCTTGCGCGGTTCGACAAACTGCGGCACTAATTCGGTCGGACGCATGATCGGGCCTGCGACCAGATGCGGGAAGAAGGTGACGAATAACGCGTAATCGAGAAAGTTTTTTGCCGGCTCCGCGCGCCGCAAATAAATATCCAGCGTGTAGGAAAGCGTGGCGAATGTGTAGAACGAAATACCGACCGGCAAAATGATATCGAAAGCCGGTGCCTGGTAATTCACGCCGATGCCCGCCATCAGTACCGTGAAATTTTCCAGCAGGAAAGTGCCGTATTTGAAATACGCCAGCATGCCCAGATTCACCACGACCGATAGCAGCATCCAGACACGCCGGGCTGCGGGTTTCTCCGCATGTACCAATTTTTGTGCGGCATACCAGTCAACAATCGTTGAAATCCACAGCAGGATAATGAACGGCGGATTCCAGGCCGCATAAAAAATATAACTTGCGATCAGCAAGTTGATTTTTTTCGTGGTCCATTTGAACGGCATCGCATGCAAAGCGAGCACGAGCGCGAAGAACACCATGAAGGTGAGCGAGTTGAATACCATCGATTTCCCCTTGGCCCGTCTTTTTCAGTAGGCCATGGTGAAAGGTACGAGGTTTGGGACTGGCAACGGCCAGAACCCGGCAAGACAAAATGGCGCGCCCGGAGGGATTCGAACCCCCGACCAATGGCTTCGGAAGCCACTACTCTATCCGGCTGAGCTACGGGCGCTTGGATGGTGTGCAAGCTGTCGGTGAGTCACAACAGCCGCTTATTGTAACCCAGCAGGAAACCTGTGCGGCTGGAACAAGGACACGGGCAGGTTTGGCAAGAAGGCTCGAACCGTGATTCTTCGGAAGCCAATGTCAGGGAAAACCAGCAGATTTGAAGTTTTCAAATGAGAACCATTTGCATTTGTGCAAGCGTGGAGATAAGATTGATTCTCATTAACAACCGATCATTGCAAGGATTGCCATGTCTTCCCGCTCCGTATTTCCGTCCCGCCGTCTCGTTTCTGTCGCCATCAGTCTGGTGCTCGGAACTGCGACGGCCCCTGTATTCGCCATTGATAATGCGAATAGCCTTGCAAGCCCGGATACCGGTACCAAGGCAAAGGATTTACCGACGGTAGAAGTGCAAGGCAGCAACAAGCCGGAAGTCAGGTCTCCTAAATACACCGCGCCATTGCTCGATACTCCGCAAACGATCACGGTCGTTTCGAATGACACCATCGAAGACCAAAACCTGCTGTCGCTACGGGATATTCTCAGCACCCTGCCCGGCATCACTTTTGGTGCCGGTGAAGGTGGCGGCGGTTATGGCGACAGCATCAATCTGCGTGGTTTCAGCGCCAATACCGACATCACGGTCGATGGCGTTCGCGACAGCGCACAGTACTCGCGTACCGATCCATTCAATCTTGAACAACTGGAACTCGTGAACGGTGCCAACTCGGTGTATTCCGGCGCGGGATCGGTCGGCGGCAGCATCAATCTTGTCAGCAAATCGGCGCACAAACGCGACAGCCATATCGCCACGCTGGGTTTGGGTACCGATAATTACCGCCGCCTGACGCTCGACAGCAATCAGGAAATCGGTGAAACCGCCGCGCTGCGCCTGAATGTGATGGTGCATGAAAACGATGCACCGGGCCGCGATTTCGAAAACTTCAAACGCTGGGGCGTTGCGCCTTCGTTCGTGATGGGTCTTGGCACCGACACCACGTTCACGCTGAACTTGATGCATCAACATGACGACAATCTTCCGCAATACGGTGTGCCTTTTTACAACGGCGCACCATTGCCGGGAGTGGATTCCAGCAATTATTACGGTTACCACAACATCGACAAACAAGTGATCGACAGCGATTCACTCACGGCCATTTTGAATCACCATTTCAATGACAATGTCTCGATCCGCAACCTGACACGGGTTTCAAAAGTCGATCAACTTTCCATCGTCGATGCGCCGCAAGGCGTGGTTTGTCTGCCCAACAATCTGACACCACTCGGCACTTCCTGCACGGTAAGCGGCGTAGTGACTCCGCCGGGCAGCTTCCGGCCCGGGATTACCAATCCGCGCGGTTACGTGCGCGATACCGGCAACAAGGCGTTCGTCAATCAAACCGACGTGAATGTCCAATTCAACACAGGCGAGATTGAACACAATCTTGTTGCCGGCATTGCCTTTGCCCACGAAACCTTCGAGCTCGAGAACGCACGCCTGTTCCGCAATGCCGATGGCACCTCAATTTCCCAATTGCCGCCGATGGATCTCTACCATCCGGACTCTTTCTATGCCGGTCCCATCAACTCGACACGCGTCGCGAAAACCGATGGCGAACAAGACAATGCGTCGATCTATGTTTTCGACACATTGAAATTCAACGAACAATGGCAAGTCACCGGCGGCATGCGGTACGAATACAATTCCGGCAGCTCGACCGCGTATACGGTGTCGACCGCGTTGCCCAATATCGGAGCGATAACGGGTGCAGCAGCGCCTGCGAAGAATACCGATAACCTGTTCTCGTATCGCGCCGGCCTGGTTTACAAACCGCAGGAAAATGCCAGCATCTACCTGGCTTACGGAAATTCAAAAACACCATCGAAAGCATCGGTCAATGGTGCCTGCACAGCGACCAGTACGACGGGTACCGCCAACTGCAATGTTGATCCGGAAAGCGCCATCAACTACGAACTCGGAACAAAATGGGATTTCCGCGGCGGCAAACTCAGTCTTAGCGCTTCGATTTTCCGTAACGATCGCGAAAATTATCGCGTTGCCGATCCTGATCCTGCCAATCTGAGCGGCGAACAGGCACTCGACGGTCAGGCGCGTGTGGATGGTTTTACCGTCGGACTTTCCGGCTTGATTGCGGACAACTGGTCGGTGTTTGCGAACTACACCTATCTGGACAGTGAAGTTTTACGCAACGTCTCGAAATATTGTCTCGCCAATCCCGGCGTTGGATTGTGTACCGGCGGAAATGCTTCCGATCCCGATTTTGTTGCCGGTGACCCCTTGTTGGCCACGCCAAAAAACGCCCTTAGTCTCTGGACGACTTACGACATCACGCGCAAATGGCAAGTTGGTTACGGCGCCACCTATCAGGGTGAAACCACTGTGCAACAACATTCGGCGACCAAGCCAAGCGGCGCACTGGATACCTATGGCGGCTACACCACGCATCGCCTGATGGCGGCTTATCGCATCACCGATGATTTCACGCTGCAATTGAACGTCAACAACCTGACCGACCGGCTTTACTACACGCGCATTCGCAACAACGGCTGGGCAACGCCGGGCGATGCACGAAGCATCGTATTAAATGCCAGTTACCGTTTTTGAGAGAAGCCCATGTTGCTGCATATCCCCAACGTACTCACTCAAGAACAAGTGGCGTATTTCCGCGAACGTCTGGCCTCCGCGAGCTGGGCCGATGGCCGCATCACGGCGGGCTACCAGTCGGGCAAGGCGAAAGACAACGAGCAATTGCCGGAAAACGATCCGGTCGCCATTGAACTTGGCGCACTCGATTCGCAATGCGCTGAAGGCAAACGACAATTATTTTTCCGCCGCATTGCCGCGCGTGGTGTATCCGCCGCTGTTCAACCGCTATCGCGGTGGCCAGTCGTTCGGCTTCCATGTCGATAACGCCATTCGCTACGACCGCAGCGGCCAATTGGTGCAACCGGTCCGTACCGATTTATCGGCGACATTATTCCTGGCCGCGCCGGAAGACTATGACGGCGGCGAATTGATCATCGAAGATACTTACGGCGTGCAAAAAATAAAACTGCCCGCGGGCGACATGGTCTTGTATCCGGGCACCAGCCTGCATCGCGTTACGCCGGTCACGCGCGGCGAGCGTCTGGCTTCTTTTTTCTGGATTCAAAGCATGGTGCGCGATGACGGCGATCGTCGCCTGTTGTTCGAACTCGATTTGTCGATTCGCCGCTTGACGCAAAGCACGCCAGACCATCCTTCGCTGGTGCAACTCACCGGCGTGTATCACAACCTGCTGCGTCGCTGGGCCGAGGTCTGAAACCGTGACGGCAAAAGATCAGGCGGCAAAAAAACGCCGTAGCTATTGGCTGAAAACCCTGCATCAATGGCATTGGATCAGTTCGGCGATCTGCCTCGTCGCCATGCTCGGCTTTGCAATTACCGGCATCACCTTGAACCACGCTTCGCAAATTTCGGCAGAACCGAAAGTCGTCACGAAAAAAATGGCTTTGCCTGCAGGATTATTGAACACGCTCACATCACCGGCTTCCGAAAAATCGCCGTTGCCGTCTGATGTCGCCGCTTGGCTGGATAAAGAAGCATCGGTAAATGTAGAAGGTATTCCCGGTGAATGGTCCGACGATGAAGTCTATCTTTCGCTGCCTCGCCCCGGTGGCGATGCCTGGTTGAGCGTTCATCGCAAGAGTGGCGCAGTCGAATACGAAGTCACCGGGCGCGGCTGGGTGTCGTATTTGAATGATCTGCATAAAGGTCGCAATACCGGCTCGGCCTGGACCTGGTTTATCGATATTTTCGCAGTGGCCTGCGTGGTGTTTGCCGGCACCGGTTTATTCCTGCTGCAACTGCATTCACGCAATCGTCCAGGCACCTGGCCAATCGTTGCGCTTGGGCTGGTGATTCCTTTTTTTCTGGTCATTATTTTCGTTCATTGATGGGGTAGTCATGAAATTTCCTGCTCTTGTTTTTTTACTCTGTGCCTTGATTGGCATGCCTGCGGCTTCCGCGGAACTGGCTGTCAGCGTGGAAGTACCGGCATTGAAAGTGGCCGAATACCACCGTCCGTACATCGCGATCTGGATCGAAAAGGAAGATCAATCAGTCGCGGCCAATCTTGCGGTCTGGTACCAGACAAAAGCCGGCAAGGAACCCGGTACCAAATGGCTGCCGGAACTGCGGCAGTGGTGGCGTCGTAGTGGCCGCGATCTGCAGATGCCGGTGGATGGCGTCAGCGGCGCTACCCGTTCCGCCGGCATCCAGACACTGCGTTTCGACAATAAAAAAAGCGTGTTGGCGAAATTACCAGCCGGCAATTACCAACTCGTGGTCGAAGCGGTACGCGAAGAAGGCGGCCGTGAATTGTTGAAGATTCCCTTTTCCTGGCCGATCAAGAGCAATCAAAAAATGAAGGCGCAGGGCGAGCATGAACTCGGTGCAATTGCGCTTGAATTAAAACCCTGACTTCCATTTTCCAGAATTTCCGGAGTTCACCATGAAAGTTTTTTTGAAACTCACCGCTATCCTGTTGGCCACCGCCATTCCTTTTTCAGCGCAGGCACACAAGGCGTGGCTGCTGCCATCGTCCACCGTGGTGACGCCGAACGAATGGATTACCGTGGATGCTGCGGTATCAAACGATATTTTCTATTTCAATCACGTTCCCTTGCGAATCGACAATCTGGCGATCACGGCACCGGATGGCAGCACGGTAACGCCACAAAATATTTCGACCGGAAAATACCGCACGACTTTCGATTTGCAACTGGCGCAAAACGGTACCTACCGCATCAGCAACGGCAACAGCGGTTTGAATGCCAGCTATAAAGTCGGCGAAGAAACAAAACGCTGGCGCGGTACGCCGGAAACTTTCGCGAAAGAAATCCCGGCCGACGCAAAAGAATTGCAAGTCACGCAAAGCCATTCGCGGGTGGAAACTTTTGTCACCGCCGGAAAACCATCGACACTGAATATTAGCGGCAGTGGCTTGGAACTGGTTCCGGTCACGCATCCGAATGATTTGTTCGCCGGCGAAACCGCCCATTTCAAACTCGTTATTGATGGCAAACCTGCTGCAGGTCTGAAAGTGGAAATCATTCCGGAAGGCAGCCGCTATCGTGCGAAAGCAAAATGAAATTGACGTCACCAGCGATGCCGATGGTGCATTCAACGTAACTTGGCCGAGCGCCGGTCGCTACTGGCTGGAAGTGACGAGTACCGACGACAAGACCAGCATTCCACAGGCAAAGCAGCGTCGCCTGAGTTATATCGCCACGTTTGAAGTATTGCCGCAGTAGGAGGCCGCTTGCGGGCGACTTGCGGGCGATCTTATCGTCGGGCCCAAGGGCCCTCCTACGATTTATTTTTTGGGTACAAAATGCTCCGATTATTGATCGCCATCGTGCTCTGTTTGCTTGCCGGTTGTGCAAGCATCCGCACTTCGCGCATCGAAACCCTGTCTGGCGAAGCGATGGGCACGACCTGGACGGTCAAATTCGTACGGCCCAAACAGTCTCCGGATTTGCACGAACTGCAGAACGGCATCCAGCAACGATTGGATACCGTCGATGCACAAATGAGTACCTGGAAACCGGATTCGGATCTCAGCCGTTTCAACCATGCCGCCGCGGACAGCTGGCAAACATTGCCGCCGGAATTATTCGGCGTGCTTGAAAAATCGCTCGCACTCGCTCGCGATACCGGCGGCGCCTACGATCCCACGGTCGGTCCCTTGGTCAATTTGTGGGGCTTTGGTCCCGGCCCGAAAACACGGACAACGCCGGATGCCGCAAGTCTGACTGCAGCACGCGCGCGCGTGGGTTGGCAGCGCATCGAACTGGATCACACGACACAGCGCGCACTTCAACCCGGCAACGTCTCGATCGATCTGTCATCGATCGCACCAGGTTTCGCGGTGGATCAAATTTCACAGTATCTGCAAACTGCCGGTATCGATAATTTCCTGATCGAGCATGGTGGCGAACTGCGTGCACGTGGACACCGTTCTGGTCACGATGGCTGGCGTGTCGGCATCGAACAACCCGACAGCAACGGCAATATCACCATGATTGTCGAATTGAATAACCAGGCGTCCGGATCCTCGGGCGATTACCGGAAATTCTACGAGCTCGACGGCAAACGTTATTCGCATCATATCGACCCGCGTACCGGAGCTCCGGTAATGCATGCACTCGCCTCGGTCACGGTAATCGCCGACGACTGCATCACCGCAGATTCGACCGCGGCCGCGTTGAGCATCCTGGGTCCGGACGAAGGCTATGCCTATGCCTTGCGGCACGATATCGCAGCGCTGTTTCTGGTTCGCACCGCCGAGGGTTTCAGCCGGACGATGACACCCGGCTTTGAAAAGCTTTTTTGATGGTGTGCCGCGCGATCAGTCTTTCGCTTTGTACATCGCGGCGCTGATACAGGACAGTATGCTGACGACGAACCAGCCGAACGGTAACAGGCTCAAGGTGATCAGCCAGGTAATGCCGAACGCGATGCAGGCAAACAGGAACCAGAAAATGGCCGATAAAATCCGGCCTTGCACCAATTGCCCCAGACCCGGAATAAAAAAACTGCAAATGGCGGCGATCACATTGCCGGTAGAACCTTGACCGTTACTCATGGTGCGTTTCCTTTGATCCTGAATCCATTACCCAAAAGTATAGCCTGCACAAGACTCGTTGATGGCAGGATCTTCCGTTAATCTAGGCAGATGACGAAAAGCCGACAACTGCAAGCCTGGGCCCGTGAACGTGCACCGCACTACTGGGCATTGATTCGCGGCGACAAACCGGTCGGCGTCCTCTTGCTGCTTTGGCCGACCTGGTGGGCGCTGTTTCTGGCGGCGGACGGGCTTCCCCCCATCAAGATCATGATCATTTTCACGCTGGGCGTCTGGCTGACGCGCTCGGCCGGTTGCATCGTGAACGATTACGCCGACCGCTGGCTCGATGGTCAGGTGAAACGCACGCAGCAGCGTCCGCTGGCGACCGGCAAGGTCTCTTCGCGCGAAGCGATGGTTTTGTTTTGCGTGTTGATGCTGATCGCTTTCGGGCTGGTTTGCCTGACCAATACGCTGACGATCTACATGAGCGTGATCGCGATTTTTCTGGCGGCAAGCTATCCGTTTTTGAAGCGTTATACCTATCTGCCGCAGGTGTATCTGGGCATCGCGTTCGGCTGGGGAATACCGATGGCCTTCACCGCGATCCAGGGCAAGATTCCAAATGAGGCCTGGTTGTTGTTCTGCGCCAATCTGCTTTGGACGACCGGTTACGACACCTGGTATGCGATGGTGGATCGCGATGACGATATCCGCATGGGCTCGAAATCCACCGCGATTTTATTCGGCGATGCCGACCTGATTGCGCTGGGAATTTTATATGGAGGTTTTCTCTGGGCCATGATTTTGCTGGGTCGCGGCACCCGTCTCGACATCAATTTCTACATCAGTCTTGCCGTCGCCTGCGGGTTTATCGCTTACCAGTTTTATCGCGGCAAGACTCGCCAACGTGAAGATTGTTTTGCGGCCTTCCTGAATAACCAGTGGGTAGGCCTGTCGATATTCGCCGGCATCGCGCTGGATCTGATCGGCAAGGTCTGATCTCAGGCCGATATCGCCACCCGCGCTATCACCCATATATCGACCCGCTTCACTCCCGCCTTCAACAATACCCTCGCGCATTCGCTCACGGTCGTGCCCGTGGTCATTACATCGTCAAGCAATGCGATGTGTCCGGGCAGATTCCGTCTATCGGCGATAAAGGCATTTCTCAGATTATGGCGGCGCTGGCCGGCATCGAGATAACTCTGTGCTGCGGTATTGCGTGACCTGAACAAGATATCGGTGCGTAGCGGAATTACCTTGTGTCTCGCGATCATTTTCGCCAATTCCAGTGCCTGATCGAAACCGCGCTTTCTGAGACGAGTCAAATGCAAAGGTACCGGCACCAGGGCGTCGGGCCTGTCAAATACAGGCGTATTCCTGTGGAACAGCTCGGCCAGCAAGCGTCCCGCGGCCAAGTCTTGATGAAATTTCAGGCGCGGCACCAAGGTCGATATCGGCGCGTAATACTGCAGCGGAGCCAGACTCGTCTGGAAAGGCGGCTCCCGTCGAAGACAGGAAGCACAGGCCATGGCGGGTGCCGACAATGGCAATGCGCAACGCGGGCAGGCGACTGGATTGCGTGGCAGATCGCGCCAGCATGCCTCGCACAGATCAATATCCACCATGCCCGGCTGATCGCAAAGCAGGCAATGGGGCGGCAACAGCGACCAGGCCAGCATTTTGCGAATGCCGTCTACTTTTTTCAGCAGGTTTGGGTTGACAGAAAAGTCCATGCTGACCAGACTGCCCGTCTTTACAATGCTTTGCTGTCAGGGAATCCCTATGTCTGCTGTCATCCGAAATGACTGGTCGCGCGAAGAAGTGCTGACCCTGATGAACCTGTCATTCCCTGATTTGATGCACCGTGCCGGCGAAGTCCACCGCGAACACTTCAATCCGCAAGAAGTTCAGGTGTCTACCTTGTTGTCGATCAAGACCGGTGGCTGTCCCGAAGATTGCGCCTATTGTCCGCAAAGCGCCCGCTACAACACCGGTTTGAAAGCGCACAAATTACTGACGCTCGACGAAGTAATCGAAAAAGCGACACAGGCAAAAAATGCCGGCGCCACCCGTTTCTGCATGGGCGCCGCCTGGCGTTCGCCGAAAGACAAAGACGTGGCCCAAGTCGCCGAAATGGTCAGTGCCGTCAAAGCACTCGG
Source organism: uncultured Gammaproteobacteria bacterium (assembly GCA_963849575.1). Lineage (GTDB taxonomy): Bacteria > Pseudomonadota > Gammaproteobacteria > Xanthomonadales > Xanthomonadaceae > Arenimonas. The sequence continues at coordinate 69,933 of CAWKHT010000010.1, read as the reverse complement.
CATGGAAGCCTGTGCGACGCTGGGCATGTTGAGCCCGCCGCAAGCCGATACCTTGAAACAGGCCGGTCTGGATTATTACAACCACAATCTCGATACCGCACCGGAAGAATACGGCGACATCATCAAGACCCGTGATTACCAGGATCGTCTCGACACTTTGGAAAATGTACGCCACGCCGGTTTGAAAACTTGCTGCGGCGGTATCGTCGGCATGGGTGAATCGCGTGAACAGCGTGCGAATTTATTGCACAGTCTTGCGACCTTGCCGGAGCATCCCGGTTCGGTGCCGATCAATCGCCTGGTGCAAGTCGAAGGCACGCCTTTGCATGGCACCGCGATGCTCGATGCATTCGAATTCGTTCGTACGATAGCCGTGGCAAGAATCATCATGCCGAAATCCATGGTGCGCTTGTCGGCTGGCCGCGCGGAAATGAACGAAGAATTGCAGGCCCTGTGTTTCCTCGCCGGCGCCAATTCCATTTTCTACGGTGAAAAACTGTTGACTACCGGCAATCCGGATGTTGAAGCGGACCAGGCTTTGTTTGCTCGCCTTGGTTTGCGTGGCATGCCCTTGGTCGAAGAAAGCAAAACCGTGCACGCCGATGTGCTGTGCAGCGACAAAACCCAATCCTGCGCCGCATAAACATGGCCCGCATTCTGATCAGCGACAAAGTCAAAGCCGAGAAACAGGCGCGCATCAATACGCAGTCTGTTCGGCAGCGCCGCATTATCCAGGCGCGCGATGGCGTGATCGTGAAATGCGACGGCAAAGAGCTGATCAATTTCAGCAGCAATGATTACCTCGGCTTATCGCAACATCTGGATGTGGTATCGGCATTGCAGGAATCGGCGGCTTACCACGGTGTCGGCAGTACCGGTTCGGCGCTGGTCTGCGGTTATCACCAGGAACATGCCAGCCTGGAAAAAGAAATTGCCGAATGGCTCGGTTATGAAAAAGCGCTGTATTTCGGAAGCGGCTATCTGGCCAATCTGGCGGTGATGCAAAGCCTGCTTGGCGCCGGCGATGTCTGCGTGCAGGACAAACTCAACCATGCCTGCCTGCTCGACGGCGCGCGTCTTGCGTATTGCGAATTGAAACGCTATCCGCACGCCGACGTCTCGGCGGCGCTGCGTCAGCTCACGAGCCATCGTGATGGCGCCGCGATGCTCGCGACCGATTCGGTATTCAGCATGGATGGCGACATGGCACCGCTGCGCGATCTGGTCTTGCTGACCCGCACGCAAGACGCGATGTTGTATGTCGACGATGCGCACGGAATCGGCGTGCTGGGTCCCGATGGTCGCGGCAGTGTTGCCGCCGCAAAACTGACCAGCAAGGAAGTGCCCTTGCTGGTATTACCGATGGGCAAAGCTTTCGGCGGACAAGGCGCGATACTCTGTGGCAGCGAAGCCATCATCGGCCATATTTCTGAAACCGCACGTCCTTATCTCTTCAGCACGGCGCCGCCGCCGGCAATGGCAGCCGCTATGCGTGCAAGCCTGAAACTGATTCGCAGCGAACCCTGGCGCCGGGCGAAACTTGCGTCGCTGATCGCGCGTTTCAGACGCGCCGGCATGCGCCATGGTTTGCCCTTGCACGATTCGCAAACGGCGATTCAGCCGATCCTGCTTGGCAATAATGAAAAAGCATTGAAGATTGCGAAATCACTCGAAACACAGGGCTATCTGGTCACTGCCATCCGGCCGCCGACTGTTCCCGACGGTCAGGCACGTTTACGTGTCACGCTGACTGCACTGCACACCGAAGAACAGGTGGACGGCTTGATCAAAGCCTTGGCATTCGCGCTGGAAGACAGCCGTCGCCTGCCAGAAAATCACGCAGAAGCTTAAATGCATATCGAGCAACGCGGCACCGGCCCGGCGCTGGTGATGATTCACGGCTGGGCCATGCATTGTGAAATTTTTTCGCCGCTCGTTTTGTTGCTGGAAAAACACTTCACCTGTTATCTGGTCGATCTTCCGGGCCATGGCCGCAGCATCGATGATCATTCGAATCTGGATATTGCCGCGATCGCGAAAGAAATCTCGGAACGCGTACCCGCCGCGATCTGGTGTGGCTGGTCACTCGGCGGTTTGGTCGCCTTGCATGCGGCAAAACATCACACGATAAACGGCTTGATCATGCTCTGCGCCTCACCGCGTTTCGTCAAAGCCGATCATTGGTCGTATGGCATGAACGCCTCCGTGTTCACCGGATTCGCCGATGATCTGAAAAAGGATTACCGCGGCACACTCGATCGCTTTATCAGCCTGGAAGCGCAGGGTTCCGATCATATGCGGGAAGAACTTGCGCGTGTTGCGTGATGCCGTCTTTGCCTTTGGCGAACCGGCCGAACGCGTGTTGTGCGAAGGCCTCGAACTGCTGGAAAATACCGACTTGATTGACGCCTGCCGCAACCTGAATGTGCCCAGCCTTTGGTGTGCCGGAAAACGCGATCGACTGGTGTCGCCATTGGCCATGCAAACGGCATGCGAAATGGCAAACGGTGAATTCATCGCCATTCAAGGTGGCGGCCATGCACCGTTTTTGACGCATGCCGATCTGGTGGCACAGGCCATTACCGATTTTTCGAAAAAGCTTGCATGAAATATTTCCGCGCTCCCGTTTTGTTTGAAGCCGCATCGCTGCGACGGAATTTCGGTCGCGCGGCGAGTTCTTACGCGCAGGTTGCCGTACTGCAACGCGAAGTCGAAACACGATTGATCGAGCAACTGGATTTTCTGGAAGACCGGCAACCATTGCGCGTACTGGATCTGGGTTGCGGCCCCGGACGCGCCAGCGGCGTGATGAAAAAACGCTGGCCGAAGGCGCAAGTGATTGCGCTCGACGCCGCCCTGCCGATGCTGAAAGAAGTGCCGAAACAAACCCGTTTCTGGCGACCGATAAAACGCGTCTGCGCCGATGCTTCATCCTTGCCGTTGATCGATGGCAGCGTCGATGTCATTTTTTCCAATCTGTGTTTGCAATGGGTGAATGATTTGCCGGCGACGCTGGCGGAGTTTCGCCGCGTGTTGAAACCCGACGGCCTGCTTTTGTTTTCGACTTTCGGTCCCGACACCTTGTTGGAATTGCGCGAAGCCTATTGGCAGGCCGGTGAAAAAAATCCGCCGCTCAGTCCTTTCGCCGCAATCCAGCAAATTGGTGATGCGATGATTGCGGCCGGTTTCAAGAATCCGGTACTGGATCGCGAGCTTTATCAACTGACATATTCCGATGTTCGAAGCTTGATGAAAGAACTGAAAGCCATCGGTGCGAACGACGCACGGCCGCAGCGCTCTCGTGGTTTATCCGGAAAAACCCGTTTGCAAAACATGACGGCAGCTTATGAAAAACTCCGTGTCAATAATGTTCTGCCCAGCACCTGGGAAGTCGTGACGGTGATGGCCTGGGGCCCGGCGCCGGGTGTTTCGCGAAGAGAACAGGGTGCGGATATTGCGAGTTTTCCGGCAGACAGAATTCCGGTTCGCAAACGATAACAATACCGCAGGAGCGTCCTTCAGGCGCGATAGCTCTCGCCAGATCTGTCGCGCCTGAAGGACGCTCCTACGAGTTGATTACCACGGCAGCGAATCCAGATCGACATTGCCGCCGGTAATGATCAAACCGATTTTTTTTCCGGTGAATTGCTTTTTGTTTTTGATGACTGCGGCCAGCACCGTGGCGCAGGACGGTTCCACCAGAATCTTCAGCCTTTCCCAGATCAGGCGCATGGCCTCGATGGTTTCCTGATCGGATACGGTGAAAATTTCAATTTGCCGTTCCTGCATGATCTGCAAATTGATCTCACCCACGATCGCACGCAAGCCATCGCAAATCGTGTTCGATACGATATCGGTAATGCGCTTCTTTGCCTGTAATGATTCGTAGGCATCAGCAGCGCCGCTTGGCTCGGCGCCGATCACGCTGCAGGATTTCAATTTGCCGGCAACTGCAATGGCGGTACCGCTGATCAGGCCGCCACCGCCGACCGGTGCAATCATGAAATCCAGTGCCGGTGTTTGCTGCAGACACTCCAAGGCCGCCGTGCCCTGACCCGCAATCACATCAACATTGGTATAGGGATGCACCATCGCGGCACCGGTTTGCTGCCGGATTTTATCGGCGGCGTCATCGCGGCCTTTCATCGTGTTATCGCAAAAAGTAATTTTGCCGCCAGCTTGTTCGATGGCTTTCAATTTGGCGGGATTCGCGCCATTCGGCACCACGATGTAGGCGGGAATATGTCTGGTTTTTGCCGCCAGTGCCAGCGCCGCACCATGGTTGCCTGAGGAATGCGTTACTACGCCGTTGCTGGCTGCATCTTCGTCAAGATTCCAGACCGCATTGCAGGCGCCACGAAACTTGAAAGCGCCGGCACGCTGGAAATTTTCGCATTTGAAAAACAGTTCCGCACCGACCAGTTCGTTGATGGATGCCGATTGCAGTACCGGAGTCACGTGTGCGTAAGGCGCTATGCGTGCCGCTGCAGCAAGGATATCGTCAAAAACCGGTTTTTCGTTTTTGCTGCCCATTTATTGCTCCGCTTTTTTTTGCCCCAGCAAACTGCTCAGACTTGAGCCGATCACGACCAATACCGCGCCAACATAGCCGAGCGTCGTCACATGTTCCGACGCGACAGTATCGGGCGATATCGAATGCACAATTGCCACGCATGCCAGGCACAGCAAGGGTGTCACCGCCAAAATAGCGGACACGCGCGAGGCTTGCCAGTGCACCAGTGCTTCGGCAAAGGCGCCGTAGGCAATCAACGTGTTGATGGCGCAATACGCCAGCGCCCAGGCATGTTTTTGATCCAGTGCCAGTATTTTTTGCGGATGGGAAAACGGCAGCAGCAGCAAACTGGCGACCGCGTAAATAAAGAACAAAATGGTTTGCGAACTTAAACGCAATAGCAATTGTTTCTGGATCAACGCATAGCCGGCCCACACGACTGCCGCAAAAATGACCGAAGCCGAACCGATCAGATACGCCTGCGTTCCCAAGGCCGTGCCTTTGAGTTGATCGCTGAAAAACAAGACCAGCCCACAGGCAATGATCGCCAAACCGCACCATTGCCCGAATTGGTAAAGCTCGCGAAAAATGAAGATGCCGCCCAATGCCATCAGCAAGGGGGCGAGCTGAATCAGCAATTGCGCGTTCGCCGGCGTGGTGTATTGCACGCCAAGCAAATAGAAAACGTAATTACCGATCAGCAGCAGTGCCGCCGCGGCAAGATGCCACCAGCGCTTCTTGTCCAAAGTCTTGAAAACGGATAAACCGCCACGCCAGCTCAGCCAGCCCAGCATCACGATGGTCGCCACCAGAAAGCGGAACCAGGTGAGCGTGATCGCATCGAGTTCTTCCAGCGTGACTTTCAGGGCTACCGGCAAACTGGCCCAGCAAAGCGCGGTAATGATGGCGAGCATCAGGCCCAGTCGCCAACGGCCCGACGCTTGATGTAAGGCCATGGGAATTCCTTGTGTGCGTTATGTTGCAGATTCTAACATTCCGCGTGCTTTGGCTTATAAGTTAAGTGATGATTCACTCGTATTGCACGACACTGACCTTCACTCAGGAGTCCGCCATGAAACTCAAGCTCGCCGCCGCCGTTCTTGTCATCCTTGCCAGCTCGGGTTGCGTGACAAGCACGAACAGCTACACGCGTGACATCGTGTACCGCGATGGCAGTTATTACTCGCCGGCCGATGAGCAAAACGGCGATTACTATTACGAGCCGGAACCTGACTACGGCTATTACGACGACAACTATTACTATGGCAGCTCATGGTATGTCGGCATGGATCCCTACCGCTGCCGGTTTTCCCACTACCATGATCAGTATTGCGATTACCGCTGGGGCAGCTCTTACCTGAACTTTGGCGGATTGACGCTCTACTTCGGCAATTCGAATTACCAGGGCTATGGTTACGGCTATCCTGGTTATGGCTATTACGGTGGCTATCCCTATTACGGTTATGGCTGGTATTCACCAAGGCCGCGGCCACATGCGAACGGCCCGATCCCCATGCCGAAACCCGAACGACCAGGCAACCAGGTACCGGATTACAGCTACAACACTCCCGGCATGCGCGTCTCCGGCGAGCCGGTCAGAATGCCCACTAAACCCGGCGTTCTGAATCAGACACCTGATGAACCTGTCAGCGACAGCGAAAATGAAGACCGACAAAACCTGAATCCGTACACTCGCACGCGTGAACGCAGGCCGATAATCCGCCCCGAATATCGGCAAGAGGAACGTAATGACCGCGCCGATGATGGAATCGCGATCGGCAATCCCAATCGACAAGGCAGGCATACCAAGCCGGCATTGCTGGTAGAGGGTGACGACAATTACCAAGCCACCGACAAACCAGTACGGCAAGATCGCAATACCCAGCCTTATCCGCGAACGGTGAATTCCGGTCCAGGTCGTGAACCCACTGTTGAAATTGATGCTGCCGCTCCCGTCGAGCGTACCAACCGGAATAATCGCCAGGAGCGCTCGGCACCACGGATACAAACACGTGAACGGGTTGAGCGCTCGGAAAAAATCGAACGGCCAGTGCGTGTGATCAAGAAAGACGACAACGATCGCGGTGGATGAAGCAGACACGAGGGCGTTTAAGCAGCTTAATTGACACAATGTGTCGCTTTTTGACCTAAACTTGATCTCTAGCTTGTCTGGCGCTCGGCGTTGATTCCCCCGGATCCCCCCTGTTCCCAAAGAATCGGCCCGAGTGCCAGCATTTTAATTCGCGTGCAAGGGACATAAAAAAGGCCGGGAGCTCCCCCCGGAGCTCCCAGCCAGCATCCCCCTCATGTTTCTGTGCCGCCCCTGTTCAGTCGAGACAGGCATGTAGGGTGCCTGGCAGTAACAGCAGGATGCATGCCAAAAGCTTGTTTATACTTGTTAAAACTTGTGACATGAAACTCTTTCACCTGCACGTCGCTGCGCATATTCCTTACCCATCACTAAAATGACCCCATGAAAAACGATTTCTTTAATTACGACGTCATTGTGATTGGTGGCGGCCATGCCGGCACCGAGGCTGCACTGGCTTCGGCACGCGCCGGCGCACGCACCTTGCTGCTGACTCATAGCATCGAAACCATCGGCCAAATGAGCTGCAATCCGGCCATCGGCGGCATTGGCAAAGGCCATTTGGTAAAGGAAATCGATGCCCTTGGCGGGGCAATGGCGCGCGCTACGGATCGGGCCGGCATCCAGTGGCGCACCTTGAATGCGAGCAAAGGCCCGGCGGTTCGTGCAACACGGGCCCAGGCAGATCGCCAGCTTTATAAATCCGCCATTCGCCATATCGTCGAAACTCAGGAAAACCTGACCTTGTTTCAGGCTCCCGTCGATGACATCGTTTTTGAAAATGGCCGCGTTTCTGCGGTAATGACGCAAAGTGGTTTGCGCTTCAATACCAAAGCCGCCGTGCTGACCGCCGGTACTTTTCTGGCGGGAAAGATTCATATCGGCCTGACCAATTACGCCGGTGGTCGCGCGGGTGATCCGCCTGCCATCACCCTGGCCGAAAAATTGCGCGACGGGCCTTTTGTCGTCGATCGCCTGAAAACCGGCACGCCACCGCGTATCGATATCCGCTCGATCAATTTCGATGGCCTCGAAGAACAACCCGGCGACACGCCGATTCCGACCATGAGTTTCATCGGAAACAAGAGCGAGCATCCGCGGCAGATTTCCTGCTGGATCACGCATACCTCCGAACAAACACACGAGATTATTCGTGGCGGCCTTGATCGCTCGCCGATGTATTCCGGCGTGATCGAAGGCGTGGGCCCGCGTTATTGTCCAAGCATAGAAGACAAGGTCGTGCGATTCGCCGACAAGAATTCGCATCAGATTTTCATCGAGCCGGAAGGACTCGATACGTTTGAAATTTATCCGAACGGCATTTCCACTTCCTTGCCTTTCGATGTGCAATTCGATCTTGTGCGCTCGATCAAGGGTTTTGAAAATGCCCATATCACGCGCCCGGGTTATGCGATCGAATACGATTATTTCGATCCGCGCGGATTGAAGGCATCGCTGGAAACCAAGGGCATCCAGGGCCTGTTCTTTGCCGGTCAGATCAATGGTACCACCGGTTACGAAGAAGCAGGCGCACAGGGCCTGATAGCCGGTTTGAACGCTGCGCGCCAAACGCAGGACAAGCCGGCCTGGACACCGCGTCGCGATGAAGCCTATATCGGCGTTTTGATCGACGATTTGATTACGCACGGTACCACCGAGCCGTACCGCATGTTTACCTCGCGTGCCGAATACCGTTTGCAATTGCGCGAAGACAATGCCGACACCCGCTTGACTGAGATCGGCTACAACATGGGTCTTGTCGACGAACAGCGCTGGTCCGCTTTTTCGCGCAAGGCAGAGGCGGTAAAAACCGAAAGCGAACGCCTGAACAAACTCTGGGCAACGCCGACCAATGCACTCGGTGCCGCGGTGCAATCGCAATTGAATGTTCCTATTACGCGCGAATGCAATGTGCTCGACCTGATCAAGCGTCCGGAAATCACTTACGCCAGCCTGATGTCGGTCGCCGATCTGGGCCCTGGTGTCGACGATGAAAAAGTGGCCGAGCAAATTGAAATCAGCGTCAAATATTCGGGCTATCTGGATCGTCAAAAAGAAGACATCGAGCGGCAACGCCGTCATGAAGACACCGAAATTCCGGCCGATTTCGACTACCAGACCATTTCCGGTCTCGGTAATGAACTGGAATCCAAATTGATGAAGGTCCGGCCACAAACCGTCGGCCAGGCCCAGCGCATACCCGGCATGACACCGGCTGCCATTTCACTGCTGCTGGTCACGCTCAGCAAACGTCGTCGGGTTGCCTGAGTCGAACCAAGGCCATAAAGCCTCGTAATTTGGCTGAAATCCGCGATCTGCAGAAATAAATGTCAAAAAACCTACCTACGCAGTGGTATGGCGGCGAAAGTTCAATTAAAGTTAAGACTCTAACCGAGGCTCACCTCGGAGGTGGGCCTTAGCGATCTACGGAAAAGCAGTGATCTGTGACTCCGTAACGTGGTGCTCAATGTATTTTCGTTCACGCTCAGGAGTTTTCAACATGCCTCGTATATCCCATCTCGCCGCCGCCTGTGCATTGGCGCTTTGCGCCCAGGCTGCACAAGCACAACAGTTCTCCGGTGTAGTCACTTTCGGCGACAGCCTGAGCGATGCCGGTAACGTCTCGACCGTCGATGGCAGTGCTGCCACCGCGGCCGGCAACAGTTTCACCACCAACAACGACCCAGTTGCTGCCCAGATTATCGCCGCGCAATACGGCTATAACCTGCAACATTCCGTCGTCGGGGGTACCGATTACGCTTGGGGCGGCTCCTGCGCCCAGTTCGCAACGTCTGGAACAACGCCTCCTTGCGTTGCACAACCAATTGCCGTCGGACCTGGCCTGTTCTATTTCGCCCGTCTTGATCAACAAATCACGCAATACCTCGCAACGACCGGCGGTTCGGCAGACCCGAATGCGCTCTACACGGTATGGAGCGGTGCCAATGATATTTTTGCTTCGCTCGGCACCGTGTGGGCCACTTCGCCGGCCATCATCGGCGGAACAACGGGCGTAGCGAATGCCGTTATTGCCAATGTAAACACGCTGCAGAATGCCGGTGCCAACTACATCGTGGTGTTCAATTTGCCTGACTTGGCACGCACCCCGCAGTTCAACACGCTGCCAACCGCTAATCAGCAGGCTGGTAACTTGGCCTCGGTAAGCTATAACGGTGCCTTGAATGCCGGTCTGGCCGGTCGCCAGGGCATTATTCCGGTCAATGTTTTTGCATTGGTAAACGAAGCTATCGCAAACCCGGCCTACTTTGGCTTCACCAATGTAACAACCGCTGCCTGCATTGGCGGTAGCTCGTTGGCCTGCGGCGCAGTGGGTTCAGGCAATCCGATCAACTATGCTCCGGGTACCAACGATACCTTCCTGTTCGCCGACAGCGTACATCCGACCGGTGCAGCTCACCGCTTGCTGGCCAGCGTTGTAACCTCGACCATTGCCGCACCGGGTCAGGTTTCATTGGCAGGCGAATTGCCGGTTCAGGTCTACAGCGATCATAGCGGTGCCATTAACCAGGCCCTGTTCAGCGATAAAGTAGGCGGCGGCGAAGCAGGTTCCGCTCCCCGCGGTTTCTTCCAGGCACAGTTTGGTAATCAGGATTACGATGCCAGCCTGAACTCGCCGGCCTTGAGCACCAACAGCAATTCGATTACCGCCGGCTTTGACTATCGTTACAGCGAAGGCCTGAGCTTCGGTGCCGCGATCAGCTACGGCAACTCGAATGGTGATTTCAGTGGCGGCGACATCGACGGCAAGGAAATTCTCGGCTCGGCTTTTGCCACCGCTCACTTCGGTAATGGCTACGTCAACGGCATTCTGTCGCTCGGCAGCAGCAGTATCGATATCAACCGCTACATCGTGCTTGGCCCGTCGGTTCGCGTTGAAGAAGGCAATGCCAACGCTTCGCACAAAGCATTTGAACTCAGCGGCGGCTACCTGTTCGGTGATGCCGTTCGCCACGGTCCATTTGCCAGCGTGACATGGCAAAAAATCAGCGTGGGCGACTATGCCGAAAACAGCGGCACCTCGACCTCGATGCGCTTCGACGGCTTTGACCGCGATTCCTTGATTGGCCGTGTCGGCTATCAGCTGCAAGGTAGTTTCGGCGACAGTGCGATTCATCCAAGCCTGCGTGTGGCTTACGCTTCCGAAAACCAGAACGATACAACCCGCGTTACCGCTGGTTCGACCTCGATGAACGGCCAATTCACCATGGATGGTTTCACGCCTTCCGATAACTGGGTCGAAGCCGATCTGAGCGTCAGTGTCGAATTCACCGACACCATCAATGGCTACCTCGGTTATCACGGCCGCTTGAGCGATGATATCCAGGACAACAACAGTTACAACATCGGTGTAAACGTTGCTTTCTAAGTCTTCATCAAGAAAATAAAAAGCCGCCTTCGGGCGGCTTTTTTATTGGCTGGACCAATCAAATACGGCGAACGAGGCCTTGCTGTGTGTCTACTTTGGAACAGCCTTGGTTCCAAGCATGGCACGTTCCGCTTGTCGACATACGGAATGCGGACAATAAAAAAACCGGGCCTCTCGCGAGACCCGGTTTTTTCCTGTCGATTACTTACCAGCCGAAGGATGCACCAGCACCAGTCGCCGTCTTGTCACCATCGAATGCCGCGCCAAAACTGATCGTGACGCTATCGGAAACGGTACGTTGGAAGCCAAGCGCGAATGCGGTTTGACCACCGTAATTACCAAGGCCGACCGCGAGGCGATTTTCCTTGTCGTTACCGGAAGCCGCTGCTGTCATTTGAGCCATTGCTGCCGACATTGCACCGACTTGATCAACGCGTTTATCCAGACCTTCAATCTGATATTGGAGGTTGTCGATCTTGTCGTTGAAGCCCGCCACATTGATTACGACCGCGGCAATTTGGGAATTGGTGTAGTTGTTGGCTGCGACCAATACTGCCGCATCCGCTGACTGCATCTGATTCAGGTTAACGGCATCTGTACCCTGGGTTGCGGCTGCCACATTCGTGATCTGGCGTTCGGTACCGATACCGCCGACCGACACCGTGTTTGCACGTGCGCCGGTTGTTGAGCCAGCACCAATCGCCACGCTATTGGCAGCCGATGCAGTTGCACCTGCGCCAAGCGCTGTACTGGTCGTGCCGCTGGCATTGGCGGCCGAGCCGAGAGCGGTGCTGTTGGCCGTTGCTGCCTGTGCATCGGCACCGACTGCGGTGCTGTTGGCAGCAAGAGCATCGGCACTGAAGCCAATCGCGGAGCTACTGGCTCCGGCCGATGTCGCATAAGCGCCAATCGCACTACTGTTTGCACCGGTGGCGGTACTGTAATAACCCTCGGCGGTGGTATTGGCTGCAACAGCGGCACTGTATGCACCGTTTGCGGTAGAGCCTGTTGCAGTGGCTTGGCTGTAGGCACCGGTCGCCGTGGAATAGGCGCCGGTCGCGCTGCTGTAAGCACCGCTTGCCGTACTGTTCAAGGCAGTAGCCGTACTGTAATAGCCGTTCGCAGTAGCATTGACCGCAGTCGCTGCACTGTAGGCACCTGTTGCCGTAGCTCCGGTATCGGTTGCCTGGCTGTACGCGCCGCTCGCCGTAGAATAGTCGCCACTTGCGGTGCTTTCCGAGCCCGTGGCCGTCGCGTAAACACCACTGGCGGTACTGAAGGAACCTGCGGCCGTTGCACCATTGTTACTGGCAGAACTAAAGGCACCAGAGGCAGTTGCATAGGTTGCGCCGGCAGTACTATATGCACCCGTGGCGCTGGAAAAGTTACCGGTTGCAGTGCTGTAGTAACCCGTCGCATTGCTGTAATTACCTACGGCGGCGCTGTAAGCACCCAGGGCGCTGCTGAATTCGCCGATCGCAACACTACTATCGCCGAGTGCCGTGCTCGAAGTTCCGCTCGCATAGGCAAAAGAGCCCACGGCAAGTGAGTAATCGCCCGTGGCATAGCTGCGGCGACCGAGAGCGGTGGAATCAAAACCGCTGGCATAACTACCTGAACCGACAGCCGTGGCGCCAAAGTTATTGGCAGTGCTGTAAGCACCAATCGCGCTGCTATTGGCACCCGAGGCATTCGAGCCAAAACCCGAGGCATTGGAATTCACGCCGGAAGCCGTGCTGTTCGCACCGACGGCATTCGCACCGTCGGCTGTTGCCTGGCTATTGGCACCGATCGCGTTGCTGTTGATGCCGGAAGCCGTGCTGTTGGCACCGATTGCATTAGCACCCTCGGCAGTGGCATCGGCACTAAAGCCGACCGCATTTGAATTGAGGGCATTGGCCGTTGCATAAGCACCGATGGCATTACTGTTAACGCCAGTCGCGGTGCTGTAATAACCGACTCCGGTTGCATTGGCGCCGACTGCACCAGCATAGGCGCCAATTGCAGTAGCGCCGACGCCGTTAGCGATCGCGTAAGCACCGACGGCGGAACTGTATGCACCAGAGGCACTGCTGTTTGCACCGATGGCCGAGCTGTTAACGCCATTCGCGGTGCTGTAATAGCCCACTGCGGTACTGTTCGCAGCCACCGCCGCACTGTAGGCGCCGAATGCAGAAGCACCATAGGCATTGGCTTGGCTATAGGCGCCGGCCGCAGTACTGTAATTGCCCGTTGCGCTGCTGTAACTGCCGGTCGCGACACTGAAGTTACCGGTCGCGGTGCTGTAATTGCCTACAGCTACCGAGCCATTGGTGGCATAACTGTTGTCGCCGAACGCGCTGGAAGAATAGCTGGCACTGCTGTTATTACCCATCGCATTCGAGTAGTTGCTGGCACTGCTGCCACTGCCGACGGCATTCGAAGAATAAATCGCATTGCTGCCGTTGCCGGTTGCGCTTGAATAACTGTAAGCCGTTGCGCTATTGCCTACCGCGCTTGAGTAATTTCCGGCAAAGCTATTGTCACCGACGGCGACCGAATTTCCGTAAGCCAGACTGTTTCGGCCAACTGCGCTGGAGTAACCGGAAGCATCGCTTTGGTAACCGACGGCAGTTGAATCGCCAGTTGCGTTGCTGTAGGAACCGATTGCCGTACTGTAATTGCCGTTCGCATTGGCTGCATAGCCACAGGCAAGCGCATAAGTGCCGGTGGCGATCGCACCGCCATTGCCGCCTCCGTTCAAATCACACGTGTCGCCGGCATAGGCCACCTGGGCAGAAATACCCATTAAAACCGCTGCTACCAATTGTTGGCGGATAGTCGCCCGACGCGGGTTGAACTTTTGACGCTTCATATGCAGCCCCCTTATGTATGTGACGCGCTTCGTGGAAGCGCGAACGCTAAATGTAACGTTATTCGATGCCCCGAGTAAATGCTTTAAAACCCTAATTTCGAGCTGCGTAAATGCTAGGTCATTTATCTTGTCATTTATGTGACTAAACCGCTGAAAACGCAGTGTGAGAGGCATCGTTGACCCCGGTCTGTCTGATATCGCACATGCAGCCCGTGCAAACTACCCGATCAGCATTTTCAATCCGCCTCGCCAAACCCGACATTGCTTCTGGTTTAACGCCAAATCCTGCGGTTTCCGGACCGCCCGAATTGCTTTATGGTGTCGTTCCAGTTCCTCCGAGTGCAGCGTTCACGTGACCACCGATCTTTGGCAACAAGCAAACGAACAATTTCAGGCAAAAGAAATTCCAGGCGGCCAAGAGCAGCTGCGAGCAATTGCTAGCCCAGCAGCCCGAAAATGCGATGGCATATTTCCTGCTTTCTTCGTGTTTTTTGAATCTGAACAAACCGCGACTGGCGACCTTCAATGCCTTCCAGGCCTGCAAGCATGCCAATGGCAGTCTGAGCGCCCGGGATATTCTTGCGATCAGTGGCGCCTGTTTATCGGTCGGGGAAACGTTTCTAGGTCACAGCATCCTCGGCTACATCGATATCGACGATAAACGTAACCGCGATGTATTGCTCGACGTGGGCAGGCAATACAGCGCGATGGAAGACCAGCCGATGGCGCTTCGCTTTATCCAACGCGCCCATGCCGAAGGATTCAACGGCTGGTATGCCAACCATATTCTCAGCATCATTTTCAGTTTTACCGGGCCGGTCGAAAACGCGATTTCCGCCAGCGAATCCTCGATCTCCAAGAACCGCCTGCATGGCCACGCACACTGGATGCGCGCGCAATTCGGCAGCAAGGAAGGCAACGCCCTGCGCGTTGCCCGCATGCGCGAAGTACTGACACAGCCGGGTTTGACGGTGGATGACAACACCTATCTGCAATACGGCATTTTCAAGGAGCTCGATGCCATCAACGAAACCGAGGGTGCCTGGGATGCCTTGTGTGAAGGCATGAAGCACCGGCGCGGCGTGTTGAAATTCAGTATTGATCGCGAAAACGCAAGTTTTGATAATTTGATAGCCGCGACCAATGATCATTTCCTCGAGGTCCCTACCAAGGTACCGCAGGAAGTCACGCCGATCTTCGTGGTCGGCATGCCACGCACTGGCACCACGCTGCTGGAACGCATTATCGGCAACCATCCGCAGATTACCGCCTGCGGTGAATTGAGCGACTTCAAGATGCAGTTGCAATGGGCCGCCGACACTCCGCTGCCGGTGCAGATAAATCCGGAATTCGGCGATCTGGTCCCGAAAATCGATTTCCATATCGTCGGCAACCGTTATCTGGAAAAAACCCGCCGCCTGATCGAAGGCAGGAAATTTTTCAGCGACAAATTGCCGTTGAACTACCTCTATGCCGGTTTGATTTTGAAGGCGATTCCGCACGCGAAAATCATCAACCTGCGGCGTCATCCCATGGATGCCTGTTTCTCGAACATGAAGGAATTATTTGCCCATCATCACTACGCGTACAGCTACGACATGCTGGAAGTGGCGAACCATTACCGCAATTACTCACGCCTGATGAAACACTGGCACAAAATCGCACCTGGCCGGATTATCGATGTGCATTACGAACATCTGGTAACGCAGCCCGAAGTAGAAGCTCGTCGCGTTCAGGAATATCTGGGCCTGCCGGAAGTGGAAGGCGTTACCGATATCCTGGCCAACAAGCGCATCACCACCACTGCCAGCACCCTGCAATTACGGCAACCGATCCACAGCAAGAATATGGGCGGCTGGAAGCGTTATGAAGCACAGCTGGAACCTATGCGTCTGGCGTTGCTCGATGTGATCGAAGAATACGAAGCCTTGTTGTAAATCACGTGCCGCGCGGCTTCGCGCGGTGCGTCGCGGTGGCGCTCCACGGGTCGTCCGGCCACGGATGTCGAGGATAACGGCCTTTCATTTCCTTTTTCACTTCCGGATACGTGCGTTCCCAGAAACCTTTCAAGTCACGGGTGATTTGCAGCGGCTTGCCGCCCGGTGACAACAGGTGCAGCGTCAACACGATGCGGCCATCGCAAATGCGCGGCGTATCGGCAAGGCCGAATAATTCCTGCAACTTTACCGCCAATACCGGCAAAGCATCGTGTTGATATTCAATCGCGCGCTCCATGCCCGAGGGCACCAGCATTTTCGTGGGCGCCAACTGGTCGATTTTCTGACGCAGATTCCAGTCGATTTCCGATTTCAGCGCTTCACTTAATTCCTGTTCGCTTAAACCGTCGAGTCTGGTTTTTCCCTGCAATGCCGGTTTCAACCATTGCTCGCGTCGCGACAATAATGCCTCGTCGCTGAAATCCGGCAGCTCAAGTTCAGGCGCCCACACTCGCAGGCAACGCACGCGTTCACGCCATTGTTTCAGGTTTTCCGTCCACGACAATGCGTTCAATCCCAACTCGGCGACCGCGTCGCAAAGTGCCTGCGCCGCTTTTGCCGGATCGGGCCGACCGGCTGGTTTAGACTCAAGCACAATCTGGTCGAAACGCCTTTCACGCCGTGCAATCAAACCGCGCGCATCGGCATCCCAGCGCACATTGTCTTCTTCGCTGAAACGCTCCGGAAAATCCCGTTGCAAACGAATTTCATCCAGTGGTGCTGCGCGCAAAATGCTGCTGTCCTTGCTTTCAAAACGGCACTCGCTGATCGCCAACCACGGTTCGCCGAACAAGGCGCTGTCATCCCAAATTTTCGCGATGCGCCCGTTGGCCATCTGGTAGCGGCGCGGATCGTTCGGATGCTGCCGCGCGATGCGTTCCGGAAACGCATGCAGCAATAAATCACCGAGCGCATGGGACGGTGTGGTCTTGGCCGGCAACACGTCGCAACGAATGCGGCGGCGCCATTGCTGGCTGGCCTGATCGATGGCGGCAATCGCAGAACGATTTACGTTGTGCGGCAATCGTCCGGAACGATAAGCGGCCAAGGCTTGCCAACGCGAAGCCCAATCATCGCGACGTTCACCGATGAGCGGATCGCGCGCCTCGATCAACGCGGCCATATCGCAGGCAAGGGCTTTTTCTGATTCGTCTTGTGCGGCAAGCAACATGGCGGCGATGCGTGGATGCGTACCAAGACCAAGAATTTTTTTGCCGAGCGCCGTGATGCGTTGCTGTTTATCCAAGGCATTCAGTCGCTGCAATAACTCCCTTGCCGCCGCCATCGTTCCCGATGGGGGCGATTCGAAGAAGCGCAAATCGCTGCTGCCCCAGGCCGCGAGCTCCAGGCACAGGGCACTCAATTCGGTTTGCGATATTTCCGAACTGCGCATCGGTTCCAGGCGTTGTGATGCTGGCCATAATCGATAACACCAACCTTCGGCGACTCGCCCTGCGCGGCCGGCGCGCTGGTCGGCCGAGGCTTGGGAAATATTGACGGTTTCAAGTCGCGAAAATCCGGAGTTCGGATCGAAACGCGGTTCACGCGACAAGCCGCTATCGATCACGACGCGAACGCCGGGCAAGGTGACCGACGACTCCGCGATATTGGTCGCCAACACGATGCGACGTTTGCCGTTTTTATCCGGCGCCAAGGCCTCGCTTTGTTTTTCGATCGGCATTTCACCGAACAGGGAGACCAAAGAAATTTCTCCCGATGCGGCAATCGATTGTGAAAGCGCTTTTTCGAGTTGGCCGATTTCCCTTTGCCCCGGCAAGAACACCAGCAAATCGCCGTCATGTTTCTGCAGCACTTCCTCGATGCAGCGCTTGATCTGGAATGTCAGGGCCTCATCACGCCTTGCCGGGAAATGAGTGGTCGTCACCGGATAACTGCGGCCCGCGCTGGTGATTCGACCTGCCTGTAAAAACTGCGCCAGTTTTTCGCCATCCAGCGTGGCGGACATCAGCACGATGCGCAAATCTTCGCGCAGCGATTGCTGGATATCCAGCGCCAGTGCAAGACCCAGATCGGCGCTTAAATGCCGTTCGTGGAATTCATCGAACAAGATCGCGGCGACGTTTTCGAGCGCAGGATCGTCCTGGATCATCCGCGTAAGAATGCCTTCGGTAACCACTTCGATTTTCGTTCGGGCGGAAATTTTATTTTCAAACCGGATCCGGTAACCGACGGTTTCGCCGACCGATTCTCCCAGCTGTTTCGCCATGAAATTCGCGGCGGCGCGCGCCGCCACCCGCCTTGGTTCGAGCATCAGGATTTTTTTGTCGCCGCGCCACGGCGCCTGCAATAAAGCAATCGGCACCTGCGTTGTTTTACCTGCCCCCGGGGGCGCTTCAAGTACCAGCCGCGTGTTTTCTTGGAGAGCGGAAACAATATCCGGCAGCACTTCAGCGATGGGAAAATTCGTCGTCACGATATTGCAGGCCAGCATGACAAGCAGAAGGTTTTTTGCGATGCTGCGCTCATGTCTGTATTCCAGAAATTATCGAAACATTATCCCAAAATTCCGGGCTATCGTCGTTTTAATCCGCGACGCTGCCAGGTATTTGCCGTCGGTTCGGCAAAAACCGGAACTCATTCGCTGGCGGCGATGTTCGATGCCAATTTCCGCACCCGGCATGAAGCCGAGGTCAATCGCCAGATTGCGCTATATGCCCGCAAAGACGAAGGCCGGTGCGAAGACGGTGAAGTCGAACAATGGTTCATCGAACGTAGCCGGCGACTATGGCTCGAATGCGATGTTTCGCATCTGCACGGTTATTTCGCCACCGAGATTGCACATGCCTTGCCTGATGCGAAATTCATCCTGACCTTGCGTGAACCCTATTCCTGGCTCGATTCCGCTTTCAACCAGACGCTTGGCAGACCGCTCAATCATCATTGGTCGGCCATGCGGCAGCAGGTTTACGGGCGCTTGCCGGAGATTTATCCGGAGCAGGAGAGCATCCTGCAACAACATGGCCTGTATCCGGTTGCCGCACTTTTGAATCGTTGGGCCGAACGTATCGAACAGATCACGCAATCCATCCCGGCCGAACGTTTACTCATCGTCAAGACGCGCGAACTGAAACAGAGCGCAGACCGGATTGCCGATTTCTGCGGTATTCCACGTCGCTTGTTGTCGGCCGAACAAGGCCATCAATTCCGGGCTGCAAAAAAAATCGGGTTGCTTGATGGCATTGATCGGGACTATATCGAGGGTCTGATCCAGCAACGCTGCGGCGTGATCCTGGCGAAATATTTTTCCGCCTGATTTTCCGGAAGCATCATCGATCTGTTTTGTCTGTCGCGGGTTTCGCTGCAGGCTTTCTTGATATGTCTTGAAAATATGATTGCGGCTTGGCAATCGGCGGCTTCACGCTGCGACTGACCGACAGCGCCGCCAGGGCAAGATTTTGCACATCGTATAAACCCGCTTCGATGCGCGTGCGCGTGTCCTGCACAAAAATAATGCCATTGCTGCCGGCAGCCCAATCGACCCAGGGCGTCATGCCGAAAGCACCGGGACTGGATACCCGCGTGGTAAGCCCCTTGGCATCCACCGCTTCCACCCATTGGCCAATGCCATAGCCAAAAGTTTCCGGTGAAGGTGTATTGATCACGAGTTTTCCGGCGGCCTGGTTATAAGACATGAAAGCGAGGGTATCCGCGCTTAAAAAAGACTGCGTTCCGTTCAATCCACCGGCCAGCAATACGTCAAGTACGCGACCATAATCTGACAAGGAGCTGCGAACGCCACCGGCGATGCGCGGATTGCCGACCCAGACATAACCATCTTGTGTCGATCCAGTGGCGAAATCGGTTTGTGTCAATCCGAGTGGCACCACTAGTTCATCATAAAAAATCTGGTTCCAGTTTTTTCCGGACGCTATTTCCGCTAGCCTTCCGGCGACCTGCATTGAATTGCCGCCGTAGGAAAAACTGCTGCCCGGCACCGACTCCAGCGGCAACGCGAGTATCTGGCGCGCACAGTTATCGAGTGAAATAAAACGATTGCCCAGGCATCCGGTTTCATTGCCGGGCAAGCCACTGGTGTGTGAAAACAATTGCACCAGAGTGATATCGCGCTTGTCTACCGGCGCATCCGGTATCCATTTGCCGACGGTATCCTGCCAATGCAATTGGCCCTTTTCCACTAGACGCGCAACCACCAGTGCTGATAGCCATTTGCTCGCCGAGGCAATGGATACGCGCGTATTGGCGGAATAGGTTCCGTAATAGTTTTGCATTTGCACTTTGCCGTCGCGCGCCAGACGAATACTGCCGCCTTGCAAGCCATAGCCCTCGACCAACTCGTGCATGGCACTATCCACTGCACTCGTGTCATATAGCGGTTTGGCATACACGGTCGCAGACGCCAGTAAAAACAGCAAACCCCATAATCTGATTTTCATGCCGCGTGTGTCCCGATATCAATGTGTCATCCAGAAAACGCATTTGCTGCGCTCCGGTTGACCATTCTTTACACTATGGCAACGAATCCAGCAGACAAGCCATGCAATTGATCGATATCGGCGCCAATCTGGGCCATGAAAGTTTCCAGCACGATTTCGCCGATGTATTGGCCAGGGCGCGCGATGCAGGCATTGTTCATTTGGTGGTGACGGGCGCCTCGCGCGAAGGCTCGCGTGAAGCGCTGCGACTTGCGCAGGAGCATCCGGACTTGCTCTCGGCGACCGCTGGCGTACACCCGCATCATGCGCTCGAAGTCACGGAAGAAGGCATGGCCGAATTACGCGCCTTGCACGCCTTGCCGGAAATCGTGGCGGTCGGTGAATGCGGTCTGGATTATTTCCGCGATTTTTCGCCGCGTCCCGCACAAAGAAACGCGTTTGAAAGACAGCTGCAGCTCGCGGTCGAATGCGGCAAACCGCTTTTCCTTCATCAGCGCGATGCACACGATGATTTCATGGCGATGATGCGCAATTTCGATGGCCGCCTGAACAAGGCCGTGGTGCATTGTTTTACCGGCAGCAAAAAGGAATGTTTCGAATATCTCGATGCCGACTACTACATCGGCATTACCGGCTGGCTATGCGATGAACGCCGCGGTCAGCATTTGCGCGACATCGTTCCGCATATTCCGGCCAATCGCCTGATGATCGAAACCGACAGCCCTTACCTGCTGCCGCGCTCGATCAAGCCAAAACCGAAACAGCATCGCAACGAGCCAATGTACCTGAAACACATCGTGGAAGAGCTGGCGAAAGATCGCCGTGAAGCCGTTGCCGAAACCGCAGAAACCAGCACCTTGAATGCACGTGAATTTTTCGGCCTGAAAGACAGCGGCATCGCCTAGCGACATTTCGACAAACTCGCGATATGCTTGTTTTCGCTGATCGGCAACATACAACTCAACACCAAGGAGAATGCATCATGGCCAAGAGTTTGGATAAAAAGAAAGAAACCAAGAAAAAACCGGAAAAAACCCTGAAAGAAAAACGGGCTGACAAAGCCGCCAAGAAAGGTTGAACCAAGGGCAGCTCGGCTGCCCTTTTTTATGAAGGTTTCACACCACACCCTCCGGGTTTGTGATCCGCCTCGCAATACACCATGATGGCTTCACGGGATGCCAGCTGAAGTTTCGTGTTTCTCGGGTTAAACTCGATCCAGCTTCCCCCCAAGCGACATTGCCATGAAAACCGCTGTAGTTCCCCTGCCCACCACACCAGAAGCCTTGCTCGCCAAGCTCAGGGTTTCCGTGCCTACGGCCGTGGTTCCTGCTTTCGATCAGGCCTTGTTGATGGTGCAGACACAGCTTAACCAATTGTCGGAAGCCCTGATCCAGGCCGGCGAACCGGACAAATACGGTCTCGATGGCCAGGCAATGCATAACGGCATGCGTAATGCGATTCGCGATTTTCGTGCCAAGCTCATCGAAGCGGTCGATGCGATGCTGCCGGACACCGGCACCAAGAAACAGAAATTCAATTTATCCCTGATCGAAAACGAACAGATGCAGGTGCAACTCGTTTGCGAGCGCCTGGTGGAACGCCTGTCCTATCTTCAACGCAGCGGATTGATGGCGCTCGATCAGCGCCTGTGCAAGATACTCGAACTCTCCGGCACGCTCGGTCCGCGTCTGGCCTTGTCACCGCAAGTCTTTGCCGACGCCGCCAAGGATGCCCTGACCGAAATGACATTGTCGGATGAATTCAAGGCGCAGATCATCCAGCATTTCGATTTGCTGCTCGATCCGGTCTTGTCGGATTTGCTGAAAGAATACAATGCCGGTCTCGCGGCTTCCGGCGTATTGCCCAACCTGATCATCCAGGCGGAAGAGGAGCGTATTCGCCGGCAAAGCATCAAGGTGCCGGCACCGATTGCCAGTGCGGATTCCGTTGCCAATACCACGGCCGACAATACCGGGGCCGGCGGCAATGCAGCGGCTTCCAATGACGGCGGCGCACAGTACAACCGGACGATCGACGAAAAAGATCGCGCGCTATTCGCCGATTTGATCCAGCAAATGAAGTCCATGCAAGCCCAGAGCATGCCGATGAACTTCGGGCCCGGATCAATTGGCGGTGGTGGAGGTGGTGGTGCGTATGCCGCCAATACCGGCGGCGGACCACAACGCTCGATAGCGAAATCCGAAACACTCGCGATGCTGGATAAATTGCAGCATGGCAGTGGCAATACCAATGCCGTACTCGAAGCCATCGGCAAACCGGATGGTTCGATTGCCGAGACCATCAAACGCGAATTGCTGCAAAACGCCAAGCAGATGGGCGTTACCCAGGGTGATGAGCAGGGCATGCTCGAACCCGCCGATGAAACCGCCGTGCAACTGGCCGGCAATATGTTCGAAGTGATGCTGAAAGACCGGCCTTACGGCGATGCCGTGGCACCGGTGCTGGCGCAGATGGTGATGCCGTTCGTGCGGGCCGCCGTGACCGATCCGCAACTGTTTCTGGAACGCCACCATCCGGCTCGCGAATTATTGAACACGGTATCGGAAGCCTGCGAAGACAATCTGGGTGAAACTCCGCAAGAACGTGAAATGCTGAGTCAGGTTGAAAGTGCGGTTCAACGCATCAGCGAAGAATACGATGGCGATATCAGCAAATTCCAAAACGTGCAGGCACAGCTTTCTTCACAGATGGAAGTGCATCGCCGCCGCGCGCAAATGTCGGAAAAGCGCGCCAGCGAAGCGCAACAGGGACAGGAACGACTCGAAATTGCCCGGCTACAGGCAACGACCGTGGTCAATAATATTGTCCGGCAATATGCCCTGCCATCGGCGCTGAGACATTTTTTCAAGACCGAATGGATGCACCATCTTTCCGTGACTGCCTTGCGCAAGGGGAAGGACAGCGAGGCCTTTACGAATGCTGCCCGCATTGCCCAGCCCTGGATTGATCTGCTGGACATGGCCAGCCTCGGCGAGCCGCTGCCCTTGTCGCATCTGGATACTCTGGAAACCACGACCCAGGAAGTGCTTGCGAGCTCGGGCGTGCGCGATGATGCCGCGATGGATTATTACCAGACCCTGATCAATTCCGTTTCGGAATGGACCGAAGAGATCGTCTCGACCGAAGACGAGCGCGCTGCCCCCCATACTCAAGCGGTGCCGATCGCGGCAACGGCTGCCTCGGAAAATCCTGGCGCATCCTATGTCGCCGTCGCCGAAAAACCTGAAGTCCAAGTCGCTGCAAGTACTGATGATCTCGAAGATCCGATCCAGAACCTGCGGCCAACCGAAGAAGAATTGAACGAAGTCACCAGTTACACACTTGGCTGCTGGCTGCAGTTGCCGAAAGCGGGGGGTGGATTCCAGCAGCTCAAGGTCGCATGGATCAGCGGAATTTCCGGTTCGATCATGCTGGTCAATCGCCGCGGTGCCCGCGTGATGGTGTTGTCGCCACCGGAACTGGTCGCCCTGAAACGGCGCAATGAATTACTGCTGTTTGAAGACGAGTCGCCGGTCGATCAGGCGCTGGCGCAGTTGCTGGAAAAACTGAAACGCCAGTAAGACCGTCTGCCTATCAATTGTCTTTTGGCAGCACCGGGAAATCTTCCCTGCTTTCGTAGAAACCGTTCAAGTCGATTTTATCCAAAGTCTGCCCTGCCTGAAGCGACACCGTTTTCAACATGGCCGGACAGGGCGCACGAATGCACTGCACTTGCATCACATGTGCAGCGGTCTTGAATTGCCATTGTTCGATACTGGCGATGATCTGGTAATCCGCCGCAGGCAGATTCTTTATCTGGTATTTCGACTGGCCTGCGGTGGTTTTGATGCAGCTCACCGCCTGTGTTTGCGTGTCAAGGGCACATACCCGAACCGCAGGAACGACATGACCCGGATACTGGATGATGCCGCCGATACTGCCGACATTTTTGATGTGGTCGATCGTGCCATGGGTATTCGTGGCACAGGCAGCCAGGGTCAGCATTGCAAGAAGACTCATTCGTTTCATCAGATTCCACTTCATGGTTTGCTACCAGGTGCGGGGATGGTAACAGTCCGGCTTGTTTTCAAACTGAATAAACTCCGGACACAGAATCCTTATTGAAATTCCGGTTCCTGATGCCGGACGGATTTCGCACGACTTCGAAGCACGATTTCCTGCAGTAAGAAAACCAGAATATTCGCGGGAATGAAATACTGAATCGCCAGCTGGATTATCCCGCGAATGCCCGAACGAATATTTTCACGAACAATCTCTTGCGGAACCCTGAGGTCAACGTCATGCCAGCCAATCCACAGGCAGGCAACAAACACCAGTGCGAGCAGCAGATAGAGTGCGACTCTGCTTTTTTTCATATCACCCGATATCTTCATTCTGATTACTCCATGCCGATAAAAATTTTATGCGCGTTTCGGCAAGTACTTGCGGCCCAGATAGGTGCCCGCCACGACGGCCACCACCAAGGGACCCAGCCAGGCAAGGTTGACCAATACCGGGCCGGACAATATCGGCAGAATTTTTGGCAGACCAATTTGCATGAACGCAATATGGGTCGCAACACCGTTACCGATCATGGCGCGGATATGTTCGCGCATCCACCAACGTGGATCGGCCGGGGCAGCACGCTGGAATTGGTACATCTGATACGCACCAATCAATCCGATCAGGGAAAAGCTGGTGATGATCAATTGCATTCTTTCGGCGATGAAAATACCGGTTGCAGCGATCGCCAGGCCGCCCAGCAGATTCAGCACGATGAGTATTTTGTAAATATTTCCGGTGTATTTTTTCCAGTCGCGCTTGTCACGGATGGCACGCCAGCTATTCCAGACACTGGTCGTCGTGATGATCAGCAAATACAGCAGGAAACCGCCGCTGATCGGATTGCCATTGAGCAAGATACTGGTCACGAGCGGAAATGCCGTCAGCAATATCCCAGTCATGGCGAGCAGATAAATTTTGCCAGCTCCCTTGTGAATCGGACTGCCTTTTTTACTGAAGCCGGCAATCCAGAAGGTGGTTAGCGCAAGCGTGCCCACGGCTGCATGCAATATGGCGGTGTTTGAATACCAAGACATCATGTTCTCCCTGCTGGTTCTGCCTGAAGCAAAGGATGCGCCTGGAGCGATGTCGACTTGTGGTGCCAAATGTCATTATTTCCGGGTGCCGGAAGTCATAATCTTGCTTTGATCGCTTGAGCATTGCGCCTTAACAAGCCAAGCTGTGGACATGATGAATCAGCTGAAAATACTGTTTACCCCGATGAATCTGGCGGCCTATATCGCATGGGCGGCGATTGGCACCGAAATCTGGTTTGATAATCTGCATGGCACCGGTCTGGTGCCAGCGTCATGGCTGATGACGGTTACGGTCGCCCTGCATCTCGCCTATCTGGTTTGTTTTGTCCTGTGTACCGTTATCGAGAAAAACGATTTGCGCCAGAAATTCCTGGCCATTCTTCTGGTGCTGATTGCGCTGGCGATATGCATGGTCTCGCGTTTTTCCTCGGCGCCGGTTTTGCTGATCGTGGCATCCGCCGTGGTTGCCGTTCTATTTTCTCCGCCGCGATTGGTTGCCGTTTTTGTTATCAGCAATATCAGTTTGTATTTGATTTACCGGGATTTATGGCAATCGGACCGGCCGATTATTTCCGTACTGATTTATTCGAGCTTCCAGTTATTCGCGATGCTGATGGCGTGGTATTCGCATCAGGCAGAAAAACGCCGCGATGAATTGATGCTGCTGAATGCCGAGCTGATCGCTACCCGCAGCCTGTTGGCGGAGACCGTGCGTGATTCGGAACGTTTGCGACTGTCGCGAGAGCTGCATGATGTCGCCGGCCATAAACTGACCGCGCTTAAACTGAATTTGACCGCACTGGCGCGTCAGCCCGGACTGGACAAGCAGGACGGGCTTGAAACCTGTGCCAAGCTCGCCGATGAATTATTGTCGGATATCCGGGGCGTGGTTCAGCAAATGCGCTTGAATGACGGTATGGATTTACAGGCAGCCATCGAAAAAATGGCGGCGCCGTTTCCGCGGCCGAATTTATTGCTCGCCATTGATGACACCGCCAATCTGGTTCCCATACGGCAGGCCGAAGCCCTGCTGCGCACCGTGCAGGAAGCCCTTACCAATAGCGCGCGCCACAGTCAGGCCCAACAACTTTGGGTCGTGTTGCAACGCGAGAACGAACAATGGCTTTTACGAATCCGGGACGATGGCCGCATGGCGAATAACTGGCAGAAAGGCAATGGCCTGCAAGGCATGAGCGAACGCCTGGAAGAACTTGGCGGCGGACTGCGCTGCGATCACTCGAGTACCGGCGGCATGCAAATCGAAGCCTGGCTTCCGGTGTCGGCATGAGCGACGTCATTCGACTTGCACTGGCCGATGACCAGGCATTGGTACGCATGGGTTTGAAAGCCCTGCTCGGCAGCTTCAATCATTTGCAGGTGGTGATCGAAGCGGAGAACGGGGAGCAATTGTTGCAGGCTTTATCCAGCAACGAGGTCGATGTGATCCTGTCCGATATCCGCATGCCGGGCATGGACGGGTTTGGCCTGCTCGGAAAATTGCGCGAACAAGATATCCAGACACCGGTTATTTTGCTGACCACCTTCGACGAACCCGATTTTCCCCTGCAGGCTGCGGCGACCGGTGCGCAGGGGTTTTTGCTGAAAGATGCCTCGCCGGAAGATCTGGTCGACGCGATCGAACGCGTGGCAAAAGGGGAAACCCTTTTCGCGCCGGTATCCACCTCGCCGGTACGCGCGCGCTTTGCCTATCGCGATGTGCAGGAGCCGACCGATACTTTCAATGACCGCGAGATATCGATCCTGCGTTTGCTGGCCGGTGGTTACTCGAACAAGGAAATTGCGAAAGCGATTTTCCTGTCGGAAGGCACGGTCAAGAATTATGTTTCGGATATCCTGGACAAACTCGGCACCCGCGACCGTACACGCGCCGTTCTGAAAGCGATCACCCTTAAAATCATCTGAGCCCGGATTGCCTCCATGTCCAGAAAGATCCTGCTGCAAACCCAATGTAGCCAATGCGGCGCCACTGCATTCGAGCGGCGCGGCGATGGTTTTATCGTCTGTACCTACTGCTACAGCGTTTACAAACTGCCGCCAGATCCCAAAACAAGTCGTGTAGTGATAGGGAAAGGCGCGAACGTCGTGATTGGCAAGACGGCGAATGTCACGATCAAGGGAAGTGTCGAAATCGAGGCCGGTGCACGCGTGCAGGTGGACGGCAAAATCGAGATTATCGAAGCGGCCAGTCCGGAAGCCGTTGCCGTGGCGAAGGCAAGACTGCAGAAAGTAGATCAATAATCCTCGGGAATTTCGCGCGCTATTTGCCGAGAATTTCGCTCAGCATCACGGTGGCTAAAATACCCGCCAGCATGATAGTCAGACCGATGCTGACACGAAGGCCGTAAGCCTTGCCGCCACTGACCCAGGCGATGGTGGATTTCGCCGCGGAGCTCACGGCCAGAATACCGAAAAATCCCCAGTGCGCGGTACGCAATGTAATCACCTCGTCCTGCGCCAATTGTCCGAGACTGGCCGCCGATGCATGTACCTCGGCAAGCGCCGAAAACATGCTGGCGAGCAAGGCGAGGCCGGAACCAAATTGTGCGGTCAGCCAGGCGGACAATAAAACGACGGCGGAAATCATGGCCGTCAACAAGATGGCGTGGCCCGGACGAAACATGCGTGTCTGCAAATTCGGCAGTGCCGTATCGCCACCGGGACTGGAACGAAGACCCAACAAACCGCCGGCTAAGAGGATGCCGATGCCCACTGCGATTTCCGGATACAAGCTTTGCAATAAACGAGGCGAGACCGCCAACAGGATCGGGATGAACAAACTCAACGACGCCAGATTGGCGAAAATTGCTGCCGCGACGCAGGCACGCAGCATGTCGGGCTGTTCCTTTACCCGTTGCCCAAAGCCGGCCACCGCCGCCGTGGAGGAAACATAACCGGAAAAAAAGCCGGCCAGTGCAAGGCCGCGGCGATTGCCGATAACACGCAAACTGACATGACCGATCGTGCTGATCAGCATGATCAATACCACCAACCGCCAAAGCGTGGTCGGGTTCAAAACGGCATAGGGACCCATCGCTTCATTCGGCAGCATCGGCAATATCACCAGAGCCGAGCCCAGTAGAATCAGGCCATCATGGACTTCCTGTTCGCCCAGAATTTCCCGGGTGAATTTGTGAAGCTTTGCCTTGCCGTACAACAGCATCGCCACGACAACGCCCGAAGCGGTCGCCAGACGTGGCTGGCTCAGGCATAGCGCGCCCAGTAAACAAGTCAGCAAAAGGGTGATCTCGCCCGTCATGCCGGCATCCTTTTCCGATTGTCGCCAATAGGAAATCCACAACAGCCCTGTCAGCAGGATCAATACCAGCAACAAGGCCCACAAGCCGATATGCAAACCGATCGCGCCCAGCAGCGCCGCAAGCGCATGGGTGCGCACACCTGCCATCGGGTCCTTGTGTTGCCGCTCGCGCACGGCGCCGATCAGCAGGCCCAGACCCAGCGCAGCCAACAATGAAAACAATAATCCGGTATCGATGGCGGGCATGGCTTATTGTGCCACTGCTTGGCAAGGGCGGATATGGGCGAGACAATAGCGCACCGCCATCCGAGTATTGCTCATGAAGCCCATATCGCTGACCCGTTTTCTGATTGAAGAACAGCATGCGGGTTTCATCAATGCCGATTTACGTTTACTGATCGAAGTGGTGGCGCGGGCCTGCAAGACCATTTCGACCGCGATCAGCAAAGGCGAACTCGGAGGCGTGCTGGGCGGTGCCGGTACCGGCAATATCCAGGGCGAGGCACAACAAAAACTCGACGTGTTATCGAATGAAATTTTTCTGGAAGCCAATGAATGGGGCGGCCATCTGGCCGGACTGGCTTCCGAGGAAATGGAGCACTCGCATCCGATTCCCAATGCCTATCCGAAAGGCAATTATTTGTTGTTGTTCGATCCGCTCGACGGCAGTTCGAATATCGACGTGAATATTACCGTCGGCACGATTTTTTCGGTGCTGCGTTGCCCGGATGGCATTACCGAACCGGAAGACGAACATTTTCTGCAGCCGGGCAGCGCACAAGTCTGTGCCGGTTATGCCAGTTACGGCCCCAGCACCATGCTGGTGTTGACGACCGGTCGTGGTACACACGGTTTTACGCTGGATCGCGAGCAAGGCAGTTTCGTCATGACCAAGCGCGACATGAAAATCCCGGATGAAACGAAAGAATTTTCGGTCAACTCCTCGAATCAGCGTTTCTGGGAAACGCCGATGCAGACCTATGTCGACGATATGCTGAAAGGGAAAGAAGGCCCGCGCGGTCGCGATTTCAATATGCGCTGGATAGCCTCGATGGTCGCCGACGTGCATCGCATCATGACCCGCGGCGGCATTTTTTCCTATCCGCTTGATAGCAAATGCCGCGACAAGGGCGGCAAACTGCGGCTGATGTACGAAGCCAATCCGATGAGTTTCCTGATCGAGCAAGCCGGCGGCGCTGCCAGTACCGGCCGGATGCGGATGATGGATGTGCAACCGACAGGTTTGCATCAGCGGGTGCCGGTCTTCATGGGCTCGAAGTCAGAGGTTGAAACGGCAGTCAAATACCATCTTGATTTTGACGCTAAAAACGCCTGATGCAACAAGCCGATTTTATCGAAGTGTATCCACAGGC
The DNA here is from genome assembly GCA_963849575.1 of uncultured Gammaproteobacteria bacterium. GTDB lineage: Bacteria > Pseudomonadota > Gammaproteobacteria > Xanthomonadales > Xanthomonadaceae > Arenimonas. Next base: position 39,929 of record CAWKHT010000010.1, on the reverse strand, counting down.
ATTATCGAGAGAAGCCTGCGGCTTACTGATTAAACACTTCGAGGACAGCCATGCCGCCGTACCTGGCCGGGTGGGTGGTGGCGTATTGCCGGAGTTGAAAAACAGCGCCGACATACAGATCACCGGCAAGGCGGAATGGCGTGAAATCGAGAACACATTGAACGCCGCAATGTTCAAAGGCCTGATGCAATACCTGCGAAAATACCCGCACACCTTGATCGCACCTCTGATGTTGCAAGTGCAGGATAAAGAAACCGGTACCGTGCGCCGTCTAGCGGCCGAGGATTTTACCGATATGCCGGACAAGCAACTTGGCGATATCGCCCGTGCCATGTTTCGCCCCGGTGCCATCAATCTGCAGCGCTACACGGCCAATGAAGGCGGTTATCCCTACTGGCATTGCGAGCTTTATCCGAAAGACGCCTCCTGCGACACCCTGCATCGCGCGGTGCTATGGACGATGTATCTCAACGATGAATTTTCCGAAGGCGAGACCGAATTTTTGTACCAGCAGAAGAAAATCAAACCCGTAACCGGTTCGCTGTTGATCGCACCGACCGCATTTACCCATACCCATCGTGGCAATAAACCGCTCGGTGGTGATAAATACATTGCCACCAGCTGGGTTCTGTTTCAGCGCGCCGATGTTTTGTATCCCGCCAGCTGAGATCCGTATTTTCAGGAAACCATCCGGGTTTTTTACGGTCGCACCGATCAGTATCCGTTCCATACCTTGCCTTGCCCAACCAGGATCACCATGAAAATTCTTGCCTTGCCCCTCCTGATTTTTTTCGCTGCCGGCACGGCTTGCGCCGAAGCACCCAAGCCCCTGCTCTGGAAAGTCAGCGATGCCGACAATAGCCTGTATCTGCTTGGCTCGTTCCACATGCTCAAGGAAAGCGATTATCCGCTCGCGAAAAGCACCGATGCGGCATTCGATGATGCCGAACAGCTGTATTTCGAAGTGTCGCCCGAAGAAATGAACGACCCGGCCCTGGCCCAGAACATGATGCAATCGGCCATCCGCAAGGATGGAAAAACCCTGCAACAAACTCTGCCACAGGAATCCTGGAAGCAATTTGAAACCTATGCCAGCGAGCGGAATCTTCCCGCCGCGAACTTCCAGAATTTCGATCCCTGGTTCGTCACTTTGATCATGTCGCTGACCGAGATGCAGCGAAATGGCTTGAACCCGGAAATCGGGCTGGATCGGCATTTCATGGCGCGTGCAAAAAATATCGGCAAGCCAACGCACGGCCTGGAAACGGCAGAGTCACAAATTGCGGTATTGGGCAGCATGAGCCCCGAACTGCAAATCCAGTCGATGCAGGAAATGCTGGATGACATATCACACATGAAAAAAGATCTGGATGAAATGCACGAACTCTGGCGCAAAGCCGATGACAAGTCTTTATTCGACAAAATGGCTGGCGAACTGCAGAACAAATATCCGAAGCTTTACCAGAACATCAATGTGGATCGAAACAAGGCCTGGCTGCCCAAACTGGATGCCTTGCTGATAGACAACGATCAGGACGATATTCTGGTCGTCGTCGGTTCGATGCACCTTCTCGGCAAGGATGGCGTCGTGAATATGCTGAAAGAAAAGGGTTACAAGGTCGAACGCATCAAGTAAGCCGCCACCGGCAAGCGTTTGCATTGAAGAATCCCGGTATCGACCTGGCTGCAGGAAACCCGCGGCTCTGCCATGATAGTCGCCGCGGTGATTGTTTCGGGACGGAAAAACCATGCAGCTTTGGCAAGAACTTCACCACTGGTTCCCGCATTTATGGTTTGGTATTTCCACGCTCTGGCTGGTGTACATCATTCTGTTATGCGGCTGGATCGTTCTTCAAAAGCGCGAGGCTGCCGCGACCCTGAGCTGGGTGTTTGCATTGGCTTTCCTGCCGGTCATCGGATTCGTGATCTACCACTTTCTTGGACCGCAGCGCATTCGTCGGCAACAATCCAAACGCTTGCGATCGAAGGCATTGATTGGCAAACAATCACGTTCGGATTCCGGCAATTCCTCGCAGTCGGAATTGTCGTTACTGGCCGAGAACAGCAGCGAATTCGGCGCCAGTAGTGCCAGCGAGGCAAAACTTCTGGTTGGCGGCGCTGCCTGCTTCGCCGCGATCCTGAATGCGATAAGACAGGCTCGGCACCATATCCATCTTGAATATTATATTTTCGAACCGGATATCACCGGCACCGAATTTCGCGATGCCTTGATCGAGCGGGCACAGGCAGGTATCAAGATTCGCCTGCTGATGGACGCCATCGGTTCGGCGCATACCGGCGACGATTTTCTTAAGCCCTTGATCGATGCCGGGGCCGAAGTTTCTTTCTTCCACCGAACCCGCATTCGCTGGCGCGGTTTATGGAAACCGAAAATCAATCTTCGCTCACATCGAAAGATCGTGGTCGTTGACGGTATCCACGGCTTTACCGGCGGCATCAATATCACCGACGAAGAAAACGAGACCATCAATACTGCGGCTTATCGTGATCTGCACATCGCCGTTTCCGGTGATGTTGTTCGCTGGCTGCAACTGGCATTCCTGGAAGACTGGGTATACACCGGCCAGCATGCACCGAAGGAATCAGGCTTGTTCCAGGAGCCGGCGCAGGCAGGTATCAAGGCACAGATCATTCCGTCCGGCCCCGACACGGTTTGGGAACCGATACATCGTTCCATGGTTTTTGCGATCTCGCATGCACGCACACGCGTGTGGCTGGCGACGCCGTATTTCGTCCCCAGCGAAGCGGCCCGCATGGCGTTGATATCAGCTGCTTTGCGAGGACTGGATGTCCGCCTGATAGTGCCAGGCAAAAGTGATTCGCGGCTGGTCGATGCCGCGGCACGTTCTTATTTCGACGAATTGCTTGCCGCGGGTGTCCGTATTTACTGCTATCCAAAAATGCTGCACACCAAAGCCTTGCTGGTGGATGATGACACCCTCATTTTGGGTAGCTCGAACTTTGACAATCGAAGTTTCCGCCTGAATTTCGAGCTATGTATTCTGCTGGAAAATCTCGATCTGGCACTCGCCCTGAGCCAGGTGATGCTCGATGACATGCGTGTCAGCCGTTTGCTGCCCGCCCAAAGGCCGCAGAGCTTTCTGCATCGTCTCGCCGACGCTTCTGCAAGACTGTTATCGCCGATGCTTTAATCCACTGCCTGCTACCGACTATCGGGGGATAGAGCAACGGGATATGTAAACCGATTCACGCCTGCGCTAAACTGCCTGAAACCTACGCGGACCGTTCACATGCCCTGGATCTTGTTACTCCTCGCCATCGCATCATTTGGCCTGACCTTCATGCACGGCCTGCCTTTTGGCATCACCCTTGTTCTGTTGTTGATGGCATTGGGATTTTTGCTCGCCGCTGTTCTGAGCTTTCTTTCGGAACGATTGCAGAGCAATAGCCGGGATGATACCAAGATGATCAGCCCGGAAGAATTGCGGATGATGCGTGAGCAGGCCGCCGCCCGCAAAGCTGCCAGCGAAGACTCGCAGGGTAATTCGGCCAACTAATCCTTGTCGCTTTCGACCCGGTTGCGGCCGGCCCGCTTGGCCCGGTACAAGGCGGCATCGGCCCGGCGCAAGAGGCTGCTTTGCTCGATCTGGATACTCGGAACAAAGCCGGCAACGCCAATGCTGACGGTGACATCCTTGTTCCGCTGAACCATGATTTGTCTTATCTGCTCGGCACGCCGCATGGCATCTTCCAGATTCACGCTCGGCAGCAACAAGGCAAATTCTTCACCGCCAAAACGCGCCAGCAATTCCCGCTTCGGATCGTGTTCTTTCTTCAGGGTCTGGGCAATTTCCCGCAGCAAAATATCGCCTTCCAGATGTCCGTGTTTATCGTTGAACTGCTTGAAATGATCCACGTCGATCATCAATACCGATAAGGGCCTGCACTGATCGAGACAACGAAACCACTCACGCTGCAAACCCTGCTCGAGCGCGCGGCGATTGGATACACCGGTCAGGGAATCTTCGATCACCAGTTCCGACAATCGCTGATTGAGCGATTCCAGTTCGATGGTTCGTTCGCTGATCCGTTTTTCCAGCTTCAGATTGTCTTCGCGATATTTCGCGACCCGGTTGCGGATAAACCAGTAGGTCAGAAGGCAAATGACTGCAATGCTGGTCAGCAGGATCAGGAAGCGGACCCACAGAATTTCATACCAGTGCGGCAATACCGTGTAGCGATAGCTGATGGTTTCCGCCTCGCGCCCCGAGCGCGTTTTCGCCTGCAGCTCGAGTACGTAATCACCTGGCGGCTGGGCACGAATGAAAAGATCGCGGTCGGACCAGCCACTCCACTCGTTCGAAAGCTGCAGCATCCGGTAACGAAATTCGACGCCGCTTTCCAGACTCACCATCGAAAATCTCAGCTTGAGATTATGTCCGGCCGGAACCTTGACATAGCCAGTAGCGGAATCGGTTGGCAGATTGATGCTTGAATTGTTTTCCGGATTGATCGCGGTCACATATTCAAAACGTAATTCCAGTGGTTCGGGAATTGCGCTTTTTTCCTTCTGGTTGTACTGCAGTATGCCGCTCCAGGTGGACATGCGCACGACGCCATCCCGGTTTAATCGAACAACGCCGTAGCCCGCAGCACTGCTGAGAGCCATCCTGAGCGGCTGCCATTGGGTTTCGCCCTTTGGCCGGAACCACATTTCGCGTGATGTGTAGGCATAGGCACCGATTGCGGTTTCTGTCACGTAAAGTTCGTGTGGCCGCATGACCAGGGTAAACGGTGGTGCCAGCTCAGGTCCGAACTTTTTGCCGTCGAACAGGAAACCCTTGTCTGCAATCACCACATGCACTTTGTCATCCAGCCGATAGACATGTTGCGGATCGTCTTTTTGCAGGACAAGACCATCGCCTTTTCCAAATTCCTTTTTATCCAGAATTTCGAAAGTGCTGGTATCAAAACGCCAGCGCTCCGGGCCTGCATAATTATTGCTGAACCAGATTTCGCCCGGTGCGGTTTCAACGAGGCTATCCACACTCGCTCCGGCAAGCGAAATCCGTTTTTTGATCTGCCATCTTCCATCGACGATTTTGAGTATCAAAATGCTGTGGTGCGCCAGGGCGTAAATAAGCGTTTCATCAAATCGTGATTTTTCGAATAGCAGTACCAATTCTTTCTGGTCATCGAGCAGCTTTCTCGGTGTGCTGCTTCCCTTGTCCAAAACCATCAGGCCTTGTCGATGGCCAATCAGCAAACCGGCATCATTACTGTCGAAAACATAGGCTTCGTAATCAACCCAGGGCTTGGTCTCATAGCGACTGGTGCCGTCTTGCTGGGGCACGATTCGCGCGATTCCGCTTGTGCTGGCGATCCACAAGGCATTTTCATGCCATTCGAAATCGTTCACGATGCCCTGGACACCCTGGTGTGCATCCAGAAACGACCATGGCGAAGGCATTGCCAGACGCAATAAATCGCCTTCAGTCGCGACCCACAAGCCGCCTTCGTTATCGACGCTCATGGCGGCGACTGCGAAACTACCCAGCTTCAAACGCTCCAGAACCGTGAAGTCCTGACCGAAGCGAAACAGTTCTCCCAATCGTGTGCCGACCGCAAAACTGCCGTCCGACAGAGCCAGTACTTCATAGGCTTCGCTATTGGCCAATTCCGATCCGGCGGCATTGGGCAAACGCTTCAGGCCGGATTGGTCGGCGCGAAAAAACCCGTCGTCCGATACCAGTAAGCGCCAATTACCGCGATCTATCATTCCCGGCAATGGACGCTTGGCAAACTCCTCGCCACCGGGTTCCAACAGGAATTTGCCGTCGACGAACTTGCAGAAACCAACGCCGTCCACGCGCGCATAAAGCACGTTTTTCTGCGGGAAGACTGTTCGCACATTTTCAGTCAGCGGCCAACTCCGTGTTTTTTTCCTGTCGTAGCTAATGAAGAAAAGTGTTTCTTCTGCCCGGAAATACACGCCCTCCTCGGTGTTGATGACTTCCCAGACAATACCGACATGCCGGTCATTTCCCTTCAGGCCGCTCAGGCTCAACAATTCCTGAAACCTGATTTTTCCATCCTTGTCGGTCACCAGCTCGCCGAATGTATCGTAGCTGGCCACGTAAATCTTATCGTCTTTCGCCCTGATCAGATCGCGTGCAATTTGCTTGCCCGGTAACTCGATCAACTCCCAGGTCGTACCATCGAATCTCAAAATGCCCTCGGAATTGCCAACAAACAACCGCCCGGCCTTGTCGGTAGCGATACTGAAATGTTGGGGGTTGGCATTGAAATCTTTCGCCGTATAGCGCTGCATCAAGGGTGCGCCGTGCAACTTCATGGCTTGCGCCCATAGCAAGGAGCTCTGGCATAAACACAGACAGGTCAACAGGACAATGGCACAATTGCGACGAAATTTATTCATGGTAATTTGTTTTGCGGTACTTCCCGTAACGGTGGGCAGGTATGTGTTCGATGATACTCTGTTAGCCTGAACTGTCCGGATTATTTCATGACGCTACTTAGTGTAAACGTTAACAAGGTCGCGGTTTTACGCAACTCTCGCGGTGGCGATTTGCCATCCGTGATCAAGGCGGCAAGCGTTGCGATGGAAGCAGGCGCAGGCGGCATCACGGTACATCCTCGTCCCGACTTGCGTCATATACTTCCCTCTGATGTACGTGATTTGGCTAAACTGGTGGCCAATAAAGTCGAATTCAATATCGAAGGAAATCCCTTTGCAGCCGCACGTGGCGATTATCCTGGTCTGCTCTCGTTGGTCCGCGAAACCCGGCCGACCCAGGTAACACTGGTGCCGGATGGCGATGGTCAAATCACATCCGATCATGGTTTCAATTTACGCACGGACTTTGAGCGCCTCGGCAAGGTTGTTGCCGATCTAAAACCTTTCTGCGAACGAATCAGTTTGTTTGTGGATCAGGATGTATCGGATTTGGCCCTTGCTCGCGAGCTTGGCGCGGATCGCATCGAGATTTATACCGGACCCTATGCCCAGCATCATGAAAGCGGCGATTTCGATAATGATCTGTCGAAATGCAAAACCACGGCTTTCGCAGCTCGGGAACTCGGATTGGGAGTCAATGCCGGCCACGATTTGAACCAGGACAATCTGTTGCCGTTTCTCGCCGCATTGCCGATGTTGCGGGAAGTCTCCATTGGCCACGCTCTATTCAATGATGCTTTGTACGATGGCTTGTTTGCCACCGTACAAAACTATCTGCGCGTGATTTCAGCGCCGCATTAATTCGATGCCAGACTCAGGTTTTCTATTCCGGCATTGTTTGCAATTGCCATGACCTGGGTAAAACTTTGATAGCTTGCTTCGGGTTCACCCAGAATCTGCAGCGTGTACTTGTTGTCCGCCCGGATCGCCTCGTTGAAATGCTGCTTGAGCTGACTTGCGCCAATCATCTGGCCATCGAGCAGGTAAGTGTCGCCCGCCTGCACAATAAGCTTGTGTGATTCAGTTTTAGTCTGCTTTTCCGAAGGAGCGATATTCTGACTCATGGTCTGAGTTATAGCGGGGGCAACCAGCATGAAAATTACCAGCAAGACCAACATGACATCCACCAGCGGAGTGACATTGATTTCGGCCATCATGTTCGGGGACGTTATTTTGTTCATAAGCCACTCCTTGCGTTGGTGATGGCTTATATCTACTCCTGATTTTATTTTTTGGCAAATAAAAAACGCCGCCTTTGAAGGCGGCGTTGCTACAAGAGTTGTTACTTCGCTTTTGTAGGCCGGTTAGATTAACCGCCGGCTTTTACGAAACCGATTTTTTTCAAATCTGCATTTTTTGCACGTGCCAACACTTTTGCCAGTACTTCGTACTCGGCTTCCGGATCGGTATCGATTTCCAGCTTGCCCTGGCGATCTTCTTCCAGCTCACTCATGGCATTGAACTGGGCTTCCAGCGATCTCATATCGATGGGAGTGCCATTCATCATTACCGTTCCGCTCGCCTCGATACGGATTTTGACCGGATCGGGTGGATTTGGTGGCGGTGGTGGCGGATTTACCGTGGGTTGCGGAAGGTCTACCTGGATTTGATGGGATATCGGTGGCGCCGTGACCATGAAGATGATCAACAAAACCAGCATCACGTCCACCAGTGGCGTGACGTTGATGTCTGCCATTGGGCCGCCGCCGGAGCCTGAAGAAAATGCCATTTGTTCTACTCCGTCTCAGCGTTCACGTGTGGAAACGAAACCAACTTTGCGAACACCGCGGTTTTTTGCCGTGGTGGTCGTTTTTTCGATCAGCTTGTACTTGGTGTCTTTATCGGCACGAATATCCAGCTCTGGCTGTGGGTCCATCGTGATGATGGTGTCCAGCTTGGCTTCGAAAGCATCCTGGGTGACTTTTGAATCGGCCCAGTACAGATCGCCATTCGACTTTACGGTCACCGTTACTGGCGCAACCTTGACCGTTGGTTTGACGTCCAAAGTCGCTTTCGGCAACTCCACCTTGATTTTGTGTGTCATCAACGGCGCCGTGATCATGAAGATGATCAGCAAAACCAACATCACGTCCACGAGGGGCGTGACGTTGATGTCGGCCATTGGGCCACCTGTGGAATTAGAACTGAATGCCATAAAGCCTTCCTTAAATTGCCTGCTTCAAATCTTGCCTGAATTAACGCTTGTCGCCGCCGACACGGGCGCCGGTTGCGAAGAAGTCATGCAGATCATGGGCAAAGGTGTCGAATTTAGCGTAGGTATTGCGATTGCTGCGGGTAAAGAAGTTGTATGCCAACACCGCAGGAATAGCGACGAACAAACCGATGGCGGTCATGATCAGCGCTTCACCCACTGGACCGGCAACGCTGCCGATGTCGGCTTGGCCGGACTGGCCGATCGCGATCAGGGCGTGGTAAATACCCCAGACGGTACCGAGCAAACCTACGAAAGGTGCGGTCGCACCGACAGTTGCCAGCCAGGTCATGCCGTCTTCAAGACGTGCGCTTTCCTTGGTAACCACTTGACGCAGGGTACGATCGATGAATTCCGAACGGTTCAGGGATTCAGCCAGACGGTTGCCTTCGCTGCGTTGGTGGTGAGCAGCAGCTTGGGCACATTCCAATGCAATTTTCGAGAATGGTTCGTTGGCAGGTTGTTCTTCCATGAAGCGGATTGCATCTTGCGGATTGCTTTCCCAGAAGGTGGCCATCACTTTGTCGGCACGGCTGGAAATCACGCGGCCTTTGATGAAATTGACCGCCATATAGTAAAGCGAGCCCATCGACATGATGGCCAGGGTTACGAACACGATCGCACCGACGGTGTTTTCGCCACTCAGGAAGGAGGCGAACATGTGGCTGAAACCCATCTTGTTGAAGGCTTCGGCATTATTATTGGCGGCGCCCGCAGCAGCGGCGGAGAGGGTGAGGATGTCCTGTAGCATAAGGATGACCTTTGTCTTAGTGATTAATCATTATTGGGGAGTGAAATTAACAGGAACGATAACGTCGCCCCCGACTTTCTGACCGTTTTTCAAGCCTGGATTGAATTTCCATTTTCTTGCTGCTTCCATCGCAGCGCGATCCAGGTTTCGATTCCGACTCGATTTATCGACGACAACGTTGAGTACATTGCCATTGGCGTCAATTGTAACCCGTAAGCGAACCATGCCGCCAACGCCGTCCCGCAGCTCCTGAGCCGGATATTTTGGCTGTGCGAGAGCTCGGCCAGAGATGTCTTCTGAAGGCGCGACATCTACCGGAATTGCTGTTTGTACGGTCGGCGGTGCTGGCGGTGGTGCTGCAACTGAGTTTGCATTTGGGTCGTTATAAACCACTGGCGGTTGCTCCGGTGGCGGAGGCAAAACCGTTGGACGCGGCGTATTGACCACGGTGGTAATCACGACCGGTTTTTCCGGTGGTGGTGGTGGTGGTGGCGGAGGCGGTGGTGGTGGGTCGGTAAAGCTGACCGGAACCACTTGATCTTCTTCCTCGGCCGGAGGTGGTGCCGAAACCGGCGCCATCAGCATCATAAAGCCGGCTACGTGCAGCGCCATTGCAAAAGCAACGCCACCAATCCGTGGCCAGCTTATGCCGGCTGCTTTGTCATCTCTGTTATTGGGATCCGTCATGCGGTGGCGGCTCTTAAAAAATTTGTTTTCGCGACGCTCCCGCGCCATGACCCGCGACAACCATATCGCGGGAACCTCTAAGCTTATACCAAGATGCAGTTTTATCCAATCTCTGCGGCTTGTCTAACTGTGCGCTACTTCGCCTTACTTGGATTTGCCCAATTCCTTGTCGGCTTTTGCTATTTGTGTTTTTGCATCGGCCGGATTTATTCCGCCCTTTGCGATTGCATTTTTAGCGCTTTCTTTACAAGCAGCCCATCTCGCCACCTGATCCTGGCATTGAATAATTGCCAGATTCAGATAAGTCGTACCATCCTTGCTCAAGGGGGCTCCTTTTGACCAGGCTGTTATCGCCTTGTCTTCTTCACCACTGTAATAGTAGGACTCGCCCAGAATATTGTAGTTACTCGCCGTTTCTTTCAGAACACCTTTGTCCAGCCCTTCCTGAACAACACTGGCCATATCGGCTTCCCTGTTTTTCATTGCGGAATAGATGTTCATCGCAGTTAGATAATCACGCTCTTCGACAAGTTGTTGTTCCTTGCGCAAATCGGCGATGACATCGGCTGCTTCCTCGAACTGTTTTGCATCACGATAGGTGATCGCAAGATTGACGCGTGTGACACGATCGCCGCCCGTTGCCTGTGCAATCAGCTTGGTAAGTTCTGCCGCTTTCCCCGGCTGACCGGAATCGGAGTATGCGCGCGCGAGCATTTGCGTCACGGCCTGATCATTGGGATCCATTGCATGCACTTTTTCGAGAACGCCAATGGCATCCTTCTCGCGTTTCAAGCGGTAAAGCGCATTGCCTTTCACGGCGAGAATTTCTTTTTTGTCGGTTTTGGTTTCGGCAAGAAACTTGTCCGAGGTTTCCAATGCATCCTGATAATCCTGATTGGCAAGATAGCGCTGGGCCAATTCGGACATCAGACTGTAATGCGTATTGTTGTCGAGACCATTGCTGTTGACTGCTTCTTCCAGCTCGGGAATGGCATCTTTATGGTTGTTCCTGTCCTTGGTGGTAATGATGACGAGTGACACCCTGGCAGCTGTACCGATATCGTTCGCATTGGCTGCCGGGTCTGCCTTGATGGTGGCAGCCAGCTGTTTTGCATCATCGAATTTGTTTTTCTGATACGCGGTAATCATCTGGTTGCGCTGCTTGGTCAGCGCCTTGCTGCCTTCCTGTTTAGGGGGCACGCGGGTGGCAAGCGGAAACATCACCGCCTCTTCTTTCTGTTCTTTCTGTTCGATCTTGTTGCCTTCAGCATCATAGGATTCGCCCGCAATGCGCTTCATGAAAGCGGATTTTTTCGAGTCATCGGCATGGGCAATGTTTATTCCCTGACAGAAAATCAGACTTGCGGTAATCGCCAAAACCAGAGGATGCATGTGTTTCATTTAACACTCCAAAGAGCAAAAGCACTAATTAAAGATGACAAGGGTACGGGCCGCGGGCTCCATACTCAAGCCCCCGGAGCGTTTATTCAAAAACATGAAGGCTTTTTTCCCGCTTTGCGGACTGCCTGAAAATTGTCCATCAAGCCCGGCGTTCTCTCTTTCAAGGTCTTGATGCGATTTTTTGAATCCGGATGTGTCGATAGAATTTGCGGCGGGCTACCGTTTTTATTGACTGCCATCATGTTTTCCCAGAGGTTGACCGCTTTAGCCGGATCAAAGCCGGCGTTCGCCATGTATTTCTGACCAAGGATGTCCGCTTCGTTTTCATGCTTGCGGGAAAACGGCAATAGCAAGCCGACTTGCGCGCTCAAACCCAAACCCGCCATCAGAAGCTGCGTGTTATTGGAAGAGGTTTTCGAGCCTGCGTACGCTCCCGCGCCCTGCAGCACAAGACCGGTCAGTGTCTGTTGTGAAACGCGCTCATTGGCATGTTGCGAGACGACGTGTGCAATTTCATGACCAATAACGGCCGCCAACTCGTCCTGGGATTTAATCACTTTGAACATGCCGGTGTTCACGCCGACCTTGCCACCCGGCAAGGCGAAAGCATTCGGACTATCGTCTTCGAACACCTGAACCTCCCAAGCTTGCCTTGCCTGCTTTTCAGGCAAAACTGCAGTCAATGCATTCACCACGCACTGCGTTTGTGCCAATTTTTTTTTGTCGCTTGAAAGCTTGTTGCCGCTTTTGAGCTTTTCGAAAGCCTCGCTGCCCATCTGGTTCATTTGCGTATCAGAGACCAAAAGCAATTGTCGCCGCGCCTGCAAACCGGTTGAAAAACCAAGTGCGGATATGACGGCGGCAGCAAGAAAGATATGTTGTTTCATTAGAAATGCCCGGAAGAATAATTTAAAACATGGACAGGAATATAAGCGTGCGAAGCTGAATCTCAGCTCATCGTTTTTTCCAGTGACAAAGCCAGCATCGCGATCAGATTATTGGTGGCGTGGGCCAGGACTGCCGGCCAGAGTTTTCCGGTTTTCCGGTATACCCAGGCAAACGTCGCTCCCATGAAACCATACATCGCGAGCATCAGTATCCATTTTGGAAATCCCTGCATCGGCGATGGTTCGTGCATCAATGCGAACAACACACTACTGATCAGATAGGCAAGTAAGGCATGGTTTGCGCTCATGAGGCGGGCAAATATTTGCTTACGAAAAAAAAGTTCCTCGAAAAACGGAGCGATCAATACGGCATACAGGCTAACAACCAAGGGCCATCGGCGATTGAGATCCTCCAGCAATATTTGGTTGCCGGGCTTGATTTGCATGCCGCACGCATCCAGCAGGAAAGACACTGAGAGCATGAATAAAAAAAGCGCGAAGCCGGTCATCACGGCAAGTGATATGTTCTTCCGGGTTTCATATTGTGCGACTGGCAAAACCAGTGAACGACCTCGCCATGCCGAGAGAGCGAGAATCGCCATGTACAAGGCCGACAGGCCCATCAGTAAATTGGCAAGCTGTCCCTGATTTTCCGTGGCATTGCCGCTTATTAGCATGCCGATGGTGATAAGCATCATCGCAATAAAAAAGAAAACACCGACAAGCACGACATCCAAAACAACAGCGCCCAGCACTTGATAAAGGCCGGGCGCTGTTTTTTTCATTTCGCTTTTTTCCGCGTAATCGCTATTGCTCAAGCTGATTGCCTAGATATCCAGATTGCCGACTCGCAATGCATTGTCTTCGATGAAAATTCTGCGCGGTTCGACAACATCGCCCATCAAGGTGGAGAAAATCTGATCGGCTGCCACCGCGTCTTCGATGCGGACTTTCAACAAGCGTCGTGTTTCGGGATTCACCGTGGTATCCCACAATTGTTCCGGATTCATTTCACCCAAGCCTTTGAAGCGCTGAATAGTACGGCCGCGTTTTGCTTCTTCCAGCAACCATTCCTGTGCTTGTTTGAAAGTGCTGACAGCCTGTGATTTTCCGCCTCTCTGTACCATCGCGCCTTCTTGCAGAAGACCGTTCAATTGTTGTGCAACTTCTGTCAGCGTACGCAGTTCACCATGCACCAGTTGCTGCACTGCGAGTGTTTGCGAATGGGTCAGGCCATGATGGCGCTTCTCGATAATCAATGCGCCGCCCAGGCCTTCGTCCTGCGCAACTTGAATGCTGATTGAAAATTGCGGGCGGCCCAAACCGACATTATTGAGTCTGGTTTCAAGAGTTTTGCACCAGGGTTTCAGGGTTTCCGCATCCTTGAAATCTTCGACTTTCAGCGCCGGCATTTCGAGCAGATTTTCCAGTACGGTTGCATCGACTCGGTAGGCGTGGCGTTGAATGACTTCGTTGGCGGCAACCACTTCAAGCAATAATTTTTCCAGCGCCAAACCACTGATCGCCGGTGCCGATTCCGATGGACGCAACTCGGCGCCTTCGACGGCGTGATTCACCAGGTACGCGTTCAATGCAGCATCGTCCTTGATGTATTGCTCGTTCTTGCCTTGCTTGATTTTGTAGAGCGGCGGTAGACCGATATAAATGTGTCCGCGTTCAAGCAGCTCGGGCATTTGCCGATAGAAAAAGGTCAGCAACAAGGTGCGGATATGCGAACCATCGACGTCGGCGTCGGTCATCAAAATGATGCGGTGATAACGCAATTTGTCCGGGATTGTATTCGTCCTTGCCAATGCCGCAACCGAGGGCGGTAATCAGGGTACCCACTTCGGCCGACCCGAGCATGCGATCGAAACGCGCGCGTTCAACATTCAGAATCTTGCCTTTCAAGGGCAAAATGGCCTGGGTTTTGCGATTACGGCCTTGTTTGGCCGAGCCGCCGGCGGAGTCACCCTCGACAATAAACAGTTCTGACAAGGCTGGATCTTTTTCCTGGCAATCGGCGAGCTTGCCGGGCAGACCCGCGATATCCAACGCGCCTTTGCGGCGGGTTAAATCACGAGCCTTGCGGGCCGCTTCGCGGGCACGGGCAGCATCGACAATCTTGCCTGCGATGGCACGGGCTTCGTTCGGACGCTCTTGCAGGAATTCTTCCAGTTTCTGGCCAATCACCGCTTCCACAGCGGGCCTGACTTCGGAAGACACGAGCTTTTCTTTCGTTTGTGAACTGAAACTCGGGTCTGGCACCTTGACCGACAAGACCGCGATCATGCCTTCGCGCATATCATCGCCCGACATGGCGACTTTCGCCTGCTTGGCGATACCACTTTGTTCAATGTAGTTACCCAACGTGCGCGTCAACGCGGCACGGAAACCGATCAAATGGGTGCCTCCGTCTTTCTGCGGAATATTGTTGGTGAAGCAGAACATGGTTTCCTGGTAGGCATCGGTCCACTGCAATGCAATGTCGACCACGATGCCGTCTTTTTCACCGGAAGCAGAGATAACTGTTTGATGTAGCGGGGTTTTTACGGAAGCGAGATGTTCCACGAAGCTCTTGATGCCGCCTTCGTACTCAAACAAATCACGCTTGCCCTCGCCGCGTTCATCGATCAATTCGATCTTGACGCCGGAGTTCAGGAAGCTCAGTTCGCGCAGGCGTTTGGCCAGGATATCGTAGTGAAACTCGACGTCGGTGAAGATATCCGCATTCGGCAGGAAACGCAGTTCGGTACCGCGCTTGGTCGATGGACCCACTTGTTTCAGGGGATACAGCGGCTCGCCTTCGGCGTATTCCTGCTGGTGGTGAAAACCGTCGCGCCAGATATTCAACCAAAGCGATTTCGACAAGGCATTGACCACGGACACGCCGACGCCATGCAAACCGCCGGAAACCTTGTAGCTGTTGTCATCAAACTTACCGCCGGCATGCAGCACGGTCATGATGACTTCGGCGGCTGATACGTTCTCTTCCTTGTGAATATCGGTCGGGATACCGCGGCCGTTGTCGGATACAGAGCAGGAGCCGTCAGCGTGTAATGTGACAACCAGCCGGTCGCAGTGCCCGGCCAAGGCCTCATCGATACCGTTGTCGACGACTTCAAAAACCATGTGGTGCAAGCCGGTGCCGTCATGAACGTCGCCGATATACATGCCTGGCCGTTTACGAACGGCTTCAAGGCCTCGTAGGACGGTGATCTTGCTGGAATCGTAAGTATTGTTTGGTACCGGCGCGTTTTCTGGTGCTTGTGGATCTGTCATTTTGATAGGGTTTCCATGGTGT
Source organism: uncultured Gammaproteobacteria bacterium (assembly GCA_963849575.1). GTDB lineage: Bacteria > Pseudomonadota > Gammaproteobacteria > Xanthomonadales > Xanthomonadaceae > Arenimonas. Next base: position 24,227 of record CAWKHT010000010.1, on the reverse strand, counting down.
CTAGCAGCCAGCGCCATAGGGCGTCCGGGCTTCGTATCAAGCGTTCGATTATACCTCGGATTGGCCTCACGCTGCTCTTATGAGCCTAGTCGAAAGACTGTAGAACCTGGCCGTGTTTCACGTGAAACCTGGTTTTGGCTTTGATTTCATTCCCAAGGATTAAAGGGCTTTCTGTGGCGGTAAGTATTACCTGTGCGTTCGATGTTGCGAGGTGGGACAACACCTGCTGCTGATGCTGAAGATCCAATTCGGAGGCCAGATCGTCCATGCAAACCACCGGCCATTCGTTTTTCCGGTGCGCATAGTTTTCCGCCTGAGCCATGACACAAGCCAAGGCTGTCAGCTTTTCCTGCCCTCTGGACAGCATCTCCCTGTTCGGCAGCATTTCATACTCGACCCGCCAATCAGCACGATGTGGCCCGACACTGGTATTTCCGGTCTGAAGATCTCGCTGCCGGCTCAGGATAAGGGCATCAAGCAGGGAAACGTCTGCCCGCTTCCAGCCCGGAATGAAGACCAGATGCGCTTGCCCCAGTTCGGGCAAGTATTGATTTACTGTCTGGTTTAACTCGACGTCCAATTCTTCCAGGTATTGCGAACGGTAGCGGTTAATCACTTCTCCGCTGAGCGCCATTTCTTTTTCCCAGGGATTCAGCAAGCCCGCATTCGCTTGGGATTTCAATAAGCTATTCCGCTGTTTCAAGGCGCGCGCGTAACGACGCCATTGCTGGATAAACTCCGGTTCCACGTGAAACAAACCCCAATCGAGATAACGGCGACGATGTTCTGCTCCGCCGCCGATCAACTCATGGCTTCCCGGTTCGAACGTCACCACGGGAATTTCAGCACACAGCTCGGTAAGGCTGTTTGTCTCCTGTCCATTGAGTTTTGCCTGCCAGCTGCTCCCGGTATGAAGCAGTCCCGCCTGCCGATCGCCTGGTCGGTGTTCGCGCCAACGGATAAACACCTCGCACTGTGATGCTCCACTGCGGATCAGACCATCCCTGACTCGCCCACGAAACGACCGACCATAACCCATCAAATGAATAGCTTCGATCAGGGATGTTTTGCCCGCACCATTACCTCCCGTAATGAGATTGATCCCGGGCTCGAAATGGAGCTCTGCCTGCTCAATACAACGCAGATGTTTAATACGCAGTTCGATTAGTTGCATGGCTCTCGTAACAAAAAGCCCGGATTTACCGGGCTTTTTAAGGCTTGGCGGAAATACATGATCACAAACGCAGCGGCATGACCACATGACGACTACGGTCATGGCTGGCTTCGCGGACCAATGCAGAAGAATTGCCATCCCGCAAGTTCAGGATAACCTGATCTTCTCGCAATGCCGATAAAGCATCCAGCAAATAAGTGACATTGAAACCGATCGACAGATTATCGATCCGCGTTTCAGCTTCCAACTCTTCCTGGGCTTCTTCGCTTTCCGGATTATTGGCGATGATGCGCAATTGGCCCGGCGAAATTTCCAGTTTTACACCGCGATACTTTTCATTCGACAAAATGGCTGCGCGCTGTAGTGCGGCACGCAAGGCTTCACGATCAACCTTTACTTCCTTGTCAGCCCCTATCGGAATAACGGCTTCGTAATCCGGGAAACGGCCATCGATCAGCTTGGAGGTAAAGGTGACATCGGTGCGACGCATGCGTAAATGATTACGACCCACTTCGAGTTCTACTTCGCGATCACCGCCTTCCAACAGGCGCTGCAGTTCCAATACACCTTTACGGGGAACGATGATTTGCTTCCGTGTTTGTGCACCTTCCGGCAATTCAGCTTCGCACAAGGCGAGTCGATGGCCATCCGTTGCTACGCAGCGCAAACTGTTTTCACGTAGATCCAGCAACAAGCCGTTCAAGTAATAACGAACATCCTGCTGGGCCATCGCAAAAGCAGTGCGTTCAATGAGTTCTTTCAATGCCGATTCCGAAACCCGGATTCGTTCAACCAAATCTAGATCTTCTACTGCGGGAAAATCACGGCTTGGCAAAGTTGCCAGACTAAAACGGCTACGTCCTGCCTGTACGGTCACCTTGTCGCCGGACTGAGTCAACGTCACTTTGCTGCCGTCTGGCAATGCTCGAACAATTTCGAATAATTTACGTGCGGGGATTGTAGTTTCTCCGCTTTCTGCATCATCCACTTCAGAACGGGCAATCATCTCCACTTCAAGATCGGTACCCGTCATTGAAAGTTTGTTGCCTTCGACAGAAACCAATAGATTCGCCAGCACTGGCAGCGTTTGTCTACGTTCGACCACGTTGACGACTTGCTGTAAGGGTTTTAAAAGAACTTCGCGAGAAAGACTAAAACGCATGCCGTATGCCCCATTAACCTAGTGGATATATATAAAGAGTGGTGGTGGTAGAGTCGCTAAAAACCTTGGATAAGCTTTCAAGTATTTGTTTATTATGTGTTTTTTATACCGCCTCGGGTGTGGGTGAAGACACCTGAGGCTTGGGATAGCCTGTGGATAAATACCCCATCCAAAAACTATCCCCAGTTTATTCACAAATTATCCCGCTGGTAAGTCTTATTCGCTTAATTTGCGGATTAATTTGTCCCAATCTTCTTTCATTTTGCCGTCGGTGTTCAATAATTCCCGGATGACCCGGCACGCGTGCAAAACCGTTGTGTGATCCCTGCCGGCGAAGGCGTCGCCAATTTCCGGCAGACTGTGTTCGGTTAATTCTTTTGCCAGGCACATTGCCAATTGTCTTGGTCTGGCAAGACTGCGCGTACGTTTCTGTGAAAGCAAATCCGCCATCCGCAATTGAAAGTACTCGGCCACCGTTTTCTGGATGTTGGTAATGGAAACTGCCTGTGATTGAGCACGCAGCAGATCGCGCAGCGTTTCCTGTGCGAATTCCATCGTGATCGTCTTGCCAAACAGATTTGCCCTGGCGGCCAAAGTATTCAATGCGCCTTCCAGATCGCGCACGTTCGAACGCATGCGCTTGGCAATTTGAAACGCAACATCGTCCGGAAGAGGCACGCCGCGCTCGGCCGCTTTTGCCATCAGGATTGCCGCGCGGGTCTCAAAGTCCGGTGGTTCGATTGCTACCGACAAACCCCAGCCCAGTCTGGATTTCAGTCGTGGCTCGAGATTGTCGACTTCACGTGGAAAGCGGTCACAAGTAAGAATGATTTGTTGTTTGCCATCGAACAAGGCATTAAATGTGTGGAAGAACTCTTCCTGCGTCGTATTTTTGCCAGCAAAGAACTGAATGTCGTCAATCAGCAGGGCGTCCACCTGCTGGAATTGCCGTTTGAATTGGTCCATGGTTTTTTCTTGCAGGCTTTTCATCATCGCGCTGAAAAATTGTTCCGAACGTAAATACAGAACTTTCATCGCCGGATTATTGGAACGCATCAGGTTACCGGCAGCGATCATGAGATGCGTTTTGCCCAAACCGGTTCCGCCATACAACAGCAGTGGGTTGTAATCTTTGCCTGGGTTTTGTGCGACCTGCATCGCAGCGGCGCGACCCAGCTTGTTGCTACTGCCTTCGACGAAATTGTCGAAGTTGTAGCGCGGGTCCAGATTGGTCTGGAAGCTGAGGCCCGCATCCCTGGAAACCGGGGCTTTGTCCTTATTGGATGCCGCCGCAGGTTTCGCGCTCGAGCCTAGTTCCAGTACGACCTGGGCCTGACCCTGGCTGAAATGCGTCAGTAATTCCCGGATTCGGGGCAGATAATGTTCACGCACCTGTTCGAGTACGAAGGCATTGGGCGCAAACAAGGTCAGCTGGTTTGCTTCGACCCGGGTTTGCAGCGGGCGCAGCCAGGTGTGGATATCTTCGGCCGGAAGCTCGGTTTCGAGACGTTCAAGACAGCGGGGCCAAGCAGTTAGCATAGACAATACGGATTCCGGCAGCGAAGCGCTGCTGTGGATAAGTCTGGGTCGCCCAGTCTAGCGGCTCCCCGTGCTTTCGCCAAGCACATCCGGCTTGACGTCACCGGGTGAAATTGTCTATACTTTCAAGTCTTTCCCGCATAATCTTCAAGCGAGTTGCGTCATGGCCACCAAACGTACTTATCAACCCAGCAATCTGAAGCGTAAACGTGACCACGGTTTCCGCGCCCGCATGGCAACTGTCGGTGGTCGCAAGATCCTCGCACGTCGCCGCGCCAAAGGCCGCGCGCGTCTTTGCGTCTAAGTAAATAATGCAGTCTGGGACGTGAATACCACGGCCCACCAACGCTTCCCTCGCAGTGCGCGGATACGCACCTCGGCCGAATATCAGGCCGTGTTCAGCGAGGGAAGTCGCGTTTCTGGCGTTTACTTTCGTCTGCATCTTGCACAGGGCGAAGCTTTCACTAAACCGCGTCTAGGCATTGCCGTATCAAAGCGTGTCGATAAAAGCGCCGTGGCCAGAAATCGCATCAAGCGTGTTTGCCGGGATTACTTTCGCCATCACCAGCAAGACTATCTGGCAGCCGAGTATGTGCTGATCGCCAAACCGGAAGCGGCGAAAGCAATCGCAGTCAATTGGCGAGCCGATCTTGAAAAACTCTTTCTGCGTGCCCAAACATTGCTGAGTAACGCAGCGATAGGCACAATGCACGGCTCGCCCAGCAATGGCGCAGCAATTTCCCGCGACCCTTAACAGGCAGATCCTGCCCAGGTTTTTTTGAGCTCATGAATCAGACTCGTACGTTTTTATTGTTTGCGTGGCTATTGGTCGCGTTTTTGCTTTTTATGGAATGGTCGAAAACAGGCAGCGAAACGACTACGGCCGAAAAGACAACAAACACAGTTAGCACAGCAGCGGCTACCACCCAAAACCAGCCAAATGCGTTGCCAGGAGTGCCGGTTGTCAATTCACCGAATGCTATAACCGCTCCAGTGCCGGCTACGAACATAGCCGTCAAGCCGCTGCAGACCGTCTCGGTTCAAACGGATGTGTTGAAACTGAAAATCGACCCGCGTGGTGCGACGCTTGTATCAACGGAACTTCTAAAGTATCCGGTGGAAAAGAAAAAGGGCAGCCCGAATATTATTTTGCAAGATACGAAAGAAGAAGATTTTTTCGTTGCACAATCTGGTTTTACAGGCTTGTCTTCGGATAATCAGGAAATAACTTTCAATGTCGAGAATGGTCAAAATAATTTTTTTCTGAGTGATGGCCAACAAACACTGGAAGTCCCTTTTATCTGGAAAGATCAAGCTTCTGGCCTGCAGTTTAAAAAGACATTGATACTGAGTCGCGGCAGTTATGCCATCAAGGTCAAACAGGAGTTGAGCAACACCGGTACAAAAAACTGGCAAGGCAAAGCCTATGAACAATTTACCCGCGCACAACCGCCGGCACCGCCAAAACACAGCATGTTCACCAATCCGGAAAGTTTCAGTCTTGTAGGAGTTGCCTGGTATAGCGAACAAAATACTTTCAAGAAAAAGAAATTTGCCGACTTTGCCGCAGAAGATTTGCCAAGCAAGGATTTGAGCCAGAGCTGGATCAGCATGGTGCAGCACCATTTTGTGAGTGCCTGGGTACCTGATAAAAACCAAATTCGTGAAATCAAGACCAGTACCATTCAAGGGAATAGTAGGCCGCATTACGTGATTACCAGTACTGGTGCGGACCTTAGCGTGCCTGCAGGCAAGATGCTATCCCAGCAAGCCACCTTATGGGTCGGTCCGAAGCTGCAAAAGGACATGGAAAAAGTTGATCCGTCATTGAAACTGACACTCGATTACGGCTATGTCAGCTTCATTTCTCAACCTTTGTTCTGGTTATTATCGCTGTTACATTCCTGGATCGGTAACTGGGGCTGGGCAATTATTGCGATTGTCGTGTTGCTGAAATTGGCCCTGTACAAACTATCGGCTGCGCAATACAAGAGCATGGCGAAAATGCGGGCTATCCAGCCGCGTCTTGAAGCCTTGAAAGAGCGCTACGGCGATGATCGCCAGGCGTATTCAACGGCAATGATGGATTTGTACAAGAAGGAAAAAATCAATCCGGCCGGTGGTTGTTTGCCGATGCTGATTCCCTTGCCAATTTTCTTTGCCTTGTATTGGGTACTTCTGGAAAGCGTCGAACTACGTCAGGCGCCGTGGATGGGATGGATTCAAAACCTGACTGCACCGGATCCTTATTTTATCCTGCCAGCAATGAATCTGATCGTGATGTTCGTGACGCAACGGCTTACCCCGATGCCCGGCATGGATCCGATGCAGAAAAAAGTCATGCAATTCATGCCGCTGATGTTCGGCGTGCTGATGGCCTTCTTCCCGGCAGGTCTGGTTCTGTACTGGGTGACGAATGGTTTGCTGGGCATCATCCAGCAACAAGTGATCAACAAGCGCCACGGCGATAAGCCCGCAACCCCGGCTATCGCAAAATAAGTTGCGCCAGCGAGAAATGGTTTGATCAAGATAAAGGCCCGCAAACGCGGGCCTTTGTTTATCATGGGCACATGGACATACATGCAGAAACAATCGTCGCGATCGCCACCGCGAAGGCCCCGGCCGGCATCGGCATACTCCGCTTGAGCGGACCACGTTCGCTCGCAATCGCCGAAACAATCACCGGTAAAAAAATAATTCCCCGCGTCGCCGTGTATGCCCGCTTTCTTGATGAAGAAAAGGAAGTAATTGATGATGGCGTAGCCATTTATTTTGCCGGCCCTCATTCCTATACCGGTGAAGATGTGGTGGAACTGCAGGCGCACGGCAATCCGTATTTGTTGATGCAATTGCAAAAGCGTTGCATGGCACTCGGCGCAAGACAGGCCAGGCCGGGTGAATTTACCGAACGCGCCTTCCTCAATGAAAAACTGGACCTGGCGCAGGCCGAAGCGGTCGCCGATTTGATATCTGCTGGAAGTGAAGCGGCCGCGCGCGCAGCCCGCAGATCGCTTGATGGTGAGTTCTCGAAACGCGTGCATGAAGTGGAGCAGGGATTGGTGCAGTTGCGGGTTTATATCGAAGCAGCACTGGATTTTCCCGAAGAAGAAATCGATTTTCTGGCGGCACCTGAATTGCAGGCCAGAATGCAGCGGGTCAGGCACGACATGGCGGTTTTGCTGGAAGAAGCCGAACGCGGCAAACGTTTGTTGGATGGTGTGCATGTGGTGATTGCGGGTGCACCGAATGTCGGCAAGTCTTCACTGTTGAACAGACTGGCCGGCGAAGAACGTGCGATCGTGACTGATATCGCCGGCACGACACGCGATGTCTTGCGCGAGTCCATCACTCTGGATGGGGTAGTGATTACGCTGGTCGACACTGCCGGCTTGCGCGAAACCGACGATGTGGTCGAGCGGGAAGGCATCAAGCGGGCGCATCGGGAATTGGCCGAGGCGGATTTGGCACTCGCGGTTATCGATGACCGAAATGCCGACGAGTCAATACGGGATTTGCGCGAAAGTCTGTCGGGTGTGCCGCAAATCCTTTGGCTACACAATAAATGTGATCTCAGTTCCAGGCCGGTAGCGCAGGAATTACGGGAAGATGGCTGGCATCTGTGGCTCTCTGCCCGCTCGGGGCTGGGCTTTGCCGAGCTGGCGGAAAAATTGCGTGAAGTCGCTGGTTTGAAGGAACTGGATGCCGGAAGCTTCAGTGCCCGGGCGCGGCATGTCGAGGCCTTGATCCGGGCAAGCGCTGCACTGGGTTTGGCGGAAGAACAACTGGGCTACAAGCAAGGCGAGTTGGCCGCCCAGGAGCTGCGCGACAGCCACCGTGCGCTTGGCGAGATCACCGGTCATATGGACGCCGACGCACTATTGGGTAAAATTTTTACCAGTTTTTGCATCGGCAAATAAGCCCAACGTGTTATACCGTGATGCACGATACGGAAAAAACTTGACAAATAGGCCAAACTTTAATGTGCTGAGCATGTGAAGAATCCGCTATCCTTAAACCTAGCCCTGACCAAGTGACCACTATGAGCCAATCCATAAACGCCAAGAAACATCTTTTACCCTGTGCCCTGCTGATTGCCCTCGGTTTGGGTTTGACTGCATGTAATAAGGAAGAGGCTCCCGCCACGGAAGCAGCATCGGATACGGCCGCCCAGGCGGATGCGCAAATCGCAAAGGCCGCGCAGGCAGCCCAAGCAGCCGAAGCCGCATTGGCAGCATTGCCAGTGGAGGAATTGCGCAAACGCGCATCCACCGCTTTCCGTGAACAGCGTTTGTATGCACCTGCCGGTGATAACGCGATGGAGTATTACCTCGCACTCCGGAAGAAAAGCGACAAGCCCGATGCGAATAGCGAAAGCGCTCTGATGGACTTGATGCCATACACCGTGATCGCCGCCGAACAGGCCATCGGCCGATATGATTTTGTCGAAGCGGAACGTTTACGTGCCCTGCTCGAACGCGCCGACCCACAGGCACCGGCATTGCCACGTATTGCCGAAGCGATTTCCACCGGTAAAGCCAATGCAGCCCAACGCGTGGTGGATGACGCGAAACGCACCGAAGAAGAAAAACGTCTGGCCGATCTCGCCAAACAAAAAGCACTGGATGATGCTGCCAAAGCGGCCGCTGCCGTGAAAACAACACCAACGACCAGCGCGCCAGCCACGGAAACACGTGCGCCGGCACCGGTAGTAACAGCCCCGGCACCGGTCGTTTCGGCACCAGCCAATAATCCGCCGCCCGTGTCAGCCCCCGTACGTCCTGCACCTTCAACCAGCAGTGCCTTGGTAGCGATCAGTACGCCACAACCGGCTTATCCAGCAGAAGCCATTCGTGGCGGCATTACCGGCAGCGTCGAAGTCGAGTTTCTGGTTAACCGTGACGGCTCTGTATCGGATGTGAAAGTCATCAAATCCAATCCGCGCGGCACTTTCGATCGTGGCGTTCAAACCACGGTACGCAAATGGCAGTTCCAGCCACTGGACGAACCACGTACCGTCCGTCGTAATTTCAATTTCAATTGATGCAAACGACAGCGTAAAAAAAAGCCCGGCATTGCCGGGCTTTTTTATGGAAGCAATAGTGTCTAGCTACGGCTCTGCATTTCCGGCGTGTCCTTGCATAACGCACAGTGCACACCTTTCCGTGATTGGTAAATGCGCGCGGTAACAAAAATATTTGTCGAGATCATTGCCCACAGAACACTTTCTTTCAGTGAATAAACCAGTTCGTGACCACGCAACAAATGTGCAGCAGCGATCGCGGCGAAGGTGATGCCGAACACCAGAAAAAAACGGCGAACCCAGAATGCGCTACCCATGACAGTTCCTTTTAAGTGAATTTCGAAAGCGGCTCAGGCGCTGATTGCCAGTTTTTCGCGGTGATACAAACGAGCGGCGATTGCCCAGAGAACGGCAGCCAGACCAAACCCGGCGAGCAGGTACACGGCCCATTCTGTCTTGCCGATGGTTTCGCCGCGAACCAGTTTCAGAATCATCTGGTTTTGCGAAAGAAATGGCACCGCAAACATCCAGAGCTGGTTCTTGACCGGATTCACCATCAGGATAATCGTCGGCAGCAAAGGCAGCATCATCAACACACTCATGTAGCTTTGTGCTTCCTTGACGCTTTTCACGCTGGCGGCAATCAGCGTGAGCAGGCAGGCGCCGACCAGCAGTATCGGAATCAGCACGACCAGCAATAATGAAATCGTACCCATCAGGAGTTCGACTTTTACGCCAAGACCGCTGGAGAACAGGAAGCAGATTTTGAATGCCATCAGGCTGATGATCAGACTCATCATGCCGAATGCGCAGGCCGCGAGAATTTTCCCGCTCATGATCGCGGTACGGGAGGCCGGCGTTGCCAGCAAGGGCTCGAGCGATTGACGCTCGCGCTCACCGGCCGTGACATCAATGATCAAATAGGCGCCACCCAGAAAGGCGGTGAGAATCAGCAAGTACGGAAGAAAGCTCAGCACCTGTCCGGCACGGCTTTGCGGCGTTGCCAAATCACGGTGCGCAATTTGCAGGGATTGAATCGCGGTCGGGCTGACGCCTCGCGCCAGCAGGCGGAGCGTACCAACGGTTTTGCCGTAATTCTCGAGCAGGTTTTCGATACGTTCGACCGGGATGTCCGCATCCTGGCGAGTGCTGTCATGGATCAGTTCGATTTCCGCCGGCAGACTCTTGCGCCATTGTGTGCCGAACTCCGGACCGATCCGCATCACGACGTCTTCGCTCTGATCGGCGATGGCAGCATCAATGTCTTTCGGTGCCGGCTTGATGATGATGTTCTGACCTTTCAACCAGTTGATCAGGTTCGGCGCATTTTCCGCACCGGCGACTGGCAGGGTAAGCGGTTTTTCCATTTGCGTGCTGACGCGATTGGCCATCAACTTGATCATGCCGAACATCAATACCGGCCCGAGCAGTGTGCCGACTACCAGCGAGATCATGACCGTGCGACGGTCACGAAACATGTCGCGCAATTCTTTTTTGAAAACGGTGATCATGGCGCTCATGCGTGCAAACCCTCTTCGGTACCAATCGCTTTTACAAAGGCATCTTCCAGATTCTGTTCGCCAAACTGTTCGCGTAATTCATCCGCGGTTCCCTGTGCCATTACGCGTCCTTTCGATATGATCACGATGCGATCACACAAGGCAGCGACTTCCTGCATGATGTGGCTGGAAAAAATGACGCAACGTCCTTCGTCCCTGAGCTGCTTCAGAAACTCACGCAGCCCCCGTGTCGTCATCACGTCCAGGCCATTGGTGGGTTCATCCAGGATCACGTTTTTCGGATCATGAATCAGGGCGCGGGCGATCGCCGTCTTGGTGCGCTGGCCTTGTGAAAAACCTTCGGCCTGGCGATCGAGCACATCGTCCATTCCCAGTGCATCGGACAAGGCACGGGTTCGATCCGCAATTTCTTTCATCGTCATGCCGTGCAGCTCGCCGAAATACTGGATGTTTTCGCGCGCCGTCAATCGCTTGTAAACACCGCGGGCATCCGGCAACACGCCGAGACGACGACGAACATTTTCCGCTTCCTTGATGCTGTCGAAACCATCGACTTTGACATTGCCCTTGTCTGGATTCATCAAGGTATACAACATGCGCAAGGTCGTGGTTTTGCCGGCGCCATTGGGGCCAAGCAAACCGGTAATTTCGCCATCATGGGCGGTGAAGCTCACGCCCTGTACGGCATGCACGATACCGGTTTTGGTCTTGAAACTTTTATGCAGATCCTGAACTTCAATCATGAGCAGTTCTCTTTGAAATAATTTGAAAGGCCGACGCAGCAATCGATTCGAGCATTCGAAGCATTCACGGTTCCCAGCCATAGAAGCCGATAAACGGCGGAACGTAAGCCAAAGTATCCAGACATTTGGTATCGAGATTTTTTGCATCGGCGCTGTCGATGAAGCGGGCAAATATTTTCGGACCACAGCCGACCGGCATTACATTGTGTCCTTGGCCCTTGACCACGATATGCCTGCCGTTGGGCAGGAATTTCACGACCGCATCGCCGTAGCGCGGCGGCGTGACCGGATCAAATTCGCCGGACAATAAAAGCACCGGGACATTGCCCTTCAAGGGGTCGCGAAAATCGGCCGCGCGTTTTGAATGCGGCCAGACGGAACATTGTGCCTTGATGAAATCGATCATGCTGTTGCCGATGATCGTTTTTGCGGTCGCCGGATCGGTCGTGAGTTCGTCGGCGTCTTCGCTGCATATAACCGACAATTGCATGCCTTCGTTAATGGCATCGCCCATGCTCTGGTTCATCATCTGCGCCTGTGCCAGAAGCGGACCAGCATTGCCTTCCGAAGCCTGTGTCAGCAACAGCGGCAGCATCGATGCCGTCAGCGGCGAATAGGCATACATTCTGGCTACGGTCGACATGCTGCCGATATCCAGCTTGTCCTGCCTGGCGACGCCACTCATCGGGTCGTTGTAATTGACCATCATCGGTGCCTTTTCCAAACGTGCGCGCAAGGCATCCAGTTTCAGACGCGGGTTGCCGAAATGTTCGCGACATACCTTGTCGGCCACGCAGCGGGCGAAATGCAAATTCAATGCATTCTCGAGATTCACCGCATGTTCCGCGCCGAGTACCAGCGAGTTCGGCACCACGCCATCCAGTACTACCGAGCGTGTGTGCTGCGGATAACGCTTGGCATATTGCTGGGCGACGCGGGTGCCGTAGGAAATGCCGTACAGGTTTATTTTTTCCGCACCGATTTTCGCGCGGACCAGATCCAGATCGCCGATGGCATAGCCGGTGGAATAGAAACGGGTATCGGCGCGTTTGCCGACATCAGCCGCACAGTTCCGGGCAAACAATCTCGCTTTGTCCAGATCGACCTTGGCGATGATTTCATTTTCGCCGATACCGTTTTTACCTTCCGCATCCTTGCAAACGAGGGCGTTGGATTTTCCGGTACCGCGTTGGTCGACCAGCACGATATTGCGTTTCTTGATCACGTCATTGAAAACCGGATGCAGCGACGGATAGCTTTCCAGTGCGGACTGTCCAGGACCTCCGGCGATCATGAAAACGGGGTCGGCTTCTGCTTCGCCTTTCGCGGGAATCCAGGCCAGGGCAAGTTCGATTTGCCGGCCTTTGGGCTGTGCCGGATTCTCCGGTACTTTCAGCGTGCCGCATTGTGCCGATACCGTGATCGACGTTTGCGGCACCGGCAGCGAACAGGCATGGAAATCCAGTTCACCCAGTTTGCGCGCTTCGGCCGAGTTGGCGAGCAGGGCGCTGCCCAGAATCAATAAACCAACACCTTGTTTGGCAGATATCAACAACATGACATTATCCTTCGAGAAAAATGGTTTCAATACGCATATTGAACAAACGGGCAATCTTGAACGCCAGTGGCAGGCTGGGATCGTATTTTTCGGTTTCGATCGCATTGACGGTCTGCCTGGAAACATCCAGCAAGTCGGCAAGTTCGCCCTGCGACCATCCCTGCTTTTCGCGCAGCTCGCGGACCCGGCTTTTCATCGGTAGCGCCAGCTCGCAATGCATTTGGCAATTCCGTATAGCCCGAACAGTGCCGGGAATACCCAGATCGCTACGGCGGCGCCATCGAGATGAATCAATTTCGAATTGGCCAGGAAGCCCAGGCAGAGGAAGATCAAGCCGGTGAACAGGCCCGATAGTGCAATTGACTCCAATTCTATTTGACGTTCGAGTTCGTCACTGTCGCGCAGGAAGCGAATCAGGGCCTTGCATACGAAGATGATAGGAATAACGGGCGTCAGGGACAAAGCGGCACGCAAATACAAGGGAGCATCAGGGCCCATTTTTTTCAATAGCAGGATCGATGCAAACAGCACCACCACGTAGGAAATCATGGCGGGAATGAATGTCTTCAGGTATTTGCGGTGTGCGCTGCGCATGGTGGTGTGTCAAGTTTGCTTGACATTAGAATGCGCGGCATATTTCGTCTTGTCAAGTGACCTTTACAAGCGAACGTCCGGATTATTTCGAACTGACGTACTTTTCCCGGCGGATATGCGGGATCGGCAAACCGAGGTTTTTCAATACTTCGAAATTCACATCGACCATATTCGGGTTGCCGCAAAGATAGGCGATATCCCCTTCGGCGTTTGGTGACAGCTCGGTCAGGGCTTCCTGCACATAGCCGCTGCGCACATCGGCATGCGGGTTTTCCGGCAGACCGCGTGAAAAGCAGGGGATGAAACGGAAGTTCGGGTGTTGCTCGGCGAAGGCATAAAAATCGTCACCGTAAATCAGTTCTTCCGGCGTTCTGGCGCCAAACAACAAAACCACTTCGACCGAGCGTTCTTTCATCAGGCGTGCCAATTCCGGCAACATCGCGCGATAAGGCGTTACGCCGGTACCGGTGCCTATCAACAGATAGCGTTTGTTGCTGTCGTTGGCCATCAGGCAGAAACGGCCATACGGCCCGCTGCATTCAATCTGCTGGCCTTCATCCAGCGCTTCGAACAAAGCCGATGCCGCGCCGCCGGGGACAAAGCTCACCGCGATATCCAAAGCGTCGCCCGGGCCCATGGCATGGTCATGCAGGGTAGCAATCGAATAGCTGCGTTTTGTCGCGGTACCGTCCGGATAATTGAAATGGACCTGGATAAATTGACCGGGGATGAAATCCAGAGGCAGGCCATCATCGCGGACAAAACTCAGATGACGAACCGTGGGTGCCAGCATGCGGCTACCGATTAATTTGAGCGGAAAATGTGCGGCCATCAGGCGCGAACCAACGGTTAAAGAAGGAACGCGATTATACTAGGCAATCAGGTCGCGCGTTGTGGAGACCAGGAGAACATCATGCAGAATCAGCCAGCCCTCGAGATCAGTGCGCTGAGAAAAACCTACGAAAACGGCGTTGAAGCGCTCAAAGGCGTTTCACTATCGGTACAACCGGGCGATTTTTTTGCCTTGCTGGGGCCTAATGGCGCCGGCAAATCCACCCTGATTGGCGTGGTCAGTTCGCTGGTAAATTCCAGCAGTGGCGAAGTCAATGTTTTTGGCATCAATTTACAAAAGCAGCGAAGTGAAGCCATGCGACAGATCGGTCTGGTGCCGCAGGAAATCAATTTCAACATGTTTGAAAAACCGTTCGATATCTGCGTGAATTACGCCGGGTTTTACGGCATGGATCGCAAGACCGCGATCCTGCGGGCAGAAGAAGAACTCAAGCGTGCACAACTCTGGGACAAGGCGCACATGATGTCGCGCACATTGTCTGGTGGGATGAAACGCCGCCTGATGATTGCCCGCGCGATGATGACGCAGCCCAGACTGTTGATTCTCGATGAACCCACCGCCGGCGTTGATATCGAAATCCGCCGTGGCATGTGGAAAACCCTGCGCGAAGCAAATCAGGCCGGCACCACCGTTATTCTGACCACACACTATCTTGAAGAAGCGGAAAATCTTTGCCGCAATCTGGCGATTATCGATAAAGGCAAAATCATCGAACAGGGGCCGATGAAAACATTATTGGCCAAACTCGATGTTGAAGGTTTTCTGCTGGATATTGAAGGCGTTTTGCCGGCGAATCTTCCGCAGATCGATAAAGTCAGCATCCATGCGACCGATGACCACACGCTGGATATCGAAAAACCGCGCGCCATGGATTTGAACCATATTTTCAGCCAACTCAATCAGGCCGGCATCCAGGTGCGCTCGATGCGCAACAAGGTAAACCGCCTGGAAGAGTTATTCGTGAAACTGACCGGCGACGCCACCAAAGCCGCCTGATCAACCCCTTCGTTTGCAAGCTTCAACACGCCGGAATAAACAATGTCGAACCCGAATATCGTTGCCCTGAAAACCATTGCCCGCCGGGAAGTGATGCGCATCCTGCGAATCTGGGGGCAAACCCTGGTGCCACCCGCGATTACGATGACGCTGTACTTCCTTATCTTTGGAAAACTGATCGGTTCGCGCATCGGCAATATGGGTGGTATTGATTACATGGATTTCATCGTGCCCGGTTTGGTGATGATGGCGGTTATCCAGAATGCTTACGGCAATATCAGTTCCAGTTTTTTCGGTGCAAAATTCGGTCGCCATGTCGAGGAATTACTGGTCTCGCCAATGCCGAACTGGGTAATTTTGCTGGGCTATGTGGCAGGCGGTGTTTTGCGCGGCTTGATGGTGGGCATTATTGTTCTGGCGATCGCGATGTGCTTCACCCATGTTCGCGTTCCGCATCCATTCGTGATGATCAGCACCGTGCTACTCGGCGCCACCATTTTTTCGCTGGCCGGTTTCGTCAACGCCGTGTACGCGAAAAAATTCGACGACATCGCGATCATCCCGACCTTTATCCTGACGCCGCTGACTTATCTGGGCGGCGTGTTCTATTCGGTGCGCGTGTTACCCGAGTGGGCGCAAAACGCTACCCATGCCAACCCGATTTTCTATATGGTCAATGCATTTCGCTATGGTTTGCTCGGCGATCAGGCCAGTGACTTGCCAGTATGGACTTCATTCGGCGTAATGCTTTTCTTCGTGCTGGCGCTCGGCTGGCTGGGTTTGCGCCTGCTCACCAAGGGTGTCGGTCTTCGTTCCTGATCCGAATCATCTAGGGAAAATATCCGGAGCCGCCGCCGGATATTTACGCGACAGTTTCTTGAAATAGCGTGCGGTATCGATGCAATCCGGGTCTTCCTCGCAAACGGCGAATTCGGGCGGGCCTTCGACATAGATCCAGCGGCCGTTTTTCCTGTTCAACAAACCCGTCAGGGTTTCGTAGTGCTGTTTGCCATCGGCCGATTGCGGCTCGGCTTCCACCCAGGCCCAATTCTGGTTGACCTTGAGATAGGGCACCACGAAAACCACTTCAAGCCCGGACATCTTCCTGATCACGACACGCAGGGCATCGAGAATTTCCTTGCGTTCTGTACTCCCTTTGGCAGGAGTATGCGTCTGCGAAGCCGCCGTTTTTTTATCGGCAGCGGAAACCGCCGAATGGGCGGAGATGCTGGCCATGCTTGTGAGCAGGATGGAAAAAAGCAGGACATGGATCTTCATGTATTTCCTTTATACGAATAGCCTGAATGACATATCGGTAAAAGCCTTCGAAACAGGCCATGTTTTCGCATATCCACTAATCACTGCTGCCGCTATCGCAGGAGCCTGAGTCGGAATCAGAAGAATCGCCAGAGTCGGAGTCATTGCCTGTCTCGTTGCAATCCTGCGGACTGGCCGAATCCGGATTGTCGGAATCTTGCGTACTGCCATACCGCTCCGAAGCGGAGGAAGTATAAAAATTGGGATCACTATCGGAAAAATTGCCTGAGCCGTTTCCGGACTGCCCGCTGCGTTTCACGAAAGCCATTATCAGGGGTGTTGCAAAAATCACGAACAGACAGACCAGGATGAAAAAACCCATGAGAGTGACTCCTTATCAAGCCTGGCTGCGTTCAATGACCAGATAGGAGCTCTGGTCGAATAAAATGTACCAGAAACCAAAAAGCAATTTGAAGCCGCGAAGATTTGAGCTGACCTTGAAAGCTGTTGGCTCTGTATCAACAGATTGGAATTGCAGGATTTTGGAACCACACCAATCGATTTTTATCGAAATGGAATGCGCACCGGGACTGATCTGGAATGTTTTACTTTCGCCGTTTTTAAGTTCCCCGATCTTTTTGCCGTCAAGCATCACGACATAGGCACGCAGCAAATCGGCATAACCGGCATCACGGGTAACTTTCAATAAAGCCATGATTTCCTCGTTTACAAAAGTGCACTCTCATTTTCGCCCAGCGATTTCGAATGCGCCAGTAAAAAGCAAATCCAGCCGGATGCCGTTCTATTACAAAGCCCAATAGGCGAGTCTTGCAGTTAAAAACAGCAGACTAATGCAGATAATGCCTGGTATCACATACCACTGCGGTTCCGTCCTTGCCTTGAATCCGAGCCTGCAGAAATAAAGCCCGGCTAACGCAGCCGAGGCCGCCAAGCCAGCCAGCATAAGCATGAATGAAAATTCGGATAGCGGCACAAGCGGCGCGGGCTTGAATTCGGCTGGCCCTGGTTGCAGTGGAAGCCTCGCAAGCAGATCAAGGATAAAATGCAAATTGGTTGCAACAACATGCACGCCATTGCGAAAAGCCATGTCCGCTCGAAACCAAAGCACGAAAGACATCGCAGAAAACAGGTAGGCCGCAAAAACGGGTTTTGTCAGTTTCAACATGGCATTATCAATGCAGGAACCAGTCGGATTGATCGCGAAGCTTTTCGTACCTTGCCGTATCCAGTTTGATTTCACAGCTTAGTCGCACATCACCAATCGTGTGAGAATTGATTGACGGATATGGCAAGAAATTGCAAAGACATAAAAATTCATCTACAGCATGATCAACGAAAAATGTCATGATCACTTGCCCGTCGCGCATGAATGCAGAAGACCAGGCGACCCCACCGGCAGCAAACCTGCAACAAGCTTGTTGATGAGTGCCTGGATTTCCGGCGATGCCTTGCATTTCGGGATCAGATACGTCATCGATACCAGATCATCCATTCTTCCGCCGAATCCCACCGTCACGATATAGTTGTCGGCAGGGCCAAGATCTTTTGTGTCCTTGCTTAATTTGTACGGAGATAAATCCAGCGTATTGACGCTGCTCCACAGTTTCTCGAAACGTTCGCGTGGATAATTCGCATGGACTTTCCTGGCAGGCTTGTCCGGAGTCACCGATAGCACCGAGGAGCTTGCGGCTTTGGCGCTTGCGACGACCAACACCATATGAAATCCGTTCTTGTCTTGCGTGGTAAGGCCAAGAGTACGCCCGTCTATCGTCTCGGCAAATACGTGTCCGGCAAACATAAATAACAGCAGGAAAAATACTCTTTTCATCGAGATGCGTACTCCGAACAAGCATGAACCAAAGATACCCGATCTGAATCACATTCAAGTCTTATTTCTTTCCGCGAATCTTGCAAGATTGCCAGCAGGCTAATCATGACGGTTTTCCTTCAGGGTCAATATTTGTGTCAAACACTGAAAAACACTTTCGGCATCGGACGGATTATTCAATGCTGATTTTGCGGCAGGTCATCCACGATATCGTAATAATCTCCTCTCTCAGCAACATGGATGTGTATTGCCAGTTTAGTTTCCGTCGGCGAATCAAAGGCTCCCATCGCAATGGCAATCTTGTCTTTATGGATGGCATCCCAGAAAAGTGAAGAACCGCAATGGGTACAAAATCCCCGCCGCACTTTTTCGGAGGATTGGAACCAGCGGATATTGTCGGCGCCATGAATTTTCAGGTCAGCGCGGGCAACATCGGTGGAGACGAAAAAATGCCCGGAATGTTTGCGGCACTGCAGGCAATGACAGGCATCGGGAGGCGAGAGAGGAGCCTTGACCTCGAAATGGATCAAACCGCAAAGACAGGATCCTTTGTGCATTGTCATTTCCCCATCTAGAATTGCCGACGCCAGTCTTCATGCATGACGCAATGTGTATCGACGAGGTGTTGATAAATATCGGCCGGGAAATATTGGCATAAGGATCAACCCGAAATCAAACGCTGGATGTCACAAGTTTCCAGGGCGGATTTTTGCGATTATCACCCGCCAGGAAAAGGCATAGCCTATTGCCGGCAGGATCTTCGAGGCGTGCTTCGCGCCAAAGCCACGATTCGTCAGTCGGCAGACTGGAAAAAGCATAGCCTGTGGCTTGCAGTTGATTCACGCGTTCGTCCAGATCGGCGCATTCAAAATAAACAACGACACCCGTATTGCCGTGAATGATGTCCATTTTGTGGATGGAAAAAGTGGCATCGCCATCGGGACATTCAAATCGTGCGTAGTGTGGTGCAGCGACAATTTGCGTGAACCCCATGCCACGATAAAACGTGGATGACTTTTCGATATCCAGCGCTGGGAGGGTGACTTGATTAAGATGCAATGAAGAGCTCCTGCGATGTTGGTGGCTCGATAATAGGATGCCAAAAGCTATTACAGGAGCTGTTTATCGGCCAGAAGTTCGGCTTATTCTGGAAACAAGAGGCAGCATGCAGACCTATACGACAATCTTGGAAAAGGCGACTTCACTGGCCTTCCGGCGGCTGCCAAAGCTCGACCTTGTTGCCTTCGGGATCCATTACCCATGCAAATTTCCCGTACTCCGATTCGTCAATCTTCTCCAGCACATGGCAGCCTTCTTCCTTCAGCGCCTTGACCAAGGCATGCAGATCTTCCACACGGTAGTTGATCATGAAGGAGGAAGCGCTCGGAGCAAAGAGATCCCCTTCCTGCGAGCCAATTGACCAGACTGTCGTGCCTGCGACCGGTTTACCATCATCATCCGTCCAGGAGAAGGCAGCACCACCCCAAGTTTGCACATCGATTCCCAAGTGTCGCTTGTACCAAGCCTGCAGCGCCGAAGCGTCTTTGGCCTTGAAGAAGATGCCACCAATACCAGTCACTCGTTTCATACGACCTCCATCTGCGCTGCGAAAAGCAAAACAGGATTTCTATAAAAATGCAGCCGGTGATGTATGCCTACACACCATAAATCACTTCACCCTCGCTATCGTAAAGCAATAAACCGCAATTGTTGGCACTTGCGGCGAGTTGCATCACAAGCGCTTCATCCGTCAATCCGACATTCAACACCAGCTCTTTTACCAGGCCATAGTCGGTAAATTCTTCCAGGCCCTCATCCCAGACATTTTTGTTGTCATCGCGCTTGTCAGGATAAAAATTACGGATTTCCGCGGTGAATGCCGAAAATTTCGCGGTAGTGATGGAATCCTTGTCTTGCTCGCTTGAAATAAAAACATCGGCATCCTTTATCGTGCGGACCTCAGGAGCGTCGATGAGATGCAATATAAATGACATGATGAATCACCGATCATGATGGGGGGTGCAAAAAGTATAATCGCATTCAATTACCGAGTGAAACCACAGAAACCGAGGGCGAGAAAGAACCATTGTCGGGAACTGTTAGACAGTCATGATGACAGCTTTCTCATCAACTTCGTTTGCCTGCCTTGTCAGGTCACGCGTACAGTTGCATAGAGATCAAGATCGAAGCCAGCAAGACATATTTTGCGCTCAAACCCAAGTCCGAGCTTGAGAAGTACATTTGAAGAGGCTTTATTTTCTGGTTGAACCAGTCCGATGATTCGGTCAATTCCAAACTCATTTGCGCCTTGCTGCATTAGTACGTGCGCACTCTCCGTCGCATAACCCTTGCCCCAATATGCAGGAAGGAACCGATAACCAATATCCACTTCTTGCAGCTCGTTCAGGAATTTCAGCCCACTGAAGCCAATTAATCGACCAGAGCTCTTCTCAATGCACGCCATGCGTCCAAAGCCATGAATTGCATAATCACGAAGCGGTCGCGTTGCAAGAATTTCACGTACAGATTCAACCGAGGTCTGCGGTTCCTCACCTGTATAACGGATCACATCAGGGTCTGAGACGAGAGGGAGGTACTCCTCTGCATCGTCTAGAGTAAATGGGCGAATGAAAAGTCGTTCGGTGTGCATTGCAAATTTCCAGGGCCTAACAGCGAAGATAAGTGATCGATACATCGGTTAAAAACAATTTCACAGCCGACCCGATGGATTCCATAGTCAGGTCTGGCGCTCGCGGCGCCAGGAGGAGAATACCAGCGCCCACAGCGGACCCAAGACAAACCAGATGATCGCACAGCCGATGGCGATGCCAAACCACTCATTAAGCGCCTCTGTTGCAGATTCATTGTTCACGAAAACAATCAAACCAATCAGCAAAACCAACGTGATTGCTACGGCAACCAGACAGCGAAGCCATAGCAATAATTCATATCGAAGCGCCGGCCAACCACGCTTCGGCGGCTTGGAAGGAGCAGGTGCATTGGCAAACTTGTGAGCAAAGCGCTGATCTGCCCACGACACGGCAACACTCCCAAACGCGACAGTAAAGCCGACATAGGCGGCAGCCAAACCATGCGCAAAACTCGCTGCAGTACCCGACCCAAGATCGATAGCAGTAAAGAACAGAAGCGCCAGGTCCAAAGCTGGCAGCGTGAGCAAGAGAATATGGCTAAGTTTTTTGCGTTGTAAAAGATAGCGTGCAGCAAGAGCCAAAATCAGCATTAGCCAGAACGAAACTTCGCACCCGATAATCAGCAGATAGAGAGTAGTAGATTGCATCTAATCGTCTCAGAAGGGTTGAGTGCTGCTTTCTGACGCCTGACAACCTGAAAAGGAACCGTCAAGCCTGATGGCAACTTGCTTGAATGCCATGTTTCCAAGGAGGTCACCTAGATTGCGTAGTTAGAGGTCAGGCGGTTCGACGAAGAGCGAGCCTCTCTGCACACACAGACAACCAAGATTGGACTTGCGAGCAATCAAAGCCCAATCCGGCTGCCCTCGGAATGTCATGAATGATGAGAATTTCATGCCATTGGATAAAACAACATTAATCTCAGGCAGCTCGCCCAATAATTGAATGTCTGAAACTTTTGCGCCAATAATTTTTTTAGCAAATTTGGCCAATCTTTCGGATCGTTGCCGCTCCCGCCGAGAATGGATTTTTGTTGTTCAATACGCCAACTCGACCTAATTACGAGGGATAGCTCGTAGTTAGGGATGTTCATTCCAGCCAACTTTCCGGTTGCAGCAAAAGAATCGCCAAACTCTAGAAACAACGTGTAGCCGTCAACCCACACGTCTGCAACAGACTTGCCAATAATTGCAGAGAAGAAAGGATTAGCGAGTGACAAGTGACTGACCTCTAACAACCAAGACAAGGGACCGACGCGCCGGATGATAGCTCGCTTGAATCTAATGTTTCCACGGAGGTCCCCTTGATTGCTTAGTTATGCACACACGTCTGGACTAGATAATACCTGGATATAGCGCAGTAGCCTCGAAAGTAGAACTAGTAACCTTTCCGTTGAGAACACTTACCGAAGTTAAGCACATTACATCTTTGTCGATTATCCGGCTGGGACAGCTTGTAGAGATAGTAAGCTCAAATGAATAGTGCCTGTTGCTTTGATTCGCAAGTGGCGTACGTAAAGAAGCAAACAAGGGATTGATTCTAGTAACGTCGATGTCTTTGGGAGAGAGCTTGTACGTGTGTCCGTTAACTCGTGTCGTTATAAAACAAGAGTGATCTTTCTTGCAATTGATAGAGATGGTGTCAGCGTTTTGGTAAGCGATAGTGTAAGACGAGCGCGGGAATGCAACTTTCACTTCCTCGCTACTAAGAGCACAAGATGAAAACAAAGCAATGTATACGACTGCGAAAATGTTAGACAACAGTTTCATCGAATATGCCTTTGTGTGCATAACAACCAAAATAAGGAGCCGACGCGCCCGATGATAGATTTGAAACTGATATTTTCACGGAGGTCCCGCTTGATTGCGTAGTTAGACCGCGGCTACGGTGATTTTTAACCCGAGAGCATGAGCGACTTTGGAAACGGTAGCAAAGCTCGGGTTACCTTGGCCGGAAAGCGCCTTGTAGAGGCCCATGCGAGTCATTCCAGTTTTCTCTGCTAACTGAGTCATATTGCGAGCACGGGCAACATCGCCAAGGGCAGCCACAAGCAATGCGGGATCATCTTCTTCAGCGCATGCTGTAAGGTAAGCGGCAATATCGAGTTCTGTTTCCAGATAGTCGGCGGTGTCGTAGCGGCTGAATTTTTCTTTAGCTTTTGCTTTGTTCATGTCAGATTCTCCCACTGTTTCAGGATACGTAGTGCAGCTTTAATGTCTTGGTCTTGTGTAGATTTGTCACCACCGCAAAGCAACAGCACTAATGTTTGATTGCGGAAAGTGTAATAAACCCGATACCCAGGACCATAATCGATTTTCAGCTCATTGATACCATTCTTGAGTGAACGATACTGGCCTGGATTATCCAGAGATAATCGGCGGATACGAACCTCAATACGTGCTTTTGCTTGCCTGTCGCGAAGGCTTCTCAACCATGAGTCGAATGTATCGCTTTTGATGATCTCGAACATGGGGAGATAGTAAACCACAGTTTACCATGCGTCAACTGTAGTTATCTTGCTTTAGCGGTCTAACAACCAAGATAAGGGACCGACGCACGCCGGATGATTCTCGCTTGAATGCCATGTTTCCACGGAGGTCCCCTTGATTGCGTAGTTAGGTTTAAAGCGAGGTGGAGAAAAGAAGCTCAACATCTTCGTACAACTACCATAAGTATCAAATGTATCAGGTCTAATCGTTAATCCTATTATTTTGCAGTTAGGTGAGCCAGATACTTATCACTTTCGTCGCAAAAGCCAAATTTTCCAGCTGTATCCCAGGAGCGCTTAAATTCAAGATATGCGCCATCGAGATCACCACTTTCGTATTTGAGAATTCCTTTTTGAACAAGAAACACGGGGACCTCATTTCTCCTCGGAGTATTTGTTATTAAAAAATCTGAAAAAGCGATACCCTCATCAAAAGCTTTCGCCAAAATAAATGCCTTTAGCATAGGCATCGCTGTTATGTATGCGTAACTACAATTGAGCTTTGGCTCTGGTAGAAACTCCCATGCCGCCCGGGACATCTTCAATGCGTTGACATAATCCCCTTCGTTTCGCATTCGATCCATTTCGTTAAGCGCGGACTCCCACTTAATCTCAACATCAGGTGGAAGATCATAAGTTGCGTTGTTGCCTTCCATTTAGTTCACTTTTTGTTGACGTTCTTGCGAAATTGACCCACTAAGCAGGATCTTTTTCATCTTAAACTGTCCCGAACCTAACAACCAAGATAAGGGACCGACGCGCCGGATGATAACTCGCTTGAATGCCATGTTTCCACGGAGGTCCCCTTGATTGCGTAGTTAGG
>CAWKHT010000009.1:0-1388858 GCA_963849575.1 uncultured Gammaproteobacteria bacterium | reverse complement strand
ATACGATTCCGACCGGTCTGACGATCGGTACCTTGCCAGCCGGTTGTACGGCGGCGGGTCAAACGGTGACCTGCACGGTCGCGGCCGGATTGGCGGCGGGTGGCAACACGAGTTTTGTGATTCCGGTGACGCCAACCCTGGCGGCGGCTTCGCCATCGGTGAACACGGCGACGGTGAGCGGCGGCGGTGATCCGACCTGTCCTGCGGATGTGCGTTGCAGCAGCACGACGAATACGCCGGTGAATGCACCGCAATTGACCTTGCTGAAAACCGCGAGTGCGGCCAGCTTCACGGTCGGCGTTCCTGCGAGCTACACCTTGCAGTTGAGCAACACCGGCACGGCAGCGACCACCGCAGCGTCAATCGTTACCGATACGATTCCGACCGGTCTGACGATCGGTACCTTGCCAGCCGGTTGTACGGCGGCGGGTCAAACGGTGACCTGCACGGTCGCGGCCGGATTGGCGGCGGGTGGCAACACGAGTTTTGTGATTCCGGTGACGCCAACCCTGGCGGCGGCTTCGCCATCGGTGAACACGGCGACGGTGAGCGGCGGCGGTGATCCGACCTGTCCTGCGGATGTGCGTTGCAGCAGCACGACGAATACGCCGGTGAATGCACCGCAATTGACCTTGCTGAAAACCGCGAGTGCGGCCAGCTTCACGGTCGGCGTTCCTGCGAGCTACACCTTGCAGTTGAGCAACACCGGCACGGCAGCGACCACCGCAGCGTCAATCGTTACCGATACGATTCCGACCGGTCTGACGATCGGTACCTTGCCAGCCGGTTGTACGGCGGCGGGTCAAACGGTGACCTGCACGGTCGCGGCCGGATTGGCGGCGGGTGGCAACACGAGTTTTGTGATTCCGGTGACGCCAACCCTGGCGGCGGCTTCGCCATCGGTGAACACGGCGACGGTGAGCGGCGGCGGTGATCCGACCTGTCCTGCGGATGTGCGTTGCAGCAGCACGACGAATACGCCGGTGAATGCACCGCAATTGACCTTGCTGAAAACCGCGAGTGCGGCCAGCTTCACGGTCGGCGTTCCTGCGAGCTACACCTTGCAGTTGAGCAACACCGGCACGGCAGCGACCACCGCAGCGTCAATCGTTACCGATACGATTCCGACCGGTCTGACGATCGGTACCTTGCCAGCCGGTTGTACGGCGGCGGGTCAAACGGTGACCTGCACGGTCGCGGCCGGATTGGCGGCGGGTGGCAACACGAGTTTTGTGATTCCGGTGACGCCAACCCTGGCGGCGGCTTCGCCATCGGTGAACACGGCGACGGTGAGCGGCGGCGGTGATCCGACCTGTCCTGCGGATGTGCGTTGCAGCAGCACGACGAATACGCCGGTGAATGCACCGCAATTGACCTTGCTGAAAACCGCGAGTGCGGCCAGCTTCACGGTCGGCGTTCCTGCGAGCTACACCTTGCAGTTGAGCAACACCGGCACGGCAGCGACCACCGCAGCGTCAATCGTTACCGATACGATTCCGACCGGTCTGACGATCGGTACCTTGCCAGCCGGTTGTACGGCGGCGGGTCAAACGGTGACCTGCACGGTCGCGGCCGGATTGGCGGCGGGTGGCAACACGAGTTTTGTGATTCCGGTGACGCCAACCCTGGCGGCGGCTTCGCCATCGGTGAACACGGCGACGGTGAGCGGCGGCGGTGATCCGACCTGTCCTGCGGATGTGCGTTGCAGCAGCACGACGAATACGCCGGTGAATGCACCGCAATTGACCTTGCTGAAAACCGCGAGTGCGGCCAGCTTCACGGTCGGCGTTCCTGCGAGCTACACCTTGCAGTTGAGCAACACCGGCACGGCAGCGACCACCGCAGCGTCAATCGTTACCGATACGATTCCGACCGGTCTGACGATCGGTACCTTGCCAGCCGGTTGTACGGCGGCGGGTCAAACGGTGACCTGCACGGTCGCGGCCGGATTGGCGGCGGGTGGCAACACGAGTTTTGTGATTCCGGTGACGCCAACCCTGGCGGCGGCTTCGCCATCGGTGAACACGGCGACGGTGAGCGGCGGCGGTGATCCGACCTGTCCTGCGGATGTGCGTTGCAGCAGCACGACGAATACGCCGGTGAATGCACCGCAATTGACCTTGCTGAAAACCGCGAGTGCGGCCAGCTTCACGGTCGGCGTTCCTGCGAGCTACACCTTGCAGTTGAGCAACACCGGCACGGCAGCGACCACCGCAGCGTCAATCGTTACCGATACGATTCCGACCGGTCTGACGATCGGTACCTTGCCAGCCGGTTGTACGGCGGCGGGTCAAACGGTGACCTGCACGGTCGCGGCCGGATTGGCGGCGGGTGGCAACACGAGTTTTGTGATTCCGGTGACGCCAACCCTGGCGGCCGCTTCGCCATCGGTGAACACGGCGACGGTGAGCGGCGGCGGTGATCCGACCTGTCCTGCGGATGTGCGTTGCAGCAGCACGACGAATACGCCGGTGAATGCACCGCAATTGACCTTGCTGAAAACCGCGAGTGCGGCCAGCTTCACGGTCGGCGTTCCTGCGAGCTACACCTTGCAGTTGAGCAACACCGGCACGGCGGCGACCACCGCAGCGTCAATCGTTACCGATACGATTCCGACCGGTCTGACGATCGGTACCTTGCCAGCCGGTTGTACGGCGGCGGGTCAAACGGTGACCTGCACGGTCGCGGCCGGATTGGCGGCGGGTGGCAACACGAGTTTTGTGATTCCGGTGACGCCAACCCTGGCGGCCGCTTCGCCATCGGTGAACACGGCGACGGTGAGCGGCGGCGGTGATCCGACCTGTCCTGCGGATGTGCGTTGCAGCAGCACGACGAATACGCCGGTGAATGCACCGCAATTGACCTTGCTGAAAACCGCGAGTGCGGCCAGCTTCACGGTCGGCGTTCCTGCGAGCTACACCTTGCAGTTGAGCAACACCGGCACGGCAGCGACCACCGCAGCGTCAATCGTTACCGATACGATTCCGACCGGTCTGACGATCGGTACCTTGCCAGCCGGTTGTACGGCGGCGGGTCAAACGGTGACCTGCACGGTCGCGGCCGGATTGGCGGCGGGTGGCAACACCAGTTTTGTGATTCCGGTGACGCCAACCGCCAGCGCGGCGGCGAGTGTAACTAATACGGCCACTGTAACTGGCGGCGGTGATCCAACTTGCCCTGCTGCAGGTCGTTGCAGTAGTAGCACCACCACCACAATTGTCAGCTTGCTGATAAATGCAGTGGATGACGACTTCAGTGCGGTGCCGGTAAACGGCGCGAGCGGTGGCAGTACGGCAACGGTGTTGACCAATGACACCTTGAACGGTGGTGCGGTGACGGTAGGCGTGGGCGGCAATGTCACGCTGACCCCGGGCGCTGCGCCAACACCGGCAGCGGGCAGCATCACGATGAATGCCGATGGCACCATCACGATTGCCGCCGGTACGACGGCGGGTGTTTACACCTATCCGTACACGATCTGCGAAGTGCTCAATCCAGCGAACTGCGATACCGCGACGGCGACGATTGTGGTCAGCCCTGCGGTGATCGATGCGGTCGACGATAGCGGCACGGTGGCCAATGGCCTGATCGGCGGTGTGGGTGTTCCGAATGTGTTGGTGAACGACACGCTCAACGGCAACCCAGCGACCCTGGCGACGGTAGTGATCACGCAACTGGCGACGACCAATCCAAACGTGACCTTGAACCCGGCGACGGGTGCGGTGACGGTGGCCCCGAACACGCCAGCGGGCGTGTACACGGTGGACTACGAGATCTGCGAGATCCTCAATCCTGCCAACTGCGATGTAGCCCAGGTGACCATTACGGTCGGTGCGGCCCCAATCGTGGCGAACCCGGATACGGGCACGGTGCCGAACGGTTTGGTGGGTGGCGTGGGTGTCCCGAACGTGTTGGTGAACGACACGCTCAATGGCGGACCTGCGACCTTGGCGAACGTGGTGATCACGCAAGTGAGCACGACCAATCCGAACGTGACCTTGAACCCGGCGACGGGCGCGGTGACGGTGGCGCCGAACACGCCAGCGGGCACCTATACGGTGACCTACCAAATCTGCGAACAACTGAACCCGACCAACTGCAGCACCTCGACGGCAACGATCACGGTCGGTGCGGCGGTGATCGATGCAGTCGATGACGACTTCAGTGCAACGCCGGTAAACGGCGCGAGCGGTGGCAGTACGGCAACGGTGTTGACCAATGACACCTTGAACGGTGGTGCGGTGACGGTAGGTGTGGGCGGCAATGTCACGCTGACCCCGGGCGCCGCGCCAACACCGGCAGCGGGCAGCATCACGATGAACAGTGATGGCACCATCACGATTGCCGCCGGTACGACGGCGGGTGTTTACACCTATCCGTACACGATCTGCGAAGTGCTCAATCCAGCGAACTGCGATACCGCGACGGCGACGATTGTGGTCAGCCCTGCGGTGATCGATGCGGTCGACGATAGCGGCACGGTGGCCAATGGCCTGATCGGCGGTGTGGGGGTACCGAACGTGTTGGTGAACGACACGCTCAACGGCAACCCAGCGACCTTGGCGACGGTAGTGATCACGCAACTGGCGACGACCAATCCAAACGTGACCTTGAACCCGGCGACGGGTGCGGTGACGGTGGCCCCGAACACGCCAGCGGGCGTGTACACGGTGGACTACGAGATCTGCGAGATCCTCAATCCTGCCAACTGCGATGTAGCCCAGGTGACCATTACGGTCGGTGCGGCCCCAATCGTGGCGAACCCGGATACGGGCACGGTGCCGAACGGTTTGGTGGGTGGCGTGGGTGTCCCGAACGTGTTGGTGAACGACACGCTCAATGGCGGACCTGCGACCTTGGCGAACGTGGTGATCACGCAAGTGAGCACGACCAATCCGAACGTGACCTTGAACCCGGCGACGGGCGCGGTGACGGTGGCGCCGAACACGCCAGCGGGCACCTATACGGTGACCTACCAAATCTGCGAACAACTGAACCCGACCAACTGCAGCACCTCGACGGCAACGATCACGGTCGGTGCGGCGGTGATCGATGCAGTCGATGACGACTTCAGTGCAACGCCGGTAAACGGCGCGAGCGGTGGCAGTACGGCAACGGTGTTGACCAATGACACCTTGAACGGTGGTGCGGTGACGGTAGGTGTGGGCGGCAATGTCACGCTGACCCCGGGCGCTGCGCCAACACCGGCAGCGGGCAGCATCACGATGAATGCCGATGGCACCATCACGATTGCCGCCGGTACGACGGCCGGTGTTTACACCTATCCGTACACGATCTGCGAAGTGCTCAATCCAGCGAACTGCGATACCGCGACGGCGACGATTGTGGTCAGCCCTGCGGTGATCGATGCGGTCGACGATAGCGGCACGGTGGCCAATGGCCTGATCGGCGGTGTGGGTGTTCCGAATGTGTTGGTGAACGACACGCTCAACGGCAACCCAGCGACCCTGGCGACGGTAGTGATCACGCAACTGGCGACGACCAATCCAAACGTGACCTTGAACCCGGCGACGGGTGCGGTGACGGTGGCCCCGAACACGCCAGCGGGCGTGTACACGGTGGACTACGAGATCTGCGAGATCCTCAATCCTGCCAACTGCGATGTAGCCCAGGTGACCATTACGGTCGGTGCGGCCCCAATCGTGGCGAACCCGGATACGGGCACGGTGCCGAACGGTTTAGTGGGTGGCGTGGGTGTCCCGAACGTGTTGGTGAACGACACGCTCAATGGCGGACCTGCGACCTTGGCGAACGTGGTGATCACGCAAGTGAGCACGACCAATCCGAACGTGACCTTGAACCCGGCGACGGGCGCGGTGACGGTGGCGCCGAACACGCCAGCGGGCACCTATACGGTGACCTACCAAATCTGCGAACAACTGAACCCGACCAACTGCAGCACCTCGACGGCAACGATCACGGTCGGTGCGGCGGTGATCGATGCAGTCGATGACGACTTCAGTGCAACGCCGGTAAACGGCGCGAGCGGTGGCAGTACGGCGACAGTGTTGACCAATGACACCTTGAACGGTGGTGCGGTGACGGTAGGCGTGGGCGGCAATGTCACGCTGACCCCGGGCGCTGCGCCAACACCGGCAGCGGGCAGCATCACGATGAATGCCGATGGCACCATCACGATTGCCGCCGGTACGACGGCCGGTGTTTACACCTATCCGTACACGATCTGCGAAGTGCTCAATCCAGCGAACTGCGATACCGCGACGGCGACGATTGTGGTCAGCCCTGCGGTGATCGATGCGGTCGACGATAGCGGCACGGTGGCCAATGGCCTGATCGGCGGTGTGGGGGTACCGAACGTGTTGGTGAACGACACGCTCAACGGCAACCCAGCGACCTTGGCGACGGTAGTGATCACGCAACTGGCGACGACCAATCCAAACGTGACCTTGAACCCGGCGACGGGTGCGGTGACGGTGGCCCCGAACACGCCAGCGGGCGTGTACACGGTGGACTACGAGATCTGCGAGATCCTCAATCCTGCCAACTGCGATGTAGCCCAGGTGACCATTACGGTCGGTGCGGCCCCAATCGTGGCGAACCCGGATACGGGCACGGTGCCGAACGGTTTAGTGGGTGGCGTGGGTGTCCCGAACGTGTTGGTGAACGACACGCTCAATGGCGGACCTGCGACCTTGGCGAACGTGGTGATCACGCAAGTGAGCACGACCAATCCGAACGTGACCTTGAACCCGGCGACGGGCGCGGTGACGGTGGCGCCGAACACGCCAGCGGGCACCTATACGGTGACCTACCAAATCTGCGAACAACTGAACCCGACCAACTGCAGCACCTCGACGGCAACGATCACGGTCGGTGCGGCGGTGATCGATGCAGTCGATGACGACTTCAGTGCAACGCCGGTAAACGGCGCGAGCGGTGGCAGTACGGCAACGGTGTTGACCAATGACACCTTGAACGGTGGTGCGGTGACGGTAGGTGTGGGCGGCAATGTCACGCTGACCCCGGGCGCTGCGCCAACACCGGCAGCGGGCAGCATCACGATGAATGCCGATGGCACCATCACGATTGCCGCCGGTACGACGGCCGGTGTTTACACCTATCCGTACACGATCTGCGAAGTGCTCAATCCAGCGAACTGCGATACCGCGACGGCGACGATTGTGGTCAGCCCTGCGGTGATCGATGCGGTCGACGATAGCGGCACGGTGGCCAATGGCCTGATCGGCGGTGTGGGGGTACCGAACGTGTTGGTGAACGACACGTTGAACGGCAACCCTGCGACCTTGGCGACGGTAGTGATCACGCAACTGGCGACGACCAATCCAAACGTGACCTTGAACCCGGCGACGGGTGCGGTGACGGTGGCCCCGAACACGCCAGCGGGCGTGTACACGGTGGACTACGAGATCTGCGAGATCCTCAATCCTGCCAACTGCGATGTAGCCCAGGTGACCATTACGGTCGGTGCGGCCCCAATCGTGGCGAACCCGGATACGGGCACGGTGCCGAACGGTTTAGTGGGTGGCGTGGGTGTCCCGAACGTGTTGGTGAACGACACGCTCAATGGCGGACCTGCGACCTTGGCGAACGTGGTGATCACGCAAGTGAGCACGACCAATCCGAACGTGACCTTGAACCCGGCGACGGGCGCGGTGACGGTGGCGCCGAACACGCCAGCGGGCACCTATACGGTGACCTACCAAATCTGCGAACAACTGAACCCGACCAACTGCAGCACCTCGACGGCAACGATCACGGTCGGTGCGGCGGTGATCGATGCAGTGGATGACGACTTCAGTGCGGTGCCGGTAAACGGCGCGAGCGGTGGCAGTACGGCAACAGTGTTGACCAATGACACCTTGAACGGTGGTGCGGTGACGGTAGGCGTGGGCGGCAATGTGACGCTGACCCCGGGCGCCGCGCCAACACCGGCAGCGGGCAGCATCACGATGAACAGTGATGGCACCATCACGATTGCCGCCGGTACGACGGCGGGTGTTTACACCTATCCGTACACGATCTGCGAAGTGCTCAATCCAGCGAACTGCGATACCGCGACGGCGACGATTGTGGTCAGCCCTGCGGTGATCGTGGCTAATCCGGATACGGCGTCGGGCATTAACGGTTTCACCGGCGCTGCAGCAGTGGTCAACGTACTAAGCAACGACACCTTGAACGGTGCACCAGCGACCTTGGCGACGGTGTCGATCACGACGGTTGTCCCGGCCACGCCAATTGGTGGTGGTCCGGTGCCGACCCTGAACCCGGCGACGGGCAGCGTGGATGTTCCTGCCGGCACACCAGCGGGTATCTACACGATTGGTTACACGATCTGCGAAGTTCTGAATCCATCGAACTGCAGTACAACGAGCGTCACTGTCACTGTCGTGGCGGCCGCGATCGACGCGATCGATGACAACATGGGCCCAGTGAACGGCGCGACCGGTAATCCGGTTGCGGGTAATGCGTTTACCAACGACACACTGAATGGTGCAGCGGTGAATCCGGCAGCCATTACGGCGACGGTACAAACGCCAGCCACTCCGATTGGCGGTGGTCCAGTGCCGGTGCTGAATACGGCAACGGGCGATGTCAGCGTACCTGCCGGAACACCGGCGGGCAGCTACACGATCATTTATCGCATCTGCGAAAACATCAATCCGTCCAATTGCGACACGGCAACGATTACCGTGGATGTGACGGCAGCTCCAATCTTGGCGAACCCGGATACGGGCACGGTGCCGAACGGTTTAGTGGGCGGCGTGGGTGTGGCGAACGTGTTGGTGAACGACACGCTCAATGGCGGACCTGCGACCTTGGCGAACGTGGTGATCACGCAAGTGAGCACGACTAATCCGAACGTGACCTTGAACCCGGCGACGGGGGCAGTGACGGTGGCGCCGAACACGCCAGCGGGCACCTATACGGTGACCTACCAAATCTGCGAACAACTGAACCCGACCAACTGCAGCACCTCGACGGCAACGATCACGGTCGGTGCAGCGGTGATCGATGCAGTGGATGACGACTTCAGTGCGGTGCCGGTGAACGGCGCGAGCGGTGGCAGTACGGCGACAGTGTTGACCAATGACACCTTGAACGGTGGTGCGGTGACGGTAGGCGTGGGCGGCAATGTCACGCTGACCCCGGGCGCTGCGCCAACACCGGCAGCGGGCAGCATCACGATGAATGCCGATGGCACCATCACGATTGCCGCCGGTACGACGGCCGGTGTTTACACCTATCCGTACACGATCTGCGAAGTGCTCAATCCAGCGAACTGCGATACCGCGACGGCGACGATTGTGGTCAGTGCGGCAGTGATTGATGCCGTGGATGATGGTCCAACCACCATCCCGTCGACAGGTGCAACGACGCCGAGTGTGCTGACGAACGACACCTTGAATGGTGGAGCCGTCAGCGTGGGTGTCGGCGGCAATGTCACCCTGACACCAGGAGCTGGTCCGGTCACGGCATTGGGCAGCATCACGATGAATCCGGATGGCACGATTACCATTGCGCCGGATACAACGGCCGGTACGTATCTCTATCCGTACACGATCTGCGAAGTGCTGAATCCGACGAACTGCAACACGGCCAATGCAACGATCGTGGTCAGTCCTCGTCCGGTAGTGACGATTGGTGATGCTACGACGGTGACGGAAGGAACCGCGTTGTC
Organism: uncultured Gammaproteobacteria bacterium; assembly: GCA_963849575.1. Taxonomy (GTDB): domain Bacteria; phylum Pseudomonadota; class Gammaproteobacteria; order Xanthomonadales; family Xanthomonadaceae; genus Arenimonas. The sequence continues at coordinate 1,379,176 of CAWKHT010000009.1, read as the reverse complement.
TTATCCGGTCAGCTTGTCGGAAGCCTCGATCTTTGACACCGTCATTACGATCGCCTTGAGCGGCACGGCAACTTCGGGTGTTGATTACACCGCACCGACTTTGACAGTGACGATTCCGGCCGGACAAACGACAGTCAATGTACTGGTACCGACGATTGACGACATCCAGAACGAAGTCAGTGAAAGCGTGGTGATCACGATTACGGCGGTCACGTCGGGTTCGGTCAACCTGGGTCCTGTGCTGGTGGGTACGGGCAACATCCTCGATAACGATGCGGATCTGATTCCGGTCGCGAACGACGATGTCACGGTATTCACGGAAGGTGCGCCGGTATCGGGCACGGTCGTTGGCAACGACACACCGGGTAATGGTCCTAGCGTGTTCAGTCTGGTGACCGGTCCGACCAATGGTTCGCTGGTATTCAATCCAGACGGCTCATTTACCTACACAGCTAACCCCGGCTTTGTCGGCAACGACAGCTTCGTGTACCGGATCTGCGATTCCGATTCGCCGCCCGATTGCGATGAAGCAACGGTAACGCTGACAGTCTTGCCGCAGCCGAACAAACTGCGCCTGCTGAAAGAAGTGAATCCGAAAAACGTGACAGCCGGTTCGCTGGTCAGTTACACGCTCACGATCCAGAACATCGGCGCGATTCCGGTGATCGGTGCGAATGTGGTGGATACACCGCCGGCCGGTTTCAACTTCGTACCGGGCAGTGTGGTGATCATCGACGCCGATAACGCGGGTACGACCAGCGGTACCGGTCCGATCACGTTCTCCGGCATTGATGTGCCGGTCGGCGGCACCGCCACCATCCGCTATTTGCTGCGTGTCAGTGCGGGCTTGCCATCAGGCGAATTCGTCAACGAAGCGACCGTGTTCCAGTTCGGCGTCGCCGTCAGTAACTCGGCTTCGGCTGCGGTAACGATGGCCGGCGGTACCGATCCGCTGTTCGAACAAAGCCGCATCTGGGGCAAGGTATGGGACGACAAGGACGGCGACGGTTGGCAGGATGAAGGCGAGAAAGGCATTCCGGGTGTTCGCGTAGCGACCGTGGAAGGCTGGATTGCCGAGACCGATTCGAAGGGTCGCTACCATTTCGAAGGCATCACGCTTTCGAATCAGGAACGTGGTCAAAACGTTGTGGTCAAGGTCGACAAATCCACGATTCCGGAAGGTGCCGTGTTCACGACCGAAAACCCATTGTTGCGCCGCGTGACACCTGCGATCCCGGTTCGCTTCGACTTCGGCGTGAAGTTGCCACCACCTCCGAAAGTGGTGGCGCCCGAACCCGAGCCGGAACCGATGCCGCAAGCGGCAACAACCATCGAACTGGGTGCTGTGTATTTCGATACCGATCGTACGACGATCAAATCGGAATACACCCGCATGCTCGATGAAATCGCCGCACAGATCGAAACGGCAAAAGGCGGCACGGTCGTGCTGACCGGATATGCCGATATGCGCGGTAGTGCCGAATACAATCATGACTTGGCCTTGCGTCGTGCCCAGGCCGTGTTGGCGGATATCGCCAGCCGCCTTGGCCCGGAAGCGAAAGCCAATCTGAAAGTGGAAGTCGAGGCTGCCGAGATGGTGCCGGGAGCAGGCAAATGAACAGGAAGCCTTGGTTAATGAATACGCGCATGAAGTATCTGGATTACACCTTGATCAGCATCCTCGGCACTCTCGGTGCCGGGGCAGTACAGGCACAGGAAGTGGCCAATGAACCCGTTACCGAAGTTCAAGTGCGCAGCATGGGTGAAGTGGAATCGACCGCGAACGACAAAGCCGATTTGCAACACAATCGTCGCGTTGATATCCGGCAGGTAAAACCGGCGCAGGCGCCGAAGCTTGGTCGCGCACAAATCGAATTGCCGAATGGCGGTTTGATCTGGGCTACAGAAGATCCGCAATTGTCGCAGCCCGAACTCAATGTCACGGCCAATTCGATTGCCGCGTATGCGGAAGGAAAAATCCAGGAGCCGATCAGTTTCTTTTCGCGCACCAACTATGTCGCGTTCATGAAGCGAATCGAAATTTCGGTTTATCGCGGCACCGATGCGGATTACACCGAAGCGCTTGCCAAAATCGACGTGCCGCTTGAAAACGTGACCACCGTTCAATGGGACGGCCAATTGCCGGCCGGTCTGAATCTGCGTCAGGGCGACGACCTGATCTTCGTCGCCCGTGCCTATGACGACGAAGGCAATTTCGATGAAACCGAAGCGCAGCGCATCCAGCTGGTACGCCCGGAAGACGTGAAGAAACAGCAGCAAGGTTTGTCGAACTCCGCCGTTGCGACCGAACTGGGTTTATCCGCTTCGCAAATACAGGCAAGGCAATTGCTGGATAGAAGTTTTTCGTCGAACGGCCTGCGTCAGCAAAACATCCGCATTTACGGTTCCCGCGTGCGCGTACGTGGCGAAGATATTGCCGAAGGCGCACAGGTAAAAATCAATGGACAGAGTTATCCGGTAGACCAGCAACGCAAATTCGTCGCCGAATATCTGGTGCCGGTGGGCACACATCGCTTCGATGTCGAAATTGTCGACAAGGCACAGACCACCCGTCAGAGCATGGATGTTGCCGTGACCGGCCGTTACATGTTCATGGTGGCTTTGGCCGACGTTACCCTGTCCGACAATTCGGTCAGCGGCTCGATGGTGCCGGCAGGTACCGATGACAAATACGACGGTTTCATCACCGAAGGTCGCCTCGCGTTTTATCTGAAAGGAAAAGTGAAAGGCAAATACCTGATCACCGCGCAGGCAGATACCCATGAACAGGAAATCACGCGCCTGTTCAACGGCTTCCTCGATTCCGATCCGCGTGATGTGTTCCGCCGCCTGGATCCCGATCAGTACTATCCGGTGTACGGCGATGATTCCACCACGTATCGCGATGTCGATTCGCAGGGCCAACTTTATGTTCGCATCGACTGGGATAAAAGCCAGGCGCTCTGGGGTAATTTCGGCACCGGTTTTTCCGGCACGGAATTTGGCCAATACAGTCGCAGCCTTTACGGTGCGGCATTGAATTGGCGCAGTCCAAGTACGACAAGACTGGGCGACCCGAAACATGAATTGCGCGGTTTTGCCGCCAATGCGCAAAGTGCCTACGGCCATACCGAATTCCTCGGCACCGGTGGCAGTTTGTACTATCTGCGCAATACCGATTTATTGCCGGGTTCGCAGCAAGTGGTGCTGGAAGTGCGCGACACCACGACCGGCCGTGTTGAAACGCGTGCCAATCTGTTGATGGGTGTTGATTACGATATCGACGAATTGCAGGGTCGACTGATCCTGACGCGTCCGCTATCGCAAATCGTGCGGGAAAATTTGCCGAGCATCATTCGCGACCAGCCACTGGATGGTTTTGAAAATCGTCTTCTGGTGGATTACGAATATATTCCGTCCGGTTTCAACAGTGATGACATGAGTACCGGTCTGCGTGGCCGCACCTGGATTGGCGAACATCTCGCCGTCGGCGGCACCTATGTCGATGAAAATCGTGCCGGTGACGATTACCAATTGCAGGGCGTCGATGTGACCTTGCAGGCCGGTCGCGGTACCTACCTGAAACTCGAGCAGGCCAGTTCGAAAGCCACCAGCGCGCCAGTGTTCTTTTCGGATAACGGCGGCTTGTCGTTTACTCAGACCAATCCGGCCAGCTCGGTGAATCGCGAAGGCGATGCACAAAGCGTCGAAGCACGCGCAAACTTCAAGGAACTGGGCTGGACGAAAGAAGAATGGACGGCTGGTGCCTGGTGGCGTCAGGTCGATGCAGGCTTCTCCGTATCGCGTGCCGATACCGGTGAACGCGCCGAAGAGCAGGGCTTCGAATTTGCCGGCAATATCAACGAGCAATGGCGTTTGACCGGTCGTTACAGCGATGCAAAACGCGGTGCCAATGAAGTCGAACAATCGCAGATGCAGGTGCAGTGGCGTCCGAATGCCAATGCCGAACTCACCGGCGAATTGCGTCGGGTGACCGATACGGTTTCCGGTGTCTCCGCATCGGGCACTCTTGCGGCGGTGCGTTATGGACAGCGTCTGGACAATAATCTCGAACTCTATGGTGTTGCCCAGGTAACGCTGGACGACGACAACGGTACTTACGCAAACAACGATGCCTATACCGCCGGTGCGAAATACACCTTCGGCAATTTGTCGTCGGTCGGTGCCGAATACACCACCGGTGATCGCGGCGATGCCGCGAGAGTCAATGCCGAATATCGTTTAAGCCCGGAACATTCGATCTACGGCGCCTATACCTATTCGACCGACATGACGACGGGTGACACCTTGTTCGGCCGCCAGAATCCGACCGGCATTACGCTCGGACAGCGCTGGCGCATTTCGAACCAGGTCAATCTTTTCAATGAAAGCCAGTTCCTGAAAACGCCGAATGAAAGCGGCATCGCGCACACCTTCGGCATGGATTTCTATCCGGGCGAAGGCTGGACGACGGGCTTCACCCTGCAACGCGGCGAGCTGGAAAACACGGCGGGCATCGTGAACCGGAATGCCTACAGCGTCAGCGGCGGTTTCACCGATCAGGACATCAGCTGGAACAGCAAACTCGAATATCGCCGCGATACCGGTGTCGAGCAACGCAAGCAATGGGTCGGTACCAATCGTCTTTCCTACAAGGTGAATGACGATTGGCGTCTGGCCGCACGACTGAATTTCGGCAACACCGAAGATCTGCTCGACCCGGCTGCCGATGCAAAATTCATCGAAGGCAATTTCGGTTTTTCGTATCGTCCGGCCGATAACGATCGCTGGAATGTGCTGGGTCGCTATACCTACCTGTACGACCTGACCAGCTTCGGCCAGGACACCCTGTCGGATTACGATCAACGCTCGCAGATACTTTCATTCGAAGGTATTTACCGCGCGAATGATCGCTGGGAATTTGCCGGCAAGCTGGCCCGTCGTCACGGTGAAGCGCGCCTGACGCGTGCGGCCGGACCCTGGTTCGACAGCACGGCCAATTTCATGGCGGCCCAGGTGCGCTATCAAACCACCTACAAATGGGACGGTTTGCTGGAATATCGCTGGTTGAATACCGTGCAGGACGACGGTACACGCCAGGGCTGGTTGATTGGCGTTGATCGCCATATCAATGAAAACTTCCGCGTCGGCGTCGGCTACAACTTCACGCAGTTCAGCGACAAATTGACGTCGCTGGATTTCAATCATGAAGGCTGGTTCCTGAATCTGACGGGTGTGTATTAGCCGCTGGAATTGGTTTTTCGGGGTGTGAAAAATGCAGGGAATCACAGGAAACGTTCGGAAGAATCATTTTCATGGCTCCGCTCGTTTCTGCTGGTCACCGATTGTTTTCAAGATAGATTTAAGACTTCAGGATGATAAAGATGCTGCGAATTTTGGCTGACCTCAAAGACAGCACTACCGGGCCGAGGTTTTCGGAATTGATTGCCGGGCTTAAAAAAATCGTCAATATGTCGCTGCTTGCCCTGACGGTGTCGAGTTTGTCCATCTCGACATGCTACGCATGGCAACCGGGAAAAGACGGCGCCGTGACCGTCACCACAGCCAATACGGTCATCAACAACTATTACACCATTGCCGCCAATTTGAACGTCAATGACACGACGATTACCCTCAACAATGTCACTGGGCTTGACGACCGGCGATGTTCTGATGATCTATCAAGCGCAGGGAGCCACGATCACCAGCACCGATACCGCCGCATATGGCACGGTCACCTCGTTGAATAATGCGGGCAATTACGAATTTGTCAGTGTGCGATCCATTGCCGGCAATACGGTCACCATCAATGCCATTTGTACGCCCGGTTTGCGTTTCGCGTATACGGCGACTGGCAAAATTCAGGCAGTTCGCGTTCCCCAATATTCTTCCTTGACGGTGTCGGGCGCAGGAACGATTGTCGCAACCGCCTGGAACGGAACCAGTGGCGGTATCGTGGCAGCCTTTGTTCAGAACACCGCGACCATCAGTGTGGCCGGCGGAATCAATGTGTCCAACCAAGGGTTCCGCGGTGGCGGTCTGGAGCAGAATACTTCGCCTGCCGATGCCACGGTGGTGACTACTTTCCGTTCCGCCAGCGGCAATGACGGCGCCGAAAAAGGCGAAGGTATTGCCGGGTCCGTTACCGATTATGACGGACTGAATGGTCGGTATGGCCGCGGCGCTCCCGCCAATGGCGGCGGTGGCGGCAATGGCCACAATGCGGCCGGCGGCGGCGGCGCGAATGGTAATAATGGTGTCGCCTACACCGGTACCGGAAATCCGAATGCGGCGGCACAAGGAACCTCCTCCGCAGCACTGACGGCCGCCTGCTGGAATCTGGAAGCGGCCGGGTTTGCAACCAGCACTTCCTCCGGTGGCGGACGCGGCGGCTACACTTATGCAGCCAACAATGCCGACGCTACCACCGTGGCACCCGGCAATGCTACCTGGGGTGGCGATCAGCGGGACAACGTCGGTGGCCGCGGTGGCCGCCCGCTGACGAATAACGCCGTGAATCGCTTGTTTCTCGGCGGCGGTGGCGGTGCAGGTGATACGAACAACTCTACCGGTACGGCAGGCGGCAGAGGCGGTGGTCTGGTTTTCCTGCTGGCGAATACGGTCTCGGGTGCCGGCACTATTTTGGCGAACGGACAAAGTGTTACCCCCGCCACTGGCAATGACGCACCCGGCGGTGGTGGTGGCGGCGGAAGTATCGTCATATCGGCTACCAACAGCGTGACCTTGAATGCCAACGGCGGCGTAGGCGGTAGTCAAAACCTCGCCGGACCCGAATCCGAGGGGCCGGGCGGTGGCGGTGGTGGCGGATTTATCGCTGCGACAGGCGGCACCCAGTCGGTTCTGGGGGGCGACAATGGTTCGAGTAATTCCTCGGCTGTCACCGAATTCATCCATAACGGTGCTACTCGTGGTGCCGCAGGGAATACCACCGGCGCGCCAGCGGCCGCAAGTTTGCCGCTTTGCCGAGCCAGTGCGACTTTCCGTTTGGCCAAAGCCTGGGCTGCCAATAGTTTGACCGGCGACGTTGCCAGTATCGGCGCGACCACGGGCCTTGCGAACAATACAGCTTTGTTTACATCGACGGCTTCAACAAATACCAACGGCGCATTCGTGAATGTGACTGTGGGTGAAACTGCCGCATTGCCGGCAGAAACCATGACAACGGGAACGCTATCCAACTACGGCACAGTGGTTGCCTGCAGTGCAGGCACTTTGACGGGCACCAACGGGCAAGTCGGCACCAATACACTTGCCATCGTCGCTGCAAATCAGGGTGCGGCTATTACCTGTACTTATACCAATACACGCGCAACCCAGACCTTGCAGGTAGTGAAGGCATGGACAAGTGCCGTGGCTGGCCACACGGCGACAGTCACCACGACCGGTGGCACAAATAATTCGACCTTCAGTGCCACGGCACCTGCAACAGGCCTCAATGGAACCACGGTTAATGTATTCGCCGGCGATGTGGTCACGCTTCCTGCCGAAACTTTCGGCGGTGGTGCAGTTGCAGCCAATTACAACACTACGCTGCAATGCACAGGCGGTTCACCGCTGGCGAGCGGTGCGGTTGCCCGTAATGTCACCATTACCAATAGTGCGACGGCGACAGTATGTACGTATACCAATGTCCGTCGCATATCGGATTTGGCAATCACCAAGAGCGATGGTGTGGCCGCGCGTATCTCGGGTGATACCACGCTCTACACCATACGCGTCACCAATAATGGCCCGGATGCTGTAACGGGTGCCTTGCTGAGCGACGCTGCCGTAACTGGCCTGAACGTTACTGCCGTAGCTTGTTCTGCAACGCCTGGCCAGTGCACAGCGCCGACAACACCCACAATTGCACAATTGCAAGCAGGTAACTACGCCTTGCCAACACTAGCCAACGGTCAGTTTTATGAAATTGTGGTCACGGCTACAGTGACTGCCACCGGGTTCTGATTCTCGGCTCATGCCTTGAGGCAATAAAAAAAACGGCGCGATGAACGCCGTTTTTTTATTTATGAATTTTCCGTATCAGATTTCTTCAAACCGGTTTGCGGCCACATTCTTTTTCACTTTCGCCGGATCCCAGATGCGGCCGTTCATCGCGATGTAAACGCCGGGCGGCAATGATTGCACAGCGCCTACTGCAGTGCCGATATTGAATTCGGCATCCGATCCACGAAAGCGGGCGGGATTCAATGCACCAGTCAGCACGATGGTTTTATCGGCAATGGATGACAGTACCTTGGCGGTTTCCACCATCGAATCGGTGCCATGCGTCACCAGTACGTTTTTTGCCGATTGCGCCGCAATCGTTGCGCGCAATAACTCCCGGTCTTCCTGATTGATATGCAGCGAATCTTTCCGGATGATCGGAATCACGGTAAAGCGGAACGCAACGCCCAGCTCACGCAGGATGCCGCCGATTTGCGGATCACCGACCTGGTAATCGGATTTGTCATCGAAATAAATTTTGTCGATCGTGCCACCGGTGGTGACAATCAGAAGTTCATCCATTGCAAATCCCGGAAATATTCAGTTGATTGATTCAGGCCGTTTTTTCTGCCGGCTTTTTGCTGAAACGCGCCCTCATGCCGTCCCAGCTGGCCGCCATGATAACCCATACCGAAATCAGCGCTTCGCCAATGCCGAGCGGCCATATTTCCGGTAATGTCCATGCTTCCATCACGCCATGGCAAAAGTAAAACAGCGCCAGTGTTCCACCCCAGAATGCAAAAGTTCGGTGTTTCATCATCAGCAGAATGCAAACCGGAATGAGTGGTAATGCAAAGAGAAAAGTTACCAGCCATGCCGCCACCGATTCCGGAGGTGCCATCAAGGAATGCCAGAAAATCTGGTAAGCAAGCAGTGCAATGATACCGAGCACTGTCCAGCGTTTTGACAGGCTCATGCTGAAAGTTTCCTTGCCGTTTCCGCAACGCGTTTGCCGAGTGCACGGGCAAGTTGCATTTCGTCCGCGCTGAGTTTTGCATCGTCTTCGCCACCTGCCACATGGCTTGCACCGTAGGGCGTGCCGCCGGTTTTTGTCGTCGACAAAGCGGCTTCGGTAAACGGAATGCCGACGATCAGCATGCCGTGATGCAATAGCGGCGTCATCATCGATAGCAAGGTCGATTCCTGGCCGCCATGCATGGTCGCAGTCGATGTGAATACCGCCGCAGGTTTGCCGACCAAGGTGCCGCTGGCCCATTCGGCGCCAAGGGTGTCGATGAAATATTTTACTGGTGCCGCCATATTGCCGAAGCGCGTGGGGCTGCCGAGGATCAGGCCAACACATTCCTGCAGATCTTTTTTCTCGACATAGGGCGCACCTTCTTCGGGCACGGCAGCGGCTGCAATTTGCGTAACGGGCGCCACGGCGGGCACCGTGCGCAAACGTGCCTGCAGACCTGCTTCTTCAACGCCTCGCGCAATTTGCCGCGCCAGCGCGGTGACCGAACCGCCGCGTGAATAGTACAAAACCAGAATCTCTTGCATACATGCTCCTGAACAATCCGTGTAGCCTAACCTATGGGCCGCTTTGGCGGCAGTCTGCTACCCTAGCACCATGATATTCATTGACACCGTGAAGCGCTGGCTAAGCCGTACCGACTGGTATCGGTTGCAGAGTTTTTCCCGTTTCATTACCAAGCGCTTTATTGATGACCAGTTGTTTGCGTCGGCCGGTGCGCTGGCCTACACCACCATGTTTGCGCTGGTGCCGTTCAGTGCCGTTTTTCTGGCCGTGATGTCGGCATTCCCGGTGTTTGACGAGTGGACCAATACCCTGATCAATTTCGTATTCAATAATTTCGTTCCGAGTTCCGCGCGACAGATCGAGCAATACGTGATGGGTTTTTCCGCATCCGCCAGATCGCTTACCGTGGTGGGAATCACCGCATTGCTGATATCGGTGTTGTTGACGATGTGGAGTATCGAGCGGACTTTCAATCGCATCTGGCGAGTGCCGACAATCCGCCCCAAGTTCACCCGTTTTCTTCTTTACTGGGCCTTGCTGACACTCGGTTCGATTTTGACGGTCGCCGCGATTTCCGCTTCGTCGAGCCTGTTTGCCTATGCCGAGTTATCCGGTTTGCAGACCCAGGGCGTCAGCAATGTTTTATTGCGCTGGTCGCCGTTCCTGATCGAATTTTCTGCCATGACTCTGGCTTACTGGCTGATACCGCATCGCCATGTGCCCATTCGTTTTGCAGTGGCGGCAGGATTGCTTGCCGCCTTGCTGTTTGAAGGCTTGAAATTCGGTTTCACCAGCTATATCCGCAATACCTCTTTCGAGCAGTTGTACGGCGCACTGGCACTGATCCCGATTTTCATGGTCTGGCTGTATTCGAGCTGGGTCGTGATTCTATTCGGCGCTTCGGTGGCGGCCAGTTTGTCGGCATTCCGTTACCAGCCGCGCATTCACCGCTTGCCGCCCGGACAGGAGTTCTATGCCTATCTGCGCTTGCTCGGACGTTTGGATGCCTGTCGTGGCACCGGCCACGGACTCCACATGCAGCAGATGCAGGAAATCGAGCCGATGATGACCGATGATCTGCTGCAGCAATTGCTTTCCGGTCTGTCGAATTTGCATATCGTGATGCGCAGCGAGAACGGCGGATGGGTACTGACCCGTGATCTGAATGCCGTTTCATTGAACGAACTTTATGAACGATTGAATTTGCGCATACCGAGCAGGCAGGTAAATTTGCCGGGTCATGATGATATTTACGGAAAGGCGGCGATCGATGCCCTGTCGCATCTGCGCGAACCCCTTGAAGAACCCCTTGGCCGAAGTGTCGGCAGTTTCATAAAAGCAATGAAGGAAACCCAGCGTGAAAAATAAAACCGGATTTTTATTCGCCGCCCTGATATGTCTTGGCGCCTGCAACAAAAAAGACACGGCGATTGAAGCACCGCCTGCGCCTGAAATGACGGCGGCAGCCGCACCTGCGGAGCCCGCCGCACCGGCGAAAAAACCGGAAGTGCCGACACTGGAAGTCACTACCTACGACGGCAAACCCTACAAGCTCGCCGACCATCGCGGCAAATGGGTGGTTGTCAATTTCTGGGCAACCTGGTGCGAGCCCTGCAAGAAGGAAATTCCGGATTTCAACAAACTCGATCAGGCGCGTGACGATGTCGATTTCATCGGCCTTGCCTATGAAGAAATCGAACGCGCGGACATGGATGCCTTCCTCAAGGTCATTCCGATCAATTACCCGATGGCGATACTGGACGTTTACAGTCCGCCAGCCGATTTCGATACGCCGGTCGGCCTGCCGCTCACCTATGTGATTGCACCCGATGGCAAGGTGGCGAGCAAGTTTCTCGGTCCGGTGACGATGGCGGATCTGGAAAAAGTACTCGTGAATTCCGGAAAAAACAGCGCGGCAAAATGATCCGCCGGCAGTTCACGGTTTCCGGAAAAGTGCAGGGAGTCTGGTTTCGTGCCGGCACCCGGGAACAGGCTTTATTGCTCGGTTTGAGCGGTTATGCGGTCAATCTGGCGGATGGGCGCGTCGAGGTGCAGGCGCAGGGAGCTGCCGAGGCGGTTGCCAGGCTGGAGCAATGGCTTTGGCAAGGCCCGGTACTTGCCAAGGTGGGCAATATTGAAGTTATCGAGATGACAACGATGCCGGAAGAAACGGGCTTCCGTATTCTGTAATTTATTGTCCCGTTGTACTTGCCTCGTTACGCAAGCCGAACAGCATCGTGATATTGATCCGCCGGTTTTCGTATCCGTCCCTGAAATGAAATTCGTCGGTGGCGTGGAATAAATCCGAATTGAAAACCACAGCGCGGTTTTGGCGATAGGGCACCACGATCTCACTGGCTTCATTCGCGGACAGGAATTCGTGAATGCGGGATTGCGCATTGTCATCGCCGCTATTGAAGTCCTTGAATCGCCAATCTGCCGGTGCCGCCTTGTTCCAGATTCGCAGGCCGCCGGATGCTGGGTCCAGATTGGCCTCGTCCGGCGTAATCCAGAAGTTCAGGTTCACTGCGGCCACATCGCCATGCAGTTGAATGCCCTGCAATTGGCTGTCGTATTTGAAGGCCCACATCTGCATCAGCGGATAGCGACCGAATATCCGGGGAAACCGGAGTTTCAATTCGTCGCAGATTTGCAGCAGCAGTGGATCGGTAAAGCCGCTTTCGAACACGGCGCCCAGATAGCCGTTGCTATGGTTGAAATCGAACCATAGCGTGGATTCCAGGCAGTAGCGGCGCAGTGCGGCGAGTGCTTCATCGGAAAGTAAATTATCAATCCAGGTAATGCCGGGCTCGCGATTGAAGTAATCGTTTTCCACTGCCTCGGTGTCCAGTGAGGCCGACAAAGCTGTGCCGGAAAAACCCGTTGGTTGCAGATTGACCAAGCGGTTATAGGCTTGATTGAACGGAGCAGGAACATCGTGTGGAACCGGCAATATGTCGGTGCGTAACGTTTCCGGCAGATCCTTCAAAACAGAACGATATACATTGCCGAGATCTAAAAACCGTTCATCCTTGCGATGGGCATGAAGATAGTCCAGCTGTTCGATATCGTGCTCGAGTTTTGCACGGCTCAGAAAGCGATGCTCTTTCATATTGCTGAAACCATCCGGGCTTACGGCAAAACGCCTGCTGGTCGCGAAATCGAAATCAAGCGCGGCAGCGCGCAAATTGCCGAGTTCCTTCAGCATGGTTCCGCGACTGCGTCGGCACTCAGGATCTTCCGGCGACAGGCGGCAGGCATGTTCGGCCGCCGACATCGCTTCATCAGACAGTTTCAGTTCGCGGGCAGTCGAGCTCAGAAGTGCCCAAGCCATCGGCGACTGTGAATTCAGGGAAACCGCTTTTTTCGCATGCTCGTATGCAGCCTGGTGTTCCTTGCAATCCATGAATAGTGCAGCGAGGTTTTCATGCAGACCGGCGTCGTTCGGTGCGAGCGCGAGTGCCCGCAGGAAGGCATCCTCCGACTCGCCGAGGCGGCCAAGCAGTCGCAAGGTCTGGCCGGCGAGAATATGGATTTGCGGCAGCCCCGGATTCAGTATTGCCGTCGTGCGGAATTCCGCAAGCGCCAGCTCAAGTGCATTGCGATGCAAATGAATCATGCCGGAGCAAAAATGATGGCCGAAATAGCCCGGTGTTTTTTCCGCCGATCGCCGGTTGAGTTTTTCCGCCAGATCCAGTGCACCGAAACCGATCAGCTTGAAAATACAGTCCGAGGTCAATTCCTGATTGAAATTGTCGAGTTCGGCGGCACGGCCGAAATAACGCACGGCATCGTCTTTTCGATGGCGAGACTGGGCTATCAATCCGTTGAAATAAGCGACGCGGGCATCGGGTTCGTCACGAACAGATGCCAGAAAGAATTCCGCACGCGCCATATCGTTTTTTTGAATGCAGGACATGGCCGCCTGCAGGGATTGTTCCAGTCGCTGATTGCCTGCTTGCATGGTCGGGTATCAGCTCGCGGATTTGATCGGTTTTACCGCGCCGGTGAATTTTTCTTTGCTGGGCTTGCCTTTCAATGGCGGGAATTCCATTTTCACATCCGGCAATTGGTGGTCGGGAATGCGCTTCAGCAAATCCTGGATCATGGTCAGTCGGCCTCGCTTCTGGCTGTTGAAATCCACGACGGTCCAGGGAGCATATTTGTTGTGGGTCGCGGCAAACATTTCATCGCGGGCCTTGCCGTACTCGACGTATTTTTCCCGTGCCTGGATATCGATCGGCGACAGCTTCCAGCGTTTGGTCGGATCTTTCACGCGTTCGGCAAATCGTTCTTCCTGCTCTTGCTGATCCACCGACAGCCAATACTTGAACAGCAGAATGCCTTCATCCACCAGCATTTTCTCGAAAATCGGCACCTGCTTCAGGAATTGTGCGACTTGTTGTTCAGTGCAAAAACCCATCACTTTTTCGACACCGGCGCGGTTGTACCAGGAGCGATCAAACAACACCAACTCTCCGGCGGAAGGAAGATGCTCGACATAACGCTGGAAATACCATTGGGTTTTTTCAACATCGCTCGGTTTTGACAGCGCAACGCCGCGGCATTGGCGCGGAGGCAGGCAGGAAGTGATTGCATTGATCACGCCGCCTTTGCCTGCGGTATCGCGACCTTCGACAATCACCAGTACGCGCTTGCCGGTGTGCTGCAGCCAGCGGGCCACCTGGTTCAATTCGACCTGCAAGGGTTCCAGCGCTTTTTCGTAATCTTTGGTTTTCATCGCGTTTCCTTTAGTGTGTTCGTAGGAGCGCCTTTAGGCGCGATAAATCCCGCCAGATCTGTCGCGCCTAAAGGACGCTCCTACGCGAATCATTCGCGCAATCGCGGTCTCAGGTTTGCCAGATTACAGGGTTTGGTGCGTGAATCCAGTTGTGCGCAAATCAGTTTCTCCCAGGCCGTCTTGCAGGCGGAGGTCGAGCCGGGCAGACAAAACACGAAGGTGTTATTCGCCAATCCTGCAAACGCCCGCGACTGCAAAGTCGACGTACCGATTTCATCGAAACTCAGTACCCGGAACATTTCACCGAAGCCCGGCATTTCCTTGTCGAGCAGGGGCTTGATCGCTTCGGGCGTGGAATCACGCCCGGTAAAACCGGTGCCGCCATTGATCAATACACCGTCGATTTTTTCTTCGGCAATCCAGCTCGACACTTTAGCCCGCAGCAGGTATTTGTTGTCGGGCAATAAAGCGCGATCGAATAGATGATGACCCTGCGCTTTCAATGCTTCGCAAAGAAAATCACCGGAGCTGTCGTTTGCAAGGCTGCGGCTATCCGACACCGTCAGCACGCAGAGATTCAAGGCGGTAAATTCGGTACTGGAACTCATGCGGCCTCCGTCAGGATTTTCAGTTCATCCACCTGGCTTTCGCGGGTGAGAATGTTGACGAGTTCGTCCATGTCGCCCGTCATGATTTGCGGCAGGGCATACAAGGTCAAACCTTCGACGCGGTGATCGGTGATACGGCCCTGCGGATAATTGTAGGTTCGGATGCGCTGGCTGCGATCGCCGCTACCTACCTGCAAGCGGCGCTCCTGCGCCTGCGTCGCCTGCTGCTTGCTGACTTCGGCTTCGTACAATTTCGATTTCAACAAGGACATCGCCTGCGCACGATTTTTATGCTGGCTGCGCTGGTCCTGGCATTCGACAATCAGGCCGGTCGGCAGATGCGTGATGCGAATCGCCGAGTCGGTTTTATTCACGTGCTGACCACCGGCGCCGGAGGCACGGAAAGTATCGACTTTCAAATCATTCGGACGGATTTCAACTTCATCGATTTCATCCAGTTCCGGAAGAATGGCAACGGTAGCCGCAGAGGTGTGGATGCGGCCTTGAGTTTCGGTATCGGGAACGCGTTGTACGCGATGCGTGCCGGATTCGAATTTGAATTTCGAATACGCGCCTTTGCCTTCGATGCGCGCAATGATTTCCTTGTAGCCGCCATGCTCGCCTTCGCTGGCGGAAACAATTTCCACCAGCCAGCGTTTCTTTTCCGCGTAACGCGAATACATGCGGAATAAATCGCCGGCAAAAATCGCGGCCTCGTCGCCACCGGTACCGGCGCGGACTTCCAGAAACAGGTTGGCATCGTCGCGCGGATCTTTCGGAATTAGCAGCAAGGACAATTGCTCGTCAAGTTCGGCGATGCGTGCTTGCGCGGCAGGAATTTCCTCTTCGGCCAACTCCCGCATTTCCGGGTCGCTGCGCATCTGTTCGGCCGAAGCCAGGTCTTTCTGCGCCTGGCGATAAAGCGCGAGATTGTTCGCGACCGGTTCAAGCTGGGAATATTCTTTCGAGAGAGTGCGAAATTTCTGGTTGTCGTTCATCACCGACGGATCGGACAGCAAATGTCCGACCTCTTCGTGGCGCTCGGCCAGGATTTCCAATTTGCGAAGCAGGCTGGGTGTCATGAAGAGGGAATCACTTTTCGTTGTCTTGATGGTCGCTGGAATAAAGCTTTTCGGCGGCACGCAATAAATCGGCATCGCCACGCAGTGCCGCTTGTCGCAAGGCTGCCGTCGGAGCGTGCAACAACTTGTTGGTGAGTTTGTGCGCCAATAGCTCCAGCACCGTTTTCGGATCCTGCCCGTTCAGCAATTGCTCGCGTGCCTGTTCGAGCAAGGCGTCGCGTGCCTGTTCGCCGCTGGAACGCAGGTGTTTCAATGCGTTCTGGTTTCCCTGCGCCTGTGACCACGCGAGAAAATGCTGGACCTGCAGATCGATGATGACCTCGGCTTCGTTGGCCGCTTCGCGTCGCGATGCACGATTGTCTTCGATCACCTGTTCCAGATCATCGACCGTGTAGAGATAGACATCGGAGAGCTCCGCCACATCGGCCGCAATGTCACGCGGCACCGCCAGATCGAGCAAAAACATCGGCTTGTTTTTTCGCGCCTTCAATGCCGACTGCATCATCGACTTGTTCAACACCGGCTCGCGACTTGCGGTAGCACTGATCACGATGTCGGCTTCGAACAAATGCCGGTCGATATCATGCAAGGGAAGGGCAACGCCGCCATGTTGGGATGCGAGTGTCTGCGCATGTTCGAGTGTACGGTTGGCGATCAGCAGGCGCTTTACTTTGGCATCGCTCAGGTGTCTTGCAGCCAGTTCGATAGTGTCGCCGGCGCCGACCAGCATGACCGTGGCGCGATTGAGTTCGCTGAACAATCGCTGCGCCATGCGGACGGCGGCAAAGGCGACCGATACCGGATGAGCGCCAATTCGGGTATCGGTCCGCACGCGCTTGGCAACCGAAAAGGTCTGCTGGAACAGGCGGTCCAGTGTGCCGTGGACACTGTGAGCCTCTCGCGCGGCCTGCCAGGCGGTTTTTACCTGTCCGAGAATTTGCGGCTCACCCAGAATCAGCGAATCCAGTCCGGCAGCTACACGAAACAGATGCCTCACCGCATGTGCATCGACATGTTCATAAACATAGGTCTGCAGTGTGTCCACCGACAATCCATGTTGCTGCGATAACCACTGCAACAGAGCGGTTTCGGCGCCTGCATCGATTTGGGCATAAATTTCGGTTCGATTGCAGGTCGAAAGCAGGGCGGCTTCATGAACACCATCGAGCGCCTGAAGTGCTTTCAGGGCTTCCGGCAGCTGCCCAGCCTCTACCGCCACCGATTCGCGCAGGGCGATGGGTGCGGTTTGGTGGTTCAGTCCGAGGGCAATGAAGGGCATGAATGGGCGGTGCTGGGTTATGCTATTGGCAGGTGCCGCCTATTCTAACGTATTGGTGTTCCAATGATTTTTCGAGTGTTTGTGCTCGGGCTTTTTTTATTGCCGGGCGGTTTGTCGGCCGAGCCCCTGATGGATGAAAAAAGCCGGGCAGTTGCAGCCGTCATGGCCGCGGAATACGCCCTGCAAAACCAGGATATGAAGACTGCCGCCATCGAGTATGGCAAAGCTGCGCAATTAAGCGACGACGTCAGTTTGTCCGATCGTGCTGCAACGCTGGCGATGAGCGTGAAAATGCCCGATCTCGCCCGCAGGGCGCTGGCCCGCTGGCATGTGCTGGCGCCCGATTCGGCGCAGATGTGGGCCATGAATTTGCGCTTGGCCATGCAGCTCGGTGAAGCGGAATCGGCCTATATTTTTTCCAGGAAATTGCTGAGCTACGACTCGCCCGAATACAAGGACTCGCTGTTTGCCGTATTGACTACCGAAAAGACAGATGGCGCCGTGATGTCGCGTGCCGTGTTACGCGACATTGTCACCGTCGCGAGCGTGCCTGAAAACGTACAAGTCGGCGTCCAATTGCTGTTTCTGGCGGAGACCCTGAACGAGCCGGTTGCAGCAGAAGAATTGAGTGCGAAAATCGCCCGGAAATTTCCGACGGACGCTCGGGCGCAAGTGATCGGGGCATCCGATCTGCGCGTCAAGGGCGATGAGGAAGCCGCGCTGGCCATGGTTCTGAGGGCCAGTGCCCTGCAGCCGCAAAATGGCTGGGTCAGGCAGAGCATCATCACCGAGCTGACGCAGTTGCATGCCTGGCTCGAAGCCGAAAGATATCTGGCTGCCGGTCAGCAGGATGAAAATACCTGGTTGCTGCGAGGTCGCTTTATCCTCGAAGCCAGACAAAACGATGCCACCGAA
The DNA here is from genome assembly GCA_963849575.1 of uncultured Gammaproteobacteria bacterium. GTDB lineage: Bacteria > Pseudomonadota > Gammaproteobacteria > Xanthomonadales > Xanthomonadaceae > Arenimonas. The sequence goes on along the minus strand of CAWKHT010000009.1, from coordinate 1,361,061 downwards.
GCCTTCCTGAATTCACTGCTTCAACAGCAAAAACAGCCAAGCCAGAAATTGCAGCTATTGCTTGGTCAGCTCAGCGATTCTTTGGGACGCTGGAATGATGCCGAACGATGGTATCGAGGCGTGAATGTGAGCCCGGAGCGTGATCGCGCCCAGCTGCGTTTGCCGGTCGCCTTGCAAAAACAGGGCAAATGGAATGAAGCGATGGCGCAGTTGCACGCCTTCCAGAAAAACGAGCAAGCCGATGGCGAATTTGTGCGCGATAGCTACCTGGTGGAAGCAGACATGTGGGCAGGCCAAGGCAATGACACTCAGGCAATGAAAACCTTGCAGCGAGGTTTGGCCATTTTTGAAGGCGATCCTTTGTTGCTGTATGGGCGTGCGATGCAGCATGCTAGCCAGTATCGAATTGATCCGGCCCTGGCCGACCTGAAAAAAATCATCGATGAAAACGACCAGAATGCGGAGGCACTCAATGCCTACGGATTCACGCTCGCGCAGCATCGAAAACAGTATGTCTATGCTTTGCCTTATATCGAGAAGGCGCTAAAGCTGCGGCCCGATTCCGCATCGACCATGGACAGCCTGGGCTGGATCAAGCTGATGCAAAAAAAATACGATGAATCCCGGTACTGGCTTGAAAAGGCCTGGAAAAGATCCCGCGAGGCTGAAATTGCCGCACATCTTGGCGAGCTCTACTGGCTGACTGGCAGAAAGGACGAGGCGCAAAAAATATGGTCGCAAGGGCAGGCTATCGATCCGCAATATTCCTATTGGCCTGCGATCAGGAAAAAATATTCGCCATGAAAAATTTCTTTCCTGTCCTGGTCTGTCTTTTTCTGGCGGCTTGCCAACCACAGGTGAAGCCGGCAATTGATATTGGCAATGTGCAACGACAGATCGAGCGCGAAGCGGAGTTGAAAAGGCAGGTCGAGTGGAGTTTCCGCGGGCGCATTGCGGTCAGCGACGGACAACAGGCCGGCACGGTCAAGCTGCGATGGCAGCAACGTGCGGAACAATTCGATATCGAAATTTCATTGCCGATCACCAATCAGAAGTACCGCTTGAGAAGTATCGGTAAAGGCGTTCGCCTGGAAGGTTTCGGCCTGGTAATGCTCGAAGGCGAAAGCGCGGAAGCAGTGTTGCAGCAGGCGACCGGCTGGCGCATACCATTCCACGACATGCAGCTCTGGCTGCGCGGCATACGTACCGACAGTGCGACGCGCATAGAGTTTGCACCGAACGGACTGCCCGCCCAATTCCGCGAAAATGGCTGGCTGGTGGATTATCGCGGATGGGATTCGGCGGTTTTGCCAATGCCGACAAAAGTGTTTGCGAACACCAGCGACAAGGGCAAAAACGCGAGTGTCCGCCTGCAGATCGATGCGTGGGAAATACCGTGACGGATTACCCTGAAATTCATGGCTGGAGCCAGTGGCCGGCACCGGCCAAGATAAACCTGTTTCTTCAAATCACCGGCCGACGTGAAGATGGTTACCACTTTTTGCAAACCGTATTCCAGTTGCTCGACTGGGGGGACAGCGTGCAAATCAGGCTGCGCGATGATGGGCAGATAATCCGTGCCGGTGCTGATTCTTACGGGGTTGATGAAGCCGATGATTTGATTGTTCGGGCAGCCAGGCTCCTGCAAGCGCACGCGAACATCACGCAAGGTGCGGAGCTTGCCGTCATCAAGCAGATTCCGCTGGGTGGTGGTTTCGGCGGTGGTTCATCGGATGCGGCCACCGTGCTGCTTGTTCTGAATGAGCTTTGGCGGGCTGGTCTCAGCCATCAGGAATTGGCGGGCCTTGGGCTGTTACTTGGCGCAGATGTGCCGGTTTTTGTGCATGGCCATAGCGCGTGGGCCGAAGGCGTCGGCGAAAAAATATCGCCGATCGAACTGCCGAAAGCCGCGTATTTATTGGTCGATTCGGGCATCAGCGTACCGACCCGCGAACTTTTTCAATCTTTGGAATTGACTCGAAATGCGGCTCCGGCGACAATAGCCGACTTCGTTACAGGAAAAGTGCTCGGAAATGCCTTCGAGCCGGTTCTGCGGGCAAAAGAAGTCGCGGTTGATCAACTGCTCAAGCTTTTGTCACAGTTCGGCCCGGCAAGTCTGACCGGTACTGGTGGCGGCTGTTTCGTGAGGTTTGAAAGCCTTGCTGATGCCCAAGCTGCCCATGAACGTCTGCCTTCAGGCATCAAAGCCTGGGTCGCAAACGGCGTGAATCGCTCGATGTTGCTTGCGCAGCTGGAGCACTGGACTAAAGAACGAAACTTGTAGGGGCGTCGCCAAGCGGTTAAGGCACCGGGTTTTGATCCCGGCATTCGTAGGTTCGATTCCTTCCGCCCCTGCCATTTCAATGCATTCACCACATCGGAAGACCGCCATGAGCATGCAAAACCTGCTCGTTTTCTCAGGTAATTCAAATCTTCCGCTCGCCAAGTCCGTTTGTCGCGAATTGTCTGTCCCGATGGGCAAGGCATTGGTCGGCAAGTTCTCGGATGGTGAAGTCCAGGTTGAGATCGAAGAAAACGTCCGGCGTCAGGAAGTGTTCGTTATCCAGTCGACCTGTGCACCGACGGCAGAGAATTTCATGGAATTGCTGGTCATGGTGGATGCGCTCAAGCGCGCCTCGGCCGGCAGTGTTACTGCGGTAGTCCCGTATTTCGGCTATGCCCGTCAGGATCGTCGCCCGCGTTCGGCACGGGTGCCGATTACGGCAAAAGTGGCGGCAAAAATGTTTTCCGCCGTGGGTACCGATCGGGTTTTGACCGTTGACGTGCATGCAGACCAGATCCAGGGCTTTTTTGATATACCGGTTGATAACGTTTACGCATCCCCGATCTTGCTGGCCGATATCTGGCGCAATCAGGGTACCGACAACGTGATCGTGGTGTCGCCCGATGTAGGTGGCGTGGTACGTGCACGCGCGATTGCCAAACGTCTCGACGATGCCGAGCTGGCCATTATCGACAAGCGTCGTCCGCGCGCAAACGTGTCAACGGTGATGAACATCATCGGTGATGTCGAGGGTAAAACCTGCGTATTGGTCGATGACATCGTCGATACCGCCGGCACCCTGTGTGCAGCGGCAGCGGCATTGAAACAGCAGGGCGCCAAACGTGTCGTCGCCTACTGTACGCATGCCGTGTTGTCAGGCGCTGCAATCAATAACATCACCGGTTCGGCTTTGGACGAATTGGTGGTCACCGATACGATTCCGTTGTCCGATGCCGCCCGCGCCTGCGGTCGCATTCGTCAATTGGGCGTGGCGGAATTGCTGGCCGAAACCATTCGACGCATTGCGTTGGGCGAGTCGGTCAGTACGCTTTACGTGGATTAGGAATTTCCCGATGGCCGGAAGGCCGTTGGAAACCACTCACTTGGTCGCGAGTGAGTGTTATCGCCGTCGCGAGACGGTTCATTCAGAAAAGGTAGATACATCATGGCAACTCATGCAATTAATGCCAGTGCCCGCAAAGACGAAGGGAAAGGTGCGAGCCGCCGCTTACGTCACAGCGGTTTCACTCCGGCAATCGTTTACGGTGGCGCCACGCCTCCTGCTTCCATCCAGTTCGACCACAACCCCCTGTGGCTGGCTACCCAGAACGAGTGGTTCTATTCCTCGATTCTCGAGCTGAACATCGACGGAAAAATGGAAAAAGTACTGTTGCGCGATATGCAACGTCACCCGTTCAAACAACTCATCCTGCATCTGGATTTCCAGCGCGTCGATGAAAACACCGCCATCCGCTTCAATGTTCCATTGCACTTCATGAATCAGGAAAAATCCTCGGCTGGTAAAACTGCCGGTATCCTCGTATTGCATGAATTGAATGAAATCGAAGTGCTGTGCCTGCCGCGCGATTTGCCGGAATTCATCGAAATCGATTTGTCCGAGCTGAACGTTGGCGACATCATTCACATGTCGGATCTCAAGCTTCCGAACGGCGTTACCTTGCCTGCATTGAAACTTGGCAAGAAACACGATTTGGCCGTCGTTATCGCCAAGCATGCCAAAGACGAAGCCGAAGACGTGGTTGCTCCTGCAGCCGAAGTGCCTTCGACGAAGTCGGCTAAAGCTGGCGCAGCTCCTGCTGCCGCAGCTGCCAAGCCTGCTGCCAAGAAGAAATAATTTCCCGGGTGCACGCTTCGGCGCGCACCGCTGGTTTTTATGGCGACTGGATTACGTCTTATTGTCGGCCTGGGAAATCCCGGTGCCGAACACGCCAAAACCCGGCACAACGCCGGGTTTTGGTTTATTGACGCGTTGGCGGAAAAAGCCGGTGCGCGTTTCGGCCTCGAATCAAAGCTGCATGGTGAAACCGCCAAGATTCAGCTGGCCGGCCAGACGGTTTATTTGTTGAAGCCTTCCACTTTCATGAACGCCAGCGGCCGTTCGGTTTCAGCCGCGTTGCGCTACTGGAAAATCGAGCCGGAAGAATGTCTGTTGGCGCACGATGAACTCGATATGCCCCCCGGCACCGCACGTTTGAAGTTTGATGGCGGGCACGGCGGCCAAAACGGCCTGCGCGACACCATCGCCATGCTGGGACATGGCAAGTTTCACCGGTTGAGGGTTGGTATTGGCCATCCCGGCCACAAAGACAAGGTAACTCCCTGGGTACTGGGTCGGCCCGGGAAGGATGATGAAGTTTCCATTTTGCGATCGATTGATGACGCGATTGCCGTGATGCCCCTGTGTGTCGAGGGGAATTTTCATGACGCAATGACAAAGTTGCACACAGCGAAGTCGTGAGCGGTGAGCGGTGAGCGGCGGGCGTATATTTCGCCCCATCACCACTGACCATTCACTGCTTAACAGGAACACGAACATGGGTATCAAATGCGGCATCGTTGGGCTTCCCAACGTAGGCAAATCGACTTTATTCAATGCGCTGACCAAGGCAGGCATTGCGGCGGCCAATTTTCCGTTCTGCACCATTGACCCCAATGTCGGCGTGGTTCCGGTGCCGGATCCTCGGCTGGCCCAGTTGGCCGAAATCGTCAAACCGCAGAAAACCATTCCGACCTCGGTCGAATTTGTCGATATCGCCGGCTTGGTGGCGGGTGCAGCCAGTGGCGAGGGCTTGGGCAACAAGTTTCTGGCCCATATCCGAGAAACCGATGCCATCTGTCACGTGGTTCGCTGTTTCGAAAACACCGACATCATTCACGTGAACGGTAAAATCGATCCTTTGTCGGATATCGATACCATCGATACCGAATTGGCGCTGGCTGATCTGGACTCCGTCGAAAAGGCACTTAACCGCGCCGAAAAGCTGGCTAAGTCCGGTGATAAAGATGCTCAAGCCCGCAAACCGGTCTTGGCCAAGGTGCGTGAAGCGCTTGACCAGGGCAAGCCTGCACGGGTTGCCGGCCTGGATGCCGAAGAAAAAGCGTTAATCCGCGATTTGTTCCTATTGACGCTGAAACCAGTTCTATATGTAGCGAACGTCCTTGAAAATGGCTTTGAAAACAATCCGTTTCTTGACAAGGTTCGTGAGCGTGCATTGTCCGAGGGGGCAGAGGTGGTCCCAGTGTCGGCCGCGATCGAGGAAGAAATGTCCCAGCTCGAAGACGCCGATCGTGCCGAATTCCTGGCCGAAATGGGTCTGGATGAGCCCGGCTTGAATCGCCTGATTCGTGGCGCCTACAAGCTGTTGGGTCTGCAAACCTATTTTACCGCCGGTGTTAAGGAAGTGCGGGCCTGGCAGGTGCGTGCCGGCTCGACCGCGCCACAGGCGGCTGCCGTCATTCATACCGATTTCGAAAAGGGATTTATTCGCGCCGAAACCATCGCTTTCGACGATTTCATCAAATACAAAGGCGAGTCCGGGGCGCGTGATGCCGGTCGCTTGCGCCTTGAAGGCAAGGAATATCTGGTGCAGGAAGGCGATGTGCTGCACTTCCGTTTCAATGTTTAATCCTTAGGCCTGAAATTGCCGTCATTTTGTCGTTGACAAAAACAGCTAAGCCCGCCAAAATTGCGGGCTTCCTGACGGAGGGATACCCAAGCGGCCAACGGGGGCAGACTGTAAATCTGCTGTCTTACGACTTCGGTGGTTCGAATCCACCTCCCTCCACCAGTCAGAAATAAGTTTTTTGCGTCATGTTCTTGAAGATTTTGGTTTTGGCAACAAATCAAAGTGCGGGAATAGTTCAATGGTAGAACATCAGTTTTCCAAACTGATTACGAGGGTTCGATTCCCTCTTTCCGCTCCATTTGAATAGCGCAAGTGTTTTCGTTTCAAGTTTGTAACCGAGTTTTACGCTCACTTAGCTCAGTCGGTAGAGCACTTCCTTGGTAAGGAAGAGGTCGGAGGTTCGATTCCTCTAGTGAGCACCATCCGCGGTTGTGCGAAAGCACGATCATTACATTTGAATTCATCAGGTATAGAGCAATGTCCAAAGAAAAGTTCGAGCGCAAGAAGCCGCACGTGAACGTCGGCACGATTGGTCACGTGGATCATGGAAAGACGACGCTGACGGCGGCGCTGACCAAGATTGGTGCAGAACGCTTTGGTGGTGAGTTCAAGGCGTACGACGCCATTGATGCTGCCCCGGAAGAAAAAGCCCGCGGTATCACGATTTCGACTGCCCACGTGGAATACGAATCGGCTAACCGCCATTACGCCCACGTTGACTGCCCAGGCCATGCTGACTACGTCAAGAACATGATCACCGGTGCAGCGCAGATGGACGGCGCGATCCTGGTGTGCTCGGCCGCTGACGGCCCGATGCCACAAACCCGTGAACACATCCTGTTGTCGCGCCAAGTGGGCGTGCCGCACATTGTGGTCTACATGAACAAAGCCGACATGGTCGACGACGTCGAACTGTTGGAACTGGTCGAAATGGAAATTCGTGAATTGCTGAGCAAATACGACTTCCCAGGCGACGATACCCCGATCATCACCGGTTCGGCCCGTTTGGCGCTGGAAGGCGACCAATCGGAAATCGGCGTGCCATCGATCATTAAATTGGTCGACGCGCTCGACACCTTCATCCCTGAGCCAATCCGTGACGTGGAAAAAGCGTTCCTGATGCCAGTGGAAGACGTGTTCTCGATCTCGGGTCGCGGTACCGTGGTGACTGGCCGTATTGAACGCGGCGTGATCAAGGTCGGCGAAGAAATCGAAATCGTCGGTATCCGTCCTACGCAGAAAACCACCGTGACCGGTGTGGAAATGTTCCGCAAGTTGCTGGACCAAGGCCAGGCAGGCGACAACGCTGGCTTGTTGCTGCGCGGTACCAAGCGTGACGACGTGGAACGTGGTCAAGTGTTGGCCAAGCCCGGTTCGATCAACCCGCACACGGACTTTGAAGCCGAAGTGTATGTGTTGTCGAAAGACGAAGGTGGCCGTCATACGCCGTTCTTCAAAGGTTACCGTCCACAGTTCTATTTCCGTACGACCGACGTGACCGGCGCTTGCCAGTTGCCGGAAGGCGTGGAAATGGTGATGCCGGGTGACAACGTGAAGATGGTGGTGAGCTTGATTGCTCCCGTCGCGATGGACGAAGGTTTGCGTTTTGCTATTCGTGAAGGCGGCCGTACGGTTGGCGCCGGCGTGGTAGCCAAGATCATCAAGTAAGGAAATTGGTCGGTTTTTGCTGATCAAGATTCAGGGAAATGGCGGACCGGAAGCGGCCCGCCATCGCCCGTTTAGAGTAAACCACACGCTAGTAGCTCAATTGGCAGAGTAGCGGTCTCCAAAACCGCGGGTTGGGGGTTCGAGTCCCTCCTGGCGTGCCACTAATTTCGGTCTCGCGCGAATGCGCGAGTCAACAACGGTGAAAACCGATAAGAGTTGGAATGAATACGAAAGTAGAAAACGTTAACGCCGCCACAAGCGGTGCTGACATAGCAAAATACGCGGTAGCAATTGCGCTGGTCGCAGGCGGGATTTTTGCTTATACCTATTTCACACAACTGCATTCGGTGTTGCGTGGTCTGATTGCATTTGCCGGCGTCGTGCTGGGCGGTGTGGTTTTTGCGACGACATCAAAAGGCCTCTCCTTGCGTGACTTCTTTTCCGAAGCCATGTTTGAGCTGCGTAAAGTGGTTTGGCCAACCCGCCAGGAAGCCTGGAAGGTAACCTGGGTGGTAATGGTAGTGGTGGTGATCATCAGCCTGATTCTTGCGCTGTTCGATCTCGTTATCTCGAAACTCATCGCGCTGTTACTGGGCTAAGGACTGCATCATGGCAAAACGTTGGTATGTCATTCACGCCTATTCGGGCTTTGAAAACCAGGTTGCCCGCAATCTGGAAGCCCGTATTGCCCGCGACAGCATGGAAGAGAAATTTGGTCTGGTGCTGGTTCCTACCGAAGAAGTGGTGGAAATGCGCGCTGGCCAGAAACGCAAATCCGAGCGCAAATTTTTCCCGGGTTATGTGCTGGTTCAGATCGAAACCAATGAAGAAGGCGGTATCCCGCGCATTGACGACGACAGCTGGCATTTGATCAAGGAGACCCCAAAAGTGATGGGCTTTATCGGCGGTACCGCCGAACGTCCGTTGCCGATCAAGGATTCCGAAGCCGACATGATTCTGCGCCGCGTTCAAGATGGCGTAGACAAGCCGAAGCCGAAAGTGCTGTTTGAACCGGGTCAACTGGTACGCGTTACCGATGGTCCTTTCAACGACTTCAACGGCACGGTCGAAGAAGTGAATTACGAGAAGAGCCGCTTGCGCGTGGCTGTTCTGATTTTCGGGCGTTCTACACCGGTCGAGCTCGAATTCGGCCAGGTGGAGAAAGCCTAAAGGCGTGAGCGTTGCTTCGGCGTCGCTCACTTTATGTAACAGAAGGAGGAGTCCCGCAGTCTTTGACGTGCAGACGTTCGAACTCCAGGAGTAAATACCATGGCAAAGAAAGTAGTTGGTTATATCAAATTGCAGGTGAAGGCTGGTCAAGCCAATCCGTCACCTCCAGTGGGTCCTGCGCTGGGTCAGCGCGGCCTGAACATCATGGAATTCTGCAAGGCGTTTAACGCCGCGACGTCGAAGCTGGAGCCGGGTCTGCCGATTCCATGCGTCATCACTGCGTATTCCGACCGTACCTTTACCTTCATCACCAAGACGCCTCCGGCGACCATCTTGCTGAAGAAAGCCGTCGGCATCACTTCGGGCTCGAAACGTCCGAACACCGAAAAAGTCGGCAAGGTAACCCGTAAACAACTCGAAGACATCGCGAAAGCGAAAGAACCCGATTTGACAGCAGCTTCGCTCGATGCAGCAGTGCGCACCATTGGTGGCAGCGCTCGCAGCATGGGCCTGATTGTGGAGGCTTAAGACATGGCTAAGATCACTAAACGTTTCAAGGCTATGCAAAACGCCGTTGTTCCAGGCAAAGCGTACCCAATCGAAGAAGCACTGAAAATTATTCAATCCAACAGCAAGACCAAGTTTGTCGAAGCTATCGACGTAGCTGTGCGTCTCGGCGTTGACGCCAAGAAATCCGACCAGCAGGTTCGCGGCTCGACCGTGTTGCCAGCCGGCACCGGTAACAGCGTTCGCGTTGCCGTGTTCTGCCCGGCCGGTGCGAAAGCTGACGAGGCTTTGGCCGCAGGCGCTGACGTTGTCGGTATGGACGACCTCGCCGACAAAATGTTGGCTGGCGACATCAACTATGACGTCGTTATCGCTACCCCCGACGCAATGCGCGTTGTCGGCAAGCTCGGTACCGTGTTGGGCCCACGTGGTCTGATGCCTAACCCGAAAGTCGGCACCGTTTCTGCTGATGCAGCCGGCGCAGTGCGTAATGCCAAAGCTGGTCAGGTCCGTTACCGCACCGACAAAGCCGGCATTATCCACTGCACCATTGGCAAGGCAAATTTCGAAGCCGCAGCACTCGCAGGCAACCTGCAAGCCCTGTTGCTGGATTTGATCAAAGCCAAGCCATCGTCCGCGAAAGGTCAATATCTGCAAAAGATTTCGTTGAGCTCGACCATGGGTCTGGGCGTGACGGTTGACCAGTCGTCGCTGACGCTGAAGTAAGCACACAAGAATAACGCCATCGGGAGTGTCGCCCCGATGGTCTGATTTTGAAGGCGCTGCCCGGTGCAAACCGGGTAAGCCATCAAAGACCGCAGGTGCGAACAGCGCACATCAACGTCGGGCAGGGATGCTTGATAACGGCAAGGATTCGCCGTTGATGGAAGCGAGCCAGCTTAATGATGCGAAAGCAAAACCGGCGTAGATGGTGATGCCCTCTGGAATTTTCATTTTGATTTTCTCTGGAAAGGCCACCACTGGGACACCCGTCCCCGGTATCGATGGATCGATATCGCCTTGGACCATGATCGGCAGGAGCCGAAAGTGGATTTAAATTGAAGGAGTAATTATGGCTCTCAATCTGTCACAGAAGCACTTAGTTGTCGCTGAAATAGCAGACGTTGCATCGAAAGCTCAATCCTTGGTTGCAGCCGAGTACGCAGGCGTTACCGTCACGCAAATGACGGCGATGCGCAAGAAAGCTCGCGAAACCGGTGTGTACTTGAAAGTTGTCAAGAACACGTTGGCTGAGCGTGCCGTCAACGGTACCGAATTCGAGAATGTCAAAGATTCTCTGACCGGCCCGTTGTTGTATGCGTTCTCGATGGAAGACCCTGGCGCTGCCAGCCGTCTTATCAAGGAATACGTAAAGATCAACGACAAGCTACAAGCGAAGATCGTTTCCATTGGCGGCAAGATGTACCCGGCCTCGCACGTTGAAGTGCTGGCTTCGCTGCCAACCCGCGATCAAGCGTTGTCGATGCTGGCACGCGCCCTTTCCGAACCAGCGGCTATGTTCGCTCGTGCGGTCAAGGCTATTGCCGACAAGCAAGGCGGTGGCGAAGAAGCCGTTGCCGAGGCACCAGCCGAAGCTTGATGCATTCGCTACAAACGCATTCTTAAACAATCCAGTAATTAAATTCAGAGGTAAACACAATGTCCCTTTCCAATGACCAAATCGTTGAAGCGATCGCCACCAAAACCTTGATGGAAGTGATGGAACTCGTTCGCGCCATCGAAGAAAAATTCGGCGTTTCCGCCGCTGCCCCAGTGGCTGCTGCCGGTCCTGCCGCTGCCGCTGCCGTTGTTGAAGAACAAACCGAATTCACGGTTGTCCTGAAAGCAGCCGGCGAGAAGAAAGTTGAAGTGATTAAAGCTGTCCGCGCCATCACTGGCCTGGGCTTGAAAGAAGCAAAAGACCTAGTCGAAGGCGCACCGCAAACCGTCAAGGATGCAGTGTCCAAGGCCGACGCCGACAAGTTCAAGAAAGAACTCGAAGCAGCTGGCGCAACCGTCGAACTCAAGTAAGCAATTACTTGCTTCGCCGGCTTGAATTGGCGAGTAAAGGCTGGGAGCGAGAGCTCCCGGCCTTTAGCCGTTAATTTGATCCGCGAGAAATACCGTAACAAAGAGTACGCATACGAGTTGTCAGTCGGAAGTAGCGGGAGAAGGCGTGCTAGTGCCGGCAATACTAGCGATTTCCCACTGACAATTTACTTTCTGTTTTACCCGCAGATCAGCAATCTGCATATCAAAATGAGGCGATAGCTCCCATGAACTACTCCTTCACCGAGAAAAAGCGCATCCGTAAAAACTTCGGCAAACGCCGCGATGTTTTGGAAGTGCCTTACTTGCTCGCCATCCAGATGGATTCCTACCGTGAGTTCCTGCAGGAATTCTCGCCGACAGCCAATCGCGAAGACCGCGGTCTGCATGCTGCATTGAAATCGGTATTCCCGATCTCGTCATATTCCGGCAATGCCGCGCTCGAATACGTGAGTTATCGCTTAGGCGAACCACCGTTCGATGAACGCGAATGCCGTAATCGTGGCCTCAGCTACGGCGCGCCCTTGCGCGTGACCGTGCGTTTGGTGATCTACGATCGTGAATCGTCCACCAAAGCCATCAAATACGTAAAAGAACAAGAAGTTTACATGGGCGAATTGCCGCTGATGACGGGCAATGCAACGTTCATCGTGAACGGCACTGAACGCGTCATCGTGTCGCAATTGCACCGTTCGCCGGGCGTGTTCTTCGATCACGACCGTGGCAAGACCCATAGTTCGGGTAAATTGCTGTACTCGGCTCGGATCATTCCTTATCGCGGTTCCTGGCTGGATTTCGAATTCGATCCGAAAGATTGCGTCTATACCCGTATCGATCGTCGCCGCAAATTGCCGGTGTCGATCCTGCTGCGCGCATTGGGTTACAACAACGAAGAAATGCTGAATATCTTCTTTGACATCAATACCTTCCACATCGCCAACAAAGACAGCGTGGAACTGGAATTGGTACCTGAGCGCCTGCGCGGCGAAACCCTGAACTTCGACCTCGTGGTCGGCGGCAAGGTGATCGTGGAAGCAGGCAAGCGTATTACCGCGCGTCACGTCAAACTGCTCGAACAAGCCAACATCAAGACACTCGAAGTACCTGATGAATACCTGATTGGCCGCATTCTGTCGCACGACGTCGTCGATACCAAAACCGGTGAGTTGCTGGCTGCCGCCAATGACGAACTGAACGACGGTTCGCTGGTCAAGTTGCGCAAGGCGGGCATTGCCCAAATCGGTACCTTGTGGGTGAACGATCTGGATCGCGGTCCGTATATCTCGAACACCCTGCGCATCGACCCAAGCAAGACGCAGCTCGAAGCTTTGGTCGAAATCTATCGCATGATGCGTCCGGGCGAGCCGCCAACCAAAGAAGCTGCATTGAACCTGTTCTACAACCTGTTCTTCACCTTCGAACGTTACGACTTGTCGAGCGTTGGCCGCATGAAGTTCAACCGTCGCGTCGGCCGCAGTGAAGTCACCGGTGCCTCGGTTCTGTTCGATCACAAATACTTCAGCGCCCGTAATGACGAAGCTTCGAAGAACCTCGTGAAAGAGCGCGGTGAAACTTCCGATATCCTTGAAGTGATCAAGACCCTTTGCGAAATCCGCAATGGTCGCGGTCAGGTGGACGATATCGATAACCTCGGCAACCGCCGTGTTCGTTCGGTCGGTGAAATGGCCGAAAACGTGTTCCGCGTCGGCCTGGTCCGCGTTGAACGCGCAGTGAAAGAACGTTTGTCCCTGGCAGAGTCGGAAGGCCTGACTCCGCAAGAATTGATCAACGCCAAGCCAGTGGCCGCGGCGATCAAGGAATTCTTCGGTTCCTCGCAGCTTTCGCAGTTCATGGATCAAAACAATCCATTGTCCGAAGTAACCCACAAGCGCCGCGTCTCGGCACTTGGTCCGGGTGGCTTGACTCGCGAACGCGCCGGCTTCGAAGTGCGCGACGTGCATCCAACCCATTACGGCCGTGTCTGTACGATTGAAACACCGGAAGGTCCGAACATTGGTCTTATCAATTCGCTCGCGGTTTATGCGCGTTCGAATAAATACGGCTTCCTGGAAACCCCGTTCCGTAAAGTTGTCGATGGCAAAGTGACCGAGCAAGTGGAATTCCTGTCGGCCATTGAAGAAGATGGCAAGGCGATTGCCCAGGCCAATGCGGAACTCAATGCCGACGGCAGCTTTACCGCTCCGTTCGTGCCTTGCCGTTACGATAGTGAAACCTTGCTCAAGCCACCTTCCGAAATCCAGTACATGGACGTGTCGCCAATGCAATCGGTGTCGGTAGCGGCAGCGCTGGTTCCGTTCATCGAGCACGACGACGCCAACCGCGCCCTGATGGGTGCGAACATGCAACGTCAAGCCGTGCCAACTTTACGTTCGCAAAAACCATTGGTCGGTACCGGTATTGAACGTGCGGTAGCACGTGACTCCGGTGTGACCGTGAATGCGCTGCGCGGCGGCGTCATCGATCAAATCGATGCCGGTCGTATCGTTGTGCGCGTGAACGAAAAAGAAGTACGCGAAAACGACGCTGGCGTCGATATCTACACACTCGTGAAATATACCCGTTCCAACCAGAACACCTGCATCAACCAGCGTCCTCTGGTTCGTGTCGGTGACAAAATTGAACGCGGCGACGTACTGGCCGATGGCCCATCCACCGATATCGGTGAATTGGCTCTGGGTCAAAACATGTTGATCGCCTTCATGCCCTGGAACGGTTACAACTTCGAAGACTCCATCCTGTTGTCGGAGCGCGTGGTTGAAGAAGATCGCTACACCACGATCCACATCGAAGAACTGACCTGCGTTGCACGTGACACGAAATTGGGGCCGGAAGAAATTTCCGCCGACATCCCGAATGTGTCCGAGCAAGCGCTGGGTCGTCTGGATGAATCCGGTGTGGTCTACATCGGTGCGGAAGTTCGCGCCGGCGACATCATGGTCGGTAAGGTGACTCCGAAGGGCGAAAGCCAACTGACGCCGGAAGAAAAACTCCTGCGCGCCATCTTCGGCGAAAAAGCTTCGGACGTTAAAGATAGCTCGCTGCGTGTGCCACCCGGCATGGACGGCACCGTTATCGACGTTCAGGTCTTTACCCGCGACGGTATCGAAAAAGACAAACGTGCACGCCAAATCGAAGAAACCGAAATCAAGCGCGTCAAGAAAGACTTCGATGACCAATTCCGCATTTTGGAAGCGGCCATCTATTCGCGTTTGCGCGGACAGTTGATCGGCAAGGTTGCCAACGGCGGCGCGAACCTGAAGAAGGGCGATGCGATCACCGGTGAATACCTCGATGGCTTGACCAAGAACGAATGGTTTGCCATTCGCATGAAAGATGAAGACGCGTCCGACAACATCGAAAAAGCGCAAAAACAAATCGAAGCCCACAAGGCCGAGTTTGACAAACGCTTTACCGACAAGCGCGCGAAAATCACCCAAGGCGATGATCTGGCTCCTGGCGTTCTGAAAATGGTCAAAGTGTATTTGGCCGTTAAACGTCGTATCCAGCCAGGTGACAAAATGGCAGGTCGTCACGGTAACAAAGGTGTGGTTTCAACCATTGTTCCGGTACAAGACATGCCATACATGGCGGACGGCACCACGGTCGATATCGTTTTGAATCCACTCGGCGTTCCAAGCCGGATGAACATCGGTCAGGTACTCGAAGTGCATCTGGGCTGGGCCGCGAAAGGTCTCGGCAAGAAGATTCAGCGCATGCTCGAAGCACAGCAAAAAGTGGCCGAGCTGCGTGAGTTCCTCGACAAGATTTACAACCATGACAAGAAGCTGATGGGCGTTCGCGTTGACCTTGAAAAGTTCACCGATAAAGAACTGCTGCGTCTGGCCGGTAATTTGACCGACGGTGTGCCGATGGCAACGCCGGTGTTCGACGGTGCCGCCGAAGAAGAAATCAAAGCCATGCTCACGCTGGCCGATTTGCCGACCTCGGGCCAAACCATCCTGCACGACGGCCGTACCGGTGAAGCATTCGATCGTCCGGTGACGGTCGGTTACATGCACATGCTCAAACTCAACCACTTGGTGGATGACAAGATGCATGCGCGTTCGACCGGTCCGTACTCGTTGGTCACACAACAACCGCTCGGCGGCAAGGCGCAATTCGGTGGTCAACGCTTCGGTGAAATGGAAGTGTGGGCACTGGAAGCCTATGGCGCGGCTTACACCTTGCAGGAAATGTTGACGGTGAAATCCGATGACGTGCAAGGCCGTAACCAGATGTATAAAAACATCGTGGACGGTGAGCACGAAATGGTCGCCGGCATGCCGGAATCTTTCAATGTGTTGGTCAAGGAAATTCGCTCGCTCGCCATCAATATCGAGTTAGACGAAAAATAATCGGCGCTGAGAACTGGAGTGAAGGGTCGTTGAAAGGCGATCCTTCCAATCAAGGAGTTTGTAATGAAAGATTTATTAAACCTGTTCAACCAGCAGCGTCAACCGCTGGATTTTGACGGTATCAAGATTGGTCTGGCTTCGCCGGACCTGATCCGCTCGTGGTCGTTCGGTGAAGTCAAAAAGCCGGAAACCATCAACTATCGTACCTTCAAGCCTGAGCGCGATGGCCTTTTCTGCGCCGCCGTTTTCGGCCCGATTAAAGACTACGAATGCCTGTGCGGCAAATACAAGCGCATGAAACACCGTGGCGTGGTCTGCGAAAAATGCGGAACCGAAGTGACGTTGACGAAAGTCCGCCGCGAACGCATGGGCCATATCGAACTGGCTTCGCCGACCGCACATATCTGGTTCCTCAAATCGCTGCCATCGCGTATCGGTTTGATGCTGGACATGACACTGCGTGACATCGAACGCATCCTGTATTTCGAAGCCTTCGTGGTGATCGAACCAGGTTTGACGACGCTCGAACGCGGCCAGCTGCTGACCGAAGAACAGTTCATGACTGCACGCCAGGAACACGGCGAAGATTTCGATGCCCTGATGGGTGCCGAAGCCGTGCATCACCTGCTGCGCACGATCGATCTGCAATCGGAATTGGTTCGTCTGAAAGAAGAAATCGCATCCACCAATTCGGAAACCAAACTGAAGCGTTTGACCAAGCGCATCAAGCTTGTGGAAGCCTTCCTCGAGTCGGGCAACCGTCCAGAGTGGATGGTGCTGACCGTATTGCCAGTACTGCCGCCGGATCTGCGTCCGCTGGTTCCATTGGATGGCGGCCGTTTCGCTACCTCCGATCTGAACGATCTGTATCGCCGCGTTATCAATCGTAATAATCGTCTGAAGCGTTTGCTGGAATTGAGCGCGCCGGACATTATCGTGCGCAACGAAAAACGCATGCTGCAGGAATCGGTCGATGCCCTGATGGACAACGGCCGTCGCGGTCGCGCCATCACCGGTACCAACAAGCGTCCTCTGAAATCTTTGGCCGACATGATCAAAGGTAAGCAGGGTCGTTTCCGTCAAAACTTGCTCGGCAAGCGCGTCGACTACTCCGGCCGCTCGGTCATCGTGGTCGGTCCAACCCTGCGTCTGCACGAATGCGGTCTGCCGAAGAAAATGGCATTGGAATTATTCAAGCCTTTCATCTTCGCGAAACTGCAACGTCGTGGTCTTGCTACCACGATTAAAGCTGCCAAGAAATTGGTTGAGCGCGAAGAAGCACAAGTCTGGGACATCCTGGAAGAAGTGATTCGCGAACATCCGGTGTTGTTGAACCGTGCGCCAACCCTTCACCGTCTGGGTATCCAGGCGTTTGAACCGGTGCTGATTGAAGGTAAAGCGATCCAACTGCATCCGCTGGTTTGTACCGCATTCAACGCCGACTTCGACGGTGACCAAATGGCGGTCCACGTACCGCTGTCGCTGGAAGCACAACTCGAAGCCCGTGCCTTGATGATGTCGACCAACAATATTCTGTCGCCAGCCAACGGCGAGCCGATTATCGTTCCGACGCAAGACGTCGTGTTGGGTCTGTACTACATGACCCGCGCACTCGAAAACAAGAAAGGCGAGGGCATGGTATTTGCCAACGTCAATGAAGTTCGCCGCGCCTACGACAACCGTGTTGTCGAACTGCATGCGAAAGTCAAAGTGCGTCTTGCCATCACCGAAGTGAATGAAGAAGGTACTGTCAGCAATCGCACAGCGATTGTCGATACCACCGTGGGTCGTGCCTTGCTGGCCGACATCATTCCCGAAGGCCTGCCGTACTCCTTGATCAATACCGAGCTGACAAAGAAAAACATCAGTCGCTTGATCAATACCTGCTACCGCATGTTGGGTCTGAAACACACCGTCGTTTTCGCCGACCAATTGATGTACACCGGCTTTGCTTACGCAACGCGTGCCGGCGTATCGATTGGTATCGACGACATGATCATTCCGAATGAAAAGAAAGGCATTTTGGGCGAAGCCGAAAAAGAAGTGCTGGAAATTCAGGAGCAATATCAGTCGGGTCTGGTGACCGCTGGCGAACGCTATAACAAAGTGGTGGATATCTGGTCGCGTACCAATGAGCGCGTGGCGAAAGCCATGATGGACGCCATCGGTACCGAAAAAGTCGAAAATGCCAAAGGCGAAATGGTTGCGCAGAAATCGATGAACTCGGTTTACATCATGGCCGACTCCGGCGCCCGTGGTTCGCAAGCCCAGATCCGCCAGTTGGCGGGTATGCGTGGTTTGATGGCCAAGCCGGACGGCTCGATCATCGAAACGCCGATCACCGCGAACTTCCGCGAAGGTCTGAACGTGCTTCAGTACTTCATCTCGACCCATGGTGCACGTAAAGGTCTCGCCGATACCGCACTGAAAACCGCCAACTCGGGTTATCTGACCCGTCGTCTGGTCGACGTGGCTCAGGACATGGTCGTTACCGAAGTCGATTGCGGTACCCATCAAGGTCTGACCATGACGCCGATCGTTGAAGGCGGCGATGTGGTTGAGCCCTTGCGCGATCGCGTATTGGGCCGCATGGTGGCGGAAGACGTTTATCTGCCGGGCAATGATGCCGATCCAATCGTTACCCGCAACACGCTGCTGGACGAAACCTGGGTCGACAAGCTGGAAGTTGCCGGCGTCCAGTCGATTCTGGTTCGCTCCTCGATCACCTGCGAAAATGCATTCGGTGTCTGCGCCTATTGCTACGGTCGTGACCTCGGTCGCGGTCATCTGGTCAACCTCGGTGAAGCTGTCGGCGTTATCGCAGCCCAGTCGATCGGTGAGCCAGGTACCCAGCTGACCATGCGTACCTTCCACATCGGTGGTGCGGCATCCCGTGCCGCAGCAATCGACAACATCACCGTCAAAACCACCGGTACCGTCAAGTTCAACAACTTGAAGTTCGTGCAGCATGCCAACGGCCATCTGGTCGCGGTATCGCGTTCGGGCGAATTGTCGGTACTCGATTTGACCGGTCGTGAGCGTGAACGCTACAAGCTGACCTACGGCGCCGTGATCAACGTGAAAGACGGCGAGTCCGTGAAAGCGGGTCAAACGGTCGTCAACTGGGATCCGCATAACCATCCGATCGTGTCCGAAGTGGCCGGTTTCGTGCGCTTCGTGGACTTCGTCGAAGGCATCACCGTCGTCGAGAAGACCGATGATCTGACCGGTTTGGCATCGCGTGAAATTACCGATCCGAAACGCCGTGGTTCACAAGGCAAGGATCTGCGCCCAATCGTCCGCATCGTGGACAAGAACGGTAAAGACCTGAATATCCCGGGCACCGATCTGCCTGCGCAATATCTGCTGCCACCGCGCTCCGTGGTGAATCTACTGGATGGCGCGCCGGTCGGCGTGGGTGACGTGGTCACGAAAGTGCCGCAAGAAGCCTCGAAAACCCGTGATATCACCGGTGGTCTGCCGCGCGTTGCCGATCTGTTCGAAGCACGTAAGCCGAAAGATCCTGCCGTTTTGGCAGAAGTTTCCGGTCTTATCAGCTTCGGCAAGGACACCAAGGGCAAGCAGCGTTTGATCATCCGCGACAATGACGGCAACGAACATGAAGAACTGATTCCGAAATATCGTCAGATCATCGTGTTTGAAGGCGAACACATCGAGAAGGGCGAAACCGTTGTCGATGGCGAACCTAATCCGCAGGACATCTTGCGTCTGCTCGGTGTCGAGCCACTTGCCGCCTACCTGGTCAAGGAAATTCAGGACGTTTACCGCCTGCAGGGCGTGAAAATCAACGACAAGCACATCGAAACGATCACTCGCCAGATGCTGCGCAAGGTTGAAGTCACCGATGCTGGCAGTACCCGCTTCATGAATGGCGAACAGGTCGAGCGTATCCGTATGCTGGAAGAAAACGTCAAAATGGTCGCCCGCAACGAGATTCCTGCGAAATACGACCCGGTCTTGTTGGGCATCACCAAGGCATCGCTGGCGACCGAAAGCTTCATCTCGGCCGCTTCCTTCCAGGAAACCACTCGCGTGCTGACCGAGGCTGCCGTTCGCGGTACCCGCGACAGCCTGCGTGGCCTGAAAGAAAACGTGATCGTTGGTCGCTTGATCCCGGCCGGTACCGGTTTGGCTTACCACACCGCGCGCCGTCAGGCAGCGGAAGCCTTGACTGACGCCGATTTACATACGCTGCATGCAGTTTCGGCGCCTGCCGAAGTTGTTGCTGTTGCATCTGCCGAGGTTGCCGATTCTTCCGAAAGCTAAGTTAATGAGCGTTGGCGGCCCGCACAAGGCCGCCCACATTCGAAAAGAGGGACCAAGGATGGCCCCTCGTGTTCGATTCAAGGATGATTGAATGCTAATTCAATGGTTTTGGCTGCCTGTCGCGTTGACAGCGTCGCCGGTTCCAGAGTAAAATCCCGCTTCTTAGTGGGTTCCTATCAATTGGCTGCGGTTTGGGCCGATTTCTTTTTCACTCTAAGTTTTACTTAAACACCCAGGATTCGTAACGCATGGCGACGATCAATCAGCTGGTACGCACACCGCGTCAGCCCTTCAAATACAAGAGCACTTCACCTGCCCTTGCCAATTGCCCGCAACGTCGTGGCGTGTGCACTCGCGTGTACACCACCACGCCGAAGAAACCGAACTCGGCGCTCCGCAAGGTTGCCAAGGTTCGTTTGACCAACGGCTTTGAAATCATTTCTTACATCGGTGGCGAAGGTCACAACCTGCAAGAACATAGCGTCGTGTTGATTCGCGGCGGCCGTGTAAAAGACTTGCCGGGTGTGCGTTATCACACCGTGCGTGGTTCGCTCGATGCCTCCGGCGTCGCCAAGCGTCGCCAAAGTCGTTCGAAGTACGGCGCCAAGCGCCCGAAATCCTAATTTAAAGGCAGGATTTTCAAATGTCTCGTAAAGGTTCTCCAGGTACCCGTTCGGTTCTTCCGGATCCGAAACACAGCAGCGAAATGGTTGCCCGTTTCATCAATATGGTGATGAAGAGCGGCAAGAAATCGATTGCTGAAAACATCGTCTACGGCGCAATGGATGTTATCGGCCAGAAGAATGCCGATACCCTCGGTTTGGTCGAAAAAGCACTCGGTAACGTCGCACCTGCGGTGGAAGTAAAATCCCGTCGCGTCGGTGGCGCTACCTATCAAGTGCCAGTCGAAGTGCGCTCGTCGCGTCGTCAAGCCCTCGCCATGCGCTGGGTCATTGAATCGGCACGCAAGCGCGGTGAAAACTCGATGCCCCGCAAATTAGCCGCAGAATTGCTCGAAGCCTCGGAAAACCGTGGCGGCGCAGTCAAGAAGCGCGAAGAAACACACCGCATGGCAGAAGCTAACAAAGCCTTCTCGCATTTTCGCTGGTAATAAAGAGAGGGATCTCCCGTGGCACGTACGACCCCAATTGATAGATATCGCAACTTTGGCATCATGGCTCACATCGATGCCGGCAAAACCACGACCACAGAACGCATCCTGTTTTACACCGGCGTCAATCACAAGATTGGCGAAGTGCATAACGGCGCGGCGACTATGGACTGGATGGAGCAGGAGCAAGAGCGCGGCATTACGATTACGTCGGCTGCCACTACCTGCTTCTGGTCCGGCATGGACAAGTCGATGCAACAGCATCGCTTCAACATCATCGATACCCCTGGACACGTTGACTTCACCATCGAAGTAGAGCGCAGCCTGCGCGTGCTCGACGGTGCAGTATTCGTCCTGTGTGCAGTCGGCGGCGTTCAGCCGCAGTCGGAAACCGTATGGCGTCAAGCGACCAAGTACAGCGTTCCGCGTTTGGCATTCGTCAACAAGATGGACCGTACCGGCGCCAACTTCCATAAAGTCGTCGAACAATTGAAATCGCGTCTGGGTGCATACCCGGTGCCGATGCAGTTGCCGATTGGCGCGGAAGAAAACTTCGAAGGCGTTGTCGATCTTCTGAAAATGAAGTCGATCGTGTGGGATATGTCCAATCAGGGCACGTCATTCACCTATGCCGAAGTTCCTGCGGCCATGTTGGAAGAAGCAAAAGCTGCCCGTGAATTCATGGTCGAAGCTGCTGCCGAAGCCAACGAAGACATGATGAACAAATACCTGGAAAACGGTGAATTGTCGGAAGCCGACATCATCGAAGGTATTCGTTTGCGTACGCTGGTCTGCGACATCATTCCGATGTTCTGCGGTACCGCGTTCAAAAACAAAGGCGTTCAAGCCATGCTTGATGCCGTGGTTCATTACCTGCCAGCGCCTTCCGACCGTCCGCCGGTCAAGGGCATTGACGAGAATGAAAAAGAAGATACGCGTGGCTCCGGCGACAAAGACCCGTTCTCGGCTTTGGCGTTCAAAATCATGACCGATCCGTTCGTTGGCTCGCTGACCTTCTTCCGTGTCTATTCGGGCACCTTGAATGCCGGCGACCAAGTTTACAATCCGGTCAAGAGCAAGAAAGAGCGCGTCGGCCGCATCCTGCAAATGCATGCGAATCAGCGTGAAGAAATCAAGGAAGTTCTGGCTGGCGACATCGCTGCAGCCGTCGGTCTGAAAGACGTGACGACTGGCGACACGCTGTGCTCGATCGATCACATCATTACGCTTGAGCGCATGATTTTCCCAGAGCCAGTTATTTCGATGGCCGTCGAACCGAAAACCAAAGTCGACCAGGAAAAAATGGGTATCGCCTTGGGCCGTTTGGCACAAGAAGATCCATCTTTCCGTGTCCGTACCGACGAAGAATCCGGTCAAACGATTATCTCCGGCATGGGCGAGCTCCATCTTGAAATCCTCGTCGACCGCATGAAGCGCGAATTCAACGTTGAAGCCAACGTCGGCAAGCCACAAGTGGCCTACCGCGAAGCGATTCGTAAAGCCGTCAAGCAAGAAGGCAAGTTCGTGCGTCAGTCTGGTGGTCGTGGTCAATACGGTCACATCGTTATCGAAATGGAACCGCAAGAACGCGGTGCCGGTTACTTGTTCGAAAACGCCATCGTCGGCGGCGTGGTTCCAAAGGAATACGTGCAAGCGGCAGACAAAGGTATTCAAGAAGCTTTCAAAAACGGCGTGTTGGCAGGCTTCCCTTGCGTGGATATCAAAATTCGTGCAGTGGACGGCAGCTTCCATGACGTCGACTCCAACGAAATGGCATTTAAAGTGGCCGGCTCGATGGCGTTCAAGGAAGGTTTCAAGAAAGCCAATCCGGCTTTGCTTGAGCCGATCATGAAAGTCGAAGTGGTGACGCCTGAAGATTATCTCGGCGACGTCATGGGCGACTTGAGTCGCCGTCGCGGCATCCTGCAGGGCACTGATGACACGCCATCGGGCAAAGTCATCAACGCCATGGTGCCATTGGGTGAAATGTTCGGTTATGCCACCGCGATGCGTTCTATGTCGCAGGGCCGCGCCACATTCACGATGGAATTTGATCATTATGCTGAAGCGCCGAACAACATCGCCGAAGCCGTAATGAAAAAAGCTTAATTTTTATAACTATTTAATTTTTTAGGACGACAGTCATGTCAAAAGAAAAATTTGAACGCAAGAAGCCGCACGTGAACGTCGGCACGATTGGTCACGTGGATCATGGAAAGACGACGCTGACGGCGGCGCTGACCAAGATTGGTGCAGAACGCTTTGGCGGTGAGTTCAAGGCGTACGACGCGATTGATGCTGCCCCGGAAGAAAAAGCCCGCGGCATCACGATTTCGACTGCCCACGTGGAATACGAATCGGCTAACCGCCATTACGCCCACGTTGACTGCCCAGGCCATGCTGACTACGTCAAGAACATGATCACCGGTGCAGCGCAGATGGACGGCGCGATCCTGGTGTGCTCGGCCGCTGACGGCCCGATGCCACAAACCCGTGAACACATCCTGTTGTCGCGCCAAGTGGGCGTGCCGCACATTGTGGTTTACATGAACAAAGCCGACATGGTCGACGACGTCGAACTGTTGGAACTGGTCGAAATGGAAATTCGTGAATTGCTGAGCAAATACGACTTCCCAGGCGACGATACCCCGATCATCACCGGTTCGGCCCGTTTGGCGCTGGAAGGCGACCAATCGGAAATCGGCGTGCCATCGATCATTAAATTGGTCGACGCGCTCGACACCTTCATCCCTGAGCCAATCCGTGACGTGGAAAAAGCGTTCCTGATGCCAGTGGAAGACGTGTTCTCGATCTCGGGTCGCGGTACCGTGGTGACTGGCCGTATTGAACGCGGCGTGATCAAGGTCGGCGAAGAAATCGAAATCGTCGGTATCCGTCCTACGCAGAAAACCACCGTGACCGGTGTGGAAATGTTCCGCAAGTTGCTGGACCAAGGCCAGGCAGGCGACAACGCCGGTTTGTTGCTGCGCGGTACCAAGCGTGACGACGTGGAACGTGGTCAAGTGTTGGCCAAGCCCGGTTCGATCAACCCGCACACGGACTTTGAAGCCGAAGTGTATGTGTTGTCGAAAGACGAAGGTGGCCGTCATACGCCGTTCTTCAAAGGCTACCGTCCACAGTTCTATTTCCGCACGACCGACGTGACCGGCGCTTGCCAGTTGCCGGAAGGCGTGGAAATGGTGATGCCGGGTGACAACGTGAAGATGGTGGTGAGTTTGATTGCTCCTGTCGCGATGGACGAAGGTCTGCGTTTTGCTATTCGTGAAGGCGGCCGTACGGTTGGCGCCGGCGTGGTAGCCAAGATTATCAAGTAAGATTGAGTACCAAGCAGTCCGGGCACATAAGTCCCGGGCTGCCTACATACGAAATGAATCACAGGACGTGATTCGTGTTCGATTCATGGATGAAGGCACGGCAGGTGCCCTGGTTAAGCCTATAGAAATATGGAATTAAACCGGTTGTTGTTAAAATTTCCTCGAAATTCGTTTGACAGGAAGGCTTAACACACGCTATACTTTTTAGCTCAGTGGATCGACCTCGTTCAGTCCGCTGTTTTTTTCCACGGGAATTTGGACAACTGCTTCAAATTCCGTCGCTCTTTAACGTTAGACAGGATGTTCGCCATGGCGGATCAAAAAATCCGAATTCGGCTGAAAGCATACGATCATCGTTTGATAGATCGTTCGGCCAGCGAGATCGTTGAAACAGCAAAGCGTACCGGCGCCCAAGTGCGTGGTCCGATTCCGCTGCCAACCAAGATCGAGCGCTACACAATTCTAGTGTCCCCGCACGTCGATAAAGACGCTCGCGATCAGTACGAAACCCGCACGCACAAGCGCGTGTTGGACATCGTCCAACCTAATGACAAAACCGTCGATGCTCTCATGAAACTTGAGTTGGCTGCCGGCGTTGATGTCCAGATCAAATTGACCTGAGGTACCGGACATGACAGCTATCTATAAATTGGGAATGGTTGGCCGCAAGGCTGGTATGACCCGCGTATTTACCGAAGACGGTCGTTCCGTCCCGGTTACGCTGATCGAAGCCGGTGCTAACCGCATTACTCAAATCAAAACCGCTGAAACTGACGGCTATTCTGCAATTCAGGTGACTGCCGGTACCAAGCGCGCTGCGCTTCTTACCAAGCCAGTAGCCGGACATTACGCAAAAGCCAAAGTAGAGGCAGGCCGCGGTCTCTGGGAATTACGTGTTGAAGCTAAAGACTTGGCTGGTTATGAAGTCGGCGGCGAAATCAAAGCGGACATCTTCTCGGAAGGTCAGTTGGTGGATGTGCAGGGCGTTACCAAAGGTAAAGGCTTCCAAGGCACCATCAAGCGCTACAACTTCAAAATGGGCGACGCTACGCATGGTAACTCCTTGTCGCATCGTTCCCCGGGCTCGATTGGTCAACGCCAAACGCCTGGTCGCGTGTTTCCTGGCAAGAAAATGTCGGGTCACATGGGTGCAGTGAATCAAACCACGCAGCGTTTGCAAGTGGTGAAGGTTGATGCTGAACGTGGTCTCATCGCGATTCGCGGTGCAGTGCCAGGCGCTCCCGGCGGCGACGTTATCGTCTGGCCGACGAGCAAAGGTTGAGGATTAAGACATGGAACTTGCCGTAGTAGGTAGTACCAAGACCCTGTCGGTTTCCGATGATGTTTTCGGTCGCGAGTTTAGCGAAGATTTGGTGCATCAAGTGGTTGTTGCTTATCGCAACGCCGGCCGCTCAGGCACCAAGGCTCAGTTGACCCGTTCGGAAGTCAGGGGCACGACAAAGAAATTCAAGAAGCAAAAAGGTGGCGGTGCACGTCACGGCGATTATCGCGCTCCGATCTTTATCGGCGGTGGTGTGACATTCGCAGCAAAGCCACGTAGCTTCGAGCAAAAAGTTAATCGCAAAATGTATCGTGCTGCAATGTGCGCGATTTTGTCCGAGCTGAATCGTCAAGACCGACTGAAAGTGGTTGAAGATTTTGAAATCGCTCAGCCAAAAACGAAGTTGCTGATTAGCAAGCTAAATGAAATGGGTGCTGTGAAGCGTCCGTTGATTGTTACCGAGGAAGGTTCGGAAGCCCTTTATTTGGCTGCCCGCAATATTCCTTATGTGCAAATCCGCGATGTGCAAGGTTTGGATCCGGCAAGTTTGGTAGGTGCTGATCATGTGGTCATGACCGCCAATGCCATCAAGCAAGTAGAGGAGTGGTTGGCATGAGTAACACGACCGCAAGAGATCTCTCTGTATTGTTGGCGCCGTTAGTGTCTGAAAAGACATCGCGCATCCAAGAAAACAACCAGTTCGTATTCGAAGTGGCAACGACCGCAACCAAGGCCGAAGTTAAATCTGCCGTTGAGTCGCTGTTCAATGTCAAAGTCGAAGCAGTCAATGTGGTCAATGTGAAAGGCAAGAGTAAGTCTTTCAAAAACCGTGCTGGCCGCCGTGGTAACTGGCGTAAAGCGTACGTTTGCTTGGCTCCCGGCCAAACAATCGACGTGATGTCCAAGGCTTGAGGTAGGTACCCATGGCATTAATGACATTTAAACCGACATCGCCTGGACGCCGCACAATGGTGCGCGTCTCGACGGCTGGTCTGCATAAAGGCGGCCCACTCGCAGCGTTGGTCGAAAAGAAAAGCAAGACCGGTGGTCGTAATAACAACGGTCGCATCACTACCCGTCATATCGGTGGTGGTCACAAGCAAGCGTACCGCTTGATCGATTTCAAACGCGACAAAGAGGGTATTCCAGCCCGCGTTGAGCGCATTGAATACGATCCAAACCGTACCGGTCATATCGCACTTCTGTGCTATGCCGACGGTGAGCGTCGCTACATCATCGCCCCGAAAGGCCTTCAAGCCGGTGATCAACTGATTGCTGGTAAAGATGCGCCGATCAAGGCCGGCAATGCATTGCCGCTTCGCAATATGCCACTTGGTTCAACGGTGCATTGCATCGAAATGAAGCCTGGCAAAGGTGCTCAATTAGCCCGCGCCGCTGGTGCAGGTGCTCAGTTGGTTACCCGTGAAGGTGGTTATGCAACCTTGCGTTTACGCTCCGGCGAAATGCGCAAAGTGCCCGTCGATTGCTACGCCACCATCGGTGAAGTAGGCAACGTCGAACACAGCCTGGAAAAATTGGGCAAAGCCGGTGCAAAACGCTGGCGCGGTATCAAACCAACCGTTCGCGGTGCAGCCATGAATCCTGTGGACCATCCACATGGTGGTGGTGAAGCGCGTGCCGGCCAAGGTAATCCACATCCTGTTTCACCGTGGGGCACTCCGGCCAAGGGTTACAAGACGCGCCATAACAAGCGCACTCAGAAATTCATCGTGCGCGATCGCAGGGGTTGATAGGCTATGGCACGTTCACTTAAAAAAGGTCCGTTCGTTGATCACCATCTCATCAAGAAGGTGGAAACGCAGGGTTCCAGCAAGAAGCCGATCAAAACCTGGTCGCGCCGTTCAATGATTCTGCCTGAAATGGTCGGTTTCACCATCGCAGTCCATAACGGTAAGGTCCATGTGCCCGTTCTCGTGAACGAAAACATGGTGGGTCACAAACTCGGCGAATTTGCCGTCACACGTACCTTCAAAGGTCACGGCGGCGACAAGAAGTCGGGCGGGAAATAAGGACTGACTCATGCAAGCTATTCTCCGCTCTACCCGTATTTCGCCGCAGAAAGCACGCTTGGTCGCTGACCAGGTTCGTGGTCTGCCGGTGGCTAAAGCACTTGACCTGCTGAAATTCAGCGACAAGAAAGCAGCCCATATCATCTACAAGGTGGTTTACTCCGCCGTCGCCAATGCTGAAAACAACAATGGTGCTGATGTTGATGATCTGAAAGTTGCAAGCATCATGGTCGACGAAGGTCCGATCCTGAAACGTTTCATGGCCCGCGCCAAAGGCCGCGGAACCCAAATCTTCAAGCGCACCAGCCACATTTCCGTGGTTGTTGGCTCCGGCAAGAAAGGTTAAGAACGATGGGTCATAAAGTTCATCCAACCGGTATCCGTCTTGGTATCTCCAAAGACTGGAATTCCAAGTGGTTCGCCAACAAGCGTGACTTCAGTGAGTATCTTGTCGCCGACCTTAAAGTCCGCGAAATGCTCCGCAAGAAACTCGCGCAAGCTGGCATCTCCAAAATTTTAATCGAGCGTCCGAACAAGACTGCACGCGTCACCATTCACTCGGCCCGTCCAGGCGTGGTGATCGGCAAGCGCGGTGAAGACATCGAAAAGCTGAAAGCTGATGTATCGAAATTGATGGGCGTTCCTGCGCACATCAACGTCGCTGAAGTTCGCAAGCCTGAACTTGACGCACAACTGGTTGCCGAGTCTATTGCTCAGCAATTGGAACGCCGCATCATGTTCCGTCGCGCAATGAAGCGTTCGGTCGGTAACGCAATGCGTTTAGGCGCATTGGGCATCAAGGTGAATGTGGGTGGCCGTTTGAATGGTGCAGAAATTGCACGTTCGGAATGGTATCGCGAAGGTCGCGTTCCACTTCATACCCTGCGTGCGGATATCGATTACGGTACCGCCGAAGCATTGACCACCTACGGCATCATCGGTGTCAAGGTGTGGATCTACAAAGGCGAAATCTTTGATTTCAGTCAAGTTGGCCAGGAAAAAGTGGAAGAGCGCACTGAATCGCGTCCTGCCCGTCCTGCCCGCGATCGTGACGCGAGGTAATTAACCATGTTGCAGCCAAAACGTACCAAATATCGCAAACAGTTCAAGGGTCGTAATGACGGCTTGAGTTGGAGCGGTGCAGCTGTCAGCTTCGGCGAGTTCGGCCTCAAAGCCACGGAACACGGCATGCTGACCGCGCGTCAAATCGAAGCCGCACGTCGTACCGTAACTCGTTACGTGAAACGTGGTGGCAAATTGTGGATTCGCATTTTCCCTGACAAACCTGTTTCCAAAAAGCCTATCGAAGTTCGTATGGGTAGCGGTAAGGGTAACGTCGAGTATTGGGTCGCACCTATTCAACCAGGTCGCGTTCTGTATGAAGTGGAAGGCATTTCCGAAGAAATCGCACGCGAAGCTTTCCGCCTCGCTGCTGCCAAACTTTCTGTGAAGACCACCTTTGTGGTTCGGACGGTGCGCTAATGGAACTTAAAGAATTAATTTCGAAGTCTGAGGCTGATTTAAAAGCCCACCTGCTGGATCTGCAAAAAGAGCAATTCTCGCTCCGCATGCAGAAAGCCACGGGTCAAATGACCAAGACTCACGATATCCGCCGTGTGCGCCGCGAAATTGCTCGCTGCAACATGCTGCTGACTGCAAAGAAGTAAGGGCGAGCTATGAGCGAAACTGCCAAAACGCTGCGCACGGTCGAAGGCCGCGTCGTTAGCAATAAAATGAACAAAACGGTGACGATTCTCGTCGAGCGCCAGGTCAAACACGCCTTGTACGGTAAGTACATGCGCCGTTCGACCAAGCTGCATGCGCACGACGAAGACAACGTCTGTAACGAAGGTGATGTCGTTCGCATCAGCGAATGCCGTCCGCTTTCGAAAACCAAGAACTGGCGCGTGGTGGAAGTCATCACCCGTGCAGCCCAATAACCTAGGAGACAGATCATGATCCAGACCCAAAGTTATTTGCTCGCTGCCGACAATTCCGGTGCGAAAGAAGTGATGTGCATCAAGGTGCTCGGCGGTTCAAAACGTCGTTATGCCCATATCGGTGACGTAATCAAAGTCTCGGTAAAAGCCGCCATCCCTCGTGGCAAAGTGAAGAAAGGCGAAGTCTATGACGCCGTCGTGGTGCGTACCCGTTCGGGCGTGCGCCGTGCCGATGGTTCGTTGATTCGCTTCGATACCAATGCCGCCGTTTTGTTGAACAATAAACAAGAGCCGATCGGCACGCGTATTTTCGGGCCAGTAACCCGCGAGCTGCGTACCGAGAAGTTCATGAAGATCGTCTCGCTGGCACCTGAAGTGCTTTGAGCTGAGGAATTTAAATGAACCGTATTCGTAAAGGCGACCAGATCATTGTGATCGCAGGTGCCGACAAAGGTAAGAAAGGTGAAGTGGTACGTGTAGCCGGCGACAAAATCGTCGTGCAAAACGTCAACATCATCAAGCGCCATACCAAACCCAATCCGCAAGCTGGTGTAGCCGGCGGAATTGTGGAGCGTGAAGCGCCTATCCACATATCCAACGTCATGTTGTTCAACTCTGCCGCCGGCAAAGGTGATCGCGTTGGTTTCAAAGTGCTTGAGGATGGACGCAAAGTACGCGTGTTCCGCTCGAGCGGTGAGGCGATTGACGCCTAAGGAATGATGCAATGACTACTCGCTTAGAAAAATTTTACAAAGACGAAGTTGTGCCGAAGCTGATGAAGCAATTCGGTTACGCCAACATCATGGAAGTACCGCGCTTGACCAAGATCACCCTGAACATGGGTGTGGGCGAAGCGGTAGGCAACAAGAAAATTCTTGAAAATGCCGTGGCGGATATGACCAAGATTGCCGGTCAGAAACCAGTCACCACCAAGGCACGCGTTTCCGTTGCAAGCTTCAAGATCCGTGATGGCTGGCCAATTGGCTGCAAAGTAACCCTGCGCCGCGCCCGCATGTACGAATTCTTTGACCGTTTTGTCAGCATCTCGCTGCCTCGCGTCCGCGATTTCCGTGGTGTTTCCGCCCGCTCGTTCGATGGCCGCGGCAACTACAACATGGGCATCAAGGAACAAATCATTTTCCCTGAAATTGATTATGATGCCGTTGATGCAATGCGTGGTATGGATATCGCCATCACCACAACCGCCAAAACCAACGAAGAAGCAAAGGCGCTTTTAGAAGCCTTCCGTTTCCCGTTCCGCAACTGATACACAGGACCTGACCCATGGCTAAGACCTCAATGGTAAACCGTGATGTGAAACGCATGAAGCTGGCGAAGAAATACGCCGCCAAGCGCGCAGAACTGAAAAAGGTTATCAGCAGCATGTCTGCTTCTTACGAAGACAAGATCGAAGCTGCTACCAAGTTGCAAAAACTTCCCCGCGATTCTTCACCGTGCCGCATTCGTAATCGCTGCGCATTGACGGGTCGTTCACGTGGCGTCTACCAGAAGTTTGGTTTGGGCCGCAACAAGTTACG
Source organism: uncultured Gammaproteobacteria bacterium (assembly GCA_963849575.1). Taxonomy (GTDB): domain Bacteria; phylum Pseudomonadota; class Gammaproteobacteria; order Xanthomonadales; family Xanthomonadaceae; genus Arenimonas. The sequence goes on along the minus strand of CAWKHT010000009.1, from coordinate 1,329,837 downwards.
CGAAGCCACCATGCGTGGTGACGTCCCAGGCCTGCGTAAGGCTAGTTGGTAATCGTTAGGTTCCCGTTCGCGGGGGCCCGGCGGATATCGGTGCACATAAAAAGGTAATGAAACAATGAGCATGACTGATCCAATCGCCGACATGTTGGTGCGTATCAAGAACGCACTGGCCGTCGGTAAAACGCAGGTTTCGATGCCTGCTTCGAAAATGAAACTCGCCATTGCCACCGTCCTGAAGGACGAGGGCTACGTTGGCGAGTTTCGCGTGATCGGCGAAGGCGCAAAGGCCACGCTTGAAATCGCGCTGAAATATTACGAAGGCAAGCCCGTGATCGAGCGCATTGAGCGCGTATCACGTTCGGGCCTGCGCAGCTATCGTGGTAAAGACGATCTGCCGAAAATTCTCGGTGGCTTGGGCGTTGCCATTATTTCCACATCCAAAGGTTTAATGACCGATCGCCAGGCCCGCACTGCGGGTGTGGGCGGCGAAGTCATTTGCCTCGTGGCTTAAGGAGAACGTTCATGTCACGCGTTGCCAAAAAGCCAATTAATTTGCCGAAAGGTGTAGAAGTTTCCGTTGCCGCCAGCAATCTCAGCGTCAAGGGTAGCAAAGGCACTTTGCATCTGACCATGCCAGCCAACGTCGAAATCAAGAACGACAACGGGATCATCACGATGGTGCCTGCGACTGACGACGATATGGGCATGGCAGGTACTGTTCGCGCCATCCTGGCGAACATGATTATCGGTGTTACCGACGGCTTCACTCGTAAACTTGAATTGGTCGGCGTGGGTTATCGCGCCTCCATGACCGGTAATGATCTGAACCTCAGCCTCGGTTACTCGCATCCGGTGGTTTTTGCATGCCCAGAAGGCATCACCATCACCACGCCAAGTCAAACCGAAATCCTCGTCACCGGTGCTGATAAACAGCGCGTTGGTGAAGTGGCCGCCAAGATCCGCGCGTACCGCAAGCCAGAGCCCTACAAAGGCAAAGGCATTCGCTACTCCGGCGAGAAGATCATCATGAAGGAAGCCAAGAAAGCCTAATTAAGGTTTTCAGCTTACTCAAGGAAATTACCATGTTAAAGAAAATTGCCCGCATTCGTCGCGCCAAGACAACTCGCTGCCACATCCGCGATTTGGGCGTTGCTCGTTTGTCCGTGTTGCGCTCAGGCCAGCATATCTACGCTCAGGTTTTCACCTCGGACGGCGCCAAGGTTTTGGCATCGGCTTCGACTGTGCAAGCCGAAGTGAAAGACGGCCTGAAAAACTTCAAGAACAAAGACGCAGCCGCTAAAGTCGGCAAGGCGATTGCAGAAAAAGCACAAGCTGCCGGCATCGTCAAAGTCGCATTTGATCGTTCCGGTTATCGTTTCCACGGTCGCATCAAGGCACTTGCCGATGCAGCCCGTGAAGCAGGCTTGCAGTTCTAAATTTATCCCGCGCCTTGATCTTTCATGATCCGGGCGCATGTTGTTAAACCATAACTATAAGCGGCAAAGCCGCAAAATTAAATTCAGGAAATCACAATATGAGCAGTAATGAACGTGATCGTGGTCGCGGTGAAAGCGACGATGGTTTTATCGAAAAATTGGTCGCAGTCAATCGCGTTTCCAAGACAGTAAAAGGCGGTCGTCAATTTACCTTTACCGCACTGACGGTAGTGGGCGACGGCGCAGGTAAAATCGGTTTCGGTTACGGCAAGGCGCGCGAAGTGCCAGTCGCCATCCAGAAGTCGATGGAATATGCCCGTAAAGCGATGGTCAACATCGATTTGAACGATGGTACCTTGTGGCATGCCGTTAAGTCGGGCCACGGCGCGGCGCGTGTATTCATGCAGCCAGCCTCGGAAGGTACCGGTGTAATCGCAGGCGGTGCGATGCGCGCCGTGATGGAAGCGGTCGGCGTCAAGAATGTTCTTGCGAAAGCAGTCGGTTCACGCAATCCAATCAATTTGGTACGCGCAACCATCAAGGGCTTGAGTTCGATGCAATCGCCTAAATTTATTGCAGCCAAGCGCGGCAAGAAAGTAGAGGAAATTACTCATGTCTGATAAAACCATCAAAGTTCGTTTGGTCAAAGGCCTTCGTGGCAGCCAATCGCGCCATCGTCTGTCGGTCAAGGCTCTCGGCCTGAACAAGATCAACGACGTTCGCGTATTGAAAGATAGCCCGCAAGTGCGCGGCCTGATCAACACGGTTCATTACCTGGTTCGTGTCGAAGACTGAACGAGTCAAGGAGAATTATTATGCGTTTAAATACATTGAAACCTGCCGATGGTGCCCGTAAAGACCGCGTTCGCGTGGGTCGTGGTATCGGTTCCGGTTTGGGCAAAACCTGCGGTCGTGGCCACAAGGGTTCGTTCGCACGTTCCGGCAAGGGCAAGATCAAGGCGGGTTTCGAAGGCGGTCAAATGCCTTTGCGCAAGCGTATGCCGAAGGTAGGTTTCCGTTCCAAGTTGAAATTCGATACTGCGGAAGTATTGCTGTATCAACTGGAAAATCTGGAAGCCGGTGAAATTGACATCACTGTTCTGCGCGATGCTGGCCTCGTTCCGGCGAAAGCCAAACAAGTCAAAATCGTGAAAAAAGGCGAAGTCACCAAGAAATTTGTCCTGAAAGGCGTGATGTTCACCCCAGGCGCCAAGGCTGCCATTGAAGCTGCCGGCGGCAGCATCTCGGAGTAATACATTGTCGCAAGCTAATTCTGCTGCTGGTGCATTAGGCGGGCTCGGTAAGTTTACCGAGCTCCGCAGTCGTTTGTTATTTGTCCTGTTTGCCTTGATTGTCTACCGCATTGGTAGTCATATTCCGGTGCCGGGCATAAATGCCGATATGCTCAAAGAGCTGATGAAAAGCCAGGAAGGCACCATTGTTGACATGTTCAACATGTTCTCTGGTGGCTCTTTAAGTCGTTTTAGCTTGTTTGCCCTGAATGTCGTGCCCTATATTTCGGCTTCGATCATTGTTCAGTTGATGGGTCAGATTTATGGTCCCTGGAAAGCAATGAAAAACGAAGGGGAGAGTGGGCGTCGCAAGCTGACCCAGTACTCACGCTATGGCGCTCTGTTTCTTGCAATTGTTCAGGCTTACTTCCTCGCATCTCAGTTGCAATTGTCTCCTAAAGTTGTTTATGCGCCAGGCCCCGGTTTTATTTTCACCGCGGTTGTCTGCTTGACGGCTGGCACCATGTTCCTGATGTGGCTGGGTGAGCAAATCACCGAGCGTGGCATAGGAAATGGTATTTCACTCATCATTTTTGCCGGAATCGTGGCTGGCTTACCAGCTGCGGTCATGAATGTGCTTACTCAGGTTAGCGACGGCAGTATGGATGCTTTTGTGTTGCTCGTGATTGCCGTGCTGGTAGTTGCCGTTATCTTTTTCGTTGTGTTCATGGAGCGCGGCCAAAGGCGTATTACCGTGAATTATGCCCGTCGCCAAGGTGGCCGTCAGGCATACATGAACCAGAATTCGCATCTGCCGCTCAAGCTGAACATGGCAGGTGTTATTCCTCCCATTTTTGCTTCCAGCCTGATCCTGTTTCCTGCCACCATTTCTACATGGATGAGTAGTGGCTCGGCTTTGGTTACCGACGACACTTGGCGCGGTTCCGCTTACCGCGGTCTTCAAGTTATTGCAGAAGCTCTTGGCCCCAATCAGCCACTTCACATGTTGCTCTATGGAGCCATGATCATCGGTTTCGCGTTCTTTTACACCGCCTTGGTGTTCAACTCACAGGAAACGGCCGACAACCTTAAAAAGTCGGGCGCCTTGATTCCTGGTATCCGCCCAGGCAAAGCGACCGGCGAATATATCGATAATGTGTTAACCCGTTTGACTTTGATCGGCGGCCTGTATCTGGTGCTGGTCTGCTTGATGCCGGAATTCCTCCGTGCAAGCTTCAATGTGCCGTTTTATTTTGGCGGTACATCCTTGTTGATCGTGGTCGTGGTAGTAATGGACTTTACTGCCCAGATTCAGGCCCATATGACGTCACATCAGTATGAAGGTTTGATGAAAAAGGCTAATTTGAAGGGTGGCTCCCGCGGTCTGCGCGGATAAAGTCATAAGTAAGGGCGGCTCGCGCGGCGGCTTCGCGTGTGAGTAAGTACTTGTTGGACCCTGCGCAAGAGTAGCGCGGGGGGATGAGATGGGCAGCTTAGGCTGCGCAGTTTCATCGACAGATACTTGTCGCCGGAGCATGGGCACACTCCCCATGCCGGGTTTTCCGCGCTTTTTTGGCGCGGGGGACTTCTAAGTAACACGAAGCCCTGTTATACTTTTCGATTCACTACGCTCAATCAGTTTGGAGATAACGTAATGGCACGCATTGCGGGCGTCAATTTACCCGTGCAAAAGCACGCTGTAATTGGCTTACAGAGTATTTATGGCATCGGACGTACGCGTTCGAAGCTGGTTTGTGAAGCGGCAGGGGTTACTCCTTCTGTCAAAATCCGTGACTTGACCGAATCACAGGTAGATAGCCTGCGTGCGGAAGTCGCCAAGTTCGTAGTCGAGGGTGACCTCCGTCGTGAAGTGGGCATGTCCATCAAGCGTCTTATGGATCTTGGCTGCTATCGTGGTCTGCGTCATCGTCGTGGCTTACCGATGCGTGGTCAACGGACCCGCACCAATGCACGGACCCGTAAGGGCCCACGCAAAGCTATCAAGAAATAAGGGATAGCCAATAATGAATAAACCAGCTGCCAAAACCAAGAAGAAGATCAAGCGCATCGTCACCGACGGCGTTGCCCACGTCCACGCTTCATTCAACAACACCATCGTTACGATCACCGACCGTCAGGGCAATGCCTTGTCTTGGGCGACTTCGGGCGGCGCGGGTTTCCGCGGCTCGCGCAAGTCTACCCCGTTCGCTGCTCAGGTTGCCGCTGAAAAAGCCGGCAAAACCGCGCTGGATTACGGTGTCAAAACCTTGGAAGTTCGCATCAAGGGCCCAGGCCCGGGTCGTGAATCAGCCGTCCGTTCCTTGAACGCTGTCGGTTACAAGATCATGAACATCATCGACGTTACCCCAATCCCGCACAACGGGTGCCGACCGCCTAAAAAGCGTCGCGTCTAAGGGATAGGAGAATAAATAATGGCTCGTTATATCGGTCCCACCTGTAAACTCGCTCGTCGTGAAGGCGCTGATCTCTCTCTGAAGAGTCCGGCCCGCGCGATTGATTCCAAGTGCAAACTCGAACAAAAACCGGGTCAGCACGGCGCCGCCAAGAAAGGCAAATTGTCTGACTACGCTACCCAGTTGCGTGAAAAGCAAAAGGTAAAGCGTATCTACGGTCTGCTTGAGCGTCAGTTCCGCAACTACTACAAAAAAGCCTCGACCAAAAAAGGCAACACCGGTGAAACATTGCTGCAAATGCTGGAACAGCGTTTGGACAATGTGATTTATCGCATGGGTTTCGCTGTTACCCGCCCGCAGGCACGCCAATTGGTGTCGCACAAAGGTGTTTTGGTCAATGGTAAATCGGTCAATCTGCCGTCGTATCAAGTGAAAGCGGGAGACAGCATCCAGTTGTCCGAGCGCGCACAGAAATATTTGAACGTGCAGGAAGCTCTCACGCTGAATCAGCAAATGGATTTGATTCCTGGTTGGTGTGAAGTTGACGCCAAGAAATTTAGCGGCGTCTTCAAATCTGTCCCTGACCGCGCCGATCTGCCTTCCGACATTAACGAAGCGCTGATTGTCGAATTGTATTCGAAGTAATTTTTAGGAGTGTCGCTGTCCATGACGGTTTCCGCCCACCAGGTGCTGCGCCCACGCGGCCCCAATATCGAACGCCTCGGTCTCAATCGCGCCAAAGTGGTCATCGAACCACTCGAGCGCGGTTACGGTCACACGCTTGGCAATGCCTTGCGTCGCGTCCTGTTGTCGTCCATCCCCGGCTTTGCCATTACGGAAGTCGAAATGGACGGCGTGTTGCATGAATACACCACTGTTGAAGGCTTGCAAGAAGACGTACTCGAAGTTCTGTTGAACCTGAAAGACGTTGCCATCCGCATGCACAACACCGAATCTACTACGCTGACCCTGCAAGCCCAAGGTCCAGGTGTGGTCACTGCCGCTGACATCAAGACCGACCATAACGTCGAAATCCTGAATGGTGAGCACGTGATCTGCACGCTGACCAAAGACACTGCAGTGAACATGCGCTTGAAGATCGAACGCGGTTTCGGTTATCAGCCAGCGGCAGCACGCCGTCGTCCTGATGATGAAACCCGCACCATCGGCCGTTTGATGCTTGACGCCAGCTTCTCGCCGGTTCGTCGTGTTGCCTATGCCGTCGAAGCCGCACGCGTTGAACAACGCACCGACTTGGACAAATTGGTTCTGGACATCGAAACCAACGGCACCATTGACGCTGAAGACGCTATCCGTACCGCTGCCGATATCCTGACCGATCAGCTGTCGGTATTCGGTGACTTCACGCAGCGCGATCGCAATGCTGCCAAGCCTGCGGCTTCTGGCGTTGATCCGGTGCTGCTGCGCCCGATTGACGATTTGGAACTGACCGTGCGTTCGGCGAACTGCCTGAAAGCGGAAAACATCTACTACATCGGTGATCTGGTACAGCGCACTGAAGTGGAATTATTGAAAACACCAAACCTCGGCAAGAAGTCACTCACTGAAATCAAAGAAGTGTTGGCCTCGCGCGCTTTGGCTCTCGGCATGAAGTTGGAAAACTGGCCACCCGCCGGTCTTCAACAAGGCATGATGGGCTAAGCCCGGATATTTAAGGAATACGACCATGCGCCACCAAAAATCAGGACGTAAATTCAGCCGTACCAGTTCACATCGTAAAGCGATGTTTACCAATATGGCAGCGTCCCTTATCAAGCACGAACTCATTCGCACCACCTTGCCAAAGGCAAAAGAACTGCGTCGCGTCGCCGAACCACTGATCACCATCGGTAAAGTCGATGGCCAGGCTAACCGCCGTCTCGCCATGTCGCGTCTTAGCGACAAGGAAGCCGTAGGCAAGTTGTTCGTCGAACTCGGTCCACGCTACAAGGAACGCCAGGGCGGTTATCTGCGTATCCTGAAATGTGGTTTCCGTGACGGCGACAACGCACCGATGGCTTATGTAGAGTTAGTCGATCGTCCTGTTTCAGCAGTCGCTACTGCCGAATAAGCGACACGCTTCATGATCTTGAAAACCCGGCTCAGGCCGGGTTTTTTTATAACTGAAAGCCAGCTTTCATTCGAAAAAATCACTATCGAAACCCGATTACTTGCGTTACTGTCGTCAGCACACTCAATACGATAAACAGCCATGAAACTTAATCCATTTGCCTGGTCTTTTCGACTTCAATTCTTTTTCGGTTTTTTTGTCTGTGCCGCTTTGCTCGCTTATGCCTATTACGCGGACAAAGTGTTGGGCTTCGAGCCATGTCCACTCTGCATTTTCCAGCGTGTTGCATTCTTTGCACTCGGCATCGTTGGCTTGCTGGGTGCCTTGCACAATCCGAAATCGCGGGGTGGCCGGGCCGTATATGGTGTGCTTGCACTAATCGCCGGCGGTATTGGTATCTATCTGGCAGGACACCATGTCTATCTGCAGCATCTGCCGCTGGACCAGGCGCCTGCTTGTGGTCCCGGTCTTGCCTACTTGATGGAAGCCATTCCCGGCAAGCTTGATTTAATCAGGGAGGTCCTGAAAGGCTCCGGTGAGTGCGCCCAGATTAACTGGACATGGCTGGGTTTTTCGATGCCCGAATGGACTCTGCTTTGCTTTGTCCTGTTGACGATCGGTGCCGTGATTGCGGCATTCAAGAAACGTAAAGAGCGACGATAATGACAACGACTTTTCATAGTAACCGGGCAATGAACATCGACGAATCAAGCATGACGAATTCCGATACCAATACCAATGCCGAAAACTGGACCCCCGCCAGCTGGCGGGTGCGTGTCGCCCTGCAACAGCCAACCTATCCGGATCTGGCAGCGCTCGAACACGTACAGAATGAATTATCTCTGCTGCCGCCATTGGTTACGTCCTGGGAAATTCTTGCGCTGAAAAAACAGCTCGCCGAAGCCCAGGAAGGGAAGCGTTTCTTGTTGCAGGGCGGTGATTGTGCCGAGAGTTTTTCCGATTGCGAATCCGGCCTGATTTCGAATCGCCTGAAAGTATTGCTGCAAATGAGTCTGGTGCTTGTGCATGGCTTGCGTTTGCCGGTAGTACGTGTCGGTCGTTTCGCGGGTCAATACGCCAAGCCGCGTTCAACCGATACCGAAACCAAAGACGGCATCGTATTGCCGAGTTATCGCGGTGATTTTATCAATCAACCCGAGTTCACCGAAGCGGCGCGCATGCCAGATCCGCGTCGCATGGTGAAAGGCCATGCACGTTCTGCAATGACGATGAATTTTGTGCGTGCGCTGATTGACGGCGGTTTTGCCGATTTGCACCATCCGGAATATTGGGATCTCGATTGGGTTAGCCATTCGCCCCTGTCGGATGAATACCACAAGATGGTGGAAGCGGTCGGTAATGCGGTCCGCTTCATGGAAACCATTTCAGGTTCCGATTTGAACAATCTCAATCGCGCCGATTTTTATACCTCGCACGAAGCACTACTGCTGCCTTATGAGGAGGCGCTGACCCGCAGAGTGCCGCGCCAGAACGGCTGGTTCAATCTGTCGACGCACTTTCCGTGGATCGGCATGCGTACGGCCGATATCGATGGCGCACATACGGAATATTTCCGCGGCATTCGCAATCCGATTGCAATCAAGATTGGCCCGTCGGTAACGCCGGATCAACTGTTGAAACTGGCGGATGTACTGAATCCGGAAAACGAAGCAGGTCGTCTGACGTTTATCCAGCGCATGGGCGCCGCTAAAGTGACCGAAAAATTGCCACCATTGATCAAAGCGATCCAGTCTGAAGGGAAGAAAGTCCTCTGGGTTTGCGATCCGATGCATGGCAATACCGAAAGCACGTCCAATGGATATAAAACCCGTCGTTTCGACAATATTCGCAGCGAGCTGGATCAAAGTTTCGATGTGCATGCCGCGCTGGGCTCCAGGCTGGGCGGCGTGCATCTCGAACTGACCGGCGAGAACGTTACGGAATGTCTGGGCGGTGCGCGCGAGCTGACCGAGACAGATCTGGAACGTGCCTACACCAGCACGGTCGATCCGCGGATGAATTACGAGCAGTCGCTGGAAATCGCGATGTTGATTGTGCGAAAAAAATCGAAATTGCCGTAACAAATCCCGCAGCCCTTGTCTGCGTACGCTTCGCTGAATCTATCCAGTAGCTGGTTGTATGATAAATATCTGTCGCATCGCCTTGTTTATTGCGTTTTGTTTTGCGGTGTCTTCTGCGCGCGCAGGTATTCGGGAGGTTCAGCCTGGTGAAATTGTGAACCTTGATGCCGATGAAGGATTGCTGGTTCTTTCAATCGACACCAACTATCAGGTGAGTCGCGCTGGCATAAGTCCATTGGGAAAAACATTCGGCGATTATGGAATAGCGAGGCCGGAGGTCGGCCTGACGACGAAGCTGCTCGTTGCCAGTGCAGGAACCTATGGCTGGAATGATATTACTCTGGGGGATAAATATTTTCCCCTCAGAGACGATGCTGACTACACATTCACGGTGGCCCCCGGCGTTATTAATTACCCTGGAAATCTGATTATTCGTCTCAAGGGTTATGGCTATGCGGTTATTCACGTGGCCAACAGGAGTCTGGCGCATCTGGATTTTCTTGCAGAAAAATTTCCGGATATCAATGCCAAATACGAATTTAAATATTCCGGAAAATATCCGGATCCATTTCCGTCTTTTTATAAAAATGAATTGAAAAAATATTCTGGTCGTGCAGAAAGCAGGAGAGCCCCGTTTCCCGAGCTCATAAAAACGCCCTTGTCTTCCCAGATTTTGTGGAAAACGGGAAGGATCAGGGGAATAAACATTAGCCCCGGGGGGCAATATATAAGTCAGATAATCAATCTGGACAACAATAAGCAATTACTCCGGATTATCGATATTGCTACCGCCGAGGTGAACAACTATTCCGAGTTCAACGTTGTTGATGAGATAAAGTGGGTCAGGAATGATGCATTCATTATTTCCTACAATGAAAAGACCACTGATAAATATGCCGGCGATTACCACACCGAGGCCGTGGAAATTGCCGCAAACAATTCCGGCAAGCTTGAGTTCAAAGTGGCCAGGCTTCCGCGCGATGGTTATGTAGTGGATGCGATGCTGAAAGATCCGGATTGGTTCCTGTTTGCGAATTGGTCGACAAGTAAGCAGGGCGTTGTCTACATCCATAAAGTTAACAAGCTGCATCTTGAACAACTGAAAAGCCTGGGTACTTTCAATGCAAGTTCCCGGCTCAATACAGGGCTAGAAAACGACCGTCGCTGGCTGACAAACAGCGAGGGTGAAATTCTTGCTGCGATCTTGTACAAGGACGGCAAAAGTTTTCTCAGCATCAGGGACGGCAAGGGCTTTCGCGTTGTGCGCGAACTGCCTCGCGACGATGCATTTCTGCCGGTGGCAATTTCCGAAGATTCCAGAAAAATATATGTAATCACAGATGAAGGCAGGAACCAGCGGGATCTTGTGGAGGTTGATGTTGCAACCAATCAGGTTGACAACATTATCTTCAGCAAATACGGCGTGGATGTCGACTCGGTAATTTACGATACGAATCGGCAGCCGGCTGGTGTGAACTATTATTTGAATGGTCAGCTAGTAAGCGAATATCTGGCAAGTGCAGAGCAGATGCAGAGCATGAATTTGTCGATGGCTTTTCCGGAGAGCAATATTCGGATAATAGACAAAAGCCTGGATTCCGGCCGCATGCTCATTTATGTGGATAGCAGCGTAAACCCCGGTACCGTGTATTTGTTCGACTCAAGCAGGAATATGGCGGAAAACATCGATGATGACTCGCCTTGGCTATCGGAATACAAGTTCTCAAAAAGCCGGGTAATCAAGGTAAAAACCTCGGACAACCTGCAAATAGAAGGTTATCTAACCTTGCCGGAGAACGCGCATGGCGCGAATTTTCCGCTGGTCGTCATGCCGCATGGAGGGCCCATCGGCATTCGAGACGACAGGCATTTCAACCGGGAAGTACAGTTCATCGCATCGCTGGGATATGCGGTACTGCAGGTCAATTTTCGCGGCTCCGATGGCTTTGGAAAAAATTTCGTACGTGCCGGCAAGGGCAGTTTTGGTTCGGCGATCGAAAATGATATTGATGCAATGACAACGGCTGCGTTACGGGATTTTCCGTTGGATAAAGAAAAAATGTGCATCATCGGGTCCAGTTATGGAGGCTATTCTGCCTTGGTATCGGTAATGCGTTGGCCGGAAAGATTTAAATGCGCAATTTCGCTGTCTGGAAGTTCGGACCGCATATTGAGTTTTAGCGCCAGCGACAGTATCAGGTCCGAGACGGCAAGGGTCTGGATGGAGCAGTACTTTGGCAATCCGCTGCTTGAGGCTGACAAGATGATTTCCGAACAGCCTCTCTACGGTTATGAAAGGATTGTCACTCCATTGATGCTGATTCACGGCACCGAGGATTTTCGCGTCGACTATGAAAATGCCGTCAGGTTGCAACGCATGTTGAGTCTTGCTGGTAGGCCGCCCGTCATGCTTACGCTGAAAAATGAAGGGCATGGAAATAGTAATCTTGTCAGTGTAAGTGTTTCCTGGGATTACATCGCCGCATTTCTGAATCAGCATCTGGGTTCGAAAGCTATAGCGGCTGCAGTACCTGTCGACAAGACGCAAACGGCAAATTCAAGTGCATTGGTCAAGGTTCATTGAACATGGGGAGCTGCAGTGGCGAGATATGGAGTGCGTTGCTGTAGTTGGCCTGCATAGATAGCAACACCACATGCAATGTGTTGACCCGGTTCTTATTTGCTTAAATCCCAGGCCAGTCGCGCTATGAGCAAACAAACCACCACCAGAAAAAAGGCCCGGATAAATCCCTGTCCTTTTTTTATCGCGATGTGGCTGCCGACATAGCTGCCCAATCATATTGCCGATAATCAGCGGGATTGCCAGTACCCAGATCACGAAGCCGGAAAACAATAGCACTGTCCACGAACTCAAATCGGCTGCAACATTGCTGGCTTTCGATATGGCGGACGAACGTAAAAAATCCATTCCCATCACGCTGACGAAGGCGAACACCATAAGTGTTCCTGTACCCGGACCAATCAGTCCGTTATAAAAGCCGCAGGCAGCACCGACACTGGCAGCGGCGATGCTTTCATGTTTCCCCTGATAGCGGGGAACATGCAAATTGCCAAGGTCTTTCTTGAATGCGGTATAGATGGCCAGCAAGACGCACATGGAAAGCACGATCCATTTCAGTACCTCCTTGTCCATCGCTTTTGCAAATTGCACGCCAAGCGCCGATGCCAGCAATGCTGCGATGCAGGCGGGGACAACAAGTTTCCAGGAAATACTGATGCGGCGAAAATAATTCCAGGCTGCCACGCTGGTGCCGAATATCGAACTGGTTCGCTGTGTACCAATGGCTTGCAAAATATTCAGGCCAGGATGCAGATTCAGCATGGCGGGTGTCAGTATCAGGCCGCCGCCGCCAACGATGCTGTCCAGAAATCCGGCGGCAAACCCGGCCAGCGCAGTGAGCAACCAAAGTTGTGTGTTCAGTTCCATTTGGACAGCGATACCGTATTGAGGAATCAGTTTGCTTGACTGACGGATTGTTTCAATAAGTCCGGGTTATATTTTTCCAGAATCCGCAAAATGTCTTTTGCAATAATGCTTAAGGATTCATCACCGTAGCCGATATGGTGGGCTGCAATAGTGCCGTCGGGCGCAATGATCCACAGGTTGGGCAAGCTCGAAACTCCGTAGCTTTCGCTAATCTTGCCTTTGCGGTCATAGGCGGCAAGAAATTTTCTGTCTTTCATTTGCCGCAATACGCTTTGCGCCGTGCGTATCTCTTCTTCCTGGTTCACCGCGATTACTTGAATGAAATCGGTACCGACACTGTTTTGTATATGGTTCAGAGCAGGTAGCTCTTTCAGGCAATAGCCGCACCATGTCGCCCAGAAGGTAACGACGACAACTTTTCCTTTGAATTGCTCGGCCAGAACATCATTGCCTTTGCCATCTATCCCCAGCAGGTTCGGTGCCGCATCTCCGGTTTCAAGGGCGGCAAAGGCAGGCAGCGAGAAGAAAAGACAAATCAGCAGGACAAATGAGCGCATTGGATTCCCCGGGTTTTTAAGATGATATTCGAATCCGCTTTTTTATGACATCGATCAGGATGACTAAAACAAAAACCCGCCGGGTGGCGGGTTTTTGTTTCGATCATGGACAAGCAAATTTATTAACCGCGATTGGCTTTTTTGCGGTCATTCTCGGTGCGTTCTTTTTTGCGCAGGCGAATCGCAATCGGAGTGACTTCCACCAATTCATCGTCGGCAATGAATTCCAGCGATTGTTCCAGCGAGAATTTGATTGCTGGCGTCAGGCCTTCGTCAAAATCCTTGCCCGAGGCGCGGAAGTTGGTCAGCTGCTTGGCACGCAGCGCATTGACGGTGAGGTCATTGTCTTTGGAATGGATACCGACGATCTGGCCTTCGTAAATTTCTTCACCCGGCTCAACCAGCAAGCGGCCGCGTTCCTGCATCGCGATTTGCGCGTAGGCAGGCGAGGGGCCGGTGCCGTTCGAAATCATCACGCCATTCTGGCGTTCGGCGATGGCGCCTTCCGACAATGGGCCGAAATGATCGAACACGTGGAACAGCAAGCCAGTGCCGGCGGTAATGGTGCGGAATTCGGTCTGGAAGCCGATCAGGCCGCGGGCTGGAATCATGAAGTCGATACGGACGCGACCTTTGCCGTCGGGTTCCATATTGGTGAGTTGACCGCGACGTTCACCGAGGCGCTGCATGACACCGCCCTGGTATTGTTCTTCGAGATCCACGACCAGGCTTTCGATCGGCTCCATTTTCTGGCCATCGATCACTTTTACAATGACTTCCGGACGCGACACAGCGAGCTCGTAACCTTCGCGACGCATGGTTTCAATCAGGATCGAAAGATGCAATTCGCCGCGACCGCTGACCTTGAATTTGTCGGCGTCTTCGGTTTCTTCCACTTTCAATGCCACATTGTGCAGGGTTTCGCGCATCAGGCGGTCACGCAGCTGACGTGAGGTCAGGAACTTGCCACCGCTGCGGTCCTTGTTGCCGGCAAACGGGGAGTTATTGACCTGGAAGGTCATGCTGATGGTCGGTTCATCAACGGTCAGCACGGGCAATTGTTCTGGCGCATCCACGGCACAAACGGTGTCGGAGATGCTGAGGTTTTCGATACCGCTGATGGCAATGATGTCGCCGGCACCGGCTTCCGGCACGTCGATACGTTCCAGACCCATGAAGCCCATGACTTGCAGGACTTTACCGGTACGAACTTTGCCTTCGCGATCGACGATCGATACCGGCATATTGGTACGGACCTTGCCGCGTTGAACGCGACCGGTGCCGATGATGCCGACGTAGTTGCTATAGCTCAGCGAGGTGACACGCATCTGGAACGGGCCTTCCATGTCCACCGGCGGCGGCGACACGTGGTCGACGATAGCCTGGAACAATGGGGTCATGTCGCCGGAGCGCACTTCCGGGCTTAAACCGGCGTAGCCGTGCAGGGCAGAGGCGTAAACGGTATGAAAATCGAGTTGGTCGTCGGTGGCGCCGAGGCGGTCGAAAAGGTCGAAAGTTTGGTCCAGTACCCAGTCAGGACGCGCGCCCGGACGGTCAACCTTGTTGACCACGACGATTGGCTTGAAGCCCATCGCGAAAGCTTTTTGGGTTACGAAGCGGGTTTGCGGCATCGGGCCGTCCATCGCGTCGACCAGGATCAATACGGAATCGACCATCGACAATACGCGTTCCACTTCGCCGCCGAAGTCAGCATGGCCCGGGGTGTCGACGATATTGATGCGGTATTCCTCGCCTTCCGGCGATTTCCAGCGGATGGCAGTGTTTTTCGAAAGAATGGTGATGCCGCGCTCTTTTTCGAGATCGTTGCTGTCCATGACGCGCTCGGTAACAACCGTGCGTTCGCTGAAAGTGCCCGATTGCTGCAGCAGCTTGTCAACGAGGGTGGTTTTACCATGGTCAACGTGGGCGACGATGGCGACATTGCGGATTTTTTCAATAGACATAACGAAGGGCGCCGAGACCAGCGCTTCACTGTTGGGAAGTTAGCCCAACATTATAGCGGGAAACCGGCCCGATGAGCTGAGTAATTGCTCCTTGTGGCAGAATAGAGGGCCAGAATTTACTGCCATGACACCCAAGGACTTCCCATGAGCGATTTAATTGCGACTTTCACCACCGCACGCGGCCCGATTCGCGTCCGTCTTTTTGCCGATAAAGCCCCGGTTACTGTGGCCAATTTCGTGAATCTGGCTCAACGCGGTTATTACAATGGCCTGAACTTCCACCGCGTGATTCCGGATTTCATGATCCAGGGCGGTTGCCCGCGCGGCACCGGCACCGGTGGCCCGGGCTACAAGTTTGAAGACGAGTGCCGTCCCGATGCGCGCCATGACAAACCCGGCGTATTGTCGATGGCCAATGCCGGCCCGAAAACCAATGGCAGCCAGTTTTTCATCACCCATACCGCAACCCCATGGCTTGACGGCAAGCACACCGTGTTCGGTGAAGTGATCGATAGCAGCGACCAGAAAGTGGTCGATGCGATCAAGGGCAGCGATGCGCTTGAAAGCATTACGATCGAAGGCGATGCCTCTGCGTTGCTGGCATCGCAAGCTGCCCGCATTGCCGAATGGAATGCCGTGCTTGATGCTGCGTGAGTATCCGGATTCAAAAATAAAAAACGGGAGCCTTGGCTCCCGTTTTTTTGTCCGGCTGTTATTTTACAAAACGAACCGAGTCCATGAGTTTATTGACGGCTTCTATATCGCGTCCGTAGTAATGCTCAACAGGGGCCTCCCAGAATATCAGGGTCAGCTTGTCGTCTTTTTCGATAGCCAGGACCGTGCCCGCATAGTTCAAGCCGATAGCATTGGTTTGCTTTATTTCAAAACGGATACCGCTTGCGCCGGCTATTCTGGCTGGCCGTAAACCGCTGGTTTCCACATTGGCATAACCCTGGCCACGAAATGCATCTGCGATGAGATCTTTTAATTCATCAGGTCGCAAACCGGTGCGATAAAACGCGCCATCCGGGCGGGATTTTCGTTCCCGCGAAGTGAGAAATACGTGTTCTTTCGGGCGGATTTTCGAAATGGTCCATAAGGAATTCAGGTAAGGACCATCGACAGTCCAGAGTTCGTAGCGGCCGAATCGGTCTTTTGCCCAATCGAGGCTGGTGTCGAATTCCATGTCGAAAACGCGTGCAGATGTATTGGCCTTGATCAGTTTTCCGGAGGTGCTTGCACAGGCTGCACTCAACAGAATGACCAGAATAAAGAAATATTTAGCAAGAGTTTTCATGGGGCCACCTGAAGTTCTTTTAAGTATTGTTCAATGAACAAACGGTCGTCGGCTTTTGGATCGAGAGTCAGATAACGATTCAATGCCGCCAGAGCAGCGGGCTTGTTGTTGGCGCTTTTCAATGCCAGGCCATATTCCCGCCATGCACCGGGTGGTGCGTCCGGCAATTGTGTTGCCAGTGCATACAATTCATCAGCCTTTGCGCGATCCCCTTCCTTGTTCTTGCGACGATGTGCCTCGGCAAGGAAAAAAGTATAGAGGCCTTTATGCTCGGCCGGACTGACCGATAAAAGCTCGGTCATCACGACAATCGAAGATTGGTACATGCGCCTGGATAATTCACCTTCGAGCCATTGCTGCTGGAATTTTTCGGTTTCATGGCGATAGGTTTCAGTGTCACGTTGCGAGCTCGGGTTATCGATGGCGGCCGCAGCTGCCTGTAAATCATCGCGCCGCTCCTGTGACTTGGGGTGGCTGGCAAAGACCGGTAGCGGCTTTCCGTAATCGGCGGCTTTTTCCTCCTGCAGCATGCGATCCCAAAGTTGTGCGCCGACGCGAGGGTCGTAACCGTTATTCACCACAGTCGAAAAACCGGTCTTGTCTGCTTCGCGTTCATGGTCGCGACTGAATTTCTGCAGGCTGGCAATGCCGATCAGATTGGCAACCAAGTCAGCACCTGTGCCGTAAGTCAAAACGCCAATTGTATTCAGGAAGGCACCACTCTTCTTTATTTTCCGGAATTGCTGAAGACTGTGCCGGTTCTTGAAATGGCCAAATTCATGGCCGATGATCAGTGCCAGTTCTGCTTCATTTTGAATCCGCAACAAAGCGCCACTCCATACCACCATGATGCCGCTGGAGGTCATCATCGCGTTGAAGTAAGGCACATCAAGAATATAGATGCGCAGGTCTTTGCAGTAATCGCCTGTCACTTTGCAAGTGACTTTCCTGACATAGTCATTCAATTCCGGATCGCGTATGAGGCGTGGTGATTGTTTAAGTTCGATTTCCTGCTTGGCCTCGATATACCAGAGTTCGCTTTCATCGGTATTGCTTGCTGGTTGGTATCCCGGCGGTATGGGGCCAATCTCATCTGCCTGGCCTTGCTCAGCATGAGCTTCACCGGTGAACAGGCACAGGGCCATGAATAGGGATGCCGTCGTTATGGCGGTTTTCATAAAGGAAAACCCTTTAAAAGTTTTTTCGCCGTCGCTTTTGCCCCTTCTTCGTCGCGCAAATCACCGGTTTGGTTGTAAATATAGTTGAACCAGACGACTTGCCCTGTTCTGAGGTCGACCAGTGTCGTAATGCCCGCCTGTGCTCCTCCGCCGATATCGCCCCCCAGCCAAAGCGCACCGATAATCCTCAGTGCCGCCAGTCCCTTGCTTGAATAGCTGTCTTCAATCATGGTGAAAAGGGCGTAGTCGGCTCCCGTTGCCTTCTGCAACTCTTGCACGCCGGGACCTAATGACCAATCCAGTTGTTTGCCCTTCTTGGTCGCAAGCGAGGTGTTGCCTAAGGTATATCTTCGAATGCTGAAGGAAACGGCCTTGTTCAAGCGGATGATCTGGCCGATGCGGCTATTGGGGTCCAGATCATCACGGATTTCAAACTCCGGTTTGAGTGTCACGCCCCCCTGCTTCAGATTTGCCGCGACCATCTCCGGGTAAAGCCTCTGGGCGGTTTTGCTCCACTCCTGTCGAGGCTCCTGGATGCCACTGGCCATGGCTTCGTAGAGCTGAATTTCCGGCTCTATCATGACCACGCTGCCTTCGATTTTGACTGGCTTGCCGTCCGGGCCTTTCACTACGCGGCTTTGGGTGTATGCCAGACTGTCAAGACTGAGTAGCAGGAGCAGGGCGGCAATAAGAAAATGAAATTTCCCGCGAATCAGCGACTTCAGCATGCTCATCTCCCCCGATGGTATGGCCAGAATTTAGCATCTCGGCTTGGCTTCGGCGATGGGGAGCTGTGATAAAATTCGGCGCGGCAAATCTTTCGTTTCAACCTCATTAAGGAATCGCAATGCTCCAACTCGCCAAACGCATGGGTCGCGCCAAGCCCAGCGCCATTATGGCCGTGGCTGAAAAAGCCAAAGCGCTGAAAGCCGCAGGTCGCGACATTATTTCGTTCTCGATCGGCGTGCCGAATTTTCTTCCGGGCGAGCATGTGTATGCCGCGGCTAGAGAGGCGTTGAGCAAAGATTCCGGACAGTATGGTTCCAATCGCGGCAGTGATGCCTTGCTCGATGCGTTCATCGCGCATATCGCCGAAATCGGTTTGACCGGCTACGAACGCAAGCATTGCAGCACCGGCATCGGCGCCAAGCATGTGTTGTATTCGCTGGCCGAAGCCTTGCTGGAAGAGGGCGATACCATCGTGTATCCGTCGCCATACTGGACGACGTATCAGGACATCGCCGACATCGTGAATGCCAAAGCTGTCACCTTGCCATGCCCGGCCTCGCAAAATTACAAATTGACGCCTCAGCAACTCGATGCCGCGATGGCGGAACACAAGCCGAAAGTGTTCCTGTTCAACAATCCTTCAAATCCGACCGGCATGGTTTACACGAAGGACGAAATCGAAGCTCTCGCGGAAGTATTGGTGAAATATCCGGACACCTGGATCATCACCGACGATATTTACAATCGCATGGTGTTCGATGGTTTGGGTTACCACAACTTCGTGCACTCGAAACCCGAATTGCGTGACCGCGTCATTTTTGTCGATTCACTGTCGAAAACCTACGGTATGCCGGGCTGGCGCGTCGGTTTCATGGCGGGTCCGGAATCGGTGGCGAAAGCATTAACCACCTTGAATTCGAATCACATCACGAACATTCCCGAAATCGTTACCGCCGCCGCAGTCGCTGCGTTGACCGGCCCGCAAACCGTGCCGACCGAAAAGAATATTGAATTCCAGAACAAGCGTGACCTGGTCATCGCCGCGATGAATGCGATTCCCGGCGTTGTATGCCCGAAACCGCAAGGTGCGTTCTATGTGTTCCCGGATATTTCCTGCGCATTTGGTAAAGCGCATGGCGTAAAAGACATTCACAACGATATCGATTTCTGCAATGTGTTGCTCGAAGCGAAAGGCGTTGCCTGCGTGCCGGGCTCGGCCTTCGGTGAACCGAAAGCCTTGCGTATTTCCTACACTTGCCCGACCGCACAATTGGAGCCGGGCCTGAAACGCATTCAGGAATTTTTTGCAGAATTGAGTTGATTGAATTTACGGCGGTGCATCTCGATGCGCCGCCTTCTTTTTTTGTTTTGCCTTTTGTTGAAATTAATCGGTGCGCGAAAGCGCACATCGTATTTAAATAATGGAGAGCCTCATGAAATCCCCGATTCGCGTTGCCGTTACCGGTGCTGCCGGCCAAATTGGTTATTCACTCGTTTTCCGTATCGCCTCCGGCGAAATGCTGGGTAAAGACCAACCGGTCATCCTGCAGATGCTCGAACTGCCGATGGAAAAAGCCCAGGCCGCATTGCAAGGCGTGATGATGGAGCTCGACGACTGCGCATTCCCCTTGCTCGCCGGCATGGTGGGCACCGATGATCCGATGGTCGCATTCAAGGATGCCGATATCGCATTGCTGGTCGGCGCGCGTCCGCGCGGCCCGGGTATGGAGCGTAAAGACCTGCTGCTCGAGAACGCGAAAATCTTCACCGTACAAGGCAAGGCATTGAATGCCGTCGCTTCGCGCAATGTAAAAGTGTTGGTGGTTGGCAATCCAGCAAACACCAACGCCTACATCGCAATGAAATCGGCACCTGACCTGAATCCGAAGAACTTCACGGCGATGTTGCGTCTCGACCATAATCGCGCGCTGTCGCAACTGGCATCGAAAACCGGCAAGCCGGTCGGCGATATCCAGAAGCTGGTCGTGTGGGGCAACCACAGCCCGACCATGTACCCGGATTATCGTTTCGCCACGATTGATGGTGCTTCGGTAAAAGACAGCATTAATGATGAAAGTTGGAACAAGGAAACGTTCATTCCGAAAGTCGGCAAACGCGGTGCGGCGATTATCGAAGCACGCGGTTTGTCATCCGCTGCATCGGCTGCGAATGCAGCGATTGACCACATCCATGACTGGGTGCTCGGCACCGATGGCCATTGGGTCACGATGGGTATTCCATCCGACGGTTCTTACGGTATTCCGAAAGACGTGATGTACGGCTTTCCGGTGACCTGCAAAAACGGCGAATACGAAATCGTGCAAGGTCTCGACATCGACGACTTCAGTCGCGAGCGCATGAACTTCACGCTCAACGAGCTTGAAGAAGAGCGCGCCGGTGTAGCGGATTTGCTGTAATCGGAAATGATTCGAGGCGACCATTGGGTCGCCTCGTTGTATAGAGGAAACAAAATGACTCAGTCTGCAGGCTCGCAATTTCGCGCTGCCATCAAAGAAGAATCTCCGCTGCAAGTAATGGGTGCAATTACCGCTTACGCCGGCTTGATGGCGAAGCGCACAGGCTACAAGGCCCTTTATCTTTCCGGCGGTGGTGTTGCCGCCAATTCCCTTGGCATGCCTGATCTGGGCATCAGCTCGATGGAAGATGTACTGACCGATGCGCGTCGCATTGTCGAAGCTACCAACATGCCTCTGCTTGTCGATATCGATACCGGATGGGGCGGAGCATTCAATATTGCCCGCACTATCAAATCCTGTATCCGCACCGGCATTGCCGCCGTACATATGGAAGACCAGGTCGGACAAAAACGTTGCGGTCATCGCCCAGGTAAAGAAGTCGTTTCGCTGAGCGAAATGGTGGATCGCGTCAAAGCCGCCGTCGATGCGAAAACCGACTCGAGTTTTGTGCTGATGGCGCGTACCGATGCCGCAGCGGTGGAAGGCATTGATTCGGCGATCGAACGTGCCTGTGCCTATGTTGAAGCCGGTGCGGACATGATTTTTCCGGAAGCAATGCGAAGCCTTGATGACTATCGCCGTTTCAAGAGTGCGGTAAAAGTGCCGATTCTCGCGAACCTGACCGAGTTTGGTTCCACGCCTTTTTTTACCACCGATGAACTGCGCGATGCCGGTGTCGATATCGCCTTGTATTGCTGCGGTGCCTATCGTGCGATGAACAAGGCGGCATTGAATTTTTATGAAACCGTGCGCCGCGAAGGTACCCAGAAAAATATTATCGATACATTGCAAAGCCGTGCCGATTTGTACGATTTTCTGAATTACCACAGCTACGAGGACAAGCTAGATAGCCTGTTTTCGAAAAGCGTCAAATAGGAACTTGCCCATGAGCGAGACCGACCCTGCGGAAGCGTCTAAACCGAGGTTTGAGTGGGACAGGATCACTGCCCTGATGGCCGTCCTGATCGGTGCCTGTGCGCTGGCGGTTAGTCTCTACACGGCATTTCTGCAAAATGCGCAGGTTCGGGCGCAGACATGGCCCTATCTGCAAATGTGGCAGTCGAACGTCGATCGCAGTTTTTCGATTTCAAACCGAGGCGTTGGACCGGCACGAGTGGCAGACGTGAAACTGTGGATTGATGGCAAGGAAGTGGAAAATTTCGATCAAGCGATTGTCGTCCTGTCGAAAAGCAGGCAGCGGGTCAGTTCGGTTCAGAGTTATTTTGCCCGCCGGGTACTGACCCCGAATGAAGATGTCACGATGATTCAATTTGATACCGATGCACACTACAATATTTTCATGAACAATCGTGACCGGATGGCTTTTCAAGTATGTTATTGCTCGGTACTCAATGAGTGTTACCTGCTGGACGAGCGTGCCAAGTCGGAACAAGAGTACATTACTGAAGTCAGTCAATGCCCGGTTGGAAAGCCCGGCAAATTTCGTTGAGAAAAAACATGAATATTCCCTCTGAACAAGTTCTCCCCAAGGCAAAAAAATCCGTTGCGCTTAGTGGCACCGCGGCTGGCAACACGGCGCTTTGCACCGTTGGGCGCAGCGGTAACGATCTGCATTATCGCGGTTACGATATTCATGACCTTGCGACAAAATCGAGTTTCGAAGAAGTCGCGCACTTGCTGGTACATGGCGCATTGCCGACGGCATCGCAACTCGCTGCCTACAAAACCAAACTGAAACGTCTGCGCGGCTTGCCGGTTCTTGTTGCCGAAGCGCTGGAATTGATCCCCGCCAACGCGCATCCCATGGATGTCTTGCGTACCGGCTGCTCGGTGCTCGGAACGGTGTTGCCGGAGCGCGATACGCATCCTGAGAATGAAGCGCGTGATATCGCTGATCGGCTGATGGCGAGTTTTGGTTCGATGCTGCTGTACTGGTGGCACTTCACCCGCAACGGTCGTCGCATTGATTGCGAAACCGATGACGATTCGATTGCTGCACATTTCCTGCATCTGCTGCACGGCGAACCTGCCAGTGAATTGCACGCGCGTTCGCTGGATCGCTCGCTGGTGCTGTATGCCGAGCATGAATTCAACGCAAGTACCTTTGCCTGCCGCGTGATTGCCGGTACCGGCTCGGATATTTTTTCCTGCATCACCGGCGGCATCGGCGCATTGCGCGGTCCGAAACACGGCGGTGCGAATGAAGTCGCGATGGAAATCATCGCCCGTTACGGTACGGCGGATGAAGCCGAGGCCGATATCCGTGCGCGCGTCGAACGCAAGGAAATCGTGATCGGTTTCGGCCATCCGGTTTACACGATTGGCGATCCACGCAATCCGATCATCAAGGAAATCTCGCGTGAGCTGTGCAAGCAGGGCGGTAATCAAACCCTGTTCGATGTCAGCGAACGCATCGAAAACCTGATGATGGATCTGAAGAAGATGTTCCCGAATCTCGATTGGTACAGCGCCTCGGCTTATCACATGATGGGAATCCCGACCGCGATGTTCACGCCGCTGTTCGTCATCGCCCGCACCTCGGGTTGGAGTGCGCACGTGATCGAACAACGCCAGGACGGCAAGATCATTCGCCCGAGTGCAAATTACACCGGGCCTGAAGATCGCGAATACGTCAGTATCGATAAACGCTGATGTACGATAACTGGTATGCCAACGGACTCGTGGTGTTGGCTACCGGCATCGTCGTATGCCTTTGCGTGATGGTGCATTACGAGGGCCTGAGCCTGCTGGTCAAGGGGCTTGGAAAACGGCACGATCATCAGCCGCGACGCAAAGTGCTGTACGGCATTTTTGCGGTGCTGTTTTTGCACGTGATCGAAATATGGTTGTTTGGATTGGCTTACTGGGCATTGCTGCTATGGCCTGAAACCGGGCATGTGGTATCGAGCGCCTCGACCAGTTTTCTAGACTCTATTTACCTGTCGGCGATGACCTATACCACGGTCGGTTTCGGTGATCTTGCGCCGGTCGGGCCCATCCGGTTTCTGGCAGGCACGGAGGCGCTGACCGGCTTCGTGATGATTACCTGGTCGGCCTCGTTCACGTTTCTGGAAATGGAACGGTTCTGGCGCCGCTAGATTCTTTAACAGGCACAATAAAAAACCCGCCCAGTTGCCTGAGCGGGTTCTCGTATCGCTGATGCATACCGACGAGGACGGCATACAGCGCTACAACCGAAGGTTCATCGTTTAAGCCGATCAACCTTGTAAAACGTGTGATCTCCGATCTTGGCCACTTCCGGATAGCTGCTCCAGGTCGGGTTCACCAAATTACGTGCCGCAAAATGACTTGCACCGGGAACGACTTCATTACGCTTGCCAGCAGGCTGTTTCCAGTCTTTTTGCGAAGCAAAGGCAACGTTCACGGCTTTTTGCCAGGCATCCAGTGACTTGATTCGGACACCGGGTCCCACGATTGTCGGGGCGAACTGTTTCGGTGCGGTGACAACCTCGCAAACCGAATCACCCCACCGACCATCCTGTCGACGACGCAATGCCACTTCAGCTACCGCGCGTTGTCCCAACTCGGACTGGTCGCGCGATTCCAGATATACCGTGGTTGCCAAGCACAAGGGGTCTGCCACGGGTTGGGGCAGCAGGCTGGACAACCACATCAAAAAAGATAACTTCATACTCGTGCCTCAAATCGGCGCGCCGCAATTCACCCAACCGCTTTCGCAGTAGCACCGATTCTTTTAGTGAATCGGTGTCGGTGGCTTGAGCCTCGCATTCAGGGTGGACGAACTTGAATTGTTGAAGCGTTCGTTTCGCGCCACCCTCGTTTCGAGTTTGGAGCAAACCCGACAACATGGATGTCTGCCGGGCCGGTTCGAGGCGAATCATACGGAAATAAGCCCCGAGTTTTGTGAATAAAACGTTCAAGTGCTTGATTTTGCTGGAGTGAATACTCCAAAGCTCGGCTAAGCGACCGGTTTCACAGGCTTTTTTTCCATCAAGCCTGTGGATAGTTTTATCGTTAATTTTTGTGAAATCAGGCCGATCACACGGCGGATTTGGCCTTATGCGCGATTCTGAGCCAGCCCTCTGGCTGGAGGCGGTCCTTACTTTCTCGCTTCCAGCTGGCGGATATATTCCAGTTCGTTTTCGGCCAGCTCGTTGCCGGGGTCCAAAACCAGGGAATCCAGATAGGCTTGCTTCGCGCGCTGCAGTTCGCCCATTTCGGTCAGGATAAAGCCGAGGCCCCGCAAGGAAAGTGGCTTGATGCTGGCCGAGTTTTCGTGGGCGTCCGCCAGCTCGATGGCTTTTTCGTAGGCCGCAATGGCGGATTTATAGTCTTTCAGCTTGCCGAGAAAATAGCCGCGTTCATTGTGCGGCTCTGCCCAGTAAGGTGCCGAAGCTATCGCAAGATCCAGGTACTTGAAGGCATTGTCTTTGTCGGCGGCCGCCACGTACAGAAAAGCAGCATGGTTATAGGCACGCGGGCAGGAATCGGCAACCCATTGGATGCCCGTGGATTTGTTCTCGGCACTCAAGGAGTATTCGAGGAATTCCTCCATCGTGTCGAAGTAAAGACTTTTTTTGCCCGAGCCCTCGTCCCGTTTCTCGCATCGACTCAAAGCCGGTTTCAGCTTTGCCAGGGCGCCGGCATGATCATTGTTTCGAATCAGGTTGGCGACCTCGTTCATCTCTTTGACTTCGGCTTCGCTCAGGCTGTGCTTTCTTTGTTCGAGCGGCGTTTCAATTTCCAGGATATTTGACGGTTCTTTGGCAAAGGCCATCTGCGAGCCGAGGACGAGCAGTGCGGTCATCAAGCGTTTCATTGGTCGTCCTTCGATGATTGGAGTTTCAGAAGCCGGCAGCCAGGCGACTGCCCTGATTAATCGCGCGCTTCGCATCCAGTTCGGCTGCCACGTCGGCACCACCGATCAGATGCGGTGATTTGCCGATCGCCTGCAAGGGTTCAACCAGCGCGCGCAGCGGTTCCTGGCCTGCGCAAATTACGATGGTATCGACTGGCAAAACCTGTTCGGCACCATTGATTTGAATTCTGAAGCCGGCATTGTCGACACCAAGATAGGTTACGCCGCCCCACATTTTCACACCCTTGGCCTTCAAGGTGCTGCGATGTATCCAGCCGGTGGTCTTGCCGAGTTTGGCGCCGATTTTTCCTTCGGTTCTTTGCAGCAACCAGACTTCGCGAGCGGGCGCCTCCGGTTTTGGTCGTGCAAGTCCGCCGCGACCACTGAAATCCGCATTAACGCCCCATTCCTGCATCCAGCGATCCTTGTGCAGGGTAGAGGACTCACCGTCGTGGATCAGGTATTCGCTGATATCGAAACCGATGCCACCGGCGCCGATCACGGCCACTTTATTGCCGGGAATCACTTTGCCGGTCAGCACGTCGATATAGCTGCAGACTTTGGCGTGATCGATGCCGGGGAAACTGATCTTGCGTGGTGTAATCCCCGTCGCGAGTACCACTTCATCGAAATCCTTCAGCGCTTCCGCTTCAACGCGAATACCGAGCCGTTGCTCGACTTTATGCAACTCGAGTTGCCGCCCAAAATAACGAAGCGTTTCGTAAAATTCTTCCTTGCCCGGAATTTTCTTCGCCAGATTGAATTGACCGCCGATTTTCGGGCTGGCATCGAACAAGGTGACCTGATGTCCGCGTTGTGCGGCGACCGTTGCGCAGGCCAGACCGGCAGGGCCTGCGCCGACAACGGCAATGCGTTTTGGCGAATCCGTTTTGGTGTAATTCAATTCGGTCTCGGCGCATGCGCGCGGATTGACCAGGCAGCTGGCTATCTTGTTTTCGAACGCGTGATCCAGACAGGCCTGGTTGCAGGCGATGCAGGTGTTGATTTCATCGCTGCGGCCTTCGCGAGCTTTCACGGCCCACTGCGAATCCGCCAATAAAGGCCGCGCCATCGACACCATGTCGGCTTGCCCGGTGGCGAGAATATTTTCGGCGACGTCCGGCATATTGATCCGGTTGGTGGCAATCAGGGGCAGGCCGATATGCGGTTTCAATTTTGCGGTGACGCCACTAAATGCTGCGCGTGGTACTGAGGTTGCGATGGTGGGAACGCGCGACTCATGCCAGCCGATGCCGGTATTGATAATCGTGGCGCCGGCCTTTTCAATGGCTTTTGCCTGGGCGAGGATTTCATCCCAGGCCGAGCCTTCATCGACCAATTCGAGCATCGACAGGCGATAGATGATGATGAAGTCCTTTCCGACGGCTTCGCGCGTACGCCTGACGATTTCAACTGCAAAGCGCATGCGGTTTTCCGCACTGCCGCCCCACTGGTCTTCGCGTTTATTGGTACGCGGACTCAAAAACTGGTTGATCAGATAACCTTCGGAACCCATAATCTCGACGCCGTCATAACCGGCTTCACGCGCCAATTTTGCGCAGTTCACGAACGCATTGATTTGGCGCTCGACGCCCCAGTTACCCAGGCTACGTGGCTTGAAAGGATTAATCGGGGCTTGAATGCCGGAAGCGGAAACAGAAAAGGGATGGTAGCCGTAGCGACCGGCATGCAAAATCTGCATGCAGATTTTGCCCTTCGCCTCATGCACGGACTTGGTGACGATGCGATGTTTGTGAATTTCCCAGGACCAGCTCAGCTTCCCACCGAACGGTTTCAGCCAGCCGACAATATTGGGCGAAATGCCGCCGGTGACCATCAAGCCAACGCCGCCTTCCGCGCGTTCCCGGAAGTAGGCCGCCAACTTGGGAAAATCGCGGCTTTTATCCTCAAGCCCCGTGTGCATTGAACCCATCAGGATGCGATTCGGCAGCGTGCAATGGCCAAGGTCGAGCGGTGCAAACAAATGCGGGTATTTGTCGTTCATCGGGATTACGCAGAATTAAAGTTGCCACGATGCCTTGAAAGTCACATTAGCTCAAGTACACATTCATGAAATCTGGCAAAATATGCTTCTTTGACCCAGCGCCGGAACCCAACCCATGAGCCATCACGATATTCGCTCCGCCAAACGCCCCGATCCCGATCAAAGCATGGTGGACATCGCCAATTACGTTACCGATTACCGCATCGATTCCCCGGAAGCCTTTACCACCGCGCGCTATATGTTGCTGGATTCCCTCGGTTGTTCGATGCTGGCGATGAAGCACCCGGAATGCACCAAGCATCTCGGCCCACTCGTGCCGGGTGCCACATTGGCAGGTGGCGCACGCGTTCCTGGAACCTCGTTCGAGCTGGATCCTGTGCAGGCTGCTTACAATATTGGTGTACAAGTACGCTGGCTGGATTTCAACGACACCTGGCTGGCGGCCGAATGGGGACATCCTTCGGACAACCTCGGCGCCATCCTAGCGGTTGCCGATTATCAAAGTCGCAAGGCCGAGCGCGAAGGCGGCAAGCCTGTCCTGATTCGCGATGTGCTTTCAGCGGCCATCAAGGCGCATGAAATTCAGGGCGGATACGCACTGAAGAACAGCTTCAATCGTGTTGGCCTGGATCACGTGATTCTGGTGCGACTCGCTTCGACTGCCGTGACGACCCATATGCTGGGCGGCGGCAAGGAAGAAATCATCAACGCGGTCAGCCATAGCTGGATTGATGGCGGTGCACTGCGGACCTATCGCCATGCACCTAACGCGGGTCCTCGCAAAAGCTGGGCTGCCGGTGATGCCTGCCGTCGTGCGGTCACGCACGCATTGAATGCCGTCAAGGGATGCGTGGGCTATCCAAGTGCGGTCACCGCCAAGACCTGGGGTTTTGCCGACGTTATGTTCAAAGGCAACCAGTTCGAGTTTGAGCGCCCATTTGGCGCCTACGTAATGGAAAACGTCTTGTTCAAGATCAGTTTTCCGGCCGAGTTCCATGCGCAAACCGCAGTGGAATGTGCCATGCAGCTCCATTCCCAAGTGGCCGGCAAGCTGGACCAGATTGAACGCATCGAGATGGAAACCCAGGAGGCGGGCGTCAGGATCATCGACAAAACCGGCCCCTTGGCAAATTATGCCGATCGCGACCATTGCCTGCAGTACATGGTTGCCGTGCCTCTGATCTTTGGCCGACTCACAGCGGACGACTATACCGATGTTGTCGCTGCCGATCCGCGCATTGATGCGCTTCGCGAGAAAATGGTGGTCAAGGAAAACAAGCAGTTCACCGAAGATTACTTCGATATCGAAAAGCGCTACATCGGCAATTCGGTGCAGGTTTTCTTCAAGGATGGCACGAGTACCGAAAAGGTCTCTATCGACTACCCGATCGGTCATCGCGAACGACGCGGAGAGGGCATCCCCGTATTGCTGAAAAAGTTCGAAGACGCAATCGGCGGGCACCTTTCGGCACATCAGGTAAAACAGATTCTGGCCTTGACCCAGGACACTTCTAAGTTCGAAAGTACCCCGGTCCACCGCTTCCTCGATTTATTTGTGGTTTAAGTGTTAATGCTTGGCTTTTGTTGTTAAATTTGTTATGTTCACGTTAACGTGCCGGATACAGGAACGTTGATTTCCTATTTGTTAGCGGGCTCTGAACTGTTCTGCAAGCAAACTTAATTTTTGTCTTAACTAGTGAATTTGGAGCATTTTATGAAGAAGAAAATCCTGTTTTGCGCCATGCTTGGTGCCATGTCAATGGCTCATTCGGCAATGGCTCAAGACTTTGATGACCGTTGGTACATTTCGGCTACTGCTGGCGTAGTGAACACGGACGACACCCGTAACACCAGCAATGGCGGCATTTACGGCATTGGCGTCGGCAAAATGGTTTCCCCTAACGTTTCGGTTGACGTTGACCTTGATCGCACCAACACCGATATCGATCCGCTGCCAAACGCAAGCTGGGATCTGACTGGTTTGTCGGTTACCGGTCGTTACCACTTCATCAAGGAAGGCCGTAACTGGTGGCCCTACCTCGCCGGCGGTATCGGCGCACAAAAGAGCACCTACAACGGTTTTGATGGCGGCTCCAACTTGCTGGTCAAGCTTGGCGCAGGTCTGCAAGCCGACGTAAATGAGCGCGTAGACGTTCGCATCGAAGCCGGCATGCGCTTTGATTTCAATGACGACTTCAACGACGGCCATTACAACGACCTGTATGCAAGTGCTTCCTTGTTGTTCGCTCTCGGCAACCTGCCAGCTCCAGTGGTCGACACACCAGTCGCTCCGCCAGCTGAAGATTGCTCCACGAAAGACGACGACGGCGACGGCGTGAACAACTGCAACGATCGTTGCCCTAATTCACAAGCTGGCCAAGCCATCGGTCCTGACGGCTGCCCAGTGCCTTTGACGATTGATCTGAAAGGCGTGAACTTCGATTTCGACAAAGACACCCTGCGTCCTGACGCTGTTGTGATCCTCGACGAAGCTGCCGACATCCTGAACAAGTACCCACAACTGAAAGTTGAAGTTGCTGGTCATACTGACTCGGTCGGTTCCGAAGAGTACAACCAAGGTCTGTCACAACGTCGTGCACAAGTCGTGTA
This sequence comes from uncultured Gammaproteobacteria bacterium, assembly GCA_963849575.1. Lineage (GTDB taxonomy): Bacteria > Pseudomonadota > Gammaproteobacteria > Xanthomonadales > Xanthomonadaceae > Arenimonas. Next base: position 1,299,537 of record CAWKHT010000009.1, on the reverse strand, counting down.
CAACTACCTGACCGGCAAAGGCGTTGATGCTGCACGTTTGGTTGGTCCGAATGGTTTCGGCGAAGTCAAGCCAATCGACGTCAACACCACGAAAGAAGGTCGCGCACGTAACCGTCGCACCGAGCTGAACGTTCAAAACTAATCTGAACTGTTCTTAAGCTGAACGAAGCCCGGCCTTGGCCGGGCTTCTTTTTTGTTGCGAATTAATTCCTGGCCGCCTATGCTCGCGGGAATGAATATTTAGGGTGTGCAAGATGCTCTCGAAACATAAATTGCTGCTGCTGTCAGTTTCGCTTTCGGTTCTTGGTGTCTCCAACAATGTCATGGCGGCAGGTAAATGTGCCCTTGTTCGCACTGAATCGACTTTTGAATTAACCAATGCACCCGCTGAAGAAATGTTGAACTCGAGAAACAGTACCGCCATCAATTGCGTCATCATCAGCGATTTCATCGCCCGTTCAAAGGCAAAGGCGGGTTCGTCGAGCGGCGTTTTTACGTCGATGCCGGCGCCATCGACCACATCGAGTGGTGCCTATGTACCGAAAACAAAAGATGACAACACTCCGTGGCGCTTCGACATGAATCAGAATGGCAAGCGCATGACGTCGGTGGAGTTCGATGCATGGATGAAAGCGAAAGGCATCCGTGTTGCGACTGGCAAGCCGGGGGCAGATGCAGCAGCTACACCGGTCGACTGCACGCCGACAAAAGACAAAGCCTGTTAATTGGAAAAAAGCCTGCATTGCAGGCTTTTTTATATCAGTCAGCTTCTTGCTGGCTGTAAACGCAATATCGACTTCCGGCTAGCGTTTGCAAAATAAATAGTGTGCTACCAGCCACTCGTTGCCATTTTCCAGGCCGAACAGTTCGGCACATGAAAGCCAGAACATCCGCCAACGATTGAACCAGCGCTTGGCGTCTTTCTCGCCATAGGTGCTTTTCATGATCTGCATGATCTCCTCGCGATTGGCATCCTGGTTTGCGAGCCAATGGTTCGATGTCTTTTCATAATGCTCGCCGGAAACCAGCCAGCGTTGTTGAATAGACATGTCCTGCTGGAAATGCAGCAGAGTGTCGGTCGAGGGCATTATTCCGCCGGTAAAGAAATATTTCCCCATCCAGTTGTCGTCACCCTCGGTTTCGAAGGGATACATGACATAGCGATGGCAAAAGATGTGCACGAACAATTTTGCTTCGGGCTTCATCCATTTCGAGATTCGGTTCAACAAGGTCTGATAGTTGCGCATGTGCTCGAACATTTCGATCGACACTACGCGATCAAACTGGTTCGCATCCAGCTCGAGCGTATTCACGTCACAGGTGATCACCTTGACGTGTTGCCATCCACGCTCGCGACAGACCGCTTCGATATGCATTCTTTGCGTGGCTGAATTCGATACGGCGGTAATGTTTGCGTTCGGGTATTTCTCGGCCATCCAGAGGGTGAGCGAACCCCAGCCACAACCCAGCTCCAGAATATGCTGGCCATCCTTCAATTCGGCGCGTTCTGAATAAATGCCGAGCATGGCAACTTCGGCTTCATCGAGGGTTTCATCACCTGTTTTATAAAAACAGGACGAATACTTCAGGCGCTTGCCGAGACAAAGCTGGAAGAAGCGCGTGGGTATCTCGTAATGCTGCTCGTTGGCGGCAGCGGTTTCTATCGCGATCGGACTTTGCCTGAGTTGTTCCAGCATTTTACGAAAGCGCAGGTCGGCCTTTTCGATATTATTGATATTTTCTTCGACAAGACGTTGCCGGCATAACTGCCGGATTCCGTAGCGCGTCAAGACATCGGGAACGAGACCGTTTTCGCAAAGATCGATTAAAGACATTTAAATACCCGGATAAAGTGGTGGTGTGCAGCTATTGTTTTGTATTTTTTGGCGGCCATGGAATAAAGGGACTGACCTCGTCCTGATAATTTTTATAGTTTTCGCCGCGGCTACGCAATGCCTGCGCTTCAGTCCAGGGGATTCCGCTGACGCGGTACAGAAATGCCAGCATTACAATCGGCCCGACAAGGCTGTACCAGAAATACGGGCTGTTAACCGCAAGAAAAACATAGGCGAACCAATGCAGCCATTCGAAGAAATAGTTCGGGTGACGCGAGTAAGCCCACAATCCCGAGCGGCAGGTTTTGCCTCTGTTGCCGGGATCGGCACGGAATTTTGCCAGCTGCTCGTCCGCCAGATATTCGCCGAACACACTGATCAGCCAGGTGGCGATGGCAGCAATAGTCCAGAGATTGATTTCGCTGGAATGGCGTGAAGCCGCTGCATAAAAAGGGATCGAGAACAGGACCACAATGAGTGCCTGCATCTGGAAGAAGACGAAGAATTTTGCGGGACTGCCGTTCCATGTGGCACGTAGCGCCTGATAGCGGCCATCTTCCGCTTCGTGCAGCACACGTTTGAGCAAATGAATGCAGAGGCGCGCACCCCAAATGCCGCCGAACAAGGCAACCAATACCCTGGGTATGTCGGAGCCGCTGCCCTGATAGCTCACCAGGATTGCCGCCGCCGCCATCAAGCCGGCCCAGACAACATCGACATAACCCACGTTCTTGACGCGCATTGAAAAGTACCAGGCAAGCGTCATTACCGCGGCGGCCATCAGCCATACGTTCAGCAGAACCGTCAACATCAGGCAGTCGCTCCATCGAACTTGCCGAATTGCGACATGCGTTTATCGATATAGAAAATGGCAGGTATTACGAGCCCCCAGCAAATGCCCAGGCCCAGCATCACGAAAGTGGTTTTCGTTCCATACGATATGACATCAAAGACGCGGTCGGCGCACCAATAGGCAAGGGGGCCGCCGATGAATCCGAACGCGGCGGCTACGGCATAATTTTTTCTGAGAAAGGCCATCGAATGATTCAAGGTAAACGAAAAAGATAACCACAGGGCAATTATCCAGAGCGGCGCAAATCCGATCACCGACCATGGCATTGCGTATTGAATCCAGCCGCTGGCAGCGAACATCGAATCAATGGCAACGCCGAGGACCAAGCCAATGACAACAATACGACTATCCTGTCTGGCCTTGCCGCCAAAGCAGAACATCAGGCTTGAAAATATCAGGCTGCTGATAAAACCGAACCAGAAATTCCCCTTGCTTGCGCTGAAAAGGGTAGCGAACCAGACGAGCTGGTAGCCCAATGCATTCGCGATGTTTAGCCATGGAAGTTTCATTGTGATCGGGACACGGACGGCAGGAATTCCGCGCGCTTGTTTAAAGAGCGCCCGAATAGAAGATGCACGTCGCTGATGGCGCGCTCGATGAATGCGCCCTCGCAGTAGGCCAGGTAAAACTCCCACATCTTGATGAAGCGCTCGTCGTAACCCTGCGAGCGGACTTGATCAAGCTGGCCCATGAAGCGCCGGCGCCATTCATGCAATGTACGCGCATAACTCGGACCGATGTCTTCCAGATTCAGTAAACGCAGCGGACCCGACTGTGCGGCAGCATTCACCATCACGCTCACGCAGGGAATAAAGCTGCCCGGAAAAATATAACGTTTGATGAAATCCACCGAATGCAATGCCTGTTCGTAGCGATGGTCTTCAATCGTGATCGCCTGGATCAGTGCAAGACCATCGGGCTTCAGAAGCGAGGCACATTTGGCCATGTAGGTATCGAGATATTGGTGACCGATGGCTTCGATCATTTCGATCGATACCAACTTGTCGTAGCTGCCTTCCAGGTCGCGATAATCTTTCAGCAACAAGGTAACTCGGTCGCTCAGGCCGGCATCGGCAATACGTTTGCTCGCCAGAGCATGCTGCTCTTTTGAAATCGTCGTGGTCGTTACTTGGCAGCCGTAATGCTTGGCAGCGTAAAGCGCCATACCGCCCCAGCCGGTACCGATTTCGATCAAGTGATCGCTCGGTTTCAGATCCAGCTTTTGGCAGATGCGTTCCAGTTTCCGATCGGATGCCATTTCCAGCGTATCGTCTTCGTGCGCAAAAATCGCCGACGAATACATCATGTTGTCGCACAGGAAGAGCTTGAACAAATCATTGCCAAGATCATAATGCGCGGCAATATTCTTGCGGCTGCCGGCCCGGGTGTTTCTGGTCAATGCATGTGCGGCCTTCATCAGCCAGCCGCCGATTTTTGCGGTGCCGGATTCCATGCCATCGAGTAATTCGCGATTGATGACCAGCAGACGGATAAGCCCGACCAGATCATCGCAATGCCACAGGTTTTCCATATACGACTCGCCGGCACCGACCGATCCGTTCAATGCAACCTGCCGATAAAACTCGGGGCTACGAATATTCAGGCGCACATGGATGCCCGATGCCGATTCGTCGCTGCCAAGCATCACGCTTCCGAGACGATCAACCAGATGGATACGACCACCACGAATTTCCGAAAGCTTCCCGAGAATTTTCTGGCGCAGGAAACGAGTGACGGTACCAAAAGACTCGGTATCGTTTATCTCGCTCGTCAGTGATTCGACAGGACTACTCATGCATCGCTCCAGGCTTTTTACGGTAATGTTTTCGGGTTCGGATAAAACGGAATGCGTTTTACCCATAGCTTCAGGGCTTGCCAATAGATACCCAGCGCGGTCTTGAAGGTGACAAAGGGATATCGCAGAAGGCATGAAGCCAGCGTGTTTGCGTTCAACGGCCTGCGTTCCAGCACCAAAGTGGCGTCAAAATCACGTGTACTTCCCTGCATCACATCCATGTGGATGCGCAGGCTGTCGCCGGGTACTTCAAAGGCCCAATGGTAATTCCTGTCCATCGGCAGGAAGGGCGACACATGAAAGGATTTCGTGAAATCCCAGTGCCAGGTTTTCGCTTTGCCGGTCGCAGTATTTATCGGCAGGAAATACGCATGGCGTTCGCCCCACGGCGTATTGGTGATTTCGGCCAGAATCCAGTCCAGAGTTTTTCCGTCATCCCTGAAGCCGTAGTAAAAACTCACCGGGTTCATCGTGAAGCCGAAATAGCGACCATGGGTGAGCAGGCGGATAGGTCCAGTCGGACGAATGCCGGTTTCGCTTTGCACGCGATCCCGCACGGCTTGTTCAATGGAAATACTCGCGTCGCCGTAATAATCGCGGCGCAAGACGCAGGCAAGATTCCATTTATTGAAAGACCAGAGCCAGCGTTTCCTGAATACCTGATCGAGTTCGGCCAGGTCGAGATAAAGCTGGTAAATACGGTATTCGAAATCATGCGCTTTTACGGCATAACGCCGATGCCGGATTCGACCTTCGTAAATCGCACTGGCAAATTGCTCACTCACCAGTCGGCGCCCAGTGCCCGCGCCACTTCAACGCCGCTGCGCAAACCGTCTTCATGGAAACCGAAACCCCAGTAGGCGCCGGCAAACCAGGTGTTGTTCTTGCCATTGATTTCATGTCGACGGGTCTTCGCCTGAACACTGGCATGAGTGTACATCGGATGCTGGTAGCGCATCTTGGCCAGGATCTTGTCTGGCGCAATGTCGGCAGTTCGGTTCAGCGTTACGATGAATGGCTCGGGCGATGCCACTGATTGCAGGATGTTCATGCAGTAACTGACAGTACACGCTTCGGTTTTCGACGCGGGAATATAGGCGTTCCAGGCAGCCCATGCCTTTTTGTTTTTCGGCAGGATGGAAGCATCGGTATGGAGTACGGTTTCATTTTCCTGGTAGGGCAGGTCACCGAGTATTTCCTGCTCAAGCGGATTGGCATCGGATAATAAAGCGAGTGCCTGATCGCTGTGGCAGGCGAACACGACCTGATCAAAATGTTCTTCACCGTCGGCGGTTTTAATCCGCGCACCGAGAGGATCTCGCACAACACCTTGCAGCTTTGAATTCAATCGAACATCCACATTCCAGACTTTTTCCAGTGCGCGAATATACGTGCTTGAACCACCCTGTACGACCCGCCATTGCGGGCGTTCATTGACCTGCAACATGCGGTGATTGTGCATGAACTGCACCAGATACTTTGCCGGAAACTCGGCGATGGTGTCGGACGGCGATGACCATAGTGCGCATGCCATCGGTACGATATGGTCGTCAATGAACAATTGCGAATAATTGTTTGTCTTCAGATAGTCGCCGAGGGTGGGCCCATCATCGGGCAAGTCGAGCAAGCTGGGGCATTCGCGGTAAAAACGCAGGATGTCGGTGGTCATGCGAATGAATTTGGGTGATAGCAGGTTGCGGCGTTGGCAAAACATCGCATTCAGATTCGTCGCATTGTATTCGAGACCCGTCGCTGCATTCTGTACCGAAAACCCCATCTCGGTTTTCTGTGTTGCCACATTCAACTCGCCGAATAATTTGCTCAACAAAGGATAGTTGTCGGGATTGAATACAATGAACCCGGTATCAATCTGGTAATCCTGGCTGCCCTGGCGAACCGCATGGGTATGGGTGTGTCCGCCGAGCCGGCTTTCCTTTTCAAACAACACGACCTGATGCTGTCGCGATAACAAATACGCACATCCCATGCCGGCGATGCCGCTGCCAATCACTGCAATTTTCATAAGGCTTCGATGGAGTTGCGTTTGAGTTGCGGCGGCACGACTTTCAGGTCCCAGACCAGACCGAACAATGACAGGGTTTTCAATGCGAGGTAGGTCATGTCCAGTTCCCACCACTTGAAACCCTGACTCGCAGAGCCGGGGAAATGGTGATGATTGTTATGCCAGCCTTCGCCAAAGGTGATCAAGGCAAGGAAGGCATTATTTCGGCTGTCGTCATTGGTCTTGTAGCGGCGTGTTCCCCAGCGGTGCGCGAGTGAATTGATCGTGACCGTGGCATGAAACAGAACGATGGTCGAAATGAAAAACCCCCAGATCAAGAGCTGCAAGCCGTTCGTATGAAGCTGCGGCGCCATTGCTTCCAGAATGTTGCCTAGAACGTAAAGCCCGATGGCAAGCAAGATCGGCACCACGATATCGAAGCGGTCGAGATAACGCAGCTCCGCAAATTTTGCCAGATCGGGGATGTTGGCCAGATTGGTGGCGAAACCGCGCTTGGTCAGAAACCAGCCCATATGGCTGCGGAAAAAACCATGGCGCGGCGAATGCATATCCTGTTCGGTGTCGGCATGGCGATGATGGTGGCGGTGATGTGCGGCCCACCACAGTGGACCTCGTTGCACACTGGCGGCGCCAACCAAAGCGAACAGGAATTGCATCGGTCTCGATGTACGAAATGCCTTGTGCGAAAAATAACGGTGATAAAAACCGGTAATGGCGAACATCCGGATCGCATACAAACCCAAGGCGGTCCAGAGTGCGAACCACGAGAACCCGACCCAGATCACGGCCAGACAGGCCAGATGCATTGCGATGAAGGGAATCACCCTCAGCCAATCGATAGCATCCGGGTCGGCTTCACCGGTTTCAACATTCGCCGAGGTATCGAACCAGCGAACAAAGGCGACGAGGCCACGGCGAAAAAAAGAGGGTTTGGCAGGCTCGATTGAAGTAGACGTCATGGGCGGATTTTGCAGCAGGTATAGTGATTGATGGGTGAACCGGCATTCACGGCTTCACTTGTATTTCACAGCTCACCGAGTTGGCGATAAAACAATGGGCATGTGCTTTTTGATGCAAGATCTCCAATTCCTCTGCACCGGGTTGTTTCTCTCCGGAAAAAATAATCCTGGGAGACAGTACAACCCGGGTGATCGCGATTTTTCCCGTCGCATTTTTTTCCAGATAGGCAGTTGCATTGTCCTGATAACTTACGATGGCATGGTTCCGTTTGGATGCAACCGCCAGAAACGTGAGCATATGGCAGCTGCTGAGCGAGGCCAGAAACATTTCTTCTGGATCGATTGCAGCTGCATCGCCGAGATAATCGGGGGCTGCAGAAGCGGATATCACAATGCCATTGTCGAAAGTCAAACGATGATTGCGAGTGTAGTTCGCCGGAGAAAAATCTTCCCCACTGCTTTTCCACTCCAGATGAACGGTATGTTCCGACATAGCTTGTTCCCCAAAACCCAAGCGTAGCGAAATTGCCGACCATACGTCATCCTATTGCCATGAAAGAAAATCCCGGCAAACGTTTCGGTGTTGCGAGAATCCTGTCCAAGCAGGGCCTGGCTTCGCGCACGCAAGCGGCCGCATGGGTGCGCGAAGGGCGCGTATCGGTCAATGGCCGTATCGTGCGTGATCCGGAGTTTCCGGTATTGCAGGAACGCGACAAGGTCTCAGTGGCGGGCCTGACTGAAAAAAATGCGGAACCCGTTTACCTGATGCTGAACAAACCACGTGGCCTGGTAACGACGGCCAGTGACGAAAAAGGTCGTGACACGGTGTATCGCTGTCTTGATGGTGCTGGACTGCCTTGGCTGGCCCCGGTCGGTCGTCTTGATAAAGCCAGCGAAGGTTTGCTGCTCTTCAGCAACGACACAGAATGGGCTGCCCGCATTACATCTCCGGACTCGGCACTCGATAAAACCTACCATGTGCAGATCAACCACGTGCCGGATTCCGCCGAGCTGGAAATGATGCGGCGGGGCGTGGATATTGAAGGTGAATGGCATGCCATGAAACAGGTATCGGTACTACGCACGGGCGAAAAAAATGCCTGGCTCGAAATCATTCTGGATGAAGGCAAGAACCGGCAGATTCGCAAGATCCTCGCTGAATTGAATATCGATGTGTTGAGATTGATCCGGATTCAAATCGGCGGCTTGAAACTTGGCGAGCTGGCAAAAGGACAGTGGAGATCGCTGGACACGCAAGAACTCGAGTTGGCCGGAATGCCGTCAAGCCGGTAAATTCAAATCCCGCCAGCGTGCAGTCCGTTTAGCAAACAAGGTGCTGATTACTTCAACGGCGCGGGTATCGGCGGGTCCGCGAGCATCATGGCTTTTTCCCTTGTCATGATTGCAGCGCGTGCATGCAAGCGCCAGATTGCGCGCGTCATCGGCATCGTCGCCCACGCGTGAGCAGAGATCTTTCGCCGCTCGTTCGCCAAACCATGCTTGCGGTATCACATGTTCCAGCGTGCAATGGCCCATGGCCTCGCCATCGTCGCGCACTTGCAGGCGAGCACGACAATGCAGGCAGCGCGTAGTCCAGACTTTGTCGGTCAGCACGGCGTCTGCATCGGTCTGGACGGCAAGCAGGAATTTTCTGCGAAGGCTGATACGCATCTTTTTTGCCGATTCAAGGCTTCCGCATGCGGAGATTGATCAGATGGCCGCGATCTATCGAAACCAGCTCGATATCGATGCCGGCGATGTTTTTCTTGTTTGCCCGGTCAGTCAGGGTGAATGTCTGTTTTTCCTTGCCCGATTCAAGTGTCAATTCGATGGTTGCTTCGCCCGCCCAGATGCATTGGGTTCCGACCGGGCAGCGGCTGTCGCTGATTACGCGGACATATTGCAACGTGATGGATGCATCCATCCTTGTGGATTGTCCCGGTTTCAGGCTGGCCAACTGTTCGGAGGCTATCGGAGCTGCAGCGGGTTTTTCAGCAACAGATTCGGGCTTGGCGGGTTCTGACACCAATGGTGTTGTGGCTTCGGGCATCGCTGCTTCAGGTTTGTTATCGGCTGGAATCGTCGTGGTAGATTCCGGCTTGGCAGGTTCCGTTGCTGCCACCTTGTCGTGACTGCAGGCCACGAGTCCGAAAGCCAGACAGAAAATGCCGGAGCGCAAGAAATTCACGCTGCCCATTTTGACTCGTTTGCCCCTCATGAAATAACTCCGAGGTTTCTACCCACCTTGATGAAGGCTGCTACCGTGCGCTCCAGTTGTTCTCGCGTGTGGGCGGCACTCATCTGGGTGCGGATGCGCGCCTGGCCTTTGGCAACGACAGGGAAAAAGAAACCGATCACGTAAACGCCTTCTTCCAGTAATTGCGCGGCAAATTTTTGTGCGAGTGGTGCGTCGTACAACATGACCGGAACAATCGGGTGGACGCCGGGCTTCAAATCGAAACCGGCAGCTGTCATTTGTTCGCGGAAGTAGCGGGTGTTTTCCTGCAGGCGGGTGCGCAATTCACCGGCGCTGGCCAGCATCTCGAATGCCTTGATACCTGCGGCCACGACATGCGGCGGCAGCGAGTTGGAAAACAGATATGGGCGCGAACGTTGCCGCAATAATTCGATCACTTCTTTTTTTGCCGTGGTGAAACCACCGAGAGCGCCGCCCATCGCTTTTCCGAGCGTGCCGGTGATGATATCGATCTGATCAAGCACGCCTTTTACTTCGGCCGAGCCCTTGCCGTGTTCACCCAGAAAACCGGTGGCATGGCATTCATCGATATGTACCAGGGCATTGTATTTTTTTGCCAGTGCGCAGATTTCATCGAGTGGCGCGATGAAGCCATCCATCGAAAACACGCCATCGGTGGTAATCATCTTGATGCGGCAACCGGCGGCATCGGCGGCTTTCAGTTGGGCTTCCAGATCGCCCATGTCGCAGTTGGCGTAGCGAAAACGCTGCGCCTTGCACAAACGCACGCCGTCGATGATCGAGGCATGGTTCAGTGAGTCGGAGATGATGGCATCCTGTTCCGTCAGCAGGGGTTCGAACAAGCCACCGTTGGCATCGAAACAGGCGGCATACAGGATCGTGTCTTCGGTGCCGAAAAAATCGGCGATCTGCTTTTCGAGTTGCTTGTGCAAATCCTGCGTGCCACAGATGAATCGCACCGAGGCCATGCCGAAACCGTGGCTGTCGAGCGCTTCCTTCGCTGCCTGGATGATGTCCGGATGGTCGGCCAGGCCAAGATAATTATTCGCACAGAAATTCAGTACTTTACGGCCATCCGCCAGCTGGATTTCGGAGGATTGCGGACTGGTGATGATCCGTTCGGACTTGAACAGGCCCTGCTCACGGATTTGTTTGAGTTCTTCAGAATAATGCGCAATGGCGGACTGGGTCATGGGTTCGATGAGTCTTGAGGATGGAAGGCGGACATTATCGGTCCTTATTTGTCCGGGCAAATCACATTTTTACGACTTTTTACCGGGTTTTTAGAGTAAATATACGCAGACGTATCTATATACATGACAAACAGCGGTTAATATATTGTTAGCCGTGTTTTTGAGCACCTGGAATCGCGGCCTTGCCAATACACGGGTATCACCCGAGACCAAGTCATAAATCCAAAAAAACAGGAGATCACCATGACGAACAAGCTTTCCCTTGCTCTAGCCGCTGCATTGTTTGCATTACCCACTTTCGCTTTTGCCCAGGATGCCGAAGAAGCCGCACCTGCTGCCGAAGAAGCGCCTGCCGAAGAAAAGGCGGCCGATGAAAATGAATCCAATCTGAGCTTCAATGCCGCATTGGTAAGTGATTATGTGTTCCGTGGTATTTCGCAGAATAATTTCGAGCCAGCGCTGCAGGCCGGTGCCGATTACAGCTTCGGTGATTCCGGTTTCTATGTCGGCGCCTGGGGTTCAAATATCGACTTCGGACCGGCCGATGGTTCCGATGTCGAGGTGGATTTCTATCTGGGTTACAACGTCGATCTCAACGACGACTGGAATCTCGACTTGAATGTCACGCGCTACAATTATTTCGGCGGCAATCCCGGAGTTGACGGTGATTATTCCGAACTGATCGGTGTCGTCACATACGGCGAGCAATACAGCCTGACGGTGGGCTATACCAACAATTACGTCAATGCTGATGTCAACCAGCTTTATGTCGGACTTGGCGGTACCTGGGAAGTCGGCAATGCGGTGAACCTGACTGCAGGCGTCGGTCACAGCGATTTCGAAGGCGGTTTCAATTACACGGATTGGACACTCGGCGTGAATCGCGATTTTGGTCCGGTCAATATTGGCCTGAATTATTACGATACCGACATCAGTGGCAAGACATCGGATCAACTCGTGCTGGCATTCTCGATCGGCGGTTGATAAGCACGGATTTCGCGACACAAAAAAACGGGGCCTCGGCCCCGTTTTTCATTGCCTGCAAAAGAGGATCAATTCCAGCTGCAGACGACTTTTCCGCATTGGCCGGATTCCATCAATTCAAAACCCTTCTGGAAATCATCGATATGGATTTGATGGGTCAGGACTTTCTGTAACGGAAAGCCGGTCAGTACCATTTGCGTCATCTTGTACCAGGTTTCATACATCTTTCGGCCGTAGATGCCATGCATGGTCAGGCCCTTGAAGATCACCTTGTCCCAATCAATGCCGGCGCCTTTGGGAAGAATGCCGAGCAAGGCCACCTTGCCGCCGTGATACATGCAATCGAGCATGTCGTTGAAAGCTTGTGGGTTGCCGCTCATTTCCAGCGCCACGTCGAAACCTTCCATATGCAAATCTTTCATCACGTCTTTCAATGATTGTTTCGATACATTGACGACGCGGGTTGCGCCCATGTCGGCGGCAAGCTTCAGCCGGTAATCATTCACATCGGTCACCACCACATTGCGCGCGCCAATGTGTTTGCAAATGCCCGCGGCAATAATGCCGATCGGACCGGCACCGGTAATCAATACGTCTTCACCGATCACGTCGAATTCGAGTGCGCAGTGGGCGGCATTGCCGTAGGGGTCGAAGAAAGAAGCGAGTTCGGATGAGATGCCATCGGGAATCGGCCACAGGTTCGAAGCCGGCATCGCAATATATTCGGCAAATGCACCGGTGCGATTTACGCCGATACCGATCGTGTTCGGGCATAGATGCTGGCGGCCTGCGCGGCAATTGCGGCAATGTCCGCAAACGATATGGCCTTCGGCGGAAACACGGTCACCGATTTTGTAACCGGTAACGCCCGTGCCCAGTTCCACGACACGGCCCACGAATTCGTGGCCGATTACCAGCCCCGGTTTGATCGTGCGTTGCGACCATTCATCCCATTTGTAGATATGCAGATCGGTGCCGCAGATGGCGGTTTTTTCGAGTTTGATCAGGACTTCATTCGGACCCGGAGTCGGAACCGGAACCTGTTCCATCCAGATACCTTTTTCGGCATGGCGTTTGACCAGCGCTTTCATCATTGCAGTCATAGTGGGCACCTTGTGAGCGTGCCGCATTATACCCTTGGCGGGATGAAAGTCCGGCTAAAATTCCATCCGCCAGCCCACTGCCAGACTGCGTTCCTGCAGGAAACTATGGGCAAAACGCTGACGATATTCGAAAAATGCCTGATGCCCTTTTTTCATTACCAGGCTGACACCTACGCCGACTTCACCCCAGGAAGTGTCCGGGTCGGAGGTATCGAAAGCGATGCCGGTATTGGTAGCGTCCTGGGTGAATTGCACCGTCAACTGGCGGCTCGGATTGTCATATTCTTTCCGGAAACCCAGTCGCGCATTGGGAACGACAACACCCCAGTCCACCGAATAGGTTTTCGCGATGGAGAAGTTCAGCGAACCGGTACGCGACTTGATATTTCTTTCCGGAACATCGAGACCGAAGCCATCGCCGCCGGTTTCGCTGTAGGCGGCCAGTTTCGTTTTCGATTGATCCATGCCAAGGCTGATGCCGCCAGACCAGGCGTCCTTGTGCCAGAGCCAGCTGCCGCTGATGCCGACCACGTTGCGGCTTACGTCCGGCGAAGCGAAGGCCTGTGATGAAAAGCTTTGCAGATTGCCCGGCGTTGCTTCGATGCTGTAATTGATATTGCGGACATTGGTGCTACTGCCGCTCAGGTGGCCAAAGTAGGCATCGATACTGACATCATCGCTTGCATTGAAATTTGCCGTGAACAGAGCGCCATTCATGCTGGCATCGTTACGGCTATTGGATTGGTTGAAGTCGAGTTTTTCCTGCGTGTGATTCAACGCAAGGCCAAGCAACAGATGGGTATTGAGTTGGTAGTTCAGGCCGGCGGTCAGGCGATCGGCACTGCCGTCGAATGCGGCTTCGTTGAAACTCGTGTCGCGATCCAGCCGGCCGATATCGGCGCTCGCAAAAACCGACCAGCCTTTGCCCCATTCTTCGGACACCGTGTCAGCTTGTTGCTGGTTTCTGGTACTGGCCCGGCCTTGCCCGGGAAGTTCTTCAAGTCTTTGTCCCGCTGCGATGCGTGTTGCGGCCTGAGGATCACTGGCGGCCAGAAATTCCTGGCAACGGGTGAAAAATGCATTGCCTGGTGCAGCAGACGAGCAAATGCCATTCAGTGCCGTACCCAGCGAACCGGTGCCATTGTCCGCCTGCGCCATCACGGGCGCGCAGGATATCGCAATAAAAAGCAGTTTACGCATCGTGATTCACCCCTGATTGAATCTCCCTGAGCCTAGCTAAGCATGACTTTTGGGATACATGCAAGCTAAACGCGGCGGAATAAGATTGACGGTCAAAAAATCGGGGAATGGCGACATATGCGAGTTTTATTGAGTACTGCGTTTTTATTATTGAGTTTTCCGCTTGCTGCTGCAGAGGGTATGTGGGTGCCGGAGCAATTGCCGGAAATCGCCGGGCCACTCAAGAAAGCGGGCTTGCAGCTAGATCCAAATCAATTGGCCGATTTGACTGGCCAGCCAGTCGGAGCCGTGATCAGTCTCGGCGGCTGTACCGCAAGTTTTGTGTCACCGGATGGTTTGGTGATCACCAATCATCATTGTGCGACCAACCAGATCCAGATCAATTCCACTCCTGCCAAAAATTTGCTGGAAACTGGATTCAATGCGGCCACACAGGCCGATGAGTTGAGTGGTGGGCCGAATGCCCGTGTTTTCGTGACCGAAAACATTCGCGATGTAACGGCGGATGTAAAAAGCCGCTTGAACGAAAAAATGGACGGTGCAGCCCGCGACAAGGCAATCGAAGCAGTCGGCAAGGCACTGGTGGGCGAGTGTGAAAAAACACCGGGTTACCGCTGCAGCATGTCGCGTTTCTTCGGCGGCCTGCAGTACAAACTTTTCAAGCAAAAGGAAATCAAGGATGTGCGTCTGGTTTACGCGCCGCCACGTTCGGTCGGTAATTACGGCGGCGAAATCGACAACTGGATGTGGCCGCGCCATACCGGCGACTTCACTTTCTTCCGTGCCTATGTGAGCGCAAGCGGTGAATCGGCGGCATTCGACAAGGCCAATGTGCCCTATCGTCCGAAACAGTTTTTGCGCATCGGCAGCGAAGGCCTGAAGCAGGGCGAATTCGCGATGATTGCCGGCTATCCCGGCAGTACCGCGCGTTATGCGTTCGCCTCGGAGTTCGCCAATACGGCGCAATGGACCTACCCGACCAGGGTGAGGAATTTCAGGAATGTGATTGCCCTGATCGAACAGGCGGGCAAGAAAGACCCAAGCGTCAAAATCAAATATGCACCGACCTTGCGCGGACAGTTGAACACGATGAAAAACTACCAGGGCCAACTGGAAACCTTCAGTAAATCCAATTCGGTAGCGCAGAAAAACAGCGAAGAAGCAAAAGTGCTGGCATGGCTGGCCACTCAGGGAGCGAAAGGCAAAGCTGCGCTGAAAGCTCATCAAGAATTGGTCGGGCTTTTGGAGCAGCGGAAAAAAGTGCAGGCGCGCAATACCGTGATCGGCGGCATCGGTGGTCTGTATGGCACGGTACGCACGCTTTATCGGATTTCGATTGAAAACGAAAAACCGGATACAGAGCGCGTCGCCGGTTACCAGCAACGCGATATGGCAAACCTCAAGGGTTCCATCGACACGTTCGAGAAGCGTTTCGAAGTCGGCATGGATCGCAAAATCCTGAACTACTGGCTGCAGCAATATATTCAATTACCTGCCAGCGAACGATTGCCGGCATTCGACCAATGGCTGGGCGGCAATGACCAAGCCGCCATCGATCGTAGTCTGGACAATCTGTATGCCAATACCAAGCTGACCGATGCGACCGAGCGCAGTAAATGGTTCGGCGCAACACGCAAGCAGTTTGAAAGCAGCGATGACGCCATGATCAAGCTGGCGGTCGCCTTGATGCCAACCACTCTGGAACTGGAAGAAAATGACAGGCGCGATTCGGGCAATGACGTGAAATATCGTCCCCAATATCTGCAAGGCGTGATTGATTACAATCGCAGTCAGGGTCTCGCCGTTTATCCCGATGCCAATGGAACGCTGCGCATCACCTTCGGTGAAGTCGTGGGTTACTCGCCGCAGGAAGGCGTGAATTATCTTCCGTTTACCAGTTTGAACGGCGTGGCCGCGAAAGCGACCGATGCAGAACCATTCGATGCACCGAAAAATCTGCTGAAAGCCATCGCTGAAAAACGCTACGGCAATCGTGCGGTGGACGATTTGAATTCGGTGCCAGTGAACTTCATGACCGACACCGATATCACCGGTGGTAATTCCGGTTCGCCGACACTGAATTCAAAAGGCGAATTGGTCGGTCTGGCGTTCGACGGCAATATCGAAAGCGTTGCCGCGAACTGGCTGTATGATCCGGCCTTGAAGCGTACCATCCATGTCGATATTCGCTACATCCTGTGGATGATGGAACAGGTGGATCCGGCACCGCGCCTGTTGAAAGAGATGAATGTCGTTCAATAATCCTGCCTGCATCACTCGAAAAGCCGGGCTTGCCCGGCTTTTTTTGTAGGCATACGCAGCAGGCTAAACATTTACGGAAAATTGGAATACCCTGTAATCAGGTTATCTGCAGGTACTGAAAATGAGAGTTCGATTCCACGGTGCGGCAGGCGAAGTCACCGGTTCATGTCATGAAGTCCATGCGAATGGAAAAATGCTCTTGCTCGATTGCGGCATGATCCAGGGCAGTGAGGAAGATGAAAAACGCAATGAGCTGGAGTTTCCGTTCGAGATCGGCTCGATCGATGCCGTCGTGCTCAGCCATGCCCATATCGACCATTGCGGACGTTTGCCGCTTTTGGTCAGTCGTGGTTATCGCGGGCCCATTTATACGCAAGCGGCGACTGCCGATTTGCTTAAAATCCTGCTTGAAGACGCTGCTTCGCTGGCGATGATGGATGCAGAGCGCGACAACAAACATCGCCGTGACGGCCATCAAAACCATCGGCCGCTTTTTACCAAAGTCGATGTCGGAAATGTACTGAAGCATGTCAAAGTCATTGCCTATGACGAAGCCAGCGAAATTTTCCCCGGCGTTGTCGTTACCTTGCGCGATGCCGGCCATATTCTGGGTTCGGCCAGTGTGAGTATTGAAGCCGACGGCAAGACGCTTTTATTTTCCGGCGATCTCGGGCCGATCGGAACACCGATACTCCGTGACCCCGCCATCCATCGCAAGGCCGATCTGGTGTTGCTGGAATCCACTTATGGCGGTCGTTTGCATCGTTCACGCGAAGCCACGGTGAGCGAGCTCGGAGAAATTTTCGAACAAGCCTGGAACGACGGCGGCAATGTGTTGATTCCGGCATTCGCAGTGGGGCGTAGCCAGGAATTGCTGTACTGGTTTGCGAAGTATTTCGACGAATGGAACCTGAAACGCTGGAAAATTTTTCTCGACAGCCCGATGGCGGTGAAAGTTGTCGATGTGGTTGATCGGCATGTGGATTTGTTCGATGAAGACGCAAAAAAAGTCTGGCAGGGAAAAATCAAGCCCTTCAATCTGCCGAACCTGCACTTTACGCCCGAAGTATCGCAATCGCAGGAAATCAATAACGTCAAACACGGCGCGATCATCATCGCCGGTTCCGGCATGTGCACTGGCGGTCGCATTCGGCACCATCTGCGAAATCATCTTGGCAACAAGAAGCATCACATCGTTTTCGTGGGTTATCAGGCGAACGGAACGCTGGGGCGTCGTCTGGTAGATGGCGTGGCGACGGTTCGGATTTTCAATGAGGAGTTCAGCGTCAATGCTCAGCGACATACCATCGGTGGTCTTTCCGCACATGCCGACCAGGCAGGGTTGTTGGAATGGTATGGCCATCTGGAAAAAAATCCGCCGGTGGTCCTGGTGCACGGTGAAGACGATGCCCGCGTCGCGATGAAAGAAGCGATGGAGAAAAAATTCGATTGTGATGTCAGTCTGGCAAGGCCCGATCGCGAACTGGAATTGTAAGTACAAAAAAACGCCCCGAAACCGGGGCGTTTTTATTTCAGCGGAAAACCTGAAACTTATTTTTTCTTGGAAGCAATCCAGCGATCGATTTTTGCTTCCAGTACCGACATAGGCAGCGAGCCGTCTTTCAGCACCTGGTCATGGAATTCGCGAACGTCGAATTTATCGCCCAATTCATTGCTGGCGCGCGTACGCAATTCGCGGATTTTCAATTGCCCGACTTTGTAGGCGAGTGCCTGGCCCGGAATCGCCATGTAACGTTCGGCTTCGGCAATGGCATCGGTTTCAGACACGGCGGAATTGTCGCGCATGTATTTGATCACTTGCTCGCGGGTCCAGCCCTTGTCATGCAAGCCGGTATCGACTACCAGACGGATAGCGCGCCACAGCTCGCCCTGCAAGCCGCCGAAATACATATAAGGATCGGTGAATACGCCGAGTTCCTTGCCCATGGTTTCGGTATACAAACCCCAACCTTCGGCGTATGCGGTTTCGCCCCCGAAACGGCGGAATTTCGGAATGCCGGTCAGTTCCTGCTGGATCGCAATCTGGAAGTGATGGCCAGGAATGGCTTCGTGCAAATACAGATCTTCCGAATCCCAGGTTTTGCGGGTCGGCAGGTCGTAGGTGTTGACGTAGAAAATACCGGGACGGGTGCCGTCTTCGCTTGGGCCTTGGTATTCGCCGCCGGCGGATGATGCGGCACGGAAGGCTTCAATCGGACGGATTTCAAAACCGGCTTTTGGCGTGACGGCAAAAAATTCCGGGATCTTCTTGTCGATTTTCACGCGCAGCGCATTGAACCGGTCGAGCAGTGCTTGCTCATCCTTGTATTCAAATTGCTTGTCGGTATCCATGAAATGGAAGAAATCCTGCAAGCTTCCCTTGAACTTCGTTTCGGCCATGATCTTGCGAATTTCGCCGTGGATACGGGCGACTTCCGACAGGCCGATCTCGTGCAATTGTTTTGGCGTCAGATCGGTCGTGGTCGATGCCTTGGCCCTGTAGGCATAAATTGCCTGGCCGTCCGGCAAGCCCTGCATGCCGACGGTATCGCGGCAGGCCGGCAGGTATTCGTCATTGACGAAGGTACGAAGTTGCTTGATCGATGGGTTGATCTGCTGCGGTAATCAAGGTGCGGTATTGTTCGGTCAAACGTGATTTGTCCGCGGCCGTAAAACTGGCCGGCATATTCTTGATCGGCAGCCAGAAAATATTTTCATCGAGCTTGTCTTTCGCGATGTCGTCGAGTTGCGGCAGCACCTTGATCATCAAGACCTTGGGCTGCACCATGCCGATTTTCATGCCTTCACGCATATTGACCTGCATTTGTGCGAGCAGCTCCGGCACTTTGCTTGCACGCTTGAACCAGTTGTCGTAATCCTGCACGGTCTTGAACGGTTGTGCGCTGGTGCCGGAGCCCAGTTGCGCGAACGAGCCGACGATGTTGCCGAACTGGTTCAGCGGCATCAAATCGGTACGGAATTGGTTGCCTTCCAGATCGAGTTTCAGGCTGCGCACCATGATGTCGTAGGAAAGGCGCGTTTGCCCGGTGACATCATCGGGATTGATGGCTTCGAATTTCTTCAGCCAGTTCTGGCTGAAGGCGATGCTTTCATCGCGATATTCCGGACTGAAAAAATTCGGCAGCTGGTCGTTGTAACGTTCGTCACCCACGAAGGTGGCTTGAAGCGGATTGAGTTTCAGCGATGCTTCCCAGTAATCCACATAAAGCTGTTCAAGTTGTTCCGACTTGCTCGGGGCCACTTGCATGGATTTGGCGGCGGAAGGCGCTGCAAGAAGGGTCGTGGCGCTGAAGGGCAGGGTGAGGGCAATCGCAAGCGAGAGATGACGAAGTTTCATACGGGTCTCCAATAGGTCAGGAGAGCATGGACCAGCCTGTGGCCTTTCGCGTGGGCTATAAGTCATGTCGTGGGTCGGGCCCCGGTCCGGAAATCTTTACCGGACAAGCGGAACCAATACCTGCATCACAATATATCCGTGTCGGGCAGGAGGCCGATAGGGATTAATCAATACGTGCCGCTTCTTCGCGAAGACGACGCGCCTGGTCTTCTCCCAGATAGGAATGAATCAATCCGCGGGCAATGTACAAAAGCGGAATCAGGGCAATAGCTGCACACATTTTGTAAATGTAGTTCAGGGTTCCGACCGCGTAGAACAATTCCATCGACCATTTCTGTGGACCGAGCACGAACGCGATGTAGAGCACCACGAAACTGTCAATCAATTGCGAAACGGCCGTTGAGCCGGTGGCGCGCAGCCAGGCTTTCTTTTCGCCCGTCATGCGGCGGATACGATGGAACACGCTGACGTCAATCAGCTGGCCGAGCAAGAACGCGATTACCGAGCCGCCGATTGTCCACAAGCCCTGTCCGAAAATCGCGGCAAACGCGGCCTGCTGGTCCGGGACACCCTGATTGGCGCTTGCCCCTATCCACCAGCTTGCCGGTGCCAGGTGAATGGCGGCATAGGCGAACAGGAAGCCATAGAGAATCAGGAAGACTGCCAACCAACTGATAAACCGCACACCGCGGGCGCCGTAATATTCGTTGATGGTATCGGTCATGATAAACACGATCGGCCAAAGCAAAGTGCCGGCCGTGAAATTCAATGAACCGCTTTGGCCAAAAAGATTCCAGTCGAACGCGTTCAGGCCGAGTGTGTCTTCGAGCGCGAAAATCTTGACGCCGATGAATTCGGCCAGGACCGCGTTGACGACGAAAAACGCCGCCAAGATGATGAATAATTTCTGCGAACGCTGATCACCGAACATGATTTACACCTTGTCGTTTTTACGCGAGAACGGAACTTTTTCCGGACTCACGGCGCCGCCGGAAATAATGAAGGCCATGGCCTGGTCAACGGTCCAGTCGGTCGGCGTCACCAATTCGATCGGGACCAGTTCGAGATAACCCGACGTCGGGTTGGGTGTGGTGGGAACATAGACCGCCGCAATTTCCTTGCCGGTAATTTCATCGCGCAAGGTGCGGGTGACGAAGCCCACCGATTTCATGTCGCGATGGGGGAAGTCGATCAGCACCACACGTTGCGTGCCATCGGGCTTTGTCTGCAATAAATCGAGCAGTTGGCGTGCGCTGCCGTAAATCGTTTTCACCAGTGGAATCGTGTTGATCAGGCCTTCGACCCAAAGCAAAACGCGTCTGCCGATCACATGGCGTGCAAGCCAGCCAACGCTGAAAATAAAGGACAGCGTAAAGGCAAGTGCGATCGCCGTTTGCACCCAGGGTGCGCTCATCCAGCCCAGCAGTTCCGGCGAGTTCGCCGCAAGATTGGTGGTGATAGGTTCGATCAACGGTTTGCTCATGTCAGAGAGCAGACCGAAAACGAACTTGAACACGATCCAGACCAGCCAGATTGGAGTCAGCGTCAGCAGGCCGGTGATGAAATGTTTCTGTAGTTTTCCCATGCGGGGATTGTAAGGCATCGGCTGCGTCAGGGACGCACCCGATATTCCTGTTTCAAATTCCTATTTAGCCAGTTCGCTCAGGCTTACTTCACGCACCAGCCTGAAACCGACGTCGTCATAGCCACGGTCACCATTCTGGTTGCTGGTGCGAGTGGAAGAGGCCGTTGATGCATCGCGCCAACTGAGACCTGCCACCGTGTAACGCCCGCTACCAGCGCTATCGCTCAGCCATTCACTGGCATTGCCCTGCAAATCGTAAATGCCTAGCGGGCTTGCAGGTGTGCCGCTGCCTGCAGCAGTGCCTTTGTTGCCGCAGGAGATGACGCCGGCACGGCAAGCATCGCCTGCACGATAGCCAACAACGGCGCGCCATTCGTTTTGTGTCGGCAAGCGGTAATTGAAGCCGGTGCGTTTGCCCAGCCATTGCGCGTAGGCAAGAGCATCGGCATGGCTGATGCAAACCACCGGATGTTCATTGCTCTGGTTGAAGCCGGGTTTGTCCCAGGAAATTTTTCCCGAGAACATCGATGCGAACGCATTGCGGCAAACGGTGGCCGGACGGTTGGTGGCCGCGGCAAATGTCGAGTATTCGCCTTTGGACACTTCTTCGCGCATGAAAGCCAGACCCGGGCGGGCGGGACTCGGAACAATGCTTAGCACCATGCTGGGGCCATCGGCTTTCACGATATCGCCGACACGGGGTTGCGGCATGACATTCGCTTTTGACCAGGCCGGTTCCAGCAAACTGGTTTCTATATCCAACTTGTCCACGAGAGCCTTGGTTGCGGCGATGCCACTGCTATTCAATTCGCCGGTGTCTTTTTGCAGGCGGGTGATCATCAACGCAGGTAGCGCATCCCTTAGAGCAAGCCAGGATTTACCTTTTTTGCGATCGGTATCGACGGCAAATTTTTCGGCACGCTGATACGCCGATTTGGCAGCGTCATCACGACGATTCTTGACGGCCTCATTGAGATTTTTCGCCAGCCCGTCGATCACGAGATCACTCAAGGCTGAAACGGCGGGATTGGTCGGCGCCGCTTTTCGCGCCGCAATAAGCGATTCGATGGCATTGTCGCCAGCCGGTGCAGCTCAGACGGTTTTGCTTTATCTGCTTGTTGGCAAGCGAGATGAATTTTGCACCCGGAATGGTCGGGTCGTAATCCAGCACCGTAACCACGACAGCCGCCTTGACCTCGGCGAATGCCGATGTGTCTGCCGGAGCTACAACAACAGGTACAGGTTCAACCGGCGGGCTTTCGGTATTCACCGCGACGGGTGGCGGTGTGCTTGTCGTGGTTGCAGGCGCGGGAGCGGGGGTTGGAAGCACAGCTTTTGCAGGCAGGGTAGCCGGTTTTTCGGGCACGAAGAAATCGTTTTTTACGGTCGATGATTTATTGAGCCAGCTATTGATACCCAGGCCGATCAAACCCAGGCCGGCGATCGACAGTATTGCGGGCACCAGCCAGGATTTGCTTTTGCCGGATGGCTGCAGTTTTTTATCGATCAGCGTGGTGGTGGCCGTTGCCGCTTTTTGGCGCGGAGTATCGGCAAGCTGATTCAATGCTCCGAGCATTTGCTGGGCATTGCGGAACCGGTTCTCCGGCATTTTTGCCATCGCGCGATCGATGAAACCCTGCCAGTGTTTTTTATCGGCCGACAAGCGTGGAATCGGATCCTGTGCATGCATCAAGGCCAATGCCAGCGGATCGTTGGCGAGATAGGGCAGGCGGCCCGTGACCAGTTCGTACGCCAGCACACCGACGCTATATAAGTCGGCACGACCATCGACGGCTTCGCCACGCGCCTGTTCCGGTGCCATGTAACCACCGCTGCCGACGGCAAGTCCGGCGGTGGTGATGCGGGTATTGTCCTTTTTCGACAAAGCAATACCGAAATCGGTCAGCAATGGCCGGTCGGCGTTATCGAACAATACGTTTTCGGCCTTGACGTCGCGATGCACGATGCCGCGTGCATGCGCGTATTCAAGCGCCGACAACAAAGCACGCAATACCTCGAAGGTCCGCGCTTCGTCATTGGTGAAATCGCGTTGTCCCAAATGGCCTTTGGCCAGATAAGGCAGCACGTAATACATCAGCCCCTGGTGGCTCCGGCCCACTTCGTGGATACCGACGATGCAGGGGTGCTCGAGTTTGGCAATGGTTCTGGCTTCCTGTTCGAAGCGCTGCTTGCTGACTTCATCGGCCAGGGCTTCGGGCGACATGACCTTGATGGCGACCTGGCGGTCGAGCGATTCCTGCACGCCCAGATAGACCTGGGACATGCCGCCTTTGCCAATGCGTCGCAACACGCGATAGCCGGGAATGTCCGGCATATAGCTGCTAAGTAATGCAGAGAGTTCTTCCGGGGAAAGCTCTTCTTGTTGCATAAGGCCAGTGGCAGTCTATGTCAGGGCCCATCAGCATACTGCGCGGCGGCACTCAGGTGAATAGAAAAGTTAAGAAAATGGAATAAAAGTGAAAATGTGAGCTAAATCACGTTTCGGGTGGGGCGCCGGCGAGGTTTTTGGGCGGCTTTCGTCTGACGTAGATCTGCTTGCGAACCATCGCTACCACATCGCCCTGGCTATCGATGACCGGGATATCGAACCAGCGGAGTACTTTTTGATTGCCTGCAGCGGCATCGCGAAGCTCGTTCAATACGGATTCGTCGAGCTTGAATTCGGCCGTAACCAGGCCGCGTCCGGGCTTTACGAATTCGATTTCGGCGGCCTTGTCCCACACCACGTAATCATTGCCCATGTTGCGCAAGACCATGATCATCCAGAACGGATCGGTCATCGCGAACAAGCTGCCGCCGAAATGGGTGCCGACATAATTCCTGTTGTACCAGTGGCTACGTAATTCGACTTTGACGTAACGGAAGTCGTCGTCGATTTTTGCCACTCGAATGCCGGTGAACAAAAAAGGAAACCAGATATTCATCAACCAGCGAAGACGGGAAGCTTTCATATTTATTCAAAATAAATGTAGGGGCGCTTGCTTGCTGCGCCCATGGCAGGTGAGGAGCTTGGGCGCAGCAAGCAGACGCCCCTACATCAAAAAAGCAGCGACGCCATCTTGCGACGATATTGGCTGACCAGATTTTCGTCTTCAATGACACGGAAGGCATCGATCAATGCTTTTCTTGGCAGGCCTTCCTCGAAGTTCTTGTTGCGTTTGAGCATTTCCAGGAATTGTTCGAGTCCGGCTTCAGCCTTCTCTTCGAGCAGATAACGCACACCAAGATAGTGACGGGCACGGCAATCGTCCGGGTTGCTCGCAATGGCCTGCTCCAGCACGGATGCCGGTGGTGCATCCTTGAGAATGGCGGCGAACGCCAGACGCGCCTTGGCTTTGATGGCTCGATCATCAATCGCCAGATTGGCAGGCAAAGCATCGAGTATTTTTTCCGCCTCCGCAAAGCCGCCGGTTTTCAGCAAGGCCAGCATCAGGTCCAGCCTGAGTTCGGCCTTGTCTGGCTCGGCTTGCATCGCGGCCCGAAGATTAGCTACCTCGATTTCCGGATCGATCGCTTCTGGAACTGCCTCTTCCTCGGTCTCCGGCATCGCTTCTTTGGCGACAATCTCGTGATGTTTCAAAAACTCGCGCAGCTGGTTTTCCGGCAATGCGCCGGGAAAGCCATCGACGATTTGTCCGTTTTTCAAAAGCATCACGGTCGGAATCGATTTGACCTGGAAATAACCCGCTAGCTGCTGTTCCTTGTCGACATCGACTTTGGCCAGCAGAAAGCCGCCGTTGAATTCGGCAGCAAGTTTTTCCAGTATCGGTCCGAGTGCTTTGCACGGTTCGCACCAGCTGGCCCAGAAGTCCACCAATACGGGGACTTCTTTCGACTTCAGGATGACATCTTGTTCAAAACTGCTGAGTGCGGCGTCAAAAACAAAGGCAGCGGTGGTCATTGGCTTTCATCTGGCAAGGTGATGGAGAGTAAGTAGGGGCTGCAAGGAAAATTGCAAGTTACGGAGCGGTTTCCTTGAAGACCTCGCCGTCCTTCATCACGAACGCGATTTTTTTGGTCAAGCCGATATCCGCCAGCGGATTTCCGGCTACCGCAACGACATCGGCCTTGAAGCCAGCCTGCAATTGCCCCAGTTCGTTGCCCGCCAGGATTTGTGCGGCATTGTAAGTCGCGGTCTGCAAGGCGATATTTGCCGGCATGCCGGCTTCGGTCATGTAAATGAATTCGCTGGCGTTGTCGCCATGCGGGCCGACGCCCATATCGGTACCAAACGCAATTTTTACGCCGGCTTTGTAGGCATTGGCGAATGTGGTTTGAATCAGCGAACCGATGCGCGCCGCCTTCGGGCGGACAACTTCGGGATAGTAGCCGTCAATTTTGGCTTTCTCGGCAACGAATTTACCGGCCGTGATGGTGGGTACATACCAGGTGCCGTGCTCTTTCATGAGCTTGAAGATTTCTTCATCCATGTAGGTGCCATGCTCGATGCTGGTAACGCCGCCCAGGATCGCGCGCTTCATCCCTTCCTTGCCGTGCGCATGGGCAGCAACGCTGTAGCCGTAGTCTTTTGCGGTATCCACGACGGCACGGATTTCCTCAACCGTGAACTGTGGGCCGTCGCCGTTTTTTGCATAGCTCAGGACGCCGCCGGTCGCGGTGATCTTGATCACGTCCGAGCCGTCCTTGTAACGCTGGCGAACGGCTTGGCGGGCATCGTCGACGCCATTGATCACCCCTTCGGTGGGGCCGGGCGGCCCGACCAGATGGGACAGCTCGCTATTCAGTCCGTTGCTGGGATCGCCGTGGCCACCCGTGGTGGCGATCGATTTGCCGGCGGCGTAGATGCGTGGACCTTTGATCAAGCCCTGGTTTATCGCATTACGCAGATGCAAGGCGACGTCGCCGCCCAAATCACGAACCGTGGTAAAGCCCGCCATCAGGGTTTTATCGGCATAACCAACGGCTCGGAAAGCGTAATCGGTATCATCGAGCCGGAAGCCTTCGGAATAACTTTGCGGGCTGGATTGGCCCGACAAATGCACGTGCATGTCGATGAAACCCGGCATGCAGGTCATTTGTGTCAGATCCACGATTTGCGCACCATCGACGACGACTTTCCCCGGATTCAACGACTTGATCGTGTTTTTTTCGATAATGATCGTTTGCGGCCCGATGAGTTTTGCGGTTTTGGAATCAAACACGTTGCCACATTGGAGCGCTTTCAAATCAGCGGCTTGGGCAGGCAGTGCGGCAGCAATCAGGACGGCAAACAGGGTCGGGCGCATATGACGGTCTCCTTGATGGTGGGCCGATATTAGCAGAAGCCTCTCGAGCCAGAACCGGGGCTAGTGTTACTCTAAGCATCTGATTCTCGATTAGTTTGAGCCCCATGTCCGACGTACAAGACCCTTATGCCTACACTCCGAAGGCCTTAGAAGCCGCTGCCCAACAGTATTGGCAGCGAACCCGTGCTTTTGAAGTGAAAGAAGACTCCGCCAAACCGAAGTATTTCTGTCTCTCGATGCTGCCGTACCCATCCGGCGCACTGCATATGGGTCATGTCCGCAATTACACGATTGGCGACGTGATCAGCCGTTATCGCCGCATGTGTGGTTTCAATGTGCTGCAACCGATGGGTTGGGATGCCTTTGGTTTGCCGGCGGAAAACGCTGCGATCAAAAACAATACCGCGCCGGCATCGTGGACCTATAAAAACATCGACCACATGCGCGAGCAATTGAAAGCGCTGGGTTATGCGATCGACTGGACGCGCGAGTTTGCCACCTGCAAACCCGATTACTACAAGCACGAACAGGCGATGTTCACGCGCCTGTTCAAGAAAGGCATCGTCTATCGTAAAAATTCGGTAGTGAACTGGGATCCGGTCGATCACACCGTCCTGGCGAACGAGCAGGTGATTGACGGTCGCGGCTGGCGCAGTGGCGCACTGGTCGAAAAACGCGAAATCCCGCAATGGTTTCTGAAAATCACCGATTACGCGCAGGAATTACTGGACGGTCTGGACACGCTGGAAGGTTGGCCGGATTCGGTCAAGACCATGCAGCGCAACTGGATCGGTCGCAGCGAAGGTCTGGAAATCCAATTCGATGTCGAGGGTGCAGAAGCGCTGACCGTATTCACCACGCGTCCGGACACCCTGATGGGCGTGACCTATGTTGCCGTCGCCGCCGAACATCCGCTCGCGCTGGAAGCGGCGAAAACGAATCCGGCCCTGGCGTCGTTTATCGACGAATGCAAACGCGGTGGTGTGGCCGAAGCCGATCTGGAAACACAGGAAAAGAAAGGCTGCGCGACTGGCATATTCGCCGTTCATCCGATCAGCGGTGAAAAAGTACCGGTCTGGGTCGCCAATTTCGTGCTGATGAATTACGGCACCGGTGCCGTGATGGCAGTGCCCGGGCACGATCAGCGCGACTTCGAATTTGCGCACAAATATTCCTTGCCGGTGAAGCAGGTCATTGCCGTCGCAAATGAAATGTATGACGCGAATCAGTGGCAGGACTGGTATTCGGATAAAACGCATGTCGACATGCGCGTGGTGAATTCCGGCGTGATCGATGGTCTGAATTTCAAGGATGCTTTCGACAAAGTGTCCGGGATTCTCGAAAAAATGGCGAAGGGCAACCGTCGCGTGAATTTCCGTTTGCGCGATTGGGGAGTGAGCCGCCAGCGTTATTGGGGTTGCCCGATTCCGATGATTTACTGTCCGAACTGCCAGGCGGTTCCGGTGCCGGAAGACCAATTGCCGGTCGTGCTGCCGGAAGACGTTGCATTCTCAGGTACCAATTCGCCGATCAAGTCGAATCCGGAATGGCGCAAGACCACTTGTCCGCAATGCGGCGCTGCCGCCGAGCGCGAAACCGATACCTTCGATACTTTCATGGAATCGAGCTGGTATTACGCGCGCTACACATCGCCGGGCGCGAACGATCTGGTCGATGAACGCGCGAATTACTGGTTGCCGGTCGATCAATACATCGGCGGTATCGAACACGCGATCATGCATCTGATGTATTTCCGTTTCTATCACAAGCTGATGCGCGATGCCGGTCTGGTGAAAACCGACGAACCAGCTACGAATTTGCTTTGCCAGGGCATGGTGATTGCCGACACTTTTTATCGCGAAACCGAACTCGGCGCGAAGGATTGGTTCAATCCGGCCGATGTTCTAACAACGCTCGATGAAAAAGGTCGCGTGATCGGCGCGGTTTCGAAAGAAGACGGCAAGCCGGTGTTGATCGGCGGTACCGAAAAAATGTCGAAATCGAAAAACAACGGCGTTGATCCGCAAATCATGGTGGATAAATTCGGTGCCGATACCGTGCGCCTGTTTTCGATGTTCGCCGCGCCGCCTGAGCAAAGTCTGGACTGGAACGAGCAAGGTGTTGAAGGCATGGCGCGTTTTCTGCGTCGGGTTTGGGTGCAGGTGCAAAAACACGTTGCGGAAGGCAGGACCGATACGATGGATGTATCGCAATTGACGCCGGAACAGAAGAACATGCGTCGCCAATTGCACGAAACCATCCAGAAAGTCGGAGACGATTACGGCCGTCGCTATACTTTCAATACCGCGATTGCCGCAGTGATGGAATGCATGAATGCTTTGTCGAAATTCGATGATCACAGTGCCAATGGCCGTGCTTTGAAGCAGGAGGCCTACGAGGCAGTTGCCTTGTTGCTCAACCCGATCACGCCGCATACATCGCACGCATTGTGGCAGGCGCTGGGTCACGCGGAAACGACGCTGGAAGATATTCCGTTTCCGAAAGTCGATGTCCAGGCCTTGAGTCGCGACAGCGTGACATTGGCGGTACAGGTAAACGGCAAGCTGCGCGCTACGATTGAAGTGGCAGTGAATACGCCGAAAGACGAGATTGAGCGATTGGCGAAAGCCGAGCCCAATGTCGAGAAACATATCGAAGCGCAGACGGTGAAGAAAATCATTATCGTTCCGGGTAAAATCGTCAATATCGTGGTGGGCTGAGCCGCAAGGCACGGTCACAAGGAGTGTCAAAAATGAAACGAATAATTTTCAGCGCCGTTCTGCTTGCAAGCCTCTCGGCCTGCGGTTTTCATCCTCGCGGCAATTTTGCCATTCCGGAATCGATTGGTTCCGTTCAAGTAGTGAATGCGGATACTTACAGTGCATTGACCGATGGTTTGCAAAGCGCGGTCAATCGCGCAAGTGCCAACAAGACAGGCAACACTTCCGGCACCGCGATTCTGAAAATACATTCCGAAGGCTGGGATACCAAGCCCTTGGCGATCGACGAGTTCGCCCAGGTTCGCGAGTACATCACCCGTTACAAGGTGAATTTCGATCTGACGGCGGCCGATGGCAGCGTATTGCTGGAAACCCAAAGTATCGAACTTTCGCGTGAATACACCTACGACATCAATGTCGCCGTGGGTAATCCTGCCGAGCAGGAAGTGATCCAGCGCGAGCTCCGCCGCGACATGCAGGCCGCCATCATTCGTCGCATGGATATCGTGTTGCGTTCGAAAAAATAATAGTTTTCGATAATGGAATTGAAATTCGACCGCTTCGAAAAACAACTGGTTTCGGAAACCCTGAAGCCGGTCTATCTGATTGCCGGTAGCGAACCCTTGCTGGTTCAGGAAGCAGCCGATGCGGTTCGTGCAAAGGCAAAAGCCGATGGCTACAGCGAACGCGAAGTTCTGGATGCCGACAATTCCTTTGATTGGCAGTTACTCACCGGCGGCATGGCGAATCTGAGTCTGTTCGCGACACGCCGTTTGTTCGACTTGCGTCTGCCGACCGGCAAACCCGGCAAAAATGGCAGCGAAGAAATTCAGAACTTTCTGCAATCGTCCGCCCGAAGACACCGTGCTGCTGATTACCAGCCAGGACTGGAGTAAAAGCCATGCCGGCAAGTGGACTGAAGCGATTGCCCGCGTTGGCCATGTGTTGCCGATCTGGCCGATCAAGGAACACGAGCGCGAAGACTGGTTGCAACGTCGTTTGCGCAGTCGCGGACTACAGGCAAGTAATGCCGCGATCCAGGTATTGAGCGATCGTGTCGAAGGAAACTTACTCGCGGCGGCTCAGGAAATCGACAAGCTGGCATTGCTGTCGCCGAACTCGAAAATCGAAGCCGACGACATGAATCGTTTCGTTGCCGATTCTTCGCGTTTCGATGTGTTCCGTTTGCTGGAGACCGCGCTTTCCGGTGATGCTTCCCGAGTTGCCAAAATTTTGTCGGCCCTGAAAGCCGAAGGCGAACAGGTGCCGGGTTTGATGCCGATGATTGCGATGGACATTCTTAAAATCTGCCAACTCGCCCGCGTACAGGCAACCGGTGGAAACGTGATGAATGCCATGCGTGATGCCCGAATCTGGGACAGCAAGCAAGCGCTTTATAAACGCGCCATGGATCGGCACAAGGCCGGGCGCTGGGAAATTTTCGCAGCCGAGTGCGGACGCATCGACCGTGTAGCGAAAGGTCGCGACAGCGGCGATGCCTGGTTGATGTTCGAAAGATTGTTGATCGCCGTTGCCGAACCCAGAGCGCGTGGCCTGATCGCAGGATGAGTTTGCATCTGTGCTACGGCGGTACTTTCGATCCTGTGCATGACGGACACATCGCAATTGCCGGTTTTGCACAACGCGTTTGCGATGCCGACGTCCATTTCATTCCGTCCGCCGATCCGCCGCATCGACAAAAACCCTTGGCAACTGCCAGACAACGTGCCGACATGCTGCAAATCGCGATTGCCGGCCAGTCACGTTTTTTTCTGGATTTACGCGAACTGGACAGAGACAAACCTTCTTATACCGTCGATACACTTCGGGAATTGCGCGCCCAATTGGGCAGCGATCAACCCATCGCCTGGCTGATCGGAGCCGATGCTTTTGCCCAATTGCATACCTGGCACGAATGGGAATCCCTGTTTGATTTAGCGCATTTCGTGGTTGCAGTAAGGCCCGGCTATTCGATGCATTCGTCGCATTTCCCGATAAATGAACGTATCTGCGCTTCGGCGCAGCAGCTGAAACAGAGTGCCGCTGGGCGGGTTTTTAGTCTTCAATGCCCCTTGCGTAGCGAGTCTGCGACGGCAATTCGCCAGGCTTTTGCGACCGGGCAGCCCCCCAATGGCCTGAATCCGGCGGTTCATGCCTATATTCTAGAGCATGGCCTGTACCCGAAAGCCTTATAATCACTCCCATTCACCCGCCACGAGATAGTGCTTTGAGCTCACAAGCCCACGTAATCAAAACCAAAATGCCGAATCCGGCACCGTCGCCGCAAGATATTCTGAAACAAGTGCATGCGGCACTTGAAGAAATGAAAGCCAAAGATTCGATCGAAATCGATGTGCGCGGCAAGACCTCCATCGCCGACTATCTTGTCGTTGCCTCCGGTACTTCTACCCGCCATGTGAAATCGATTGCCGATGAAGTCGTGCAGTTCGCAAAAAAATGCGGTGTGATGCCACTCGGTGTCGAAGGCGAGCGCGAAGCCGAATGGGTGTTGGTCGATCTGGGCGATGTGATCGTTCATGTCATGTTGCCACGCGTGCGCGAGTTCTACGCGCTTGAACGCCTGTGGACAGTGGGCGACCAGCCGCCCGACGACGAAATTTAATTTTTTTGTGGGAGCTGCTTTAGCAGCGATGGGTGTTTCGGTGTGTCGAGACCTGAAAGTTCTTGTCGCTGCCACGACAGTACGGCGTATTGATCAATGAAAGCCAAACTGATCGCTGTCGGCGAGCGTGCACCCAGTTGGGTAGCCGAGGGTTTCGCCGAATATCAAAAACGTTTATCGCATGGCTTGCCACTGGATTTGGTGGAAGTCGCGCCAGGCATTCGCGGCAAGGGCCGCGATGCAGTACGAGCCACCTTCGAGGAAGGCCAGCGCGTGATCGCCGCTTATCCGAAAAACGCCTACATCATCGCACTCGATGGCCGTGGCAAACTGCATTCTTCCGAACAACTCGCACAACGGCTTGAATTCTGGCGTCAGCAAGGTCGTGATCTGGTTTTCCTGATCGGCGGACCCGAAGGACATTCCCCCGAAGTGATGTCGTCTGCCAATGAAACCTGGTCGCTCGGCCCGCTGACACTACCCCATATGTTGGTAAGACTCGTTCTCGCCGAGCAACTCTATCGGGCCCAAAGCTTGCTGACGAACCATCCTTATCATCGAGCCTGACTTGTGGGAGCTGGTTTACCAGCGATTGAATCTTGCAGTCTTCGAACACACTCCTGTGTAGCATTGGGATCTTATCGCTGGTAAACCAGCTCCCACAGAAGTGATGGACACAAATGCATGATGCGCCCGGTTAACCCCGACTCCAGGTTCCATGCGTTGCAGATCGTGAATTCCACAGCGGGGTGCACCATGTTGATCAGAACCTTATCTTTCGCTTTTTTGATGACGGCATTTTCCTGCTCGTCATATGCCTGCACAACTGTTCCGGCCCAGAAAAAAACCATGAAAGCCTTTGCCAGCGAGCAGGCATTTCTGACCTATATGAAAAAAATCAAAACGGAGCAAAGGCGCGTGATGGAGTTGAATCCACCGGCACCGCCATCGCCATCTCCCGTCATGGCCGATGCGGCAGCACCGGCAAGTGAACCGGCATTGGCAAAGATCGAAGTCACCGGTTCACGCGTAAAAAGCGACAAAAATAAAGAGGATGGAATTACCAACGTACAAACCCAAGGTGTGGACGAAGGCGATATAGTCAAAAAGCGCGGCGATTATTTGATCATTCTGCGTCGAGGTCGCCTGTTCACGCTGAAAGTCAGCGAAAATAATTTGCAGCCCGTATCAATGAGCAACGCCTACGCACCGGATGTGAATCCGGGCGGTACCTGGTACGACGAAATGCTGATCAGCGGCAATACCGTCGTTGTTATCGGTTACAGCTATGAACGTGGCGGTACCGAGGTGGGCCTGTTCAATCTGAGTGACCGTGGCGTATTGAAATACCAGGCGACTTATCACCTGAGAAGCAATGATTACTACTCCTCGAGAAATTACGCCAGTCGCCTGATCGGCAACAAGCTGATTTTCTATACGCCGATGCATTTGAATGGCTATGGAAACATCGACGATTCCATGCCGGCCATGCGTGCCTGGCATAAAGGCGCCGACAGGAAAGAGTTCAAACGCATTCTGCCGGCCACGAGGATTTATCGCACCGATCAGGAGCTGGACATGTACGACATGAGTTTGCATACGGTCAGCGTCTGCGATCTGTCGCGTCCCGCCATGACGTGTCGTTCTACCGCTGTATTGGGTCCGAGTGGCCGTGTGTTTTATGTGTCGGAAGATTCGGTATATGTGTGGACATCGCCATGGCGAGGTGCCGGCAAGAAAGCCAACCAGTCTTCGGTATTCAGAATGCCGCTGGACGGCTCGGCACCCACGGCCATCAAGGCGAGTGGCAGCCCAGTTGACCAGCTTTCCTTCCTGCAGCGCGATGGTTATCTAAATGTATTGGTGAGTGCCGAGGCCGCCGGTGATGCGATGTGGCGTGCCGAGGGCAAGGCGGGTGATGTGGCCATGCTGCGCATTAACTTGAACGATTTCGGCGACGGCACCGGTGTGACTAAATTCCGCAACTACAAGCCTTTGCCGAGCCTGGGAAATTCATGGGGTTTGCAAAACCGCTTCGTCGGCGATTGGTTCATCTACGGATCGGCCTATGGCAATGCCAGCGAGAAAGCCTATGCGGTTCGCTATGCCCAGCCCGGCAAAGCGCAGTCGCTGAAACTTTCGCATGACGTGCAACGCATAGAAGTCATGGGCAGCGATGCGATCATCGTCGGCAATCAGAATCAGGACCTGAAGTTCACTTCAGTCAAACTCGCACAAACGGCAACACCGGTATCGACTTACACCCAGACGGGAGCGGTGCAGGGAGAAAGTCGCAGCCATGGCTTTTTCTATCGTCCCTCCGATGAAGAGCAAGGCGTAGTTGGGTTGCCCGTGTTGAGCCAGGATGGTGCCGCCGTGATGTTTCTGAAAAACAGAAGCCTGAAATTGAGCATGCTTGGCAAACTCGACTCCAAAGCGAGCAGCGGCATCGATGATGCCTGCAAAGCCAGCTGTGTCGATTGGTATGGCAATGCAAGACCCATATTCATCGGCGATCGTGCCTATGCATTGATGGGTTATGAATTGGTCGAAGGGCGTTTTATTAACGGAACCATCAAGGAAAAGCGGCGCCTGAATTTCGCACCACAGAATCCGGTATTAATTTCAGAATGATTACGCAGGGCGGACGATGTCCGCCCTGTGGTCACTGGCGCACCTTTAACCGGTCCTGGCTGCGCACCGTGATCATGGGTTGTGTGGTCGGCACGGAATTCTTGCAAACTGACAGGCTGCAAATCACCTTACGCAAACGAGGATTGGCCTGCGTCAGGTAATGAAAAATCACGTTTTGTTCCACCGTTCCCCGAACTGCATTTGCACCGGGACCGCGCGCCCAGATGCCGACATCGTCGCCGCCGTGGGTTTCACTGCCCAGAGGGATTGCCGCTTCCTGCATGAAGTCGTGGTCTTCGGTATCGATTTCACGTAAATCAGGTCGGCCACTGGATGTCTGTACGCCGGAAACCTGATGCGGGTATTTCTTGATGCCTTCGGGCTGCTGGTCGCTGGCACCGGTATAGCCAGGGCCGTTGGCATATCCCAGAGTCGTATAAGGCATGCCGGCAGCATCGAGCGCAAAGCCATTGATCGGGCCTTCGCCGCTGGCACCAACGACTTTGCCGAGAATCGGGTTGCCGCGTGCCGGATAACCGGCAAATGTCATTGTGTGCGAATGATCGGCTGTCACGACGATCAGGGTATCTTTTTCCGAAGTCATTTCCATGGCAGCACGGATGGCGTCCGAGAAAGCCACGGTTTCTGATAACGCACGAAAGGCATTGCCCGAGTGATGGGCATGATCGATACGGCCACCTTCGACCATCAGGAAAAAACCGTTCGGATTGTTTTTCAGAACGGTAATCGCGGTCCGCGTCATTTCCTCCAGACTGGGTTCGCCTGCACGGTCTTTGCTGCGTTCGGATTCGAAATTCATATGGCCGGGTTCAAACAGGCCAAGCAGATGTTTGGTTTTTTTGAGATCCAGCGCTTCAAGCTGTGCTTTGTCCCAGACATACTGGTTGCCGGGCTTTTTTTTCTGCCATTCCGCGATCAAATTTTGGCCATCCAGCCGCGCGCCAAAAAATTCGCTGTATTCCGGATCGTCGGCACCAGCCGCTAGAAAATGCTGCCGACCGCCGCCGAGTGCGACTTCGATGCCATCACCCAGATTGAAATCAACAAATTGCTGCGCGATATCGCGGCAGCCTGCAGCTTTGTCTTCCGCGGACAATTCCGCGTCGTTTTCCCATACGCGTTCCGGTACGTGCGCATAGGTTGCGCCCGGCGTTGCATGGGTGATCGAGGTGGTGGTCACAATGCCGGTCGAAAGGCCGGCAATTTCAGCCAGTTCGACAGCCGTCATCAATCCGGCAGTTTTGCTTTGGCCGCAATTGCCGCGATTGCTGGTTTGGTCAATGCTCAGCATTCCCATTCTGGTTTTTACACCAGTGATCATGGCGGTCATGGTGCCGGCCGAATCGGGTGTCTGGCTGTCAGTGTTATAGGTCTTGGAAAGACCCGTATAAGGCATTGTTTCGAAACTTAATTGGTTTTCTTCACCGCTGCTGCCTTTCAACTGTGCTTCATAAATTCGCGAGGCTGCCACCGTTGGCAAGCTCATGCCGTCGCCGACAAAGAGGATGATATTTTTCGCTTTGGCCTTGGCGGAACCGTGCTTGATTGCGGTGTTTGCGCCTTGTGCAAACCAGTTGGCGGGGCTTTCATCAGGAACTTGAAATACTTTTTGAGGTCTAGCCTGTGTGTTGTCATCGGCCTGTGCCGAAGATTGGCTCAAAACCCCTGCAATACAGACGCTGAGGGCCGCCGTTGTCATCATCAATCGCATAGTGCTCTCCTAATGTCGTCATTATCGCTTATTCCCCATGCCATCTGGCGACATTTTGGTCACACCCTGCCGGTTTGCCGCAGATGCGGCTATCCTTAGCAGATGCTCTATTTAGCCTCGCAATCTCCCCGCCGCCGTGAACTGCTTGATCAAATCGGCATCGCTTACGGTGTGCTTGACGTCAATGTGCCCGAACAGCGTCTTCCAGGGGAGCCTCCCGTGGACTACGTCAGCCGGGTGGCACGGGAAAAAGCCGGAGCCGGTCTCCTTCAGGTGATGTCAAACGGCAGCGCGCTGGTCATGGGGGCCGATACCGAAGTGGTACTCGACGACGTGGTTTATGGCAAACCGGCGGATGCGGAAGATGCCGCGCGCATGCTGCGTGAATTGTCCGGCAAGACCCATCGCGTGATTTCGGTGGTGTGGATACTCAGTGCCGGTAATGAACAACATGCCGTGAGTGAATCGCTCGTGCGTTTCAAGCGATTGGATGAGGCTGAAATAGCGCGCTACATTGCATCGAAAGAATGTTTCGGCAAGGCCGGTGCCTATGCCATCCAGGGTCGTGCTGCCAGTTTTATCGAGCATCTTGGACGGCAGCCATTCCTGCGTGATGGGTCTGCCATTATTTGAAACTTCGCAGTTGCTTGGAAAATTTGGAATTACCCTGTGAGCCGGCGAGCATGAGCGAAGAAATACTGATCAATGTGACGCCGCGCGAAACCCGTGTCGCCGTCGTGGAAAACGGCATGTTGCAGGAGCTGCACATCGAGCGCACGTCCAAGCGAGGAGTGGTCGGCAATATCTACAAGGGTCGCGTTCAACGCGTGATGCCGGGCATGCAGGCCGCCTTCGTCGATATCGGTCTTGAGCGTGCCGCGTTTTTGCATGCTTCCGACATCATGCGTTTGCCGCAGGTCTCGCCTGAGGAAAGCGAAGAGCCGGCGGCACCCGCGACACCGGTCCCGCCACCACTGATCACTTCACTGGTACACGAGGGTCAGGACATCATCGTGCAGGTATTGAAAGACCCGATCGGCAGCAAGGGCGCAAGACTCACGACGCAAATCAGCATTCCCTCGCGCTTTCTCGTGTTGCTGCCGTATTCGAAAGTCATCGGCGTCTCGGCGCGGATCGAAGACGAGGTGGAGCGTGTGCGACTGAAAACATTGATGAGCGAATTGGTCAATGGTTCGGGGCTGGGCTATATCGTAAGAACCAATGCCGACAGTCAGGCGTCGGAATCACTGGCGGAAGACGTCGATTACCTGCGCCGCGCCTGGAAAATCATCCAGGACTCCAGCACCGGCAGCATTGTCGGGCAGCGGATATACGAAGATCTGTCCCTGCCACTGCGTGCCGTGCGCGACTTGATGCGCAAGGATGTCGACAAGGTGCGCGTGGATTCGCGGGAAACGTATGAACGCCTGGTCAGGTTCGTTCAGCAATTCATGCCCGATTGGGTCGAACGGGTAGAACATTACGCCGGGGAAAGACCCATTTTCGATCTGTATGGAGTGGAAGATGAAATTCAGCGCGCCATGCAAAAGGAAGTGCCGCTCAAATCGGGTGGCTACCTGGTGATCGATCAAACCGAGGCCATGACCACGATTGACGTGAACACCGGTTCCTTTCTGGGCCAACGCAATCTGGAAGAAACCGTTTACCGCACCAATCTTGAAGCCGCACAATCGGTTGCGCGTCAATTACGATTACGAAATCTGGGCGGCATCATCATCATCGACTTCATCGACATGACCGATGACGAGCACAAGCGTCAGGTACTTCGCACGCTTGAAAAAGGCCTGGTACGCGATCATGCGAAAACCACGGTCTATGATTTTTCGCCCTTGGGTCTGGTCGAAATGACCCGCAAGCGCACGACCGAAAGTCTTGAGCGCCAGCTTTGCGAGCCTTGCCATGAATGTGGAGGCCGCGGGAGCCTGAAAACGGCAGAAACCGTGATTTACGAAATTTTCCGCGAAATTACACGCGCCGTTCGCCAATTTGAAGCCTCGCAATTGCTCGTGATTGCATCGCCGGCCGTGGTGACGAAAATTACCGACGAGGAATCCGCTGCCGTTGCCGAACTCGAGGAATTCCTCGGCAAGAGCATCCGCTTCCAGTCCGATGATCAGTATTCGCAGGAACAATTCGACGTGGTGCTGCTGTAACCCATGGTAACTGCAATGAAACGCCGGTTTCGCCATGCACGACGGATTGTCGGCTACAGCTTTCTGGTGTTATTGATTTTATTGGCGGTATTGGTGGGCTTGTTGAACCAGGCACTGCCATGGGTAGAAAAACATCCCGAACAAATCAAGGAATGGCTGACGCAGCGCATTGGCGAACCGGTCAGTTTTTCCAAGGCAACGGGTGCATGGTCCAGACGCGGCCCGGTGTTTACGCTGGATGATTTGCGTGTTGGCGAAGGCGATCAAACACTCAAAGTAGGGCGCGCCGATTTATTGATCGCCATCTATTCCGGCCTGTTGCCGGGCGAGCCGCTGACGGAATTAAAGGTCAATCAATTATCGTTGCAATTGGAACAGACCGACGACTTGCGATGGACGATCAAAGGCTTGCCGGGGCAGGCCGATCCCAATATCGATCCGCTGGAAAAACTGGAAGGTTTCGGCGAACTGCAAATTGAAAAAGCGGCACTGGGCATCCGTGCGCCGCGTTATAAATTGAACGTGGATATTCCGCGTGTCGATTTGCGTTTGCGCGTATCCAGCAAACGCATCAATGTCGGCGTTTCAGCCTGGGCTTCGACCGGAAGTGCGCCGCTGAGCGCGGTGCTGGATTTGTCCCGCAATCAATACGACGGCACGATCTGGGTGGGGGGAGAAAATCTCAGCATGAAGGATTGGTCGCCCCTGCTGAAGGCCACCGGCATTACCCTGAAGAGTGGCGAAGGCGAGGCCAACGCCTGGGCAAATCTGAAAAACCAGCGCGTGACCAGTTTGCAGACGCAGGCAGACCTGAAGGATATCCAGATTGTTTCCAGCAAGTTGATTACGCTCGACAAGGCCAATGCCATTTCTCCCGATGCGAAATTCGATCGTCTTGAAGTCAGTGCCAAATGGGTCGAGCAAAATGGTGGCTGGCAATTCATCGCACCGACATTGCGTTTTCATCGCAAGGGCAAAATCGCTTCTCTCGATGGACTGCTGATTGCCGGCGGCAAGAATATTATCTTGCGAGCACCGCAGATCGATCTGCAGCCGGCGTTTACCTTGCTGTCACTGACTGACCAGCTGCCACAGGGCATGCGGCAATGGCTGGTGCAGGCGGCCCCGACGGCGCGACTGAGCGATGTGGATTTACAGGGCTCACGTAACGGGCCGTGGAAAGGATCCGTCGTGATCCATGATTTGAATATCGAACCTTCGGGAAATCGCCCCGGCGTGCATGGCCTGAATGGCAGGTTGCAGATGGACGGACAAGGCGGCGTATTCGAACTCGCCACTAAACCGGTCAAGCTGGTCTGGCCGGTAGGCTTGAGGGAAAACCCGGATCTGACGCTAACCGGCAGTCTTGCGTTTTGGCGCGATGGCGCAAGCTGGACCGTCGGCACCAGCGCACTGCAAATCAAGAGTCCGGATGTCGGCATCAAAACGCGTTTCCAGATCGGCTTTCAGGGCGATGGCACCGCGCCGACCCTGGATCTGGCTGCCGATGTCGAGCCAGCCACTTTTGCGCAGGCAAAAAAATTCTGGATCATTCACAAGATGCCGCCGGCAACCGTCAAATGGCTGGATGATGCTTTGATCAAAGGCGATGTTCTGAATGGACGCATCGTGGTGAATGGCGATCTGGATGATTGGCCCTTCCACAACAGGGAAGGTGTATTCGATGCACGTGCACGCATCCGCAATGCACAGATCAAGTTCCATCCGGAATGGCCGGTCGCACAGCCGCTCGATATTGACGTGGCATTCGATGGCCCGGGTTTCGGAATTGTCGGCAGCGGCGTCTTGATGAACAACAAGATTGTTCGCGTGACAGGCGGTATCGAGAACTTCGCCAAACCGATATTGGACCTCGATATACAGGCCAGCGGTAAGGCAGAAAACCTGCGCGCGCTGGTGTTGGCGAGCCCGCTGCAGAAAAAATACGGCGAACATGTAAAAGCCGGTACGGCCAACGGACCTGCCGACGTGAGCTTGAATCTGCAGATACCGTTGAAGAAAGAATTGGGCGAAACAAAAATGGCAGGCAGCCTCGATTTGAAAAATGCCGTGCTGACCGATTCACGCTGGAATATCGCGTTTACCCAGGTCTCGGGGCGCACCCGTTTCGACCAAACCGGTTTTGCCACGGAAAATCTGAAGGTACTGTTTGACAAGCGGCCCGCCGTTTTCAATTTATCGGTCGGCAGTTTTACCAAAGATCCAAAACTGGCCGCCGTGGCCGCGCTGGATGGCAATCTGGCCAGCCAGAGTTTGCTCAATCGTTACGAGAACGTGGCCTGGTTAAAACCCTATCTCGAAGGCAGTAGCAACTGGTCGGTACGTGTTGATATTCCCAATGCCGTAAACGGCAAAACTCCGTCATCGCAATTGAGCCTGAGTTCCGATTTGATCGGCACACAACTGGATTTGCCGGCGCCGTTGAACAAGACGGCAGCGCAAAGCATGGCTTTGCAAATCAATAGTGCGATTCCGCTTGACCAGGGTTTCATTGTTTTGCGTTACGGCAATATCCTGCAGATGCGGGCCGCACAAAAGACCAACCAGCCGATGAATGGCCTGCTGCAATTCGGTGGCGATGCAGTCACAACTCTGCCTGCCAAGGGCTTGGTCGCACGCGGCAAGGTAACGCAGCTGGATGCAGCAGGCTGGATGGCGTTTGCCAGCGGCGGTGAAGGCGTGTCTGGCCTGAGCGAGGTCAATGTGCTTGCCGACAAACTGGTGTTTCTGGATCAGCCTTTTGCCAATAGCAAATTATCCTTGAACAAGACGGCGGCCGGTACACGATTGCAAATCGACGGTACGGGTATCGAAGGCACCATCGATGTCGCGGCCGATGCAAAAAACGGCGTGCTGGGGCGTTTCGGCAAATTGCATATGCAAGGTGCTGTCAGTATTCCGCCCAACACGGCAGCGGCAACCAACAAGGCGGTGGTCGAAACCGATCCGTCCAAGGTACCTTCGCTGAAATTCACGATTGACGACCTGCGTGTCGGTGCATCCCAGCTGGGCAAGACCGATCTGCAAACCACGCAAATCGCCAATGGCATGCGCATCGACCGTTTTGTCACCAAATCGAAAAACTTCAGCATCAATGCTACCGGTGACTGGGTAAAGCAGGGCGTGGGCACGCGTTCAAATCTGAAACTCGATTTCACCACCGAAAGCCTCGGCAAGATGATGGATGCGATGGGCTTCGTAGGCATGATACAGAATGGAAAAACACGGGCTTCGCTGAATGCTTCCTGGCCAGGTTCGCCCGGTGCAATCAGTCTTGCCAACCTCAACGGAAACCTCCGGGTGGACGTCGGTGAAGGGCGGCTGCTGGATGTCGAGCCGGGTGGCTCTGGTCGCATTCTTGGCTTGATCAGTCTGGCCGAAATTCCAAGACGCCTGACGCTGGATTTCAGCGACTTTTTTTCCAAGGGTTTTTCCTTCAATACGTTGCAGGGCGATATCGAATTTTCCGATGGACTGGCCAACACGAAAAATCTGCATATCAACGGACCTGCCGCCGA
This sequence comes from uncultured Gammaproteobacteria bacterium, assembly GCA_963849575.1. Lineage (GTDB taxonomy): Bacteria > Pseudomonadota > Gammaproteobacteria > Xanthomonadales > Xanthomonadaceae > Arenimonas. The sequence goes on along the minus strand of CAWKHT010000009.1, from coordinate 1,257,480 downwards.
AATAAAAATCAGCGGTACTGCCGATGTGCGCAAACAGGAATACGATCAACGAATCGAAGTCTTGCCCAAGGCCGGTGGTTTACTGCCTGCCATCGGCATGCTGACCGGTGGCCCCGCCGGTGCTGCGGTGGGTGCGGCGGCGCAGGCTGTGCTGCAGAAACCTCTAAAGCAAACTGCGCGTACGGTTTACCATGTCACCGGTCCTTGGAAAAAACCGAAGATCGATGTCATCGAAAAGGGACCGTCAAGATCTTCGGGTGCTGCAAAACCGGAATCCGTGAATCCATAAATTACCGAAATTACCCATGAGAAATTTTTAATGAGCAATTCCCTGAGCCTGGTTCAAGCACGTTTGCTGGCCCCCACCAATATGGCGCTATCCGACCTGGATGCTGCCTTCACTGCGTTGATGGGGCCGGGTGTGGATTTCGGCGATTTGTATTTCCAGCATAGCCGCCGCGAAAATTGGACCGTCGAAGACGGCATCGTGAAAGACGGTGCGCATTCGATCGAACAAGGTGTCGGCGTGCGCGCGATCAGCGGCGAAAAAACCGGCTTCGCGTATTCGGATGATATCCGCAGCGAAGCATTGATACAGTCGGCGAGCGCCGCGCGTGCGATCAGCCGTGAAGGTTCGCAATCGAATGCCGGCCAGCGCATCGTGGTGCCGGGTCGTGAATTGTATGCGCCGATTGATCCGATCGAGATGATGAAGCCGGAGCACAAGATCAACATCCTTCGCGAGATTGATGTCTTCATTCGCGCGCAGGATTCGCGCGTGAAGCAAGTCATCGTCAGCCTGGCGGGCGCGGTGGATACTATTCTGATCGCACGCAGTGACGGTATTCTGGCATCGGACATCCGCCCGTTGGTGCGTTTCAACGTGCAGGTGATCGTTGAAGAAAACGGACGTCGTGAATCCGGCTATGCCGGTGGTGGCGGTCGTTTTGCCTATGAAGAACTGTTTTCAAATTCGCGCCCGCACGACATCGCGAAAGAAGCGCTGCGGCAAGCCTTGGTGAATCTTGATGCGATTGATGCACCGGCAGGCACGATGACAGTCGTGCTTGGGCCGGGCTGGCCTGGCGTGCTGCTGCATGAAGCCGTCGGTCATGGTCTTGAAGGTGATTTCAATCGCAAGGGGACGTCGGTCTATGCTGGAAGAATCGGCGAACGCGTTGCCGCGCCGGGCGTCACAATTGTCGATGACGGTACTTTGTCCGGACGCCGTGGTTCGCTTAACGTTGATGATGAAGGTACGCCGACGCAGTGCACGACGCTGATCGAAGACGGCATCCTGCGCGGTTACATGCAGGACAGTTTGAACGCGCGCCTGATGGGTGTTGCACCGACCGGCAATGGTCGTCGCGAAAGTTTTGCCAACATCACGATGCCGCGCATGACCAATACCTACATGCTGGCCGGTAATTATCCGTCGGAAGAAATCATCGCTTCGGTCAAGAAAGGTTTATACGCGCCGAATTTCGGCGGTGGCCAGGTCGATATCACTTCAGGCAAATTCGTATTCTCTGCCAGTGAAGCGTATTTGATCGAAGACGGAAAAATTACCCGTCCCGTCAAAGGCGCAACATTGATTGGCAATGGCCCGGAAACCATGACCCGCGTCAGCATGATCGGCAATGATCTGAAGCTCGATGCCGGCGTTGGCGTGTGCGGCAAGGATGGGCAAAGTGTGCCTGTCGGCGTGGGCCAGCCAACGCTGAAAATAGATTCGATGACGGTAGGCGGTACGCAGGCATAGGTCGTGCCTTCGGAAACTGCTTTTGTGGGAGCTGCTTTAGCAGCGATAAAATTTTTCAATTTATCGCAAAGCTGACCGTTCAATCGCTGCTAAAGCAGCTCCCACAAAAAACCAGTCAGGGTTCACCAGCGGATTGCATTCCGTCTTCCGGATGATCACTTACCAGCTCGCGCAATTCCCGAAACAAATCACGGAAAGCATGCGGCGGTTTGTTCTTCAATTTTTCTTCTTTCGCATTGCGCGCCAATTGACGCAAGTGCTGACGGTCGGCTGTGGGGTATTCGTTCAACAATTCCGATAGTGCGGCATCGCCTTCCGCAATCAGCCGGTCGCGCCAGGCTTCGACCCGGTGCAGTGAAGCCGTTTCCTGGCGCGAAAGATTTTTGTCGAAATCCAGTGCTGCGCGAATTGCCACCAGAACTTCCTCGTCTTCGCGGCGTAGTTGTTTCGCCAGAAACTGCATCTGGCGTTTGCGGGCAATCTGCGAAGTGATTTTTTTCGAGGTGATCGTCAGGGCAATCAATTCGGCGCTCATCGGCAGTTGATGGATGCGGGTCTCATTCTGCTCGATCAGCTTGCCGGCAAGCTCCAGAACGGCGAGTGCTTCCCGGCGTTCTTCGCTACGGCTCGGGCTTAAATATTCGCCGGTTTCTTCATCTACGCCGCGCATGTGGGTTCTCGTGAGTGCCTTAATACTGCATAGTATGCGGATGAATACTCTTATCGACAAATACTCATCACAGGGCTCGCAGGCCGATTATCTCAGCGAGCTCGCAGAGCAGGTTCTGGGCCTTTGCAGGCAGCAGGGTGCGGACCAGGCAGAAGTCTCGCTCAGCGAAGACAGCGGGCTTTCGGTCAATGTGCGCATGGGCGAAGTGGAAACCGTCGAACGTACGCAGGATCGCGGAGTCGCCGTCACGGTGTATTTCGACCAGCGCAAAGGCACCGCAAGCACGGCGGATATCCAGCTGACCAGTTTGAAATCCACGGTCGAACAAGCCTGTGCGATTGCGCAATTCACCGAAAAAGACACGGCTTCGGGTCTTGCCGATGCAGACCGAATGGCGGCTGTCTTCCATGATCTCGATTTGTGGCATCCGTATGCCATTTCCGCCGATCAGGCGGTCGAAATGGCATTGCAGGCCGAGTCGTCCGGTCGCGAATTTGACCGTCGTATTTCCAATTCCGATGGCGCCAGCATGAGCCATGGCGACAGCGTCGCGGTGTATGCGAACAGCCACGGATTTTCCGGTGCGGAGCGCAGCACGCATTTTTCGCTGAGTTGCTCGCTGATTGCCGGGGCCAATGATTCCATGCAGCGGGATTACTGGTATTCGAGCGCATTGCGTTACTCCGATCTCGAGGCCGCCGCGAGCATCGGCAAGCAGGCAGCGGAGCGCACGATTCGCCGGATGAATCCTCGCAGCATCGACACCGGAAATTATCCGGTGCTGTTTTCTGCCGAAACCGCACGCAGCCTGATTGGTCATTTTCTCGGCGCGGTTTCCGGCGGAGCGCTTTATCGCCGCGCCAGCTTTCTGCTCGATTCGGTGGATACCAAACTATTTCCGGACTGGTTTTCCTTGCTTGAACGCCCGCATATTCCGCGTGGTTTTCGTTCGGCCAATTTCGATGCCGAAGGCGTCGCAACCCGCGAGCAGCATCTCGTCCAGAACGGCGTGCTGACGCATTATTTGCTGGGTAGTTATTCCGCACGCAAGCTGGGTCTGCAAAGTACCGGCAATGCCGGTGGCGTACATAATCTGGATGCGACCGCGAATGCCGGCGACCTGAACGACATGGTTCGCAACATGGGACGCGGTTTGCTGGTGACTGAATTGATGGGGCAGGGCGTGAATGCGATTACTGGCGACTATTCGCGCGGCGCGGCCGGTTTCTGGGTAGAAGGCGGGCAAATCCAGTACCCGGTTGACGAAATCACCATAGCCGGCAATCTGAAGACCATGTTTCAGGCCATTGAGGCAGTGGGTTCCGATACGGATATGCGTTCACATGTGCGCACAGGCTCGATTCTGATCGGCAATATGACCGTGGCGGGCGAGGCTTGACTTGACATAATCATCACATCAGGCGAACCTTCGCTGGGACGCACAATAGTGCGCTTAATACATAACGGGAGGGGATTATGAGTGACGTTTCTCAAGACGACAAAAACCTTGGAATGCTGACGCATCTTTCTGGGATTTTATTGGGCTTCATCGTGCCATTGATCATCTGGCTGATGAACAAGGACAAGACTGACAAGGAATGGCTGAACACCGAGGCCAAGGAAGCATTGAACTTCCAGATCACTGTCGCAATCGGCTATGTCATTTGCGTAGTACTTTCGTTCGTAGTGATTGGCGCACTCATGATGCCGGTTCTGTGGATCGCGAATATTGTGTTTTGCATTATCGCCGGCCTGAAAGCCAAAGATGGTGTTTCTTATCGTTATCCGTTTGCCCTGCGTCTGATCAGCTGATCGTCCGGTTTATTCAAAAAAGCCCGGTTCGCCGGGCTTTTTTATTGGCTGCGATTTACCGCATAGTCGGCAATATAGGCAAGGGCGGAAGTGTTCCGTTGCAGCGATGACAAACTGGCCTGCATTTGTTCGGCATGGACATCGAGCAATTTTTTAGCTTCGTTCATGCCGAGTAGACGCGGGTAGGTAGATTTGTTTTGCTCGATATCTTTACCCGCGGTTTTCCCCAGCTGCTCCGAGCTGGCTTCGATATCGAGGATGTCATCGCGAATCTGAAACGACAGGCCGAGCGTATCGGCAAACTGGTCGAGCGTGGCAAGTTCGTCTGCGTCGGCATTGCCGATCAAGGCGCCCATACGCACACTGGCACGAATCAGGGCCCCGGTCTTGAGTGCATGCAGTGCTTCGAGTGCATCCAGGCTCAGGGCCTGATTGGTGGCATCCATATCCATTTGCTGACCACCACACATGCCGGAGGCTCCGGAAGCTTCCGCCAGACACCGAATTATTGCGATACGGACTGCGTCGCTGGCTTTGGTCTGTGCAAGGCTCAAATAAGCCTGGGTTTGCAACGCATCGCCGGCAAGTATCGCCGTGGCTTCATCAAATGCGATATGCAATGTCGGTTTGCCGCGCCGGATATCGTCATTGTCCATTGCCGGTAAATCATCGTGAATCAGGGAATAGGCGTGAGTCATTTCAACAGCGGCAGCTGCGGCATCCAGCGCTTCTTCAGGAGCATCAAACAATGCGCCGCTCGCATATACGAGACAGGCGCGGATACGCTTGCCACCGCCCAGCGTGGAGTAGCGCATTGCCCGATGCAGGCGTTTCGGTTCAGTGTTTTCGGAAGGAAGTGCGGCGTCGAGAACGGTTTCTACTCGGTTTCGCCAACGTTCAATGTCAGATTTCATCGGAATGGAAATCCGATGCCGTCTCGGGTTTTTCCGGGTTGCTCAATACACGTACCCGCAGTTCTGCCCGTTCCAATTCGGTTTGGCATTGGCGATATAAGCCCACTCCGCGTTCATAGGCAGCCAGTGAATCATCCAGGCTGAGATCGCCTTTTTCCATTTTTTGCACGAGGGCTTCAAGCTCGTCGAGCGAGCGTTCGAAGGGGACGGATGCTGGTGTGGAGTCTGATTTTTTGGTAGCCATGGCATTAGTCTGATGTCTTCAGCACAAACGGTCAAACCCGGCGACATTCTGCCCGTAGGGGCGCCAGCTTGCTGCGCCCAAAATGCACCTGTATGCAAAGGGCGCAGCAAGCAGGCGCCCCTACGGGTTAACCCTGCGTAAGAATCGAATATTGTGTGTTGCGCAAAAGGCCTCGAAACGGGCCGCAATCAGCACATCTCCCACGGCCTGGCATTCACCGGCGGTCGTGGAAACGAACGGCAACTGACGCCTTTCCCAAGGCGGAATGCCAAGCTCCTGCAGGCAGTTCTTTACGCTGGAATGGTGCTCGCGATTGGCGAGCTGGATATTTTCGCCGCCTTTTCGCAAGCTGACCAATAAATTGCCGCCAAACGCGTTATGTACCAGCGATGCAATGCGGGTCGGCGGGTCGCGGGATTCAAAACCCCAGCAGTCGCCATTCGGCATCGTGAACGAACCGTCGCCGTTCCAGCGGCATTGCCAATCTTCGGGCATGCCGGTTTCTGTCGTGGATAGATACAGGCAATCACGCCATCGCGTAATTTCAGTATCGGCCCACCGCATTTGTGCGCTCGCATCCTGTTTTGCCGACAACACCGACTGCTCTATTTCCTGAAAAATATTGGCGGGCAAGGGCGATGCATTGAGTGAAGATATCCATGCGCGAAGAATCTGCGCGCGCCATGGTTTCGAATGCTTCAGCAAGCCCGAAACTGAAATGACTTGCTGATCAATACCCTGGATTTCCGCCAGGAAAATTTCACTTTGCTCGCGCAGGCATTGGTACTCTTCGGCCAGCAATCCGGCACTGCGAGAGAGATTCATGGCTGCCTGAGGCCAACGTTTTTCCAGCAGTGGCAAAATCTCGTGGCGTAAATAATTCCGGTCGTAGTCGGTTTTTTCGTTGGACGGATCTTCGACCCAGCTCAGCTTTTCGGTATTCGCATAATGTTGCAGATTGGTTTTGGAAACCGAAAGCAAAGGACGCAATTGCCTGAAGCCATGCGGCGAACTCAGCTCGCGCATCGCACCGAGACCCTGGCTGCCGGAGCCTCGCAGAAGCCGCAATAAAAGCGTTTCCGCCTGGTCTTGCAGATGATGCGCGGTCAGCAGGATTTCATCATCCTGAATATGTTTTGCGATGGCGCGGTAACGCGCATCACGGGCAGCGGCTTCGGCGCCTTTGCCATTGTTTTTATTCACTTCAACCTTGATCACTTCAAGCTCGACATTCAGTTCCAGGCAAAATGTTTCACAGTGCCGTACCCATTTGTCGGCGTCGGCATGCAAACCATGGTGGATGTGGATTGCGCGAAGTTGAATGCCGGGAATTCGCGCGGCCGCATGCAGCAGCACAGTGGAATCAAGTCCGCCGCTGAATGCGCAAAGAAATTTTTCGCCGTGGATTTCCAGCTGCGCCCGTAATTTTTCCAGCAGCGCATTGTTTTCAAATGAATCCGATGGTGGCTTGTCTACTTCCACACAGTCGCTTGCTGTTCGAAATTCTTCGAGCTTTGCCTGACCACGCAAAAGCGCTGGCCGGTTGGGGCTTCCATCACCCACCAGGTGTGGATTTGCTTGATGCGTTTGGCGCCAAGTTTTTCAAGACGTGCCACTTCGGCTTCGATATTGTCGGTTTCAATATCCAGGTGCACACGCGATTCGTGCGATACCTTTTGTACTTCGATATGCAGGTGTTCGGTTGGATCAAGCAGGCGAACGTATTTTTCGCCTTCTTCTTCCGGCAGCTTTTTTACCTGCATGCCGAGTGCGCCGCCCCAGAAATTGGCGGCACTGTTTACGTCATCGGTTTGGCAATCAATGATGAAACCGCAGAGTTTGCTTTTGTGCATAAGTAATCAAGCCTCGAACGCACCGTAACTACGCAGTCTTTTGTAGCGGTTTTCAAGCAGTGTGGGAATATCCTGTTTCTCGAGTTCGGCCAGCTCTTCCAGAATGGTTTCCTTCAGGGTGGCAGCCATCGCGGCGGGATCACGATGTGCGCCCCCGAGCGGCTCGGGAATGATGCGATCAATCAATTTATGTTCGAACAAGCGATTGGCGGTAATGCCCATGGCTTCTGCGGCATCGCGGGCCTTGTCGGCGCTCTTCCACAAAATCGAAGCGCAGCCTTCCGGCGTAATCACGGAGTAGGTGCTGTATTCCAGCATCAGCGTCCTGTCGCCGACGCCGATTGCCAATGCGCCACCGGAACCGCCTTCGCCGATTACGGTGCAGATGATCGGCACTTTCAGTTCGGCCATTTCCAGCAGGTTGCGTGCAATCGCTTCGGATTGGCCGCGTTCTTCGGCACCAATGCCGGGGTAGGCACCCATGGTGTCAATCAGTGTGAACAGCGGCAGTTTGAAGCGCTCTGCCATCTTCATCAGGCGCAATGCTTTTCGATAACCTTCCGGGCGCGGCATGCCGAAATTGCGTTTGATTTTTTCCTTGGTGTCGCGGCCTTTTTGCTGGCCGATCACCATGAAGGCGCGACCATTGATGCGGGCGAGGCCGCCGACAATGGCGGCGTCATCGGCAAATGCCCGATCGCCGGCGAGTTCGTGGAATTCATCGCAAATCAGGCCGAGATAATCGAGCGTGTAGGGCCGCAGCGGATGCCTGGCGAGTTGCGAAATTTGCCATGGCGTCAATGCCTTAAAAATTTCGGCAGTCCGCAGCTTCAGTTTTTCCTGCAGGCCTTTGACTTCGGTATCGACATTGACTGCGGGGCCAGTGCTGGCGCTTCGCAGTTCCTGGATTTTGGATTCGAGGTCGGCGATGGGTTGTTCGAAGTCGAGGAAATTGGGGTTCATGGGCTGCTTGTTGTGCTTGTTTGTGAGGATTCTAGCGGCTTATCGGCTGTACCACTAGGGATGCAGGGATTCATTATTTTTTAATTAAGCATAAACGACTAGCGCAGGAGGGTCCTTGGGCCCGAACCAGTTGAAAAAAGCATCGGCCACTGGTCGCCCGCAAGCGGCCTCCTACGGGTAATTAATTAACCGCCAGCCAAGGCTTGTGCAGCGTCAATGCGACATTACTAATGCCAGGCAATGCACGCAGCGAGGAGATCAATTCCGGCTCGCTGCGGACGGAGTTGGGGCCGTTCAAGTCCAGTGTGCCCTGGCTGCGATCGGTGCGTAATTCCATACGCAAAGGTGTGCCGCCAGGACGATAAGCCGACATGATTTGCTGCATGCCTTCCCAGGTGCCGGCCTGTCGCAAATCGGCAGTGATCGACAAGCGCCGGCCCTGTTGCGAGCATAGTGTCTTGAAATCCCAGCATTGTTTTGCACGCAGGGACATGCCACCGGAAAAATGGTCTTCGGCCAGTCCGCCTTCAATCACCAAGATGCGATCGCGTGTTGCCAGGGCACCGTATTGCTGGAAAGCCTCCCGGAAAAAAGTGACTTCCAGCTGGCCGTGGCCATCTTCGATTTGCACGATGGCCATGTTTTCGCCGCGCCGTCTGACGCTGGTTACCAGACCGGCGACGACAATTTGCGCTTCGCCACGATGATTTTTTTTCTCGCCCCAGATTTTTTCGCACTGGCTCAAATCAAAACCGATCAGGTTTTGCAATTCGCTGCGCCACGGGTCGAGCGGATGGCCGCTTAAATAATGGCCGAGCGTATCGCGCTCACCATTCAATTTTTGTTCGAGCGGCCAGTCGTTAACCTGCACCAGTTCGATATGGATTTCCGGCGTTGCGCTGCCACCAAACAGTGAGCTTTGTCCGGCATCGCGTTCGCGCGCCAATTGCTCGGTGGCACGAATCACTTCAGGCAGTTGCTGCATCAAACTGGCGCGATTGCTGCCAAGCGAATCCATGCCGCCAGCGAGTATCAATGCTTCAAGCACGCGTCGATTGAGCTTGCCGGAGTCGACGCGCTTGCAGAAATCGAGCAGGTCGGTGAATGCGCCGCCACGCTGGCGTTCTTCGTAAATCGCTTCGCAAGCGCCACGGCCAACACCTTTCACCGCACCCAGACCATAGCGCACCGTCTTTGAATCCAGTGCATAGAACATGTAGCCGGAAGCATTCACGTCGGGTGCTTTCACCTCGAGTTTCAATGCGCGGGCTTCTTCGAGGAAGTTCACGACTTTCTCGGTGTTGTCCATGTCGGACGACAATACCGCAGCCATGAATTCCGCCGGGTAATGCGTTTTCAGCCAGGCGGTTTGATACGCCACCAATGCGTATGCTGCCGAGTGGGATTTGTTGAAACCGTACTCGGCGAATTTTTCCATCAGGTCGAAAATCGCGGTGGCGACTTTCGCATCGACGTTTTGCGCAGCGGCACCGTCTTCGAATTTGGCGCGTTCCTTCGCCATTTCTTCCGGTTTTTTCTTGCCCATCGCACGGCGCAACAAATCGGCGCCGCCAAGCGAATAGCCGGCCAGCACCTGGGCGATTTGCATCACCTGTTCCTGATACACGATTACGCCGTAAGTCGGCGCCAATACTTGCTCAAGCGAAGGATGCGGATACTTCACCACGGCATTGCCGTGCTTGCGATCCACCCAGTCCTTGTCCATGCCCGAACCGAGCGGGCCGGGGCGGAACAAGGCGGCGAGCGCTATGATGTCTTCGAAGCGATCGGGTTTCGCGCGCTTCAACAATTCGCGCATGCCGCGTGATTCAAACTGGAATACGGCGACCGTGTCGCCTTTGGCAAAAAGCTTGTAGGTGCGTTCGTCATCCAGCGGCAGCGAAGTGATATCGAGCGCCTCTTCACCGGCGACTTTGCGGCGAACATTAATTGCCTTCACGGCCCAGTCGATAATCGTCAGCGTCCGCAGGCCGAGGAAGTCGAATTTAACCAATCCAATGGCTTCGACGTCGTCCTTGTCGAATTGGGTAACGATGCTTTTTGCGGTTTCACCCTTGCCGACATGCTCGGCAAACAGCGGCGAGAAATCCGTCAGCGGCGAAGGTGCGATCACCACACCACCGGCATGTTTGCCGGCATTGCGGGTGAGATCTTCCAGCTTCAATGCAAGATCGAGCAGATCTTTTACGTCGTCTTCGGTGCGGTAACGCTGGATGAGTTCTTCCGATTTCAATTCGGAATTTTTCTGCGAGGCTTCCGAAGTGCCGAGTGCATCCGACAGGCAAATACCCAGCGTCAGCGGAATCAGTTTTGCAATACCGTCTACAAGACCGTAAGGAAAACCAAGTACGCGACCACAATCGCGTACCGCCGCCTTAGCCGCCATGGTGCCGTAGGTGATGATCTGGCTGACGCGATCACGACCGTATTTTCTGGCGACGTAATCGATCACTTCGTCGCGGCGATCCATGCAGAAGTCGATATCGAAATCGGGCATCGATACCCGTTCCGGATTCAAAAAACGTTCGAACAGCAAGTCATACGGAATCGGATCAAGATCGGTGATGCCGAGCGCCCATGCGACCAGCGAGCCCGCACCGGAACCGCGACCCGGACCGACCGGAATATCGTTTTCCTTCGACCAGTTGATGAAGTCGGCCACGATCAGGAAGTAGCCGGGGAATCCCATCTTGATGATCACGCCGAGTTCGATGTCGAGCCGTTCTTCGTAATCGGCCACTGTATGACCATTGGCCGGCGCATGTTTTGCGAGTCTTTTCTTCAGGCCTTCATGCGAGGTTTCCCGAATCCAGCTATCCAGCGTATGTCCATCGGGCACCGGAAATTGCGGCAGGTAATAAGTGCCCAGCGAGAGTTCGAAATTGCAGCGCTTCGCGAGCTCCACCGTGTTTTGCAAGGCTTCCGGAATGTCGGAAAACAGCTCCTGCATTTCTTCCGGTGATTTCAGGTATTGCTCGCGGCTGTATTCGCGCGGGCGTTTGGGATCGTCCAGTACGCGACCGGTTGCAATGCAGACGCGTGCTTCATGGGCTTCGAAATCCTCGCGCTCCAGAAAACGCACATCATTGCTGGCCAGCAATGGAAGATCGTATTCCGCCGCCAGGCTGATCGCTGCTGCATTGAAATCCTGCTCGCCTTCACGCTCGGTGCGGGTTATCTCGATATACAGGCGATCGCCGAATTGGCGCTTCCATTCAGACAGCGTTTGCTTGATATGTTCGGTTTTTCCGCTGGCGATTTGCTGGCCGAGCAAACTTTCGCGGCCGGCGATCATGATCAGTCCGGCATTGTCCTGCTGTAGCCAATCGCTCTGGATGGCGACAAAATCGCCGCGATGGCCTTCGAGATAGGCGCGCGAAATCAGGCGCGACAAACTCAGGTAACCTTGCTGGTTCTGGCACAGGAAGGTCAGGCGCGAAGGAATCTGGTTCGGCTCGGCAAGATAGACGTCCGCGCCGGCAATCGGCTTGATGCCCTTGCTTTCGGCAGCCTTGAAAAACTTTACCAGCGCGAACATGTTGTTCGTGTCATTGATCGCGATTGCCGGCAAACCCAGTGCGCAGCATTGCTGGATCATTTCATCAATGCGCAATGTCGAGTCGACCAGCGAAAACTCGCTGTGACAATGGAGATGGACGAAGCCGGGGTTCATCGGTGTACTTGCAGCCTAGTTCAGCGAATACGAAAAATAATCGGCGTAAGGTTTTATTTTAGCCAGATAGGGTTCGAATTGCGGACGGTAATGATGCCAGCGATCGAGCGAACGCTGATACACCGGCTCGGATACCTGATGGTAGCTATTGGTTTTAATGCGGCTGCGATCCTTCAACGTATTCTGGTGCGCACCCATGCTCTCGACCCATGGCAGCTCGAGAAAACGGCAGACTTCCTGCAAGGTCCGCTCGGTGTCGGAGACCAGTTGTTCGTATCGCACAAAGTGAACCGGCATCGGCATCAGTTCGTTCGAGGTTTTCCAGATGCGCATCACGCGCTCATAGATGCGTGTGCTTTCGGCCAGCGTATTGAAATGCACGAAGGCTTCGTTGGCGGCAAAATTCTGCATGAAGTTGCTGAGAATGACGTCGCAGGGGTGCCGCAAGGCAAACAGGAATTTCGCGCGGGGAAACAGGCGGTGTATGCAGGCCGCATGGATCGTCCGGATAGGCATTTTGTCGACGATGATTCCGCCGCTGTTCTGGCGTATGCCTTCCTTTGCCAGCAGGGAACGGTATTGCTGGCGCAGGGCTTCACGCTCTGACACATTCAAAGGGCTAAGTCCGAAGGGATAACCGCCGTGTTCCTTGTCGATGGTGAATGCCACGTTTTCGAAAGTGGAGCGCTCTTCCAGCGTTTGCGTTTTCGGATGCCCGTCCAGCATCACGTCGAGCAGCGTTGTTCCGGAGCGCGGAAAGCCAAGCAGGAAACACAGGTCTTCGCCCATGTCTTCCTCTTTTTCGTATTTTTCCACTGAGGCTCCGTTTTCGAGCCAGGCCTCGATCGCATCCATATGCCGGTCGAATGCGCCGAAGTCGGTTTGCCTCGCGCGAATGCTGCGCGATGACAGCTCATTGCCTTTTTCGAAATTCTGGAATGCCTGCGAATAGTCATCGGCACGATCCAAAGCGTTCGCAAATTCGAAATAGAAAGATTGCAGAAATCTTGGATGCAGCTGGCGCGGATCGATTTTTCCGAAAGTCGCCACGCTTTGTTCGATTTGGTTGCCGCGTCGTGCCAGCTTGCCCGAGACGTACTGCACATTGGCGTCGTTGGGAAGTATGCGGCTGGCTTCAGCCAGGGCCTTGCGCGCTTCATCGAGCTTGTTGATGCGTTCGTACTGTTCGATCAGTTCAACCCATACATCGCTCAAGCGCGGATTTATCACCAGCGCCTTGCGAAAGAATTCGATGGCCGATTCGCTGTCCAGTTCATCGGAAAACAGGCTGGCAAGATGCCGCATCGCGGTGTCATTTTTCGGGTCGAGCGCAATGGCTTGCCGGTAATGGATTTTTGCCTGTTCGACATTGTGCAGGATGTGTTCGCCCACGCCGGCATTGATATGGGCTTCGACATTGACTGGATCGAGTTCAAGCAATCGTTGGAAGTGGGTCAAGGCCTCCGCATGTTTGCCGCGGGCAAATTTGACGACGCCCAGATTCAGCAGGGCAGAGCGATAGTAAGGCGCGAGTTCGACCGAGCGAAGGTAGGCCTTTTCTGCTTCTTCCAGCTTGTGCTGTGCTCTCAAGACATGGCCCAGGTTATGCCATGCCTCGGCAAAGTCGGGCTTGATCGCCAGGGCTTTTTCAAATGCCGATTGCGATTGTGGCGCATGCCCCGCGTTGAACAATACGCGGCCCAACTGGTTGTAGGCGCTGGCATCGCCGGTATTGAATCGCAGTGCATTGTTGCAGGCCGCGATGGCGCCCTGCAGATCGCCACTTAACTGTTTGCGAATCGAATCATTGATGTGTTCGATGCCGGGATCGCTGAACCTGGATTTTGCAATCAGTTTCAGGGCGGCATCATTCATGCGCTCGCCGACGAAATAATCGCGCAGGCGGATGAATATCTCGGCATTTTCCGGATGCTCCCCGACAAACTGTGTCGCTTCGGCGTATTTGCCTTCACGGACAAGAATATCCGTCATCAGCAAGTAGGCGCCTTCAGGCACTGGCGGCAAGCGTAAACGGGCGCGCAGGGCATTTTCGGCCGCCTGGAAATCTCCGTTTGCCATCAGAGATTGGGTGAACTCGAGAATATTCGATTCCGACATTTGCACGCCATCGTAGGTATTGGAAATTGAACAGGGATTGTAGGCCATGGCGGCCCCGTTGCAGACTTGTTGCAGACGAAAAAAAACCGTCTTGCGACGGTTTTTTTAATGTGGTGCCCAAAAGAGGACTCGAACCTCCACGGTTTTACCCGCTAGTACCTGAAACTAGTGCGTCTACCAATTCCGCCATCTGGGCCTGCTTCAGCGAACGCCAAAGAGGCGCGTAATCTAGGCATTTATCGCCTAAATGTCAATGAAAAGAAGTAATCCGTCGTCATTTCATTAGGCATTTGATATCCGGGTGTTACCATTCGCGCATGAAAAAAAGCACACGAAAGCCGTCTGGCGGCAACAAACGTCCACCCTGGATGCCCGATTCAATGCAGTTGAGCACGACCAGCCCGGCAAAACCCGGCAAGGCGGCAGGCGGCAAGGTAAAAGTTAAAGCGTCCGCAAGCGCAACATCCAAACCGGGCTTTGCAAAGCCGGGCAAGTTTGCCGGCAAGCCGGGCGCAAAACCAGGCAAGGCCGCAACCGGAAGTGCTCCCGCCAGCAGACGCGGCTCGAGAGTCGATGCTCACGCAGAGCGCGAAGCGGCGAAATATGCCCAGCCGATCATCAGTCGCGAAGCGCTCACCGAATTTCTTTCGGATGCCCCCGGCCCGATGACCGCCGAAGAAATCGCACAAAAACTCAAACTCACCGCACCCGATCGTTTCGAGGCGCTCAGTCGCCGTCTGGGTGCAATGCAGCGGGATGGACAATTGCTGGTCAACCGTCGTGGCGGCTATGCCGTTGCCGAGCAACTCGATCTGATTGCCGGTTCGGTGATTGCGCATCCCGATGGCTTCGGTTTCCTGAAACCGGAAAAAGGCGGCGATGATTTATTCTTGCCACCGGCTGAAATGCGCAAATGCCTGCACGGTGATCGCGTATTGGCAAGCGTTGCCGGTGTTGATTACCGCGGCCGTCGCGAAGCGGCGATTGTCGAAGTGCTCGAACAGCGCCTGACGCGCATCGTCGGTCGCTACAGTGAGCGAGCCGGTATCGGTTCGGTGATTCCGGACGATAAACGCATTCTTGCCGAATTGATGATTCCAACCGCCGACAAAAACGGCGCGAAAGACGGCCAGATTGTTGTCTGCGAAATTATCGAAGCGCCGAGCAAGGGGCGTGCGCCGGTCGGGAAAATCTTGACCGTGCTGGGTGACAAGCTGACGCCATCGCGTTTGGTCGAGATGGCGATTTACAGTCACAACATACCGAATGAATTTCCGATTGAAGCCCTGAACGAAGCCGCTGCCGTTCCGCTGGATGTGCCGGTTGCCGAAGCGCTACGCCGCGTCGATTTGCGCAAGATGGCGCTGGTCACCATCGATGGCGAAGACGCCAAGGATTTCGACGATGCCGTGTATTGCGAAAGCAATAGCGAAGGTTTCCGCCTTGTCGTCGCGATTGCCGATGTCTCGCACTACGTGCATCCGGGCACCGCTCTCGATGATGAAGCCACCAATCGCGCGACTTCGGTGTATTTCCCCGGCTTCGTCGTACCGATGTTGCCGGAAACCTTGTCGAACGGCATTTGTTCGCTGAAACCGAAAGTGGATCGCCTGTGTTTCGTCTGCGACATGCAGATGGATTTCGAAGGCACGGTGCGCCATTCCAAATTCTATGAAGCGGTAATGAATTCCCATGCACGCCTCACCTACACGCAAGTGTGGAAAGCGATCGGCGAAGACGATGCGGAAGCGCAAACGCAGATCGGCGAATTGCTGCCGCATGTTAAACGCCTGCATCAGCTCTACGATATTCTTGCCAAGGCGCGTGCAAAACGTGGCGCAATCGAGTTCTCGTCCAGCGAAGTGCGTTTCATCATCGACAACAAGGGTGAGGTTACGCAAGGCGGCATGCTGGAACGCAACGACGCGCACAAGTTGATCGAAGAATGCATGATCGCGGCCAACGTGGAAGCGGCGAAATTCATTCTGGAAAAGAAAATCCCGGCACCGTTCCGCGTGCATGACCGTCCACCGGAATCAAAATACGCCGACTTGCTGGAATATCTGGCCGAGTTTGGTTTGCGGCTACCGTCGTATGCCGCCGTGCAGCCGAAAGATTTCACCCAATTGCTGAAAAAAATTCGCGAACGTCCCGATGCCGCCTTGCTGGAAACGGTATTGCTGCGTTCGCAAAGCCTCGCGGTTTATGCGACCGAAAACAAAGGTCACTTTGGCCTGGCGCTGGAAGCCTACGGCCATTTCACCTCGCCGATTCGCCGTTATCCGGATCTGCTGCTGCATCGTTCGATCAAGCATGCCTTGCTCGACGGCAATGAAGACGGTTTTTCCTATTCGGCCAAGGAAATGGATGCGCTCTGCCTGACTTGTTCGGAAAAAGCCCGTCGTGCCGATGAGGCAGAACGCGAAGTCGATGAACGTTTCCGTGCCGCCTGGATGGAACAGCATGTTGGCAGCGAATTCGATGGTGTGATCAGCGGGGTAACGTCGTTCGGCCTGTTCGTCGAGCTGGTGGAATCGAAGGTCAATGGCCTGGTTCACATCACGCAATTGCCGCACGATTACTACCATTTCGATCCGTTGCGCAAATCCATCAAGGGCGAACGCAAGGGTTTGAGTTTCCGTCTGGGTGACCCGGTTCGCGTGCTGGTATTGCGCGCGAGCGTCGAGGATCGCCGCATCGATTTCAAATTGGCTGATGAACCTAAAAAGAAAAAGGCTTGGGCAGAGTAATGAGTAAGACATCTTCGTGGATTGCGGGCATCAATGCGGTCGCTTCTTCGCTGGAACACGATTCGGAACATGTACGCGAAGTATTGATTGAAGCCGGCGCGAAAAATCCGCGTCTGGTCGAAATCGAAGAGCGTGCACGCCAGCTGGATATTTCGGTACGTAAAGTCAACTCGCAGGCCATCGGCGGTGTTGCCGGGGATCTTCGCCATCAAGGTGTGGTCGCTCGTTATGAAGCGGCGAAATCACTGGAAGAAAGCGAACTCGTTCCGCTGATCGAAGCGGCCGATGGCAAAGCTCTGGTGCTGGTGCTGGATGGCGTGCAGGATCCGCATAATCTTGGTGCCTGTTTGCGTAGCGCAGCAGCGGCCGGCGTTACCGCGGTGGTTATTCCGAAAGACAAAGCGGCGCCGATCAATGCGACCGTCCGTAAAACTTCGGCTGGTGCGGCGGATCGTATCGCTATTTTCTCGGTGACGAATCTCGCCCGCACGCTGCGTTCAATCAAGGACGCCGGTGTCTGGGTCTATGGTCTCGATGGTGCGGCGACCAGCAGCATCCATCAAATCGATTTCAAGGGAAATGTCGCGCTCGTGATGGGTGGTGAAGCCGACGGCATGCGCCGCCTGACGCGTGAGCATTGCGATGGCTTGGTGAAAATTCCGATGCCGGGCGAAATGGAAAGTTTGAACGTTTCGGTTGCGACTGGCGTGGCTTTGTTCGAAGTCGTTCGCCAGCGTGTCGGAGCCGCAAAATGAATCTGAACTGGTATGACTACGTCGGGTTTCTCGGCGTCGGCTGCGTATTGAGTTCCTATTTCGCGTTGCAGGCCGGCAAGCTCGCTGCCGATAGTTCGCTTTATCAATGGGCGAATATTGTCGGCTCGATATTTATTTTAGTGTCGCTGTATTACGAACCCAACAAGTCTTCGATTACCATCCAGATTGTCTGGATATTGATCAGCGTGTTCGGATTGGTTCGTAGTCATCTCGCCAAGAAAAAAGCCGACCCGGCATGAGCTCCTTGCCCGACTTGATCGGTTACGCCGGTGTTTTGATGGTGCTAATCGCCTACAGTTTTTTGCAGGCGCGAAAAATGGACGGCAACGGCGTCTGGTATCCGCTGATCAATCTCGTTGGTGCGATCCTGATTTTGATATCGCTCATGTACAAACCCAATATGCCGGCCATCGTGATGGAAGCGGCCTGGGCAGTGGTTAGTGTGATCGGAATATTCTTTGCTATTCGTTCAAGAAAAAATACAAATCCGTAGCATGCATTGAGGGCTGCAAGTTTTCCGTAGGAGCGTCCTTCAGGCGCGACAAATCCGCCAGATATGTCGCGCCTGAAGGACGCTCCTACGGGATGATGGCTTACTCTTCGTCGGAACCTTCGTTGATGCCTTCAAACAGGAAGGTCGAAAGATAACGTTCGCCGGTATCGGGCAGCATCGCAAGAATCACGTCGCCTTCCTTCGCATGCGCATGTGCGATTTCGAGTGCCGCAGCAAATGTGCCGCCACCGGAAACACCGGTAAAGATACCTTCCTTGCTGGCGAGTTGGCGCGCGACATCGCGAGCCATGTCGTCGGCGACCGGCAGGTTGTGTTGATAGACAGTGCGATCAAGAACCGATGGAATAATGTTCGGTGTCCAGCCCTGGATTTTGTGTGGATTCCATTCCTTGCCGGCGAGCATGGCGGCAGCGGCCGGTTCACACGTCACGATTTGCACTTCAGGTCTTGCAAGACGAAGCATTTGGCCTGCGCCGGTCAGCGTGCCGCCGGTACCCCAGCCGCTGACGAACCAGTTCAAGCGACGACCGGCAAAATCCTGCAAAATTTCGGGGCCCGTTGTGTTGCGGTGATAAGCCGGGTTGGCAGGATTGTCGAATTGTTCGGTATAGAAAGCACCGTGTTTTTCGGCATAGGCTTTCGCGCGCTCGATCATGCCGACCGCGCGTTCTGCGGCGGGCGTCAGGATCACTTTCGCACCCAGCATACGCATCAGTTTGCGGCGTTCAATCGAAAACGAATCCGCCATGAATGCGACAAACGGATAACCTTTCGCCGCACATACCATTGCAAGTGCAATACCGGTATTGCCGGACGTGGCTTCAACCACGGTTTGCCCGGGCTTCAGAATGCCGCGTTGTTCGGCATCAAGAATAATTGCGTGTGCCAACCGGTCTTTCACCGACGACATCGGGTTGAAAGCTTCGAGTTTTACGTACATCTCGACGCCGGCGGGGGCGAGTCGATTGATTCGAACGATGGGCGTGCGGCCGATGGTATCGAGAATGCTGTCGTAGATCATGGCAAAGTCCTTTGATTGGCGTTGCTTGAAGAGTACGCAGAATACCGAAGGAAGTGGTCAGCAAGGTTAAGATTTTGGGAAAACCCTGTATGCAAATCAGGCAGAAATTACAACGCACCCCAACGATTCAATATCTTGCAAAACAGTTCGGCGGTTTTTTGCGTGTCATAAACGGCGGAATGGGCTTCGTCGCCATTCCATTCAATACCGGCGGCTTGCACGGCACGACTCAGCACGGTTTGACCATAAGCCATGCCGGCCAGCGTGACCGTATCGAATACGCTGAAGGGGTGGAAGGGATTGCGTTTATGGTCAACGCGGGCGACCGCTGCATTCAAAAAGCCAAGATCGAAGTGGGCATTGTGGCCGACCAGAATGGCGCGCTGGCATTCGGCTTTGCGCGCCGCCATGCGTACGGCATGAAAAATATAATCCAGCGCTTCTCGTTCGGGTTTTGCATCGCGAAACGGATGCGTCACGTCGATGCCGGTGATTTCGAGTGATTTCGGATCCAGCTCGCTACCGGGGAATGGTTCCACGTGCGTGGTGCTACATTCGCCCGGCGTGAACACGCCATGCTCGTCCATCAGGATCGGAATGGCGGCAATTTCAAGCAAGGCATGACGGTGGCATTCAAAGCCACCGGTTTCGACATCCACGATAACGGGCAGAAAACCTCGGAAACGATCGGCTATGCGGCGTGGGGGAGTCGGCTCATTCATGTCCGACAGGATACCAGCTCGTCGTATTGCTGGCATCCGGCCTTTTTCTTGTGGGAATGTGGCTTATCGCTTGATGAAAAGAGACGTTGCCGCGAGTGCGATGGCCAATACGCTGATGCAAAGACCAAATGCCGGCAACAAGATGCTCAAGGGAGCCGCAATCACCAACAAGCCCAGACTCCATGCGCGCAAGTCCAGAATATTCTCGTCGGAGGCCGAATGGCTGAAATGGGATATCAGCGCATCAAGACTGAATTTTCCGGCGCCATGGAAAATCAGCGGAAGCAGCATCGCCATGAACAGCAGGGGCAGTTTGAAATTACCGAAGCCGTCATTGGAAATGGCATATCCCATCGCGAGATCGGTGAATGTCTTCCAATCCATCGGCCAGTGCACGGCCGAGGTGGCGACGATCGTCAACACGAACAAACTGAAGGCAAAAAAACGTGTACCCAAACCAAATAGCAGTGCGATGCCGCCGATCAATTCAAACCAGGTTGCCATACCCCAACTGATGTCAGTGGGTACGATATTGAACGGAAACGGGAAATCCGTCTGGATATCGGTGAACCAGTTTTCTCCGCGATATTTTTCTATGCCCGATTCCCAGAATTCCCAGGCAAGCAATAATCGCAAACCCAGTGGAGACAGCCATTCGCCAACGCCTTGCAAACGGGCCGTGACGGCGGAATAGAGATCGGTAATTTTCGTGAACATGATGCTTCCCCGGTAATAGGCGCAATTTGCGTTGCGCCTGATGAATGTGTACCGAGAAGAGTCAAAGGGTAGGACGAAGGGTTCGCTGTTCCAGCAAATTTTGATACAAGCCAAGGCCAAGTTCGATGAAGGATGCAATGTCTTCGGCATTGGCTTCATGGGCAAGTGCAGTGAGTTGCTGTCTTGCGGTCAGTTCGGGAGCATCGCTGATCAATTGCAGCAGGCGAAAAATCAGCGCGCTGATTTCCTCGAAATGCACTTTGTAGTCACGATCCCGACGCACCAGTAAGAACGTTGGCTCCGAAGGCGGATATTCCGGAAGGAAACCGGGGCTCAGGCGATGTACCGGCCATTGGTAACCCAGCGGCCAGGCGAGTGATGACAGGCTGAAAGCAGTGTCGAGAATATGATCATCGGCGATGACGGCATCGTTTTCCGCTTCATCGTTTTCCGCCAGATCCAGTGCCAATTCCACCCATTCGTAATGGGCGAGTTCCATCAGCCAGGCGGGATCTTGTTCGCCTTGTTCGATACGGGTTTCGAGAAAGCGGATAAATTCGCGTGGTACTTCCGGAAACAAATGCGTCTGGCAAAGATGTTCGCGATAGAAGGCGCGCACGAGATCAAGCCAGATATCGTCATCGAGTATTTCCCGGATCACCGGGAAATTACCGGCCAGCAGGCCTTCGACATTGTTGAAGAATAATTCGCGGTAGATTGCCAGACGACGATCTTCGATATCCGGTGGCGGCAAATTCGCTTCCGGATCACGGATATGTTTGGCGAGCGCAAATTGTTGCTGCCGGAGTCTTTCAGGTGCCTGCATAGTGCACCTTGTCGTCTTGATGCAAGGCCTGATGCGCGCGAATCTCGCTCACTTCGCCAATCAATTCATCGAAGGCAGGGAAGTTGAAGTCGCGTTCAAGCAGGGTCGGGCGAACGCCGTGGACCCGATAGGCTTCGGACAGCAGCGACCAGACTTCGGGTTTTACTGCTGCGCCGTGGGTGTCGACTTTCAGGTCGTCGGCTTCATCGTAATGGCCGGCGATGTGGATATAGGAAATACGTTTGCCGGGTAGCCGGTGCAGGAAATCAACCGGGTCGTAACGGTGGTTGATGGAATTCACGACAATATTGTTTACATCAAGCAGCAAATCGCAGTCGGCTTCCGCCAATACCGCGTTGATGAAATCGATTTCCGGCATGGCCTGGAACGGTGCCGCGTAATAGGAAACATTTTCGACCGCGATACGCCTTCCCAAGGCGTCCTGCACGTGGCGGATCCGCCCCGCAACATGATGCACAGCTTCCTCGGTAAACGGAATCGGCATCAAATCATAAAGCTGGCCATCGTCGGCGCAGTAGGAAAGGTGCTCGCTGAATACCGGAACCCGGTGTTGCTCCAGAAACCGGCGCAGCTTCAACAAATAGGTTTCATCGAAAGGTTCGACGCCACCCACTGACAAGGAAAGCCCGTGGCAAACCAGCGGATAACGCGAAGACAAATCCTGCAAAGCTTCGGCATAACGGCCGCCGACGCCGATCCAGTTGTCCGGCGCGCATTCGAGAAAATCGAATGCGTCAGGACCGGCGGTTTGCAGCGAACCCATCAGGGTCCGCCGCAAACCGAGTCCGGCAGCATTGATCGCGAGTGGACGGAATGCCGTCATGGATTAGTGCTTACTTCTTCTTGTCGGCACCGCATTTGCCTTCGCCGCATTTACCTTCCATCTTGGCTTTGTCGGCGCCGCACTTGCCTTCGCCACACTTGCCTTCGTGATGTGCTTTCATTTCGTCGGCGCTGATCTTGCCGTCCTTGTTCTTGTCCATGCCGGCGAACATGGCATCGGCGTGGGCGCGGTGTTCGGCTTGCGTAATGACGCCATCCTTGTTTTTATCGGCCATCATCATGCCGCCGCATTTACCTTCGCCACACTTGCCCTCGGCGGATTTCATTTTATCGGCGCCACATTTACCTTCACCGCATTTGCCTTCGGCCATTTTCGCATCGCCGGTCTTTTTCATTTTATCGGCACCGCACTTGCCTTCGCCGCATTTACCTTCGACCGCTTTGGCGCCGTCGGGCGTGGTCACCTGATAGCCGTTGCCGAGTTGCTTGACCGCGAAGGCGGATTGCGAGACGGCCAGACCGCCGATGAGTAATGCGCCGGTTGCCAGCATGAAAGGTTTGAGTGATTTGTTCGACATGGTATTTCTCTCTTTGGGGTTGATGATGGTGAAAAGATTATGCACTCAGGTATTCACGTGCGAGTGCGCGGGCACGATGCAAGCGGGCCTTGCAGGCCTCTTTGCTCAACTGTAGCTGGCACATGATTTCCTGGATGGAGAAACCATCGAGATCACGCAGCAGTATGATTTCACGATAATGCGCCGGCAGTGACTCCAGGGCCATCGCGACGTCACGTGCCAAACCTTTTTGCTCGGGATAATGCGGGCCTTCGATATCCTCCGTGATGGGCACCTGCATCAGCGCGGCTTTGGCGCGTTTGTAGCGATAGCATTCGCGCTTTACGATACGGAAGAGCCAGGAAGTGAATACTTCCAGATTGCGCAGGTCGCCGATTTTCCGGGAAACGATAAATAGCGAATCCTGGATCGCATCTTCCGCATCGTTGATGGCGCAATGGTATTCGGCAAAACGGCGCAGATCCTGGCGTGATTGTACGAGCACGCGCTCCAGCGCCTTTGGGTCGCCTTTGCGTGCTTCAGTCAAATCACAAACCAGTGCCGTCATTTTCCACCCCCGTATCGGTCCAGTATGAACTTCGAGACTAAAGAGACCAAGTCAGCATAAAAGGGTTCGCAAATTCCCAATAAAAATGAAAAAACCCGCCAAGTGCGGGTTTTTTCGGGGTTTTGCATGCAAAAAAGCTTATTGGCTGGTCAGGTCCCGCTTGTCGCGGCCCTCGGTCAGGGTTTCGCCGTGAACCAGAAACCAGGTGTTTTCGGCGATATTGGTCGCGTGGTCGCCAATGCGCTCGATGTTTTTTGCCATGAACAGCAGATGCGTGCAAGGCGTGATTTGCTTGGGATCTTCTGCCATGTAAGTCAGCAGTTCTCGGAACAATGCGGTGTATTGCATGTCCAGTTCCGCGTCACGGTCACGCACGGCCTTTGCCGCATCGGCATCGCGGTTGGCATAAGCATGCAGTGATTCCTTGACCAGTGAGTTGGCCAGTTTCGCCAGGATGGGGAGGCCGTGGGCAAGTGAAACCGGTGCGCCCTGATTCAGCACCATCGAGCGTTTCGCCACATTGGCTGCATAGTCGCCAATGCGTTCAATATCGGAAGAAATGCGCAGTGCGGCATAGACTTCCCGCAGGTCGCGGGCCATTGGCTGGCGCAGTGCGAGCAGGCGGAGAACGTCATTGCTGACTTCGTGTTCGAGCGCATCAATGGCATCGTCGTTCGCGACGACGCGACGGGCGGCATCGCTATCGCGGCGTTGCAAAACATCGACGGCGGCATCGAGTTGCGCGATCGCGATTTCGCCCATGCGCTGGATTTCGCCGTAGAGGCGTTGAAGTTCGCTATCAAAACTTTTAACAATGTGTTCGCTGTTGCCCATTTTTATACTCGCTCTTGATGAGTGATAGGTTGTTTCTTGCCTGTCGAGATTTAGCCGAAACGACCGGTAATATAATCTTCGGTTTGCTGCTTGGTGGGTTTGGTAAACATCGTTTCCGTGACGCCAAATTCCACCAGCTCGCCGAGGTACATGAAAGCCGTGAAGTCCGAGCAACGTGCCGCCTGCTGCATGTTGTGCGTCACGATCAGGATCGTGAACTGCTGTTTCAGTTCGGCGAATAATTGTTCGATCTTGCCGGTCGCAATCGGGTCGAGTGCCGAAGTCGGTTCGTCGAATAAAATCACTTCCGGTTTCAATGCCACGGCGCGGGCGATGCAAAGACGTTGCTGCTGTCCGCCGGAAAGTCCCGAGTGCGCTTTGTCCGAGCTTGTCTTTCACTTCGTCCCACAATGCCGCCTGGCGAAGCGCTTCTTCAACGCGGTTGTTCATGTCGGCTTTCGACAGGCTTTCGTAATGGCCGATGCCATAGGAAATATTGTTGAAGATAGTCATCGGAAACGGTACGGGCTTCTGGAACACCATGCCGATCTTGCTGCGCAGTTTGTTCAATGAATATTTCGGGTCGAGCACGTTTTCGCCATCCAGCATGACCTGGCCTTCCGCACGCATGCCGGGATAAATCGAATAGATGCGATTGAAGATGCGCAGCAAGGTGGATTTGCCGCAGCCGGAGGGGCCGATCAGCGATGTCACGCATTTCTCGGCGACATCGAAGTTCACGTCCTTGATGGCCTTGAAGTCACCGTAATAAAAATTCAGGTTGCGTGCCGTCAGTTTTGCCGGTGCACTCAGGGCGGCAACGTCGCCTTGCACGGTATTTGGCTTGCGGGAGAGAGTGATCTCAGTCATTTTGAACCCTATTTCTTAACAGAATAACGCGTGCCACGACGCTGATAAGCAGCACGAATAAAGTGATGAGCAATGCGCCGGCCCAGGCCAATTGATTCCAGTCTTCGAACGGGCTTTTTGCGTATTCGTAAATCGTCATCGGAATATTGGCCATTGGCGAGTTCGGCGAGAAGCTCCAATACTGGTTGTTGGTATTGGTGAAGATCAACGGTGCCGTTTCGCCACTGATGCGCGCAAGCCCGAGCAATACGCCGGTGGTGATGCCGGAACGAGCAGCGCGATACAGCACATTGGTCGTTACCTTCCATTGCGGCACGCCGAGCGACAACGCGGCCTCGCGCATTTGCGTCGGTACCAGTCGCAGCATTTCATCCGTAGTGCGCACGACGACCGGCAGCACGATGAATCCGAGTGCAATCACGCCCGCATAGGCAGAGAAACTTTGCATCGGCCGCACGATCACCGTGTAGATAAACAAACCCAGCACGATGGACGGCGCCGATAAAAGAATATCGTTGATGAAGCGGATCAGTTCGCCGCGCTTGGTGTGGTTGGCGTATTCGGCTAAATAAGTCCCTGCAGCGATACCCACCGGCGTAGCCCACAAGACGGCAGACAGGCAAAGCACCAGACTGCCGACCAGTGCATTGGCCAAGACCGCCGGGTTCACCCGGAGGTGCCGTCGTCGTGGTGAACAAGCTCCAGCTCAGTGCAGGCAGGCCTTTGGAAAAAGTCGTCCACAAAATCCAGCCGAGAAAGAACAAACCGACAATGGCCGCGCTAAGCGATAACACCATGGCGATGGCATTGATGATGCGACGGCGTAAAAATATTGTCTGCGCGCTCATTATTTGCCCTCCCGGTGTTTCAGGCTAAGTAGCAGCAGCTTGGCAACGGATAGCACGCAGAAACTGACGACAAACAACAGGAAACCGAGGCCAAGCAACGCAGCACGATGTTCGTCTGCGAAAGCTTCCGAAAATTCATTGGCAATCGTGGCCGAAATCGATGTGCTCGGTTCCAGCAGGCTGGCAAGACGATTGGCATTGCCGATCACGAAGGTCACGGCCATGGTTTCGCCCAGCGCGCGACCCAAACCCAGGAAAATACCGCCGACGACAGCCGACTTGGTATAGGGCAGCACGACATCCCAAACGACTTCCCAGGTCGTCGAACCGAGCGCGTACGCCGATTCTTTCAATCGTGTCGGAACGGTCAGGAATACTTCGCGCATGACCGATGCAATGAAGGGGATGATCATGATCGCCAGCACAGTGCCGGCAGTGAGCAGGCCGACGCCAATCGGCACGCCCTGAAAATATTGGCCGATCAAGGGTAATTGGCCGAGATTGTCGTTGATCCAGGGATAGACATGTTCGCCCAGCATCGGCACCAGAACAAACAGGCCCCACATGCCGTAAATGATCGACGGAATACCGGCGAGCAGTTCAATCGCGATTGCAATCGGGCTGCGAATCCAGGGTGGCGCGACTTCGGTCAGGAAAAGAGCAATGCCGAAACTGACCGGCACAGCAAGCAGCAGTGCAATCATGGAGCTGACGATGGTGCCCACGATGGGCGACAAGACCCTGAAAAATACTGTTGGCCGGATCCCAGAAATCCGTCGTAATGAATTTCCATCCTTCCTTGGCGAACACTTGCTGTCCGCCGGTAAACATCACGTACATCGCCCCCAGCAGGGAAAACAACACAAAGAAACCAGCGGCTGCAAGCAACCAGTGAAATAGCTTGTCCTTGAAATTGTCCGAGCTCGCGCGAGCTTCGACAATTCTCAAACGTTCGGCGAGGGCAGTGGCTTCAGACATGAATCACGATCTCTGGGTGTTGAAATAAAAAGCGCCCAGACAGGATGCCGGGGCGCTTAGTGTAATGCAGCAAAGAATCAATATTTAAATTCTGCGGCCCAGTATGCTTCGATGCGTTTGACCAGATCGGCCGGCAACGGAACGTAACCGAGTTGTTGTGCGGAGGCATCACCACTTGTGTAAACCCAGCGGAAGAAATTGATGGCTTCTTTCGCATTTGCCGGGTTCTTTGGCTTCTTGGACATGATTATGAAGTTGGTTGCGCTGATTGGCCATGCGTCAACGCCCGGAGCATTGGTGATCACAAGGCTAAAGTCTTTCGAATTCGCCCAGTCGGCGCTGGCGCCGGCAGACTGGATGGATTTCAAGTTTGGCTGCACGAAATTGCCGGCCGCGTTTTTCATCGCGCCGAAAGCCAGCTTGTTGGAGGTTGCGTAGCTCAACTCCACGTAACCGATGGCGCCCTTGATTTGTTTGACATAGGCCGCAACGCCTTCGTTACCCTTGCCGCCAAAGCCACCCGGCCAGCGGACGGTAGTACCTTCGCCGACTTTTTGTTTCCATTCCGGACTCACCTTTGACAAGTAGTTGACGAAGTTGAACGTGGTGCCGGAGCCATCGGCACGATAGATCACGCGAATCGGCAGGGCAGGCAATTTAAGATCCGCGTTCAAGGCGGCAATGGCAGGGTCATTCCACATCTTGATCTTGTTGAGATAGATGTCGGCCAGTACGGGGCCGGTGAAACGGATACTGCCGGCGGTTACGCCAGGGATATTGACGACCGGGACGATGCCGCCGCTTACCGAAGGGAACTGGCCGAGACCGAATTTGTCGAGATCATCCGACTTCAACGGTGCATCCGAAGAGCCAAAGTCCACAGTATTGGCCTTAATTTGGGCAATGCCGCCACCAGAGCCGATTGACTGGTAGTTGATGCGGTTCTGGGTGGCCTTGTTGTAATCGGAAGACCATTTGGTCATTGCGGGAAACACGAACGATGCACCAGCTCCGTTCGATTGCGCTGCCTGCAAATTAAAGCTCAATGCTGCGGCGAGGCCGAGAACAGCAATTTTGCGTTTCAGATTATTTAACACGAGTCGCTCCTGGAAGAAGTAGCTGAAGGAAGTAATTTTCATTGAGCGCATTGTGTGGCGGCAACATGACGGCTTAATGTCTTGTTTGTGACATTTATATGACTTCGAAAATGCATCGCAGGCATAGAAAACGCGGCCGAAGCCGCGTTTCGGTAAAACGAGTTGAAGCCGGGATTTACCAGTAGATCTGGGCGCGGAATTCGAGGACGTTCGGATTGTCCTGAACCAGCGGTGCAAAGATGTTGGCACGTTTTTCGCTATCAACCATCACATAGTTCAGGGCGAACTTGAAGTTCGAGCGCCAGTAATAGTTGACGCCCGCAGTCCAGTTGCTTTCCTTGCCGCCTGTCACAAGGCCATCATTAAGATCTGCATGGTCGTAGCGCAAACCTACTTGCCACATTCCTTTCGAAGTATCTTCAGGCAGGCCGGTGGTGATATTGCCGCCCTTGTAACCCCAGGTTTCACCGGAGAGATTCCAGACGCCCGAGATGTAATAACTTTCAAATCCGTAATCAGGGTTGAAATCACGCGTCAAGTTGGTGCTCATGGCCTCTGCTTGAAGTTTTACCGGGCCTTTTACCCAAGCCGCTTCCCCACCCCATGTGGTGATCTGATTTCCATCGGTAAATTGGCCTGAGTCAATAAGGCGAGTGCCGGTCAGATCTGCATCTGGACGAACGCGGAACCGGGCATTTCCATCGCTAACAGCGTCTTTGGCTTCAAAACTGACGGCCGACAAACCAAGGTGGAAAATATTGCCACTATCATGCATCGGTGACCATGTAGCGCGGGCGCCGAAGCCCTGACCGTTGGCAAGGTTACGGGTCAGTTCGCGATTCATGTAACTTCCGGTCAAAGTCCAGGAATCTCCGCCGGTTGTAATAGCTACGCCGGTACGGCGTGCGACAGCCTGTAGATTAGTGGTCATTGCTTTGGAAATGAAATCGTTGTTTTTCGTACTACCCAGTTCTTCCATGCTGTTGGGTTGTTTGAACTGGCCAAAAGTGACACTGGTGGAGCTGTTGAATTTGTATTTCACATTGGTATCGAGCCATTTATCAGCTTTGGCGTCGTAGCCGACAACCCATTCCCATTGGCCCGGGCCCTTGCCCTTGAAGACAAGTTCCGCGCGACGCAAGTCCTGGTCCGAGTCAGTGCCATCTGTGGCGGATGCGCTTAGCGCTCTGACGTCTTCATCGTACCAATTTGCATCAGCCTGCAATAAACCTTCGAAGGTGATTTCCGAACCGCCGATAACATCGATGGCGATTTCGGCCGAAGCCGTGCTGGACAGGGCGGCCAGAACGGCCAGGGCAAGTACTTTGTGTGCAAGTTTCATGTTGAATTCCCGCTAGGGTGTGGAGATAGGTGGGCACTCTAGAACATGAAAGTTTCGTTAATGTGACAGTTTTGATTAAAAAGCCTCGTCTAATTCACAGATTTGGCTGCCCGCAAATGGCAAGCATGCAAATAATGATTTCAAGTTTTTGATTTATATAAAGAAGAGCCGGTAGACATCAGTCGGCCAGACATTCGTTCCGCTTCCAGACGGAATTAAAGAAAGCATATTTACGCCATCGTTTTATCTTTAAATTGACATAAATCGCGAATCACGCAGTTCGGGCAATCGGGTTTTCGTGCCTTGCAGACATAGCGACCATGCAGGATCAACCAATGGTGGGCATTCACCCTGTATTCCGGTGGAACAGCCTTGAGCAATTTATCTTCGACGGCGCGCACCGTGCTGCCCTTGGCCAGACCCGTCCGGTTGCCAACCCTGAATATATGAGTGTCCACGGCCATCGTCGGGTGTCCGAATGCCGTATTGAGAACGACATTGGCGGTTTTGCGGCCGACCCCGGGCAAAGATTCCAGTGCTTCACGATCATCGGGCACTTCGCCATCGTAGTTCTGCTGCAATATCTCGCAAGCCGCAATGACATGTTTCGCCTTGCTGTTGAACAGGCCAATGGTGCTGATGTATTTCTTCAAACCTGTTTCGCCAAGCTTCAAAATGGCGGCCGGTGTATTGGCTACCGGGAAAAGTTTCTTGGTGGCTTTATTGACGCCGACATCGGTGGATTGTGCCGATAGCATCACGGCAATCAATAATTCGAAAGGGCTGGAATAGACCAGTTCGGTTTTTGGATTGGGATTCAACTCTGCCAAGCGAGCAAACAGTTCGCGACGATTTTCCGGTTTCATTGTTTTCGCAGACCTATGCTTTCTTCGCTTGTTCGCGCTTGGCTCGTGCACGGGCCAGGGCCTGCGCCACCGCATCTGGACTGGTGGCTTGTTCCTTGTTTTCTTCCAGGCGCTGATATTTTTCTTCGGCCACGCGAATCAGGCGCAGGTTCCTGCGTTCGTAACGCAGGCGTGCGGCATCCCGTTTTGCCTGTTCTTTCGGATCGAGCGGTGTCAATGGCGTTTCCTGGATTCAGTGCCCGACAAATTGCGGTTTGCGTTTTTCAAGAAAGGCGCTCGTACCTTCTTTCATGTCGTCGGTGGAAAATGCAATCGCGAAACCTTGGGTTTCATAATCCAGCCCGACTTCCAGTCCTGCTTCGCCGCCGAGATGAATGGCATCGATCACGCCACGCAGGGCTTGCGGCGCCAGATGGGAAAGATGATCCGCAAATTTTTCGGTTTCGGATAGCAGCTGATCGGCAGGAAAAATACGAGTCACCAGATTCAGCGAGTAGGCTCTTGCAGCATCGATAGTTTGACCGCCCAAACATAATTCAAGTGCGGGTCCACGGCCTGCCAGACGCAAAAGGCGTTGCGTACCGCCGAAGCCGGGTATCAGGCCCAGATTGACTTCAGGCTGTCCAAACTTTGCATTTTCGGAAGCGAACCTGAGATGGCATGCCATGGCCAATTCCATCCCGCCGCCGAGTGCGAAACCATTGACCATTGCGATAACGGGTTTACTCAGTTGTTCGATTTTCGACATCAGTTTTTGACCGTGTCGGGAAAAATCGCGTGCCTGTACCGGGCTCAATCCACTCATTTCCGAAATATCCGCCCCGGCAACGAAGGCCTTTGGACCTGCACCGGTCAATATCACCACATTGACGGCATTATCCTGCGCGGCTTCGTCAAAGGCTGTGTGCAGCTCACCGATCGTGGCGCGATTTAGCGCATTGAGCTTGTCAGGACGATTGAGCGTGATAGTCCGCATGCGGTCTTTTTGCTCGATTACGAGGTTCTGAAATGCCATGGAGACTCCAAATACTTGAATGTAGGGAACTTTGCTGCCCGTGCCGGGTCATTGCTAGCGCGTTGGGCCAAGCCGTCAGTGGCGGTTCAGCGTCAAGGCCGGTATCCTACCGCGTCTCGGGACTGTTGTTAGTCCCGTTTATTTTACTGGAGATTCACTCAATGAAACTGCGTGTGTTGGCTGCCACTTTGGCGGCACTTAGTTTAACCGCCGGTGTTGCCATGGCTCAAACGGCTGCTCCTGCAAAACCTGCTGCTGCCCCTGCGCAACAACTCACTGCGCCCGACAAAGCGACGCTCAGCTACGCGCTTGGTTATGAGCGCGGAAACATGATTGCCCGTTCGGGTGCCGATATCGACCCGGCTGCCGTCACTCGCGGCTTGCAAGACGGTATCGCAAAAAAAGATCCAAGCATTTCCGGCGATAAATTGTCCAATGCACTGAGTTATTTCGGACAGAAAATGGAAAAGGACGCGCGCGCCAACTTTGAAAAAGTCGCCCGCGAAAACAAAGTGAAATCCGACTCTTTCATGGCGACGAACAAGACCAAGCCTGGTGTGATAACGCTTCCCGGTGGCGTGCAATATCGTGTTCTGACTGCGGGTACGGGTCCGAAACCGACCGCAACGGGACAGATTGTTGCCCACATGCGTGCCGTCCTTTCCGTTGGCGGCCCGATGTTTGACACCTTCACCACGACGCCGCTGGCGCCACCCACTCTGAAAGTTTCCGAACTGGGCCCTGCGGGTCTGCGCGAAGCCGTGATGTTGATGCCTTCGGGTTCGCGTTGGGAAATTGTCGTTCCGCCAGAAAAAGGCGTTGGCAAGGATGCCCAGGCACCGGGCGGTCCAAACCAGGTTGCCGTTTATGATTTCCAGCTGGTAAACGTGAAATAAAATATCAATGCGCCGGGAAACCGGCGCATTTTTTTCATGAGTAATTTTCAACGCGCCATTCAAAGCCCCTGTATCGGCATCTGTCTGCTCGACGAGCAGGGCCTGTGCGAAGGCTGCTACCGAACTAGCCATGAAATCGCATCGTGGTCACTCTATAACGATGAGCAACGCGCATACATCATGGATGCCGTGTTGCCTGCACGTGAAGGCAACACCTGATTCGTGAGCGAACCTCACTCTTTTCTCGATTCGATTGCCGCTGCGCTACACCCGGTGGCCCATGCGCCGATTGCCCCCGCCTGGAACTATGGCGAACTGATCGATCTCATCTCCGAAAACGCTACGGCAATCAGGCCGGCAGCGGTACTTATCGGTCTGATTGAACGCAAATCCGGTTTGCAGGTGATACTCACGCGGCGCACCGAAGCACTCAAGCATCATGCGGGGCAAATAAGTTTTCCTGGCGGCCGCATAGAAGAAAGCGATATCAATCCGGTTGCCGCCGCATTGCGTGAAGCGCATGAAGAAATTGGTCTGCTGCCAGCCCACGTGGAACCGCTTGGCTATCTGGATTCTTTCCTGACGATTACCGGTTTTCATGTATATCCGGTGTTGGCAAAAGTGTCTTCCGAGTTTATTCCCTTGGCCGATCCTGGCGAAGTCGATGAAATATTCGAAGTGCCGCTCGACTTCGTGCTGAACCCACTCAATGCCAAGCCGCTTGAAATTGAATACCGTGGCAGGAATCGGACTATCATCGAATTTCAATATGGGCGATACCGGATATGGGGCGCCACGGCTTCCATGCTGGTGAATTTCAGAAAGCGCATTGAACAGGCGGGCTTGCAATGAACTGGAACACGATTGTTTCCGCAGAAGAATTGTTGAAGCATCTACATGATCCGGATTGGGTCATTGTCGATGCAAGATTCGCACTCGGCGATGCACAGGCCGGAGAGCAGGCGTGGCAGACCGCGCATTTGCCGAATGCCTCCTATGTGCATCTGGACCGTGATTTATCCGACAAACAAAAGCCTGGGCAATTCGGGCGTCACCCTTTGCCCAATGCCGATGATTTTTGTCATACCCTGATGCGTTGCGGTGTTTCCAGGCAGTCACAAGTCGTGGTTTACGATGCCAGCGACGGTGCCATGGCCGCGTCAAGATTCTGGTATTTGTTGCGATTGCTCGGCCATGAAAAAGTGGCGGTACTCGATGGCGGCTTTGCCCGTTGGCTGGAACTCGGCTTGCCGGTGAACAGTGATGCGCCGACCCATCTTCCTTCGCTTTACCATGCCGATTTTGACCGGGCCAAAATGGTCATCGCCGATGTCGTGGAAAATAATCTGGCAATCAATCAATTTTTATTGCTCGATGCCCGTGCACCGGAACGTTACCGGGGTGAGATCGAGCCGATTGATAAAGTAGCGGGCCATATTCCCGGCGCACTGAATCGGCCCTATGGCCTGAATATCGAAAATGGCCGCTTTCGATCGCCTGATTCATTGAAACAGGATTTCCTCGAGATGCTGGGTGAACACTCTGCTCCTGAAACAATTCTATATTGCGGCTCCGGTGTGACGGCTTGTCATAATTTGCTGGCAATGGAAATTGCCGGTTTGTCGGGAGCAAAAATATTCCCGCCGTCCTGGAGTGGCTGGATCAGTGATGCCGACCATCCGGTGGCAACCGGAAAATAAAATCGGCAAAACACGAAAGTGCGGTATTTCCGTTTTTTGTCATAATCCAGTAGTGCTGTGCGAGTAGCTTGTGGAGCGCCATGCGGCGAATCTCCTTCAGGTCTACTCAGTCATGATCCGTCAAAAACTGCTTTCGGCATTTCTGCTATCGCTTGTCATTTTACCCGGGCCCGCGGTGGCTCAGGACACGATTCGAATCAATGGATCCAACACGCTCGGGGACCGCATCGTTCCTGTGTTGGTCGAAGGTTGGATGAAGAAATTTGGTTACGGGCAAGTCACGATTGCCCGGCCAAAAACCGGATTGAAGATTGTGTCTGCCAAGCGCGACACGGACTCGGTAGAAATAGAAATACTCGGAAAAGGCAGTCGGCCCGGATTTCAGGATTTGGTCAATGGCGACACCGAAATCGCAATGATGTCGCGTCCACTATCTGCAAAGGAAATCGATGATGGTTGGCAATTAGGTAATCTTAATTCGCCTGACCAGGAACATGTAATTGCATTGCAGGCAATCACCGCCATCGTGCATCCCGGCAATCAAATTGCAGGCTTGGACTTGTCGCAGCTGACCAAAATAATTTCCGGCGAAATTACCGACTGGAAACAGCTCGGGGGCAAGCCGGGAAAGATTCGCTTGCATTTGGCACGTCAGGGAACTGGCTTGGCAGAAATGCAGTCGACAATCCTGAACTCATCAGCCGCTGCCCCTAATGCTCAGCGCCATAGGGATTCGAATGAAATCCGGATGGCGGTAGCGGCAGATCCCAACGCCATCGGAATTGCCGAATTTTCGACGAGTGCCGGTGCTTTCAAGGCGCTGCCGATTCGTGTTGCAAACCGCCTCGTTCCAGCAGATCAACTGCATATCAAGACCGAGGAATATCCCTTAACACGACGGCTATATTTCTATACCGGCCAGATTGTAACGGCGCTCGGACGCGGATTCGTTACGTATGCGGAATCCGAGGAAGGGCAACGTTTGCTTGCGTCGCATGGTTACTTGAGTCTTGCGCCAATGCTGACTCCGGTAACGCAGGATAAGAATCTGCCCGCGGAGTACAAGCAATGGGTCGATGGTGCTTCAAGAATGTCCCTGTCTTTTCGTTTCGGCAATGCCTTCTCGATTTTCGACAGTCGCGGCGCACAGGACCTGGCGCGCCTGAAGGATTTTATGCAGCGTCCGGAAAACAGGAATCGCAAGGTAATTCTGATCGGTCATGCAGACAAGCAATCTTCGATCTATATGGCCAATTCGGTGAGCAATGAATATGCCGATCTGGTCGCGACATCGCTGATGGAGATCGGCATCAGTCCGATGCGCGTGCGAGGAGTGGGTTACAGTTTGCCTTTGACTTTCGCGAATAATGCGGTTTATCGAAACCGACGAGTGGATGTCTGGTTACGGTAATCGTTCAGTCCTTTCCATGAGGCCTGCGCTGCTTTTCGGTTGCGCGTTTTATTTTTTTTAGCTGGAGCTCGGCCTCTGTTTTTTCAACAGGGTCGATCCAGCATTTGTCATTGCTGCTGGCGGATACAGCTGTTCCATTGACAATCACCACATCTGAAATGGTGGCTGAAGAGTCCATTCGCACATAGGTTCTGGATTTTGCTGCGACGGTGACCTTGATACTGCCGCACTCGATATTCCACCAGGCATCGCGGATGGGTGTAACAAGATACTCGCCAGGCCGCATGCTTAGTTCTATGAATCTATTGTTCCTGAGCTCGCCAATGATTGTTTCATTCACCTTGACGTTTGGTGAGCCGGCCAAATTGGCAAATCTGAAGGGTCGATACAGTATCAACGTTCCGTTTTCCGGTTCGGTTTCCGATGTGTTCTGTTCGTAAACAATCCTCATGTTTTCAGCAGTATCAATCGATGCCAGTTTATTTGACGACTGCACGTTTTCTTCAGCATTAACCGACAGGCCAGACGAACAAAATAGCATTGCCAATAATAGTGGTTTGACCATTACACCATTGCTACGCCGCATATCTATTTGCCTAACTTCATCATCATGGCTTTCAGCGCCGCCTGTGTATCTGCCGAGTACCAGCCCGCAACAAACATTTCCAAATCGGCATCCTGGAATGATCCCAGTGCATTGACGACATCGGCACGTGCAATTTTTCGCGTTGCGAGCATCGGTGTGGAAGGCAGCGCGAGCGTGGCGTCGAGCCAGACTTTCGCGGTTTCGACAACCTTGGCCTGATCGCACAAAACATCCACCAATCCGATCTGGTGTGCGTGTTCCGATTCAATCATTGCACCAGCCACGATCAAGCGTTCCGCACGCTGTGCGCCAACGACACGACGCATCAAATATTGAATCGCTTCCGGCACTGCCAAACCGACTTGCGTTTCATTCAGGCCAATGCGGAAAGGGCCGTGTGCCATCACCCGGTAATCGCAGCACAGCGCCAATACGCAGCCACCTGCAGGGTTATGGCCCGAGATGGCGGCAGCAACCGGCACTGGCGAATTTGCCAATGCTCGGGCGGCGTCGAAGAAGCGCGACCAGCATTTCATCAGGCCGGCTTTATCGAGAGTCATCAGATAAGGAACATCCAGCCCGCCGGAAAAAACTTTTTCGCCGCCCGATAAAATCAGACCGCGCGCACCATTGGCTGGGCGCGGACTTGAATCGCAGTAACCAGGCATCCAGCAAATCGAAATTCAGCGCATTGACCGGTGGCCGCGCGAGTCTGATTTCATGGACCTGTCCGTGCTGGATTATCTCGATCATGTATTCGTTCTCAATTGGGAATTTTGACGTCGGCTGCCCAACGATAGCGCACAGTGTAAGTCAAAGTGGTTTCGCTGTCGGCAGCGACCGGCACGTCGAAGCTTACTGTCTGCGCGTTGCGTTTTTCGAACGGTACCGAACTAGAGACCATTTCCCAGTCGCTCCAGCGCGGCAGACGCTCGCCGACGCGCACGGTCGCGGCCTGGGCTTTTGAATTGATCAGCTTGATGCTGACGCGTTCGGTCATGCTGCGGCCATCGCGGTCAATCTTGAAATCTTCGCGGGTGCGGGTCGATTTCAGATCAAACACATTGCCGATTTGCAGAGTCACGTCCTGATTGGCGGCTGTGTGGTTGATATTGGCTTCGCCGAGAAAATCCTTGCCGTCGAACATGCGAACGCGACCGGCAGGCAAAGGCACGCCTAGTCCAGCCGCCTTGCTGTTCTTGAAGCGTAGAGTGGCGAACACCGGCAATCCCTGGCCATCACCAGCACCATAGTTGGCATCGATGATCGGATACGGCGGCATCCAGTCACCCGTGCTGTAATTGGTTTCGTAGCGACGTTCGCAGGCGATATTGTTGGCGGCATTGACCAGTGGCAAACGTTGAACGCTGCCCTGCGGCAATGAACCGGCATTGGGCAGTTTGTAGGCCTGGTATTCGCCGGATGCCTGGGCATCCGGTGCGCCATCCGCCATTACCATGCTTCTTTTGCATCATCGGTGCTGCCGCTGCCATCATTTGCGGGTCCGGCAGATGGTGCGCGATTAGGCTGCCCGGCCACCAGCGTCAGCATCACGTTGTTGAAATCGGCACCGGAACGATTGACTACCATCGCGGCGCCTTCAATATCCATTTTGCAATCTTTGCCGAAGCCGCTTGCATTGACTAAATATTCCGCCCGCCAGGCAAGACCGGAAGTGGCATACGACAAGTGCGAAATTTTCGCGACCGGCATTCGGGTTGCTGATGCTCCAGCGCATCGTGGGTTCATTCACGACCCCATCGGGCAGTCGTGGCAATTCAAAACTCGCGTAGTTGGATAACACCTTGATGCGACCGTCGGCGAGTTTCAGCGTCAAGCCATTGCCGGCCGACATCAATTGTCCGGTATAGGTTTGACGATCATTGCCGACAGCCTGCTCGACCGTGACTGTTTGTCCCAGTGCGCGGCGAAGCAATTCATCCTGTCCGGCGATGGCGAAATCAAAACGCTGTCCGCGAACTTTCGCAC
This sequence comes from uncultured Gammaproteobacteria bacterium, assembly GCA_963849575.1. GTDB lineage: Bacteria > Pseudomonadota > Gammaproteobacteria > Xanthomonadales > Xanthomonadaceae > Arenimonas. Next base: position 1,219,763 of record CAWKHT010000009.1, on the reverse strand, counting down.
TGCCATCCGGACGTAATACCAACGAGCTTGAATCCATGCCCTGCGGAAGGCCGCCAAGCGATACGTTATTGTCGCCCGCCTTCAGGTCAAAGCCGATCTTTCGCTCGAACAAGGCAAAGCCGGGGCCGCCCGCATTGGCTTCGGATTGCGCTACGGATTCGTAATCGCCACTGTAAATGGTCAGGGAGCCGTCAGCGGCTTGCGTAATATTGCTCATAATGGTGAGGCCTAAAGTGGTGGATGCGGCAAGAAGACTGATTTTCATAAACACTCCGTTCTCAGATAAAAGTATCATAGGCTCATGAACGGACAACAACTTTATTCAGGTCTACTTTCGCTGCTGCTCGCTTCAGCTTCGGTTACAAGTCTGGCTGATAACGCAGCTAAGTCGCAGCCTGCAAAAAACGCGCAGCAATGCATGCCGGTAATCCAGCAGGCATGGATACGCAGCGCACCACCGGGCGCGCAAACGCTCGCCGGATATTTGATACTGAAGAATCCGTGCAAGACCAGCATCCGGATTGTCGATGTCGAAAGCAGGGATTTCGGCATGCCGATGATTCATCGCACCGTCGTCGAAAACGGCATCAGCAAGATGCGGGATCCGGGTGTTCTGGAAATCAAACCGGGTGCTTCATTGAAATTCGAAGCCGGCGGTTTGCATATTATGTTGATGCAGCCCCTGCGCGCGCTGAAAGAAGGCGACAAAGCGGGCGTGCGTCTTGTGTTGGCCGATGGTCGCCGCGTGTTTTCGGAATTTCCGGTGTTACGGGAAGCGCCGAAATTATAGGAGCCGGGTAGGAGCGTCCTTTAGGTGCGACAAATCTCGCCGGATTTGTCGCGCCTAAAGGACGCTCCTACGATATCGGCAATCAGTCTTTACAGGCGTTCAGCACATTTTCCGGCAATGGCACCGTGCTGCCACTCGCTGCATTGACCCACACCATGATCGTATGGCCATCGGCATAAACGATATTGTCATCGGAAGTCGACGTGATGCGGTGGGCGAGCTTCAAGCTCTTGGTACCGATATGCTCGCAGAACAATTCGACATGGATTTTTTCCGGCCAGGAAATCGGTTTTTTGTAATTGTTCTGGATCGCGGCCAGAATCGGCGCGCAATCGGCATCGGCCCAGTTATCAACTAGTGACTTGAACCACTGCACGCGGGCTTCTTCGATAAAGCGAAGATAGCCTGTGTTGTTCACATGGTTGAAAGCATCCAGGTCGCCCCAGCGGATATCCATTTCTATTTTGTAGAGTGATTTCATGCGGTCTTTTTCCGTTTGACGGTTTTCGCGGCTTTGCTCTCAGGCGCTTCCAGCATTTTCGCGAGGAAGCGGCCGGTATGCGAGGCCGGATTTTGCGCGACATCTTCCGGCGTGCCCTGCGCGATGATTTGACCGCCGCGATGGCCACCTTCCGGGCCGAGGTCGACAATCCAGTCAGCCGTCTTGATCACGTCCAGATTATGTTCGATTACGACAATCGTATTGCCGTCATCGCGTAGCTTGTGCAACACGGCTAGCAAGTGTTCGATGTCGTGGAAATGCAGGCCGGTGGTTGGCTCGTCGAGAATATAAAGGGTTTGCCCGGTATCGCGGCGCGATAATTCCTTCGACAGTTTCACTCGCTGCGCTTCACCGCCCGATAAGGTCGTCGCGCTCTGGCCGAGCTTGATATAACTCAAGCCGACATCCATCAGCGTTTCCAGTTTTCTTGCCAGGGTAGGTACAGGCTCGAATAATTTGAGCGCGTCCTCGACCGTCATTTGCAGGATGTCATGGACGTTGTAGCCCTTGTACAGAATTTCCAGGGTTTCGCGGTTATAGCGTTTGCCGTGGCAGACATCGCAAGGTACGTACACGTCCGGCAGGAAGTGCATTTCCACCTTGATCAAACCATCGCCCTGGCAGGCTTCGCAGCGACCGCCACGGACATTGAAACTGAAACGTCCCGGCGAGTAGCCGCGCGCGCGCGCTTCAGGAACCTGTGCGAATAACTCACGCAAAGGCGTAAACAAACCCGTGTAAGTGGCAGGATTCGAACGAGGCGTACGGCCAATCGGCGATTGATCGATATCGACGACCTTGTCGAACAATTCTATGCCGTGCACTTCACGATAAGGCGAAATGGTATGCGAGGCGCCGTTCAATTCGTTTGCGGCGATGTGATACAGCGTGTCATTGATCAGCGTCGATTTGCCGGACCCGGACACGCCGGTAATCGCGACAAACAAGCCGGCCGGGATTTCCAGGTCGACGTTTTTCAGGTTGTTGCCGGTAGCACCCAGCAACTTCAACGACATTTTCGGTTTCGCCTTATGTCGTACTTTCGGTATTTCGATTTTCATCCGGCCGGACAAATACGCGCCGGTCAGCGAACGGGGCGCTTTCAAAATATCGTCGATGGTGCCCTGCGCGATGATTTCACCACCATGCACGCCGGCACCAGGGCCGATATCTACGACATGATCGGCAAGACGAATGGCATCTTCATCATGTTCGACCACGATCACGGTATTGCCCATGTCACGCAGACGCGTCAGCGTACCGAGAAGGCGTTCATTGTCGCGTTGATGCAGGCCAATCGAGGGTTCGTCGAGTACGTACATCACGCCGACCAGGCCGGCACCGATTTGCGAGGCCAGACGGATGCGCTGCGCTTCGCCGCCCGACAATGAATCGGCTTTGCGTTCAAGCGTCAGATAATCGAGACCGACATCCATGAGAAAACGCAGACGATCATGGATTTCCTTCACGATCTTGACCGCGATTTCGCCACGCCAGCCGCTCAATTTTAACTGCGTGAAGAAGGCGATGGTTTCATCAATTGGCCAGCGGGTAATTTCCGATAAGGTCTTGTTCGCAACCGTGACACTGCGGGCGGCCTTGTTCAGACGCGCGCCATTGCAGGTCGGGCAGGGTTGTACGCTGATGAATTTCGACAGCTCTTCTTTAACGGCCTGCGATTCGGTTTCGCGGAAACGGCGATCCAGATTCGGGACGATGCCTTCGAATTTGTGTTTGCGTTGCGTGCGGCCGCCGGATTCCGTCAGATAGGTGAAGGAAATAATATCTTCACCGCTACCAAACAGGATGGCATCGCGAATTTTTTCCGGCAGCTTCTGCCAGGGTGTATCAACATCGAATGCATAGTGCTTGGCCAACGAAGCAATCAGCTGGAAATAATAGGCATTGCGACGATCCCATCCGCGCACTGCGCCGGCAGCGAGACTCAGTTCTGGATGCACGACGACGCGGCCCGGATCAAAAAAATCCTTGATGCCGAGGCCATCGCAGGACGGGCAGGCGCCCATCGGCGAATTGAAGGAAAACAATCGCGGTTCGAGTTCCGGCAGCGAAAAATCACAGACCGGGCAGGAAAATTTCGATGAAAACAGAATCGGCGCCGCTTTGTCGTTATCAATTTCCATCACCGACGCCATTCCGTCGCCGAGCTTGAGCGCGGTTTCAAAACTTTCGGCAAGGCGTTGTTTCAAATCGGCGCGCGGCTTGAAGCGATCAATCACGGCTTCAATCGTGTGTTTGTTGCGCAGGCCAAGCGCAGGGACCTGGTCGATTTCATACAGGGCGCCATTGACACGAACCCGGACGAAACCTTGCGCACGCAATTGTTCGAATACCTGGACATGCTCGCCTTTGCGCTCGCGTATAACCGGAGCCAGCAGCATCAGGCGGGTATCTTCGGGCAAGGCCAGCACGGCATCGACCATTTGGCTGATGGTCTGTGCTTCCAGCGGAAAGCCGTGGTCCGGGCATTTCGGCGAGCCGACCCGGGCAAACAGCAGGCGCAGGTAATCGTAAATTTCGGTAATGGTGCCCACGGTCGAGCGTGGGTTATGCGAGGTCGATTTCTGTTCGATCGAGATGGCGGGTGATAGGCCTTCGATATGGTCGACATCCGGTTTTTCCATCACCGACAGGAATTGCCGGGCATAGGCCGACAGTGATTCGACGTAACGACGCTGGCCTTCGGCATAGATCGTATCGAAGGCGAGTGAGCTTTTTCCGGAGCCTGACAGGCCGGTAATGACAATCAGCTTGTCCCGCGGCAGGTCGATATCTATGTTTTTCAGATTGTGGGTGCGGGCACCGCGAATACTAATCTTGTCCATGCGCCTGACGGGTTTGGGGGAACACGGTAGTTTACCAGTTCGATGTCTTTTACTTGTGACTCCCTTATGACCCGGGAAGGGCCGGCATTGCCGATTTTTGGGATAAAAGCCACATTTCAGGGGGATCAAGGTGCCGAAAGGTCAGTATTTGACCTCCGGTTCAGGCGGTTTTTCACACGAAGCTATTGAAACACAAGCCTTTTTGGCCCATAATTCCGCTCCTGTCCGCGACCTCGGGCAGGTGTTTCCAAAATAACTACAGAGGAATTCCGGTCATGTACGCAGTTGTAATCACTGGCGGTAAACAATACCGCGTTATGAAAGGCGAAAGACTTCGCGTTGAAAAACTCGATGTCGAAGCAGGCAGCAATGTTGATATCAATGACGTGTTGCTGATTGGCGATGGCGAAACCATTACTGTCGGTACGCCGAAAGTAGCCGGTGCCGTTGTCAGCGCCACCGTTTTATCGCACGGTCGTCTCGACAAAGTGCACATTGTGAAGTTCCGTCGTCGTAAGCACTATCGTAAACAGATGGGCCATCGTCAACATTACTCAGAAATCGAAATCACCGGCATCACTGCCTAAGCTCAGGAGAAAACGTCATGGCACATAAAAAAGGCGTAGGCTCGTCACGCAACGGCCGCGATTCCAATCCAAAATACCTCGGCGTGAAAATGTTCGGCGGTCAAGCAATTGACGCTGGCAACATTATCGTCCGTCAACGTGGTACCGAGTTTCATCGCGGTGCAAACGTCGGCATGGGCCGCGACCACACCCTGTACGCTCTTAAAGACGGCACGGTGAACTTCGCAGTCAAAGGTCCGAACAAGCGTCGTACCGTCAGCGTCATTCCTGCAGAGTAATTCCTGCCAGATGACGTAGCGCAAAAGCCCCGCCTGCGCGGGGTTTTTGTTTTTTTCAGGTGGCGTGGATTCCTCCCCGGTTCCGCCCATTGTTCACCCAATAAAGTTCAGAAAAATTATGAAATTCGTCGACGAAGCCATCATCACAGTATTTGCCGGTAACGGTGGGAACGGCTGCATCAGTTTTCGTCGCGAAAAATTCATTCCGCTCGGTGGTCCCGATGGTGGCGACGGTGGCAACGGCGGCAGCATCTGGTTGGAAGCCGACGAGAATCTCAGTACGCTGATCGATTTCCGCCACGACCGTCAATTCCGTGCGCAGCATGGACAGGGCGGAATGGGACAGCAAAAATTCGGCAAGGCCGGCGACGACATCACCATTAAAGTACCGGTCGGCACTTCGGTCACCAACGTGGCAACGGACGAAGTGATCGGTGATTTGACCGAACACGGCGCCCGCATGTTGGTCGCCACCGGTGGCGAAGGCGGCAAGGGCAATGTGCATTTCAAGAGTTCGATGACGCGCGCGCCGCGCCGTGCCGGCAATGGCTTGCCGGGTGAAGAGCGCGATATCCGTCTTGAAATGAAACTGCTGGCCGACGTCGGTTTGCTGGGCTTTCCGAATGCCGGTAAATCCACCTTCATCCGTGCCGTGTCGTCGGCGACACCGAAAGTCGCGGATTATCCGTTTACGACTTTGTATCCGAATCTCGGTGTGGTCAGTGTCGAGGCTTACCGCAGTTTCGTGATTGCCGATATTCCGGGTTTGATTGAGGGCGCAGCAGATGGCGCCGGGTTAGGCAGCCTGTTCTTGCGCCATGTTCAGCGCACGCGCGTGTTGCTGCATCTGGTCGATATGGCGCCCTTCGACGAAAGCATTAGCCCGGCCGAGCAGGTTCGCGCCATTGAAAACGAATTAAGAAAATACGATCCGGGCATGCTGGAAAAACCACGCTGGCTCGTGTTGAACAAAGGCGATTTACTTGATGATCAGGAACGTGCAGAGCGTGCAGCTGCCATCGTCAAGGAACTCGACTGGAAAGAACCATGGTTTACCGTTTCCGCGATCGGTCGCGACGGCACCTGGCCGATCATGCTGAAGATCCAGCAATTCTTCGATGATGAAAAACATGCGGCACTTGAAGCAGCCGAAGACATTGCGGAACGCGAAGCGATGAAGCCGCGGTAAATTTTGTAGGAGGGCCCTTGGGGCCCGACGAGGTCGCCCGCAAGCGACCTCCTACGGTAAAGCGAAAAGTTTCAGCTTGGTTTCAAACGAGCGTTCTTTTCCCGTAATCGGATCAACAAAAGTAATCCGCTGTGCCAATAATTGCAGCGGCTTCTCAAAATCATCCTGATCGGCCGCGTGATGCACCGGGTATATCGAATCATTCAGGATCGGAATGCCGAGTGTCGCCATATGCGCACGCAACTGGTGCTTCTTTCCGGTGATCGGCTTGAGTCGGTAGCGCGCTAAATTATCCCGTCGCTCCATCACTTCGATAAATGTCTCTGAATTGGCTTCGCCTTCGACGGCCTCCATCTGCATAAAGTTTTCACTTTCCTGCAAACGACTTTTATAGATCATGGGAAATTTCAAATCATCCCGATACGGCGCAATCGCCTGATAACATTTTTCGACCTGCTTGCTCAGGAATAAACTCTGATAAGAACCACGGGTTTCCGGCTTGATCACGAATACGACCAAACCTGCGGTCTCACGATCAATTCGGTGCATCGGTACCAGGGTCTCGATACCGGTCTTGCGCTTCAGGCGAACGAGTAAGGTTTCCTGTAAATAAATGCCAGCCGGCATTACCGGCAGGAAGTGCGGTTTGTCGGCGATGATTAAATGCTCGTCCTGAAAAAGGATGATTTCCTCGAACGGAATCGGGATTTCATTTTCAATCGCGCGGTAATAGAAAATTTTTAGATGCGCCTGATATGGGCGATCGGAAGAAACGGCCACACCATTTTCATCCATCACCAGGCCATTGCACATGCGTGCCAGCCACTCCTCACGAGGAATTGCATCAAAGCGCTGCAAAAGAAAATCGATGACTAGTAGCCAGTCACCGACAGGCAGGGTAATCACGCTGGGGCCAACACCGTCGCGTGTCGGTAGCATCTCAGTCGTTCGCAGCGGCAAGTTTTTTGGCGCGATTCAAACGCCATTCGCCGTCCGGCTCGCCGTCGTAAACATCTTCCAGCGTAGTGTCGGTTTCCTGTAGATGCGTGTCGAGCGCAATGCGATTGTCGAAAACGAAGCATTCGCCTTGCCAGTCTTTTTCGGCGTCCGGCATTTCCTTGAAATAATTCAGGATGCCACCTTCCAGCTGGAATACCGGGATGTCCATGTCGAGCATCCAGGCGCTGGTTTTTTCGCAACGGATTCCGCCGGTGCAATACATAGCAACGCGCTTGCCTTCGGCTTTCCACTGGTCGACATTCGCTTTCACGTATTCCGGAAAATCACGGAAATTGCGCACGCCTGGATCGATGGCATTTTTGAAGCGGCCAAGACGGAATTCAAAGCTGTTGCGGTTATCGAGCAAGACGACATCTTCTTGCGCAATCAGTTCGCGCCATTCCTGTGGGCTCAGATTGGTGCCGGTTTTAGTCGCATCGACATCGGAAATGCCGAGCGGCACGATTTCGGCTTTCTTGTGCACTTTCATTTTGCCGAACGGAACGGTTTTGCAGGGGCTGCGCTTGAACACGATACCTTCGAAAGCGCCAGAAAAACGCGGGTCGTTTTGCAGCGCCTGTTCAAAACCGGCGATCGCCGATTCCGAAGCCGCCAGCATGCCATTGATGCCTTCGTTGGCGACCAGAATGCTGCCTTTCAAATCACGCGTCAGTTCGCGCAAGACTTCGACGGCGTTATCGACATCGTCTATGCGCACGAATTTATAGAAAGCGGTATGGATAAGGGCGTCGGCGTTCACGGCAGGCTCGGAAAACATGGGATTACTCGGAGGTTTATTTTGCGCCAGAAATGAAAAAGCCGCATCGCTGCGGCTTTGTTCAATCAATGTAGCGGGCAATTAAGCCGCTTTCATTGCCTTGATGCGGGTGTTGATGCGACTCTTGTGGCGAGCGGCCTTGTTCTTGTGGATCAAGCCACGAGCCGAGTAGCGGTCAAGAATTGGCACGGCAACTTTGTAAGCGGCTTCGGCAGCAACAACGTCATTGCCTTCGATGGCTTTGAGGATGCGTTTGACGGCAGTACGCAGCATCGAACGATGACTGGTGTTGCGCGCATTACGGACGACAGCTTGCTTGGCGCGCTTTTTGGCAGATTTAATGTTGGCCACAGCGGGCTCCTGAACGTAAAATGGGGTTGGAAAGACTGCAAATTATGGCGGATTCATGGACTTGAGTCAATTACCTTGGGGCTTTTTACCCCTTCTACATGGAGTAGCGGCATGAGTCGTCCCAGTATGCTGCGTTCCCTGGTCTCTTTTACCGGGGGTACCTTCGTATCGCGGATTCTGGGTCTGGTCCGGGAAGTTGTCATTTCCACGACCTTTGGCGCCAATGCCACCACCGATGCCTTCTGGGTCGCATTCAGAATCCCCAATTTCTTGCGTCGCTTGTTCGCCGAAGGTTCGTTTTCGACCGCTTTCGTGCCGGTTTTGACCGAAATGAAGGAAAAGGGCACTCATGAGGAACTAAAGCTCATGATTGCTCGGGTTTCCGGCACCTTGGGAGCGGTTCTTCTGATCGTGACCGCGATCGGGGTTTTCTGCGCCCCGCAGGTCACTATGTTGTTTGCGCTTGGAGCTCAGGATGAGCCAGCCAAATTCCAGCTGACCTCGGATCTATTGCGGATAACCTTCCCGTTTTTGCTTTTCGTCTCGCTGACCGCGATGGCTGGCGGGGTCCTGAACACCTTTCACCGCTTTGCGATACCGGCCATCACTCCGGTCATCATGAATGTCTGCATGATTCTGGGCGCGCTGTATTGGGCACCTTATTTCAAGGTGCCGATCACGGCGCTCGCGTGGGCGATCCTGATCTCCGGGGTGTTGCAGCTTTTAGTGCAATTGCCTGTTCTGATGAAACTGGATTTGCTGGCGATGCCTCGCTGGGGTTGGCGCGCGCCGGAAGTGCAGAAAACATTGAAGCTGATGATCCCGACCTTGTTCGGCTCGTCGATTATGCAGGTCAATTTATTGCTCGATACCTGGATTGCCTCGTTTCTGCTGACCGGCTCGCAAACCTGGCTGTCGCAAAGCGATCGCCTGCTGGAATTCCCGCTCGGCATGTTTGGCGTTGCGCTGGGCACGGTGATCTTGCCGTCCTTGTCACGGCACCATGTTTCCACCGACAAGGAAGGTTTCAACAAGGCGCTGGATTGGGGCATGCGCACAGCCTTGTTGATTTCCGTGCCAGCGATGTTGGGCTTGCTGCTATTGGCTAAACCTTTGCTGATTACCCTTTATCAACACGGGCAATTCACTGCGTTCGATTCGCAAATGGCCTCAATGTCGCTGGCCGCGCTGAGTTTTGGGTTGCCGGCTTTTGTGTTGGTAAAAGTGGTGCTACCGGCTTTCTATGCGCGCCAGGACACTTCGACCCCGGTGCGAATCGGCATCATCGCGATGGTCATGAACATGGTGTTCAATCTGATTCTGGTCGGAATTCTGTTTGCGCTTTGGCATAAGCCGGAAGATATGTCGGCCGGCTGGTTTGTCGCATTGTCCAAAGTGCCCGGATTGCATGCTGCATTGGGCCTGGCCAGCGCCTTGTCCAGCTATCTCAACTTGTTCCTGTTATGGCGCATCCTGAAGCGTGACGGGGTCTATCGGCCATTACCGGGCTGGGGCCGGCACTGGCTCCGATTAATCCTGAGTTCGGCAATCATGGTCGCCGTGCTCATATTGGGCCTCCATTACTGGAATGACTGGAGCGCGTGGGGTGTTTGGCGTCGCATCGCGGTCCTTTCCGGCATGATCGGCGCAGGTGGCATTGCATTCGTCGGAACCTTGTTTGCGACCGGCTTCAGGATTAAGGATTTGCGCGCCGTTTAGGGCGGCGGCAAGGCTATAATTGAGCCATGACGACTTTGTTTCGCGACGTTTCGGGCCAGACAGTATGCGGTCCGCAGGGAAGTGTGGTTTGTATCGGAGCATTTGATGGCCTGCATCGCGGGCATCGGGCCCTGATCGAGCACACGCGTCAACGCGCGCGCGAATCCAGTCGTGTTCTGGTCGCGCTCAGTTTCGAGCCATTGCCGCGCGAATTCTTTTCGAAGGAAAATCCGCCTCCGCGTTTATTGTTGCCAAGAGCGAAGTTCGAAGGCTTGGCCGCCTTGGGTTGTGATGTCGTCGGTTTATTACGTTTCAATGCGAAGCTCAGTTCGATGAGCGCGGAAGATTTTATAGAGCAGGTGCTGGTACGCAAATTGAATGCGAAGGAAGTCTGGGTCGGACCCGAATTCCGTTTCGGCAAGGGCCGCCGCGGTGATATCGCGATGTTGCAAACTCTCGGCGCTCAATTCGGATTCACCGCACACGAAATAACGCCGGTGTTGCATGAGGGCGAGCGTGTTTCCAGCACACGTTTGCGTTTGCAATTATCGAGTGGCGATATGGCGGGTGCGGAAAAAGCCCTTGGTCGCCGTTACGCCATTGCTGGCAAGGTGGTTTACGGCAAGCAACTGGGCCGCCAATTAGGTTACCCAACCGCGAACATCCGTCTTGCCGGCAAACGCACGGCACTACATGGTATTTACGCGACCTGGGTACACGGCATTGGTCCGGAAAAAATGGCCAGCGTTTCCAGTCTTGGGACACGACCAACGGTTTTCGGCATCGAGCCTTTACTCGAAGCGCATCTGTTTGACTTCGACGGCAACTTGTACGGTAAGCGAATTACCGTCGAGTTCGTCGCCAAATTGCGCGATGAAGAAAAATTCGATGGCCTGCCGGCCTTGATCAAGCAGATGGATTTGGATTCGCAACAAGCACGGCAAATTTTGCAACACGACAAGAAAGACCTTGGAGTTAACGCGTGAGTAAAGATTACAAACACACCATTTCATTACCCGATACCGCCTTCCCGATGCGCGGTGATCTGCCGAAGCGCGAGCCCGACATGCTCAAACGCTGGCAGGACATGAACTGGTACGAAGCCATTCGCGAGAAGACCGGCGCGCGCGAAAAGAAATTCGTGCTGCACGATGGCCCGCCATACGCCAACGGTTCGATCCATATCGGGCATGCGGTCAATAAAACTCTGAAAGACATCGTGGTGAAATCGAAACTGCTTTCCGGCTTCGATGCGCCTTATGTACCGGGTTGGGATTGCCATGGCCTGCCGATTGAATTGGCGGTCGAAAAGAAACACGGCAAGGTCGGCGACAAAATGGACGCGGCCACTTTCCGCCAGAAATGCCGCGAATACGCGAACGAACAAATCAACGGTCAATCGAAAGATTTCCAGCGTCTTGGCGTATTGGGTAACTGGAAAAATCCCTACCGCACGATGGACTTCAAATTCGAAGCCGACATGTTGCGTTCGCTCGCAAAAATCATCGAGCGTGGCCATCTGGCGCGCGGTGCGAAACCGGTGCATTGGTGTTTCGATTGTGGTTCGGCCTTGGCCGAAGCGGAAATCGAATATGCCGATAAAGTGTCGCCTGCCGTTGATGTTGCCTACGATGCGATTGATCCGAAAGCGCTTGCCGGAAAATTTGGTGTCGACAGTGGCGATGCGATTGTCACTGTGCCGATCTGGACTACGACACCTTGGACACTACCTGCCAGCCTCGCAGTAACGCTCGGCCCGGATCTTGATTACGTTTTATTTGAAGGCGCTGCGAGAAACGGCATGCGGGTTTTGCTCGTCATCGCGGAAGCATTGAGCGAAGGCGTCGCAACACGTTACGGTTTGAGCGAAGTGAATGTACTCGGTCGCGCCAAAGGCGCCGCACTGGAATTGCTGCAACTTCAGCATCCGTTCTACTCGCGCATCGTGCCGATCATTCTCGGCGACCACGTTACGACCGATGCCGGTACGGGTGCCGTGCATACCGCGCCTGGCCATGGTCAGGAAGACTTCGCAGTCGGCCTTAAATACGGTCTGGAAGTATTGAATCCGATCGATGGCAAAGGCGTGTATTTGCCGAACACCGAAATTTTTGCCGGCCAATATATCTGGAAAGCCAACGACACTGTCGTTGCCCTGTTGCAGGAACGCGGCGTATTACTGGCGTCGGAAAAACTGACGCACAGCTACCCCCATTGCTGGCGTCATAAATCGCCGGTGGCATTTCGCGCCACGCCGCAATGGTTTATCTCGATGGATCAGGCAAATCTGCGCGCCGATGCGCTCGAGTCCATCAAGAAAGTGGCCTGGATTCCGGAGTGGGGCGAAGCTCGCATCGTCGGCATGATCGATGGCCGCCCGGATTGGTGCATCTCGCGCCAACGTACCTGGGGTGTGCCGATTGCCTTGTTCATTCACAAGCAAACCGGCGAACCGCATCCGCGGTCGGTCGAATTGATGCGCGAGGTCGCAACACTGGTCGAACAAAAAGGCGCCGATGCCTGGTATGCCATCGACCCGACAGAATTTCTAGGTAATGAAGCCACCGATTATGATCAGGTCAAAGACATTCTTGATGTCTGGTTCGATTCCGGCGTGACGCACGAATGCGTGCTCGCCGCACGGGGTCATGATGGTTTGCACAAGCCTGCCGATTTGTATCTTGAAGGTTCCGATCAGCATCGTGGCTGGTTCCAGAGCTCGCTGCTGACCGGTATCGCGATGGACGGCGTTGCGCCTTACCGCCAAGTACTGACGCATGGCTTTACGGTCGATGCACAAGGCAAAAAAATGTCCAAATCATTGGGCAATACGGTCGAACCGCAAAAAGTGAATGACTCGCTCGGTGCCGATGTATTGCGTCTGTGGATTGCAGCGACCGATTACCGCAATGAGATGTCGGTGTCGGACGATATTCTGAAACGCAGTGCCGATGCCTATCGTCGGATCCGCAATACCTCGCGTTTCCTGCTGGGCAATCTGGCTGGTTTCGATCCGGAACAAAATCTTGTTCCAAATGAAAAAATGTTGTTGCTGGATCAGTGGGCGGTTGCACGCACATTGGCCGTACAGGAAGAAATCATTGCCGCCTATGAGCGCTATGACTTTGCCGCCGTCGTCAGCAAGTTGCAGAACTTCTGCACCAATGATCTGGGCGCGCTGTATCTCGATGTCACCAAGGATCGTCTGTACACGATGCAAGTCGATAGCCTCGGTCGTCGTTCGGCGCAAACCGCGATGTTCCATATCGCGGAAGCCTTTGTTCGCTGGATTGCGCCGGTGTTGAGTTTCACCGCCGATGAAATCTGGAACACTCTGCCGGGCAAACGCGAAGCACATGTATTGATGGCGACCTGGTACGAAAATCTTCAGGCCCTGCCAAGCGACGCAGCTTTAAACACGGAAGACTTCGATGCCGTGTTTGCTTTGCGCGATGCCGTCAGCAAGGTGCTTGAGCCGATGCGTGTCAATGGCGATATCGGCGCTTCGCTGCAGGCCGAAGTCGATGTCTTTGTCGATGATGCGTTGTTGCAGAAATTGCAGCCGGTGTCGGATGAGGCGCGCTTCCTGTTCATTACCTCGCAATTGAATCTCAAGTCCTTGTCGGTAAAAGAAGAGCAGGCGGTAGCCGTCGAAAACTCGCCGGTCTTCATTCATGCGCAGGCTTCGAAATTTACCAAGTGCATCCGTTGCTGGCATTACCGTGAAGATGTCGGTAGCCATAGTGATGATCCGGAACTCTGTAGTCGTTGCGAGATCAATGTAAACGGTGCCGGTGAAATCAGGCGCTTCTTCTAATCCTTACCCATACGCCGTAATCATTTGCGGCGTTGCGAGATCCAGTAAACCCCGATGAATACCAATCAAAAAACATCCACCGCCCTTGCTTGGCTTGTACTTTCCATTGTCCTGATCGCCCTTGATCAATGGACGAAAAGTATCGCGACGGCAAATTTACAGATGGGTGAGCCGGTAGTTTTTGTCGCAGGATTCTGGGATTGGACCCTGGCGCACAATACCGGCGCAGCCTTCAGTTTTCTTGCCAATTCGGGTGAATGGGCGCACTGGTTTTTCGTGGTGATGAAAATCGCCGTGAGTCTCGTCCTAATTGTGTTGCTGGGCAAAATGCCACGTCAGCAATGGCGTGATGCCTTGCCCTATGCGCTGATCATTGCTGGTGCGCTGGGTAATCTGGTGGATCGTTTTCGTTTCGGTTATGTCGTCGATTTTATCGAATGGTATTACCGGGATTATCACTGGCCGGTATTCAATATTGCCGACAGCTGCATCGTGCTCGGGGCCATGCTCTTGATACTTTTCAGCTTTCGCAAAAAGGAAGAAGCGAAATGAATATCGTGCTCGCCAATCCGCGCGGGTTTTGCGCCGGCGTTGATCGCGCGATTGAAATCGTGAAGCGAGCTATTGAAAGCTTCGGCGCCCCGATTTACGTTCGTCATGAAGTTGTGCACAACCGGTTTGTCGTGGAAGACTTACGCCAGCGTGGCGCGATCTTCGTCGAAGAACTGGATGAAGTGCCGACAGGTGCCACTGTTATTTTCAGTGCACATGGCGTATCGCAGGCCGTGCGCGCGGAAGCTGCAACGCGGGGCCTGAAGATTTTCGATGCGACTTGCCCGCTCGTAACCAAGGTGCATATTGAAGTGGCGCGTCATTGCCGTAATGGTCGCGATGTCGTGTTGATTGGCCATGAAGGTCATCCGGAAGTTGAAGGCACCATGGGCCAATGGCGGCAGGAAGAGGGCAAGGGAAAAATCTATCTGGTCGAAGACGTGGAAGATGCTTTGGCATTGGTCGTCGAACAACCGGATAATTTCGCCTACACCACGCAGACCACTTTGTCGGTGGATGAAACCCGTGACGTTATTGAAGCCTTGAAAAAGAAATTTCCGTTGATTCAAGGCCCGAAGCACGACGATATTTGCTATGCCACCCAGAATCGCCAGGATGCCGTGCGGGAACTGGCGGCGAAATGCGATCTGGTGCTGGTGGTTGGCTCGGTCAATAGTTCCAATTCCAATCGTCTGCGTGAACTCTCTGAAAAAGAGGGTTGCGAGGCTTATTTGATCGATGGTGCGGAATTCATCAAGCCTGAATGGCTCGCTGGTCGCAAGAATATCGGTGTCACTGCAGGCGCATCGGCACCAGAGATATTGGTTCAGGGCGTCATCGCCAAGCTGCAATCCCTGGGCGGCGGCATTGTGACCGAACTCGACGGAGAGCCTGAAAACATCGTGTTTGCGCTTCCCAAGGAGTTGCGTCTGGTGCTGGTGGACTGACTTTATAAATTGACCCGCCCCCTCTAAAGCCTTAAAATCGCGGCCTGCGCCGGAATAGCTCAGTTGGTAGAGCGCGTCATTCGTAATGATGAGGTCGTAGGTTCGATTCCTATTTCCGGCAGATCCAAAGAGTAATACGATAGAAAAGCGCCGCATAATTGCCGAACCGAAGGCAGTCATGTCTAACCGGCGCTCTAAATACCAAAAGCGCCTGCGGGCGCTTTTTTGTATCTCATGTTCTGAGAACGTCCTGTCGGAAAATCCCCACACAAGAAACCTCTTTATGCCGAATGATTTTCACGGTCTTTCAGATATAGTGGTTTGGCAGTACAGCTTTCTTGTTTGATCCCGTCATCCTGCGAATTGCGTATTATCCAATGGCCACAAGCAAATCAAAATCGAAAACCGCTTACGTCTGCAGTGAATGCGGCGCCGACCATAATAAATGGCAGGGCCAATGCGGCGAATGTGGTGCCTGGAATACGCTCAGTGAATTTGTAGTCGAATCGGCCACAGCGGCGAAACAATCCACACGACAAGGGGGCTGGGCAGGCGATACCCACACGCCGAAAATCACGCCGCTGAAATCGGTGAATCAATCGGAAGAAACCCGCGTCTCCACCGGCATCGGTGAATTTGATCGGGTACTGGGTGGTGGACTGGTCGAAGGTTCGGTCGTGTTGATCGGCGGTGATCCCGGCATTGGTAAATCGACCTTGTTGCTGCAAACACTCGCGCACATGGGCGCACACATGAATGGCCTGTATGTCAGCGGTGAAGAAAGCCTCGGACAGATTGCAGGGCGTGCGACACGGCTAGGCTTGAATCTTGATGTGTTGCATGCCTTGGCTGAAACCGGCGTAGAAAAAATCATTGCTCAGGCATCGACGACCAAACCGAAATTGATCATCGCCGATTCCATACAGACGCTTTGGTCTGAAATGCTCACGGCGGCACCTGGCTCGGTGAGTCAGGTGCGCGAAAGTGCCGCGCGTCTAGTACGTTTCGCGAAAGAAACCGGCACCGCGGTATTTCTGGTCGGCCACGTGACCAAGGAAGGTGGCATCGCCGGTCCGCGCGTGCTTGAGCATATGGTGGATGCGGTTTTGTATTTCGAAGGTGACAGTGGCAGTCGTTTTCGCGTGTTACGTGCATTCAAGAACCGCTTCGGCGCGGTGAATGAGCTCGGTGTTTTCGCGATGTCGGAAAAAGGCCTGAAAGAGGTGCCAAATCCTTCTGCGATTTTTCTCTCCGGTACTCAAAGCAATACCCCCGGCAGTATTGTGCTGGTGACTCGTGAAGGGACGCGGCCATTGCTGGTGGAAGTGCAGGCGCTGGTCGATAAAAGTCCGCTCGCGAATCCGCGCCGCGTCACGCTTGGTCTGGAACAAAATAGACTGGCGATGTTGCTCGCTGTATTGCATCGCCATGGTGGCGTCGGCGTATACGATCAGGATGTTTTTGTGAATGTAGTCGGTGGTATCCGCGTGCAGGAAACCGCCGCTGATCTGCCCGTGCTTTTGTCGGTGTTGAGTTCTCTCCGAGACAAACCACTCGCCGATAAAACCGTGGCTTTCGGCGAAGTCGGATTGTCCGGTGAAATCCGTCCGGTACCGAACGGCGAAGAGCGTTTGAAAGAAGCGGCGACACACGGTTTCAAGCGCGCGATCGTGCCTAAAGCCAATGCCCCGAAAAAAGGCATGTTCAAGGATATGGAAGTAATTGGGGTTGAGCGATTAAGTGATGCACTGCACGCGGCATTTTAGGATGATCGAAATCCCGTGGCCCGGGTGATGGCTCCATCTCACCCGGGGCTTTTGCAGTTTTTACGAGCTCGCTTGGAAAGCCGCAAGTCAAAGCGATTGAGTAAATTACGGAGCTGTCGAAAATTCCCCGGGTGAGATGGAGCCGTCACCCGGGCTACGTTTTATATTTTTCAATAAAACTTAGACCCTTCCCAAAATCTCCAGCACCGCACGACTGCCAAAATACGCCAGCAGCAATAAAGTCATCGCGATAAGCGTCAATCGCACGGCGCGTGGACCGCGCCAGCCATAGCGCCAGCGGCCGAGTAGGAGCCCGCCAAAAACCAGCCAGGAGAGAACCGACAATACGGTTTTATGCCACAAATGCTGCGCCATCATATTGTCGACAAACAGCATGCCAGTCACGAGTACGAAGGTCAGCAGGATAAAACCGACGCCAACGGTGCGGAACAATAAAGTTTCAAGATGAACCAGCGGTGGTAATGCCCGCAGCCAGCCATGAATTTTGCGATTGCGTAATGCGCGTTCCTGGAACCATAACATCAGCGCAAGCAGCGATGCGATTGCCAAAGTCGCGTAAGCCAGCAATGCGAGCATGGCGTGCATCAACAATTGCCAGCTTAGCGTTTCGGGCTTGTTGTCGCCAAAGAAGTACAGCGACACCACAAAAATGGCCGCCAGCGGAAATACGACAATTCCCAGCGCCTGTAGTCGCTGGTTCAGTGAAACGCTGGTGGTCAGTGCCGCCATTCCCAGACTGACCAGCGAAAGCGCGGCAAAAAAATGCAATTGCAGTCCGCTGCCGTTCACGACTTCGAGAATATGCACCAGTGCATGGCAGAGCACACCGTTAACCGCCAGAAAAAATGCGGTCTTGTTCGGCACTGCGGCATCGGGTTCGGCGCGGCTAAGCAAAATGCCAGCGGCGGCCAGGTAGAGCAGGGCTGCAAGGAATGTGAATGTCATGCGCCAAGTGTCGCATGTTCGGCCAATCCTGAGAACGTGGGCCTGAAAAGGCGCCGCGCTGGGCTATAATTGGCCATCAATTTTGAACCCCGGAAACACCATGTTCGAGTCACTTACCCAGCGCCTTTCCAGCACCTTGCAGAATTTGCGTGGTCGCGGCCGTTTGAGCGAAGACAATATCAAGGAATCGTTACGCGAAGTGCGCATCGCATTGCTGGAAGCCGACGTGGCCTTGCCAGTAGTGATGGCCTTGATCGAAAGCATCAAGACACGCGCGATTGGTCAGGACGTCATGGCGAGCCTTACACCGGGTCAGGCACTGATCAAGATTGTGCACGATGAAATGGCGGCAGTCATGGGCTCGCAGGCCAGCGATCTGAATTTGAATGTGCCGGCGCCTGCCGTGATTTTGATGGCGGGTTTGCAGGGTGCCGGTAAAACCACCACGGTCGGCAAACTGGCGAAATTCCTCAAAGAAAAACGCAAGAAAAAAGTGATGGTGGTGAGTTGCGATGTTTATCGTCCGGCTGCCATTCAACAGCTTGAAACCCTGGCGAAACAATCGGGTGCGATTTTCTTCGCATCCAATGCGAACCAAAAACCGGAAGATATTGCCCGCGCCGCGATTGACGACGCCCGCAAGAGTTTCGTCGATGTCCTGATCGTCGATACCGCCGGCCGTTTGGCCATCGATGAAGCGATGATGCAGGAAATCAAGGCCCTGCATGCCGCGATTTCGCCGGTGGAAACCCTGTTCGTGGTCGATGCGATGACCGGCCAGGATGCGGCGAATACCGCGAAAGCCTTTGCCGATGCCTTGCCGCTGACCGGTGTCGTTCTGACGAAGACTGATGGCGATGCCCGTGGCGGCGCGGCCTTGTCGGTGCGTCATATCACCGGGCAGGCGATCAAGTTCGTCGGTGTTGGCGAAAAACTCGATGGCCTGGACGTTTTCCACCCGGACCGTGCCGCCAGCCGCATTCTGGACATGGGCGATGTGCTCAGTCTGGTCGAACAGGTGCAGTCGCAGGTTGACCAGCAAAAAGCGCAGAAATTTGCCGAAAAAGTGGCCAAGGGCAAGAAATTCGACCTGAACGATATGCGTGACCAGCTGGAACAAATGCAGAACATGGGTGGTTTATCTGGCTTGATGGATAAATTGCCGGGCATGTCGCAGGTGCCCGATCACGTGAAATCGCAGGTCACCGGCAAGGAAGTCCCGAGAATGGTGGCGATCATCAATTCGATGACCAAGAAAGAGCGCCGCAATCCGGCCCTGCTGAACGGCTCGCGCCGCGCGCGAATTGCCAAGGGTTCGGGTACCACACCGGCCGACGTCAACAAGATGCTCAAGCAGTTCCAGCAAATGGAAAGCATGATGAGCAAACTGGCCGGCGGCGGCATGAAGGGTATGATGCGCGCCATGAAGGGCATGATGGGCGGCGGTGGCTTTCCCGGCGGCGGCGGATTCAGGCGCTAAGCCCTCAGAAATGCCTGAAAAAGCCCGGTCAGGGTTTCCACGAGGGCATTTCCCCGCTATAATCTCCGGCTCCCCGGCGGTCTACTCAACAGTAAGCCACCAATTCACCTCAAGAAAGTAGAGCAAATTACCATGGTCAAGATTCGCCTGGCCCGCGGCGGCGCCAAAAAGCGTCCCTTCTATCACGTTGTTGTGACCGATCAGCGCAACAAGCGCGACGGCCGTTCCATTGAGCGCGTGGGTTACTACAACCCGGTTGCCCAAGGTCAAGAAAAACGCGTTGAACTTAATCTTGAGCGTATCAAGCATTGGGTTTCGCACGGCGCGCAATTGACCGACAAAGTCAGCGTGTTGTTTAAAGAAGCTGGTAAGGCTTCGGCCTAAGCTTTTCGCCATTGAATAATGGCGAGCCTAATGAATAATCCAGAGCGCCGCATCCTAGTAGCCAGGGTGGTCGGCGCTTTTGGCGTTCGTGGCGAAGTGAAATTGCAATCGTTCACCGATCCATTGAAGCAAGTCTTGAAATACCAACCCTGGATTTTGGTGCATCAGGGCAAAGAAACGGAAGTCGGCGAGATCCGAGCCCGTGAAACCAATAAAGGCCTGACGGTATTTTTCCCCGATATTGAAGATCGCGATGCCGCAGAAGCAATGACGGGCGCCGAAGTCTGGGTGCCGCGTTCACGTCTGCCAGCCCCTAAAGCTGGCGAATATTACTGGATCGATCTCGAAGGCATGCAGGTGAATAACCTCGAAGGCGTTGATTTCGGCAAAGTCTCGCACCTGTTCAATAACGGCGCGAACGACGTGATGTTTGTCCAGGGCGAACGCGTGCGTTTATTGCCGTTCGTTATGGACGATTACATCAAGAGCATCGATTTCGACGCTCAAGAAATCATCGTTGATTGGGAAGCCGACTTTTAAGAAAGTTTTCAACACAGACAATACAAAATCAACGTCGTCCCGGCAAAAGCCGGGATCCAGAAGCTTCAGAAAATTTGTATTGGTAGGTTGTTGTGGAATCCATCGCTTTATCTTTAGATTGTCGTATTAGCCACTTCTGGGCCCCGGCTTTCGCCGGGGAGACGATGCTTTTCTTTCATTAGTTTTGGTTTCTGGCATAAGCACATGCGTATTGATGTCATCACCTTGTTTCCCGACTTCATCGCCCAGAGCGCCGGCATTGGCGTAGTGGGGCGATCACAGGAGCGCGAGCTGCTGACAGTCAAAGCCTGGAATCCGCGCGATTACGCTACCGGAAACTATCGTCGTGTCGATGAACGCCCGTTTGGCGGTGGGCCCGGCATGTTAATGCTGAACGAACCGCTGACCGCCTGTCTTGAGGCCATCCGCAGCAATAACGAAATGCCCGCCAAGCTCATCTATCTCAGTCCGCAGGGACGGCCGCTGACGCAAGCCAAGGTAAAAGAATTGGCATCGAGCGAGCGACTGATTTTGCTCTGCGGCCGTTACGAAGGCGTGGATGAGCGTTTTATCGAGCGCAATGTCGATGAAGAAATTTCGATCGGCGATTACGTGTTGTCTGGCGGTGAACTTGCGGCTGCCGTGATCATCGATGCCGTTGGTCGTTTGCAGGATGGCGCCCTTGGGCATGCCGATTCAGCGGCACAGGACAGTTTTGAAGACGGATTGCTGGATTGCCCGCATTACACTCGTTCCGAAGCCTGGGGTACCGAGGGCGTGCCGCCGGTGCTTTTATCCGGCGATCATGCCGCGATTGCCAAGTGGCGCCGGCAGCAAAGTCTTGGGTCGGACCTGGCTGAGAAGGCCGGAACTACTGGCTGGCCGCCCACTGAACAAGGCCGATGCGGCCTTATTGGCCGAATTTCAGGCCGAGCACCTGAAAAAAGTGAAAAAGCCCTAGCCAATCAGGCGCTTTGACCTTTATAATGTGCGACTCACTACGGCTGTACTGACGCCAAGTGCTTACGAATTCTTACCTAAAACTACTTAGTTTGGTGCAACCATGAACAAGCTTCTCCAACAATTTGAAACCGAGCAAATGCAGCGCGAGCTGCCGAAATTCGGCCCAGGCGACACCATCATCGTTAACGTGAAAGTTAAGGAAGGCAACCGCGAACGCGTCCAGGCCTATGAAGGCGTCGTTATCGCCATCAAGAATGCCGGTATCAATTCCGCTTTCACGGTGCGCAAGATTTCGCACGGTTTCGGCGTAGAACGCGTGTTCCAAACCCATAGCCAAATCATTGATTCGGTTCAGGTCAAGCGTCGCGGCGACGTGCGTCAAGCCAAGTTGTACTACTTGCGCGATCTGGAAGGCAAAAAAGCCCGTATCAAAGAAGACCTGTCGGCTGCCAAGTAATTCAGCCTGCGATGTTTTTCGAAAAAGCCACCTACGGGTGGCTTTTTTATGTTTGGCGGATGGCGATCGGCACATTGCGCTCAATCATTGCCGGTTTAACATGTCGGCATGATTAAGGCGAAAGCAATACTCGCTAATTATTTCGCTTGCTCGATTCGTTCACTGGGTCGAAGTTCCCACGTGTTCGTTTTCTGGATGGTCCTGTCCGGATCTTGCATCGCTGCCGAATTGCCCGGCGAGTCCAGCGTTTCAAGTTTTGCAAATTATTCGCCGCTGGCGGGAACCGACGAAATGATCCGGCGAATAATGAGCCCGATCGCGTCGGATCGCATTCAAGCCTACTACCGCGACAATGCACAGAAGCTTCCGCAACAAAGCATTTTGATCGAACAGGAGCGCTTCGATTTTTACCTGCCTGCGGGAGTTGCTCCAGACGCAGGCTACGGCCTGATGGTTTTTATCGCTCCCTACGATGAGGCCCCCATCCCATTTGCATGGCGAAAGGTTTTCGATCGCCACGGCATTATCTATGTGGCGGCACGCAAATCGGGCAATGACCACAATATGATCGGTCGCCGAATTCCATTGGCATTGCATGCCTATGAAAACATCATGAAGCGATTTCAGATAAATCCTGAACGCGTATTTGTTTCGGGGTTTTCCGGCGGATCTAGAACCGCCATGCGCGTCGCGCTGTATTATCCGGATATCTTTCGTGGTGCCATTCTGAATTCAGGCAGCGATCCGTTCGGCACAGCCGGAATATCGGTGCCACCGTCCGATTTGTTCCAGTTGTTTCGCGCCCGCTCCCGTATCGTTCAGGTAACCGGTACCGAGGATGAGTTCGTAAAGCTCGAAGATTCCAAAATGAGAACTGCAGCCAGCTCTTTTTGCCTGCAACATGTTTATGTGCAGCCAATGAGACACACCGGGCATGCATTGATGAGTGCCCAGGCAGTCGACAATGCGATCATGCGGATCGATTCGGTATCTGCGGCAAGCGTTGAAACCTCCGATTGTGAAACCAGAATGCGGAAAGAGATCGATCATGGTCTCGCCCAAGTCCAAAATTATCTCGATCAGCATCTGAACAAAAAAGCGGGTGAAGAACTTTCCTTGCTTGATGAGCATTACGGCGGTCTGGCGGCACCGGCTTCGGTCGAGTTGGCCAGAAAATTACTTGCGATCACGAATAGTAAAGAGCCATGATTTGAATGATGAACAGCAGAAATTCAGCATCGCAGAATTCAACCGACAAAGCCGGAGCTTCTCAAGGAATACGGATCGATCTTTGGCTTTGGGCGGCTCGTTTTTATAAAACCCGCGCACTGGCCAAGCACGCGATAGAAACCGGCAAGATCGAAATCTCGGGGCAAGCGGTGAAAGCTTCGCGCCTGGTAAAAATACGGGATCAACTGCGAATTACCCGCAGCAATGAGCTTTATGAAATCGAGGTGCTTTCGATAAGCGAAAAACGTGGAAGCGCGAGTGTCGCGCAAACACTTTATCTGGAATCAGAATCGAGTCGCCTGAAACGCGAGGCCGAACGCGAGCGTCGCAAAATGGAAAATGCCGGTTATCAGGCGCCGCCGACCAAGCCCGACAAACGTGCACGGCGCCTGATCAATGCGCTGGGTGATCTGGATATGCTGTGATTCATGTTTGGAAAATAATGTGGGAGCTGCTTTAGCAGCGATTTAATATTTCAGGTTGCAGTGTTCTGAAAGTGCCAATCGCTGCCAAAGCAGCTCCCACAGTTGCGTATAAACAGATAATTTACTTCTTCAAGAATCCGGCACCCAGACTCAGCATGTCGGAAAAATCGACATCGCCGTCACCGTCTTTATCAAGCACCGCATTCATCAGGCTACCGGCCAAGCCGCCTTGTTGGGCAACCGAATGCTTTTGCTGTCCGAGTGCGTTGCCCAGTTGTGCCGGTGACCAGTTATTTTGTGCCGTTTTTTGGGCAAGGATCTGCATCACGATGGGCGCAAGAATGGCGAGCAATTGATTCGCTCCCTGACCACCGAGTCCGGTGGCTTGACCAAGTCCTTGCGTCGCACGCTGCTGTTGTCCGCCGAAGACATGGCGAAGAATGCTTTCGCCGGCACTCGGTGCCGAACTTGAATTGCCGTTGCCCATCACGGCGCCAAGAATATCGCCTAATCCGCCGCCAGCCTGGCTGTTACCCATGACGGCGCCGAGCACACTGCCCAAATCCAGGCTGGCATGGTCGTTTTCGAGTGCGGAATGCAAGGCTTGTGCACCTTCCGGCTGACTGGCATTTTTTCCCATGGCGCCAAGCAGCAGTGGCAGGGCCGCCTGAATCGCGCCCTCCGTTTGCTGCGGATCAGTGCCCAGTTGGTTGGCGACTTGCTCGACCGTTTTTGGCCCCAATGCGCCAAGTATGGAATTCAGTAAATCATTGCTCATGGCTTTCTCCCTGGATGAATTTTCACTATATCACGGGCAAAATATCATTCGCCAAGTCTCATTCGGCAGGCTCAATGCATAACAGTTCGGCACTGAATCGGGAGAAAGAAATGGATACGCAAGCTGTTGGCGGTTCGTGTTTATGCGGTTCGGTGGCTTATGAAATAACGCCGCCCTATATGTTTTTCCAATACTGTTATTGCTCTCGATGCCGAAAGAATTCCGGCTCGGCACATGCTGCCAACATCATGATGGAAAGCGCGCAATTCACATGGTTGCGTGGTGAGGAAAAAGCAAAGGTATTCCGGATGCCGGATGTCCGTGCCTTCTCCACCTCTTTTTGTAGCGATTGCGGTTCGGCATTGCCTTGGCAGACCAAAAACCAAAAATTCTATATCGTGCCTGCAGGCGGATTGAACGAAGACCCCGGCGCAGAACCGGACCGGAATATTCACTGGGCTTCGCGTGCTACCTGGTACGTTTCCGAGGGAGAACTGCCTTGTTTTGAGGAAGGTTCCAACTAAGATTTTTCTCGTATTCTGCTTCCGTGTCCCGGTGTTCATCGGGAACAAGCTTGTCTTGCAAAAAAATCAATTGAGCAATTTCAACCGATACAAAGCTTCCAGGGCCTGCTTTGGCGTGAGTTCATCGGGGTCAATTGCTGCCAGTGCATCATGAACTGGTGATGGTTTCACGAATAATCCCATCTGTTGCGGTTGTTCAAGCGTGACGGGTGACATTTCGCTGGCATGCGAAGGCCTTGCTTCAAGTTCGGCCAGCGTGCGTTTTGCATGTGAAATAACACTGCGTGGCAAACCGGCGAGAGCGGCTACCTGCAGGCCGAAACTACGATTGGCCGGGCCGTCTTTTACCGCATGCATGAACACCAGTTTGTCACCGTGTTCAATCGCATCGAGATGCACATTGGCAATGCCGCTGTCCTGTGTGGCGAGCGCCGTCAGTTCGAAATAATGTGTGGCGAATAAAGTATAGGCACGATTATTTTCGGCTAGATGTTGAGCGCAGGCTTCTGCCAGCGATAAGCCATCGTAAGTGGATGTGCCGCGACCGATTTCATCCATCAGAACGAGGGAATTTTTCGTCGCATGATGCAGGATGTAGCTGGTTTCCGACATTTCGACCATGAAGGTCGATTGTCCGCGCGCGAGATCGTCACCGGCACCGATGCGGGTGAGAATGCGATCTATCGGACCGATGACCGCTGCGCTGGCAGGTACGTAACTGCCAATATGCGCGAGCAGAACGATCAAGGCATTTTGTCGCATGTACGTCGATTTACCGCCCATGTTCGGACCGGTGATGATCAACATGCGGCGATTTTCGTCCAGCTGTAAATCGTTTGGTTCGAACGGTTCGCTGCGCACCGCTTCGACGACCGGATGGCGACCGCGTTCGATGTGGATTCCGGGCGCATCGGACAATTCCGGACAGGCCCAATCCAGCGCCTGCGCACGTTCCGCGAAACACGCCAGCACATCGAGTTCGCTCAGCGCAGCAGCGCATCGCTTGAGTGATTCAAGATTTTCGTTGAGGGCATCGAGCAGGTTTTCATACAAAAACTTTTCACGCGTCAGAGAACGGTCTTTTGCAGACAACACTTTGTCTTCGAAGTTTTTCAATTCTTCGGTGATGTAACGTTCGGCACCCGTCAATGTCTGTCGGCGTGTGTAATGCGTGGGTGCCTTCACCGACTGGCCCTTGCTGATTTCGATGTAATAACCATGCACGCGGTTGTAGCCGACTTTCAGGGTCGGAATGCCGGTCTCGGCTTTTTCGCGGATTTCCAGATCGATCAGAAATTGATCCGCATTGGTCGCCAGTTCGCGGAATTCATCGAGCTCGGCATCGTAGCCATTGGCGATGACACCACCATCGCGCAGCAAGACTGGCGGTTGTGGCGTGATCGCAGACTTCAGCAGCGACGCCTGTGCATCATGCTGTCCGCATTCATCGAGCAATACTTTCAAGCGCGGCGAATCGAGCGGAGCCAGTGCTTTCGCCAGTTCAGGCAATGCAAGCAGGGCATCGCGCAGCGTACTCAAGTCACGCGGCCGTGCCGAGCGCAAGGCAACGCGCGCAAGAATCCGTTCGATGTCGCCGAGTGCACGGAATTGTTCACGCAGGTTTTGCTCACTGCGGGTTTCGATCAGCGTTTTTACCGCATGCAAACGTTCGCTGACGATGACGCGATTTTGCAATGGGCGATGCAACCAGCGACGCAATAATCGTCCTGCCATCGGCGTGACGGTGGAATCCAGAACGCCGAGCAGGGTATGTTCGATCTTGCCGTCTGTTCGTGAATCCAGTTCGAGATGGCGACGCGTTGCGGCATTCATCGCGATGCTGTCGTCGGAAGATTCCAGCACGATGTTCGACAGATGCGGCAATCGCTGTTTTTGCGTTTCTTCAACATAGGCAAGCAGGGCACCGGCGGCGCCAATCGCCAATGGCCTGTTGTCGATACCGAATCCGCTTAAATCATGCAGCGAGAAAAAACGCAGCAATTGCCGGCGGCAGGTGTCGCTATCGAATAGCCACGGCGCACGACGGCGAATACCGGTGATGGTTTCCAGAAATGCCGGAAGCCCGTCTTCATCCGGAATCAGGATTTCCGTCGGATCCAGTCTCGCAAGTTCAGCTTGAAGTGCATCTTCATTGGCGACTTCATTGACCAGGAAACGGCCTGCCGACAGATCGGCCCAAGCCAATCCGAAGCCTTGCTTTCCGCGAGAAATCGAAAGCAATAAATTATCGCGACGTTCCTGCAACATCGCTTCATCAGTCACCGTTCCCGGTGTGACGATGCGAACCACTTTGCGTTCGACCAAACCTTTTGCCAGCGCCGGGTCACCAATTTGCTCGCAGATCGCGACCGATTCACCCAAGGCCACCAATCGCGCCAGATAACCCTCGGCGGCATGGTAGGGAACACCGCACATCGCAATCGGCTGTCCGGCGGAATTGCCGCGCTGGGTCAATGTGATATCGAGCAGTCGCGCCGCCTTGCGGGCATCGTCATAAAACAGCTCGTAAAAATCGCCCATGCGGAAAAACAGCAGAATGTCCGGATATTCTGCTTTCGCCGCAAAGAATTGGCGCATTAGCGGTGTGTGTTGGCTGGTATCGGCTTGACTCATGATTTACGTCGACAGCATGGCTTTCGTCGGCAAGGCCCTCTATTCTAATGGAATGAACGACATCACCCACGACAAAATGGTTTACGACGACAATAGCCTGCACTTGCTGGCCGAGCAGGTAGGCAGTGCGCTGAAAGCCGCCCACCTCAGTCTGGTGACTGCCGAGAGCTGCACGGGGGGCTGGATTGCCAAAATGATCACCGATATTCCCGGCTGCTCGGACTGGTTCGAGGCCGGCATGGCGGCTTACAGTTATGAAGCCAAGCAAGCCCTGCTGGGCGTGCGGCCGGAAACGCTGATGCAACATGGTGCCGTCAGCCGCGAAACGGCTATCGAAATGGTGTCCGGCGCGATGATTACTTCGGGTGCGAGCATTTCGGTAGCCGTCACCGGTATTGCAGGCCCCAGCGGTGGCACCGAGGACAAACCGGTAGGCACGGTCTGGATTGCATGGAAACGACGCGGGCGTTATCCCGATGCCGAAGTGTTCCATTTCGATGGTGATCGCGAGGCAGTTCGCCGCCAGACGGTGGCCCGCGCCTTGCAAGGTGTGTTGAAGCTGACCGAGTAAACCACTGGCCTGACAAATAGCCGATCTGCGTTTACTCCACATGTTGTTTTGGTTTTATTCCCAGGGAGTGCCGCATGTCTGCAAAACATTTCAAACCGATTTACCTGACCGCGTTGGCCGCCGCCATCGCCGTCATGCCTGCTGCCAGCCAGCAAAACAAAGCCCCGAAAACCCAGGTCTGGATTGATCTGGCTACCCATAGTTTTGCCGGCATGCCGGATATGGGCGGCATGGGGGGCTTGGCGATGAACATGTTCGGCGGCAAGCGCGGCGGCAACACCTATGGTGCCACTCGTTATGGCGCGGCCCCTGGTCAATACATGGACATCGCATTATTGAACACGCTGAAACCCGGCGTTCCGGTGGAACAATCCATTCCTTCGGGTTTGAAACTCGGCAAGAGCCTGACCTTGCTGCCTTACAAGGAAACGCCGGCAAGACCGGGCGAGCCGGGCACACCCGAGGCGGGGGAAATCCGGGACTTCAAGGTGCGTATCCTGATTTACTGGGGCTGCGGCAGCACGATCCGCAAGGGACAGCCGCGCGTGATCGAGATGAGCTCGCAAGATGGCAAGATCAAGGCGAGCGGAGCGATGCAAGGCCGCTATATTCCTGATCGCACTGCGAAGATTGGTCCCGGTTACGTGACGTGGCCGAACGAAAAAAATCGCCAGAATGTTTCCAGCGATGCGTCCACGGTCGGCGAACATGTCATGACCGGAGAAAGAATTCCCGAGTCGCTGAAATTCCAGCTGGAAGACAATCAGGATTTCATGCCGAAAATCAATTTGCGCAGTGCCGGCAATCTTGATAGCGGCATCACCTGGAACTGGCAATCGATCAGTCAGGCGCGCGGTTATTTCATGCAGGCTTTCGGCCAGCAAGGCGATGCCACCGTAATCTGGAGTAGTGCAGAAACCGCAGATGCTGGTTCCGGCATCATCGATTATTTACCGCCAACTACCGTCGATAAATGGATCAAGGAAAAAGTATTGCTCGCCCCGCAAGTTACGAGCTGTGCGATGCCGAAAGGTATTTTCGAGGCAGCCAAAGGTCGCAACGAAGGCGGCAGTGGCGGCATGTTGCGAATGGTGGCATTCGGGCCGGAAACGCATTTCGTCTATCCGCCGAAACCCGCCAATCCGAAAACACCCTGGGATCCGGAATGGAATGTTCGTGTCCGCGTGAAATCCACCACCATGACGCCGATCGGAATGGATATGTCGGGAATGGACGAGCAGGATGATGAAGACAATAACGATGGCAAGCCGAAAAAGAAAAAGAATCTTCTGAAAAATATTTTCGGCGGTTGATGCATTTCACATCGCAGATTTCAAATCATGTAATAAAAAGCCCAGATGATTCGCATCCGGGCTTTTTTTCTACCTATCAATAAAATTGCTGGCTAACGCATCCTTCTTGAATGCATGGAAATCAGTCGTGAAATCACGATGGCCAGATACAACACGCCGATCAATTGCTGGATCATCACCAGCGAACGCGCGTGGTCGCTGACAGGCGTGATTTCGCCAAACCCGACACTGGTCAAACAGGTGAAACTGAAATACAGCATCTCGAACCAGCTGAAAATACCATCGGGATTATTGCCGGCATTGATGTAGAAAGCGCCGGGCCAGAGATATTCGACAATCGAATACAAATAGGCGAATACAAACGCCAACATCGCGTACAGGGAACCGGCGGCAAACAATTCGTCCAGTGTCATCACTTCATCATGCAGCACATAACGGAACAGGCAGACAATCACGAAGCCATGCAGTGCCGCCTGGAACAACATGACGGTGACATAGATCCAGCCTGCGCCGGTCAGTGCACCCAATGCCTGCAAGATAATGGTCGGGATCAACAGGGCATAGCCCAAACGGGTTTGAACCCCGGTGGAACTTGCCGATCGTAGCGCCAGCGCAAGTATCGCCCAGTCAAAGGCAATGACCGCGAGCCGCCCGGACTGAAGGCGCTCGAGAAACGGATAAAACAACACCAAGGCGACCAGCGCCAGCAGCAGTTGTACGTTTGGCAGGGCGAGTAATTTTTTCATTGGTCTGGATAGTAACCCAGCCCGGGCTTGCGGGCCTCAAGCCGGATGACAGATTTCACCTAGCTGAAAATTCGATTGCCCAACACCGCCTTTCAGGGGGTAAGATTGCTGCCATGAAAAATACTCTCGCACCGTTTGCCGTCCTGCTCGCCGTGCTTTTCAGCGCGGCTTCTTTTGCTGCGCCCGGGCACTACATCGTCGTGACGATGGACGATACCGGAAAGGCACAACCGGTGTTTTATCGGGAAGTGAATTTTTCGGACGAGCGACAGACATCGGCCACGCGGATGAAGTCCACCCTGCATGATGCCGATCATCTTTTCATCAGCGGTGCCGGCTGGTTCGATATCGCCGAAGTACCGCGATTCATCCGCGGCGAGTTTGCCGCCAACGGCGTTGACGGCGATATCAAGGCCTATCAAGTCGAGCAGCAGGAGCGATCTTTCGCCTTGCGCATTCCGGCAAAAGCCGGCTACCGCATCAAGCTCGAATACATGGGCGTGCAGTCGGAATTGAATGTGCAAAACGTGGCGGCCAATGCATCGAAACTCGCTCTCGCCAAAATTGAAGTGCCGCCGCCGTCGAAAGCTTTCGTCAACTCTGCCAATCGTGTTGATATTCTCGTGTTTGGCGATGGATATACGAGTGCGGAACAAACCCTGTTCAATACCGACGCGGAAAACCTGCGCGTCTCCATGTTCAATTATTCGCCTTACAAGCAATACGCCAACATGGTGAACTGGACGACCACGTTCACCGCATCGGCTCAGTCTGGTGCCGACCATCCTCCGTACCAGGCCGGCTGCACGACATCGAGTTGCTGTGCCGATACCGCTGCACAAAGCGATCCCAAGGCTGCCGGTGCCGGTATTTTCGTGAATACCGCGTTTGACGGGAAATTCTGCACATCGCAAATCCACCGTCTGGTTACCATCAACAGTTCGAAAATTTATGCCGCCGCGAGTGCGTTTCCGAATTGGGATCAACTGGTCGTCATCATGAACGATTCGGTCTATGGCGGCTCCGGCGGCAGCATCGCGGTGACCACGACCAATACCAATGCGCGTCTGATCGTGATCCATGAATACGGCCACACCTTTCATGATCTAGCCGATGAATATAATTCGGCCTATCCCGGTTTTCCCGCTTGCAGTGACGTCACCAGCCCCGCCTGCGAAGTGAATGTCACCGATCAAACCAGCCGCGCATTGATCAAGTGGAATAGCTGGATTGCACCGGCAACGCCCATTCCCACCACGAGTGGTACCGATATTGGTTTATTCCAGGGCGCGCGTTACCAGAATACCGGCATGTATCGGCCCGCCAACACTTGCGGCATGCGAAGTCTTGGCGCCGAATTCTGTTCGATATGCGCGCAAGCCTATGTGCTGAAACTCTATCGAGGCGGCTGGGGTACGCCAGCGACCGGCATTGACCTCATCGATCCCGGTACCGAAGTGCCATCGGCTGCCAGCAGCGTCGCTTACAACGTGGGAAATACGGTAAATTTCAGCGCCACCGTATTGCGACCCGCGCCGGACACATTGACGATGCAGTGGTATCTCGATGGCGTTCCGATCAATGGTGCTACTGGCAGCAGTTATAACTTCCAGCAGCTGAGCGCAAGCCCGAATACCCGCAGTCTGGAATTGCGTGTCACCGACAATTCGCCACTCGTGAAAGCCGCCATGGCCGGTACCGACATGGTGCATTCGCGTGTCTGGACGATCCAGGTCGCAACGCCGCCCGATCTATCGATCAATGATGTCTCCGTCACGGAAGGAAATTCCGGCGTTGCGCTGGCAAGTTTCACCGTGAGTTTATCTAGCCCGGCACCAGCCAATGGCGTCAGCTTTAATATCGCGACCACGAATATCAGCTCCAACGGCAATATTGCGCTGGCAGGCAAAGACTATGCGTCATGGCAACAGACAGGCAGGACGATTGCCGCCGGACAAAGCAGTGCAAGCTTCGTCGTCAAGATAATGAGCGACAGAATCACCGAGCCGGACGAAGTGTTCGGCGTGCGATTGAGTAATGCGGTAGGGGCGAGTATTTCCGACGATCTGGGTATCGGCACGATCATCAATGATGACAGCAGCCATTTGCGTGATGTCGGAAATCATTCCGGACTTGGCGATTCCGGACGACAATCGTCGCAATGCGCAGCTCTGCTGAAACAAATCGCAAGCCTGGAAGCGAAAGTCGCTGCCCGGCATGTTGGGGAAAGCGCCGGCGTGCAGGCGATCGTCCAACTCGAGAACAAACGAACACGGCTAGCTTGCCACTGAGTCGGGTTTGAAAGTTTTGAACTTTACCTAACTTTTTGATTTTTATTGATATTTTTCTGAAAATTAGAGGTGCGGCAATAAATTCTTGACAGTCCGATTTTTGTTAGTAGTATTACTACTAATGGAAATCACCGAAAACCAGCAAGCCATTCTCAACTTCATTGCCGAACGCATCGAGCAGGACGGCGGTTCTCCGTCCCAGACTGAAATTGCCAATGCTTTCGGCTTCCGTGGCGTCCGCGCCGCCCAATACCATCTCGATATTCTGGAGCAGGCCGGTTACATCCGTCGCTTGCCGGGTCAGGCTCGTAGTATCCGCCTATGTCACCCGGAACCCGTCGAATCTTCCGAAGATGTCGAAATTCCGGTTACTACCAGGAATGAATCAGCCGATGCCCTGCGTCTGCCGGTGCTCGGTCGTGTCGCCGCCGGTTTGCCGATTGGCGCCGATATCACCGGCGAAGATTATGTCTTGCTCGATCGCGTGTTCTTTTATCCGTCCCCGGATTATCTGTTGAGAGTGCAGGGCGACTCGATGCGCGACGATGGTATTTTTGATGGCGACCTCGTCGGCATTCACCGCACCAATGAAGCGAAGTCCGATCAAATTGTCGTGGCCCGCATCGATGACGAAATCACCATCAAGCGTTTGAAGATTGGCAAGAACGGCATCCGCTTATTGCCTCGCAATCCCGATTTCGCCCCGATTGAAGTACGTCCGGATCAGGATTTCGCCATTGAAGGCCTGTATTGCGGCCTGATCCGGTCCTCACGATGAATAGTGCACGTTATGTTTCCCTACAAGCGAGTGCGGAAAAGCCCTACAAGCTGTCGGGAAATGTACTGAATCCAATTATTTTCAAGTCTGGCAAATTAATTTCGACGCTGTCTCAGCCTATGCGACAAGTGCCCGATAAGCTTCTTTTCACCAA
The DNA here is from genome assembly GCA_963849575.1 of uncultured Gammaproteobacteria bacterium. Lineage (GTDB taxonomy): Bacteria > Pseudomonadota > Gammaproteobacteria > Xanthomonadales > Xanthomonadaceae > Arenimonas. The sequence continues at coordinate 1,186,408 of CAWKHT010000009.1, read as the reverse complement.
ATACTAAACATCCAAGGAATACCGTCATGGCAATCGATGAAAACAAGAAACGCGCACTGACCGCCGCCCTCAGCCAAATTGAAAAACAATTCGGCAAAGGCACCGTCATGATCATGGGCGACAAAGCCATTGAAGCCGCCGACGTGATCAGCACCGGCTCCCTGATGCTCGACATGGCGCTGGGCATAGGCGGTTTGCCAAAAGGTCGCGTGATCGAAATCTACGGCCCTGAGTCTTCCGGTAAAACCACGCTGACCCTGCAAGTCATCGCGCAATGCCAGAAAGCCGGCGGCACCGCTGCTTTCGTCGATGCCGAACATGCGCTCGATCCCAACTATGCTTCCAAGCTCGGCGTAAAAGTCGATGACTTGCTGGTTTCGCAGCCCGACACCGGCGAACAAGCGCTGGAAATCGTCGACATGCTGGTGCGTTCGAATGCCGTGGATATCGTGGTCGTCGACTCCGTTGCTGCTCTGACACCGCGCGCTGAAATCGAAGGCGAAATGGGTGAACTGCAAGTCGGTCTGCAAGCACGTTTGATGAGTCAGGCGCTGCGTAAGCTCGCCGGTAATATCAAGCGCAGCAACTGCATGGTGATTTTCATCAACCAATTGCGCATGAAGATCGGCATGATGATGCCGGGCCAAAATCCCGAAACCACCACCGGTGGTAATGCACTGAAATTCTACGCTTCGGTTCGTCTGGATATACGCCGCATCGGTTCGGTCAAGAAGGGTGATGAAATCATTGGTAACGAAACCAAGATCAAGGTCGTCAAGAACAAGATGGCGCCTCCGTTCAAACAAATCGTTACCGAAATTTTGTACGGCGAAGGTATTTCCCGCGAAGGCGAAATCATCGACCTCGGCGTTGATGCCAAGTGCGTAGAAAAAGCCGGCGCCTGGTACTCGGCCCTCGGTGAACGTATTGGCCAAGGCAAGGAAAATGCCCGTCAGTACCTGAAAGACAATCCGAAAATGGCAGTCGAACTCGAAGCCAAGATTCGGGAAAAACTGGCACCGAAGATCGTGCCGAAAAAAGATAGCGAAGAAGCAACAGAAGCTTAAGTAGTTCTTATGGCAAAACAGCGAGAAGAACCTTCCGCCTACCAGCGAGCCCTCGCCTTGCTGGTCAGGCGGGAGCACTCCCGCAAGGAACTTGGCCGCAAGCTGAAAGCCAAGGGTATCGAGCGTGAAGACGCCGATACCGCTCTGGACAAGTTAAACAAGCAAGATTTTCAAAACGATGCGCGCTTTGCCGAAGTGCTCGCGCGCTCCCGAGTTTCGGCTGGTTATGGCCCCACCCGCATCCGTGCCGAACTTGGCACCCACGGCCTTAGCCGTGACGATATCGACAACGCGATGGAAATCATCGAAACCGATTGGGCCGCCACCGCCCTCGACCTGGTTTCCCGCAAATACGGCAACAAAGACCTCGCCGACCAGGCCGTCCGCCGCAAAGCCACCGACTTCCTGTTGCGCCGTGGTTTCGACCAGAAGACCGCTTTTGCCGCGACCAAGTTGAGTAATCACGTTCTCGACGAATAAAGCGCGCTCTCGTAGGAGGGCCCTCGGGCCCGACGTTCACGAGCTTGAATAGGTCAAAAAATACCGAAAACCTTGAATCCATTTTCTCAGTGTGTATCATACACATGAGAAGCGACAAGCTAATTCAAGAAATCAAAAAGCAGGGTTGGGTTCTGAATCGCATTCGCGGTTCACACCATGTGTTCACTCATCCAGAGCGAACGGGAATCGTCGTTATTCCGCACCCCAAAAAAGAACTTGGCATTGGTCTTGTCGCCGCTATTAGAAAGCAGGCTGGCATCAAGGAATAAAAGTGCGTTATCCCATCGTTATAGAACCTGGCAACAATAAAACCGCGTTCGGCGTTGTCGTGCCCGACATGCCGGGCTGTTTTTCTGCCGGCGATACTCTGGAAGAAGCTATTTCCAATGCAGAAATAGCGGCAGCCGCCTGGATTGATACCCAGATGGATCGCGGTTTGAATATCCCGCAACCATCGGAATTATCCGAGCTGCAAAAAGATCCGAAATACGCGAAATGGATTTGGGCCGTGATCAGCATTGATCCGGCTTTGCTTGATGACCACATCGAGCGCGTCAACATCACCTTGCCACGCCGTGTTTTGAAACGCCTTGATGATGCAGCGAAAGCCGTCGGTGAAACCCGCTCGGGCTATATCGCGCAACTTGCTCTAAAGTGAAACATCAAAATGTAAAAAACAAATACAACCGTCATTCCCGCGCAGGCTGGAACCCAGTGACTTAAAGGCGCTGGATCCCCGCATACGCGAGGATGACAAAACAAAAGTTTCGAAAACAAATACCTAAACATACAAACTAGTTGATAAACCCATGACCCAGCCCGCACCCGTTTCCACCTCCGACATCCGCCAGTCGTTTCTGAAATTCTTCGAATCCAAAGGCCACACGATTGTTGCATCGAGCCCCTTGGTTCCGGGCAACGATCCGACCTTGCTGTTCACCAATGCCGGCATGGTGCAATTCAAGGACGTTTTTCTGGGTGCGGATAAACGCAGCTACAAGCGCGCGGTGTCTTCGCAGCGTTGCGTGCGTGCCGGCGGCAAGCATAACGATCTGGATCAAGTCGGTTACACCGCGCGTCACCACACCTTTTTTGAAATGCTCGGTAATTTCAGTTTCGGCGATTATTTCAAGCACGATGCGATTGTCTATGCCTGGGAATTACTGACCGGCGTCTGGAAACTACCGGCTGAAAAATTACTGGTCACGATTTATCACACCGACGACGAAGCTTTCGAAATCTGGAACAAAGTCGTCGGTCTGCCGCCGGAGCGCATCATCCGCATCGGCGACAACAAGGGCGCACCGTTTGCGAGCGATAACTTCTGGCAAATGGCCGATACCGGTCCTTGCGGTCCTTGCACCGAAATTTTCTACGATCATGGCGCGCATATTCCGGGCGGCCCTCCGGGTTCGCCGGATGAAGACGGTGATCGCTTCATCGAAATTTGGAACAACGTGTTCATGCAGTTCGACCGTCAACCCGACGGCACGCTGCTGCCGTTGCCTGCGCCTTGCGTCGATACCGGCATGGGTCTGGAACGCGTCGCCGCAGTTCTGCAACACGTGCATTCCAATTACGAAATCGATTTGTTCCAGCACCTGATCAAGGCCGCGGCCAAACTCACTGACACCACCGATCTGGAAAACAAATCGCTGCGAGTGATCTCCGATCATATTCGCGCCTGTTCCTTCCTGATCGTCGACGGCATTCTGCCTTCAAACGAAGGCCGCGGTTATGTGCTGCGCCGGATCATCCGCCGCGCCGTTCGCAATATCTGGAAGCTGGGATCATTGTCCGCCGATGGTCTGTTCTGGCGCATGGTGCAGCCGCTGGTCGACATGATGGGCGATGCCTATCCGGAATTGAAATCGAAACAGGCGCTGATTGAGCAAGCCCTGAAAGCCGAAGAAGCTGCATTTTCATCGACGCTTGATGCCGGCATGATGCGTTTGAACTCAACACTGCAAGCAAACGGTGGAATACTCGATGGCGAGCAACTGTTCCAGATGCACGACACCTACGGCTGCCCGCCTGATCTAATTATCGACATTTTACGGGAAAGAGAAGGAAGTAGGCTGGCCGACAACGCCAACGAAACCTACGAAACCCTGATGGAAGAGCAGCGCACCCGCGCACGTTCGGCCGGCAAGTTCGCTGGCCAAACCGGTTTGCCGGCAGAACTCGTGGCGTCTTTGCACGCCACCGAATTCCTCGGTTACGAAAGCCTGGAAAAAGATGACTGCAAAGTCGTCGCGCTTGTGAAAGACGGCAAGCCGGTTCAATCGATCGAAAACGGTGACGATGCCATCGTGATTCTGAATCGCACACCGTTCTACGCCGAGTCCGGCGGTCAAAGCGGCGACAGCGGTGTCTTGCTCGACGTCGGTTCCGATCATTTCGATGTCAACGACACCATCAAGATTTCCGCGATCTTCCACGGCCACGTCGGCAAGCTGACGAAAGGCGCGCTGAAAATCGGCGACAAGGTGTCCGCCCGCGTGAATGCCGAACGCCGCCAGGCCATCGTGCTGAACCACTCGGCCACCCATTTGCTGCACGCCGCCTTGCGCAGCGTGCTCGGCACCCACGTCACGCAGAAAGGCTCGCTGGTCGCGCCGGACAAATTGCGTTTCGACTTCTCGCATTTCCAGGCCGTCACGCCGGAAGAATTGTCGCGCGTCGAAAAAATGGTCAACGAAGAAATTCGCCGCAACCCGGAAGCCGAAGTGCACCACATGGGCATGGATGAAGCCATTGAATTCGGCGCCATGGCCTTGTTCGGCGAAAAATACGGCGAGCGCGTCCGCGTGCTGAAGATGGGCGATTTCTCGACCGAACTTTGCGGCGGCACCCACGTGCACCACACTGGCGACATCGGCGTCTTCAAGATTCTTTCCGAAGGCGGCATCGCGGCCGGCGTGCGTCGTATCGAAGCGGTCACCGCCGATGGCGCGTTGCAATATTTCGCCGAACAGGAAAAACAACTCGACGAAGCCGCCGAACTGCTCGGTGCCAAAGGCAACGATGTCATCGACAAACTCAAAGCCTTGCTCGACCACCAGAAAAAACTCGAACGCGAACTGAAAACCATCAAGGCAAAAGCCGCCTCCGGTGCCGCGCTGGACCTGGTCAGCAGCGCCATCGAGATCAACGGCGTGAAAATTCTCGCCGCTCGCCTCGAAGGCCTGGACACCACCGGTCTGCGTGAAGCCGTCGATGCCCTGAAAAACAAACTCGGCGATTCGGTCATCGTGCTGGCCTCGGCCGAAAACGGCAAAGCTGCCTTGATCGCGACCGTGCAGGGCAGCGCACTGGGCAAAATCAAAGCCGGCGAATTGCTGACCCACGTGGCCAGCCAGGTCGGCGGCAAAGGCGGCGGTCGCCCCGATGCAGCCCAGGGCGCCGGCAACGACGGCCCGGCCCTGACGGCCGCCCTGAACGGCGTCAAAGACTGGGTTTCCTCACGCCTGAACTAATCAAACGAACCGTCATCCCCGAATGCTCTTGTCTGGGACCCAGTGACTTCATACATCAAAGCAATGGCGCTGGATCCCCGCCGCAGCCTGCCCCCGAATGTTTTGTCGGGGGCGGGGAAGACGATCCTTTTCTAAAATGAATAGATAACCGTCATCCCCGAACGCTCTCGTCGGGGATCCAGTGACTTTCATGCATCAAAGCGACGGCGCTGGATCCCCGCCTGCGCGGGGAAGACGATGCCCTAATCTTGAAAAATCCCCATAAATTCAACCAAATGGGCCCGAAAACCGATGTTTTCGGGCCTTTTCATTGCAACTCGGCCAAACCCGCACTAACATCGGTTCAAGCTGAACAAGCGGGAACCGCGTGGCAACAAGGCGCGGACCGGTATACGGACGTATCGGGAGGGAGATGCATGCTAATTTTGACTCGCAGGGTGGGAGAAACCCTGATGATTGGTGATTCAGTCACCGTAACGGTGCTGGGCGTCAAAGGTAATCAAGTGCGGATCGGAATTACCGCACCCAAAGACGTGGCAGTACACCGCGAAGAGATATTCCAGCGCGTCGATAAAGCCGGCGCCAAGGAAGCAGCGGACAAACCCGAGGAAACTTAAGGTTTACCGAAGAGGGTGCAATCCGCTAAACTACGCAACTTGATAGAGGCTTGACCGTCTAAATCAACAAACCCGGAGAGATGCCCGAGTGGCCGAAGGGGCTCCCCTGCTAAGGGAGTATGGGCTTTAACTCCCATCGAGGGTTCGAATCCCTCTTTCTCCGCCAGTTCAATAAAAAGACCACCCTGAAAGGGGTGGTCTTTTTATTTGTGCGGTGCGGTACGGGAGTGTTTCGCGAACAATGGAACAATTGTGGACACCCATCAAACCCATAACAACAATTGTGGACACCCATCAAACCCATAACGCCTGACGCCAGCTTAAGGATTTCCCTGCAAGGAATTTGAATAAAGATTTAGATGGGTAGCCTGGCAGCAGTGCCTGTACAAATCGAACCCTGCCTGAGGCTTCAATCAGAGGGTCATGCTGCCGGTGTCGGGCCAGGGTTGTCGGAGGTTGCCTATTGGGACCGCAGGCTTTATGTTGGCCGAAATCGTCCCGATTGAGCACGGAGATTCCAGAATGAAAGACTATTCGTCAATCATGCGTTGGGCGCCACCGGCCTATATTCTGTTGTTCATGCTGGCAATGGTTGCATTCTGGCCGGGGTATTTGGCAGTTCCCAAAATGGAATTGAGCGGATGGATCCATTTTCATGCGATCACCGGTACCTTGTGGATGGCGATGTTGATTGCACAGCCATTGGCCATTCGCCATGGAAAAATGAATCTGCATCGACTCATCGGGAAGTTGTCGCCTTTGTTGATGCTGTTTGTAATGATCACCTTTGTCGGCTTGTCGCATGCTTCCCTGCAGGGACTCACGGCGTCTACGCTGGGGGTGGGTGCCTATTTTTTTTATATCAGGGTGGTGTTGGTGGCCATCTTCCTGATGTGCTACGTGCTGGGGTTTTTAAATCGACACAAGCCCGCCGTGCATGCGCGATATATGGTGTGTACAGGACTTAGCTTTATCGACCCGGTAATGCATCGGATTTCCCACCGCCTGATGCAAAATGACGAATTCAATTACCAGTTGATTACCTTTGGCTTGGTCTGGGCCATTCTTGTCGTTCTGATCATTGCCGAGCGCAAGGCGGCTTCGGGAAGAAAAGTATTTCCAATCGTTCTTGCGGCATTTGTGATCGGCGGTATTCCCTTGGCACTGGATTTCTTCACCTGGGGTTGGCCATGGGATATGTGGAAACAGGTGACGGCAGAGTTTGCGGGTTTGTCGTTGACGTAAGGCCAGGGGGTGCTGTGCAAATGGGCGTGGTGAAATCCTGCAGCGTTTTTGCTATTTTGGAAGCAATCCTCGAAGCAATACTGGACACCCATGAATTGTGACTGCGTGGCTGAATCGAACTGAATAAGTGCCAAGCCTGAGTTTTTCTCAGTTGTATTTATCAATATTTTTTCTATCGCCCACACTTCATTCTTCCGTCTCCGGGAAACAGGGTCTCGGTCGCCTCAGGCTTTCTGAATCTGCCTCGTGACGCCGATGCCTTTGAGCCAGCGTTGTCCGATGGCTTCGGCTTTTTCGATGAGTTGTTCGGTGCTGCCAATCATTCGCCAATAGCCAGAACCCACGGCTCTCACCTGAGTAGGCCAATGCGTGGCACTGCAACCGGTTTTGTTCAGTGCCGCTGGTGCATGTTTTGGAATAGCGCCTTTCTTGTCGGGCCGGACTTGTTGGCCTGTCCATTGCACCAGCTCGATGTATTGGCCTTGTTTCAATGACAACGCGGGCGCCAATCCAATGAGTGGTTTTAATCGTTGCCGGGCTTTTGCTTCATCATTGCGACAGTTCATTACCCGTTGTTGAATGCTGGTGTGATGGCTGTGATCCAAACGTACCGTCATACCGGCACGGATCGGATTGAGATCCACATAGGCCATGGCGGCCAGTACCGCACGTTCATCCGCCAGTACCTGGCATTTGAAGCGACCTTCCCAAAACCGACCCGTACACGAATCTTCGTCATTGGCGGCACGAGCAATGGGCTCGTTAATGCAGCGCATCAACCAGGACAGGGAACATAGGCGTTGTCGCAGTAAAGCCAGGCGTGATTCATTTTTGAGTAACTTCTGTATACGGCTCTCGTTGTCCTGATCACGGCACGGAAACAGCTGGCACCAACGTTGTGCGACTTCATCATTGGACCAACGCTGCGCAGCATCCACATCGACATGCACAACAATATGCAGATGGTTGCTCATGACGGCATAACCGTAGATGCCGATGGAAAAGCAGACGGCGACTTCCTGCAGCCGTTGTTCGATCCACGCTTTGCGATGGCTGTAATCAATGGAAGAGTAAGGGTCTATGCCGCATAACCAAGCGCGCCGAACACAGCGTGACACGCAGTGATAGTTGCCGGAGACGTGATCAGAAACAAAGAGGGAGCGAGCGGAAGCCATGACGCATTATGGCAAGCAGCTATAAGCAGGAATGTAGGGAAAATCTGAATCTCATGTCAGACGTTATGGGTTTGGTGGGTGTCCGTTGATCACCATTGATCATCCGATCAAAACGATGCGCGTCGATCATGTTGACCATGAATCACTTCTTTTTGCCCAATCTCGCGCCGTGGATAATCCGGATGATCTTGTATAGATCGCCATCGTTGAAGCGATACTCTTTTTCGGTATCGACGCGATGCACCATGACCAGTTTGTATTTTGGATAAACCCCGAGCATATGGACGCCGACGCCCGTGTGATAAAACGAAGGTCGTTGTTCGCCTGCTTCGGGAACCAGAACGTCCCACAGCATGCCGTAGGCCAGGCCATATTCCGGCTCGACGATGGAATAGGGTTGTGTGCTTGAATCTATCCATTGCGCCGGAATAATTTGTCTGTTTTTCCAGCGGCCATGGTTCAAGTAGAGCTGGCCATACAAAGCCAGATCGTGTGCCGACATTCGGAAGTGGTAGGCCGGGAAGCTCGACTTTTCAGGTTCAAGACAAGTAGTAGCCATCAGCATCGGCCGCGTCGGTACCTTCTGCTGTCGTCCAGGGAACAATCTTGTTGTGGTAATCCATCATGCCGATCGGCTTGGCGATTTCCTTGTAAAAAGCATCGTAAATCCGTTTGCCGCTGCGCTGTTCGAAAATATAACCGGCGACATTGAAGTCCCAGTTGTTGTAGTAAAAAAACTCGCCCGGAGCGTGGCTTCCACGTGCCGGGCGCTGCATTGCCATGCCTTCGGATTCTGCAGCAGCAGGGTGATAAACACCGGAGCGCGACTTCAATACGTCGATCAATTTTGCCGATTTTTCCTGATCGGTAAGTGATGGCGGAATATCGTCGACCTCAAGTTGGGCCATGGTCTTTTGCAGATTGATGGCGCCGCGCTTCTGGTAAATCCCGTAGAGGGAATTCAGCAGTGCCTTGCGCATGGAATGCACCAGGATTTTCTTGTGAATATCGCCCCATTCGAAAAATATTTTTCCATCGTGAACAAGCAGCAAGGAATCGGAGCCTGATATTTCAAGATAGTCTTTCAACGCATCGAGTTTTTCTCTCGAATAGCCGGCTTGCTCGGGTGAAATACGCTCGAATCGGTCATGTTCGCCGGCATGCGCTGGCGAACCCAAGGCAGTGAGAAGAATAAGCAACAACAGGAAGAATTTCTTCATGAATCTGCTCCGATTGCGAAATCACGATGAGTCAAATAGAGCCGCAAATCGAACTCCAACTGGTGATAGCCAGGCTCCATATGCGTGCACAGCTGGTAGAACGCTTTGTTGTGCTCGGCTTCCTTCAAGTGCGCGAGTTCATGGACCACGATCATCTTCAGGAACTCGGCGGGGGCATCGCGGAACACGGTGGCGATGCGAATCTCGCGGCTGGCTTTGAGTTTGCTGCCCTGTATTCGCGAGATGGCCGTGTGGGTGCCGAGCGCGTGCTTCATCACCTGCAGCTTGCTGTCGTAAATCACTTTTCCCAGCGGTACGGATTTTCGTAAATGCCGGTCTTTGAGCGACATAACGTATTCGCGCAACAGACCGTCGCTGCGCACGGCGTGGGTCTCGCCGTACTTGTCGGCCAGCATCGTGCCCAAACGACCTTGCTCGATCAACTCGTGCACCTTCGCCTGCAGGTGTTCCGGGTAACCGGCGAGATACTTCAATGGTTCGCGGGATGAATAGGACGGGTTCATTGAATGGCATTAAGGCTGATCAAAGACATAAGGTACTCTCGAACGCCATAATCCGCATTCAAAAATCCTGTTGAGACAGGGTGGATACCGCACAGCGGTATCCACCAAGTTTTGTCAATTCCGGACCCCCAGAATTTGAGATTCAGAGACTTAACCGCGCCGACTATTCGAGCCTGAAAAAGCAGGTTAACCCATAGGTAAAACTGCGTTTTAATATGACTTCAAACAGCCTTCGCCTTCTGCCGCGCTTCCCAAAGGGGCGATTTGAAATAATGATGTAGATGATGATCCGCGCCAACGGCAACGCCGGCACCGAGCCATACGGCATTGTCGCCAGAGCTATCCGCCTTGGTAACGCCGCACACGTGATAGCGATCGGCGGCATCGATTTGCTGCAGCTCCAGGCTGTCGCCGGCCGAACTCCAATCGCCGGGGGCAATTCGTGACCACAGGTGGTGGTTGCTGTCGATCGCGAACATCGAGGCATCACTGCCTATTGCCACGTCGAGCATCGCTCCTGTTGTCGGTGAAGCAACAGCTTGCCAGCCGCCGCCATTGAAGAAGAAAAGCTTACCGCTAGGGTCCAGACCGGCGATGTATTGCGACGAGCCGACCGAGACCTTCTGCATTGTGCCCGCAATCGACTGCCAGGCATTGCCATCAAAGCTCCAGATGCCTTGTGCCTTGTCGACTCCCCACAGTGATCCATCAACGCCTGCGGAGATGGAGGCAAAATTACTGCCGGCAATCTTTTGCCAGGTGCTGCCGCCCCATTGAAGATAACTGCCGGTTTGCACATCGAGTGCGAACATTTTGTGGGCATTGATCGCGATGATATCCAGGGTGCGATTCGGAAACGTGAGCGATTGCCAGGCATTGAAGCCGGCTAGTCGACTTACTGGCTGACCATCGGCCAGTACCGTGCCGTCTGCCGCCACGCCGGCAGAGGCGCATTGGTTGACTCCTTCGAAGGGCTGCCAGATACCGCCACCCAGCATCCACAGGCTGCCGAAATCCCAACCATAAACAAGTCCCGAATTTCCCGCGACGATACCGAAAAGCTGCGGCGTATTCACGGCAGCAACTCTCCATCCGCTGCCATCGAAATACAGGGTGCGATTATCGTTCGACTGTATCCAGACCGTGCCATCGGGGGCGACGGAAATCCACTGCGCATTGGGCGCATCGGTCACGGGTGCGAACGCGCTGCCATTCCATTTGTAAGGTACGCCCGGGCCGCCCCACCAACCGCTGGTGTTATCGATCGTCCAGACATTGCCGCCATCACCCACCGCAACGAACAATGCCGTCGCGCCGCCGTTCGGTTGTTGCTGCCATTGCCCATTCGACCACTGAAAAATATTGCCGTGGCCATCAACACCCCATGCGCTGCCATCGGCGCTGGTGCTGACATGCCACATGGGTGTCCATGGTGCCGGTTGATAAGGTGTGTTGACGAGTTGATAGACATCGCCTGCAGCACTGAGTCCATAAATGCTATTGACGTTGCCAACTGCAATATATGTCAATGCTTGCGATGCCTCGGTCTGGACCGAGGCATTGCCGAGATATCTCAGCGCCTGATTGGCCGCATTCAAGGCCCAGAAAGAACCATCGTTGCCATTTGCCGCCATCAGGTATTTCGACATGCATTACTCCAGTTGATCGATAAATAAATGGTTGGGTAGTCGCATGGGAAAGCAGCGCTTGGCACCAGAGTCTCCGCATTGAGCAGTTTCCCTGTGCAAGCGTCACTGGCGGAGCTTGGAAATATCCTGCGTGTTTGAATCTCCCCTTGCTTTGTGTTTTAACGCAAAGACAAAACAATCGCGGACACCCAGTTCAGGCAATCTGAAGAACAAGTGGCAACAAGCGTGCGGGATTAGCGAAATTAAGGACAGAATCAATGACACTTCAAGCTCTCAAGTCCGAATCCACTATTCGAAATGGTAGCGATGCAGAAGGCTTATGAAACCTCCCTTTTGCCGAGCCAATAGCACGTGAGAGCAAACAATATCGCCCCCAGTCCCGTTGCCAAGAGCAGGGCTTTTTGCTGCATGTCTGGCGCGCTACCGTTGACGGCCATCAGCGTGTAACTCCAGGGGTAGTAGACCCAATATTGCGAACTACCCAGTTGCACAATGCCCATGGTGGCGATCACGCCGGTCGCCAGCGGAAATACGATATTCGAAAAGCGCCAACTGATGGCATGCTGAATGACGAGTATCGGAAAACAGGTAAGTGACATGGCAAGGATGGCTTGCCATACGGGATATTCGAACGCGCCTTGCAGGGAATAACCCAACAGCCCCAACACGGAGGCGACCAGAAAAATATAAATCGCCAGCAAGAGGTTGGCCGCCACCACGAATGCCCAGGCCATTATGGCTTTCACGAAATAGAGCTGTCGCACAGAGATCGGCAATGCCAGCATCAGGCGCCAGGTTTGGTTCTTGTGTTCATTGCCGTTCAACAAGCCGGTGATCAATGCAATATACAAAGGCAACATGAAATAGCACCAAAGCGCAGTACAGGTTTGCCATACCGCAAACCAGGTTTTTTCATGGAAGTCGGCCATGCCCGTTTGTTTGAGACCAACACCGAATACCAGCACGACGACCATCAATGGACAGACCAGCACCATCAGCAAGGCAAGCGAACGACGAATTTTAAGGAACTCGACCCGGAATAATTTACTTAGCATGGTCATTCGTCGCGATGTCGGTGGATTGCAGGAACCACTGTTCCAGCGATGGTTTCTGATAGGTCGATTCAAACAAGTCCAGACCGGCGTTTATGATGCCTGCATGTATCAGCCCCGCATTCTGTCGTGAAATGCCCGCCAGACGAAGCGTATTGGCGCCGGTGATTTCGGGGCGATAGCCCAGGTTTGCCAATAGTGAATATGCACGCTTGGCATCGCCAACATCCAGGCATAAAAAACCCTCAAGCTGCGATGCCAGATCGCCAATGGCTGCCTGAAACCGGATGCGACCATCGCGTAGCAATGCAAGATGGCTCGCGGTTTTTTCGACTTCGTCGAGTTGGTGGCTGGAAAAAAAGATGCTGCAGTTTGCCGATGCTGGCAGGTGCATCAGCAAGCGACGGATATCGTTGATGCCTTCCGGATCCAGGCCGTTTGTAGGCTCGTCAAGAATCAACAGTTCCGGTTTGCCAAGCAGGGCATGTGCAAGTGCCAATCGCTGCTTCATGCCCAGCGAATAATGGGCTATCAATGTTTTGCCGGTGTCGCGCAGGCTGACGAGTTCGAGCACTCGGTCTATTTCCTGCTTCGGCAGTCCTTTGATCGTGCAGCCGATGGAAAGAAATTCGGCCGCAAAAAGATTGGGATACAGGCTGGGGTAGTCGATCAGGCATCCGATTCTTTTCAATACTTCATGTCGCTGCTTTTTGATATCGAAGCCCAACACCCGGATATCACCCTGGTCAGCTTTCAGCAGGCCGGTAATCAGTCTGATCGTGGTGGATTTCCCGTGTCCGTTGTTGCCGAGAAAAGCAAACAGGCTGTGTTCGGGTACCGTGAGGTTCAGTTGATCCAGAACGTTTCGATGGCCGTAGGCTTTGCTGACGCCTGTCATCTCGATTACCGCGCGCGCCATGATTTTCCTTTTCGCAAATACCGGCTTCTGAGGTGCCATCTTGATGCTGGTCTTTATACGCAAGTGAAAGATTGCGAAACAGTGCCGAAAGTATTTGTCGCGAAAGGCCGCGCTTACTGATACGGCAAGCTTAATTCGATCAAAAATTCACGAACACGCCACCCGGCATATTGGATTATTCGACGTATGTCCAAGCCCCAAATCGTCTGGTTCAAACGCGATCTGCGCATTCATGACCATGTGCCGCTGCGTGAAGCGGCACTGCGGGGTCCGTTGTTGCCGCTGTATATCGTCGAGCCGGAATACTGGAAAGGAGCCGATGCCAGCGGGCGCCATTGGGAAGTCGTGCGCGAGTCCTTGCTTGAATTACGCGATGCTTTGCATCAACTCGGTTTGCCCTTGATCATTCGCAAGGGAGATGCTGTCAGCGTGCTGGAAAGCCTGCGGCGCGAGCACTCCATTCAAGCCCTTTGGTCGCATGAAGAAACCGGTAATGCTTTTACCTTTGAACGCGATAAGCGGGTGGGTCATTGGGCGAAAGCCAATGGCATCGAATGGACGGAAGTTCCGCAATTCGGAGTCGTGCGCAGGCTTAAACAGCGCGGCGGTTGGGTAAAGCATTGGGAAGCGCATATGAACCAGCCGGTGCAAGCGATGCCGGTAATGATCGAGGCTGTTCAAAACATCGCGAGTGAGCACATCCCGACTGCGCAAGAGCTGGCCATCCATGAAGATGCTTACCCGCATCGCCAGCGTGGTGGCAGAAAATTGGCACTGAAATATCTCGACAGTTTTTTCGCCGAACGCGGCTTGTCGTATCACTACCAAATGAGCAGCCCCAATACCGCACCGCAGGCGTGCTCCGATTGTCAGTGCCATTGTCGGTCGGTGCGATATCGATTCGCGAAGTCTTGCAGCGCACCGTGTACGAACGCGAACGTGCAAAGAATAGCGATCGATATCGTGCCTTCACCGCATTCGAAGCGAGATTGCATTGGCATTGCCATTTCATCCAGAAATTCGAATCCGAGCCCGGAGTTGGAATTTCATAACATGAACCGCGGCTTTGACGGCATGCGCGAAAATCAATTCAACCCGGATTATTTCAAAGCCTGGGCCAGCGGCGAAACCGGACTGCCATTTGTCGATGCCTGCATGCGGCGTCTGCAGGCGACCGGATGGATCAATTTCAGGATGCGCGCGATGCTGGTATCGGTCGCTTCGTATCAACTCTGGCTGCATTGGCCGATGCTCGCGCAACATCTGGCAAAACTGTTTACCGACTACGAACCCGGCATTCACTACCCGCAGATACAAATGCAAAGCGGCACCACGGGCATCAATATTCCGCGCATTTACAATCCGGTGAAGCAGTCGCAGGATCAGGATCCACGCGGTGAATTTATTCGTTACTGGCTGCCGGAATTACGCCAATTGCCGAACGAAATGATCCACACGCCATGGCTGATGGATACGACCGAATTGAAACGCCACGGCGTGACGCTTGGCGAAAATTATCCGATGCCGATCATCGAACCCGAACAGGCCGCGCGCGAAGCAAAAGCCAATTACACCCTGTGGCGGCAACGAACGGAAACCCGCGAACTTAGTAAAGCGGTACTCGACAAACACGGCAGCCGAAAGAAAATCCGTCGAAAGTCTGGTGGGCCGAAAGCTTAAGTCCAGACAAAAATCCAAACAGAAAGATCTATTTGCCTAGCGCGTCAAACTGTGACCGGCCACACTGCAAGCTGTGCATGGACTAACAGATTCCTGAATCGCGAGTGTGCCTTGAACGGCCTATGTGTGTTGTCGAACAGATAGGACTGCACGAATTTCGCAATCTATTCACGTAAGTGAAATCTTCGTGAGGAGGCCCGCATCCGCAGCGGTCGCCCTGAAGTACTTCTTTAGCCCTTCAGGAATCCGTCATGCAATTAAAATTGAAACTTCTTCCACTGGCGATGCTGGCGCTCAGTCAGAGCTTGTTCGCCCAGCAGATTCCCGGCGCAGGTAGCCAGTTGCAGCAACTCGAACCACCACCTGTGCCGCAAAAGGCCGAAGCAAAAATTCGTATCGAAGAGGCGACGTCGCCGTCAGCCGTGAACTCGGCTTCTGCCAGCGTGATGGTCAACGAGCTGCGATTTAGCGGCGAGCAGGTCTATTCGGTTGGCGAATTGTTGACGATTACACGCTTTACGCCAGGAACGGAACTGACGTTGCAGGAACTCCAGGCGATGGCTGCGCGCATTACGACCCATTACCGCAATGAAGGCTATTTCGTGGCCCGTGCGTATCTGCCGGCACAGGACATCAGCAATCATGTGGTGACGATTACCGTCAGCGAAGGCAAGTTGGGTCAGATGGTGTTGCACAACAAGTCCCGTCTTTCCGATGGGCTCGCAAACGCCCAGCTCGCGGGTCTGGAGAGCGGTGATCCGATTTTGATCGAACCTCTCGAAAACCGATTGTTGCTGCTCTCGGATGTTCCGGGCGTAAAAGTGTCTTCGACATTGGTGCCCGGTGCCACTCCGGGTAGCTCGGATTTGATCGTTGATGTCGTTCCTGGCCGCTTGGTCAGCGGCGAAGTGGATGTCGACAATGCCGGCAACCCCTACACCGGCGAATACCGCCTGGGCGCCACCGTCAATTTCAACAATATGGCCGGTCGTGGTGACGTCTTGTCACTGCGTGCGGTGAGCTCGGGCTCCGGATTGAATTACGGGCGTGCTGTCCTACCAGATGATGTTTGGAAGAGCGACGCTTGGCCTTGCCTACAGCAGGCTCGAATACGAGTTGGGCGAACAGTTTGAAGTGCTGGGTGCAAACGGCACGGCAACCATCGCCAGTGTGTTCGGCTCGATGCCCTTGATTCGCTCGCGTGACACCAATTTGCATGTCGGTCTGGTGTATGAGGATAAAAACCTGGTAGACCGGCTGGACATGTTTCCGATTTCCAATCGCGAAGCGAATGCGCAAGTAGCGACGGTTTTTCTCAACGGGAATCATCGCGACGACTTTGGTGGCGGTGGCGTGAATTCATTTTATGTCGGATTATCATCAGGCCGTCTGGATATCGTGACGCCTTTGGCTCTGGCCGGCGATGCAGTGAGTGCCCGCACCAATGGTTCGTATCAAAAACTGGCATTGAATCTTTCGCGATGGCAACACCTGAGTGATTCCTGGTCTTTGTATGCATCGGCCACGGCGCAGCTGGCGTCGAAAAATCTGGATCCGTCGGAAAAGTTTTCCCTTGGCGGCATGGATGGTGCACGCGCCTATCCGGTAGGTGAGGCAACTGGCGATGAAGGCTATCTGTTTAATCTGGAAGCCCGCTATCTGCTGAGGAATTTGTCCGATCATGTTGCGGGCCAGGTGCATCTTCTGGGTTTTGTCGATAGTGGCAGTATCACGATCAACAAGAATCCCTGGTTTGCCGGCGACAACACGCGCAACCTGAGTAGTTACGGCATAGGCGCGATGTGGACGGATCCCGGCAACTTTTCATTGCGCGCGTACTACGCAGTGAAGCTTGGCAATGAAGATGCCATTTCCGCACCCGATAAATCCGGACGTTTCTGGATTCAGGCCGTCAAGTATTTCTGATCCTTACCGATCAGCAGTCCCGCTTTTTCAAAGTATTCGAGGATTTTGTCCATGAACTTTACCCGTCCATCCAGTCACAAGACTTGTAACGCGATCTCTCAGTCCCGAAAGACCCGCGATACCGGCAAGAAAAAAACGCAATTCGCAGGCGGGATCGCGATGCATTCGTTGACAGCCGCCATGTTGTTTGCGATGGCAACTGCGGCGCAGGCGCAATCGGTTTCGCCAACAGGAGGCGTGGTAACGAACGGCGGCGCTGTTATCGTTCAATCCGGTAACAACACGACGATCACGCAATCAAGTTCGAATGTGGTGATCAACTGGCAGAGTTTCAGCATCGGTGCCGATCAGTCGGTGCAGTTCTTGCAGCCGGGCAGCAGCTCGGTCGCCTTGAACCGTGTGTTGGGTGCCGACCCCTCGCTGATTCTCGGCAGCCTGACGTCCAATGGCACCGTATTTCTATTAAACCCCAACGGCATATTGTTCGGTGCGAATTCATCGGTCAGCGTTGGTGGCCTGGTCGCAACGACCATGAATATCAGCGATGCCGATTTCATGGCCGGCAAGTTCGTTTTCACCGGTGCCGGTAATGGCTCGGTAGTTAATCATGGCAATATTCGTGCACGCGATGGCGGTTATGTCGCGTTGATGGGCCGCAGCGTCAATAACGATGGTGTCATTTCGGCGCGGCTCGGAAATATTGTGCTGGCAGGCGGTGAAGCAGTCACGCTGGATGTGGCAGGTGATGGCTTGTTGAATGTGTCGGTGTCGCAAGGTGCCGTGAATGCATTGGTGCAAAACGGCGGCATGATTCGCGCTGATGGTGGTCAGGTATTGATGACCGCACAAGCGGCCGGCGATTTGCTGAATACGGCGGTAAATAACACTGGCGTGATACAGGCTCGGACCATCGAAAATCACAACGGCACGATTCTGTTGCTAGGCGACATGCAAACGGGCAGCGTCAATGTTTCCGGTGTGCTCGATGCTAGCGCGCCGAATGGTGGCAATGGTGGTTTTATTGAAACCTCCGCGGCCAACGTCAACATCAATGCAGGTGTGCGGATTACCACGGCTGCAGCCAACGGAAACACCGGGCAGTGGTTAATTGATCCACTGGATTTCACGATTGGCAGCGTCGCGGGCGACAATATTTCCGGCGCCACGCTATCGGATCAGTTGGTCACCAATAACATCACGATCAACACTGCCGGGCCCGGTGCAGAGAACGGCGATATTTTCGTCAACGATGCCCTGGAATGGACGGCCAGTGGTGATCCCACTACGCTTTACCTGATCGCCGATGGCACTGTGGAAATCAATGCCGCCATGACAGCCACCGATGCCAATATTTCGGTTTGTTGCGGTCAGGACATTGACGTCAATGCCGCCATCACCGTTACGCGAGGCAGCCTATTGCTCGCGGCGGGAAACGATATCAACCAGGATGCCGCGATTACGGTGACCAATGGCAATCTGACGATGTGCGCGGCAAATGATGTCAATATCAACGCGGCGATTACGCTGACCGGCGGTACCAATAATCCGCTTCGCAGTCTGGGTTTGCCGATCGGTTTGACGATCAGCGCCGATACCGATGGCACCGGCCCGGGCATTGAAGGTGGCACCGTCACCATTCATCCGCTCGCTCCGCAAATTACCGTGACGAATGCACCAGCCAGAATTTATTACAACCCGGTGTCATACTCGACGCCCACCGACTACAGCACTCGATTCACCTTGACCGGAAGCGCCACGCTGACGCAATACATGCTGGTGTTTGCCGCGGGCGGAGATCGTGCTTTCGATGGCACGAATATCGCAACACTAACTGGCCTGATTGGAAACCCTTTGAATGTCAATCTTGTGGCCGGCCCTAATGCGGCTGCCTTTTACAGTTCCGGTGCGATTGGCGCGAACCAGGCCATCACCTATACCGGCTACACGCTGGCAGGCACCGATGCCGGTCGTTACGCATTCGCCTACAACTGTTGCGGACCGATCGTGGCGCACACCACCGGCACCATTATCGCTGCGCCGGAGCTGCCGCAAATTCCGCAACTGCCGACGCAAACGCATGATACGGGCACTTCGCCAGGCGTCGTTGCGCCGATAGGTAGTTTGATAGAAGTGGCCGAAGTAACGCCGCCGCTAACCCTTTTGGTAGTTACGCCGGTGGAAGAGGAAGTCCCGGAGTATGTAGCGCCGGTACTTGCGCCCAAGCCATACCGCAATTGAACGAGTTCAGACGCGAGTCCAGACATTGATGCGCACGAATAAATCCGTATTGCCGGGAATGATGCTTCTGCTGACATGCAGTTCGGCCTCTGCCATCGAGGCCGAACCGCGTGATGGTTCCAATGTTGTCGATTTCAAACAGCAATCGGTTTCTTCCGATGTAAAACATGTTGTGAACTGGATCGTGGCGTCTCGCGATAACCGGAAACTACCTTTCGCGATTATCGATAAAGTCAATGCCAGAGTATTTGTTTTCGATGCCAATGGTCAGCTTCTGGGTTCCGATGCCGCTTTGCTCGGCATGGGACGGGGTGATCGATATGATGTTGCGTCCGGTAGCCAGAAAATGTCCAGCATCAAACCGGACGATCGCATAACGCCCGCAGGCCGTTTCGTCGTGTCATTGCAGCACGACATTCACGGTAAGGAAGTGCTGCTGATTGACTACAATGCCTCCATCGCACTGCATCCCGTGGTCAAGGGAACCCCTGCAGAACGTCGTGCCGAACGCTTGAACAGTGTCACTGCACAAGACAACCGGATTTCCTATGGCTGCATCAATGTCCCGGTCAAGTTCTATGAAAAAATCGTGAGTCCGGCATTTACCAAAACCAACGGGGTTGTCTACATACTTCCTGAAACAAGCAATGCCAAAACAGTGTTCGGATTCTAAAGCGTCGAAGTGTGTGGTCAGTGTCGTTTTTTTTCCGACAATAGATCTCGGATCATCTTATTCAGGTTAAAGTTGACGCAGCCATTTTTTTTCCCATGCCGCTTAAGCCCATGACTGAAAATACTCCCGGTTCCGTAGCCCGTTTTGCGAATGCAGATCAACTTCATCGTGATGGCTATACCATTCTTCGGAACGCCATTCCAACGCCATGGCGGAGCGAGCTTTGCCTGACGTTTGACGAAGGCGTTAAGCCAGCAGACCAATGGCCCGTGCCGCGCGGGGCAGACTGGCGACATTCCTTGCTGGATTTATCGCCAGTGGTGCAATCCGTGTGCCGTTTGCCAGAGCTGTTGGCCGCGGCGGGTAGTTTGATCGGTGAACGTTTTTTTCTTGCGCAGGTAGAGGGGCGTGAGCCATTGCCGGGTGGTGGCCATCAGGGGCTTCATCGCGATTTATCCGCCCAGCGACCCGGCGATACCGTGCTCGCGATTGTCTTTCTGGATGATTATTGCCCGGACAATGGTGCAACACGCATCGTGCCCGGTAGTCATCGAGAGCCGGAGTTTGACTTGAACGATACATCGCAAGCGCTTCAAATTTCCGGCAGTGCCGGCGATATCCTCGTGTTTGAAGCAGACCTCGTGCATGCAGGCAGTTTGAATATTACTGGCGCTCGTCGGCGCAGTCTGTTGATCAGCTATTTTGCCGAACCGCTTTATGCTTCCCATCTGAAGACTGCAGCGCTTCGCAGTATTCGAATGGAAACTGCGTGGTTCGATGTACTGCAGGTCGAAACAAAGATGTGATCAATCGCATTGAATGAATCCCATTCAATGAGCCACATACCAGCACAAAGCTCTGGCTTCCATGATGGGCGCGTGTGATTGCACACCCATGATGGGCAAATACTTACTACTTCATATTCTTTTCGAAAAACGCGAGCACATCCTTGTTCATCGATGTATGGAAAGCTTTTCTATCGAATTGCCCCTTTTCGGAACAGATGGCCGGAGGTGCCAGAAGCCCGCAGGGAGCAAGAAACGACATATGACCGGCGCCAGGCACCGAATGGAATTCAACATGATTGACCAATGCTTCACGCACCAGTCTGGTGTTGCTGGCATAGGGAACCTTGTCGTCGATATCACCACTCCAAAGTTGAACCGGTATCTGTACATTCGCGAACCCGCTCGGCGCAATGGTGAACGCGAGGCCGGGGGCCGCAATCACCGCC
Organism: uncultured Gammaproteobacteria bacterium; assembly: GCA_963849575.1. Classification (GTDB taxonomy): domain Bacteria; phylum Pseudomonadota; class Gammaproteobacteria; order Xanthomonadales; family Xanthomonadaceae; genus Arenimonas. The sequence goes on along the minus strand of CAWKHT010000009.1, from coordinate 1,165,209 downwards.
GCCTTGATTCTTGCATCGGACTGGAAAGGATTCCCCCAGTCTTTCGTATTGGCATTTACCAGGGGTGATTTGGCGAAACGAAGTGCATCACACACGAATTCGGGCGATTCACTGCAATGTTTCGGAATGATGCTGAGATCAGGCTGCGCACCGATGGCCGTCAACACCGTGAACCCACCAGCAGACAATCCAAAAGCACCAATGCGATCTGGATTGATACTTTCGTGGCCGTGCCATTGCTTCAACATGAAATCAATCGTCGCGCGCAATTCCTGATTGCGTCCGCTGTATAAATTGATCGAACCGGCAGCGCTTTGATCGGCGTAATTGTCGCCGGTATGCATCGGTGCGGCGACGACATAGCCGGCATTTGCCAGCGACAGGGCCAAATCGGCATGGCTTGCCGGGCCTCCGCCATTCCCGTGCGAAATCACCACGAGCGGCAGGTTTTTTCCCGATACCGCGGCATCGGGTGCCACGTCCATCATCAGACCGCCAAGAAATGTCGTTGGTCGCGGACTCGCTTTGGTCGGGTACCACACACCCACGGCAAAGGGTTTTCCGTTGGCATCCGTCGCACGCGAAATCTGGAAGCCGACCGGATTTTCGGTGCCAATGGCCGTCGACATCGCATAGCCGACGACAGCCAATACCAGAACCGCGAATACGATAAAAATACGACGAAGCCATTTCATGATTTTTCCCTCTCGTTACCAAAGGCCCGGGCATCATTCGATGCGGGCAAGATACTCATGTCGGATGGCTTTATAGCATGCCCATAAGCGGGCAAAGCAATGCCTATGGTCATGGTTTCCTTCAGCATGGTGCTGTCGTCCAAGTCATGCAGATCCGGTATGTCGTTCATTCTTTTCTACTCCATTTCGACTTGAGAATGGTACGTGCGCATGCGACTCGCGATCCCTGCCAAAAGTGCCAATACAATCAAGGCCAAAGCAAGCAAAAAAGTGACTTGCATGCCATTGGCTATGGCATCGGGGCTTGAGCGATTGATGTCGTTCGATTTTGTGGCGAATGCGAAAACGGCTCCCATCACCGATGCGCCCGTAATCAGCCCGAGATTGCGTGACAAATTCAGCATGCCCGATATCACGCCGCGCTGATTGGCGCTGATCTGCGTCATCACGGCGGTATTATTGGCTGCCTGAAACAAGGCATAACCGGCAGTGACAAGAAGCAGAGGTGCGATGTAGCCGGTAACGCCGAAGCTTGTCGGAAGCATCGGCAGAATGCAGGTGCCGATTGCCATGCCGACCAACCCGGCAATGGCCATGCCATGCGCACCGAAGCGGTCCACGAGTCGACCGGCTGGCACACCCGTCAGGGCAGCAATAATCGGACCACACGACATGACGAGTCCGACATGGGTGGTATCGAGCAACAGTGCCCCGGAAAGATAGAACGGACCCACCACCAGCGTGGCCATGACGACCGTCGTGACCAGTGCGCTCATGATGAATCCGGCACGCAGGGTTGATTGGCGAAATATTTCCAATGGGATCAACGGTGATTCGGCTTTGCTTTGTGCGGCCAAAAACACGCCGCCAATTGAAAACGCCATCAGCAACAAGCCGAGATTCACCAGACCGAAACTGCCGTGCCCCAAAGTAACGGCGAGCGCGTAAGCGGCCAGCGTCAGAGCGAACAGCAAGGTGCCGTTGATGTCGAAGCCGCTACGATATGCTTTCGCGTTTTGGCGGTCCGCTGGCAAATAAAAATAGGCGAGGACGAAGGCGAGTGCACCCAGCGGCAGATTGATGTAAAAAAGGGATCGCCACCCCAGGCCTGCAATCAACAAACCGCCTAGTGATGGACCCATTGCCGTGCCGATGGCCGACATGGTTCCCAGCAGACCCATGGCGCTACCGGTTCTTTCTTTTGGCACTGCCTCCGCCACGAACGCCATCGTCAGGGCCATCATGATGGCCGCACCCAAGCCCTGCAGCGCGCGGGCGGCAATGAGCCACTCGAGTGTCGGAGCGACACTGCAACCTATCGAGGCGGCGGTGAACAGAATTATTCCGGACAATAGAAGACGTCGCCGTCCAATCATGTCACCCAGCCGCCCGACACTGACAATCAGTGTGGTGATAGCGAGCAGATAGGCCAGCACCACCCATTGGACTAGCTGGAAAGACGCATTGAATGCCTGCGCCAATGTCGGCAAGCCGACATTGGCAATACTGGTGCCCAGCGAAGACAGCAGCATCGACAGCGCCAGGCTGGCGATTAGCCAACGGACCGAAACGCCGGGCTCAGCCTTGGCAGGGGCGTTGCCATCCGCATTGTTTGCCGTAGTGATTGACCTGAAATTCATCGTATTTCCGCCGTGAGCTGCAATGCGGGAAATTCTCCGTCACTTTTTGGCATGGCGGAAGGCGCAGCATTTGCATTTTATAAGTGCATGCGACGCCATATATGCGATAAATTGTGCTAGTTTTTGTGCATGTCGATACCCGATCTGAATCTGCTGATTACTCTTGATGTATTACTCGCCGAAGGCAGTGTTGCGCGTGCGGCCCGACGCTTGCGCTTAAGTCCCTCCGCCATGAGCCGTGCCCTGGCGCGGCTGCGTGAAACCATGGGCGATCCGCTCTTGGTGAGGGCGGGGCGCGGTCTTGTTCCTACGCCAAGGGCGCTGGAAATCCGCGAGCAAGTCGCGCGGCTGGTCCAGGAAGCAGAATCGGTTTTACGTCCTGCGCAGATGTTGAAACTCAAACAGCTTGTCCGGACATTCAGCTTGCGGACCAGCGACGGTTTCGTCGAAAACTTCGGACCGAAGCTCATTGCCCGCATTCATGACGAGGCACCCGGGGTGCGGATTCGCTTTGTCCAGAAAACAGACAAGAACAGCGCCGCACTTCGCGATGGCAGCGTCGATCTGGAAACCGGTGTTGTCGATGAAACGACGGGCCCCGAGGTTCGCACGCGTGCCTTGTTCAGCGATCGCTTGCTTGGCGTGGTGCGAACGGGACACCCATTGAGCAAGGGAAAAATCACGCCCGCGCGCTATGCGTTGGGCCGGCATATTCTGGTTTCGCGGAAGGGCTTCGATAAAAGCGAGATGGATGAGGCCTTGGAAGCGCTTGGATTGAAGCGCGAGATAGGCACGATCGTATCCGGCTTTTCGGCGGCGATTGCGCTTGCGCGTGACTCTGACCTGATTGCGACCGTGCCGGACCGGCATACAAAAAACCTTCGTATCGGGATGCATGGTTTTCCGCTTCCTGTTTCGATAACCGGGTTCACGGTGTCCATGCTTTGGCATCCGCGCATGGATGGCGATGCAGCGCACCGCTGGTTGCGGGGATGTGTTCTGGATATCTGCACGGAATGATGACGCTGCATTTTTCGCAGGAATAAATCACGGATAAAAAGAAGGCGCCTTTCGGCGCCTGCTTTGTCAAACCGATATCCGGATGGGGATGTCAGGCTCTCGTATTGCCGTTCGCTGCGACATCGGCAGAAGGTTCGGATTTGCCGGCATCAGCGGCTTTATCGGTCGATGCATCCTTGGCTGCCTGTGGTGCAGGCTGTTGAGCCGGTTTGGTGGTATCGGGTGCAGGAACTTCCTGCGGCATCGAATTGCCCTGTCGCTTCGGATCGGTTTTGTCGGTGGCCTGGACCGGAGTTTGATGTTGGGTCATGGTGTTCTACCTTTTTTCGGGGGGGGGGGACGTTGAAAAATTCAACGTGTTTGAAAGCAATCTCATTCACGTGCCGGAGAGAGAATCTCGAGCCGGCATGGAGCGTTTCTATTCCTTGACGATCTTGGCATCGAGATCAGTGACAGTATTGGTCAACAGCGTCAGGCTGAAGCGTTGTTTGTATTTGACCAGCACGTCTTCACCATCATCGCGTTCCACCTTGATGCCACGGGGCGCATTTTTCTTCAGAGCGTTTTCAACCATTTTGGCAATATCGTTTTCGCCAAGATCCTTCGCGACCGATATGCTGATGCTGATCGGTTGCTTGTCTTGAAGCGCGAACAGAAACACCAGCTCGCCTGAAGAGTCAGTACGGTTATCGAACTTGATGCGCCATTTATTGGAATACTCGAGTACCGCCGGATCCACTGACGCTTCTGTGCTGACATTGATATCGTTCACGACGGCGACTGGCTCGACAAGCACGGCTTGCTGTGAAAATCCGCTTGCACTGAAAGACAGTAACAGGGCGGCCAATGCGGTGCGGCTTGTGTTTTTCATGAGTAACTCCTGGTGTGTTTCATTTGTGTTGTTTATGTTGCTGCTGCCTGGATTTCCAGATCAGCTTTCCTTGTAAAGTGGACTCAAACTGCCGGTCCGGTCTTTGCTTTCCTGCTCTTCGCCTTCCAGTTCCTGCGTGTCACGAATTTCTTCCGGGCCGGAATTCTCGGCGGCATCAATCAGCGTATGACTGACGGGATTTTCATTGTCGTCATCAATCGCATCGTCCAGATTGATGGCCTCAGCATCCTGCATGGCGGCGATTTCAAGTTGATACGGTTCATCGTTTCCGTTTTCCAGATCGGATTCGGACACGGGAATTTCCTGTTCGATGTCGAGAGTGTTTTTATTGCCGGGATGAATAGTCATATAGGCCTCGCTTTGTCTGGGTCATTCTTGAATCGGGAATTCAGCTTAGGCGGCCAGGGAAAAACCATCCGTGCGTTGGCACGCACAAGACATGCCGCCGTAAATAGAACATTCATGCTGATAAATGTCGGCCTCCATGCTGAAGATTTATTTTTCGTTATTCATGAAAAATCAGCGCGCTTGAGCACGTGCCTTTTTCTAAAACGAAGTTGGCAGGAATTGACCGTTTAATGTCATTTATGCCGCTTGGGTAAAGGGAATACTGGATTCCCCGGCATAAGCCATCATTCGAGACACACCCATGCCATCTTCTCTGCGTTACTTGTTTGTACTTGCCTTGGTGGGCACATCGTTTCTGGATGCATCAAATGTGTTGGCGAAAGAAAGCCAATATCCTCCTGATGCCGTCAGCAATGCTCTGGAACGTCCGGAGAAAATTCCGGTCTATCAAAACCGTTTTGATCGCAGTCGTCCTGTCATTGTCGTGCTGGGTGAAAATGGCGGTACTGAATTGACCGATTTCGTGATTCCTTACGCGGTACTTTCGCAATCCGGCGTAGCCGAAGTCTTTGCGGTCGCAACGCAATCCGGTCCCATCACGATGAGGCCGGCACTTCGCATCCAGCCACAAATGACAGTGGATCAATTTGACCAGCGGTTTCCGCAAGGCGCGGATTATCTGATCGTGCCCGCAATGGTGAAGCGCGATGATCCGAAAGTGTTGGCATGGATTATCGAACAAGCGGGCAAGGGAGGTACGGTAGTGAGTATTTGCGATGGTGCGCTTGTGGTCGCCAATACCGGTTTGCTCCGCGACCATCGCGCTACTGCGCATTGGGCAACGCAAAGTCTGCGCGCGAAAAAATATCCTGATACGCATTGGTTGAAAAACATCCGTTACGTGTCGGATGGTCGCGTGGTGTCCAGTGCCGGAATCAGTGCATCGATGCCGATATCAATTGCCTTGGTGGAAGCCATCGGCGGCCAGGATAAAGCCGATGCCTTGGCATACAAATTAGGTGTGAGTGATTGGAGTTCAAAACATGACAGCGATCGATTCCAACCGAGATTCGGAAAAAACATTACGGCATTTGCCCGGACCTTGTATTTGAACAGGTGGTTTCATTCCGTGCACCGTGTCGGTGTGCCTTTATCCACCGGTGTGGATGAAATCGCGCTGGCATTTACCGCCGATGCCTATTCGCGCACCGGTCGTAGTCAGGCCTTTGCCGTATCCGCTTCCGATGCACCTGTGCTGACGCAGTATGGTCTGCTGGTTTTGCCCGATAGAGTTGCAGGTGTGAAAAATCAGCTACCGGTGGACCGTGTATTGCCCACATTCGATAACAAGCCTTCGGCACAATTTCTCGATCAGGCATTGTCGGATATCGCAAGGAATTTTGGCAGAATGACGGCATACGGCGTAGCCTTGGATTTCGAATACCCCGGGTTCCAACCATGAATCAGATGATCAGCAAGAATCCGTGTCGCGTGGTGTTGCTTGCCTACGAGCAGATGAATCTGCTGGATCTGAGCGGTCCGCTGCAGGCGCTGTCCACCGCCAGTCGTTTGTTTGCCGGAAAGGGTGCTCCGCTGTATGAAACCCATGTGGTTTCCGCGGAGGGCGGCTTGGTGATGACGAGTGCCGGCCTGTCGATCATGACTCTGCCTTTGTCTGCATTCGATGACATGGCGATTGACACCTTGATCGTCGCCGGTGGCAGCAAGCACGATGCTTTTCATTCGCCACCGGCCTTGGTCGCCTGGATCGCAAAACGTGCACCGACCGTGCGCCGCTTGTGTTCGGTGTGCACCGGTGCTTTTTTACTCGCGGCGGCTGGCCAACTTGATGGTAAAAATGCGGCGACGCATTGGGACTGGATCGGACGATTGCACGAACTGCATCCGAGCATAAAAATCGACGGCGATAAAATTTTCGTTCGCGATGGATCGGTCTGGACTTCGGCCGGTGTCAGCGCCGGTATTGATTTGACGCTTGCCCTGATCGAAGCGGACTACGGTCATCAAGTGGCAATTGCGACCGCAAGACAATTGGTGATGTTCATCAAACGCTCCGGCGGCCAGTCGCAATTCAGTGTATCGCTGGCGGCGCAGTCCCAGGCTACTGGCGATTTTGCTGAATTGCATGCCTGGATCGCGGCGCATCTTCGCGACAAATTGAATGTCGAACGATTGGCCGAGCAGGTCGGTATGTCACCCCGTACTTTTGCCCGTGCCTATGTGGCCAAGCACGGACGTACTCCAGGCAAGGCAGTTGAAGCAATGCGGCTCGAAGCTGCCTGCCGTGCGCTGGAAGAAACCCAGCTGCCGCTTGAAAACCATAGCGGCGAATACCGGCTACGTGGACGAACAAACTTTGCGTCGAGTATTCCAGCGTCAGCTTGCGGTAAGCCCTACCCAATATCGGAGTCGTTTCTCCGCACATCAGGAGGCTGGCTCGAAAGGCCAGGATTAATTCAATGGAAATTCTTGTCGGTGTTTTCCTTGCAGCCGGGATTGCGTTTTCGTCGACCATGATTGGCTTCGACCGGGATCGCTCCTTTTATCCGGTTATCATGATCGTGATTTCATTGATCTACGTTTTGTTTGCGACGATGGGCGACTCATCGCAAACCTTGGTCGTCGAAATCGGTATTGCCATCGTATTTCAGGCCATCGCCGTTTCGGGATATAAATCGAGTCTGTGGCTGGTAGTGCTGGCTCTGGCGGCGCACGGCATATGGGATATTTTCCACGGCCATTTCATCAATAACACCGGCATGCCCATCTGGTGGCCTGGGTTCTGTTCGGCCTATGACATTACGGCAGCGCTATATCTTTCCTGGCTGCTGGTTTCGGTGGCGAATTCGGGAAAATCGGAAACAAAAGAATCGGCAGGCGGTTAAGAATGCGATATTGGCTTACAGACACGCAGCACTAGAAATGCGGTCATTCTTCCGAAGCTGAACAGCTTTTTTCCCCGGAACTAAACGTAAATTCGAGCAAGTAAACGCAACTCATTGAATGTTGCGAAGCAGCACAAAAAAATGTGCGTTTTGTCACAGCTTTGTTCAATTTATGTCACTTTTCAGGTGCATAATCGCGCCGCACTTCACGGTTAGGCAATGCCTAGCCGTTATTTTTGCACTGCAACAAAACTAATCATAACTCCAGGGGATTCCACAATGTCACATCGCTCATGGCCACGCCGATTGGCGCTGCCTCTCTGTCTTGCTGCTGCGGTTTCTGCTTCCGCTGCCGGCGGCAATAAAGAAGGTTTAATCCGTTTGCCCGATCATTACGAATTCGATGCGCAATTGTCTGCGTCGTTTCAAGCCAATGCGGTCGGACAATATCCGATTGCCGTGAGTTTCGATTTTCCGGCCGGCGCATATCCGACCATGGGTACCTGGCAGCTTGACGTGGTGTCTCCGCAAGGCAAGGTTGTGCAGCGCTGGTTGGGCGAAACGCCATTGGCGGATGGTCGTGGCAGCTACCGTTTCAACTGGAATGGCCGTGACAGCAAGGGCGGCTTTCTCAAAGCGGGTTTTTATACCTTGCGTTTGCGCGCCGTTCCTTCGGTGATGCTGGATGAAGAAAAAAATCTTTCGCGGGCAGAACGTGCAAAACGTTCGTTCGCATTGGGTCGCAATGAATTGGTCGAGCAGCGCTACGATATTCGTATCGGCAATGTCGCTTCGCCCAATATGCCTTCCTTCAGCGGATTGCCACATGGTGCGAAAGCACGGAATAAATCCGTCGTCGGCATCAAATCCGTTGGCGCGAGCACGCTGCCTTACACGATTTACTACGGCAACATGCACAGCCAGACCAACCACAGCGACGGCGGTACGCCGGTAGCGAGTTGTGGCGGAGCGGAGACACCGCAAGCTGGCAGTTTCGGGCCAGCCGATGCTTTCGCGATGATGGACAATCAGGCCGGCGGCGATTTCCTGCTGGCCTCGGAACATAATCATATGTATGACGGTTCGACCGGAACCAACACGGCAGCGAGCCCTGCGACCGCTAACAATCTGTTTGCATCGGGTCTGACGGCGGCGGCCAATTATCGCAATGCGCATCCCGATTTCCTTGCGCTCTATGGCAACGAATGGGGCGTGATCAGCAATGGCGGCCACCTCAACATCATCAATCCGGACGCTTTGTCGAGCTGGGAATACAACGCCAGCAACCAGTTGATCGGCAGCGTCGCTACCATCAAGTCCGATTACGCCAATCTTTATGCCGTGATGAAACAACGCGGCTGGATCGGCCAGTTCAACCATCCATCGAGCAGCCAGTTCGCCATTGGCGGCACCGGCATGAAATACGATGCGAATGGTGCCGAAGTGATGGTACTCGCCGAAGTGCTCAACAGCTCCGCGTTTTCGACCAATACCACCGAAACTGAAACTGGCCGCAGCACCTACACCAGCGCCTGGAATGTTTTGCTGGAACGCGGCTACAAAGTCGCGCCGACCACCGACCAGGACAACCATTGCGCGAACTGGGGTTTGAGTTTCCGTAACCGCACCGGTGTGTTGTTGCCGAACGGTGTTGCTCTGAATGTTGCGAATTTCGTGGATGCGTTGAAAGCGCGCCGCGTATTTGCATCGGAAGACAAGAATGCGCAATTGGTACTGACCGCCAATGGCCAGGTGATGGGTCAGACCATCAGCAACAACGGCAGCCTCACGCTGACAGCAAACTATGCCAGCACAGTCGGCGGTACCGCCGCACGCGTGCAGTTTTTCGAAGGCGTGCCGGGCCGCAACGGTACCGTGACGCAATTGTTCGAAGGCGCCGGCAGTACGTCGATTACACCAACGGCAGGCGCGCATTTTTACTATGCCGCCGTAACTGAAGCGGATGGTGACCGTCTATGGTCTGCACCGATCTGGGTGAATCAAGGTGCGGGTTCCGGTGATACCACTGCACCGACCGTATCTGCTTCCGAAACCGGCACCAGCGGCAATATCACGTTGGCGGCAACGGCGAGTGACAATGTCGGCGTCACCAATGTCGAGTTTTATGTCGATGGCGTGCTGAAAGGTTCGGACGCCAGTTCACCTTATTCGCTCGTACTTGATTCGACCACGCTGACCAATGGTTCGCACAACCTGACCGCGAAAGCCTCTGATGCTGCCGGTAATTCGACGACGTCAACGGCCGTTACCTTTACCGTCAACAACGTGACCGCGGATACCACGGCACCGACCGTGTCGGCATCGGAATCGGGCACCAGCGGCACGATTACTCTGTCGGCAACCGCAAGCGACAATGTCGGCGTGACCAATGTCGAGTTTTACATCGACGGCGTGTTGAAAGGCGCCGACGCTAACTCGCCGTACACGCTCACAGTGGATTCGACAACACTGAGCAACGCAAGCCACAGCCTGACGGCAAAGGCTTTCGATGCCGCCGGTAATTCGAAAATATCGACGGCCGTGAGTTTCACCGTCAGCAATACGACTTCGACCCAGTTCAACGAAACCGAATCCAACGGCAGCGTTGCAACGGCGAACGCGGTGGCACGCAGCTTCAAGACCATCGTTGGCACGATGGGCAATACCACCGACAAGGATTATTTCGCCGTCGCCCTGGCGGCCGGTGAAACGATCAAGATCGATATGGTTGGTCCGAGCACGACGGATTATGATTTGGCCTTGGTCAATGCCAGCGATGTTGCGTTGAAATCTTCGGCGGGTAATACCAGCACCGAAACATTGACGTATACCAACGGTGCAAGTGCAGCGACAGTCTATGCGAAAGTGATTTCGTATTCGGGTTCGAGCACGACCTCGCCATACACCCTGACGCTGACTTACACGACCGGTACCACGACCACCGAACTGATCGGGAATGGCGGTTTTGAATCCGGCAACACTGTGTGGACGGCAACCAGCGGCGTGATCGACAACGGTACCGGTCAAGCCGCGCGCACCGGCAGCTGGAAAGCCTGGATGAATGGCTACGGTGCGGTACATACCGATACCATGGTGCAAACCGTCAGCATTCCAGCGGCGGCCAGCACGGCGACCTTGAGTTTCTGGCTGAAAGTGGTCAGCAGCGAAACCACAACGACATCGGCCTATGACACCTTGAAAGTGCAGGTGCGCAATTCCGGCGGTACCGTGTTGAGCACGCTGAAAACCTACTCGAATCTCGACAAGGGTACGACCTATGTGCAACGTACTTTCGATCTTAGCGCCTACAAGGGCCAGACGGTGCAGATCTATTTCGTAGGCGTTGAAGGTTCGACCGTTTCGACGGCATTCCTGATTGACGATGTCAGCTTGAAATAAGATTTATTTTCGATGATATGAAAAAAGGGGGCCTTATGGCTCCCTTTTTTATAAATGTAACAATGATCGTCATTGCCTCGCAGCGAGACCAAGGACATTGACGGCATCAATTAGCCAAAGGATGAACAGAGGCATCAAGTCAAGCAGAAGCGTCGTTTTTTCACCGCCATTTTTGGCAAGGGGATTTGTGAATTGCTATGGGTATTCTCGTTTCAATCCGCTAGTATTTGATCTTCATTTTTTTGTCGCGGGATGTTTATGCAAAAAACCTTTTCTTTCCTGTTGTTGCTCGCGGTATCGAGTCCGATTCTGGCCGGTGAATGCGAAGACAATTTCACCAAGTCAGGCAACCCGTTCAAGGGAACCAATTTCAGCAGTACGGTATCGGTGCCAAATCTCTCGGTGAAGGACGGTCTTGGGCAGATGCGCGCCATCATGATCAAGGAAAAAATGGATGTACTGACCGAGGATGCCGAGACCGGCACCATGCTCGTCGAGCAGCGTTCGGTCGGCATGACGCGCCCGATTCCCACGATCATCACGGTCAGCGCCGATGGCGGCAATGCCAGTGTTGAAATGACGGTGAAAACCGAGAAAGGCATGGTCGCCAAGGCCGACCAGATGAAGCCCTATATGTGCAATCTTCTTGCACAGCTGAAAGGTGGCAAGGAAGGAAAGCTGGCCGGTGCCCAGGGTGCGAAGACAAAAAATAATGCCGATACCACGAATCGGGATGTCTTTATTTTCTCGCGTGAAATCGCCAACGAAGCGAAGAAAAATGCGGTCGCCGTGAATGCCCGCCACAAGGGACGCTCCTATTCCCTGAAGGGGCGGATTGATCACATCATGGAAGATGGCGATGAATACAATGTGTCGTTTGAAATCCCCGAAATTTCGGAAATGGTGCTTCGTCCCTTGCCCAACGAGGCGCAGTTCAAGGTCGGCGTCGCCTGCCTGTTTCGCCCGAACCAGTTGGCATGGGTGCTGACCATGCGAGAGGGCCAGTCAGTGACCTTTACCGGCACTTTTCTACGCTACGACGATTTCAAGAAAATGGTCTGGCTGGAAAATTGCAAACAAGCCCAAAAGAAATAACAAGACGGGTCAAAGCACATGCCGGGGGAATCCCGGCATGTTTTTTTAAGCTGCCTTTGCCGTTCGAGGCAGGGGCTTGCCGGTTTCCAGCAAGGTCTTGAGATTCGACAGTACCTTCGGCCAGCCACCGGAGATACCTGCAAGCATTTGTTCATCGAGGCCATCATGCGTCACGGTCAGGCGCACTGTTCCGCCATCAATGGCTTCAATGTCGATCGACACGCGCGAATGTTTCGATTCATCGTCGACATCGTCTGGTCGGGCCCAGCTCAAAACCATGCGGCTATGCGGGGTGAATTCAATCACTTTGCCGACGATGTCGACGATGCCCGAACCGTCGGTGCGTTGATGCTCCCATTTCGAACCGGTTTTCCAATCCGAGACATTGACGCGTGAGCAGTCCGACCCCGGCCCGACCCAATACTTGCGCATGATGTCGGTGTCGATGAACGCCTGCCATACTTTTTCCTGCGTGGTGGCGATGTAGCTTACGTAAACATAATCAGGCTTTTTCATCATCGTTTCCTTCCAGTTTTCTCTTGAGTTTTCTCAATGAATCGAGGCGCGTGTGTTCGAATTTTCCGATCCAGCGTTCGTGGATTTCGTGCAGCGGAACCGGATTCAGGTAGTGCAGTTTTTCCCGGCCCTGCCAATGGACGGCCACGAGGTTTGCTTGTTCGAGCTGTTGCAAATGTTGTGTAACCGCCTGGCGCGTCATGTCCATGTGTTCGCAGAGGGCGGAGAGCGTCTGACCGTTATCCTGATGCAAAACGTCCAGCAGTCGTCGACGCCCCGGGTCTGCCAATGCTTTAAAGACTTTGTCGATATCCAATGGCTTTGCTGCAGTAGTGTGTGTGGAAATAATATGCAAGTAAATACTTGCATGTCAAGTGCTGATTTTCGTGTACGGCTAGAGGCGTGGAGAATTTGAATGCATGTGTGATCAAGTTTGTGGGGGCATGCTGGCGCCCTATGACTTTTGGCGGGTGTGGGAAAACCCGATTGGGGTAAGCTTGGGGTTTACCCGTCCGGAACCCCGTCATGAAACCCACCCTTCTCAGTTTCAGTCTTGCCCTGGCACTTTCCACATCGCTCGGTTTTGCCGCCGATGCCGCTGCACCGGCTCCTAAAATCGGCAGCTTCGGCGTTGATTTGAGCGTCCGCGATTTGTCGGTCAAACCCGGTGACGATTTCAACCGTTTCGCCAGCGGGAAATGGCTCGATACTTATCAACTGAAGGATTATCAGGTCAGCTTCGGTTCGTTCACCGGCTTGCGCGAAGATTCCGAAGCGCAGACGCGGCAGATTTTCGATGCCTTGGCCACGCGTACCGATCTTGCACCGGGCAGCAATGAGCAGAAGGTGCGCGACTACTACAACAGCTACATGAATCGCGATGCGCGCAACGCTGCCGGCATCGCACCGCTGAAACCGGTGCTGGACAAGATCGCCGCGATTGATTCGATGCCTGCGTTGGTTGCGGCGTTTGGCAGTTCGAATATCAACGGCACCAATTCTCCGGTAAATGCCGGCGTCGGCCTGGATCGTAAAAATCCGGACGCTTACCTGGTGGGTATCGGCGTTCGCGGATTCGGCTTGCCCGACAAGGATTACTACGTGAATCCGGAACCACGATTCGTCGCGATTCGTGCCGCGTATGTCCTGCACATCCAGAAAATGCTCGGCTTCGCTGGCGTGACCGATGGAAAGGCACGTGCGGAAGCCGTCTACGCACTGGAAGCGGCGCTGGCCAAGGAAACCTGGGAACGCGCCGAATTGCGTAATCGCGACAAGACCTACAACCTGACCAAATTCGCCGATTTGTCGAAGCTCTATCCGGGCTACGATTGGTCAGCTCACTTCAAGGCACAAGGTTTGCCGATTCCGGCAGAAGTGAACGTCAGTACGCCGAGTGCAGTGGCGCCGATTCTGGCCATCGTCAACAAAACACCCTTGCCGGTTTGGCGCGATTATCTGACCTTCAGCGCCATCGATAACAATGCCGGCTTACTGAGCCAGGAAATCGATGATGCCTCGTTCGCGTTCAACGGCACGATATTGTCGGGCCAGAAAGCGCAGAAAGACGATTGGAAACGTGCTGTCGCGCTGGTAGGCGGAACCCAGGGTCTGGGCGATGCAGTCGGGCAGGTGTATGTGGAGAAGTTCTTCACGCCTGAATCGAAGGCTTCGATGGACGAACTGGTTGCCAACCTTCGTGTGGCATTGCGCCAGAATCTGAGCAAGATCGACTGGATGGGCGATACCACCAAAGCGCAGGCATACAAGAAACTCGATTCGTTCCGACCAAAGATTGGCTACCCTTCGAAATGGCGGGATTACGGCACCGTCAAGATAGTGCCCGATAACCTGATGGCGAACGTTTTGGCTTTGCGTGCGTACTACACGAACGACCAAAATTCCCGTATCGGCAAGAAAACCGATCGTGAAGAATGGTCGATGACACCGAATACCGTTAATGCTTATTACAACGGTTCGTTCAACGAGATCGTTTTCCCGGCTGCGATTCTGCAACCACCGTTTTTTGATGCCCATGCCGATGCAGCGGTGAATTACGGCGCCATCGGTGCGGTGATCGGCCACGAAATGGGCCATGGTTTCGATGACCAGGGCAGCAAATCCGATTGGCAGGGTATCCAGCAGAACTGGTGGACCGACGCCGACCGTGCAAATTTTGAGACACGCGTGAAAGCACTTGGCGCGCAATACAATCAGTTCTGCCCGCTTGAAAAAATCTGCGTCAACGGCGCGTTGACGATGGGCGAAAACATCGGCGATCTCGGTGGCTTGTCGATGGCTTACACCGCATATCACCTCAGCCTGAAAGGCAAGGAAGCACCGATCATCAACGGACTGACCGGCGACCAGCGTTTCTTCATGGCCTACGCACAAATCTGGCGAACCAAATATCGCGATGAAGCGCTGGTCAACCTGATCAAATCCGATCCGCATTCGCCGGGGATGTATCGCGCCAATGGCTCGGTGCGCAATTTCGATCCGTGGTATGCCGCGTTCGACGTGAAGCCAGGCGACAAATTGTATCTGCCGCCGGAGCAGCGCGTGCGGATTTGGTAAGCCGATGTGGAAAATATGAAACGACACCCCGCCAAGGCGGGGTGTTTTGATATTGCTTACAATCAAGGCAACCTATCATCGATCAAGGAAGGCTGTATGTTGAAATTTTTAATGGCCTTGCTGGTGGTATTCGCAAACCCGGCATTCGCCGTTGAAGTGAACGAAGCTGCGCTGAAAGGTAGCTGGAAAATAGTTTCCTATAACGGCAGGGATTACGGCGATGATGACGACCGTTGGGAATACAGCGGCAATCACATGTCGCAAGTGTCTTATTCGGCTAACGGCAAAATCCATTCCATGAGTCCGTCCGTTTATTACATAACCGACGGTCATTTGCTCGAGTTTGATTTTGGTATTCTCGATATCACTGCACTGGATGAAAAGTCCATGTCCGCGAGTGTCAGCGGTTCGGATTTTGTATTTGAGAAAATCAGCGACGAGGTATATGTAAAGCCGCGGGCAAAAGAAAAGGCGGTTTCCGGCGAGGTGGCTGCAATGGCATCGGGAATGATGAAAGTGCTGTTGGAAACCGGCGAGGACAATGCCGAAGCATTGAACTGCTCCAAAGCTGTCAAGGATGCCTGGCGCTTTCTGGATCAGTCCGTATTGCAAGCCGAAATGAATTACAACGACGGCTATATGACGAAGCAGGAACTAGCGGATGCCGGCAAAAAGGTGCATGTCGTCCGGGACGAAATTGATGTGAAGGCATGCGAAAGTTCCGAAGGGGATACCAGAAATTTTTATCTTTGCCTGAGCAATCCGAAAAACATCGTTTTGTATTGCGCCGATAAATACAAATTCAGTGCGGGTGACTCCAAATAGTCGGAAAGCCACATTTGTGTCCGAGTATGACAGGCAGGCTTCCTGGATCGGTCATTCATGTGCCATCAGTCATAGACAAAAATGTCTAGACAAGATGTTCTAGATGCGATAAGGTGCCGTCAGTCTCATCGGAACCCCTTGTCAACATGGCCAAGAAAACACTACCGAAACCTACCGCATCGGAATTGAACCTGCTCAGAGTGTTGTGGCCACTCGGCGCGGCAACGGTGAAGCAGGTGCACGAAGCGGCACAGAAAGACAAGCCCGAGATCGCCTATGCCAGCGTGCTTCGCCTGATGCAGATCATGCATGGCAAAGGCTTGCTGATTCGCGACGAAAGCGAACGTTCGCACGTGTATGCACCGGCCCAGGCGCAAGACGACATGCGCACGAATTTATTGAAAGAGCTTATTCATAAAGCCTTTTCCGGTTCCGGCAAGGAGTTGGTGATGGCGGCATTAAGTGATCACGTCACCAAGAAAGAACGCGAAGAAATCCAGAAATTCCTGCATGGAGACAAATCATGAACGACATGATTGTCTCTCTTGTCGATGCCTGGGGCGGAGCATTGCTGAATTTTCTATGGCAAGGTTTGCTTGTCGGCATCATCGTCGCTTTTCTGCTCGGGCTTACACGGCAGGCCAGGCCCCAGGCTCGTTATGCCATTGCGTGTGTAGCCTTGCTGCTTTGTTTTGCATTGCCGGTGATCGGCGTCTGGCATGCGCTTTCGATTGACACGAATAACGATGCCGGTTTTGTCGCCATGCCGAAAGCAGTGGATCTCGGTGAATCACTTGGTGCTAGGATTTCAACAGACATGGTGACTGACGGACTCTATCGGCAAATTCCATGGATAGTGATTGCTTGGTCTTTGGGCTGTGCATTTTTCTCCTTGCGCATGGCGATGGGATTGTCCTGGATATCAAATGCACGACGTCATTCGATTGTCAGCGGTACAGGGTCACTGCAGTCGAAACTGAATTTGCTCGCCATACAATTCAACCTGCGGCGCCCCATCCAATTGCTGATCTGCAATGACATAGACGGTCCTGTTACTGCCGGTTGGTGGAAGCCCGTAGTGCTGGTTCCGGCAGCATTGGCTTCCAGACTGCCACCGGACTACATCGAAGCACTGCTTGCGCATGAACTTGCCCATATCAAACGTCATGATTATCTGGTCAATCTGATTCAAAGCTTTATCGAAGCCGTACTGTTTTTTCATCCGGCAGTGTGGTGGTTGTCAAAACAGATTCGTATCGAACGCGAAAACATAGCCGATGATCTTGCTGCCGAAGTGCTCGGCGAGCCGCGTCAATTGGCGGTCGCGCTTGCTGCGCTGGATGAATTTCAATTTGCCGGACCCTTGCTCGCACCGGCCGCCCATGGAGGAAATCTTATGTCGCGTATCCAACGATTAATCAAACCGACCGAGCATGTTCTCAGTTGGAAAATGTCCGTCTTGTTGATTGGCCTGACGCTTGCTTGCATCACAGTGTATGCACATGACAAAACATCGGTGGCACGAAAGAGCGATACGTCGACGTTGACGTTGACGTCCGTCGCTACCGCTGATGTTGTCGATGCAGTGAATGAAACGGAAGATGCGATGGCAGCGGATGCTGAAACAGCTGCCGCCGATGCTGAAACAGCAGCTGCAGATGCCGAAACCGCCATCGATGATGCGGAAACTGCCGCCGCCGATGCGGAAACAGCGGCATCCGATGCAGATACGGTCGCTGCAGATAATGCCGCCTCCGCCGCCGACGAAGTTGATGATGCGGATAACAGTGGCGTGACAATCAACGGCCCGTCCCGCCACGAAACCTATGCGCTGGTGACCGCTGGCAAGGAAGGTATGATGATCTCGGGCAATTGGAAGGACATTGCCGCAGTCAAAAAAGCCCGGAAATCGATTGCGGGGGATTTCCTGTGGTTCCGCCGTAACGGCAAGACCTACATCGTGCAGAACCCGGCAGTCATCTCGGAAGTAAAAGCAGCATGGCAGGACAGTGAGAAACTGGGTATCCAGATGGATACTCTCAGCGCAAAGATGGATGTGCATAGCAAAGTCATGGATGGCATCAGTGCGAAAATGGATATGGCATCCGAGGGTGGCGATGAACACAGTGACCTGATGGGAAAAACCGGACGACAAATGGAATTGCTTGGAAAACAGCAGGAAACCATTGGCCGCGAAATGTCAGTCATCAGCCAAAGAATGGCGGCTGCAAAAACCGATGCACAACATCAAGCCATAAGCCGTGAAATGCAGGTGCAGGAAGATAAAATGGCCGCACTGAGTCGGCAAATGCAAAAGCTGAGCGCCATCATGGATCAACACGGTGCGCAGCTTGAAAAACAATTGAAGCCGCTGGAAACGCTGGGCAGGGAAATGGAAGTCGCCAGTAAGCCGCTGAACGAGCTCGGCCAGCAGATGTCCGCGCTTGGCAAGCAGCAGGAACGCTTGACCAAGCTGGCTGATCAGAAAGTATTGGGGATCATCGATGGCAGCCTCAAAAATGGCCTGGCTCGTCCACTTGGAAATTTGGCGCCCTGAAAAATTCATTCAAACAAAAAGGACAGCCGTGCTGTCTTTTTTAACGCGAATTATTTTTCATTTTCGCCGGTACGTGAGCCCGTCGTCACGATATTGACGACACTCTTTGCCACTTTTTCGGTGAAAACAATGACGGATTCATTGTCTTTCAATGCCTGCCGGTATTCCGCTTTTTCGGTAACGCTGGCTTCTGCGGCAACATTGTCGTGACCCTCGTCAGCCCACATCAGGTCGTCAGGCAAAAACATGGCCAGTAGAAGGCCCGCAAGGCCAAAAAAAACCGACGAAGTAAACCAACCCATTCCACCATCCAGGGTGCCCGCATAGATACCGGTAAGTGCCGAGAGAACCATATAGACCGATGCGAATAATGCGCGTGCAAACAGTTCAATCTTGTCTTTTCGCTTGCCGGAGCGCGTCAATTTCTCGCGCCGAAAGAGTTTCCAGACAAAGGCTGCAATCGCGATCGGTATCACCAGGGCCTCCATCGAGAGTTTGGCCAGCATCATGCCGAACGAAGTCAGGAATATACCGATCGCCAGTGCAGTGCCTGGATGTCCGGGAGCGGAAAACAGGGTCAGTGAAAAATTGACGGCGAAGCCGGCAATAAGGAAGACGACTGTTTTCAGGATTGGTTTTATTGCGTCGGGCATGATTAAAATTTATCCAAGGTCGTACCGTATTATGATTTATCGATTCCGTTTACGCACCACGCAAATAGAATTTTCTTACGGTGTCGATCAAGTCCTTTATCCGATCACGTAGGATCGGTGGCTCCAGAACTTGCACGTCCGTTCCCATCCCCAGTATTTGTCCCACGGCAAAATCGACTGATTCAATCGGTACGACAACTTTCGTCCATCCTGCGTTGGCGGAGTCGGCCACTGCGCTGAGTTTTGCGGCTTCACCCACGGCAGCGCTCAACTCCAGCAAGCGTTTCATGCCGCGTGGCGTTACAAGCAGCGTTGCTTCGTCACGGTAGATTTCGGTTTCAAAACGCTGCGTGGATTGTTTCCAGAATTCCGCCAGGTCAAATTTTTTCGGACGCCGAAATTTTGTTTCGGTGATTGCCAGTTGCAGGATATTCGAAAGTCGGTAAATTCGCGGCTCCCTGCTTTCATCGGCGAGTGCAGCAGCGTACCAGATGCCGGCTTTCAGGATCAGGCCGAGCGGTTTGATGGTTCGTGTCTTCTCGCCTTTCCAGCTTTCATAGCGCATCGCGGCGATTCGCTGGTTCCAGACGCAATGTGCAATCGCCTGCAAATGATCGGTCGGTACTGCGGCACGAAACCAGTCGATCGGATCGAAATGCAACCTCGAGTTCACTTGTTCCGCATTGTCGCGAAGTGCCTCGGGCAACGATGCCAGCATCTTCAATCTTGCCGAAGCTGACGCGCTACCTAAACCCAACTCGGCTGCCGCAGTCGGTAGCCCGGCGAGAAACAAGGCCTGCGCTTCATCTTCCGTCAGGCCAGTCAGATTGGTGCTCCAACCCTCGCGTAACTGGAAGCCTCCGTCGCGTCCGCGGTCAGACCAGATCGGTACGCCGGCCGCAGACAAATGATCGATATCCCGCAGGATGGTGCGCTGCGAAACTTCCAGCTCCTCAGCCAATACCGGCGCACTCATCCTGCCGCGGGTTTGCAGCAGCATCAGAATCGAAAGTAGTCGGCTTGCTCGCATATTTTCATGCTATCAGAAATACATGACATTCGGTGTCATGTATTGGCGGGTAGCCTGTGCTTGCGCTATCCACCATGAGACCAAACCGATGATCGGAACAATATCGAAAACTTTAATCACATTCGTCTTTTCAGGAGCACTGTTTGTCATGACGAACCAAGCCAATGCGGCTGACACCGTTGCCAAAAACAGCCACTTGCCCAGCGAAACTGAAGGGTTCTATTTCCTGGCGGGGAAGTGGCGTGTGCATCATAAAAAACTCAAGGAACCTGCAAACGGGAAGCAGGAATGGATCGAGTTCGAGGGGACTGCGTCTTTTTTCACCCTGCTCGACGGCATTGTCAGCGTCGAAGAATTGCGTGATGCCAAGGGCATACCGTTCGGCAGTGCGATGCGGACCTTCGACATCAAGCGGCGTGTCTGGCTGGATGCCTGGGTATCGGCGGGCAACGGTGTTTTGCAATCACCGATAGAAGGTCGCTTTGAAGGCGATGTCGGCACTTTTATCGCAACCGATTCCTGGGACGGAAAAACCATCCTGGTGCGTGGCATCTGGAAACGCATTTCCGAAAACGAAGTGACCTGGGAACAGGCGTCTTCTAGCGACGAGGGCAAAACCTGGGACGACAATTGGTTCATGCGCTTTGAACGTGTCAATCAAGACGCCGGGTCGCAAAAATAATGGAACTGACACAGACCAGCCATCTCTGGCTTTTCTTCCTTCTCGTGTTCGGCGTGATTGTCATGCCCGGCATGGACATGGCTTACGTGATGGCAAGCAGTCTGGCAGGTGGTCGCAAAGCTGGATTCCTTGCGGTATTCGGCATTGTGGCGGGCGGAATGATCCATGTCGCCATGGGAGTGCTTGGAGTCGGCTTATTGCTTAAGACATTTCCGCATGCCTTCAACCTGATGCTACTGGCCGGTTCGGCCTACATCGCGTGGATTGGGATGTCGCTGTTTTGCGGAACGACGGCGCTCGATGAAATTTCCCAAACATCGCCGAAAACATACAAGGCAATCTTCGTGCGCGCCTTTGTTACCTGTCTGCTGAATCCGAAAGCCTATGTTTTCATGCTGGCCATATTTCCGCAGTTCATTCGCAGGGAATATGGACCCATTGCGGCACAAGCGTTGATACTCGGCAGTATCATTTCCCTGACACAGATTTTGGTGTACGGAATCATCGTAATGGGCGCGGCCAGTATTCGCATCTGGCTGCACACGAACAAATCCGGACAAGTCCGGCTCGGACGAATGATCGGCCTGATGTTAGTCATGGCTGCATTGTGGACAGGATGGCAGGGTTGGCGATTATCGTAATGGCTGTAAACATGCGCGCTGGTTTACCATGTTATTTCCTGCTAAATCGCAGGCCTATACAGGCAGTGATGGTAATGGCGAACAGCAAGAATTTGGTCGCCGACAGCAGGCTTATCATCAGGCATAAAAAAATATTTTCGTGATTAAAGGCGAATGCCGTCATGATATTTTCGAGCAGATCGGTGGTCATCAAGAGCGGCAACAATCGTCCTGAGGCGTTGGCGAATGTATCCTTGCTGCCCAATTGCGTGAAACCCACACGGTATGCGAAAGCCCAGGACAGTAAACGCGCAAGTAAAAAGCCATAACTCGCGATCAGTCCCAAATCGGCGACAAACAGCGCAATATAGGGATGCGGGGTGCTTCCGAAGTCTGCCAGGCGTCCTGGATGCAAGACCGCAAGTAGTTGGGCCTGGCTCATCGCGATACCTTGCCCCCAGGCGTCATGAAAAAAAGCCGCGATCTCGGCAGTGCTCAAGCTGGGAGCGGCAATGAATTCTTGCAGACAAACGCCATAGGCCAGGCTGAATAGCCCACAGCCGATTATTGCCGCGAACAGGGATTTTTTGTTTCGTGCTTGCGACCATATCGAGTTTGCAGGGAATTCCACGCGCTCCGGCGGCAATATTGCATGGCAGTTAAGGGTCGTGGAGGGCTCATCCGCATAGTCTGTCGCCTTCAAGTCCCGGGTTTGTCGCTGAGACAAAGACAGTAAAGCCCACCAGGGCATGGAATGGCTTTCATCGTGCACTCGAAACGGTATCGGCTCTTTTTGCGGTATTTCGCCAATTTCGAGCCCGCATTGCCTGGCTTCATCCAGCATCCAGCGCCATGACTGGTTTGACAGTGCGGTTTCAGTTTTTTCGGCATAGCCGCCGCCAATATCGCAATGGTTACCGCGAAACCAGCGTTGCCGGAGTGATTGGGTGCTTGAGGAGTCGCCGAAATCGTTTTGCTCGTATACGCGCGGTTTGAATTGTGAGCGATGCTCATCGAGTGCCAGGGCATGACGCACGTGCCGGATGCGCTTGTTCAAAATGTTGGGATTCGAGCTCATGCTGACGCTGAAACCCGGAAGTCCGACCGAAGAGACAGTGTCCCAGACGCCGACAAAATAAATTCCGGCTTCCTTTCTTTCGCCGCTGCCAAAATTTTTCCGGATTTGTGTAGCGACCTCGTCCCTGTTGTTTATTTCCTGCGGTGCTTCGATGCCCAGCAATGACTTGATAAAGATGGCTGCATCGTTCGCAATCCTGAAAAAACGTGTTTTCTCCCTGGCCGAAAAATAGACGCGCAGCAAGGTCGGCAGCATGGACTCGTGGTGCGAGTCGAGAATGCCGAACAAATGCACCATGCCGGATACGCAGCGAACAGTGAATGCTCCACGCGAAAAACCGAACAGGAAAATTTGATCGCCCGGGCGGTAATGCGTCATCAGGAATAAATAGGCCTGACTGATGTTTTCATAAATTCCGCGACCCGAAGCCAGCCCCCACAAGCGTGCACATTTATTCCGGATCCACTCGTCCAGACCTGTGCTCGGCAGTGCATCTGGCGCACCGACGCCGGGGTCGTAATAAAGAATTTGCGAGGGTTTCTCTGCTTTCGCCAGCAATTCGAAAGTTTTCAGGACATGAGTATCGTGGTCGTTGGCAGTAAGCGTGTTGTTCGTGCCATCACAACAGATAATCAGTTGTCGTCTTTCCTGGCTCACGGTCATTCCCGAAAAAGTCTCATGAAAGTAACGGATCCAGTATCGGTTTCCACGCGATTTCGGCTATGCGCTTGAAACCCGCACGTTTCGGATGTATTTCATTGTCCCATTCGCTGCCTTTGTTCACCAGACCACGGGAATCAACGCAGCGGATGCGTCGATTTCGGCTTAGCAGTTCCTTTTGTATTTCGGTAAATTGGTCAATCAACCAGCTGCAGATAACTCTCTGCGATGCAAAATCATTGACGCCCACTTCTTCCATGAAGGGCTTTATCCATGGTCCGGCGAGTTTGTTTCCGAATAATTTGTAGGGTTTCCCGTCTGGCCAGGGATAGTCGTAGTTATGCATCACGATTTCGCAGTCGGGGCTGATCTGGTTGCGCAAGTCGATTATCTGCTGATAGTCACTGGCGATGTAGCGCAAACTGTTTTCAAACGAAGCGAGGTGGATATGCTGGTTAATCAGGGAGGGTATGCGTCCCCAGGAGCGCGTGCCGAAATCCTGGGGTTCATCGCTATGCTTGATGAATTCGCGCAGTTCGGAACCCACCACATCATTGCCGCCCATGGAGAGCAGTAGTACGTCAAATTGATATTGCTGCAAAAGCCCTTGCAGCCGCATACGCAATTTCTTGAGCTGGCTGCTCTCCCTGCCAAGCACCGACTCATTGTAGAAAAAGGCCTTGCGATACAGTCGCTCGAATTGCTTGTTCAAGTCGATCAGCTTGACCGGATAATTAAACCAGGAGTCGCCGAAGCAGATCACGCGCGGCCATTCAGGGTGTAAGTCAATCCCGCGTTCAAAATCCCTGACTTCTTTACTGGATGGCATATGCGGTTCCTCGTGTTGTGACGCTGTATTCATGAAGACGTTAAATAATTCGCTGTGCGGCCATCAAAGATCAACACTTTCATGCGGATTGTCTTTCAAGCGTCAGCAACGGGACATTATCTGTGTTCGCTGGAAAATCTCCATCCCCAGATCCGATGCATACTATGTAGGCAGCAAACCTGAACAATCAATGGAAACCCTGGTCATGTCCCTGAAGCCGGATCTTGCTACACAATATGCCGAGCAACTCAATCGGCAGTGTTTTTGCATCGGGACGGATATTCCGGGTTTGCTCGAACGGATGCAGGATAATTTCGCCCGGATAGGAGTGGTGCAGTCATTGCTGCAATCACATCCGCATTTATTTTCTTCTGCCCCGGTATTCATCGCCGATACGCAAATCAGGCAAATGCGTGAAGTGGTGAAGGCCATCGAGTCAGTCATGGCAATGCCGCAATGGAATGAAGCGGTAATGCAAACTGCCCCTGTTATCGCAAGAAAAGAGATGCCTGCGCTTGGCGTTTTCATGGGTTACGATTTCCATGTCGGTGCCGGCGGCGTTCGTTTAATCGAAATCAATACCAATGCCGGTGGTGCATTCCTGAATGTGGCGATGATGCAGGCTCAGCAGGCATGCTGTATCGGTATGGGCGATTTTCTGGGAACTCCGGTGGCTGCCGAGGGAGTTGAATCAAGGCTGGTTGCCATGTTTCGCAAAGAGTGGGCGCTGGCTCGCGGTGACACGACCCTGGTTCGCATCGCCATCGTGGATACCATGCCCGCAACACAGTACCTGTATCCGGAATTTCTGTTGTTTAAAGAGCTGATGGAATCGAGTGGTATCGAAGTGGTGATTGCCGATCCTTCCGAACTGATGTTGCGGGACAACACATTGCGGCATGCGAATGGTGTGGTCGATATGGTTTACAACCGGCTTACCGATTTCTATTTCGATTTGCCGGAGCATTGGCAGCTGCGCGAGGCGTATGTCAGTGATGCTTCGGTATTTTCTCCGCATCCCCGTGCGCATGCCTTGCATGCCAATAAACGCAACATGATTTTGCTCAGTGATGCGGATCGCTTGGCTCAATGGCAGGTTCCGCCTGAGACCATTGATTTACTGCTGCAGCATGTGCCAAAAACATTGGCACTTGGTGAAGCGAATGCGGAAAGCCTCTGGAAGGATCGAAAAAACTGGTTCTTCAAGCCGGCGAGTGGTTTCGGAAGCCGTGGCGCCTATCGTGGCGACAAGAT
Source organism: uncultured Gammaproteobacteria bacterium (assembly GCA_963849575.1). GTDB lineage: Bacteria > Pseudomonadota > Gammaproteobacteria > Xanthomonadales > Xanthomonadaceae > Arenimonas. The sequence goes on along the minus strand of CAWKHT010000009.1, from coordinate 1,139,933 downwards.
TACGACAAAGGTGTTTGCCGAAATACAACGAGGTGACTATGTTGCGCAAAAGCTGGTGCCGCCAAGCGCAAGAATGACGCGATCGAAGACGGGCGATGCCGAACTCAAACTTGATGTTCGCGCATATTCATACGATGCAGATGTGCAATTGTTTGCCGCAAGGCTGTATCAGGGCCAGACCACGAATTTCCGAACGCCGGGTGGCGGCTTTGCTCCCGTGTACGCGGCGCCGGAATCCATTCTCGCTTGTGCTACCGATCTTGCATTGGCATCTGAATGTGATGCCCAGGGCGGAATACTCCAGATGCGGCAGTAATTTTTTTTCTGCTGCTGTCAGGATTATGGACTTGTTATTTCAGGGTCACCACAATGTCGCTCAATTTGAGCTTGCTCTCTTCCAGTTCGCCTTTTGCCGTCGAACCCTGCGTGACGGCGGCTCCTACCCAGGCATAGTAATCATCATGCTGCCTGAATACCGAGCGCAGGATTTGGGTGAATGATGCCTTTCTGTCCGGTGAATACATGCCAACCAGGCCGTAGTAGGGGCCACGTTTGGCCTTTTCGATTGCCAGCAATGCAGGGATGCCCTCGGCGCAGGGACTCACGCCTGGCGGCAAGACGGCGCGCAGGCAATCGGTAATGGTTTTGCCGGAATCGGTACTGACCGAAAAGGCCGTCATCATGTGCCTCAGTCGGTCAAGGTTCAAAACATTCGGCCCTTGTCGGGAAACGTCGCCCACTTTCGCAACGCCGGCACCAAAACCGTCGGCAGAAAGCCGGTGCTCGGCAATAATCTTCGGGTCGCTTAAAAACTGTTCAAGCAGGCGTTCGTCGATTTCGGGATTTTTGTCTTTCGGGTATGTCCCGGAAAGTTTGTAGGCATTGAATTTCCCCGGTGTCCATTCCAGCAAAACTTCAGGACATTTGCCGACAAATGCCGCCGACCCGATATCGAGATAAAAACTGCGACTAAGCGAATTATGCGAGGGCTGGCAGTGGAATGTCTGAAGTAAGTCAACTGCCGGCAAGGGTACTCGTCGTGCTACGGTCATTCGCCGCGCCGGCTCTTTGTGAACCCAATCGAGAACCTGTTCTACCTGTGCAAGGTAATGTGCTTCATCGGATTGATCCAGTGCTGCCACCAGTTCGACCTTGTTTTGGCTGCAGGCACACTTTGCCATTTTCGTGGCGGCAAGATGAAGTGCCTGGGCATCGCCGTGAAGGAGGGTGAATCCGGCGGGATTGCATTGAATGGCGAGGTCCGCGACACCGAACCAATACAGTGGAAATTGCTCGTCATTCTCCGAATCGGCAATGAGCCCGAAACCATAGCCGAGATAGCCGAAAATATAATCGTCATCATGCTGCTCGAAAATATGATGTACCTGTTGCCAGGGAGTCTCTGCTTCACCGGTATGGCTGGATCTCTTTTGGCTTGAACGGATCTGCTTTCCGTTGCAAAGGATGACTTCATTTTCATTGCCGTATGAAAAATAGGCGGGCGACGGCTGTTTCGCATACAGGCTGCGTATCAGGCGGCTAGCCATGCAGCGTGCATCGGCGCGCTGGCAGGCAGTTTGTTCGGTAAAAACCGGTGCTGATTCGATGAAGTCAAGCATGGGCGACGTCGGTACCAAAAGCGCGTTGATAGTCGAATGCAATCGGTTCGCAGGCACCGGAGCAGATGGCTTCGAGCCGTTCCGCACTGACCGGGTGTGAGAACTGTGCGTTTCTCATAAGCACCCGCTGCTTCAGTTGTGCGACCACAAGCTCGGACATCGTTTGCCATTCCTGTTCACTTAGCGATTCACTCGACAACGCGATGTCGGCGATACCTCGGAGCATATGGCTGAACTCGTCTTCGTAAACGGTAGTGCAGGCAATGGCAATCTGGCTGTCGATGCCGCCACGGGCTGCGAGTTTCATGCCTTCGGAAAACAGGGTGCAGTAGCCGCCTTCGGTGAAGCGTTGCGCACGCAGCCCCAGATCGCCGTACTCCCTGCGATGCTGGGCACGCAGTGACATCAGGAGGTCATTTTCTTTCCATGCACCGGTTTCGCGAAGCCGCGAGGGATTGGGCAGCGCCATGTCGGCAGAAGTATTCAGTAGTTCGTACACTTCCATGAAGGCACTGTAGTGGATGAATTCTTCCTGCATGACCTTGATTTCATCGAGAATGTCATTGCGTTCGATTTTTGTTTCCAGATTCTCGAAATTGTCCTGGATCCATTTGAAACTTGAATAGACGCCATCGATAAGTTCCTTGTACATCTGGCGTTGCAGCCACGCACGGTCAGTGTCTGCGGTACGAATAGGCGAATCCCAGTAGCTGCGGAACACTTCGGCCTCGGCAGCCCAGAGGCGCGAGCAGCGGTCGATCATTCTTTTCATGTTGGGATTGATATTCATCGGTTCATCTCTCGTCTTTCGGTTTGTTAATGGATTAAATGCGTTCTGCCACGATCAGGTAGAAGCCTGTGGCATTGGGCACCGATGGCCCGGTAACGCCTTCGGTGCCAATGGTGTTTTTTTGTTCAAACAGGGTCAGCTCAAAGCCCTCGTCTTCCAGCATTGCACGCAGCTGGCTGGCTGAACGTACAGGAAAATTCCGGAAATTCCGGGCAAAGGTCTTTGCCATCGTGACGATGTCGAAATCTGCCAATGCAGAGCCACGATGTTTCTGTAGCATGCTGTCCGCACGTGCAACAAAATTCTCTATTTCCCCTGCGCCAAAGCGGACAACATCATCGGGATAATTGTCGCGGACGCGTTGCACGGTGACGAGCCTGCCGCCTTTGCGAAGTGCATTAGCCCATTGTCTTATTAAAGCAGGGCGTGTTGAATCATCGAAATAGCCCATGAAGGAATGGGTAAAGATGGCATCGAACGAGGCGGGCGGAAGCCCCTCCAGAATATCCTGCTGCAGTGGCGTGATTTTTATGCCGGCTTCCGCTCCGTAGTGTTCACAGACTTTCAGTGGGGTTGCGCAAATATCGGCAACGGTCATTCGTATTTCTTTGCCGCTATGCGAAAGTGATTCGTGAATTGTTTTTACCATCGAAAAGTCGGCGGAACCGGAAATCAGGATGTTTTTAAAACCGGGGTCCTGGCTTATCGCTTCCAGTTGCGACTGGTAATGGGCGGCATGTGCTGCGGGTGTCGAAACCAGATCCAGCAGCCGTAAAAATTGCCAGGAGCCGTGATACCAGGCGCAGCTCTGCGAATCTTGACCATGAAGGCAATGTGTCTGCGCAAGCTCATGTGCGAATTTGGCTGCACGTAAGCGAGGTTCATCATCGATAGTGTGTGTGGCATTCGCCGGCATTAAAAAAATCCCCGTGCATGATGGGAAATAGAACGCAATTTGAATGGGAAAGAGGTCAGGGTTATCGGCCCAGCAAGCGGTTCAGGCGAGATTGCCATGCCCGTTTTCGCGGCAGGCGCGGCCGCTCGAGAACTGGTTTTGGCAGGTCGAACCGAAAGCGTCCGGAAGCTTGTACCGGTGTATTCATTTTCAAGATGGCTTCGATGACGGATTGACGGACATGATTTCGACGTATGTCGCGTTCATCTATCTGCTTGTCCGAAAAATCCGGAAACGTTGCGTTGCTATTGATCTCGTAAGTCTGGATTTTTCCATTCACCAAGTCCGTAGTCAATGCGACCAAAGTCTATTCCGGCAAGCATGAATATTTTTCGCAGTGTTTCCGCGTGCGGGTTATCGCGTGCGTACGCCAGTTCTTCGGCTGCGAATATTTCATCGCTTTCAAGCCCTGATCTTTTTACATTCCAGGCCTGGCTACGGAGAATATGCTGTGGAATGATCCTTCCGCCGATATTGAATGCGCCATATTTCCGGTAAAAGCCATCGCTGTCGGGTTCGGCACAAAACTCCACGATGATTCGTCGTTTCGGCGTTTTACCCTTTTCCTGCAGCTCCATGACGGCACGGTCGAACTCTGCCTCATTTTCGATCAGGGGAGAGTCGGGGCCCTGGCAATCGTCTTCCAGCCTTATGAATACCGGATAGCGAAGCGGTCGTTCACCAGCATCATAGCGCGACACGGAAAATTGATTGAGGCCTTCGGCATAAAGGCGTTTCAGCAAAGGGTAGCGTTCGAGTATCTTCTCTGGGGAATTATAGACATGCGCATCGGGCGCAATCGTTTTTAATGACGATGCAATACAAAAGGCAGACTCCAGTTCGTAGCTGGATAAACGATCAAAATCGGTAAAAACATAATGTCCCACCGGCGCGGAGCCGTCATAGAAAAGTTTTTCATAGCTGATGCTTTGCACGAGGTGTTTGTGTTGTCCAAGGCCGGCAAGCAATCCTTTGATCGGCTGGGTGTAATCTTCCCTGGAAACATAAAAAATCATGCTCTGAAATCCCCTGCAACTTATGCGTGCAAAATGCACGATTTAACGAATGAAAAAAAGTATGTCGTTATGAATTATCCGAGCTTAGCTATTTGGAAATGAATTCGCTACACGAAAATGCATGCCAACATTAGGAGTTTGAATTTCCAGAATGGAGAAAACGCATGACTTTGCTTTTGGTTGACAACGCGGGCTTGTTTTTGAATGGCTGGACAAAATCGAATTTGGGAATTTGCCTTCGATGCAAATCGAATTTCGATTCACCTAGCGCAGCCCATGTAAAATTCGTCAGCATTGCAAGGCCATGAGTTGTGGGCACGGAATGCTAACTTGCTGCAATAGGCAACAAAGATCGCCATCAAGATTGGACTGTGGCCGAAGAAAAAAGCGGGGTTAGTTTTTTGGCGGGGGTTTTGTAAGGAGCTGTGATGTTCGGGCAGTTGCCTCAGCGACAAGAGGCGAAGGAAGGTAATTGACTTGCCAAGCCTTGATTCAGGGTAGTGTCGGTGGCAATTCACAGGTAAGCGGCTTGCTGGTATTTCCAGACTGAATTATGGATGTCATATTTTTGGCGTGAGGCTGGCGACCATCGGGCAGCCGATGGTTGATGCACCCAATTTGCCGGGTTTGAGTCAGCCCATCGCCTTATAGTGTCCTACCTATTTGTCGCTGGAGATAAAAAAGCTATTTAGCGGAACGCTTGAAATCCTTAATTATCGAGGCCTTGATTCCTCTATTTCGGTAATAAAGGAATTTTCGATATAAATTGAGTTGACGAATAATTGCCTGGCCTTCATAATTCCGCTTCTGCGCCCGTAGCTCAGTTGGATAGAGCACCAGGCTACGAACTTGGGGGTCGGAGGTTCGAATCCTTCCGGGCGCGCCAAATCAGCAAAAAGCGACTGCTTGGCAGAAAGCTCCAAACTGATGTCATACTTAAGTGCAGTTCAACAGGTTTTATCGGGGTATAGCGCAGTCTGGTAGCGCGCCTGCTTTGGGAGCAGGATGTCGGGAGTTCGAATCTCTCTACCCCGACCAACCGTCGAATCACGGTGGTTGTGATTCATGCGAGAATCAGGATTGAGCGCCCGTAGCTCAATCGGATAGAGCACCGGCCTTCTAAGCCGGCGGTTACAGGTTCGATTCCTGTCGGGCGCGCCACTCCGGTGGTATGATTTTTACCTGCGGTGGATGTAGCTCAGCTGGTTAGAGCATCGGATTGTGATTCCGAGGGTCGTGGGTTCGAGCCCCATCTTCCACCCCAATTTCCTTGTCATGCCGCCTATTACAGGCTCCTAGCTGACTATCTTCACTTGACGATCCCATGTGATCGGCCTGCCGGTATCATCCGAAATCCCCTTACTCAGTCTGTTTCTTGCTCCCTGATAGCTTCACGGAATGCTGCAATTACGGCATAATGCCCAGCTCAGCCGCTCATGCGGGTGGTTATGTGTGATCGGGCCGTTAGCTCAGTTGGTAGAGCAGTTGACTCTTAATCAATAGGTCGAAGGTTCGAATCCTTCACGGCCCACCATTCCACCTTCATAGCGATGGGTACGTTTTGCGAAAGTGGCGGAATTGGTAGACGCCCTGGTTTTAGGTACCAGTGCCGTAAGGCGTGAGAGTTCGAGTCTCTCCTTTCGCACCAACCGGTCGATGTGCAATCAAATGTGAGCACGCGACTTTTCATTATCGCGCTTCAAAGCGCGGCCGCAGGAGTTGTTATGCAAGTTTCATTGGAAAACACCGCTAATCTCGAACGTCGTATGACGGTGAATGTGCCCGCTGCGCGCTTGAACGAAGTGGTGGAAAGTCGCTTGCAGGAAATCGCACGCACCTCAAACATGAAAGGTTTCCGCAAGGGTAAAGTGCCCACCAAGGTCATCGAACAGCGTTACGGCCAGCAAGTCCGTGCAGAGGCTTATGGTGACTTGGTCCGCATGACCTTCGGTGAGGCGGTTCGCGAGAAAAATTTGTTGCCGGCCGGCACCCCGAATATCGAGGCGGGTAAAAACGGCGAAGATGGTGAAATCAGCTTTTCCGCAACTTTCGAAGTTGTTCCAGATTTTGGTGCTATCGATGTGAGCAAACTCGAAGTGGTTCGTGAGACTTCGAAAGTGGAAGAAAGTGATATCGAAAACATGATTGAAACCCTTCGCCAGCAACGTCGTGGATGGATGCCGGTCGAAACGGCTGCTGAGGCGGGCTCGCTGGTGAATGTGGAAACTTTCGCGCAAACCGACGAAGTGCGTTTGCCAGCAGAGGGTTCCGAAAAAGGTGCCACCGTTATTGGCTCAAATGTAATGTTTCCGGAAATTGAGTCCCAGCTGATCGGCATGAAGGCCGGTGATGAGCGCACTATTGAAGTGACATTCCCGAATGATTGGCGAGTAGCTGAACTCGCCGGGAAAGCGACCCGGGTCACGGTAAAAGTCAGCAAGATTTCCCAGCCAGTAATGCCGGATGTCGACGAAGCTTTCATCAAGAGCTTCGGCATTCGCAGCGGCAAGCTGGAACAGTTTCACAAGGAAGTTCGCAACAATCTGGAGCGCGAACTCAAGGGGAACCTGATGTTCCGTCTGCGCGCGGAAGTGGCTAAAAAACTGATCGAGGCCTATTCACACGTTGAATTGCCGCCCCGCTTGGTCATTGCAGAAGCCCAAAGTATGGCCCGAGCCGCTGAACAGCAGGCCCGCCAGCAAGGTCAGCAAGTCACGTTGTCGCACGAACAGTTCCTGTCAGGTGCTCATAATCGTGTGGCTGCTGCTCTGCTGGTTGGTGAAGTTGCGCGTCAGAATGACCTGAAGCTCGATTCTGCACGCCTCAAGGAAACCATGCAGCTGATTGCCTCCACCTACGAAGATCCTTCGCAGGTCATTGAACTTTACCGTAATGATCCCAATATGATGTCTCAACTGCAGAATCGCGTGATGGAAGAGCAGGTCATTGATTGGATTGCCGAACGCGCGCAATCTACCGAGACCAGCCTGAGCTTCACAGACGCCATGCGACCGGCTGCCTAACAGCACATTTTGGAGAACGTCATGCATGTAACACCTGGGCAAGCTACAACGGGTTTGAACTTGGTACCGATGGTCGTAGAACAAACCCCGCGCGGTGAACGTGCGTACGATATCTATTCTCGCCTGCTCAAAGAGCGCGTGATTTTTCTGGTAGGCCCGGTCGATGATTACGTCGCCAATGTCGTGGTAGCCCAGTTGTTGTTTCTGGAAGCGGAAAACCCCGAAAAAGACATCAGTCTGTATATCAACTCCCCAGGTGGCGTAGTTACTGCGGGTATGGCGATTTACGACACCATGCGTTTCATCAAGCCGGACGTCAGCACGATCTGCGTGGGACAGGCCTGCAGTATGGGGTCTTTCCTGCTGGCTGCAGGCACAAAGGGCAAGCGCTATATCCTGCCTAACTCGCGTGTGATGATTCACCAGCCTTCTGGTGGTGCGCAGGGACAGGCAACCGATATCGCCATTCAGGCCAAGGAAATCCTGTATTTGCGTGAACGCCTGAATGCCGAGCTGGCTCAAAACACCGGGCAGACGATCGAAAAAATAGCCCAGGATGTCGAGCGCGACTACTTTATGTCGGCCGAAGAGGCCAAGGTTTATGGTGTGGTGGATTCCGTGCTCAGCAGCCGTCCAGAAGACAGTATTCAAGCGGGTTGATATCCCTTAAACCCTGTAAATAAAGCGACAGCCATCCCGGATTTTCCGAGGATGGCCTTGCGCAAATAAAACCTGTGTTATTCTCAAATCGTACATATTTGGCCTCAAAGGCTGGGTGAAAGCATGACTGACGAACGTCAGGGCCGGTCCGGCGACAGTAGTAAAGTTTTATATTGTTCTTTCTGCGGCAAAAGCCAGCATGAAGTGCGCAAGTTGATTGCAGGTCCCAGCGTTTTCATCTGCGATGAATGCGTAGAGTTATGCAATGACATTATTCGGGAGGAGCTGGAAGAAAAAGCTTCTGCTGCCCGTAGCCATTTGCCAAAACCACGCGAAATTCTCGAGGTGCTCGATCAGTATGTAGTGGGACAGCCGCGTGCCAAGAAGACCCTTTCGGTCGCAGTTTACAATCACTACAAGCGCATCGAATCGCGCCAGAAAAACGACGACATCGAATTGGCCAAATCAAACATCCTGCTGATCGGACCAACTGGTTCGGGCAAGACACTGTTGGCAGAAACGCTGGCCAGGCTGCTCAATGTTCCGTTTACTATTGCCGATGCGACTACGCTCACCGAGGCTGGTTATGTGGGTGAAGACGTCGAAAATATCATTCAAAAGCTGTTGCAAAAATGCGATTACGACGTCGAAAAAGCACAGAGCGGCATCGTTTATATCGATGAAATCGACAAGATTTCCCGTAAATCCGAGAATCCGTCGATCACCCGCGACGTATCGGGCGAAGGCGTTCAACAAGCACTGCTGAAGCTGATTGAAGGTACGGTTGCTTCGGTGCCGCCACAGGGCGGACGGAAACATCCGCAACAGGAATTCCTGCAAGTCGATACCAAGAATATGTTGTTCATTTGCGGCGGCGCTTTTTCGGGTCTCGATAAAATCATTCAGCAACGCACAACCGATGCCGGTGGAATTGGTTTCGGCGCGAAGGTGAAAAGCTCTGAGCGAAAAGCCGATACCGGCAAGCTCTTGCATGATGCAGAGCCTGAAGATTTGATTAAATTCGGTTTGATTCCCGAATTTGTTGGTCGCTTGCCCGTCGTCGCATCGCTTGAAGAACTTGACGAACAGGCATTGGTGAAAATTCTTACTGAACCCAAGAATGCGATCAGCAAACAGTTCAGAAAACTGTTCGAGATGGAAGGCGTCGAGCTGGAAATCCGTCCTGATGCATTACTTGCCGTCGCAAGAAAAGCGCTTAAACGCAAAACCGGCGCACGCGGATTGAGAACCATACTGGAATCGGTACTGTTGGATACGATGTATGACTTACCCTCCATGGAAAATGTCAGCAAGGTTGTCGTAGACGAGTCGGTCATCAATCATCAAACAGAGCCTTACATCATTTACTCGAATACCGCACCTCCTGCCCGTGCGGCATCCGGCGATTAAGTCCTTGAATGTCTGCAAAATTTAACAACGGGCCGGTAAATACGGCCCGTTTTTCTTTGATTCATATGCTTGCAATTGACTTGTGCATCCCCATTAACGCCATATAAGGGTCAAGTGCCCGTGGAGAAAGCAATGGAAGTTAAAGTTACCAGCACCCAATTGGACCTGCCCGTATTGCCGCTTCGTGATGTGGTGGTGTATCCGCACATGGTAATTCCGCTGTTTGTGGGGCGTGAGCGTTCCATCAAGGCCCTTGATTTGGCCATGGCGTCCGACAAACAGATTTTACTGCTGGCACAAAAAAGCCCCGATATCGACGACCCGGCGCCGGAGGATCTGTATACGATCGGCACACTGGCGAATGTACTTCAATTGCTGAAGCTTCCCGACGGTACGATCAAAGTCCTGGTCGAGGGCACTGCGCGGATAAGGATGACCGGTTTTTCCGAGCGCGACACTGCGATGACAGGTACTGCTCAAACGGTGGATTCCATATTCGACCGTGATCATCGGGAACTGGATGTGACACAGCGCTCGCTGATGTCCCTGTTCGAGCAATATGTCAAAACCAATCGTAAATTGCCGCCAGAATTGCTCAGTACTTTGTCGGGCATCGATGATCCCAGTCGATTTGCCGATACGGTTTCTGCCCATCTGAGTACGCGCCTCGTGGATAAACAGACTCTGCTTGAAATGCTGAATGTGGGCGAACGTCTGGAAATGCTGATTGGCCTGGTCGATGGTGAAATCGATGTCCAGCAAATCGAAAAACGAATTCGTGGGCGCGTTAAGTCTCAAATGGAAAAGAGCCAGCGCGAATATTATTTAAACGAACAAATGAAAGCCATTCAGAAAGAACTTGGCGAGAATGAAGAAGCGCCAAACGAGCTGGAAGAATTGGCCAAGAAAATTGCCGCAGCAGGCATGTCAAAAGATATAGAAGCAAAGGCGAAAGCCGAGTTAAACAAATTGAAGCAGATGTCGCCAATGTCGGCAGAAGCCAGCGTTGTCCGCAACTATCTCGATTGGCTGACCGGCGTGCCCTGGAAGAAAAGCAGCAAAGTGCGCAAAGACTTGAAGGAAGCGCAGAAAGTTCTGGATGCCGACCATTACGGGCTTGAAAAAGTCAAAGACCGTATTCTGGAGTATTTGGCCGTACAGGCTCGCGTGAAAAAAATGCATGGTCCAATTTTGTGCCTGGTGGGTCCTCCTGGTGTTGGCAAAACATCCCTTGGCCAAAGCATTGCAAAGGCTACGAATCGTAAATTCATACGCATGAGCTTGGGTGGTGTGAGGGATGAAGCCGAAATTCGCGGCCATCGTCGTACCTATATTGGTTCGATGCCTGGCCGCATCGTGCAAAACTTGAATAAGGTTGGTACCAACAATCCCCTCTTCGTACTCGATGAAATCGACAAGATGAGCATGGATTTCCGTGGGGATCCTTCGTCGGCCCTGCTAGAGGTTCTGGATCCCGAGCAGAATCATACTTTCAACGATCATTATCTCGAAGTCGATTTGGATTTATCGGAAGTCATGTTTGTTGCGACTGCCAATTCACTCAATATTCCCGGCCCATTGCTTGATCGGATGGAAGTAATCCGCATTCCCGGCTATACCGAAGAGGAAAAACTCAATATTGCGCAGCGTTACCTTTTACCCAAGCAATTGAAAGGCAATGGACTTAAAGAAGGCGAGCTGAAAATTCAGGATGATGCACTGCGTGACATCATTCGCTACTACACCCGTGAATCGGGAGTGCGCAATCTAGAGCGCGAAATTGCCAAAATCGCACGCAAGGTGGTCAAGGAAATTGCGCTTGCGGGGCCGAAGCCAAAGCAGGTCGCGAAAGACGGAAAGGCTGCCCGGAAAATGGCGGCCGTCAAAGTATCGTCTGAAAATCTTGATAAATATCTGGGCATACAACGTTTTGATTTCGGTCTTGCTGAAGAAAAAAGTGAAGTCGGTCTGGTTACCGGACTGGCATGGACGGAGGTGGGTGGCGATCTATTGCAAATCGAAGCAACTCTGATGCCTGGCAAAGGACAGCTGATTCTCACTGGTCAGCTTGGCGACGTCATGCAAGAGTCTGTGAAGGCTGCACACACGGTAGTGCGCTCGCGATCTGAAGCCCTCGGACTCGACACGGAATTTCATCAGAAATTCGATATCCATGTGCATGTGCCAGAGGGCGCGACGCCAAAAGATGGGCCCAGCGCAGGTATCGCGATGGTCACTGCGCTTGTTTCAGCCTTGTCGGGAGTGCCTGTCCGTGCAGATGTTGCAATGACCGGTGAAATTACCCTTCGAGGACGCGTGCTTCCCATTGGGGGGTTGAAGGAAAAGCTGCTGGCTGCGCTACGAGGTGGCATAAAAACGGTCTTGATTCCTCTGGAAAACAAAAAAGATCTTGCAGATATTCCGAAGAACGTTACGCAAGACCTTGAGATTATTCCAGTTAAGTGGATCGATGAGGTCCTCGATGTGGCGCTGGTGCGACCTCTGGCGCCTTCATCAGAATCGACCAGCACTGTCAAGGAAACGGCAGAAAATGCTGGCCGTGATTCTGATCCAAATTCGTTACGTCATTAAGCAAAATTGAAAAATTACTGAGAGCCGCGAAAAATATGGCTCTCAGTGCTTGCTTATGTAAAAAGGCACTGGTATAAATTGCACAACCGAAATGGAAGAGTTCCAACGTTTCGGCTCAGGTGGATTAGATGCTGTTTCTTTCAGCAAAACTAATTTATAAAAAATTTTGCGAATACAAAATCGCACAGGGAGTTAATAATGAACAAAGCTGAATTCGTTGGTGCCGTTGCAGACGCCGCTGAACTGTCGAAAGCCGATGCTGCTGGTGCAGTGGATGCCGTAATCGAAGTGATCAAGAAAGCCCTCAAGAAAGGCGACACCATCACCCTCGTTGGTTTTGGTACTTTCTCTGTCCGCAAACGCGCTGCTCGCCAGGGCCGCAACCCGCAAACCGGTGCAACCATCAAAATCAAGGCTTCGAAAAATCCTGCATTCAAGGCTGGTAAAGCCCTTAAGGATGCTGTAAACTAAGCGACTCGCTAGGGTGCTTAGCTCAGCGGTAGAGCGTCGCCCTTACAAGGCGAGGGTCGGGGGTTCGAAACCCTCAGCACCCACCAAAGCATCACCTAGTACAAGTTAAAACGCGGAGTGGTAGTTCAGTTGGTTAGAATGCTGGCCTGTCACGCCGGAGGTCGCGGGTTCGAGTCCCGTCCACTCCGCCAATCCTTCAAAGGCGCCTGACAAGGCGCCTTTGTTTTTTTCAGATTCATGCTCTTATAAAAATTTTGTTCAACGCAGACTTTCGGTAAAGATCACTATGCTCCAGAACATCCGTGATAAAACTTCAGGTTGGATTGCCACTGTCATCCTAGGCACCATTATCATCATTTTTGGTTTGGGTTTCGGTATTCAGGATTACCTCTCTCCGCAAGTTAACAGCTATGTAGCCAAGATTGAGGATGGCGGGGTGTTTCTGGGGTTCCGGAAAAACAGTGAAGAAATCAGCGTCGATGATTTTCGGACCCGTCTTGAGCAAGTTCGCCAGCGTGAAATGTCCGAGAAAGGCGAAGCGTTTGATGCCGCAAAATTCGACACTGCTGAATCCAAGCGTGCCGTGCTTGAAAAGATGATTGATGAAAAATTGCTTGTTTTTGCCACTGAGCAAAAGGGATTGAAAATCACTGATGCCGTACTGGCTGATGCATTAAAGAAAATGCCTGCTTTTCAAAACGACAAGGGCATGTTCGATGTACTCAAATACAAGAGCTTTCTGGCGGGCAATGGCTTGACAGAAGCGCAGGCTGACAAGCTTATTCGAGACGATCTTGAACTGCAGATGGTCCCTGGAACCATCATTGCTTCCTCGATGGCCAGTGATGCCGAGATTGATTCGTATCTCAAACTTCAGCAACAGACACGCGATTTACGTTACCTCGCCATTCCTGCACCAGCTGCGACGCAAGCTGCTCCTTCGGCTGCCGAGATTAATGCCTGGTATAAAAAGAACAGCTCGCGCTACAGCAGTGAAGAAGCGGTCACGATTGAATACGTTGAAATCAACGGTGCCAGCCTCCCGGTAGCTCAGACTGTGGATGAAGCTAGCTTGCGTGATTTGTATGGCAAGCAGATAAACGCCTACCGCACTGCAGATCAGAAAATGGTATCCAATATTTTCTTTGCGGTCGCTAAAAATGCCCCTGCTTCGGTTGCTAATGCTGCGCTGACAAAAGCAAACAACGTCGCGAAGCTGGCACGTACACCCGGTGCGGACTTTGCCGCGCTCGCAAAACAGTATTCCGAGGACGAAGGTTCGAAGGATAGTGGTGGTGATTTGGGAGCCATTGAGCCCGGACTGTTTGATCCCGCAATCGAAAAGGCTGTTGCCGCGATGCAGGTGGGGCAGGTGGGCAATCCTGTTCGCAGTGCAGATGGTTACAACGTGCTTTTGTACCGTGAAAATGTCGCAGGTGAGGCACGTTCCTTTGAAGAGGTGCGAAGCGAGCTTGAGGCAAATTATCTTGAGCGCGAGCGTGAGAGAGTCTTGAATAAAACCGTTGAGCAATTGACGGACAAGGCATATCAGGATCCAGCCGCCTTGGCAGTAGAAGCCAAAAAGATGGGATTGACACTCCTTCGTGCGGGTCCGTTTACACGTAGCGCCGGCGAGGGCCTTGCTGCGCTGGAGTCGATTCGTAAGGTGGCTTTTTCGGATGCATTGAAAATCAACCGGGAAGTCAGCGATGCCATCGAAGTCGCCGAAAATCAAATTGTCGTGATGCGCGTGGTTGACTATAAACCTGCCGGCATCTTGCCTTTGGCGGAAATCCGTGATCGCGTACAAACCGATTTCGTGATGGAACGAGCATCCACTGCTGCCAAACTGCGTGCTGAAGCACTTCAGGCGCGTGTCAACAAAGGCGAAAGTCTCGATACCGTCGCCGCTGAGTTAGGTGGACAGGTAACCGAGTGGCCCATGATGCCGCGTAATCCGCCCATCCCGCAATTGACCGAGGTTGCCAAGACCGCGTTTGGATTGCCGCGACCAGATGGCAAGAAAATCCAGGTCGGTATTGCCAAATTACAGGCCGATAGCTATGCCTTGATTCAGGTTACAGGAGTCAAAGAGGGTAACGTCAGCAAGATCGATGCTGAAACACGTAAAAGTATCCGCAAGCAACTCTCGCAGGCTCGGGGTTCCATTGAAGCTCAGGATTACGTAAAGTCTCTCCGCAAGGAATACAAGGTCACGGTAGTCGAAGCAAATCTATAAGAATCGCCAATATCGAAAAAGCCCGGGAAACCGGGCTTTTTTTTTGACGCAAGAATTGTCGAATTCGTAATGGGTTCAGGGGGCCAATTTCAATATCTGCCCGACACGCAATACCGGATTTCGTCCCAGGCCGTTAAGTTTTCGCAAGCTGGTGATGGAAATTCCGTAACGTTTTGCGATTGACCACAAGGTATCACCGCTTTTTATTTCATGACTTCCCGTGTTCGCTTCGAGAGCAGATTTCTCTGCTGGTACGCTTGATGTCGTCTGGCTGTTCTGCAATTCGGTATTGGCCATGTTTCCGACGCTGCTTGTGGCCAGATATGCGGGCATCAAGATTCTGCGGGGTGCATGTATCGAAATTTGTCCACGCTTGTATGCCGGATTATTTCGTTTGAGAATCTCGGCATCCAGTTGATGACGTTTTGCGAGGCTATCCAGGCTGCCCGTGTCGGCTTCAACCAGAATGGCCGCGAGCGGGGTAAATTCTCTTGCTTCCGGCAGTGACAGATTATTTTTTTCCGGCTGGCTTATCAGGCAGGACAGTGCCTGAAGTTTTGCGATGTAGGCATAGGTGATTGGCGACAAGCCATGCGGCCAGTGATCCTGCCCTTCGCTTTTATTGCCGGAGCTTCTTATTGCACGAAGAACCCGAAATTCACCGGCGTTATAGCCCATGACGGCACGTTGCCAGTCCTTGAACATGCCTTGCAGCGTGCCCAGATACGACAGAGCGGCGTCGGTCGAATCGACCACCGAAAAGCGACCGTCGTAGTCGGCCTGGATTTTTATGCCATGGTTTTTTGCCGTTGTTCCAATCATTTGCCACATGCCCGAAGGCCCGCCTGCTCCGACAGCATGGGGTTGATACCAGCTTTCAATAATCGGTATCAGCGCAAATTCGGCTGGCAGCTTTCTTCTTTCCACTTCCGAACTGACATAGTCCAGCAAGGGCAGGATTTCTCCCAGGTGGTTTGAAAAAGCCCTGGGATTGCCGGCATAGCGTTTTTTCCATTGGTTGATGGCGGGGTTGTCGTTGCAGATTGGACCAGAAAAATTATTTTTCAGTCTTGCGAAGACAGTGGAACCGAGTCGTTTGTTCATGTCGTCGGAAACAACGGGCGTATCAACAACATGTGCTTCCACCATATTGATGACTTCATCCGGAACCGGCTGTGTCGTGTTTTCGGGTTCGACGACAGGTGAAACGGCAGGAGGTGTGCTAGACGGTTTGTCTGGCATGTCGCGGTTTGGCTTGACCGGCATTTGACAGGCCGTTAGCGTCAAAACAAATAGAAGAATCGAATAATGGATTAGGTGATGGGATGGCTTCATGCGCGAAAATGGTCCTTCCAGGCCCTCAGGGCGGTAAATGCCTGCAGCCGGTTTTGTATCACAAGCTGGCTTTTTCGGGACCAGTGAGGCCACAGTTTCGTTTGATCGCAGCGCAGGAATGGATTACAGGCAACTTCAATCGCCAGCCGGGAGGGAAGACTTGGCTGACTTTGTTGGCGCTTTTCACGAATTTGCCGGCCTATTTCATCTCGTTCGGGGTTGTCCGGTTCAGCCGCCTCGGCGAAAGAAAGATTAGACAGAGTGTATTCATGGCTGCAGCAAACCTGAGTTTGCGCAGGCAGGGCGGTTAAAAGATCCAGTGAATGAAGCATCTGGGCCGGAGTGCCTTCAAACAATCGACCACAACCAAGACTAAACAGGGTATCGCCACAAAAAAGGAACTCGCCACCGTAATAGGCTACATGGCTCATTGTGTGGCCTGGGACCGCAATGACCCTGAAATCAAGACCGAGCTCTGGCAGGGGAATATGTTCGCCGTGCCTTACTCGATGGGTTGCGAATGGAATTCTAGGATCCTCCGGCGCGTAAACGGGAGCCGCACAATGACGCATGAGTTCGGCGAGACCATCGATATGGTCATGATGGTGGTGGGTAATAAAAATCGCGATTGGCTTCAGTCCTGTCTGCATTTGCCGCAGGACGATCTGCGCATCGCCGGGATCGACAATCAGGGCAAAGCCCTCGTGATTACGAAGCGTCCAGAGATAATTATCCTCAAACTCGGGGAAAGGCTCGCATTTGAGTCCTGATGGCTGCATTCGTAGGTGACCTGAAACGCGGATTGCCGCAGAATTAAGACCATGCCTTCCATTCAGCCATCCAGTCAAGCGACGAATCCCGCCATCGAATGGTTCGGGCAGCCCTTGGGGCTTCAACTGATGCAGCAGTTCCAGCGTCAGGCAATTCCCGAAATTACCCGCGTCTTTGGCCATAGCGGCTTGTACCTGAGTCCGGGCAATCAGCAGCCCAATGAGCTTTCGGGCAATATGCTGGCCCAGGTACTGAGTTTGCACCGCGAACCCGAGGGTTTCGCGGGAGTGCTTCGATGTGATTCCCTGAACCTTCCGATCGCCAGCGAATCGCTTTCTCTGGTCTATGGTCTTTGCGTACTGGAGACCTCGCCTGATCCGGATGCATTATTCGAAGACATGGTTCGTTGCCTTAAGCCGGAAGGCGTGCTCGTTCTGTTGGGCTTGAATGGCCTCAGCCCCACGCGTTTGCGTTGGCATGCGAAGGGAATCAGGCCAGTCGGTAAATCCAGACTGCGTCGTTTATGCGCAGACCATAGTCTTGAAATAACGAAACTCAGTCAGGTTGGACCAATCTGGCTGCGGCCACAGGAAAAAATACCGAGGTATCGGGCAAACCAGGGTCTCATGAATATTTTCTATGCAGGCCACTTGCTGGTGGCAAAACGGCGCGTAGCCGGATTAACACCTGTGCGCAAAGCCAGTCAGGCCTACAAGTTGAACCCCGGCGTGGGGGCAGTATGAAAAGCGACCAGACAAAAAAGGTAGTTGAAATTCACAGCGACGGGGCCTGCCTTGGAAATCCCGGGCCAGGCGGCTGGGCCTGTCTTTTGCGCCATGAGAAACGCGAACGTGAACTGGCCGGTGGCGAGATTCTGACGACCAATAACCGGATGGAATTGATGGCGGCCATTCAGGGGCTCGAAGCACTGAAATCACCGTGTGACGTTTCTCTGTATTCCGATTCGCAATATGTGCTGAAAGGCATCAGTGAATGGATGCCGAACTGGATCAAGCGAGGCTGGAAAAACAGCGCGGGCGAGCCAGTCAAGAACAAGGATCTATGGCAACGGCTGGATCTGGCCGCAGCACCGCATAAAGTAAAATGGCATTGGGTCAAGGGCCACAACGGCCACCCGGATAACGAGCGTGTCGACGAACTGGCACGCGAACAGGCAGTACAGATAAAAAACAGCGAGGCAGCCTAATGCGGCAAGTGGTACTTGATACGGAAACGACCGGCCTGTCTTGGGAGAAAGGCAATCGAGTGGTGGAAATCGGTTGCGTGGAAATACTTCAAAGGCGCAAAACCGGACGCACTTTCCAGCGTTATTTGAATCCCGATCGTGATATGGAATTGGGTGCGCAGGAAGTCACCGGACTGAGTCGGGAATTTCTGTCTGACAAATCCAGATTCCACGAGGTAGTCGATGAGTTTCTCGATTTTATCCGCGGCGCCGAATTGATTATCCACAATGCCAACTTCGATATCGGCTTTCTGAACTATGAATTGAGCCTCATCGGCACCCACCTCGGCAAGATGACGGACCATGCGACGGTGCTCGATACATTGGCGATGGCCCGCGAACGTTTCCCTGGGCAGCGAAATTCACTTGATGCCCTTTGCAAGCGTCTCGATGTCAACAATAACCACCGTACTCTGCATGGCGCACTGCTCGATGCCGAATTGCTGAGTGAAGTCTATTTGACGATGACGGCAGGGCAGGGCGACCTGGGCTTGTCGAATAACGAAGCGCCGGTAGAGCGTGTCAGCATCCATCTTGATTCGACCGTCAAGGCCTCGCGTAAAGTCTTGCTGGCAGATGCCGAAGAGCAGGCTTTGCATCTCGCGCGGCTGGAGAAAATAGCCAAAAAATCCGGTGGTCGTTTGCAGTGGCCCAACGCTGCGCAATGAACCTTCTATTTATCGGGAAATAGGCTGAAAATATAGGCATAATCAATCGGCAAGCTGATTTCGGAGAACAGGCTTTGAACGCAACGGTACTACTCAAATCAGTCGATATCGATATTCCCGGCTATACCATTTTGCGACCGATTGGCGAGGGCGGCATGGCCTCGGTATTCCTGGCCGTACAAAAGTCTCTCGAACGCGAAGTGGCATTGAAAGTGATGTCACCGGTGCTGGCGTCCAATGCGGAATTTGCCAGCCGCTTTCTGATTGAGGGAAAGATTACCGCAAAGCTGCAGCACCCCAATCTGGTGACGGTCTACGATATCGGCACGCATAACGGTGTTTACTATCTTGCGGCGGAATATATTCCTGGCGGTACATTGAAGGAGCGCATCACCGAAGGCGGTTTGAATGTCGCCGAAACACTGGATGTGGTCAGTGATATCGCACAAGGTCTGGATTTTGCGCACCAGAAAGGTTTCGTCCACCGGGACGTGAAACCCGGAAATGTCTTGTATCGAAATGATGGCCGGGTAGTGCTGGCAGATTTCGGTATCGCCAAGGCAATGGACGGCAGCAACAGTTCGACGGTGGCAGGGGCCTCGATTGGCACGCCCGACTACATGAGTCCCGAACAGGCGCGTGGCGAACCCGTCGATGGGCGTTCCGACTTGTACAGCCTGGGCACAATGTTTTACGAAATACTGGTAGGCCATCCTCCCTATCAGGCATCGGATCCGTTTACGGTGGCCCTGATGCATGTGACGCATCCCATTCCGGTATTGCCGGAACCCTATGAATGGCTGCAGCCCTTGATTCAAGGCTTGATGGCGAAAAATCCAGCCGAGCGATACAACACCGGTGCATCGTTCGTCGAAGCCATGCAAAAACTGGTAGCGAGTGCACCGCAAGGTGCCGTGCTGCAACAGAGTTCGGCGCGTAAAGTCGGCGGTGCAGGGCGTCTCTCGGGTACGGGAGCCACGCAGCAACGCACGCGCGTGAGTCTGTCGAAAGCCACCGAACGACCTGCCTGGCTGATTCCTGCCGTTTCGATTGTGGGTCTATTGGCGACAGGCTTGATCGCCTGGTTGTTGTTGTCCGGTGATAAAAATACCGATGCTGGCAATGTCGCCGTTGTCGATACCGGCACCAATTCCAACCCTTCCAATACCCCCGCCAATACCAATGGAATGGGTACCGGCATCAAGGAAGTCGAGTCGATTGATGGCTTGCAAGGCAGTATCGAGGATTGGTTGAAGCAGGCGGATTACTATCTTGACCTGACAACGAGCGGCAAGGATGTCGGCAGAAAGCTGACCTCGCCCGAAGACGATAGCGCCTGGTATTACTATCGGAAAGTTTTGGAAAAAGATCCGGCCAATGCACGCGCACTCAAAGGCATTCAGGATATTGCCAATTACTACGCGAAAAGCGCCTACGACCTGTGCGAGTTGGAACGCTATCCCAGTTGTGGTTTGATTGCCCGCCAGGGTTTGGCGGTAGAGCCGAGCCATGCTTTGCTGAAGCAAATCGAAGAAGTCGCCCGGGCCGGCGAAGCCGGCGAAAAAGTCGCGATGCCGCCGAAACCGAATTGATTTTTACAAGGCTATGAGTGGGCAAGGGCGCAGTTTTCTGCGCCCTGTTTTTTTTGTGATGGATGCCTGCCGTCTGCGCCCGGCAAGATCACTTCAGCATGCTTAGATATTGCGAAGCAAAATCACCGAGACATTATCCGAGCCACCGCCATCGAGTGCGGCGGAGATCAGCTGGTCGACACATTCCTGTGCCGACAAATCCTTGCGGGAAAGCAGGGCGCCGATGGAGGCATCATCGACTTCTTCGGTCAGGCCGTCACTGCAAAGCAGTATTTGATAACCGGGACGAAATTCACCCGACAGGGTTTCGACTTTCAGGTTTTCCGGATCGGTAACACCCAATGCCTGTGTCACGACATTGCGATGCGGATGGGTACGGGCCTGTTCCGCCGTGATGGCGCCTTGGTCGATCAATTCCTGCACATAACTGTGATCGGAGGAAATCTGGCTCAGATGGCCATTCCATAAATACGCACGGCTATCGCCAACCCAGGCCAATTCAAATTTGTTGCCATTGACCTTGACGGCCACCATCGTCGTGCCCATCGGCAAACTTTCCGCGCGACGCTTGGATTGGTGAATGATGTCCTCGTCGGCGGAGCGAATGGCGAGACTCAAGCTTTTGCCATTACGAACTTCGCGAACGACCGCATCGCGAGCCAGGGCACTGGCAACCTCGCCGAATTCGTGCCCGCCCATGCCATCGGCGACCAGCCACAGGCCAAGCTTGGAATCACCGTAGTAGGTGTCCTCATTCAATTCACGTCGAAGTCCGACATGACTTAGATGACCGAATTCGATCATACGGCAAACCTGCGTGGCTGAAGGTGGATTGGTAGGCTTATGTGAATGAACATAATGCGTTGTATCGGCATGATAAGGCAAGTTGCTGATGAACTAGCGGCTTTTTCAGGGCTTTCAATGGCAGGCTGCATATTAAAACTCCACCCGCAGACCAAGGCCGAGGTTGTATTGGTTGTAGCCATCACGTCCCAGCATTTGCTCGTAATAGATGAAGCCCGAACGACCCTTGTTGAGAATCATCGATAGACCGATGCCGATGCGGAAGTAGTCGGTGTCCTGCGGATCACCGGTAATGACCATCGGCGTTGCAGTCGGATCATTCAAGAAACGCGCCGTGATTTGCGCCGGATCATCCTTGAATTCATGTTCCCATTCCACTTGCAGGTGTGGAATGATCACCCCCCAGTCCGCACTGTAGCTGTAAGTGAACTTGGCGCCGACTTGAGAAGCGATCGAGGTCAAATCACGGGTTTCAATGACGATGCCCAGACCACTGCCGGGCCCGGATTCAAGTTGTTCGACGCTTTCATCAAAACCCAGTTTGGTATAGAGCACGCGAGCATACGGACCGATACTCAAGCCACCTTTCTGGAAGTCGTGTCCGAAAGTGAATGCCGCTTCCAGCATGTCGCCGGAGGATGAAGAGCGACCCGTCTGGTCAATCGTCGTGAAGCCGCCACCGGGAATCGGCAATGTGTAGCGTATGCGACGTTCGAGATCGTAGTTGTTGCGCCCATAGGTCAGGACGCTATCGGCATACCAGCTGTTTTCCTTGTAGAAAGTACTGTATGCCGAGACACTCCAGCCGGTGGTATCGAGCGATCCCTCGGAACCTGCGAGGTCGGTACCCTGGCGAGTAATACCAACGGCACCGCCGAAAATGAATTTGTCGCTGTAGCGATAATCCAGGCCGGCGGTAAGGCCATTGATATCGTAATCAAAAGCAGGATTGATATTGCCGGCTTCGGCTTCACCGCGTCCGATCGTTCCGGCGGCAAAGAACCCCCAGCGCTGGAAATCGGTTCCCACTTCCTTGCTGGCCCCATCATCGCCGGACAATGCATTGCCGAGTGCTCCAAGCGAAATTGTTCCGCTGCTATTCGTAAACGCCAGCCCTTCGAAACTGGTGCCTTGCGTGCCGCTGCGCAATGCGGCGATGCGTGCTTTCAAATTCTGGAACTGCGATTGCGCGGCCAACATGCTCGCGGTGGCTTGTGCAAGCGCGGCGTCTGGCAAAAGCTGGTCAAGCGCATTCGCGGTCGCTGCCGGATCAATTGCGGCGGAATCGATAATGGCGGTGCAATCATTCAGCAGTGCCGTTTGCGAAGGCGTTGGCGAGCTGATGGCGGCGAGTGCGGGGCAGAGGGTATCAATCGTGTTCGCGATTTCCTGCTGCTCGTTACTCAGACCTGACAAATTGCCGATGCCTGCATTGTGGTTGAACGTCACCGGGCCGGTGACCACGCTGGTGGCCGGGTCGGTATAACTTGCGCTCACACTGACGGCTCCCGAACTGTTGGCCGCAACGATATTGGTCGCTTCGCCGGCGGCATCGGTCGTGCTGGTTGCTGCCGTCAATGTTCCATTCACTGCCGTCCACTGAATCACGGCGCCGGCAATCGGATTGTTCACGGCATCCAGTAAACGCACACGCATCAACACCGAGGCATTGCCGGGAGTCAGACTTTGCGAATCACCGCTCAACTTGCTGATGCTGCCGGTCGCAAGTGTGGTGGCGGTTGCGCTGAACGACGCTGTCGATCCACCGGGTGTGGAGGCGGTCACAACATAGAGACCCGCGGTCGGGCCTAAGGTGAGTGTCGTGGAGGCACTACCGCCGGCATTGGTTAGTACATTGGTAACCGACAGTGAAGCACCGCTGCCGGTCGTGATGGCAAACGTGATGGGTACACCGCTCAATGCCTTGGTAGAACCGTATTTCGGACCCAGCGATGTAACGCCCGCTGGCGGAGTAATTTGCACGGTCAAGCGGGATTGGCAGCGTGGTCGAGACTGGGCCGGATTGACCGTTGCCGCTGGCACTACCGAGCGTAACGTTAACGGCCGATGCCGTGAAATCCTGCGTCAGGCTACCGGCCAAGGCAGAAGCTCGAATTGTCGCGGTACCTGCCGAATTTCCGAAGGTGAGCAAGATTTGGGCATCGCCATTGACATCACTCGTACTGCTGGAGGCCGATAACGTTGCCGGCCCGGACAGTACGCTCCAGGTAATGGTCTGGCCGGAAATCGGCGCACCAAAACCATCCAGTAGTCTCACGATCAAGGGGTTGTTGATCAGTGAGCCCAGCACGCCTTGTTGGGCATCGCCGGATTGTTTCGACAATGTCGATGCCGGCACCGGGTTGATGACGTGATTGAAATTGACGAACTTCGTCAGGTCATCCGAGCGTGCTGCCGTTACCGTGATAGCGCCCGGATTGACCGATGTCATGGTGATCGTGGCAATGCCGGAGGTATCGGTTGCAGAGGAAGTAATCGCGGGCGTGGCAGAACCGGTGCCGCTGACTGTCCAGCTGATATTCAATCCGCTTACCGGAATGCCGTTGTCCTGCGCGGACACCGACATCGTCGAAAAGGCGTTGCCGGCAATAATGCTTTGGCCATCACCTGCGCTGATCGATATCGTTTTTACTGCAGGCTGTGCTGTCACATTCAAAGTCGCCGTGCCAGTGATCGCCCCTTGTGTTGCGGTGATCGTCGTCGCGCCGCCAGTAAATGATCCGGCGCCGTTCGCAGTTGCACCTGTCATCGTCGCAAGCGATGTATTTGAACTTGTCCAGACGACGGATGCTGAAATATCCGCCGTGCTGGCATCGTTGTAAGTGCCGGTGGCGACAAAGGTTTGCGAACCGTTGAACGCAATCGTCGATGTTGCGGGTGTGACGGCAATCGATACCAAGACCACCGGCGCGGCAGTCACATTCAATGTTGCGGTGCCGTTAATCGCACCTAGTGTTGCGGTGATTGTTGTGGTGCCACCCGTGAACGATCCAGCGCCGTTCGCAGTTGCACCGGTCATCGTCGCAAGCGACGTATTCGAGCTTGTCCAAATGACGGAAGCAGAAATATCCGCCGTGCTGGCATCGTTGTAAGTTCCGGTAGCAACAAATGTTTGCGAACCGTTGAAGGCAATCGTGGATGTTGTGGGTGTGACCGCAATTGATATCAAGACGACGGGTGCAGCGGTCACATTCAAGGTTGCCGTGCCGCTAATCGCACCTAGTGTTGCGGTGATCGTTGTGGTGCCACCCGTGAATGATCCAGCGCCGTTCGCAGTTGCTCCGGACATCGTCGCGAGACTGATGTATTCGAACTTGTCCAAACGACAGAAGCGGAAATATCCGCCGTGCTGGCATCGTTGTAAGTTCCGGTAGCAACAAATGTTTGCGAACCGTTGAAGGCAATCGTTGGTGTTGCGGGTGTGACGGCAATCGATACCAAAACCACGGAGCCGCCGTGACGTTCAAGGTCGCTGTGCCGCTAATCGCACCGAGTGTTGCGGTGATTGTTGTGGTGCCGCCAGTGAATGATCCCGCGCCGTTCGCAGTTGCGCCGGTCATCGTCGCAAGCGACGTATTCGAACTTGTCCAAATGACGGAGGCAGAAATATCCGCCGTGCTGGCATCGTTGTAAGTACCGGTAGCAACAAATGTTTGCGATCCATTGCTGGCAATCGTGCTTGTTCCGGGTGTGACCGCAATCGATACCAAGACGACCGGTGCAGCAGTCACATTCAAGCTTGCCGTACCGCTAATCGCACCTAGTGTTGCGGTGATTGTTGTGGTGCCACCCGTGAATGATCCAGCGCCGTTCGCAGTTGCGCCGGTCATCGTTGCCAGAGTGGTATTCGAACTTGTCCAAATAACAGAGGCTGAAATATCCGCCGTGCTGGCATCGTTGTAGGTTCCGGTAGCAACAAATGTTTGCGAACCGTTGAACGCAATCGTCGGTGTTGCAGGTGTGACGGCAATCGATACGAGAACAACGGATGCTGCCGTGACGTTCAAGGTCGCCGTGCCGCTAATCGCACCTAGTGTTGCGGTGATTGTTGTGGTGCCGCCAGTGAATGATCCCGCGCCGTTCGCAGTTGCGCCGGTCATCGTTGCAAGCGATGTATTCGAACTCGTCCAAATAACGGATGCTGAAATATCCGCCGTGCTGGCATCGTTATAGGTACCAGTAGCGACAAACGTCTGTGTTCCATTGCTGGCAATCGTGCTTGTTCCGGGTGTGACCGCAATCGATACCAAGACTATCGGTGCAGCAGTCACATTCAAGCTTGCCGTACCGTTAATCGCACCTAGTGTTGCGGTGATCGTTGTGGTGCCACCCGTGAATGATCCAGCGCCGTTCGCAGTTGCACCGGTCATCGTTGCCAGACTGGTATTCGAACTTGTCCAAATAACGGAGGCTGAAATGTCCGCCGTGCTGGCATCGTTATAGGTACCGGTGGCGACAAAGGTCTGCGCACCATTGCTTGCAATCGTGCTCGTGCCGGGTGTGACGGCAATCGACACCAGAACCACAGGCGCTGCCGTTACGTTCAATGTTGCCGTGCCGCTAACTGCTCCCAGCGTTGCAGTAATCGTCGTTGCACCACCCGTAAACGATCCCGCACCGTTCGCAGTTGCACCGGTCATCGTTGCAAGCGATGTATTCGAGCTTGTCCAAATCACGGAAGCGGAAATATCTGCCGTGCTGGCATCGTTATAGGTGCCGGTGGCGACAAAGGTCTGCGCACCATTGCTTGCAATCGTGCTCGTGCCGGGTGTGACGGCAATCGACACCAGAACCACAGGCGCTGCCGTTACGTTCAATGTTGCCGTGCCGCTAACTGCTCCCAGCGTTGCAGTAATCGTCGTTGCACCACCCGTAAACGATCCCGCACCGTTCGCGGTTGCACCTGTCATCGTCGCAAGCGATGTATTCGAGCTTGTCCAAACGACTGAGGCAGAAATATCCGCAGTACTTGCATCACTATAGGTTCCGGTCGCCACGAAGGTCTGTGCACCGTTATGGGCAATCGTCGGGGTAGCCGGTGTGACCGCAATGCTTTGTAAAATCGGCGGCGCCACAGTCAGATTGAATAATATGAAGGCTGCCGGATTATCGACACGCTGTGCGCGGATCACCAGATTGCCTTGCGTGGAGCCGGCAGTGACGCCCACGCCGGAAAAGCCGCCTGAGGTGGTGCCGCAACAGCTCAGTAAAGTGCCTGTCGCCGTGCTGCTTGCGTCTATCGAATACTGGATCTGTGTTCCGTCGGGAGCAGAGACGCCATCGTTGAGTGCTTCCACCACGACATTGACGGGAAAGGCGAGGCCCGCCGGTGTGGTTTGTCCGTCGCCATCGTGAAGCAGCAAGGTACGAACCGTGTTGATGGAGACTGAAAAATCCGTTGTTACCGTTCCGCTGCCATAGTCATAGGTGGCACGGACGATAACGGTTCCCGACAATGTCCCCAGGGTCAATGAAGTCGAAGCGATACCTGAGCCATCGGTGTTGCTCGATGTTGCGGACAGTGAAGAACCTGCGGTATCGGCAATGATCGCCCAGGACACCGTTCCGCCGACTATTGCTGCATTTCCGACAAAACCATCATGTACTTCGGCGCTGAGGGTAACGAGGGTTCCCGCATCACCATTCGCGCCGTTGCCTGCTGTCGATACGATGCTTGGCTGGGCGACGCTGACCGTGTGGGTCGCGAATGCGCTCGCATCATCTGCGCGTGTTCCTGTCACCGTGCTGGAGCCCGGGAATGCAACGCCGCTTGGGTCTACGTTGACGCTGCAGGTACCGCTCGCGTCTGTCACGCAGCTGGCAGGTGCGACGGTGGCATCGCCGGCACTATTGAAGTTGACGGTAATGCCGCCGGTGGGAACACCGTTATCCAATGTCGTGAAGACGATCGGATAAGTACCGCTGCCCGAATACACTTCAATGGACGCAGGGGCGACCGTAATCGTGCGCGTGATGGCCGCGCTTGCATTCACGTTGAACTTGAACTCCACCTCGTCGCCCGAGCTGGGTGACAGGGGCGTCGGATCGTATTCCGCCTTTACGACATTGTTCAGCAGGGCCGCTACTTGCGCGGTAAAAATGGCGCCGGAATCTGCTTGTCCGCTGGCATTCGTTGCAATCGTGGTCGGTGTGCTGTTGACGCCGGTATTGCTGGTGAATTTTATGTTGGCGCCGACCATGGGAGCTCCCAGGCCATCTAGCAATTGCACCACAGCGTTGAACGGCGTTCCCACTACCGCGACGATCGGATTCGCAGAGATGGGAGTCAGGGCAGGAGCAGCAGCAGTTAAACTGAAATTCACCTGTTGATTGCCGACACCGGGTAAGACCGATATCCAGCCTGCTCTCACGGTGATGACTCCGGTACCTGTCGGTGTCACGGTAATCGAGGTGTCGCCGGCGGCTGTGGTCGTTGTCGCGAACGAAGACAATGTTGCAGGGCCAGTGACCGACCACTGAATATTCTGCGGGTTTGGCGGCGTGCCGATTTCAAATTTTATCGAAAGCGGTGCCGAGGGAGTGCCGACGGTCAGTGTCTGGCCGTCGCCCGACGTTTTCTTCAATGCAACGGCATTGATCGTGAAAGTGGTGACAGGATCGCCACCGACGCACGTCGCGCTGCCGATGGCGCTGTAACACGCGGTTACCGAAAATGAGCCCCCTTGGTTTGGCGTGAAATTGACACTCGCGCGACCACCGGAATCCACCGGAGTGCTGGTGCTGGTAATCGAACTCGTACCGGCATTGTTATTGGTCCAGTTGATGCGGCCAAATCCCTGCGCCACACCGCTGATGTTGGCGAAGCCACTCAACGCGACGGATTGTCCCGCGACCATATTCACGTTGCCGGTCAGATTGTCGAGCTGCGGTATGCCGGAGGCCAGATTGAATCGCACGCGGATGCTCGGGTCATCACCGCGCGCCGCCTGTACGACGATATTGCTCGCCGTATTTCCGTAAAGTACATCCGCGCTGGCTTTGCCCGAACTGTCAGTCAGGCCGGTAGTGGAATTGATCGTTGCATCGCCCGCCAAGACGCTCCAGATCAGATTGAGTCCGACCGTCGGCGAGCCGCCGGTGGTCGCCTGCACATCAAGACCGCCGGACAGGGTATTGATCGGACCGGACTGGTTATCGCCGCCGATAATTTCAAGCTTCGATGAGCCGACATTGATTACCCAGACGATATCCGGTTGCGGACATCCCGGTTCGGTTCCTTCGCAATCGGCTTTAGCCGTTACCGTGTAACTGCCGGGAGTATCCACAACCACCTGATTACTCACCTTGCCGCTGCTGTCGGTCACGATGGTCGAACTGGTTTGCAGGGAAGCTCCGCTAACGGGAGTAATGTCCCAGTTCACTTTCTGCCCGATGTAGCCGGAGTTTTTGAAAAGATATTCGGCCGTCAGCGAAATTTTGTCGCCGGGTGCCGCGGTTATCGGCGAAGGCGGCGATATCCGGTTGAACTGCAGGCCACCTGGTGTGCCGCCAACATCAATCGTGAAATTCACGATCAATTGCGAGCATCGATTACCGCCGGCCGGATCGCAGATGATCGCCCGCAAAACGTATATCCCCGGCACACTCGCTTTGAACTCAATCGTGTTTTCACCATTGCTGTCGGTCTTGTCGCCCGTAATCGGCGTAACACTCGCGATGGACGGCCCCGAAAACTGACTCCAGATCACTTCGACATCGGGAACCGGCGTGCCGGTTTTGGTCAGCGAGACGTTGAGTGGCAAGACGGTGTCGGCAGGAACCGTGCTATTGATACTACTGAGTGGCTTGGCCGTGAATAGGTAATCGCCCACCACGATGCCGGTGAAGGTAAGGCTGTTCGGCGCGGCGCAGTTTTTGCATTGCACGACGAAGACCACTTCGCCGCCAATATTGCCGCCAAGCTTGACGCTTACCGTTGATGTTTTGCCAACGCTGCCATTCCATGTGGTCTGGTTGAGGCTTGCTGACTCTGTGGAATCGGAAATTATTTTTACGGCGCCGGATTCTTCCGAACACCCTCCGTTATCGGTCAGAGAAAATGAAAAGACCAAGGTGTCGCCACCCTGGCCGTATTGTGTTTGTGCGGAAACAGGACTTAGCGAGCATTCTCCTGCCGCCATGGCCGGTTGAATGCCAAGACAGGCAAGCAAGAGACAAGCCAGCACAAAATACTTTTTGAGTAGCGACACTCGCCACAGGGTGCTCGTTGGAGCACTTGCCAAGAAAGTCATATTTTCCCCTGATTCAAACTTCTACTGTGTTTAACGGGATTTCCCCGATTAGCAGGACGAAGCTAATACTTGTCTGTCCGGAATTGGGTTAAAACTTGTAAAGTGTGATCCAGTTCACTTTATTGAAGCGATAATTTGCCGCCAGCCCTTCAATCCTCACCTTCCATCGGCTTGAACGGCTGGACTGCCTGAAAATCCGCCTTTTTGCGTTCATGGAAGTGAGCAGGGGATTATGCTGGTTCGGCATTACATGCCATCCGGCCTTTTTCTTGTTATAAGCCCTCAGGGCAAACGAAATTAATTTGGAGACAAGGTTATGAGTTCGCACACGTTGGGTTCGCGTTTCACGATCATGGCAAGCATGGCGTTTCTGGTCATTGCCAGTGCGCTGCCGGTAGAGCCGGCTCGCGCAGCGGTCAAAAACGCGGAGGATTTATTCATCGTCGATTGCCTGCTGCCTGGACAAATCCGTTCGCTTGGCCGGGTAGCTACCTACATGTCGGCCCGTCGCCCTGTTCGCGCCTCACAGGCCGAATGCCAGATTCGCGGCGGTGAATATGTCTCCTATGATCGCGCCAATTACCAGACTGCATTGAAGGTCTGGCTCGATCAGGCCAATGCGGGCAGTGCCGAAGCACAAAACAATGTCGGCGAAATCTATTCGAAAGGTCTTGGAACCGATCCCGATTACGGGATGGCCTACCAGTGGTTCAAGAAGTCAGCAGACCAGGGTTTCAACCGCGCCAAGATCAATCTCGGTTACCTTTACGAAGAAGGTTTGGGCGTAAGCAAAGACACGGCCATGGCATTGAACCTGTATCGCGAAGCTTCCGGTATCCAGGACGAACTTCTGTATTCCTCCGTGGTGGAAGTCGAAATGAAGGCGAAGGATGACAAGATCGGTACTTTGCAAGGCCAGGTCGAAAGCGAAAAAGCCAATTCCGCCGAATTGCGTGAACAGCTGAAACGCACGCAGGATCAGTTGAACAACCAGCGCCGTGCATTGCAGCAATCGCAGGCACAACTTCAGCAAACCCAGTCGCAATTGCAGCAGGCCAAGCAACAGAAAGACGATGAATTGACCAAGCTGCTGGAAAACCAGATGCTGGGGCAGGAACAGCAAATCAACGCGCAGCGTCAGCAGATCGCCACGCTAGAACGCCGTGCCGGCGGTGCTGCCGACACCACGCTGTTTGCCGGTGGCGCCAACTTCAATATCCTCGAGCCAAGCTTGGTGGCCACGCGTGGTCGCAATACCGCGATCGTTCGCGGTCCCGGCAAACGCAGCATCGTCGGTCGTGTCACCTCACCGAAAACCATCAAACAAGTGACGGTGAATGGCGTGCAAACCGCCGTCGCCGCGAACGGTACTTTCAATGCTGAGGTGGATGTTGCCCAGGCAGGTACTGCGGTGAAAGTGGTCGCACTGGAGCAATCCGGCGTGCGTGGCGAATTGCAATTCACCATGCTGCCGCAGGCCAGTGGCAGCAATACTGGCGCAACGGCTGCTTCGGGTTCGGGTGGTGTGGGAAGCCTGCCTCGCGACGTGAAGCTGGGCCGTTACTTCGCCGTGATCATCGGCAACAACACCTATCGGGATGCCCAATACCCGAGTTTGAAGAGCGCCGTGAGCGATGCAACTGCGGTTTCCAATGTCCTGCAGAAGCGTTACGGTTATCAGACAACCCTGGTCCTGAATGCATCACGTCTTGAAATGCTGACGGCGCTCAGTTCGATGCGCGACAAGATGAAGCCGGAAGACAATCTGCTGGTTTACTACGCAGGCCATGGTGAGTTGAGCGGCAACGGCGCGACCGGTTACTGGGTTCCTACCGATGGCGCTGCCAATAATGCGAAATCCTGGATATCGAACGCCGCCATCAGCGATATCCTGAATACCATGCCGGCCAAGCACATCATGGTCGTGGCGGATTCCTGCTATTCCGGTTCCATGACGCGTGCTGCGGTTCCGAATCTGGCCGCCGCGAGTACGCCGGACAAATGGAACGCCTATGTCAAAACCATGGCAAGCGGTCGTTCCCGTACCGCGTTGACCTCGGGCGGGGTGCAGCCGGTACCCGATACTGGTTCAGGCAATCACAGCTACTTTGCCCGTGCCTTCCTGAATGTGCTGCAAGACAATAATCGCCTGATGGAGGCCCAGCGCCTGTACCGCGAGGTATCGACCTCGCTTGCGCTTAACTCGATCAATTCGCCGATACCGCAAAATCCGCAATACGCTCCCATCCGTTACGCAGGCCATGAAAGCGGCGATTTCTTCTTCATGCCGAAGGCCGGCAGCTGATTTCGCCGGTTCAACTAGCCTAAATCCCGCAAGGCCGCGTATAATTCGCGGCCTTGCTGCTTCAACTGGCAGCAAGACAGTTTATGGAGAGGTGGCAGAGCGGTTGAATGTACCTGACTCGAAATCAGGCGTAGGTGTGAGCCTACCGGGGGTTCGAATCCCCCCTTCTCCGCCATAAATAAAAAAAACCACCCGCTTTCCGGGGTGGTTTTTTTATTTGTGCGGTTAGACAAGAACATCGGTGGAAAAATATTCCTGCATTGTCCAGCCGTTCGCCGGCGATTTTTTTGGCAATCTATATACTTCGGCGTAAATGCATCCAACTGAACCCGCCAAGAAACGCGTTGAAAGCTTCGCTCCCGTGGTCGACAGCGATTCGGAAATCCTGATTCTCGGCAGCATGCCGGGAGAAGAATCCTTGAGGCTCGGACAGTATTACGCGAATCCCAGAAATGCTTTCTGGCAGATTCTTGCAAGCCTCACGGGTAACAGGAACGATCTGTCTTACGAGCTCCGCCTGAAATTGCTCAATGACCATCGCATTGCCCTATGGGATGTGCTGCATGCATGCGAGCGCTCCGGTAGCCTTGACTCGGCGATCAAGATTTCCAGCATGGATACCAACGATTTCCAGACTTTTCTTGCGAACAACTTCCGGATACGGCGTATTTTCTTCAACGGCGCTTTTGCCGAGACCGCCTATCGCAAGTATGCATTGCCGGGATTGGCGCCGCGTGAAGCCGCAATCCCGACCTTGCGTCTGCCTTCCACCAGCCCGGCAAATGCAGGCCTTCGTTTCGAAGACAAGCTTCGCCTCTGGCAAGTAATTTTTGATTGATTGTCCGCTTTGCCCGCGATTTTACGATCAGCCTGCATATCCATTAAAAGCGGGATGTCGCATGAAATTGTCCAGACTTGTTTTGCCCTTGCTGCTGATAATGCTGAATGCGTGCACATGGAAAACCGACAGCGAAACCGGGGCAGAACTACCACCGACAGCAGCAGAAACTAGGGCCGCGGATGAGGCCTCATTACTGAAAAGCTCACGGGCAGCGGGAGTCTCGGACTCCGAGGCGTTGGCGGCAAAAGCCGAAATCGACAAGGTCTACGATGAAACCAGTGCCAAAATGGAGGAAGCCGAAGTCGAGCGGAATGCCCGCATGAAGCAACTCAGGGGCGAGGCCTGCGTTGCTGACTGCCCGGACCATTAGAGAGTTCGCCCGGTGCTAATTAAAGCCGTGGTGTCGGCCATGAGCCACGCGATATACTGGGCACAGTCATAACGAGATGTCCTCATGTCCGAAATTCTGGTGCCCGTTTCCTTCGGTGAATTGCTCGATAAAATCGCGATTCTTGAAATCAAGTCCGAGCGAATGAGCGACGAAGCGAAGTTGCTGAATGTTCGCAAGGAACTTGATGCACTCAATAAAACCTGGGGCGCACATCCGGCGTCGAAAATCGATATCAGCGGACTTCGGGCCGATCTGAAAAAAATTAACGAGAGTCTCTGGGTAATTGAGGACGATATCCGTATCCAGGAAAAACAGCAGCTTTTCGATGCCGAATTCATTCGCCTTGCCCGCGCGGTATATTTTGAAAACGACACGCGCGCCAAGATCAAGAAAGACATCAATCTCGCGCTGGGTTCTTCCTATGTGGAAGAAAAATCCTACCAGGATTACCGCACGCCCTGATTCGCATAGTCGATGCAATAACGATCGAAGCACTCAATCACTTCTTCGGTCTTGATCAAATCCATCACGCCGGGAAATTCGATACGTTTGCCCCAGGGTAATTTGTCAGCCGGTCTTTTCATGAATTGCAGCGCAGCTTGCCTGTAATGATTGACGGTGTAACGCCGATCCGAATAGGGGCCACTGCGTTCGGCATCGGTGCAGGCGTACAGGCCAATCACTTTGGTGCCCAGCGCATTGGCCATATGAAGCGGTCCGGAATCCGGCGACAACAATAAATCGGCACGTTCCAGCAAGGCCAGTAGTTGTTTCAAGGTGTCCTTGCCGACCAGGTCAATGACGGGAATATCCGCCAGCCTGATGATGGCGTCGGCCGTGTTTCTTTCCAGCTCGCTGCGGCCACCGCAGATAACAACGCGCCAGTTTTTCATGTGTGCATGTTTCGCAATCGCTGCATAAGCTTCGGCCGACCAATTACGCAATTCGTGGCTGGAGCAGGGCGAAATAACCAACGTTTTCTGTTCGCCCGGCAACTGCTCGGCGGCCCAGTCGCGAGCTTCATGCGTCATGGGAACTGGCCATCGAACTTCATTTTGTTTCAAGCCCAGCGGTTCGCAGAATTTGCCGAACACATCGAGCACATGATGGCTTCCCGCAGTGATTCGGCGATTGATGAACAGCGAATGCAATTCCTTGCTGCGGCCGGCATCGTAACCCACCCTGATTTTTGCCGGGATGAAGGCGGACAGCACATTGGCGCGTATCGCCAATTGCATTTGCAGCAGTACATCGAAATGCCTGCCGGAAAAATGCTTGCGCAATTCACGCATTCCGCCAAGGCCGGTCTTCTTGTCGTAAACGACCAGTTCGACACCCTCCAGGCCTTCCATCAGTTTTGCTTCGCCCTTGCCCAGTACCCAGGTGATCTGCGTTGCTGGCCAGGCGCTGCGCAAGGTATTCAGCAATGGCAGCACATGCATGGCATCGCCCAAAGCGGACAGGCGCAAAATGCAGATGGAAGCGGGTGCTACGGGCAGGATCGGGTCAAACACATTAAACTTCCGGTTATGGATTCGTCGAACACCCGCTCAAACAGCCGCATGCCGATTCACCAGCAAGGTGAACAAGGTGCGATTGTGTTCGACACACGCCTGTGGCAGCAAGCAGATTCGGCTTTTTTCGAACCTGCGCATTATGGCGAGCAGGCAAAAGCCGTCAGCGGCAAGGGTGGGCGCGGTGCTGCCTGGTTCGTGAGAGCGAATTTTGGCGATGCAGTATTGCGTCATTATCGTCGTGGTGGCTGGGCGGCAAAAATCAGCGATGCGCGCTATCTCTGGCGTGACGAAAACAATGTCAGAAGTTTTCACGAATTTCATGTCATGCAAATGCTGGGCGAAAAAAAATTACCGGTACCTAAACCAATCGCTGCGATGTATTTGAAGCGTGGTTTGTTCTACCGCGCCGGTATATTGGTTGAACGTATTCCGGAGGCAAGAAGTTTTCTCGATTGCGTGCATCGGCAGACCGAGTCCGCTCCCTGGGCAGCACTCGGAAAAACAATAGCCGATTTTCACAAGGTCGGCGCCAAACATGCCGACTTGAATGCGCAAAATATTCTGGTCGACTCGAGTCAAAAAATATGGCTGATTGATTGGGATAAAGCCACGATGCAAACTGTGGCCGGAGCCTGGTGCATGGACGTGTTGCAGCGTCTGCAGCGTTCACTGCTGAAATACCGCGGCGAAGTAGGTCAGGAAACCATATTGGCCGGCATGCAGCTCTTGCGTGCTGCGCATGATGCGGAGATGGAACGATGAGTTGGGCCTTGCGTTTTCTTGGAGTTGGTAATGCACAAGCCATTGAGCTTGGCTCGGCTTCGTCGGTGATTGAATGCGACGGCAAGCCCGAGCTTATGATCGATTGTGGCCAGGAAGCGCTGACCGCTTACATGGAGCATTATCAGGATACGCCCGATGCACTGTTCATCACCCACGTGCATATGGATCACGTAGGCGGTCTGGAAAGATTGTTTTACAAAATCTATTTCGACGAAGCCAAGCGAGGCAAGGTTCGTTTATATGTGCCGGTAACGGTGTTACCTTTTTTGCAGCAGCGTCTCGCCGAATATCCGGGCGTGATTGCTGAAGGCGGCGCGAACTGGTGGGATGGCTTTCAGTTGATCCCGGTGTCGAAAGGATTCTGGCACCGCGGCTTCTGGTATGAAGTTTTTCCTGTACGTCATCATCTTCCGGAAAGTGCCTACGCCTTGCGCTTGCATGGCAGCATGATCTGGAGTGGCGATACCCGACCGATCCCGGAAATGCTTGCAAAACATGCCGATGCCAATGAATGCATTGCCCATGATTGTGCGTGGGACGGGAATCCCTCGCATAGCGGCATCGAAGATCTGGAACGTGAATATCCAAAAGATTTATTGCAGCGTTGCGTCTTGTATCACTACGAGTCCCAAAGCCATGGCGAGAAATTGATGGCTCGTGGCTACCGGATTGCAAAACCGGGCGAAGTGCTTGCCTTGCCTGCACCGACCGAATCACGCATGGTGCAATGATGAATGCCCAGCTTCAAAATCCGATCACGATGTCTATCGATAAACTTTCGAGGCCGTTGCACGACTTGCGTGTTTCCGTGATCGAGGCTTGCAATTTCCGTTGTCCCTATTGCATGCCTGCCGATAAAACGCCGGACGATGCCATTCTGCAAAATGCCACGCGGCTTTCTTTCGAGCAAATTGAACAAGCGGTGAAAGCCTTCGTCAAATTAGGCGTGCGCAAGGTTCGTTTGACCGGTGGCGAACCCTTGCTCCGGAAAAACCTGCCCGAACTGGTTGAGCGTTTATCGCGAATTTCAGGATTGGAGGATATCGCGCTGACCACCAACGGATCCTTGCTGGAAAAACAAGCGCTTGCCTTGAAGCAAGCGGGCTTGCATCGCTTGACGGTGAGTCTGGATGCGCTGGATGCCGATATTTTTTCGCAATTGTCCGGTGGCAGAGGGCAGGTGCGCGATGTCTTGAGCGGTATCGAAGCCGCTGAGTCAGCCGGCTTTGATTCATTGAAAATCAACGCGGTGATTCAACGCGGCATCAATGAAAACCAGGTGCTGCCTTTGGTGGAGAAATTTCGCGGCACAAAACATGTGTTGCGCTTCATCGAGTTCATGGATGTCGGCAATTGCAATAACTGGTCTATGCAGGATGTGGTCCCATCGAAAGAATTGCAGTCGCTGATTCACGGGCAATGGCCATTGGAACCTGTGTCGGCAAATTATCGCGGCGAAGTGGCTTCGCGTTATCGCTTCGTAGACGGCACCGGTGAAATTGGTTTCGTCAGTTCGGTCAGCGAACCGTTCTGCGGCGATTGCCATCGTGCACGTTTGTCGGCGGATGGCCATGTCTATACCTGCTTGTTCGCGGGCAAGGGCCACGATATTCGAAGCGAACTTGCCGATGGCGATGTTGCCTTGAATGAAAAGCTAAGCCGCCTCTGGATGAATCGTGCAGATCGTTATAGCGAACTTCGGCATGCGCAGGCGAAGCCAGGCAAGAAAATCGAAATGTATTTTATCGGGGGATGATATGGCCGGAAAATCAAAAAGCACGAATAAGCTCACTCATATCGACCCCGCCGGTCGTCCGGCGATGGTCGATGTGACCGACAAGGCGATCACGGCCAGGCAGGCAACGGCGGTGACGAATGTCGTATTTCCAAAAGCCGTCGCCAAGCAGCTGATCAAGTCCGATATGGCGACCAAAAAAGGCGCGATTATCGATACTGCGATCATTGCCGGCACGATGGCAGTGAAGCGCACTGACGAGCTGATTCCGTTCTGTCATGCGCTGCCGATTGACGGCATAAAAATCACCATCGATTGGCATGATTCGGAGCGCCTGCGCATCAGTTGCACCGTGAAAACCCAGCATCGCACCGGCGTTGAAATGGAAGCATTGATGGGTGCGAGCATTGCCGCTTTAACGATTTACGATATGTGCAAGGCACTTAGTCATGACATCGAAATTGGACCGACCCGACTGATCGAGAAACTGGGCGGGAAAACCGGCGCCAATAAAGTCTTATGACGATTACCGTTTTATATTTCGCCAGTTTTCAGGAAGCGGCCGGCATGGATTCGGAAACGATGGAAATGCCGGCTTCATTAACCGCTTTATATGAAAGCCTGAAACAGAAATATCGGTTCAAATTCCAGCTTGCGCATATTCGCGTTGCAGTGGATGGCGTTTTTGTCGGCTGGCAACATGCGGTCAATGACGGCAGTGAAGTCGCGTTTATTCCACCGGTATCGGGCGGATGAAAAATTTTCAAATATCAGGACAGGTCATCGATATCGATGTCTTGAAACAGGCCATGCAGCACGATCAGGCCGGTGCTTTTATCTGTTTCGAAGGCTGGGTGCGCAATCATCATGATGGGCGCACAGTGCAAGCACTTGGATATCAGGCCTATGCCGCGCTGGCAGAAACAGAGGGCGAGAAAATACTTGCCGAAGCATGCGAACAATTCAAGATTCTGGATGTCGTTTGCGTGCATCGCATCGGCGATCTGGCGATCGGCGATTGTGCGGTCTGGGTTGGCGTGACGGCGGCGCATCGTGATGCCGCTTTCGCCGCATGCCGTTTCGTGATTGACGAAGTCAAACTACGGGTGCCAATCTGGAAGAAGGAACGCTACGAGGACGGCAGCTCGGATTGGTTGCATCCGACCGCGTAAAGGGTCTATGTGGGAGCTGCTTCAGCAGCGATTGATGTTTCAGCATCCCGTGATGTGCGGGGTCTAATCGCTGGTAAACCAGCTCCCACAAAATCCACCATGAAGGTGGCAGCCCCGCCAACTTGCCTCGGCGCACGAATCAGTCAATACCGTTGCTGCCTTCCGGCCCTGGCGGAGTTTTCAACCTATCGTCGCGAGGGGCCAACGGGGCCACCATAGAAACAGACCATCACGTAACAAAAAGCCATCGATGTTGCTGATGGCTTTTGAAAAATGGCGGAGAAAGAGGGATTCGAACCCTCGGTACGGGTTTAAACCGTACACACACTTTCCAGGCGTGCTCCTTAAACCACTCGGACATCTCTCCGCAGAACTTACTGACTTTCGGGGCTGACCCGTACTAGAGCAGGGCCGGAATTGTACCTTTTCAGGCCAGCCCGGACAAGCAAATCAAAGCCGGATCAACGCAGATAGAGGCCTGAATTGGCTCATATCGTTCATTTAAATCCCGTTTGGATTGTATTTGCGAGTTTTCCTTGGCTCAAACGCCCGCGCTTGGCACAATGGCGCACAAGAAGGAAACGCGAATGTCATATCTGGTGTTGGCCCGCAAATGGCGGCCGAAAAAATTTACCGAACTGGTCGGCCAGGAACACGTCGTCAAAGCCCTGACGAACGCACTGGATACCGGTCGTGTACATCATGCTTTCTTGTTTACCGGCACCCGAGGCGTCGGTAAAACCACCATTGCACGGATTTTCGCGAAAAGTTTGAATTGCGAAAAAGGCGAAAGCTCTGACCCCTGCGGTGTCTGCAATGCCTGCCTCGATATCGATGCCGGCCGTTTCGTCGATCTGCTTGAAATCGATGCCGCCAGCAACACCGGCGTCGACGATGTTCGCGATTTGATCGACAACGCGCAATACATGCCGGCACGCGGTCGCACGAAAGTCTATCTGATCGACGAAGTCCACATGCTTTCGAAAAATGCGTTCAACGCATTGCTGAAAACGCTGGAAGAACCGCCGGGCCACGTGAAGTTTCTGCTGGCGACGACCGACCCGCAGAAACTGCCGGTTACCGTTTTGTCGCGCTGCCTGCAATTCAATTTGCGACGCCTGGATGAAAACCAGATTGGCGGGCAAATCAGCAAGATCCTCATGGCTGAAAATATTGAAGTCGAAGCCGCCGCCGTCAAATTACTGGCGCGCAGTGCCGACGGGAGTTTGCGCGATGGTTTGTCGCTGCTCGATCAGGCGATTGCCTACACCGGAGGTAAATTAACTACCGAAAGCGTGAATGCGATGCTGGGAACGGTCGATACCGCCCAGGTCGGCGGCTTGCTTGATGCTCTGTCGCTGGGCGATGCCACCGCATTGATGGCGAGAGTGGAAGAGATGTCGGTGTACTCGCCGGATTTCGCCCATGTACTCGATGATCTGGCGATTGCGTTGCATCAGCTTCAATGCACGCAATTGGTGCCGGGCTTCGAAACCGAATCCTCGTCCGTTGATTTTGCGACACTCGCTTCGCGATTGAGTGCCGAACAAGTGCAGCTTTGGTACCAGATGGCGACCAATGGCCGCCGTGATCTGGCCTATGCGCCAAGCCCGCGTGCCGGTTTTGAAATGACCTTGCTGCGGATGCTGGCGTTTCGACCGATGACGGAAGGCGAGACTGTGTCAACTCCCGCTGCGGCAAAGCCGTTAGCAAAGCCGGTTCCTCCGCCAACGCGAACCGCACCGGTGACCGCAGCACCCAAGCCGATTATTGCGCCGGCTGAAATGCCTGCTGTTCAAGTATCGACTGTTCAAGCTCCGACAGCACCAATTGCGCAGGCAGTGATTCATCAACAAGCAAAACATGAATTGAAAGATCACGAACAGTGGCTGGATGTGATCGAAGCCACCGAGCTGAAAGGTCCTGCGCGCGAACTGGCAGCGCATTCGATTTTTGTCGCTTTCGATAACTGCATTCTGAAGCTCGCCTTGCCGGATGGATTTTTGCATTTGCGCAGCGATGCCGTCGTGGCCGGTTTGGCGCAGAAATTGTCACCCGCATTGGGCGAAGTGGCGAAAATCGTTTTCGAAAAAGCGGACATGCAATCCGAAACATTGCATGACCGCACCGCAAGATTCCGCAGTGAAAAACAAACCGATGCCCAGAGCGCCTTCATGGCGGATCCCGTGGTATCGCAACTGCTTCAGCAGGGTGCGCAAATCGTGCCCGATTCCATCCGACCTTTAGATTAGAGAGAGATTTTTATGCGTGGCAATATCGCTCAAATGATGCAACAGGCCCAGCGTATGCAGGAAAACATGAAGCGCGCCCAGGAAGAACTGGCCGCACTCGAAGTGACCGGTTCCAGCGGCGGTGGCATGGTCAGCATTACCCTGACCGGCAAAATGGAAACCCGCAAGGTGCGCATCGATCCGTCGCTGCTTGCAGATGCTGAAATTCTCGAAGACTTGATTG
The DNA here is from genome assembly GCA_963849575.1 of uncultured Gammaproteobacteria bacterium. Lineage (GTDB taxonomy): Bacteria > Pseudomonadota > Gammaproteobacteria > Xanthomonadales > Xanthomonadaceae > Arenimonas. The sequence goes on along the minus strand of CAWKHT010000009.1, from coordinate 1,099,250 downwards.
CCGTGGCATTCAACGATGCGGTAGGCAAGGCCAATGCGGAAACCGAAAGCCGCATGTCGGCGGCCACCGCCGGCATGCCGATTCCAAAAGGCATGAAAATTCCGGGTCTGTTTTGAATAAACATTCCCGATGAGCACAACGCCATTACTCGAACAATTGATCGAAGCGTTGCGCTGTTTGCCTGGCGTCGGGCAAAAATCCGCACAGCGCATGGCGTACCAATTGCTTGAACGCAATCGCGATGCTGCCGTGCGCCTGTCGAAAACATTGGCGGAAGCCGCCGAAAAAATCGGGCATTGCGAACAGTGCCGCGATTTTTCCGAAACGCCTGTATGCCAGATTTGCATGAGCGCATCGCGAGATAAACATTTGTTGTGCGTGGTGGAAACGCCAGCCGATCGTTTGGTCATCGAACAGGCGACCGGTTTTCGCGGGTTCTATTTTATCCTGCAAGGCAGGTTGTCGCCGCTCGATGGCTTGGGCCCGAAAGAATTGGGCTTGGACAAACTGGCGACCCGAATGGCGCATGGCGAAATCAAGGAATTGATCATCGCGACCAATCCGACTGTGGAAGGCGAGGCGACGTCGCATTATCTCGCGCAACTAGCGCGGCAGTTCGATGTGCATCCAAGCCGGCTTGCCCACGGCGTGCCACTGGGCGGCGAACTGGAATACGTGGATCGCGGCACCTTGGCGCATGCGTTTGGATCGCGCTTGGAAGTGCTTGAATGATGGTAGGAGCGCCTTTAGGCGCGACAGATCTGCGCAAGAGCCGGTCGCGCCTAAAGGCGCTCCTACGAGTAAGATATTGATGATGTTCAGTGCGAGATAATCATGACCGACACCATTTTCAGCAAAATAATCCGCCGTGAAATTCCTGCCGACATCGTTTACGAAGACGAACACGTGCTGGCATTCCGCGACATTAACCCGCAGGCACCGGTGCATGTGCTGTTTATTCCGAAAGTGGCGAAAGCGACCTTGAATGATTTAAGTCTGGGTGATGCCGAATATGTCGGCCGCTTGATGGTCGCGGCGGCTTCGTATGCGAAAAAGGAAGGCTTTGCCGAGAAGGGTTATCGCACCGTGATCAATTGCAACCACGATGGCGGTCAAACCGTGTTTCACATCCATCTGCATTTGCTGGCGGGCCGTTCGCTGCATTGGCCGCCAGGTTGAATCTCGTAGGAGCGCCTTTAGGCGCGACCGATTCCTGTGTAGACCGGTCGCGCCTAAAGGCGCTCCTACGGAATTTTAATTACCACACGAAAAATGGACGCTCGACGATCACGTCGACATCGCGGCGTTCAGGCCATAGGTAAACAACGTCGGCGCTGAGGATCGGGTAGCGATAATCGTAATCGCCGATCTTGCCATTTTCGAATTTGTCGATGGCACCGGTAATGGTAATTTCACGGCCGGCTTTGAAAACGTCGGGATCGTAAAAACCGTTGCGGCAAGCTATAAAACGGCCCTGGCTTTTATCGAGTTTTTGCGGTCTGGCGCCGACATTCAGATACAAGCCGACAATCTCGAAACAGGTGCGGTCGGATTTGTTGTTGACGGCAACGATGCGTCCGCCCCAGCGAACCTTGGCATTCACCGTGTTGTCTTTTGATGCCTGGGCCGGCGATAAATTGGAAAATTCCCCGCGTAGAGGCTTGGGGCCGGTAACGCAGGCACTAAGCAAACAGGCTGATAAAACGATGGCAGCGGTTCGCATAAATAATTCCAGTAGTTTAGAAGGGTTTAAATTGCCTTAAATCCGAAACAAGTTGTTTAATTTCACCTGAATCGAATTCCCTGTTTTCGTAGCGCCACTGAGTGTAGCGCGCACAAAGCTGGAGAATGCGGTCGGCCTGATCCGGCGTTTTGCTGCGGTAAATTTCCGCGACCCGTTCGGCAAATTGGGTGGCGGGTTCATGCTGGCTTTTGACATGCTTTTGCTTGCGCATTTTCCGGATGAAAATCCGCCATGCACGTTCAACTTCATGCAGGTCTTCCTTTCGCTGGCGCAGCAGCAACATCAGTGTCAGCGCAAGGGCAATCGCGGCGCCGGCCATGAAGACAAAGGTCAACTGCTTCGCATCATTCGTATTCAAGCCAAGCGGGCGCAACAAATCTTTTTGTCGTGCGGCGTTGTAACCCAGGACCAGTTCGTTCCAGCTGCGCCGTAACCAGTCACTGGTTTCGAAGGTGGAGCTGAAAAAGGATTCGGCAAAATTTTTCGAGCTATCCAGGTCATCAACCGTATCGAGGATGTTTTCGGGAGCCACGGCTGCCGTTGGATCTACGCGAATCCACCCGCGACCTTCCACCCAAATTTCATTCCAGGCATGCGCATCCTTGCCGTAAAGCATCCAGTAAGCACCGACCTTGTTGTAGTCGCCGCCCACGAAGCCGGTCACCACTCGCGTCGGAACACCGGCGGACCGCATGAAAACGGCAAATGAAGAACTGAAGTGCTGGCAATATCCCTGTTTGGTGTTGAAAAGGAAGTCGTCTGCACTATTGCGCCCGAGCAGGGGTGCCGACAAGGTGTATTCGAAATCCTTTTGAATCCATGACAAAAAACGGTTCGCCAGTGCGATCGGGTCCGGTGTTTCGCTCGCCCATTGCTGCGCGAGCTGGCGGGTACGCGGATTCAGTTCGCCCGGCAATTGCAATGCCAGCATTCGCTCCATATCGTCTAGCTGTCCGGTAAAGACCGGCTGCAAGCTGGAGACCGCTTCATAACGTTGCAGCTCGTTGACGGGATCTTGCGTGACCACGGTGAATTCGGCATTGATTCTGGCGTAGCCGGGAACCTGGGTCGGTAAATCCAGCGTCAGCAAGTCCCGTCGGCTCGAAGGCTCCATCATCACTTCGTAACGAACGCTATTGCGATTGCTGTCACTGCCAAGCGACGGAGGCGTTCGCACCATTGCGCCCAGATCGCGTATCCATGCACTTCCATCGAAGCGGGTCAGTACCGGTCCGCGCCAGTACATTTGGTTGCGATCCGGTGTTTTGTCCAAAAACTTTACGCGCAGCGCAATGCTGTCATCGGTCAATTTGTCGAGCCATTCGACCGGTTCCATTCTGTCGCCGAGTCCTTTTCCGCCGAGTGCATTCTCGGGCAAGCCCCAAAGTGGGCTGGACAGGCGTGGAAATAGCCAGAATCCTGCCATCGCCAGTGGCAGTGCGATCAGCCCGGCACTGACGGCGGATTTCACCAGAGGACGCCAAGAAATTTGCGACAGGTTCTGTGTCAATGCTGCGAATGATGCGAGGCATAACAATACGGCGACAACGCTCAATCCAAGGGTAACCGGACCCTGGTCTTGCAGGAAGGCGGCAAAGGGGGCGAAGAGTGAAAAACCGAGCAGACTTTTTGCATCGCGCTGGCTATGGGTTTCGAACGGTTTCAATGCCAGCATGGCCAGCAGGCCGGCACTGGCGGCATCGCGACCAATGCCGAAATTGTAGCTGGTCATCACCGTGGCGCCGAGAAAGGCAACCAGCAGGAAGCGCAAGAATCCCGGCAATTGTCTGGGATAAAAAAACGAAAGCGCGAGCGTGAAAGCAAACACCATCATCAGAGTCGAGGGCAATTGCAACAGCATGGGCAGGCAGCAAACGATGCCTGCCAGCAGACATATTCTTCTTTGCGAAAAACTGATGGGTTCAGACATGGGGCATCAGTGCGAGCGCGCGCAGGCAGGCATGTCGTTGTTCCGGACCGCTACCGCTGGCGATGAATTGATCCGGTAGTTGGAGTGAATAGCGGCAGTTGCTGTGTTCGGCATTCACTACCCAGCGTGCCAAACGCGATATTCGCGCCTCGTGGGGCAATGAGGCGAGGTTAAACCAGTCCAGCTGAATTTCCTTTGCCGTCTGTGTTTCGTACTCGCGTACCAGCAGATGCTCGCTGCGTGCGGAGGCCTTCCAGGCAATTTTCTTGCGGGCATCGCCATGCCGATATTCACGCAATTGATGCAAATGTTCTCCCTGTGAATGCATGCGTGATTGACTGCCTTCCCCCTGTGCTTCCGGCAGTGAGGGTGCCTGCGACTCCAGCGCCGGATAGACAAGCAGGTCGGTGTCGGGGCGAATCCAGCTCCATGCACGCGCGAGACCCAAGGGGCGCACCGTGCTTAAACGCATGCGGCCTGCTTGCATCCAGCCTCGACGGGTGGTGGGGATTTCGATGCAGATCTCGATTTGCTCGCGAGCCAGCAAGTCGAATTTTTCTTCCGAATCGCCGCAGACTAATTCCAGCCCCTGTCTGTCGCGCGCTCCTTTGGCATCGAAGCGCATTCGAAGCTGGATCGCTTGGCCGACATGAACCGGTTCGGCATGCATCGTTTTTATACTCAGGCCCGACAGCAGCAAGTGCGCATGCACCAGGCTGTTGTGGGCCGCTGCGGCAATGATGAATGCCAGAAAAATTGCAGGGTTGTTGTTGTAGTTCAGTGCGCCAAGCAGCAGCGCGGTGATGATGGCGGCGATGAATAATCCGAAGCCGGTAGGCAGCACATAAATGCGACTGCGGTTCAGCTCAATGGGCATCGGTTCCGGTTTCTTGGGCTTGATAAAAGCCAGGCGGGCCGCGCGGTCACCAAATCGTTCAACCAGGTCGCGAGCCTGTGAGCTCATTAATCAACAGCCACGGAAGTCAGAATGCTTTGGCAGAGTGTTTCGCGGGAGTCCGCCTCCGCCTCCGGTACCAGCCTGTGTGCCGCAACGGCAACGAACAAGGTTTGCACATCGGTAGGCAGGGCATGTCGTCGACCTTCGAGCAAGGCGTAGGCTTTCGCGCCATGCAATAGAGACAGGCCGGCACGTGGCGATAAACCAACGCGTATGCCCTTGTGACGGCGGCTTTCCGCCATCAGCGCCTGTACGTAATTGATCAATGCGGCGCTGGCATGCACTTCGGTCACCGCCTGCTGTATCGATAGCAATTGCGGTTGCGATATTTTGGGTGAAAGTTGTGCAATCAAATGACGACGATCATCGCCCGACAGCATTTCGCGCTCGGCATTCATGTCGGGGTAGCCGAGTTTCAGTCGAAGCAAAAATCTGTCCAGTTGTGAATCCGGCAAGGCAAAAGTGCCCGCCAAATCCACCGGGTTCTGGGTGGCAATCACGAAAAAGGGTTGCGGCAATTTATGGGTGTGGCCATCAATACTGACTTGTTGTTCGGCCATCGCCTCAAGAAGAGCGCTTTGCGTCCGAGGTGGTGCACGATTGATTTCGTCAGCCAATAACAATTGTGTGAATACCGGACCAGGATGGAAGCGGAACTCGTGCGTCGCCTGTTCGAAAATCGAGACGCCCAGAATGTCGGAAGGCAGCAGGTCAGCGGTGAACTGGCTGCGCTGGAATTCCAGCCCCAGTGTCGCTGCCATGGTTCTTGCCAAGGTTGTTTTGCCCAAGCCAGGCAAATCTTCGATTAATAAGTGGCCGCCGGCGAGCAGGCAGGTCATTGCCAGACTTACTTCGTGGCTTTTGCCAAGAACCATGCTGTTGATTTGCGTTTTGGCATCGAGTAAAGCCTGATGATGCAAGTCGGTTAGGATAGACGTGCTGGCGTTAGCAGACATGGCGGGGGTTCCGTTTGGCGATATCGAATCAATACTTGCAGAATGCTGACACAAATGCGAGCGCATGGCGTGTGAAATTTTACCTGCTCTGGTCGCTGATGCTGCTGATGAAATTATTGCTTGCCTGGCAGCTTCAGCTTTTCGGCGACGAAGCATTTTATGCCTGGGAATCTTTCAGGCCGGCATGGGCTTATTCCGACTTGCCGGGGATGACGGCCTGGATGATTCGTTTTGGCATCGAAATCGGCGCTTATCACCCTTTTTCGATTCGCATCGCATTTTTATCGATTGGTGCGCTGCTGCCATTTTTGATCATTCGGATTGCAAGGCAGTTTTCCGGCGAGGCCCACTCATGGCAGGCAGGTGTTATGGCCTGCTGTCTGCCATTGCTTGTGCCGTTAGGTCTATTGGCACTGCCGGAAGCTGCCTTGTGCCTTGCAGCGTTGTTATGTCTGGATGCCTCATTGCGTTTGCTCGAGAGATGCGAATGGCGAGATTGTTTGCAACTTTTGCTCGGCTTGATTATCGGTGCCACCACGCATTATCGATTCATGATCATTTTGCTGGCAGGTGCCATGGGCTTCATCATGGCCGGCGGCTGGCGACAATGGCGTGATCCCAAATTGTTGTCGGTTCTGTTGATGGGCGCATGTGCATGGCTGCCTTTGTTTCTGTACAACGAGCAACACGATTTTGCAGGATGGCAATTCCAGTTTCACGAACGTAATCCATGGCAGTTTTCGACTCGCGGTTTGTTGCACCTGCCACTACAGGCAATTGTTACCACGCCGCTTCTATACATCGCGATGCTTTGGTGTCTTTTGCGTGTTTTCCAGAACTGGCGTCTGGGTGACAAAAAAGCGGGAATGATTCTCGGCACTGCCGCGTTTCCGATTCTGCTATTTGCCGGGCTGGCTTTTTTTGTCGATCAGGTTCGTACCAGTTTTCACTGGCCGCTGCAGGCATACTTCCCGTTGATTGCAATGTTGCCGGTAATGATCGCAAAAGAATTTCCGGAGCGGAGTGAAAAAATAAATCTCTCGATAATTGTCACTTCCCTGGCAGGAACACTGTTGGCGTTCTGCTATTTTCTGATGGTGGCATTACCCGGTCTTTCGGGTGTACTGGCAGGCAACAAGGCGTATCCGGATAATTTTCTCGGATGGAATGAAATCTCGAAGGCGACCAAGAATTCACTTCGCAGTGATGAAGTTCTGGTAGCGGATAATTTCATGTTGGCGGCACAACTGCAGGTTTCTTTTGAGGGGAAAAAACCGATTTACGTGCTGGATCATCCTCTTAACATCAAGCACGGACGCGCAAGGCAATTGCGGGATTGGCAGGTTGATAACAACGCTTTGCTTGCACTGGAAAGAAATACGCCGGTTTTGATCGTCATCGAAGAAACGAATACCAAGGAGTGGCTGCGCGAGCAATGGCGTGCAAAGCTATGCACCGAGTTTAATAGTCTGGTATTCGACAAGGTGGTTTACGGGCCCGGTCGAGGCAAGAGTTTTTCGATGTTTCATGCGCGGCTTGGTGCCGAGCCGGGCAAGGCTTGCAATACCCGGATTGATCAGTGAAACCTGCGGCGAATTAAAACAGGCTGATGCCGGCTTGTCGCAAAGCCTTGCCAAGACTGATCAGTGGCAGACCGATCAGGCCGGTCGGGTCGCTGGATTCAATCTTGTCAAACAGACTGATGCCCAAGCCTTCGGCTTTGAAACTTCCGGCGCAATCGTAAGGCTGTTCCTTGTGCAGGTAGCGTTCGATTTCAGTCGCATCCAGTTTGCGGAAGTGGACATCGGTAATATCGGTATTGGCGATAAGTTTGTAGGGCTCAAGGCGCAATAGACAGAATGCGCTGTAAAAACGCATGTGTTTGCCGCTTGCAGCGCTGAGTTGATCGGCGGCTCGTTCGAAATTTTCAGGTTTGCCGATGGCCTGGCCATTCAAGGCCGCCACTTGGTCCGCCCCGATCACCCAGGCGTTCGGAAAGTTTTTGGCTACGGCGCGCGCTTTGGCCTCCGCGAGTCTCTGGGCCAGATGATGGGGGTTCTCGTTTGGTAATGGGGTTTCGTCGACATCCGGCCGAGCGGTCTGGAAAGGGAGACCAAGCCGCAGCAGCAATTCGCGGCGATAGCGTGAGGTGGAAGCCAGAATCAGCATCATTCTTCACTCCTTCGAAGGCTCGCAGGTTCCCTTTCAGCGGCCTGTTCGGTACTGGCTGTTGCCTGCACCAGGTCGGCGCCGGCATTTTCGAGAGCCTCAAGCTGTTCTGCGATACGGTCTCGCGAGCGGGCCAGGGCAGTGCAGGCATTGTCGATTTCGAGCTGGCTGGCGGTTTCGCTATGTTGTTGAATCCAAAGCCGATGTTGCAGTAAATCGCGCTTGGCGGCCTTTATCTTTTCCGAGCTGTTCAGCGCCGCAGCGGCGATCGCCCCGATATCTGCAGGCACTCTGCCGACCACGGTTTGCATGGCCTGCATGCGTTTCTGGCTCAGATTAAGCAGGCGCTCCATGTCATCGGCCAGGTCCAGCAGGTGGAAAAGCCCGGCACTGCGACGTTTTGATATCCCGCGTCGATACCACAGAACAGCCGAAACGAGGATAATGAAACCTAGCAAAACCGAAGGTATGAGCACGGGGAATTTCCATATTGCGAGCCCGCAGTCTGCATTAGCCCCGTAATCTCTGCAAATCCCTGTCCCGAAAGGGTATTTTCATTTGACAGTAGGTGGGGGGAGTCACTACAATTGCCCTCTTATGTCCGCGACTTTGCCCTTGGTGCTAGATGCTTGGCGCATGGTTGCGACCGGGCGACGTTTTGAAGGATTACTGCCATTGGCCGGTTTCAAACGGTTGGGCAGCAGTCTGATAGACGCCGAGGGCGATTGTCATTATGTCGTCGAGTTCGGGCGGGACGATCTGGGGCAGCGTTATGTTGACCTGCATCTTCAAGCGCAACTCCCCCTGCTTTGCCAACGAACACTGGAACGTTTTTTCTATCCGGTCGACATCAGGCAACGGCTGGGTCTGATCCGCGATGAAGCCGAAGAAGCGGCCTTGCTGCCTGATGTTGAAGCGGTACTGGTTGACGATAACGGCAGTTTGCATCCTGCGGATTTGATCGAAGACGAATTGATTCTGGCTTTACCGGTTGTACCGATTAACCCCGATTCCGAAGCTATAGAAGCCGAATGGCCGGCCGACATGGTGGAGATCGAAGAAGAAACCCCTAATCCTTTCGCCGCACTATCTGCGTTGAAAGATCTAAAACGATAGTTGTTAGTGTTGGAGAAACAAAATGGCCGTTCAAAAATCCCGTAAAACCCCATCGACCCGCGGCATGCGCCGTTCGCACGATGCCCTGAGCTCGAAGCTTTTGTCGACCGACAAGACCTCCGGCGAAACCCATATCCGTCACCACATGACGAAAGACGGTTTCTACCGCGGCCGTCAGGTCGTGCAGGTGAAATCGGCTGCTGAAATCGAAGAATAAGATTCATGCCGCAAGGCATTCGAGTCTCATTTGAATTAAATTAGTACGGCGGGCTTGTCCCGCCGTGTCTATTTCCGGCGGCGGAAGCTTTAAGATGTACAGCTAGAACTATTGAGGAAGCGGCATGACCATTTATTCGCGTATCGCGGGCACCGGCAGCTACTTGCCGGAAAAAATTCTGACGAATGCCGACCTCGAGAAAATGGTCGATACCGATGACCAATGGATTCGTGAGCGCACCGGCATCGAAGAGCGTCATATCGCCGCCGAGGGTGAAACCACCAGTCACATGGGTTTCATCGCGGCACAGCGTGCAATGGAAGCCGCCGGTGTCACCGCTGCCGACCTGGATCTGATTATTCTTGGCACCACCACACCCGATTTCATTTTTCCTTCCAGCGCTTGTCTGATCCAGGAAAAACTAGGTGCTTTGGGTATTCCGGCGTTTGACGTCAATGCGGCCTGTTCCGGTTTTGTGTTCGCGCTGGGCGTTGCCGACAAATTCATCAAAAGCGGTTCGGTAAAAACGGCTCTGGTCGTGGGTTCCGAAACACTGACCCGCATGGTCGATTGGACCGATCGCAAAACCTGCGTGCTGTTCGGCGATGGTGCTGGCGCCGTTGTTTTGAAAGCCGATGCCGAAACCGGAATTCTGTCGACACATTTACATGCCGATGGCAGTAAAAAACATCTTTTGTACAACCCTGTTGGTGTTTCGGCGGGCTTCAAGCCGGACGAGCCGAATGCCGGTGTCCGTGTCATGATGGCGGGCAATGACGTTTTCAAATACGCGGTGAAAGCGCTGGATTCCGTCGTTGAAGAAACCCTGCTGGCGAATGGTGTCGACAAATCTGAACTCGACTGGTTGATCCCGCATCAGGCAAATTTGCGTATCATCGAGGCGACTGCAAAACGTCTGCAAATGCCGATGGATCGCGTGATCGTTACCGTCAATCGCCATGGCAATACCTCATCCGGCTCGGTGCCCTTGGCACTGGATGAAGCAGTACGATCCGGTCGAATTGAACGCGGGCAATTGATCTTGCTCGAAGCTTTTGGCGGCGGCTTTACCTGGGGCTCGGCTTTAATCCGTTATTGATCAGCACCAGGCGCAATATCATTCGCCAAACCCTACGCCTTGGTACAGACGAAACTCCGTATTGGGCATTATCATGCTCACTTTCTTTGTTAGTGGCAGACCGATGAAACCGAATTTGGCATTTGTATTTCCCGGGCAGGGTTCGCAAAGTGTCGGCATGCTTGCCGAACTTGCGGCTTCCCATGCTGATGTTCAGAAGGCATTTGCTGAAGCATCGGAAGGTGCCGGCCTGGATCTCTGGGATCTGTCGCAGAATGGCCTCGAAGAAAGATTAAACCAGACCGAAATTACCCAGCCTGCCTTGTTGGCGGCGAGTATCGCCGTGTGGCGTGTTTGGCAAGCAAACAAAGGCGTGCAACCCGCGCAATTGTCCGGCCATAGCCTAGGTGAATACGCGGCCTTGGTCGCCTCGGGTGCTTTGTCATTGCACGATGGAGCCAAATTGGTGCGTGAACGCGGCCGCTTGATGCAAGCCGCCGTGCCAGCCGGCATCGGTGCAATGGCCGCGGTACTGGGTGCCGAAGACGCGTTGGTCGAAGAGGTTTGCAGGGAAGTGTCAACATCCGATTCCTGCATCGTTCCGTGTAATTACAATTCACCTGGTCAAATCGTGATTGGCGGTCATGCAACTGCTCTCGAGCGTGCCACTGCCGTCTTGAATGAACGCGGAGTTCGCAAGGTGATTCGCGTCGCGATGAGTGTGCCTTCGCATACGCCATTGATGCGCGATGCTGCTGCGCAACTTGGCGAGTTCATGAAAACTTTGGCATGGACGATGCCCGGCCGCCCCGTGATTCAAAACGCCGACGTGATGGTGCATTCAAGCATCGAAGCGATTCAGGATGCCCTCGTTCGCCAGCTACATTCACCCGTTCGCTGGACCGAATGCGTTCAAAAACTCGCGGGCAATGGTGCAACGCATATTGCCGAATGCGGTCCGGGTAAAGTATTGACCGGTCTGATCAAACGTATTGATAAAACAATCGATGCCCGTGCAATCGGTACCAGCACGGATTTGTCATTGGCTCTCTCAGAGCTCGCCTAAATCCATTTTCAGGGATCACCATGAGTCATCATTCATTGCAAGGCGAAGTAGTTCTGGTCACTGGCGCAAGTCGCGGCATTGGCGCGGCCATTGCCGATACGCTTGCGGCGCAGGGTGCCAAAGTGATCGGTACCGCAACAACGGAAACGGGTGCCGCTGCAATCAGCGAGCGCATGGCGTCAATCGGCGGAATCGGAAAAATGCTTAACGTGACCGATGGCGCAGCCGTTGAAGCACTGATCGATTCGATTAGTTCCGAATTTGGCACGATTTCGATTCTGGTCAATAACGCAGGCATTACGCGTGATCAATTACTGATGCGGATGAAAGACGACGATTGGTCTGCCATTCTCGATACCAATCTGTCATCGGTATTCCGCACCAGCAAAGCCGTTATGCGTTCGATGATGAAGGCCCGCAAGGGCCGCATCATCAATATCGCATCGGTGATCGGCGTGACCGGCAATGCAGGTCAATCAAACTATGCGGCCGCCAAGGCCGGCATTATCGGTTTCAGCAAATCTCTGGCGAAAGAAGTGGGTTCACGCGGAATTACTGTCAACGTGATTGCGCCAGGTTTTATTGAAACCGATATGACCCAGTCGCTGCCGGAAGCGCAAAAGGAAATCATGATGGCGCAGATTGCACTCGGACGTTTTGGTTCGCCGCAGGATATTGCCGATGCCGTTGCATTCCTGGCGAGCCCGGCTGCTGCGTATATCACCGGTCAAACCCTGCATGTAAACGGTGGTATGTACATGGCATGACCGCTTTTTGCGGCATGGGCCTCGCAAAAACCGTTTTTTAACATTTGCAAGCCGTGAAATTAGGATAAAATGCCCACCTCGGCATTACGAGGCCAGCGTGACAGGCGCCCGCTGGAATCGATTTAAAGTTTGCGCCCGCTTAATTAACTCCGGGAGGAGAATCAATCCATGAGCACCATCGAAGAACGCGTCAAAAAGATCGTTGTAGAACAACTGGGCGTCAAAGAAGAAGAAGCCACCAACAACGCTTCCTTCGTTGACGATCTTGGCGCTGATTCGCTCGACACCGTTGAGTTGGTGATGGCACTTGAAGAAGAATTCGAGTGCGAAATCCCGGACGAAGAAGCGGAAAAAATCACCTCGGTTCAACAAGCCATTGATTACATCAAGGCACATGTTAAAGCTTAATGGTTTTTGTCCAGTTTGAATGTCGAGGCCGCGCATGCGCGGCCTTTGCATTTTCAGTTTTGCTATAGGCGTAAACTGCCCGCAGATTTACAATTGTCGTCTCCGATTCCAGACATTCGAGTAGTGGAGTTTTTATGAGCAAGCGTCGCGTTGTCATCACCGGAATGGGCATCGTTTCGCCCATAGGCAATAGTCTCGATAGTGCCTGGGACAGCATCAAGCACGGTCGTTGCGGCATCGGACAAATTACCCATTTCGACGCCACTCAATTCGCCACCCGCATTGCCGGTGAAGTACGCGACTTCGATGCAAAGTCATTTTTGCCGCCGAAAGACGTCAAGAAGATGGATACCTTCATCCACTACGGCCTGCGCGCCTGTCTTGATGCGCTGGACGATTCCGGCCTTGAAGTGACCGAAGCGAATGCCGAACGTATCGGCGTGTTGGTAGGTTCGGGTATCGGCGGTGTGCGCGGTATCGAAGAAAATGCGGTTGCCTTGCATCTGGGCGGCCCGCGCAAAGTGTCGCCGTTCTATATTCCAAGCACCATCATCAATATGTTGCCGGGTCAGTTGACGATCATGAAAGGCATCAAAGGCCCGAATTTTTCGGCAGTGTCCGCTTGCGCCAGCGCCAATCATGCTTTCGGCATGGCAATGCGGATGATTCAATACGGCGATGCCGATGTCATGGTGGCAGGTGGTGCAGAGCATGGCACCACGCCGACGTCGGTGGCCGGTTTCTGTTCGATGAAAGCGATGTCGACCCGCAACGACGAACCACTTCGCGCATCGCGTCCATGGGATAAGGACCGCGACGGTTTTGTACTCGGCGACGGTGCCGGCATGTTGATTCTCGAAGAATACGAACATGCAAAAGCGCGCGGTGCAAAAATTTATGCCGAGCTTGCCGGCTTCGGCGCCAGTTCCGATGCGTTCCACATGACCGCACCCAGCGAAAACGGTGATGGTCCTGCACGCTGCATGACGATGGCTTTCCGCGATGCAGGCGTGAATCCCGATCAAGTCGAATATTTGAATGCACATGGCACCTCGACGCCGCTCGGCGACCTGGCGGAAACCCTGGCAGTTAAACGCGCACTCGGCGACCACGCTTATAAAACCATGGTGAGTTCGACGAAATCGATGACCGGACATTTACTGGGTGCAGCGGGCGGCGTGGAAGCTGTCTTCACGATTCTGGCATTGCATACCGGTGTTATTCCACCCACGATCAATCTGGAAAATCCGGGTGAGGGCTGCGATCTGGATTACGTACCGAACACGGCGCGCGAAAAGAATATTTCGGTTGCGGTCTCGAATGGTTTCGGTTTCGGCGGCACCAACGGAACTCTGGTGTTCAAAAAAATCTAGACAACGCAAGGCAGCACAAGCCAATGATTCAGCAAGCGCTGCCTCGCGATTTATCGCTTATCGATCTTCAACGCCTTGTGCCCGGGCGTTATGCCTTGTTGCTGGAATCGGTTGCCGACAGCAAAGCCTTGTCCCGCTGGGATTTTCTTTTCATCGCCAACGGCGAAGGCCTGATTTGCGATGCCGGCGGACAGACGAAAAACTTGTGCGGCGAAAGACTTGCCGGCAAGTTTCTGGAAGCACTGGATGCCGTCTGGAAAAATGCCGCCGACAAAGAAAACGATTCCGATATTCCGTTTCGCGGCGGCTGGGCCCTGTTTTTATCTTATGAATTGGCCGGGCAAATCGAATCGCGTTTGAAACTCCCACTTTCCGATGGCCCCCTGCCAATGGCATTGGCTTTGCGTTGCCCTGCGGCGATCTTGCGGAACAAGAATACCGGTGAAGTTTTTGCGATTGCGGAACCGGGCAATGAACACTTGCTTGCGCAGCTTCAAACGGATATTGCGGATGCAAAAAAACTGGCGCCGTTGGCCGCATTGTCAAAACCGCAAACCATTCATGAAGAAGCGCCGGAAAAATTTCTGGAGGGTGTGGAAAAAATCCATGCTTATCTTCGTCAAGGCGATATTTTTCAGGTAAATCTGTCAAGGGCATGGCGCGCAGAATTTGACCAGTCGCCCGAACCAGCATCGTTGTATCAATCCTTATGTCAGCATAATCCCGCACCTTTCGCAGGTTCATTGATGCATGGGAACTGGTCCTTGTTGAGCTCATCACCGGAGCGTCTGGTTTCCTGCCACAAAGGTGATGTGCAGACGCGACCGATTGCCGGCACCCGTCCGCGTTTTGCCGGTGACGATGACAGCCATCGCATACGCGAGCTGGTCGGGCATCCGAAAGAACGCGCCGAACACGTCATGTTGATCGATCTTGAGCGAAATGACCTCGGCCGTGTCTGCGAACCCGGTAGCGTGCATGTCGATGAATTGATGGCGGTCGAAAGTTACGCTCATGTGCACCATATCGTTTCGAATGTCCGTGGCCGTTTGCGTAAAGACGTGACACCGGGGCAGGTGATTGCGGCAGTATTTCCCGGCGGCACGATTACCGGTTGCCCGAAAGTGCGCTGCATGGAAATCATTGCCGAGCTCGAAAACGAAGCACGTGGGCCTTATACCGGTGCATTCGGTTATTTGAATCACAACGGCGATATGGATTTGAATATCCTGATCCGCAGTGCCTGGCTGTCGGAGAAAAAATGCGAGTTGCGTGCCGGCGCCGGCATCGTGGTCGATTCGGTGGGTGAACACGAATTGCAGGAAACCCGGGCAAAAGCCAAAGGTTTGCTGCGAGCCTTGGGAGCAGACGTATGACTTCGACGGTGATCAATCTTGCCGGTATCGAGAAAGAATTTTCACACAATGATCGTGGTCTGGCTTACGGTGATGGCGTCTTTGAAACAATCCTGGTTCACGAAGGCAAACCGGTTTGGTGGGACGAGCATTGGCAACGTCTGATTCGTGGTGCGGAAATATTGAAAATCCGGACTCTAGAGGAAGCCATCGTTCGCAATACCTGCGACCCATTGTTGATGAATGCGAATCGTGGTGTTCTGAAAATTATTCTGACGCGAGGCAGCGGCGGGCGAGGTTATGCGGTTCCGGATAATCAGGATCCGAGAATTATTATTTCCTTGCACCCAGCCGCCACACCCATTCCTGGAGCCGTTAATTTACGCTGGTGCGAGACTCAACTCGCATGCCAGCCAGCATTGGCCGGGATAAAGCATCTCAATCGACTGGAGCAGGTTCTCGCGCGCAATGAATGGCAGGATGCGACTATCTTTGATGGCCTGATGTGCGATACCGAAGGCAATGTTGTGTGCGCCACTTCGGCCAATGTATTTGCAAGCATCGGGGGTAGGTGGCTAACTCCGAAAATAGACCGGGCCGGAATTGCCGGAATTGCGCGAGACTGGGTGTTGAGGCAATGGCCGCAGGCGCAAGAAGCCCATTTGTCGCGACTTCAAATAGAGCAGGCCGACGCCATTTTTATTTGCAATGCCGTGCGCGGTATCCTTGCGGTCAAGCGTCTGGGGGATCGGGAATATCCGGTGCATGGCGATATTCCGGATTTGCAAAACCGGCTGGCGAAAGAACAACCCGCGTTCGCCATGGGAGAACACAGTGGTTCGTAAAAAAATAACCAAAGGCCGTGTGAAAAAGACTTTTGCATTGCTGTTTTTGCTTGGCATCATTGCCATCGGATTACTCTGGCAGCAATACCAGGCCTTCGCCGACAAAAGTCTTGTTCTGGATTCGCAGGAACGCATCTTGTCTGTGGAATCGGGCGACGGCTTTCATGACGTCCTGAGAAAATTGCGTGAGCTCGGTGTCTACCAGGGCAATGATCTCGAATGGAAAGCGCTCGCAAAGCAAATGAAAGTTGCCTCGCATCTGCAGGTAGGTGACTATGCAATCACCTCCGGGTTGAGTCCGCGCAGTATTCTGCAACGTCTGGAAGACGGTGACATCATCCAAAGAAAATTCGCGCTTATCGATGGCTGGAATATTCGCGATCTCAGAAAAGCGCTGAAAAATACCGCCCATATCAAACACGTGACCGATGAATGGAGCGACGCGGAATTAATGGCCAAGCTGGGCGCCGAGGGTATTCATCCCGAAGGCCGCTTTTTGCCGGAAACCTATTTGTACAGTCGCGGCACAAGTGATGTCGATTTATTGCAGCGCGCCTACAAGGGCATGCAAGACGCACTGGCAGAAGCCTGGAACAATCGCCAGGATGGCCTGCCACTTACCAGCCCAGACGAATTGCTGACACTGGCATCCATCGTCGAAAAAGAAACCGGTGCGGCCGAAGAGCGCCCGATGATTGCCGGTGTTTTTATTCGCCGTCTGAATTCGGGAATGCGCCTGCAAACCGACCCCACCGTGATTTACGGAATTGGCTCGGCATATGATGGCAATATCCGCAAGAAAGATTTGCAAACCGATACACCTTACAACACTTATACCCGTGATGGATTGCCACCAACCCCGATCGCAATGCCGGGCAAGCCCGCGCTTGAGGCTGCCGCGCAGCCATCTGAAGGCGATACCCTTTTCTTTGTAGCGAGAGGTGATGGCAGTGGTCGCCATGTGTTTTCAAAAGACCTGAATGACCACAATGCCGCCGTGCGCCAGTACCTGAAAAACACCCGATGAGTGGATTCCTGATTTCCTTGGAAGGCGGTGAAGGTGCGGGTAAAACCACCGTGCTCAATGCCTTGCGTGATTGCCTGCTCGAACATGATTTCGAAGTCGTCACAACGCGCGAACCTGGCGGCACGGCGGCGGGTGAAATGATCCGGCAGGTACTTCTGAATCCGGAATTGAAACTATTTTCCGAAACCGAATTGCTGCTCATGTTTGCTGCGCGGGCACAACTTGTACGAGAACTCATACAGCCTTCCATGGCACGCGGCGCTGCCGTTATCAGTGATCGTTTCACCGATGCCTCGTTTGCCTATCAGGGCGGTGGCCGCGGACTAGAGATGGGCCGGATTGCCGAACTGGAACGCTGGGCAGCCGTGATCAGGCCAGATCTGACATTCCTGCTGGACGTGTCGGTGCAGCAAGGTCTCGAACGCGCACGGTCGCGCGGCGGTGAACCGGATCGCATCGAACGCGAACGGGAAGATTTTTTCGAGCGCGTACGCACCACTTATCTGAGCCGTGCGAAAAACGAACCGGATCGTTTCATCGTCATCGATGCGAGCCGGTCGCCCGAGGAAGTGGTATTGGAAGTAAAAGAAAAACTGAATGTCTGGCTGCAAAAGCGGATAGAGAAATGATGGCACCCTGGCAGCAGGAAGTTCTGGATAAAACTCTCGCCATCGCGGCAGAGGGGCGGCTTGGTCATGCCTTATGCCTGGTCGGTCCGGAAAAGATGGGCAAGCTCGATGTCGCGCAGCAACTGGCACGCGCCTTGCTTTGCCAGTCACCCAAAGAAAACAAAAGCGCCTGTGGCGAATGCCGCAGTTGCGTGTTCATCAAGGCCGGCACGCATCCGGATTTTCTTGATATCACCTACGAAGCCAACGAAAAGACCGGCAAGCTCTACACCAATATCGTGATTGACCAGATTCGCCGCCTGTCGCAATGGTTTTCTCTGACGCCGCAGTTCGGTGGTGCGCAGGTCGCCATCGTGCATCCGGCCGATGGCATGAATTACGCTGCCTGCAATGCCTTGCTGAAGACATTGGAAGAACCTTCGCAGAATCGCTTCCTGATTCTGGTGACCGACCGGCCTGGCGCGTTGCCAGCCACGATTCGAAGCCGTTGCCAGCGCATCCTGTTTCGCCTGCCCGAGCCTTCACAAAGTCTGGATTGGCTCCGGCAGCGCGGCTACGCCGCCGACATCGCCGGGCCGGCACTTGGCGCAGCTCGCGGCCATCCGGGTCTCGCACTGGACTGGCTGGAACATGGCGGCCTGCAAATACGTCGCGAAGTACAGGCGGACATGAATGCCGTTGCCGCCAACAAAATGAGTCCGATCGAGCTGGCACAGCGCTGGCTGGGTGATGATCAGGCAGATTTGCGCCTGCAATTTGCCGCCGATTTGAGTCTTGAAGCCGCCGCCCAATTGCAGGGCATGCCAAAACTTGTTAAATCGGGCTTGACCGCGCCACCGGATTTTATGAAGCTGTCACAATGGTACGATGCACTGAACCGGGTGCGTTCGCAGCTCGATAGCCCCATTCGCAGTGACTTGCTGCTGGCGGGACTGCTTCGCGAATGGCGTTCGATGCAACACTAAATCGTTTTGAAGGGGTGATAACAGTGACCGGAGCCGCAGCTGCCAGACAGGGTATTTTATCCCTGGCCATCAAAGACAAGGCCACGCTTTACAACGCCTATATGCCCTTCGTGAAAGGTGGCGGAATTTTCGTGAGTACGCCGAGACGTTACTCGCTGGGTGACGAAGTATTCATCCTGTTGTCATTGCTTGAGGACAAGGACCGCCTGCCCGTTGCCGGAAAAGTGGTCTGGATTACTCCTGCCGGTGCGCAAGGCAATCGGTCGGCGGGTATCGGCGTGCAATTTGCGGATAGTACCGAAGCCGAAATAGTCAAAGGCAAGATCGAAACATTGTTGGCAGGTATTCTGGAATCGGATAAGCCCACTCACACGATGTAGGCTTCAAGCCGCACTTCAGTCAGGCAGAGCACATGCAAACGCGAACATTGACAGAGCAGAAAATCGATGTCGCGCATCTCGCCACCGGCATGTACGTGCATCGACTTGATCGCGACTGGCTCGGCACGCCGTTTTCACTCGAAGGTTTCTATATCCGGTCACCGGAAGACATCCAGACGATCCGCAAAATATGCGATTACGTCATCATCGACCTGAAACGCAGTAACCTGAATTTCATCGTCAGCAAATATCACGAAAAGCCGCCGGAAGAAAAACTGAAGGTCCGCGAGTATTTCAATACCGCTACCATCGCCGAAGAACTGCCTAAAGCCCAGATAGCGCACCAGAATGCCTCGTCGCTCGCCAGTACCATTATTTCGGATGTGCGCGCCGGTAAAAAACTGAATCTTGACGATGTGCGATCAGCGGTAGAGCCGGTTGTGCAAAGTGTCTTGCGTAATGCCGATGCATTTTTCTGGATCAGCAACCTGCGCAAGCGCGATGCCTACCAGTATAGCCATGCCATCAATTGCAGCCTGCTGGCCGTGGCACTCGGCCGTCATATGGGCTTTGCCGAATCTGTCCTGATGAACCTCGCCACCGGCGGCTTGTTGCTGGATGTCGGCAAATACGAATTGCCGCAGGATGTGCTCGACAACCCCGAGCCGCTGAGCAAAACCGAGATGGTACTGGTTCGGCGCCACGTGGCTTTCAGCATGCAGATTCTGGAAAGTTCTGGTGTGCACAATCTCGACGTGATCAATATGGTGCGGACACACCATGAGCGCTATGACGGCAGCGGCTATCCCAGCCACCTGATCCGCAACCAGATCCCCTTGTTTGGCCGCATGGCCGGCGTTATCGATAGTTACGACGCGATGACGAGTCATCGGCCTTATCGAAAGGCCATGTCACCGCACAAGGCTTTGCAGGAAATCTATCGCCAGCGCAATGTCCTGTTTCAGGGCGACATCGTGGAACAGTTCATGCAATGCCTGAGTGTCTATCCGACCGGTTCATTGGTGGAATTGAATTCGGGCGAAGTGGCCATCGTGATGGCACAGAATCAGGCAAGGCGCTTGCGACCGAGGGTGATGATTTTGAGTACACCAGACAAGAAGCTCAAAGACTCGTTTACGGAAGTCGACCTGTTCATGCATGCCTTGCATGACGATCAGCAAACACATCTCGAAATTGTCGGTACATTGGAAAGTGGTGCCTATGGCATCGATCCGGCCGAACTCTACCTGACGCCCAATACATGAGTCTGACCCGGCTAGCGGATTTTCCAGGCCCGGGGGGCGGAAAGCATGCTTAGTCGCGATGATTTTTTTGCGGCGCTGATGCAGCAAGCCATGCAACTGCCGGCTGGCAAGAAAATGGGGCTTATCCTTGCGCGTATTCAGCGTCTCGGCGAGATAAACATCATCATGGACAGAGAGTTGATCGATGCGGCACAGTCACGTATCGAAAGATCGCTGAGGCCGAATGACCGGGTGGCAAAAATCGGCGCCTGCGATTTCATCATCTTCCTGGCCGACTTGAAGAATATCAACCATGCAGCGCTGGCCGCCAATAGCTTGGTGCGGGGATTTCAGGAACCTTTGGTGGTCGGCTCAGGGCCGGTGCAGGCGACTATCGTGATGGGGGTTTCGGTATTTCCGGATCATGGCGATGAACCGGAAATACTCTGCAAGCATGCCGAAATTGCCTTTGGCAGGGCGATTCATACCAGCGACCGATATGCGATATACGATAGCCACGAAGAAAAAATAAAAATCCTCTATCCCGAGTTCCAGGAAGCGATTACCAATAATCGACTTGAAGTTTATTTGCAGCCTTTCTGGGATCTGCGCAGAAAAAAAGTGGTCGGCGCGGAATCGCTGGCGCGCTGGAAAAGCCCGGTACATGGTTTTGTGAGCCCTGATCAATTCATTCCATTCGCAGAACAAACCGGTCTGATCGGTTCGCTGACACGCTGGAGTGTCAATGCCACTTTGTATCATTGCAGCGAGTTGAAACAGGCGGGCTTTGATCTGAGTTTCGGCATTAATTTGTCTGCCCGTGTTTTTCATGAGCAGGGAATCGTCGAACAGATACTCGGAGCCTTGAATATTTTCGATGTGCCAGCCACCAATCTCGTACTGGAAGTCACCGAAAGCGCCATCATGTCCGATCTGAAATTGAGTGCGCGTGTGCTGGAAAGTTTGCGCGACAAGGGTGTCAGGATTTCGATTGACGATTTTGGCTGCGGCTATTCCTCGTTCGAATATCTCAAGCAATTCCCGGCCACCGAACTGAAAATCGACAAATCCTTTGTTTTCGATATCACCCGCAGCGCGCGGGCGGCACAGTTGGTGCGATCCATGATTGATCTGGCCCACCATCTGGACATTGTCGCGATTGCCGAAGGCGTCGAAGATCAGGAAACAGCCGACCTGCTGACTGAAATGGATTGCGATTTCGCGCAAGGTTATTTTTACAGTCGGCCAAAACCTGCCGAACAATTTGTTGCCGAGATGATGAATTTGTAGTGGTTCCTTGCTTGTTTTTATAGGGGGTGGATATGAGTGACTTTACAAATGAATTGCTCAGACTGAGCGAAATGCGCGAGAAGGGATTGATTTCCCAGGAAGAATTCGAGGCTGCGAAAGCCAAATTGTTCGGCAATCCGGAGCCACCGGAAAATCAGAATGCGGCACCGCCTGAATTGTCCGAGCCCTCCACTGTGGTCATGACCATGAATCCTCCTCAGCCACCTCAGGCACCGCCTGCAGCTTCGCCACCAGCCGCTTCAAAGGAAGTTCCACCGGGTATTGCAGGCTGGTCCTGGGGGGCATTTTTATGGAACTGGATCTGGGCAATTTTCAATAACACCTGGATCGGTCTGCTGGCATTGATTCCCGGCGTCAATCTCGTGATGATTTTTGTTCTCGGCTTCAAGGGCCGTGAATGGGCGTGGAAAAACAAGCAGTGGGATAGCGTCGAACACTTCAATCGTGTTCAGAGGAAATGGTCGCTTTGGGGGATATGGCTGGTGCTCGGTGGTCTGCTACTGGCGATTCTTCTGACGGTGGCCAGTTTCATGTTCCTTGGCATGGCGGGCTCCAAAATGTCCAATAGCATGGATGCCTACAGCATCCCGGCCAGCGAGACGAATGACGGGGTTGCCGCCAGCACCGAGCCGATGCCTGCTGCTGTTGAAGAAACGGCTACGGCCACCGATGCTGCGACAGGCGAGCCTGCACCGGCATTGACCGAAGAGGCGGCTGCGCCTGTTGATGCCGATGCCAACCTCAATGAACCGGCGGCCGTCGACCAGACAGCAGAGCAGGATGCCGTTGCCGAGCAGGAAAGAAAGCATCAGGAAGAGCTGGAGAAAACACGTGCCGAAGCCGCTGCCGCAAAAGCGGAAGCCGCCAGGGCAAAAAAAGAGGCGATGAAGGCTGAAAAAGCATTGGCCGAACAACGTCGCCGCGAACGCGAAGAGGAAGAACGTTTGGCCCGGGAGCAGGCAGAACAGGAACAAATGCAATGCCCATATTCAAGATCGCAACCGCTGACCTGCTCCAGCCGTCAGGGGCAGCCGGCCATCTGTGATTGGAATTTCAGGGCCTGCGGTAATCCTAGGATAGCGAAAAAGGAATCCAAAACGACTTGCGACCGCAAAGTGGAATGGGATACGGAAAACAACCAGTTGATCGTAACCGACGGTTGTCGGGCGCAGTTCATTCCCGTGCAATGATCCTTGCATAAAAAAACGGCCCTTCGGGGCCGTTTTTTTATGTCCGCAATCATGAGTGTTATCTCAAAACAGCAATGCCCGAATGACCATTGCGAAGGTCATTGCTCCGATAATTGCGAGCAGTGTCAGTTTCATTCGCAACATTTTTTTCTCGGGCGTAATCTGATCTTGATCCTTGAACTGCAAGCCGGGGAAATATGGATTCTGGATTTTATCCTCCAGTAAATCGGCGTCATGCAGTATTTCGCGCGCTTTGGTGTAGTCCTCCGCTTTCAGTACCCAGACCGCAGGGTACTGGCTGCTGTCGGCCTGCCGTTTTTTATCGGTGTAGCTGTGCTCGCGACGACTATTGCCCTTGTAGCTGCGGCCCTGGGTAATCTTGGTTTCGATGCCGGCGTCATTGAATAATTTATTCACGCCTTCGACATTTTCCAGGCGAGGCGATGAAAACATTTGTCGCATTATTTTGCTTCCTTTGGATCAGTCTCCGGCAACACGCGGATCAAGCCTTCCTGTGCGGTGGATGCCACCAAAATGCCATCGCGGGTAAAAAACTGTCCGCGCGCAAGGCCGCGCGCATTCTGCGCAGTCGGGCTGTCGAGCGAATAGAGCAACCAGTCGTCGACGCGGAACGGACGATGGAACCACATCGCATGATCCAGGCTCGCCATCTGCACGTTCGGTTGGTAGTAGCTGATGCCGTGTGGAAAGGTTGTCGTGCCAAGCAAATAAAAATCGGAGGCATAGGCGAGCAGGGCTCGATGCAGTTCTGGAGCATCATCGACCTTGTCGATCAGGCGCAACCAGACTTGCTGGTAAGGCGGACGTTTCGGCGGTTTTACTTCGTCGCGCGGATAGATCGGACGCATTTCGAACGGCCCCATGCGTGATAGCCAGCGCTGCATTTTCGCAGGCAGTTTTTCCATGACTTCGGGAGCAGGCGAGATGTTCGGTTCGACGTCTTCCGGCATCGGTACTTCGGGCATGTGAAACTGGTGCGATACGCCGGGTTCATCATGCTGGAACGATGCGGCGAACACGAAAATGGGTTGCCCATGCTGGATCGCGGTCACGCGGCGTACGGAAAAGCTGTGCCCGTCACGGGTTCTGTCAACGTGATAAATAATCGGCGCTTCGATATCGCCTGCACGCAGAAAATACGCATGGATCGAATGGACTGCGCGAGCATCCTCGACCGTTTGCTGCGCAGCGGAAAGTGCCTGCCCCAACACTTGCCCACCGAACACATATTTTGTGCCGATATCGCGGCTCTGGCCTCTGAAACAGGTTATCTTCCAGGCGCTCTAGCGTCAGCAGGGCGACGAGTTCTGCAACAACGGGATGGCTCATGGCGTCACCTGGGTAATTTGTTTCAATTCAACGGCTGTCAAGATTTCCTGCCACGGAAATTGCGGGCCGGGATCACGTTTGCGAAAGACTGTTTTATCCGGATCATCGCTGGCAGTAACCTCGCGGTATCCAGATCTTCATGGCCGGCGATAAATTGCAGATTCGGACATTCGGATTTCAATTGCAGCAATAATTGTTTCAGCGCGGAAATTTGTTCAGCCGTATACGGTTCGGTCATAACCTGATTACCAGAGTCATACCAATTCGGATAACGGCCGGTATTGACGATTTCGATGCCGACCGACCGCGGGTTGAAACCACGCGTGTGATTGGCAATAAGTGCAGCATCGACGTATTGGTAAACGCATCCGTCGCGGTCGATATAGTAGTGGCCACTCGCGCCGGTACCCGCTTCATACAGAACCCGTTCGCCATACTCGCGCGCCATGGCCATGTCAGGCAATTCGGTGCAATGCATCACGACCAAATCGATCTGCGACAAGGGGCGTTTTTCGAGCAGGTCCACATAGGGTAAAGGCTCTGTAACAAGGCGCAGGGCAGGGTCGAAAGTCGAGGTCAAGGTCATGTGCGCATGGTACCATTGGTAAGCCTTTTTTTGACCATAAATCGCATGAACGCGCTCGCCAAATTAACTTCGAATTTCCCACGTGCCGGCAAAGTGCAGTGGATTGGTCTTCGTCCGAAGCGCGACGTACCCATGCAGGAAGTTAGCGAAGCTAATGCCATTGCCGAGAAGGGCCTGCAAGGTGATCGTTATGTTTCAGGCAGTGGCAAGCGCGGTATCACTTTAATTCAAGCAGAACATCTGCCGGTCATTGCGGCACTGAGCGGCCACGAAAAAATTTCACCGGCGACCTTGCGTCGCAATATCGTCGTTTCCGGCATTCCGCTTGTTGCATTGATCGGGAAAAAATTTCGCCTCGGCGAAGTGATTCTGGAAGGTACCGATGCCTGTGATCCCTGCGAGCGGATGGAAGCTGCACTCGGCCCGGGTGCGTATAACGCAATGACGGGGCACGGCGGTTTGTGTGCACGCATCTTGCAGGGTGGAAAAATAAGCATCGGCGATTTATTGGTGCCGATCATCGAGGAATCCGTTTGAAAGCCCACGTCATTATTTCGCACGGATTGGAAAGCAGTCCCGATGCGACCAAAGCCACCGCGCTCAGCCGCGTCGCCGAGGCCATGGGCTGGACATGCGAACGGCCTGATTACCGTGATCGTGACAACGATCCGGCCATGACCCGCCTGGGTGATGTGTATGGACGCATCGCACGTTTAAACGATCTTGCAAAAAAAGTACCGGGTCCTTTGATTCTTGCCGGTTCCAGCATGGGTGCTTTTATTTCGGCGCGGGTTTCGCTGGAAGTCCCGGTGGCAGGTTTGTTTTTGATGGCGCCACCAACTCAGCTGGAAGGTTTTGACATCAAACTGGAAGCCGCCGGTGTTCCAACCTGCATCGTTCATGGTTGGGATGACGAGCTGATTCCCGCTTCCGAAGTTATCAAGTGGGCGCAGCCGCGTCGCAATCAATTGGTATTGGTCAACGATTCGCATCGTTTGGCCGAGCATGTGGAATTTTGCGCTGAAGTTTTCGCGCGTTTTGTTCGATCTTTATAAATTGAGTCTGAAATGAAATTTTTTGTAGCATGTGCGAAAGGTCTGGAATATTTATTGGCCGATGAAATGCTGGCGCTCGGTGCCGAGAAAGCGACGGCGGCAGTGGCCGGTGTGAATGTCGAAGGTAATGATGAGTTGCCATACCGCGCCATACTCTGGGCCCGACTTGCCAGTCGTGTGCATGTTCCGCTTGCCGAATTTGATTGTCCGGACGAACAAGCCCTTTACGACAACGTGAATGCGATTGATTGGCCGATGCATCTAAAGGCAGAAGGTAGTCTGGTGGTCGACGCGCACGTGTCGGGCACGGTGCTGACGCATGAACGTTATGTCGCGCAGCGAATTAAAGATGCCATCGTTGATCGTATGCGTGCGGAGAACGGCGTGCGTCCTTCGGTCGATGCCATAGCGCCGGATCTGCGTATCAGTTTTGTGATTCGTAAAGGCAAGGGCACGGTGTCGGTCGATCTTGGCGGTGGTGCTTTGCATCGTCGCGGCTGGCGCCAATCGCAGGGCGAAGCTCCGCTCAAGGAAAATCTTGCTGCGGCATTGTTGATGCGCGGGCAATGGCCAAAAATTTATGCCGAAGGTGGCGCCTTGCTCGACCCGATGTGCGGTAGCGGCACCTTGCTGATTGAAGGCGCGATGATGGCCGCCGACGTTGCTCCGGGTTTGCAGCGCAATGCCGATCAGGCGCCCAGCCGTTGGCTGCAATTCAATGCCGGGCTCTGGCAGCGCTGTTTTTCCGAAGCGCTGGAACGTGAAAAAATCGGCCGTGCGGCACTGAGGCCGGTATTTTTCGGCGCCGATATTGATCAGGAATCCTTGCGCTCGGCGATTGCGAATGCGAGCCGTGCCGGCGTAGCGGATTTTATCCAGTTGGACAGAAAACCCGTCTCCGCACTCCAGAAAAACAAATACGAGCGTGGTTTGGTTGTATGCAATCCACCCTACAACGCTCGCTTGGCAGCAGATGAACCCTTGTATCGGGAACTTGGCGATGCCTTGCGAGCCGCTGTTCCGGGCTGGCGTGCGAGTTTGTTATGCGGCGATGAAGCACTCGCGCGTGCCACGCGTATTCGTGCCGATAAAAAGTATACCTTGTTCAATGGTGCCCTCGAATGCACTTGGATGATTGCCGATCCCGTGCAACCGCCTGAGCGCGAAGTGCGCGAGCCGCAATCCTTAAGCGACGGGGCGCAGATGGTGGCCAATCGCGTACGAAAAAACATCAAGCACTTGCAGAGCTGGACCAAGCGCGAAAACATCAGTTGCTACCGCGTCTATGATGCCGATTTGCCCGAGTATTCCGCTGCCGTGGATTTGTACCAGGAAGCCGAAGGTGACAAACGCCGCGTTCTTGCATGTGCAGGAATACCAGGCGCCCGACACGATTCCGGAAGCCGACACCAAGCGCCGTTTCGGCGAATTATTGAATGCCTTGAAAGAAGTTTTCCAGCTGCCGAAAGAACAGATTGCGGTGAAAACCCGTAGCCGTGGCAAGGGTGGCAGTAAATATGGCGTGATGGACCAACGACATGAATTCGTTGTCGTTGAAGAAGGCGCTGCGAAATTACAGGTGAACCTGTTCGATTATCTGGATACCGGTTTGTTTCTGGATCATCGTCCCATTCGCTTGCGAATCGCCAATGAAGCGCGGGGAAAACGCTTCCTGAATCTGTTTTCCTACACCGGCGCTGCCACCGTGCATGCCGCCGTCGGCAATGCCGCGCAAACCACCAGTGTGGATTTGTCCGCGACCTATCTTGATTGGGCGGCCGATAACCTGAAGCTCAATAATGCCGGTGGCAGCAAGCATCGCCTCGTGCAGGCGGATGCGATTCGCTGGCTCGAGGCGGACCGTGGCGAATATGATCTTATTTTCTGTGATCCGCCGACGTTCTCGAATTCAAAACGTGCCGATGATTTTGACACGCAGCGTGATCATATTCGTCTGCTAAGAGCTGCTGTGGAACGTTTGTCCGATGATGGCGTACTGCTCTTTTCAAACAATTTCCGCAGGTTCAAGCTGGACGACGTTTCATTGTCGGAATTTGCACAGTTCAAGGAAATCAGTGCCAAAACAATTGCGCCGGACTTCGAGCGCAATGCGAAAATTCATCGGTGCTGGGAATTGAAAAAAATATAATCGTAGGGGCGCTGCTTGCTGCGTCCGAACGCCTCGACAACCATTGGGCGCAAGCCGAAAAATGCTACTGCATTTGACCAAACATGCGTCTGTTAAAAGCCGGCACTCCCGCCATCCATTGCGGTCGCAAGCAGCCTCCCTAGGTTTTCTTCACCTTCATGCTGGCTTTCTTTTTATTCTGAGCGTCGTTGAAGCTTTTTTTGTCGATTTCCCGGATTCTCGAAATCCGGCATTGTTCGCCTTGCACGCGAATCACATCCAGCGTGCCGCTGCAAATCCTGCCGGTAATCGGGTCACCCTCGAATTGCAGGGTTGGGCTGGTATCCAAATTGAAGCAGGATGACTGAAGGCTGACGCGATACTTTTTAGGGCCTGCATCCAGCAATAATGTCTCGTCGTCGATTACGATCCAGTTGCGTATCCGGTTGCTGTCCAGGCATTCACGTTTTTCCGTCTGGGCGCTTACCGGCGCAGAGATAGCAAGGGTGCTGCTTAGCAACAATAATGGTAAAAAGCGCATGTCCGATACTCCCTTGGTTCACCATAGTGTAGTAAGGTTGTCTTAACCCAAGCTCAACCCGAAGATGTGTGGCAGGCATGATGGATCCAAAGCGTCCTGGCGAAAAAACCGATCAGAATTGGACTTTTTTTCGCCAATGGTTGAAAAACCCGATGGGGGTAGCGGCAATATCGCCCTCCAGCCCGCAGTTGGCCCGGCAGATGATGGCCGAATTGTCGGACGACACCCAGCGCGTGATTGAATTGGGTGGCGGCACCGGCGTTTTTACACAGGCCCTGCTCGAGTTTGGTATCAAGCCCATGGATCTGCTGGTGCTCGAGTTGAACGAGGAACTGCATCAGCATTTGCAAAAACGCTTTCCCGAGGCGCACGTGGTATGCGGCGATGCCCGTGAAATCTTCAATTTGGCCAAACCGCTTGGTTTTGCCGAAAAAAAATCCGACGCGATCGTGTCCGGTCTTGGCTTTCTTTCGATGCCGAGGCAGTCACAGCTCGATATCGTTTCAGCGGCATTCGATTGCCTGAAATCCGATGGACGTTTTGTGCAGTTTACCTATGGCCCGGCCAATCCGATTGCACGCGAAGTACTGGAAACACTGGGCCTGTCATCAAGACGGGCAAGCTTTACCTGGTGGAACGTGCCGCCTGCGACCGTCTATGTCTATAACCGCCGGGTTTCCCGTGCTATTCCAGCGAGACCGATGCGCTGATATTGCGGGTTTCCGTACCAGCGTTTTCAGCCTGGTACTCGGATTTCAGCAAACCCAGTATCACGCTATCCTGCAGTTCGCCTGCGACCAGCCAACGCTGCCGCAAATAGCCTTCCCGTTTGAAGCCGAGTGTCTCAAGCGACTTTAGACATTTCGCGTTATGGGGATCGACATCGGCCTCCAGTCGTCGCAGGCCCAGCTCGCTGAAAGCATGTTTTATCAGGGTATTCATGGCTTCACGTCCATAACCTTTTCCCCAGGATTCGCTGGCGATGGCAAAACCCACCTCGGCACGTCCTTGTGCCGAAGAGATATCACTCAATGTGCAGGTACCGATCAATTTCTGGCTGCCCTTGAGGCATATGCCCCACTGGAATAACTTGCCGTCATTGAAACCCTGATGAATGCTTTCGATATAGATATGGGCATCGTCTTGATGGTTGAAGGGCGTGCGGGTCGAGAATCGCATCACATCATTATCGGAATAAATTCGGTAGATGCTGTCGACATCGGCGTGATCGATCCAGCATAGATTCAATCGTTGGCTTGAAAGTGTGGGCAGGCTGCTGGGTTCGCCCACATGGCATATCCGATCGGTTTTCCGCTTGAAAAACGGGGGCAGGGGCAGGGCCATGATATTTTCAACCTGAACGACTTAAAGGGCTAAACGCAGTAATGCGCTGAAACAGGACTTCGGATTTCAATAGGGCCTTGGTTGCATGCCGGCAACAGTGGGTTGCAGCCAAGGCACTGGTATAGCAGCCATCGCGCTTCCATATTGGTTTGTAGAAAAGGAGGCTTCACATGAACAGGCAATATCGTGGTATCCAACAAAAAATACGTGGCATGGCGACCTCGGACGGCGCCGGCGTGCGGCTGACCCGGGTGATCGGTAGCCAGGCCATGCCGATGCTCGACCCTTTCCTGATGCTGGATGAGTTCGGCTCGGAAAAGCCCGGCGACTATATCGGCGGCTTTCCATCGCATCCGCACCGTGGTTTTGAAACCGTGACTTATATGCTGGATGGCCGCATGCGTCACAAGGACAACCATGGCAACGAAGGCTTGCTGACTCCCGGGAGCGTTCAGTGGATGAGTGCTGGCCGCGGTATTGTGCATTCCGAAATGCCCGAGCAGGAACAGGGCTTGATGCGCGGATTCCAGTTGTGGGTGAATCTGCCGGCAAAGGAAAAAATGAGTGAGCCGAAGTATCAGGAATTCAATGCCGGACAAATTCCGCAAGTGACCTTGCCCGATGTGCGCGAAAATAAAAGTCATTGCCGGACAAGTCGGCGATGTTATCGGGCCTGTTGTTCAGCCAGCTACCAATCCGCTTTATCTCGATGTGCTGCTGGCTGCGGGACAAAGTTTCGAACATGGTCTGCCGAGTGAACAAAACGCTTTTGTGTATGTTTACGAAGGCGAGTTGGCACTCGTGGTCAATGGTGAAAAGCTGCCGGTGAAAACACAAGAGTTGGTGAGTTTAACCAAGGGCGATACCGTTCGCTTCGAAGCTCTGGCCGAGACGCGTTTTATTTTTGTTGCCGGCAATCCATTAAACGAACCGGTTGCACGCTACGGTCCGTTCGTGATGAACACGCAGGCTGAAATCCATCAGGCGATTCAGGATTTTCAGGCGGGAAAGTTCTGATTTTCCGGATATGTCATGAACATGACGTAGGGGCGCTTGCTTGCTGCGCCCAGAACTGCACGCAGGGTTTGGGCGCAGCAAGCAAGCGCCCCTCCGGTCAACCTCTCGCGAGCGTCGTGAGCAATGCCTTTGCCGTCCGCACACGCGAAGCGGCATCAGGCAAATCCAGTTTTATCCTGAGCTTGTCGCCGCCTTCCATCGCATAGATTTTCGGCTGTGACTGGATCATCCGGATGACCGACATCGGGTCAATCACCGGCTGTGCGTTGAAATGAATCCGGCCACCTGTGGGGCCCAGTTCTAGTTTACGAATGCCGAGCGGTGTGGCTTCCAGTTTGATTTCCGCGGTCGCGAATAATTGCTTGGTCGGGTCGGGTAACAACCCGAAACGATCAATCATCTCGACTTGCAGTTCTTTCAGCTGATCGCTGTCACGCGCCGATGCGATACGCTTGTAAAGCGTCAGGCGCGCATGTACGTCGGGCAGGTAATCGTCCGGTATCAATGCCGGAATATGCAGTTCGACATCGCTGCCAAATCGCGTGCTCGGATCGAGATCAGGAATTTTTCCGGAGCGAATCGACTTGACCGCGCGTTCCAGCAATTCGGTATATAGCGAGAAACCGATTTCTGCCATCTGGCCGGATTGATCTTCGCCGAGCAATTCGCCAGCGCCACGGATTTCGAGATCGTGGGTCGCCAAGGTGAAACCGGAACCGAGTTCTTCCATCGAGGCCAGTGCTTCGAGGCGCTTTTCGGCATCGCCAGTCATGGCTTTCTTGTTTGGAACGATCAGGTAGGCATAGGCGCGATGATGCGAGCGTCCGACGCGACCGCGTAACTGATGAAGCTGCGACAAGCCGAAACGGTCGGCACGATTGATGATCATCGTGTTCGCGCTCGGGATATCGATGCCGGATTCGATAATCGTGGTGCAGACCAGCACATTGAAGCGCTGGCGATGGAAATCCATCATCACCTGTTCCAGCTCGCGCTCCGGCATTTGCCCATGGGCAATGCGGATGCGCGCTTCGGGTACCAGCTCTTCGAGTTCGCGCGCTTTTCTTTCGATGCTTTCAACTTCATTGTGCAGGAAGTAAATTTGCCCGCCGCGCGCCAGTTCGCGCTGGAAAGCTTCGCGCAATAAATTCGGATCCCATTGTGCAATGAAGGTTTTCACGGCGAGTCGATGCGCCGGCGGCGTTGCGATGATCGATAGCTCGCGCAATCCGCTCATTGCCATGTTGAGGGTGCGCGGAATCGGCGTGGCCGTCAGCGTCAGCAGATGTACTTCGGCACGCAAGGCTTTCAGCGCTTCTTTCTGGCGTACGCCGAAACGCTGCTCCTCATCGACAATGACCAGCCCCAGATCCTTGAACTTCACGTCCGGCTGCAGCAGGCGATGGGTGCCGACGATGACGTCGATTTTTCCTTCGGCGACCAGTGCCAACGCGGCCTTGATTTCCTTGGCCGATTTGAAGCGCGACAATACTTCGACGCGTAATGGCCAATCGGCATAACGATCGCGAAAATTACGGTAGTGCTGCTCTGCCAATAATGTTGTCGGCACGAGAATCGCGACCTGCTTGCCGGCAGTCGCCGCGACAAATGCCGCACGAACCGCCACTTCGGTTTTCCCGAAGCCGACATCGCCACAGACAACGCGATCCATCGGCGTTGCCTTGTCCATGTCGGCGATCACTGCTTCGATGGCATTGAATTGGTCTGGTGTTTCCTCGAACGGGAAAGTAGCGGCGAAAGGCTCATAGAGGCTGCGATCAATCGGCAAGGACATACCCTGGCGTGCATGACGACGCGCCTGTATTTCCAGCAGTTCGGCAGCGACATCGCGCACTTTTTCGGCAGCCTTGCGCTTGGCTTTTTCCCAGGCTTCGCCACCGAGTGAATGCAATGGCGCGTGATCCGGAGACGCACCGGAATAGCGACTGACCAATTGCAGTTGCGACACCGGCACATACAATTTGTCGCCTTTCGCGTATTCAATGCAAAGGTATTCGCCGGAAATTCCTCCGGTATCGAGTGCAATCAATCCCTGGTAACGACCGACACCATGATCTTCGTGCACGATCGGTGCTCCGACGGCTATTTCGCCCAGATCGCGGATAATACTTTCCGGATCGCGGCCAACACGCTTGCGTCGGCGCGATTGTTCGACCCGTTCCGGAAACAGCTGACGCTCGGTCAATACCGTTAGCATTGGCGAGTCAATTGCAAAGCCGGCTTCGAAAGCAGCCACGGTGACGTTTAATTTATGGTCGTTGTCATTCAAGAACGATGGCCAATCGGGAACTTGATGGAACGGCAAACCGGCGGCATTCAATAATTCCAGTAATGCCTCGCGACGACCCGCCGAATCGGCTGCCAATAAAACGCGGCCCGGATAATTTTTCAGAAACGACTGCAAGGCAGCGCCGGGCAATTCGTTTTTTTGTGTCCAGGGCAAGCTCGGAACCG
The DNA here is from genome assembly GCA_963849575.1 of uncultured Gammaproteobacteria bacterium. GTDB lineage: Bacteria > Pseudomonadota > Gammaproteobacteria > Xanthomonadales > Xanthomonadaceae > Arenimonas. The sequence continues at coordinate 1,066,026 of CAWKHT010000009.1, read as the reverse complement.
TTTGCTCGGCGATGGCGATTGCTTTGGAATATTGTGGATGTTGATCGCCGCAAATCTCGATGCGAGGCCGCTGGTTGCATTGCGCACGCAATTCATCCGGGCCGAGGAACAATTGCGCCGGCGACAAGATCGGACGTTCGACGTCATGACGGCGTTGTTCCCAGCGTTCACTGGTTTGCTGCCAGAAACTTTCGGCCGAGTGTTCCACGCCATCGCCGGAAATGATCAAACTGTTTTTTGGAAGATGATCGAAAAGACTCGCGGTTTGATCGAAAAACAGGGGCAAATAATATTCGATGCCGTTGGGCGCCACGCCTTCTTTCAAATCCTGATAAATCGTGCAGCGACGAGCATCGAATTCAAATTGTTCGCTCAGGTTCTGACGGGCTTTTTTCGTGCCCGCCGCATCGAGCGGAAACTCGCGGGCAGGCAGCAGGCGAACGGATTCGACCGGATGATCGGAGCGTTGCGTTTCCGGATCGAAACTTCGCAGCGAATCGATTTCATCATCGAATAATTCAATTCGATAAGGCACGTCCGAGCCCATCGGATAGAGATCGAGCAAGGCGCCACGAACGGCGAAATCGCCGGGGTCGTTCACTTGCGGAACATTGCGATAACCGCTGGCTTCGAGCCGGCGTTTTTCCTGGTCGAGATCGAGTTTCTGGCCTTTGCGCAAATCCAGCACATTGCCGGCAATCCATTCGGGCGGTGATACGCGCTGCATCAGCGACGCTACTGGCACCACCAGAATTCCGCGCTTGATCGAAGGCAGGCGATACAAGGCTGCAATCCGCTGCGAAACGATATCCGGATGCGGGCTGAACAAATCGTAGGGCAGCGTTTCCCAATCGGGGAAATGCAGCAAAGGCAAATCTCCGGCGACAATCCGCAGATCATTTTCCAGCGCACTGGCGGCATGCGTATCGCGGGCAATGGCGAGTATCAGGCCATCATGCTGTCTTGCCGCCTGCGAGATCGCAAGCGCCATGGCACTCGTGCTATGCGGCGCACGCCAGTAGGAGCGTTGTTGACCGGCGCGTGGAAACGGAGGGCTGGGAAGAGGCAAATCAGAATTCATCGGCTTATTTTAACCGATGTGATGTGAGGATAATTAAATCGTCAACACGACACGGGTAATGCCGGCTTCGCTGTGGCGTGATTCACGCGTGAAGCCCATGCTTTCGGCCAGTTTCAGCATGGTCTGATTATTGTCGAGTACATCGCCCCACAAGTGTCGAACATGATGCTCTTTGCACCATTCCACCAATCGGTCCATGAGAATTTTGCCAAGGCCGAGACCGGTCACGAAATGGCTGACCAGAATGCCGAATTCGGCACGTCCGCCATTATCATCCAGCGATAGTCTCGCGACGGCACCGATCAATGCAGCTCCTGGTTCGAAGGGTTCGGCAGCGACAACGACAAAATCCGTTTCAGGATCGGGTTGCGTCAGGCGCATCAGGTAATCATCGCTGAGTGCTTTCACGGGATGCAGAAAACGACGACGAATTTCATCTTCATGCAGAAGGTGAAAAGTGCCGGCAATCGGCAGTGCATCGGCGGCCTGAATGGGGCGGATCCAGAGAGTGCGGCCATCACCCAAGGCGACTGCTTCCTGGCGCATACACTTACCGGGATGCGGGGCTTTTTTTGCTTTGGTCGACATGGCGCTAGCTTGCCACGAAAAGTCAGTAAGAATGCTCTAAATAGGCAAGAAAATCAGGGTGATGTGTAATATTTCCGACTCATTTCGCTTCTTTTTTCAGCCATTGAAAGGCCGAGCCAGCCTGGTCTTCGCCCAGTAATTTGGCCAGCACCGGCAACACCGGCTGTATGGATTCGTCGCAATGCCAAGGTGGGTTGATCACCAGCATGCCACTGCCATTCAGTCGCAAAGGCGAGTCGTCGGGGCGCACCAAAACTTCGGCCACGAAGGCGGACTTTATCGGGAGTGCAGTGACCTTGCGAAAGAAAGCCTGCAGACTTCTGCGTTGCTTGATTGGATACCACACGGCATAGATTCCGTTTGGCCAGCGCTGCAGCCCTTCCTGCAGGGCCTTCAGGATGGAATCAAATTCCGCTTCCTGTGCTTCATAGGGAGGATCAATCAATACCAGTCCGCGTTTTTCCTTGAACGGCAGTTTCGCCTTGATCGCGGCATAACCATCTCGGCCCACGACACTGACACGAGCATCATTGGCAAACAGGGCCTTTAGTGGCTGGGCTTCTTCATGCTGCCACTCACAACACAACAAGCGGTCTTGTGCCCGCATGGCCTGTGCGACCAGCAAGGGCGAGCCTGGATACACCAGCAAGCCGCCGACGGGATTATCCGCTGCCACCGCCTGCAAATAATGCTTGATTGCCGCGGGAAGCCCCGGCACGCCGATCAACTGGAATATACCGCCACGCGCCTCGCCGGTTTTTTCGGCCTGTTCGCTGTGCATGTAGTAACGGCCACGGCCTGCATGGGTGTCCAGTACGCAAAACGGGGTTTCCTTGCGTTTCAGCGATTCCACCAGCTGCAGCAATATGATGTGCTTGAGCACATCGGCGTGGTTACCTGCATGGAAGCCGTGTTGATAATTCATGGCTTATCTTACTGCATCTGGGTCGCGAGCTTTGTTATTCTGGGCCAACTTTTTGATGGAATACCGGGACGGAATATGAAACGACTTTTTCGCTGGGGTTTTCGCACTGCACTTGCTTTGGTGTTCCTGCTGATTTTATTCGTGCTGCATTCCATTTATTTCAAACCGGTCCACATCCGGATTTTCTTTGAACGCGTATTTGCCGAATATGCCTTCGAAGATCCGCAATTACTGTCCAGCCTGCGCATGTTGCCGCCCTGGATGGACTGGTTCAGTGATGATTTGACCGATCTCTCGCTTGCACAGGAAAACAAGCTCAACAAGAAATTGCAGGATGATCTAGCTACCCTGCGCAGTTACGATCGTGCTTCATTGAGTGCAGCCAACCAGCTCAATTACGACATGCTGGAGTATTTCCTGCAGGTTCAGGTCGAAGGCCAGAAATTCCAGTATCACAACTACCCATTGAACCAGTTGTTCGGCTTGCAGAGCGAACTGCCGACCTTTCTGGCCACACAGCATTCGGTAGCGAACATGAAAGAGGCAGAAAATTATATCGCTCGCCTCGACAAGATTCCGCTGGCGTTCTCGCAGGCCCAGCAAGGTCTCGATAAGCGCGAAGCGCTGAAAATCATTCCGCCGCAATTCGTGATCGAAAAAGTGTTGCTGCAAATGCGCGATTTTTCCGGCGCACCGGCCAACAAGAATATTCTCTATACCTCGCTCGAGGAAAAGCTGAAAAAGGTTTCCGATCAGGAAATCAATTCCGAGCAGCGTAAAAAAATACTCGCCGATGCCGAGGCCAGTATCCAGAAAAACGTATATCCGGCCTACCAGAAATTCATTGCTTACTACGAAAGACTGTTGCCGAAAGCGAATGGCAACAACGGCGTCTGGGCTTTGCCTGATGGCGACGCCTACTATCAATGGTGCATCAAGCAGCACACCACCACCGATATGACGGCGGATCAAGTGCATCAACTGGGCCTGAGCGAAGTGGCCCGGATTGAAGCAGAAATGGATGCCATTCTGAAAGCCGAAGGTTTGACCGAAGGCAGTGTCGGTGCACGCATCGACGAAATTTCAAAACGTCCGGATCAACTCTATCCCGACACCGATGCCGGCCGTGCACAAATTCTGAAAGACTTTCAAGTCATCATCGACGATATTGATAAAGGCCTGACGCCTTATTTCAATGTGCGGCCGAAACAGGGTGTGAAAGTGGAACGGGTACCGGTGTTCAAGGAAAAAACCTCACCCGGTGCGTATTACGATACACCGGCATACGATGGCTCACGCCCCGGTATTTTTTATGTCAACTTGCGCAGTACCGGTGAGGTGGCAAAGTTTGGCATGCGTACCTTGGCTTATCATGAAGCCATTCCGGGTCATCATTTCCAGAAAACGATTCAGCAGGAACTGAAAGACGTTCCCACCTTCCGTACGATTTTGCCGTTTACCGCTTTTGCCGAAGGCTGGGCACTTTATAGTGAGCGCCTTGCCTGGGAAATCGGATACCAAAAACAACCGCTGGATAATCTGGGTCGCCTGCAAGCTGAAATGTTTCGTTCGGTTCGCTTGGTGGTAGATACCGGCATGCATTCCAAGCACTGGACGCGCGAACAGGCGATTGCCTATATGCGTGAAAAAACCGGCATGCCGGAAACCGATGTCGTCGCGGAAATCGAGCGTTATCTGGTGATGCCGGGTCAGGCGCTGGCTTACAAGGTCGGCATGAATACCATCGTGCGTTTGCGCGAAGAAGCGAAAGCCGAATTGGGCAGCAAGTTTGATATCCGCCGTTTCCACGATGAAGTATTGACCGGCGGCGACATGCCGATGGCCTTGCTGGAACAGCGCGTACACAAATGGGTGGACGAGGAGAAGAAACGCTAATGGTAAAATTGCCGCGTCTTGTGACCTGCGAACAACATGGCACCCAGGGCATTGGCCTGGTGTGCCAACATATTTTGTCAGCGAAAGAACCGAATGGTTTTTTCTGGAGCGACGACAGCGATCAGGCAAGACCCGATGCCTGGTGCAATGCCTGTGAAGAAAAACTGCTTGAAGACGAATTCAGCGAAGCCTGGTATGAGCAGGCAGGTTTCCAGCCTGTTTGTGCGCTCTGCTGGGATGCCGCGAAAGCCCGTGCCGAAACTTTCGAAGCAGAAGAATAATCAACATGGCGAGAATTTTGCTGGTCGAGGATGAAGCTGCAATCGCCGATGCGGCGATCTACGCTTTGCAGACCGAAGCCTTTGAGGTGGTGCATGTCGGGCTGGGTCGCGAAGCACTCGCTTTGCTTCAATCCGAAAAATTCGATGTATTGATTCTGGACGTTGGCTTGCCGGATCAAACCGGTTTCGACGTCTGTCGCGAACTCCGGAAATTCAGCCAGATTCCACTGATATTCCTGACAGCGCGCGGTGGCGAAATCGATCGCGTCCTGGGACTGGAAATCGGTGCCGACGATTATATGGTCAAGCCTTTTTCGCCCCGCGAACTGGTGGCACGGGTTCGTGTTTGTCTGCGCCGAAATGCGGCCGCGGAAAAATCCGGGAGCCATGCTGCATCATCAAGATTCAAACACGATCCGCAAGGCCAGCGCATTGAATACATGGGGCAAATACTGAATCTGACCCGCTATGAATATTTGCTGCTCGCTACCTTGCTTTCGCGTCCGGGTGCGGTATTTTCAAGGGCGAAACTGATGCAGGATATCTGGGTGGATGCGCTGGAAACGGCGGATCGCACGGTCGATACGCATATCAAGACCCTGCGCGCAAAACTGCGGACGATTGATGTGGCCGATGTTTTGCAGACACATCGCGGGATGGGTTACTCCATCAGTATTCACTGATGAAAATAAGCTATCGCATATTTCTGGGGTACTTCCTGATCGTCGGTCTGGCGGCGTATTTCATACTCCAGGTATTCGTCAATCAGGTGAAACCCGGTGTGCGTCAATCCATGGAATCGAGCCTTGTGGATACCGCCAATGTTCTCGCGCAACTGGCGGCGAATGATGTGAAGAACGGCGTGATCGCGAATGGCGATTTTGCCGCGGCGGTCAGTTCGGCAAAGACCTCACGTTACAAAGCCGGCATTTCCGACTACATGAAAGAGGTTTTCAATTACCGGATCATCATCACCGATGCCGTCGGCAAGGTCATCTACGATTCCGATCATCTGGTCATCGGCAAGGATTATTCGCGCTGGAATGATATCTATCTGACCCTGCACGGAAAATATGGCGCGCGTTCGACCCGCAGTGATCCCAAGGATGAGCGAAGCACCGTCATGTATGTGGCGGCGCCGATCATGGAGGGCGACAAGTTAATCGGTGTGCTATCGGTGGCCAATCCGAATGCCAGCATCCAGCCCTTCATCGACAAGAGCCAGAAAAACATCGTCAAGCAGGGTTCGGTCCTGATTGCGGCTTCTTTCCTGATTGGTTTGGTGGTGACGTTCTGGTTTACCCGTTCGCTGGATCGCCTTGGAAAATATGCGAAGGCAGTTGCGGTCGGCGAGCGTGCGGTATTGCCGGATTTGGGCCGCAATGAAATGGGCGAGCTGGGCGAAGCGCTGGACACCATGCGCAAGAAACTCGATGGCAAGCAATACGTCGAGCAATACGTGCAAACCCTGACACATGAAATGAAGAGCCCGCTGGCGGCCATTCGTGGCGCGTCGGAAATTCTGGAGGAAAATCCCGGCGAAGCCGATCGTCTGAAATTCCTGGATAACATCAGGACGCAGTCACTTCGTCTTTCGGAAATGATCGACAAGATGCTGGCGCTGGCATCGGTGGAATACCGGCAAAATGAAATCGAAATGAAACCGGTGGATCTATCCAGTCTCTGTCTTCAGCTCGTAGCCGCTGTCGGGCAAGGCGCCAATAAAAAGCTCAATGAAAAACACATCCGGATAGCGCATGACGGATTGGACAATGAAACGCTGATTCACGGCGATGCATTTCTGCTCACTCAAGCGCTGCAAAATCTGCTGGACAATGCGATTGATTTTTCACCGGCATACGGGGTGGTAAACATCGGCATCGAATCCAGTCAAACCCATTGCATGATCAAAATCCGGGATCAGGGCACGGGTATTCCTGACTATGCGGCACCGCGTTTGTTCGAGCGTTTCTATTCCCTGCCAAGACCGGATACCGGGCAGCGCAGCAGTGGTCTCGGGCTGAGCTTCGTCAAGGAAGTGGCGCTTGCGCATCATGGCGATATCAAGCTGGTGAATCAGCCGGAAGGCGGCGTGCTGGCAAGTTTGTCCATCGCAAGATAACTTCACCCTCGCCACACACAGGCTGCATTTGCCACACACAGGCATTGCCTAATCTTTCCGGGAGTTCAAACCCGGAGTTCCCATGTCACAGTTAAGTTTTGTCCTGAAAGCCCTCATAGTCGGTTTTCTTACCCTTCTGCTGCTTATTCCCCTGAGCATGATCAATGGCACGATCAGGGACCGGCAATCCTATCGTCTTCAGGCCATGGAAAAAGTCGAAAGAAGTTATGCCGGCCAATTGAAATTTGCCGGGCCGGTTTTGATCGTGCCATTTCAGGATGTCGAAACCGTCATCACCGTCAATGACAAGGGCGAGGAAAAACAACATACGGAAACAAGCGACAGTTTCTGGATTTTTTATCCCAGGACTCTGGATGCAAGAGGCGGCATGGTGCCCGATAACAGAGCGGTAGGCATTTTCAATGTCAGAACCTACGAGTGGAATGCAAAGATGAATGCGGTCTTTGATTTCACGACTCTGGATAGCGGGAATCCGCTGGTCAAACGCAGTCTAGGTTCGCCCTATTTAAGTTTCCTGATGAACGATACTCGTGGCCTGAAAGGCACGCCAAAACTGAAGGTGGCCGGTGAAAGCAGAGAGATAAAACAAGGTGCAGGCAATCACGGTATTGCCTCGAAGGAAAAAGGCCTGCATGTGAGCCTGCCGAAATTCGCGCTGGCCGAGCCGCAGAAGTTTTCGGTGGATATGGATTTTGCGCTCGGCGGAACCGAAAGCCTGTCTTTCGTTCCGATCGCAGACAGCAACAAGATCAGCATCCAGTCTTCCTGGCAGGACCCGAATTTCACCGGCGATTTTTCGCCGCGAAATTCCAAAGTCGATGAGAATGGTTTTGTTGCCAACTGGGATATTTCATCACTATCGGCAAGTGCGCAGACCGAATATCGCAACATGGCATCGCTGGAAAGCATCGAAAGCCTTCAGGTCAATTTGATGGATGCGGTGGATTTGTATACCCAGCTTGATCGTGCAAGCAAATACGGCATGTTGTTCATCATTCTGACCTTTGTCGGATTCCTGATGTTTGAAATCATCAAGCAACTGGCCATCCATCCGATTCAATATGGCCTGGTAGGTCTCAGTCTGGCGATATTCTTTGTGTTGCTGCTCAGTCTGAGCGAGAAGATTGATTTCATGTGGGCCTATCTGACAGCCAGTATTGCCTGCATCGGGCTGCTGACGACCTATGTCAGCTCAGTGTTGAAAAGTTTCAGTCGGGGTCTGGGTTTTTCCGCCATGCTGACGATTCTTTACGGTGCGCTCTATGGTCTGCTGATTTCCGAAGACAATGCGCTGCTGATGGGTTCGCTGCTTTTGTTCACCGTACTTGCTGCCATCATGTTGGCCACCCGCAAAGTGGATTGGTACCAGCTGGGCAAGAAGCCACCCGAAACCGTTTGAATTTCAGTAGCCCGGGTCATGGCTCCATCTGCCCCGGGTCTCGATATCAACATATGCAATAAAAATTATCGCAAACATTCCCGGGTCAGATGAATTCATGACCCGGGTCAGGTCAAAAAAACCAGAATGATCCCCAAGCCAACAAGGATCCAATCACGGTCGCGGCAAAAACATCGCTCGGATAATGCAGCCCCAGAATAACGCGCGACAAGGCAATGCTGATTGCCAGCGGTACAAGAACCGGTGCCAGCATCGGGTAGTAGGCAAGCGTGACCAGTGTGAAAGAAACCGCATGCAGGGTATGGCCGGATGGAAAGCTGAATTCATCCAGTGGTGCCGTCCAGACATGAATGCGATTGTCATTGGCAAAGGGACGCGGACGTTTTGTCCACTTCTTCAGATAGCGATAAAGTGTACTGGTAACAACCGCCATCGCAGCCAGATGCAAAAAAACCGGTAGGCCTTGCAAGCCCTCAACCAGTAAAATTATTACGCCCAATAAATACCAGATGATGCCATCGCCAAGCCGGCTGACCGTCTGAAAGTAGCGGCGCACCCAGTTTTGTTCGGCCCAGGTATTGGCGCGCACACACCATTGATGCTCGCGTTGCAGAAAGTTCTTCACCCGAATGTTCATGCCACGCTCCTTATGTCGGAAAGTTCATGCAATAAACGCGAGAATGCTTTTGCCACGGTTTCCGGATGCAGGTGCTGGACCGATTCATTGGCCAGCATACCCATTTTTTTGAGATCGGCGTGCGTTGCAAGCTCGACGAACGCTTTGACGAAAGCATGTTCATCCGAAAACCCAACGGTTCTTCCATGTACGCCGTCTTTGCAATGTTCTCTGGCCGCACCATAGTCGAAAGCACAGACCGGAAGGCCTGAAGCCATCGCCTCCAGCGTCACGTTGCCGAAGGTTTCCGACAAGCTCGGGAAACAGAAAATATCGGCACTGGCGTAGTGTTGCGCCAGATCATCGCCGCGACGCATACCGGCAAAAATAAAATCCGGATTTTCCGATTGCACACTCGTTCGTTGCGGACCATCACCGACCATGATGAATTTTGCATCGGGCCTTTTTTCCTGCAGTGCGCGGAATGCTTTCACCGCGAGCGGCATGTTTTTTTCCGGTGCAATGCGGCCGACATGAATAACGGCAAGTTCTCCAGGTTTCAAACCCCAGCTCGCACGTAATTCTTCATTGCGCCAATGTGCATTGAACTGGCGTGTATCCACCGCACGGCCAAGATGCTGCACATGATGAAAACCCTGTTGTGCCAATGACTCCGCAAGCTCGGAAGTGGGAACAAGCGTGGCATCGCCGCGATTATGGAACCTGCGTAACCAGGCAAGGACCCAGGGTGATAAAAAGCCGGCACCGTAGCGACCCACGTAATCATCGAAGCGTGTATGAAAGCCCGTGGCTATCGGAATGCCCAGTTTGCGCGCGGCCCGCATAGCGGACCAGCCCAGCGGACCTTCAGTGGCGATATAGATGGCATCGGGTCGCTGTGCCGTCCAGCGGGCGATCAGGCGTTTGCGTGCTGGCAAACCAAAACGCAGATCCCGGATAACGCGGAATCGGCGCTCCTTCCACCAGCATCAAATCCTGATGATGGCGCGGCGATTCGTCGTGTTGTTCCGGACGAACCAAACCCACTCGATGGCCCAGATTTCGCAAGCCATATTCCAGTGCCTGAACCGTCAAGGCCACGCCATTGATTTCGGGTGGATAGGTTTCGGTAATCAATTCGATGTGCTGATAGTTTTTCATGCGCGCAGTGTGCGCAGCCACTATGCAAGCCTTGTGTCATTGGCGTGACAGAATGATGACGTGGCATAGCTCCCGTAGGAGCGTCCTTTAGGCGCGACATGCCTCACCAGATTTGTCGCGCCTAAAGGACGCTCCTACTGCTCATATGCCCTACACAAAAAAGGGAAAATTCCCTACATCGGCATCATGATGCTTTTGTTACTATGTCAGCAATAAAGAAAAATCGATAAAAATCACGCATGTCCATCGTCCGCGCCCTCGAAATTCTCAAACACCAATTCGGTTACGACGATTTCCGCATGAACCAGCAAGCCGCCGTGGAATGCGTACTGGCGAAAAAAGATTGTCTGGTATTGATGCCGACCGGAGGCGGGAAATCCCTCTGCTACCAGATTCCCGCCCTGATGCTGGATGGACTGACCGTGGTGGTCTCGCCGCTGATCGCCTTGATGAAGGACCAGGTCGATGCCTTGCGATTGAACGGGGTGAATGCGGCCTATCTAAACTCCAGTCAGGAAGCTTCCGTACAGCAGGAAGTGATTGCTTCATTGCGCAATGGCGATGTCAGGATTCTCTACGTGGCACCGGAAAGATTGCTTCAAGGCAGCGGACAGTTTATCGATTTTCTGAAAAGCTTCCGCATCTCATTGTTCGCCATTGACGAAGCGCATTGCATTTCAAGTTGGGGGCACGATTTTCGTCCCGAATACACCCAGCTTGGCAGATTGAAAAGCTGGTTTCCCGATGTGCCCGTGATTGCGTTGACCGCAACGGCGGATAAGCTAGTAAGGCAGGACATCCTCGAGAAACTGCACATCGAACACGCCGAAGTATTTGCATCGAGCTTCAACCGGTCCAATATTTTTTACCGGGTCGAGCCGAAGCGCGATACTTACTCGCAATTATTCGATTATCTGGACAAACGCCGCAATGAAAGCGGAATCATCTATTGCCTGAGCCGGAATTCGGTGGATGCCCTGGCGGCGGACCTGCGTAATGACGGTTTCAGCGCCCTCGCTTATCACGCCGGGCATGACAAGACGAAACGCGAAAAGCACCAGGAATTGTTTCTCCGTGACGAAGTGAAAATAATGGTCGCGACGATTGCTTTTGGCATGGGTATCGACAAATCAAATGTTCGCTTTGTCGTGCATCACGATCTGCCGAAAAACATCGAAAGCTATTACCAGGAAACTGGCCGTGCTGGTCGTGACGGTCTTGAAAGTGAAGCATTATTATTCTTCAGTCATGGCGACGTGCAAAAACTGAAGACCTTTGCCGAAGTCGAAGGTAATGCCGAACAGACCGATATCATGCTCGGCAAGCTCAATGTGATGGCTCAATTCGGCGACTTGAAAACCTGTCGCAGAAAATTCCTGCTGCAGTATTTTTCCGAAGACAGCGCCGATAAATGCGGTCATTGCGATAACTGCCTGAAAACCTTTGAGCGATTCGACGGTACGATTATCGCCCAGAAGGCATTGAGCGCCGTCTATCGCACGGAACAGCGCATGGGCCTCACCTATCTGGTTGATTTTCTGCGCGGTGCGAAATCGCAAAAAATGCGCGAACAACACAAGCAATTGCCGACTTACGGTATTGGTGCCGATATTCCGAAAACCAGCTGGCTGGCTTACTTCAGGGAGCTGATCGAACAAGGCTATCTGGCGCAAACCACTGGTCAGTATCCGGCATTGGTACTGACCGAAAAAAGCCGCGATGTACTGAAAGGGAAAACCATCGTCGAACTGGTCAAGGTCGTTGATGAAGTCGCGCGAAGCGGCTTGGGTGCAGATCAGGTAGTCCAGGACTATTTCCGGGATCTTTTCGAGCGACTCAAAGTCGTGCGAACCGAATTCGCGCGAGCAGACAATGTACCGCCTTACGTGATTTTCTCCGACGTCTCGCTGATCGAAATGGCGACCTATTTGCCGCAGGATTCGGAACAGATGCTGAAAATATCCGGCGTGGGTGACGTGAAATTCGAAAAATACGGTGCGGAATGCCTCCGCATCATCAAGGCTTATTGTGTGGAAAACCAACTCGAATCACGCATCGAACACAAGATTCCAAAACGCGAACGGAAAGCCGGCACGCGCCGCAGCAGCGATGGCAGTAACACTTTTGAAATCAGCCTTTCAATGTTCCAGCAAGGGGCATCCATTACGCAGATCGCGATCGAACGCAAGCTGAGCCCGAATACTATCGAAGCGCATCTGGTGCGCTATATGGCAAGCGGGGAGGTCGTTCTGAACGACCTTGTTGCAGCAGAAAAAGTAGAGCCGATCAAACGAGCCATTCTGCAATTCAGTGATAGTTCTGCCATTGGTCCGATTAAACAGTTTCTCGGCGATCAATACAGTTACGGCGAGATCAATGCGGTATTGGCCGCGATGGGTGTCGTACGGTAAATCCGTAGGGGCGCAGCAAGCAAGCGCCCCTACGGATATGATTTGCGTGATGTTTGGGCGCAGCAAGCAAGCGCCCCTACGATTATGATTTGCGTGATGTTTGGGCGCAGCAAGCAGGCGCTCCTACGATTAAGATTTGCGTGATGTTTGGGCGCAGCAAGCAGGCGCCCCTACGATTATGATTTGCGTGATGTTTGGGCGCAGCAAGCAAGCGCCCCTACGATTATGATTTGCGTGATGTTTGGGCGCAGCAAGCAAGCGCCCCTACGTTTAGGCAATGGTCAAAACGTAATCAATCGTTTCCAGATATTCCTGTTCCGCTTCCAGATCCGATTGCGTCAATGGATGTGCTTTCAACCAGGCTTTTTCCAGTTTCAGCTTGAGATTATTGCCGGTGACTTGCAGTTTTGGATCGGGAACCGCATCGCGCTCATGGCTGCGGTGCAACAGGACCGCCAGTCTGAGCAGGATGGCGCAGCGTTGTGCCGATTTCGCCAATCGGTCGGGCAGGGCTTGCATGCTTTTATTGCTGAAACCACGGCGCTGGTTGCGGATCAATACCGCCAGGAATTGTTGTTCGGTTTTCGAAAAACCTGCGGCATCGGAATGTTCGATCAGGTAAGCACCGTGCGTATGGTATTGGCTATGTGCAATCGCCAGTCCCATTTCATGCAGGCGTGCGGCCCAGCCGAGCAAACGGAATTCCTCGCCATCGAGTAGCCAGTCTTCGGCGACATCGTCGAATAGTTTCAACGCGGTTTTTTCGACGCGATCGGCCTGTGGCATATCCACCGCATAGCGAGCGCACAAGGCTTGTATCGATGCTTCGCGGGGATCACGCTCGCTGCGGCGACCGATCATGTCGTACAGCACGCCTTCGCGAAGTGCATCGTCACTGATGTGCATGCGTTTGATGCCGAGCTCGGTAAAGGCGGCATCGAGAATCAGCAAGCCGCCGGCAATGACCGGGCGGCGATCGGACGGCAGCCCGGGTAATTTGATGTTCTCGATCTTGTCGAATTGCAGCAGTTGTTCGCGCACTTCTTTCAGGGCAGCTACCGTAATCACGTTTTGCGTCAACTTCATTTCGGTGCAGATGTCGCCGACAGCCTTGATCGTGCCGGATGAGCCGAAAACTTCCTGCCAGCCGCGTTCGCGGTAAGCGGTGGAAAATTGCTGAAACTCGGCAGTGATCTCGGTTTGGGCTTCTTTCCAGCGTTTTTTAGAGAGTTCACCGTTCGGAAAGAAACGTTTTGTCGTGGCGACACAGCCCATTTGCAGGCTTTCGCGCTCCAGAGGTTCAAAACCTTCGCCGATGATGAATTCGGTCGAGCCGCCGCCGATATCGATCACGAGGCGGCGTTTCTCGCGTGGAGGTTGACCATTGGCGACGCCAAGATAAATCAGACGCGCCTCTTCACGGCCTGCCACTACTTCAATGCCGTGGCCCAGTGCCTTTTCCGCCGGCAGCAGGAATATTTGCGGACTTTTCAGTGCGCGCACCGTGTTGGTGGCAATGGCACGTACATGTTGCGGCGGTATCGTGCGGATGCGCTGGCCGAAACGCGACAGGCATTCCAGCGCGCGATCTATCGATTCCTGATTCAAGCCGCCGACACCATCCAGGCCTTCGGCCAAGCGAACTGTTTCCTTGATGCGATCGACAATTCGCAATTGGCCCAGCACATAACGCGCCACCACCATATGGAAACTATTCGAACCGATATCGATAGCGGCAAGCAGCTCGCCATCTTTCAGTGGACTGGTTTGTTCAATCGGCATGGATTATCCGCAAATTTTCGCCAACAATGAGCCTTGCGCCGAATAGGGCATTTCGTCCGCCTTCGGTACGACTCGGATATAAGAGCCGTCGGATTGTAATTGCCAAGCCTGCGTATTATCCATCAGATAATTGCCAAGCTCTTCCTCATACACGCGGGTGGCGAGTTTCGGATCCAGAATTGGAAAGCAGGTTTCAATCCGTCGCAGCAAATTGCGCTCCATCCAGTCCGCACTCGAACAATAGGTTTCGATGTCGCCATCGTTCTGGAACCAGTACACACGGCTATGCTCGAGGAAGCGGCCAACCAGCGACACGACATTGATGTTTTCCGACAGCCCCGTCACGCCTGGACGGAGGCAACAGGCGCCGCGGACAATCAGATCGATTTTCACGCCGGCCTGCGAAGCTTCATAAAGCGCCTTGATGACGCCAGGTTCGTTCAAGGCATTCATCTTGGCAATGATGTGGGCTTTCTTTCCGACTCTCGCGTGCTTGGCTTCGCGATCGATTTTTTTCAGCAAATTCTTGTGCAGGGTAAAGGGCGATTGCAACAGTCGCTTCAATTTGATGTTGGGAGCCAGCCCGGACATCTGCTGGAATAGTCCGTGCACATCCGTCGTGATATCCGGGTCAGCGGTCATCAGGCCGATATCGGTGTAAACACGCGCAGTTCCGGCATGGTAATTCCCGGTGCCGAGATGCACATAGCGACGTAATTTTTTTCCTTCGCGCCGCACGATCAGCATCATCTTCGCATGGGTCTTGTAGCCTACGACGCCGTACATGACCTGTACTCCGGCCTCCTGCAGGCGGTCGGCGAGTTTTAGGTTGGCTTCTTCGTCGAAGCGCGCGCGCAATTCGACCACCACGGTCACGTCCTTGCCGTTGCGCGCCGCATTGATCAGGTATTCGATGATTTTCGAATCTTTTCCGGTGCGATAAAGCGTTTGCTTGATCGCCAGCACCTGCGGGTCATTGCTTGCGTACTGCAGCAGGTCGAGTACGTGACTGAAGCTGTCGTAGGGGTGGTGCAGCAATACATCGCCTTCGCTGATGGTATTGAAAGGGCAATCCTCGTCCAACAAACCATGGCGGGATTTGAATGTCGGGAATTTCAATTCCGGGCGGTTCACCAGGTCATACACCTGGGTTACGCGATTCAGATTGACCGGGCCATTGATTTTATAAACGGCATTTTCCGGCAACTGGAAATTCTCGAGCAGGATCTTGATGATCGATTTCGGACAAGTTTCGGCGATTTCAAGTCGCACTGCCGGACGGAAGCCACGGCCGATCAATTCGTCTTTCAGGGCGCTCGCGAGATTTTCGACTTCTTCCTCGTCGACAAATAATTCCGAATTTCGGGTTACCCGGAATTGATACGCGCCTTTCACGGTCAGGCCGGTAAACAGGTCGTCGATGAAAGCCGACAGCACGGCGGAGAGCAGAACGAAATCGTGTTTTCCGCCGGAGACTTCCTGCGGAATCTGGATAATTCGCGACAGTGAACGCGGTGCGCGCACGATCGCCATGCCGCCGTTGCGACCGAATGCATCCTTGCCTTCCAGTACCACGACGACGTTCAAACTTTTATTAAGGATGCGCGGAAAGGGATGCGCCGGATCCAGACCAATCGGCGACAGCACCGGCAATACTTCTTCCTTGAAATACTCGTGCAGCCAGCGGCGCTCCTTGGCATTCCACTGGTCGCGCGGCATCACGCGAATGCCGGCTTCGGTCAGTGCGGGCCGCATCACGTCATTCCAGAATTCGTATTGCGCTTTTACCAGTTCACCGGCTTTTTCATGAATCTGTTTCAGGGCATCACTGGGATGGATGCCGTCGGGTTGCAAAGGCGTACCGAATTGCAGTGCGGTTCTGACCGTGGCTGCGCGGATCTCGAAAAACTCGTCGAGATTGGTGCAGGCAATGCAGAGATAGCGAAGGCGCTCGAGCAGTGGGATCTTCTCGTCCTGTGCCTGTGCCAGCACGCGGAAGTTGAATTCCAGTTGTGACAACTCGCGGTTGATGAACAATTCTGAATTGGGGCGATCTGTGCTCACGGGGTTCATCTTTGATCAATATGAAGGAAAGGATAGCCGACACGCTAGCAGATTGCGCGGATAATCTTATCGTGGGCGGGCACGCGCGCGTTCACCGTTGAATATGCAGGTGAATTGGCTGCCTTTGCCAACTTCACTTTCGATTTCCAATCGTGCCTGATGCAGGCTCAGCACATGCTTGGCGATGGACAGGCCTAGGCCGGTGCCGCCGCTTTCGCGCGAGCGGCTGGTAGACACGCGGTAAAAGCGTTCGGTAATCCGCGGCAGGTGTTGTGCCGGAATTCCGTAGCCACTGTCTTTCACGCTGAGGCGCAATGATTTGTCGGCAGCCTGCTCGAAGCGGATGCTGATCGAGCCGCCATATGGCGTGTAACGCACGGCATTGCTGACCAGATTGGAAAATGCGCTGTGCAATTCCTTGTGTGCGCCGTAAATATCGCATTGTGCGCTGTCTTCGATACTGATTTTATGATGTCCCTGACTCAAGGCTTCCGCTTCGCGGCGCAGGGTGGTCAGCATCATCTGCATCGGAATCACTTCTTCACGCAACGAATCTTCCGCATCCAGTCGCGAGAGAGTGAGCAGGTCTTCCACCAGTTGCGCCATGCGTGCCGATTGCTTGCGCATCTCTTCGATCATGGGAGCAAACTCCGGATTGTCTTCCGGTTCCATCATGTCCAGATAACCGTGTACCACCGTCAGCGGCGTGCGAAGTTCATGCGATACATTGGCGACGAAATCGCGACGCATGTGTTCGAGCTGCATCAGCTTGGTTACATCGCGTACGACGACCATGAATTGTTCGTTGGAGTAGGGCAGCAACCGCAGGCTCAGCCGGATATTTTCATCCTGCGGACAGGGAAGATCCATCAGTGGCTCATCGATATCTCCCGCCAGAAACCATTCATGAACCCGAGTGCTGTTGATATGCATCAATAAATTGGTACCAAGACTGCGCGGATAACTGAGGCCGAGAAAGCGTTTTGCCGCCTTGTTGAACCAGACAATCTGGCTGCTGTTGCGCTGGACGATCAGCGCGCCATCATGCAATGCGCTGCCAGCTTGTCGATATGCACGCAGCAGGCTCAAGAGCCGGCGGGCACGTTGTCTCGCCGACAACTCGCGATGCGCCAGTTGATTTTCAAGCTGGCGGTAAATATCCAGCGAGACCGTTTTGTCGAAAGTTTCGTTTGCTTTTGCACGCATGAGTAGATGATTTACCCGCCAGTATTGCCAGATGATGACAATCAAGGCTGCAATGAGAAGTGCAGGCAATAAAAAGCCGGTGGTCCAGCCGATCAATGCAGAAACGATAAGAAACAGGAGAATGCGTCTCAGGGTTTGATGTCGGCCGATCGAGCTGATGAATTTGAGCATGCCGCAGTTTAACGCAAGGCTGAGAAACGATAACCGGCACCGCGAACGGTTTGCACCATGTCTTCAAGCTTGAACGGCTCCAGCGCTTTGCGGAGACGGCGGATATGGACATCGACGGTTCGTTCTTCGACGTAGACACTGCCGCCCCAGACGTAATCCAGCAGCTGGCTGCGGGTATAAACCCGATCGGCATGAGTCATGAAAAAATGCAGCAGGCGATATTCGGTCGGACCTACATGCACGCTCTGGTCATTGGCATAGACACGATGGGCCGCGCCATCGATTCGTACATCTCCGATAGTGACGGAGCCATCGTCTTCATCGTCGCGCGAGCGTCGCAGGACGGCCTTGATGCGGGCCAATAATTCCCGGGCTGAAAACGGCTTGATGACGTAATCGTCAACACCGGATTCCAGACCGCTGACACGGTCATTTTCCTCGCCGCGTGCGGTCAGCATGATAATCGGTACGCTGCGGGTAAATTCATCCCGGCGCCAACGCCGTGCCAACTCCAGGCCACTGATGCCGGGCAGCATCCAGTCCAGCAGGATCAGGTCCGGGACTTTCTGGGCGATGGCTTCCTGGGCTTCGCGGGCATCCCCGGCATGCACGGGTTCGTAGTTGTCCTTGCGCAACGCAAAGGCCACCATGTCTCGAATGGCGGGTTCATCGTCCACAATCAGAATTCGTTTAAGCACTGTTATACCGTGACAAAGGTCGGGGGTAAGTGCAAGTAGATATCATTTTTGTGACAAGAATGTGACTTCGGTTGCGCCATAAATCATAGGGGCGCTTGCTTGCTGCCCCCAGGATCTGCGTGCAACCTGAAAAACGGGCGCAGCAAGCAAGCGCCCCTACGCCAATATGTCAGTTTGATTGCATTCTGCGACCTTGGCTTGCGCCTAAATTAATTCGTCTTATCCGGTGGCAAAACGAGTCTGGGCGGCAAGTAGTGCAGCAGGCGTTCGGTTTCCTCGACCACGACGGCATAACATTCGCAGCTCATCTGTTCGAGTTTCAGGCGGTCGATCACCGTGATCAGCCCGCGCTTGTAGTCGATGATTCCCTGTTTCTGCAGCCGTCCTGCTGCCTGGGTGACGCCTTCGCGGCGCACGCCGAGCATGCTCGCGATGAATTCCTGCGTCATGGTCAAGCGATTGCTTGGCAGGCGATCCAACGACAATAGCAGCCAGCGACACAATTGCTGGTCAATCGTATGGTGCCGATTGCAGACCGCAGTCTGCGCCATCTGGGTAATCAGCGCCTGTGTATAACGCAACATCAATTGCAGCAAATCGCCGTGACGGTTGAATTCGGTTCTCAGTTTCTGCCCGAGCAAACGGTAGGCATTGCCGGCGCTTTGGACGATGGCGCGGCTCGGAGTACTTTCGCCGCCCATGAAGAGCGAAACACCCATCAAACCGTCGTTGCCGACGACCGAGATCGCAGCCGATGCGCCGTCCTCCATAACGTATTGCATGGAGATAATGGCATCTGCGGGAAAGTAGACGTGTCCCATCGGATCGCCGGATTCGTACAAAACTTTGCGCAGCGGCAATTTCACCAGTTCAAGATGCGGAAAAATGCGCTCCTGAACGTCCGGTGATAAAGCCGCAAGCAAATGGTTTAGCTTTGGGGATATAGCCGCTGCCATGTCGTTGGAACCTTTGCCGGTAGACTCGTGAGTATAGACCAGCGTAAAAGATTTTCCGGCTATGTGCGATAGCGTACAAACGACGATTCAATGTGTGGTTTTCGACTCAGGCAGTGCCTCATTCAGCAGGCAAAGCGAGGTCTTGCGGGTGTAGTCCGAACCCCAGCTTCGGTAACCCAATGTATCCAGATGAATGCGTGTCGGCGTATAAAAACCCAGCCCCAGTTTCAATGCCATTCCCTGGGTGCGCCAGGCGTGGCAGAGAGCTTCGAGTGATGCCGGTGTCGAATCAATATCGAAATCGATTGCATTCAGCTGCATATGTTTACTGCCCGGGCTGCCGCCGGCGCATTTATTGAGTACCGGGTCACGATAGGCCGACGCGGCCGCCGGATTTATCAGTATGGCTTCGGACCTGAATTTTTTTACCACCTGCAGTGTCGGCACTATATTCGGCCATAGCGCTCTCGGCGGCATTGTATAAGGTTCGGCTTTGCATTTTTTCCAGTCGCGCGCCGATTTCAGCAATTGCGACAGGGGCAGGATATCGCCAACGGCATTTTCATCCAGAAATAGTTGATAGGCGAGAATTTCATCGCCATGTTTTTTTGACCAAATGGCATAGCGTTCTGCATCGGTGGGTTTCCTGAAAAAAACGCATCCGGACAAAAAAAGCGCAAGAAAAAATAACGACAATAAAAATTTGAAATCAACGCGAGTGCGTTGTTCGCGCATCAGATGATAAAACCGGCAACGACTTTACGGCCTTCGGTCGCCAGCACGTTGAAAGTGCGTGCCGCCGCAGCGTTATCCATCACTTCGATGCCGATGCCGCGCGTAAGGCAGGCGGCCATTACGGCAGCAGACGGAAATTGCTGGCGCGCTCCCGTGCCAAGAATGACCAGCACCGGATTCAGATCGAGCAAGGCCTGCATGTCTTCAGCCAGAAGATCCTGACTCGAAACCGGACGCCAGTTTTCAAGCAACTCGTGCGGAGTGAGAATGAAGCTGCGATTCAGCGTCTGGTCGTTGACCAGGACACCGTCGGCACCAACGCCACGCAGCAAGTATCGGAAATCCGGATTTTCCAGCGTTAATTGCATGACTCAGGCTTTAGGCAGGATCACGAAAGGTTTGTTCTTGCTACGGCGAAACATGACGGCAGTATTGCCGATGCGCGTGACCAATCCCGCCTGGCTGCCTTCGACCATGGCGGCGATCCATGCATCGCGTGTTTCGCGGTCTTCGGCTGCAACTTTTACCTTGATGAGCTCGTGCTGTTCCAAAACGGCGTCCAATTCCGCCAGAAGTGAAGGTGTCACCCCTTTGGCTCCGACCAGAATGGTGGGGCGCAAATCGTGGGCCAAGCCTTTCAAATAGCGTTTTTGGGGGTTTGTAAGAAGATTTGACATAAACATCTGACGGGTTTTCAAGGGTGTACAGGTTATCATGGCGGCGTAGAGAAGGTTTTCGTATTGTCATTCCCCGGATGCACCATGGCCCGTAGTAAAAGCAGCCAGCAGTGGCTTAAAGAACATTTTGCCGATCCCTTCGTGAAGAAGGCGCAGGCCGAAGGCATGCGTTCGCGGGCGGCCTACAAGCTGGAAGAGCTGATCGAGCGCGATAAATTGCTCAGGCCGGGCATGGTCGTGGTTGATCTGGGCGCCGCGCCGGGTGGCTGGTCGCAGGTGGTTCGACGCGATCTGGGTTCGAAAGGGCGCGTGATAGCGATGGATATCCTAGATATGCCGGGGATTGCCGGGGTGGATTTCATTCACGGCGATTTCAGAGAAGATGAGGCAGTCTCTCGGCTGGAGGCCTTGATAGATGGGGCCAGCGTGGACCTTGTGCTTTCGGATATGGCCCCCAATATGAGTGGAGTGGACTCCGTTGATCAGGCCCGGGCAATGTATTTATCGGAACTGGCAGTGGAATTCGCGGACAAGCACTTGAAGAAGGGCGGAAATTTTTTGATCAAGTTGTTCATGGGTGAAGGTTTCGACGCCTACATGAAAGATCTGAAAACCCGTTATACGAAAGTGATTACCCGCAAACCGGCGGCATCGCGCCGTCGATCTAATGAAGTTTATGCGTTGGCCACCGGCAAACGTTAAGGGAAAAAAGAATGAATGATCTCGTGAAAAATTTATTACTCGCACTGGTTATCGGTCTGGTCATGATGACCGTTTACCAGAGCTTCTCCGGCAAGATGGGCGTTGGCACATCCTCGAGCGAAGTCGAGTATTCAAAATTCATCGATGATGTCTACGACAAGAATGTCAAAAGCGTCGAATTCTCCGGCGAAAGCACCGGTGCGGCGACGATTCTCAAATACACCCGCAATGACGGGTCCGTTATGTCGACCACCGGTCCTTATGACCGCGAATTGGTAAACGACCTGGTCAAGAACCGCGTCGAAATCATCCAGCAAAAGCCCTCGGGCGGTCCATCGCTGTTCTGGTCGGCGGTGATCAATTTCCTGCCCATCATCCTGTTCGTCGGTATCTTCATTTATTTCATGCGCCAAATGCAGGGCGGTGGTAAAGGCGGTGCAATGAGCTTCGGTCGTTCGCGTGCAAAAATGCAGGGTGAAGACCAGGTCAAGGTGACCTTCGAAGACGTTGCCGGTTGCGACGAAGCCAAGGAAGAAGTGGGCGAGCTGGTGGAATTCCTGCGCGATCCCGGACGCTTCCAGAAACTTGGTGGCCGTATTCCGCGTGGTGTCTTGATGGTCGGCAGCCCCGGTACCGGTAAAACCTTGCTGGCACGTGCCATCGCCGGCGAAGCCAAAGTGCCGTTCTTCACGATTTCAGGTTCCGATTTTGTCGAAATGTTTGTTGGCGTTGGTGCGAGCCGTGTGCGCGACATGTTCGACCAAGCCAAGAAACACGCACCTTGCATCATCTTCATCGACGAAATCGATGCAGTCGGTCGTCATCGCGGTGCCGGTCTGGGTGGCGGTCATGACGAACGCGAACAAACCTTGAATGCCTTGCTGGTCGAGATGGACGGTTTCGAAGGTGGCGAAGGCGTGATCGTCATCGCTGCGACCAATCGCCCCGATGTCCTTGATCCTGCACTCCTCCGCCCGGGCCGTTTCGATCGCCAGGTCGTTGTCGGCTTGCCGGACGTGCGTGGCCGCGAACAAATCCTGAGAGTGCACATGCGCAAAGTCCCGCTGGATATTGACGTCGAGCCGATGACGATTGCCCGCGGTACGCCCGGTTTCAGTGGTGCCGATCTGGCGAATCTGGTGAATGAGGCAGCTTTGTTCGCGGCACGCGAAAACGCAAAAGACGTGCGCATGGAACATTTCGACAAGGCACGCGACAAGATCATGATGGGTGCTGAACGCCGCTCGATGGCGATGAGCGAAGAAGAAAAACGCAATACGGCCTATCACGAAGCAGGTCATGCGATCGTGGGTCGCGTGGTGCCTGCGCATGATCCCGTTTACAAAGTCACGATCATTCCGCGTGGCCGTGCACTGGGTGTCACCATGTATTTGCCGGAAGGTGACAAATACAGCATGAATCGCGAAGAAATTCATAGCCGTCTTTGCACGCTGTATGGTGGCCGCGTTGCCGAAGAATTGATTTTTGGTTCCGACAAGGTCACCACTGGTGCTTCGAACGATATCGAACGCGCCACCAAGATGGCCCGTAACATGGTCACCAAATGGGGCTTGTCGGAAGAGCTTGGCCCGATTGCCTATGCCGAAGAAGAAGGCGAGGTGTTTCTGGGTCGTTCGGTATCGCAAACCAAAAACGTGTCCGACGATACCGCGAAGAAAATTGATGATGTTGTTCGCAGTATTCTCGATAAAGCCTACGATCGCACCAAGCAAATCCTCACTGAAAACGTGGACAAGCTGCATGCCATGGCCGAAGCCTTGCTGACCTATGAAACCATCGATGTCAGCCAGATCGATGCCATCATGGAAGGTCGCGTTCCGGGTCCGCCGCTGGATTGGGCGAAGTCGGGCAAGACATCGAAAGACAGCGGTATCGGCCCGGTTGCCGGTACTTTTGGCGGAGCCGCTCCGCAAACCTGACAAGCTTGTCGCTGAATCTTGAAAAGGCCAGAATGCGTTCTGGCCTTTTTTTTGCGAGCCGTAGGAGCGTCCTTTAGGCGCGAAAAATATTGCCGAATCAGTCGCGCCTAAAGGACGCTCCTACGACTCATATTTTCTCCCAAGGAAAAAAATGTTCGATACGACACCCCAACTCAATTGTGCCGGAAAAATTCTGAGTCTCGACGTCGCCCGCGTGATGGGGATCGTGAATGTCACTCCGGATTCGTTTTCGGACGGCGGTCAGCATGATTCGATTGAGTCTGCAATTACCCATGCTTTGCAACTCGTCAGCGAAGGCGCAGACGTGCTGGATATCGGCGGCGAATCGACGCGTCCCGGCGCAAAGAAAATCAGCGAAGCGGAAGAATTGCAACGCGTGATTCCCGTGATTGAAGCGCTGGCAAAACAAATCACTGTCCCGATTGCGATTGATACATCAAAGCCCGGCGTGATGCGTGCGGCCGTCAATGCAGGCGCCAGTATCATCAATGACGTATTTGCATTGCGCCGCGATGATGCACTCGATGTCGCTGCCGAATTGAAAGTACCGGTGATCCTCATGCATATGCAGGGCGAGCCCGGCTCGATGCAGGCCGCGCCACACTATGACGATGCTGTTGCCGAGGTTCACAGCTTTTTGACGCAACGGATCTTTGCCTGCGAGATGGCGGGTATTTCGAAAAAGAATATAGTGATTGATCCGGGCTTCGGGTTCGGAAAATCACTCGAACACAATCTGGCATTGCTGGCCCAGTTGCGGCGCTTCGTTGAAATGGGCGTGCCCGTGTTGGCAGGCTTGTCGAGAAAATCGATGATTGGCACTCTGACTGGACGCGATGTGAATGATCGAGTTTACGGTTCGGTCGCAGCTGCGCTAATCGCGGCACAGAATGGCGCGAAAATAATTCGCGTGCATGATGTCGCCGCAACCGTCGATGCATTGAAAGTATGGAATGCCGTTTCAAAGCAGGACAAACCCGTGTTGAAATCGAACAAGCCGACGGGAATCGTCTGGCCGGAAGAAGATTAGAGTGACGTAGCCCGGGTCATGGCTCCATCTGGCCCGGGAACGTTAGACAGTAGGCGTTGAATTATCAAGTGCACATCAAATGGTTTTTTGATTATTTTGCGATTGCATGTGGAGTTTTCCATGTGAGTCTCCCCGGGTCAGATGGAGCCATGACCCGGGCTACGTCATTATCTCCAGCGTGAATCAAGCATGCGGATATTTTTTTCTTCAAGTCCGGATTTATGTAAGGCGGTTATCAGCGAGATAAGGTCCTGATAACTGGCGTCGGCATCAGCATCGATTTCAGTTGCCAGTTGATGGGCGCCATGCTTTGGTGCGGAACCTATGATGTCGATAAGCTCGTCGTTTGTGACCGATACGTTGTCGAAAGTTGCCTGGCCGCTTGCATCCATATGAATGCGTACTCTATGTTCATGTTTGTCAGATGTGATGCAGCCACCGAGCCAGGCATTTGAATACTTGGAGGTTTTCGACGGAAAGCCAAGCATTATCACGACCAGTAAGGCAGCAAAAATGCCTATCAATGGCGCGATATTGATGTTCGCCAATATCCCCGGCTTGGTTTCAACATAATCATTTGGCATTGCATTCGCTCGATATTGAATTCAAATCAACTGTTGCTTGAACTTTTGCACCCTCGGATCCATCACCCGATGCCAAAGCGGAGAACACAAGGCGAGTACAAACATCGCGGCATAACCGCCGGGCAATTGCGGTGAATCTTCGTGATGCCTCAAGATGGCATAGCGGCGTTTTGGAAATGCATGATGGTCGGAATGTCGTTGCAATTGGAACAACAATAAATTCGACAAGGCGTAATCCGAATTCCAGGAATGCAAATGCGTGGTGCGCTCATATCGGCCGTCGGCCAATTGCTTTCGTTCAAGGCCGTAATGTTCAATGTAGTTGATGATTTCCAGCGAGCAGGCGGCAAAGAAACCCTGCGCGATAAAAAACGCGATACCGGTCCAGCCAAGCATCAAATAAAACGCGGCGCAGAAAGACAGCCACAGCAAAGTCCAGCCCAGCATTTCATTGCGCCAGTGCAGCATGGGAATGCCCAGTTTCTGCAAGCGTTCGGCTTCCAGCTTCCAGGCGTTTTTTGTATTACGGTAAAGTGCTTCCGGCATGAAGGCCCAGACACTCTGGCCAAAGCGGGCGCTGGAGGCATCTTCCGGCGTGGATACATGCACATGATGCCCACGCAAATGCTCGATCTTGAAACCATAATAGCCGACCGTCGTCAGCAAAATACCACCGAAGGACTTTTCGAGTTTTTCATCTTTGTGGATCAATTCATGTGCGGTATTGATGGCCAGAATGCTGCCTACAATGCCCTGCGAAAATAGCCAGCCGATAGTTCCCGCAGGATTCAACTCATGGCTGGCGAACCAGAATGCCGACCAGACCAACACGGCGCATTGTACGGGCAAGGCAAGCAACGTGAGTGCCTTGAACCAGACTTGCTGGCTGACCTTGCGTTCGTCTGTCTGGGCAATATTGACCGGATCGTGACCCAGAATGTAGTCGGTCAGGGGCAGCATCACGAATAAAAAGAACAGCGGATACCAGGCTGCCAGATTGATCCAGCCGGTCTGTGCGCCAAGCCAGGCTGCCGTCGGCATGGTGGCAGGGACCAGGAAAACGAAGAGGAATCCGAGCGCCTTCAGTCTGCTCATTGGCTTTGACCGTGATGTTAGAATCGCCAAACTACACCTGAATAATCATCGAGTGCAAGCTTATGAATTGGTCTCCGTTGCATATCACGTTCGCGATTTATATTTTGCTGATGATCGGCATTGGCTTTGCCGCATGGCGTTCCATCAAGACACTCGATGACTACATTCTTGGCGGGCGCGACCTGGGCAGTTTCGTGACCGCGATGTCGGCCGGTGCTTCCGATATGAGCGGATGGCTGCTGCTGGGTTTGCCGGGTGCCTTGTATCTAAGTGGCGCTTCCGAGTCCTGGATTGCCATCGGATTGATTATCGGTGCCTACTGCAACTGGAAATTCGTCGCTGGCCCTCTGCGTGTCTACACCGAACATACCCAAAATGCCCTGACGCTGCCGGATTATTTCAGCCATCGATTTGAAGATAACTCCCGGCTGTTGCGAATTTTCTCCGCCGTGATCATCCTGGTTTTTTTCGCCATCTATTCCGCTTCCGGCATCGTGGCCGGCGCACGATTGTTTGAGTCGGTATTCCATGTGCCTTATTCGCAGGCCCTGTGGGTCGGTGCAGGTGCGACAATTGCGTATACGATGATCGGCGGTTTTCTTGCCGTCAGCTGGACCGATACGGTGCAGGCAACTTTGATGATCTTCGCGCTTATCCTTGCGCCGATCATGATCATTCTCGCCGTCGGTGGCGTGGATTCCAGCATGGCCCTGATCACGCAGGCCAATCCGGCCAATCTCGAGTTTTTCAAGGGTGGTATCGACCACTGGCAAACCTGGGTTGCCATTATCTCCACTGCCGCATGGGGTCTGGGCTATTTCGGACAGCCGCATATTCTCGCGCGCTTCATGGCGGCCGAATCCGTGAAGGCCATTCCGGCCGCAAGAAGAATCAGCATGACCTGGATGATTCTTTGCCTGTTCGGTGCGATGGCAGTGGGTTTCTTCGGGATTGCGTATTTTGCACAGCATCCGGATCAGGCGGGTCCGGTCACGAAAAATAACGAGCGGGTATTCATCGAGCTGTCCACCTTGCTTTTCAATCCGTGGGTCGCGGGTGTGCTGTTGTCGGCCATCCTGGCCGCGATCATGAGTACCTTGTCCTGCCAGCTGCTGGTTTGTTCCAGTGCGCTGACCGACGATTTCTACAAGGGCATGATTCGCAAGAATGCCAGCCAGAAAGAACTGGTATGGGTGGGGCGTATAACGGTATTGCTCATCTCGATTATCGCGATCGTGCTGGCACAAAACCCCGAGAGCAAAGTCCTGGGGCTGGTGAGTTACGCCTGGGCAGGCTTCGGTGCCGCGTTTGGTCCAGTCGTATTGTTCTCGCTGGGCTGGAAAGCGATGACTCGCAACGGGGCGTTGGCCGGCATGATTGTCGGCGCGTTGACCGTTATCGTCTGGAAGCAATTCGCGTGGTTAGGTCTGTATGAACTGGTGCCAGGATTCATATTTGCGAGTGCCGCGATTTATCTGGTCAGCAAATTCGGTGCGCCACCATCTGCGGCCATGCAGGAACAATTCGAGGCAGTCCGGAAAGAACTTGAACCGGGTTATTGATGGCGGCAGATAAACGGCCACTTGCCATTGCCTTGATGGGGCCGACTGCTTCCGGCAAAACGGCTTTGGCGATTGAATGGGCGAAGCGTCTTCATACCGAAATTATCAGCGTGGATTCCGCGCTGGTGTATCGCGGCATGGATATCGGTTCTGCCAAACCGGGTATTGATGAACAAAGCGGTATTCCTCATCACCTGATTGATATTCGTGAGCCCTGGCAAACCTACAGCGCCGCCGATTTCGCCAAGGACGCCTTGCCCTTGATGAACCAGCTGAGCGGACAAAACAAAATTCCCCTGCTGGTCGGGGGCACCGGTTTGTATTTTCGGGCACTGCTGGATGGCTTGTCTGATATGCCGGCCGCGGACGAAGAAATTCGCGCGGAAATCCAGACTGAGGCAGATGCTGTCGGCTGGCCCGCAATGCATGAAAAATTGAAGCAGATTGACGCAGCGGCGGGTCTTCGAATCAAACCCAACGACGTGCAACGCATCACCCGTGCATTGGAGGTATTCCGGCAAACAGGCAAGCCGATTACCGAATGGCAGCAGGCCAATGAGCGCAGTAAATTTCCGTTCCGGGTCTTGCGCGTCTGTATCGCACCGAAAGAGCGCGCGGTACTGCATGATCGGATCGCGCGCCGGTTTGATCTGATGCTGGAACAGGGGTTTCTTGCTGAGATGCGAAGGCTGATGGCTAATCCCTCTTTGCATGCTGACTTGCCATCAATGCGCGCGGTGGGTTATCGACAGGCTTGGCGACATTTGGCGGGAGACACCACGGCGGAACAGTTTCGCGAGCAAGCCATCGCCGCGACTAGGCAATTGGCGAAGCGGCAGCTCACCTGGTTCCGTGGAGAGCTTGATTTGCGCTGGTTCGACCCCCAAGTAGAGACCAAGGAATTGGAAAGCGCGCTATCGCTTTTCATCACTCGCTGATTACGGGTTTAGCGGTTAAACTTTGATTTCGCGATCCAGGACCGTTGGTCGCAAGCCGCGCATAGTGCGTGATAACAATAAAAAAGGAGTCCTCCATGACAAAGTCACAATCCCTCCAAGACCCGTTCCTGAACGCTTTACGCCGCGAACGCGTGCCGGTAGCCATCTATCTGGTAAACGGCATCAAGTTGCAAGGCACGATTGAAAGCTTCGACCAATTCGTCGTGTTGTTGCGCAATACCGTCAGCCAAATGGTTTACAAGCATGCGATTTCCACCGTGGTGCCGGCACGTAACGTGCGCATCGGTCCAAGCGGTGGAGAAGTGCTCGATGAAGAGCCGCAGGATTCCATTGCAAGCTAATTCCATGCCTGGCGGCACTCATGTTTGAACGTACCCGGAAGGGTGAAAACGCATTGCTGATTCAACCGTATCGTCCGGGCATGCAAGACCCGACCTTACTGGAAGAATTCATCGAGCTTGCCCGCTCTGCAGGTGCAACCGTCGTAGGAACGATCAATGCGCGTGTCGAACGCGCGAGTCCTTCGCATTACATCGGCAGCGGCAAACTCATCGAAGTCAAAGACGCCTGCGAAGCAACGGGTGCCGACCTGGTGCTCGTGAATCATGCGTTGACTCCCGGGCAAGAACGAAATCTCGAAAAAGATCTTGGTCGCCGCGTGGTGGATAGAAGCGGTTTGATTCTGGATATTTTCGCGCAACGTGCTGCCTCGCATGAAGGCAAGTTGCAAGTCGAACTGGCCCAGTTGAAACACATGGCGACACGCCTGATTCGCGGCTGGACCCATCTTGAACGCCAGCGCGGTGGTTCGATCGGTTTGCGCGGTCCCGGTGAAACGCAATTGGAAACCGATCGTCGCCTGCTGCAAAAGCGCGTTGAAATGCTGCAGTCACGTTTGGAAAAAGTCGAAGTGCAACGCACACAGATGCGTCGTGCACGTTTGCGCAACGCTATTCCCCGCGTGGCGCTGGTGGGTTATACCAATGCCGGGAAATCGACCTTGTTTAATACCTTGTCGGGTTCCGGGGTTTATGTCGCCGATAAATTATTTGCCACGCTGGACCCGACCGTACGACGTCTGGATATTGCCGGTGGCTCGAGTCTGGTGCTGTCGGATACCGTCGGATTTGTCCGCGACTTGCCACATGACCTGATTGCCGCCTTCCGTTCTACATTATCGGAAGCGCGCGATGCCGATCTTCTGTTGCATGTGGTGGATGCTGCCGACCCATTGCGTGATGAGCGGATAGAACAAGTCGATGCCGTGTTGGCCGAGATTGGCGCGGGCGATATTCCGCAATTGCTCGTTTTCAACAAGATTGACCGGCTGGAGGATACTTCGGCCCGCCATGATGTGCCCGGACAGGGGCATGAGCGATTCTGGTTGTCCGCGAAAACGGGAGACGGTATTGAATTGTTGCGGCAAGCACTGGGTACGCGTTTTTCGCAGCAACGTTACCAGACCAGCCTGCAATTGCCGCCGGATCAAGGTCGCCTCTATTCCCGTCTATACGCGGCGGGTGCCATTGTCGGCGAACAAAGCGACGAACATGGCTGGCATCTTGAAATCGATATGCCACTGGCGCAGGCAGAACGCATGGCGGTCGAGCCGGGCGGACATTTTTTGCAGGAGGCCTTGCTTGTTGGCCTTGTTGACCCCAATTACAATCCTTAATCACATGAAAAGCGGTCAAGAACCGCAGCGAACGGAGTAGGCATGGCCTGGAATACGCCCGGTAAAGGCAGCGGTAGCCCCAAGAACACTGGTAACCCAGTGGAAGACCTCTTGAACCGCATCAAAGATGGTTTCAATGGTCGTGGTGGTTCGTCGGGTTCGGGACCCTTGCCAATTATCATCGGCCTGCTCGTCGTGCTGGTCTTGTTCAATTGTTTCAAGCTGATCGACGAACGCCAGCGCGGCGTTGTACTGCGCTTCGGTGCGTTCGATCGAGTGATGCAGCCCGGCGCGAACTGGAAACTTCCCTGGCCGATTGAAACCGCCTACGTGGTCGATGCCACCAAGGTCGAGGAACTCAAAGATTCCGTCAGCGTTTTGACCAAGGACGAAAACATCGTCGAAATCGAATTCAACGTCCAGTACCAGATCAGTAATCCCAGACTCTATCTCTTCGGTTTTCGTGACAGCGTTGACGCCAATAACCAGCAAGGCGTCGAAACCCTGCGTCATTCGGCCGAGAGCGCAGTACGTGAAGTCGTTGGCAACAACACGATGGACAAAGTGTTGTTTGAACGCAGCCAGCTGGCCATCGAAGCTCAGAAGCATTTGCAGGAAACCCTTAATTTGTACAAGACCGGACTGACCGTGTCGCAATTCACCCTGCCCAATGCGCGTCCACCGGAAGAAGTGAAGCAGGCTTTCGATGACGCGATCAGCGCGCGCGAAAACAAGAACCAGCTGGAAAGTGAAGCCAAGGCTTATGCCAGCAAGACGGTACCGGAGGCCAAGGGTGTAGCGGCGCGGGTCAAGGCGGAATCCGAAGGTTACAAGGCATCGGTTGTCGCAAAAGCACAAGGTGACGCCAAACGTTTCAGCTTGCTGGTCGAGCAATATCGCAAGGCGCCAGAAGTGACACGCAAACGCCTGTATCTTGAAACCATGCAGGACGTGCTTTCGAAAAACCAGAAAGTGGTTTCCGGTCGCGACAATAATGTTTTCTATCTGCCGTTGAATGGAACCGGCATGCCGAGTCCGGAAAATGCCGTCACCCGGATGCCCGCAGTGCAGGCGGTCATCGGTAACGATGCCGATAACAAAGTGGAGTCTTCGCCACGCCGCGAAGGCAGGGAAGGAAGCCGATAATGCGCAATCTAACTAACGTATTGATTTTCGTTGCACTGGTGATCTTGGGTATCTTCAGCAGTGCCTATATCGTCAAGGAAAATGAAACCGCCATCGTCCTGAACCTGGGCAAGGTGGTTCGCAGCGACATGAAACCCGGTCTGCATTTCAAATGGCCTTTGGTCGAAGAAGTGCGGAAATTCGATCGTCGCATCCTGAACATGGAAGACAAGCCGCAGCGCTATTTGACCGCCGAGAAAAAAGACGTCGAGATCGATTTCTTCGTGAAATGGCAAATCAAGAACGTCACTACCTTCTACCGGGCGTCAAGTGGTGGCGATGAAGATGCCGCCAAGCAGCGCTTGCTGCCGATCGTGAAAAGCGCACTGAACAACGAAATCAACCAGCTGACTTTGTCGCAGGTGGTTTCGAGCGGTCGTTCCAACTTGACCGGTCGTTTGCTGAAAGACATCAATGTCGGCGCCAGTACGCTGGGCGTTGAAGTAC
This sequence comes from uncultured Gammaproteobacteria bacterium, assembly GCA_963849575.1. Taxonomy (GTDB): domain Bacteria; phylum Pseudomonadota; class Gammaproteobacteria; order Xanthomonadales; family Xanthomonadaceae; genus Arenimonas. Next base: position 1,034,036 of record CAWKHT010000009.1, on the reverse strand, counting down.
TCGATGTTCGCATCAAACGCATCAATCTTCCGCAGGAAGGCGATATTCTGAAATCCGTCTTTAACCGGATGCGGGCCGAGCGTACTCAAGTAGCATCGCGCTTGCGTGCAGAAGGTGCTCAGGGCGCGAATGCGATTCGCGCCGAGGCTGACCGAGATAGCCAGGTCATCCTTGCCAATGCGGAACGAGAAGCACAGACCCTGCGAGGCGAGGGCGATGCCGAAGCGGCCGCCATTTCGGCAGCCGCCTATAATCAGGACGCCGAGTTCTATGGCTTTTATCGCAGTATGGAGGCCTATCGGGCCACCATGTCGGACGGCAAAACCGTGATGGTTCTCGATCCCGATTCCGAGTTCCTGAAGTACTTCGGTAATCAGCGCAAGTAAAGATGCAATGGGCTGACTTTTGGGCCGCATTGGCTCTGGTGCTGATCATGGAAGGGCTGTTTTTGTTTGCGGCCCCAAAAGCCTGGAAGCGGATGGTTGCGCAATTATTGCCCCAGCCGGAACGCCAGCTCAGTGCTATCGGCGGGTTTATGCTGATAGCGGGCCTGATAGCGCTGTATTTCGTTCGCGGCGGCTGATTGGAGCGAAATAAAACCTGCAAAAGCCGACAAATTAAAGGATAATTTCACAAAGCCGGGGGCCATCCACCGGCTTTTTCTGTGTCTGCACATCAGTTTTGGAGTAGTTATGGGTCAGTCAGTCGTGGTATTGGGCGCTCAATGGGGCGATGAAGGCAAAGGCAAGATCGTCGATTTGCTCACCGAGAAAATAGGCGCCGTCGTGCGTTTTCAAGGTGGCCACAATGCCGGCCATACCTTGGTGATCGGCGGCAAGAAGACCGTTCTCCATCTGATTCCCTCCGGCATCCTGCGTGCCGACACACTTTGCCTGATCGGCAACGGCGTCGTGCTGTCACCTGCCGCATTGAAAAAAGAAATCGCCGAACTCGAAGCCACCGGCGTCGACGTGCGTTCGCGTTTGAAGATCAGCCCGGCCACCCCGCTGATCATGCCGTACCACATTGCACTCGACCAGGCTCGCGAAAAAGCGGCTGGCGGCAAGGCAATAGGTACTACTGGTCGTGGTATCGGACCTGCCTATGAAGACAAAGTCGCACGTCGCGGCATTCGCGTTGCCGATTTGAAATATCCGGTAGAACTCGCCGAGAAATTGCATGCGGCGCTCGATTATCACAACTTTGTGCTGACCAAATATCTTGGCGTCGAAGCAGTCGATTTCCAGCAAACCTATGACGAAGCATTGGCCTTCGGCGAATATGTCGAACCAATGAAAACCGATATCGCCGGGCTTTTGCATGACCTCCGCAAGCAGGGCAAGAAAGTGATGTTCGAAGGTGCGCAAGGCTCGCTGCTCGACATCGACCACGGCACTTATCCCTACGTCACTTCTTCCAACACCACCGTCGGCGGCGCACTCGCCGGTACCGGCGTCGGTGCCGATTCAATCGACTACGTGCTCGGTATAGCCAAGGCCTACGCTACGCGCGTTGGCGGCGGTCCGTTCCCGACCGAATTGCATGATGAAACCGGCGAAGATATCCGTAAACGCGGCCAGGAATTCGGCGCCACTACCGGTCGTCCCCGCCGTTGCGGCTGGATCGATATCGTCGCGTTGAAACGCGCTGTCGCGATCAACGGTATTTCCGGCCTGTGCATTACCAAACTCGACATTCTGGACGGCATGCCATCGCTGAAAATGTGCATCGCCTACAAGTACCATGGCAAGCAAAGCGAATACGCGCCGCTGGATGCACAGGGCTGGGATCAATGCGAACCGGTCTATCTGGAGTTCCCGGGCTGGAGCGAGACTACCGCCGGCATCACCGAATGGGAAAAACTGCCGCCTGCCGCGCGTGCCTATTTGCGTGCATTGGAAGAATTGTCGGGTTGCCCGCTCGCGATCGTGTCCACCGGTCCGGATCGCGATGCTACGATCATCTTGCAAGACCCATTTGCCTGATATCGTTTTCGAGCTCAATAAAAAAAGCCGGAGTAATCCGGCTTTTTTTATTGTAGGAGGGCCCTTGGGCCCGACCGGTCGCCCGCACAAGCGGCCTCCTACGCTTTTATGCTGCTTCGGCTTTATCCAACGCCTTGCGCGGGCCATTCAACAATGCAAAACGGACGTGCTCGATCACCAGATCGATTTCGGCAGAAGTGATGTTGAAATGCGGAGTAAAGCGCAACGAGTTCAGGCCGCCGTGGATCACGCCGATACCGCGCTCACGCATGAATTCTTCGGTCGAACTGACGCCGAAACATTTGAAGCTCGGGTCGAGCTCGCAGCTGAACAATAAACCGGTGCCTTGTACCTTGGTAATCAGGCCGCCGAGTTCGTCTTTCAGCGTGTTCAATTTTTCCAAAACTTCCACGCCCTTGTTGCGGATGTTGGCGCGAATTTCCGGCGTCAGCGATCCCAGCACGGTAGAAGCAATATCCATTGCACGCGGGTTGCCGGTCATCGTATTGCCGTAAATACCTTTGCGATACAAACCGGCGGCGCGTTCGTTGACCGCCAGAATCGAAAGCGGATACTGGCCACCGTTCAATGCCTTGGAATAGGTTTCCATGTCAGGTGCTTCCAGGCCTTCAAAGCCCGGGTAATCGACAATCGACAGCACGCCATGCGCGCGCAGGCCGGCCTGGATGGAATCGATCAAGAGCAGGGTGCCATGAGCCTTGGTAAGTTCGCGTGCGGCGGCATAAAAAGCCGGTGGAACGGCGCGACCGGGATCGCCTTCACCCATCACTGGTTCCAGGAACATGGCTTCGAAGTACCAGCCATTGGTTTCGGCATCGGCGAATGCCTGTTTTAGTGCTTCTATGGAATACGGTTCGATGGTGACCAGCTGACTTTCATGATGTTTCCAGCTGGCCAGATTTTCGGCGTAGGCCTTGCGGGAAGAATCCGAATACAGCATCGGTAGTTCGGTACGGCCGTGGAACGCGCCTTTCATGGCGATGCGTTTGACACGTTTGCCCGCATGGCGACCGCCTGCGTCAGTGTGTTGTTTTGTATTGACGTCGGCAATTCGTCCGGCGAGGGAAACCGATTCGGAACCGGAGTTCAGCGCCAGGAATTTGACGTAAGGGCATGCGCCGCGGCTGTGACCAATTTCCTTGCGAAGCGCGCGAGCGATGCGCAGATGTGACAGGCTTGGCGACATGATGTTGGCCATCACTTGCGGCTTGCTCATGGTGTCGATCACGTTGGCAGGCGCGTGACCGAAGCCGAGCATGCCGTAGCCGCCGGAATCATGCAGTACGCGGCCTTTCAGCGTGATCACCCAAGGGCCACGTGCAGCGAGAGCAACATAGGGGTTTACGGCATCTTCGGAATAAAAATTGACGAAGCCGCCTTGGGTCGCATTGATTTGCGCCTGTTCGTCGGCATCGATCAATTCGGCGAATTCGTCCTGCAGTCCGGCAAAAAGCCCGGCTGCGGCTTTCGCAGCTTCGATCATCTCAGGAAATTGCGAGCTCAAACGAAGCAGGGTGGCGTCATCCAGGCCGTTGGTGCGAACGGCACCGGCGCGTGCGCGTAATGGTTTGAGAATATCGAGAATGTTCATGAGCTACTCCTGCTGCGACGATAGGATTTGCCGGAAAAGAAAAAATGCGCAGGGGCTTCCCGCGCACGTGTTTCCAAGCAAATCAATGAATTAAGTCGCCATTTTAGCATGCCAAAATCGCCGATATAACCCCCTGAAACCCGTAGGAGGGCCGCTTGCGGGCGACCTGCCTCTGGCCACTGCAAATTGGCACGTCGGGCCCGAGGGCCCTCCTACGGGGTTCATTGGCTACAATACGCGACCCAAACGAGACCCCAGATGAAAAAATCGGATTTCCACTTCGATCTGCCCCCGGAGCTTATTGCCCAGGCACCCTTGCCCGAACGCTCGGCCAGCCGCCTGCTGGTCGTACCCGGCGAAGGCGATTTCATCGAAAAAAACGTGCGGGATCTGCCCGAATTTCTGCAATCGGGCGATTTATTGATATTCAACGATACCCGGGTGATTCCGGCCCGTTTGTATGGCCAGAAGGAATCCGGCGGTCGCGTTGAAATACTGCTTGAGCGGATTACCAGCGCGCATGAAGTCCGGGCGCAGGTGGGTGCCAGCAAATCGCCCAAACCCGATTCGAAAATCACGCTGGATGAAGGCACCGAAATCACCGTGCTCGGGCGTGAAGGCGAGTTTTATCGTCTGCGTTTCGAAACCGCCGAACCACTGGAAAAAGTATTGCTGCGGGCAGGCCGCATGCCATTGCCGCCTTATATCCAGCGAGATGCCGACATCACCGACGATGTGCGCTATCAAACCGTGTTCGCAAAACAACCGGGTGCCGTCGCCGCGCCAACAGCAGGATTGCATTTCGATGAAGAATTATTGGCAAGCCTGAAAAAAATGGGTGTGGAATTCGGCCACATTACCCTGCATGTCGGCGCGGGTACTTTCCAGCCAATGCGAAGCGAAACGATTCAAGAGCACACCATGCACCGCGAATGGTTGAATGTCGGCGCAGAACTATGCGCGCAGATTGCGAAGACACGTGCGCGTGGCGGTCGTGTGATTGCCGTCGGTACGACCGTGGTCCGTGCGCTTGAAACGGCTTACCGTGACGGCGAAGTAAGACCCTATGCCGATGACACCCAGATTTTCATTTTCCCCGGCGTCAAAGTGAAATCGGTCGATGCGATGGTGACCAATTTTCATTTGCCGGAAAGCACCCTGATGATGCTTGTGTCGGCCTTTGCCGGTCGTGAACGCATTTTGTCGGCTTATCAGCATGCGATCGAAAAACGCTACCGGTTTTTTTCCTACGGCGATGCAATGCTGTTGTATCCGCAGAAACAATAAACACAAAAGAGTAAAAATAAAAAATGAGCCGCATGCGTTTCGAAAAATTTGCTTCCAGTGGAAAAGCACGGCGTGGCCGACTGCATTTCCCGCGCGGTACCGTGGAAACGCCGGCCTTCATGCCGGTCGGCACCTACGGCACGGTGAAAGCCATGCTGCCGGAGTCGCTGAAAGAAATCGGTGCCGAAATCATCCTGGGCAATACTTTTCATTTGTATTTGCGCCCCGGGCTTGAAGTCATTGCGGCGCACGAAGGTCTGCATGGCTTTTGTAAATGGGACAAACCGATCCTGACCGATTCGGGCGGCTTTCAGGTTTTTTCGCTGGCAAAACGCCGCAAGATTACCGAGCAGGGCGTAACGTTTGCATCGCCGACCGATGGCGCAAAGGTATTTCTTGGTCCGGAAGAAAGCATGCATATCCAGAAAGTGCTGAACTCCGACATCGTGATGATTTTCGATGAATGCACGCCGTATCCGGCCACCGAAATCGTTGCGAAAAAATCGATGGAGTTGAGTCTGCGCTGGGCAGAGCGTTCGAAAAAAGCGCATGAAGGCAACGATGCAGCACTGTTCGGAATCGTGCAGGGCGGGGTCTATCCGGATTTGCGCACGCAATCGGCGGAGGGTTTGAAGCAACTGGATTTTGACGGTTATGCCGTCGGCGGTCTGGCGGTCGGCGAACCACCCGAAGAACGTGAGCGCACGCTGGAAGCCATCTGCCCGCAATTGCCGGAAGACAAGCCGCGTTACCTTATGGGTGTCGGCAAGCCGGAAGATATCGTCGAAGCCGTCGCTCGCGGCATCGATATGTTCGATTGCGTGATGCCGACCCGGAACGCGCGTAACGGCCACTACTTTACGCATTTCGGCCAGGTGCGCATCCGCAACGCACAATATGAAAAAGATTTGCAGCCGATCGAACCCGGTTGCGCCTGCTATACCTGCCGTACTGGTTATACCCGGGCATATTTGCGCCATTTGGACCGCTGCAACGAAATCCTGGCCTCGATGCTGGCCACCATCCACAACCTTCACTATTACCAGGAATTGATGCGGGAAATCCGCGCGGCGATTGAATTGGGCCGTTTCGAGGAGTTCCGGAACGAGTTCTATGCGCTCAGACGGGTTGAAAACCCCTAGACCGGTGCCCAGATCCCTGTAATCCATGCGTTAGGCCGGGGGCTCTGGCATAATTGCACGCTTTGATACGTTTACACCTACGAGAAAAACTATGTCCCTGCTCGATTTCTTTATTTCGCCTGCCGCAGCACAATCCGCAGCCGCGCCTGCCGCCGGCGGTTTCGGCCCCTTGATCATGATTGCCGTGATGTTCGTGGTCATGTGGTTCCTGATGATCCGCCCTCAAATGAAGCGCCAGAAAGAACATCGCGAACTGATCAGCAAATTGAGCAAGGGTGACGAAATCATCACCAGCGGCGGCATTGCCGGACGCGTTGATGATCTGGGCGACAACTTCATTACGGTTGAAATCGCCGACAACACCAAAATCAAGCTGCAAAGAAACGCGATCACCGCCGTGCTGCCGAAAGGCACGCTGAAGTCCGCCTAATCCCCATCGTTTTACTGCCGGCCTGATGGCCTTTATGGTGTTCCATGCTTGAATTTTCCCGTTGGAAATACACACTGATTGTTATCGTGTTGCTGTTTAGCGCGCTGTACTCGTTGCCGAATGTTTTTCCGCAAGACCCCTCCGTGCAAGTTGCCGCGGCTGGAAAAATACCGGTCGATGCCGCCCTGGTCACCCGTGTCAAAACACTTCTGGAAGCACAAAAAGTGCCGTTCAAAAGTGTTGCCATCGAGGGCGACAACATCATGGTGCGCCTGTCCGATAACGAGACCCAACTGAAGGCTGCTGACGTACTGCGCCCGGAGCTGGGCTCCGAATACAACGCGGCGATGAACCTTACTTCTACTGCACCGGGATGGCTGGGCAAAATCGGCGCCAAGCCGATGACGCTGGGTCTGGATCTGCGGGGTGGTGTGCATTTCCTGCTGCAAGTCGACCAAGTGGCAGCGCGTGAAAAACGCATCGGTATCTATGCCGAGGAAATCAACACCTTCCTGAAAGACAACGACATCCCGTTTTCCGATGTTTCGAACACGGCGAATGAAATTCGGGTTCTTTTTTCCGACGATGCAGCAAGAACAAAAGCATTACGCTCGCTGAAATCCCAGTTTCCAGGTTTGGCTATCGGCAACGGAGCCGATTCGGTAAGCCTGAAAGCAACGGTAACCCCGGCCGAATTGAACAACATCGCTACCGACGCCATCGAAAAGAACATGATCACCATCAGGAACCGCATGGCGGCCTTGGGTGAACCGATCATTCAACGGCAGGGTAATGACCGCATCATCGTGGAATTACCGGGTATCCAGGACACCGCACGCGCCAAGGAATTGCTGGGTGCAACGGCAACTCTCGAGTACCGCGCAGTAGTCCCGGGTGATGCCTATGGTGCTATGAACGGCGGCGTTGCACCGCTGGGCTCGCGCGTTTACCTGATGCGCAAACAGAATCCTTCCGACCCCGATATTCCGGTGTTGTTGTCCAAACGCGTTATTGTCTCGGGTGACCAGCTGGTCAATGCCGCTCCGACCGTCGATCCCAAATCCGGCACGCCAGCCGTAGAAATCAAGCTTAACTCCGCCGGCGGCAAGCGCATGTTCAACCACACCCAGCGTAATGTCGGCAAGCCGATGGCCGTTGTATACATCGAGCGCAAACCCATCACGCGGATCGTGGACGGCAAGCAAGTTCGTGGTTCGGTAACGGAAGAGTTTGTAATCAATACAGCGACTATCCAAGGCACATTCAGTAACGCATTCATCACGACCGGACTTGATCCGACCGAAGCCAAGAAATTGTCCGAACAGCTGAAATCCGGTTCGCTCGCCGCACCGGTGGATATTGTTGCGGAACAAATCATCGGCCCAAGCCTTGGTGCCGAAAACGTGAAACGCGGTGTGCAGGCGGTAGTGTTCTCGTTTGCGTTCGTGCTTGTCTTCTTCCTGATCTATTACAAGATGTTTGGCGTCATCACCAATGTCGCCCTGCTTTTGCAGCTATTGATGGTGGTGGCAATTCTGTCGGTCTTTGGCGCCACCATGACTTTGCCGGGTTTTGCCGGTATTGCACTCACGGTCGGTATGTCGGTCGATGCGAACGTATTGATCAACGAGCGAATACGCGAAGAACTGAGACTGGGAAATACGCCGCTGGCGAGTATTGCCGCCGGTTATGACAAGGCTACCGGTACGATTGCCGATGCGAATATCACCGCCTTGTTGGCCGGTATCGCCATGGCAGTGTTTGGCTCGGGCCCGATCAGTGGTTTTGGTATCACACTCATCATCGGTATCGTCACTTCCATGTACACGGCCGTGGCCGTATCGCGCGGAATTGCTACCCTGATTTATGGCGGTCGTCGCAAGATGACCGGCCTGTCGATTTAATCGCACCGGAGGCGATGTGGAACTTTTTCCTTCTAATAGCAATATCAATTTCATGCGCATGCGCATGGTGTCGCTCACCATCGCGGGTCTGCTGATGCTTGGCGCGATCATTTCGATGACGACCGGTTTCAACTATGCGCTCGACTTTACCGGTGGTACCAAGACAGAGATGACATTCGTGAAGCCGGTGAACGTTGAGGAGATGCGTCAGCGTCTCGAGAAAAACGGTTTTCCGGGTTCCGAAGTCCGCACTCTGGGGGCCAGTAACGAAATCGTGATTCGTATGCGCTTGAACAAGAGCAATAGCGACTCGAAAAAAATTGCGGAATTTTCAGAGCAGGTCCTGAAGGCTGCCCAGACTCCCGAAAACCCCGGCAAGGTTTCGCCCAGCGTTTACGTGGGTCCGCAAATCGGAAACGAATTTGCCTGGAACGGACTGAAGGCGGCCATCTTCGTTGTGCTCGGCTTTTTGATCTACGTCTGGGTCCGATTCGAATGGAAGTTCGCCGTCGCCGCAATCATTACCACCTTGCACGACGTGCTGCTGGTGGCTGGCTGGTTTGCGATTACCAAGCACGAACTGGATCTTGCCGTGTTGGCGGGTATTTTGTCGGTGATGGGTTATTCGATCAGCGATACCATCGTGGTGTTCGATCGTGTTCGTGAAAACTTCCGTAATCTGCAGCGGATTTCGCCTGCCGATGTGCTGAACCGTTCGGTCAACCAGACCTTGTCGCGTACGATCATTACCTCGTTCGTTGCTTTCCTGACCGTGTTGGCACTTTACCTCTACGGCGGCAACTCGCTGCAAGGTATGGCCGAGTCGCAGATGATCGGTATTGTCTTCGGCACCCTGTCGTCCATTTTCGTTGCCTGCCCGCTGTTGCTATGGTTGGGTGTGAGCAAGCAGGATCTCTTGCCAAAGGCAAAAGATCTTGCCGAACTGGAACGTCGCCCATAAGCGATATTCCGGTTTCAACAGACACAAAAAAAACCGCGCAATGCGCGGTTTTTTTTGTGGGTAGGGGCGCCTGCTTGCTGCGCCCGCTCTTGCTCTGGAAATTTAAAAGCGGGCGCGGCAAGCAGGCGCCCCTACGGGGTTACGCAAAAGCGGCGGCGTATCCCGAATCGACCAATGATTTCTGCAAAGCCGCGCTGATTTTCTGGTTGCCGGCGACGATGTGGTTGGTGTTGAGCAATTTATCGCTGCGACCCTTGAAATCACAGACGCGGCCACCGGCTTCGCGCACCATCAACATACCGGCGGCAATATCCCATGGTTTGATACCTGCCTCGAAATAGCCATCCACGCGACCGCAAGCGACATAGGCCAGGTCCAGCGCGGCGGAACCGGTACGGCGAACGTCTTCGGCGGTTTTCAGCAATTCATTGATCGCCTGCAAATGGGCAGGAAGGCGAGCACGTTCGCGCGGCGGGAAACCGGTAATCAGCATACTGCCTGCCAGATCCTTGCGTTCCGCAACCCGCATTTTTTTATCATTGAGCAGCACACCGGCACCGCGACTTGCCGTAAAGAGTTCGTTTCGCAGCGGGTCGAAAATAACGCCGTCGGTCGGTTCGCCATTTTCCACGAGGGCAATCGAAACGCAGAAATGCGGAAAGCCGCGAAGATAATTCGAGGTGCCGTCGAGCGGATCAATCACGAAGGTTTGGCGTCCGGTTCCCATGGCGCCGGATTCTTCGGCAAGGATGGCAATGTCCGGATAGGCGCGACGTAATTCCTTGATGATTTCTTTTTCGGCCGCGGCATCGACTTCGCTGGCGTAGTCTTGCGGGCTTTTTTCGACGATATTCAAGCTGGCGAGCTTGCTCATATGACGCAACATCACGGTACCGGCCATCCGTGCGGCTTTGGTCATGACAGTAATGACTGGGTTTTGCATAGGCCCGCCTAAACGTAAATTGTGTGGAGAACATGCCGCAGTCAGTGCCGCGGCGGCCGAATTATAGCAGATCGTGGCTGGAGCCTTGGCTCAAGTCGATGCAAAAGCCTTAAACTTCAATCATGAAATCCACATTACGTATCGTGTTGGTAGGCACTCAACACCCCGGAAATATCGGTTCGGCGGCTCGTGCCATGAAAACGATGGGGCTGGACGAGCTTCATCTGGTGAGGCCGCACAAGTTTCCGCATCCCGAGGCAACGGCTTTGGCGGCGGGTGCCACGGATCTGCTGGACAATGTCGTACTGCATGAAAGTCTTGCCGATGCAGTTGCAGATTGTCATTTTGTTGTCGGCACTTCGTCACGTCGGCGCGAGGTTCCTTTGCCCGAATACCTGCCCAGACAGGCTGCCGAACAGTTGCTGCAAGCAGGCATGTCGGGCAACGCGGCACTGGTTTTTGGTTGCGAACGAACCGGGCTCGAAAACGAGGATTTGCAACGTTGCCATGCCACGGTCTGCATTCCGGCCAATCCGGAATATGCCTCCCTCAATCTCGCGGCTGCAGTCCAGGTGCTGGCTTACGAATTCCGTATGGCGATGCTGGCATCCGGAACAAGGCAGGAAACGGTTTCGATATCGCTCGCCGACCCTGACGAAGCCCCCGCCAGCCATGAAGACATGGAACGCTTCTTTGGGCATTTGGCGGAATTGATGGAGCAGGTTGATTTTCACAAAGGACGTGCGCCCGAGATCGTGACTTCGCGTCTTAGACGCCTGTATTTGCGTGCCCAAATGGACAAGCGGGAAATCAAGATATTGCGAGGCCTGTTTTCGGATACTCAACGCATGCTGCGAATCGGCCAGAAACAACAAACAGAAAAATAATGTCCATTCGGTTAATCTTGGCGCCATGAAATTCGTTCGGGAACAGGGTCGCTGGCGTCTGCGCTTGGGGTTGCGCGGGCAAATGCTGGCCATGCTCGGCCTGATGATGTTCCTCGTCGTCATCATTTTTTCAATGCTGTGGATGAATGAAAAATCCAATCATCGCGAAATGGTTGCTCTGACCGAAATCGCCATGAACAGCATCGACAGGAGCAACTTGAAACGCAAAGGCGAATCCCTTGCAACGCGCTCGACGCCCTATATCGCCGATAGCATCCAGAACGGAAATTCCAAGGTGCTGCAGGAAAAGCTGCAGCAGCTGAAAAAAAGAAATGATGTTGTCTACGCCATCGCCTTCGACGGGAAGGGCGTTATTCTCGGCGATGCAGCCGAAGGCAGCAGCAATGGCAAGCCGATGGTCGATCCACTGGCGATCGCAGTGATGGCGGCGGCGAGTGAAAATAAAATCGTGTCGCAATGGAATGAAAAGCTGCTGGATATTGCAGCGCCCGTGATGCAACACGGTAAACGTGTAGGTGGCTTGCGTATCGGCATGGTGTTGCACGAACAATCAGCCAGCAATGTTTCCCTGCTGCAGCCACTGAAAAACAATTTGAAGAAGTCCAATGATCGCCATTGGCGATGGCTGCTCGCAACCACCATCGGCATGTTCCTTATTGCGCTGGGCTTGCTGTATTTGCTTGAGCGGCATGTCATCGGTCCGGTACGGGATCTGTCCCTGGCGACCGACCAGATGGAGCAGGGTCGCTATGCGGATGTGAATCTCTCGTCGAACCGACTCGACGAAATCGGCGGTCTTACACGCGCATTCGCCCGCATGAGTGCCGGTGTTGCGCGCCATGATCGCGAAATTCGCCGCATGGCGTATACCGATTCGCTGACGGGCATGGCGAATCGATTGGCATTTCGTGAATTGCTTGAAGAGCGTTTATTGACCCTGCAGGCACATAGCGGCGAACTCGCGCTGTTATTCATTGATCTTGACGATTTCAAACGCGTAAACGATACGCTGGGCCATGAAGAAGGCGACGAAGTCCTGAACCAGCTTGCCTTGCGGGTCAGGAATACGCTGGAAAAACACGGCCTGCCTGGCTCGCAGGTCGCACGCTTCAGTGGTGACGAGTTTATTCTGCTGTTCCTGAAATCGGATATCCGCAACAGCTCCAGCGAACTTGCGGAGGAACTGCTCGCGGAAGTGCGCAAGCCGCTGGCTTTGCATGGCAATCCGCTTTATCTCACGGCATCGATCGGCATCACCTTGTTTCCTTTCGATGCCAACGCTGCCGGCGTGCTTTTGAAAAATGCCGATATTGCGATGTACCAGGCAAAAGTTGCCGGCAAAAATTGCTATCGCTTCTACAGCCGGGCGATGGATCAGGCCGTCGAACGCCGCGTGCAACTCGAGCAGGATTTGCGCGGCGCTTTCGAGCGCGGCGAAATGGGCTTGATGTATCAGCCCATTTACAATCTGACCGACGGACGCATCGTCGGTGCAGAAGCCTTGATGCGTTGGCAGCATCCTCGCCTTGGCATGGTGCCGCCGTCCACGTTCATCGAAGTCGCTGAGCAGAGCGGGCTTATCGAAATGCTGGGACGGCATGCCCTGGTGCTTGCCTGCAACGATGCCGCCATGTGGACCAAGACCGACAACACGCTGCCTTTTATTTCCGTGAATGTATCAAGCAAGCAATTGCGTGGCGGAGAGTTGAACGATGTGATCGAGACAGTATTGGCATCATCGGGTCTGAAACCCAGCCAGTTGCATCTCGAACTGACCGAAACCGCCATTTTGAACGACGAAAATCAGGCCAGCGTGCTGCTTTCCCGTGTGCGTGCGACCGGCGTGAAAGTATGGCTTGATGATTTTGGTACTGGTTTTTCCGGGCTGAGCCATCTGCGGCGAGTACCGGTGGATGGTGTGAAAATCGATCGCAGCTTTGTCACCGATTTGTTGCGTGATCCGGATGATCTTGCCCTGACGACCTCCATCATTGCGATGGCACATTCACTTGGCATTACCGTGGTGGCGGAAGGAATAGAGACGGAAGGGCAATATGCCGTATTGCGTGAGCGCGGCTGCGATCAGGGCCAGGGTTTCTGGCTGGGACGGCCCATGCTGGCGCAGGAAATCGCGAAGTTGTTTGCAGCGTGACAAGCACCATCTGATTTTGTGGCAACTGGTTCGCCAGCGATGGATGGTTCAGTGTGTAGAAAGTTGAAAGTTCTGATCGCTGGTTAACCAGCTCCCACAGAAAAGCTGCCAAGGTTTCAAAACCATGAGGCTACGAACGTTGCCAGCTCTTTCGAAAAAAATACCAGCAGCACGATTTCAATAATGCCCAGCAGCCAGCCGATCATCATGAAGCGGCCATCGCGCTCGATCAATGCAAATGAAAAAAACAGCAGGACGATGCCGAACGGAATATTCGTACCCGGCAGCGGTACTGCCAGGCTTATGCCGAGAAGCAACAACAATAATCCCGAGAAAGCATGCGCGAACGGGTTGCTGAAAATCCATTCGTCACGAGGCATGGTAATCTTGTCCAGACGCATTAGCCATTTGTCGAAGCGGTTGCGAAAACCGATGATCCGCGAGCGGTGAAATTTCCGGTTTGCGATAAATCCCGGCAACCACGGATGTTCAAAACGCAATAAAAACTGCAGCCCGATCAGCGAGGTCAGAAAACCGCTGATGGCGCCCTGTCCGGCCGGAACCGGAATGAACGTCGGCAGCAATGCCAGGAAGAGAAATAATCCGAAAGCGCGTTCCTGGAATTCGTCCAGCAGGCCACTGAGTGTCAGTTCGTCTTGCGGCTGCCCTTCGCAAAGCTTGTTGATCAGCTGATGCGTGCTCGGCGGAAGCGGGCCTTGGCCTTTCGGGAATCTGAATTTCATTAGATCGCTTCGGCATCCGTTGATTTTTCGGGAACTTCGGCGATCAATAATTTATCTATGCGGGCACCGTCAAGATCGACAACTTCGATTCGCCAGCGTTGCCAATCGAAGAATTCGCCGGCATGCGGAATGCGTCCATAATGCGCGATTACCATGCCTGCCGCGGTGGTGAAGTCCTGCTCGTCTTCATTTGGCAATACATTCAGGCCGAGCAGTTCCTTCAGTTCGTCGGCGGAAACCCTGCCGTCCACCAGCCAGGAATTATCGGCGCGCTGGACAATCAAGGGCTCGTCTTCGCTGCTGTCACTATCCTGGATGCGCCCAAGCACAGCACCGAGCAAATCGTTCAATGACACCAGCCCCTGGATATCGCCATATTCGTCGACGACCAAGCCGACGGTTTGTTGCTCTTCTCGGAAAATTTCCAGAAGCCGCAGGGCATTGGTGGAGTCGGACACAAACAGGGCGGGGCGCAATTGCCGCATTAATTCGTCGGTGCTTTTGATATCGGTCTGACCGGCCAGAGTCTTGACTTCGAGTATGCCGAGAACGTCGGCATCGCTGCCGCGATAAACCGGAAAGCGCGCGAACAAGGTGTCCCGCATTTTTGCCAGGTTTTCTTCCAGTGACGCATTGGCATCCAGCCAGGTGATGCGGGTGCGTGGTGTCATCAACGAGTCCGAAGTACGGTCGCCAAGGCGCAGCACGCGATTGAGCATATTGCGCTCGTCCTGGTCGATGACGCCTTGTTCATGACTCTCGGCAACCAGGTGACGAATTTCTTCTTCCGTCACTTTTTCTTCTGCAATCTTGCCAAGGCCCATAAGGCGAAGCAGAGTTCGTGTCATGAGCGTCAGCACAAGTACCGCCGGGCGCGCAATCATGCTGAGCACACTCATGGGAATGGCGACGGCAGTTGCGATTTTTTCCGGGCGCAGGGTCGCGAGTCTTTTGGGAACCAGTTCGCCCAGCACGACAGAAATCAGGAGTATCAGCGTGAAGCTGAAAGCAAATGCGATTGTTTCTGCGTATTTCGTGATTAGCGGAAAGCCAAGATGAATCAGTGGCACCTGAATTTTTGCCGCCAGCGACTGGCCGCCGAAATAACCGGTCAACAAGCCCAGCAAGGTAATCCAGACTTGCACGGCCGACAGGAAGTTCTCGGGATGCTCGGAAAGTTCCACTGCTTTGCGCGCACGCGAGCTGGTGAGCGCCAGTTGCTTCAGGCGTTGCTTGCGCGATGTCATCACCGCCATCTCCGACAAGGCGAAGAAACCATTGAACAAGACCAGAACGATGACGATTAAAATTTCGATCATGAGAAGTGTGCAGCGTTAATCCAGAGATGAGTATAGATGCTGGCGATGAAGCCGAGTGCAATTGCCCAGCTCCATTTTAAATGCCCCAGGAAAGTATATTTGCCTTTGGACACCCCCATTAGCGCAACGCCGGCGGCTGACCCTACCGACAATAGACTGCCGCCAACGCCCGCAGTGAGAGTAATCAGCAGCCATTGCCCGTGATCCATCGGCGGGTTCATCTGCAAAACCGCGTACATGATCGGAATATTATCCACGATGGCCGACATCAGACCCATGATCACATTGGCCGTGGTAAATCCGAGTTCGCCGTACATCTGGGTCGATACCAGTTCCAGATAACCCAGGGTTGCCAGACCACCGACACATAGCAGCACGCCGTAAAAAAACAGCAAGGTGTCCCATTCTGCACGTGCAATGATCTCGAAGACGTTGTATGCCTCGCCATCCGGCGTTTCGTTCATTGCTGCTTTCCGGATCTCGTGACGCCTGATGAAATAGCCGGAAACCTGAAGCAAGCCCAATCCGAACAGCATGCCGTAGACCGGCGGCATATGCAGGAATTGTTTGGCGCTCACGGTTATCGTGATCGTCACCGCAAATAACACGCAGGTCATCCAGCCACCGAACTTCACATCGGCATTGTCCTTGCCCGGAGGAGGAGTTTCTTTCGGCAATGCAAAATGCATACACACCGCGGGAATGAGCCAGTTCACGAGCGACGGAACGAAAATGGCAAAGAATTCGAAAAAATCCACTTTCTTTGCCTGCCAGACCATAAGGGTGGTGATATCACCAAAGGCGCACCAGGCGCCTCCGGCATTGGCAGCAACGACCAGATTGATAAATGCCAAGGTGATAAAACGGACATTGCCTGCACCGACCGCCAAAATTACCGCGGACATGATCAGTGCCGTGGTGAGGTTGTCCAGAACCGCCGACATGAAAAACGAAACGATGCCGGTAATCCAGAACAAGGAACGATAGCTAAGGTTTCTGCTTACCAGTTCCGCACGCAGCGCCTCGAATACGTTGCGCTCGGTCATTGCCGCGACAAAGCTCATTGCCACGATCAGGAAGAAAAACAGTTCCGTAAATTCGAGAAAAATATGGCGAAAAGCGTTTGCGGCGAAATCGGGACCAATGGCGGCATGCTGACTGCAATACCAAGCGATCAGCGCCCAGATCACACCCGCTGCGACCAAGACCGGTTTGGATTTTGGCAGGTGAAGTTTTTCTTCCAGCACGACGAAGGCATAGGCAGTCACAAAAATGCCGACTGCCAGCAGACCCAGAGGTTGGTCGGTCAGATCCAATTTTCCTTCGGTGCCTGCATTGGCCCACGAGATTGCAGGAAACAGCAAAGCTGCAAAAACCGTCAATAAGCGCTTAAATATTAGATTAATCATGGTTTTAGGGGTGATTCTTCAAGCCCCAATCATACCGCAGCCATATGACATTTAGTCGGAAATCCCCAGAGGTGCCTGGGCTATAATGCCCGTCACAAAGATGCAGTAAAAAATACAAGAATCTGTCATCTGAGACTTTTTCGTTAATACCTGAGGGCTTATCCATGTTTTCTTTGCAAACCATTTTCGGAAAAGGCGATAAATTTTATGGACTGCTTGAGGCCAGTGCCGCCGCCGCGCATGAAAGCACCCGCGCTCTGGTCGAACTGCTGCAGGCGCCGGCAGGTCAGCGTTCGCTTGATAAATTCAAACTTTCCCGCCAGCTTGAAAAAGAGCTATCCGCGAAAATCAGTCAGGAACTGGTCAATACCTTCGTGACGGCACTCGAGCCAGAGGATATCGAAGCCCTGAACAGCGTTCTTTATAAAATCCCGAAAACCGTCGAAAAATTTGCCGAGCGTTTCATCATTGCTTCCGAACGGATAGGCGACGTGGATTTTGTTTCACGCGCGATCATGCTGGAAAAATCCTGCGAAGTGATCGAGCAAATGGTCGGGTTGCTGCGCAAAGGCATCAATATGGAAGCCACCAAGGGACTGAACGACAAAATGCAGGCCATCGAAGCGGAAGCCGATCGCCTGATCCTCGAAATGTATCGCGACAGCTATACCCGCGAAACCGATCCGATGCGTTATCTGATCCTGAAAGACATGTTCGAAATCCTGGAAAAGGCGATTGACCGATGCCGCGATGTCGGCAACGTGATTTATCAAATCGTCCTGAAAAACAGCTGAGGAGCCCGCCGTGCTCACTCTTTTATTGCTGGTGATTTTGACCGCGCTGGTGTTTGAATATATCAACGGTTTTCACGATACGGCGAACTCGATCGCGACCGTCGTCGCGACAAAAGTATTAACCCCGACCCAGGCGGTGATGTTGGCTGCCGTCACGAATTTGATCGGTGCCTTGTGGGGAACGGCCGTTGCCAAAACCATTTCCTCGGGTCTGGTAGATACCGGTGTCGTCGACATCAATTCGCAGATTCTGATTTGCGCCTTGCTCGGCGGCGTGGTGTGGAATCTGGTGACCTGGTATCTCGGCTTGCCGTCTTCTTCATCGCATGCATTGATCGGTGGTCTTTGCGGTGCTGCGCTCGCTGCGTCGCATAACAACTGGGCAGCCATCATCTGGTCGCAACCCGACAATCCGTTCTGGAAGGGCAAAGGGGTGTTGTGGAAAGTCATTTTCCCGATGTTTACTTCGCCGATCCTCGGTTTTCTTGCAGGCATGTTCATCATGGGTCTGCTATTTGCCATCATCGCGGGTATTGCACATCTCGGCGGTAAATTCGCGCGTGCCATGCGGCCGCGTTGGGTGAATGCGTTTTTCGGCAAGGCGCAAATTTTCTCGGCCGGTTACATGGGCTTTGCCCACGGCAGCAATGACGCACAGAAAACCATGGGCATCATTGCACTCGCCCTCGTTGCCGCTACCAGTGCCGGAACGCTTGAGCATGCCCCAAGCTGGTTGCATTTCCTGAACATGCCGAGCGAAAACGGCGGCAAGGACATGGAAATTCCGCTCTGGATCAAGCTCACTTGCGCTTCCGTCATGGCGGCAGGTACCGCCGCAGGTGGTTGGCGCATCATCAAGACGCTGGGACACAAAATGGTGAAGCTCGATCCCATCAACGGCTTTGCCGCAGAAACGAGCGGCGCCAGCGTGATCTTGCTGGCTTCGTCCCTGGGTATTCCCGTCTCCACGACGCACAATATTTCTTCGGCCATTATTGGTGTCGGCGCCGCCAAGCGTTTCAGTTCGATCAAGTGGACGGTAGTGGAACGCATGTTATGGGCATGGCTGCTGACCATTCCCGCTGCCGGCGGATTATCCTGGGCTTTGGTGAAATTGCTGCAGCATTTCAACTGGGCCGGTTGAGCCGGACCTTGGATATGTCGACAATAAAAAAGGGCCGCAAGGCCCTTTTTTTGATGCGGAAAAATGAAGTGCTTAGTGCAAATCGCCGCCGGCAGACAGCATGCGCTCCAGGTTGTCGCCAACACCGCCGATTTCAAGAATCAGGCGATCAATTTCTGCGGCATCGAGACTGTCGAATGGACGGTTTTCGCAAAGCTGCAAATACGGTACGCCATCCAGCTCGCCGATGGCCATGTAACCAACACGGCTTTGCCAGTTGTAAGCCAGCATTTTTTTTGTATCGAGACCGGTTATCGGGGCCACTGCTGTGCTGATGCGCAGATATTTGCGGTTATCTTCCGCTTCGAGTTCCGACAGGAAAATGCTCTGGTGACGCGTACCCTGTTCCAGGGATAGCTCGACGCAAACCAGATAGGGCTCGCGGGCGGTAACTTCGTATTTGCCTTCCACATGACTGCGAATGGATTCAAAACTGCGCATGACTCTTCTCCTCTGAGCTTATATTCTAGTCCGCAATGCCGACAAAGTCTGCCCCTGATAAAACGCTTGCCAAAATTCTGGCGACCATTCGCGCAGTACCGCGTGGCGAAGTCGCCGGTTACGGTGAAATTGCGAGGCGTGCCGGATTGCCGGGACGGGCACGCATGGTGGCCAGGATTTTGTCCGGCAACGAAGACAAACAATTGCCCTGGCATCGCATACTTCGATCGGATGGCAGCATCGCTTTTCCAAAGGATTCGGCCTATTACTCTGAACAAATCCAGCGTCTGCGGGCCGAAGGCGTCAATGTTGTGAACGGCAAGGTGCGCGGCAGAAAAGCGGCGGCAACCCTGGATGAAATTTTGTGGGCGCCGCCGGAAGAAACAAAAGCCTTGAAAAAAGAAGGCGTGAAAAAAGCGAAATCCTAGCGTACCTGCATTTCCTGACGGCGAAACCAGACCGCAATGCTGTAACGTGTTCGCGATGCGAGTAAAACTTCGTGCTCGATTTCCGCACTCAGGAAAATCACGCTCGTGCCGATTCTGGGGGCAATATCATGATCGCCATCAGTCAGATAAAGACGCAGCTCGCCTCCGGCATCGGCAGGCCAATCGGTATTCAGATAGCAAATCATGGAAAGTACCCGTGCATCATCATCGCGAAAGCGATCGCGATGCCTGCCGTAGCCCATGCCTGCAGGATAAATCGCGAAATGCGCCTCGACCGATTCAAGCCCGAGCATCAGGGATTGATTCAATTGCTTTCGCAATACATCCAGTGCAGCAAGAAAGTTTTTTGAAGCGGTGCCGCAACGTGGATCATCAAGCCACAAGGTAGAGTCGCCGCGAATGGAGGAAATCTCCCTCACGGCGTTATTGCCGACCGCAGCCATACTCAACGAGTGCGAGGCATCGTGGTCGCAGGCTTCGAGGAATAATTCGTCGAGAAGATCCGCTGCGAATAAATCGCTGCTATCCATCCAGCCCAGCCGGCTGATATTTTCACTGATGACCTTGATGTCCGATGATTCTGCTCTCATATTGGCTATCATACGGCTCTAGCCAGGAGAAGATATCGTGCATTTGCCCCGTATTACCAAGTATCTGCTGTTCATACTGGCGGGAGTGTTCTTGTTGCAGCAGGTATTTTCCGATGAAATGCTGCTGCTATTCGCACTTTGGCCATGGGGCCAGCATGCTTTGGGAACCGCCAGTGACGGCACGGTGGTAACGGCGGCATTTTATCCATGGCAGTTATTGAGCTACGGGTTCATGCATGGCAGTTTTACCCATCTGTTTTTCAATGCCATTGCACTGTTTCAATTTGGTGCGGTACTCGAACAAACCTGGGGTCCAAAAAAATACATCCAGTATTTGCTGGTCTGCACGATCGGTGCGGGCTTGATCCAGTTGTTGCTGGTAAGCAGCGGTATTCTTGGAAGCGATGTTTTTCCCACAATCGGAGCGTCGGGCGGAATCTTCGGATTACTGCTTGCTTATGGAATGCTGTTTCCGAATCAGCAGATGATGCTGATCCTTCCGCCGATTCCGATGAAAGCCCGCACCATGGTGATTATTTTCGGCGCCATTTCCCTTTTGATGGGAGTAACGGGCACAGCGGCCGGTATCGCCCATTTCGCCCACCTGGGCGGCATGTTGTTCGGCTGGTTGATGATTCGTTACTGGCGTGGCCAGCCGCCTTTCAGGAAGCGCGGACCGCGGTTGGTGCGGTAGGGGCAATTCATGAATGCCCCTATGTGAACCACCTAGCGACGCATCGATAAAAAATCCGGACTGGTCACGAGTCTCAGTGAATCCAGCCGTGGACGCGATTGCGGAAGCGCTTTCAGCAATAGTTGATGCTCACGTTCCAGTGCCTCGATTTCTTCCGGTCGCACTGCCGGGTTTTTCGATGCAAGTGCCTGCAATCTTTCGATTTCATGTCGCAATAAGCCGTCGGCTTTGCCAAGCGCGAGATCAATTTCGTCCTGAGCGAGCACCTGGGCTTGGGCACGGGTCTTTTCCAGCATTGGAGGAACCAGCATGTTCAGGATTTTCCGCATCGAACTTAAATCAAAGGCGCGATCACCGGCACGGTGTGCAGCGCGTTCGTTCGGCACGAAATCCGGACGTATCTGCAGACGGGTATCGACTGCGATAGTTAGCGGTTTTGGCGGAAGGAAGCGTTCGATATTCAGGCCCTTCTGCGCAATGCATTCGAGTACGTAAACGGCTTCCAGAATGACGGTGCGTTGCGGTAGCGAATCATCAATCAGCAACGCGGTATTACCCTTGTCGCTGGACAGCAAAAATTCCTGCGCTGACAGAATCATCGGATGATCATTGCGCAGGTAAAGCACGTCATCCCTTGCCAATGCCGTACTGCGATCGAAGGTGATCGGACGCGGCCCGGCTTTCAATTCCTCGAAGCCATCCATCGTGAGCATTTCGGGGTCGAGCAACCAGATTTTCGGACTCAGGGCTTCGTTGTGAATACCGAATTGCTCCAGCAGTCGCAGGGCGTAATCGTCGTGTGCAATCAAGTCATCGTCCTGCCTGCAGGCCAGCATCAGTTCGCCGTCATTGGCGCCTTGCTGGCTGCCAAGTTCAAGCAGGCGGTCACGACCCGACGCTATTTTTTCCGCCAGTTCATGGTGCGTAATTTTTGTTTTTTCTATTAACTGCGTCAGAGCGGGTTCGCGGCTTACGCCATCCTGTTCAGCCAATGCAACCAATTCGTCACCATGCAAGCGCAGGCATTCGCGACCATCGGCAATCACGTTCGTGAAGGCATCGAGCCCTTCGTGATACCAGCGCAGCAATGCTTCCTGCGGGCTGCCGGGCAGGGCGGCACAATGCAGATGCACGTCGCCTTGCTGGCCGATGCGATCCAGTCGTCCGATGCGTTGTTCCAGCATATCGGGATGCAAGGGCAAGTCCCAGAAAATCAGATGCTGCGCAAACTGAAAGTTACGTCCCTCTGCGCCGATTTCGGAAGCGATCAGGCAACGTGCGCCATCCGGCTCGGCAAAATAGGCGGCATTGCGGTCACGCTGCAGCAAGCTCATGTCTTCATGAAAACGCGCAATCGGAATGCCACTGCGAAGCCGAATCGCTTCATCCAGCGCTTGCACCTTTGCTCTTGAACGGCACAGCAACAATGCCTTTGCCGGCGCGATGCTATCTAGAATTTCCATCAACCAGTCAGTGCGCGGATCTCGGATGTAATCGTGAGCAGGTTCATCATCGCTGTCGCCGATATCGTGCACAAACTCTGCATGCAGGCGTCCGCGCCAGTTATCGTCAGCGCTTTCCTCGAGCGCACGGATGTGCGTAATGCGTTGCGGAAAGCCACCCACCAGGGCGCGCCGATTGCGAATCATCACGCGCCCCGTGCCATGCCGGTCCACCAGATCGTTCAGCAATTCCTGGCGTTCTAGTTCATCGCCTTCGGCAATTTTCGCAAGACGATTGGCAAGTCCGTCTTTTTCTCCCGGCATGAACGATGCCAGTGCTTCCATATCGCCGGTCGTCAAAGCCTGATGGTTCATCAGACGATCGGCCAAACTTGAAAGCGCGATATAGCGCGATTGTTCTGCAACAAAACTCTTCAAGTCGGTATAACGCGCAGGATCCAGCAAGCGCAGTCGCGCGAAATGACCACCAAGGCCGAGTTGTTCCGGCGTTGCAGTCAGCAGCAGCAAGCCTGGCGTCTGTTTCGACAATGCTTCGACGAATTGGTAGGAGGGGCTTGAAAACTCTTCGGTCCAGATCAGGTGATGTGCTTCATCGACAAGTAGTAGATCCCAGCCTGCATCGAGGCATTGTTTTGCGCGCTTGCCATGGCTGGCAAGCCAATCGACTGAAGCAATGATGCATTGCTCGTCTTCGAAGGGATTGTGGCCGCTGTTATTGAGTTCGATCGCTTCGCAACGTTCTTCGTCGTAGATCGCGAAACTCAGGTTGAAACGGCGCAGCAGTTCGACGAACCATTGGTTTACCAGGCTTTCCGGCAACAAGACGCAGACTCGTGATGCTCGCCCCGAGGCCAGCATCTGCGCCACGATGAGACAGGCCTGGATGGTTTTTCCCAGACCGACTTCATCGGCCAGCAACAGGCGCGGCGGTCGTCTTTTCGATGCAATTTCGGCAACTCGCAATTGGTGCGGAATCAAATCGATTCTGGCACCGAGAATTCCCCAGCCAGCATGTGCTCGGGCTTCTGCGCTGCGCATCAAACACTCGCGACGAAATTCGAATTGATCATTGCGATCCACGTGTCCGGCAAGCAGGCGGGTGTCGGCCTGCGATACCGGTTGCTCGGCATCGAGTTCGCCTTCAAAAAAACTTTGCTGTTTGGCACGATAGTGAATCAGTCCGTCGTTTTCTTCAGCCGACTCGATAATGAGCTCGTTGCCGCTGACACGCACGCGGTCACCGGGGCGGAATGCCGCGCGCAACAGCGGTGCAGTACCAATGGCGTAATGCCGCAACATGCCGCTGCCGGTGAATACCAATTGCACCTGACGTCCCGATAAACGCAGGACCGTGCCAAGGCCTAATTCGGGTTCGGTACTTGAATACCAGCGTTGACCGGGAATAAAAGACATTAACTTATGGCCACAAGCGCAGTTGATCTTTGTATGGACGTTGCATGGCGCCGGCTTTGCAAGCGAAAGCCGTTCCGAAGGCGGACATATTCGACAGCGGACCATTGACGCGCCATTTTGCCGGCGCATGATTTGCCTTGTCGTAGGACGCAAGCAGCGCACTGTCACGGTCTACGCGTGCCCAGATGGTTGCCCAGGCCCTGAAAAAATCCTGCTGCGCTTTTTTGTCACGCGTTCCGCTGGACAAATATGCCTGTAATGCGAATTCAAGACCGGACAGGTCGGCGAGATTCTGCGTTGATGTCAGTGTGCCGTTGACTTTCTTGCCACCGCTCAAGGGGTAAGCATTGTATTGAGCGATCAAAGAACTGCGCTGCGAATTGAGCGCAGTCACGTTCTTGAATGCTGCCTGATAGAGCGCAAGGCTCAACTGCTGTGCAAACAGGGCGCCGAACGCACCGTAATCGACGGCATCATCTTTTGCGCTGAATACCGGAGCCTGAAGCAAGGCGTTACTGATAATGATGCGATTGTCGGTCGGCAGATAGACAAGCAGAGGAGCGGTATCGGTGAGGTCTTCAGGCCAGGCTGCGGTATTTTGCACGTTCCGGATTTTTTGTCCGCGGCGCAACAACTTCAATGCAGAATTGGCGAGACTGTCGCTGACTTCTATCGAAGCAATATTTTTTGTATCGCGACCGATGTCGATTTTCAGGCTCTTCAGGATTTTCAGGTCGCGTTCTTCGCCTTGATTGACCACCCAGGTGCTGCGGACCACGGCTTTTTCTGCCGCATCCATGATCGAATTGGTGATGGCGCGGGCGCGCTCACGCTGGTTGTCGGTCACGAAGCGTTCGGCGTAGGCGGCATCAATCAATCCGGGCGCGCTGGATTCGATCAGTTCACGCAGGTTCTGCTTGCGCGATTTCGGCGCCGGGCGACCTTCAAGATACACTTCATAAAACTGCCCGTAACTCGAAAAATAAGGCTCGTTCAAATAGGGCGCGAGCTGGTTGACGGCATGGAAACGCAGGTAGCTTTTCCAATGTTCGATCATTTTCGGATTGATCAGGCCATTAACGGTCTTGAAGAAAACCGGTTGCGCCAGCATGGCTTTGTCGCCACCGGCTTTTTGGCTGCGCATGAAATCGGAGAGTTGCAGGTTGCCGTATTGCTTGGCGGCATCTTTCAGCGAGATCACCTGCGATGGCGATTCGCCGGAAACACTGGCGAGTTGCATTTCAAGTCCGAGAACCTGGCCTGACTGTGTTTCGAGTTTGTCGGCAGGCACGCCGCTGGCTGCAAGAATGCTCTGGACGTAAGTGCGATAACGACCCTGGGCTGCAACGATGGCTGCATCCTGCCCCGAATAAAAACCAAGTTCGGGCAGGCCAATGGCATTGGCAGAAAATTTGTTGCCATCATCGTCAAAATCAAAAACCAGCGGAATGCCGCGCGCGTGCATATTCGCGATCACAGACGCAATGTCTTTCGGTTTCTTGATCTTTTCGATATCGGAAAGCAGAGGTGTCAGGATTTTTGCGCTGTCGGCCTGAATGCGGCTTTCATCGGCACTCTGCATCAGGGCATTGAGTTTTTCCTGTGCCGGGCCGCCGCCACTTAGTGGAGAAGTGAACAATAATTCGCGTTGACGTGCGGAGAGTTCCCGCATTTCATCCCAGAGACTGCGACTTGCATAACCGGGTGGGAGCGGATTCGAGCGCAACCAGGCGGTGTTGACGTTGCCGTAAAAATCGGCACAGGCGGCAGGTGGCGGTGGGGCGCTGGCCATTTTTTTTGCGTCTGCCGTACTGACGAGCAAGGTGAGCATGATTGCCGCTATCAAAGGGCGAAAAGTCAGTGTCATTACAGCTCCATGCACAATCATCAAATCGGACGTGCATGATAAACCTATCGGCAGGCAACAACAAAAAAGGCCCCGAGCGGGGCCTTTTTCTTAAAGCGGTGGTTCAGAAACGACTCTTACCAGATCGTGACGCGCTTGTCTTCGGCACGCACCATGCCATCACCGGCCTTGCACGAGAATGCTGCGGCAAATGCAGGCAGATTCGAAGGTGCACCATTGGCACGGAACGCGGCAGGCGAATGTGGATCGGTGTTCAAGCGCACTTTCAATTCATCCGGCGTGAAGTTGCGACGCCACACGGTAGCCCAGTTCATGAAGAAGCGCTGGTCTTGAGTGAAGCCATCAATCGCCGCCATTTTCTTGTTCGTCAAATCACGTTGCAGGGCGTCGTAGGCCACGGTCAGGCCGCCGAGATCGGCAATGTTTTCGCCCAGCGTCAGCTGGCCTTTGACATGCAAGGCACCTTCTTTTGGATCATTGATTGCAACATAGTCATCAAACTGTGCCACCAATTTTCCGGTGCGGGCCTGGAATGCTTTCAGGTCGGCCGGAGTCCACCAGTTGTTGTTATTGCCTTCGGCATCGAACTGGCTGCCCTGATCGTCGTAACCGTGCAGCATTTCATGGCCGATGACGGCACCGATGCCACCATAGTTCAATGCTGGATCTGCTTTCGCATCGAAGAAAGGCGATTGCAGGATGGCGGCCGGGAAAACAATTTCGTTTTTCAGCGGGTTGTAATAGGCATTCACGGTTTGCGGCGTCATGCCCCATTCCTTGCGATCAGCCGGTTTGCCGACTTTCGACATTTGATAGGCGTTTTCAAACGCGGTGGCTGCCACCAGGTTGTCGAAATAGCTCTTGCTGGCGTCAATCGTCAGGCCTGAGTAATCGCGCCATTTGTCGGGATAACCGATTTTCGGGTCGAAGGTATTCCATTTTGCGATGGCTTTGGCCTTGGTTTCGGCGCTCATCCATTCCAGTTTTTCCAGGCGAGCCTTCAGGGCTTCGCGCAGATTGGTCACCAGTTGCAGCATTTGCGCCTTGGCTTCCTCGGAGAAAACCTGCTTCACGTAGACTTCGCCGAGTGCTTCGCCGGCGGTACCGTTTACGCTATCCAGAACGCGTTTCCAGCGTGGTTTTTGCTCTTTCTGGCCACGCATGGTGGTGCCGTAAAAAGCAAAGCGTTCGTTCGACAGTGCATCGGACAAATAGGGGGCCGAGTCGGCAATCGTGTGGTAACGGAAATACGCCTGCCAATCGCTGACCGGGGTATCGGTCAGCATCTTGTCCATTTCGGCGAAGAATTTCGGCTGCGAGAGCGAGAAACCTTTCACGCCCTGGATATTTTCCGCAGCGAATAATTTCGACCAGGAGAAATTCGGCGTCAATTTGTCGGCATCTGCCAGATTGACGAAATGGTATTGATTTGCGGGGTCACGCAATTCGATCGGTGCCAGCGATGCAGCCGCCAGACGGGTTTCGAATTTCAATACGGTCTGTGCCTGCGCTTTTGCAGCCGCGGCATCTACACCGCCTAGCACCAGCATTTTTTCAATGTGTGCGACGAAAGCATCGCGTTTTTCCTGATATTTGGCATCGCTGTAATAGGCTTTTTCAGGTAGCGAAATGCCGCCCTGGAATGCGTAGGCGATAACGTTCTTCGCGTCCTTGAAATCTTCGCCCGGGCCGAACGAGAATACCGATTGCTGGCCCTTGGCAAAATTCCGGATCATGTAGTCGGCAATGCCGGCAGCGTCTTTCAGTCCGTCAACTTCCGCCAGATAAGGTTTCAATGGTGCCGCACCATCGGCATTCAATTTGGCTTCGTTCATCCCGGCGCCGTAAAGATCGCCGATCTTCTGCTCATTGCTGCCCATTGCTGGCTTCGATGTGGAGGCCGCTTCGACAATCTGTTTTTGCACGGCAAGCGAGCGCTCACCCAACATTTCAAAGCTGCCCCATGTGGTTCTGTCGCTCGGCACCGGATTCGCTGCCAGCCATTTTCCGTTTACGTGCTTGTTCAGGTCGACGCAAATCGGTGAACTCTGATCCAGATCCGCTGCATTGAAGGCAGGCAGTTGCGGGAGCTTCGAAAAATCGATGCTCAGGGGTTTTGCTGCTTCAACGGCAACAGGAGCGGCTTCTTCTTTCTTGGCACAAGCCGAAAGGCCGATGGCGATGGCAACGGCAAAAGAGAGGGGTTTCAAAATACGTGAGGACACATAGACTCCGGGCCCCGCAGGGCAGTTGGTTTAGACCATGCTGTTGGGAAACAGCGCACAGGCGCGGGAATGTACTGCACTAAGTGTTCACATGCGATGGGCCGAAGGTCATGCCCGGTTTTACTTGGCTTGCATCCATTTTAATCAATCACTTAGCAATCACTGGTCAGCACCGTCTTCGTTTACGGGCACGCAAAAAAGTTAAATTTTTATTGTGCGGGGTTTGTAAGCGCGAAAAATCAATGCTATGTTCGGCGCGTTGGTTCTGGACTCCCATGCTTATGAAGCCCCGTCTCCAGACCCGAAGAATGCCAGCAGCACTGTCTGCCGGCAGGTTCTCAGGTCTTATACATTTCGCCACTTTGATGGCGCATCTAGCCTCCCGGTCATACCGGAGCCATTTCTTGGCGCAGGCGACGGCACACTCCATTTGTCTTGAAACCGCTGCGATGAAAATCGTGGCACGGACGTCTGTTTCCAAAAAATCGATTTAATGCGCGGCGTATTTGCCGTGTGTGGTTTTTTTTCAACTATGGAGAACGACAATGCGTGTATTGGCTTGCGATGGTATTCATGAAGATGGCTTGATCCTGATGCGTGAAGCAGGATGGGAAGTGGAAGTTTCCGATCCGATCAAGGACCCGGCAGTGCTGGCAAAAAAACTCGAGGGCGTTGATGCTTTATTGGTAAGGTCGGCCACCGCGGTAACGGCGGAATCGATCGCCAATGCCACCCAACTCAAGGTAATCGGTCGTGCCGGCGCGGGCGTTGACACCATTGATGTCGAAGCGGCGACTGCGCGCGGTATTGCGGTAATGAATGCACCGGACGGCAATACGCTTGCCGCTGCTGAACATGCGATTTCTCTTTTATTCGCTCTGGCTCGCCATATCCCCAAAGCCGATGCGGGCATGAAAGCCGGCGGCTGGCCGAAAAACGGTTTGACCGGTTTCGAACTCGAAGGCAAAAAACTTGGCGTCATTGGATTGGGTCGCATTGGTGCCACGGTCGCGCGCAAGGCGCAAGGTATCGGTATGGATGTCGCTGCCTATGATCCCTTCCTGCCAGCCGCAGCCGCAGGCCGCAGCAGCGTGCCGATGAAGTCGCTCGATGAATTGCTGGCGAAAGCCGACATCATCACCCTGCACATCCCGCGCACGAAAGAGACGACCAATATTCTCGACGAAGCACATTTGCGCATGATGAAAAAAGGTTCCTATGTCATCAATGCCGCGCGTGGCGGTCTGGTCGATGAAGATGCTTTGCTGAAATGTCTTGAAGATGGCCATCTGGCCGGCGCCGCTCTGGATACTTTCGTGACAGAGCCATTGCCGGCGGATTCGAAATTACGCGAGAACGCAAAATTGATTTTGACGCCGCATCTCGGTGCTTCGACCAGCGAAGCACAACAAGCCGTCAGCACTATTCTGGCAAAGCAAATGATCGATTTCCTGCAGACCGGCGCGGTTGCAGGTTGCGTCAATTTGCCGCCGCTGACTGCCGAGGCAGCAAAAGAAGTCGGTCCGTGGATGCCTTTGATGACCGCGCTTGGCAAGCTCGCGACACGTCTTGTGCCGGCCCCGGACAAGCTGCAAATCACCTATGCCGGTCGTACCGAAGCACTCGATACGAGACCACTGACACGATTGCTGGTGGCCGCACAGATGGGCACGGCATCTGGTCGCGTGACGCCCGTGAATGCCTTGCATGAAGCTGCATTGCGCGGCCTGGAAGTGGCGGAAACCGTCGGTGGCGATGGTGACGGTTTCGATCGATTGCTGCGTTTGCGCATCGAAGGTGCGAACGAAGTGCGTGAAATCGAAGCGACCCTGCATCGTGGCCCGCGCGTTGTTCGTCTTGATGGCGTCGAACTCGATTTTGATCCCGGTGCACACATCCTCCTGATGCAAAACGAAGACGTACCGGGCGTTATTGGTTCGGTCGGTTCGCATCTCGGTGCGGCCGGCATCAATATCATCAACTTCTCGCTCGGTGCGAAAGGCAATGGAGAAGCGGTCGCTGCGATTACCGTGAGCAAAACCGTGCCTGAGGCTGAGTTGGTCTCACTGCGGGCGATTCCGGGCATTCTGTCGCTGGAAATGATTTAAGAAATCGATTCGTAGCCCGGGTCATGGCTCCATCTGACCCGGGAGTAGTGAACATTATTTTTGAGATTTGAAGCATGAAAATATTATTGGCGCGGCATGGCGAAACTCCCTGGAATGCCGAAGGTCGCTATCAGGGTCAAATCGATATTCCGCTGTCCGACAACGGCATCAGGCAGGCAAAGTTACTCGGTGAACGTTTGACGGGTGTGTCGATCACCAAAGCGGTGGCTTCGCCTTTGGTGCGTGCGAAGGCAACAGCCGAATTTGCATTGGGTGATGAACGCATTGCGATGTTGCAATTCGATGCAGGCCTGAAGGAGATCGCGCATGGTGATTGGGAGGGTTTGTTGGCCAACGAAATTCGTGAACGTGATCCACGCCGTTTATTGGCCTGGCGGGAAGAGCCGGAATCGGTCCTGATGCCCGGCACCGGCGGTGAAAATTTGCAGATGGTGTTTGATCGTGCATGGCCGGCATTTGCACGTGCCTGCGAAGGCTTGCGGGAAGATGACACCTTGCTGGTCGTTGCACATGACGCAGTGAATCGGGTTCTGCTTTGCAAAATTCTGGGCTTGCCGTTCGCCAAATTATGGTCATTCCGCCAGGCACCGACGACATTGAATTTGCTCGAAGGAGCGTCAGTCGACAAGTTGGAAGTGGTTCGGCTGAATGATTGCAATCATCACACGGCATTGTTCGGAGAAGCGGTGCATCGGGCATTGTAGGCGCGCCTGCTTGCTGCGCCCAAGATCCGCGGCAATCTTTTGGGCGCAGCAAGCAGGCGCCCCTACGATTGAAATGCGCGATAATGTGCAAATGACTCGCACACTCAACGACTGGCTCGATTACCAATTGCAGATTCATCCAAAATCCATTGACATGGGGCTGGATAGAGTTTCCGAAGTGGCAAGGCGTCTCGACATAAAAAAGCCTGCTGCACGCGTCATCACGGTCGGTGGCACCAATGGCAAGGGCTCGACCGTCGCGTTCATCGAAGCCATCGCAAGCGCCGCTGGTTGGAAAGTCGGTGCCTATACATCCCCTCATATTCTTCTCTATAACGAACGCGTACGCGTCAATGCCAAGGATGCCGAAGACGAAGAATTCATCTCGGCATTCGAAAAAATAGAAGCGGCGAGAAAAATATCGCCTGAAATTCCACTCACCTATTTCGAGTTCGGCACTCTGGCGGCCGTGATTGTTTTTGCCGGACACGATCTCGATCTGGTGATTCTGGAAGTCGGATTGGGCGGACGTCTGGATGCCACGCAAATTGTCGAACCGGATGTGGCAGTCATTACGACGGTGGATCTGGATCATCAGGATTATCTTGGCACGGACCGGGAAAGCATCGGCTTCGAAAAGGCCGGCATTATCCGTGCCTGGAAACCGGTCATCTTCGGCGAAAAAGATCCGCCGTCTTCCGCACTGCGCCGTGCTTACGAACTTGGCGCGACCGCCATTCGCGGCCATTCGGATTATCTGATCGAC
The DNA here is from genome assembly GCA_963849575.1 of uncultured Gammaproteobacteria bacterium. Classification (GTDB taxonomy): domain Bacteria; phylum Pseudomonadota; class Gammaproteobacteria; order Xanthomonadales; family Xanthomonadaceae; genus Arenimonas. Next base: position 1,002,523 of record CAWKHT010000009.1, on the reverse strand, counting down.
CGTCTTGAAAACGGATGGCGTTGGCGCGAACCCGGCTACGATATCGAATTGCCGATGCCCGGCCTGGCTGCTCCGGTGCAGCTTGAGAATGCTGCTGCGGCGATTGCCGCCTTGCGTGCCTTGAGCGACGATATTGACGATGTCGCGATAATCGAAGGTGTCAGAAGTGCCCGGGTTCCGGGACGCTTGCAAAAAATATCCGGGCAACCCGAGATCGTGCTCGATGTCGCACACAACCCACAGGCAGCCGGACAATTATCGCAATGGTTGCTCGAACATCCGAAAACGACTTATGCGGTCTTCGCGGCACTGGCGGATAAAGAGATTGAAACGATTGTTTCCGTACTGAGACCATCTATCGACCACTGGTTTCTGGCCGGGATTGATGATGCCGGCTCGCGCAATTTAACGGCAGCGGAATTGAAAAATCGCGTGGGGGCGGCAGTGGCTGAACCTGCGCTAAGCCAGCATGCCGGTGTCGCCGAAGCCCTGCAGGCGGCACAGCAGCGGGCTAAGCCGGATGAACGCATCCTGGTTTTCGGTTCCTTCCATACCGTGGCGGCTGCACTCAGGGCACTCAAAATCAGGCCCGTCACGCTATAATTGGCTCTGGTTTTCAACGAGTGTTCAACCTATGGAAACGCCGGTTAAGCAGCGCCTGATTGGTGCTTTGGTTTTGGCCCTGGTAGCGATCCTGTTTTTGCCGATGTTGCTGAAGCCTGATGTCAAAGCTCCCGATGTTTCCGAAGTGCCTCTGGATATGCCGAAGGCGCCGGAATCCGAATTTGAAACACGTGACCTGCCACTGAATGTACCCGCAGGCAAAACTCCCGAAGGTGGCGTGCTTGGTGTTCCCAAAGCGCCGGTCGATACCACGGTTGAAACCTCAGCCAACGATCAGACCGTTGCGAATCCGCAAATGATTGCACCGGCGGTAGTGCCGCCAGCGAATACTGCCATTCCGGCGGAATCTCTTCCGGTGGAAGCTCCGAAGCCCGTCGAAGTAAAACCCATTGTCACACCGCCAAAACCTGTTGTAGCGGTAAAACCCGCTGAATCGAAACCGGCAGACGTCAAACCTGCCAATGTTGCGGCAGGCAACTTCACGATTGCCGTCGGAAGCTACAGCAATATGGAGAGCGCGAATGCCCTGGTGGCTCGCCTGAAAGCACAAAAACTGCCGGTATTGACCGAGAAAATCACGATCGGTGGAAAGCCTGCATTGAAGATTCGCATTGGTCCTTACACCGATCGCGCAAATGCAGAAACCGCTCGTTTGAAAGTGGACGAAATTGCCGGAGGCGCCAGCAAGGTGAATGTGCAGGATGCCTCTCCATCCGCTGCGAGTGAGAGCAAGAAGCCCGCTACCAGCAGCAAGCCTGCGGCTGCCACTGCCGTCAGCAGTGGCTTCTCGGTGCAGCTTGAAGCCCTGAGTGACAATGCCAAGGCTGAAGAAATGCGCAATCGTGCGCGCAGCATGGGTTTCAATGCCTTCGTCAAACGCGTTGAAACCGAGAAGGGCGTTCTATATAGCGTTCGCCTCGGCCCGGTTGCCGATCGTGAAGCTGCCAACAAACTGCGGGACGAAGCCACCCAAAAACTGGGCAAAACCGGCATCGTCAAAACACACCCCTAGGATCAAGAGAAAAACATGTGCGGCATTATCGGAATTGTGGGTGTAAGTGAAGTTGCCTCGGCTTTGTACGATGGCTTGACGGTATTGCAGCATCGCGGCCAGGATGCTGCCGGCATTGCGACCGTCGACGGCAACAAGATTCGTCTTCATAAAGGCAACGGTCTTGTACGCGATGTCTTCGACTCGCCGCAGATGGAATTGCTGCATGGCCGCGTGGGTATCGGACATTGCCGTTATCCGACTGCCGGTTCCGAAGGATCTGATGAAGCGCAGCCGTTCTATGTGAACTCGCCTTACGGCATTGCATTGGCACACAACGGCAACCTCATCAATACCGATTCCTTGCGCAAGGAAATGTTCGAACTCGACAAGCGCAATATCAATACCGAATCCGATTCGGAAGTATTGTTGAATGTATTCGCACATGAATTGCAGGCGCAAAAAAGTTTGACTCCGCAAGATGCCATCCGGGCCGTTGCCGGCGTGCACCGCCGTTGCAAGGGCGGTTATGCCATCGTCAGTGCGGTATTGGGACTGGGCCTGGTCGCTTTCCGTGATCCGCACGGTATTCGTCCATTGGTATTGGGCAAACGCGAAACCGAACAGGGCAATGAATATGCTGTTGCTTCCGAATCGGTAGCGCTCGATATTCTCGGCTTCCAGCGTTTGCGCGATGTTGCGCCCGGCGAAGCGGTGGTGATTACCGCACGTGGCGAACTGTTCAGCGAAATTTGTGCGCCACCTGAGAAACATACCCCCTGCATTTTCGAGTACGTCTATTTTGCGCGTCCCGATTCCATGATGGACGATGTTTCTGTGCACAAGGCACGCATGCGGATGGGCGTGAAGCTCGGCGAAAAAATCCTGCGCCTGCGTCCGGACCATGATATCGACACGGTGATTCCGATTCCCGATACCTCGCGCGACGCCGCACTGGAAATCGCGAACACGCTCGGCGTGAAATATCGCGAAGGCTTCATCAAGAATCGCTACATCGGACGCACTTTCATCATGCCGGGGCAGGGCGAACGCGTGAAATCCGTGCGTCGCAAATTGAATGCGATTCCACTCGAATTCAAGGATCGCGTTGTTTTGCTGGTAGATGATTCCATCGTTCGCGGAACGACTTCGCAGCAAATCGTGCAGATGGCACGCGATGCCGGCGCCAAGAAAGTGTATCTGGCATCGGCCGCACCGGCGGTGCGTTTTCCGAATGTGTATGGCATCGACATGCCGGCGGTCAGCGAGTTGGTTGCGCATGGCCGCAGTGATGCCGAAATCCAGGAAATTCTGGGTTGCGATTGGTTGATCTACCAGGACATCAAGGATCTTGAAGATGCGGTATCGGGGCCGAAGCACAAGCTCGATAATTTCGATTCCTCGTGTTTTAACGGCGAATACGTGACCGGCATCGAGCCCGGCTATTTTGAACGTTTGCAGCAGGCCCGCAGCGACGATTCGAAAAAGAAAAAGCGGACCGCGTAATTCAGGCAATGATGTCGCTTTTTCAAGCAGCAAAAGCCTGTCTGGCGACCAGCGATCCGCTTGAAAAAGCGGCATTGACGCAAGAGCTTGCAGCACGTTTTTTTCGCGGTGAACTCAGCCTTGAAGCAGACGATATCGTTGAACCGATAAAAGCTCCGGGTCGTCCCGACAAGCCGGTTCTGGTGCCGCCGAAAAACCTGCCCAAACGCGGCATGGGTACCACCGAAGGCCGCGCCTGCTTCCTGCATGCCATTACGCATATCGAATTCAATGCGATGAATCTTGCCTGGGATGCGGTCTATCGTTTTCGCGACATGCCGCAGGAGTTTTATGCCGATTTCGTCAGGGTTGCATCGGACGAATCACGGCATTTCATGATGTTGTCGGGCCGCCTGAGCGAAATGGGAATGCAGTACGGAGATTTTGAAGCGCATAACGGCCTGTGGGAAATGGCCGAAAAAACGGCACACTCCTGTCTTGCCAGAATGGCCTTGGTACCGAGAGTGCTGGAAGCACGTGGCCTCGATGTAACACCGGGCATGATGGCGCGGCTTCGTAGTGTCGGCGACCATGTTTCGGCCGATATCCTTGAAATCATTCTGCAGGAAGAAATTCCACACGTGGCTGCCGGTACGCGCTGGTTCTTGTGGTGTTGCGAGCAAGAGAAAAAAGAACCCCTGCAAACCTTCAGCGACCTGATCACTGGTTTGGCCAAAGCGTCCATTCGCGGGCCTTATAATTTGCCCGCCAGAAATGCTGCCGGTTTCGGTGACAGGGAAATGGCGATGCTCGAAGAACTCAGTAGCCAGGTTGTATTCAACTAAGGGTGCATCATGAAAAAAATTCTCTTCCTCTTTTTGATCCTGCTATTGGCGGCCTGCAATGCCGATAAGACACCCGAAGCACAAAATGACGGGCAAGCTGCCGCATTGATGAAAGACCTCGATGTTGCCGTACAGAACAAAAACTGGCTGCAGGCTTTGCAAAATGCCGATGTGTTGCTGGCCCGATTCCCCGATAGTGCCGAAGCCAAGGCACTGAAGCCGCGTTACGAGGAGATTGGCAAGCAGGCACAAGCCATGCAGGAAGAACGCCGATTGGCGACTTTATGGGATTACCAGCAAGTTCCGGTGGGCAAGAAAACACAGTTCTCGGCAGGTATCTACAGCAAGCCGGAAATGTTCGCCGGCGAGCCTTCCGATTTGCCACCTGCCGCAAGAATGATTATCCGGATCCATCCCGAATGGGGTAACAGCATTTATCTGGTGCTTGCGCAGAGCCAGTTCCGTTGCGGCTCGCCTTGCACGATGCAGATTTCATTCGATGAAGGCGCCTATAAAACATTTCCTGGCCTGCAGGCCGACACCGGAAATGGTCCGGCATTGTTCATCGAAAACGAAAAGGCTTTCTACAAGGCTCTGCAGACGGCAAAGAATATCAAGATAAAAGTGAAGGGTGTTCCTGATCTGGAATACGAAGTGGCTTCTTACGATGCCGCAAAACTGGGCGCGGATTTCTTGGATAAAAAGAAATAATCGTGATTAATGACAGTCACAAAACATCCTGGTCGTTCGTGATTCGTTAACCAGCGTAAACGCTTGCAAGCACATCGGATCAGTGGCGCCGCTTCTCCAATTTCCGTTCGTTGGTCTTTTTTGCCTTGGCGGGTTTCAATTTTTCCGATTTGATTTGCTCCAGCCGGATATAGGCTGCCGATGCACGCACTCGTACGGCTTCTTTCTTGTCATCCAGCAGCGGAACGAGGTCGAGCTGCATACTGGTATTGTTCTGCATCGCAATCGCATGTGCGGATGCTGCGCGCACCGACCAGACCTTGTCCGTCAGGCCCTCGCGAAAAGCGGCCAGTACCCTGGGGTCATCATCGCTGCTCAGCAACAAGGCAGTGCCGGCACGACTGGACAGCTCGCCGTCGATCAACATGCCTTCCATGGAAGAAACCCCTCTTCCAAGACCGGGAACACCCGCAGTACCGACACCTTTTCTGAGAATGAACATCATCAGTTTTTTCGGCGTGCGAAACAGGCGCAGTGATTGACGGGTTTTCTCACTCAGGTAACTGGAAGACGTTTTTGATTCGCCTTCGAGTACCAGCAGCAATGCCTCGCGACCGGCAGGGTCGTTCAGCACCCACAATGCTTTTGCTGCGGAGAAACTGACTTCGGGGACATCGTCCTCGAGAGCTTTCCTTAGCGGCGCAATGACTTCGGGTGCCTTGATGTCGACCATGCTGCTGATGGCGGCAATGCGAACCTCGACATCCTTGTCCGTTGCCATGTCGATCAACTGGCCAAGATAAGGTTGACGCGGCCCGATCAGGCCCAAGGCCTGTACCGCCTGTTTGCGGGTATCGGGATTGCCGTCTTCAAGAGCTTCATGCAACTGCGTGCGCGCCTTATCCAGTGGTGAAAGCGGCGGCAAGTCATCATCTGCAAATGCGATATTGGACAGTAGCAAAAAAGCAACAAGATAAACTCGCATATTTCCCTCCCCGGAGTCTGCGGTACGGCTTCAGATAACGCTCAAATAATCACCGTCAGCATCGACTTGCAGCACTGAACCCTGACTGTACCAATCGCCAAGCACGATGCGCTGTGAGGCAGCATCTTCATTGTAAAAATGATGGATGGCCGGACGATGCGTGTGCCCATGAATCAATCGTGTAACGCCGAATCGTTTCATCAATGCCAATACGCTCGCTTGCGTCACATCCATGATGTTTTCCTGTTGCTCGTTCATGAGGCCGCTTTGATGTTGTTTGCTGGCAGCTCTGGCTTGCTCCGCAAAGGCCAGGCGAGCGGCCAATGGTTGCGACAGGAATTGCATTTGCCAGGCTTCGCTGCGAACCTGGGCACGAAACGCCTGATAGGCAGCATCGTCGGTGCACAACAAATCGCCATGCATCAGCAGCGTAGGTTTGCCATACAGCTCGAGAACGCAGGGGTCGGGAAGTATTTGAAGCCCGGCCCGTTGTGCAAACCCTGGGCCGACCAGGAAATCACGGTTGCCGCGCATGAAGAAAACGGGCACACCCTGATGGCCGAGTTCGCGCAAAGCGTTCGCTACCTTGATCCCCAATTCGGCGTTGTCGTCGTCGCCGACCCAGGCTTCGAATAGATCGCCGAGAATATAAAGCGCCTCTGCCTTGACGGCATCGTTTTGCAGGAAATCGAGAAACAAGCCGGTAATCTCGGGACGACTTTCATCCAGATGCAGGTCGGAGATAAAAAGCGTTCCCATGTCTATTCGCTTACTCTGGATATGGAACGAATGACAACGGGCGAGACCGGCAATTCCGGAAATCCGTTTTTTCCGGTGGTGGCAACTTTACGGATTTTATCGATTACCGTGATGCCATCCACGATTTGGCCGAATACCACGAAGCCCTGGTTGAGCGGGCTGTTGGCCGACTGGAAATCCAGTTGCGGGTTATCGACCAGATTGATGAAAAATTCCGATGTAGCGGAATTGGCATCGGACAATTTGCGTGCTGCAGAGATCGTGCCGCGAAGGTTTTTCAAGCCCGTCGTTTTCTCCAGCGGGATGGCATTGTGCTGGGGCTTCTTTCCCAGATTTATGTTGTAGGCGCCGCCCTGAATAAGGAAATCCTTGGCGACGCGATGGATGATGGTGTTGTCATAGTGCCCAGACTGGACGTATGACAGGAAATTTCCGACTGTTGCGGGTGCCTTGTCGGCGAATAATTCCAGCACGATTTTTCCGTGATTGGTGTCGATCACTACTCTGGGATTTTTCGGGTTGTTGCCGGAGGGTAGTGCGAGACTTTGCGAAAAAACCGGTGTGGCGAGCAGGGCAAGACAAAAAAAGCAGATTCGGGCGAACATCGTGAACTCCTGGGGGGTGAGCAATGATAGTGCGCAATCACGGCCACGACTAGAAATTAGCTGAATAGAGGCTGTGGGCTGCTAAAATGGCGGCATTGAATATCGAGACCACTTTATGAGCTGTCGCACCCGCTTTGCCCCCAGTCCTACCGGTTTCTTGCATATCGGCGGCGCTCGTACCGCACTGTATTGCTGGTTGGAAGCCCGTCACCAGGCCGGCGCGTTCATCTTGCGAGTGGAAGATACCGATCAGGAGCGTTCTACCGATGCCGCTGTGCAGGGCATCCTCGATGCAATGCAATGGCTTGGTCTGAATTACGACGAAGGCCCGATATACCAAACGCATCGTCTGGCCCGATATAAAGAAGTCGCCGAACAGTTGGTTGCCGCTGGCAAGGCCTATTACGCTTACGAAACAAAGGAAGAGCTTGAAGCCATGCGCGAAACGGCGATGGCAAAAAACGAAAAGCCGCGCTACAACGGTCATTATCGTGAATTGAACGCACCGCATAAAGATGACCCGAATCGCGTCATCCGTTTCAAGAATCCGATCGGTGGCAGCGTCGTCTGGGAAGACAAGATAAAGGGTCGCATCGAATTCAGCAATGATGAACTGGATGATCTGGTGATTTTCCGTTCTGACGGATATCCGACCTATAACTTTGCCGTCGTCGTTGACGATCTCGACATGAATATTACCGACGTCATCCGTGGCGATGATCATGTCAACAATACGCCGCGCCAGATCAATATCTATCAGGCACTCGGCGTGACCGTCCCTTATTTCGCCCATATGCCGATGATCCTCGATCCGGAAGGCGCGAAATTGTCGAAACGTCACAACGCCGCCAATGTCATGCAATATCGCGACGACGGATATTTGCCGCATGCCTTGCTGAATTATCTGGTGCGTTTGGGCTGGTCGCATGGTGACCAGGAAATTTTCAGCATTCCGGAAATGATTGAACTGTTCAAAATCGAGGACGTGAATTCGAAAGCATCGCGTCTTGATCCGACCAAGCTCAACTGGATCAATTCGCATTATCTGAAAACGGATGCACCGGAAGCAGTTGCGAAACATTTGCAATGGCATATGGACAAGGCGGGTTATGACCTGTCGAAGGGGCCGGCGCTTGCCGATGTCGTGATTGCGTTGCGTGATCGTGTTGATACATTGAAGGAAATGGCGGAACGCGCTGCCGTCTGGTATCAGCCATTGACACATTACGATGAAGCCGCTGTCACAAAACAATTCGTGCCTGCTGCAGTATTGCCATTGCAGACCGTACGCGCCGAGTTGGCGGGTTTGAGTGAATGGAGCCCGGCCGCAATTCATGCTGCCATGCAGACCACTGGTGAAAAGCTCGGTGTCGGCCTGGGTAAAATCGGCCCGGCTTTGCGTGTTGCAATCACGGGTTCTCAGCAGTCGCCTTCCATCGACCATACCGTTTATCTGGCCGGTCGTGATGAGGCTTTGAAGCGTATTGATGCGGCTTTGGAAATGCTGTCGAGACTGGCCTGATACAGGCATCAAGGCGTAAGCTGACACCATGGAAAAACAGACAGACTCCCACGATCACCCCTGCACCGATCCGCTGCATCACGTACATGATGCCGGCGGATTCGTGAAAGCGGTTGAACAAGCCTGTGAAGAGCGGGGTTTGCGTTTGACGCCACTGCGTGCGCAGGCTCTGGCTTTGATCGCGGCCGAGACCAAGCCGATCAAGGCTTATGATTTACTCGACAAGATGAAAACCGAAAAGGGCAATGCCGCACCACCCACGGTCTATCGCGCACTCGATTTTTTACTCGAGCAGGGTTTTATTCACAGATTGGCATCGATCAATGCTTTCGTCAGTTGCCATCATCCGCAAGTGGAGCATTCGGTTCCGTTCCTGATCTGCGACAAATGCCAAAACGCAGTTGAAATGGAAGACGATGGCGTCTCCGCCATGCTCGAAACCCAGGCGAAATCGATCGGCTTCACAACGCGTGCACAAATCCTCGAAGTGCACGGTGTTTGTGCGGACTGCAACCGATAGTCCATGCATGTATCGCCAGGGTTTTGACTGATTCATCGAAGCTATCCAGTCGCCCGGCATCAGTTTTTCAATTTTCACGCTTTATTGCAGCGCAGCATCGAATAGGTCTGTCACAACTTTTTACATTTGATTTTGCCGGCGTGCTGTCGAGGCATATCCGCAAGCACTTCTTCACCATCATGAAGCAAGCTGTGCTGCTTGTGGCTGGCTGAAAAAACAGTAGACTGCCTAGCGGGGGGGGCATGCTTGGTTTGGGGAATGGGAAACTCGGACAGTGACAGCCTCAGGTTCGCTTTCATGGATAAAAATGTATCCATGAATTGGCGGAGCAAACAGGGTTGCGAGATACGCCATTGATGATTTCTCGCATTAATTTATTATTTCAAAGGGCGGTCATAATCATGTTGCACCTAAAAAAATGGGGCGGAATGCTCGGGCTTTTTGCTTTGATCGCGGTCGCGAGTGCGGCCTCGTATCAATTCCTGAATAGCGGTAACAAGCGCCCAATCGGCGCAAGCGAGATGAGTGGAGCCAGAGAAAATGCGGTTCAGGCAAATGGTCTGGGCGGCAACAGTTTCAACAGGCCGCACTACGAGTATTCCGAAGCCTTCAACGAGGGCAACGGTTATGTATCGAACAAGGGCGGCAAGATCGGCTTGGCCGACAATGGCGGTACTTTCATCGTTATTTTCAAGGAAGACGCGCTGGCCTCCTACAAAGGTGGCAAGAGTGCATTGCCGATGCCATCCAAGCGCTTGTCGCTGACTGGCAAAATGCGTCTTGACGTAAAGAGTGCGGAAGCGCGCAATTACGTTGGCTATTTGCAATCACAACAGAGCAGCCTGGAACAAAAAATGTCTGGCGTGATCGGGCGTACTTTTGGTATTCGTCGCAGGATGCAACATGCCGTCAACGGCGAAATCATCGACGTGACCCGCGAGGAAGCGGCTCTGCTCGAGAAAATGTCGGAAGTGATGTTGATCGAGCCATATCATGAAGTTGAACTCGATACCGATACCGGTCCGCAACTGATCGGTGCCTCTGCAGTATGGGATGGAACCAACCCAGGTGCCCCAGCCCAGTATCGTGGCGAAAACACCGTAGTCGGTATCATCGACTCGGGTATCAATTTCGGAAGCCCTTCGTTTTCCGGAGTTGGTCCGGTTGATGGCTATGCCCATGTGAATCCGCTCGGTGCCGGCAATTATCTCGGTACTTGCCTGCCTGGTGGTGTAGACGACGGTCGTTGTAATGACAAATTGATCGGCGGTTATGATTTTGTCTGCGGCGCACCAGGCAACCAATGTGGTCTGGCGAATATTCGTGAAGAGCCAGGCTTTGGTGATACCAACGGTCACGGCAGCCATACCGCTTCGACCACGGCCGGTAACGTTCGTGATGCCTTGTACAGCGGTAATACCATTCGTATTTCCGGCGTTGCACCGCATGCCAACATCATTGCTTACGACGTTTGCTACACCAATACATCGACGGGGCAGGGTCTGTGCCCGAATACCTCTTCGGTCGCCGCCGTTAATCAGGCAATTGCCGATGGCGTGGTCGATTCCATCAACTATTCGATCGGTGGCGGTGCAGATCCCTGGACTGATGCAGTCTCGCTGGCATTTCTTGGCGCAGTGAATTCCGGTATCTATGTGGCTGCCTCTGCTGGTAACAGTGGTCCGGCTGCCAACACCCTCGGCCATAACGAACCATGGGTAAGCTCGACAGCGGCCGCGCAACATGGTCGCGGTGGTTTCTCGATCGCCATGGCAGTTACTGGCCCGGCTCCGGTTCCGGCCAATCTGGCGCCAGTGTTGGTTAGTCAGGGTACTGGTGGTGTCACTTTCGGTGCGACCATTCCCGGTACGACACCGCTCTTGATCAGCTCGGGTATCAATACAGCCAGTGATGGTTGTGCAGCTTATCCGGCCAATACATTTGCCGGCGCGATTGCTGTCATCCGTCGTGGCACTTGCAGCTTCAGCATCAAAACAAACAATGCTTCTGCGGCAGGCGCCGTTGCGGTTGTGATCGCCAACAATGCCGCTGGCGTGATCCTGCCTTCGGTACCTGGTACCACGATTCCCGTGTTCAGCGTTACCCAGGCAGAAGGCGATGCATTGCGTGATTTTGGTCAAGCCAATCCGACCACTTCGACGGCTCAAATCACCTTCCCGGCGATTCCGTTACCGAATATCCCCGATGTACTGGGCTCATTCAGTTCGCGTGGTCCTGCCGGCACTTACAACTTGTTGAAACCCGACGTGACTGCACCCGGCGTCAGCGTTCTTGCCGCCATATCCGGAACCACATTGACTGGTTCGGAAAATGCCGTTGATCTCTATAACGGAACATCGATGGCATCGCCGCATCAGGCGGGTGCTTCTGCTTTGATGCGTCAGGCTCGTCCAAGCTGGACCGTTCCGGAAATCAAGTCGGCCCTGGCCTTGACGGCAGAGCAACTGGTTTACACCGAGGACTCGGTGACGTTGGCCAATCCATTCGCGCGCGGTAGTGGTCGCATCAGGGTGGACCGTGCAATCAACAGCGGTCTGGTAATGAATGAAACCTATGCCAATTATCTGGCCGCCAATCCCGGTACAGGTGGCGATCCACGGACACTTAATCAGGCCAACCTGATTGATCGCAGCTGCTTTGCGACCTGCACGTTCTATCGTACGTTCCGCAACACGGGTGCCATCGCAACCAGCTGGCGCGTGCAGTTGCAGGGCGTTAGCGGCTCGGTCACGCCAATTGTCACCGTGCCGGGCAATGGTTCGCTGACTCTGAAAATCAACCTGTACGCATACAGCTTGTTGCCAAACGGTAACTTCACTTTCGGTAACGTGGTGTTGACGCCTGCAACGGGTACCGCACCGGTATTGCGTTTGCCGGTAGCTATTGCGGTGCAACCGCCGTCGATATCGATGCCGGCCAGCATGTCGTCGGTAGTCCCGACGAACTCGGCAGGTTCGGTCTCGTTCACTATCGGCAATACCGGTGGTTCTGCCCTGAATTACACCTTCCTCAATTCGGGTACGGCCTCAGGCATCATCACAAACGCTGATAGTACGGGTGTTGCCAGCGGCTTCCGCAGCGTTACCTACACCGATCCAGGAACCGCCGGTAGCAACGCCCAATATTCTGCCGATGATTTCGTTTTGACTGAATCTACGCAGATAACGTCGATATTGACCCAGGGCTTTGTCGTAAGTGGTGCCGCCTTCCCGGGTGCTGCGACCAATTTGACGTGGAGTATTTATCCGGATGCTGGTGGACTGCCTGCAGGTAACCCGCAAAGTGCAGCTGCTGCTGCCCTTTGGACCTATACCACCACTCCGATCGGCACAGGTGTCACAACAGTCAGCGGTGCGACTGCTTCAATCAGCCTGAATCTGGTTGCCGCCGGACAAAACGTGACTCTGCCGCCAGGTCGTTACTGGTTAGTGGCCAATACGCGAGGCACTTTCGCCAATCGTTGGGCGCACTACGGTTCAAATACGCCCAGTGGTAATGCCGGTTTCGCCTCGATAACGGTCTCGACCACCAATACTGGTTCCTGGGCTGCAAACGCTTCATTCCCGGGTCTGTCGATGCGTGTTATTGGCAATGTCCCTTGTGGTGCCCCATGGATCGCTGGTACCTACGCGACGACGGGCACCCTGTCACGTGGTACCAGCCGTTCGGCCTTGACCTCGATTAATACCACCGGCCTGGCACCAGGCGCATATAGCGGTAAGGTCTGTGTGCAAAGCAATGACCCAGTAACTCCAAGTCTTGCAGTGCCATTGTCATTGACAGTGACGCCTTGAGTTGACCGTTAAAAGTTATACGAAAAGGCCCGGATTTTTCCGGGCCTTTTTTGTTTTATTCGCATTCGCGTATCGAAAAGGAGCTTTAGGCAGCTACTGGCCATTCAAGGTCGAACAAGACCTGCTTCCTGTCTCTATTGCCAGCATCATTAACCAAATACTTCATTTTCAATAGTGATAACCGTGACTTCCGGCCTATGCGTCTTTATTGTAATAATATAACATTGCCATTCCGATCTGTTCAGCTTTTGGAATTCGTCAATGAGAAAGTCTTTATTGCTATTAGGCATTCTGTCGGCAACGACTTCACCCGTATTTGCCGCAGAAGCATCGCAAGATCAAATAAAAGCCCTCGAAGCGCGCATCAAAAGTCTCGAAGCCAATGCCGAAGCCATGCGTCAGCAAGCTGCCGATGCGATGGCGGCATTGCAGGCAACCAAAGCAGAAATCGAGGAATTGAAAGCCGCCCAACCTGCTGAAATAGCAGCTGCGGAAACAACGCCGGCGCCAAGTCAGGCGGAGAGCAATGCCAATGCCTTCAATCCCGCGATCAGCATCATTCTCAACGGCAGTTATTCAAGCCATTCGGTCGATCCTGACAGTTATTTCCGTAATGGCTTCCCCTTGGTCGGTGAAGGTGCTCCAAGCGCGAAAGGGATTTCTCTGGGTGAAAGTGAAATTTCCTTTGCTACCAATATCGACGAGAAATTCTTCGGTCAGTTGACGCTGGCCGTTGGCAGCGACGGCGGTCAGGATGAACTTGGCGTCGAAGAAGCTTTCATTGAAACCACAGCGCTGCAGAACGGTTTCACCCTGCGCGCGGGTCGTTTCTTTTCGAATATCGGCTATCTGAATAGTCACCATGCACATACCGATAAATTCTTTGATCGCCCGTTGCCTTATCAGGCCTTCCTTGGCAATCAATACGGCGATGACGGCGTGCAATTACGCTGGGTAGCCCCTACCGATCTGTTCCTGGAATTCGGTGCCGAGGTTTTTGCCGGCAATAGTTATCCCTCCGGCGGTGCAGGAAATAGCGGCACAGGCGTACATACGTTGTTTGCACATGCGGGCGGTGATGTGGGGGATGAAAATTCCTGGCTGGCAGGTGTGTCCATGCTGAAATCGAGTACGGCTGGCAGCGAAGACGGTTTTGTCGGTGATAACACGCTCTATGTTGCCGACTTCACCTGGAAGTGGGCGCCGCAGGGCAATTTCAAGGATGGCGGTATTACTTTGCGAAGCGAATATTTCCTGGATGATCGAGACGGACAATATGTGGACCCGATAAATCCATTATTCGATCAGGCATGGAACGGCGTGCGTCATGGCGCGTATTTCGAAGGCGTTTATCGCATCAATCGCAACTGGGAAGCCGGTTATCGTTACGACAAATTATTCGCGGACGAAAATGGCCCGTATGCCAGCAATTTCGATCCGAGCCGCAACAGCGTGATGCTCACCTGGCTCAATAGCGAATTCAGTCTTTTGCGTCTGCAATACAGCCGTGACGCATCAAATCCGGCCGATACCGATAATGCGTTGACGCTGCAATACCAGATGTCACTCGGCGCACATGGCGCCCACAAATTCTAAGGATCCAGAATGAAAAAGTATTTTTCAGCAGCATTGGTTTTGGCAGTCGCCATGTCGGCACCGGCACACGCGAGTCTGAAGGTCTTTGCCTGCGAACCCGAGTGGGGTTCCCTGTTGCAGGAATTGGCCGGCGACAAGATTACGGTGGATGTTGCCACTTCCGCATTGCAGGATGTTCACCAGATCGAAGCCAAGCCGAGCCTGATTGCAAAGGTACGACGTGCCGATCTGGTGGTATGCACCGGTGCTGATCTTGAGGTCGGCTGGCTGCCGCAATTGCTTCGCCAGGCTTCCAATCCAAAAGTGATTTCCGGCCCGGGCAATTTCATGGCCGCCAGTGCGATCACGACGCTGGAAAAACCGACACAACTTGATCGCGCCGCAGGCGACGTGCACCCGCAAGGCAATCCACATTTCCAGATGGACCCATATCGCGTGCTGACGATTGCCAAGGCACTCGATGCCCGACTGGTGCAACTTGATGCCGAAAATACGGCGGTCTATCAAAAACGACTGGCGGATTTCAGTGCACGCTGGTCGACTGCGATCAAACGCTGGGAAGCCAAAGCGGCGTCGCTGAAGGGGCGCAAAATCATTGTCCAGCATGGCAGCTGGGTCTATCTTGAACATTGGTTGTCACTTGAGCGCATTGGCGCACTTGAACCGAAGCCTGGCGTGCCGCCAACCAGTGCGCACTTGGCAAGCCTGATTGGCACGGCAAAAAGCGGCAATACACTCGCCATCGTTCGCGCCGCCTATCAAGACCCAAAATCCAGCCAGTGGTTATCCGAACGTACCGGCGTACCCGCCGTGGTGCTTCCCCTCACGGTTGGCGGAGATGCGCAATCGAAAGATCTTTTTGGCCTGTTCGATTCCACTATCGATAAATTATTGAGTGTGACGAAATGAGTCTTGCATTGAATTGGGATGGCCTCGACGCGAGCATTCTTGGTCCGGCCTGTCTGGCCGGTTTAATCGTGCTGGCAACCCACGTACCACTTGGCAAGCAGGTATTGTCGCGCGGGATTATTTTTATTGACCTTGCCATCGCACAAATCGCGGCACTCGGCGTGATCCTCGCGCATTTTTGCGGAGTCGATGAGCAAAGTTTCGGCGTACAGATTGCAGCTGCGGCAGCAGCATTGGCGGGTGCCGGTTTATTGAGCTGGACCGATAAACGCTGGCCTGAATATCAGGAGCCCTTGATCGGTACTTTATTCGTGCTGGCGGCGACCGGTAGTTTGCTATTGCTTGCGAATAATCCGCAGGGCGGCGAAAACTTGAAGGATCTATTGGTCGGGCAGATTCTTTGGGTCAGTTTTGCCCAGCTCATTCCTGCCGCGATTCTTTCGGCGGTGTTATTGGTATTCCTGTGGTTGCGCAGGGATCGTTTGACCGGTTTGTTTTTTTACGCCTTGTTTGCGTTGGCGATTACCGTCTCGGTGCAATTGGTCGGTGTCTATCTGGTATTCGCCAGTTTGATCGTGCCGGCACTGGCGACCGCACGAATGACCGGAAAAGGGCGTCTGTTTGCCGCTTATGTCATCGGTGCACTGGGCTATGCTTCGGGGCTGGTCTTGTCGGCAGTGCTTGATCTCCCCAGCGGGGCCTTGATTGTCTGGACTCTCGCGGCTTGTGCGTTGCTAGCCCAATGGATACCCGCAGTCAGGCGTTCACATCCAGCCCATATTGAAGTTGGCAAACAGAGTTAGGCGGAATCCTGTGTTATATTATTACACTAGATGAATAGGCGTCCCGGCAAAATGGCTGCAATACCTCCCTCAAAACCTTGGACATTCACGCGCATCGCCGACTCGGTCGGTAGCGTGGGTGCCATGCTGTGTGCGATTCACTGCGCGCTGTTGCCGATGGTGATCGCAGCTTTGCCGGCACTGGGTATCAGTGCCCTGGCCTCGACCAGCCTGGAGTGGGGGTTTGTCATGTTCGCGACTGTCTTGGCGATAACCAGTCTGTGGCAAGGCTATCGAAAGCACCGGGTTTACCGCGCCTTGGCCTTCCTGGTGCCCGGTTTGATCGCCGTATGGTCGGGTGTGTTGATTCCAAATGTGCATCATTCCGTCGTGCCTCACGCTGTCGTGATGACGATTGGCGGCACCCTGATCGCGGTTGCCCACCTCATTAATCTTCGCCTGACCCATGGTCACGTGCATGATGCGGGCTGCCATCATCATTAATAACTTGGTCACTAGCCGGTAAAATGCTAGGATACGCACCTATTTGTAGAACCAATCACTAAGGAAAGCATCATGGGTAAGGGCGATCGTCGCACCGCGAAAGGCAAACGTAATATCTCCAGCTACGGCGTAAGCCGTCCGACCGAAAGCAAAACGGTCGTTGGTAAAGCGGTTGCCGCGCCAAAAGCCGCTGCTGCTCCAGCTAAAAAAGCACCTGCGAAAAAAGCGGCTGCCAAGTAATTTTCAATATTTCGAAAAAAGCCCCGCCATGCGGGGCTTTTTTGTGGGAGGGCCGTGAGGCCCGAATGAGTGTAAAAAAGCTTTGTGACTTGCGGCGATTGTGGTGACTCTTAACCCATATGAATACTGTGTATCGGATTCCCGCCCAGCCAGTAACTCAATTCCGCCGGATGTTTGAAACTCCACTGCACGAAATCCGCGCGTTGACCGACAGCCAACTGGCCGCGATCTTTCAATCCCAGTGCCGATGCCGCATGAACCGTGGCGCCGAGCAATGCTTCTTCCGGCGTGAGCTTGAAGTGGGTGCAGGCCAAAGACATCGCCAAATGCATGGACTGCAAAGGCGAAGTGCCGGGATTCAAATCGGTGGAAACCGCCACCGCGACACCATGTTTGCGAAACAGATCGATCGGCGGCAGTTTTGTTTCCCGCAGGCAATGGAACGATCCGGGTAACAAGACCGCAACCGTATTCGCCTGCTTCATCGCAATGACAGCGGCCTCGTCGGTGTATTCCAGATGATCGGCCGACAAGCCGCAAAACTCGGCAGCCAGCGCGGCAGCTTTCATGTCGCTGAATTGATCGGCGTGCAGTTTGACCGGCAAGCCGAGATTTTTCGCGCATTCGAAAACGCGCCGTGTTTGCTCGACGGTGAACGCTATGTTTTCGCAAAAGGCATCGACGGCATCAATCAGTTGTTCTTCGTGTAAACGCTGCATCCAGTCGCAGACAGTGACGATGTAATCATCGCTGCGCCCGGCAAACTCCGGCGGCAAGGCATGGGCGCCAAGAAAAGTAGTCTTGATCGTGATGCCGGTATGCTCGCCAAGATGTCTGGCAACGCGCAGCATTTTGCGTTCGGATTCGAAGGTCAGACCGTAACCGGATTTTATTTCCAGCGTCGCAACGCCCTCGTGAATCAGGTTCTGCAAACGCGGCAATGACTGCGCGAAAAGTTCAGCTTCGCTGGCGTCGCGGGTTTGTTTTACGGTCGAGATAATGCCGCCACCTTCGCGTGCAATCTGTTCGTAACTCACGCCTTGCAAGCGGCGTTCGAATTCCACCGCGCGATCACCCGCAAATACAAGATGCGTATGGCAATCAATCAATGCAGGACTAATCCAGCGATTGTGCGCATCTTCGACGTGGTGCGCGGGAATGTCGACTTGTACCGGCATGTCCGACATCGGACCGGCATAGGTAATGATGCCGTCTTTCCAGGCGATGGCTGCGCGTTCAATCGCACCATAAGCACCCATGTTGTTGCGCATCGTGGCCAATCTGGCGTTGATGATCATTCCGCTATTGGAAATCATGTGATCAATCCTTGTTGGCGCAGTTCATCCAGAATCATATCGCGATCGGCATCGAGTTTTGGCGGCGGCAGCCGGTAGTCCACCGGGGTTAGCCCGAGTTTCAAGGGACTGCCGATCATGCTGACATTAGCGATCTCGATTTTCATATTTCGCGCCAACGGTGACCGGATGTTCGATGGCCTGCTTGACCGAATTGATCGGCGCAATCGGAATGCCGGCTTTTTCGAACAGGGTTTGCCAATGCGATAAGGTTCGTGATTCGAAAAGTGTTTGCAGTTCGGCAATCAGTGTTTCCCGATTGACGACACGGGCGGCGTTGTCGATATAACGGGCATCTTGCAGAAGCTCGGGTTTTTCCAGTGCCGCACAACAATCACGCCAGAGGCTTTCGCTGGCAACGGCCAGTACGAAATGACCATCGCTTGCAGCGAAAACCTGATAAGGCACGATGTTCGGATGTTGATTGCCGAGGCGTTTCGCTTCCTTGCCACTGAACAAAACGCCACTGGCAGAATTTGCCAGCAATTGCAGTTGCGTTTCGAATAATGAAATTTCAATCGATTGGCCTTCGCCGGTTTTCATGCGGTGAATCAAGGCGGCGAGGATGGCCATCGTGGCATTTTGTCCCGAGGCAATATCGGTGATTGCCGTGCCGGTGCGATAGGGTAAATCATCGACGGGTCCGGTAATCGACATCAAACCGGCTTCGGCCTGGATCGCAAAATCATAGCCAGGTTTATAGACGTCGGGCCCGGTGCGGCCATAACCGGAAATCGAGCAGTAAATAATTCCCGGATTGATTTTTTTTGCGGTGGCGTAATCTACACCGAGGCTTTCGGCGCCGCCGGTGCGGTAATTTTCAATCAGGATATCGCTTTGTTTTATCAGTGCTTCGATAACAGGCCGTGATTCCGGGAATCGCAGATCCAGCGCAATCGAACGCTTGTTACGATTGCAGCAGGCGAAGTAGGCCGACAATCCATCGCGAAAGGGCGGGCCCCACCCGCGGGTGTCGTCACCAGTGGGCGGCTCGACCTTGATCACATCGGCACCGAGATCCGCCAGCGTCATGCCACACCAGGGGCCGGCCAATACACGGGCCAGTTCCAGCACTTTGATTCCGGACAATGCACTCATGGCAATATTGTAGCCTGAGGTTAGAATGTCGGCATGAGTAAAATACTGAAAATCGCCGGCATGCCCAATCTGCATTCGCATGCATTCCAGCGGGCGATGGCGGGTTTGACCGAAAGACAAACCAATCCAAACGACAGCTTCTGGACCTGGCGCGAACTGATGTATCGCTTCGCATCTCGCATCACGCCAGAACAATTGCACGCGATTGCCGCCCAGCTCTATGTCGAAATGCTGGAAGCCGGCTATACCTCGGTTTGCGAATTCCATTATCTGCATCATCAGCCTAATGGCCTGCCTTATGAAAATAGTGCAGCGATGTCGCAGGCGCTTATCCAGGCAGCGCAGGATACCGGTATCCGTTTGACCCTGTTGCCTGTGCTTTACATGACGGGCGGTTTTGATGGCCGTGCATTGAACGACCAGCAGAAACGCTTCAGTCATTCGGTCGAAAATTTTCTTGTCCTGATTGCGAAATTGCAGGCGCAGGAAAACGACAAGTTGAAAATTGGCATCGCCTTGCATAGCTTGCGTGCCGTTCCGGAAAAAGCCATCCATGAAGTACTGGCGGGGCTTTCAGGCCGACTCCCCATTCATATCCATATTTCCGAACAAATAGCCGAAGTAAACGATTGCATCACGACACGCAATGCAAGACCGGTCGAATGGTTGATGGACAATGTCGAGGTCAATCAGGATTGGACCCTGGTGCATGCCACGCATCTTGATGAATCGGAACTCGCATCGATTGCAAAATCAAAGGCGATTATCGCAATTTGCACCACGACCGAAGCGAATCTTGGCGACGGCTTTTTCCGGCTTCGGGATTTTATCGCTGCCGGCGGTGCATTCGGCATTGGTTCGGATTCCAATACCTCTATATCGCCGGTCGAAGAATTGCGCTGGCTCGAATACGGCCAACGTCTGCTGCATCAGCAACGCAACATCGCGGTGACTTCGGATCAAACCAGTGTCGGTGAATTTTTATGGCAGAAAGCGGTGCGTGATGGCCGTGTTTCGACGCAGCAGGATTGTTCGGACGATTATCTTGTTCTCGATGCCGATGCGGCGGCAATGGCTGGCGTGAACGAAGCCACGCTTTATGATCGACTGGTATTTGGCGGCAACCGATTCTTGATCAAGAATGTCTTTGTTGCGAACACGCAGGTCGTAAGCGACGGCCGGCATTCCGCAAGAGAAAGCATTGTCGCGAATTATTCAAAAGTGTTGAATGAATTGCTCTCGTAGGAGGGCCCTTGGGCCCGACCAATTGCCCGGGAGTCGCCCGCAAGCGGCCTCCTACAGCCAGCCTTGCTGTCTTGCAAGACGATAGGCTTCAATACGATTCGATACGCCGAGTTTGCTGATGATCTCGGATAGATAATTTCGCACCGTTCCTTGCGACAAAGAAAGTTGCGAGGCGATTTCGGCAGAGCTGCTGCCTTCACCGGCCAAACGCAAAACCTGTCGTTCGCGATCGGTCAGCGGATCCTGTTCGGTCCATGCCGCCATCGCGAGTTGCGGATCGATCACGCGACCGCCACGATGCACTTGCCTTAGCGCATCGGCCAATTGTGCCGATGGCGAGTCTTTCAAAAGATAGCCACGCACGCCGGCATCGAGTGCACGACGCAGATAGCCGGCGCGTGCGAAAGTCGTCACAATCACCACGCGGGTATCGCCTGCATCATCATGAACGCGTTGCGCGAGTTCGAGGCCGGTGAGTTTCGGCATTTCGATATCCGACACTACCAGGTCAGGCTTGTGCAATTTCACCAGATCCCAGGCAAGCTCGCCGTCCGCCGCATCGGCAACGATGTCAAAGTCGGGTTCGAGTTTCAGCAATGCCACTAGTGCGCCGCGCACCATGGCCTGATCTTCTGCAAGAACAATACGAATCATTTTTCAGCACGGAATTGGATAAGCATACTTGAACGTTATCATTCGCCGTTGCGCGTGACTAGACCGGTAATCACATCGCCGGATGCTTTGTTTTCAAGAATGGGGCAGCTAAGACTCAGGCGTACGCCACCATGGGGTCCGGTATCAATTTCCAGTTTTCCGCCCAGTAATTCCAGCCTTTCGCGCATGCCGCTCAAGCCATGCCCCGGTGTAACGAGAGTGTTCTTGCCGTCGTCGGAAATTTGCAGTTGCAAGATGTTTTTGTTTTTAACCAATTCGATTTCCACCTGGCGCGCATTCGAGTGGCGAATGATGTTTGTGGTCGCCTCGCGTACCGCCAGTGCCAATACGGTTTCCACTTCGGTAGACAGTTCGACCGGCGCCAGTTGGTAATGCAATTGGATATCCGCCGACAACAACGACAGGCGGGCATTTGCCAGTTCAGCTTCGAGTCCTGCGAGACGGATTCCCGCAACGGCAACCCGGATTTGCCCTAGTGCATCGCGCGCCACTTTTTCCACTTCGCGGATCTGGACGATGGCGGCATCCGGATCTCGTTCGTGCAAGCGGCTCGCCAGTTCGCTTTTCATCACGATCAAGGACAGGGTATGGCCGAGTACATCATGCAGGTCTCGGCCGATACGTTCACGCTCGGCACTTTGTGCCAGACGCTGCACTTCCTGTTGGCTCAGTTTCAGGCTCTGGTTGCTGCGCTCGATGCTGTTGTTGTAAAGCGTATAGAACACGAGCATGCAGGACATGATCGCGGTGCCGGCGTAAAAAACCAGCGGATATTTCAGCCAATAAGTTTGAATGGCCATCAATATCAAAGCAGCCACCAGAAAGATCATCGCATTGCGTGCCTTGAACACATGCGCCGCCGAAATAACGCCATAAATCAGGTAGGTATTGGCGCCATAGTTGTAGGGCATGACGACAAAACAAAGCGCCAGCATGGCCGTGGCAGTGAAGCCAACATTGCGGCCATTGTTCATGAAGGTTGCGAAATGCAACGGCAGAAAAACCGCGATGCTGGCAAGCGTGACGATGGTTTGGGTCGCATTCCATTTCGGGCTGAAAAACATCGGCATGAAAAGAAAGATCAAATACACAAGATTGATATAGGGCATGTATTTGTATTTATCGGCATACAAATTCAGCTCGGGTTTTACACGATGGCCTTGCGATTGCGTTTTGTCTTCGAGCAAAGCCATCGTTTTTTCCTGAATGCGGTTATTTGATTTCGACATCGTCGATCACGAATCGGAAGTCGCCTTCCGGCGCGCTTGCATTGAACGAGAAACCCGTGACTTGCGACAATTCTAGTCCGGCAAAGCCATTCAACGATAGTCGAACCTGCTGCCATTCCTGCCCGGCGGTAAAGCTCTGGCTTGGCGGAATGCCGCCTTGCGTCGTGGAGAATGTCATGACGCTGTATTTTCGTCCGTCGCCCTTCACCCAGAACACAAGTTCTTTCGCCTTCGAATAATTGACTGGCGCCATGGCTTTGGCACCCGGTGCAAAAAATGCACCTGCCCACGGATAGGCGAACCCGGCTTTGATCCGGCCGCTGATTTCCATTGCACCTTTACTCAGGTTGGCACCGTCCGCGATCAATTTGATGCTCGCTTCGGATTCGCCGCCCATTTGTTTGTCCGTCGTTATCGTCCAGCCTTTGCCGTAGTGGCTGGTGATGGATCCCTGTTCGAAATCGCTGACTAGTGTGTCGGTAGGGAATGCTGTGGCCTCTGCAACCGCAGTGCCGACCTTGTTGCGCTCAAGCCGATAACCGTTCTTCCAGATAAATTCGATATCGCGAGTCTCGGCAATATTTTTTGTCGGGTCGCCGTTCACCAGAATCAAATCCGCACGCATGCCGACCGCAATGCGTCCGCGATCATGCAAGCCGAATATTTTGGCGGGCAGGGTAGTCGCTGCATTCAATGCTTCCGCCGGTGACAGGCCAGCCCTGACCAAGAGCGCCAGTTCGCCATGCAAGCTCACGCCATGCGCAGTACTGGGATTACCCGCATCGGTACCGGCCAATAAAGGAATGCCGGCATCGTGGAAAAGCTTCACGCTCGCCAATGCATTGTCCAGCACTTTCGGATTTTGCCATTGCGGCGGGAAGCTGGCTTTCAGCGCATTGCTTTGCGTTAGAGTCAGATACTCCCGCAGGTCTGCATCGTCGGCGAGTTTCTTGCCTTCATCCGCACCCGCCAGACTGCCGGTAACCGACAAGGTTGGCACTATGAAGGTGTTTTGTTTTTTTGCCTGCTCAATAAATTCTACATCGGCCACTCGGTCGATAAAGCTGTGCACCAAGCCGTCCGCGCCTTGATCGAGCATGGTTTTTGCCTGCTGGTACGCGGCAATATGAATCAACGCTTTTTTATCGTGTTCGTGTGCAGATTTGATCAATGCCTGCGTGACATCCGGCGTCAGCGATTTTATTTTTACCGTTGGGCCATAAGCGCTGCCATCATCGAAGACGATCTTGATGTAATCCGAGCCTTCATCGATACGTGCTTTGACAAATGCGGGTGCTTCTTCGGGCTTCGTCAGGGTCGGAATTTGCATGCCGTACTCGGTGCCATGGCCGCCGGGAACAGTAGCCAAAGTTCCGGCAGACCACATGTCGGCCAGATCGGTTCGTGCATAACTTTCGCGCTGTTTTTTTGCAGCACTGAGTTGATGCCAGTCGGTAAACATGTCCATTTCGGTCGTCACGCCGAATCGCAACGCGTCTTTCCTCGCATCGCCGTAGGTATGCGTGTGTGAATCAATCAGGCCGGGCAGCAAAGTCTTGCCGGCGCCATCATAGACAGGCATGTTGTTGGGAATCTTGATGTTCTCGCCGATGGAGGCAATTTTGCCGTCCCGAACTAACACTGAGGTTTTCCCGATGGTTTTTTCGCCATCGAAAACGCGAACGTTGGTGACTGCGAAAGAATTTTCAGCTTGTTTTATTTCTTCTTTCGCGGAAATGTTCGTTTTGGCATTTTGCGTGGCGGGATTCAGCCAAACTGCCGAACCCGCCGCTGCCAGTAACAACGAACATGCCATTGCCAATTGCCAACTGCTTGAAATTTTCATCGTCCGCTCCTTACTTCAGTTTCATGCGTGACCAGAAGGTTACGGCCAGCCAGAGCATGACCAGGGTAAATGCCACCAGGTATGCAATGTGTTGCCAAAGCGGGACGCCGAGATCATTGCCGATCACTTTCAGTGCGATTTGCGATGCATGGTAGGAAGGCCAGATCGGCGCTATCTTGCCGAGGAATTTCGGCAGCATGCTGATTGGTAGCCACAGTCCGGACAGGAATGCCATCGGCAGGTAGATGAAGTTCACGACGGCGGGTGCGGCCTGTCCATTGACGAGCGTGCCAATCACCAAACCCATGGCGCAGAATGGCAATGAGCTTAGCAAGCTGATCACGAGTAACAGCAACCATTGCGTTGGAGCCAGATCTACGCCACCAACGGTGCCTGCCAACACCGCAAGCTCAATGAAAATGATGAAAGCAAAAATCAGGGCCATCACCATCTTCGAAACGAAGTACGCACCCGGCAAGGCTGGCACGGCACGGCGCCATCTCAACCAGCCACGATCTTTTTCCATCGCGACACTGACGCCAAAGCCAAACAGGCCAGGACCCATCACGCCGAAGATGCAGTAGGTCGCCAGTAAATAAGCGCTCATCTCTGCTTTGCCATTGCCCATCAATACACCGAACAAGGTATAGAACATGGCCGGGAAAACCAGCGCGGGCAGGGCAAACATCGGCATGCGCAACATGCGGATAAATTCCAGTCGCGCCTCGGTCACGTAAACCGAGAAAGTGCTGTAGTGTGAAACGGGCGATACGACATTCATTACACTTGCTCCCTGGTCAATTCGACGAATGCTTCGGCCAAACCGGCGCGTTTTATTTCAAGTTGTTGCAAGGTCTTGTCTTCGGTCAGTAAACGAAGCGTTACCGATTCGACATCCATGGTTTGAATCGTGAGGTATTCACCGTCGTGACCAACGCTGTCGATTTGCGGCCATTGTTTTATGTCGGTGATATTCAAACGGCTGACACAGCGAATCCGGCGCATCGCGACACGCGAACGAATCGATTCGACACTGCCTTCGGCGATGACCGAACCCTGTGCAATCACGATCACGCGATTGGCCAATGCTTCGGCTTCTTCCAGGTAATGCGTGGTCAGCACGATCGAGCAGCCTTCGGCCACCAGTTTCCGCAAGCTCACCCACATGGCTTCGCGGGCTTCGATATCGAGGCCTACGGTGGGTTCGTCAAGAAACAGGATGTCGACTTTGGCGCAAATCGCCATGGCAAATTGCACGCGGCGTTGCTGGCCGCCGGATAATTTTCCGTAAGGGCGTTGCAATAAATCCGTGATGGCCGCCATCTCGGCGAGCTCTTTCAAGTCGCGTGGATACGGGTAGTAGCTTTGGGTTAATTGAATCAGTTCCGATACGCGCAGCGTTTCGGGAAGCTCGGCGCTCTGCAGCATGACGCCGATGCGTTGTCTCGCTGGCAGTGCTTGCGGATCCTGATCGAACAGGCTGACCGTGCCGGAATCGGCTTCGATCAAATTCAACAGCAATGACACCGCCGTCGTCTTGCCGGCGCCGTTCGGGCCGAGTAGAGCCAATATTTCGCCGGCGTTAACCGACAGGTTGAGCCCGTTCAGGGCAGTCACATTGCCGTAACTTTTGCTAACGTTCTCGAGCCTCGCCAATGTCATCGTGGTATTTTGTAAATCGCGCATGGGTTGTTTCCTCCGTGTGAGCAGTGTGCGGAAACGACCCGATGCCGGTTAGTGGGCTTCGTCAGTGATGTCATATGACATTTGTCAGCCGGGCTTGCTTTGACCGGAGGCGGGGCCGACAATCGAAATCTGTTCTGCAAAGGAATTGCCATGAAAAAGCCTTTCTTGCTGATTGTTTTCAGCTTTCTGCTGATTAACGGCAATACTCGTGCTACCGAAGATATCTCCAACACTGTTCAACAGGTGACAAAAATGACCCATCACATCAGCGGACTATTCGACGTAAAAATGAGCCCGCAAGCGGCGGCAGAGAATGAAGAGGCCAGCATCGGTCGCATGTTGCTCGACAAGCAATTCCACGGCGATCTCGAGGCGAACAGCAAAGGCCAAATGCTGGCGCACATGACATCGGTCAAGGGCTCCGGCGGCTATGTGGCGATGGAAAAAGTCGTCGGCACTCTGCAAGGCCGTAAAGGCAGTTTCCTGTTGCAGCATAGTGGCACCATGAATCGCGGCGAAGCCAGCTTGGTGCTGACGGTCGTGCCGGATTCTGGCACCGAGGAGCTGGAAGGGCTGAGCGGTTCAATGACCATCACCGTTACCGATGGCAAGCATTTTTACGGTTTTGATTATTCCTTGCCGGAAAAGTAGCGCCCCGACGATTTTGACCGGTTTATCCGCCAAATCGGGCTATTCATCGCAAAGCCCTGTCAGTCGTGCTGTCTGCGGATAAGGTTTGTACACCTGAACTGGAGACTTGGCATGAAATATTCAAAACATATTCTTGGTGTCGCGATCGCACTGGCATCCGCGCAAGCGGCGGCAATGACCGATGGTGAACTGAAAAGCATCACCGAACAGCGCTTATTGGGTGATCGCACCGGCGCCTGTTTTGCCGTTGCCGTGATCGATGAAACCGTTTCCCGGGCCTATGTCTGCGCCGATCCGAAAGACCTGAATCGTATTTCACCGAAGACGGCCTTTGAAATCGGTTCCGTCACCAAGACGATGACCTCCGCCCTGCTTGCGGATCTCATTTTGCAAGGAAAGGCTTCGCTGGAAGATCCGATCACGGCTTATCTGCCGGAAGGAGCCGTCGTTCCAGACTTCGAAGGCAAGCCGATTCTGATCAAGCATCTGGTCACCCATACGTCCGGCTTGCCGGTCGTGCCGGATTTCGGCTCGGTGCCCAATATGGAAAATCCATATGCCAAGGTCGATGAAGCTGCGCTGCTGAAAACGCTGACCAGTGCAAAATTGCAGCGTGCTCCCGGCAGCCAGTTCGAGTATTCGAATTACGCGATGATGTTGCTGACCAGCATGATTGCAAAACGGGCCAATACCGATTTTGAAAGCTTGCTGCGTGCGAAATTGTTCGCACCGACTGGTATGGGCACGGCCTACATCAACCAGAAACCGGAAGGCATCAAGGCAGCGCAAGGCCATACGCCGAACGGGAAGTCGACGCCGGCATGGACCTTCCAGACCAATGCCGCAGGCGTTGGCGGTGTGAGAGCCACGCTGGATGACATGGTGAGTTATGTGCAGGCCGAGCTTGGGAAAACACAATCGACCATCTCGCCCGCATTGAAGTTGACCCAGGCGCAAATAAAAACCGATGCCAATAACAAGATGGCCATGAACTGGATGCTGGCACCGCTCGATGCGCATCAAGTGCATGTGCATGAAGGCGGTACCGGCGGTTTCTCCGCATTTACCCTGTTTGATCTGGAAAAGCAGCGCGGCGTCGTGATCCTCAGCGATACGGCACTGACATCGGTCGGCGGCTTGGGCAGTCTTGGCAATCACTTGCTGGATAGTCGCCTGCCACTCGGCAAGGCTAGAAAAGTGGTGAAGCCTGATGCCGATCTATTGAAAGCCGTCGTTGGTGAATACGACTTGATGCCCGGCATGAAGATGACGCTGAGCGAAAAAGATGGCCGTCTGTACACGCAGACGACCGGCCAACAAAAATTCGAGATGGGCTATGACAGCGCCGGCGATTTTTATCCGCTCGATTTCGATGCCACGATCAGGACAACAAAAAAATCCGACGGAAGCTACGCCTTGCTCTTCCTGCAAGGGGGCGGCGCATATCCGCTGAAGAAGATCCAGAGCGGAAAATCCGGAGCAGGGAAACCGGCTCCCGGCCAATGGCAGGCTTACGTCGGCAGTTACGCGCTGGGTCCGAATTTCGATCTGAAGGTGTTTATCGAAAACGACAAGCTGATGGCACAGGCTACCGGGCAGGGCGCTTTTGAAGTCGAACCGAAAGCAGCCGACCAGTTTTCTGCCGATGCCTACGGAATTGAAATCCGTTTTCAACGTGACGCAAACGGAGCGGTGACCGATTTGCAATTATTGCAGGGCGGTCATACGACTCCTGCAAAGAAGAAATAGGCAAGGCCCAACCTTAATTCCGGAGAAGAAAATGAATACGCAGGAAATCAATCGCAGTGAATGGAACAACGCAAACAACTGGTCGCGCATGGGCCTGTTCGGTATTTACTTCAGCAAGAAGGATTCACGTGCCATCGTTCCAAAGGCCACACCGGCATTTGGCTGGACCTTGAACTTCGGTCATCGCAATTCGGTATTGTCGCTGATAGCCATTATCGTATTGCCTGTATTGATGGTGCTTGTGGCGCTGCTATCGCAAAATCACCTTTGATCGGGCACTGAAATGAATTCCGATTCCCTGCAATTACATCAGGCCTTGCCGGACGATGTCGTGGTGGGCGGCAGTTCCAGCATTACCGCCTACCGCAACTATCCGGTCTTCAGTCTGCCTTGGCTGAAAAAACGCAGTCTGCTGTTCGGCATCGTGATCGGTTTGTTTGCACTCCCGGTCGGCATCGGATTCGGCGTGATGACGCAGAAATTCGAATTGGGCCTGCTGACCGGCACACATTTTTTTCTGGCCTTTATGGTGATGGCGACTGCGGGTCCTGCCTTTGCTACCTGGGTTCGCCATCGCCGATTCACGATAGCCAATGAGCGCCGTGCCGTCGTGTTTGCCGTCCTGTTGGGTCTGGTCGCCAGCTATTTTGCCGACCAGTGGTCGTCTGCCTACATGAAGAAAACCACGGATCCTTTTCTCGGTAACCAGGTCGTCAACATCAATTCCAGGCAATCGGAAAACGCTCCCGGCAATATCAATATCACCAAAGTGACGGCGAAACAGGACGTCCGCAAAATCGCTCGAGCTCCCTGGGTTGTCGTCACCAATCTTGTTTTTCTCGTGCTGGCCTATGGCGCCCTGGGCGGTGGTTTGGCATTGCGGGCCTATTTCAGCGAACAAAGACGATTGTCGGAAAGCCGGCACAAGCGTGAATTGAATTCGATGCGTCTGCAGAAAGACGAAAGCGATTTGCGCCTTGGCGTATTGCAGGCGCAAATCGAACCGCATTTCCTTTTCAACACATTGGCTTCATTGCGTTCGTTGATCAAACAGGATCCCGATCGCGCCGAAACAACACTCGATGCCCTGGTGGATCATCTACGCGCCACCATTCCCAAACTGCGTGAGCAGCAGGGTGGCCTCGTTTCGACGCTGGGTCAGCAACTGGATATCTGCAGCAGTTATCTGACGCTGATGCAGGTCCGAATGGGCTCTCGTTTGAGCTTCGAGATCAAAGCCTTGGCCGAAGATCGCGATCTGGATTTTCCGCCCCTGATGCTTATCTCGCTGGTGGAAAACGCAATCAAGCACGGGCTCGAAACCAAGTCGGGAAATGGCCGCATCGTAATTGATGTGGAGAAACCCGCGACCAATCGTTTGCGGGTCAGCGTGAGTGACAATGGTGCTGGTTTGAAGTCGGGCCTCGGCGGCGGTTTGGGATTGGCGAATATTCGCGAGCAATTGAAATCCCGCTTCGGCGACAACGCACAACTGCTGATTGCAGCTTTGCCGGAAGCTGGCACAATCGCCACTATCGAATTGCCATTGAATAACGACAAGGCATGACCACCATCAAAGTACTCATTGCAGAAGACGAACAGCCGCAACGACAGGCCCTGCAGGAAATGCTGCAAAGCCTGATGCCGGAAGCGAATATCGTGGCCGTTTGCGAAGACGGTTTGTCGGCGCTGGAAGCCATGCAGCAGTATCAGCCTGATCTTGCCTTGCTCGACATTCGCATGCCTGGTCTGAGCGGGCTTGAAGTCGCACGCTCTGCAGGTGTCAACACACAGGTTGTTTTCACGACCGCGTATGACGAATACGCCGTCAAGGCATTTGAAGCCGGGGCCGTCGATTATTTACTGAAGCCGATCAAACCCGAGCGCTTGCAGCAGGCCGTCAATCGTGTCCGCGAGCGTTTCCAGGCTAAAACCGCGCCGGACATTTCCAATATCATCGACGCACTGGAAACAAAGTTGCGCGGTGCTTCGAATAAGTCGATCAAATGGGTAACCGCCAGTGTAGGCGACACCGTCAAAATGTTTTCCATAGACGACGTACTTTTTTTCCAGGCGCAGGATAAATACATTCGTGTCGTTACCCATACGGATGAAGCCATTATCCGGACACCGCTCAAGGAATTGATCGCCAGCCTTGATGCCGATATTTTCTGGCAAGTGCACCGCAGTGTTGTCGTCAGGGTTTCCGCGATTGACCGCGTGCGAAAAGATGAACTCGGCCATTACGAATTGCATATCAAAGACCGCAAAGAAATATTGCCGATCAGCTCGGCATTCCAGTCGCGTTTCCGTGGGATGTGAGACTTACGTAACGTGGGAGCGTCCGTCAGGCGCGAAAAACCCCGCCAGATCTATCGCACCTATAGGAAGCTCCCACGTCATGAAAACAAAAATCACAAGCTCTGCTGCTGCAACACAAGCCATGAAGGCACTTGCTACCGCAGAGCGCGCCGCCAGCAACGCCTGGTTTTTCAAAACCGGTCCTGGGCAATACGGCGAAGGCGACAAATTTCTTGGCATCACGGTGCCGCAAACCCGTAGCGTTTTGCGTGATTGCGATTTGCCGCTACCCGAGCAGCTGAAGTTGTTGAAAAGCGCTTGGCACGAATTGCGATTATTGGCGGTGCTGCATTTATCGCGCTCATTCAGGAAAGCCGATCCGCCGCAACGAAAAGCCATTTATGACGCTTATCTGGCCTATACCGCATACGTCAATAACTGGGATCTGGTCGATAGCTCGGCCAGCGACATCGTTGGCGCTTATCTCTTCGACCGGTCACGCACACCTCTGCTGCGACTGGTGAAATCCAAGAGCCTGTGGGAACGACGCATTGCGGTGCTCGCCACTTTTCATTTCATCAAACAGGGCGAAACTGGCGACATCATCAAGCTTGCCACTTTGTTATTGAACGACAAGGAAGACCTGATGCATAAGGCCGTTGGCTGGATGCTCAGGGAAATGGGGAGCCGCGGCAACATGCCAACCTTGCTGGTATTTCTCGATCAACACGCCACCAAAATGCCGCGCACCATGCTGCGTTATGCGATCGAGAAATTGCCGGAAACAAAGCGGCAGTATTATTTGAAACTTCCACGGCATAATCTCCCGTAGGAGCGTCCTTTAGGCGCGACAGATCTGGCGGGGTTTGTCGCGCCTAAAGGACGCTCCTACGACGACACAGGAACAATCAAAAATTCAAATTCGCCTGTGAAAAACTCTTTACACCCTCATGTTCCAGCAACCATTGCTTCGTCGGCAAACCACCCCCGAATCCGGTGAGGGTGCCGTTGCTGCCGATTACGCGGTGGCAGGGCAGGATAATCGGGATCGGGTTGCGGCCATTCGCGGCACCGACGGCTCGCACGGCTTTTGGTGATCCGATTTTGTTCGCGAGCTGGCCGTAGCTCCAGGTTTCACCGAATGGAATTTTCGCCAGCGTATGCCATATCTGTTTCTGGAAATCGGTACCGACCGGATTCAACACCAGATCAAACTCGGTTCTGTCGCCCGAAAAATATTGCAGCAATTGTTCGCGTGCTTCGCGCGTTGCCACCGTGTCGCGTTTCCAATCGCTGCGATGCGGTGCGTCATACTTATTGTTCTCGAACATCACGTAACGCAGGCCGCTGTCGTCGGTTGCGACACTCAGCTTGCCAATCGGCGTATTGAAATCATCGAACCACATAACCATTCCTTTAAACAATCGTTCGGTGAAAACTGTCATCCCCGAGTGCTTTTGTCGGGGACCCAGCGACTTCTTGCATCAGATCAACGGCGCCGGATCCCCGCCTGCGCGGGGAAGACAATTGTCAGTTAATTTAAAAACACCGTCGTCCAGGCGGCTTTTAACAGCAGAATGGCTGCTCAAGCCGGGACCCAGGAACATCCGCGAAGAAAAAAACCAAACATACTTCGATACTCAAACCGCTTTCTTCTCTTCCGCTAAATCCCCCGACAAATGCCACAAATGCAAAACCGAATACGCACGCCATGGCCGCCACGCCTGCGATCTCGCTTCCGTTTCTTTCTCGCTCAATCGTTTATCTCCGCCCATCACTTGCTGCAGAATCAAATCGCCGGCGGGAAATGCATCGGGTTGTCGCAATGCCCGCATTGCCACGTATTGCGCGGTCCACGGGCCAATGCCGGGCAGACTCGTAAACTCCCGGATAAACGTATCCAGATGTTGTCCGGCCCGAAAATCAATCCTGCCATCGATCACGGCCTGTGCCATCGAACGCAAGGTCGCGGCACGCGATGCCGGCAAGCCGATTTTTTCCAGCGGCGCATTTGCCATTGCTTCGGGTTTCGGAAATGCCCGATCAAGATTCTCGCGTTTCACTGTTCTGTCTTCGCCGTATTGTTCGACCAATCGACGCGTGAGCGTGGTGGCTCCGGCTACGCTGATCTGCTGGCCGAGCACCGCGCGTACTGCCAATTCAAAACCATCCCAACTTCCCGGTACCCGCAATCCGGGTCGACGCTTGATCGCTTTCTTCAATAAATCCGAGGTCATCAACACCTGATGCACCGCTTGCAAATCGGCATCCAGATCAAACAGTCGCCGTGTACGTTGCACGATGTCGTGAATCATGCGCGGATCGGTATCGGAAATTTCCAGTCGCAATTCCGGCTTCACCGGATCGGCCGTCACGCGAATCCAGGTCGAATTATCTATTGGCCCCAGCACGCGCTCGTAACTCGTTTCCGTCACATGCTCGATACCGGGCACCGCGCGTTTCGCCAGAAACGCCAGCATCAAGCCGAAAAATCAAACGGTGGCCGATACGCGAGTCGCAAGCTTAGCGAACCACTCGGCGCTTCCGTTCGCAATCGTCGAATCGCGGTCGGCGGCATGCCGCAACCTTCGGCGAATGCCGCATTGAATCGACGCAGACTTTTGAAGCCGGACGCCAGCGCAATCTGCGTCATCGGCAATGAGGTTTCCGTCAGCAATTGTTTCGCCAACAACAAGCGGCGCGTCGTGTGAACCGCGATGGGCGTGGCACCCAATCCGGTCAGGAACAAGCGGCGAATCTGTCTGGTACTCAAACCAATCTTCGCCGCCAGCGTATCCACCGAACCTTCCTGCAATTCGCCGTCGGCTATCAAGGCCAATGCACGATTTACCCATTCGTCCTGGTAGCGGTGTTGCATCGCATTTGGCGACAACTCCGGTCGGCATCGCAAACACGGGCGAAAACCCGCAGCACTCGCGGCGGCGGCATTCGGGTAATACACGATGTTTTTTGGTTTCGGAGAAGGAGCGGGGCAAACGGGCCGGCAATAAATGCCGGTGCTTTTCACCGCGATAAAGAACAGGCCGTCGAAGCGGGCGTCGCGTGCCATCCGGGCGCGATCGCAGATTTCGTGGCTGGGCATCATGCTGTTCATGGCGTCATCTTATGCCGGTTCTCCGGGCAATACTCGCCGTTTTCGGACATCAATACTTCTGGCCTATTTTGTGGGAGCGGCTTAAGCCGCGATTGATCTCCCAGCTTGCACCGGACCATCCGAAGCCATGGGAGTTTTATCGCGGCTTAAGCCGCTCCCACATAAGCGGGCACAAAAAACTCCACAATCAGTTCTAGTCTATGGCGTGGCAAGACTTTCGACACATGCACGAACCACCCTGCAGGCGGAAACTAAACCGACTTCAAAGCCCGAGGAAACCATGAACACCAAGACGAATCTTTTGCTGGCGGCCATTATTCTGGGTGGTTTCTTCGCGGCACAGGAGCTTCGCGCAGCAGACAAGTCGCCGGCTTACAACAAGGCCGAATGCGAAGTCTGGAATCGCGAAAAAAGTTTTGCCGTTTCTGTGGAAAACCATGATGCCAAGGCCTTCGCGGAACATATCGAGGCCAACGCCATTTTCGTCAATGGTCGGGGTTCCTACACGCGTGGCAGTGCCGAAGTGGCGAAAGCCTGGGCCGGCATCATCGAAGGCAAACAGATCATCCTGCGCTGGTCGCCCGAATTTGTCGGTCTCAGCAGTGATGGTAAGACCGCCATTTCCCGTGGTCCGTTCTGGATAGAAGATCCGGACCCGAATACCCAGCAGAAATTCCTGACCGGTACCTTCCAATCGACCTGGGTGAAAAACAGGAAAGGCGAATGGCATGTTTTTCTGGATGGCGGCACACCAGCGCCGGCACCGGCCACACCCGAACAGGTCGAAGCCGTGAAGCAGCGTTTCAGCCCTTCCTGCCCGCAATCCTGAACAAGAATTTTCACACTTTGTTTGGCCTGGCTTTGCTATGGTCGGAGCGTTGATTCAATCTTCCGGAGATCGCCATGAACAAACTCATTCTTGCTACCGCCATTTTCAGTCTGTCCATGCTCGCCAATGCACAAAGTGTCGGTGTCTCGGTATCGGTGGATACCGCCAAGACCGATGCCGCCACTACGGAAGACGTGAATATCGAAGCCGACAAGAAAGTCGCCAATTCCAATTGCATCACCAGCACCGGTTCCCGCCTGAAGTCCAAGGACAAAAAAGGCTGCAACGGTGAACCCGGCCGCAGCTACGACAAGGAAGACCTCGACCGCACCGGCGCCATCACGGTAGGCGAAGCCCTGGAACGCCTTGATCCTTCGATCCAGATTCGTCGTTAAGCCATTCGTTGCAGATCAAAAGGGCCTTCGGGCCCTTTTTTTGTGTTCGGCTTAATGCTTAACCCGTCATCCCGGCGGCTTTTAACAGACGCATGTCTGGTCAAGCCGGGACCCAGAAGCATCTACGGAGCAAGCTCCTGAGATCGCGACTTCCGTCGCTCCCACACTCCGTGCGCTTCTCCAAGGCATCGGCGATAATTGCCGCAACAGGAGAGCCCCATGTCCAATCCTCGTATCGATAAGACCCGCAGCATCCGCGCCCCGCGTGGCACCACCCTGAACTGCAAGAGCTGGCTGACCGAAGCCGCCTACCGCATGCTTCAAAACAATCTCGACGACGAAGTCGCGGAAAACCCGCAGGAACTCGTGGTCTATGGCGGCATTGGCCGGGCCGCCCGCGATTGGGCCAGCTACGACAAGATTCTCGAAACCCTGAAGCGTCTTGAACGACAACGAAACCCTGCTGATTCAATCCGGCAAACCGGTCGGCGTGTTTCCTTCGCATCCCGATGCGCCGCGTGTGCTGCTCGCCAATTCCAATCTCGTCCCGCATTGGGCGACCTGGGAACACTTCAACGAACTCGATAAGAAAGGCCTGATGATGTACGGCCAGATGACCGCCGGTTCCTGGATCTACATCGGCAGCCAGGGCATCGTGCAGGGCACTTACGAAACCTTCGTCGAAATGGGTCGCCAGCATTACAACGGCAACCTCAGCGGCAAATGGATTCTTACCGCCGGTCTTGGCGGCATGGGCGGCGCACAGCCGCTCGCCGCATCGCTGGCCGGTGCCTGTTCGCTGAATATCGAATGCCAGCAATCGCGTATCGATATGCGGATCAAAACCCGTTATGTCGATGAACAAGCGAAGGATCTGGATGATGCACTCGCCCGTCTCGATAAATATTGCAATGAGGGCAAAGCCGTTTCGATTGCCTTGCTCGGCAATGCAGCAGAAATTCTGCCGGAGCTGGTACGTCGTGGTGTCAGGCCCGATGCCGTTACCGATCAAACTTCCGCACACGATCCGTTGCACGGTTATCTGCCGATTGGCTGGACCTGGGAAAAATATCTGGCCGAACAAAAAACCAATCCGCAAAACGTGATCATGGAAGCCAAGCAATCCATGCGCGTGCACGTCGAAGCCATGCTCGCGTTCGAAGCGCAGGACATTCCGGTCTTCGATTACGGCAACAACATCCGCCAGATGGCGCAGGACGTCGGCTGCAAAAACGCCTTCGATTTCCCCGGCTTCGTACCGGCCTATGTGCGTCCGTTATTTTGCAAAGGCATCGGTCCGTTCCGTTGGGTCGCATTGAGTGGCGATCCGGAAGACATCTACAAAACCGATGCGAAAGTAAAAGAACTGATTCCCGACAACCCGCATCTGCACCGCTGGCTCGACATGGCGAAAGAACGCATCTCGTTCCAGGGCCTGCCAGCCCGCATCTGCTGGGTCGGCCTCGGCGACCGCCACCGCCTCGCACTCGCCTTCAATGAAATGGTTCGCAACGGCGAAGTCAGCGCACCGATTGTCATCGGCCGCGACCACCTCGATTCCGGTTCCGTCGCCTCACCAAACCGCGAAACCGAAGCCATGCTCGACGGCAGCGACGCCGTCTCCGATTGGCCCTTGCTCAACGCCATGTTGAACGTCGCCGGTGGCGCCACCTGGGTATCACTGCACCATGGTGGTGGTGTGGGTATGGGTTACTCGCAACATAGCGGTGTCGTGATTGTTGCCGATGGTACCGATGCAGCTGCAGCCCGGTTAGGGCGTGTGTTGTGGAATGATCCGGGGACGGGGGTTATGCGGCATGCGGATGCGGGGTATGAGATTGCGAAACAGTGTGCGAAAGAGTTGGGGTTGGATTTGCCGATGGTATAGTCCACCGCTTTACAGGTAGATTTATAGTAGGGTGGAACCACGAAAGTGATTCCACCCTTTTTTGTAACGCCTACCTACGGGAAGTGGTTAGCTATATGGCTCACCAGAAAACTTTTGACTCTGTTAAAGCACACATCGAAGAAGTAAGACTGAGTGGCATCGCACCGCCGGGTCAATTGGCTTATATAACCTCTTGCCTCATCCTACGGAGCTTCCTTGGGCTTGAGTGGTTAGAGCGGCATGTGATGGGAAATACAGCGCCTACGGATTTTTTTTGTAACGATTGCGCTAATGAAGCACGCAGCAACGCTCATAAACTGCGTGTGATCCATCTTGCGGAAATGCTGGTCAATCTTAAAGAGGTTCCAAATTTCGGGTCCGTATTGAAAGGTCTTCAAGAAGGACCGAAAGTTGAGCCTAGCTTTGCTGAGCTTGAAGCCGGAAAGATATTGGCGATTTTTAAAGTGCCCTTTCGATTCGTTGTGCCTAGTGGCGTTGCGGGTAGTGATTACGACATACAGATAAAGATGGGGCATGAATACGTTTGCGCTGACGTAAAATGCAGACTCGAAACTACTGCAGAATGTGAAGACACACTATTTGGTGTCTTGAACCGCGCAGTAACCAAACAGCTTCCTCGCGATAAGCCTGGCGCGTTCTTTATTAGGGTTCCCCAAAGCTGGAACGTCGATGGAAGACAAGACCGTCACCTTGAAATTTTTCACCGTATCGCAAACAGGCTTTATGGCCAGACTCAACGTGTTGTTTCAGTAGTTTTTTATTTTAGTTTGGCCTTAGATTTTGACGGAAACACCGCGCCTATCATGTTGCTTAAAGCAACGTAGCCCGGGTTGCGCTTCACCAACCCGGGTTGATAGAGCGTAACCCGGGCTACGAAACGATGTGATTTCAACTGTAGGGGCGCCTGCTTGCTGCGCCCTGGGCACGCCGGATGTAGAGCTTGGGCGCAGCAAGCATGCGCCCCTACAAAACAACATAGAATCGTCGCCCCGTTGGTTTTTAACAGCCGAATAGCTGGTCAAAACGAGGCCCAGAAGTTTAGGTCGAAGTAAGTTTTAGACTTTGCCTTGTAGATGCTTCTGGGTCCCGACTTTCGTCGGGAGGACGGTCAATATCGGCAGCCTCCAGAAATCTTCAAGGCCTTAAGGCGTAGCTCTGCATAGCACGGTGGATTCAAAATCCGTCGTAATCAAAATGATGCAGGACCGACGGAAGTCGGGACGGGAGATCGCCGCAGAAGGTCCCGACTTCCGTCTGTCCTGCGAATTTCCTGAAAGACAAAAAGAATCGTCATTCCCGCACAGGGATCAATCCATCGGCTCGAAGTCGGCTTTGGTGGCACCGCAGTCCGGGCATGACCAAGTCTCAGCACCGTAGCCCGGGTTGCGCTTCACCAACCCGGGTTGATGGAGCGTAACCCGGGCTACGAAACGATGTGATTTCAACTGTAGGGGCGCCTGCTTGCTGCGCCCTGGGTACGCCGGATGTAGAGCTTGGGCGCAGCAAGCAAGCGCCCTACAAAGCAACATAGAATCGTCGCCCCGTTGGTTTTTAACAGCCGAATGGCTGGTCAAAACGAGGCCCAGAAGTTTAGGTCGAAGTAAGTTTTAGACTTTGCCTTGTAGATGCTTCTGGGTCCCGACTTTCGTCGGGAGGACGGTCAATATCGGCAGCTTCCAGAAATCTTCAAGGCCTTAAGGCGTAGCTCTGCATAGCACGGCGGATTCAAAATCCGTCGTAATCAAAATGATGCAGGACCGACGGAAGTCGGGACGGGAGATCGCCGCAGAAGGTCCCGACTTCCGTCGGTCCTGCGAATTTCCTGAAAGACAAAAAGAATCGTCATTCCCGCACAGGGATCAATCCATCGGCTCGAAGTCGGCTTTGGTGGCACCGCAGTCCGGGCATGACCAAGTCTCAGGCAGATTTTCAAATGCGGTGCCTGGTGCGATACCACTATCCGGGTCGCCTTCGGCAGGGTCATACACATGCGAGCACACCATGCAGCGATATTTTTTCATGAGCGGATTCCCGGGTTGAATTCGATGATCGTTTGTTGCCGTACAAACCTTGGCCAGCCATGCCAACGCGATAAGCAACGTCAAATCATAAACCGGAAAGGCGCACAATATGCTCATCTCATATAACACCGTAGCCCGGGTTACGCTTCACCAACCCGGGTTGATGGAGCGTAACCCGGGCTACGAAACGATGTGATTTCAACTGTAGGGGCGCCTGCTTGCTGCGCCCTGGGCACGCCGGATGTAGAGCTTGGGCGCAGCTCCGTAGCCCTGGCTGACAGAGGCCAAACGGTAGGTCGGGCCAGGGCCTGACCTGCGAAGTTGTGGTGAATGCGAATTTCAGTATTTTAGTAATGCAGTCTATTGACATTAAAATTAGACTGTCCAGTTTCGATGGTTCATGTAGATTCGAGACAGTATCAATATCATTCAGGAAAAATTTGTTTGAATATCCAACCCTTTATTTTCAATTGGAATCGGCAATTTGCGAAAAGTTGTGCGATCGAAGATGCGCTTCGCAATGTTTTCGATAAAATCACGGTGATCAATAGTGATGACCACCATACGCGGGCCGGCTGGATCAATCTTGGCGATAGTGCGTATTTTTCCGACCAGTTCAAGCAGGCCTTGGCATTATTTGATGGCGATGTGTTGATGCATGTGCAAGGCGATGTTAGTTATGATCGCTGGGAGCAGTTGGTGGAAGATGCCCGTTTTTATATGCGGCATTACAATGCCGGCATTTATGCGCCGCATATCGATTTCACCTGGTACACGCCCGATAAAACGGATATTCATGCATTCCGGTCCGACCACGAAAATATTAAATTGGTGGCATGCCCGGATGAAACCGTCTGGTTTATTCATAAAGACATCATCAATGAAATGTTGAATCGCAAGGTTGATTTCTCGAGCAACGTCCTGGGCTGGGGTTGGGATCTGGTGTTATGCGGTGTTTCTTTTTTAATGCAACGGCCAGTCATTCGCGACTACGCTCATACCATCCTGCATCCGCAGGGAACCAACTACAACAAACGTCAGGCCGAGTTGGAGTGGCGGGCAATACAAAAATCCTTAGGCAAAGATTTGAAAAAAACGATTGATCACATCCGCGATGATCGAGAAAAACTGGCGGATTATTTTGTAAAAAAATAACGCCGTAGCCCGGGTTACGCTTCACCAACCCGGGTTGATAGAGCGCAACCCGGGCTACAAAACAATGCGATTTCAGCCGTAGGGGCGTCTGCTTGCTGCGCCCTGAGCACGCCGGATGTAGAGCTTGGGCGCAGCAAGCAGGCGCCCCTACAACAAAAAGAACCGTCGTCCCTGCGTAGGCAGGGAGCCAGCGACGATGCTTTGATGCATGAAGTCACTGGGTCCCCGACGAGAGCATTCGGGGATGACGGATCAAACTTCCGTCGGTCCTGCGAATGCGATAAACCGTCGGGCACCGGCACGGCGCTTCTTGCTGATGACGACGAGGTCTGGATGGAATACAGACATATTTGCTCCGGCGTCCGTAGCTCCTGCAAAAGCTCCTCAGCGTGGCTGCATCACAATAAATTGAGTCCGATCTAGCAACATCGCGGTCTGATTTTATGTGCTATCTTGCCGAAAAAAGAGTGGGGGCTCTTTATGTCGATGAAGCATTTAGCCGTGGTTTCCGGTTTGTTATGTGTAGTGCTTTTTCCCTGGCAGGCCAAGGCGCAATCGCAAAGCGATATCAATGCTTTACAGGCCTTGATGCCCTGGGCTGAAAAGCTTGACCAGCAACGTGCCGAACAGCGTGCACGCGAGGCGGAACAAGCCCAACAGAAGTGGGCAACGGTAGAACAAGCCATTCGCGAACGCGAAGAACTTGCGGCCGCTGTGCTCGCCGAGCGGACTGCTCGTGCAAAAGCCATCAAGACCTGGAATCCGAAGGCCTATCCGGCGCCGCCCTTGTTCCCAGGGGAAAGCCTGGTCTATACGCTCAATGGCTGTGGCCTGGTGCTGCCGATGCCCGCAGATGACTCGTATGATTATCCTGACGGCTACGACAAAGTCGCGCAAAAAATGATCACCAAAAAGATGAGTCATCGCGCTTTTTACGGCGCCAAACAATGGGAAGGCGATTGCGTGTTCGGATTGGCCGAAGGCATCGGCACCCTGGCCGAGCCGGACATGCTGGTAAATTTCATGGGTTTCCAGTCCGGTTATGTCCATGGCCGCGCGATGAATTTTTATGTCATGGACAGCCCGGAGAATGGAACGGGCCAAGTTGAAGTGCTCATGAGCCTGGAAAAGACCGGCGCGAAGCAGGTGGGTCAGCTGGTTCGAGATAATCCCTATGCGGGGCAATGGAGCGGTCCGCTCAGCAATGCACCTCGTACGACATTACGAATACGCGATCCCGGTAACGAGTCCTACATTGCGACCGATACCAACGATTGCACGACATTTGAAATTCTTTACAAGAAAAAAATAAAAGGCTGCAGTTACAACAACGATTTTCCGGTTTATTCGATTGTGCAAGGCAATGGCTATTTCGATGCCAATCCGAAAGTGACGTTTTGTCCGAACATGAAATCGAGTGCCGGATGTGAAGCATTGTGGGATCAAATGGCAGCCCCCACGATTGGAAAGCTCAAGACCGACTGGGCAGCTGCCCAGGCCAATTTGCAGAAGGAACGGGCGCGCATCGAATCTTTCAGTGCTGCCTGGCGTGCGCCGCTGGAAAAGGCGGAGAAGGGAAAACAATATGCGGCGATTGCCGGCGTAGAAAAAACCTACAAGACCAACCCGAAAGCGCTGACCGATGCGCAGATTTCGCAGTTGCGAAACTATTACGCACAAAACGGCAAGACCGCCGATCTTGACCGTCTGGATAACTACCTTGAACAGCGCAACGCAGCCAGGGAACGCGCCGCAGAAGTCGCGAAACAACGTGTGGCTGCAGCCAGTGCGCCATCGCCGAAAAGCAGCATTCGCAGCGGAAGCTGCAGTACCTATGACCAATGCGTGCAAGTTGAAAATGCCTCGGGCCTATCGCCGAAGCTTGATGCCATTCCTGCCGAAAATCTCAACTCTGAAAACGCGCGGCATTATCGCGGCTTCCGAATTCATGATGAGCAACTACAAGCAGTGCCTGCCGGATAAACGCTGCCAGACCTTGGTGAATCAATACCGGCAAACCCGGGCAGATACGCTTGTGGTCTGCCAGAAGGTCAGCACGGATGCTTCGAGTTGTACTGTCTCGCCGTTTTAGCGGTGCAATATGCGTACACGACGTTACTGAAAACTGGAGCTGATTTCCCCTCCTGCAAAAAATCATGTAACGCGGTAGGTCGGGCCAGTGCCCGACCTACGTCGCTGTTGAAAACCACTTCAACTTGACCGCCATTCGGCTGTTGAACACCGTCCGATAGACAAATATATTTCATTAATTTTGACATGTCCGTCCCCATTCAGCCCGATATAACGTATTACCTGTGAACTGCGTCTCGACGCTCACGATGCCACTCATTGCACAGGAAAAACGGACGCCATGAAAAAGAAAAGCCTCTTTGCCATCTCGCTACTACATGGTGTGCTGCTGGCCTGCAGTGTGATGCCCCTTGTGGTCTTTGCACAATCTGCCAAACCTGCGCCGGCCGTGGCAGCCAAAACGACTGCGGTAAGGCTGGAAAGCGGTTTGACTTTATTTGCCCCCGTTGGCTGGGCACCACAAGCACCGGCGCCCTCTAATGTCGTGCTGGTCGATGTGCCAAACGACAGTCTGATCGTTGCGAGTCTGGACACGGGGGACATCAGCATGGCGAGTGCGGAATTGACGAATGGCATAGCGATGGGCAAGGGTGTTTTTCTGAGCCCGACCGCAACGCCGAAACAAGTCGGCGGAATTTACAGCAATAGCTTTGTCGCGACCGGTTCATCCACACCGGCACGT
This sequence comes from uncultured Gammaproteobacteria bacterium, assembly GCA_963849575.1. GTDB lineage: Bacteria > Pseudomonadota > Gammaproteobacteria > Xanthomonadales > Xanthomonadaceae > Arenimonas. The sequence continues at coordinate 959,619 of CAWKHT010000009.1, read as the reverse complement.
GCTGTGGTGATGATTCGCCCCGTCAATGGCGGACGTCTGGTTTCACTGATTGGTGTGGCACCACCGGCACGCATGGACACGGTCGCCAAGCAAATGTCGACCATAATGGCCGGCATCAAGCTCGAGCCAGCGAAAGCGCCCAGCACCAATGGCGAATTGGCCAATTATTTGAAAGGACGCTATCTCGTCCGTTTTTATTCCGGAAACGGTTACAGCGAAAAACACGAAATCTGGCTGTGTTCGAATGGCGAGTTTCGTAGCAGTTTCGATGGTGGTGGTTTTACGCAAGGTGTTGCCAGCGGTGCCTTTGGAGGTACGCGCACCGGAAGATGGGGCGCGCTCGGCAACCGTGCGAATGGCAGCTTGACGCTTACTGCCAGCGATGGCTCGGTATCGCGCTTTGATATTCGCGAAATGTCCGAGGGCTTGATGCTTAACGGGACAAAATGGCTACGGGGAAATAACGAACTGTGCAGATAACGCGATGTGCAGGCGTGGGCCAGTGCCGTTCTTGATGGATGAAGTCACTGGGTCCCCGACGAGAGCATTCGGGGATGACGGATCAAGAAGATGTGGGACCGACGGAAGTCGGGACGGGGATTGCTGCTGACTGTCCCGACTTCCGTCGGTCCTGCTGGATCATTCAACAAAAAATATTGTCTTGATGTTGGAGCGTCCTTCAGGCGCGATAGATCTGGCTGGTTTTGTCGCGCCTGAAGGACGCTCCTACGGGAAGAAGGAAGTTTCTTCGATTATTCAAATACATTGGATTGATCCGTCAACTCGGTAGCTTCGATTTAGGCTCAATGCATCGTAGGCCGGGTCAAACAAAATCTGGTTGTGTGTTCTGTATTGGTCGGGAAGTGTATCCGTCAAAATTATCTAATCTCTTCCGCGACAGCCTTTGCCAGGTTCATCGCATTCAACCAGACATCTTCAATACGCGAGGCTGATACCCAATCGCCGGTGGCGGCGATATTCTTTTCGGGGTCGAGGTGAAATCCGGTTTTTTCATTTTCCAACACGATCGCGTATTTCCAGCGATGCATTGAAAGATACTCGGCCTTGTCGCAAGCGATGCCGGTGACCGCTTCGAATTGCCGCACAAGTGTTGCCTGCGTTTGTTGCAAATCGTCTTCGAGGTGTTCGTCGGCCCAGTCATTGCGCGAATGCACTACGAGGGAAGTGAGGTCTTTGTTCCTGCCGGGTTTGCTGGAATTGACGGCAATCCACTCGATGGGTTTTTCATGCACCTTGGCCGCCATCCATGGTTTGGTCCATGGCGCTTTGAAGCCGATCATAAAGGTAAAGCAGCCTTGAAGTTTTATTTGATGCAAGGAAGAGTCACCGGGCAATACCGTCTTTAATAAATTCACGCTTTGCACCGGCGGTGCAGTAGAGATCACCCAATCGAACAGGCCGTGCGAGGTGCCGTCCTTACCAAGAAGCTGCCAGCCCTCCGCGTGTTTTTCACCGAGCGGTGCGATCTCCGTGTTTAATCGAACATCGAGTCCTTCGGCAAGATGCCTGCCAAGACTATTCATGTGAGGCACTGCCACATAATGCGGCTCGAACCACAACCGATCTTTAACCGTGTTATCTGCCTGGAAGGTAAGCACCTTGCCTTTCCATTCGGCGATGAGGCCACTTTCAATCAGTGGCGCGATAAAGCGCTGAAACGCCTTGCTGCGGGCTGTGAAAAATTGCGTGCCGTGATCAAAATAAAACGGTTCGGCATAGCGCGTACTCATGCGGCCGCCGACGCCTCTGGCTTTCTCGAAGATGACGACGTCGGTCTGCTCTTTCAGGTGTTGAGCGAGCGTCAGGCCGGAAATTCCTGCGCCGATAATGGCGATGCGTTTTTTCATGAAAGCACCGCCAGACATGCAAGACAAAGCACGACAATGATCGTGGCGTTTCTGCGCAAATGGTAAAACCATTCCGGCAGCACGCCCGCATTGCGAAGCTTGAAATCCAGAGCGAACAAAGCGAGAAAACACAGGCCTTGAAACGCCAGCGCCAATTCATGATCAGTCACAAGCAGCGAAGCCCAGGCCAGAAGCGCGACCATATTGCTGGTAATCAATAAATTGTTCGGACATTTTTCGGAAAAGAACAGAAACAAGGCCCAGTGAATACCGCAAAGAAAAGACAGGATAACGGCGGCATAAGCAATGGCGACAAGCTTGCCATCGACACCCGCGATGGGTGCAAAGAGCAGCACTACACATCCCACGAGTGGCAAGGTACCGCTGTAGGTAAGAATGCCGGCGAGTTGTCTGTCTCTGATTTTCATGGTGATTGCTTGCACGAAGTCGAATAAAAAGGGTCGAATGCCGCAGGGCTGACCGTTGTCCTGTTTTGGCAGATCAATATAGGCGCGGCAAAGTGTAGGACGTGCGAACTTGTTGGTAAGCAACGTAGCCCGGGTCATGGCTCCACCTGACCCGGGGATTCGATAAATCAAACAGACATCGTGTTTTGGTTTGCAAATAACATTGCAAGATCGGCTATTCGCGTTGCAATGGAGATCCCGGGTCAGATGGAGCCATGACCCGGGCTACGGATTTTTATTTGCCGCTTGCGTAGGCTTTGACCAGATCGGTCAGATAATCGCGGCCGACATACAGCGAGCGGGCTTCCATTCTTTCATTCAAGCCATGCACGCCATTGCCGTCCGGGTCGCCCCATATGCCCGGTACGCCGTAGGTGGGAATGCCGATGGCTTCAAGGAAAATGCCATCGGTCGCGCCGGTGGACATCGCCGGAATCACGGGCACGCCGGGAAAATATTTTGCCGCCAGGGTTGTCGCAGGTTCCATGATTTTCGGATCGAGTGGCGGCGGTGCGGCGAGTGGACGCACAGGCGGCACCATCGTGATTTTGACACCGGCATTGGCGATTGCCGCTTCAAGCGCAGCCTGTGTGGTTTCCACCGATTCGCCGGGAAAAATACGGCAATTGATATTGGCACCGGCGCGTTGTGGCAATGCATTGTTCGCATGGCCACCGTCGAGCAGGGTGGCGACACAGGTGGTGCGCAACATGCTGTGATAAGCACGATCAGTGTTGACGATGGCTTCCGCGGCCTTGTCTTCCGGATTTTTCACCAGCGCGAGCAGGGCTTCACCGAGCTTGTCTTTGCGACCGGAGCCGACGCCGGTGAAAAAGGCACGCGTGGTGTCAGTCATTTTCAGCGGGAATTCGTAATTGCGAATTTTGACCAGCGCATCCGATAACTCGTAGATCGCATTTTCGCGAACAGGGATCGAACTATGGCCGCCGGGATTGGTGGCTTCGATACGGAAATTCTGCACCGCTTTCTCACCGACCTGCATGGATTGGCTAACTATTTTTCCGTGGCCGTCGGTGTCGCCGCCACCACCTTCATTGATCGCAAATTCGGCGGCGATCAATTCCGGCTTGTTTTGCGTGAGCCATTGCGCGCCATTGAACGCGAAGGTGGTTTCTTCGCCGCAAGTCAGCGCCATCTTGATCGTGCGGTCCGGCACGTAGCCGTTCTTCTTGAATCGCACCAGCATGTCGGTCCAGACGGCGGCCATCGACTTGTCGTCCGAGGTGCCGCGACCATAAAAATTTCCGTTTTCTTCAATCAGTACGAAAGGATCGCGGGTCCAGTCTTCGCGCTTCGCTTCCACCACGTCGATATGGGCGAGTAGCAGCATCGGTTTCAAAGTCTTCGAACTGCCTTGCATGACCGCGACAAGACCACCTTCCTTCGGATGCTCTGGCGTCGAGAACAGGGTAAGGTCCGGATCGGCAAAACCTGCCGCTTTAAGGTGCGCTGCCATTCTTTCGGCTGCCAGCGTGCAACTGCCGGAAGACAGCGTCGTATTGGTTTCCACCAGCTCCTTGTAAAGCGAGCGAAACTCGACCTGGTCCGGACGCAGGGCAGGCGTCTTGCTTGAAACCGTCGCGGCTTGTGCCGCCAAAGTCAGGGCAATCATGCCCAGCGTGCGATAGTGCATTTGTTTCCCCTTCTGGATGAATTGACCCGAGATTCCTGCACGGGTCAGGCCGGTCGAGCATACACCCAGGCGAAGGGTTTTAGGCTGATCAAGATCCCGGTTTTCATTGTGTGTTTGCAACATTGGCTTTGTCCTGCCCGTGCGACTTAGAGCGTTACCATTTTTGCAGGGGATGATAGCGGAGCACATCGCTTTCCAATTCCCTGCTTTTGCCCGATACACTTTCTGGAGACTACCGATGCCCGTGACCGAAACGGAATTGAATGATGCGAGTATCACGCATGTTTTCGTGTTGATGCTGGAAAACCATTCCTTCGATCATATTTTCGCGATGTCGGGCATCAAGGGGATAGAAGCGGCGACGACCTCGGACAGCAATCAATATTACCGGCAGGCCTATTTCGTGAAAGACGGCGCGCCAGTGAGCATGACGACCGATCCCGGTCATGAATTTGCCGATGTGGCCGAGCAATTATTCAATGGCAATGGCGGCTTCGCGATTAATTATGCGACCTCGTTGAGCGAAGACACCGGAGTGCCTGCCAAGGAACACATCGGCGACATCATGGCCTGTTTCAACACGCCGTCGCAATTGCCGGTGATCAATCAACTTGCACACGAATACGCGATTTGCGATCACTGGTTTTCCTCGATGCCGGGGCCGACCTGGCCGAATCGTTTTTTCGTGCACGGCGCTTCGTCGGCGTGTCTTGATCGAAGCCCGAAGACGCTGGAAGAGGTGGAATGGGAATCACATGTCCATGGTTTTGAATTTGAACATGGCTCGATCTACCAGGCATTGACGAAAGCCGGTCATTCCTGGCGTTTATACAGCGACTGGCATAACCGCTATCGCGAGCCTGCCGAGTTCATGCATGGCGGCTGGATTCCGCAGGTCGCATCGCTGAAAGGCATCAGTATTCTGGACGTGCATCCACTGGATTCATCGCGGCACTCGAAAGTCTGGGCCAATAATTTCGCGAATGATTTGCAAAAGGACTATCCCTACGCCTATACCTTTATCGAACCTAACTTCGGCAAGAGTTTTTTCGACAAGCAACCGCCGTTCAAGGGGCCAAGCTACAAGGAGGGTTCGTCGCAACACCCCGAGGACGATTGTTACGGGGGCGAATGCCTTATCAAGGCGGTGTATGAAGCCATTCGCAATTCGCCGCTCTGGAACAACAGCCTGCTGGTCATCGTATATGACGAACATGGCGGCTTCTATGATCACGTGGAGCCGGGTGTAGCGATTCCTCCGGGGGACGGCAATATCAACCAGCTGAAAGCCTTGAACGGATTCGACTTTGCCATGTATGGCGTGAGGGTGCCTGCCGTGATTGTGTCGCCGCGAATCAAGGCAGGCACGGTTGACCATACGATTTATGATCACACTTCCATTCTGGCAACACTAGAACGAATGCTCGGTGTAAAGCATCTGACCGACAGGGATGAAGCAGCCGCTGATCTCAGGCATCTGTTCGAGCACTCCGTTTTGCGCAGCGATGCCGAATGTCCCCGCACGCTGGTGTCACCGGTCGCTCCGACAACTAAAGCCGAACAGGAAAAAATTGTCGAAATCGATCAGGTGCTACCAGAGTCCGGCAACTGGCTTGGGTTCCTGCATATCCTGCTGAAAACGGAACTGGAACTCGCCGGCAATGATGAAGGCAAGCATGCGGACATTCTCGCCAACTTCAAAAAAATCAAGACGATCAGCGCGGCGAAAAGCTATATGCAAGTCATGGGCGAGAAACTGGAAGCGCTGCGCAAGACTGTGGCATCCTGATTCGCCATCGCCGGGTCGTGGTGTTGTCCGGCCCGGTGTCGGAAATTATTCCGCCTTTACGGTATTCGCGTGTTTTTCCCTGCCCAACATCAGGAATGCGATCGCAATGCACCACAGCGCATGCCATACGACAAACACCATCATTTGGTGAACATCGTAATTGCCGTGGTGAATCCATTGCATGCCGATTTGCGTGATGGCCATGATCAAACCGGCAATACCCAGAATGCGGGCATGCTTGCTGCCGGAACATAAATGCAGTGACCAGCAGGCAATGCCCGCACACATCGCGATTACGGCAAAGCCGACCAGTGTTTGATTCACGGCCCAGCTAAACTGCAAGAGCAACGGGCCACCTTGCTGTAACTCCGCCGATGCATGCAGCAATTGATCGGCCAGACGGATGCTGACAAAACCGTTGATCAATGCCGCGCCTGTCATCGCGAGAGTTCCGAATGAGTAAAGCAGCAAGGCGTTTCGTACCAGTAAATGTTTGAAGCCGCTTATCGAAAATTCGACCAGACACAGCCAGGTAATAAGCGTCGTGGCAATCAGGGCGCCGTGTATGAACTGGTTCAGTCCACCCATGGCGACCAGCGCATTCAATAACCCCGTGCCTGATTCGCCGTGTGCGGTCGGATGATGGGCCATCGCGAACAGGCTCAGTACATTGACCGTGATCAGGGTAATGGCCGTCTTGCGTTGGGAGGCAGTTGGGTTCGAATTCACAAGCATGTGTTGATCTTTCATAATGGCGTCTGTGGTGAGGTGCGTAAACGATAACAATCCGGATGCGGAACTTCCCGGACACTTTGGCCGCAATGTCCGAAATGCAGGAGTGGTCAAATGACGAATGCCGATGTTGCCAATGGCGATGCCCGGAAATCGAGAACACGGCAAGCTATTCGCTCCGCATTTTTCGGCATGGTGCTCGAACGGCGTTATTACGAAATAAAAATCGACGATATCGTCGAGCAGGCGGGTATTGCACGCTCCACTTTTTACGAGCATTTCAGGAGCAAGGACGAATTGCTCGCCGATAGTCTGGAAGGGCCGTTCTCGCGATTGGCCAATCTGGTGGACGGCTCCGGAACGAAACAGGCTCTGGTCGATATCCTCGAACATTTCTGGGAAAACCGGGGAATGGCGAGAGGGATTTTCACGGGTGCCATTCGCAAAAAAGTGACCGCCACCCTGGCAGGCATGATCCAGAAGAAACTCGCGAAGCAAATTACCGACAAAAAATTGCCGCTGCCCCTGATCGGCATCCAGTTAAGCGAAATGATGCTGACACCAATTGCCGCCTGGTTATTGGGTCAGGGGACGTGTTCCGCCGAGGTACTTGCCGATGTGCTGGAGAGATCCGTAACAAGTACGGTGGCGGCATTGAAACGCAGCGCCTGATTTTTACAACAGCATGGTCCGCAGTGAATCAAGCTGCCAGCGCAGGAATCGACCGAGGCCAACGACATCGGGATAGATGGTGCCGGCCGTCATGTTTTTATAGTCGGCGAGAAATTGCAGCACCTTGCCTTTGCAGGATTTGTCGATCACCAGTCGCCGGAAATACCAAGGCGTTCTTTCGGTGGCTTCGCGTTTTTTCTGCATGGCGTCCAGTAAATCGGCATGATCCTGAAACACATCGGAGCTGACGGTATGGTGGCCGAATTGGCTCTGCATCCTGGCGTTTAATCGTGGGTCGAATTCAAGCAGCAAGCCGGCATCTCGAAGACTCAGAACATCGGGTTCGCGTGGCGCGTCGTGCGCCTGGAACAACAGGCTTTCGAACTTGCTGCCTGCTACGTGCTGCTCTGAAAAAAGTACGCGATCGTAAAACCACAATTCCGCATTCGAGTCGGGTTCGCCGGCACAGGCAAAATATATTGCGGTCCAGAAATCGGAAGTCCAGTCAAGCAGTCGAGTAGGCACTTCATAATGTTGCATCACACTCAAGCACTTCAGGTCATGGCCGTTTCCTATCGCCAACATGGAAACGGCAGCTGAATTGTTCTGGTTAGAAAGCACCTGATAATGCTTGCGGAAGTCTTCGATCAGTTTTCGTTCGATCAGCTCGGCAGCGGAAAACGATTGTGTTGAAAAGAGACGTTTGAATGAAGGCACCAGATTGCCGTATTCGCGCGATTGCCCACGAAATGCCCAGCGCCGGATATCGGGTGGCGTCAAGGTGCCGAATTGCTCCTGCAGTTGCATGAGTTCAGCGACGGTATTGACCGTTTTCAGGGTTAGGTGATCTACGCTGTTCACGAATTTCCGTTCCAGGACTTCTGCTTTTCTGCAATTAAAGTTCAATGCGTGAAAGCTGCGCTGGACAGGCAGCTTTCACGATGCGAAACCCCTCTATTTCGGGCCGCCATCCACTTTCACGACCCAGGTCATGACTTGTCCGTGCGAGCGTCCTTTGCCGGCCGATACCCGAAACGCAAACGTACCGTTGACTGCGGGCGACCAGTTTTTACGTACCAGATGGTAATAGCCTTTCAATGCATCGATTTCGTCCAACGGTACCACGATGTCCACGGGTAGTTCGCCGAATAAATGCCCGAATTGCCAGATTTTGAAGTTGGATTTTTTTAGTCCCAATACCGGCTCGCCCGCATCATTGAGAACTTCGACCGCGAAGATCAGGCGGTCATCCGAGGTGATATGGGTGCCTTGTGCTTTCAGATTCAAACCGGCCATTTTCCGCTCCTGCTGTTGGGGATGTTCCCAAGCAAACGGAGAAAAAAAGGCAATGCGGCCAATCAGGAGCCGCGTTCGTTTTCCCAGTCCAGCGCATAGCCCAGTCCATATACCGAGCTAACCGGATCGTTGCCATCATTGGCTTCGGTGATTTTCCTGCGCAGGTTTTTTATGTGACTGTCCACGGTCCGGTCGCTGACGATGCGGTGGTCGTTATACAGCACGTCGATCAGTTTTGTCCGGGAAAGCACGTGACCGGGGCGCAAGCTCAATGCCCGCAATAAACGAAACTCGACAGGGGTCAGCTCAATGCGTTTGCCGTGAATGCGTGCCTGCATTTTTTCTTCATCGAGTTGCAAAGCGGAAGGTTTCGAATTTTCGCTTGCCTGTTGTGTTCGACGTAAAACGGCTTTGATACGAGCGACGACTTCACGCGGACTAAAGGGTTTGCAGATGTAATCATCGGCGCCGAGTTCCAGGCCGAGCAGGCGATCGATTTCATCGACTCTGGCAGTCAGCATCACGACTGGAATCTGGCTGCTTGCACGCAACTCGCGGCATACACTCAGGCCATCTTTGCCGGGAAGCATTAAATCCAGCAATACCAGTGCAGGGCAATGGCGTTGCACGTAGTCGGTAACCAGATTGCCATTGTCGAGGATGGCGACCGAGTAGCCGGATACCTGCAAATAATCCTGCAGCAATGCGGAAAGTTTTGGTTCGTCCTCGACTACCAGGATCAGCGGCTCAGATTCCATCGCGATTCCCGCTCATCGGTAATTGAATCTCGATCAGCAGCCCACCTTGCGATGATGCCTTGGCAATGATGCTGCCATCGTGCGCGGTGACGATATTCCGGCAGATGGAAAGCCCCAGACCCGCACCACCGAAAGCTCTGCTTCGCGAAGGTTCAACACGGTAAAGACGATCGAATATGCGTTCAAGTGCATCGGCGGGTACGCCGGGAGCGGTGTCTTCGAAGCTGATCAAGTATTGATGGTTTGATGATGCCGCGCTGATCGTGATGCGACCCGGCGCGTCGGTGTAGCGAAGTGAATTGCTCAGCAGGTTGCCGAACAATTGTGCGAGCCTTTGCCGATCTGCACGAACCGGCATCGCCTGTTCCGTTGGCAATATCAGTTGCAGTTCAAGTCCGGCATGACGCATTGCTTCCTGTTGCGCATGGACGGCTTCTTGCAGCAGGGCCACAAGATCGAGGGTTTCAAAACGATAGCTCAAGGCACCGGCATCGGAGAGTGCTAGCTGATACAAATCTTCCACCAGGCTTTCCATGCGTCCGCATTCATTTTGCAACGAAGCCAGTGTTTCAGGATTCGGCTGGCGAATGCCGTCCTGCAAGGCCTGAATCTCGCCGCGCAGGATACTGATCGGCGTACGTAATTCATGGGCGATGTCGGCGCCCCATTGTCGGCGTGATTTCTGATGCGCTTCCAAGGTACTTGCCATATGGTTGAAGTCTAGGGCAAGTTCGCCGAGTTCGTCCTTGCGTTCGGTTGCCAATCGCGTTGCATATTCGCCCGCCGCCAGTTTCCGTGCGCCATCGCCTAGCGCGCGAATGGGCGCGAGCAACCAGCGCGACAGAGCCCAGGCAGCGACCAAGGCCCCCATCAACACGATCAATGCGGCGATGGCGGCATATCGGATTTGCTTGTTGGCAAATGCGACATCAAGACCGCCACGCAAGCCCGGTAATGGCTGCAGCAATAGTTTGCCGACGACGCGACCATCGCTTTCAATCATGATGAACGGTGATTCGCGTGACACATCCGGATTGCCGTTGACGATATTGCCGTCTGAATCGAGCAGCAATAATCGTGCTGCCAGATCCAGCGGGCCGGTAGGACGTCGCGGTGGCCTGCGTTGTTCGGGCGGACCATCGAATTCCGGATCACGGTCGCGAGGCGGTGGAAGGAAATCACGGTTATCCGCACGCGGTGGTGGAAAGTCGCGACGATGGCGGGGTGGCCGGGGTCGAAAATCGGATTCGCCATTTTGCGGTGATGCTGATGGCAGGTCGGCATTATTCTGTTCCGGCGTCATGCCCAATGCGAACATGAGTGCCCGCTCGTTGCCTTGTGCAAATTGCCAATTACCTTGTTGCGCGTATTTCATTCCCAGTTGCTGGGCAGGCTCGACCAGACGTTCGAGACTCAGGCGATTCAAGTAATCGAGAAATCCGCGCCGGAAATAATTCTGCTGCAAAAAACCGAATGCCAGCAATGCCGCAATGCTCAGTGCGGCAAAAGCAATAAACAGACGGGGCCAGAGACGAAGCTGCATGGGTTTTGATCAACAGGAATTCGGGATAACGGTGCCATGGTAACGGTATTGCCACCCACGCAGAACGATGTGCCCGCCGTCTCCACACAATCTCCACAATTTCTGCATCCTGGTTGCGAAATGACCCCTTAGCCTGCAATGACCGATCTCCCGGTGTGTTTTGAGGATGAGTTCATGAAGCGATTACAGGCCACGTTCTGGCTATCATTGGTGTTGCTGTCGACAGTCGTCGTTGCGAATGCACAAACCCGTCCACCGGCGAATGGCGGTTCGGGTCCCGGTGCAGCGAATGGACAGCAAAGAGGTCCGGGCGCCTCGTCCTGCCGTCCACCTGGTCCACCGATGGAAGAACTGACGGCAACGCTGGGGTTGCAGGCGAATCAGCGCGATGCCTTGTCGGCGCTGCTCAAAGAGCGTCATGAAGCCATGCGGAAAGTTCGCGAACAGGGTCAGCAAAACGCACAGGCCGTTGCCAGCCAATCAAATGCAAAAATTGCGAAACTCTTGTCGCCGGAACAAATGGGCAAGTTTCAACAATGGGAAAGCACGCATCGCCCACCGCCGCCGCCGGGCATGGATTCAAAACGCGGTGACATGCCGCAAGCCGGGATGCAGCGTCGTGGCCCTGGCCAAGGCCCGCGACCACAGGGGCAAGCAGGTCAGCAAGGTCCGCAAGCTCATGACAGACGTTCCGGAAATGATGACTGCCCGCCGCCGCCACCACGCGATGGTAATCAGGCAGGAGGTCGTCCATGAAAGCATCCGGACGTTCGTCGCGAATTCTTGCCTCGGGATTTTTCGTCATGGCGCTGCTGTTTGTATTCAATCTTCCGGCAGAGGCTATAACGCAAATTGCAAAACTGGTGGCGAAACGGCATAAAGCCGATCCCGTCATGGCATTGAAAGCGATTCCGCTCGAAGGATTCGGCGCGCCGCTGCAAAATCTGACGACCGATGAAATGACCTCGTTTGCTTCCGGACTGGATGAATTCAGCAATGTGGAAAATCCGCAAGGCGGGTTGGGTCCGATCTTCAATCAGCGGTCTTGTGCTGCCTGTCACTCCGCGCCCGCACTAGGCGGCAGCTCACCGATTTCGGTAACGCGGTTTGGCCGTACTGTGGATGGCCATTTCGATTCGCTCGATGCCGTCGGCGGTTCCTTGCTACAGCGTGATGCGATTGATCCTGCTGCGTTGGAGCTGGTACCGGCAGCGGCCAATGTGGTCGCTCGTCGTCAATCCACTCCCTTGTTTGGACTGGGCCTGATTGAAGCCATTCCTGACGATGCCATCCTGCTGAATGCCGCCATTCAAGCCCGCAAACGGCAAAAATCGGCAACGCTTGCCAATGTATCGGGTACGCCTTATCTCAAGCTCAACGGCTTGCCCACCATCATTACCGATGTCGCCAGCGGGAAACAGCGAGTCGGCCGGTTTGGCTGGAAAGCGCAGCAGGCGACCTTGCTGAGTTTTTCCGGTGATGCGTATGTAAACGAAATGGGTATCACCAACCGGTTTTTCCCGACGGAGAATGCACCGAATGGCAATGCTGCCCTGTTGGCGCGATTCGACCATGTGAGTGATCCCGAAGATACGGTTGATCCTGCAACCGGTAAATCGGATATCGATTTTGCCGCGGATTTCATGCGCTTTCTTGCACCGCCGCCTGCAATTCCGCTCACTGCCACGGCACAGGCGGGCCAGATTCTATTTTCAAAAACCGAATGTTCCGGATGTCATGTGCCCACCATGTACACCGGCACCAGTCGCACGAAGGCATTGAATCGCGTCGCGGTAAATCTTTATTCGGATTTATTGTTGCATGACATGGGAAGCCTGGGTGATGGCATCGAGCAAGGTATGGCTCGCGGTATCGATATGAAAACGGCGCCATTGTGGGGATTGCGCGTGAGCGGCCCTTATCTGCACGATGGTCGTGCGCCAACGGTGGATGCGGCGATCAGGGCGCATGATGGCGAAGCGGCATTGGCGCGGGATTTGTACTTGCGTTTGACCCCGGCGCAACGCCAACAATTGCTCGAGTTTCTGTCTTCCATCTAGCTTGTTTGGCAAGCTTCGCAGGCTGCAATCAAAAGCAGCCTGTCGCTTTATGGTGTTCTCGTAGTTTTTCGTTTTATCGCCATTACGGCTGGCTGGATAAATACCGCCAGCAGGATAATGCTGACGCCTAGATAGAACTGCGGCGTGAGTTCCTCGTATTCCTTCAACCACAAGGCCGCGATCACGATGGCGTAGACCGGTTCCAGATTCAATGCCAGCTGCGTGGTAAAGGCACTGATATGGCGCAGGGCGTGCAGCGACAAGATAAACGGGAACAGGGTGCAGGCCACTGCCAGTATCAATAATAAAACCGCATCGCGGGCATCAGGCAGGATCAAGGTATTTTCGCTGCCGAAATACAGGATGCTTGCGATCGTCAGGAACAGAGCGCCAGCCGACATCTCGATGAACGTCACAGATTCCGGTTCGGCATCGTGCACGTAACGTTTATTCAGGACGGCGAACAGCGAAGTCAGGAAGGCGGAAATGGTGCCGACAATAATGCCGGTATGCATGGATAAAGGCACGCCGCCGACCAGCAAAACCACGCCGGGGATGGCGAGAATACCGAGCAATAACTCGGCTTTGTTCCATGCCTTGTCAGTGAGCAAGGGTTCGATCAATGCGGCAAACACCGAACCCAGGGCAAGACAACTGACGGCAACGGAAGCATTCGACAATTTGATGGCGCCGTAAAACGTGAGCCAATGCAACGCGACGATGGTGCCGATACCGGCATAGGTCAAGATGAGTTTGGGTTTCATGGCGGCAATGCCGCGCCATACTTTCGGCAACATCGCGAGAAAGCCGCAGACCAAAGCCATGCGCCATACCACCAGCGCCTGCGCGGGCAGGGTGATCAGTTTGCCGAGGATGGCGGTAAAGCCCCAGAGCAACACGCATAAATGGACTTGCCAGAAGGCACGCCGGTGGTCGTTTTTCAAGGGAAATTTCATTGAGCCGGAGAAAGCCTAGGTTAGCAGACTGCGATATTCGCTGAGCCAGATTAAATAAAAAATTGCGTCATTCCGGCGAAAGCCGGAACCCAGGAGCATGGTACATAGCCTGTTCTAAACTATGCTCCGTAGATATTTCTGGGTTGACCAGCTGCGCTGTTGAAAAGCACTTCGGCTTTCGCCGGAATGACGATCTCTTTATGGTTTGACAAATCCTTTCTTCATGATTTAGCCGGAGTGAAGTTGCAATGCATTTTCCTTGGGAACATTATTTTGCTTATGGCAACCAAGGCAGGCCGGAAGATGAAAACAGAATGCAGCGAAATCGATACCGATAGCCGCGTTGCCAGTTTCCGCGAGGAATACCGCTCTGCGGAGATTCTTCCCGGCTATCGCGGCTGGCGGCATTTTGCGACCACCAATGCGATCATTCTTGCAGGCGTGGCTTTATGCGTCTGGTATTTGCACGATGTGCAGGCGCGGGAGTTGTGGGTAATCCCGCTGACTTTCGTTTATTCGAATATTTCCGAATATCTCGGGCATCGTTTCGTGATGCACCATCCGAGGCCGGGATTCGGTTTGATGTTCAAGCGGCACGTGAAACAGCACCATCGGTTTTTCACACATACCACGATGCCGGTCGACAGTATCCGCGATTTCAAGGTGGTGCTATTCCCGCCATTCCTGATCGTATTTTTCCTGCTGGGTTTCGGTACGCCGCTCGCCTTGCTTGTCGGCTATCTGGTCAGCGTGAATGCGGCACTTTTATTCGTGATAACCGGCTTGCTGTATTTCCTGAATTACGAATACCTGCACCTGGCCTATCACTTGCCGGACGGGCACTGGGTTGGTCGCCTGCCGATTGTTTCGCGCATGCGACGTCTGCATCAGGCGCATCATGACCAGAGCATCATGACGGCCTGCAATTTCAATATTACCTATCCGATCGGGGACTGGTTGTTTCGGACTTTGCGTTGAACCTCATGTCATAAGGTAATCCCGGGTCAGGTGGAGCCATGACCCGGGCTACGCATTTACGGTGAGAAACGCGGTTCGCTGATTTTCATTTCGGTGACAGGGCCGTATTTTTTTACACTCTCGCGAATTTTCGCGGCATCGCCAATCAGTACGATGACCAAATCCTTGCTGTCAGGATAAACGCCTACGGCCTTCGCAAACTGTTCCGGTGTCGTACTGCCAATTTGTGTGGCGTAGTTGTCGACTTCTTCGCGGCCGATATTGAACAGGGCGAGCTCGCTCATCTTGGAAGCCATTTGCGGGCCGGTTTCCAGAGTAGGCGGGAATTGGCCGAGTACGTAATTTTTGGCGGAAGCTTGCATGTCAGGGCTAATGCCTTCCTTGTGCAATCGATCCAGCGTTGCAATGGCAAGATCAATCGCCTGGACGGTGGCGTCGGTGCGTGTGTAGGAAGCAATCGTGGCCGGCCCGGCTTGATCGAGTCGTTCAAGCGAAGACCTGGCGCCATAACTCAAGCCCGACTTGATGCGCAGCTCGGTATTCAACATGGAGGTGAAGCGACCGCCGAATACGGTATTGACCAAGGTTTGGGCAGGGCGCTCGGGATCAGCACGATTGACGCCGACATTGGCGAGCCAGAAATAGGTTTGCGTGGCTCCGGGTTTGTCCACCAACAACACACGGCGACCGCTTTCTTTTTGTTTCGCGGCAATCGCCGGCAATGCTGCCGTTGCTTTTTTCCAGCCACCAAACGCTTTTTCGATTTTCGCTTTCATGTCGGCGGCTTTGAAATCGCCGACGACGGCAATAATCAGGCGATCTCCGCCGAGTTGCGATTGGTAATAATTGCCGAGACCTTTCAAGGTGATGGTTTTCAGGCTGGTCTCGTCACCATCACTTGGGCGGCCGTAAGGATGGCCTTTGTACAAATAGGCGTAACCATAATCGCCGATCAACGCTCGCGGATCGCCGTCTTTTGCCGCTGCCTGCGATTGAATGGCGAGCGTACGGACTTTTTCGAATTCGGCCGCATCCAGACGGGGGCGTTGCAAGGTATCGGATACCAATTCAAGCATCAGGTCCGCATCGCGGGACAGAAATTCGGCATTCAATTCCAGGGCAGAAAAACTACTACCGGTATTCAATCTGCCGCCGGCACCATCGACGGTTTCTGCGAAAGTTTTCGCGTCACGCTTGCCGGCGCCTTTTTGCATCAGTTCGCTCAGCAAGGAAGCGGTGCCTTCCTGGCCGACCGGATCGGTCAGGCTGCCGCCACGCACACGGGCATTGATGGCAATTAGAGGCACATCATGTTTTTCCATCAGTAAAACTTCGGTGCCGTTTGCAAGTACGCTGCGTTCATAGGCCGGCATCGCACTATCTGCGGCCAGAGTCGTTGCTGAAGTGGCCAGCGCAGCCGCAAGAAATAAAGTTTGCAGTGACGATCTCATATCAATTTCCTTTCTTTGCTGCAGGCACGAAACTGCCAACGGTACGATTTTCGCGACGGAACAATTTGGCGGCGATGCGTTTTATATCGGCGACGGTCACTTTTTCATAATCGGCTGGCGCCTGGAAAAGTTTTTTGTAATCGCCGTTGAATACTTCGTAGCGCCCAAGTGCCTGTGCCTTGCCGGAAATCGTGGCGAGGCCGCGCCAGAAGCCGGCGAGTTGCTGCGTGCGAGCCTTGTTCAACTCGGCTTCGGTCACGCCTTCCTTGGCGATTTTTCACCAGCTCGGCATCGAGTGCTTTTTCGACAACGGCCAAATCACCGCCGGGTGGCAGGGTGGCGTAGATATAAGACAGGCCGGGATCAAAGCCCGAATTCAGCGATTGCTCGATATCAACGACCAGCTGCTGCTGTTCCACCAGTTGCTGATGCAGTCGTGAAGAATCGCCATCGGCAAGAATCGACATCAATAATTCGGTGGCAGGCATATCGGCATCCGAACCACTGACCGAATGATGCGCAAAGACCATCAATGGCGCTTCGCCTTCGCGGACCAGATTGACGCGGCGCTCGCCCAGTTGTTCGGGCTCCTTGGTGGTGACCGGTCTCGGTGTTGCCTGTGCCGGTGTCTTGCCCAGGTATTTTTCGGCCAGAGTGAAAACTTCCTGCGGTTCGACGTCGCCGACCACGAACATCACGGCGTTGTTCGGCGCGTAATAGGTGTGGTAGTAATTTTTCAGGTCATCGACCTTCCAGCCTTCGATATCCGACGGCCAGCCGACGGTGGGAATTTGATAGGGATGCGCGGTGAATGCAGTAGCGTCGACTTGTTCGATCAGTGATCCGAAATTGCTGTTGTCCACCGAAGAACGGCGTTCGGAATAGACTACGCCACGTTCGCTTTCGACGACTTTCGGGTCGAAATCCAGATTCGCCATGCGGTCGCCTTCAAGATCGAAGATCAGTTCCAGTGCGCTGCGCGGAAACCAATCCTGGTAAACCGTGACATCGCTGCTGGTGTAGGCATTATTCGCACCGCCATTGGCTTCCATCACACGGTCGAATTCTCCGGGCTTCCGCTTGCTGGTGCCGTTGAACATCATGTGTTCGAAGAAATGCGAAATGCCGGTGATGCCGGCGTATTCGTTGCGGCTGCCGACTTTGTACCAGTTGTACAAGGCGACATTGGGAATGTCGTGGTCGGACCACACGACAATCTTCAAACCGTTCGGAAGCGTCTTGGTCGTGATTTTGTCGGCACCGGGAACGGTGGTGATCGAGTCGGCAGCTAAGGCCGGCGCAGTGGCCAGAGCGGCACATAACAATGCCGATAACAAGCGAGGTTTCATAACAGCTCCATGGATGCCATGCGTCGGTGTCGAGATGGCGTAGATAGGTAACGCGTTTTAACCCAAACCCGGTTTTTTAGAAAGTGGGTGAAGTCATGGCTCAACGCAGAACCAGCGTCGGTTCCTGCATCGCGGCCAATTGTTCCTGCAATTGCGTGATCACGCCTTCCCAATGGCGCGAAGATTCGAACCACGGGAATGCCGCCGGAAAAGCCGGGTCATGCCAGCGCCGTGCAATCCATGCATGGTAGTGAATGATCCGCATCGCGCGCAGTGCTTCGATCAAATGCAGTTCGGCGCGGTTGAATTTACGGAATAATTCATAGCCTTCCAGCAACCATGACAATTGTTGTGCACGGGTTTCACGCGAGCCGTGCAGCAGCATCCAACAATCCTGCATGGCCGGGCCGGTCAGTGCATCATCAAGATCGACGAAATGTACCGTGTCATCGCGCCACAATAAATTGCCGGGGTGGCAGTCGCCGTGCAGTCTTAAGGTGTCGAAATTACCCGCGCGTTGCCAGGCATTTTCAATCTGGTCGATAAGTTGCTCGCAGAGCGAAATGAAATTGTCTTCCAGTTCATGCGGCAGCCAATGGGCTTCCAGTAAATAATGCACCGGTTCTTCGGCCTTGTTTTCGATGCTTAATTTTTCGCGATGCATGAAAGTTTTCGATGCGCCGACCGAATGCATCCGCCCCAAAGCGCGGCCAATATGAATGAGGGTTTCCTTGTCACCGGGTTCGGGTGAATGACCGCCTTGCATCGGGAACAGGGCGAAACGCAAACCCTCGTCGTGATGCAGGGTCTGGCCATGAATAACGAGCGGTGCGACGACCGAAATCTCGGCTGCCAACAACTCGGCACTGAATGCATGTTCTTCCAGGATGGCTTCGTCGGTCCAGCGTCCGGGTCGGTAAAACTTGGCGACGAGTGGGGCATCGTTCTCGCGGCCCACACGATAAACGCGGTTCTCGTAACTGTTCAGGGCCAGCACGCGGCCATCGCAATCAAAACCGAGCGATTCAACGGCTTCCAGAATGCGGTCGGGGTCGAGATTGGCGAACGGGGCTTGATCGTGTTCAGGGGCTGCGGACATAGACGGCTATCTTATCCGGTAATGCCGCGGAGGGTGGCTGGTTCCATCCTGATGAGCAAGGGGATAGACTCGGCACAGATTGTTTGTAACGGTGTATCGCCGGTCTTCATTCGGCGGTGCGTAATGCAACATCATCGCGGTTCGGAGGGATCAGCTCTTTATGCAACCCACAGATATTCGTGACCCGGCGTATTTTTTAAAAGTCGTTGATTGCCAATTGGCCTGCCCGGCGCACACGCCGGTCCCCGAATACATACGAATGATTGCAGCGGGCCGTTACGACGACGCCTATATGCTGAACTGGGAATCGAATGTCTTTCCCGGAATTCTCGGAAGAACCTGCGACCGGCCTTGCGAACCTGCCTGCCGCCGTGGTCGCGTCGAAGAGAACAACGGCGAAAAACCGGAACCGGTCGCGATCTGCCGATTGAAACGCGTTACCGCCGACTTCAAGGATGATATCCGTCATCGATTGCCGAAGGTCGCGAAACCCAATGGCAAGCGCATCGCCTGCGTTGGTGCGGGGCCTGCGTCACTTACCGTTGCAAGAGATCTGGCGCCGCTCGGTTATCACGTGACCGTATTTGACAGCGATCCGAAAGCCGGTGGTTTCATGCGCACGCAGGTGCCGCGTTTCCGTTTGCCGGAAGCGGTGATTGATGAAGAAACCGGATACATCCTGGATTTGGGCGTGGAATTCCACGGCGGCAAAAAAATCGAATCATTGAAAGCCTTGCTGGCCGATAACTACGATGCCGTATTTGTCGGTTGCGGTGCGCCGCGCGGACGCGATCTGGATTTGCCCGGACGCTGGGAAGCGAAAGAGAATATCCATATCGGTATTGATTGGTTGTCGTCGGTATCGTTCGGCCATATTTCGAAAATCGGAAAACGGGTGATCGTGCTGGGCGGCGGCAATACCGCGATGGATTGCTGTCGTTCTTCGCGCCGCTTGGGTGGCGATGAAGTCAAAGTGATCGTGCGTTCGGGCTTCGATGAAATGAAAGCCTCGCCCTGGGAAAAGGAAGACGCGATCCACGAAGGTATTCCGATTCTCAACTACATGGTGCCGAAAAGTTTCGAACACAGTAATGGCAAGTTGGCCGGCATGATGTTCGAGAAAGTCAAAGCCGTGGTGGATGCGAAAGGCAAGCGCAGTCTGGTGCCGACCGGTGAGCCGGATGAATTGGTCGAATGCGATGACGTGCTGATTGCGGTGGGTCAGGAAAATATTTTCCCGTGGATTGAACGCGATATCGGTATCGCGTTTGACGAGTGGGGCATGCCGGTGGTGGATACGCATACCTTCCAGTCGAGTTTGCCGAAAGTATTCTTTGGTGGCGATGCCGCCTTCGGTCCGAAAAATATCATCTGGGCGGTGGCGCATGGTCATGAAGCGGCGATCTCGATCGATAAATTATTGAATGGCGAAAGTGTTGTCTTGCGGCCGCCGGCAATGATGAATCTGGTATCGCAGAAGATGGGCATCCACGAATGGAGTTACGACAACGAGATTTCGCCGGACGAGCGATTCAAGGTGCCGCACGAGAAAGCCGAGAAAGCCTTGAAGAGCATTAGTATCGAAGTAGAGCTGGGTTTCGATCTGAAGCTCGCGTTCAAGGAAGCCGAGCGTTGCCTGAACTGCGATGTGCAAACGGTGTTCTCGAAAGATGCCTGCATCGAATGCGATGCCTGCATGGATATTTGCCCGATGGATTGCATCAGTTTCACCCACAATGACGAAGAGGTCGAACTTCGCAAACATCTGACCGCACCGGCGGTGAATTTGTCGCAGGATTTGTATGTGTCGGGCCCATTGAAAACGGGACGCGTGATGGTCAAAGACGAAGACGTTTGCCTGCATTGCAGCCTGTGCGCGGAACGTTGTCCGACCGGTGCATGGGATATGCAGAAATCGGTATTGGATCTGACGCGTGCCGGCCCCGGTTGCCGCAGCAAGACAAGGCAGGCGGCATAATGACCATGACAATGAATAAACCTATCGAAGCGGTCAACGATTTTGTCGTGAAGTTTGCCAACGTGAATGGCTCGGGTTCTGCCTCGGCCAACGAACTGTTTGCGAAATCCATTTTGCGAATGGGGGTTCCGGTCAGTCCGCGCAATATTTTTCCGTCCAATATCCAGGGCCTGCCGACCTGGTATGAAGTGCGTGTGACCGAAGCAGGCCATCTTGGACGGCGTGGTGGCGTGGATTTGATGGTCGCGATGAATCCGCAAACCTGGGCCGCCGATTTGAAGGAAATCGAACCCGGTGGTTATCTGTTTTACGACAATAGCAAACCGATTCCGGCCTCGCGTTTTCGCGACGATATCCATGTGATCGGCGTGCCGCTGACCGAAATCTGCAACGCGGCCTATACCGATCCGCGCCAGCGTCAATTGTTCAAGAATATCGTTTATGTCGGTGCACTGTCGGTATTGCTGGATATGGAATGCGCGGTGATCGAAAAACTGATCGCCGAGCAATACAAAAGCAAACCGAAATTGCTGGACTCGAATGTGCAGGCATTGCATATGGGCCGCGAGTATGTGCAAAAGCATTTGCCGCATCCGATTGGCTTGCGGGTCCAACGTGCCGACAAGGTGGGCAACCGGATTTTCATGGAAGGCAATAACGCCGCCGCACTCGGTGCGGTTTACGGCGGCGCGACGGTTTGCGCCTGGTATCCGATTACGCCGTCATCGTCCTGCGCCGAGGCTTTCCAAAGCTATTGCATGAAATATCGCGTCGATACCGAAACCGGCAAGAACATGTACGCGATCGTGCAGGCTGAAGATGAAATTGCTTCGATCGGCATGGTGGTCGGTGCCGGCTGGAATGGAGCTCGCGCATTTACGACCACATCGGGACCGGGGATTTCATTGATGACCGAATTTATCGGTCTGGCCTATATGGCAGAAATTCCTGTGACCATTATCAATGTGCAACGCGGCGGACCTTCAACCGGTATGCCAACCCGCACTCAACAGGCCGATATTCTCTCCTGCGCCTATGCATCGCACGGCGACACCAAACATGTGCTCTTATTTCCGGAAGATCCGAAAGAGTGTTTCGAGCATGCGGCGGCGGCACTGGATTTGGCCGACAGATTACAAACGCCGATCTTCGTGATGAGCGATCTGGATATCGGCATGAACCAGCGTTTGTGCGAACCGCTGCAATGGGATGAAAGCCGCAGCTTTGATCGCGGTAAAGTCATGACCGCTGAAGAACTGGAGTCGGGCAAGGAATTTGGTCGTTATCTCGATGTGGATGGTGATGGCATTCCCTACCGGACTTATCCGGGAACACATCCGAGCAAGGGAAGTTTTTTTACGCGTGGCACCACGAAAAACGCCTATGCCGGTTATTCCGAGCAGGGGCCGGATTATTTATACAATGTGCACCGGCTTCTGAAAAAATTCGATACTGCAAAAGCCTTGGTGCCGCAGCCGGTCATCAAGAAAGCAAAACAGGCAACGCCATTCGCCGCGATTTATTTTGGTTCGACCAGTCCGGCAATGGCGGAAGCTATTGAAGTATTGCAGGCCGAGCACACGCATCTCGATACCTTGCGGCTACGGGCATTTCCGTTTCCGGATTCGGTGGCGGAATTCATTGCCGAACATCAAACCGTGTTCATCGTCGAACAAAATCGCGATGCACAAATTCGCAGCTTGCTGATCAACGAATTCGGTATCGATCCGGCCAAGCTGGTGCCGATCTTGCATTACGACGGCACGCCAATTACCGCGCGTTTCATTGGGCGTGCGATCAGTTCCGCCATCAACGCAACGAATCTCGCCACGCCGCAAACCTACAAGGTGGCTACACCATGACCTATCTCGCCAAACCAAAGCTGCACCATCCCTCGCTGACCGAAAACAAGGCCTGCCATACCCGCCGTGACTACGAAGGTCGAATCTCGACGCTTTGTGCCGGTTGCGGACATGATTCGATTTCGGCCGCCATCATTCAAGCTTGCTGGGAAATGGATGTCGAACCGCATCGCGTTGCAAAACTTTCCGGTATTGGCTGCAGTTCCAAAACGCCTGATTATTTTCTTGGCAATTCGCATGGCTTCAACACCGTGCACGGCCGCATGCCGTCGGTGCTAACGGGTGCGAATCTGGCGAATCGCGAATTGCTTTATCTGGGCGTGTCTGGCGATGGCGATTCTGCCTCTATTGGTATAGGCCAATTCGTGCATGTGATGCGACGCGGCGTGAACATGGTGTACATCGTTGAAAACAATGGCGTGTACGGTTTAACCAAGGGCCAGTTTTCGGCGACTGCGGATCAGGGCTCGACTTCCAAGAAAGGCGTTGTGAATGCTGACAGCCCGATTGATATGGTCAGCCTGGCATTGCAACTCGGAGCTACTTTTGTGGCCCGCAGTTTTTCCGGGGACAAGAAACAATTGGTGCCTTTGATAAAAGCGGCGATTGCACACAAGGGCGCCGCATTTCTGGATGTGATCAGTCCCTGCGTGGCATTCAATAATCATCCCGGCAGTACCAAAAGCTACGATTATGTTCGCGAGCACAACGAAGCGGTGAACCGGATTGACGTGATCGAGACCAAGCAGGAGATCGTGGTCGATTTTGCCGAAGGCGAAGTGGTCGAAGTCGAACAGCACGACGGTTCGGTCTTGCGCTTGCGTAAACTGAAAGCCGATTACGATGCCACCAATCGCATTGCAGCGATGAACTACGTGCAGCAGCATCACGCCAAGGGCGAAGTGGTGACGGGCTTGTTATATGTCGATAGCGAAGCGGGAGATATGCATGAGCATATCAATACGACTGAAACCGCTTTCAATAAATTGACGAGTAAGCAGCTTTGTCCGGGCACCACTGTGCTCGACAAGATCAATGCGTCGCTCAGATAAACGGGTTTTACGTAGGAGGGCCCTTGGGCCCGACAGGGTGATGTGTCCGAATGGTCGGGCCCAAGGGCCCTCCTACGGGTGATCAACGTGTAGCTTGAGTCGAACCCAGATCGCTCATCGTCAGGATGCTCGATGCTTTCGAGTTCAGTTTTGACGCTGCAAGATTGTCCTTGCGACGGCAATCAATAAACGGTGAATGCGCCAGCCAGTTGGTATCGGGGTAATAGGCGAAAATCATCTGGCCATTTTTCAGGCTGTCGATCACGGCCTCGGCGACTTCCGGACGTACAGCGGGGCAACCCCAGCTACGTCCGAGCCGGCCTTGCACTTTTGCCGCCGCCGGATTTACGTAAGCGGCGCCATGCATCACGATTGCGCGTGCCATGGCAGCATCGTTCGTACCGGGTTCCAGGCCTTCCATCTTCAGTGAATAACCGTTCTTGCCATTGTAGGTGCTGGTCGTTCTGAAAAGGCCCAAACTGGTTTGATGGCTACCGTCGCGATTGGAAAAATCACGCGCGAAATTTTCACCGGTGCCCTGACCATGCGCGACATATTCGGCGAACAATAATTTGCGCGCTTCGATATCGAATACCCAGAGGCGGCGTTCGGTCGAAGGCAGTGAATAATCAATGACCGCCAAACGCGGGGAAAGAGACTGGGATAAATTCTTGGCTGCGCAATCGCGTGCTTCGAGTGCAAGACTCAAGACGCGGGGATTAATTTCCGGTGCCAGGCGCGAGAGCATGCCATGTGTGTTCTCCGCATACGTTTGCGAAGACAATAAAAACAGGGTGGCGAATATGAACGAATTTGGGCGCATAAGCCATCAACCGAACGGGGGGTCGGTCGATTGTACGTATGCGCCTGTTAAGAAATCATTTGATTTCTGGGCTGTTTTCAATCCATGGTGGCAATTCTTCATCGGCGGGTTCTCCTGCCGTGATCACCGTCACATCTTTGCCAGTCGTGCGTGGCAGCACTTGTGCATCGGTCAATACCAATGTCGTCCCCGGAGTGAGAATGTCGTAGACCGATCTTGCGAAATCCACCGGTACCGCAATTCGCTTGACGGCTGCTGGATCAAGCGTTCCGGGGCCTTTCAGTTTTTCTGCACTTGGTGCGTAGCCCGGCATCGGGATGCTCATCCAGTTCTTGGCTTTTTTATTCGGCACCAATTTGCTTGGTTCATTACGTTCACCTTCCATCAGGACATAAGCCTGGGTGCCGAACGGCTCTTTGCCCACAATCCCCACTTTGGAACGGCCAATTTCGATACCATTGCGCATGACGATGGCACGATGATCGGCGGTGCTGATCAGAATGGAGACAGGGCCAGTCGCGGATTTTTCCGGTTCCCAGTGGTAACTCTCGAACCACGACAGCCGCGGAGCTACCGGTGCCTTGTCGGAAGAAGCGAAGGCAACGGGTGCAAAAACGCTGGGGTGCGCAACGTTCGGTATTGATGTCGTTTCGTCTGCGACCACGACCGTCATGCCGAAATCCGTCGTATCAAAGAGTACTTTGGCAAATTCATACGGCAATCGTACGCAGCCATGCGAGGCCGGATAGCCCGGCAGTTTGCCTGCATGTAAAGCGACGCCATCCCAGGTAAGTCGTTGCATGAACGGCATCGGTGCATCGTTATAAAGGCTGGATTTGTGATCCTTGTTTTTTTGCAGGATGGTGAAGACACCGGTCGGCGTTTCCTTGCCCTTTTTGCCGGTACTCACTGTACTTACGGCAATCAGCAAACCATTGCGATACAGGTAGGCGCGTTGTTCGGTAATGCTGATCACCATGACCAGCGGACCTTGCGGCACCACTTCGGGCATCCAGATGAACTGGCCGGGTTTCAATTCGGAAAGCGGGGTGTCGGCGGGTACCGATGCGCTAGTGACCTGTGCGAAGACAAATGAAGGCAGCGAAATCAGCAAGCAGAAGACTAAAGTTGAAAAACCACGGTGAAACATGTGTTCGATACCCCTGCGGAAATTGTCGCTAGATTAAAGCAAAAGCTGGTTTTTACCAGCGGTTGGACTAATGTACTAACGGGGAAACAGACGGGAGAGGGACAATGCAGGATCTTGCTCACTTGTGGCTGCCAGTCTTGTTGACGGGAGTCTTTGTGTTTATCGCCAGCAGCCTGATACACATGGTGTTCAAATGGCATAACAGCGATTACGGGAAACTGGCGAACGAGGACGAGGTGCGTGCGGCCGTGCGCGCCGGCAAGCCTTCGCCGGGCCAATATGTATTTCCGCATTGCATCGACATGAAACAGATGCAGGAAGAGGCGACGATGAATAAATTCATCGAAGGCCCGATTGGATTTTTGACGATACGGAAAAACGGTCCTCCGACCATGGGGCCGGCCTTATTGATGTGGTTTGTTTTTACCGTTCTGATTGCCGCGTTCGCGGCGTTGATTGTCGTTCAGGGTTTGGGGCTGCAAGCAAACCCTCGTATGGCGGGGCATATGATTGGTCTGATCAGTTTGCTGGCCTATTGCGGCGGCAGCGTACAGTCCGCAATATGGATGGGAAAACCCTGGGGCAGCGTTGCAAAAGATCTGCTGGATGGATTCATCTATGCAACGATCAGCGCCTTGACCTTCATGTATTTCTGGCCATGAAATCGCGCATGGGCAAGGCAATCCATTTTGTCTTGCCCATCAGGTCCGAATCCGGCTTTTGCCAGTTCACAAATCGTAACAATGGCAAGGGAAAGATTTCTGTTGCAAGTCTGCGGCACAGGCTACTATTGCCCTATGCGCTTAATCCTTAAGCATTTTTTATGCTTCGTTGCGATCATGTTGGTAGGCATGACGCCGGTGGCTGCGCTTGAAATGGGTCCGCCCGAGGACGCGAATTTCGAAACGGTCGGTGATCGCAGCAGCATTTACGATGGTGTGGTCACCACGATGGCACAGGATGCCTCGGGATTTATCTGGATTGGTACGCCCAATGGCTTGATTCGTTTTGATGGTTACCAGTTTCGTCGTTATGCGTTTGACCCTGCCGACCCGCATTCCATCGGTGGCAACTTTATCCGGGTTTTATTATTGGCGAGTGATGGAAAACTCTGGATTGGCACTGATGCCGATGGTATTTCCGTATTCGATCCCGGTACCGGATATTTCAGCCACTTCAACAACGATCCGGATGATCCCGATTCTCTGCAAGCCGGCAGCATTCGCTCCCTGGCCGAGGGGCAGAGCAAGGAAATCTGGGTGGGTAGTACGGGTGGCGGACTCAGTCGTTTCCAGCCGGGCACGGGCAAGTTTCTTCGTTTCGACAAAAAGAATGGAACTCTCGGTGCACCTGACGATGCCCGAATTTCTTCATTGCATGTGGATGCCGGCGGCGATCTCTGGGTAGGTACCTGGAATGGCCTGGAACGACTGAGGAAGGGAAGCAACGATTTCGAGTCCGTCTATTCCGATGCCGCAAATCCCGGCAGTCTTTCCGGAAAAAGTATCCGCACCGTGTATGCCGCGAAAAATGGCCACCTCTGGGTAGGCACCAATGATGGTGAAGTGATCATCATGAATCCTGCTGCGAGCCAGGCTTCGGATATCGTGCTCTCAAGACAAATTGTCGGTGGCACGGTATTGGCGATTTCGCAGCCGAGCGAGGACCGAATCTGGGTTGGCCATACTAGCGGCATCGATGTGTTCGATGGCAGCGGAACAAGGCTGATAAAAAAATTCCGTAATGATCCGGCAAATCCCGACAGCGTCACTGCCAGTGAAATTCGCGCATTCCTGATTGATCGTGCCGGAGGCTTATGGCTGGGCAGTTTTGGCGGCGGTGTGCAGCGAGTCAACATGAACAATGCCGCATTCCGTGTGGTGCGGCAGGAACGCGATGCCAGCAATGCCGTGAATGTTCTGAGCGTCACCAGCGTGCTGGAATTGTCGAATGGACAGCTATGGCTTGGCACCGCTGCCAATGGCATCTCCGTTCTTGATACTGCATTGAAGCCGGTTTCCAGACTGCATCCCAAAGTGAGTTTGTCTGATCCAAACGACGATATGGTGACCGGTCTGGCACAGACGACCAGCGGCAGCGTCTGGGTGGGGACGGAACGAAATTTATTCCGTTATGTGAATGGCGCCATCGGTTTGCGGCGGGATATTGCCAGTGATGGATTGCAGGGCGCCGCCGTGCGCCGACTACTGGCAGGAAGCGAGGGCGAACTCTGGATTGGCACAACCGATGGACTGTTCGTGCTGGAAGCCGATGAGCTGTCGATATCGCGTTTGGCCGATTCGAAAAACAATCCGGTACTGGGTTCGGTCAATGCGCTTGCAGAAACCAAAGACGGAGGCATGTGGGTCGGAACCAATGCCGGTCTGTATTACCGCGCCAATCATTCGCGACAATTGGTGCCGGTGGCATTTGAAAAAGGATTCGCGCTTTCGCATGCATCGGTGGTCGGTTTGCTGGTCGATGCGAAGCAGGGGCTTTGGGTGGACACGGCGCATGGCTTGCATCGAATGCTCCGCTGGAATGGCAGGCAGGCCGCCTTTGAGTCGGTGAGTGCGAAACACAGAATCGCCGGTGGCCCCTATGGCGCCAATCTGCTGGAAGATGAAAAAGGACGGATCTGGACGCACAAATTCGTGTATGACCCGAAACATAATTCCCTCTACGAATTAAACCGGGCTGATGGCATTTTCTTTGGTACCGGATGGTTTCGTTCCTATGCCAGAACACGGGACGGAAAATTTTTGTACGGTGGAAATCAGGGCTTGTTGATTATCGATCCGGCTCGTTTCAAACCCTGGTCCTATGCTCCGCCACTGGTGGCGACGGAACTCAGAATCAATGGCGAAAGACAATCTCTTTCCGATTTGGTCAGCAAGGGCATTCATCTTTCCTCCGCACAACGCGGTTTCAGTCTGGAATTTTCCGCGCTCGATTTCACGGCGCCCGGGCTCAATCGTTATGCTTTTCAATTAACGGGTCAGGATGAAGGATGGATAGAGACCGATGCCAATTTGCGAGTAGCGAGCTACGGTAATCTCTGGCCAGGAAACTATCTGTTGAAAATCCGCGGTAGCAACCGCAATGGCACCTGGAGCCATCAAATACTGGAAATTCCGGTCGAGGTGCTGCCTGCATGGTGGCAAACCTGGTGGTTCTATCTGATTGTCACGCTATTGGCAGTCACGGCAGTTGTCATGCTGGTTCATGCACGCACGACATACTTGCATGACAAGCGCATCGAGCTGGAGCAGAAAGTGCTGCAGCGGACCCAGGAACTCGAAGTGATGACGCATGCGCTGGCCGACAAATCGCGTGCGCTGGAAGAGGCGAGTCTCGCAGATCCGCTGACCGGTTTGCGTAATCGCCGTTTCTTCGATCAGCATATCCAGGCCGATATCGAAAACTGTTTCCGTGCCTACGATGCAAGTCGCGAGAACGATACGCCGCTGGATGATCTGAAGGGTTTGGTGTTCTTCCTGATCGATATCGACAATTTCAAACAGGTCAACGATATCCAGGGGCATGCTGCTGGGGATGCAGTGCTGGTGGAAGTTTCGCAGCGCTTGCGGCAGGTGTTCCGGGAAGGCGATTATCTGATCCGCTGGGGCGGGGAAGAGTTCTTGATCATTACCCGTTCCACCGCGCGCGAGGATGCCTACATGCTCGCGGAACGCGTACGTTCGAGGATCGTCGATAATGATTTTGATCTGGGCGAAGGCATTTCCCTGAAAAAATCCTGCTCGATCGGTTTTGCCTGCTTTCCTTTCATTCCGCAGGCGCCGCGGGCATTGGGCTGGCATGATGTGGTTGAAATCGCCGATATCGCCCTGTATGCCGCCAAGCGTGCCGGGCGTAACGGCTGGGTTGGATTATCAGCGACGCCGGATTGCAAAGCGGAAAAAATACTGGAACACATCAAGCACGACATCATCGGTCTGATTGATAAAAAAGAATTGCTTGTCACGTCGAATCTGGATATCAATGCCGTAACACATGCCTGGGTGCATGCTGTCTCGGCATTGCATCGCGAAGAAATTTTCAGGCCGGCAAATACCTAGGTTGATCGCCAGCGAAATTCGGGGAGAAAAAGTATGGAATTTAACGGCTACCTTGGCATGATGGTTGATCGTCAAGCCTCCGACATGTTTTTCAGCCCCGGCGCGCCGCCAAATATCAAAATTGAAGGGCTGGTTCGACATATCGGAGCGAAGGAACTGAGTGTGGCTGAAGTGGCTGCGATGGCGGCCTCGGTGATGAATGAAAGGCAGAAAGCGGAATTCGAGGAAAACTGGGAAATGAATCTTTCCTGGGCGATCGAGAATATCGGTCGTTTCCGGATCAATATCTACCGTCAGCGAGGCGACACAGCGATGGCGGTCAGATATGTCAGTAACCGTATTCCCAGCCTGGAACAGTTGAACTTGCCGCCAATCCTGAAGGATCTGGTCATGATGCCGCGTGGCCTGATACTTTGCGTCGGCTCTACCGGCTCGGGTAAGTCGACAACGCTTGCGTCGATGATCGACTATCGTAATCAGGAACGGACGGGCCACATTCTCACCGTCGAGGAACCGATCGAATACATGCATACGCACAAGCGTTCGGTAGTGGATCAACGCGAAATCGGTTTCGATACCAAGAGTTATGCCAACGCGCTGAAAAATGCCATGCGCGAAGCGCCGGACGTGATCATGATTGGTGAAATCCGCGACATCAACACCATGCAGCAAGCGATCGCCTATGCGGAGACCGGCCATCTATGTCTGTCGACCTTGCATGCGAACAATGCCAACCAGACACTCGATCGCATTATCAATTTCTATCCCGAGACGGCACGCCAGCAGGTCTTGACGGATTTGTCGCTCAATTTGAAGGCCGTCGTTTCGCAGCGTTTGTTGAAAAGCACCGACCCCAACGCAAAGCGGATTCCCGCCGTCGAGATTTTACTGTCGTCGCCTTTCGTCGCCGACATGATTGCGAAGGGTGAAATCTCGGCTATCAAGGAATCGATGAAACACAGCACCGACCTCGGAATGCAAACCTTTGACGAAGCGTTGTTCAAGTTGTACGCAGCGAAGAAGATCAGTTATCAGGATGCGATTGACGTGGCCGATTCGCGAACGGATCTTGCCTTGCGAATCCGGCTGGAAGGCATGACGCCGGAATCTGCCCAGGGTGATGTGCTGCAAATGCAGGAAGATTCGGAGCATGCATCGCCGGACAACTAGTGTCGGTTATCGCGATCAGTGTTCGGCGGCGAGTACGTGAATCTCGTGGTCTTCGATCTGCACGATATTGCCGGCGACAATCTTGCAGGTCTTGCGAAGTTCAATTTCGCCATTCACGCTGACAATACCGCTGGCCACGATGGCCTTGCCCATGCCGCCACTACCGCAAAGACCGACCAGCTTAAGTAGCTGGTTCAATTCGACATAGTCGTGTTCAAGCGTGAATTCGATGATTTTCATCTGTCCATTGTAACGCAATCGGGCTGCCGGGAATTTCCATTCCGGCAACCCGTTGCGATTAGCAGTTTTTGCAAGGCTCATGCATTTTCGAATTCGGCGATTTCTTCCAGAAATTTCTGTGCACTATTCAGACTCTTGCCGGCAGCACTGCGTTCCAATTTTCCGGAAAGAGCGGGGCGTTTCGAAGCCCAAGCCATGAAGCCGATCGATGCCAGCAAGCCGCCCAATCCGATGATCCACCAGCTCAGAATCATCATCGGCGGGCCTTTCGCATAGATATCAAAACCGAAGGCCCAGGCAAAAAAGACCATGGTCAAGGGAATCCATAGCAACCACCAGACAAGCCCCAGTATCGTGCCGCATTGAACGTATAGATTGCGAACCCGGGCCAATTGCTTCTGAATTTCCAGCACCGGTGCCGAGTAATCAACGCGACTCATGGTGCCTTGCATCGCACCGCCAAAAATAATCAGCAATACTCCGTAGATATTCAGCGACAGTCCTGCGTAGAAGAGGTGGGGGATATCACGAGTGGCATCCCAAAAGCCTGCTGCGAGCAAAGCCATCACCGAACCGGCAACCATCTGGAAGCCCTGTCCCCAGATCAGCGGGCGCAGCTTACCGGATGCTTTGCTGCGTTTATCCTGCAATAAGGCCTTTCTTGTTCAAGGGCCGAGATGTTCTTCAAGCCGGCGATCAAGACTTTGCCAGGCCAATTTCATTTCATCGAGTTCCATGTTGTTTCCTCATGATTTTGTGTTGATGTCGTCGCGGATTCGTTGTTTGAGACGATTTATTTTGGTCGCCACGTTGGTTTCGCTGATGCCCAGAATGTCCGAGATTTCGCGATAGCTGTGTTCCTCCAGATAAAGCAGCATCAGTGCGCGGTTTAATGAATCGAGTTGTCCGATAAATGTTTGCAGCAAGTTGATTCGCTCATCAGCCTTTGCCCGTCTGGTCGTCATTTCCGATTTCCAGATGGCTTTCATCCAGCGGAACCGAGAATTGCGAAAGTTTGTCTTGATGACGAACATTCGAGATCGCCACATTCAGCGCTATCCGGTACATCCAGGTCGAGAAGCTCCGTTCGTTGTTATAAGTGTGAAACGATCGCCATAGCTGGATTGCAATTTCCTGGGCCAGATCGGCACGATCGTCTGCCTGCCAGCAATAGGTATTCACTACCTTGTAGACGATCTTGCGATGTCGTTGCAGTAGAGTCTCGAACTCTTGTTTGCTGCTTATGGCCATGGCTGCGCTGTCTGAAGTCATTGTCGTTAATCTGCTTTGCTGTTGATACATGATTCGCAGCGGAGGCAGAAATATCACACTATCGGAAAAATCACCGGTTTCGCTTACTATCCGGGTTCATGGATGCCAATGCCAGCCAACCCGAAAGCCCTGTTCTGGATGCCGTTATCGTCGGCTCCGGTTTTTCCGGCCTGTGCATGGCGATCAAGATGCAGCAGGCGGGAATGTCCTACGTTGTTCTTGAGCAGGCAGGACAGTGTCGGTGGAACCTGGCGTGACAACACCTATCCCGGTGCAGCCTGCGACGTACCGTCAAACCTGTATTGTTTTTCGTTCGCGGCCAATCCTGATTGGTCGCGTTCGTATCCGCAACAGGCGGAAATTCGCGATTACATGAATGCGTGTGCCGATCGTTTTCATATTCGATCGCATATCCATTTCAACAAAAAAGTGGTCAGTGCACGTTTCGATGCATTGCGAAGACTCTGGCGGGTTGAAGTGAATGATGGTGCGGAAGTTTTCGAAGCGAAAACACTCGTCATCGGAACCGGCGGGTTAAGCCGTCCGCAAATGCCCGCCATTCAAGGCATCGAAAGTTTTGGCGGCGAGTTGTTCCATACTGCTCGCTGGCGTCACGATATTGGTCTGGAAGGAAAACGCGTTGGTATCATCGGAACGGGCGCGAGTGCGATTCAGATCGTTCCGGAAATTGCCGATAAAGTCGGACATCTGTCCATTTTCCAGCGCACGCCTCCCTGGCTGATTTTCAAGCCCGATTTTGCGGTACCAAAGTGGCGACGCTGGTTGCGCAAGAAGTTGCCAGTGCTGCAAAAACTCAATCGTGCCTATGTCTATTCCTGGCATGAAAGTTGGGCGATTGCTTTTACGAGATTACCGGGCCTCTTGAAAATCGTACAGCTGCTGGCCAAAGCTTTCATGGCATTCAATATTCGCGATAAATCCCTTCGCGAAAAACTTAAACCCGACTATGTCATC
Source organism: uncultured Gammaproteobacteria bacterium (assembly GCA_963849575.1). Classification (GTDB taxonomy): domain Bacteria; phylum Pseudomonadota; class Gammaproteobacteria; order Xanthomonadales; family Xanthomonadaceae; genus Arenimonas. The sequence continues at coordinate 926,346 of CAWKHT010000009.1, read as the reverse complement.
GGTTGCAAGCGGGTATTGTTGTCCAATAATTATTTGCCGGCATTGAAAAAACCAAACGTGGCACTGATTACTGATGCGATCGAATGCATCACGCCGAATGGCATTCGCACACGCGATGGTAAAGAACATCAACTCGATATCATCATAGCCAGTACCGGCTTTCTTGCTGCGGAAGCAGGTTCGCCATTTCCGGTTTTTGGTCTGGATGGAAAAGAGTTAAACGAGCATTGGCAGCAAGGGCCGAGTGCCTATCTGGGAACAACGGTAAGCGGCTTCCCGAATTTTTTCATCATGACCGGGCCCAATACTGCGCTGGGTCATAACTCGATGATCTACATGATTGAGTCGCAGGCGAATTACGTGATGTCGGCCCTGAAACTAATCACTCAATCCCCGATTGCTTTCGATATTCCGCAACAAACACAGGACGACTACAACGCGTCATTGCAAAAACAACTGGCCGGAACGGTATGGAATACCGGCGGCTGCTCCAGCTGGTATTTGGCCAGCAATGGATTGAACACAACGCTATGGCCGGACTTCACTTTCGTCTATCGACATAAAACACGCCGTTTCGATGTTGAACATTATCAACGGCTTGTGTGATTTCACGTGATTGCTGCTATGCAAGATGACGGCTTGTCAAAACCTGTTACATTCAAGTCGCCATTCGGCACCGTATTGAGTCGCAAGCCTTAAATACATTCAGATCCATACTCTTGGGAGGGAGCTTATGAATCGCACTTTTGCCGGCCGCGTGTTGGCCGTTCTGTTTTTCTGTTTCTGTTCTTTTGGCGCCAGTGCGCAAACCGGTTATACGCAAACCAAGAACCCGATCGTGCTGGTACACGGTCTGTTGGGTTTCGATTCGGTGCTGGGTGTTTACGACTATTGGTACGGCATTGGCGGTGAGTTGAAATCCGGCGGCGCCAAGGTGTATACCGCCAGCGTGTCCGCCAGCAATTATTCTGAAGTCCGTGGTGAACAACTGATCCGCGATCTGGATAACTTGCGTGCCGTGACCGGCAAACAGAAGTTCAATTTGATCGGACACAGCCACGGCGGCCCGACTATCCGCTACGTCGCTTCGGTACGTCCGGATTTGGTGGCATCGGTGACGGTACTGGGTTCGCCGAATACCGGCGCACCGATGGCGGATCTATTGAGTACCACTCTACCGCCGGGTTCGGCATCGCGAACCATCGTGGCAGGTTTCGTGAATGCATTGAGTGGTTTTCTGGGCGGGCTGTCGGGTAACACCGATCCGCAAAATGCCCTGGGAGCACTGGCATCGCTGAGTACGGCGGGTTCTTCCGCTTTTAACAGTCGGCACCCACAGGGTAAACCGACATCATCCTGCGGTAGCGGTCCGGAAGTGGTCAATGGAATTCGCTATTACTCGATGGGCGGCACGTCGGTATTGACCAATGTCTTTGATGTAAGCGATCCGCTGATGGGCGCCGGTAGTCTGGTATTTGGTTTTCAGCAAAACGACGGTTTGGTCGGACGCTGTTCGTCGCATTGGGGCACGGTATTGCGTGATGATTATTCCTGGAACCATCTGGACGAAGTGAACCAATTCCTCGGCCTGCGCGGATTGTTTTCCTCCAGCCCTTCCAGCGTTCTTCGGGCACAAGCCAATCGTTTGAAAACGCTTGGTCTGTGAGTAGGGCATATTTCGCAGTGTTTGGTGTTGCGGTGCTTGGCATCGCAACACTGGGCTTCATGTGGTACTCGAACAGCAGCACCTCGTCGGGTGGCGAGCAAACAGATATTGCTGAAGCTGGAACTGATCGGGTCGAAACCCCGCAAGCCGCAGTATCAAACAAGAATTTGGTATCGCCGGATTCCGAATTTTCACTCGATAAAAGTTCCCTGCGCGGAACCGAAGTCGATGGCGGTATTACGCTGGATGCAAACGGACAGGTGGTGCTAGACCTTGGCATGCGCCGCTTGTTCGACTATTACCTGAGCCTGATGGGTGAACGGGATCTGTTTCAAATTCGTTCATTGCTGAAAGATTATTTGCTCGGTAAGTACAGTCCAGCCAGTACGGACGTGACATTGAAGTTTTTCGACCGATATACCGATTACCTGAATGCACTCACGGATCTGAATATTGGTAGCTTGAGCAAGCCCGAAGAACGACTTGAAAAAGTAACAGTCCTCAGGAAAAAAATGCTGGGTGAAGAAATGGCGTTTGCCTTCTTCGCCGAGGAACAAATGCTGGCGGCACTGACGCTGAAACGAATGGCAATCGCCAATGACAAAAATCTGGGCGCGGAAGAAAAAGCAAGGCAATTGGCGGCGCTTGATGCCTCACAACATTATTCCGCCCGCACCGAAGCCGACACGGCTGCGCTGATTACAGAACAAACCCAGCAACTTGAAGAACTTCAATTGACTGAGCAGCAACGTGCAGCAGAACGCGAAGCGCTCTGGGGCAAAGATGCAGCGGCAAGATTGGCCCAGCTTGACCAGCAACGCGCCCAGTGGGACGCACGAATAGACCAGTATTTGCGGGCGCGTTCGCGCATCGACGCCAATCGTGGCTTGTCGGATGCTGCCCGGGCACAGGCGATTGCCGCGTTGCGTGCCCAACAATTCAATGCTGCCGAACAACGCCGTATTGCGTCGCTTGAAGCGATCGGGCAGTTGAAACCGGGCGGATAAGTTTCCGCGTAGGAGCGTCCTTCAGGCGCGACAAAATCCGGCGTTGTTTATCGCGCCTAAAGGACGCTCCTACGCTCGGTGATAACGATGCGGCATAATATCGCCCATGTCATTACCCGATTACCAAAAAACCTTGCGTGAACACGCGCATGTCTTCGCGCACGCCGATGAAATGCGCAAGCAGTTGGAAGCACAGGGAAGTTTGTCGGACTGGAATGCGTTTGCTGAAAGTTGGAACGATCTGGCGCTCGATAATTACATGGCGGATCACGGGCGTTATCGCCGCCGTCGTCATGCGGTATTTGAAGCCTCATCGGATGACATACATCGGTTACCACATCAGCCGCATTTCCAGACGCTGGATTACAACTCGCTCAACGGCGGTGTTGAACGCTGGTTCGAGCCGATCAAGGACGAACAGGCCAATGGTGAGAGCCTGCAAACCGTTCTCCGGTTCTGCCGTGATTTATTTTCCGGTTTGATGGCGTCGGTAAAACAATGGTTGGTCGAGGTTCACCAGTTCCGGATTGAAGCCAGCGTCGATGCTCCGGGCTTGCCAACACCGGAAGGCATGCATCGCGACGGAGTGGATTACGTATTGGTATTGCTGATCAAGCGAAGCAATATCGCCAGTGGTACCACGATGATCGGTTCGCTGGACGGCAGTCTGTCCAGCAGTTTTACCCTGAGCGAACCGTTTGATGCAGCATTGGTTGATGATGCGCGTGCCTACCACGGCGTTACCGCTGTCCAGCCGCTCGATTCAAGCCTGCCTGCCTATCGCGACGTGCTTGTGGTGACTTTCCGCCAACGCTAATTTCTTTTCTTGCGTGAGGATTTGCGTTTAACCGGTGTTAGCGCTTTGAGGTAAAGCTCGTACAAAGCGTCCACCTTGTCGATATAGCTGATCGTTTCAGCATAAGGCGGAATGCCGCCGTAGCGTGTCACCGTGCCGATGCCGGCATTGTAGGCAGCCGTGGCAAGACGCCGGTCGCCTTTGTAGCGGCGCTGAAGTTCGCTCAGCATTTTTGCACCGGCATTGATAGATTCCGCCGGTGAAAAAGGATCTTTCACCTGATATTGCGCCGAAGTTGTCGGCATCATTTGCATGATCCCCTGCGCACCTTTTGGCGAAACGGCATCGGCATCGAAATTGCTTTCTGCATGGGCAATGGCACGCAGCCAGGCGTCTTCAATCCTGTTCTTTTTTGCGGCCGACTTGAACAGATCCGCATGGACATTGGTTATCGGTTTTCCGACCGAGCCCAGACCCGAGTGTGCAAATGCACCCGGCGGCGGTGTAACCGTGTAGGCGAGTACCGGCGTTGAGCCCGGCAGGTTGCGCGTGCTGTAAACGGTCTTGCCGTCCTGCTCACGCTCATAAAGCACGCCGCTTTGCTTGCCGTTTGCACCCCAGAGGTTCGGGATCTTTTGCAGCATTGTCGTCGAATGTTTGTGCCGTACATTTCGAGCCAGGCTCTGGCGCGGTTGCCAGGCTGACGGTACCTTTTTGAATGCAGCGATACACCGTGCCTCGCCTGCGCATCGGAGAGGATGGTCAAAGAAAAGCAGGATGAAAAATAATGTGACGGCTTGTACATGTAACGGGAATGATAGTCCGTCAGCAGGAATGTCGCCTGTGCCATCCGTTCATCGGTGCATGATGCCGGGTACGAACGCTAGCAAGATGCCTGGCTCCAGTTTGCCGGCGGAACGCCCGGTATTTGAATGTACCAAACCCGAGTCGATTAGCCCATAGCATTGGTCATGGCAGGGTCCACTGCAGTCCGACATCTTCTGCAGTCCATCGATCAATGCCGGCGCCACGTACAACAAACCGCCGACCATGAGAATGGCGATGATTACCCGAAGCGTCAGGTTTTCGAATTGGGCTTGCTGCTCGAAATCCAGCTGTTGCCGTGCGACGCGGTGGGCAAAGTCAGCCGGCAATGCGGGAATGTCGGATTGTTTCAACAGGCGGTGGATAAGCCGGTACTGATCGATTGCGGCATCATCATGTTCGCCGCTTTGCATGCGTTCGCGCTGTTCGGCTTTTTCCTGTCGTTGCCACTCGCGTTCTATTTCCTGCGATGTCATCGGCTGATGGATGGGTTTGTTCATGCGGGTTCTCCAACTTTCCTTTCCAGTGCTTGCCGCAACTTGAGGCGTGCACGAAACAGATAATTTTTTACCGTGCCTTCCGGCAGTTCAGTGACTCGGGCAATATCGAGCAGGCTCATTTCATCTAGATGGTACAAGGTAACAAGCGTCCTTTGTATCGGCGACAGTTTGTTCATTGCCTCGGCAACATGGCTTTGAAATTCCCGATCGGCATGGGCGTTTTCAAGATCGAAGTCATCACCAATGCGTTCCAGTTGGCTGCCTTCTTCGTCATCACATTCGTCCACGAGCGATATGCGTTTTCGTTGAAGGTGGCGGGTGGCAATGCTGAACGCGATGCTGCCAATCCAGGTCGACAAGGCGCTGTCATGGCGGAATTGGTGCAGTTTCTGATGGACCCGCAAAAAGACTTCCTGGCTCAATTCCTCTGCATCATCACGCTGCTGCACCATGCGATAGACCATATGCCAGACCAGATTCTGATGTTGCACGACCAGGCGCTCGAAAGCGCCTGGGGCACGTTCGAGTACCGCTTGCACCAGGGAACGGTCGTCTTTCATATCAGTTTGGATACATCCAACGAACATCAGGTTGCAGAAAGATTTCGCTTATTGGATTGCAACCTGTCGTAAAGTCCCTGTCTCTATTCATGTGAACCATCCACATCGCCACGGCTTGGGAGGGCGCTTGGGATGATTCTGCAGAGATTGCGCAATGACTTCGATCTGGCGACCATCACAGTGTTTGGTGGCGTTGCAATCCTCGGAATCGCGCCTTTTGCCGTGTACCGTTATTTCACGGGAAATGCGGCTGCGGCCATCATGGACATCTCGATAGTCGCCGGGATCAGTCTTGCTCTGGCGCACGCCTGGTTCAGTGGCAATACCAAACGTGCCGCCCTGTTCATGACCATCGCGACCAATCTCGGCTGCATCGCCAGCGCGACCTTGCTGGGTTTGGCGGGATTATTCTGGACCTTTCCGGTCTTGCTGGTGAATTTTCTGCTGCTAGGCCATCGAATGGCCCTGGCGCTCAGTTTGTTCACGCTCGGCATTCTCACCTGGCATGGCAAGGCCTTTGAATCCACGCTTGAATTGGCGATGTTTCTGGTGAGTGCATCGGTGGTTGGCCTGCTGGCCTTCATGTTTGCCTACAGAACCGAATCACAGCGGAAAAAGCTGGAGAATTTGACCTTGCTGGATCCTCTGACCGGCGTACAAAATCGGCGGGGAATGGATCGCGAGCTGGAAATCGCGGTCAAGGCATTCAGCCGCGATCACAAGGCCTATGGTCTGGCCATTTTCGATCTGGATCATTTCAAACGAATCAATGACAAATACGGCCATGAAGAAGGCGACAATGTATTGCTCAATTTTACGGAGATCGTGAGGAAAAATTCGCGAAAGCTGGACCGTTTCTTCCGCATGGGCGGAGAAGAATTTGTTTTATTGATACCCGGCGTCGATCTTGCGACATTGGCAACTATTTGTGATCACCATTGCCACAATATCGAAAAAAATCTGTACTGCCTGAATGAAAAAATCACCACGTCGATCGGGGCAGCCCTGCTGCATGGCAATGAAGATCGCCAGGAATGGCTGGCAAGGGCAGATGCCGCGTTATATACCGCCAAGAACACTGGTAGAAATCGCGTGGTCATCGACGATGGCAATACCGTCGTGGTTGACTTGTTTACCGATAGCCATACGGCGAAATAATCAGTACACAAGTCCATAAGTGACCAATCCGAGCAGGCAACACAGCAGCATGGTCTTCATCGCGCTGATGCCGAATTTCAACGTGGCGAGCATTGCGACCGCGGTAATGCACAGCATTGGCCATTGAATGCTTGCCAGCTGCGGCACCTCGAATGCGAGCCGTTGCCACTTCATCGTGACCGTGTCGCCGAACAATGTGTGTATTGCAAACCATAGCGACAAGTTTGCAATCACGCCGACAACGGCCGCGGTAATCGCTTTCAAGGCTGACTGCAGTTGCGCATTGCTTCGCAGTTTTTCGATATAGGGTGCGCCGAGGAATATCCAGAGAAAGCAGGGCGCGAAGGTGACCCAGACCGTCAGGAACGAGGCCAGAATGCCGGCAGTGATCGGCGATAAATCGCTCTGGTGGCGGTAGGCTGCGACGAAGGCGACGAACTGCAGCACCATGATGAGCGGGCCGGGCGTGGTTTCGGCCAATGCCAAACCGTCCACCATTTCGCGCGGGCTGATCCAGTGGTAATCATCAACAACCCGCTGCGCCACATAGGTAAGTACGGCATAGGCACCACCAAAACTGAATACGGCTGTCTGGCTGAAAAAAACGGCCTGCTTTCCCAGCACGCTCTGGCTACCGAAAGCGATGAACACCGCCGCGACGGGAATTGCCCAAATCGCGAGCCAGATGCAAAGAGTTTTCAGGCTGCCTTGCCAGGAAGCTTTGGTATGGGGCAGATCTTGCGTATCGATATGGAAATCGATCACATGATTTTTATGCGCAGCATCATGGGTATTTGCAGCGGCATTGAACGCGGACGGAAAAAATTTTTGTCCGGCAATGCCCAGCAGACCAGCGCTAGCGATGATCAGGGGAAAAGGAATGTGAAAGAAATAAAGTGCGAGAAAACTCGCTATCGCAATGCCAAGCATCGGCGGATTTCGTGTGGTTTTGCGGGCAATGCGAAATATTGCCTGCAGAACGATGGCGAGTACGGCAGCTTTCAGTCCAAAAAACAGGGCGCTAACCAGGAATGTCTTGCCCAGCATGACGTAGAGCAGGCTAAATAATAAAATACACAAAAAACCAGGCAGTATGAAAAGCAAACCTGCTATCAGGCCGCCCCGGGCTTTATGCATCAGCCAGCCAAGATAAATCGACAGCTGCTGTGCCTCCGGGCCGGGCAGCAGCATGCAAAAATTCAGGGCGTTCAAAAAACGTTCTTCACTGATCCACTGATGTTTTTCGACCAGTTCCCGATGCATCAATGCAATCTGTCCTGCGGGCCCGCCGAAACTGGTCAGCCCGATTTTGGCCCATACGCTGGTGGCTTGTGACAATGAAATGGTCATCGTTATGGCGCACTGCTCGCTTGTATTGATGGCTTACGCCTACATATAGTGTACATATTCATTAACTTACTGTTAAAGCTGCGCCGTAGTTGGCAGAAGTCACTAATTCATTTGCTAATCCCGGCAACGGATCAGACAATATGCGTATACAACACAGGCAACCGAAATAATATGGAAATCAATTCTGCAGAAACGCCGCAAGTAACGACGGTCAATCTACGTCAACTCTTGAGCAAATTTGCGAAGCCGCATCTGGGACGTGCCATTTGGCAGCTGATCAATACCCTGATTCCGTTTTTCATGCTGTGGGGTTTGATGGCCTGGAGTGTCGTCAGCGAGTGGGGTTACGGCTGGACATTGTTGCTGGCGCTTCCGACGGCCGGTCTGTATGTCCGGATCTTTATCTTTCAGCATGATTGTGGCCATGGTTCGTTTTTCGCCAGTGAAAAAGCCAATCATGTGGTCGGCGCCATCCTGGGCTTGATTACGTTGTTTCCTTACGGCTACTGGAAGAAAACACATGCCATCCACCATGGCACGTCCGGCAATCTGGATCGCCGTGAAATCGGCGATATCGAAACCCTGACGGTTGCCGAATACCAGGCACGTTCGTGGTTTGGCCGTTTCTGCTATCGCTTCTATCGCAGCACGCCGGTATTGCTCGGCATCGGTCCTTGCTATCAATTCATCATCAAACATCGCTTTCCGTTTGATATGCCCTTTACCTGGAAGAAGGAATGGGCCAGCGTACTGATCAATAACTTCATGCTGCTGATTGTCGCCGTTGCACTGGGTTTCTGGATTGGCTGGCATACCGTGTTCATGGTCCATGTGCCGATCGTGTTGATCGCCGGTGCCTTGGGCGTATGGCTGTTCTACGTGCAACACACCTTCGAGCAGGCTTACTGGACACGCAAGGAAGACTGGGATGCCACACAAGGCAGCCATTGCCGGCAGCTCGTTCTATGACTTGCCAAGAGTGATGCACTGGTTTACCGGCAATATCGGCTACCACCATATTCACCACCTTGCCAGCCGTGTTCCAAACTATCGCTTGCGCGAGGCATTTGAGTCGAGCCCATTGTTGCAGCTGGCGCCAAGATTGACCTTGTGGACAAGCCTGAAATGCGCACGCCTGAAACTATATGATGAAGAATTGCAACGCATGGTCGGTTTTCCGAAACGTGCGAGAAATTAATTCTGTTCAATGTATGGAGGCGGTAGATGATTGGTTATGTCACATTAGGCACGAATGATTTGGCGCGTGCGGCAAAATTTTACGATGCATTATTGGCTGAAATCGGAGCGGGACGCTTCATGGAATCCGACAAATTCATTGCCTGGGGCACCGGCCCGAATTCGCCCGGCATTGGCCTGATTTATCCGAATGACGGCAAGCCGGCGACCGTGGGTAACGGCGTGATGGTGGCGATCATCGTTGATAGTCCCGAGAAGGTAGATCGCCTTTACAACAAAGCCATGGAACTTGGCGCCACGGATGAAGGCCCGGCTGGCCCGCGTGGCGACGGTTTCTATGCCGGCTATTTCCGTGACCCGGACGGTAACAAGCTCAATTTCTTCTGCATGCCCTGAGCCCGTTGAAAAAAAACCTGCCGCATTCCCAAATCATATTTCGGGAATGCGGCAGGTTTTCGTTTTAGCGGTGCTGATCCGCTAATTTGATTTTTCTGCCTCGTTTTCGTTTTCCGCGATTTGCTCGGCGTTGTCTTCCTCGACTGCCGTTTCTGTTGCATGTACATACTCATTAAAACGAACCGGCACAAGATTCTTGTCGAGCAATTTTTGAATACGCGTGAATAATTCAGCCCGCGAGAACGGTTTTTTCATGAAATCGTCGGCGCCAATGCGTTGTACGTAAAACTGTTCGGTCGCCTGTTCGTTGCCGCTGATCATGATGATCGGAATATTTTTCGTGCGGGGATCCTGGCGAAGATGTCGCAGCGCGGTAAAACCACTCATGCCTGGCAACACGATATCCAGAAAGATGATGGCCGGATTATCCCGATAGGCGATTTCCAGACCTTTTTCGGCATCTTCCGCTTCCAGCACTGCATAGTCGTTTTGCTTGAGCATTCGGCTCATCAGGGCAACGATCGTGGCCGAGTCATCGATCACGAGTACTCTGGTGCCGGCGACGGCATTGATTCTTTCCCGTCCACGGCGTTCGGGAATGCTTGTCTGGCCATCGGGGAGTTCAACCATGGGTGCAGGCGGCGCTGCCGGGACTGTTTCTTTTACCTGTTTGGCATCGGCAAACAATTGTTTTAATCGGTCGAGCAGGCTCATTGCTGAAAATCCATGAAACTTGTGTGATTAGTGTGGCCCCATCACGTTTTTATGGCAAGCGTCACACTTTTTCCTTCATGAACAGGGCCAGTTTTCGTATTCGGCTGAGTTGCTTGATTTGATATTCCGTTATCGAGGCCTGCGAGCGGTCTATGCAGGGCAGGCTGCCAATCAGGCGCACCGGAGGATGCGAACGTGTGTAACGGGCAGCCTTGCCCGATTCATGGGCGGCATAACGCTTTGCCAATTGATTGGTAATGCCGGTATAAAAGCTGCCATCCCGGCATTCCAGCAGGTAGACGCACCAGCTTTTCGCTGGTGCTTTATCGGGTTTCTTCTTGCCTGAATGGATCAGGCTTTCGACTTTTTTGCCGCTGTTTTTTTCGCGGTGGCTTTGTTTGCAGCCGTCTTTTTCACAACAGCTTTTTTTGCAATGACTTGTTTGGCAGGGGCTTTTTTCACGACGGCTTTGCTTGCCGTAGTGTTACTGGCAAGTGCCTTGCTCGGCACGGCTTTTTTGACGGGCAAAATTTTTGTACCCGATTCGCCGCTCAGGAAAGCAAGCACTTCTTCGGCATGCCCATCGGGGCTGACCTTTTCCCAAACGTGTTCGATTTTGCCCTTGTCGGAAATGATGAAAGTCGAGCGCTGGATACCGAAGTATTTTTTGCCATACATGCTCTTCTCGACCCAGGTGCCGAAGGCATCGCAGGTTTTGTGCTCCGGGTCGGCCAGTAGCGAAAAATTCAACTGATATTTGGTGACGAACTTGCCATGCGCTTTTTCGTCATCGGCACTGATACCGAAGACCGGTACTTTGAGTTTGTTGAAGGCTGGCAAGTTGTCGCGAAAGCTGCAGGCTTCTTTTGTGCAGCCCGGAGTATCGTCCTTCGGATAGAAATACAATACAAAGCGCTGGCCTTTCAGACTTGCGGAGCTGACGGTTTTACCCGATTCGGTTTTCAGGTTGAAGCCGGGTGCGGTGCTGCCGATCGTTAACATATCTTGGGTTCCCTTGAAGTGGTGGCACAGCGTGTCATGGATGGTGTCGATTCTATGCAAAAAACGGGGTTTCAGGCTAATCTACATGCTCTTTGAAAAGGGGGCTGTATGAGCAAATTACGTTTGGGGATTTTGCAGGCACTGAGTGGAGTGGCGATGATTACTGTGGTAGCGCCTTTCAGTTTGGCGATGGCGCAGGAAAACGGATCTACCGAGGCACGCACACTGGATGCACTGACGGTTGTTGGATCGCGTCGCATCACGAGTAGCAGTTCCGATACCGAAACCCTGGTGCCTGTGGATGTCATTTCGATTACCAAGGCGGCAGAGCAGGGCGGGCAATTCGATCTGGCGCAAACAATGCAATACATATCGCCTTCCTTCAATTCGACCCGGCAGACCGGTGCGGACGGTGCCGATCTGGTCGACTCGGCGGCACTCAGGGGACTGGGCTCGGATCAGACCTTGCTTCTCATGAATGGCAAGCGTTATCACAGCACCGCATTGGTCAATCTGTTCGGCGCCCGCAATCGCGGCAATACCGGTTCGGATTTGAATACCATTCCGATGCTGGCCGTTGATCGCGTCGAAGTATTGCGTGATGGTGCAGCTGCCCAATATGGCTCCGATGCCATTGCCGGCGTGATGAATATCGGCCTGAAAAAACGCAAGGATTGCGAAGCCGTACTGGGTTACGGCCAATACAGCCGTGGCGACGGTGAAAACTATCTCGCCTCCGCCTATTGTGGATTTGAAGCGGGCAATGATGGCGTTTTTGCCATTACCGCCGAATACAGCGATCGCGGCCGTTCGGACCGTTCGGAGCCGGGTAATCCCCGTATCATCGGCGATACCGCCGTGCAGAATTCAACGATCTTTCTCAATACCGAATTACCGATTGGTGATACGACGAGCTTCTACGGCGTTGCCGGATTCCAGAATCGCGATGCTTCCTCGGCCGCGTTTGCCCGCGGCGGCATCGGGTCGGGTGATATTCCTTCGCGCAACTCTGCCGCAATGTATCCCGATGGTTTCGTACCGTTTATCGATGGCGATATCGAAGACCGGCATATTTCGGCCGGCCTGAAAGGCATGTGGGGCGATTGGCATTGGGACGTTTCGCAAACACATGGCTATAACCGCCTTGACTACAATATCAACCATACCTTGAATGCATCGATTGCCAATCAGGATTTATTGAGCGGCGGTGCCGGTATCAGCCCGACGGCCTTCAATGCCGGTGGTTTTTCATTCCAGCAGGACACCACGAATCTCGACGTGTCGCGTTACTTCGAAGATGCCATGAACGGTGTCAATGTCGCTTTCGGTACCGAATTCCGCCGTGAAAATTACCAGATCTATGCCGGCGAGCCGGGTTCCTACATCGACGCCGATGGCGTGGGTATTGGCGGTAATGCCGGTAGTCAGGGATTCCCGGGCTTTGCGCCGAGCGATGCGACCGACAAGAGTCGCGACAGCTGGTCACTATACGGCGATCTCGAAGTGGGATTCAATGATCGTGTCACCGGCGACTTCGCCATTCGATACGAGGACTACAGCGACTTCGGCTCCACCGCAACCGGTAAAGCTGCCTTGTTGTTCAAGGCAAGTGATACGCTTCGTTTCCGCGGTTCGGTAAGTACGGGTTTCCGTGCGCCTTCACTGCAACAGCGTTATTTTTCTTCGACCTTCACCGATTTCATCAGCGGCGTGCCGCTTGACGTAGTACTCGCACCGAACGGCGGCGTGATTGCCAATGCCGCCGGCATTCCCGCGCTGAAGGAAGAAAAGTCGAAAAACTACACGCTCGGCATGACATGGTCGCCCAATGACGACACATCGCTGACGATCGATTTGTATCGCATCGATATCGATGACCGAATCGTATTGTCCGGCCGTTTTGACACCAGTGATCCGAATATTGGTGCCGCACTGCTGGCGCTGGGGGTTGGTCAGGCGCAATTCTTCGTGAACTCGGTGGATACAAGCACGCAAGGTATCGATTTCACTTTCTCGCAGATGAATGATTTCGGTCCCGGCAAACTGAATACCACGATTGCATTGAACATCAATGACAATGAAGTCACCGCCATTCACGCACCGCCATCATTGGTTGGTCGTGAAGACGTATTGCTTTCGGACCGTGAACGTTTATTCCTCGAAGAGGGTGCGCCCAAGCAGAAAGCAACGGTCGGTTTCGACTATCTGCAAGGCAAGTGGAATACCAATTTCAAAATCATTTATTTCGGTTCGCAAACCCTGGGTACCTTCTCGGGCCCGCCGGTACCTAACGCTGAATATGGCGCGAAAGCTTCGGCGGATTTGAGCTTTACCTACAGCTTTAGCGACAAGACGCGCCTGACTTTCGGTAGCACGAATATTTTTGACCAGTTCCCTGACGTGCAGGATCCGAACGAAACCGATAACGGTCATATCTACGACAGCGTGCAATTCGGTTTGAACGGCAGGGCTTATTTCCTGCGCCTGTTTACCAAATTCTGATTTGCATCTTGAGCCAGAGAAAAAGCCCGCCTTCAATGAAGGCGGGCTTTTTTATGATGGATTATTTCTTGATCGGTCTGGTCGGTATCGGCACATTGCAGACATCGATATGACCGGCTGGTACCTTGTACCAATCATCGCGTCGGTTGCGGCGTGCTTCGACCAATTGCGTGAAGCTTTCGCTATCGGTACGCAGTATTTCAATCGCGGTACGGTCTTCGTCGGGAACGTCCGCCATCAGGCGAATCGATTTTATCGGCACGCGTTGTTCGGCTTTTTCATAGAAACCCAGGGGGCCGGTTCCGCGCGGCAGGATGGAGAGCAGTTCCATTCCCTGTACAACGCGGCCGACGACGGTAATATTCCTGTCCAGTTGTCGCGGTGATTGGCCGATCACGACATAGAGTTCGGAGCCATTGCTGCTGTCGGGTTCCATGCCGCGCCCTGCGCCCACCATGCCATAGCAATGTGTCAGCCAGGCCTGATTGTTGACGGGACTTTGCGCGGCAGGCATGCCTTCGACAAAGCCGACATGCGGAGCCCAGCCATCGGCATCGGGCAGACGGGTGAAGGCAAGACCATCGCTTTTGCGGACAAATTCCGCAGGCAGTGTTTGTTTCGCCAACCTGAAGCTGCGTTTCAGTTTTTCGTCGTCGCCGTTGGCATCGCCCCACTGCACGACGAAATTATCCTGCGAGCGATTGATGCTCAATCCGTCCCAGTATCTTTCCCTGGCCAGCGCGACGATGTTTTTGCTGTGCTCGGGTGCGAATTTGGGTGCCAGTTCGATGACCACTCGGCCGGTCGCCAACTCAAGATAAATCGTGTTGTTTGGATCCAGTTGGACGCCAATCACCCGGCTGGGTAGCATCCAGAATTTCCTGCATGGTTTTCGGTTTTGCCGGACGTCGCTTGATCCTGGGCCTGCAGTGCAAGACTGTTCAAAGCGACGGCAATGGCGAGGGCGAGACTGAGTTTTAATTTTGTTTTCATGGCGGTGTCCGTTGAAGTCGGGATAGTTTGCCACAGCAGGCAGCCGGGAGATTACCGCAGGACTTCCAGACTGGCGGCAGCGGCATGCAGTTGGCTGCCCAGATAGCCATGACTGCCGCAGGCGATAAAGCCGGCCTTGGCAAATTGCTTTCGATACCAGGTTGCCGGACGTTCGATAAAGCCGATTTTGTCGCCGACGATATCGTCTTCTTTTGCCCAGAGTTCCAGAAAAGCAAGGCCGCTGCAGAGTTCGGAAAACCCCTTGAGCCCACGTTTCAATTCTGCATCGGGCACGTAATGCAGCACGTCCGAACAGACCAGCAGATCAACCGGCGCGCCAAAGCGAAGCTGTTCCAGCTGGCCAAAGCTGGCGAAAGCGATATTCCGGCTGCGACCAAAGCGCGACACCGCGTATTCGCTTGAATCGACGCCGCGATAGTCGAGTTTGGGACGAAGCTTCAGCAAGGGCGCACGCCAGACGGCCTCGCCGCAGCCGACATCCAGCACCGAGCGAATGGGGCGCTCGAGATAGTACTCCGCAAGCGATACCGCAAGATGCACCTTGCGTTCCAGCAAGGCGCGGCTATCGCGCTCATGACTGGAGTTTCGATACCAGCGGTCAAAATAGTGTTTATCGTATGTCTTGTTCATCATCAGGGCCGGCGTAATTTCTGCTAGCTTACGCGTTATGCCGCATTTGCCAATATGAAGGAGTTTCGTCGAATGGACATGGATGTCACCTGGCTCTTGCAGAATGTGTGGTGGAGTACGGTCGGCCTAAGTTATTTCGTTTACGGGAAACGCCAGGATCGATTTATGGCCATGGCCTGCGGCGCGGCATTGATGGTGTATCCGTATTTCGTCGACAGTAATCTCTGGATGTTCATCATTGGTGCCACACTGAGCTTTATTCCCTGGCGGTGGCGGGTTTAAGCTGGCAAAAGCATAGGCAGACAGCCATGGCAAAAGACGAGGCCTACATCGAATACCTGCATGAACTGCTGGAACCGCTCGGAAAAATTTCGAGCAAGAAAATGTTTGGCGGCCGAGGTGTTTATTGCAATGGCGTGATCATGGGTTTGGTAATCGACGACGCCTTGTATCTAAAGGTCGATGACGGCACCCGGAAATTGTTTGCCGATCAGGGATGCAAACCCTTCATCTATGAAACGAAAAAAAAGCGTGTCGCGATGAGTTACTGGTCAGTACCCGATGATGCGATGGAATCTTCCGAACAGATGCTACCCTGGGCCCGGCATGCATTGGCTGCCGCATTGCGAAAAGAAACGAAGGCAACTACAAAAAAGAAAAAGTAGGGGCGCCTGCTTGCGACCGCCATGGATGGCGGGAGTGCCGGACACGCAGGAGCAGTTTTCGGCCGCGCCCATGCCTGATCGCTCATGAATCCTTGGACCTGGCAAGCGGATATCTTTCGGCAAAATGATTCATTCATCCTATTTGCAAGGACCGCATGCTGATGGAACTCATCACTTCCTCGTTGAAGAATTCGAGTGAGTCATTTTCTTGCTGCTGTGCCAGAACGTACAGCAGTGGGCAAGTAATGTTCTGCCGTCGGAATGCTGAGCTCGGCCATCTGGCCGAAGCTTGAGTAGTTGCAGAGTGCGGCATGGTCTTTTTGCAGGATGCAATTCTTTACCATCAGGTCAAACATCGTTGCCCAATCGTAGGGCTTTGTCTGTTCGAAATTGAATACCCGCAAGTTATGCACGATATTACCGCTGCCGATGATCAATACGCCTTGCTCGCGAAGCGGCCTTAATTTTTTGGCGAGCTCGTAATGTGACGCGGCATTGCGCGTTCGATCCAGGCTTAATTGCAGCACCGGAATGTCGGCCAAGGGATACATTGGTTGCAACACGCTCCAGGCGCCATGGTCCAAGCCACGTTCGGTATCGAGATGGACTTTTTCGCCGACCATCAAATCGGCAATTTGCCTCGCGAGTTCGGGATCGCCGGGTGCCGGATATTGGACGTCGAACAAGGCTTTTGGAAAGCCGTAGAAATCATGAATCGTGCTCGGCGATTGGCTTGCGGTAATCGCGAGTCCCAGGGTTTCCCAGTGGGCCGATATGCAAAGTATCGCCCTCGCTTTCGGGAGCCTTTTGCCCAGTCCCTGCCAATACAGCCTGAAATCATTGTCTTCAATGGTGTTCATGGGAGAACCGTGGCCGATGAAAAGGGCCGGCATGCGTGTGTTCATGGGTGATTCCAAGCGGGATTTATCGGGATAGTGACAAATATCAGCTGCCGTGACTTATGGCAGGTTCACTATACTTAACTTAACACTATATTGCAGTCATGGATAAGCCATTGGAGCCCGCCATGACCGAAACCGATATTCATCTGAAAAAATTCCAGAAGGAACTGAGTGCCGGCATGGTCTCGTTGGTGCTTTTGGGAGTTCTGGATCAGGCAAGCGAACCCATGTACGGCTACCAGATCGCCAAACGCTTCGAGGGGGCAGGCGAGGCTGTCCTGACAGGCAAACAAAGCGCGCTCTATCCCGTACTGCGAAATTTAAGCGCCTCGGGACTGCTGGAAAGTTTTGTCGAACCTTCGGTATCCGGTCCACCCAGACGGTATTACCGGATTACCGAAAATGGCCGAGCAGTACTCGGCGAATGGGCCAACACTTGGGATGCAACACGAAGTTTCGTGGATTCAATTTTGAAAGGGGAACAGTCATGAGCAACAACTTGAACACGCCGAAAACAATTCCCGAATATCTTGATTTGTTGCGTGCCGCTCTGAAGGGAAAAGACCCGGCACTGGTGCAGGATGCGCTTTACGATGCGGAGGAATATCTTCGTGCGGAGTTGGCCGAACATCCCGAGCAGGAAGAAGCGAGCGTACTCGAAAAAGTCGCCAGCAGTTACGGAGCGCCGGAAGAAGTCGCGGAAATCTACAGTGAACGTGAAGTGGCCGTCAGCGAAGCTTTTCGTTCGCCGCGTGCCAGCATCCAGCAAACACAAAGCAGTGCCGGTGTCGCCAGCGTTGGCGTAAGCGTGAACAAGAAACCGCAGAATCCGGTTTCCTGGTTTTTCGGTGTCGCCGCCGATCCGCGCGCTTATGCGGCATTGTTTTACATGTTGCTTTCGCTGGCCACCGGTATTTTCTATTTCACCTGGGCCGTCACTGGTATCAGCATGTCGGCAGGCTTCATGATTCTGATCATCGGCATCCCGTTTGCCGTCTTGTTCATGGGCTCGGTGTGGGCATTGTCACTGGTGGAAGGCAGGCTGGTCGAAACCATGCTGGGTGTCCGCATGCCGCGTCGTCCGGCTTATGGCAAACGTGAAGGTGGCTTCCTTGAACGCATCAAGGAAATCCTGGTAGATCCCCGCACCTGGGCAACCTTGTTGTACATGTTGTTGATGCTGCCTTTGGGCATTACCTACTTCACTATCGCCGTTACTGCCTTGTCAGTGTCCCTGAGTTTGCTGTTGGCACCCGTCACTTATCTGACAGGCTATGCCCACGACATTACCCTGAGCTTCAATGGCATGACATTGGCAGACGAGCCATTGCTGATGATTCCGATGTTTCTGGTGGGTGCGTTGGGGATTTTCGTGACCCTGCACGTGGCACGCGGTATCGGCAAACTGCACGGCATGATGGCAAAACATTTGCTGGTAAAAATTGCCTGAGTACAAGAGAGCCTCGAATAAAAAAGGGCGGATATTCCGCCCTTTTTTGATGATTCACCCTTTCAGCATTCACATCTTGTCGTCAGAGCTCTTACATCATTTTACTGATGATTCCCCACAGGCTCATCCCAAGCAATCCCAATTGCGCGATGGCGCCAATCGTGAAGCCCATGCTGCGTTTTCCGGCCTCTGCGATATAGCCGAACACATACCACAGGCGGCCAAGCAGCCAGGCGTAACCAAGATAGGCGGCATATTGCTCGTTGCAATAAATGCTTGCCAGCCACAATAGCGGCAAAAACATGATGGCTTGTTCCAGCGTGTTTTGATGCGCCCGGAAGGCGCGTTCAAAATCGGGATGGCCCGTTATGGCTGGCGCCTTGATTTGATATTTACCGCGCGCACGGCCGACAAAATACATCGCAATCGTAATGACAATGGTAGTTAAAGCAGTAATCAAGGCGGCCTGCAAATACATATGAAGTTCCCGAAATGCGCCGGACTGGCGTGATGGGGTACTCTAAGCGCCAAGCAGTGCAAAGCCAAGAGTCAGAACCGTCATGAATGTCCAAAATCCCGATGTCCTGATCAGCTCGATGAAAAACTGGCTGGAGCGAGCCGTCATCGGCCTGAATCTCTGCCCGTTTGCCAAAGCGGTGCACGTGAAAGAACAAATCCGCTATGTCGTTTCCGATGCTCAGAACGAAGAAGAATTACTGGCGGATCTGTTGCACGAACTGCAGCTGCTTTACGATGCCGATCCGGAAAAAGTCGAAACCACCTTGCTGATCCATCCCCATGTATTGCAGGATTTCCTGGACTACAACGATTTTCTGGAAATTGCCGATGCCGCAGTGTCGGAATTGGCGCTGGATGGAGAAATCCAGGTCGCCAGTTTCCATCCGGACTACCAATTCGCGGAAACCCGTTACGAAGATGTCGAGAATTTCAGCAACCGCGCGCCTTATCCCTGCCTGCATCTGCTGCGGGAAAGCAGTGTCGAAAAAGCGGTGGCGGCATTTCCGGACGCCGGGAAAATCTATGAAAAAAATATCGAGACGCTGAAATCCCTTGGTGCAGAAGGCTGGAAAAAATTGTGGGTGTAATCCCGGAACTTTCCGAGGGAGTGTCCGTCAGGCGCGAAAAATATTGTCTGATCACCAATCGTGATAATTTTTGCTTTTGTGAAGAAACAATTTCGTTTTTTGATTGAAAGAAATTGGGCTCAAGACATTTGGGATGACCAGCTTTCAATTGGGTTGGCGCCACTCACTCGTCGCGCCTGACGGACGCCCCCACGACTGAAAAGTCGCGGGAGTTTCGAATCAAAACAGGCGTTCATCCATCGCCATGACCGGATCGGAACCGCTTTTGATGATTGCAATCAGCGACAGGGTTTCCGGCAGCAGCTTGGCGTAATAAAAACGCGCCGTCGCCAGTTTTGCGAGATAGAAATCATCCTGGCTATCCTGCTTGTCGAGGGCGATGGCCGCCATGCGGGCCCACATCCAGGCATAACAGAGATGGCCGACCAGACGCAGATACGGTGTCGATGCCGCGCCGATTTCATCGGGATGGCCATTGGCATTGATCGCGATTTCCTTGGTGATCATCTGGACCGATTCTGCGCAGGCAGCGAGTGGCCCGATGAATTCCTGCATCGCGGAATTGGATTTCTGGCTGTCGATAAAACCGGCGATGAGTTTCATGAATACCGACAGCTTCTCGCCGCGATCGGCAATAACTTTGCGACCGAGTAAATCCAGGGCCTGAATGCCGTTGGTGCCTTCGTAAATCATGTTGATGCGGGCATCGCGGACATATTGTTCCATGCCCCATTCGCGAATGTAGCCGTGTCCGCCGAATACCTGAAGGCACAGGTTCGTGGTTTCAAAAGCATGGTCGGTGATGAAGGCTTTCACGACCGGCGTCAGCAGACTGACGATATCCTCCGAATGTTTTTTTATCTCGGCATCAAGACCGGACTCTTCTTGGTCAATCAGTAGCGCGATCCAGGTCGTTAATGCGCGGCCCGCTTCGGTGTAGGCGCGCGAAGTCAACAGCATGCGGCGAACATCGGGATGCACCAGAATCGGGTCGGCCGCTTTCTCCGGATTTTTTACACCGGTCATCGAGCGACCTTGCAGACGATCCTTGGCATAGGCAGTAGCGTTTTGATGCGCTGTTTCCGCCAATCCCAAACTCTGCATGCCGACACCCAGCCGAGCCGAATTCATCATCACGAACATCGCCGCCAGACCTTTGTGCGGCTCGCCTATGAGCCAGCCGCGTGCAGCATCCATATTCATCACGCAGGTGGCGTTGCCGTGGATGCCCATCTTGTGTTCAATCGAACCGGCATAAATTGTGTTGCGTTCGCCGATATCGCCTTTCGCATCCGGAATGAATTTGGGCACGAGGAAAAGCGAAATACCCTTGCTGCCGGCAGGTGCATCAGGCAGTCGTGCCAACACCAGATGCAGAATATTTTCGGCGACATCATGTTCGCCAGAGGTAATAAATATTTTCGTGCCAGTAATGGTGAAGCTACCATCGGTGCCAGGTTCTGCCTTTGTTTTCAGCAGACCCAGATCGGTTCCGCAGTGCGGCTCGGTCAGGCACATCGTGCCGCTCCATTGGCCGGACACAATTTTTGGCAGATACAAATCCTTTTGCTGCTGGGTGCCGTGTGCCATCAGGCATTCATACGCACTGTGCGAGAGACCCGAATACATCAGCCAGGCCTGGTTTGCGGAATTCATCATTTCATACAGGCGATTATTCAACAGACGCGGCAAGCCCTGGCCGCCGTAATTCACATCGCAACTCAGCGCCGGCCAGCCGGCTTCAGAGAACTGCCGATACGCTTCCTTGAAACCTTTCGGTGTTGTCACCACGCCATTGCCGTGAAAGGTACAGCCCTCGAGATCGCCCGATTGATTCAGCGGGAAAGCAATGTTTTCGGCAAACTTCGCGCCTTCCTCCAGCACGGCATTGATCGTGTCCGCATCGAGATCGGCATAGGCCGGCATCTGATTGAGTACGGTTTGTGCATCAAGCAATTCAAACATCACGAAACGCATGTCGCGTAAGGGGGCACGGTAGGAGGGCATAGAGTTTCCGTCGAATGGTATGAGGATGTCCGGAAATTCAGGATTTCCCGGCAGCGGTTTAGCCATACTGTTAAGTATGCTGTGCAAAATACCATTGCAATGGTTAATTATTTGTCAGCGTGGGAGCTGGTTTACCAGCGATCAGATTTCACACAGTACGCAATGCTGAAAAATCAATCGCTGGTAAACCAGCTCCCACAAAAGCAGATTGCTTGTTCACAGTGCAGAACCACAGGCATGCCCGCATGCCCAGGCCCATTGGAAGTTATAACCGCCGAGATGGCCGGTGACATCGACGACTTCGCCGATAAAATACAAACCCGGCACCAGACTGGATTCCATTGTGCTCGATGACAATTCGCGGGTATCGACACCACCAAGCGTCACTTCTGCCGTGCGGTAACCTTCGGTGCCGCTTGCCACGATCGGCCAGCGGTTCAGCACATCGGAGATGCTTTGCAATTGTCTTGGCGTGTATTGCTTCATCGGCTTGTTTTCCAATTGGATTTCACACAGACGATGCGCGAAACGTTTTGGCAAGACATCCGCCAGACAATTTTTCAATTCGGCGGCCGGGTGTTTTGCCAGCTGAATCTGCAAAAATTCATGGGCATCAACATCGGGCAACAAGTCGGCATGCAAGGGCTGCCCCGGTTGCCAATAGGATGAAATTTGCAAAATGGAAGGACCACTCAAGCCGCGATGGGTAATCAGCATCGCATTCCTGAATTTCGTTTTGCCGCATGTTACTTCCACCGGGATCGACAGACCGCTTAAATCCGCCAGTTGTTCCTGTGGTTTTCCGGTAAGTGTCAACGGCACAAGACCGGCGCGCGTCGGCAATACCTGGTGGCCAAATTGTCTGGCGATCTCGTAACCAAAGCCGCTGGCGCCCATGCTCGGAATCGACAGGCCGCCGCTGGCGATGACGCATTTTCTTGCTTCGATATTTCCCTGCGAGGTACGGATCAGGAACGAATCGCCTTTCTTCCCGATGCTGTCCACCGAACAGGATATGTTGATCCGAACGCCTGCCCATTCGCATTCGTCCAGCAACATTTTGACAATCTGTTTGGATGAGTCATCGCAAAACAGCTGCCCCAGTTCTTTTTCGTGATAGGCGATGCCATGCCTTTCCACCATGTCGATGAAATGCTGCGGGGTGTATCTTGCCAATGCCGATTTGCAGAAGTGCGGATTATTGGAAAGGTAGTTGGCGGGCGTAGTGCCGGTGTTGGTGAAATTACAGCGGCCGCCACCGGACATCAGGATTTTCTTGCCGCAGCGATTGGCATGTTCGATCACCAGCACCTTGCGCCCACGTTGGCCGGCTGCAATGGCGCACATCAAGCCTGCGGCACCACCGCCGATGATCACGGCATCGAATAGAGAATTTTCAGCCATGGAATTCGGATGATGGTTTCATTGCAGGCATTTTAGCGGCTCCCATGCCGATTCGCGGTTTTTTTCGTATAGTGGCGGCTTGTTCACGGGAGAAACATGATGAAAAAGTGGCTAATCGGCTGTCTGATCACTGGCTTGATACTGGCGGTCGTCGTTTGCGGAGCGGGGTATTGGTTTGTCTGGCGACCATTGTCGGCATCCGGTGGTGATTTGATGAATCAGGTTGGCGATCTGCAGAAAATCGGTGAAGCCGAGCAGGCAGTGAAAAATCAAGCGGCATTCACGGCGCCTGCGGATGGAAAACTTTCGGCAGCGCAGGTCAATGCCTTCATCACGATTCAGCGAACGATCTCGGACAAGATGGGTCCCGATTTCGATTCGATGGAAGAGAAATACAAGAAGATGGGAGAGCAAGACGGGAAGGCAGACGCCAGTGCGAAAGACGTGATGGGAGCCTTCGCCGACATGACGAGTCTGATGGCGAAAGCCAAGCAGGCGCAGGTTGCGGCATTGAACGTGCAGAACATGTCCCTCGCCGAGTATCGCTGGATTCGCGATCAAGTCAGTGCGGCATTGCCCTATATCGCGGTGGATGTTCCAGCGCCAGCCGCAACAAGTGCGCCCGATGCCACAGCAAGTACAACGGGTGAAAATCCTTCAGTGGATGCTGCCGTCAACGATGCCATCGCCAAGGCGAAAGAGGCCGCGGCTGAATCGATGAAGCAAAATATTCCAGGCGGTGAAGTGATCGGAGACGCCATGCAAGGGCCCGAAAGCGAAGCGGTGCGTGCGAACGTCGAGCTGCTTCGTCCGCACAAGGAGTTATTGTTCAAGACAATGACGGAGGCCTGGCTCAGCATGTAAATCGCACATTGGACTCTGATTCGACTTGCATGCCATTAGCAAAACACAAAAAAAGCCGGGTTTATTCCGGCTTTTTTTGTGTTTATGAAATCGGACTACGCACTCAGATTTTCACAAGCTGCTTTCCGTAGTTTTTGCCGGTCAACACGCGGCGTAATGCTTCCGGAAAGTTTTCAAGACCCTCGACGATATCGAGTTTGCTTTTCATTTTCCCCTGTGCCGTCATGGCGCCCAGCGCCGCGATGGCTTCCTGTGCGCGGTCGAGATAATCGATGATCACGAAACCTTCCATCTTGCCGCGGGCGGAAATCAATGAAAGATAATTGACCGGGCCACGTGCGTCTTTGCCGGCGTTGTATTGCGATATACCACCGCACAACACAATGCGGGCCTTAAGTTTCAATCGTTTAAATACCGCATCGAGGGTTTCACCACCAACATTGTCAAAATAAACATCGATGCCATCCGGGCAATGGGCTTTCAAGGCATCGGAGATATTGTCGTTTTTATAGTCGATGACCTCGTCGGCGCCGAGCTCGTTTTTCACGAATGCACATTTTTCGGGACCGCCGGCAATGCCGATCACGCGACAGCCAAGATTTTTCGCGATTTGCACCACCGTTGACCCGACTGCACCTGCAGCAGCCGATACGACGACAGTTTCACCGGCTTGTGGTTTGCCGATTTCGGTCAAGCCAAACCATGCCGTCAATCCGGTTCCGCCGAATACGCTCAGTGCCCAGGCCGGGTCGGGCAATTGCGCGGCATCGAAAACACGCATACCCTTGCCGTCACTGACCAGACTGTTTTGCACGCCCATCATGCCGGTCACCCAGGCACCGACGGCGAATTTTTCGTTCTTCGATTCGGATACGACGCCAATCGCCGATGCGCGCATCACAGCCCCCATTTCCACGGGCGGCCAGTAGGATTTTTGTTCGGTCATCCAGATGCGCATGGCCGGATCGATGGAAATGTAGCGGACATCAATCCGGATCTGGCCATCGCCCAATGCGGCATGGTCTTGTGTACGAAGTTCAAAGTCGCTGTCTTTCGGTTCGTCCTGTGGACGGGCGGCGAGATGCAGGGCGCGATGCTGGTTGCTCATGGGTATTCCTGGCTCAAGTGAAGAATGTCTCGATTCTAAACCGGGAAGGATTCACGCAAGTTATCTGTTCGTGAAAAAAAATATTCGGTCATTCCCGCGTAGGCGGGGATCCAGTGTCGTTGCCGCGATGTATGAAGTCACTGGGCCCCCGACAAGAGCATTCGGGGGTGACGGAGGTTTTTTTAAGTGAAGTAGGGTGGGCATTGCCCACCCTACGAAAGCATCGCATGCAATTGGTGTGCGAGCGAATGCGCATCACCGGGCCAGCGGGCCGATAGATAATGCCGATCACAAACTATAAAACCGGGCTTGAGATCGTTCTCGCTATCGCGCGTCAAGGGCATTGGCCCTTCAAGGAAATCGCCAGGTTTAGCAAGAGCGGAGGTCACTTCGGCCTGCACGCTTTGATCATAGGTCCGGTAATAATTGCCGAGCCATGCCCGCGTTATCTGCCAGGCCAGCATTTCCTGCTTCTGCAGCAGCGCGGTGGATTTGAATCCGTGCAGTATCGACTTGCCATCGGCCCGAAGACTACGTGCTGCCAAGACGACGCCATGACATATCGCGGCAGTCGGTTTGCCTGCTTCGAAGTGTTCGCTTATCAGTCCCTGAAGTTCGGTTGATTCCAGATACGGCTTCATGCCATGCGCATGACCACCGGGCAGCAAAATGGCATCGAACGATTTTATATCGATGTCGGCGTAGGCAATCGGTGATAAAAATTCCGGTGACTTCTGCATTTCGGTATAAGCCGAGCGAGCATTTTTATTGGCAATAAAAAACGGCCTCAGTATCCCGAGACCGTTTCCATTAATCATCCGTTGATCCGCCTTGGCCGGTTTTGCATCCGGCGTGGCAAAAACGAATTGATGGCCGTGTTGTTTCAATAATCGAAATGGCACGGCACTTTCAGTTGGATCGAAATCCATTGACGGCAGTGGCATCAGGATTCTTGCCATCGCAAAAATTACTCGGAACGAGGACCTTTGCGATGCGTACCCGGCTTGCCCGATTTGAATGGGCTATCGCCGAAATCGCGTTTTGGCTTGAATGATTTGCCGCCTGGACGGTCCGAGCCGAAAGACTTCTTGCCGCCACCGCCGGATTTTTTGCCGTCGGTATCCGGTTTCTCGCTGTCTTTGGTGATGCGCAATTGCTGTCCGGCACACCACACTGTTTTCAGGTGGGTGAGTACATCTTTCGGCATGCCTTCCGGCAAATCGAGGATGGTGTGATCTTCAAAAATTTCGATACGGCCGATGTGTTTTGCATCCAGACCGGCTTCATTGGCAATGGCGCCAACGATATTGCCCGGTTTCACGCCATGGTCGTGGCCGACTTCAATACGGTAAGTTTCCTTGCCGACATCGGCATCACGGGCAACGCGTTCTTTCTTTGGCATCGCCGCGCGATCAGTGCGTTCAAAACGCTCGCTGCGCGGACGTTTTTCTTCATGCGCGAACCGGTCGGCGCGGGAAGGGCGATTGCTTGGCGAGACTTCCGGTTTTGGTTCGCGTTTCTGCTTTTCCATCACCAGCGGCACTTTGCCGCGCGCCATTTTTGCCAAGGCAGCGGCAATTTCGATGGCGGGGATATTCTTTTCGCGTTCGAAATCTTCCACTACCGATTGGAACAAACTCAAGCCGCCGGCCGCAATGGTTTCGGCAATCTGATCCTTGAATTTGGTAATGCGGACGGTGTTGATGTCTTCCAGCGTCGGCAATTCCATTGGTGTAATCGGTTGCTTGGTATGACGTTCGATATTGCGCAACAAACTTTGTTCGCGCGGAGTTATGAAGATAATCGCATCACCGCTGCGGCCGGCACGACCGGTACGACCAATACGATGGACGTAGGATTCCGTGTCGTAAGGAACGTCAAAGTTGATCACGTGACTGACGCGATCCACATCGAGACCTCGGGCAGCAACGTCGGTAGCGACCAGAATATCGATCTTGCCGTCCTTCAGGTTTTGAATGGTGCGTTCGCGTTGGGCTTGCTGGATATCGCCATTGATGGCGGCGGCCGAGAAACCACGCGCCAATAATTTTTCGGCGAGTTCTTCGGTGCCGAGTTTCGTGCGGGCGAAAATAATCATGCCGTCGAAGGTTTCGGCTTCCAGAATGCGGGTGAGTGCATCGAGCTTGTGCAGGCCGCTCACCATCCAGAAACGTTGACGGATATTGTCGGCGGTGCGGGTTTTTGCTTCGACGGTAATTTCCGACGGCGTTTTCAGATACGTTTGTGCAATGCGTTTGATTGCCGAAGGCATCGTCGCGGAGAACAATGCGGTTTGGCGAACGGCCGGCATTTTTTTCAGGATGCTTTCGACATCGTCGATAAAGCCCATGCGCAACATTTCATCGGCTTCATCGAGTACCAATGTCTTGATGTTCGACAGGTCCAGCGTGTTCTTGTCCAGATGGTCGATCACGCGGCCGGGCGTACCGACAACGACATGAACGCCGCGACGCAGTGCCGACAATTGCGGGCCATAACTTTGGCCGCCGTAAATCGGCAATACATGGAAGCCCGGCATATGGCTGGCGTATTTCTGGAATGCTTCGGCGACCTGGATCGCGAGTTCGCGGGTTGGTGCCAACACCAGGGCTTGTGGCTTGGTTTGTTTTATGTCGATCTTGTTCAAGATCGGCAAGGCAAAGGCGGCGGTCTTGCCGGTACCGGTTTGTGCCTGGCCGATGATGTCGCCGCCTGCAAGAATTAACGGGATGCAGGCCGCTTGAATGGGGGAGGGTGATTCGTAACCGATATCCTTGAGAATCCGCATTAGCGGTTCGCTGAGATTAAGATCGGAAAATAGGGAGATTGGCGCTTCAGACATGGTGTACTCACAGTTTCGTTCGAGTCGCCCAATGCGATAGAACGCGGTGCATAGTTTACTCTCTTATGGGTGGAGCCGCGGCTCCATTTGGGCTTGTGGCATTATGCAGGCCGATACCTCAACGCTTCGGAGTGCTTCAAATGGCCTATTTCTGGGTTAAATCGCTACATTTGCTGTTCGTTATCGCCTGGTTGGCATCGGTGTTTTACCTGCCCCGCATACTGCTGAACATTAACGAATGCGCAGGTCAGCCGACAGTACAGGAGCGTCTGGTGCTGATGGGCAAACGTCTTTATCGCTTCGGCCATGTGATGTTCGGTTTCGCTTTCATTTTCGGCATGACGCTGTGGCTGCATTTCGGAATGAAAGGCGGCTGGCTGCACGCCAAACTTTTGCTGGTGGCGTTGCTGTTTGCGTACTTTATCGCGACCGGCGTGATGCTGAAAAAATCCGCCGCTGGCGGCAAGCTCATGTCGACGAAGGCCTTGCGTTGGTATAACGAATTGCCGATTCTTCTGGCGCTGGGTGCGATTTATCTGGTGATCGCGAAACCGTTCTGATGTCGTAGGGGCGCCTGCTTGCCGCGCCCGCTTTTTCTTTGGAAATCAATACTGCGAATTTGGTTGTAGAGCGAGAGCGGGCGCAGCAAGCAGGCGCCCCTACAGATGTTTCGGCACAAGCACGATCTTTCCGACGGTTTTGCCGGATTCAATCCGTGCCTGTGCTTTTCCGGCGTCCGCTAGATCGAATGTTTCAACTGGCAATGGCTTTAATCGACCATCGGTGAATCGTTCGAGTAGCCATAGCATGCCTTCACGCAGCATGGTCGCGTGTTCGGAAAGAAAGCTTAAATTCGCGGCGAGTACGCTGCGGTTTTCCTGTGTCATTTTCAATGGACTGAAGCGTGGCGTGCGCAGCCAATCCCAAGCCAGTTTTAGCCAATTCAATCGGCCATTATTCGGCAGCATGCTGGCGAAACCGTAGATGCAAAGTTTGCCCATCGGTGCGAGGTGTTTGTAACTTTCGCCCAATGTGCTGACGCCGTTGGCATCGAAGATCGCATCGAAACCTTTCGGTGCCAGTCGTTCCGTTTCTTTCCATAAATCCTGTTCGCTTTTGACGATCACGGCATCGGCGCCCATTGCAAGGCAGGCATCGCGTTTATGCGCGGAGCCAATGACACCGATAACGCGTACGCCGGCGAGTTTTCCGAGTTGCACGAGAGCGGAACCCACGCCACCGGCGGCCGAATGCACTAACCAGGTATCGCCAGTGTCGGGATTGACTTGTCGGTGTGCCATAAACCAGGCGGTCAGAAACACGGTGGGCAGGCTTGCTGCCTGTTCGAAGCTCAGGTTTTCCGGCATCCGGAATAGTCGTGTTGTATCGAGAACGATATGACTTGTGTAACCACCGAACAACGTCACGCCAATAATCTTGTCGCCGATTTTGTATTCCGTGACATCGGGATGAACTTCGATTACTTCACCGGCGATTTCGAAACCGGGTGTGATTGGATAGCCATGCAAGCGTTTGGCGGATTCGTACAAGCCCATTCGGATTATTCCGTCGGCATAATTCAAACCCGCCGCATGTACTTTGATCAGAACCTGATTGGATTGCAGTGCTGGTGTTTGAAACTCGATCAGTTTCAAAACATCGTAATGCCCTGGTTTTTCGATAATGATTTTTTGCATGTGCCGAAATCTAACACATCACGTAGGGGCGCTTGCTTGCTGCGCCCAGGCTCAAAAGGTAACCGCATTGCCAAAATTAAAAAAGGCCGGCTTATTCAAGCCGACCCTCGAGTGCACGTAGGCACTAAACTTTATATTGTTATCTCGGCATGGGCGCAGCAAGCAAGCGCCCCTACGAATTGTTATCTCGGCATGGGCGCAGCAAGCAAGCGCCCCTACGAATTGTTGTCTCGGCATGGGCGCAGCAAGCAAGCGCCCCTACGAATTGTTGTCTCGGCATGGGCGCAGCAAGCAGGCGCCCCTACGATCAACCGCGCTGTGCCGATGGATCGCGACGCTTGGGACCATTGCCGGCGCCGTGTTTTTTCGGACCAGCGTGCGCATGGGATGCTGGTTGGCCGGTTTTACCCGGGGCAGCATGCGGGCGACGTCCGCGTTTTTGTGGTGGACGATCACCGCCCGGACGCGGGCTATTGTTCGCCGGACGACCGGAATCATTACCCATGCGAATCGCACGGCTGGCTTCGAAGCCCGGCACGGTAATCATTTCGATATCGGCTTTCAGCACGCGATGAATCGCGCGCAATAATTGTGCTTCTTCCGGAGCAACCAAAGAGATCGCTTCACCGGTAGCGCCGGCGCGGCCGGTACGACCAATGCGATGGATGTAATCTTCAGCCACCATCGGCAAGTCGTAGTTGATCACGACTGGCAGTTGCGGAATATCCAGACCACGGGCGGCAACGTCGGTAGCGACGAGAACGCGGGCTTTGCCGGATTTGAAATCATTCAATGCTTTCAAACGTTGTGCCTGCGACTTGTTGCCGTGAATTGCCACGGAACGAATGCCGGCTTTTTCCAGATGTTCGGCCAGACGATTGCAACCATGCTTGGTTTTACCGAACACGAGGATTTGTTCCTGATAACGTTCGGCCAGCATTTGTGTCAGCAGGTCGCGTTTGCGACCGGTATCGACCGGATGTGCGCGATGGCTGACCGAGGAAGCGACGGCATTCTGTGCCGAGACTTGAACCTGGGACGGATTTTTCAGGAAATCGATAGCGAGTTTCTTGATTTGATCTTCGAAGGTGGCCGAGAACAACAAGGTTTGACGCACTTTCGGCAAATAGGTCAGCACGCGACGGATGGCAGGCAGGAAGCCCATATCCAGCATGCGATCGGCTTCATCGAGTACCAGCATCTGGACGTCGCCCAATTGCAGGGTGCCTTGTTCGATATGGTCGATCAGACGGCCCGGTGTTGCCACCAAAATATCAACGCCACGACGCAATGCGTCGATTTGCGGGCTCATGCCGGCGCCGCCGTAAACGACGGTCGAAGGCATGCGCAGATACTTGCCGTACTTGCGGATACTGTCATGCACTTGCACGGCGAGTTCGCGGGTCGGGGTAAGAATCAGAGCGCGTGGACGACGCGATTGACGCGGTGTAGTGAGTTCGCTGATGCGTTGAAGCATCGGCAAGGCAAACGCGGCTGTTTTACCTGTACCGGTTTGTGCGCCGCCGAGTAAATCGCGGCCGGCAAGAATGAGGGGAATCGCTTCGGCCTGGATCGGCGTGGCGGTGGTGTAATTACTTTCGGACAGCGCGCGCAGTAGCGCGGGCGAGAGCCCAAGCGTTTCAAAAGACATGTGTAACTCCGTTGTACCCGGAGCTTTCCCTGAAACCGTGCTCGGAGCGTAATATTTCGCCATGGAATGAAATCAGACTAGGCGGTTTGCGCGACGAAACGTACGGGAGAGGTGGCTTGTTCGGTCCTGGGACCGCCGGCCAGCCAAGGGGACAACGAACCCGGAGCAGCAAACGGGGCGAATTATGCACTACTAGTTCGGCATTTGCCAGCTAAATATTGATTATTAAACGGGTTTTCAGATAGTTCGCCTTGATTGCCACGTAAAAACCCCAGCTGCAATCTATACTTCCGTTCAGAAATCTACCGAACAAAGGCGTGGTATATGTCCGGAATCCGCTACCTCTGGTACCTATATCGATTGCAGGTGGCTTGCGACAAATGCGGCAATCAAATGGTATTGCAGGCGCCAACGGGTTCCCCCGAATGTGAAAGTTGCGGAGCGATCAGCAAGCACACGTGGCTGGATGCCATGGATTTTTGCCGAGTGGAAGAACTTGCCAAAGGGAAAACCGGCAATAAGCATTTGATGGGTCTTATGACGGCCACATCAAGCTCGGAAGCTGTTGACGATGTGCGGTGCCATCACTGTAAAAAGACTATTCATCCTGACGTCGATATCGCCACGGTACCGGATTACCGGTGTGAACACTGCCAGGAAAAAATATCGTTTCAGGCAATACGGCCTGTTGATGGCCTGGTTTTTTACCGCTTTTCCAGCGGTGAAAAAATGAATGGCGAAAGCGCAGCACTGATTGCCGTACGTTGTGTTTCCTGCGGTGCTCCGATGGAAGTGGATGCACGCAAGACGCATTATCCCTGCAGTTTTTGCAAGGTGGAAAATGTCTTGCCGCCAAGCTTGCGACAAAAACGAGTGCTGGACGATATTTTTATCGGAATGAGGAAAGAAGTTTAGTCAACAGCTTCGGATGCTTGAGCAGAAATGAATTGATTTACATCAGTACGCGCTTGGCACCGACGTAAAATTTGGTCCAGTACGGAGTATTGAGTTTGTCTATGCGCACCAGACCGCCGGTGCTGGGTGCGTGCACGAATCTGCCTTCACCGACATAAATCCCGATATGGCTGACGCGGCCACCGCGGGAGTTGAAATAAATCAGGTCGCCCGCTTGCAAATTATCGCGGTCGACGGATTTTGCATCGATATCGATCAACTCGCGAGTGGTGCGTGGCAACTTCAGGCCCGCGGCTTCGCTAAAAACAAAACCGATCAGGCCACTGCAATCGAAACCGGTTTCAGGCTGTGTGCCGCCATAGCGGTAAGGTGTACCGACCAGGCTGATCGCACGAATAATGACTTCATTGCTCACTTGGCTTAAATCACGTACTTCGGCGCTGTCGGCATCTTCCAGTCGATGTGTTTGCATGCTTTCCACGCTTTCGCGCGGCTTTTGCGTCGTGGCACAGGCGCTGAGCATGCACATCAGAAAAGCTGAAGAAAGTCCTAAAAACCGCGATTTTGCTGGCAATAAAGTCATTGTCTGGGGATAATGCGCGTCCGAATACATGGCCCGATTTTGCCTTAATGGGCCCATTACATTGATAAATTAGGGTTAAAAATGAAAATCGAGAAAAATTCCGTCGTGCATTTCCACTATTCCGTTGCCGAGCCAGGCATGCCGCAATTGGAAAGTTCGCATGACCGCGATGCCATGGCGATCCTGATTGGCCACGGCAATATTATTCCAGGCTTGGAAGAAGCGATGATCGGCCGTGAGGCCGGCGAGAAATTCTCGATTACGGTAACGCCCGATCAAGCATACGGCCAACGCCAGGATGGCTTGAACCAGCGCGTGCCGCGCAAGCATTTCAAAAATGCGAAGATTGCTCCCGGCATGCAAGTAGTATTGCCGACCAGCATGGGCCCGCGTCCGATGACGGTATTGAAAGTCGGCGTCAGCGTTGTCGATGTTGATTTGAATCATCCGATGGCAGGCAAGACGCTGAATTTCGAAACCGAAATCGTGTCGGTTCGCGAAGCGACCGCAGAAGAACTCGAGCACGGCCATGTTCACGGTGATGGCGGCGTGCAGCATTAAAAGTATTTAAATCAGGGGGTTTCGGTATGAACAGCACAGTCGTCACTACCGAAATCCCCGTTTCATCTCCGGTCAAGCTTGCACGAATCGAATTGTTGGACGTACTTCGCGGCTTTGCCTTGCTCGGCATCTTCCTGATGAATATCGAATACTTCAACCGGCCGTTGCAGGAATTTGGCGAGGGTATTCCGGCGGCAACCTTTGGCTGGGATTATGCGGTTGCCCGATTGACCGAAATTTTCGTCACAGGCAAATTCTGGGTTCTGTTCTCGATGCTGTTCGGCATGGGGTTCGTCGTCATGCAGACGCAGGCAGGGCTTGACGGTCGTCCTTTCAAGAGACTTTATCTTCGCAGAACGATGGCATTAATGGTCTTCGGCCTATTGCACATTGCATTGCTATGGTCTGGCGATATTCTGCATTCCTACGCTCTGGTAGCACTGGTCTTGATGTGGCTGCCGTTAATGTCCATACAAGCCTCCGCTTTCATTGGCACGATGCTTTATCTTGGCCCGGCATTTTTATTGATGCTATCGAGTTTAATGATGCCCCTGTTGAGTAAAACGGAGTTGCAGGAAATCTCGAAAGACGCGGCCAATAACGCAACCGAAGCCGCAAAAGCCGCCAGGATTTATTCGACGGGCGATTATTCGCAGGTGATTTCCCAGCGATGGCAGGATTTCACGCATATGCTGGCCTACGAACAATATGTTTTCATCGGTGCGCTGGGCATTTTCCTGGTCGGCGCCGCGATCATGCGATCGGGTCGTTTGCTGGATTTGAAAACCAATCGCCCGTTCTTCCTTAGAGCAATCACCGTTTGTGGTGTGCTGGCCTTCGTATTGATTGGCCTGGCCAGTTTGGTCAGTGGTCAGGGCATGATGACATCGCAAGGCATGCTGGAGCAGGCACTGATGACAATGGGTAATTTACCCTTGAGTCTTTTTTATCTTTGCAGCATTGCCTATGCGATGAGCTTTTCCGGAATGGAAAAATTACTCGGATTGCTGGCGCCGGCCGGAAAAATGGCTTTGACCAACTACCTGACGCAGTCATTGATCGCCAGTTTGGTGTTTTTCGGCTACGGTCTTGGGCTCTGGGGACAGTGGGGTCGTGCGGAATTGGCCTTGTTCGTGTTCTGTGTGTTTATTGTGCAAGTTATTTTCAGCCACGTCTGGCTGCGGTATTTCCGTTATGGTCCGATGGAATGGCTTTGGCGCGCATTGACTTATTGGTCATTGCCGGCGATGCGGGTGGATGCGAGCCATACTCGCAATTAGAAGTTACAATTCTGCAATGCAAAAAAACAAGCCAGATGTCCTGATTTTGGGTGGTGGAGTCATCGGCTTGGCCTGTGCGTATTACTTGCTGAAAGCCGGTCGCAGCGTCTGCGTATTGGAGCGCGACACCATCGGCTCCGCTACCTCCTTGGGCAATTGCGGCACGATCACGCCAAGCCATATCCCGCCACTCGCCGCACCGGGCATGGTGTTCAAAGCCATGAAGTGGATGCTGACCCCGGACGCTCCGTTTTACGTCAAACCGACACTGGATCCAAAACTCATCACATGGCTGCTGAAATTTGCCGGTCGCTGCAACGATAAAGACTGGCGCGCCAGTTCGCTGGCGAAAATGGGTTTGCTGCATCAATCGCGCCGCTTGATCGAAGAGATCGTGAAGCAAGAGAAGTTGGACTGCGAATTTGGTGCAACCGGCATGCACAACGTTTACAAGTCGCAGGCCGGATTCGAGAAGGCGGCCAAAGAAGCCGAAGCGGTGCGTGAATTCGGCCTGGAACCACAAATTTTATCCGGCGAGGCTCTGGCGAAAGACGAGCCTGCGTTGAAGTCCGGCATGGCCGGTGCCGTGCATTATCCCGGCGACGGTCATTTGCGTCCGGATCTTTATACGGCGGAACTCGCTAGAGTTGTCAGAGAGATGGGTGGCTTGATTATCGAGCAGTGCGAAGTGCTTGCCATTGAAACCGGGCACGACAAGATAGAAAAAATAACGACATGCTTGGGTGAATATCAGGCAGCGGATTATCTGTTTGCTTTGGGCCCCTGGTCGCCCGCCATGATGAAGAGCATCGGTATCGATTTGCCGCTGCAGCCAGGCAAGGGCTATTCGATCACCTACACACGGCCAGCCATAGCTCCCAGGCGTCCGATCGTCTTGAAAGAACGAAGCGTGTGTGTCACGACATGGGGCAGCGGCTACCGCCTTGGCAGCACGATGGAATTTTCCGGTTATGACGATCGCTTGAATCGTCGTCGTCTTGATGCCCTGGAACGAGGTGCGAGTGAATATCTGCATGAGGCCGTCGGTCCGTTAAAGCTGGAGGAATGGTTTGGCTGGCGACCGATGGCGTGGGATGATTTGCCGATTCTTGGCGCAAGCCCGAATTATAAAAATGGTTGGCTGGCAACAGGACATGGCATGCTCGGAGTCAGCATGTCGGCAGTCACCGGGCATTTGTTGGCAGATTTGATTTGCCGACGAACGCCGATTATCGATCCGCTGCCTTATTCCATCCAAAGGTTCTGATCCGATGACTGACGATATTTATCAACTTCATTCCGGCGACAGCCCTTTGTTGATCAGCTTGCCGCACGACGGCAGTGCCATTCCGGAAGCATTGCAGGCACGTATGCAACCCGAAGCGCGTTCGGCGCCGGATACCGATTGGCATGTGAGTCGTCTTTATGATTTTGCGAAATCACTCGGTGCAACGATTTTGCAGCCGAAGTATTCACGTTATGTGATTGATCTGAATCGTCCGCCGGATGATGTCAGCTTGTATCCCGGGCAAAACACCACCGGCTTGTGTCCGATGAAACAATTCAGCGGCGAGCCGGTGTATCTGGAAGGTCATTGGCCGAGCGAGCATGAAGTAAATTCGCGCATCGAGCATTACTGGCGTCCATATCATCATGCCTTGAAAACGCAAATCGCACGCCTGCATTTTCTGCATGGACGCGTGCTGGTATGGGAAGGTCACTCGATTAAATCGCGGGTGCCGTTTTTATTCGAGGGAGTGCTGCCAGATTTCAATATCGGTACGGTTGCAGGTGTCAGCTGCAAACCGGAAACGCAAAATGCGATTGAGAAAATATTGTCGGAGCAAACAAGATTCACTTCGGTCAGCAATGGCCGCTTCAAAGGCGGCCATATCACGCGGGAATATTGCGATGTCGCGAACAATATTGAAACCGTGCAGTTGGAGCTTGCACAGACGACGTATATGAATGAAGAGAGTCTTGAGTATGACGATGCCAAGGCAGGGCATGTGCAGGCCGTGATCCGGAGATTCTTCGATGCGAGTTTTGTAGGCTGCGGGAATGTGGGAGCTGCTTTAGCGGCGATTGAAACTTCCAGAATGCGGCAGTCTGAAACATTGCATCGCTGCTAAAGCAGCTCCCACAAAAATCCAGAAAATCAAATTTCCAGCGATGCCATATCGCCTTTCAACTCCAGCCAGGCTTTGCGGTCACTTGCACGCTTCTTCGAAAGCAGCATATCCATCAACGATTTCGTTTCAGCGGCATCGTCAACCGTGAGTTGAACAAGACGACGCGTATCCGGATGGATCGTGGATTCCCGTAATTGCGATGGATTCATTTCGCCCAGGCCTTTGAAGCGGGTCACGTTTACCTGGCCACGCATTTTCTCTTTTTCGATGCGTTCCAGCAGGATGCGTTTTTCTTCTTCGTCCAGCGCATAGAAAACCTGCTTGCCAACGTCGACGCGGAACAAGGGCGGCATCGCGACAAAGATATTGCCGGCTTTGACCAGGGCCGGGAAATGCTTGAGGAACAGGGCGCAAAGCAGCGTGGCGATATGCAAGCCATCGGAGTCGGCATCGGCCAGTATCACGACTTTGCCGTAACGCAGGCCATCGATTTTATCGACGCCGGGATCGCAACCAATCGCGACTGCGAGATCGTGGACTTCGTTCGAAGCCAGCACGCCGCCACTTTCCACTTCCCAGGTGTTCAGGATTTTTCCGCGCAGCGGCAGGATGGCCTGGAAGTCTTTGTCGCGCGCCTGTTTTGCCGAACCGCCTGCGGAATCACCTTCGACCAGAAACAATTCGGTGCGAGATAAGTCCTGCGAAATACAATCGGCCAATTTGCCGGGCAGGGCAGGGCCTTGGGTAATTTTCTTGCGGACGATTTGTTTCTCGGTTTTCAAGCGGGCTGCGGCACGTTCAATCGCAATTTGCGCGATGCGTTCGCCAAGTTCCGTATGCGTATTCAACCAGAGAGAAAAGGCATCATGTGATGCGCCTTCAACAAAGCCTGCCGCTTGTCTTGATGACAGGCGTTCCTTGGTCTGGCCGGAGAATTGCGGGTCGGTCATTTTTACCGACAACACGTAACTCACGCGATCCCAGACATCTTCCGGTGCCAGTTTCACGCCACGCGGCAGCAGATTGCGGAAATCGCAGAATTCACGAAGTGCGTCGGTGAAGCCGCTGCGCAATCCGTTCACGTGTGTGCCGCCTTGTGCGGTCGGAATCAGATTGACGTAACTTTCCTGTACCAATTCGCCTTCCGGCAACCAGGCGACAGCCCAGTCCACCACTTCGGTGTCTTTGCTCAGGTTGCCGACGAAAAGTTCATTCGGAATATATTCGCGATTGACCAGTTCGCCGCGCAGATAATCGCTCAAGCCATCTTCATAAAACCATTCGTTGCGTTCGCCGGTGGCTTCGTCAAACAGTTTGACGGTAAGCCCGGGGCAGAGCACGGCTTTCGCGCGCAGCAAATGGCGCAGAGCACGCACCGCATATTTTGGAGTATCGAAATATTTTGGATCAGCCCAGAAGCGCACGCGCGTTCCGGTATTGCGTTTGCCGACGGTATTGACGATTTCCAGTGGCGAGGTGCGATCGCCATTCTGGAATTCCATGCGGTATTCATTGCCATCACGTTTGATGAACACTTCGACTTTTTTCGATAGCGCATTCACCACGCTGACACCGACGCCATGCAAACCGCCGGAAAATGTATAGTTCTTGTTGGAAAATTTTCCGCCTGCATGCAGGCGAGTCAAAATAAGTTCAACACCGGGAATTTTTTCTTCCGGATGGATATCGACCGGCATACCGCGGCCATCATCACTGACTTCGCAGCTGCCATCGGCATAAAGTGTGACTTCCACCGTTTTTGCATGGCCGGCAAGAGCTTCGTCGATCGAGTTGTCCACCACTTCCTGCGCCAGATGGTTCGGACGAGTAGTGTCGGTGTACATGCCCGGGCGGCGTTTGACGGGGTCAAGACCGGATAAAACTTCAATGTCGGCGGCGTTATAACGTGAATTCATTAGTTTTAAGCTGTTTTTGAAGACGTAGAGAGGCTGGCAGGATGGGCTTTTAAGCCATTTCGGTCAAGTTGGGTGCAGACTCGGGCCGACTCCGGTAAAATGGGGCTTTCCAGCGCCAGGATTTCCAATGACGCGTTTAATTTTTGTAACCGGTGGTGTGGTGTCCTCGCTAGGCAAGGGCATAGCCGCCGCTTCACTCGCAGCCATCCTTGAGGCTCGCGGTCTTAAAATCACCATGATGAAGCTCGATCCGTATATCAACGTGGATCCAGGCACCATGAGTCCGTTCCAGCACGGCGAGGTTTACGTCACCGATGACGGCGCCGAAACCGATCTCGATCTGGGTCACTACGAACGTTATGTGCGCACCCGTTTGACCCGGAAGAATTCGGTCACCACTGGCCGCATCTACGAAAACGTGATCCGCAAGGAACGCCGCGGTGATTATCTCGGCGCCACCGTGCAGGTGATTCCACATATCACCGATGAAATCAAGCGTTGCATTTTCGAAGCTACCGACGGTTTCGATGTCGCGCTGGTAGAAATCGGCGGTACGGTCGGCGATATCGAATCGCTGCCATTCCTCGAAGCGATTCGCCAAATCCGCAGCGACCGTGGCCGTGAAAAAGCCATCTTCATGCATTTGACCCTGGTGCCTTACATCGCGGCAGCGGGTGAATTGAAAACCAAGCCGACCCAGCATTCGGTAAAAGAATTGCGCACGATTGGTATCCAGCCCGATATTCTGCTCTGCCGCAGCGAGCGGCCGTTGCCGGAAGGCGAACGCCAGAAAATTGCATTATTTACCAACGTCGATGAGCGTGCTGTCATCAGTTGCGTTGACGTGGATAATGTCTACAAATTGCCGTTCTGGTTGCACGATCAAAAGCTTGACCAGATCGTGATCGAGAAACTGCGTCTCGAAGAGATGGCGAAACCAGCAGATCTATCCGAGTGGGCTGCCGCCGTCGATGCTGCCGAGAATCCGATTGATGAAGTGACCGTTGCCGTTGTTGGCAAATATGTTGATCATCAGGATGCCTACAAATCCTTGTCGGAAGCCCTCAAGCATGGCGGCCTGCGCCAGCGTACGCGCGTACGTTTGAAATGGCTCGAGTCCGAGCAAGTAGAGGCCGATAACGGCAAATGCCTCAGCGATGTCGATGCCATTCTGGTGCCGGGCGGTTTCGGTGATCGCGGCTTTGAAGGAAAAGTCCTCACCTCGAAATATGCCCGCGAAAACAATATTCCGTATTTCGGTATTTGTTACGGCATGCAGGCGGCAGTGGTCGATGTTGCCCGCCATCTTGCCGGCTTGCCGCATGCGAACACGACCGAAAACGACAAGAACTGTATTGATCCTGTCATCGGTTTGATCACCGAATGGCGCACTGCCAGCGGCGATATCGAAAAACGCGGTGAAGATTCCGATCTCGGTGGCACCATGCGTCTTGGCTTGCAGGAATGCCGTTTGAAAGCCGGGACCAAAGCGCGCGCAATGTACGGAAAAGATGTGGTGGCCGAACGTCATCGTCATCGCTACGAATTCAATAACCGCTATCGCAATCAACTCGAAGAAGCCGGCCTGGTGATCTCGGCCAAATCGATGGACGATTTGCTGGTCGAAATGATCGAGCTGCCGAATCATCCGTGGTTTGTTGCCTGCCAGGCGCATCCGGAGTTTTTATCGACGCCGCGCGACGGGCATCCCCTGTTTATCGGTTTCATCCGTGCGGCGCGTGAATACAAGGCCGGCGGCAGTTTGTTGAAAGAGGTGAGTGCGTGAGATGGCTGGTGCCGGTCATGCTTTTAGTCTTGGCAGGGTGTGCGGTCAAGCCACCGACACCCTTGTCGGATGGTCCGGTGTTGATGTTTGTTGGAAAGAAGGTATTTTTTTTCGATGACAAGAAGCTCCTTCTTGACTCGAACATGAAATCGCTTGAATTAATGGGTGGTATGGGCCTGTTTTCCGTACGTACGGACCATTGCGGTACTCTGGATTTCATCGAAGCCTCGCCAGTAGCCATGTGCAAAAACTGTTTTGAAATAAAATCCGAAGATTGCGAGTTGAGAGATATGCCTAGTAGCAAGAAACTGAGTTGGACCATTGAGGGGCAAGCAATATGAAGCTCTGCGGCTTTGAAGTCGGTCTGGACAAACCGTTTTTCCTGATTGCCGGTCCTTGCGTTATCGAGTCCATGCAATTGCAGATGGATGTCGCCGGCAAGCTGAAAGAAATTACCGGACAACTCGATATTCCGTTTATTTTCAAATCGAGTTTCGACAAGGCCAATCGTACTTCCGGCACCAGTTTTCGCGGCCCTGGTTTGGAAGAGGGTCTGAAAGTACTGGCCGAAGTAAAAAAACAAATCGGCGTGCCGGTATTGACTGACGTGCATGAATACACGCCGATGAATGAAGTGGCGAGCGTGGTCGATGTATTGCAAACGCCGGCATTTTTGTGTCGTCAAACCGATTTCATCCAGAAAGTCGCGGCGACCGGCAAGCCGGTCAATATCAAGAAAGGCCAGTTTCTGTCGCCCTGGGAAATGAAACATGTTTCCGCGAAAGCGCAGGCGACCGGCAACAGTCAGATCATGGTCTGCGAACGCGGCGCCAGTTTTGGTTACAACAATCTGGTTTCGGATATGCGTTCGCTGGTGGTGATGCGCGATACCGGTTGCCCGGTCGTGTTCGATGCCACCCATTCCGTGCAATTGCCCGGCGGTGCCGATGGCAAGAGCGGCGGCCAGCGTGAATTCGTTCCGGCCCTCGCGCGTGCCGCAATTGCCGTGGGCGTGGCTGGCGTATTCATGGAAACCCACCCCGATCCGGATAATGCCTTGTCGGATGGCCCGAATGCCTGGCCATTGGACAAGATGCAGGGCTTGTTGGAAACCATGCTGGCACTTGACGCGATCAGCAAGAAAAACGGTTTTTGATTTTTCAGAAATGCAATTCCACATTAATTCTATTTAAGAACAAACAAAAATGACCACCATCAGCAAAATCATCGCTCGCGAAATTCTTGATTCACGCGGTAACCCGACCCTCGAAGCGGAAGTGACATTGAGCTCGGGCCATACTGGCCGCGCGGCCGTTCCGTCGGGTGCTTCCACGGGCAGCAAGGAAGCCGTCGAATTACGTGATGGAGACAAGTCACGTTACATGGGCAAGGGCGTGAAAAAGGCCGTTGCCAATGTCAACACCACGATTGCAGACGCGCTGAAAGGTTTTGATGCAGCAGATCAACAAGGTCTAGACCAGAAGTTGATCAATCTTGATGGTACCGACAACAAAGGCCGGCTGGGTGCCAATGCCTTGCTGGGTGTTTCGATGGCAAATGCGCACGCTGTTGCGGCATCGAAAAAACTCCCCTTGTGGGCACATCTGGCCGGTGGCAATGAAGTCACTTTGCCGGTGCCAATGATGAATATCATCAATGGCGGCGCGCACGCCGACAATAACGTCGACATGCAGGAGTTCATGGTGCTGCCAGTTGGTTTCGATTCCTTCAGCGAAGCCTTGCGTGCCGGAACCGAAATTTTTCATTCGCTGAAATCGGTATTGAAATCGCGCGGTCTTTCCACATCGGTCGGTGACGAAGGCGGTTTTGCACCGGACCTGAAATCGAATGAAGAAGCACTCGAAACCATTCTGGAAGCCATCGGCAAGGCCGGTTACAAGGCGGGTGAGGACATCCTGCTGGGACTCGATGTCGCCAGTACCGAATTCTACGAAAACGGCAAATACAATCTGATGGGAGAGGGTAAACGCCTTTCATCCGAGCAGTTTGTCGATTTCATGGATGGCTGGGCGAAAAAGTATCCGATCATCACCATCGAAGACGGCATGGCCGAAGATGACTGGGATGGCTGGAAACTATTGTCGGATCGTCTCGGAAATACCGTGCAATTGGTCGGCGATGATTTGTTTGTGACGAATCCGAAGATTTTCCAGGAAGGCATCGACAAAAAAATCGCCAATGCCATCCTGATCAAGGTCAATCAGATCGGTACCTTGAGTGAAACCCTGAAAGCGATTGCCATGGCTGATGCAAATACCTATGCCGCCATCGTGTCGCACCGTTCCGGCGAAACCGAAGATACGACGATTGCCGATATCGCCGTCGCCACTACCGCAACGCAAATCAAGACTGGTTCGCTTTGCCGCAGTGACCGCGTTGCGAAATACAACCAGTTGCTGCGTATCGAGCAAGCCCTGGGCGACAAGGCGCGCTATGCAGGCCGTGCGGCTTTCGTGAGTCTGAAACACTAAATCATGTCCGCATTGAGACGACTTTGGCCATATTTGCTGCTGGGGGTAATCCTGTTTTTCCTGCAGAGCAAACTTTGGCTGGGGACAACCGGTTGGCGGCAAGCGGGAAAACTGGAAGAAAGAGTTCACACACAAGCGGCTGACAATGCCCGCTTGCAACAACGCAATGACGCCTTGGCAGCCGAAGTGGAAGATCTGAAATCCGGTGAGGCGGCGGCGGAAGAACGTGCCCGCAATGAACTGGGCATGGTGAAACCTGGCGAAACCTTTTATCGCGTTGTCGATCCGCATGCCGCAAAACTTCCGGAAGAAAAAGCAGTTGTCGAAGAGGACGCGAAATGACCTGGGCGGTCGTGCCTGCGGCCGGTCGCGGCACGCGCTTCGGCAGTGAAACACCCAAGCAATATTTGAATATCGCCGGTCGTCCCCTGATAGAACACAGCTTGCGATCCTTGCTGGCGCATCCTCTGGTGGATGGCGTGATGGTGGCAATTTCCCCCGATGATCCTTATTGGGGCGGCTGGCGAGAAATGGAAGGCAAGCCTATATACACCTGTCGCGGCGGTGCCGAGCGTGCAGATTCGGTGTTGTCGGCACTTCAGGCTTTGCCGGCCGTCGTGCACGAAGATCGCTTTGTGCTGGTGCACGATGCTGCGCGCCCCTGTTTGCGAGCCGTCGATTTATCGCGTTTATTGGCCATGGGTGAAGCTCATGCCATTGGTGCGATTCTCGCTGCCCCGGTGCGCGATACCATCAAACGCAGCGAAGACGGCAAACATGTTTCCGGTACCGAAGCACGTGAAAAACTCTGGCGCGCCCTGACGCCGCAAATGTTCAGGCGCGGTGGTTTGACGCGTGCAATCGAAGCGGCCATGCGTGCCGGCTTGAATGTTACCGATGAAGCGATGGCCATGGAGCGACTGGGTTTCAAACCGCTTCTGGTGGAAGGTTCTGAAGACAATATCAAAGTCACAACTCCTTCTGATCTGGCCTTGGCCGAATTTATCTTGAACAAGTCGTGAAGATTTTCGCCAAGATAAGCCAACAACACCGAATCATGATCGCGACTAGAATCGCTACTGGAAATCAGGGGTTTTTATGCGTATAGGCAATGGCTTTGACGTGCATGCATTCGGCGATGGCGATCACGTCATGCTTGGCGGTGTGCGTATTCCGCATGCTCAGGGGCTGAAGGCACATTCGGATGGTGATGTCGTTTTGCATGCGCTTTGCGATGCCTTGCTCGGTGCGCTGGCACTTGGCGATATCGGCAAGCATTTTCCACCGAGCGATGAAC
Organism: uncultured Gammaproteobacteria bacterium; assembly: GCA_963849575.1. Taxonomy (GTDB): domain Bacteria; phylum Pseudomonadota; class Gammaproteobacteria; order Xanthomonadales; family Xanthomonadaceae; genus Arenimonas. Next base: position 882,371 of record CAWKHT010000009.1, on the reverse strand, counting down.
GCTGGCGCGGTGCCGATAGTCGGGATTTGCTGAGACATTGTTTTGCTCTGGTGCAGGCAGCAGGTTATGCACTGGGCAATGCCGATGTAACCATAATCTGCGAGCAGCCCAAGATCGCCCCGCATGGTGAGCAGATGCGGAAAAATATCGCCGAAGATTGCCGGGCCGATATTCAACAGGTATCGATAAAGGCGACCACGACTGAAAAACTGGGTTTTACCGGCCGAGGCGAGGGCATTGCGGCTCAGGCCGTGGTCTTGCTGGTCAAGCAATGATGTTGCCGCGAGCCTACGGCGAAGCCGTGTTGAAGGGAAAGTATCGCAGCGTTCCCGAGGATTTTCATGTCGAGGAAATCGATGCTTTCGAAGCCCATGGCGAAGGCGAACATTTGTTGCTGACGATCGAGAAGCGCGGTTTGAATACCGCTTTTGTCGCGAAAGAATTATCGAAGTGGGCCGGTATTGGCGAGATGGGAATCGGCTATGCGGGTTTGAAAGATCGCCATGCTGTTACGCGTCAGCGTTTCACCGTGCATTTGCCAAAAAAAGTGGCGCCGGATTTTTCCAGCTTGAAAATTGATGGCGTGAAATTGCTTGAATCACACTGGCACCACCGGAAACTTCCGCGCGGAGCATTGGCGGGTAATCGTTTTACTTTGCTGTTGCGCGATATTGAAGGCGATGTCGGAGCGATTGAAAACCGTCTCGAAAAAATCCGGGATTTCGGTCTGCCGAATTATTTTGGCGAACAGCGCTTCGGTCGTGAACGTGCCAATGTGGGAATGGCATTGAAAATGTTTGCCGGTGACCGGGTCAAACGCGAACAGCGTTCCATCTATTTGTCGGCGGCCCGTTCGGAAATTTTCAATGCCGTGCTGGCATCGCGAATCGAAAATAAAAACTGGCTAAGCGCACTTGAGGGTGAAGTGTGGATGATCGACGGTACCCATAGCATTTTCGGCCCGGAGCCCCCGGACGATGCATTGAAATCGAGAGCCGACAGGCTCGAGATTCATGCCACCGGTCCGCTGTGGGGGAAGGGGGAATTGAGAACCCGTGCGCTGGTTGCCGATTGCGAACTGGCCGTAGCCAGGGCGCACCATGCGCTTTGCGAAGGACTTGAAGCGGCGGGCATGAAACAGGAACGGCGCGCTTTGCGGATTCGGGTGCCGGATTTGATCTGGAAATGGCCGCAAAAAGACCAGCTGGAATGCCGTTTTTCACTTCCGCCCGGGGCCTATGCCACGGAATTGCTGGCGGAGCTGGGAGATTTGCAAGAGTCGTCGCAAAACCGGGCCTGAGGCACTTGCAAGTCGCACTGGCAGGAGTAGTCTGAAATCTCGTCCATGTTCAGGAGTAATCCCATGAAACGAGTCATCGCCATTTCTCTGATGTGTGTCCTCAGTTCCTGCGCCACTACCGACAGCAAAGATGCGTCCAAGATGTCCCAAGCCACGCCAAGCAAGAGCGGGTTTGATGACGGCTATATGGCGAAAGTCGAAAGTCAGGCGACCCAACGGGGTGTCGTGGTCAGATGGGTTCATCCGCCTAAAGCGCCAAAAGCCAAGAAAGACGGGAAATAAATAGTTTTTCCCGGATTGGCTACCGACGCGCGAGGAGTACCAGCACCGCGCCGGTTCCGCCTTGCGCCTGCGGTGCCGAGACAAACGCCAATACATCGCCGCGATGACGCAATACCCGGTCCACCAGTGCCTTCAGTACCGGTGTGCTTTCGGATCGCAAACCCTTGCCGTGGATAACGCGGACGCAGTAATGCGCCTCTTCGCGTGCCTGATTCAAAAACTGTTTCAGGAAAACTTCTGCATCTGCTGCGCGGCAATGATGCAGGTCCAGTTCGTCCTGAATGCTTATCTGTCCACGCTTGAGTTGCTTGAACCATTTTTCCGGAACTTCCGGACGTCGATAGCTGAGCTCGTCGGCGGAATTCAGATATGCCTCGGTGACCGAGACCGAACGGGAATCCCGGAGCGCATCGGCTTCGTCGCGACGAAACATTTTCGAGTCGGGCACCGGCTTTGAACGGGGAATGCCTTGCTCCCTTATTTCGATGCGACGCACTTCGCCGATTGCCTCGCGAAACAACGCGGCATCGTCTTCGTCGGGTGTCTCGTCGGGTCGTTTGCTTTTCATGATTGCGGCGCATTTCAAAACACAAGCCAGCTGGCTTCCGTTATCATGAGCATATTGAATTGAGGTAGCAATGCGAATATTGATCAGTAACGATGATGGTGTCGACGCACCGGGGATTAAACTGCTGGCTCAGGGCCTTCATCAGGCCGGACACGACGTCTTTGTGGTAGCACCGGATCGTGATCGTTCCGGTGCCAGTAATTCATTGACACTCGACATGCCGATTCGCGCCAAACCATTGAACGATAATACCTGGAGCGTTGCCGGCACACCGACTGATTGCGTGCATCTCGCTTTGGCAGGTTTGCTTAAATCGGATCCGGATATCGTCATTTCCGGTATCAACAACACCTCGAACATGGGCGACGATGTCATTTATTCCGGCACCGTTGCTGCCGCGATGGAAGGGCGTTGCCTGGGTTTTCCGGCGATCGCGATGTCGCTGGCAACCCAGGATCATAAAGCCAGGCATTACGAATCCGCCGTGAAAGCCGCCGTGCTGATTACCGAGCGTTTATTGTCCGATCCCTTGCCTGCCGACACGATTCTGAACGTAAATGTGCCGGATATGCCGTGGGAAGACATTCGCGGTTTTGAAGTCACCCGCTGTGGTCATCGCCATCGTGCGGAACCCTGCATCGCACAGACCGATCCTCGTGGTCGCACGGTCTGGTGGATTGGGCCGCCCGGCCCTGAACAGGATGCCGGATTGGGTACCGATTTCCATGCGGTGCGAAACGGTTTTATTTCCATCACGCCGATTCATGTCGACCTGACACGTTACCACGCACTGGAATCGGTGGGGCAGTGGATTTCCGGTTTGAGTGCAGGAAAAAAATCATCTCCATGATGTCGCCCTATCTCATCAAGCCCGAAGCCAAAGGTTTGGGCATGACCTCGCAACGCGCGCGTGATCGCATGGTGGATCGCTTGCGCAGCGAGGGCGGTATCCGCGATGAACGCGTATTGAACGCACTACGCGTCTTGCCGCGCCACTTGTTCATTGAAGAAGCCTTGTCTTCCCGTGCTTACGAAGATACCGCGTTGCCTATCGGCAAGGGCCAGACGATTTCCCAGCCGTGGGTGGTGGCAAAAATGACCGAAGCTCTGATCGAGCACGGCATGCCCAAAAAAGTATTGGAGATCGGTACCGGTTCCGGTTATCAGGGATCCGTGCTGGCGACGCTCGGCATCGAAGTTTTCACGGTGGAACGGATCGAGGAATTATTGCGGCAGGCACGCCGCCGTTTCCGCAATCTGGGTTTGAATATTCGGAGCAAACATGTTGATGGACATATCGGCTGGGCTGAATATGCTCCGTTCGATGCCATCATCGTGACGGCGGGCGCGGCGGCCATCGTGCCGGAACTGCTGGAGCAATTATCCGAAGGCGGCACGTTGATTGCTCCGGTAGGCGGTTCCAATGTGCAGAAATTATTACGCTTGCGGAAAACAAACGATGGCATTTCGCAGGATGATCTCGGCAATGTCGTTTTCGTGCCACTCGTGACGGGAATCATTTAATGAAGATTTTCCAGCCGCTGTATGACAAGGCGATCATATGGGCGCAACACAAAAATGCAGTTTCGATTTTGGCGATACTCAGTTTTTTCGAAGCGTTTATTTTCCCGGTAATGCCTGAAGTCATGCTGGCACCGATGTGTCTGGCAAAACCGAAATCGGGTTTCTGGTACGCAACGGTAAGTCTTGTGGCTTCATTGCTTGGCTCGCTGGTCGGGTATGCACTCGGGCATTACGCCTACGATCTCATCAAGCCAATGCTCGGCATTGAACTCCAGCAGGGCATCGGAACCTGGGTAGAAAGTCTGCAACTGCAAATGCAGGAACACTGGTTGGCAATGCTCGGCACGCTGACGATAGCTGCAATCCAGCCCGTCATCCCGATGAAGGTGGTGACTTGGGCTGCCGGTATCGTGGGTGTTCCGATCCTGCCATTTCTTGCCTGCATGATTGTCGGGCGCGGCAAGCGTGTCTTCCTGGTTGCTCTCGCAATTCGCATGGGCGGAGCCAAGGCGGAGGCAGCATTGAGGAAATACATCGAGCCGATTGGCTGGATTGCGTTACTGCTGCTGGCTGGAATTGTTGTCTGGATCACGATGAAACCCCAAGGCGCATGAAATACACCATGAAAAATATTTCTTTGTTAACTTGCACTCTGATGGCATCGATAACGGTACTTAGCGCCTGTGCGCAAACCACGGTAAGTGTGAGACCGGTCACCGATACTGAAAAATCTTCTATCCGTTCGAGTGCCTCAGCCCCGAAGCACTACGACCCCATTTCACGGAACGAGGTGTATGTCGTGCAGCCCGGCGATACCTTGTACGGTATTTCCTTCCGTGCCGGCCTGACTTATCGCGAGCTTGCGGCCTGGAATAATATTCCCGAGCCCTATACTGTAAAAATCGGTCAACGGCTCGTGCTGAAACCAGCGAATGACGCCCCGGACACCCACACCGATTCAGTGCCGGCAAATAATGTTGCTGCCGGACCCAAGCCCGTCGATACAAAGCCATCGGAGCCGCAGGCCACAATCAAGCCGACAGTCGCCGTAACGACTTCACAGGACGCACCGGCACCCGTCGTGTCGCCGCCCGTTGTAAAACCGGTAGCACCGACAACGCCGGTAATCATTGCGAGTGAAAAACCGGTTCCGCTTCCGCTTCCGGATGTCAAACCGGTGGAGAGCAATGGCGCGATTGCCTGGCGCTGGCCAAGCGAAGGTACCGTGATTGCCCGCTATGTGCAGGGTGATCCAACCCAGCAGGGAATCAATATCGGAGGCAAAAGCGGACAGCCAGTCAGGGCATCCAGCGACGGTACCGTGGTGTATTCCGGTGCGGGGCTGGTGGGCTATGGCGAATTGATCATTATCAAGCACAATAACGAATGGCTGTCGGCCTATGCCCACAACCGCCGGCGTCTGGTCGCAGAAGGCACCAAGGTGAAAGCCGGCGATGTCATTGCGGAAATGGGCCGTACCGGCACCATGCGCGACATGTTGCATTTCGAAATCCGGCGCAACGGTAAGCCGGTCGATCCTTTGTTGTATTTACCCAAGCAATAGAAACTGTGGGAGCGGCTTAAGCCGCGATTGATGATTCAGAAATCCGCAAACTGAAAAATCTATCGCGGCTTAAGCCGCTCCCACAGAGCAAAAAATCAGGATCTATCCGGGGGCTGTTGCGAAGGTTTCACGCCCTGTCTGCGCATTTCCAACACTTCGGGTGTCATGGCTGCCATGCGTGCTTCCACTCGTGCACGTTGCACATAGTCGAGATTTTCTTTCTTGAGCAGGCCATCCAATTGCTTGAGTGCATCTTCCGGGCGGCCATTCAGGTAGGCAACTTCTGCGTAAGCTTCTATCGCACGATTGATGTCGCCGGCCAATTCACTGGCACGACCGAAACTTTTCTGGAATACCGGATCTTCCGCGCTCTCTGCCAGCAGGGGTCTCAGCACGGTTTGTGCGCGGCGACCAGCATCGGCATTGCCGATTTCGCCCAGCGTGCGTGCGTAAGTAAGACTGATCGCAACATGCTGCGGATATTTTTTCAGCAGGGCTTCAAATCTTTGTCGGCTTTGGACAGGATTTTTTGCGTAATGCGCATTCTCGGCATAAGCCAGTTCTACCCATAAGTTATCGGGATACTTGTCTTTCAATTGCTCAAGAATGCCTTCGGCCACACCCGGCGAACCGCTTTGCATCAAAGCAAGGGCATAGCCGTAGTTTTGCGGATCGGTGAGTTTCTGGGCGGAAATTCCTGTCGTCATTCCCTTGAATTCATTGACTGCGATTTGCGGACTGGCCGCTGTCAGCGTGCGCAAACGCTCACGGGCCCAATCAAATTGCCTTAGTGGCGGACTGACTCCGTTTTCTGCCTGCAAATTGAATTGACTCGGAATCAGTGGATTGATCTGCGAGTTCGAACTGGTTGCCACCGGTTTGGCTTCCTTGTCGATACGCGCGGCGCGATCACGTGCTTCACTGATACGCGTCGTGGTCACGGGATGCGAACGAAGATAATCAGGCGCCTGGTAACCCCCCGAATTGCCTCGACTTGCCGCCGCCATGCGCTCGAAAAAATCGGCCATCGCACCGGCGCGATATTGCGAGCGGTACAAAGTCTGGATGCCGATACGATCGGCTTCGGCTTCGTTGGAGCGGGTAAAGTTGATTTGTCTTTGGGCAATCAGCGCCTGGCTACCGATAATCGCGGCTTGCGTCGCATCATCGGCGCTATTGCTGCTGCTTTGTTGTGCGGCCACGACCACCGCCAGCATCCCGAGTAAAATGGGAAGTTGGTCTTTCTGGCTGCGCTCGGCCGAGCGCAGGATGTGCCGTTGCGTGACGTGGGAAATTTCATGTGCCAGCACGCCAGCGACTTCATCCTCGGCTTGTGCCGTCAGTATCAAGCCGGCATTGACCCCGATGTAACCACCGAAGGTAGCGAAGGCATTGATCTGTCTTTCCTTGAGAAGGAAGAAAGTAAAGGGTTGTTCCGGGCGGTCCGACGATGCGCCCAGTCGATGTCCCATTCCCTGTAACCAGGCATCGAGCAGCGGATCATCGAGGACATAGCCGTAGTTGCGCAGTTGATACAGCGTGTAAGCGCCATATTCGGCCTCCTGTTCCGGATTCAGAAGCTCGGCAGCCGAGGAACCCATGTCGGGCAGGCTGCTATTCTGGGCTTGCGAGCTCGTGATAAAACCGAGACTGAATACGAGCGCGGCGGTAAGAGGCAATAAGCGGGGCACGTTGAGTTCCAATGTTCTGATGGAGGAAGCATGCACTATGTGCATGTCTCTTGGGTAAACCATGGGTTAAACCCATTAAAATAGCCACTGGAAAAGACCGGCGATCGCCCCCATAGTTCCGGCAGAAGGAGAAATAACGTGTCCAATGTCATTATTTACAGTACTGCAATTTGCCCCTATTGCGTTGCAGCCAAAAATTTCCTGAAGTCGCGCGGGGCTTCGTATTCCGAAGTGCGGATTGATACCGATCCGGCCGCTCGTGCCGAGATGATGGAAAAAACCAAACGCAGCTCGGTGCCGCAGATTTTCATCAATGGCACACACGTGGGTGGCTACGATGACATGGTTGCACTGGATCGTGCCGGTGGACTGAAACCCTTGTTGGAGGCCGCACCGTGAGTTCCAGTGAAAAAGATCGCGTCGCCGAATTTACCGAATTCCGGCAACGCATGAACGAGCGCATCCTGGGTCACGACAATCAGGTCGTGCGCCGTTTTTTTGCGCTTGATACCCAGACTTACAAAGACGGCGCGCTCGATCTCAAGACTAAGGAGTTGCTGGGTCTGGTGGCTTCGATGGTTTTGCGCTGCGATGACTGCATCAGCTATCACATTGCACAATGCAAGGAAGCCGGCGTAAACCGCGATGAAATGTTTGAAACTTTCAGCGTCGCCTTGGTGGTTGGCGGTTCGATCGTGATTCCCCATCTGCGTCGTGCGGTTGATTTTCTGGATGAGCTGGAAGGCGAGGGCATTCATGCCCAGGCCAAGCCGGATCATCAGCACAGCCTTTGATTGGCAGGCTGTGCGGGCGGTCACAAGCCATCGGGGTACGTTCTGTGGCATAATACGACCCCTCGCGCGGCCCTAACGCGCTGTTTTTGAAGATATTTATGACCCAGACAATCGCGGTAATCCGTGGCGATGGCATCGGCCCGGAAATTATGGATGCCACCCTGCATGTGCTCGATGCCATGAATCTGGGTTTGAGCTATGAATTTGTCGAAGCCGGCATGGCGGCGTTGGAAAAACACGGCGAGCTGTTGCCGGCCAGTACGGTCGATGCCATTCGCCGTCATCGCATTGCGTTGAAAAGTCCGCTGACCACTCCGGTGGGCGAAGGTTTTTCCTCGATCAATGTGGAACTGCGCAAGCGCTTCGATTTGTACGCGAATGTGCGACCCGCAATCAGCTTCCCGAATACCAAATCACGCTATCAAAATATCGACCTGATTACCGTGCGCGAAAATACCGAAGGTGCGTATATCGGCGAAGGTCAGGCAGTGACTGCCGATGGCGAGACTGCGACCTTGACGCAGCGCGTTACCCGTAAAGGCTCCGAGCGTATCGTGCGTTATGCTTTCGATCTGGCTCGTAAGGTCGGTCGCAAGAAAGTGACCGTGTTGCATAAAGCCAACATCCTGAAATCAACTTCCGGTTTGTTCCTGAAAACCGCACGTGAAGTGGCATTGCAATATCCCGATATCCAGTGCAATGAAATGATCATCGACAATGCCTGCATGCAATTGGTGATGAAACCGGAACAATTCGATGTGCTGGTTACCACTAATCTATTCGGCGACATCATTTCCGATTTGTGCGCTGGTCTGGTCGGTGGCCTTGGGTTGGCACCGGGCGCCAACATCGGCACCGAAGCGGCGATTTTTGAAGCCGTGCATGGCTCGGCACCGGATATCGCCGGCAAGGGCATCGCCAATCCTTGCGCCCTGTTGCTGGGCGCCGCCCAGATGCTCGATCATCTGGGTATGCCGGAGCGCGGCAACGCGCTTCGCAAAGCCATTCGTGACGCGATGGACGCCAAGGATTCACTCACGCCCGATCTTGGCGGTGAGGGCACTACTATGAGTTTCGCCAAAGCCATCGCCACTCGCGTCACAGCGTAGGAGTGGTCTTGGCATGCCAAGACCGGGAAGTCGAGATAAGCTTTAATTGCGTTACACAAAAAAACGGAGCCGACGGCTCCGTTTTTTATTGCGCTTTATCCGTCTATCAATCGCGCAGTTTCGACAACAGACGCAGCAGTTCCAGATATAGCCAGACCAGCGTGAGGATCAAGCCAAAGCTCGCATACCATTCCATGTATTTCGGCGCACCCTGTTCTGCACCGGATTCGATGAAATCAAAATCCAGCACCAGATTCAAGGAAGCGACCACGACGACCACGGCGCTGAAACCGATGCCGATCCAGCCGCTATTATGGATGAAGCCCATCGAGTGACCGAAAAAACCCATCACGATATTGATCAGATACAAAATGGCAATGCCACCGGTGGCGGCAACCACGCCGAGTTTGAAATTCTCGGTGACTTTGATCAAACCCGACCGATAGGCCATCAACAAGGCCGCCAGGGTTCCGAAGGTCAGGGTGACGGCCTGCAGGACGATGCCCGGATACTGCGCTTCGTAGAAAGCAGAGATACCGCCAAGCGCCAAACCTTCCAGACCGGCATAAAGCGGAGCGGTAACCGGCGACCAGGTCTTCTTGAAGATCGTGATGAAGGCAACAATCAAGGCGCCGATGGCACCACCAAGTACCAGTGGAATGGCGGCGCCGGGGCCGTCCAGACTTTGCGCCTTGCTCCAGGTATAGAGCGAGGTGATTACCACGATCGCCAACAGCATAGACGTCTTGTTCACGGTGCCATTGATGGTCATGACTTCCGAGCTGTGGTTTTCCAAGCCTTCAAAAGCTTTTTGATTCAGAGCGGGATTACCCGAGCGCATAGAAATCTCCAATGTGAGTGGGACAATCTTAAGCGATTCAGCTGCCAATATCCGAATCATCGGTGGTTTCAGGTGATTTACCTATAATCGGGACCGGTTGGCTGTTGCGAGTCAGGATATATGTGGCAAGGGTTAAAACGGATATTTTTTGGGAACAATATCCATCTCGAATCCTCTCGGAATGCATTTCGTCTTTCAGACGAGGGTATTTATCCGGAGGCTATTCACCGCCCAGGCGAGGCACCCTTGTGCTGGTCATGGGAATCGGTCTGCGAATTTGGGCTGAGTGTGCATCAGGCTATTTATCCGGATCCCTGGTTTGGCGATTACATGGAAGCCGAATGGTTTTTTACGCTTGAAAACGGGGAGGGCCCGCAACGGCTATTTTTCGATATCGATTATTTTTCGATGGAGGCACTGCCTGCCATTCTTCCGGAAAAATTGCCTGGTTTCGATAGTCTCGCGCTAGAAGAGGGCTGGCGAGAATATCGCGCCGGCCCACGAAATTACGAGGGCGCAGGGCAATGGATTGCCTGGCGGAAACAGGGATTTATATGGCCACCCGCTTCGGAACAGTCCAATGAGTGAAGCAAAACATGAAATCAATTATGCATTTGCCATAGATGATTCAGTACGACGACTTTGCCTTTGCCGGGTTTATAGGCGTGAACCAGCGCACCATGCACAAAATCGGTGGCGTCGGCACAGGCCTGCGGCAAGTTTTTTTCCAGACAGAGATTGGCGGCAATCGCGGAGGCGAGCGTACAACCGGTGCCATGGCCTTCCAGTTTCAATTTCTTGTGGATGAATTCGGCAAAGAGTTCGCCGTCATCGTAACGATCCGTCATGGTTTTGTCCGGCAAATGCCCGCCCTTCAAAAGTACGGCGCGCGAACCCATCGCCAATAATTCAACCGTTGCTGCATCGGCGGCATCTGCGTTTTTTATTTTATGACCCAGCAGTAGTTCGGCTTCCGGAATATTCGGTGTAACAATGCTGGCAAGCGGTATCAAAAGTTCGCGCATGGCTTTCAGGGCCGAAGGTTCGAGTAATGTTGCGCCGCTACTCGCTACCATCACCGGGTCCAGCACGATATTTTTTGCTTTATGTCGCAGCAATGCTTCCGCGACGGCTTTGATAACGCGTGCATTCGCCAGCATGCCGATTTTGACCGCACCAATTTTGAAATCTCCGAAACAGGCATCGATTTGTGCATGCAAAAATTTTATCGACGGTACTTCAACGGCAGAAACTTTCCGCGTGTTCTGGGCCGTCAATGCGGCCATGGCAGATAGCCCATGCACACCATGGGCTGCGAAGGTTTTCAGATCGGCCTGGATGCCGGCACCGCCGCCGGAATCGGAGCCGGCAATGCTGAGAGCGCAAAGATGTGTTTTCATGTCTGGAATCCGTCTGGTGTAATCGATGAACCAATCATCATTGGGTAAATTCGGTCGCCATTTTAATCGCTTCGTCAAAATTGTCCGCGAACTGCAATTCGCCAAGCTTCGGCGAGAACCCCATTTGCAGCAATACAAGTTTTGGTTGCGGCTGCAAACCAGAAATCACCAGTACGCTGCCGATATTTTTGCAACGGCTGGCCAATGATTTCAGTGCGTGCACGCCGCTGGCATCGACCAATGGAACCAGCCGCATCCGCAATATCAGAACCTTCGGTGGTTTCGGAAATTGGTCCAGCATATTGTCCAGCTGGTCAACGGCGCCGAAAAAAAGCGGGCCACGAATCTGCAGGACTTCCACGCCACTGGCTAACTCATTGCGGCGGTTTTCCTCGATATCCCCGTTTTCATCGGTTCGCGACGATGCGGACGTTTCGGAACTGACTTCAACTGTTTGCGCCATTCGTGCCATGAATACGAAAGCGGCAATCACCATGCCGACTTCGATCGCGAGCGTCAGATCGACAAACACCGTCAAGGAAAAAGTCAGCAGCAAGACAATGCGGTCACCCATCGGCGCCGACAAAGTGTGAATGAAGTGTTTGTGTTCGCTCATGTTCCAGGCCACGACCACCAGCAAACCGGCAAGGGCTGGCAAGGGAACATACGCCGCCCATTTCGAAAGCAGCATGATGAACACCAGTATGAAGACGGCATGCAAAATGCCGGCGACGGGACTGCGGCCACCGGAGCGGATATTGGTCGCCGTGCGGGCGATGGCACCGGTGGCAGGCAGGCCGCCAAATAATGCTGACGCTGCGTTTGCCACGCCTTGCCCGATCAATTCGGCATTGGAACGATGGCGCCCTCCTGTCATGCCGTCGGCGACGACCGCGGACAGCAGGGATTCAACACCGGCGAGAAAGGCAATCGTCAATGCGGCCGGCAATAACTGCATGGCACGCGCGAGACTGAATTCCGGAAAAACCGGCATCGGCAAATGATCGGGAATGGCGCCGAAACGCGAGCCTATGGTATCCACCGGAAGATGCAACAAGGCAACGGCTATCGAAGCCAGCACGACCGCAATCAAAAACCCCGGCAAGCTCGGCTTTAATTTTCTCAGAAGAAAAATCAGCGCGACGGTGGCTATCGCCAGAATGAAAGCACTGGCATTGAAGCTGTCGAAGTTGGCTGCCAGCAATTGCATCTTCGGCCAGAATTCGGCCGGCAGCTTTTCAATTTGCAAGCCAAACAAATCTTTCAGCTGGCTGGCAAAAATAATGACCGCGATGCCGGAAGTAAAACCGGTAATCAGGGGCTGCGGCATGTAACGCATCAAGGTGCCAACTTTCAGTAGGCCCGCAATGATCAGGATCAAGCCCGCCATCAAGGTGGCGAGTACCAAACCATCAAAACCGTATTTCAACAAAATCGCGTAGACAATCGGAATGAAGGCGCCGGTGGGTCCGCCAATCTGGTAGCGCGAACCACCCAATGCCGAAATCAGGAATCCGGCAATAATCGCGGTGATCAAACCTTTTTCGGGCGTGGTGCCGCTGGCAATCGCCAATGCCATCGCCAATGGCAGCGCAACAATGGCTACGGTAAGTCCGGCGATGGAATCGCCGGCAAAATCTTTTTTGGAGTATCCCTCGCGCAACACCGTGACCAGCTTGGGTAGCCAGGGCGAATTTGTTTTTCGAATTGGTTTGTTCAAGGGTTTTCCGGAAAATAGCAAAATGCAAAAACAGAGTGCGCCGAAGCGCACTCTTTGTCTCGTTAAATTTTACAAAACTTCCGACGCATGATCCGCCAGGCGTGAACGCTCACCACGACGCAGCGTGATATGTGCGCTATGCGCCCAGTTTTTGAAGCGATCCACGGCGTACGTCAGACCCGATGTGGTTTCGGTCAGGTACGGCGTATCAATTTGTTCGACATTCCCCATGCAGATGATTTTCGTGCCGGGGCCGGCGCGGGTAATCAGGGTTTTCATCTGTTTCGGTGTCAGGTTTTGCGCTTCATCGACAATTACCCAGCGATTCAGGAACGTGCGGCCACGCATGAAGTTCATCGAACGGATCTTGATGCGGCTTGCCAATAAATCATTGGTCGCACCGCGGCCCCAGGTGCCATGGTCGGCAGTGTGGGTGAGGACTTCAAGATTGTCGGTCAATGCGCCCATCCACGGCGTCATCTTCTCTTCTTCGGTGCCAGGCAGGAAACCGATATCTTCGCCGACGCTTACTGTTGCACGCGTCATGATGATTTCGCGATAGCGTTGGCTGTCCATGGTTTGTGCCAGTCCAGCCGCGAGCGCCAACAAGGTTTTGCCGGTGCCTGCAGTGCCGAGCAGGGTAACGAAATCGATATCCGGATCCATCAAGGCATTGAAGGCGAAATTCTGTTCGCGGTTGCGGGCATTGATGCCCCAGACCTGATGCTGCGTGGAGCGGAAGTCATCGACGATTTGCAAAACGACACGATCATCTTCGAGTCGCGCGACTTTCATTTCAACATCGTCGTCGCCCGGCAAATACAGGAACTGGTTCGCGAACCAGCCATCATCCGAAGTGCGTTTCACTTCGTAATAGGTACGGCCCTTTTCGGTCCATGAGCGGAGATTGCCTTCGTGCTTTTCCCAGAAGTCGGCAGGCAATTCGGTGGCGCCGGTGAACAGCAGGTTGAAATCGTCGAGCGCGCGGTCGTTTTCATAATCTTCCGCGACCACGCTGCAGATCGAAGCCTTGATGCGCAGGTTGATGTCTTTCGAAACAAGAACGACCGGAACTTCCGGATGGTCTTCGCGCAATTGCAGGATGGCGCCGAGAATCAGGTTGTCCGGCAATACCGTGCCGAAACGTTTGCCGGTTTCGACCGGTTTCAACTGGAACAATAATTTGCCGACGCTTTCTTCGCCGCGCAAATTGAGGCTTTTCGGCTGCGCGAGCGACACGCCGCCTTCAACATTATTGCTGCCATGCGCTTCGATCAGGTCGTTCAGGAAGCGACTGACCTGGCGCGCATTACGACTGGCTTCGGAGTGACCTTTTTTGCCGTTGTCGAGTTCTTCCAGCACCATCATTGGAATGAAGACGTCGTGTTCCTTGAATTTGAACAGCGCGGTCGGGTCGTGCATCAGCACGTTGGTATCAAGCACATAGATTCGCTTGCTTCGGGTCATAGTCGCCTCAGATTAAAACCAAACAGCAGGAAGCCACCGAAAGCTGCATTGGGCAGCCCAGTGGGATGGGAAAAGTGTGGGAGCGTGCACTAAGGATTAGCGGATGTAGCGCGGTAGTGAATGCTGTCGGTAGAGACAAGCCGACAGCGGATGGGAAGCAGCCAATACAGAACGTCGTTCGGGCATTCAACTCTCCTTTTCTAAAACTTCATCGGGTCCATGATGGCATCAAGATTCAATGCGTCGCAAAACTCCAGGAAATCGTCGCGCAAAGCCGCAATATGAGTATCGGCGGGAACGCCGATGGTTAATTGCGCAGTGAACATCTCGGCGCCAGTTTGCATCGCGCGATAACGCGAGCTGTGCATATTCTCGATCGTGATGCCCTGACGGTCGAAAAAATCGGCCAGATTGAACAGGATGCCGGACTTGTCGGCCGCGACGACTTCGACGATATATGGCAGCAAATTCGACTGCATCGCCTTCGGGCCGGTGCGATACCAGACCAGCTTCAGGCCTTCCTCGCGTTCCAGTTTGACCATTTGCGCTTCCAGCTTCGCAATTGCGTCCCAGGAACCGACCGCGAGGGCAGTTACGGAGACATCACGGCCAACCGTGGTCAGGTGGGCGTCCACCATATTGCAGCCGGATTCCGATATCCGCCGGGTCACCATCAGCAGCGGCGATTGCGGATGCGTGGTGTAGGCGCTAATCAACAGATGATTTTCGTTTGCGGTGGGGCGTGGTGTTGGGTCAGCAGTCAATGCAGGTGTCCGGATGCGTCGCATGAGTTACAAGCGGCTAGAAAGATGACCCAGCATACTGTCCGAATGTTGCCGCCTGCAAGTTATAAATGCGGCGATTGCACGATGCGCATATTTGTTCACAAATCGCTACAATATCGGCTCTTTCAAATACGAGGCCGCCATGCAGCTATCGGGCAGCATAACTGCGTTAATTACTCCTTTCGATTCTGCAGGCGCGGTCGATTTCGCAGCGTGGCAGCGTCTTATCGAGTGGCAAATCAAGTCCGGAATTGATGCCATTGTGGTGGCTGGCTCCACCGGCGAAGCAGCGGCACTGAGCGATGATGAATACAGCGCCCTGATCCGCAGCGCAGTGACTCAGGTGGCCGGCCGTGTTCCGGTGCTTGCGGGCACCGGCCAATCGAATACTTTGAAGACCATCGCGCAAACCCGTCTCGCCAAGAACGCTGGCGCCGATATCGCACTGGTCGTTACTCCGCCCTATGTCAGGCCGACCCAGGCGGGATTGATCGAGCATTACCAGATGGTGGCCGATGAAGGTGGCTTGCCGGTGGTTTTGTATAACGTGCCTGGTCGTACCGGTTGCGATATGCAGCCAGAAACCGTGGCCACACTTTGCATGCATCCCAATATCATCGGTCTGAAGGAAGCGCGGGGCGATGAAGAACGCTGGAATGCGCTGTATCCGCTGTCTTCGGCGCATTTTTCCTTGCTGAGCGGTGACGATGCCACTTTTGTCCGGGCTGTTCGGGGCGGAGCTGCCGGTGTCATTTCGGTCGCTTCCAACGTCGTTCCAGGAACTTTCAGCAAGATTGTCCGTCTGTTACAGGCTGGTGAAATCGACGATGCGCTCGGTTTGGATCAGGATTTGCAGGCTTTGTATGACTTTCTGGGCTGCGAACCCAACCCGATCCCGGTCAAAGCCATTTTGACCCGTCTTGGTTGCGGGGTTGGCCTGCGTTTGCCCCTGTTGCCGCTGTCTGCGGCCCATGGCGAAAACGCGGAAAGCATGACAGCGCAGTGTAAAGCGTTAGAATTGCCGCTAGTTTGAATCAGTTTGAATTGAAAATAACGGCTTCGTGCCATCAGGAGAAGAATCCAATGATCGTTTCACCTCGCGTTACGCGCTCGCTTATCTGGCTGACCTTGGCCTTGGTTATGGTGTCGGCTACGAGTGGTTGCAGCTGGCTCAAAAAACGCGTCGGTTACGAAAACAGCAAGCAAACCAATCCGCTGGAAATCCCGCCTGGCCTGGATGCACCAAGTACCAACAATGCCTTGCTGGTGCCGAATGTGGAAGGCACCACGGCAGGGGCTCAGGCTTCGGTCGAAACCTTCACCGTGAATGACACGCTGGAAAGCACTTGGCGCCGTATGGGTCTCGCTCTGAACCGCATTGAAGGCGTCACCGTTACCGGCAGCGCACAAGCTTTGGGCAGTTACGATGTTCGCTATCAAGGTTTGAATTATCTGATCCGTGCCGAAGCAGCAGGTGATTCCACCCGTGTGACTGCCTTCACTTCCGAAGGTGCGGCTGCCGCGAACTCACCGGCCAGCCGTCTGCTCGGTATCCTGAAATCACGCTTGAATTGATTTCAATACAAAGAAATAAAAAAAAGCGCCTTCGGGCGCTTTTTTTGTGTCAGCACAAGTCGTGAATTTCTAGTCGCCATCAAACTGAATCAAGGCATATACCGGCAAACCGGATGCGCGGCATTTCTCTGCGCCCCCCAGATAGGGCAGGTCAATCACCACGGCCGCCTCGATGACCTCGGCGCCAATGCGATCGAGCAGCTTTTTCCCGGCCAGCAATGTTCCGCCAGTGGCAATCAGATCGTCCGCCAGTAAAACCTTGTCGCCCGGACGGCAGGCATCGGTGTGGATCTCCATGGTGGCCGTGCCGTATTCCAGATCGTAATCTTCCGACAGGGTTTTGTAGGGTAACTTTCCTTTCTTGCGGATCGGGATAAACGGCAGATTCATCGAATGTGCGAGGGCTGCGCCCAGAATGAATCCCCTGGCTTCCAAGCCGGCGATGGAATCGATCTGTCTGTGCTTGTAGCGTTCCACGAAATGCGAGATGACTTCCGCCCAAAGATCGGGTGACTGGAACAGCGGAGTGATGTCGCGAAAATGCACGCCGGTCTTGGGCCAATCGGGTACGGTACGGATCGTGGCGAGTAATCTCGATTGTAGCGACGACTGGCTCACGCTCATCTTTGCAAAAATTCCAGTTTGCCGGGTTTTCCATCCCATTCAGCGGCATCCGGCAGGCCTTCCTTGCGCGTGGTGATGACCGGCCATTCTTTCGAAAGCTCGGCATTCAAGGCAATGAAGTTTTCCTGACCGGCCGGCACATCGTCTTCCGGATAAATCGCTTTTGCCGGACATTCCGGTTCACACAGGGTGCAATCGATGCACTCGTCGGGATCGATTACCAGGAAATTCGGACCTTCATGAAAGCAATCCACCGGGCAAACTTCTACACAATCGGTGTATTTGCAGCGGATACAGTTATCAACAACGACAAATGGCATGGTTTGTATTCCGGTAGCGGGTCGGTGTTTTGACCTAAGTATTTGATTTTAATCAGCAGCTTTCTCGATTAGCCAAGTTTGAATCTGCTTGCATAGCTAGGAGTCAGCTCAGCCGGTAGTATAACGGGCTTATATAGCTCCGCCCAAACGGCGGCCAAGACCGGAAGGAATCCGGTGTCGAGCGAACTTAATGGAAGAAAACGCACAAAACACAATCCGCCTGCAGCATCGCGTCATAACCCGCGATGCGCATGCCATTTCCCGCAAGGACATCAGTCCCAACGCCTTGCGCGTGCTTTACAAGTTGCGCGAGGGTGGTTTTGACGCCTATCTCGTCGGCGGAGCAGTGCGTGATTTGTTGATTGGCGGGCATCCGAAAGACTTTGATGTCGCTACCAGCGCCACCCCTGACCAGGTTCGCAGCCTGTTCCGCAATTGCCGGCTGATTGGTCGGCGTTTTCGTCTGGCGCACATCATGTTTGGCCAGGAAATTATCGAAGTCGCGACATTCCGTGCCAATTCCGACGATGGCAGCGGCGATCGCGAAACCGAGGATGGCGGACGCCTGTTGCGCGACAATGTGTACGGCACGATTGAAGACGATGCGATCCGCCGCGACTTCACTGCGAACGCCCTGTATTACACGGTCGACGATTTTTCGGTACGCGATTATGTCGGTGGTTTCGAAGACGTCAATGCGCGCGTATTGAAACTGATCGGCGATCCCGATTCGCGTTACCGGGAAGATCCCGTTCGCATGCTGCGCGCCATTCGTCTGGCGGCGAAATTGAATTTCACGATTGACGATTCCGCTGCCGAACCGATTTCGCGTCTGGCGAGTCTGGTCAGCGATGCGCCGCCGGCTCGTTTATTCGATGAATGCCTGAAAATGTTTCTATCCGGTCATGCCGAAAAAAGTTTTCTCGGTCTTGAAACCCACGGTCTGCTGAACGTGTTGTTTCCCGAAACCGCGAAAGCATTGAACACCAATAGCAGTGGCGCATTGCGTGCGATGGTATTGCAGGCTTTGCGTAATACCGACACGCGCATCGCGGAAGGAAAACCGGTAACGCCGGCGTTTTTATTCGCGGCATTGCTATGGCCCGCTTATTGCCGCGAGTTGGCGATACTGCAAAAAACCGGTGTCGATGCTACCGTCGCGCAGCAACGCGCGGCGGACCGCGTGACCCTGCATCAGGCGGAGCGCATTGCCTTGCCGCGCCGTTTTTCCCTGCCGATGCAGGAAATCTGGCTGCTGCAATCGCGTTTCTCGCAACGCGTTCGCAAACGCGTTTTCCGTTTGCTGTCGCACCCGCGTTTCCGTGCTGCATTCGATTTTCTTGAATTGCGCATGAGCGGAGCCCCGGAAGTGGCGGAAGACGTCGCGTTCTGGCGTGAAGCGCAGATACAGAGCCCCGAAATGCTGGCTTCAAGGCTTGATTCCAAAAAAACCTTGCACGGTTCCGAACCCGGAGATTTGTCGGCAGCGCCGAAAAAACGCCGACGTCGCAAACCGCGTCCATCGCCGCAAGAAGCAACGCCATGATCAATGAATCACGCCGTGTATTTATCGGTTTTGGCGGCAATATGGGTGACGTGGAAGCGACGCTGATGGAAGCCTTGTTTGCGATCGATGAAATTCCGCAGACAACCCTGCGTCGCCAATCCGCCATCTACCGGACGCCGGCCTGGGGTAATACCGATCAAGCCGATTTCCTGAATGGCGTCGCCGAACTGCAAACGCGTCTGACGCCGAACATCCTGCTGCAGAAGCTACTCGAGATAGAAGAACGTTTTGGCCGCATTCGCCAGCAGGATGAACGCTGGCAGCCGCGCACGCTTGATCTCGACATTCTTCTGTTTGGTGACGATGTCATCAATGAAGCGAATTTGCGCGTGCCGCATCCGCATATGCACGAACGCGCGTTTGTGTTGGTGCCACTGGCGGAATTGGTCAATGATCTGGAAATTCCGGGGCAGGGCAGTCTGAAAGACTGCCTTGCAAAGCTCGACATTTCCGATATTAAAATCTTAGAGTAGCGCAGCCCGACCGGGCATTGAAGAGAGCACCCATGTACGCAGATCAACCCAAGCCAGCGCGACGTTCGCAACTTACGGTGCCGAAATTACGCGAAATGAAAACCGCCGGTGAAAAAATCGTGGCGATCACAGCATACGACGCCAGCTTTGCACGTGCGGTCGACGCGGCCGGTCTCGACGTGATACTCGTCGGCGATTCACTGGGCATGGTCATGCAGGGTAAGGCAAGCACGTTGCCGGTAACGGTGGATGACATTGTTTACCACACCGCCTGTGTTGCCCGCGGCCTCCGCAGCGCCCTGTTGATCGCCGATATGCCATTCCAGAGTTTCGCGACACCCGAACGCGCACTGGATGCCGCTACCTTGTTGATCGCCGAAGGCGGCGCCAGCATGGTGAAACTTGAAGGTGCCGGTCATGTGCTTGAAACCATCACCTTCTTGTCGGAACGCGATATTCCGGTCTGTGCGCATTTGGGTCTGACGCCGCAATCGGTAATGAAGCTCGGTGGCTATCGCGTGCAGGGTCGCGAAGGCGATGCCGCCAAAAAAATGATCGCCGACGCGAAAGCGGTGGAAGCAGCTGGCGCAGACTGCCTGGTGCTCGAATGCGTACCGATGGGGCTGGCAGAAGAAATCACGCGCAGCATAAAAATACCCACCATCGGAATCGGTGCCGGTCCGCATTGCGACGGACAGATTCTGGTGCTGCACGATATGCTCGGCATGAACAGTGGCCATCGCCGTCCGCGTTTCGTGAAAGACTTCATGGCCGACGCTGGCAGCATTCAGGGTGCATTCGAGGCTTATGGAAAAGCCGTGCGCGAATCGACATTCCCAACTGCGGAACATAGCTACGAATGAAAACATTTAACTCTGTTGCCGCATTGCGTACACAGATTGCCGATTGGAAAAAAGCGGGCCTGCGCATCGGCTTCGTCCCGACCATGGGCAATCTGCATGCGGGACATTTCGCGCTGGTCGAATTGGCGAGGCAGCACAGCGATAAAGTGGTCGCGAGTATTTTCGTGAACCCGACGCAGTTCGGCCCCAACGAAGATTATGCACGCTATCCGCGCACGCCGGATTCCGATATCAACGGTCTTGCGGGCAAGGGTTGCGATGCCTTATTGCTGCCGTCGGTAGAAGAAATGTATCCGTTCGGCACGATGGGTTGCGTGCAAATGCATGTGCCCGGCATCACCGATATTTTATGCGGCATGCATCGGCCAGGACATTTCAACGGCGTTGCACAAGTTGTCGCCCGCTTGTTCAATATGGTGCAGGCCGATGTTGCGGTGTTTGGCCGAAAGGATTACCAGCAACTGCAAGTCATTCGCTACATGGCGACCGAGATGAGCTTTCCGACTCGAATCATTCCTGCGCCCACCTTGCGCGAGTCTGACGGCCTGGCGATGAGTTCACGCAACCAGTATCTGGAAGGCGAGCAGCGTCAAACCGCAACCTTCATCTATCAAACACTGAACTTCATGAAAGACCAGGCTTCCCTGGGCATGCCGATTCACGGCATTGAAGCCGAGGCAAAACAGCGTCTGGAAATGATGGGCTTCGTGGTCGATTATGCCGAAATTCGCCGCAGCGATTTATCGCGGGCGATCGAGCCGAACGAGAAAAACCTGCTCGCCCTGATTGCCGCCCGTTTGGGTCGCACACGCTTGATCGACAATCTTGAATTTGATTTTGCATGAGTTCGATGGATAACAAAGCCGGATGGAATGCATTGCTCGCTGATGGGCAGCGGCTGAAAGATTTCCATTTGCGCGATGTTAGTCAGGATGTGACGCGCGCTAGAAACATGTCGCTTCAAGTCGGTTCGCTGCAAGCCAGCTTTGCCCGCCAGCGGATGGATGGGCAGGCATTGAACGCCTTGTTCGAATTGGCCGATAGTTTCTCCATATCAAATGCCATTCGTGATTTGTTTGACGGCAAACAGGTAAATCAATCCGAACAACGTGCTGCATTGCATACGGCTTTGCGCAGCAATCTTTCACTCAGTGTTGAAGCCATGTCTGCCAATGCACACGCCGTTGATTCGCATCGGCAAATGCTTGCCCTGATTGAGCAGCTTGAAGCCAGTGGCGTGACCGATATCATCAATGTTGGTATTGGCGGTTCGGATCTCGGCCCACAACTGGCAGTCGATGCGTTACGTGATTTCCAAACCGGTCGTTTCCGCATTCATTTCATCAGCAATGTCGATGGTGCCAGCGTCCAGAATGTACTTCAATCGCTTGATCCAAAACAAACGGCGGCAATTCTGGTTTCCAAGAGTTTCGGTACCCAGGAAACCCTGCTGAACGGAAGCATCATCAGACACTGGTTGCAGGATGATTCGCGTCTGTATGCGGTCACCGCTAATGTAGTAAAAGCAAATACATTTGGTGTCGATTCAAAAAATATCCTGCCGATGTGGGATTGGGTAGGCGGTCGTTATTCGCTTTGGTCTTGCGTAGGTTTTTCATTGGCATTGGCAATCGGAATGCCGAAATTCCGGGAAATGCTGGCCGGTGCCGCCGAGATGGATGCGCATTTCCTGAATACACCTGTCCGGGAAAATCTACCCGTATGGCATGCGTTGACGGGAATATGGAATCGAAACGTACTTGGCATGCCGACACAGGCAGTTATCCCCTATGACGAACGATTGTCAAATCTGCCGGACTATTTGCAGCAATTGGTCATGGAAAGTCTGGGCAAATCGGTCGGGCCGGATAATAAAGCCGTTCAACACGCTACTGTTCCCGTTATCTGGGGCGGTACCGGTAGTTCAACCCAGCATAGTTTTTTTCAGGCTTTGCATTTGGGTACCGACATCGTTCCGATTGATTTTATCGGCGTGATAAAACCTGCACATCCCTATACTGAAAATCACCAGACATTGCTGTCCAATTTGCTCGCACAAACCGAAGCCTTGGCGAATGGCCATACAGGCAGCGAGCCGCAGAAAAATTATCAGGGTAATCGCCCGTCAAGCCTGCTACTTATCGATGAGCTGAATCCACGCAGCTTCGGCATGCTGCTTGCTCTTTACGAGCACAGCGTTTACGTGCAGTCGGTTATCTGGAGTATCAATGCTTTCGATCAATGGGGCGTCGAATTAGGCAAAAAACTGGCGGCAGGCTTGATGCCGAGTCTGCAAGATAAAAGTATCCAGGCAGGCGATGCCATCACACAGTTGAATTTGACGTCGATTAGGTAGTTGATTTGGTGGGCAGTGCCCACCCTGCACAACACGATGATGCCTTGAAATTCGGCATTCAACCCCTATTTTATGAACAGGAACTGCAAGCTTCATTGCACGCTGGCTTGCCGGATGTTCCAATGCGTCACCCCTAGGAGGATATTGTCATGCGCTTATTTCGCCTTAGCTTTGCCGTCCTGTTGATTGCCTTGCTTTCCGGCTGTGGCTATAACCAGATCCAGACCAATGACGAGGCCATCAAAGCCCAGTGGTCGGAAGTCGTGAACCAATACCAACGCCGTGCCGATCTGGTGCCGAACTTGGTTAATACCGTCAAAGGCTATGCAGCACAGGAAGAACGCGTGCTGACCGAAGTGACCAATGCACGCGCCCGTGTCGGCAGCGTCGGCATCAGCGCAGAGCAGGCAGCCGATCCGGTCAAACTGGCAGAATTCCAGAAAGCGCAGGGCGAATTGTCCGGCGCCTTGTCGCGATTGCTGGTGGTGTCGGAAAATTATCCCGATCTCAAATCAAACCAGAATTTTCTTGAACTGCAGGCCCAGCTCGAAGGCACGGAAAACCGCATTACCGTTGCCCGTAATCGCTATATCCAGAGTGTGCAGGCTTACAACGTCCATATCCGGCAATTCCCGGTGAACATGACGGCAAAAATGTTTGGTTACGATGTAAAGCCCAACTTCAGCGTTGAAAACGAAGCGGCGATTTCCAAGCCACCTACCGTCGAATTTGCACCCGCCAATCCGCCACCATCGAACTGATCGGCAGTGAATTTTCGCGTGCTGAAATTTGCATCGGCCTTGCTGGTGTTGCTGGCATTGTCAGTGACGCCGGTATCGGCGCAGGATGTGCCGGTACTCACGCAGCACGTAACCGATCAAACCGGCACGCTCAATGCAAGCCAGATTGCCGAGCTTGAGTCTGAACTGGTTGCCCTGGAACAGCGCAAAGGCAGCCAGCTCGCCGTGTTGATCGTTTCGACGACCGGCAACGAGGCGCTCGAAAACTATTCACTGGCAGTTGCCGAAAAAAACAAACTCGGACGCAGTAAAACCGACGATGGTTTATTGCTGTTGATTGCAAAAGATGATCGAAAAGCCCGCATCGAAGTGGGCTATGGCCTGGAAGGGGCGGTGCCGGATGCCTTGGCGAGCCGCATCATCCGGGAATACCTCACGCCGAAATTCCGGCAGGGCGATTATTTTGGCGGCATCAAGGATTCAATACAGGCGCTCGGCAAGCTGATTGATGGTGAACCCTTGCCTGAGCCGATGACGGCAGACCAGCAAGGCGAGCAGCCTGATTTCGTTTTTGCCGGCATCATCGGTTTTTTTATCGGCGCCATCGCGGGCGTGACCGGCATGAAACCGATGACGATTCGTCGTCTCGGTGCCGGCGGTATCGCGGCAATCGTCGCTTCTCTGATGTTTAGTATCGGCTTGTCGACGATTGTTGCCGGCCTGATTGCTTTTCTGGTTTCTGGTGGAAGTTCGGGCCGTTACAGTTCGGGCCATGGCGGCTGGGGATCTTTTCCCGGTGGCGGTGGCGGAAGTAGTGGCGGCGGTGGTTGGTCGGGCGGTGGCGGTTCTTTCGGAGGCGGTGGCGCCTCGGGAGGCTGGTGATGAAACGCTTGCTGCAGAATATCTTTGGCGGCTGGTTTCGCATGTCGCGCTGGTTTCCCGCCGCAACGCTGACGCGTATTCGCGATCTTGTTACCGAAGGTGAACGCCACCATGCCGGTGAAATCTGTTTCGCGGTGGAAGCGCGTTTTTCCTTCTGGTCCGTGTTGAATGGATTGCAATCACGCAATCGTGCCCATCAATTGTTTTCCAGTTTGCGGGTGTGGGATACGCTCGATAACAGCGGTGTCCTGATTTATCTTCAACTCGCCGAAAGAAGAGTCGAGATTATTGCCGATCGTGGAATCGCTGCGCGTGTCGACAGTCTGGAATGGCAGAAAATATGCGATCAACTTGCCATGGATATCGTCAATGGCCCGGCTGATATCGCGGTGCTGGCTTGTATCGCCAAAATCAACACGTTGCTGAGTGAGCATTTTCCGGCACATGAAGATAATCCCCACGAGCTATCGGACGAGCCGGTAGTGTTGTGAACCAAAACGTAGGGGCGCTGCTTGCTGCGCCCAATGTTTATGATAATGCTGACACAGGGCGCAGCAAGCAGCGCCCCTACTATCTTCTGTTGCGCCGCGCTATGCTCAAGCATCGACAACATCGCAGGATGCCGCCATGGCCGACGACAACTCCAAGCAGTGGGCCGATGTCGCCGCTCTGTTTGATCGATTGCTTGAACTGACTCCTGAAGCGCGTGCTGATTATCTGAAACGCCGCGATGTCAGTCCCGACATATTGCAACAAGTGCAGAAGATGCTCGCCGCGCTTGAAAATGCACCCGGCTTTCTGGAACCATCGGCACGCCAACCACTGGATTCAAACATCCCCGAATACAGTTCTCTGGCTGCAGGCGCCAAAGTGGGTGCATTCACTGTTGAACGGCTGGTCGGACGCGGCGGGATGGGCGAGGTCTATCTTGCTCACCGCAGCGATGCCGATTTTGCACAGAAAGTCGCCTTGAAATTAATACGACCGGAAGCGGTCGGTCGTCTGAGCCATTTTGAAAACGAGCGCCGCATACTTGCCGGTCTTGAACATCCGGGCATTGCGCGCCTGATTGATGGCGGGTTGACGCCGGACGGCCGTCCCTACATGGCAATGGAATTTGTCGAAGGCAAGGATTTGATTGCTTACGCAAAAGAGAATGCATTAAGTCTCGACAAGCGCCTGCAGCTGTTCCAGCAAATTTGCGAAGCCGTGGATTTCGCGCATCGCAATCTTGTCGTGCATCGTGATTTGAAACCGGCCAATATTCTGGTCGATTCCGATGGTCGCGCGCGCCTGCTGGATTTCGGCATTGCCAAGCTTGCCGATGATGGCGGTGGCGCAATGACCCAGGCTATGTTGACTCCCGAATATGCCGCGCCGGAACAGCTGGAAGGTGGTGCAATAACCACGGCGACCGACGTGTTTGCGCTCGGTGTTGTGTTGTATGAGCTGCTGGTAGGAGCGCGTCCCTGGAGTTTGTCCGGCTCTGCCTTGCCGGCAAGTATCAAGCGTCGTTTTGATGCCGAGCCGGCCTTGCCTAGCAATGCCGTCAATGCCTCAAGCGTGATCAAGTCGCGATCCTTGCAAGGCGATCTTGATGCGATCGTGATGAAGGCGTTGCGTCCGGAACCCGATAAGCGCTATCAAAGCGCAGCCGAGCTGTGGAACGACATCAAGCGTCATTTGAGGCGCGAGCCGGTACTTGCTCGCGGCGATACCCGTGGCTATCGTTTCCGTCGCTTTGTAAGCCGCCACAAGATTGGTGTTGCCGCGGCAGCTGCGGTCTTTGCCGCGATAGCGGTCGGTGTCGGTGGCGTACTCTGGCAGGCACATAAAACGGCACTGGAACGTGATCAGGTGTTGGCGGAAATGCGCCGCACGGAAGCAGTGAAAAATTATTTATTGCTGATGTTCCGCTCCGCCGGCGAAAACCAGGGCAGTGAATCGACCACGGCCAAGGAAGTTCTGGATCAGAGCGCGAAACATCTCGCCGAGCAATATCGCGATCAGCCGCAGACGCGCGGCGATATCGTCGAAGCGCTGGGCTCATTGTATTTGTTCATGAATGATGCTGACGGTGCCGTTCCCCTGCTTGAGAGCTATCTCAAATCGCCCGACACCTTGCCGCCCGCACGTGCTGAAATCAGTGCCATGCTGGCGGATGCCGAACAGCAACGCGGCAATACGGCGAATGCACGACGTTTGCTTGATGAAGCGCAAACGTTCTGGAACAAGGACGCATCACTGTATAAAAAATCGATCATTGGCAGTCGCGTGACCCAGGCGCAAATCGAGAAAGCCGAAAGCGGCTTGCCAAGCGCCATTCGCACCCTGCAAAAGGCTTTGCTCGAACACGATGATTATTACGGTCGCAACCACACCGAAACGGCGGGCATTCTTAACAGTCTGGGTATCGCGTATCAGGCCAATGGCGACATCGACAAGGCCGATGCCGCGTTTCGCGATAGCTGGAACGTTTACGAAAAGATGCTCAACACGCGTAGCGCCGGTGCCTTGCTGATACTGGGTAATTGGGCGACTGTTGCTTACCGTAAAAACGATTTCGAACGCGCCGAAAAATTATTGCTGCAGTCAACAAAATTACGTCGTGAGTTGTATGGAAAATCGGCGGCATTGGCGGCGATGCAGGGTAATCTGGGCAAGATCATACTGAAGGCAAAACGCCCGAAAGATGCACTCGTACAACTGGAACAGGCTTTGCCGATGGCGCGTGAATACACTGGTGAACACAGTCAACTGACCATTTTCATTTTGCAAAGTATCAGCGAAGCGCGAATACAACTAGGCGAATTGAAGCTTGCCGGTGAATCGCTGGCACAGGCAAAGGATGCCGCACGTACCAACTCGGGAGAGAACCAGGTGTTGTATGCCGTTTGCCAAGGCGTGGAAGCACGTCTGCGTCTGGCCGAAGGCAATAAAGTCGAAGCACGACAACTGGCGAATGCGATGGCCGACAAATTGACTGCGCTGGGTGAAGCCGGTGCGCCTTATATGCCGGGCGTCCAGCAATTGCGCGCCGAGATTGATGCGGCTCCGTAAATCGTTTTTTTACCTTGTCATGCTCTCGTAGGAGCGTCCTTCAGGCGCGACAGATTTTGTTTTTCGTAGGAGCGTCCTTCAGGCGCGACAGATTTGTTTTCTAGGAGCGTCCTTTAGGCGCGACAGATCAGGTGGGATGTGTCGCGCCTGAAGGACGCTCCTACGAGCAAATCAGTTCGGTGCCATCTCGACATATAACCAGGCTTTGGCTTTCAACCAGTCACGCCGGACGGTGCGATCACTGATGCCAAGTGCCTGCGCCGTTTCTTCTTCGTTGTAACCGGCGAAGAAACGGCATTCAACGACCTGCGCCAGGC
This sequence comes from uncultured Gammaproteobacteria bacterium, assembly GCA_963849575.1. Lineage (GTDB taxonomy): Bacteria > Pseudomonadota > Gammaproteobacteria > Xanthomonadales > Xanthomonadaceae > Arenimonas. Next base: position 854,549 of record CAWKHT010000009.1, on the reverse strand, counting down.
GCGGGTCCATGACCTGCAATCGAGTTAATGCTTCATCCACAAGGATCACTTCATCATTCGATCCCGCTGGAACCCGTTCCGCAGCCGAAAGCGTGTCGGGAGCAAGACCGCCGCCGCGCTTTTCCGCATAGTGTTCGCGTGCAGAGTCCACCAGTACTTGCCGCATGGCAATCGCGGCGGCGCGAAGAAAGTGTTGGCGATCATTCCAGCCTTCCACCTTGTGCAGTTTCAGCCAGGTTTCATTGATTAAAGCAGTCGTCTGCAGGGTAGGGGCATTGCCCAAACGCCAGCGTTCGAGACTGGCGACTTTTTTGAGCTCGGCATAAAGCTCCTGCACAAGTGCGTTTGAGGATTTTCGCAGGGGTGAGTCAGCATCTGCCATGGGTAGAGTCTAGCAAATTTGGGGTGAATTCCAGTCCCGCTTTATTGGCAATGTCCGGATTTTTCACCGGAATCCGATTGGGCCCGCGAACCCGAGCTTTGTAATGAGTTACCGATGTCGCAGAAATACGCTTTGTGGCCTGTTTGCATTGTCGCAGGGCTCACCTGTCATGCCGATGTCCAAGACGGCACCTCATGCTGGAAAAGAAAAATGCTTGCTCCTGTCCGGATTAAACCCGGCTTCCCGATAAGACTGGCAACAAGCCCGGAGAACACCATGAAAACCCTGAAACTACCTTTATTTCGTAGCGTCTGCATATCGTTTTTGCTTGCGGTTTCTGCCTTGCCTGCATTGGCGCAGGATGTCAGCGAACTGCCCGACGGAAAAGACGTGAAAGGCGCCACCGATCATCCGCTGGTCCAGCGTTTCGATGGTTCGAGTATTCGCTATTACAACAAGAAGGCTTTCGATGAATTGATCATCGCGGCGGGGCCGGCTCGTTCGGGAGAAAAACAAAAATTACTCTCGGCCGAAGGTGCGCGCACCACTCTGGTTTATGTGCTTCCCAAGGATGTTTCTGTGCTGGAAGCCATTCGTGCCTATCAGAATGAGTTTGCCAAAAATGGCAAAGTCGAAATTCTTTTCCAAGGCGCAAACGCAAGCGGACGCCAGGACCTCGACAACGGCATAAACGATTTCATTACGGGCGTTTATGGCGGCGACGACCCGCAATCGCGCTGGATGAACTGGAATTCGGAATACCGTTATGTCGCCATGCGTATCCGTCGTCCGGAAGGCAATCTTTACATGACGGTATACGCCGGTTTCAATACCGATACTGCCGGCAATGACACCCGTACCGTACCGGCGAGCCGTGTCAGTGTGCGTATTGACATCATCGAGCCAAAACCGATGGCTGCGCGCATGGTGACCGTGACGTCCAGCGAAATGTCGGCCGAGATCAACAAGAATGGCCGCATTGCGCTCTACGGCATCCTGTTTGATACCGCCAAGGCCGACGTAAAAGCGGAGTCGAAAGATTCCCTCGCCGAAATTGCCAAGTTGATGAAAGCAGATCCCAAGCTGCGCTTGATGGTCGTTGGCCATACCGATACGCAAGGCTTGTTCGAACCCAATCGCGATCTTTCCACGCGTCGCGCGAAAGCCGTCGTCCTTGCGCTGACCACGCAGTACGGCGTTGACGGAAAACGCCTGCAAAGTTTCGGTGCTTCGTTCGCCGCGCCGGTGGCCAGCAATGCCAGCGAAGCAGGACGTGCGAAAAATCGTCGTGTCGAACTGGTCGCATACTGAGTTCGATGATCATGCTGAAGAACATTCTTGCTCTCGCATTATTGACGGCTGCGCTTGTGGCCAACGCTGCCGAGCCAGCCACCATTCCCTTGTCCAAGGGCATGGTGGTAACGACGGCGGTTCAAACGCCGAAAGGCGATGAAGAGCAGATTGCAGTGATCAGTGATCTGACCGATGCGTATGCCGAGTACAGCGTTGACTTTCGTTATCAGCTGAATGGCAAACAAGTCAGCGACGTGCGCATGCGTCGCGTCAGACGGGAGGACATGGCGTCTTCCAATAAACAAAATCTCGTCTTCCAGTCGGGCGATCCGCTAATGTTTCCCGGTTCCAGCATGGGCATGTCGACCGCATCATTCAACCAGCTTAAAACCACCGGAAAAGTGGCACTGGTGATCGGCACCGTCGCGCGTTACGGCGAACAGGAAAACATGCCGGCGATTATTGGATGTGACATCCGGTCGCAAATATTTCCGGGGGACATTGTCCCGTATTGGCAGCGTTACGGTGCCGATGTCCGTAAAAATCAATGGCAAGGCAGTCATTGTTCAAACCCTCCATGCCAAAGGCGTTTTCAGCGTAGCGGGCGACAGTGTCGATATCGAACTTTGGGTAGCCGACAATGCCGCGCATCCGATCGGTCTGCGCAATCGCCAGGGGCGCAGTGTTTTCCAGACGGTCCGCATCGACTATCCCGCTGCACAACCTCAGGTCAATGTATTGCAAAAATCCCTCAGTGGCGGAGCCTGTCGCGCCGAATTGAACGGTATCTATTTCGATTTCGGTAAAGCGACTTTGTTGCCGCAATCGGCACCGGCCTTGAACACAGTGGCCGATTTGATGAAGAAAAATCCCGGCTGGAATCTGCGCATCGAAGGTCATACCGATAGCGTGGGTGGCGATGCCTATAACCTGGATTTATCGAAACGCCGCGCCGCCGCCGTGAGTGCCGCATTAAGCACGCAATACAAATTACCTGCTTCACGTTTCGTCGCAAACGGTTTTGGCTCTGCAAGGCCGGTAGCGAAAAACGACACGCTGGAAGGCCGCGCCGCCAATCGTCGCGTCGAACTTGCACGCACCTGTCCGTAAATCCACTCAATAGTGAAGCTCACCATGAAAAACACAGCACCGAAAATTTTATTGGCCGTATTAATGTTGGCAACACTGGGCGCTTGTAAAAACAAGGATGCCGCTTCCAACGAGAACAACAGGGTCAATGCAGATGGCATGGCCGATTCCGCCGATACGGCTGCCGCCGATCTTGCAAAAACTCCCGACCCGCATGATCCGTGCCGACTGCTTGATCCAAAAGAAGTCGAAGCTGTGCTCGGGCCTCTTGCCGGTGCTCCTTATCGTGGTGGTAATCCGAATGGCGATAGTGGTCCGACTCCCGATCCCGAGGGCGATGTCTGCTGGTATTACACGGCCGAAGACAAGAACATCGCCGTTCAAGCCGAATGGACCGACGCCGGTGCCATCAATGCCGGCGTAAGTGCCAATCTCGAAAAAGCTGAAAACGCTACCAAAGGCATGATGAAATTGCAGGATGGTACCGAGCTGGTAGGCGATTGGGATGAAGCGAAAATTACCGGTTGCTGCAATTTTGTCGCGATTCAGGGCGACAGCATGGTGGAAATCGAATTTGGCGGTAGCCTCACCACCACAGCGGAACAAGCGGGCGAATTGGCGAACAAGGCTCTCGCACGCTTGGCTAAACCGCTTGATATAAGAGGGCAAGCGGGCCAAAAGGCGGCCTTGCAACATTTGCAGGCACGCTATTCTTCGGAAGATCCCTGCAGCCTGTGGAGCAGCGAGGACATCACGAAATTACTGGGCACGCCCAAAGGCGATTTCGAACGCAGTGGCGATGATTGCACCATCCGCTACACCGGCAGAGATGGTCAGATGCATTTGTTCGTGACCACTGTGACATTGATCAATGGCTATCGTGGTTTCCGCCGTGACAATGCCACTTACGGCGGGTTTGCAAAAAGCATCAACGCGATGGGTGCCGAACAGGGTGTTTCGCTGAAAGAAAGCAAAACTCTTGATGGCCCTTGGGAAGCCGCTTCCGATGGTCCGATTCAATTCAACAGTGTCAAGCGTGACGCCCAGATATCTGTACGCGGTAATCTGAGCAAGGACGAATTACGCGCTCTGCTGGGCCATGCCTATGCAAAGATTGAGGCAGGGGCCAAAAAATGAAAAACCATTGGATGCGCAGCGTTGTGCTGTGCTTGCTCTTATCGGGTTCGTCGGCAATGGTGTTTGCGCAATCCAGTGCCGATGATTTTGTCCCTGGAGAACCGTCGATTGAAGCAAGCGTCGAGACGCCTGCCGACACCTCTTCGCAGATATCGCAAGAACAATCAACAAACCAGGAACAAACTACACGCACGGTTTACGATATTGAACTCAAGTCCGATGCGAAAATTGCCGATACCCGTTCTGCACATCTGAAAGGCACTGCGACGCCGTATGGCGATCAGTATCAGGTGCTCGGCACACAATTACTGGAGCCGATTTCGGTTGGTCTTTATACCCGGGAGCCCAATCAGAAAATTTATTTGCGTGTCGTGAAGGACGATTGGAGCAAGCCGGTACAAGAGCTGAGCACCAATCAAAATGGACGTGTCGATTTGCACTTCCGGACCTACGATGGCTTCAAGTTATGGGTTAGCGCCGACGAGCCAATCGACTATCAATTGGTGGTAATGGTGGGCAAAGAAGAGCAACTGGAACCTGCGCCTGCCGTCGTTCCGGCCAGTGAATACGTGGCGCCGGATGGCAGCAAGGGCGTGACCGTAAGCGGTGGTTTTCCGTGGTTGAAAATTGCGCTTGGCGTATTTGGCTTGTTTGTTATTGCTGGTCTTGTTTTGTTTCTGCGTCGTAAATCAGCGGGAGGTAAATCATGAGCAAGTATTTGAAAATGCTGCCACTCATTCTGGTGTCTTGTGTGGCGAGCATGCCCGGTTACGCCGATTTACTGGTTCGTAATCGCTTTCAAAAGGAATTATCTGGCGAGCCCGCACCAGCTCCGCCCACGCAAGTTCAAAACAGTGAAGCATCATGGGGAAGCCCACTCAATTCCGACGGCAGCCCTGTCCAAAACAGTGGCAAAGGCTCTGGTACAAACAGCGGCAATGACGGTTCAAATGGTGCCTCCGCGTGGGGCGGTCCTGGCCATGGCGGGAATACTGCAAAAAATGGCGGCAAAGGCGCTGGTGCTAACAGCGAACCCGACGTCTACAATAATGCGGCCGAATGGGGTGGCCCTAACCGCAAAAAGTCCGATGGTAGTGCCGGGAAGAACAGCGAACCCGACGGCTACAATAGTGCGGCTGAATGGGGTGGCCCTAATCGCAAAAAGTCCGATGGTAGTGCGGGGAAGAACAGCGAGCCCGACGGCTACAATAGTGCGGCCGAATGGGGTGGCCCTAATCGCAAAAAGTCCGATGGTAGTGCCGGGAAAAACAGCGAACCCGACGTCTACAATAATGCGGCCGAATGGGGCGGCCCTAACCGCAGAAAGTCCGATGGAAATACTGCAAAAAACAGCGATAAAGGGTCTGGTTCAAATAGCGGAGATGGTACAAACGGTGAAACGGCATGGGGCGGTAATGGGAACCAATACAACCAGAACTTTCCGCCGTTAACCAACACCGATGAAAAAATGATGCCGGACCCAAACCCGCCCGGCATGCCCGTGATGCCGTCCAAGTGCGCTGAAAACAGCGATTGCAAGCCTTGCTACGCCGAAGCAAATGCCGCACTGAACAAGCAACGCATGAACCTTGAAAAAGTGCGCGCCATCTACGATTACACGCACCGGTTTACCAGCGAAGGCCTGGATTTCATGAATGGTGCTGCGGCAGCCGGTGGCGGAATTGCACAAATGGGTGCAGCGGCTGAAACAAAAAAAGTAAATGGTGCATTGGACGAATTCGATGCAACGGTGCGCAGTAAAAACAAGGAATTACTTGGAGAATTGCAAAAAGGATTGCAGAAAATGGCTGTCTGCGAAGCCGATTATTTCGACAACGACGATTGGTATATGCGCTACGGTGAAGTTTATTTTCAATTCATGCAGGCACGTTATTCCAATTAAGCCCATGCCATGAAACGTCTTGCAGATAATTCGTAACTGAAGTCCTTGCTACGAAAGTGCCGAGGCCGCCATCACACGATTGCGGCCTGCATTTTTAGCCAAATACAAGGCGCGATCCGCATGTCCTAGTGCGGCGTTCACATTGGCGTGGGTGCTTCGCCATTCGGCAACGCCAATGCTGATGCTGACTTTCAGATCCTGAAAGTCGTACTCGTGAATCGCGAGCCGCAGGCGTTCTGACAATTCAAGGCCTTCCTGTTCGGAAGCGTCTTCAAGAATAATGGCAAATTCTTCGCCACCATAACGGTATAGAGGAATATCGGTATCAAGTGCACGTACAAGTTCAGCAGCGACTTGCGTGATGATGCGGTCACCGACCAGATGTCCGTGCTGGTCGTTGATGGCCTTGAAGTGGTCGATATCGATCAGCAGGAAAGTGCGGCGTTTCCCGTTCGACCGCGAACGGGTAAGTTGTTCCAGCGCCTCGTTGAACGTGCGACGGTTGAAACAATTCGTCAGCGCGTCATGGTCGGAGTAGTAGCGCAACATCGTGGTTGCACGTTCTTCGAGTAGAGCGTAGGTGTAGATAAAACAAACGAGCAGGCCATAACCGCTCGCGAAGCGCACGATGTCGATCGTCGGAATCAAGGGCTTCAAGGTAAAGACGACATAGATGCCGTACAGCACCATGCCGACCAGTGCCGGGCGAGACCGGATCAGGAAAACCAGCAGCGGCGGAAAAATATAGGCCCAATGCTGCATCGGCCTGCCGTGGTAAAGACCGAAAGCGGGGACGAAAATCAGTAGCATTGCCACTGCGCTGAAATAAATGGTGCCGCCCAGATGTCGCGGCGATAGCAGTAAACCGACAACGCTGATGCCCGAAACAGCCAGCACGACCCAGGCCAATTGTGCGGTATCTTTGAGGCCCAATTGCGTGTTCAGGGTGCCGAGCGCGACCATAAGCACCATTACCAAAACGCCCAGCACTAGCCCGACGCGCCATCGCATGGTGGCGCGTAAAACGGTGAAGGAATCGCGACGGATAGGCATCTTTGGAAACAGCTCCCGGAATTATTGCCAGTCTAGCGCAGGAGCTCGACTGCATTTGGCGGAATGAAGCACAGTTTTCGGGGGCTAAAACTGCCAATCGAGTTAATTCTTGTTTCTGCCGTAGCCCGGGTCATGGCTCCATCTGACCCGGGAAAACTCAATATTGTCGTTATCGTTGAAGCAAGATCGATAACCCCGGGTCAGATGGAGCCATGACCCGGGCTACTGTATTTATTTATCTTTTTTATCCGAATTCAAACCGACTTTTTTCAGCAGGGCTTCGCCTTGTTCGGTTTGTGCCAGACCTTCAAGCATTGCCCCGACATTGGTACCACCGGCGGACGAGAAAATATCCATTACGCCTTTCATGCCGTTTTCGACATTGCCGGAATTGGCGATGATCTTCAGATCGGCCTGTGACAATGCCTTGGCTTGTTCGATACCCACAGCCTGGTTTGCTTTGACCTGCTCGATGGTGACCAGATATTTCTGGTAGCCCTCGTTGTTGCCGATTTCCTTCGCCAACACGATTTGTGCCTGCACCGGTGCGAGTTGCATGGCCTTTTCGGCTTCCGCGCGGGCGGTACCTTCGAAGGCGATACCTTCGGATTCGCGCTTCTTGCTTTCAAGGTCACCTTCGGCGACAAGAATGGTCGTTGCCTTGGTACCTTCGGCCACCAGAATCGTGGTTTCTTTTTCCTGCGCCGCCTTGATGATCGCCATTTCCTTGTTGATGGCAGCGGTTTCCTTGTCCTGGTTAGCTTTCACGATTTGCACGTCTTTCGTGATGTTGGCCGACGTCACTTCGGACACCTTGGTAATTTCCAGTTCTTTTTCGGTGGTGATCTTGGCCTGTTCCTTGATCGATTGCTGCGCCATTTCATTCGCGATGCCAACGGCCTTGTCTTTTTCGGCGGTACGCGCACCCACTTTTTGCAATGCGTCCTGCAACTGCACGTCGGTTTCGCGCTTGGCTTCGATTTCGGCAATGCTGGCGCGTTTCATGTTTTCGGCCACTTCAATACGGCTTTGCATTTCAATCAGGGATTTTTTCTTTTCCATGATGTTTTTGATGACATAGGATCCGCTGGAATCGCGGATATCCATCAGCTCGATATTCTTGACGGTGGAGACGCCCCAGTTCACCAGTTGTGCTTCCACTTCGCGTGTGAAAGCTTCGCCAAACTGGCTGCGGCCCTGCATGATTTCTTCGATGTCCGCCGACGCGAGAATGGTACGCACCGCACCTTGCAAAATTGCGTGCAACTGGCTACGCAATTCGTCGAACGAACTCACGCGTTGTGCTGCCAGATTGGAATCGGAAATGCGGAAGAAGGCTTTCACGTCCACGACGAAAGGCAAGCGACCTTTATCGTAGGCTTCATAGGCTTCCAGGTCGCCGTCGAATACCGACACCGGCAACACGATTTTGACGATACCGATTTTCGGCAACCAGGCCGGCCATTCGTAATAGGTATTGCCGGCTTCATGGTCTTTGCCGTAGGACACCGTCGCCTTACCCGACTGGATGATATGCACTTCGTTGGTCGGTACCACTCTTCTGAGAAACAGTGCAATTAACAGAATCAGAAAAACAAAGGCGGCAACCGCAATGGCGGCCATGATTAATTCGCTTGAAGGCATTGGGATCCCCTGGGTGCTGATAGGCAATGAATAAACTAGGGGGCCAGTATATATCGCTTCAGCCGGGCTTTCGTGACAGCGTTACATTGTTACAGGATTGCCAAAATTCCTGGCTTGAATTGCCTCAATGCGGGAATCGCGGCAGGTTCCACTGACGCCGACCGGTTGGTCAACGTCGCTGTATTCCCGATATCCGGTTTTTCAGTTTTCGAGACTGATCGGTTCAAAAGGCACGATCGGATCGACATCGGCAGCGTAATCGACGCCGGCAACGCCAAAGCCGAACAACTTTAGGAATTCTTCCTTGTAGCTTTTGTAGTCGGTCAGTTCAAACAGATTTTCGGTCGTGACATTGGGCCAGATTTTCATCACGGTCTTCTGAACCTCATCGCGTAATTCCCAATCATCCATGCGGATACGCTGGCTTTCATCGCGGCTCGTGTTGGAGCCGTAAATCTGCGTGCGGAACATGCGGTCGATTTGTTCGATAGTACCTTCGTGCAGTTTTTGATCCTTCATCACCTTGAAGCAAATCGAAATATACAGCGGCATCACCGGAATGGCGGCCGATGCCTGAGTGACAACGCTTTTCAAGACGGCGACATTCGCACTGCCGTGCAGCGGAGCGAGCAATTTGCGAAGTGCGGAAGCGGCACGATCCATGTCTTCCTTAGCCTTGCCGAGTGCGCCGTGCCAATAAATCGGCCAGGTAATTTCGGTGCCGATATAACTGTAGGACATCGTTTTGATGCCGTCCGCGAGTACACCGGCATCGAGCAATGCACGCATCCACAATTCCCAATCTTCACCGCCCATCACGGTGACGGTGTCGGCAATTTCCTGCTCGCTGGCAGGCTCGACTTCGGAGTGGATAATCCTGTCTTTGCTCGTATCAATCGCCGTGGATTGATAGGTTTCGCCGATGGGTTTCAAGGCCGAACGCACGAGTTCGCCGGAATCGGGCAGCTTGCGAACGGGCGATGCGAGGGAATACACCACCATATCTACCTGGCCCAAATCCTGTTTGATCAGCTCAATGGTCTTGGCGCGCATTTCGTGCGAGAACGCATCGCCATTGATGCTTTTTGCATAGAGGCCGGCAGCGTGTGCTGCTTGTTCGAAAGCGGCGGAGTTGTACCAGCCGGCGGAACCGGGTTTGTTTTCGGATGCGGGCTTTTCAAGAAACACGCCGATCGTCGCTGCATCCGAACCGAAAGCGGCAGTAATTCTGGAAGCTAAGCCATAGCCAGTGGACGCACCAATAACCAATACTTTTTTCGGACCGTTTTCGATTTTGCCACCAGCCTTCACCACGGCAATTTGCTCGTTCACGTGAGCAGTACATCCGGTGGGATGTGTCGTGGTGCAAATAAAGCCGCGGGTTTTCGGTTGAATGATCATGCTGGTATTCCTGAGGGTTCAATCAAAGACGCATATGGTAACGCGATTGCCGGGAAAATAATGTTCGTAGGGGCGCCTGCTTGCTGCGCCCTGGGCATCATCGCAGTGCATGGGCGCAGCAAGCGGGCGCCCCTACGGGGATGTATGTTCCTTGATTGCCCATGCAACATGTTCGCGAACGATTTCTGATGGATGCCCTGAACGAGCATGTAGTGCGGCAATAATTTCCGGTGACGAAGGTGCGTTACCCAGAGCAACGGCGATATTGCGTATCCACCCTTCATAGCCGGTACGGCGAATTGCGGAACCTTCGGTGCGCGATAAAAACTCCGCTTCGGTCCAGGCAAACAAATCCAGCAAGGTCGCCTTATCAATATTGTTGCGGACGCGGAAATCCGGCTCATCGTATTTCTTCGAAAATTTATTCCACGGGCAAATCAGCTGGCAATCATCGCAGCCAAAAATCCGGTTGCCGATCGGTTTGCGGAATTCTTCCGGAATGCTGCCTTTCAATTCGATGGTCAGATAACTGATGCAGCGTCTGGCATCGAGTTTGTTCGGTGCGATGATGGCTTGCGTAGGGCATACATCGATGCACTTCGTGCAGGTGCCGCAGTGTGCTTCGGCTGGAACATCGACCGGCAGCGGAATATCGACGAAAATTTCGCCGAGAAAAAACCAGCTGCCGGAATTCTTGTTGATCAGGCAGGTGTTTTTTCCAATCCAGCCCAAACCAGCATTGCGAGAAAGCGCACGTTCCAGCACCGGCGCTGAATCCACGAAGACCCGATAACCCAGCGGTGAAATTTCAGCCTGGATTCGATCACTCAGTTTTTGCAAGCGTGCCCGCATTACCTTGTGGTAATCACGGCCTAGTGCGTAGCGTGCAACATAGGCTTGCGTCGGATAGTTCAATGTTTGCCATGCGGCGTCATCGTCGCCGGTACCGTAATCCATTCGTACCGAAATAACACTGACAGTGCCCGGGATCAATTCGGCGGGGCGCGCACGCTTGCTGCCGTGGGCCGCCATGTAATGCATTTCGCCATGATTATTTTCAGCGACCCAGGCATCGAGATGCTGTTCGTCGTCGCCAAGCTTTACGCCGCTGATTCCCACATCGGCGAAGCCCAGTTCGCGGCCCCATTGGCGAATATCGTTTGCTAGATGCTGATAGTCTGACATCGGCCAAGTATAGATTTATAAGGTTAGAATTGACGGATGAATTCTCCGCTTCCTTTGTATCGTACCGAACAAGTACGCGAAATGGACCGTCTGGCCATCCGCGATCATGGTGTTTCCGGTTATGAATTAATGACCCGCGCCAGCACCGCCGCGATGATCTTGATCCATAAAAAATGGCCCAGGATTACATCGGTCGGCATTGCCTGTGGTCTGGGCAACAACGGTGGCGATGGTTATGTGCTGGCGCGCCTTCTGCAAAAAGTCGGCATCAAAGTCAAAGTGATCATGTTGCCAGGCGGAACGCCGCGCACTGCTGATGCCGGCCGTGCCTATGCCGATTGGCGTGCGTTGGGTGAACGTGCCGAAGTGTTTGACGGTCAATTGCCGGATGTCGAGTTGTGGGTGGATGCTTTGTACGGCATCGGTTTATCCAGACAGCCCGAAGGCGCGGCCCAGGCGTTCATCGAACGGATCAATGCGACCCGTTTGCCGGTGCTGGCATTGGACGTTCCCTCGGGCATAAATGCCGACGCTGGAAATGCAGCAGGGATTTGCATACGTGCCACGCGAACCATCAGTTTTATTTCTGCCAAACGCGGGTTGTATACCGGCTCGGCGCGGGACTATTGCGGCAAGGTGCAGCATGACAATCTGGATCTGCCCGATAGTGTGAGGAGTGATTTTTCACCAGCGGCTTTTTTACTGACGCCTGCCTATCTGGCCGCGGGCCTTGCACCGCGACATGCCAATTCGCATAAGGGTGAATACGGGCATGTGCTTTGCGTCGGAGGAGAAGTCGGAATGGGTGGCGCCGTTCGTCTGTGTGCGGAAGCCGCATTGCGTGTAGGTGCCGGTCTTGCCAGCGTCGCAACGCGAACCGAGGGGGTCTCCGCCCTGGTTGCGGCAAGGCCGGAGGCGATGACGCATGCCGTGGAGAATGCCGATGCCTTGCTGCCCTTGATTGCAAAAGCCGATGTGCTCGCCGTGGGGCCGGGGCTCGGACAGAACGAATGGGGCCAGACCTTGTTTGATTGCGCGATCGCATCCAATAAAGCCCTGATTCTGGATGCGGATGCATTGAACCTGTTGGCTGAAAATCCGCAGCCCTTGCCTCAGGCAATTCTCACGCCGCATCCCGGAGAAGCAGCACGCTTGCTCGGCATAAGTAATCAGGAAGTCCAATCCAACCGTTTCGATGCGATGGATGCACTGGTGAAAAAGTATCAGTGTGTCGTGGTATTGAAAGGTGCCGGTACCTTGGTCGGTGGGCCCGGAGAAACGACGCGGGTGATCGATGCCGGTAATCCGGGGATGGCGACCGGTGGCATGGGGGATATTTTGACGGGCGTGATTGCCGCTTTGTATGCCCAAAACCTTTCATTGTTCGAAGCTGCGAGCCTCGGCGCCTTGCTGCATGGTGCCGCCGGAGATGCCGCAGCTAAAATTGGCGGTGAGCGCGGCTTGTTGCCGTCGGATCTGTTTCCACACCTTCGAAGATTGGCGAATCCCGAGTGAAAGCAGCGGAATGAAAATCATCCTGGACGACCCCGAAGCGACCGAAAGCCTGGGCCAGTTATTGGCGCAGGCCAAGCCGAGTCTTGGGGTGATCTATCTGTATGGCGAAATCGGGGCAGGCAAGTCCACCTTGGCCAGGGCCTTGCTGCGCGAGCTCGGCGTTACCGGCCCAATCAAAAGCCCGACCTATACCTTGATCGAGCGCTATCCCTTGGCAAAAGGCGAGGCGGCGCATCTGGACCTGTACCGTATCGCCGCCGCTGGCGAGCTGGATTTTCTGGGGCTGGACGAAGTGGCCGAAAATACCCTGCTTTGGTTGGTGGAATGGCCAGAACGCGGGCAGGGCGCCTTGCCCAAGGCAGATTTGCTGATCGAATTGGAACCGCATGGCGATGGTCGGGTTGCCAATTTGCGCTCAGAGACCCAAACGGGGGCCGCCTGGCTGGCACGAGTCAGTAAAATGGCGGGTTTCAGAGCCTCTTCTTAAAGATTTACTAAGAATAGTGCCCAGGTATCGGATTTTTAAGGGAAAACTATTGCAAATTGCCTGGTGCGGTGGTTCAATCCCGCAATGCGCACTATTTCCAAATCGCGAAATTTCTGCAAAACCGGCCTGCTGCTTATGCTCGCTCCGGCTTTTGCAGGCGCCGCACAGCTGAAAGATCTCAAGTTGCTCGCCATGGACGGCCAAACCCAGGCCGAGATCAGCCTTAGCGAAAAATCCAGTTACAAGGTGTTTACTCTCAGCAATCCGGAACGTCTGGTGCTGGATCTGCCCGCAACCTCCGCTTCCGGGAACTTCAAATTGCCGGGTGCCAATGGCGTTGTCAGCAGAGTGCGTACCGGCCAGCCTGCGCCGGGTACTTTGCGGGTCGTTTTCGATTTAAGCGAAAGTGTACAAACCAAATCGCATATTGATGGCTCGGGCGCTAACACGCGTCTGGTGATCGAATTGATCAGCCCGAATGCGAAGCCAGCCCAGAATATCGCGACCAATGCCACGCCAGTCAAAACATCAGAAAGCAAAGTCGCCGATATCAAGGCGGCGATGAAAGACGTGCTTACGCTCGAGCCCAAGGTCGAAGTGAAGCCGGCGGTTATCGAAACCAAAGAAATCCAACAGGCTGACGTCAAGGTAGAAAATAAATCTTCCGCCCGTTTTCCTGCGACCAAGACGGTTCAAAGCGTTTTGGGTAACAGCCATCGCGAATTGATCATTGCCATCGATGCCGGTCACGGCGGCAAGGACCCGGGTGCAAGCGGCCCCAGCGGCGTGAAGGAAAAAAACGTCACGCTGGCCACCGCGCGCGAACTGGCGAGACAAATTAATGCCGAACCCGGCATGAAAGCATTCCTGGTGCGTGACGACGATACCTTCGTCGTCCTGCAAGACCGCTACATGCGTGCCCGCAAGGCGCAAGCGGATTTATTCATTTCCATTCATGCCGATGCCGCATTGAATGGTCAGGCCAACGGTTCATCGGTGTTTGTGTTGTCGTTAAAAGGTGCATCCTCGCAAGCCGCACGCTGGTTGGCTGATAAAGAAAACGCCGCTGACCTTGTCGGCGGCGTCTCTCTTGATGCAAAAGACAAAAACCTTGCCGCGGTTCTGCTGGATCTGTCCCAAAGCGCCACCATGCGAGTCTCGGAAGATGTCGCCGGAGAAGTTCTCGGCTCATTGAAAGACCTCGGCAAAGCGCACAAGCCAAATGTTGAACACGCCAATTTCGTTGTGCTGCGTTCGCCGGACGTACCTTCGATGCTGATTGAAACCGGATTCATCACGAATCCGAATGAAGAACGCAAATTGTCCGATCCGGCACACCGTGAACGCCTTGCGTCGGCAGTGGTTACCGGTATTCGTGGCTATTTCTCCGAGCAGGCGCCTCCGGGCACCTGGTTTGCCGCCCAGCAGGAACGCAACGACGAGAATGCGCGTGGGATGCAATACGTTGTCAGTCGCGGTGAAACCCTCAGCCAGATCGCAACACGGCACGGCGTACCCATGGACATGATCCTGCTCGCCAACAACAAGCGCAGTGATGATGTGCGTGTAGGCGAACGCCTGATAATTCCGACGACGGCATCGGCACCCAAATAAGAGTCCCGTGGGAGCGTCCGTCAGGCGCGAAAGATCTGGCTGGATTTTTCGCGCCTGACGGACGCTCCCACGACAAGCACGATGTATCATATCGGTTGAATACTTTTGGTTGCCCGACGTGCCGATTCGCCAACTGCCCAACACCCTCATCAACCAGATCGCCGCCGGCGAAGTGGTGGAAAGACCTGCCTCCGTCGTCAAGGAACTGGTCGAAAATGCATTGGATGCCGGCGCCAAACGGGTGGATATCGAACTGGAAGAAGGCGGCCTGCGTTTGATCCGCATTCGTGATGATGGTGCCGGTATTGCCGAAGCGGAATTGCCATTGGCGATCCAGCGCCACGCGACCAGCAAGATTTCATCGCTGGAAGATCTTGAAGAAGTGGCAACGCTCGGTTTTCGCGGCGAAGCCTTGCCGTCGATCGCGTCGGTCTCGCATTTTTCAATCAGTTCGAAAACGCCGAATCAGGCCAACGGTGCGCGGATAGAAATCACCGGTGGTGAAGTACACGGCGTGGTGCCGCATCCGCATCCGCAAGGCACCACGATCGAGGTTCGGGATTTGTTTTTCAATGTGCCGGCACGCCGGAAATTCATGAAGGCCGAACGTACCGAACTCAATCATATTGAAGACTGGTTACGCTCGCTGGCGTTGGCGAAGCCCTTGGTCGAATTGCGGATTTCGCACAACGGGAAATTGATCAAGCACTATCGTCCGAATCAGGATTGGGCCGAGCATCATCAACGAATTACCGAAGCACTGAGTGAAGGGTTCACCCAGCAAAGTATTGCGATTGATCACAATGGTGCGGGTTTGGGATTGCAGGGTTGGGTTGGGTTGCCGACGGCTTCGCGTTCATCGGCCGATCAGCAATTTTTTTACGTGAACGGTCGCGCGATCAAAGATCGGTTGGTGGCTCACGCCGTGCGCCAGGCTTATTTCGATGTGCTTTTTCACGGGCGCCATCCCAGTTTCGTTTTGTTCCTCACGCTCGACCCACGCCGGGTCGACGTGAACGTGCATCCGGCCAAACACGAAGTGCGTTTTCGCGATGGTCGTTTGGTACACGATTTCATCTATCGCACTTTGCATGAAGCCCTGGCGGGCGCACGTGCCGGTGCCGTGGAAAGCCGGGTCGAAAGCATCGGCAGCTATGCATTCAATGAGACGGCCCCGACGCAATCCGGTTTGGGCCTGCCGGTACGTGAAGCGCCCGCGAATTATCTTTCGCAATATGCGGCACTTTATCGTGCTCCGAGCAGTACCAGCGAACCTTTGCAAATGCCGGTCAGGGATGAAACCCAGGCTCCGCCATTGGGTTTTGCCCTCGCGCAATTGCATGGGATTTTTATCCTGTCGGAAAACGAACAGGGTTTGATTCTGGTCGATATGCATGCGGCGCACGAACGTATTACCTACGAGCGTTTGAAAGCCGCCAAGGATGCCGAGGGAATCCGTTCCCAGACTTTGCTGGTGCCAATGGCCATATCCGTCAGCGAGCGTGAAGCCGATGTCGCAGAACAGCATCATCAAGCCCTGGCCGAATTGGGGTTTGAACTAAGAAGGAGTGGCCCGCAGGCCTTGAGTATCCGTGCCGTGCCCGCATTATTGGCGGACCTGGATCCGAAAACGATTGTGCTGGACGTGCTCGCCGATTTGCGGGAACACGGCAGTAGCCAGACATTGGAGCAAACACGCAATGAGTTATTGTCAACATTGGCCTGCCATACTTCGGTTCGTGCGAATCGACGTCTGACGATTCCGGAAATGAATGCGCTGTTGCGGGATATGGAAGCCACTGAACGTTCGGGTCAATGCAACCATGGTCGACCGACCTGGGTGCAGTTGACGAAAGCGGAATTGGATAAACTTTTTTTACGTGGTCGTTGAGGTAGCTATGAACAAGTTAATCAGTATCGCTATGGTTGCCATCTTCACTCTCGGTTTGAGTGCCTGCGGCAATGACACAGGTCCTGTGGATGCGGGCGCGGACAATGCGAAAAATGCCGCGAAGCTGGCGTATGAAAAAGAAGTCAAGAAAGCACGCGACGAAAGGCTTGAAAGATTGCAGCAACCGGCGGGCTGGCTATCCCTGGTCGGTATGCACTGGATCGATGTTGGTACCACCCGCGTCGGCCATGGAGATGACAATGGTACAAAGCTGGCGGTGGGCCCTGGGCGCATCGGCATGCTTACCTTGACGAAAGATGGAAAAATCACCCTTCAGCCTGAAAACGGCAGCGGCATTACGATCGATGGACAACCCGCTTCAGGCACCGCAAGACTTTTATCCGATGCCGATGGTGAGCCGACGGTGGTTGGTTTCAATAATGGCGATGCAAGTTTTATCGTGATTAAGCGCGGTGAGCGCTATGCGCTGCGCGTGCGCGATGCGTTGGCAGCAACACGCCAACAATTTCCGGGGCTGGAGTATTTTCCGATCAGCAAGGACTATCGTTTTCAGGCGATGTTCATTCCAAATCCGCCGGGTAAGACCATCGAGATCATGAATATTCTCGGCATGGTCGAGAATATGGCAAATCCCGGTCAAGTCGTTTTCAGCAAGGATGGAAAGGAATACCGGATGGAAGCCGTTGATGAAGGTGACGGTCGCTTGTTCCTGATCTTTGCCGATCGTACCAGCGGCCATGAAACCTATTCCGCTGCCCGTTTTCTGTACGCCAAGAACCCCGGTGAAAAAGGAATTACGGTGGTGGATTTCAATTTGGCCTATAACCCGCCATGTGCGTTTACCAGCTTTTCTACCTGCCCGACACCGCCTGCGCAAAATCGTCTGGATCTGAGAATCGAAGCCGGCGAGAAGAAACCCATCAAGGCGAAAATTTGATTTTCGTATATTGAACCGTAGGGGCGCCTGCTTGCCGCGCCCGCTCTTGCTTTTGAAATTAAAAAAGCGGGCGCGGCAAGCAGGCGCCCCTACGACGTTATGAATTCCTGTCGATTGTCTTCGATTGGAATCAGGTCGATACAATCCATTGGGCAGGGTGGAATGCAGAGTTCGCAACCCGTGCATAAATCGGCGATGATCGTGTGCATCAATTTTGGTCCGCCGATAATCGCGTCCACCGGACAGGCCTGAATGCATTTGGTGCAACCGATGCATTCGGGTTCGCGAATAATCGCAACGACTTTCGGCTTGATGACGCCGTTTTCAGGATTAATCGGTTTTACTTCACGCCCGAGTAATTCGGCCAGGGCTTTAACACCTTCATCGCCGCCGGGCGGGCATTGGTTGATGTCCGCTTCGCCTTCGGCAATGGCCTTCGCATAGGGCCTGCAAGCCGGATAATTGCACTGGCCGCATTGCGTTTGCGGCAAAAGCGCATCGATTTGCCTGACCAGTTCGTCGCCCGTTGCAAGCCCGGGCTTATTGTTGCGTATCAGCATGGCGAACAGCTTTTTGATGCGGTATCACTTCACCGGCATGCCGGCTTTGCTACCGGCATCGACATCAAGCAGGAACAAATCATCGCCGCCACTGCCTGCCGAAAGAATCATGCCTTCGGAAATGCCGAAACGCATTTTTCTCGGCGCCAGATTGGCGATAAAGACCACACTGCGGCCAACGAGTTTTTCCGGTTCCTGATACGCCGCGCGAATGCCGGAAAAGATTTGGCGTTCGCCAAGATCGCCGGCATCCAGTTTGAAGCGCAGCAGCTTGTCGGAACCTTCGACGAATTCGCATTCCAGTACCTTGCCGATTCGAAGATCGAGTTTTGCGAAGTCTTCGATGCCGATGTTGGCCGGGCTTCCTGGGCTTGCTTCATTACTTGGCGTTGCGGTAGGAGCGGCTTTAGCCGCGACCTTTTTTGCCGCAGCCGCAGGTTCGGCGGGAGCGAGCGAATCTTTGGAGGCTTCAATCATGGCTTCGATATTCTTTGGGTCGATGCGGGAAAACAAATGCTCGTAGGCATTAATCCGAGCTGGAAGGTTTGTATGTCTAATGTCTGCAAAAGTTAATTCGGAATCCTCATTGAAAAACCGTTCAGTTCTTTTCGAGAGTTCAGGCAAGATTGGCTTCAAATAAATCATGCAGAGATAGAATGCATGTAAACAGTCTGAACAAATTAACTGCAACGTTCTCTTGTTCTCTTCGTTGTCCTCAATATTTTTCGCCAGCATCCACGGCTTTGCTTGATCCCAAAGAAAGTTTGCTCGGTCCGCAATAAACATTACTTGCTTAATTACAAAGCTAAATTGTGCATTTTTATAGGCTTCTAGGATGCTTTGATCTGAATCCCAAGCCATCTCAGTGGCGGATGAATAGCTTGAGCGGTCTTTATTGAAAAGCTCAATAGACGATACAAGGTTTCCGTCAAAGTGTTTTGTAATAAAGCCAGACGCGCGACTAGCAATATTTACGAGCTTGCCGACGAGGTCAGAATTCGTACGGGCCGTGAAATCTTCCAGATTGAGGTCAAGATCATCTACGCCACCGTTAGATTTGGTAGCGAAGTAATAACGCAAGGCTTCTGGATTTAATCCGACATCAAGATAAGTACGAGCTTGGATGAATGTCCCCCGCGACTTGCTCATCTTGTCGCCATTGACCATCAAGTAACCGTTGACGTGCAGTTTGTCCGGGGAGCGATAATCCGCGCCATTCAACACAGCCGGCCAGAACAAGCCGTGGAAATTCACGATGTCCTTGCCTAGGAAATGATGTAGTTCGGTTTCGCCGTTTTTGTTGCGGTCGGCATCGAGAAACTGGTCGAAATCAATATCGGTCTTTGCACACAGATTCTTGAAGCTCGACAAATAACCGATCGGCGCGTCAAGCCAGACATAGAAAAATTTGCCGGGTGCGCCGGGAATTTCGAAGCCGAAATAGGGCGCGTCGCGGGAAATATCCCAGTCACGCAAACCGGCATCGATCCATTCGCGCAGCTTGGCTTTCACGCCGCTGTTGGCGACTTCGCCTTTCATCCAGTCAGTCAGGAATTCGGTGAATTGCCCGAGCTGGAAGAAATAATGTTCGGAATCACGCAGCACCGGGGTTGCACCCGATACCACCGAGCGCGGATTTTTAAGGTCGGTCGGCGAATACGTTGCGCCGCAGTTTTCGCAATTGTCGCCGTATTGATCGAGCGTGCCGCATTTCGGGCATTCGCCCTTGATGTAGCGGTCGGGCAAAAACATCAGGCGTTCGGGATCGTACAGTTGCTGGATAGTGCGAACCGTAATTGCACCGCGTTGCTGCAATTTTGCGTAGATTTCTTCGGTCAGTTTTCGATTGGCCGCGGAATGGGTCGAATCGTAATGGTCGAATTTCACGCCAAACGCCGCGAAATCTTTTTCATGGCTGGCCTGGATATCGGCGATAAATTGCTCGGCCGTCAGTCCGGCTTTTTCGGCCGCCAGCATGATCGGTGTGCCGTGAGTGTCATCGGCACAGACGAAATGCGTGGTGGCGCCCTGCATGCGGCGTGCGCGTACCCAGATGTCGGCCTGGATGTAGCCCACCAGATGGCCCAGATGCAGGTGGCCATTGGCGTAGGGAAGGGCAGAGGTGACGAGAGTTGGCTTGGGGGTAGAGGTCGGTTTCATGGGGCAATTATCGCAGACTGCGGGCAGTTTTGAGACGTTTCCACCCATGCGGGCTGACCAATCGCTACAATATGCACATGAGCCCAAGTACCGATACCGTGCGCGCCGCGTTGGCGCAGATACAAGACCCCTATACCCAAACCGATTTGAGCAGTGCGATTCGCGGCGTTGGCGTGGATGCAGGCCGTGTCGCCATCGACATCCAGCTGGCTTATCCGGCCAAGGGCTGGCATGCGAGCCTTGAAGCCATGGTTCGCGAAAAAATCATGCAGCTCGGCGATGTCGAAAGCGTCAGCATCAGTATCGCCACGAAAATTTCCGCACACCGGGTACAGAAAGAACTGAGCCCGCTGCCGGAAGTGAAAAACATCATCGCGGTGGCATCGGGTAAAGGCGGTGTCGGCAAATCCACCACCGCCGTCAATCTGGCTTTGGCCTTGCAGGCGGAAGGTGCGAAGGTCGGCATCATGGATGCCGACATCCACGGCCCAAGCATTCCAATGATGCTGGGTCTGGACGGGAAACCAGATTCACCGGATGGCAAGTCGATTCACGCCAAGATCGGCCACGGTTTGCAGGCGATGTCGATCGGTTTTTTCCTCAATGAGGATACGCCGACTATCTGGCGCGGCCCGATGACCACGCAATATCTGCAGCAATTATTGACCACGACTTTGTGGCAGGGTCTGGATTACCTGATCATCGATTTGCCGCCGGGTACCGGCGATATCCAGCTCACGCTCGCACAGCGGGTGCCAGTATCCGCCGCCGTGATCGTAACCACACCGCAGGATATTGCGCTGATCGATGCGAAGAAAGCATTGAAGATGTTCGAAAAGGTCGAGGTGCCGGTACTGGGCATCATCGAAAACATGGCCGTGCATATTTGCTCGAACTGCGGCCATGCCGAACATATTTTTGGTCAAGGCGGCGCCGAAAAAATGGCGGCGCAATACGAAGTGCCGGTGCTCGGCTCATTGCCACTGCAGTTGGCGATACGTGAACAGGCCGACAGCGGTACGCCTACCGTGGCCGCCGATCCGGAATCGGACAACTCGAAAATCTATCGTGAAATCGCCCGCAAGGTCGGCGCAAAGCTCGCATTGCAGGCAAAAAACAAATCGATCAGTTTCCCCAATATCGTGATTCAAAACACCTGATGCGTGCGCTGCTGACCGCATGGCTGTTTTTGTTCGCCTGTTGTGCCTCGGCGCAGCAAGCGGATGGCGTGAAAGTCGCCGTCGCCGCGCGTTCGCAGATCGGCATCACCACAGCATACGATCCGGCTTACAGCCGCATCGCTTATCCGATGGGTGATGTTCCGCAAAGCCGCGGCGTGTGTTCGGATGTGGTGATTCGCGCGTACAGAAAGTGCCGGTATCGATTTGCAGAAACTGGTGCATGAGGATATGCGAGCCCATTTTTCCGCCTACCCAAAAAAATGGGGCTTGAAGAAAACCGATTCCAATATCGATCACCGTCGGGTGCCGAATCTGGAAGTTTTTTTCAAGCGACAAGGCAAGTCGTTGACGGATCTGCAAACCGCCGATAGTTTCAAGGCGGGCGATATCGTGAGCTGGCGCCTGGCAAACGGCTTGGCGCACGTGGGGATCGTTTCGGAGAAAAAAACCTTGTTCGGCAGCCGTCCGTTCGTGATCCACAATATCGGCCAGGGCACGCAGGAAGAAGACGTTCTATTCGCTTGGCGGATTGTCGGGCATTACCGCTGGTTTAATGCCGCAGGAGCAAATCGCTGATGTCACTGGACCTGAATCCGCGCAGGCGACTTCGTATTGTTGCCATCATCGACATCATCAAGGGCGTCACCATTTTGTCCGTTGGTCTGGGCATCTTGCGGGCGCAGAAGCCACGTGCTGGAGCACGGCGGGCAATTTCTGTTGCGCTGCTGGATCTGGACCCGACGCAGGGTGTCGCCGTTCAATTTCATCGAATTTCTGCATGCGGCCGACATGGAGCACGGCTTGCTGATGATATTTGCCGCGGCCTATGCCTTGCTGCGCTTTGTCGAGGCCTACGGTCTTGTGGTTTACCCGATCCTGGGCGCGTTGGCTTGGCCTGATTTCATCGGGCATGTATGTGCCGTTTGAACTGTATTATTTTATAAAAAGTCCGGGCTGGACCACCTTGAGTGTACTGAGCATCAATCTAATCGTGCTATGGCTGCTATGGCCAAGCAAGAAACCCATTTCAATTTCCTGATCGAGTGAAAAGCAATGAGCATTAAAGCCGACAAGTGGATTCGCCGTATGTCCGAGCAACACGGCATGATTGAACCGTTCGAACCCGGCCAGGTAAAACACGGTGCCGATGGCCACCGGATCGTTTCCTACGGAACCTCGAGCTACGGCTACGATGTGCGTTGTGCCCGCGAATTCAAGATTTTCACCAATATCAATTCGACCATTGTCGATCCGAAAGCATTCGACCCAAGCAGTTTTGTCGACGTGGTTTCGGATGTCTGCATTATTCCGCCGAATAGTTTTGCGTTGGCACGCACGGTGGAATTCTTCCGCATCCCGCGCGACACCCTGGTGGTTTGTCTCGGCAAGAGCACCTATGCGCGTTGCGGCATCATCGTCAATGTCACGCCGCTCGAACCGGAGTGGGAAGGCCATGTGACACTGGAATTTTCCAACACCACACCATTGCCGGCGAAGATCTACGCGGGCGAAGGCGTCGCGCAGATGCTGTTCTTCCAGTCCGACGAAGTCTGCGAAACCAGCTACAAGGATCGCGGTGGCAAATACCAAGGCCAGACCGGCGTGACGTTGCCGAAAACCTAACCGTAGGGGCGCCTGCTTGCTGCGCCCTGTGCCAGGACTCTTGAAAAGCGGGCGCAGCGAGCAGGCGCCCCTACGCAAGCGCGGGTTGTAATTTCCCGATCAAGGTACTCAATTCGGCAGGCGAATAAGTTCGCGCTTTGCCTTGCCCCCAGACTGGTCCCGGCCAGGCTTCATCCTGCGAAGTTCGTGCAATCACATGCACATGCAGTTGCCGGACAATATTGCCAAGCGCGCCGATGTTGATTTTTTCGCAGGGAAAATATTCGCGCAATGTTTTCGCGGCGAAATTGATCTCCGACAGCAATAATTGCTGCTGCTGCACCGGAAGATCAATCCACTCGCTCGCATCGGCAGTTTTTGGCACGAGAACCAGCCAAGGATAGCGGGCATCGTTCATCAGACGGAATTGCGATAGCTCGCCATCGGCAATAAAAACGGAATCCGCTTCGAGGCGTGCATCAAGGACAAAGCGTGAGTTCATCAATATCCTTGAACGCAACTGGATTTATTCCAGATGCACATCAAAAAATTTCAGTGTGTGTTGCATCGCTTCTGCCGCGACCGCGAGATTGTAGTCCGCACGCTGGTCGCAGTTGAAGCCATGACCTGCCGGCCATACATGAATTTCGGCTTCCGGCAGTGCGTCGCGATGCTTGGCAACATCATCTGCGGAAATCAGCGGATCGTTCTCACCAAAATGGAGCATCAGCGCGCTGCTGGGTTTTTCGTCCAGATACGGAACCGTGCCGCCACCGTAATAACTGACCGCCGGCAAACCAAGGCGTGCGCAGGTGAGATAGGCAATGGTGCCGCCCCAGCAATAGCCGACCACGCCGACAAAACCTTCCGCTTCCACTTCTTCCATTGCAGCACGAACGCAATCGACGGCGCGATCTGCGCCAAGCTGGTTGCGAAGTTCGCGGCCACGTTCGACATCGGCTTCGGTATAACCAAGTTCGATATCGTGTTCAATCAGGTCAAACAGGGCGGGGGCGATCGCAATGAAGCCATGCTGGGCGAATTTTTCCACCACTGAGCGAATATGCGAGTTCAGGCCGAAAATTTCCTGAACGACAATCACGGCGCCTTTTGCGGGAGTCGCGGGATCAGCACGCCAGCCACCGATGGTTCCGTGCAATGTGCTGATACTGACTTGATGCCCCATGAAACACTCCCCAAGAAAAACGGTTGTTGAAACAAATTGTCAGGTCGGGGGCCCCGTATGCACAGTATAATTGCACGAAGTTCAATATGGCGACCGTTTATGTCCACTTCACAACCAAAAGTCGGCTTTGTCAGCCTGGGCTGCCCCAAGGCCCTGGTCGATTCTGAGCGGATCATCACACAATTGAGAGTGGAAGGTTACGACATCGTGCCGACCTACAATGATGCCGACGTGGTGGTAGTAAATACCTGCGGATTTATCGACTCCGCGGTCGCCGAATCACTGGACGCCATCGGCGAGGCCATGGCCGAAAACGGCAAGGTCATTGTGACCGGCTGCCTCGGCAAACGCGCGGATGTCATTCGTGAAGCCCATCCGGGCGTGTTGTCGATTTCCGGGCCACAGGATTACGCGACCGTGATGAATGCTGTGCATGCCAGCCTGCCGCCAAAGCACGATCCCTATCTGGATCTGGTGCCGCCACAGGGCATTAAATTGACGCCGAAACATTACGCCTATCTGAAAATTTCGGAAGGCTGCAATCATCGCTGCAGTTTCTGCATCATTCCCTCGATGCGCGGCGATCTGGTGTCTCGCCCGATTGATGAAGTATTGCGCGAAGCCGAAAAACTGGTGATGGGTGGCGTGAAGGAATTGCTGGTGATTTCACAAGACACCAGTGCTTACGGTGTCGACACCAAATATGCCGAAGCGATCTGGCGCGACAAAAAATACCAGACCCGAATGAAAGATCTGTGCAGCGGCTTGTCGGAACTGGGCGTGTGGTCGCGCCTGCATTACGTGTATCCGTATCCGCATGTGGACGACATCATTCCCTTGATGGCGGAAGGCAAAGTATTGCCATATCTCGACATTCCATTGCAGCATGCCAGCCAGCGAATTTTGAAGCTGATGAAACGCCCGGCGGCAGCGGAAAAAAATCTGGAGCGAATCCAGGCTTGGCGCAAGATGTGTCCGGACATCACGCTTCGCAGTACGTTTATCGTCGGCTTCCCCGGCGAAACCGACGACGAGTTTGAAGAGCTGCTTGATTTCATTGATGAAGCCGAATTGGACCGAGTGGGTGCATTTGCCTATTCGCCGGTGGAAGGCGCGAAAGCGAATGATTTGCCCGGCGCGGTTCCGGAAGAACTCAAACAGGAGCGCCTGCAGCGCTTCATGGAATTGCAGGCCGACATCAGTACCGAAAAACTCGAACGCAAGGTCGGCACCGTTCAAAAAGTGTTGATAGATGCGATTGACGGCGAACTGGCGATTGGCCGCTCCACTGCCGATGCGCCTGAAATCGACGGTCTTGTGCAAATCCAGAACGGCGAGGAAGCCGGCCTGAAAGTGGGGCAGTTTGTCGATGTCAGAATCATGGGCAGCGACGAACATGATTTGTTCGGGCTCGTGGACTAAATGTCCACGGAGGTAGTGCTGACCGATGTGACGGTGGCATTGCCTGATGACAGCGTGCTTCGTGCCGAAATTAAACGCCAGGTTCGTATTCGTTCCATAGGCTTTTGGCTTGCAGCCGGCTTCGCATTGTTCTTCTTTGGACTGACGTTTTTCTCGTTTCGGATGATGCACCATCAGAAAAACACGGTAAGCGTGGATGCCACCATCGTTGCCGTGGAGCGCGACCCGCAGAACGGCGAAACGTTGATGACCAGCGAATTTAGCGATGCTGAGGGTGTTTTGCATCGCGACACGCAGACATCTGGCTATCACTACGCCTGGGGTGAACCGCAGGTCGGACAGCGCGTCCCGTATGTTTATTGGCGAAGCGGAATCACCGGTGACATCAGTTCGTTCCCGCGCGCCGATGGCATTCTGAAATGGATGTTCGGTTCCGCCGCCGCAGTGCTTGCTTTGATGGCGATTGGCGTTTGGTTTTTTGTGAGTCGACATCGTCGTCTCCGATTGCGATTGATCAAATCAGGGCGCAGGGAGCGGGGCGCGCGTTACGCCATCGAAGCAAAAACGACGGTGATCACAATGAAGACAACGGTCATCATTCATCAATGGCGTTTGACGGCACGTTATTTCGAAGAGTCGCTGACGGCTTTCAGGGATTGCCATAGTGATTGGCAACCGGGATTGCCGCCCGCGCACCTGGATAACTTGACGGTCCCGATGATCCTGGTCGATGCCTCCGATCCGCGTCGCTACTGGCTGCCGGTCGGAGAAGTTTATGATCACAGGCCGGCTGCAACCTAGAAGACCTTCGACACAATACCGAAACATGAAAGCACCACTAAAACCCAAGCGCGTATTCATTTCCCCGGCGCGTGAAAACGTCAACAAGAGCATTTTCAAGCATCCGGTTTTCAAGGATGTCGCCGAGTACCTTTCGTGGGCGGAAAGCGCGGAATGGCCGAGTGTCGAATCGCTTAATTCCTGCTCCGGAACACTGGTTCATTCCTACACCGGTATGCAGCTGGCATTCGAAAGGCAAACTGCCGAACTCTTGAATGATGGTATGCATTACGAGCAGCGTATTCATCAACGCGGCTTGATCGCGACACGGGAAAATAACTGGCATGATTTATTCAATGCCATGATGTGGCTGAGATATCCGAAGATAAAGTCGGCATTGAATGCCCGGCAATGGGGTGACATCGAGCGACATGGTTTGAAAACCAGAACCCCTTCACAGTGTGCGATGACGCTGTTCGACGAGGCAGGCGCGATTGTCACCATGCCTGAAGCAATGCTTGCATGCTGGAAGCTGCATGACTGGCATAGTCTGTTCATCGATCATGCCGACGCCTGGCTAAGCGGACGCGCAAGGGTAGCGGTATTCGGCCATGCCTTGCTGGATCATGCCTTGGTCACGGAAACTTTGCTGGTGGCAAAATGCATCGTGCTTGAAGATAAAGCCGATCTGTCGTCGTCCCTCGATGGTATTGCCGATGCCATATATTCGGAAAACAGATTGCTGGCCAATAAGGAACTGCGTACCTTGCCTTTATGCGGCATACCCGGCTGGCATTCAGCAAGTGACAGCGCGGACTTTGTAAGAACGGCGGCGTGTTTTTCGCCATTGTCGCCACGCAAAAAAAGCTTAATCGAATAGAGAATATTGGACTCGCAATATATAAAATTTCGTCAAGCCTGCGGGTAACTGAGCTTCGAATTCGTCATCGACGCGTTTTTTAAGTGCTGCGCGTGCCAGTGGCGAATCGATGCTGATCCAGCCAAGTTTCGCGTCCGTTTCATCCGGGCCGACTATGCGGTAACGCGATGTTTCACCGGTGTCGGCGTGTTCAATTTCAAAGTGCGCACCGAAAAAAATCGCCTCCGGATCACTCGGCGCATTTTCAACGACTTTCAGGATTTCCAGACGCTTGCTCAGGTAGCGAACGCGACGATCAATTTCGCCCAGCTGTTTTTTGCGATAGGTGTATTCGGCATTTTCCGAACGATCACCTTCGGCAGCGGCAGCGGCCAATGCCTTTACCACCTCCGGTCGTTTTTCTTTCCAGAGAAAATTGAGTTCATCGCGCAGACGTTCGAAACCTTCGCGGGTAATCAGCGCAGTGGACGGGGCGGCAGGTGGGCGATAACGGGACATCCTGAAAGCTTAGCGACGCTTGCCACCCAATAAACCGCCCAGCAGACCTCGAAGTAATTGCCGCCCCAGGCCATTGGCGACAGTGCGAGTCGCCGATTTGGCTGCGGCTTCAACAGCACCCTGACGGCGTTTGGTACCCCATAAAAATTCGTCGAGTTTCGATGGCGGCTCTGCAGGTGCAGCGGCCGGAGCTGCGGGTGCTTTCGCCTTGTCGCTTATTTTTTCGTTTTTGGCGGGATCGCCTTGCACTGCCTTGTTCAACACTTCGAAGGCGGATTCACGGTCAATCGCCGTATCGTATTTTCCGCCGACCGGACTGCGGTTGCGCACCGTTGCGCGTTCTTCGTCAGTAATGGCACCCATGCGGCAACGGGGAGGGCAGATATAGGCGCGTTCCACCGGTGCGGGGATGCCCTTGTCGAGCAGCATGGAAACCAGAGCTTCGCCCACGGCGAGTTCGGAAATCACTTTTGCCACATCGAGTTTCGGATTTTGCACGAAAGTTTCGGCGGCGGTCTTCACTGCTTTCTGGTCGCGCGGCGTGTACGCTCGTAATGCATGTTGGATGCGGTTGCCAAGCTGGCCAAGAATCACATCGGGAATGTCGTCGGGATTCTGCGAACAGAAATAAACGCCGACGCCTTTCGAACGAATCAGGCGCACCACCTGTTCGACGCGTTGCTGCAAGGCAGGTGGACAATCCTGGAACAGCAAATGCGCTTCATCGAAAATGAACACCAGTTTCGGTTTATCGAGATCGCCCATCTCGGGCAGGTTTTCGAATAATTCTGACAACAGCCACAAAAGAAAACTGGAGTAGAGGCGCGGCTTCAGAATGAGTTGATCAGCCGTGAGCAAATTGATGATGCCGCGGCCGCTCATGTCCTGCCTCATCAAATCATTCAGATCTAGTGCGGGTTCGCCGAAGAATTCTTCGCCGCCTTCCTGTTCAAGCCTGAGCAGGGCGCGTTGAATCGCCGCAACGGACGCAGGACTGACCAATCCGTATTTTTTCGAGATATCGGTTTTGTTTTCCGAAACGAAATTGAGCAAGGCGCGCAGGTCGTTCAAATCCAGCAGTAACAAACCTTCGTCGTCGGCAAGTTTGAACGCAATATCCAGCACGCCGCTTTGGGTTTCATTCAATTCAAGTATGCGATTGAACAATGTGGGGCCAAACTCGGAAACGGTTGTACGAATCGGATGGCCTTTCTTGCCATAAAGATCCCAGAAAACCGTCGGGCTGGCTTCGTTCACGTAGCCTTCGATTCCGATTTGCTGAACGCGGGACGTTATTTTTTCGTTTGTCGTGCCTGCCATGGAAAGCCCGCTGACATCGCCTTTCACATCGGCCATGAAAACGGGAACTCCCAGCCTCGAGAAGCCCTCTGCCAGTACCATCAGGGAAACAGATTTACCGGTACCGGTGGCGCCGGCAATCAATCCGTGCCGATTGCCGTATTTCGCGAGCAGTTGCACGAGCACGTCGCCTTTGCCAACCAGAATATCGTTCATGTATCTCTCCTGTGAGGCCTCGATTCTAGTGCCATAACCGGAAATGTTAAACCTTGTAGTTAAGACCCGCAGCCGATACCCTGCACAGTATTGTTTAAGGAGCTTCCATGTTGAATAAGCGTCTTGTTTTTGCATTGGTTCTGGCCATGCCATCCACATTTGCCCACGCCGCTCCGAAGCCGGACAAACTGGCACCCCTATACATGCAAATGCAACAGGCAAGTGATCGTTATCGCCAGGCTCAAGTGGTCTTGGCGAACGGCGATAACAACGGCATGGCGCAAATGAACAAGGCGCTCGAAGATATCGAAGACATTGCGACCCAATGCCTGAAAACCAAAGGCTGTGAAATCGGCAAGGTCATCACGGTGTACGAAGGGCTGCTTAAATCACATGATCTGGGTCAATTGGTAACCGAGCCCGGTCTTGCCGATGACGATTCCCCGATTCTTTCGCAATCACCGGAAGCGCAAAAATCGATGGACTTGCTCGATAACGGCCGCAGTCTTGAACGCATGGTGGAAATGAACGAGCCGATCCAGGCAGCGATTCGCGACTGGCTTACACAGCAACGTTCATTCCTGGTCGATGCCTGGGAAAATTATCAATACATGCGTTACCTGATGTCGCCCGAGTATGAAAAAGCCGGACTTCCGGAAGCCCTGCTGTTCGGCATCATGGCGAAAGAATCCGGTGGTCGCGTGCATTCGATTTCACGTGCAGGCGCCAGTGGTCCGTTGCAATTCATGTATGGCACGGGGACGCGTTTCGGTCTTGGCCGTGATGCCACCGGCTTCGATACCCGTTTTGATCCGCAATATGCCGCGCGTGCGAATGCGCAATATGTGAATGAACGTTTCTCGGAATTGAATCGCAATCTGGAAATGACCATTGCCGCCTACAACGGTGGTGAAGGGCGCGCATTGCGCATTTACAATCAATCGGGTGGAAAAAGTTTCTGGTCGCCGGATGTTTACAACCAATGGCCGGCAGAAACCCGCGATTACGTGCCGAAAGTGATTGCCGCTGCTTGGTTGTTTCTGCATCCGAAAAAATACGGTCTAACCTTTCCGAAAATCGATACCACTCCCGATCAATTCACGCTTGCACGTGCAAGTTCGATCAATGAACTGACTATTTGTCTTGGTAATGTGGATAACCGCGACGGCTGGTTTCGTGTGCTGCGCAACTTGAATCCGCGTTACGACGCAGACACCTATATCGCTCAGGGGACAGTATTACGGGCACCGAAAAAGCTGACCGAATTGTATCGTTCCAATTGCGTGCAAGGCCCAAGGGCCGAACTGGCGGCCGAGCTAATGCGTGCCAATAAAAACTTTTCGCCAGCCTTGTCGCCCAATTCAATTGCCGGCGTTAGCGGAAATGCCAGCATGAACCCGCTGACCAATACCGCATCCACTATCAATGCCGGTACGTCCGGACAAGCAGCCACAATCGCGGCTGTCGATCCGGGTAAAAAAAGCGGCAAGAAAAAAGCCGAGCCCAAGACCAAGCATTACAAGGTCAGGAAGGGCGACAACCTGCTGGCGATCGTGAAAGAACATAATTGTGACCTGACCGAAATTGCAAAGGTCAATAAATTGCGTGGCCCGAATTACATGTTGCAGCCCGGTCAGAAAATCCGATTGACGGGATGCGAGGATTGAGCGGGCAAATCTCGAATGACTGGGTGGTGGTAGATAATTTTATCGATGTCATCCACGCCGATATCGTGCGTGGTCGGCTCGAAGCCGAAGGGATACCGGCGATACTCGGCAATCGTCACCTGGTAACCGCCGAATGGTTATATTCGCAGGCAATGGGCGGCGTTCAGATCATGGTGCCGCGAGAACAGGTGGATGAGGCCCGTGAAATCATTGCCCAGATTGATTCGGGCGAGTTTGCCGATATTGATGAAGAGCTCAGGCAGGAAGATTCCTGCAATGACTGTGGTACGGCGCTAGTCCGGAAAACATCGCTTAGCTGGAAACTCGCTTTGTTTATTGGACATTTTGTATTCCTGCCGTTGCCTTTCAACAAGAATAATTTCCATTGTCCGCAATGTTCAGCCAAATAGATAAGGCGCCAATATCGCCTTGAATCCCAGCAGTGCCAGCAAAAGCAAAAACACGATACCCAAGGTAAATACGCGGCGCCTCAGTGGGACGATATTCGAACCGGTATGGATATAGAGATGGATGACACGCGTGAGGACGTAGCCGCATGCGAAAATCATTGCATAGGCATCGATTGCATTCAGCGCCCAGAGCATGAGTATGAGTGCATAAAACAACACCGGCGTCTCGAATTGGTTGTTGATGTTGTTTGATATTTTCAGGACATGGTCGGGCCATGAATCGGTATGCAAGGCGCGCTTTTCCAGGTCTACCTGGCCGAGCTTCAGTGCTTTCGATTTGGCAATCCCGAGCCTGACAAACACGGTGACTGTCAGCAGTATTTGAGCGAGCATCGGTAGAAAAACGAGATTTCGATCCATCGGCTTACTCCTGTAAAACCGGCATCAGTGGTGTAATGAAGGGTTCCAGTAGTTCACGGCGCCAGCCTTCCAGTGCGCCAGGCCAATGGCCTTCTAGCAGCACCTCGAGGTGTTTGCGTGATGCCAGCAAACCTTCCGGAATATTCAGTGCAGCGGCTTGTTTGGCGACCGCTTCCTGCATGGCGCGCAGTTTCTGCTTGTCCATGGCATCGACATTCTTGATCGGCGGTATGGCCAGTTCGATATCGGTCAGTTCGCGGGTCAGTTCCTCCCAAAGTTCGGTACGGAATTTGCGCGGAGCTTTCGGGCTTCGGTCCAGAATGGCAGTGAACTGATTGTATTGCGCGGGTACGCTACGGGCCAGGAAAGCGGCGAGTTCGTTGTCAAGAATCCAGCTCTTCGGTTTGTCGCTGTTGCGTGCTTTGGTATCACGCCAGCGCAGCAGGCGGCAGAGCAGGGCTTGTGCCCTGTGATCGAGCCCCTGGGCGCGGCTAAGACCAAGGTGCGGAAACGGGTCATCGATGTCATTGTTGGCATTGCGAACGGCACGCTCGCCGTCTGCCTGCAACCAATGCAGGCGATTCAACGATTGCAATTTTTCCGATAAAAGTTCGTGTACCTGATGCAAATACAGCACGTCGTCCGCAGCATAGCGGCACTGCGAATCGGTGAGCGGGCGTTTCAACCAATCGGATCGGGTTTCACCTTTTTCCAATACGGTTCCCGTCACGGCTTCAATCAGTTTTTGATAACCGAGACCGGCACCCATGCCGCATAAGGCAGCCGCAGCCTGGGTATCGAAAATATTGACCGGTACGGCGCCGGCGCCGCGCGAGAAGGCCTGCAAATCTTCACTTGGGCTATGAATGATCTTGCAGATCTCGGGATTCAGCAGCCAGGGTTTCAGTACTTCTGGAATGCCCGGCACCAAGGGGTCGATCAGCAGGATTTCTCCCGGCACTCCCAGCTGCACGAGCGCAAGCTGTGGGTAATAGGTTTTTTCACGTACAAATTCGGTGTCGAGTGCGACGGTTTTATGTCCCGACCAGGAGGCAAAATGTGCTTCCAGGCGTTCGGGCGAGTCAATCCAGTGGTTCATTGCTGTCCTGCGGTTGCGTGTGCTTACAGATTAGCCTACCTTCGCAGCGCGCGCTTCCAATAATTGAATGAATCCGAGCCAACACAAAAAACCGCATGCCGAAATTCTCGTCAATACTGGGTATTACCGTTTTGTGCAGTGTGCTTGCAGCTTGTCAGCCGTCGGGACCTGCGGCTACCGCTGCTGCGGGCAAGCCCGGAAATGCGCCGGCGAATTTGCCTCTGCCCGCATCGCAAGGCGTGCCCCCGGCGGTCAAATTGCTGCAAGTACCAACGGTCAATGCCGATAATCTGTCGGATGCCATTCGCCAGGGCGAACTGGCATATTCAGAGTCGCGTTATGAAGACGCCAATCAAAATCAACCGGGAGCATTGCAGTGGTTTTTGGCGGTATTGCGTTTTGATGCCGACAATGCCGAGGCAAAAACCGGGCTCGATAAAACATTGGATGCCTTGATTCAAATCGCCAGAAGAGAAAATCGCGAAGGGAATCTGGTGGTAACGGAACACCTGCTGCAAATGATCGAATCGGGCTCGTTGGCGAGTGCCGATACCGCCATCTTGAAGGCAGAACACGAACACGCGCGACAGGCCGATAGTTGGTATAAAAAAGCCCGTGTGTTCGAAACGCAATCTCTCGTCCTGCCATCGAAGGAAGGGCAAACAGAGAATGCGGTGTCCGCGTACTGGAATGCATTGGCCGCGTTCCCGGAGTATCAGCCGGCAAGGCGGGCGATTGATCGTTTGCGCACCCAGCGTGAAATTGCGGCCCTGCGTTTGGCAAAACAGGAAAAATTCGAGGCTGCGCTGATTGCATTGAAGCAGGCGGAATTGATCGATGGCAAAAGTCCGCAATATCAATCTGCATCCGCTCGTGTTCTCGGCAGATTGAACCAGCTCATGCAAGAGCAAATCGTGCTGGGCAATCTTGCGCTCGATGGCATGAAAATAAAAACCGCCGAAACGTATTTCGCGCAGGCAAAAAAGATATTGCCGACGCATCCGGAAGTGATTGCATTGGCGGGCCGAATCGATGATGCGAAACATTACGCACGTTTCAAACCGCATCAATCTTTCAGTGATGCGTGGGCAATGAGCAGTCCGGCACCCGAAATGGTGGTGATTCCTCATGGAAGTTTTGAAATGGGTGCGTCGCCTGAAATGGCATCTGCTACTGCGGTAGAAAAACCACGCCATACGGTGAGATTCGAGCGCGGTTTCGCGATTGCCAGAAATGAGATTACGGTAGGCCAGTTTCGTCAATTTATCGAAAGTTCGGGATATAAAACCCGTGCCAGTTCGCGTGGCTGGTCGATGATATTTGACGAGAAGGGTGGCAGCATGACCAAACGGGAAAATATCGATTGGCGCCATGATCATCTGGGGCGTCCGTCAAAGGAAGATTTACCGGTGGTCCATGTCAATTTGTATGATGCCGAGGCCTATGCCAAATGGTTATCGGACAAAACGGGTTTTTCCTACCGATTGCCCAGCGAGGCGGAATTCGAATATGTGCTGAGGGCAGGCAAGGACACTTTGTATCCCTGGGGCAACCAGGCTCCGGCTTCGGTCGTCGCCAACCTTGCAGGTGCCGGTGATAAATCCACCCAAAGCAGAAGCTGGGGCAACGCCATTGAAGCTTATAGCGATTTTTATTGGGGCGCTGCGCCGGTGCGAAGTTTTCCGCAGGAAAGCTGGGGTACTTATGATGCCAGCGGAAACGTTGAGGAATGGGTGCAGGATTGCTGGCATGATAGTTACCAGCGTGCTCCCGGTGATGGTAGTGCCTGGGTGAATCCGGGTTGCAAGATGGGTGTCACGCGCGGCGCTTCCTGGGCCAGTTCATTGAACGAGGCAAGGGTCGGCTTCAGGGCGGCTACATTGATGAAAACGCATAATGCACGCATCGGGTTCCGCGTCGTGCGCGTACTTTAGAAAGAGGTTTGATCATGCAGCAAAACGTATTCGGCAATCAGCAATCCGGCGGTACCGGCAGACGCGGCGGTATTCGTTGGTGGGTCATCATCCTGTTTGCCGGATACGCGGCCTGGCAATGGTTTGGCAATTCCGAGCCCGATCCATTTACCGGTGAAAAAGCACATTACGGTGCAACCACCGATCAGGAAGCACAGATGGGTCTGCAGGCTTTCCAGCAGGTACTCAATGAAGAAAATCCTTTGCCCGACAATAATCCGAACGCGATGGCGATCACCGCGATTGCAAAACGTCTTGTGAATGTCGCGAGTAATGTGGAAGCGGATTTGGCCGCAGAGAACAATATGGCATCGCCGAAACTGGCAGAAACTTTCCAGTGGAGTGTCGCCGTGCTGGAATCGCCACAGGCGAATGCCTTTTGCCTGCCGGGCGGGAAAATGGCGGTTTACACCGGTCTGATTCCGGTAGCGCAAAACGAAGACGCCATGGCCGTGGTAATGGGTCATGAAATCGCGCATGCCTTGTTGCGCCACGGTTCGCAACGCATGGCGCAGCAAAAGCTGGTGCAAATGGGGCAGATGGCAGCGGGTGTTGCCATCGGTGATATGGACCCGAACCAACAACAGATGGTGATGTCTGCTTTGGGTGCCGGAACACAATACGGGCTTGCACTACCCTTTGGCCGCAGCCATGAGACTCAGGCTGACGAAGTGGGTCTTATGTTGGCGGCAGCAGCCTGCTATGACCCGAAACAGGCAATTCCGCTGTGGCAGCGCATGTCGGCACTCAATGACGGAAAACGTCCGCCGGAATTTGCGTCGACCCATCCTGATCCCGCGAATCGAATTGCCCATCTGCAGGCATTGATGCCGAAAGCGGAAAAGTTCTACGCAAAATATTGCAGCGGCGCCAGGTAATTTGCCTGAGTTGCATGCGTAAGCCGGTAAACCGGCTTGCACAAATCAGATATCAAAAACTGATAAACAAGCCGCCGTTCACCGGCAGGTTGATCCCGGTGATGTAACCGGAATCTTCGGCGCAAAGAAAAGCCACGGCGCGCGCAATATCTTCAGGCTGGCCAATACGTCCGACCGGAACACTTGCCAATATCTGGTCGCGCAAATCCTGCGGCACGGAATCGGTCATCGCGCTTTTCACATAGCCTGGACTTACGCTGTTGACGGTAACTCCCTTGCGGGCCACTTCGCGTGCCAGTGACATGGTGAAGCCATGCATCCCGGCTTTTGCCGCAGCGTAATTACTTTGCCCGAATTGCCCGGTTTGTCCGATGATCGAACTGATGTTGACGATGCGGCCATAACCGCGTTCGCTCATGCCATCGACTACCTGACGGCAAAGATTGAAAACGCTGGTCAGGTTGACCGCAATCACGGCATCCCATTCATGCGGCTCCATTTTTTTCAGTACTGCATCACGGGTAATTCCCGCGTTATTTACCAGCACACTGATCGGGCCGTGCAATGATTGCACCTGATGCACGAACTGTGCGCATTCTTTGAAATCACCGACATCGACCGGTTCGAAATGGATGTTGAGGTTCTTCATCGACATCTGGATATCATCCCAGCGCGATTGGGATGCCGGCAGGTCGGCGGCGATTACTTTGAAATTGGCTTGTGCCAGCGCACGGCATGTTGCAAGACCGATGGCGCCAAGGCCGCCGGTAACTACGGCGATACGTGAATTCATGAGCGGTTTGTGTCGGAGTTATGGGAATTTTTTCGTGCCGGTTTTGCCTTGCGTGCCGGTGTCGAGGGGCCAAGGATTCCTTCCTGCAGCGTCTTCCATAACTCCAGGTTGCGTTCAGTAATCTGGTTCAGCAAGGGCCATGGAGTTTGGCCGACGATGTTACTGACCTGGCTACGCAAACTTTGCTGCTGATCGATGAACATGTCGACGCTGCGTTCGAGGTAGCTTCCGATATAGCCCTGCAGTGAATCTCCATAGAAACGGATGATTTCGGTCAATAGCTGTGCAGACAGGATGGGCTGTCCGATGTCCTCGTGCTCGGCAATGATTTGCAGCAAGACCGAGCGGGTGATGTCCTTGCCGGTCTTTGCTTCGCGAACTTCAAATGCCTCACCTTCGATAATCAACTGCCGAATATCTTCCAGCGTGATGTAGCTGGAAATTTCGGTATCGTAAAGACGGCGATTCGGGTACTTTTTGATGATACGAGTATCTGACATTTGATGCCCTGCGCGTGCGTATGGAGCTGGATGAATCTCCGAGCATCGCGCTTTATCGGGATTGTTGCAAGTAGTCGCCTGCTCTAAAACTGTAATACGGTTGGCATTTGTGAATGTGAAAGAATTTTCATGGCATCAAATCTTGCAATCGCTTGACGCAGCGTACGCTCCGGGCTCTGTTCCTTCGGCCAGTCATCGGGGCTTTGGCCCAGGCATTGCCAGACTTGCCGAAGGGCAGGCATCGGGTTGCCTGGGTCGACGGGGCAGGAAGACATCGACTTCGATAATTTGTTTCCGGCTTCGTCACGTACAAGAGGCAGGTGAGCATACCGGGGTGTTCGAAAACCGAGCAGGCCCTGAAGGTAGATCTGTTTCGGCGTTGAATCCAGCAGATCCCGGCCTCGTACCACGTCGGTGATTCCCTGATCGGCATCATCGATCACCACCGCCAATTGGTAGGCCCAAAAACCGTCGGCGCGTTTTATCACCATGTCGCCGACTTCCGTTCCGAGTATTTGTGAAAACCTGCCCTGAAACCGGTCCTCGAAACCGACGGTAATATCCGGAATTCTGAGACGGATTGCCGGATGTTTTTCGGCATTTTTTGCAACACAGAACCGATGTATACCGCCATGCTCGATGACGTCGGCGCGTGAACAAAAACACTCGAACGCATTGCCGCCTGACATTAATTTCTGCAAGACCTCGCGATAGCGTTCATTACGCTGGCTTTGCCAGAGGATCGGTTCGTCGGATTCCATGCCGAAAGCTTTCAGGCATTCGATCTGGGCCAGTGCCGCTCCCTCGATTTCCCTGGGTGGGTCGATGTCTTCGATACGAATTAGCCATTTGCCAAAGGCCTGTCTCGCGATCAGCCAGCTTCCCACCGCGGTAAACAGGGACCCCAAGTGCAACGGTCCGGTAGGTGAAGGTGCGAAGCGGCCTCGATAGGGTTTGACAGTATCCATGAGCCAAGCTTAGCTGAATAAACGGGCCGTTTTAAGGATGCGAATACTTGAAATTGACACTCCCATCTACATGATATGGATAGTCACAACAGCACGGGTAAAGCATCATGTTCAATCGAGTAGCCTTGTTTCTGGCAACCAACTTCGCGATTTTGCTTCTGGTATCACTGATATTCAAACTGTTCGGTTTGGATATGCAGGCGGCCCGGTATGGCACCAATCTTGGCAGTCTGCTCGTCATGTGCGCGGTCTTCGGTTTTGCCGGTTCTTTCATTTCGCTGGCCATGTCAAAGTGGACAGCCAAGCGCGCCACCGGCATGACCGTGATTGACCAGCCGCGTAACGAAATCGAACAGTGGCTGCTGAATACGGTACGCAGACAGGCTGACAAGGCGGGAATCAAGATGCCGGAAGTGGGCATCTACGAAGCACCCGAGATCAATGCGTTTGCTACCGGCATGTCGCGTAACAGTTCCCTGGTCGCTGTCTCCAGCGGATTGCTGCGAGGCATGACGCGCGACGAGGCTGAGGCGGTGCTCGGCCATGAAGTCAGCCATGTCGCAAACGGCGACATGGTGACACTGACACTGATCCAGGGCGTGGTAAATACCTTTGTGATGTTCCTTGCCCGGGTGATCGGCAGTATCGTGGACAAGGCGGTTTTGGGTAATCGTGAAGGACGCGGACTGGGTTACTTCGCGATAGTCTTTGTGCTTGAAATCGTGTTCGGTCTGTTCGCGTCGATGATCGTCATGTATTTCAGCCGCTGGCGTGAATTCCGTGCCGATGCCGGCGGAGCCAATCTGGCAGGCAAGCAGAAAATGGTAGCGGCACTTGAGCGTCTGGCAAGCCATCAGGCACAAAGCAGCTTGCCCACGCAGATCGCGGCCTTCGGAATTTCCGGCAATATCGCGCACGGCATGAAGCGCTTATTCATGAGCCACCCGCCGCTGGCCGAGCGAATTGCGACCTTGAAAAACAGTTCTTCGATCTGAACCCGGAGCAAAATAAAAAAACCGCCGAAAGGCGGTTTTTTTATTTAGGCAAGAACAGGAATCTAGAACTCGTAAGTCATAGAATTCATCGGTGGTGCGAGGAAATTGCCTTGCACATAATCGATGCCGGTCGAGAACAGGAAAGACATGCTGCCTGCATCCGAAACGAATTCCGCAATACATTGCTTGTTGAGTTTCCGAGCCTGATCCACGATCTCCTTGACCTTTTTCTGGTTGTCGGTGTTTTTTGCAAGATCCAGGATGAAGCTGCGGTCGATTTTCAATATCGCGGGTTCGAAATGGTTGAGCATCTGGAACGAGTTCAGCCCGGTACCGAATTGCTCCAGGCAGAGACGGCAGCCGAAAGAACCGATGATTTTCTGGAATGCCTGCAGGGATTTCAGGTGACTGAATATCTTCGATTCCGGAATCTGCAGTACCAGTTTGTCGCCGGTAATGCCCTGAGCCTTCAGCTGGGCCGAAATGAAATTATGCAAGTCGCCTTCGACCAGCGAGGCGGGTGTCACCTTGACGAACAAGGTGGTATCGATCCCGGCTTTCTTGCGTTCTGCCAGCAGGTTGATCGTGCGGCCAATCACCCAGCGATCAATATCTGCCAATAATCCGTGTTCTTCTGCAATGGGAATGAAGTTCTCGGGTGAAACGATCTCGCCGCTCGGTGCGGTCATGCGCAACAAGACTTCGTAGGCTTCGCCTTCGGCGCCTGCAAGGCTGATCATCGGCTGGTAATTCAGCACGAATTGATCTTCGTTGAGTGCTTGCTTGATACGGGCAACCCAGGCCTGAATCAATTCTTCTTCGGCACGATCGCGCGCGGCTGGATCGAAAATGTCGAAACGATTTCCGCCCAGGCCTTCGGCAGATTGCAGGCATTGGTTCGATTTGCCGAGTACTTGCGGCACGCTGGCGATCTTCTCGCCGATTTGCACGCCACCGATACTGACGGTGAGTACAAGCGAATGTTTGTCGATGTCGAGTAGCTGGCCGTCAAATGCCGTCCGGATTTTTTCTGCCAGCGCCACCGTCTGTTTGTGATCGTGCTGACGGCAAAGTACGGCAAAGGTGTGGTCGGCAAAACGGGCGAGCACGGTGTTTTCATCCATCAGCGCCTGCAAACGATCCGCCATTTGCTTGAGGACTTCATCGGTCAGTGCCAGGCCGACTTCTTCAATCCTGTTTTCGTAATTATCGGGTTCTATCAGCAGCAGTGCCTGGTTCGTCTTGCCGGACACGGCCGCCGCGACCACGGCTTCGGTTTCGGTGATGAAGAATTGGCGGTTGTAGAGACCGGTGGTCGGGTCGCGCTGGCGCAGATTGTCCAGCTCTTTCGCCATATCGGCATCGATGGTTTGCTGGCGGAACACGATTTGCAGGCAGGACTCGCCCTCGTATGTGGCGGGCGAAAACTCCATCACTGCATCAAACTGGCTGCCATCGCTTCTTATGGCTCCGCATTCGAGATTTTTCGGCGGGGCTTCGCCCTTGCTGATGTTTTTCAGGACTTGCTTGAACTGGTCTGCGTGATCCGAGTCAATCAAATCAAGCACGGACAATCCTTCGATATCCTCAAATTCTTCGAAGCCGAACATTTCCAGATAGGCTTCGTTGGCGCGGATGTGCATGCCTTCATGGATATAGGCAATCGGGTCGCGAGATGATGAAATCAGGGTATCGCAACGGCGTTCGGTTTCCCGCAAGGCTGCTTCCAGATGGCGCAGGCTGCGACGGCTCAAAAGTGCCTGAAATTCATTGCGGACCACGAATTGCACGTGTTCTGCTTTTGTACGCAAGGCAACGTCACGCGCGCCGGCAGTGATGGCGGCCAGCACGCTGCTTTCATCCAGTACGGATGTAGAGGCAAGTACGGGGGTGTCTTTGCCGGTCGCAGTGACGGCGGCGATGACCTTTTCGAAGCCGATATATTTGGCATCAAACGCAGCAAGCACCAAATCGATACTTTGGCTGCTCAAGAGTGTCTGTAAATTTTCTTCGGATTCTGGTCGTTGTGGTCGAATGGCCATGCCGCCATTGCGCAGCATGCTGATCAGATGCTCGGCATCTTCCAGTTGATCTTCCACCAGTAACAACCGGATGACGGCGTCCTGCTTTGCCATCCAATGACTCCTTAATCAGGTAAAGACTTGTTTACAAGGGGATTAACAATACCAGAACTCACGTCAAAATGGCCATCACAAGGGCGTTTTACTGGCTTCGCCGGGGACTTCCCGGACCAGTTTTGGAACCAGGTAGCCTGGTAACGCCTGCATCATGCTTTGGTGAATCGCGAGGGCCTGCTCATCGGCTATTTGGAAGTGCGCTGCACCTTGCACCTTGTCGAGTTGATGCAGGTAGTAGGGCAGCACCCCGATGTCGAACAAGCGTTCCG
Organism: uncultured Gammaproteobacteria bacterium; assembly: GCA_963849575.1. Classification (GTDB taxonomy): domain Bacteria; phylum Pseudomonadota; class Gammaproteobacteria; order Xanthomonadales; family Xanthomonadaceae; genus Arenimonas. The sequence continues at coordinate 813,103 of CAWKHT010000009.1, read as the reverse complement.
ACAGCTCGATTTGCTCGCTTGCCTGATCGTTGACGCCCTTCAGAAGCACCGCCTGATTAAGCATCGTGGAGCCGGCCCGACGGAGTTTCGATACCGCCTCGGCAACATCGGGCATCAATTCCTGTGAATGGTTGGCGTGAATCACGACGGTCAACGGCCAGCGAAGGCCATGAATCCAGTCGAGTAATTCGGCATCAATGCGTTCCGGCAAAACTACCGGCAGCCTGGTGTGGAGTCGCAGTCGCTTGATCTGAGGCAGCATGGCGATTGCATCGGTCAATTCTTTCAGCTTGGCGGTCGACAGCGACAAGGGATCTCCCCCCGACAGGATCAGCTCGGAAATACTGGTGTCCGATTTCAGGTAGGCGATGGCTTCAGCCCAGTGCTGGCTCGCTGCGGTTTCTTCGGCGTAGGGAAAATGCCGACGGAAGCAATATCGGCAATGGATCGCACAGCTTCCGGTCGTGATCAACAGAGCCCGTGCACGGTATTTGTGAATTATGCCGGTGCCCCCCTTGGCGGCGGCATCACCGACGGCGTCAAAACCATAGCCTTCTACAATTTTTTCCTCGTCCTGAATTGGCAATACCTGCCGCAAAAGCGGGTCATTGGCATCGCCTCTGCGCATTTTTGCGATAAAACCCCGCGGTACGCGAAGGGGGAACTGGGCCGCGGCCTGGTCCGATATTTGCCCTGCCAAGTGCCCCAAATCCAGTATTCCCAGGAGTTCGCGCGGGTCGCGCACGGCTTCCCGCCAGAGCATTTGCCAGGATTTTGGCTGCGCGGAGAGGCTGTTAGCGGTTATCATAGTGGGCTGACCGGGTTGATTTTTAGCAGCCGTATGGCTGGTCAAGACCCGAATTTTACCAAACTTGAGCCGCTGACCGCGGCCTTTGCTTTTTCAGGAGTGATACCCATGGCCACATACGGCATGAACGATGTCAAAAACGGCATGAAAATTATCGTCAACAGTGAACCGTGCGTCATTATCGACACCGAGTATGTAAAACCGGGCAAAGGTCAGGCGTTCACGCGCATGAAGTATCGTTTCATCAAATCGGGCCGCATTGTCGAAATGACCATGAAAGCGACCGATGATCTGGAAGCCGCCGACGTGATGGATACCGATATGCAGTATCTGTATAACGATGGCGAGTTCTGGCATTTCATGCAGCAGGAAACCTTTGAGCAGGTGCAAGCCAATGCCGCTGGCGTGGGTGATGCCGCCAAATGGATCAAGGGTGAAGAATCCTGTGTCGTGACCTTGTGGAATGGCACACCAATCGCAGTGCAGCCGCCGAACTTCGTCGAACTGCAAATCGTCGAAACCGATCCGGGTGTCCGCGGTGATACTTCTGGCGGCGGCGGTAAGCCGGCGAAACTTGAAACCGGTGCCGTTGTCCGTGTTCCCCTGTTCGTCGCACAAGATGAAAAGATTAAAGTCGACACGCGCACGGGTGAATACGTTTCACGCGTGAAGTAATACGAACGCAATAAAATTGGAAAAAAAATGGCTGAGCCACTCGTTACCTGTGACTTGATAATCGAAGCAGGTTGGGTAGTGCCCGTCCAACCTCACGGCGTAGTGCTTGAAAACTACGCCGTTGTCGTTTCTGGCGATGTGATTATCGATCTCTTGCCTGCCTCTGATTCGGCAAAAAAATATTCCGCCAGGAAAACCGTTTCCCGCCCCGAGGCAGTGTTGCTGCCGGGCTTGGTGAATGCACACACGCATAACCCGATGACACTGATGCGGGGTGTGGCCGATGATTTGCCGCTGATGCCTTGGTTGCAGGAGCATATCTGGCCGATTGAAGGCGCGATCATGGGGCCGGAATACGTGTCTGATGGCGTGGAACTTGCGATTGCCGAAATGATTCGCGGCGGCACCACGGCGACCAATGACAATTATTTCTTTCCGGATGCGCAGGCCGCGACCTACAACAAACATGGCTTCCGTGCATTGGTAGGTTTGCCGATCATCGACTTCCCGTCGGCCTGGGCAAAATCGCATGCCGAATATTTCGACAAGGCCTGCGAAGTGCACGACAATTATCGCCGCGATGCGCTCGTGCGCACGGCTTTCGCGCCGCATGCGCCTTACACGGTCTGCAACGAGAACTTTGACCGCATTCGCGTGTTGTCTGACCAGCTCGACATTCCGGTGCACTGCCATGTGCATGAAACCGCGCACGAAGTGGAAGAGTCGATCAAGTTGCATGGCATGAGGCCAATTGCAAGACTCGACCAGCTCGGTTTGTGGAATGACCGGATGATTGCCGTGCACATGACGCAATTGACCGACGCCGAAATTGCCCTGTGTGCGGATCGCGGCGTTTCAGTGGTGCATTGTCCGCAGTCCAATATGAAGCTGGCTTCCGGTTTCGCGCCGATAGAAAAATTGCGTCGTGCCGGTGTCAATCTGGCGGTCGGTACCGATGGTTGCGCGAGCAACAACGATCTCGATATGTTCGATGAACTTCGCACGGCTGCCTTGCTGGCGAAAGCGGTGGCATCGGATGCGACCGCGCTGAATGCCGCATCGGCTTTGCATATCGCAACACTCGGCGGCGCGAAAGCGATCGGTATGGCCGACCTGATCGGTTCAATTGAAATCGGCAAACAGGCCGACCTGATTTGCGTCGATATGGGCTCGATTGAAACACAGCCGATGTACAACGTGATTTCGCAATTGGTCTATTCCTGCGGCCGCCAGCAAGTCAGCGATGTCTGGATTGCCGGTGTTGCGAAACTCGAACAAGGCCAGTTGCTGTCGATGGACAGCATTGCGCTGAAACAAAAAGCGAAACAATGGCGTCAGCGTATTTCATCGATAAGGTAGGATCGCCTTTAAGCGCGACAGGTCTGCGATAGAGTCGGTCGCGCCTAAAGGCGCTCCTACGAAAATCTTTATTTTGAAGGGTCGAAAATGAATAGCGAAAACGTCAGTCGTGCCGAAATCGACAAGTTTGCCGCATTGGCAAATCGCTGGTGGGATGAAAACGGCCCGCAAAAGCCCTTACATCATCTGAATCCCGCGCGTCTTGGCTACGTCGTGAAGCAACTTCCATTGCGCGGCCGGAAAGTGCTTGATGTCGGTTGCGGTGGCGGTTTGCTGAGTGAGGCGATGGCGCGAGAAGGTGCGGAGGTGGTCGCGCTTGATCTGGCGGCTGAGCTTGTCGAAATTGCCAAACTGCATTTGTACGAATCGAATCTGAAAGTCGATTACCGGCTTCAATCGGTCGAATCACTGGCTGAAGAAATGGCTGGCCAGTTTGATGCCATCACCTGCATGGAAATGCTGGAACATGTGCCCGATCCTTCATCCATTCTGCGCGCCTGCGAAAAATTGCTGAAACCGGGCGGTAAACTGTTTATTTCGACTCTGAACCGTACACCTGCTGCCTTTGCGATTGCGATTGTCGGCGCCGAGTATCTGGCCAATTTGCTGCCTAAAGGTACGCACGAATATCAGAAATTCATCAAGCCTTCCGAATTGGCGAGCTGGTGTCGTGCCGAGGGCTTCAATGTCCAGGATATTAGCGGCCTTGCCTACAATCCGATGAGTGGTAAAGCCTGGGTAAATGATCGCACCGATATCAATTATTTGATGACTGTAGAAAAGCCATGAGCAATATCCCGATGGCGCCGGTCATTCTGTTTGATCTGGATGGTACCCTTGTTGATAGCGCGGTCGATTTGCTCAATGCCTTGAATGTCATCGTAAGGCAATCCGGAAGACCTGCATTGAGCCTTGCCGAAATAAGACCAGTTGTTTCCAAAGGTGCGCGCGCGATGCTGGCGGTTGCATTTCCGGAATTGGACGAAGAAAAACGCCTGCAATATCTGCAACCCTTTCTTGATTGCTATCAAAAGGCGGTAGCGCAATACAGCACGCCATTTGCCGATATCGAAACTGTGCTGACAGCGATCGAAGCGAGCGGCTCGCGCTGGGGCATCGTCACCAATAAACCTTTTTACCTGGCGAAAGAAGTCGTGCACAGCATGGGCTGGACACATCGCAGTGCGGTGCTCATTGGTGGCGATACCTTGCCGCGCAAGAAGCCTGATCCAGATCAGTTGTTTCATGCTTGTGAACTGCTTGCAGTGCAAAACGCCGATTGCATTTATGTCGGCGATGATGAGCGCGATGTGCTGGCAGCAAAACATGCCGGCATGAAATCGGTGGCGGCGTTATGGGGTTACCGTGAAGCCCATGATGATCCGGCGGCATGGCATGCCGATGTCATGAGCCATAGACCTCTGGATCTGCTTGCGGAAGGTGTTTTGCGGGTATGAGCGAATCGCTACAAGAAGGTCTGCAGCATTTCGTTGCAAAATGGTACGCACGTGAACCGGAAATGCAGTTTGCCGAGGTATTCGTTCCGGCATCGGATAAATTGTTGTTTCATGTCTGGGGTGCATTGCTGCACGAATTGAAACATACCTTGTTTGAACTGAGCGACCAGCATGTCACCGAAATAAAAACCGCCTGGTGGGCTGACGAATTCCAGCGTTTGTCGAACGGGCAGCCACGGCATCCGATTACGCAGGCATTGCCTGATATTTCCGTTCCGTGGACATCACTGGCATCCGGCTTGCTCAGTGTTCTCGAAGCAAGTGCAATTCGCGCCGGCAATACAGAGCAGGCGATTGGCAATTTGTTGCCGTTTGCAAGTGCATTGGTGGAAATCGAAGACAGCTTGTTCGATGCAAAAGCTGCCAGCCCGAAAGAAATATTGGCTGTGCATTGTCTGCTGCATCGTTTGCCGAATGGATTGTCGGCGGAAGATCAGGCCGGCATTCCGATGCATTTGATGGCGCGACATTCGGTCAGTGCTGCACAACTTCCCGGTATCGGCCGAAACGGTCTGTTGCAGGATTGGGCCGCTGAACTAAGTTCAGCTTTACCCGACAAGACTGCCGGAACCTTGTTTCGCAGCGCCAGAACACGCTTTGATCGGGCACGATTGAAGAGACTGCTTGCCGGCAAGGGGTTTGCAGCACCATCGGCGCCGATGAATTTATGGTATGCGTGGCGTGCGGCCGTAACGGTAAGCAGATAAAATAAGCGTCAATCTTGACGAAAGCTGCACTTGTCCCCACCTATGCTTCATTGAGTCATAGTCCGCACGGAATACTTATGTCACCTTCTTCAAATGAAAACCTGGCCCGCGTGATGCCCGACGTGGCCAATGAAGTAAAGCCAGCGATTGCCGGCGTGCTTGATTGGGTCGGCATGGGGGATATCGAAATGCCGGTCTCGGTTTCCGATGCGAATGGCCGTGTAGTTACCAGTGGTGCACGCGTAAATGCCTTCGTGAATTTGAAACGTCCGGATGTACGCGGTATTCACATGTCGCGCTTATACCTGCATGTGGATCGCCATTTGTCAGCAGAAGCGATTACGCCGCAAAGCATCCGCCACATCCTGAAAGATTTTCTGGATTCGCATGCCGATCTTTCCGATCAGGCAAAGCTCAGCATCCGCTTCGATTACATGGTTCGTCGCCCGGCATTGGTCACCGACAATAGCGGCTGGAAGTCCTATCCGGTGCAAATTACCGGCGTGATGGACAAGCAGCAATTCTCGCTGGAACTGGGTCTGGACGCCGCTTATTCAAGCACCTGTCCTTGTTCGGCAGCATTGGCGCGGCAATTGATCCAGGAACAATTCGGCAAGGATTTCGCGCCGGAAAAGAATCTCGATTACCAGCAAGTGCTGACCTGGCTTGGCAGCGAGCAGGGCATCATGGCGACTCCGCATAGCCAGCGCAGCATTGCCGAAGTCAAAGTAAAGCTGTCGCAGGAATTCGTGCAATTCCCGCTGATCGAATTGATCGACATGATCGAAGCCGCGCTGAAAACCCCTGTGCAAGCCGCCGTTAAGCGCGAGGACGAACAGGCTTTCGCCCGCTTGAATGGGCAGAACCTGATGTTCTGCGAGGACGCCGCCCGTCGCCTGCAATCGGCATTGAATGCGGACAGCCGGATCCAGGATTTCCGCGTGCAGGCATCGCATTTCGAAAGCCTGCATCCGCATAACGCAGTCGCGGTTGCCAGCAAAGGCGTACCCGGAGGCTACTAGCGGCAAACTTCCAGTAGCATTTGCTGATACTTCAACGAAGGCCGGTTCACTACCGGCTTTTTTGCGTTCATAAAGTCTTCACAAACGGCTAGACTCAGCCTGTCTCAATAATGATGGGTTCTCAATGAACTGGTTAATCGGCTTTATCGCATTGCTTGTCGGGGCTGCCTTGTCACAGGAACGTTGGCTACTCGGTGGCACATTGGGCTTTTTTATTGGATGGTTGCTGTCATCGATGAGTCAGCTCCGGTCTCGACTTGATGGTTTTGAAGCCGAGTTGATGCAGGCCAGGGACGCCTTCCGAAAAATGGCTGCCGAACGAGATCAGCTTAGTGCCAGGCTGAAGGGCATTAATCCTGCGGCACCAGTCGCTCCCGAGACAATAAAGCCCGAGCCACAGAAACCTGTACCTCCCCCCATTCCAGTGCCGGCGCCCAGCGTCGTTTCTGCCGATACCAGGAAACCTGCCGGGCCGAATATTCCCATCCAAACGCCACCGCCCGTCATGGCCGAGAAAGCGGATGTCGCCAATCGTGCCGTATTCACCGGCTCGGAGCCGACCCCGCGCCCGGTAGCAACGGCGCCACCGCCAGTCGATTCGGCGAATATTCCGCGCTCGAGTACGCCTGACGTCACCTTCAAATCGGTATCGAGAGAAAGCTCCTGGGATGAGCGTCTGGTCGATACCATCAAGCGCTGGTTTACCGAAGGCAATGTGCCGGTAAAAGTCGGTGTAATCGTTACCTTTTTTGGCGTCGCTGCGTTATTGCGATATGCCTATGTCCAGGGATATTTCACCTTTCCGATCGAATACCGCCTGATCATGATCGCAGTGGCTGCTCTTGCCGCATTGGCATTCGGCTGGCGTGAACGCGAAAGTAATCCTGCATTCGGCCTGAGTTTGCAGGGCGGTGCCATCGGTACCTTGATGCTGACGATTTTCGCAGCCTACAAATACTTTGGTCTGCTTCCACCGGGCCTGAGTTTCGGTTTGATTGTGTTGCTTGTCGCGGGGGCTGCCATGTTGGCGATCCTTCAGGACACGATGTGGATCGCCGTGCTTGGCCTGCTCGGTGGTTATCTGGCACCGGTACTGATTTCGACGGGTAGCGGCAACCATATTGCGTTGTTCAGTTATTACGCCATTCTCAATACCGCCGTATTCGCTATTGCCTGGAAAAAATCCTGGCGTGTCCTGAATTTGATGGGTTTCGTATTTACCTTCGGCGTCGGTACTGCCTGGGGCGTGAAATATTACAAGCCCGAATTGTTCGATACCGTCGAACCTTTCCTGATTCTGTTCTTCGTGTTCTATACAGTGATCGGCTTGCTGTATGTAATCAAGCAAACCGAATATCGCAAGCCATGGGTGGACGGTACATTGGTATTCGGTACACCCTTGCTGGCCTTCCCCCTACAGGCCAAGTTGCTTGCCGATAATCGCATCGGTCTTGCATTCAGCGCCTTGGTCATTTCGATCATCTATGGCGGCATGGTGTATTTCCTGCACCGCCGCAAAAACGAACGCCTGCTGGCAGAAGCTTACGGCGCCTTGGCACTAGGCTTTGCAACGCTGGCAATTCCGCTCGCATTTTCCGCCGCGACAACGGCTACGGTATGGGCTCTTGAGGGCGTAGGCGTGGCTTGGATAGGTCTGCGCCAGAAACGGACATTGCCGATAGTGACTGGCGTATTGCTGCAATTGCTTGCCGCCGGTTCATTCATGGTGTCGGTAATCAATGAACCTTTCAATTCCAGTGATATGGAACAACTGGTATTGAACCCGCATTATCTGGGGGCATTCATCATTGCGATTTCGGGCTTTATGCTGAGCCTGATCTTCAAACGCCTGAGCAACAGCAAGGCGGCACCTGTGATGTTGTTCCTGTGGGCCAGTGCATGGTGGTTCGGTTCCATGTTGCATGATTTCGATATTGCCGAGCGCAGCATCGGAATCTGGCAATACTCGATGCTGTATTTCTCGATCACGATTCTGGTAGCGACCCTGTTGCAAAGTCGCATGGAATGGTCGTCGATGAAAAAGCTGGCCGCTTTCAGCATCATGAGTGCACCGGTATTCGTATTGTTTGCCGCCGATAAATTCAGCGCTCCCTTGATGATGCCGACCTGGGCCTATTGGGCCGCGTTCTTGCTCGGTAGCGTCTATGCACTGTGGCGTGAAGCGAATGATGAAGCCGCGCAATCTTCGCGTGCTGGCGGTTTCATGCATATCGTATTGCTCTGGTCGGCAGCCTTGGCTTTCAGCCTGCAATGGCATTATCAGGTGGATAATCAGTGGGATCTGGCACAAGGCTGGTATGCACCGGCGATTTGTCTGCCAATTGGACTGATGACCCTGGGGCTCTGGCGTATGCGAAACCTGTTCTCGTGGCCTATGCAATATCGCTTCCATGCATACGATGCCGCCTGGTTCATTCCCGCCTTTGCCTTGCTGTCCTGCGCCTGGGTGATCGGATTATTCCTTGAAGGCAGCCCGGCGCCGCTGATGTACGTACCCATCATCAATCCGCTTGAGTTGAGTTTGTTGGCGACGGCGGCCTTGTTTGCAGGTTATATCCGTCATGAAAAACCGGACATGGAAGCGGTATTGAAGCTATGGCCCTATATCGGTCTAGTGTTCATCACCATGGCAACTTTGCGCAGCGTCCACCATCTGCATGGCGAGCCCTGGAATGCCGTGATGTTGAACTCGGGCTTTACGCAGGCCAGCCTGACCATCGTCTGGAGTTTGCTGGGCGTCGCCGGCCTGATACTCGGTTCGACCCGCGGTGATCGCAAGCAGTGGATGGGCGGCGGTCTGTTGATGCTGATCGTTTTAGGAAAGCTGGTATTGGTGGATCGCACTTATATGGGCAATATCCCCGGCATCGTGTCGTGCCTGGCGGTGGGTCTGTTGCTTGTCGTTGTCGGCTATTTCGCGCCGCAACCGCCGAAACAAAAGGAGACTGCATGAAACTTCGATGCCTGATATTCGGCCTGTTGTTGACGACTACGACAGCAGCAGCTTCCACGCCTTCGGACTATGCGCAGCAATGGCCGGTCAATGCGCAAGGCGAGGGTGCCTATGCCATCAAATTGAATGAAGAGATTTACCGGATCATTCAAAAAAATGATTTGTCTGATTTGTCTGCGTTCAATGCTGCCGGTGAAGCATTGCCGTTTGGCCCGATGCCGGCTTCCTACAGCCCCATGCCGGCAAGCTGGGTTCAGGCAAGGGCATTTCCCTTGCCGAAAGAAGCGAGTCAGAATCCGGAGCAGCTCAGGTTGCATGTTCAACGCAGTGCAGAAGGTGATTTGAGTCTGGACGCAAATTTCGCACAGCAGGCTTCCGTTGGCGATTCCCATGACTGGATCATTGATCTTGATTCCGATGATCAGGGTATCGAAGCCCTGCAAGTCGAATTGTCCGATAATGCCGGCGACTTCAATGCGCAACTCGCGGTTCTCGCCAGTGACGATTTGCAGCAATGGCAATCATTGCAAACCGCTTCGATTGTCTCGTTGCAGCAGGATGGCCAACGTCTGCAGCGCCTGCAGATCGAATTGCCCGGACGCAGTGCGAAATACTTGCGTGTGCAAAGTCTTGATGCGCCAGTCGGCCTTCAAATAAAAGGCTTCAAGGTCAAGCAGAGACCTTATGGCATTGTCCGTTCACCGCCATTGCAATGGATGCAGGCGAGTTACCTCAAAAAAGACGGGCGCGGCTTTGTCTATGAATTGCCTGCCCGCATTTCGCCCGAGCAATTGAATGTCGAATTGAAAAACACCAATTCCATCGCACAGTTTTCCATCTCGGCACGCCAGAACGAGCTCGATTACTGGCAACCGCAAAGCAGTCTGACAGTATTCCGCCTGCGAGCTGCCGGAGTCTCGCTGGATAATGATCCGAGCAATCTGCAGTCAGGGCGCGTGCGGTATTGGCGAATCGAGACTGGCACCGATATCCAGGAACCGCCGGTATTGAAATTCTCGTATCGGCCGGAAGTTTTTCTTTTGCTGACGCATGGCGCAGGACCTTATGTCGTCGCCGCAGGCAGCATGACGGCGCAGCGTGACCAGTATCCGCTTGATGTGCTCATTAGCCAGGTCAGGCAGAACCGCGGACAGGACTGGAAACCTGAAGAGGTCGGTCTTGGTAAAGCGACGAAAGTCATCGCCAACATGAAAGAGCTGGGCAAGGCACCTACCGATTGGCGCAGCATTCTTTTATGGTCGGTATTGCTGCTCGGTGCCGGCGCCGTAATCCTGATGGTGCTGAAATTGTTGAGCAATCCGCCGAAAGCCTGAGTCGTCCGTAGGAGCGTCCTTTAGGCGCGACAGGTCTTGCGTGATTTATCGCGCCTAAAGGACGCTCCTACGGAAATATCAGGGCTTTGCAGGCACGAGCAATTGCGGATCAATCCTTACCTTCAGCCAGTTCATGCCCCAATGCATATGCGGGCCAGTAGCGCGCCCGGTAGCACCGACAAGACCAATCACCTGGCCTTGTTCGACGCGGTCGCCGACTTTTACATCGAGTCGCGACAAGTGCAGGAAATTCGAGCTGATGCCCATGCCGTGGTCGATCAATATCGTGCCGCCGGTAAGGTATAAATCCGGTTTCGCGAAAGTGATGATACCAGCCGCAGGAGCCATCACTGGCGTGCCTTGCGCGGCAGCCACATCGAGGCCAGAGTGCCAGGACTTTGGTGTGCCGTTGTAAATTCGCTGGCTGCCGTAAACTCCGCTGACACGGCCTTCGAGTGGCCAGATAAAAGCGGTATCGAAATCCCGTCGGCTATCGTTGCGAAGTCTTGCAGAAACCACTTCGGCCTGTTCGCGTTCTATTCGTGCGGCAATATCCGGCGGTGGATTCACGGTATTTTCCGGCACGCCATTGATATTTTCGATATCGAATTGACGCGTCGTGATATTTATTTTTTTTCGGATGGTGTCGCCGTTGCCCAAGCGAATATCCAAAATTTTCGCCCGTGTTTCGTCGCGACCGATACCGAAGACAATACGCCCGTTGTCGGCTACTTTCAGTTCGGTATTGATGGCATCGGGAGTCGGGTTTTCATCGCTCATCATGACGATGGCCCCGGACGGCACACGGCCCATCACCATGCCGCCTTGTATCGCATTGTCTGGCAGTTCAATTGATACGGGCGGCGGGAGGGGCTTGGTTTCCTTGTTGCCTGCACAGGCCGTCAGGCCTGCGACAAGTGCCAGCAAAAACAATTTTTTCATCTTGAAAATCGCAGGCGCTGTCCCAGAGGGGCGCCAACCAATCGGGCGCCATCGTAGGCAAGTTCGCCGTTGACGAAGGTGGCGGCGACTTTCGCGTCGAAACGCTCACCTTCAAACGGCGACCAGCCGCATTTGCTCATGACTTTTTCGCGCGTGATCTGTGTACCGGCATTCGGTTCGACGATAACCAGATCCGCAAAAAAACCTTCTCGCAAAAAACCGCGCTCCTGGATGCCGAATCGCAGGGCAGGGTTGTGACAAATTTTCTGGATCAGGTGCGGTAGGCTGAAGTGGCCATCCCGTACTTTTTGCAACGCGACCACCAGAAAGTCCTGCACCAGGGGCAAGCCCGAAGGTGCCTTGATGTAAGGCAGCTGTTTTTCTTCCAGCGTATGCGGTGCGTGGTCGGTGGCGAGCACATCGACTCTGTCATCAGCAATGGCGCGCAAGATGGCTTCGCGATCGCTGGCTTCCTTGATCGCCGGATTGCATTTGATGAAGTTGCCGAGGCGAAAATAATCGTTGCGCGCAAAATGCAGGAAATGCACGCAGGTTTCCGCGGTAATCAGCTTGCCCGTCACGGGGCCCGGTGAGAATAATTCCAGTTCTTCGGCGGTACTGATATGCAAAACGTGCAAAGGCGTGCTGTGCTTTTTCGCGAGTGAAATCGCAAGCCGCGTGGATTTTATGCAGGCTTCGCGCGAACGGATTTCACCGTGCAGGTCGACCGGGATATCGTCGCCGTAAATGGCGCGGGCCTTCGCCATCTCGGCCTCGATCATCGGCGTATCTTCGCAATGCGTGATGATGGGCACCGGTGTATGCGAAAAAATGGCATTGAGAATGTCGGGGTCGTCCACCAGCATATTGCCGGTCGATGCGCCCATGAAAATCTTCAGTCCAGGCGTTGTTTTCGGGTCAATCCGTTTGATCGCTTCGAGATTGTCGTTGCTGGTGCCGAAATAAAAGCCGAAGTTGGCACGTGAGCGGCCGCTTGCGCGATGGTATTTGTCTTCGAGCGCCTCATTGTCGAGTACCGGTGGTTTCGTGTTGGGCATTTCCAGATAGCTGGTAACGCCACCCGCAACGGCTGCAGCAGGCTCGGTGCTCAAGTCGCCCTTGTACTCAAAGCCGGGCTCGCGGAAATGCACCTGTGCGTCGATGACGCCGGGAAAAAGCCAGCGGCCTTTTATATCGAGTACTTTCTCATCCGAGCGCGGGAAAAGATGCGGCGCGATGGCTGCAATGCGTTGATCGCGAATTCTCAAGTCGCCGTTGAATTCGCGGCCCTCGTTCACCATGCGTGCGTTCTGGATCAATAAATTACTCATGACGGTGCCTGCAATTGAAATGTTCGGGGACTGGATCATTCCCTCCGGGATGGAAGGGATGACAGCGTAAAATCCTTCGCGCACCGAGGTAGCATCCACGCCATGCGCCGAACTTTTCGACCGCTTCCATGGTATAGCTAGAACAGCTAGGATAGAACCTGCAGCGTTGGCCTAATAGTGGACTAATCAACAACTTATAGCCACGAAGTAGAACCAGTATGAAGCTTTTAGGTAATTGTAGAATCATGTGGCGTAGTTTAAGGTTGATGTGAACTGAGTACTAGGCTATAACACGCCGCCTTTTATGGCTCAAGGAATGAGAGGAATTGCCCCCGTGGCCGCTAAAAAAATCGTAAAGAAAGCTGCTAAACCAGCCCCCAAAAAAGCCGCCAAACCTGCTGCGAAGCCGGTGAAAGCGAAATCCGCTGCCAAACCCGCTAAAAAGCCTGCCGCTAAACCACCGGTCAAAAAGCCGGTAGTTGCCAAAAAGCCGGTAAAGAAAGCAGCTCCCGCCAAGAAACCCGCTGCGAAGCCGGTTAAAAAAGTTGCCAAGCCGGCGCCCAAGAAAGCGCCAGCCAAAAAAGTAGTCGCCAAACCCGCCAAGAAGGCGTCGAAGCCGGCTGCCAAACCCGTTGTCAAAGCTTCCAAGCCTGCAGCCAAACCGGCTCCTGCGAAGAAAGTTGCGCCCGCTCCGGTTGCCAAGAAAGTGGTCGCGAAACCGGCTGCAAAGCCCGCACCAGCACCGGTCAAGAAAGTTGAAGCTAAAAAGGTTGAAGTGATTATTCCAGCTGCCAAACAAACAGAAAAAACGGCAGCTCCTGCTGCCAAATCGTCCGGCAAAGGCAAAACGCCAGCCGCCGCCCCCGTTGTAGTTCCATTGCCAGTGCCGAAACGCGATGCCGGCGTGCGTGCAGGCTATGTAAAACCTACCAAGCCACGCCAGGAGCGCATGAAGCTGGCAACCGCCATCGAGCGCGTGAATTTGCCTCCCGGTTACAAACCTTCGCATAAAGAAGAGTACATGAACCCTTCGCAAATCGAATATTTCCGTCAGCGCCTGCTGCAATGGAAAAACGATTTGATTGAAGAGTCCAAGCAGACCATCGAAAACCTGAAAGAAGAAGTGCGTGATGTTGGTGATGAAGCCGAACGCGCCACTCGCGAAACGGAAAATTCGCTGGAACTGCGTACCCGTGACCGTTATCGCAAATTGATCAACAAGATCGACAGCACCTTGAAACGTGTTGACGACGGCACCTACGGCTATTGCGTGGATACCGGAGAAGAAATCGGTCTGGAACGACTGGAAGCCCGTCTCACCGCCGAACGCACCTTGGATGCGCAAGAGCGTTGGGAGCATTTGCAAAAGCAAATGGGCGACTGATTGTTCGCAGTGAATGTTTTACGAAAAGCCCCGCATTGCGGGGCTTTTTTTCAGGATGAAAAATATGTGCCGTCTGGCTCAATCGGCAAAAAAATAGAATGACCGCATCAAACGGCGACTTCTTCCTGCTGCTGTTGCAGGGCCCACATGGACGCGTAGTGGCTGTTTGCCGCCAGTAGGTCCGAATGAGTGCCGCGTTCGATGATTTTTCCGGCATCGAGCACGATAATTTCATCGGCATCCATGATGGTCGAAAGACGGTGGGCGATCATCAAGGTGGTCCGGCCAATCGCGATTCGATCCAGTTCGGTTTGAATCGCACGCTCGCTGGCGGAATCCAGGGCCGACGTGGCTTCGTCGAAAATCATGATCGGCGGATTTTTCAATAAGGCACGGGCAATCGCCACGCGCTGCTTTTCACCGCCGGATAATTTCAATCCACGTTCGCCGACCGGACTTTCATAGCCGTCCGGCAGGTGGGTGATGAATCTGTGTAACTGAGCCGCCTTGGCTGCCGACTCAACCTCTTCATCACTGGCACTGGGTTTGCCGTAACGAATGTTGTAGCGGATATCATCGTTAAACAAGACGGTATCCTGAGGCACGATCCCGATGCAGGCACGCACCGAATCCTGGGTCAGGTCACGAATATCCATGCCATTGATGCGAATTGCCCCTTCGTTGACATCATAGAAACGATATAGCAATCGCGACAGCGTTGATTTGCCACTGCCGGAATGGCCGACAACCGCCAATGTTTTTCCGGGGGCAATCTTGAAACTGATGCCGTGCAGGATCTCGCGACGCGGATCATAGGAGAACCGGACATTGTCGAACTCTACGCTTGCCTGGCGAGTATCCAGTGGCTTTGCGCCTGGATTGTCCTTTACTTCCTGGTCTTCATCGAGCAAACCAAACAGGCGGTCGATATTGGTCAGTGCCTGTTTTACTTCGCGGTACATCATGCCCAGGTAATTCAGCGGTGCCGATAATTGCAGCAGGTAAGCATTCACCAACACAAGATCGCCAATGGTCATTGTGCCGTTGACGACACCCAGCGCAGCCCGCCACATCATGGCCGTCACGCCGAGCGAAATGATCAGGCTTTGGCCGACATTCAATACCGCAAGTGTTTTCAGACTCTTGACGGTGGCTTCTTCCATGTTTTTCAGGCTGACATCGTAGCGATCGGCTTCGAGCTTTTCATTGTTGAAATATTTGACGGTTTCGAAATTCAACAATGAGTCGACGGCGCGGGAACTGGCCTGTGTGTCGGCTTCCATCGCGGCGCGGTAATAACGCGTACGCCATTCGGTGACTTTAATCGTCCAGGTGATATAGGCAACCAGGGTTCCCAGCGTGATAAATGCAAAACCGACATCGTAGGCGATGACCAGTACCGTAGTGACCATTGCCACTTCGAGAATGGTGGGGAAGATCGTGTAGAGCGTCCAGTCCAGTAAATCGGAAATGGCGCTGCCACCACGTTCGACATCGCGGGAGACGCCGCCGGTCTTGCGATTCAGATGGAAGCGCAAAGAAAGATGATGCAGGTGGCGGAATACTTGCAGCATCACGGTTCGTGCGCTGCGTGCCATCACGCGCGCAAAAACTATTTGCCGAAGTTCGGTGAATATCGTGATCGAAATTCTGGCTAGACCATAAGAGAGCAAGAGCGCAACCGGCAAGGCCAGCAGGTTCTTTTCGACATTCATATTGTCGACGATATGTTTCATCACCCAAGGCAGGCTGAGGTTTGCCAGCTTGGCGATGACCAGGCAAAGCAGTGCCAGTCCTATCCGCAGCGAATAGGGTTTCAGGAAGGGTAGAAGGCTTTTAAGCACCATCGTAACGCTGCGTTCCTTGAACGCATTGTTCGACGCGATTTCCGGATTATTTTCGGGTATTGCACTCATCAGGGCACGTCTGTGTTTTTAGAGATATGGGGCACGAGCTGGTAAACTCAAGCAATGATTATCGAGCATTTGAGCATTTCGCGCAGAAGATTGGCCTTGATTCTAGGCGCTTTGGCGATGCTCGGACCGTTTTCCATCGATACCATTTTTCCGGCGTTTGCGGTGATGGAAAATGCGCTGCAGGTGGACAAGGTGGCGATGCAGCAAACCATCAGCATGTATTTGCTGGGATATGCCGCAATGTCCTTGTTTCACGGGCCATTGTCGGATGCGCTCGGTCGGAAGCCGGTCATTCTTGCCGGTATCGCGATCTTTACCTTGGCTTCGGTGGGCTGCGCATTGTCCACCTCGATGACGCAGATGCTGGTCTTCAGGATTATCCAGGGTTTATCGGCAGGCGTCGGCTTGATTGTCGGCCGGGCCATCGTGCGAGATGCATTGGATGGTGATGATGCCCAGCGCCTGATGAGCAATATCTCGATGATTTTCGGCGTTGCTCCGGCGATTGCGCCGATTATCGGTGGCTGGATTCTGGGCTGGAGTAATTGGCAGTCGATTTTCTGGTTCTTGTCTTGCTTCAGTCTGATCTTGTTATTGGCGACGGCGTTTGTTTTGCCGGAAAGTCATCCGGTTGAAAAACGCTTGCCCTTGAATGTCAAAGCTCTGAGCACGGTTTACAAAAGCATCATTATCAATCGCCGTTTTAGACTGCTGGCTCTTGCCGGTACTGCGAACTTTGGCGCCTTGTTCATTTACATTACCTCGGCACCGGCCTTTGTGCTGGATATGTTGAAGCTGAACGAACAACAATTCGGCTATTTTTTCGTGCCGACGATTGCCGGCATGGTTATTGGTGCATTTTTCAGCGGACGTGCGGCAGGAAAAATGTCCGGTGTGCGACTGGCGAATATCGGTTTTCTTTTTTGTGGAATATCGGCCGCCTTCAATATTCCCTATAATTTTTTTGTCACCGATATTTCATTGCCCTGGGCCGTGATACCGACGGTATTAAGCGCGTTCGGTGTTGCCCTGGTATTCCCTATTTTGACGATTGCGATTCTGGATATGTATCCAAACCAGCGCGGTAGTGCATCGTCGATGCAGGCGTTTGTCGGGCTGCTGTCCAATGCCTTGATCGCCGGTGTATTGTCGCCGGCGCTCAGCGATAACGGACTGCATCTCGCCCTTGCGGCTGGCGCCTTCAGTCTGGTGGCTTATGGTTTGTGGCTTTGGTACCTGGCACATACCGACAAGCTGCCACAAGCATCAACACATGCAGAGAATTACGAGCCTGAAGATCAAATGTGATCAGGGACTCGCATTCCTATTTTGTTTTCGAATAGGCACTTCGCAGCAATTCGTGGAAATGATGCACGGCGTTTTCGCGCAAAGGATTCAGCCGTCCTGCGACATACGATCCCGATGACAGACCGATTTGCACCGACTCGCAAATATCGACGTCTTCCTTCTGTACTTCGTCACTGAATGCAACGTCGCTTGCGCGGCGACGCTGTGCTTTTTCGCCATCTTCTTTCTGATAGTAGTAGTCGAATTCAACGCGGCATTTATCAATCCCCACGGGGATGACACGATTCGTTTGCAATCTTCCAGGCAGGATGTTCAGCATGGTATTGGGGTAGATGAAGTAATACAGCGCATCGCCTGAACCGTAGAGTTCATCTGCACTTTCCAGCGGACTGAATTGATACGAATACCATTCGGCGGTTTCGGTGATATAGGTACGGTAGTCCAGCAGGCTGTTCAGGCCAGGATGGATATGTGGCACGTGATAGCCTTCCAGATAATTGTCGACATAGACTTTCCAGTTGCAATTGACGTTGTAGGCGACACGATGATGGAACACGTAATCCGTCAGTGATTGCTTGCCCAGGCGTTCATCGATACCTTTTACGACGCTATCGAATTCCGGTGCGTCGTCGGTGGCGACGAATACCAAGCCTTGCCAGACCCTCACTTTTGCTTCCGGCAATTTGACATCGGAAAGGATAAAGTTTTCCGTGTTGTTCATTTCAGGCGCACTGCGCAATACCCCATCCAGACCGTAAGTCCAACCGTGATATTTGCAGCGTAAAACTTTCGCCTGTTTGGCATCGCAGGTGGCAATCGGTCCGGCGCGATGACGGCAGACATTATGAAAAGCCTTGATGCTGCCATCGACGGCTCTCAGGATAATCAGGGGCAAACCGGCAATCGAGGTGACGATGTAATCGCCGGCATCGGCAATCTGCGATTGGTGGCAGACCCATTGCCAGCTGCGGGCGAACACCGCTTTTGCATCGAGTTCCGGCATGCGGGCATCGGTATAGAAAACGGCCGGTAATGCGGTAGCCAAAGTCAGGCTTTGCGATTCTAGATTTTTGCTGGAAAGAAGTTCTTGCATGGCGTTCACGGCGCTGGAATGGCGAGAGTGTAAACCAGAAACTCGTCATCACGCTGGTAATGCAGTTTCTCGTAGAGAGCCTGTGCCTTGCGGTTGCTACGGGCGGTTTGCAGGAATATTTCGCAGGCATCGGTTTCCGTTGCCAATTGCCGGGCTGCCGCCATCAACGACTCGGCAACGCCATGGCCACGGGCATCCGGAACGACAAACAAATCGTTCAATATCCAGCTTGGTTTCAAACTGAGGCTGGCGAAAGCGGGGTAGAGTTGGGTAAAACCGACGGCTTTATTCCCGGCGCTTGCGATAAAAATGATGGATTGTTTATTGCCGATTCGCTCACGGAGAAATTGCCGTATCGCGGCAACTTCATGCTTGCGCTCATAGAACGCAAGATAGCCGGAAAATAATGCTTCGAGCGCATCGAGATCATCGATGCCGGCTTGTCGGATTGAGATCATGCTGTTGTTTTCCGTCCGCGATTGAAGAAGTACAAGATACTGCAAAGCAGTATCGCGGGACACCAGATCCACCTGAATTCCGATACCAATACCGACAGGCTGCGCATCGAGAAAAAGCCCCGGCCTATCGCAGAAACCTCGATGCCGGTCCACGGGAAAAAATAACGGGTGTTATCGAATGGCCAGAACAGGGCGATGCCCAGGCCGCCGTCGGTGAGTGCATCGAGCAAGCCGTGGGAGGCAGTACAAAGGCTGACGAACAGAAAGGCCGCCATGCGCGAACTATCGAGCTTCCTGTGCATGATTGCGGCAATCAAGCCAAGCACAATGGCGAAGCAGAGCGAATGGCTGAAACCGCGATGGCCGAATTGCGAGGCATATTGAATGCCGAATTTGAAGCCGATCACGTCGGCGTCTGGAAGAACGGAAGCCAATACACCCGCACAAAGCAGGTGTTCGGATATTTTCCGTTTGCCAAGGCCGAAGCCAAGCGCAAGCGGAACGGCGACATGGGAAATGATGGTTGGCATGTTCGATGGACTCCATAAAAAAACGGTCAGGAAATCCTGACCGTTTTTTGTGTGCTGTTCATGAAGTGGTGCTTATTTCCAACCGCATTCCTTGCCCTTGTTTTGTTCCTGCAACCAGGTGTTCAGTGGAGCGAAGTATTCCAGTACCGCGCTGGCATCCATTTTTTCGCCGCCAGTCAGTTCTTTCATCGTCAACTGCCATGGCTGGCTTGCGCCTTTGCCGAGCATGTTCCAGTAGCGCTTGCCGGCTTCCGGGTTGTTGGCGAAGCTGCATTGATACAAGGGACCCTTGAAGCCCGAGGCATCGCACAGCGATTTGTAGAACTGGAATTGCAGGATATCGGCCATGAAATAACGCGTGTACGGCGTATTGCCCGGCACATGGTATTTCGCGCCGGCATCGAAGAATTCTTCACCGCGCGGCGTGGCTGGAGCAACGCCCTGGTATTTCGCTTTCAGGTCCCACCAGGCTTTGTTGTAGTTTTCCGGTTTGATCGAACCATCGAATACTCCCCAGCGCCAGCGATCGATCATGAGACCAAATGGCAGGAAGGAGACCTTGGCCAATGCCATGCGCATTTGTGCATTGATGGTGGCTTCCTGGCTTACGGTAGGCTTGTCGACGAGGCCTTTGGAATTGAGGTACTCGGGAGTCATCGACAGCACGATGGTGTCGCCGATGGCTTCATGGAAACCGTCGTTGGCGCCATTCTGGAACAGCGCTGGCGATTTTTGATAGGCCAGGTAGTAATAGATGTGGCCAAGTTCGTGGTAAATCGTGGTGTACGAATCTTCATCCGGCTTGATGCACATTTTGATGCGCACTTCGCCGTCCATCGTCATTGGCCAGGCGCTGGCGTGGCAAACGACATCGCGATCACGCGGTTGCACGAATTGTGTTTTTTCCCAGAACGATTCCGGCAGCTTGGGCATGCCCAGGCTTACGTAAAAACCTTCGGCTTCGGCGACCATCGCTTTTGCCTGCGCAAGATCGGCAGCGCGTCCGATTTCAACACCTTCTTCTGCGGTTGGCTGACGACTGTTTGCCTTCACGAATTCGCCGACCAGGCTGACATATTTATCGTTGCGTTGTTTTTGCAGTGCGGAAGTGATGTCCAGTTTCGGTACATTGCTGTAAGGCTGCAACAGCGGCCACAAATTACCCCAATCCTGTTGCCAGAGATTGCCGGTCAGGTGGGCGGGAATCATGCCCTTGACCTGTCCCTTGTCTGCGCCATATTTTTCAACCAGTTTGTTTTTCGTGTAGCACTGAAGCTGGTCGTAGAGTGGTTTGACCTGACCCCAAAGACGGTCGGTTTCCGCCTGGAATTCGGCCGGTTTCATGTCGTAGCCACTGCGCCACAATTCGCCGGTATTGGCGAAGCCCTGATCCTTGGCACCAATATTGTTCAACTCGACGAAACGCTGGTATTGCGGACGCATTTTTACCGAAATCGTATGCCAGCCTTGCCAGGCATCGAGCTGGTCTTCATAAGTACTGTTGCTGTTCGCAAGAATGTCCTCGATCTGTCCGATGTCCTTGCAGGAAGAAGGGTTTTTCGGATCCTTGCAATATTTGCCTTCGCCATATTCGCCGTTAAGCTTGGTGCCGACTTCGGTAAGTTCTGCCAGCAGTTTTGGATCTTTCGGTGGCGGAACGGTAATGCCGAGTTTCAATAATTGCAGGGCGCGGGCGGTTTCCGGGGAAAGCTTCTGTCCCTCGAAACGTTTTGCTTCTTCGGCATATTGCCCGAGTTTTGTCAGATTGCGTTCATTTGCTTTCGATGCCAGCAGTTGCGAATCGTCGGTGATATTGGTTTCCGACAACCACTGCGCTGCCGAAGCTTCAATATAATCATTGCGCATTTCGGCATTGACTCGTGCGACGAATTCGTCGGCAGTTTCATTGGCATGATCGCTGCTGGCGGTCGGATTGGTTTGTGTCTTGCAGGCGCTGAAACTCAGCACGGCTGCGGAAATGCTGAGCGCAAGAAGGGCGCGTTTATGGTTCATGAAAGTCTCCGGGCGGGTATGACGAAGTAAGGCGACATTAAAACAGCTGGCTCAGGCTAGACCCGAAATCCAGCCAAGGCAAGTGCTCCAGCTATGGCGTTGGTTATTTTCCGGTTGCGGTGCCCGGCCCGATGTATTTGTCGAGAAACAGTTTCATTGCCATCAAATATCGCGAACGATTTTTCAAGCGCGAGAATCCGTGTCCCTCATTCTGCACAATCAGCATCTCGGGTGGGTTGCCTGCATTTTTCAGTGCTTTCTCCAGTCGCATAGCTTGCGGCAGAGGCGTGCGGAAATCTTCGGATCCATGGATCAACAGCACGGGACTCTTGAGTTCTGCCGCCCTTGCGACCGGAGATTGTGCCGCGAGAACATCCCGGTCTTTGCCGAGTACCAGGTCCAGATAGCGGAGACCACTCAGGGTGTCGGGAATATCACCCTGTTTCAGCATCAGGCTTAAATCATAAACACCTGCGTATCCGATCGCGCAACGAAATGTATCGGGTGCGAGGATGGTGCTCATCAGTGCCGAATAGGCGCCGAAACTTCCACCTGCAATGCAAATCCTGTTTTTATCGACTGTGCCGGTACTGATTACGTAATGGGTCGCATCGATAATGTCGTGCTGGATATCGGTTCCCCAGGTTCGGAAGCCTTTTCGCATGAAGGCTTCGCCATAGCCGCCGGACCCGCGAAAATTGACTCTCAATACGGCATAGCCGTTGGCAGCCAGCCATTGCACTTCGTTATTGAAATACCAGCTGTCGGAAATGCCGATGGGGCCGCCATGCGGCATGACGACCATCGGCGTCTTGCCTTTAATGTACTGCTTCGGAAGCGTAAGTACCCCATGAATAGTCAGTCCATCCCTTGCCTGGAAGCTGAAGCCGGTACTGTTGCCGGAAAGAGTGGAATCAATCGCGGCATTGCTGTTCAGCACCAGTCTCGAGGTATTGGATTGTCGATCGTAGAGGTAGTAGCGATTTGGTTTGCCGTCACCGGAAACATTGAACAATATTCTTTTGCCGTCGCTGCTGTAATCGTTGAAATAAACTATTTCACCCGGGAAGGATTTGGAAATCCCTTCGTAGAGGCGGCTATCATCGGTGTCGCCACTGAGCATTACAATTTTTGGGTTGGTCGAATCACTGATAATGGCGAGTGGCAAGCCGGGTTGCGAAGAAGGCATCAGGCCATTGATCTCGATGCCATCCTCGCAGTGCAGTTTCTCCCTCGAGTTGTCTTCTTTCACCAGGTAAAGACAGCTTGCTTCACCGGCCTCGCTGATTTTTGCAAGAAAATCCTTGTTGCCCGGCAGGAATTGCAAGGGAACGAATGAAGACAGCGGAGAATTTCCCGTCTGGATTTTCTGCCATTCGCCGGTCTTTGTTATGAAGCGGTAACTGGCTGGATAATAGTTTTCATCCAACCCGCTGACAAAGCGGAGTTTACTGTCCAGATCGAATACGGCAGTCGGGCTGTTGATCGGCGATATGGCGAGCTGATCCCGTTTCCCGGTATACACATTTATCTTGACGATCGCAGGCTTGGTTTTCAGCAGATCGGAATTGTCCCAGTTGGTGCGAAGTATGATGATGTTGTCGTTGTCATTTTCGAGGGTGTCGATAACCCAGGCCCAGCCTGCATCCTGCTGCTTGCCGCGTGCCGAGGAATCACCAATCGCCCCGAACAGGTATTTGGTCCTTTTACCGTCGGGAGACATCGCAATGACTTCACCGTAGGTTTTCGGGGTTTCCAGTCCTCCTGAACGTTGCGTACGGCCAAAGACAAGCGTGTCATTGTTAGCCCATCGCGCGGCGTAGACGGATTGATGCGGCGGCAACGCAAATTCGGTCAGTACCTTTTGACTTTCCGCATCCATGACGAGCAGCGTCGAACTGATGTCACCGTATCGTTCTACGGCCAGGTATTTCCCGTCCGGCGAAAGCATTGCACTGCCGAAGTCATAAAACTTGGCATAGCTATCGACATCCAGTGCCACGGCTGGTTTTGAAAGCAAGGCAGTGACTGCGCAAAGCAACAAGCAGTAAGTTGCAGATAATCTTGATAATTGCATGGTCTTGTCGCCCGTCATTGAAGTTGGTGAATGTGGTCGATTATTTTCCGGTCGATCAAGAACCGGAAAGCCGATTCTGCATCATTTTCAAAATAGGCTTTGGCTGACCCAAGCCGGAATGTGTAACCCCATTCATCCATATCGGCCCAGATGCGTTCCCTGCCGACACCGGGCAACGCATCGCCAAGAATTGCCTGAAGCACGCAAACCGCATCTTCTTCGGCGACCGAGTCGGTGGCATCGGTATCCACTTGCGCTCGTTTTTCTTCGGGTAGGACGATCAGATGTCCTGCTTCGTGCAGTAGGGAGTGGACCGGTGTGTCCGGGCGTGCATAGACGACGTGGCCAATAATGCCGGCTTCGCAGTCGCCCCAGAAACTGCCGGGAATGGGTTGTCCGTTTTCCACTTCGACCAGATCCAGTCGATAGTGGGCAAGCAGCATGCGGGGTGCTTCAAAACCAATGTCTGCAAGAGTCAGCACGTTCTGATAGACGATTTTCTGGCAAGTAGTGATGCGTTTCCGCCCGTCGTTGGATCGGGGCGGAATAGAGTAGTCGCTTAGGCTTCTTTTTCCGGCAATGCGACCGAGATATCCAAAAGATTATGGTCGCCGTCCTTGTGCAGGTCGACTTTTACCGCATCCACATCGACATTGATGTATTTGCGGATGACTTCCAGCAGCTCGCGTTGCAGCAAAGGCAGGTAATCCGGTGCGTCACGCAGTCCGCGTTCCTGTTCGATCAGGATGCGCAGGCGGCTCTTGGCGACATTGGCGGTGTTCTTGTTGCGCTGGGTAAGAAAATCGAAAATTCCCATCGCTTAGCTCCTAAACATTTTCGAGAAGAAGCCTTTCTTCTCGACAGTGGTAAAACGAAGGGGTTTGTCTTCGCCAAGAATCCGCGCAACCGCATCAACATAGGCCATGCCGGCATTCGATGTTTCGTCGAGAATGACCGGTACGCCGGAGTTGGAACTTTGCAGCACTTCAGGCGATTCGGGAATGACGCCGATGACGTTCAAGCCGAGAATTTCCTGTACGTCGTCGATCGAAAGCATATCGCCTTTCTCGACGCGTTCCGGCGAGTAGCGTGTCAGCAGTAAATGTTCTTTCACACGTTCGCCGTTTTCTGCTTTCCGCGTTTTCGATGCGAGCAAGCCGAGGATGCGGTCCGAGTCGCGAACCGATGAAACTTCCGGATTCACCACGACAACCGCGCGGTCCGCGAAATACATCGCGAGGAACGCGCCTTTTTCGATGCCGGCAGGGGAATCGCAGACGATAAAGTCGAAGCCTTCGGCTGCGATATCGTTCAACACTTTTTCAACGCCTTCCTTGGTCAGCGCATCTTTATCGCGTGTTTGCGAAGCGGCAAGAACATAAAGATTTTCGAAACGCTTGTCCTTGATCAGGGCCTGTTTCAGATTGGCTTCGCCGTGCACGACGTTCACGAAATCGTAAACCACGCGGCGTTCGCAACCCATGATCAAATCAAGATTCCGCAGGCCAACATCGAAATCGATTACCGCGGTTTTTTTACCGGCTTTTGCCAGGCCACATGCAAGGCTTGCACTGGTGGTGGTCTTTCCGACGCCACCTTTGCCCGAGGTCACTACGATAATTTCAGCCAATGTTATTCTCCGTTTTCTGTCCGTTATGTTTACGGGGGTCACTAAAGATCCAATTCTCGTCGCCATACTGCGTTGCAAGCGAAAAATAATTCCTTACATATTAATTATATGCTCGTCATTATTTTTCGCTTGCGCCTTGTCTGGCTTAGAGCTTTGAATCTTTAGTAACCCCCTCATGTCAACTCCTCTATGCGGAGCTGATCTTTTTCTAAAAAAATCTGTACTGCCTTGCCCAAAAGGTTTTTCGGGATTTCTTCCAGTACTTTGTAATGCCCGGCAATGGCGACGAGCTCGGCGTGGAATTCACGGCAGAAAATGCGTGCATTCATGTTGTCGCTTGCGCCGGCCAATGCACGGCCGCGCAATGCGCCGTAAATATGGATTGAACCGTCGGCGATCACTTCGGCACCAGCGCCGACCGTTGCCATCACGGTGATGTCCTTGTTCTGTGCGTAGATCTGCTGTCCGGAGCGAACCGGTTGTGTGTGCATGATGCCGGGTTCCGATTTGACCGGAATGACAACAGGTGCTGGACGTTCCATTTCCGGTTCGGCCTTGCGAGCCGGTTTCTTCGCCTGAGGTTCGGGATCGGCAGAGGTCTGGCTCTCATAGGAAACACGGAATTTCGCCAGCAAGGGCAAACCGACCTGTACCGACAATTCCTCGATTGCACTGGTGCCGTAGGCAATGGCAATGGGTAAAACGCCGGCCGATTTCAGTGAATCGATCAGTTCGTTCACGGTCTTTGCATCGGGGCATTTCGAAAGACCGCCAAAATCAAGAATTACCGCAGCGCGTTCGAATAGTTTGGGTGCGCGCGCGACACGTTCCTGCATTTCAATCTTGAGTTTTTCGACATCGAGATTGCGAATGCGCAGATTGGCAATGCCTACCTGTCCAAATTTCAATTCACCGGCTTGTTCGTAATCAGGAATTTGTGCGGCCATGCGTCAACCGCCTTTCGTGAGTGTAGGAATCTGTGCTGCCATCCGATCAGGTTCCCGTTGCAAGGGTGTTGGTACGGCCCGGCAGTGCGCGTGCCGCGAGCCATGGCTGGCCTGGAAGTGCATCACCATAGGTGGTTTGCACAAACGGGTAACTGCACAAATCTTTCAGTAGCATGCAGGCGCGAATATTGCCGGGTGCCATCACATGCTGGCCGACTTCGCGGAAACCGAAGCTGCCGTGGAAAATCAGGGCAGGGTGATTATCGTTTTCGATGAAGACTTCTGCTGCAAGATGCGGATAACGCACTTCCGCAAAACTTTGCACGTCGCCGTAAAAAACGCGCCCGACACCGACGCTTCGCCGCGCACTAGCGATGACAATGCGGTCGATATAAAGGAATTTCTCGTAGCGTTCCCGAAACCACAGAAAATTGCTGCTGTCATGTGCGGCATCATGGCTGACGGCAATCAGAAAGCCGGCAATGAGGCCGTCGACTTCGGCGACGCGGAAATAATCGGCATTTTCCCAGAAGAAACGCACTTTGGCCGCATCCATCGGCAAGATGCCAACACCTGCTGCATTATTCATGGCTAGAACAGAATCCAGCTCGTGCTCGCGCACGTCGCGGATAATAATGGACATTGATTAACTCCAAAACGGCTGCTCTGAGCCGCCAATGGGTGGTGATTATCGCACGTGGAGCGCGCAATCGCGATGCTTGTTGAACTGTTAAACTTGAGTTAGGGCCAGATCAAAAAATCGCGATCGTGACTTTCGGGCTGCCCGTTTTGGCTCATTCACGCCTATGATGTTCATATGTTAAATAAACTGAACCACACCCAGCTGCTGCGATACGCCGGATTATTTACCTGGGCGGTGGTCGGCATACCCCTCATCCTGAATAGCTGGTATTTCCCGGTGGCGGAAGTCGAAGAAAATCTGCTTTCCAAGCCGGATATGGTGGGCTCCACGGTGGCGTATTTTGCCTTTGGTTTTGCCTATTGGCTGGTGACGCATGATCTTGGTGCCAGAAAGCCGCGCTGGTATGACATTGCCTTGCTGGTGGTCATGACGATTACGGCAATTTCGGTCAGCCAGTTGACCGGTACGGGGCTTGGCGCAATTTTATTGATGATCGTTGCCGGCGTTATCCCCTGGCTTGTTCCGGTCACTGCCGGCGTGGTCTGGATGATAGTCCAGCACATGGCCTTGGTACCGGTTTTCATCAAGGGCCAGGGTTTTACGCCGATTGCAGCCGTATTGCAGACCGCCATTTATATCGGCTATTCAAGCTTCACTTTTGTTACGGGTTTCGTTGCCAAGCAGCAGGCGCAGGCGAGGGAAGACCAAAGGCGCTTGAATGCAGAGCTGCGCGCGACCCGCGTATTGCTGGCGGAAAGTTCGCGCATGAGCGAGCGCTTGCGCATTTCGCGCGAGCTGCATGATTTGCTCGGGCACCACCTGACGGCTCTGAGTTTGAATCTTGAAGTCGCCGGCCACCTCACCGAAGGCAAGGCACATGATCATGTCAAACAAAGCCATACGCTTGCCAAATTATTATTAACCGATGTCCGCGAAGCCGTGAGTGAAATGAGGGAAGACGGTGGTATCGACGTCAATACCGCATTCCTGAGTCTGGTGGACGGTGTCACGGCACTCAAAATCCATCTTGATTTGCCGGAAATGCTGCAGCTGGACGATCCTGATCGTGCGCATGTATTGCTGCGCTGTGCCCAGGAAATCATCACCAATACTGTTCGCCATTCAGGCGCCGATGAACTGTGGCTGCGACTGACAAAAATGCCCAATTACGTCGAATTGTCGGCCCGGGACAACGGCCGTGGTGCCGTCAGCCTGACCCAGGGCAATGGTTTGCGCGGCATGTGCGAACGACTTGCCGAATTCGGCGGCCATCTCGATATTATGAATATTGCAGGTCAGGGACTAAGCTTGACCGCAACGCTACCCACAAAGGAAATCCCATGATCCGTGTGTTTCTGGTTGATGATCAAACCCTGGTACGACAAGGCGTACGCTCGCTGCTGGAGCTCGCGGACGGGATCGAAGTCGTTGCCGAGGCCAGTGATGGTAAGCAGGCCGTCGAGCAGATCCCGCTTGTGAAGCCCGACGTGGTTTTGATGGATATGCGGATGCCGGTGATGTCGGGCCTGGATGCACTTCAGGCCTTGTCCAAGGCGGATGCCCTGCCGCCCACGATCATCCTGACCACCTTTGATGACGACCAACTTGTATTGGCCGGTATCAAATATGGTGCAAAGGGCTATTTGCTCAAGGATGTTTCACTGGACCAGCTGGTGACTGCCATTCAAGCCGTCGCGACGGGTGGTTCCCTGGTGCAGCCGGCCGTGACGCAAAGGCTGCTTTCCGGGCTGGAAGGCATGAATAATGATTTTGTCAGTCTGGAGCAGCCCGACCCGCTGACGGAACGTGAAACCGAGATTCTAAGGCTGATGGCGGGTGGTTTTTCGAACAAGGAAGTTGCCAATTCGCTCGGTGTTGCCGAGGGTACGGTTAAAAATCACGTCTCGAATATTCTCTCGAAGCTGGGAGTTCGCGACCGGACACGCGCAGTATTGAAAGCTTTTGAACTCAAACTTGTATAAAAAACCAAGGCCATCACAATAAACAAGCTCCAGGAAGCAAATTTAGAGTAATGCTTCCAGACCCGATGACGAGTGGGCCTGTGACCTGATATCCTCCTCGTTCCTGGCGGGCGCTGATGTCCTGATCCAGGGACGTGCTTGGAGAGCCCACGAATGACCCGAATTATTGAGTTTTTAATTGCAGCCGCCATGGTGGTGGTGCTGTTTTTAGTAATTGCCTTGTTTCTGCCCGCCAAGCGCGTGGTTTGGCATGAGATTGAAACCAATCGTCCTGCCAATACGGTATACGACGTAGTCAACGGTTTTCACCATTTCAAGGAATGGAACCCGTTACTCAGCTATGACAACAAAATGAAAGTCGACATCAGTGCCGATCCGAAAGCCCTGGGCGCAACCCTGAAATACGATTCCAGCAAAAAAGTCGTTGGCGCAGGCAGCTGGACACTCGCGGAACAGGATCCAGGCAAGAAAGTGGTCTACAAGCTTCAGACCAATTCCATCGGCAGCAATAAAACGATGGTATTCACGATCGAACCCGTTGTTGCCAAGAGCAAGAACATCACCGTCAACACCAAGAACCTGCGCGTAACGCAAACCTATACGGTGGATTACGGCTGGAATCTGTTTGGTCGTTACGCTGGTATGTATGTCAACCGCAATGTCGGCGATGAAATGAAAGCCGGTCTGCAAAAGCTCAATGCCTTGCTGGTCAGCATTCCGAAATATGATTATTCCACCCATACCGAACCCTTCAGCCTGGTCGAAGTTCCTGCTCAGAACGTGTTGGTCGTTCCGACGGAAGCCAAGCGTGCCAATAACGAAGTTGTGGTGGCAATGACCAATCAAATGGGTTGGGTCAAAAAGGTGATGGATGCCAATGGTCTGGTGTCAGCCGGCCCGATGCGTATCGTCACGACCGAATATTCTTCTTCGGCCTATGCTTTCGATATCGTGGTTCCCGTGCGTAAAGCCGGTTCCGCCAGTGCGGCTACACCTGCCGCTGCCGAAGGCGAAGCCCCTGCTGAAGCGGCTCCTGCTCCGGTCGTTGCCGCGACGGAGAAACTGGATATTCGCGTTGAAGGTCCAGTGAAAGCCGATTTCTATCCTGCCATCAAGACCGTCACCACCGACTACACCGGCTCGGCTCAAAGCCTGGTCATGGTGCGCGACATGGTACGTGCCTATGCCGTCGCAAACGGTTACACACCGACCGATCGTGCATTTGATGAATATCTCGGTACTGTCGACAAGCAGAACGAAATCGATTCAAAGTTCAAAGTGTACTGGCCCGTCAAGTAAATGTTCCTGAAAAAGCGGGCCTAGCGCCCGCTTTTTTTTCATCATTGTTTCTTGACCTTGCGCGGTCTAGCACAGAGACTAATTCAATGATCGAAGCCGATAATCTAAGCAAACGCTACGGGCCCTTGCTCGCTGTCGATGCTGTCAGTTTCAAGGCTCAGCCCGGCGAAGTGTTGGGTTTTCTCGGCCCAAACGGTGCGGGAAAATCCAGCACCATGCGCATGATTTCGGGGTTCCTGTTGCCGAGCTCCGGCAGCGCGACCATCTACGGTCATGACATCGTCAGTGATTCGATCGCCGCGAAAGCACGTCTCGGCTATCTTCCGGAAGGCGCGCCACTGTACGGCGAATTAAGCACCGAACAATTTTTGCGTTTCGTGGCAAGTGCACGCGGCATGAGTAGAACGGAGCGGACGGGCCGCATCAACATCACGCTCGATCGACTGAGCTTGCGGGAAGTTGCCGGTCAGACCATCGAAACCCTTTCCAAAGGTTACAAGCGCCGCGTGGGACTGGCGGCGGCCATTTTGCACGAGCCATCTGCCCTGATACTGGACGAACCTACCGATGGCCTGGATCCGAACCAGAAGCATGAAGTCAGAATACTGATTCGCGAACTGGCGAAAGAACGAACCATTTTGCTATCCACCCATATTCTCGAAGAAGTGGAAGCCTTGTGCACGAGGGTCATTATCATCGCCCGTGGAAAAATTCTTGCCGATTCCACGCCGGCCGAATTGTTGGCTCGATCGCGATACGATCGGGCCGTTTCCATCCACGTCACCGATAGCATTGCTGCACGAGCTGCATTGGACGGAATGCCGGGCGTCACCGGTTTCGAACAAAATGCGATCGATGGTCGACTGTATGTTTTCACCAAGACCAGGTCGCGGTCGGACGAAGCCATTGCCGAACGTTTGCGTCATCGCCATGTGGCATTTACCGATTTGCGAATCGAACGCGGTCGCCTTGACGAGGTTTTCCGAAGCATCACGATGCCGGAGACAAAAGCATGAGCGCGATCATGACCGTTTATCGCCGCGAGTTGCTCAGCTATTTTTCGACTCCGCTGGCGGCGGTTTTCGTGGTTATTTTCCTGGTGATGGTTTCCGCATTCACGTTTTATCTTGGAAATTTTTTCCAGACCGGGCAGGCGGATCTGCAGGCTTTTTTCCTGTTCCACCCCTGGATGTATTTGCTGCTTGTACCGGCATTGGCAATGCGCCTCTGGGCCGAAGAAAGAAAAAGCGGGAGCATCGAACTTCTACTAACGCTTCCATTGACGGTAGGTCAGGCGGTATTGGGAAAATTCCTGGCCGCCTGGACTCTGGTCGGTATTGCCTTGTTGCTCACTTTCCCGATGTGGGTCACCGTTGCCTGGCTGGGGGATCCCGATAACGGCGTCATTCTTGCGAGTTACATCGGCAGCTGGTTGCTTGCCGGCGGTTTTCTTGCAATCGGAAGCGCAATATCGGCGACCACAAGTAGCCAGGTCATGGCCTTCATCCTGACTTTGTCGGCTTGTCTGCTGACTTTGCTGGCGGGATATTCGATCGTGCTCTCTGCGATGCAGTCGATATTCAGCCAGCCTGTCGTAGACGCCATCTCGGGCATGAGTTATCTGACGCATTACAGTTCAATCACGAGGGGTATCCTCGAGGTGAGGGATCTTGCCTTCTTTGTGATTACCGCTGTCGCCTGGCTATTGGCCACGGTGCAAATTATCCATTTGAAAAGGGCAGGCTGATAATGAATTTATCCAGACTGCCCTATGCCAACTATCTTGCATTGCCCTTGCTGGCGATTGGCACGCTGCTGCTTTTGTTTGCGAGCTCGCAATTGTTCAGGGGAGTCGCCTTCGATCTGACGGACAAACAGGTTCATACCCTGTCCGGCGGCACGCTGAAGATCATTGAAAAAATAGACAAGCCGATTACGCTGAAATTGTATTACTCGGAAACGGCAGCGAGGGATCTTCCACAATTCAGGGTCTATTCGCAGCGTGTCAGCGAGTTGCTGCAAAGCATTGCCGAAAAATCAAAAGGAAAAATCATTTTCCGGCAGATTGATCCGGAGCCCTTTTCGGAAGCCGAAGACGAGGCGGCTGCCAGCGGTTTGCAAAGCGTGCCGGTGGGGAATTCCGGAGAAAGTTTTTATTTCGGTCTGGTAGGCAGCAATGGCAAACAGAAGACACTGCTGATGCCATTCATCGACCCGAACAAGGAAGCATCTCTTGAATATGATCTGGCAAAAATGATTGGCAGCCTGAATCTTGCCAAACAGCCCGTGCTGGGCGTGATAAGCAGCTTGCTGACCGGCCCGAGCGTCAATGCATTGACGGGACAGCCCAGCCTCGGCTGGGTTTTCGACAGAAAACTGTCCGAGAGCTACGAGGTGCGCCGATTGCAACCGGATGTTTCCGTGATCGATGAGGATGTGGATGTCCTCATGCTGGTTCATCCGAAGGCGATTCCCGAACCGACCTTGTATGCAATCGATCAATACGTGCTCCGCGGCGGACATTTGCTGGTTTTCATCGATCCGAATGCCGAATCCGATTCCGCGAATGCCTATCTGCCCGATAGCGGGGCTGCATCCAGCGCTTCTGATCTTGGGCCCTTGTTCAAGGCCTGGGGCTTGGAATATGACCCGCGCATGGTGGTACTCGACAGTCAAAATGCCTTGCAAGTGGGAGCGGTGAACGAGGTACCCCAGTACCATCTGGAAGTGTTGGGTTTGTCGAAAGATTATCTGAACCAGAAAGATGTTGTCACAGCCGATTTGGAGAAGCTGAACTTTTCCAGTGCCGGTTCGATCAGTGCCACCGAACAATCGCCTTTGAAACTCGAAGCTCTTGTCCAAAGCTCCACCAGTTCGCAATTGGTCGATTCGCAAACAGTGAAATCGGCTGCAAACGCGCCCGAGTCCTTGCGCAGGAATTTCAAGCCTAGCGGTGAGGCATTTGTCCTCGCTGCCCGCTTTACCGGCAAACTGAAATCGGCATTCGCCGAGAAGTCAGCGGCGAACCAGATCATGACCAGTCAAAAACCTGCCCGGATCATCATCGTTACCGATACCGATTTGCTGGCAGACCGGATGTGGGTCATCGAGCAGAATATTTTCGGATCCCCGGTGTTCGACGATATCGCCAATAATGGCGACTTCGCGATAAACCTGGTGGACAATCTTGCTGGCGATCCCAACCTGATATCGCTGCGTACCCGTGCGGTATCGTCGAGGCCGTTCGCCAGAATCGAAAAAATCCAGCGCAGCGCCGAGTTGCGCTATCACGACAAGCAAAATCAGCTGCAATCAGATCTGGAGGCATTAAACCAGAAGTTGCTGCAGCTTCAGGCCAGAAACCAGGCGGGAACGGGCGGTGCGAACGCATTGGAAAAAACCGAGATTACCCGCTATCAAAAACAAAAAATGGCGATACGCAGCGAGCTGCGACAGGTGCAGCGACAATTGAATACCGACATTGAGAATTTAATCAGTCGCCTGAAGCTGATCAATATTTTTCTGGTGCCGGGAATCGTCGTCCTGTTTTCCTTCGCACTCGGGTTTCGCCGTTTGTTGCGCAGGCGCGCGATTGCCGATTCTTGAGCAGGAATCACTTCCAATGAAGACCGGATGGCAACGCTTTTTTTCCGCAATTTCCGCACTGGTATGTGCTCTCTCGGTCGCGATGTCGGCCTATGCCAGCCATGGTCTGGAAGGGGATTCGCAAGATCGAATGCTGATGGCGAGTTATTTCGCGTTTGCCCATGGCTTGTCCCTGATCGTGCTGGTTTGCCGGTCGGCTTCAAGATCCCATTTACTTGCCTGCAGTTTGATGCTGTGCGGGCTATTCCTGTTTGCCGGAAGTCTGGCCCTGGCCGCGATTTGGCATACGAGTACCGCATTGGCACCGATGGGGGGAATGGCCCTGATTCTAGCGTGGTGCTGGATGGCGCTTAATTTTTTCAGAGACGGGGATGCATGATGGCAAAGCATGAGCGCGGTTTTGATATACATGCTGCGGTGACTCATCTGTCGAAGCGCGATAAAAAACTGGGGCGCTGGATCGAGAAAATCGGCGTGCTGGAAGTGGATGGCTGGCAAAAGAATTTCGATACCGTGGATTCGCTGGCGCGTTCGATTCTTTATCAGCAATTGTCCGGCAAGGCCGCCGCGACGATTGTTGGAAGAGTCGAGAAAGCCATCGGCTCGAAAAAAATTACCGCCAGATCGCTGGCGAAAGTCCAGGACGAGCATCTTCGTGCCTGCGGGGTCTCCGGCAACAAGACTCTCGCCCTGCGTGATCTGGCGGCGCGATCAGAGCGTGGCGAAATACCCAGTGCCGCCAGATTTGCTTCGCTGGCCAACGAGGAAATTATCGAAAAACTGGTAGCCGTGCGCGGCATCGGTCGTTGGACGGTCGAGATGATGCTGATGTTTCGATTGGGCAGGCCCGATGTATTGCCGGTCGATGATCTTGGCGTGCGAAAAGGGGCCCAGAAAATCGACAAGCTCGACGCGATGCCGACACCGAAAGAGTTGATTTTGCGTGGCGAGAAATGGGCGCCATATCGGACTTTGGCGGCAATGTACTGTTGGCGGATTGCCGATTTTGCGGCGGAAGCAAAACCGAAAGTGAAACGTTCGCAGGATTGAATTTTCGGCCCGGGTTACGCAATCCTGCCGTGGCTCGAATCACTATCGGGCAAAGTACCAGTGCCAGGGCTCGTAGTTGATATCGTGCCGGTTATCGCGCGGGTAACTCAGGCGAAATCCGAAATCCGGTGCATGCTCCATCAACCAGGCAAATGCTGCGGTATTTTCAAAGCTTTCTTCGGCCGGCGGTTCATTCGGTGTTCCGATGTCGATGGCGCGGCCAGTATGATGCTCCGAATATCCAGGCGCAGCATTGACTCTCAGAATTTCCTGAACACTTTGGCCACGGGCCATTTTTCGTTTGAAAATGCCAAATTGATAAGCGTGCCCGCGGTATCCCGAAATGGCTTCAAGCCTGATGCCATCTTGCAAGGCTGCGCTTTGCATTGTTCGCCATGCCTGACCGGCCTCGTCGTGCATCCATAATGGACGTTGGTAGCGGTCATGGCCTGCGAAAGAGAGTGTCGCGGGTTCGGGCATCAATGCCAGATCGTGTTCATCGCCATAGTGTTGGCTGATGCCCAAAAAATCGAGCATGGCTTGCACCTGCTTGATGTTTCGAGATTCCGAAAAATCATTGCTGCCCAGAAAGGATTCGCATTGTTGGCGTGTTTTGCCATCTCTCAGCAATAGGTGGAAACGGGTGTCGGTCGATACCGCGAGAAAACGCCCATCTGCCTTGCGGCGAAGCAGGTAGTCGTGGGTTGCCAGCAGGCGGCGTGTCTCATTGCCACGCCCTTTTGCGAGATTCGCCGGTACTGCTTCAATCTCGGTGCCGTTTATCAAGGTAAGCCGTTCGCGTTTCATGCCCGAAGCTTAACCCATTCACAGCGGTCGTTTGAAAAACAGAGTGACTTTGAAAGCCTGGACAATGCTGACGAGTTCCCAGCCTGCCAGTCCCATCTGGTTGAGTTTTTCCTGGATCACTTCCGCCTTGGGCGGCCCCATAAACGTGTTGCCCAGTTCCACTACCTGATATGCCCAGCGGTCATGTGCCATCATCATCGTCCTCGATTCATTAGTGTGGAAAACCGTAAAGCAGCGATTGCCGTTATCCCGCAGGATCCTGCTTTTCATCTGTCTTGAGTCGGCCGTTTTTACGAAGAGCCTCGCGGAGTACATATTCGATTTGTGCATTCAATGATCGCAATTCGTCATCGGACCAGCGCTGTACTGCCTCGAGAATCTCGGCGTTGATGCGCAATGGATAGGCCTTCTTCTCGCTCACTGTCTTTTCTTCGATTTGTACAGGAGCATGAATACCATCACCAGGGCATCGATATTCAATATCACGACGAAATAGGGCGTGAGTTGCCTGATGGCGTCCTTTGGCAGAAATAACACCGCCGCAGCGAATGCAAGCATGCCAACCGATAGTGTCAGCATGCCCAGCCCCAGAATGGATTGCATCTGCAGGCTGTTGGGCGATACCAGGAATTGCTTCGGCATCCATCGTCTCGTGATGCATGCCAGCCCAATTCCGAGGGCCGGCAATGTCGTCACGAAAATCATGATGGCGGCAATCAGATTCTCGTTCATCGCTTAGTAGATCGAGCCGGCATTGACGATCGGTTGTGTGCCGCGCTCGCCGCACAGAACCACCAGCAAATTGCTGACCATGGCGGCACGGCGTTCCGGATCCAGATCGACCACATTGCGTTTCGACAATTCACTGAGCGCCATTTCCACCATGCTGACGGCGCCTTCGACGATGCGGGTGCGGGCCGCGATGATGGCACTGGCTTGCTGGCGTTGCAGCATGGCCTGGGCGATTTCCGGCGCGTAGGCGAGATGCGAGATGCGCGAGTCGATCACGCTGACACCTGCTTGGGACAGACGCTCCTGGATTTCTTCATTGAGATGCTTGGAAATTTCTGCGGCATGACTGCGCAGCGAAATTTTTCCGTCTTCGTGCTGATCGTAGGGGTAGCTGGTCGCCATCGCCCGCAATGCCGATTCTGATTGGATATGCACGAAGCTTTCGTAATCATCAACGTTATAAACGGCTTCTGCGGAATCCACTACCTGCCAGACAACGACGGAAGCGATTTCAATCGGGCTGCCATCGAGATCGTTTACTTTGAGTTTGCTGGATTCGAAATTGCGAACCCGCAGCGATATTTTCTTCTTGGCATAGAAGGGGTTGTTCCAGCGCAGGCCTTGGTCCTTGGCTGTTCCGACGTACTTGCCGAACAGGCTGAGCACGGCGGCCTGATTGGGCTCGACCATGAACAGGCCGAACAGCATCACGAATAAAACCAAGCCGACTAACAGGCTTGCTCCAATCACGAGTCCGTTGGTACCGGCGACTCCGCTCATGAACCCGATACCGCAGGCCGCGAGGCCAAGAAGCAAAGCGAGCAACATCGGAATGCCTGAAATAGAGCTGACATTTTGTTCTTTCATGATTTTCCCCAATAGAGATAGACTGCGGTGTACTTAAGATATCAAAATGATATCAAAAGTAAAGGCGTAGTCGAAAAAAAACCGGGTTAAATCCGGTTTTCTTTTTAAAACATTGGCTTAGGGAACTATTCGGTATCGCAAAAGCGGTACGGGCCTTTGTTCGCTGCCTATGTAAATAGCGCTGCCTTCACGATTGAAGGTGATCGCCTCGGCCTGCGGCAGCCAGGGAAAAGCAAAACTATAGGGTTTTACCGACAGGGCGCTGGACCAGGGCAATCTGGCGTCCTCACGAACATAGAAATATACGGCGTGGTAATTCAAAACCATCAGAACACGGCCATTCGGGCTCAAATCGGCAGCCGTTACTTGCGAGCGATAACGGCCGTATACGGGATTCTTTTCCAATTCATTGCTGTCGGGTTGTTCGATGCCGGGTAGCTCGCCGATTTTCTGGGCGACCACATTCTTGGTGGTTGGCTGTAGCGGCAGACGGAATAACTCGGGCGGAACACGTTTTTTCGATATCAGCAGTATTTCGCCTTTGGCTGCATCGACAACCACGGCTTCACAATCGCGCGCACCGTCGGGCCATTTGAAATCGAAGGTCCAGGCAGGTTCCAGCGTCTGGCCGTCTTTCAATTCTCGCGGTTCTTCAAAGACGAGAATCTGCAATGTTTTCCGGATACCCCCGTTGTCGCCTGTGTCGCCAATCAGCAGATAATTTTTGCCATTGAGCCTGAAGCTGGAAAGATCTTCCCAATCGGTATTTTTCACGCCTTTCAAGTTAAATGTCGCAACACGCGTAGCATCGGTTCGCATGGCGATCAATTTTTCGCCATTACCGCCATCGTTGATTACCCACAGTATGTCCTTGTGGAAATGCGAAGCGGCAAGTCCGCTCATTTCTTCCAGATCGGGATCGGTTTTGGTTCCGGCATATTCCGGCATGCTCCAGCGCGCGGCGGAGCAATTGAAACTCAATAACAGGCAGATGGCGAAAGCCGGAATGCGCATCGATTTCGGGATAATTGTGGGCGGTCAAGCATGCCAGATTATGCTTATGCGATGAACTGCAACAAGCTACAATAAAGTGGATTTGACAAGAATTAACTCTATGAGCACACAGGCAGTCTGCATCGGAACACCATTCACCGGCCACGCAACGAAAGTACTATTGCTGGGTTCGGGCGAGCTCGGCAAGGAAGTCGCCATTGAGTTGCAGCGCTTTGGCGTTGAAGTCATTGCCGCCGATCGCTACGACAATGCACCGGCCATGCAGGTGGCACATCGCTGCGTGACATTGAACATGCTCGACCCGGCGGCCTTGCGCGACCTGATTACGCATGAGAAACCGGATCTGGTGGTACCGGAAATCGAGGCGATACATACCCAGACCCTCGTCGAGCTCGAGCAGGAGGGTCTGGTTCGCGTCATTCCGACCGCACGTGCCGCACGGCTGACGATGGATCGCGAAGGCATTCGCCGGCTTGCTGCTGAAACACTTGGCTTGCCGACATCGCCTTATCAATTTGTCGATACGCTGGAGGATTACCGTGCTGCAGTGGCCTCCATCGGCATGCCATGCGTCGTGAAGCCCGTGATGAGTTCGTCGGGCAAGGGGCAGAGTACGGTTCGACAAGCCGCCGACATCGACAGGGCATGGGAATATGCGCAATCCGGCGGGCGCGCCGGGCAGGGGCGGGTAATCGTGGAAGGCTTCATCGATTTCGAATACGAAATCACACTGCTTACCTTGCGTCATCGCGATGGCACCAGCTATTGCGACCCGATAGGACATTTGCAGATTGACGGTGATTATCGCGAAAGCTGGACTCCGCAGCCGATGTCGCCGCTGGCGATACAGCGTGCCCGCGATATCGCAAAGAAAATTACCGATGATCTTGGCGGCTGGGGCTTGTTCGGCGTCGAATTATTCGTCAAGGGTGATGATGTCTGGTTTAGCGAAGTCTCGCCCAGGCCGCACGACACTGGCCTTGTCACGCTGATTTCGCAGGATATTTCGCAGTTCGCCCTGCATGCGCGCGCCATTCTTGGTCTGCCAATTCCGAATATACGCACGCATGGGTTCTCTGCTTCCTGCGCGATTCTTGCGAAGGGGCATGGTGTGCCATTTTTCGAAAATGTCGATGCCGCATTGACGCAAACCGATACTGCATTGCGCCTGTTCGGCAAGCCGCGTGTTGAAGGTCAGCGTCGGGTTGCTGTTAGCCTGGCTCGTGGAGACAGCATCGAACATGCACGTGAAAAAGCCCGCACTGCGGCGTCTGCATTAACGATCAAACTTATTGACTGAGGCGACCATGGGCGAATCACAAGTGTATGCGGTTTTTCTGTTTCCCCAGGCCATCGAGGTTCTGGGCGAGGCCATAAAGCCGTATCTGACCGATGGTCCGCAAGGCCCGCATATCATCAGTGTCGAGATTGATACCGGTGGTGCATTTTGCGAATTGACCCTGCTCGGAAAAAACTCGGAAGGAAAAAACATCGAGCTGGAACTGATGTTGCCGTCCAGCATGATTCGACTGATTGTTTCGCTCCACGGCGAGGGCGGTGGTTTTGGTTTTGCCTGATCGCGCTGGTCACTGGGAGCCGCGCAACTGGTTTTCACAAGCTTTAACTGCAAACGGATTGGCTGCTATATAAAATGAAAGCACTACAGGCCGATACTTTCGTGCTCGAGGGGAATAGTGTGAAGGCAGAGAATTCGCATATCGAGAAAAATTCGATACGAAAAGTGCTGGGTTTGCTGATGGGTTTGGGTATTTCGCTCTCGAGTCCCGCCTTTGCATATTCGCCAGGCAAGGACGGCGTCGGAACAGTCACAACCGCCAATACCGTCATCAATACTTACTACACCGTCACTGCCGGCCTGACTGCAGGTGGAAGTACCGTGCCGCTATCGAGCGTGACCGGTCTGTCGGTCGGCGATGTGCTGATGCTCTACCAAGCACAAGGCGCCACCATCACGACAACCAATTCGGCTGCTTACGGGGCAGTGACTGCATTGAACAATGCCGGGCGTTACGAGCTGGTCAGCATTGTTTCGATTGCCGCCAATACCGTGACGATCAATACCGATTGCAGCGCAGGCCTTCGATATTCCTACACCAATGGCCTCACCCAGGCGATTCGAGTTCCGCAATACACCAGTCTTACGGTATCGGGCGCTGGTTCGATTACGTCAACGGCATGGAACGGAACCACCGGTGGTGTCGTGGCAGCCCTCGTGCAAAACACGGCCAGCATTGGCGGCGCCGGAATCACGGTCGCCGGCCAGGGCTTTCGCGGCGGGGTTCTGGATAACGTAACAACGGCGGCTGGCACTGATGTCACGCTTTTTGTCGGTGCATCAATGCCGATGGCGGCGAAAAAGGCGAAAGTATTGCGGGCTTCCAAACCCAGTATGACGCCTTGGGTGGACGGTATGGTCGCGGCGCACCAGCAAACGGCGGCGGCGGCGGTGACGCACACAATGGCGGCGGCGGCGGTGGAGCCAACGGGAATAACGGTGTCGCATGGACGGGTTCCGGTATTCCCAGCCTTGCAGGAACCGGTAGCTCGGTGGCGAACTGGACGGCGGCTTGGAATCTGGAAGGCGCTGGATTTGCCACGAGTACATCCAGTGGTGGTGGTCGGGGTGGTTATACCTACGGCAGTGCCAATCAGGATGCAGTAACCGTTGCTCCAGGCACGGCTTCCTGGGGTGGCAATAGTAGAAGGCAGCGCGGCGGCCTTGGTGGCCGACCGATGACCAACGATGTCACTGGCCGATTGTTTTTCGGCGGCGGCGGCGGTGCTGGCGATGCCAACAATACTGCCGGTAGCTCGGGAGCTGCAGGCGGCGGTATCGTGTTACTCATTGCGAACACGATCAATGGCGGTGGAACCATCAATGCGAATGGTTTGACGGCCGGCAATTCCACGCCAGCCCATAATGATGCTCCTGGTGGCGGCGGTGGCGGCGGAAGTATTGTCCTGTCGGGTACTGTCGGTGCCCTTACCTTGAATGCGGCTGGCGGAAACGGTGGTAATCAATTGATTACCGGTGCCGAATCCGAAGGTCCTGGCGGCGGTGGTGGCGGTGGTTTTGTCGCTACCAGCGGTGGTACTGCGAGTATTGTCGGTGGTAGTCGGCGGCACCACGGGTTCTTCATCGGTGACCGAGTTTATCGTTAACGGTGCCACCAATGCTGCAACCGGCAATACGTCAACTGGCCCTGCGCTTGCGAGCTTACCGATCTGCCCAAATCCGATTACCAATTTTTCGATCACGAAAACCAATGGTGTCGTCTTGCCCGCGACACTGACCTCGGGTCAAGTGACGACATATACACTCGTGGTGAGCAATAACGGCCCCTCCACCGTGACTGGTGCTTTGTTGCGAGACCCCGCCGCTACCGGTTTGACGATTACGGCAGTAACCTGCCCGAGCTTCACCGGCACGACCAGTTTGCCTTTACCGGCGAATGTCACGGTGGCCAACTTGACTGGCGCCGGAATACCGATGCCGTCAATGGCCTCGGGCAGCACGATTACCTGCAATGTGACGGCGACTGTCACGGCAACCGGCTTCTGATTTCAGACTCGCCATCAGGAATAGTGGCGAGTTCGATTGCTTGGTTTTTTTGCGAAAGTTTGAATCGCGCGTCTGAGAATTCAGAGTTCGACATCAACCCAGACCATATGATGGTCACTCGCATCCATCCATTGGTAGCCTGCATCGCCTGGCTTTAGCCAGAACACGCCACTGCTTTTTACCTTGATATTGGCCGAAGGCAAAACATAGTCCAGTCGCATATTGCCGACCTTGGGACCGAAGTCGCCGGTATCTTCCGAGGCATCGCCACGATGTTTCAAATTTGCCTGGCCAACTGTTTGCGCGGAAATGGCAGCACCTTCACTACGCGGTGCTGCGAATTTTGAAACCCGCGGATGATCCAGTAATTGCATCATGGTTCCAGGTACGCCATCGCCATCCACAGGATCTGAATTCATGTCGCCGGCGATAACGAATCGGGCATCGGACGACAAGCCGCCACAGATATTTTTATCGTCACATAACCATTGCGTATTTTTATTATCCAGATATTCGGACCAGAGTTTTATCTCGTCGTGGTTACGCGCGCCGTTGCGATCTTCCGGTCCGTCGAACACCGGTGGTGTTGGGTGCGATACCAGAAAATGCACAACGCCCTCGGGTGTATCAATCGCCACATCCCAGTGTGATTTGGAAGAAAGCCGCAGCCGTGCCCAATCTGCAGGTTTGTACCAATCCTCCGAAGTAGCCGGATTTCTTGGTTTCATGGCGCCAGGCAAATCTTTCCAGAGCAAATTCCTGAAAGTTCTTGTCTTGTCGACATCAATCGGGAATTGCGAAAGCACCAGCATGCCGTATTGGCCCGGATGCAAGCCGTAGCCGAAAGCATCATTGCCGCGATCCCGGCCATCGCCACCGATCTTGCCGTTGTTATCCAGATCCATTCCGCTTTGCACGCCGGTGTTGACCGGAGCAATGTAGTGATAGGGATAGAAAATCGCTTCTTGCCCGTCCTGCGACTTGCCGAGATATTGTTTCAGGAAAATATCGGCCGCCATGCCGTTTGCATCGTAATCAAATTCGTTCAACAGAAGCACGTCGGGGCGTTGGTGCTGGATGACGGCAGCAATCTTTCTTGCACTGGCATCATCATTTTCCAATCGCCTGACGAGCCCGCCATCGTCGTCACTGTAAAGTGAGGTGTTGTAAGTGGCGAAGCGGATGTCGCGAGTGCTGCTGGTCTGGCTGTCGATTGCCGGAGGTGCCGCATCGGCAAAATCCGGCTTGGCCATCGCGCGAATATCGGGATCGGTGCTTTGACAGCCAATCAACAGCAGCAGGCCGGCAGTACATACAAGTTGTTTCACTTCGGGGTCTCCTGAAAGCGCTTCCAGTTTTTGCCGTGCAAAAATTCAAGCGGCTGGAAATTGCGTTTGTAATCCATTTTCCTGTGCTGATCGAGCCAGAACCCCAGGTATAAAAAATTTTTCTGCTGCAGTTTCGCGTGTTCGATCTGTTGCAGGATGGCGAAAGTGCCCAAGCTTCTCGATGCATGTTCGGGATCGAAAAATGTGTAGACCGCCGACAGTGAATCCGGCAGAACATCGGTCACCGCTATCGCCAGCAATGTCGTCCCTTCCCGAATTTCCAGAAACACGGTCGGACTCCATTGGCAGATCAGGAAATTATCGAAATCCTCGGTGTCAGGGTCGTCCATGCCGGCACCAGCATGGCGAAAATTCAGGTAACGCTGATATAAATCGAATACCTCGTCGCTGCGATGCGCCGGTGTGACAGATATCTGCAGGTCGGCATTTCTCTTCAGGCAACGGCGTTGATTGCGGCTGGCTTGAAATTTGCTGACAGGCACACGTACCGGAACGCAGGCCGAGCAGCCAGCACAATTGGGTCGATAAATATGCGAGCCGGAACGGCGAAAGCCGAGCATCAATGCCTGCCCATACATGGAAGGCAGGCGTGCGTCTTCTGGATCAAGCACCAAATCGCGTGCGAGTCGATCGCGCCAATAACCGCATTCATGATCGGCGGTTTGGAAGATACGGATATTATTCTGGTTGCCCATGCGGGAAGTGTAAGGCATCGCGCGATGCAGCTGCTTGGAAGCAGTATGCCCGGCTTGGCAAGCCGGGCATCATGAACGCCTAGAGCCTCTCTTCGACCGAGAATTTCTTGATGAAATCGCTCAGGGTGCGTTCGGATAAATCGGTCAGCTCGCCCGCATCGAAAAATCTGCCGTAGCAGGTCGGGCAACTTTCAAACCAGATATGCGGCT
Source organism: uncultured Gammaproteobacteria bacterium (assembly GCA_963849575.1). GTDB lineage: Bacteria > Pseudomonadota > Gammaproteobacteria > Xanthomonadales > Xanthomonadaceae > Arenimonas. Next base: position 769,241 of record CAWKHT010000009.1, on the reverse strand, counting down.
GGATGGGATCCACCATGCGGATCAATTTGCTGCTGGGGCAGGATGGGCAGTTGATCTGGTCAGTCGCATTCAGTTTTGCCCCCTCGGCTGCATCACCGGTATCCACTTCTTTGGCGATTTTCCGGATGTCGCTGTGAACCATCACATCCAGCCAAAGGCCTTGGCAAGCAGTGCAGCGCTCGACATCACCGGCCGCAGTATTGATTTTTTCCATATTGGCTTTGCATTTCGGACACTGCATCGTGAATCTCCCTGTTATTGCGGGTTGATGACCTTGCCCATCGGGCGGCCAAGTACGGTAGGTGTTTCGGTCGCGAATTCATTCAATTTGACGGCATCCTTCGACCACAGGCAAATAACAGTCGAGCCATAATTGAAACGGGCCATTTCGGCGAAACGCTCGATACGGATATTTTTGCCGCGATAATCCTTGCGCTGGATACGCGAAGCATATTTCGGAATTTCGACACCACTCCAGACCGTCTCGACGCCGGAAACCAGAAGAGCACCGACCATCACCAGACACATCGGTCCGTGGTCGGTATCGAAATGGCAGACCAGCCTTTCGTTGCGGGCAAACAAGCGCGGAATGGCTTGCACTCCCCAAGGTGCAACTGTGAACAGACGCCCAGGCACGTGTACCGTTTCCGTCAACGTGCCGGTCCACGGCATGTGCACGCGATGGTAATCGCGCGGCGACAGATAGATGTTGGCGAACCAGCCATCGGCGAAGGATTTTGCCGATTCTTCGTCACCCAGTAATTCGGCGGCGGTAAAGCTGTGGCCCTTGGCCTGGAAAATATCGCCATCCTTGATGTGTCCGACCTGGCTAATTTTTCCGTCGGCGGGAATCAGCAGCGAATCCGGATCGGCATCGGCAATACGTGCACCGGGTTTCAATGCCCGCGTAAAGAACTGGTTGAAGCTTTTATAGCTGAGCGGATCGCTGACTTCGGCCTCGCTCATGTTGACGTTGAACTTTCTGACGACCAGCGCGATCAGCCAGTTCTTGAACGGACGCCATTCGTTTCTCGCAACGTAATAGGCAAGTCGCGAAAAAAACCGGTGCGGCATCACGTATTGCAGAAAGACGGCGAGACTCATGGTGTTTTCACGCTGTTAGGTCCGTTTTTCGAAAGCGCAATCAGATCGGCTGCAATTTTTTCCGGCATGAAGGGGGGGCGGATAATGCCTACCTCGTTGCCTTGCGGGTCCAGTACGACAATCGTCGATGAATGATCCATCGTGTAGTCACCGTTTTCCATCGGCACCTTTGCATAAACCAGGGCAAGCGATTGGGCGAAATTGCCCAGTGCAGGTTCCTGTGCGGTCGCGGTCAATGTGTCCGGGTGGAAAAATGCGGCGTATTCCGCAATGGCTTTCGTCGTATCACGTTCGGGGTCAACCGACACAAACAAAAGGCGAGGTCGTGTGGAGTCGGGCAGTGTCTGCCAGATTTTCTGTGCCTTCGCCATGTCGCCCAGCGTTGTCGGACAAACATCCGGGCAATGGGTGAAACCGAGAAATACCAGCGTCCAATGCTTGCTCAGGGAGGCTTTGTTCACGAGTTTTCCGTCTGCCGATTGCAGGGCAAAATCCGGAATTTCGCGGGCCTGCGAAAACAGTCGGACGGTCTGCAATGCGATCGCCGGTTTGCCCTGGGGTTTGGCCATCCAGTATTGCGCCGCCCACAGGCCGAAGCCTGCCGCGAATGCGGCCAATATGATGTAAAGGATGGACTTGCTGTAGATGCCGCGTTGATGTTGGATTTTCATCTCGCCATTATAAGCCAGCACGCCGTGGCTTGCCTTATAATCGACGATCACACAGCGAGCGCACCATGAGCCAGGAACTTTCCACGATTATCGATTTCATCCGCTACGGTGCCAGCCGTTTCAACGCGGCCGGCCTGAGTTTCGGTCACAGCTACGACAACGCGCTCGATGAAGCCACGCAACTTGTGCTGCATGCCCTGCATTTGCCGCATGATCTGAGCCCGGCCTATGGCCAGGCCAAACTGGTGCATGAAGAAAAGGAGCGCGTGCTGGCCTTGTTCCAACGCCGGATAGATGAGCGCGTACCAGCCTGCTACCTGACCGGTGAGGCCTGGTTTGCCGGCCTGAGCTTCAAAACCGACCATCGCGCCCTGGTGCCGCGTTCGCCGATTGCCGAATTGATCGAAACCAGTTTCGAACCCTGGGCGGGCGGCCGCGAAATCCAGCGCGTGCTGGACATGTGTACCGGCTCGGGTTGTATCGCGATCGCGACCGCACACTATCATCCCGATTGGCAGGTGGATGCCGCCGACATCAGCGAAGAAGCGATGTCCCTGGCCAGGGAAAATGTCGACCGTCTGGAAACACCGAATGTTCGCATCCTGCATTCGGATTTGTTCCGCGGCCTTAAAGGCGAGGTTTACGATTTGATCGTGACGAATCCTCCCTATGTAACGCATGCCGAAACCGATGCCTTGCCCAAGGAGTATTCACACGAACCGGAGCTTGGCTTGCGCGCCGGCGACGATGGCCTGGACCTGGCGCTGGAAATATTGCGTGATGCGCCGGAGCATCTTTCGGAGAACGGATTCCTGATTTGCGAAGTCGGTGAGAGCGAACATGCCTTGGTAAAACTTTTGCCGCAGTTGCCACTCGCCTGGGTCGAATTCAAAGTCGGCCAGATGGGGATTTTTGTCGCGGAGCGTGAAGATCTGGTAGCCCATCACGAAGCCATCAAGGCATTGGCAGACGCACGCCGATGAGCATGAATTCAATCGGTCGCATTTTGGTGCTGACCACTTTCGGCGAAAGCCATGGACCCGCGATTGGTTGCGTGTTGGATGGCTGCCCACCCGGTATCGAAATATCGCCGGAAGAATTCAGGCATGATCTTGATCGCCGTGCGACCGGAAAATCCCGCCATACTTCCCAGCGCCACGAAGAAGATGCCGTTGAAATTCTTTCAGGTGTTTTTGAAGGCAAAACCACCGGCGCCCCGATCGGCTTGCTGATCCGCAATACCGATGCACGGAGCAAGGATTACGCGAATATCGCGCAGCAATTCCGCCCCGGGCACGCCGACTACACCTATTGGCAGAAATACGGCATTCGCGATCCCCGCGGCGGTGGGCGATCGTCGGCACGCGAGACCACGATGCGGGTTGCCGCTGCCGTGATCGCCAAAAAATGGCTGTTGCAAAAATACGGAATCCATGTGCGCGGCTATGTCGCCCAGGTGGGAGACTTCAAACCAAAGGCATTTGACTGGAATGCAGTCGAAGACAATCCGTTTTTCTGGCCATGCGCCGAACAGATTGCCGAGCTTGAACAATTCATGGACGCCGTTCGCAAATCGGGTGATTCCGTCGGCGCGCGCCTCAATGTAGTGGCTGACAATGTGCCCGCAGGTTGGGGTGAACCGATCTACGGCAAACTCGATGCCGAACTGGCCTCTGCCATGATGAGTATCAATGCCGTCAAAGGCGTTGAAATAGGTGCCGGTTTTGAATCGGTGACGCAGAAAGGCAGCGAGCATCGCGACTTGATGACGCCGGAAGGATTTCTTGGCAACAACGCCGGCGGAATTCTCGGGGGTATCTCCAGCGGTCAGGCGATTACCTGTTCCGTTGCCTTCAAGCCGACCTCGAGTCTGCGTTTACCGGGCACGAGTGTCGACATCAACGGCAGCCCGATCGAGGTGGTCACGACTGGTCGTCACGACCCATGCGTGGGTCTGCGTGCAACTCCGATCTGTGAAGCCATGATGGCATTGGTGCTGATGGATCAAGCTTTGCGTCATCGTGCACAGTGCGGCGATGTCGGCGAGATTTCGCCGAAGCTGTAATTCTTCCGCGCCAATTTTATTGCGGCGCCATTTGTCATGTATCGAAATTCGGGAAACGCCATGCAGGATCGACCAGACAAGTCCGAGGACAAAAACGTATTCGATCCGATGGAAGCCTGGAGTTCGGTAAAAATAAAAACTACTCGCTCAAGCGCATCCGATCTGGAAAATCGCAATTTCACTGTCGGGCTTTGGGCTGGTATCTGGTGTGCGATTTGCATGGTGCTCGCGGGTCTTATGTCGCTAGGTATCAACCATGGAAATGCTTTGGTAACCGATGCTGCCGGCGCTGCGGGCTACAGACTTGGCGGTGTGATTGGTTCTGCTCTTGCCGTGTTGGTAATGGCGTATATCGCAGGTTGGCTTTTCTGGCGATTTGCCGGTCGCAAGGCCGGGGTAGACAGACTGGTTTTTTCCCTCGTGGCGGGCCTTGCGCTGTTATCCCAGTTTGGCCAGTTGGCGTCCTACCAGCAAGAAAGAAAATCCATTGATGAAGTGATGAAGGCATTTCAGGACATGCCGCAACAGGCCGAGAAATTCCAGGCAGAATATCCGCACAACAAAGAGGAAGTTTCAGCATTTATTGACAAGGTTCTGAGCCAATACGATGCGACCGCAGCGCAGGGTGACTCGACGGATGCCTTGCGAAGCAGACGCTTTGCGCAAGTGAGACAGGTTCTCGAACACCGACTGATCGTGGAAATCGAGTATTTCATGGTGCTCAATCGCCTGCAGGAGCACTACAACCAGCAAGCTACCTATTTCAGAAATCAGGACAACGTCGACAAGGCGGTGGCTGCAGCGGGCGAGATTTTTCCTGCTGGTCAAACATATTTGCGTGATGTGAAGGCATATCCAGCGTATGCCAGGAGTGTCATGAGCGAAGAGGCGTTCCCGTTCAGGGAAATGGGCGCTTTCTTCAATGGCATGGAAATGGCGACAAAGGCCATCGAGGATGAATTGGATCGATTTGTGGCAGCCAATAACGGATTCGCCAGTACCGGCTCGGACATGCTGCAAATGCTGGTCAAGAACAAACAGAAGTGGAGAGTCGGGGCGGATCAGAAATACGAATTTTATGATCAGGTCGCGATGGATGAATTCAGGGAAATGCAGTCGGAGTTTCTTCGCGCCGAATCGGTTCGACTCGCAGCGTTTCACAGGATCGAAACGGCCAAGTCCCGATTATTGAATCAATCTCCCGATAACTGGAACAACTGAGAAACCGGTGTTTGTTTCTATAACGGTTTTGCATATCTCGCCATAACCAATCACCATGCTGGCGCCGTCTGTTTGCTGTAAACTTTGAAGTCCCCGAATCGAAGTAATTTCCAGCAGAAAAATCATGACCAATCCACAAGAATTCGTTGTTGCAGTTGTTGGCGCTACCGGTGCGGTAGGCGAGGTGATGTTGTCGGTTTTGCAAGAGCGCAAATTTCCGATTAAAAAACTCATTCCACTGGCAAGCGAACGTTCTGCAGGCAAGCAGGTGGATTTCGGCAATCACAAGATTACCGTTCAGGACCTGGCGACCTTTGATCCGACCGGAGTCGACATCGCATTGTTTTCCGCAGGCGGCTCCACTTCGAAGGAATATGCGCCGAAGTTTGCGGCAGCAGGCGCGATTGTGATCGACAACAGCTCGGCATTTCGCAGCGATGATGATGTGCCTCTCGTGGTATCCGAGGTCAATCCGGAAGCGCTTGGCAGCATTCCACGCGGCATCATCGCCAACCCCAATTGCTCGACCATGCAGCTGATGGTGGCGCTGGCGCCAATTCACCGGGCTTACGGCATTACCCGCATCAATATCGCGACCTACCAGTCCGTTTCGGGTACCGGCCAGAAGGCAATGGAAGAGCTGGGTAAGCAAACGGCGGCGATTCTGAGTTTCCAGGATCCCAATCCGCAGGTTTATCCGGTACAGATCGCGTTCAACGTGATTCCCCACGGTGGCGATTTCCTGGAAAACGGTTACACCAGCGAAGAAATGAAACTGGTTTGGGAAACCCGCAAAATTCTGTCCGCTCCCGACATCCAGGTGAATGCGACCGTCGTGCGGGTACCGGTGTTTTACGGCCACTCGGAAGCGGTGCATATCGAAACACGGGACAAGATCACGGCCGCACAGGCGCGCGCATTATTGGAAAATGCGCCCGGCGTCGAAGTGGTTGACGAGCACAAGGCGGGTGCATATCCCACGCCGGTGACCCATGCTTCGGGCAATGATCCGGTCTATGTGGGCCGCATCCGTGAAGACATCTCGCACCCGCGTGGCCTCGATCTTTGGGTGGTTTCGGACAATATTCGCAAAGGCGCGGCATTGAACGCAGTTCAGCTGGCAGAATTACTGATTGACAGAAAGCTCTTGAAAAAAGGCGCGTAAACGGTTATTTCATAGGGAATATATCTGCCTGCAGAGTCTCTGGATTAGCAGCAGGCGTGCCGGTACCGAATCTGGATGGGGAGCGTTAGGCGTGAATAACCGATACTTAAAGCTGAGTTTGGCAATGGGATTGGCCTTGGGGAGCTCGCAGGTCATGGCCTTGGGCCTCGGCCAGTTGCAGGTAAAATCCGGCCTGAATCAACCACTTGTCGCGGAAATCCCTATCTTTGCCGCAATGCCTGGCGAGGTGGACAGTCTTAATGTCCGTTTGGCTTCGCCGGAAGCTTTCGAACGGGTTGGTCTCACCCGGCCCTCTTATCTGACGGCCAATCTTTCGTTCAGTGTCGGCAAAAATGCGCGCGGCCAGAATGTCGTACTGGTCACCTCAAGCGGCAAATTCGTTGAGCCCTTCCTGAGTTTCCTGATCGAGGCAGACTGGGGGCGCGGTAGCGTTACCAAGGAATATACCGCCCTGATTGATCCGCCCTATATTGCGAAGGCGATCGTTCGGCCTTTGGAGGCGCCCACGGTAGCCGTTGCGCCAACTCAGCAGTACACGCCGCCGCCAGAACCGGTTTTGCCGCCTATCGTGCTGAAACCTGAGCCAGAACCGGCACCAGCTCCGGTCGTTGCAGAGCAACCGACTCCCCTTATTTTCGAACCGGCGCCCGAACCTGCCCAGCCATCAAGCAACCCTATGGTTGCAGAAGAACCTGCGCCGGCCGTGGCAGAATCCGTTCCCGCACCAACATCCGAATATTTTCCGCCAGCGCCGGCGCCCGCACCGATTACGCCGGAGCCAGCGCCACCCGCGAATACCGGGGCCTATGGTCCGGTGGCAAGCGGCAAAACCCTGTGGTCAGTGGCAGAGGAAGTTCGCCCTGACGCCAGTGTGACCGTCAAGCAGATGATGGTGGCCTTGTTGCGCGCCAATCCGGAAGCGTTTGACGATGGCAATGTCAACAAACTCAAACGCGGCTCGGTGCTGCGCATCCCGGGCAGAGAAGAAGCAAGCATACTGACCGACCAGCAAGCTGCCGATCTGGTGGCAGAGCAATCTGCCAGTTTGCGTGCGCAACGTGCACCGGTTCCCCAACCCAGCGAAGCTGTTGCAGAAAACCCCATAGCCAAGGCCGAAGAACCGCCTGCTCCGGAAGTTGCCGAAGCGCCGGCACCAAGAGTTGAACAAACCAAGCCCAAGCCTGTCATCGCCAAAACGAACAAGCCTAAAGCGCGTCTTGAAATTGTGCCGCCAAGTGGTAAAGCTACTGCAGGTAAAGCAGCGCAATCGGGTGCCTCGGCTGCCGGTGGTGCCGAGTTGCGTGCCGAATTGACGCAAGCACGTGAGGACATTGCGGTACGTGACTCCGAAATTACCGAATTGAAATCCCGTGTTACCGATCTGGAAGGTCAGCAGACCGATACCCAAAAACTGATTGCCATGAAGGACAGCCAACTGAAGGCTCTCCAGGATGAATTGGCGAAACAGCAAACTGCACAGCAGGCTGCGCCGACCGAAGTCAAAGCACCGGCAGCTGCGCCTGCTGTCGATGGCAAGGCACCTGCACCGGCGGTTACCACTGTCGAAGATCCCTGGTACATGAATCCGATGGTGCTATATGGCAGCGGCGGTCTTTTGCTGCTGGGCGGTCTGGTCTGGTTCCTCCGTCGCAACAAGAACAAAACGGAAGAAGATGAGCCGCTGGTTTCGCGTCGTATTTCCGATGATGCGGACTTGCAGGCAAGTTTGTCATCGTTGCAGGATGCGAAAAATATTCATCAGGATAAAACTGCACCTGGCAAAGCCGTGAATGTTGCCAGTAGCACCGATGTACGTCCTGCCACTGCCAAGCCGGCTCCCGCTGTCCCGGTCGAAGACCCCGAGTTGGTCGCGCTCCGGAATGCCGTCCGTTCCAAGCCACAGGATTTGGAAGCCCATCTCGCACTCCTGCGTTATCACTACCAACGTGGCGAGAGCAGGGATTTCGAAGCAACCGCACAGACCATGCGTACCCATGTCAGTTCGGCGCAAGATCCCCGTTGGCGCGAAGCCGTGGTGATGGGCGTTGCCTTGCTGCCAGGTCATGCCTTGTTTAATCAGGCTGGCTGGAATACCCCTAAATTCGAGGCTACGGCGAAAGAAACTCCGGTACCTGCAGCACTCGAAATAGTGGAAGCTCCCGCCGAAGTAGCTGTCGCGCCCGTTGAGCAAGAGCCTTCTTTCCTGTCACAAAATGACATGGATGATCTGGATACCTTCGAAGCCGTATCGATAGTCGAACCGGTTGCCCAACAAGGCAACGTAGCCGATGCCGATATGCCGGATGACATCATGCTGATGAGCGAGAGTGAATTCGTTGCACTCGACAACATGCCTGATATTCATCGCTCCGAATCCGAGTTGCTCGAGATTGATGCGGCAAGTTCGACCAAAATCGAGTTGGCTCGCGCCTATCTTGAGATCGGCGATGTTGAAGGTGCTCGCTCCATGCTCGAAGAAGTGGCTGCCAGCGGCTCGGCTCCTGCCAAAGCCATGGCCCAGCGAATCATCGGTGAACTGGGATAATTTTTTTCGCCCGTTACTTCATAAAAGGGCCGGTTCGCCGGCCCTTAGTTTTTGATACTACTGACTATGCGATACGCCCTTGGCATTGAATACGACGGCAGCGATTTTTCCGGCTGGCAGCGTCTGAGTGAAGGCTCCACCGTGCAAGCGGCGGTCGAAAAAGCCTTGTCTTTCGTCGCCCATCATCCGGTAGACGTGGTGTGTTCAGGTCGCACTGATGCCGGTGTCCACGCGCAATGCCAGGTCATTCATTTCGATAGTGAATCAACAAGAACCGATCGTGCCTGGGTCCTTGGCACCAATAGCCGTTTGGCTGCAAGTATCAGGGTCTTGTGGTGCCAGCAGATGCCGGATCAATTTCACGCACGCTACTCGGCCCGTGCGCGACGATACCGATACACGATTTTGAATCGGGCCATAGCACCGGCCATGCAGCGTCAGTTTTTTAGCTGGGAACGGTTACCTCTGGATGTGGATGCCATGCATATCGCGGCACAGGCTTTGCGCGGCGAGCATGATTTCACGACTTTCCGTACCGTGAAATGTCAGGCCAAGCATCCCAATCGTGATTTGCAAGACATCAGCGTGCGGCGTCATGGTGAACAGGTGGTGATTGAGGTGCAGGCGAATGGTTTTTTGCATCATATGGTGCGCAATATCGTGGGAAGCCTGATGGTCATTGGTCGTGGTGAAAAGGAAGTTGGCTGGATGGCCGAATTGCTGGCAATGAAAGATCGCAAACAGGCAGGCCCGACGGCTCCCGCCGAGGGATTGGTGTTTATTGCTGCCAAATATCCGCAAGAGTGGGCATTGCCGGAACAGGTGACTTTATGAGAACGCGAATAAAATTTTGTGGCCTGACGCGTCCCGGCGATGTGCGGCTTGCCGTCGAATTGGGAGTGGATGCCATCGGTTTCATCTTCGCGAAACGCAGCAAGCGCAGGCTTGAAGAAGAGCAGATCGAAGGATTGAGACAGGCTTGTTCGCCCCTAGTGAGCGTGATCGCTTTGTTCATGGACAATACCGGCGTCGAAGTGTCATCCGCCATTCGTTCCCTGTCGCCAGGTATTTTGCAATTTCATGGCAATGAAAACGATACTTTTTGCCGCAGTTTCGGCTTGCCCTTCATCAAGAGTTTGCCGATGGGCGAAGGCGCGCTGGATCCGATCCAGGCCATCAAACGCTATCCTTCTGCCGCCGCTTTTTTGCTGGATGGACACAGACCGGGCGAGCCAGGCGGGCATGGCGAAAAGTTCGACTGGACTATAATCCCGACCTTGAGCAAGCCATTTTTTCTCGCTGGCGGATTGACGCCGGCCAATGTCGCACAGGCAATCAAAATCGGCCGCCCTTATGCGGTAGATGTGAGTAGTGGAATTGAAAGTGCGCCAGGCATAAAGGACGGCGAAAAAATGGCGCAATTTGTTGAAGAAGTTCGCAGTGCCGATCGGAACGCCTACGTTTAGATGTCAGCAGTACCGAAACCATGACAATTTGAGAAACCGGAATGAATGTGCAAATGAAAGTTGATGATTACAATGCCTACCCGGATGCCAGCGGGCATTTCGGAATTTATGGCGGCAGTTTCGTTTCCGAAACGCTGATGGCGCCGCTTGCCGAATTGACCGAAGCCTATGACCGCTATCGGGTTGATCCGGAATTCCTGGCCGAACTCAAACACGATTATCAGCATTATGTCGGTCGCCCAAGTCCAATTTACGAAGCCGTGCGGCTTTCGAAACATGTCGGCGGCGCGCGGATTTTCCTGAAGCGCGAAGATTTGAATCACACCGGTGCGCACAAGATCAACAACACGATTGGCCAGGCGATGCTCGCCAAGCGCATGGGCAAGACCCGCATCATTGCCGAAACCGGCGCCGGCCAGCACGGCGTTGCGTCTGCGACCGTCGCGGCGCGTCTTGGCATGGAATGCGTTGTTTACATGGGCGCAGTCGACATCGAGCGACAGGCGATCAATGTATTCCGCATGAAACTGCTCGGCGCAAAAGTCGTCGCCGTGCATTCCGGTTCTAAAACATTGAAAGACGCCTTGAACGAAGCGATGCGTGACTGGGTCAGCAACGTGAATGACACTTTTTACATTATCGGTACTGCTGCGGGCCCGAGTCCGTATCCGCGCATGGTGCGGGATTTCAATTCAGTCGTCGGCCACGAATGTCGCGCGCAAATGCTTGAACAACATGGTCGCTTGCCGGATGCGATCGTTGCCTGCGTTGGCGGCGGTTCGAATGCGATCGGAATGTTCCATCCGTTCTTGAATGACAAGGAAGTGAAGATTTACGGTGCCGAAGCTGCAGGCGAGGGTATTGAAACCGGTAGGCATTCGGCTTCGTTGTCGGCGGGGCGTCCCGGCGTTTTGCACGGCAATAGAACCTATCTGATCTGCGATGACGATGGCCAGATAATCGAAACACATTCGATTTCCGCCGGCCTGGATTATCCTGGCGTCGGTCCGGAACATTCTTTCCTGAAAGATACCGGACGCGCGAATTACGTTGGCATCACCGACGACGAATGCATGGAAGCTTTCCATTTACTTGCCCGTACCGAAGGCATTCTGGCGGCGCTGGAATCCAGTCATGCAATTGCACAAGCGATGAAGCTTGCCAAAGAAATGCCGAAAGACGCGATCGTGCTTGCCAATCTTTCCGGTCGTGGCGATAAGGATATTTACACGATTGCAAAGCGCGAAGGGATCAGTCTGTGAGCATTACCTCGAATCGCATTGCAATCAAACTCGCCGATCTGCATGTAAAAAATAAAAAGGCACTCATACCTTTCATTACCGCCGGCGATCCATCGAAGGAAGGCACCGTCTCGATCATGCATGCCTTGGTAAAAGGCGGCGCCGATATTATTGAATTGGGTGTTCCATTTTCCGATCCCATGGCAGACGGCCCGACCATTCAACGCAGTTCCGAGCGCGCACTGGAACGCGGCGTCAACACCAATTTCGTTTTTGATTGTGTAAAAAAATTCCGCGAACAAGACAGCGAAACGCCTGTGGTGCTGATGGGGTATTTGAATCCGATCGAAATGCGCGGTCTGGATACCTATGCCGGGCAAGCGGTCGCGGCCGGTGTCGATGGCGTGTTGCTGGTGGATTTGCCACCGGAAGAAGCTGCGCCGATGCGCGTTGCGTTCAACGCACATGGTCTGAAACTGATCTCGCTGGCAGCACCCACGACAACCCCGGAACGCCTGCATCGATTGGCGAATGAATCACAGGGTTATTTGTATTACGTCAGTTTTGCCGGCGTGACCGGAGCCAGCGGCATCAACATTGAAGAAGTACTGAGCAAGGCCAGCACCTTGCGCCAACAAGCCAAAGTGCCGGTCATGATCGGTTTCGGAATCAAGGATGCCGCATCCGCAAAATCCCTGGCACCGGCGGCGGATGGCATCGTGATCGGCAGCGCCCTCGTTGAAGCTCTGGCGGCGAGTGCCGACCCTGCGGGTACCGCCGAAGCCTTCCTGAAACCGATTCGGGACGCGCTCGACAGTCTCTGACGGGGCCGGAGCTGACCGTGAAGACGTTTCCCGCTACACTGTCGCCTCAGCAAACAACACGAGATACACATGAGTTGGTTGACCAAATTAATGCCGGCACGCATCCGCACCGAAGGTGGTGGCAAGCGTGGCGTTCCCGAAGGTCTTTGGGAAAAATGTGATAGCTGCGGCGCCGCTTTGTACGGCCCCGAGCTGGAAAAAAATATAAGGGTTTGTCCGAAGTGCAATCACCATATGAGCATTGAAGCGCGCGAGCGCCTTGCATCATTCCTGGATGAAGGTCCGGTCGAAGAAATCGCACCCGATCTTGGTCCGCGCGACGCATTGCACTTCAAGGATCAGAAGAAATATTCCGACCGCATCAAGGCCGCGCAAAAAAGCACCGGCGAAAAAGATGCATTGATCGCCGTCAAGGGTTTATTGAAAGGCCACGATATTTGCGTTGCCGCTTTCGAGTTCCGTTTCATGGGTGGCTCGATGGGTTCGGTGGTCGGCGAAAAGTTCGCGCTTGCTGCCGAACGCGCACTGCAGGAAAAATGCCCGTTTGTCTGCTTCGCGTCCTCCGGCGGTGCCCGCATGCAGGAAAGCCTTTTCTCGCTGATGCAAATGGCAAAAACCTCGGCCGCGATCGGTCGTTTGCAAGCAGCTGGCTTGCCTTTTATTTCGGTACTTACCCATCCAACCACCGGCGGCGTAACGGCTTCTCTGGCGATGCTGGGTGATTTGAATATTGGCGAGCCGCAAGCCTTGATCGGTTTTGCCGGCCCGCGCGTGATCGAGCAAACCGTACGCGAAAAATTGCCGGAAGGTTTCCAGCGGTCCGAGTTTTTGCTGGAACACGGCACCGTTGACCTGATTATCGATCGCCGTGAAATGCGCGATCGAATTGCCGAATTGCTGGCCTTGATGATGAATCGTCCTGCGCCGGAAAAAGCCGAGGCCTGAGTTGCGCAAATATTTTGGTACCGACGGTATACGCGGTCGCGTTGGCGAGGGCGTTATCTCCGCCGATTTCATGTTGCGCCTGGGCAATGCCGCCGGTCGGGTTCTTGCGGGTCAAAAACCACACGCGACCATCGTGATTGGCAAAGACACTCGTATTTCCGGCTACATGTTTGAATCCGCCCTGGAAGCCGGTCTGGTTGCCGCGGGTGCGGATGTCCGATTGCTGGGTCCGATGCCGACACCTGGTATCGCCCATCTGACGAAAACACTTCGCGCCGACGCCGGCATCGTGATTTCCGCCTCGCATAATCCGCACGAAGACAATGGCATCAAGTTTTTTTCCGCCAAGGGCGAAAAACTCAGCGATGAAGTCGAACTCGCGATCGAAGCCGAACTCGATAAACCTTTTTCAACTGTATCTTCCGAGCATTTGGGCAAAGCGCAGCGAGTCAACGACGCACTCACGCGTTACGCAGAGTTTTGCAAAGCCAGTGTGCCGGATACTTTCAGTTTGCAGGGCATGAAAATCGCGCTGGATTGCGCCCATGGCGCGACCTATCACGTGGCGCCGAAAGTATTTTCGGAGTTGGGCGCCGAAGTCGTGGCGATCGGCATTCAACCCAATGGCTTGAATATCAATCACGAGGTGGGTTCGACGCATCCGGAAAGCCTGCAGAAACTTGTCGTGGATAATAAATGCGATCTCGGTATTGCCTTTGACGGCGACGGCGATCGCGTTTTGATGGTAGATGGCGATGGCCGTCTGCATGATGGCGATGCCCTGATTTTTGTATTGGCCAATCACTGGAAAAGCATCGGACGCCTGCATGGCCCGGTGGTGGGTACCTTGATGACCAATTACGCGATGGAGAAATCGCTCGGCGATTCCGGAATCGGTTTCGTCCGCGCGAAAGTTGGCGACCGTTTCGTGCACCAGGCCTTGCATGAAGGCGGCGGCGTGCTCGGAGGTGAAGCGTCGGGTCATTTGCTGTGTCTCGATCGCAGTGGTACCGGCGATGCGATTGTCGCTGCGTTGCAGGTTCTGGAAGCCTTGAATGCGCGGAATGCTTCCCTGAAGCAGGCAACGAGTGCCTATCAACCGTTACCGCAAAAAACGGTGAATGTGCGGATTACGGCAGGTGCAAAACCGCTTGAATCGGCGAATGTACAAAATGCCCGCAAGGAAGCCGAGGCTGCGCTGCAAGGCGCTGGCCGTCTGGTATTGCGCGCTTCCGGAACCGAGCCGCTGATCCGGGTGACGGTTGAAGCGGGCGATGCCGCGTTGATGCAATCCGTATTGGATAAATTGGCCGATGCCGTGCGTGCGGCAGTTTGATTGAATAAATGGGAGAGAGGTTCATGAGCAAGATTCCAAGTCTTGATATTCGACGTTTCGATACCGACAAGGAGGCATTCGTCGCCGAACTCGGCGCGGCTTATCGCGAATGGGGTTTCTGCGGCATCAGCGGCCATGGCCTCAGTGCCGATTTTCTGGCCAAATCCTACGATGTATTCAAACAGTTCTTTGCTTTGCCGACCGAAGTGAAACTGAAATATCACCTCAAAGGGACCGGTGGCGCACGTGGCTATACACCGTTCGGAATCGAAACCGCCAAGGATTCGAAATTTCCGGACTTGAAAGAGTTCTTCCATATCGGTCGCGAGTTGCCGGCAGGTTCGCGATATTCCGACGTGATGGCTCCCAATGTCTGGCCCGAGGAAGTCGCCAATTTCAAGGAATACGGTTACGGTCTTTATCAGGCGCTTGATGATCTCGGTACGCGAGTTCTGCAGGCTCTGGCTTTGCATATCAATCTGCCGCAAAATTTTTTCGCCGATAAAACCAATAATGGCAACTCGATTTTGCGTCCGATCCATTACCCGCCGATCACCGCACCGGATATTCCGAATGTCCGCGCCGGTGCGCACGAAGACATCAATTTCATCACCCTGCTGGTCGGTGCCAGTGCGGCGGGCCTGGAAGTGTTGTCGCACAAGGGCGACTGGGTGCCGTTTACCGCCGAAGCCGACACGATTGTGGTGAATATCGGCGATATGTTGCAGCGCCTTACCAACCACGTGTATCCATCGACCACGCATCGCGTGGTAAACCCTCCCGGCGAAGCCGCTCGCAGCCCGCGTTATTCGGTGCCGTTCTTCCTGCACCCGAATCCGGATTACTTGATTGAAACATTGCCGTCGTGCATCAGTATCGATAATCCGAACCGCTATCCAACACCGATTACCGCGCACGAGTACCTGATGGAACGCCTGCGGGAAATCAAGCTGGTTTGAAGTAGCCCGGGTCATGGCTTCATCTGACCCGGGATGCCGAGGTTTAAGCTCCCGGGTCAGATGAAGCCATGACCCAGGTTACTCGGGGAATTTTTTATCGCAACTTTCAAAAAAATCCTGCTGCGTCTTCTCGCATCGGCCGCATTTATTTACATTGCCTCGTGCAGCTGGCTTTATGTAAAACAGCGATCCCTGTTGTATTTTCCGACACCCGTAAATGCCGGTGTTCAGGCTCAGTCGTTTGAGTTACGAAGCGATGGACTAAGGCTGCGAGGCTGGGTTGTCAATCCCGGCAAACAAGATTCTTTGATTTACTTTGGCGGTAATGGTGAGGCCATCGAACACAATGTCAATCCATTCAAGCGCATATTGCCGGATGTGACTGTCTACCTCTTGCCATACCGCTCATACGGCGGAAATCCCGGCGAAGTCACGGAAGCGAATTTATATCGTGACGCCCTGAATCTTTATGATCAAACCAGGAGCCATCATGGTCGTGTTTCAGTGATGGGGCGCAGCCTCGGAACCGGTGTTGCCACTTATCTGGCCTCGCAAAGAAAAGTCGATAAACTGCTCTTGGTTACACCATACGACAGCATGATAAATATCGCCCAGACCCAATATCCTGCCTTTCCGGCAAGCTGGATATTGAAAGATCGTTACGAATCCTGGCGTCGCGCTTCGGAAATCAATTCGGACGTATTGGTAATGATCGCTGGAAATGATGAAATCATTCCGCTTGGCAACACCATGAATTTAGTCAGCCATTTCAGGCAAAAACCGAAAGTTCTTGTGCTTGAAGGCGAGAGCCACAATAGCATTTCCGATTCGGCTCAATATGATCAGGTTATTGCCGGATTCATCAAATAAAAAAATCCCGGAAAACCGGGATTTTTTTATTTGAGTGTTTAATCGGGAATCAAGCCAAATCATCCCAGCCAGGCCGTGGACTGAAACGGTCGCCGTAGCGATTGGCCAACACTTCAAGACGCGCTTTCAATTTCGCGGCACCGACAGCCTTGATGTGTTCGATCGGGCCTCCGCGGAACGGTGCGAAGCCGGTACCGAAGATGACGCCGGCATCCAGCAGTTCGGCATCGGCTACCACGCCGTCATGCAGGCAGGAAACCGCTTCGTTCAACATCGACAGTACCAGCCGGTCTTCCAGATCTTCCGGGGCCTGATAGCTTGACGGAACTTCCGGTTTTACAGCACGGCCGTTTTCCCATTTGTACAAACCCTGGCCGTCTTTCTTGCCGCGCTTGTTTGGCTCGACTTTCAAGGCGTCCGGTAATGTCTGACCGTGGAAATCGGCCATCACTTTGCCAACGCTCGCCGCTACATCCAGACCCACGGTATCCACCAATTCGATCGGGCCCATCGGCATGCCGAATTTCAATGCGGCTTTGTCGATTACCGGGCCGGGAATGCCTTCGTGGAAACATAAAATCGCTTCCTGCATATACGGCGCCAGAATGCGGTTCACCAGGAAACCCGGCGTTCCGGCAACAGGCACCGGTAATTTGTCGATTGCTCTGCAGAACGCGGCCAGACGACGTTGAGTTTCCGGCGCCATTTGATCGTGCTGCACGATTTCCACGAGCGGCATCAGCGCCACTGGATTGAAATAATGCAGGCCGGCGAAGTCGGCGGGATTTTTCAGTTTGGTACGCAGTTTATCCAGCGGAATCGAACTGGTATTGGTCACCAGCAAGGCGCCCGGTTTCATTTTCTGTTCGAGCGTGGCGTACAGGTTCTGCTTGGCCTCCTGATTTTCGAAAATCGCCTCGATAATCAAGTCGGCTTTTGTCACGCCGTCACCGGTAACGTCGGCATTCAAACGAGCGATGGTGGCCGCTCGTTTTTCCGGATTCTTTACTTTTTTCTCGAACAGTTTTGCAGCGCGATCAATCGCCGGCTGGATATATTGCATCTCGCGATCCTGCAAGGTCACGTCGAAACCGCGCAATGCACACCAGGCGGCAATGTCGCCGCCCATTACGCCGGCGCCGACCACATGCACATGCTGGATGCCATGATCCTTGCCGCCTAGGCCTTTCAGGCGATCCATCATGAAGAACACGCGGATCAGGTTTTTCGCCGTCGGCGTTTTTGCGAGCGCGGTAACCGATTTCGCTTCCTGCACCAATGCCGCACGCACCGGCATGCCGCCGCTGCGGGCCCAGGTGTTGATCAGTGAAAACGGAGCGGGGTAGTGTTCCTTGCGTGCCTTGCGGCTGACTTGCTTGAGCATTTGCGGGGCGAGCAGTTTGCGGCCCAGAAACGAATTGCTTGCCCAGATGGTGAGGCGCTGCTTGAGCGGACGTGTTGTCCCGCGTTGAATCAAACCCAGGGCCGCTTCCTGCAAACCCGATGGCTCGGTGACTTTATCGACCAGACCGATGGCTTTTGCCGCCGAACCCGACAGCGTGCGGCCAGTGAGCATCATGTCCATCGCGGCAGGAGCGCCGACCAGACGCGGCAAACGAACACTGCCGCCCCAGCCAGGATAAATACCGAGCTTTACTTCAGGCAAACCGATGCGGGTATTTTCTTCATTACTGGCAACCCGATAACGACAGGCGAGTGCCAGCTCGGTACCGCCACCCATGCAGGGTCCGGTAATGATGGCGACGGTCGGGCAGCGAAGATCGGCCAGTCGCTGGTAAATCAGTTGGCCGCGACGAATCGATTCGTACACGGTGCCTTTGGCGTCGAAACTTTCGAATTCCTTGATATCGGCACCATGGGCAAAACCGGTCGGCTTGCCCGATTTGATGATCAGGCCTTTCGGCATTTCCAATGGCAGGCGCTCGAGCATGGAGTCGAGCTGGTCGAGCACGGCTTGACTGAGGGCATTCACGCTTTGGCCGGCGCGATTGAGGGAAAGCACAAGAACACCATCGGCACGGCTTTCCACTTGCCAGTGCGTGAGGCGAAGTCCGTCGAACATGGCGGCTCCAACATTTTAAGGATTAAGCCCGTATCATCGGGGGTGGATTTAGAGTGGTCAATCTTTTATGCCGGTAATTCGGATTACGAATGAACTTTCTCGATAAATGCAGGTCTTTCAATCGGCCCCGACGGCCGCAAGCAAGGGATAGCGGTTTGAATGGGTGAGAACGAACTGGACCTGGAACTGGTCAAGCGTGTGCAAAGTGGTGACAAGACGGCTTTCGATGTTCTGGTACGCAAGTACCAACACAGGATTGGTGCCGTCATTGGCCGCTTCGTGCATGACTATGCCGAAAGCCAGGATATTGCGCAGGAAACATTCATTCGCGCCTATCGGGCATTGAATAATTTCCGTGGTGATGCCCAGTTTTACACTTGGCTTTACAGGATCGCCGTGAATACAGCAAAGAACCACTTGGTATCGATGAAGCGCCGCCCTCCGACATCCGATGTGGATGCCGATGATGCAGAGCATTTCGATGGTGCCTATCGCATGCATGACAGCGATACCCCGGAACACGAACTTTTACGCGAAGAAATTGCCCGCACCGTGTCCGAAGTCGTTGCCGAATTACCCGAAGAATTGAGACAGGCCATTACGCTGCGTGAAATGGAAGGTCTGTCTTACGAAGAAATTTCCGAAACCATGGATTGCCCGATCGGTACGGTGCGATCCCGCATTTTCCGCGCACGCGAAGCGATTGATTCGCGTCTGCGACCCTTGATGGATAGTGAAAGAGTACGGCCATGAATTCTATGAATACATTAGACGATAAAATTTGCGAGCAGCTTTCGGCCTGGATGGATGGCGAGCTGTCTCGGGAAGAAGCGATGTTTCTCGAGCGTCGCCTGCAGCACGACGAGGCCTTGCAGTTGCTTTATTCCCGAATGCAAATCAGTTCGGCCTGCATGAAAGGCCAATCGGTTCGATTAATGCCCAATACGCTTTGTGCCGACATTAAACTGGCACTGGCAGAACAGGAATCTCCAAGGAAATCGCGAAGCCCCTTGTTTGCCTGGGCCGCCGCTGCTTCGCTTGCTTTCGCAGCGTTCGTCTTTGTTCCCGGTTTGATGCAAAAAACAAGCGAGCCACAAACGAATCCCGCCACGAATAATCAGGCCTTCACTACAGCCAATAACACGGTAGCCAGCTTTGCCTCGGCAGATTTGATTGCCGATATACCAAGTGCAGTCAGTACAACGGTGGTCGCTACAACAGCCGAACCCGTTCAACCCGTTCGCACAGTGAATTCATCCCCGGAAACGCTGGCAACAAGCGATATTGCATCGCCTGAAACCTTTCCGCTCAACGTGAGCAGTGAAAAGAAAGCCTGGCCGCGTTCGCCGGTGAATGCCAATAGCGACCCCGCACTGGAAGCCTATCTGGTAAGGCATAACCAGATGATGGCTCAGGATGGTATGGGCGGTTTTGTTCCCTACGTCGATGTCGTGGCACAAGATGCGGAGCAAGCGGATGCAGTAATGGAAAATGGCGCAAATGAAAACGCAGGTGGCAATAAGTGATGTTGCGAGTTTTTATCGGCTTGGTGATGTTGCTGTGTGCATTCGATACCCATGCACAGACAAAAACAAATCAGACTGAAAAACCGGGATGGCTGGGCCAGGCAAAAGCCTGGGTAAGCGAAAAATTCAATCACGAGGATGCGAGTGACTGGTTAAAACGCATAGGTCCGGCACTTCGCAAACAGAATTACCAGGGCACTCTGGTGATGGTTGCCGAAGGTCGTATTGATACCATGGCCGTTTTTCACGCTTTTTCCGGAAACCGCGAACGCGAACGTATCGTTGCCTTGAGCGGACCGGCGCGCGAAGTGATTCGTGACAATAAGGTCGTCGTCAGTACCAATTCCAAGGATGGTTCGGTGGGTTACGATGCCGACACGACAGACCGCTGGAATCCAACGCAGCAATTTGCTTTAGCCGATAATCTGGACGGCTATGAAGCCAAACTGGGCAAGGCCGAGCGTATCGCCAATTTTGAAACGCAAGTGGTCGAAATCAAGGCGCGTGACAAATGGCGTTATGGCTACCGTCTGTGGCTGGAAAAATCTTCCGGGTTCCCTATGCGGATTGATTTGCTTGATGAAAATGGCGGCACTCTCGAGAAGATGGCATTTACCGATCTGCAACTCGGCAAGGTGCCAAAAGAATCGGATTTGGCATTCCCGAAAAACACCGATTTTCACCGTGTCCAGACTCTAGCCTCCAATAGCCAGGTAGATCCGGGCTGGCGTGTCAAGGCGCCGCCCGAAGGTTTCGAGCTGCGGGCTGCTCGCAGTTCGGGTAATAGCGTGCATCTTTTGTACAGCGATGGCCTGGCATTTGTCTCGGTGTATATCGAACGTGCGCCACAGCCACAAAAAGGCCAGAGTGCAATGCAACGGGGTGCGGTCAATGTATTCGCTCAATGGAATAGTGGCCGTCGGGTGACAGTGATTGGAAAAGTACCGGCAATGACGGTTGCTCAATTTGCCCAGGTCCTGGCACCGGCAAAGTAACAGGATGTTAATGATCATTTAATGTTGCGGACGTGCGAGCAGCGAGGAACTTTTGTAAATTTTGTTATCTAAGCAATCGAGATATGCATCGTGTTTATCGGCAATCTTTTTTCAACCATGACTAACAAGCGAGTTCGATCTTTTATGAAACCTGTATCCCGATTTGTGTTGGGCTTTTCTTCATGTGCGCTTTTGGTTGCCTGTTTCTCGCAAGTACAGCAGCCGGTAGCTGCTTCCACTGCCGAGACATTTGCAGGGCAGGCGGCTAACGGCAATGCGGCCTTGCCCTTGGTGAATCTGCCCGATTTTTCCATGCTGGTTGATCGTGCCGGACCTGCCGTCGTGAATATCGAGGCAAGCGTCAAAAAGACCGAGAGACAAGTCGCCTCGGCCGATCCTTCGGAAATGCCTCCAGGTTCCGATGAAATGCCCGAATTATTCAAGCGCTTTTTCGGTCAGCCTGGCATGCCGATGCCGCAACAGCCGCGCAGCGGCACCTCGTTTGGCAGCGGCTTTATTATTTCTTCCGATGGTTATGTCCTGACCAACCATCATGTGATTGCAGATGCCGATGAAGTCATCGTGCGTCTGGCAGACCGTCGTGAACTCAAGGCAAAAGTTATCGGCAGCGACGAGATGTCCGATGTTGCCTTGTTGAAAGTGGACGCCACCAATTTACCAGTCCTGCAAATCGCCGATTCCAAGCGGGTGAAGCCCGGACAATGGGTCGTGGCGATCGGCTCGCCATTCGGTTTCGACCATTCGGTGACTGCGGGTGTCGTCAGTGGTCTGGGTCGCCCGAGCATCGATGGCAGCCAACGTTACGTGCCGTTTATCCAGACCGATGTTGCCATCAATCCCGGCAATTCCGGCGGCCCCCTGCTGAATACATCAGGCGAAGTGGTCGGCATCAATTCGCAAATTTTCAGTAATTCCGGTGGCTATATGGGCGTCAGTTTTGCCATTCCGATGGAAGTGGCGATGAATGCAGTCCAGCAACTCAAGCAAAACGGCAAAGTCGTCCGAGGTCAGCTCGGTGTGCAGATTCGCGACGTAAGCCGTGATGAGGTCAAAGAGCTCGGTTTGCCGCGTCCCGGCGGTGCTTTCGTGAATGGCGTAGTCAACGGCAGTGCGGCTCAAAAAGCCGGTATCTTGCCTGGCGATGTGATTACGGCTCTTAATGGCCGCGAGATCGTCCTTTCCTCCATGTTGCCGCCGATGGTAGGCGCACTGCCGCCCGGCATGAAAGTGAGTGTCGATCTGTTCCGTGACGGCAAAGCCAAAAACCTGACAGTGCAATTGACTGCACTCGATGAAACCGCCGAAGCGGGGAATCAAAACAATAATCCGCGTCCGGAAACTGCCGGCGCCAATTCCATCGGCATTGCAGTTATTCCGGTGGATGCAAAAACACGCACCCGCCTGGGCTTGGCAGCTGGGGAAGGTGTACAAATTGCCCGCGTGAACAACCCGATTGCAGCGCAGGCCGGCTTGTCGGCGGGTGATGTGATTTTGCAGGTCGGACGTCAATCGGTCGGCAGTGTTTCCGATTTCACTGCTGCCTTGAAAGCTTTCAAATCAGGCGACAGGGTCCGTTTACTGGTACGGAATGCACAAAGCACCGGTCTGGTAACTCTGGAAATGCCCTGATTGGGTGTGTGTAGTCGCAGTGCCGGCCTTCGTTTGTTCAGGGCGAACGAAGGTCGGTACTGCGTGGGCGGCCCGGCTATGAGATAATGGCGCGTTAATCCTTACCAAAAGACGGCGCCGCCGGCCACATGCAGCATATTCGTAATTTTTCCATCATTGCCCACGTTGACCACGGCAAATCTACTCTAGCCGACCGCATTATTCAGCTTTGCGGAGGTCTCGAAGCACGCGAGATGGAAGCCCAGGTGCTCGATTCGAATCCTATCGAACGCGAACGCGGCATCACCATCAAGGCACAATCCGTTTCGCTGCCCTACAAAGCGAAGAACGGGCAGATATATCAGCTCAATTTCATTGATACGCCGGGACATGTCGATTTCAGTTATGAAGTCTCGCGTTCACTTGCTGCCTGCGAAGGCGCATTGCTCGTCGTAGATGCGGCACAAGGCGTGGAAGCTCAGTCGGTCGCCAACTGCTATACCGCCGTTGAACAGGGTCTGGAAGTCATTCCCATCCTGAATAAAATCGATTTGCCGACCGCCGATATCGAAAAAGTAAAAAAAGAAATCGAAGCGGTCATCGGCATCGATGCCGAAGAAGCCGTTTCGATCAGCGCAAAAACCGGCTTGAATATTGATCTGGTGCTTGAGGCCATCGTCGAACGAATTCCGCCGCCAAAGCCGCGCGATACCGACAAACTGCAAGCACTGATCATCGATTCCTGGTTCGATAACTATCTCGGTGTCGTGTCGCTCGTACGCGTGATGCAGGGCGAACTGGTGCCGGGCGCGAAAATGCTTGTGATGTCGACCGGCCGTACACACCTCATCGACTCCGTCGGTGTGTTTACCCCGAAGCGCAAACCATTGGCGAAGTTGGCTGCCGGTGAAGTGGGCTGGATTACCGCTTCGATCAAGGATGTTCACGGCGCACCTGTCGGCGACACGCTGACCTCCGCATCCGATCCCGCCGAAAAGCCTTTGCCCGGCTTTCAAACCGTTCAACCGCGCGTGTTTGCCGGTTTGTTTCCGGTGGATGCCGATGATTATCCGGACTTGCGCGTAGCCCTCGAAAAATTGAAATTGAACGATGCCGCCATGCAATTCGAACCGGAAAGTTCGGAAGCCATGGGTTTCGGTTTCCGCTGCGGCTTCCTGGGCATGCTTCACATGGAAATCGTGCAGGAAAGGCTGGAGCGCGAATACGATCTGAACCTGATTACGACCGCACCGACTGTCATTTACGAAGTGTTGAAAACCGACGGTAGTGTCATTCCGATGGATAATCCGGCGAAATTGCCGCCGTCGAACATGGTTCAGGAAATCCGTGAACCCATCATCCGAGCCAATATCCTTACCCCGCCGGATTATGTCGGCAATGTGATCAAGTTGTGCGAGGAAAAACGTGGCTCACAAATCGGCATCCAGTACCTCGGCAGCCAGGTCCAGATTTCCTATGAAATGCCGATGGCAGAAGTCGTGCTCGACTTCTTTGACCGCCTGAAGTCAGTCTCCCGAGGTTATGCTTCGCTGGATTACCACTTCCTGCGCTTCGAAGCCGGTCCATTTGTATTGCTCGATACCCTGATCAATGGTGACCGGGTCGACGCCCTTTCCAGCATCGTCCATCGCAGCCATGCGGACCGTCGCGGTCGGGAATTATGCGAAAAAATGCGGGAACTAATTCCGAGGCAAATGTTCGATGTAGCTATTCAGGCCGCCATTGGCGCCCAGATCATTTCACGTTCTACCGTCAAGGCCATGCGCAAAAACGTCTTGGCCAAGTGCTACGGCGGCGATGCAACGCGTAAAAAGAAGCTGCTGGAAAAACAAAAAGAAGGCAAGAAACGCATGAAACAGGTCGGACGGGTGGAAATTCCGCAGGAAGCCTTCCTGGCTGTGCTCAAAATGGACAACAACTAGACGGTTCCAACTCAAGGATAAAACGTGAAATTTGATTTTGCTCTGTTATTGACAATCCTGACCTTGCTGAGTGGTTTTATCTGGCTGGTCGACAGCCTGTTTTTCGCCAAAAGTCGCAAGTTGATGCAAAAGGAAGGCGAAGAAATAGCCGATCCGATTCTGGTGGACTACGCCAAATCACTATTTCCGGTTTTATTCGGCGTGCTCGCCCTGCGTTCGTTTATCGCCGAGCCATTCCGCATTCCGTCCGGCTCGATGGAACCCAACCTGATGGTCGGTGATTTCATTCTGGTGAACAAATACAACTACGGTATTCGCCTGCCGGTTTTGAACACAAAAGTCATCGAGATCGGCAGTCCCAAGCGCGGGGACGTGGTCGTGTTTCGTTATCCAGGCATGCCAGGTGTTGTTGATGACCCCAGCAAGGGCGTGGACTATATCAAGCGCGTAATCGGCTTGCCCGGCGATGAGATCACCGTGGTCGACAACAGAGTGAGCATAAACGGCGTCCAGGTTGAATATGCACCTACCCTGGATTATCAGTTGATCGAAAACCTGCCGGGAAAACCCCACATCATGCAGGAGATACCTAACGGCAACGTCACCAAAAACGGCACCTGGAAGGTTCCGGACGGCCACTATTTCATGATGGGCGATAACCGCAACAACAGTTCCGACGGTCGGGAATGGGGCTTCGTTCCGGAAGAAAACCTGGTGGGCCGCGCCATGTTTATCTGGCTCAACTGCCAGAGTATGCTCAAAGCCTGCAAAGATGGCTTCGATTATTCACGAATTGGCGATACTATTGAGTAACACTTTCGGGACGGGGGACTTATGAGCATGCAAACTTTGGGTAAGCAACGCGGCATCACCTTGATGGGTTTCATAATCGTGCTGGCGGTTGTTGGGTTTTTCGTCTTTCTCGCGATGCGCTTGGTTCCTGTTTACGTCGAATATTATTCGGTCGTTACGGATCTCAAGGCAGTTTGCAAAGACAGCGGTTCCGAAAAGGCAAACGTTGAAGGAATCAGGGCCAAATTGGCGCTGCGGTTCCTGGTCAGTTACGTCCAGAACGTCGATCTGAAGAAAAACGTGAAGATGATAAAAGAAGGCGACCAAAAGCAGATCAATATTGCTTACGAGGTACGCAGACCGCTGATCTACAATCTGGATTTCGTGGCCAAGTTTGACGTGACCGAGCCTGTGACGGGCGCTGCTGGTGCTGAGTAAGAAAATCGGCTACTGCTTTAATCAGCCCGCGCTACTACATCAGGCCTTACGCCATCGTAGCGCGGGTGCTCCGCATAATGAGCGTCTGGAATTTCTCGGTGATTCGCTCGTCAATCTGATGGTGGCGGAGTCCCTTTTTCTGTTCTGGCCAAAGGCCGACGAAGGCGCGCTGACACGGGGCAGGGCGAATCTGGTCAGGGAGTCATCGTTGGCCAGTATTGCCCGTCATCTTGATATCGGCGAAAAAATAGAGCTGGGCACGGGCGAAATGAAAACTGGCGGACATCGTCGGGATTCGATTCTGGCCGACACGCTTGAAGCCCTCATTGCCGCCATCTATCTCGACTCGGATTTTGAAACCTGCCGCAGCACGGTATTGCCGTGGTTTGAGCAGCAGATTCGCGAGATACAGCCTGGAAAAATCGAAAAAGACGCGAAGACAAGATTGCAGGAATGGTTGCAGTCACGGCAATTGGCTAGACCTGATTACCAGCTGATAGAAAGTCTGGGCGAAGACCACGCGCGCATTTTTGTTGTCAGTTGCTCGATTCCCGAGCCGAAATTGCAGGAACAGGCCGAAGGCAGTTCTCTGCGTCTGGCGGAAATGGCGGCAGCCGAAAAAATCATGATCAAACTGGAAACACAAAAATAATGAATTCCGATTCTTCGCCAGCAGGCTATCGCGCCGGCACGATTGCCGTCATCGGTCGCCCGAATGTCGGCAAGTCGACACTCGTGAACGCCCTGGTGGGTGCGAAAATAAGCATCGTTTCACCTAAAGCACAGACCACGCGCCATCGTTTGCTGGGTATTGCGACCTATCCGGACGGACAATTGATGCTGGTCGACACTCCCGGCATCCATGGTCGTCAGACGCGCGCCATGAATCGCTATATGAACCGGGCCGCACGCGGTGCCGTATCGGATGTCGATGCTGCCGTTCTGGTAATCGAAGCAGGGCGCTGGACTGAAGACGATTCGCTTGCCATGTCGGCCCTGAAAGAGAGCAAGGTTCCATGTGTGCTGGTGGTCAACAAGGTGGACAAGGTGGCCGACAAGAACAGCCTGTTGCCCTTCATTGCAAAAATTACCGCCGAATTCGAATTTTCATCGGTGCATCCCTTGTCGGCACTGAAAAACAAGGGAACCGATGCTCTGGTAAAAACCCTTATCTCCCTGATGCCGGAATCGGAAGCGCATTACGGCGAAGACGAAATTACCGACAAGAGTGAACGTTTTCTTGCCGGTGAATTGGTACGCGAGCAGTTGATGACACGACTTGGCGAAGAGTTGCCTTATTCGACCACGGTTGAAATTGAAAAATTCGAGGAAGACGGCCAGATGCTGCGCATTTCCGCCGTCGTCTGGGTAGAACGCGAAAGCCAGAAGCCGATCGTGATCGGCAACGGCGGCGAAAGAATGAAGGCGATTTCCACTGCCGCGCGCGTGGGCATGGAAAAACTGTTTGGCCGCAAGGTGTTTCTGGAAACCTGGTGCCGTGTTCGTGAAGGTTGGTCGGATGACGAGGCAGCACTGCGACGTTTTGGTTACCTCGACTAGTCATGCGCATACAAGGTCAGCCGGCCTTTGTCTTGCATGCGCGCGCCTGGCGTGAAACCAGCTTCATCGTCGAAGTTTTGACTCAGGATTACGGACGTCTCGCCCTGGTGGCACGCGGCATGACCGGTGCCAAAAAACACAATCAACGTGCAGCTTTGCAGCCGATGCAATACGTGCGGCTTGATTATCAATTGAAAGGCGAAATGGCCAGCATGCAGCAGGTCGAAACACTGGACGTGGCGCCGCGCCTTCAGGGCGATTATCTGCTCTCGACATTTTATATTCACGAGCTGCTGTTGAAACTTTTACCACGCCAGGATGCTGCGCGTGAGGTGTTCGAGCTTTATCAGGAAACCAGAAATCGCTTGGCCAGGCAGGAATCCCTGGCATGGACCTTGCGCCGTTTTGAACGCGATTTGCTGCAGGCGATTGGTGTCGGTTTCGCCCTCGATGTAACGCACGATGGCCAGTTGTGTGATCCTGCAGCACGTTACCGGATTGATATCGAGCATGGGCCTGTGAGGGATAACAGGCACAGTGCCGGTACCGTCACGGGTGCCGCATTGATAGCACTTGCAAATGACCAAATGCCGGTGAGCGAACAGCTCCAGGAATTACGCGGTGCGATGCGTGGCTTGATCAAGGAACAACTCGGCAATGTCGAGTTGAAGTCGTGGGGCTTGATGGGGGAGTTGGCAAGGGTTGGCAAAGCCAACTAAGGCAACTCGAGGCATTTCCTTGCTTCCATTGCAAAGGCATCCATTTTTTCAGGCTTGTCGGGCTTGCCGCAAAGTTCTCGCACGCTATTCCCAAGGCGGGATGCGCCGACAAAGCCGCAACCGGCCAATAATTTATGGCATTCGGCCTTGAGCTCGGCATGATTTGCTGTCTTGAAGGCCTGTTCGATTGTTTTTACCTGCCGAGGCAATTCGGCCAGGAATAGAACTCTGAGTGCGTCGAGTGTTGCCTGATTGTTGCCGACGGCACGCAAGGCTGCGGCTTCGTCCCATTGCAAAAATGGTGAGTCGTTTGGAGCCGTCGCGATACCGATGTC
Source organism: uncultured Gammaproteobacteria bacterium (assembly GCA_963849575.1). Classification (GTDB taxonomy): domain Bacteria; phylum Pseudomonadota; class Gammaproteobacteria; order Xanthomonadales; family Xanthomonadaceae; genus Arenimonas. Next base: position 740,788 of record CAWKHT010000009.1, on the reverse strand, counting down.
GAGGATTCGTGCAACCTGGTTTTGCAATTCAATCATCGGAATCGGTTTCCACCAGACTTCCCGATAACCGATATCCAGCAAAAACTCTTTTCCCTCCGGGCTGGTATCGGCCGTAATGGCGACTATCAGCAAATTCTCCTGCAGACTTTCCAATGCAGAGAAAACAGTCCGTGGCCCACCATCGGATAAATGGACATCGCACAGGAAGAGTGCGTATCGATTCTTCCGTGCCATCGAACAGGCTTTTGCAAGCGTATCGGCAACATCGACGGGCATTGAGAAGCAAAGCAGGGCCTCGTGTAAAAACTCCCGGCTTATCGTGTTGTCTTCAAGCAATAATATGCGTCTATCCATCGGAATTTTACTTATTCATCAATTATTTGATTAAAAACCACTATGCTAGACAGCATGCAAGCATTCAAGTCCATCATCAAGATACTCCCGCTCTTTTTGTTGCTGGCCGCGCACTCGGCCAATGCAGAAGTGATGAAAATGAAGATCGCGAGGATCAAGGCAGGTGTCGGTACTTTGCATAATGTACAAATCGATTTGAATTGGCCCAAGGACGCAACACTTGGCCAGCTACGCATCCGTGCCGCGACACTTGATTTCCCGCTGATGTCGTATCGCGAAAAAAATATCGATTGGCAATGCCCGCTTGTCCGCACGAGAAATGCCGGTTGGCAATGCCTCGGAAAAGTACGCGGAAACGGCAGTCCGGCCTATCCGCTGGCGCTGGATTATTCACCCGCTGGTACTACTGTCGATTTGCGGATCAATGATAGAAAAATCCGCTATGAAAATTCCGTGGTGGCCCCGGATTTATCAAGAATCGAACTGCAGAAAATTCCGGTGGAATGGCTGAAAGCCTACCTCGCGGGTTTATGGCAGGAAGGAAACTGGACATCGGGCAACATCGGTGGACGTATCGATGTATTCACGCCGGAAAAGGCACCGTTCCGGGTATCTACGGATTTGCAATTGAATGATGTTGGCCTGGAGACTCCAGATGGTTGGCTGGCCGCTGCTGCCATGAAAGGCCGCCTGAGACTGGATTACCGGGAAATCGGCAAACAAACCCGTATTCAGACCCGTTACACCGCACAAGGCGGCGAGTTTCTTGCCCAGGGCTTGTATGTCCTGTTTCCGCAAACGCCGGTCGAAATCGAAGTGCAAATGCAAAAGCAGGGCGCTGCAAACTGGCTGATGCCGGTGATCACCTGGCAGGACCCCAAGGTGTTAAGCATGAAAGCCAGCGCGAGTCTGGACGACAAAGGTTCGATGTCCGATTTGAATCTTGATGTGCAATTGCCTGATCTGGGAATTGCACGCGATCGTTATTTATCCGGCTTCCTCGCACCGGCAGGATTTCCCGATTTGATCCTCAGCGGCGGCACGCAGGCCAAGTTGGCGATCAGGCATCAGCAACTTGAACAGCTCGATGTAAAACTCGATGGAATCAATGTCATCGATAACAAGGCACGTTTTACCTTTGCTGGCCTGAATGGTGATGTGCGCTGGACACAACTTGCCGATAGCGTGCAAAGCGGCTTTACCTGGAATAACGGCGCGATGTACGGTATCGGGCTCGATAAGGCGAAGTTTGATTTCAATAGTGCCAACGGCAGCTTGAATCTGAGCCAGGCCGTGCCTGTGCAGGCGCTGGAAGGTATCATTCGCGTCGATCATTTTCGTTGGCAACCGCCCAAAGGTGAATTGGGCACCCGTTTCGAACTTGGCATGAGCATGGAAAAACTGGATATGGCCAGTTTGTCGCAACGTCTGGGTTGGCCCGCGTTTACCGGCAGCATCAGCGGAAAAATTCCCAATGCACGTTACAAAGACAATGTGCTGGATCTCGATGGTGGTCTGCGAATGTCGGTTTTTACCGGAGAGGTTGCCTTGTCGAATCTGGTCATGGAACGCCCATTCGGCGTTGCTCCGACTTTATCGGCCGATGTCGCCCTGGATAATATAGACATGGAACCGATGACCAAGGCCTTCGATTTCGGTTCGATTACCGGCAGCCTTGATGGTCATATCAAGAACCTTCGCCTGGTCGATTGGTCGCCGGTCGCATTCGATGCCAGGTTCTATACCGATGACAAATGGAAAGGCAAACGGCGAATCAGCCAGAAAGCCGTGCGTGATATTTCCAGTGTCGGCGGCAGTGGTTTGATGGCAGGCCTGCAAAATCAGGTACTCAAGATTTTTGATGATTTCGGTTACGAAAAGATCGGGATCAGTTGCAAGTTGAAAGACAATATCTGCACCATGGATGGCATAGGTTCAGCTGGAGACGGCTATACCATCGTCGCAGGAGGAGGTTTGCCGCGCATACAAGTGGTAGGCTTCCGGCGGCGGGTGGATTGGCCGACCCTGGTTTCACGCTTGAAAGCGGCAACGGAAGGTCAGGCACCGGTTATTCAATGAGTTTCATCAATTGGGAGAGTGGTATGCAAAGTGTCAAACGTTCGAAGTGGAAACCCATGCTGTTTGCAACGGCATTTCTGGCGCTCAGTGCCTGCGTGACCATCAATGTCTATTTCCCGGCCGCGGAAGCCCAGCAAGCCGCCGAAGAATTTGTCGGTAAGGTCATCAACGGCGACAAGGCTGCGACGGAAGAAACCAAGCCTGCCGATCCAAAGCCAATGCCGCAAGCTTCAGTGCAACCTTCGTTCAATCTGGCATCGTTTTTCATCAGCGATGCGGCTGCCCAGGAAGTGGATATCACTATCCGTACACCTGCAATTCAGACTATCCAGAACCGTATGTCGGAACGCTTCGCCAGCTCATTGCGGCAGCATTTTGACGGCGGCGCGCTCGGTTTCAGCAACGATGGCCTGATCGTCGTGCACGATGCCACCAAGGTGCCTCTGAAGGACCGCGTTGGCGTTACCCAGCAAGTGGCAGAAGATAACCGTGACCGCAACGCGGTATATCGCGAAATCGCGGTAGCGAATGGTCACCCCGAGTGGGAAAAACAGATCCGCGAAACCTTTGCCAAACAATGGGTTCGTGACGCCAAGGCTGGCTGGTGGTATCAGAGCTTCGTCCGGGGACTGGAAGCAGAAGTAAGCGTTTCCCCGTTACATGGGGCGAGGCAAAATAAATCACACAGAAGGGCGTGGATTTGAGAAAATTCACGCCCTTTCGTTTTAATGAAGAATGCCGTGGGCCGCAGCAGAACCAAGATTAATCGCGAATTCGAACTCGACATCCACGGCCTGGCCCATGATGGTCGCGGAGTAGGCCGCCTGGAAGGAAAGGCCGTGTTCGTATCGGGCGCCTTGATGGGCGAAACCGTACGTGCCAAACAAACCGGCCGCAACCGCCATTTCGATGAAGCGGTTACGCTGGAAGTTTTGAAGGCTTCGGAAGATCGCGTCGAGCCGCGTTGCCAGCATTTCGGCGTTTGCGCCGGCTGTGTATTGCAGCATCTCGCCGAAGACAAGCAGATCGAAGCCAAGCAACAAGTGTTGATCGAAAACCTTGCCCGCATCGGTCACGTCGAAGCGGAAACGATTTTACCGCCGATGGTCGGCGAGTCCTGGGGCTATCGTCGCAAGGGTCGCTTGTCTGTCCGTCACGTCGAGAAAAAAGGTAAAACCCTGGTCGGCTTTCGCGAACTCGATGCCCGTTTCGTTGCCGATCTCAGCATATGCCATACCGTGATTCCCGCCTTGGGCACCCGCTTGCCGGAATTGTCGGCATTGATCGATTCGCTCGATGCAAAACGAACGATTGCACAGATTGAATTCATCGCCGGCGATGGTCCGGTCGCGCTGATTTTCAGGAATCTTGAAGCGCTGAATGACACCGATACCGAAAAACTGAAACAGTTCGCGATCGATTCCGGCTTTGCGGTATTCCTGCAACCCGGCGGCGTGAATTCCGTTGTTGCTTTGTGGCCGCTGGAAACTCATCTCGAATTCGCTATTCCGAAATACGATATTCGGTTGGCGTTCAAGCCGCTGGATTTCATCCAGGTCAATGCGGCACTGAACCAGAAAATGATTGATCAGGCGATTGCCATGCTCGATCCGCAAGCGGGTGAGCGCGTGCTCGATTTGTTCTGCGGTCTCGGCAATTTCACCTTGCCACTCGCACGCACTGCCGCATCGGTCGTTGGCGTGGAGGGTGAAGCAGGGCTGGTGGCACGTGCACGCGACAACGCGGTGTTGAATGGACTGACCAACGCCGAATTCTATGCGGCAGATTTGGCGAAAGATTTGAGCGGCGAGCCATGGATGCAGCAGGGCTTCGACAAGTTATTGCTTGATCCACCGCGCGCAGGCGCAGCCGAAGTTTTGGCGCAGATGCCGCTGAAGAATATCCGTCGCATTGTTTATGTGAGTTGCCATCCGGCATCGCTGGCTCGCGATGCCGGATTCCTGGTGAAAGAGCGCGGTTACAAACTGATCTCTGCGGGTGTGATGGACATGTTCCCGAATACCGCACATGTCGAATCCATCGCGTTGTTCGAGAAATAAGATGGGCATCGAAATCGAAAAAAAATTCCTCGTGACGAACGACTCGTGGAAAACGCAGGTTTATAAAACCACGCGTATGGCACAGGGTTATCTGAACGACATGAATGCAATGCGAGAAGGCACTCAGAAAGCTTCGGTAAGGGTTCGCATTGCCGGCGAACAGGCTTTCCTGAACATGAAATCGCGTGAGCTCGGTCATACCCGGCAGGAATTCGACTATGAAATTCCGGTAGCCGATGCCGAGGCGTTGCTGAAACTCTGCGTCGGAGGCTTGATCGATAAACACCGGAACTACATCAAGCACGACGGTTTTATATGGGAAGTCGATGAGTTTCTTGGCGATAACCAGGGGCTGATCGTTGCCGAGATTGAACTGCCCGACGCCGATGCGGTCTTTGAAAGGCCAGCATGGTGCGGTTCCGAAGTCACCGATAAAATTCGATATTACAACTTGGCATTGGCGGAGCGACCTTTCGCCCAATGGACCGCGGAGGAAAAAGCAGCATGCTAGTCATTGGTGTTTCCGGAAAAGAGCTGACGCAGGACGAACGCGAATGGCTGCAACATCCGCAGTGCGCAGGCGTGATTTTATTCACCCGAAATTTTGCTTCGCGCGATCAGGTCATCGAACTGACACAATCGATTCGCGATGCCGCGGCGCAGCCGCAATTGCTTTGCGTTGATCAGGAAGGCGGCCCGGTGCAACGGTTTCGCGACGGGTTTTTCCGTTTGCCACCTTTGGTTCGTTTTGGCCAGCACTATGCGCAAGATGCGCAAGCGGCTTTGGCGCTGGCGAAAGAACATGCCTGGTTGATGGCGAGCGAAATTCGTGCACTCGGACTGGATTTGAGTTTTGCACCTGTTGTCGATTTGGGTCGCGGCAATCGCGCCATCGGCGATCGTGCCTTCCACGAATCGCCATCGGTCGTTGCAGCGTTTACGCAAGCTTATATTCAGGGCATGCATGAAGCCGGCATGGCGGCCACGATAAAGCATTTTCCGGGCCATGGCTCGGTGCTGGAAGATACCCATTTCGATGCAGCGGTCGATGATCGCCCGCTTGAAGTTTTGCGTGCGGAAGATTTATTGCCGTTTGAAGCGGGCATCAATGCAGGTGCGGAAGCGGTGATGATGGCGCATGTGACCTATCCGCAAGTGGCGCCCGAACCAGCGGGCTATTCGCCGCGCTGGTTGAACGAGATATTACGTCAGGAAATGGATTTCAAAGGCGTTATCTTTTCCGATGATATCGGGATGGCCGCTGCAACCGGAGTCGGTGGTGTCGGCAGCCGCATTGACGCTCATCTGGATGCAGGCTGCGACGTAGTGCTGGTATGCGCACCTACTTTGGTAGCCGACAGTCTGAAAGCCTGCGAACACCGCACAAAACCGGATATTTCCGTGTTGCAGCCCATGATGGGCCGCGATGAACAAACACTGGCCCGATTGCAGACGCAATCGCGCTACCATGATGCACGCGCCGGCTTGTCTGGCCCTGACTATGCGGTGAGTTGAAATGACTATCCCCGACCTGGCAACAGCTTTGGAAACATCCGACGAATTGTTTGATCGTGAAACCTTGCAGGACGCGATCAAGGAAATGGCGGTCCTGATTAACCACGATTACGAAGAGCGCGATCGCCCGGTACTCTTGTCGGTGATGCACGGCGGCATGATTTTTGCCTCGCTGCTATCACTGGAACTCGATTTCGATGTCGAAGTCGATTACCTGCATGCCACGCGTTATCGTGGCGCCATGAGCGGTTCAGGCTTGGCATGGCTGCATCGTCCTGCGACACCGTTGGAAGGTCGTTATGTACTGATCGCTGACGATATTCTGGATGAAGGTCATACACTCAAAGCGGTAAAGCAATGGTGCGAAGACCAGGGCGCAATAGAGGTTCGCATCGCCGTGCTTGCGGTGAAAGTTCATGATCGCCGCGTCGAGGACATTGATGCCGAATACATTGGCGTCGAAGTGCCCGATCGCTACGTTTACGGTTTCGGCATGGACTATCACGAACAAGGCCGCAATTTGCCCGGCCTGTACGCGTTGGGAAATTAAAGATGTCGGATATTGCACTGGCCATTATCGGCGGCACGGGTTTGTATCAAATTGCAGCACTCGAAAATGTTGAAACTCTTGAGTGCGATACTCTCTATGGCAAGCCATCGGCGCCGGTTCGTATCGGTTTTCTGGGTGGCAAGAAAGTCGCCTTCATGGCGCGCCATGGCGAAGGCCATTCAGTGCCGCCGCACAAGGTGAATTACCGTGCCAATCTACGGTGCCTGAAAGATTTGGGCGTTACCAGAGTACTGGCAATCAATGCGGTAGGCGGCATCACCGATGCTTTCGGTCCACGCGTCATTGGCGTGCCCGATCAAATCATCGATTACACCTACGGACGCTTGCATACACTCTCGGAAGAGCCGGGTAGTGAAGTACTGCACGTCGATTTCACCGAACCGTATTGCGCAAAATTGCGCGCCGATATCTTGCGTGCTGCCGAAAAAATCGCGATGCCGATCGTGAGTTTCGGTTGTTACGGCGCAACCCAGGGCCCACGTCTGGAAACACGAGCCGAAATCACTCGCATGCGTCGTGACGGTTGCGACTTGGTCGGCATGACCGGCATGCCGGAAGCCGGGCTGGCTCGTGAACTTGGTATTGATTACGCCTGTCTGGCCATCGTTGCCAATTGGGCTGCCGGTTGTGGCGACGGTGCAGAAATCACGTTGGAAGAAGTGCTGGCGAACGTGAATATGGCAACGGCGTCTTTGCCGCAATTACTCGAAGAAATATTGAAGTAGGGGCGCCCGCTTGCTGCGCACGCTCTTGTTTGCCAGTATCGGAAGCGGGCGCAGCAAGCAAGCTCAGCAAGCAGGAGCGGGCGCAGCAAGCAAGCGGCGCAGCAAGCAAGCGCCCTACGGGTCATATCCCGCTGCAATTCAATAAAGAATTGAATTGTTTTTGGTCGCCGCGGGATACATTCAAATCGACAAAGCCCTTGATGCCATCCAGTTTGCCTCGATTGGCGTATTGCCAGAATTGCCATTCGCGGTAATTTTGTTTGTTGGGTTGTCGATACAAATCGCGAATCCAGAGCGGATTTTTCTGGAAATCTTTTTTCAGATAGGCCGCGTAAAAGTCCGAAGTGCTGTAAAGCACCACGCGACAGCCCCAGGCTTGTTCCACCAGATTGATGAAGATGGTTAGTTCTTTATGGAACTCTTCCGGTGTAGGGCGCGCTTTGCAATTGCCGCCAAACTCGAGATCCACTGCCGGTGGCAGCGAACGGGAGGATGGCGTTCCGATTCGCGAGAGAAAATTATTGGCTTGTTCGTAGCCGGTCTTGCACAGGGTGAAGTAGTGGTAGGCGCCAGGCAGAATGTCGGCATCTCTCGCGGCGTTCCAGTTGTGCTTGAAATCCTCATCCAGGAAATCTTCGCCTTCGGTGGCCTTGATGTAGGCGAAGCGGATGTCCTGCTTTGCCAACTTCTTCCAGTCGATCTTGCCCTGATGATGGGACACGTCAATGCCGCGTATCGGGAATTGCTTTTCATCCGGATAATTCAGGCGGATGACGCCGGTTTTCAATAATTCGTAGACGAGGGTTCCAACGAATAAAATATTCAACAGCAATACAAGACCAATGATGATTTTAATTCGTTTTGTCATCGTTCTTTATGCGTCAGTGATCGAATTGAAGTCTCGCCAGCTCGGCATACAGGCCGCCTTGTGCAATCAACTCATTATGAGTTCCCTGCGCAATGATACGACCTTTATCCATCACGATGATGCGGTCTGCTTTCAACACCGTGGCCAGCCTGTGCGCAATCACCAGGGTGGTGCGGCCTTCCATCAGGCGTTCCAAAGCCTGTTGCACTGCGCGTTCGCTTTGCGCATCCAATGCCGACGTTGCTTCATCGAGCAACAATACCGGCGCATCTTTCAAAAGTGCACGGGCAATCGCAAGACGTTGTTGCTGGCCACCGGAGAGGCGTGCGCCGCGCTCACCCAGCTCGCTGTCATAGCCTAGCGGTAGCTCCGAAATAAAATCATGTGCTTCCGCACTGTGCGCGGCGGTTTCGATTTCGGCATCGGTCGCTTCCAGCTTGCCGTAGCGAATATTTTCCCGGGCCGTTGTGCCGAAGATGACCGGATCCTGTGGTACCAATGCAATTTGTTCCCGCAGGAAACCAGGCTCGAGTTGTTTTAGATCAATGCCGTCAAATCTTACCGAGCCGCTATCGGGATCATGAAAGCGCAGAAGAAGCTGGAATACGGTTGTTTTACCTGCGCCCGACGGGCCCACCAAGGCGACTGTTTCGCCGGGGGCAATATTCAGGCTGAAGTTTTGCAGTGCCGATGTATCGGGCCTGCTGGGGTAGGCGAAATTGACATTGTCGAGGCTCAGTGCACCTTTGGTCGGCATTACCAACGTGGCAGGGTGCTGCGGGCTATCGAGATGGCTTTTTTCGTTGAGCAAGTCGTTGATGCGGGTCATGCCGCCGCTCGCACGTTGTACTTCACTCCATACTTCGGTAAGCCCGGCAACGGAGCCGCCGCCGATCATGGCATACAACAAAAATTGTCCAAGCACACCGGCACTCATTTCGCCGGAAACCACGTCGCGTGCACCAGACCAAAGCACGGCGGTTATCGCGCCGAAAATGATCACGATAAAAACAGCCGTCAGAGCCGATTGCATGCCGATACGTTTGCGAGCGGCTTTCAGGCTGCGCTTGACCGCATCATTGAAGCGCGAGCTTTCAAAACTTTCGCGGGCATAGCTTTGCACTGTGTGCATGGCATTGAATGTTTCGCCGGCACGGGCATTGGCATCAGCAACGCGGTCCTGGCTGTCTTTGGAGGCACCGCGTACTTTTCGTCCCGACAAGGCCATCGGCAGGACTGCCAGTGGAATGCCCAGCAACACATACATCGCCATTTTGGGACTGGTATAGGCCAGCATCGTCGCGCTGCCGATCACGGTGATACCGCTGCGCAATGCAATCGACATGCTGGAACCCACCATGCTGCGAAGCAATTCGGTATCGGCCGACAGGCGCGACAACAATTCGCCACTGCGGGTGCGTTCAAAAAAACTTTGATCCAGCGACAACAAATGGCGATAGAGTTTTTGCCGTAAATCGGCGATCACCCGTTCGCCGAGCAATGAAACGAAATAGAAACGCGCTGCCGTGGCAAGTGCCAAAACCACGGCGACAATCAGAAGCAGCCCAAACCAGCGATCAATGGAGCCACCCTTTGCAAAGCCGTGGTCGATCATGTTTCTTACCGCGACCGGGAAAAACAGCGTAGCGCTGGATGAAATCGCCAAGGCTATCAGCCAGAAAATCAGCAAGCTGCGATGCGGCCTTAAAAACGGGAGTAAACCGCGTAACGAATTTACCTTTTGAATCGGACTGGCGACTTTGGGTTCTGGTGTGCTCATAGGTTTTCGTCGCAAGAACTCAGCATTGCCGAGCCTCGACTTAGGTCGTTTATTTTAGTGGCCAATTTTGACAGATATTGGGCCGGAATACGGAAATGCAATTGCCAGCCTTGGTCATTGAAGCTTTCCCCCAGTTTTTCTGCCTGATAGTGCTGTAGAAGCATATGCACGCTGCCGGTCAGTGAAAAATCACATTGCAGTTTTGCTTCAAGCCACACAAGCAAGGGCTTGCGTTCGGCCAGGCGCAGGCATTCGGCTGCAGCGCCGCCATAAGCGCGTACCAGACCGCCGGTACCCAGATTGATACCGCCATACCAGCGGGTAACAATCACGATGACGGCATCAAGCTGCTGGCCATCAATGGCAGACAAGATGGGCTTGCCGGCGGTTCCGGAGGGTTCGCCATCGTCGGAAAAGCGATAATTATTGCCGACTCTGTATGCCCAGCAATGATGGGTCGCCGGCTGTTGCCTGGCCACATCAAGCAAGGCCATGGCCTCTTCAACACCGGAAATCGGAAAGCCGTTCGCAAGAAAGCGGGATTGCTTCACTTCAAGCAGATGTTCTGCTTTTGATGCAAGCGTAAAGCCGCTCATTTGAGAAGCGGTTTTAGTTCTTCAGGAATCGGTTGTTTCGGATATGTTTTCTTGAATAACTTCAGGCTGGCCTTGGCACCATTGATATCACTACGGTCAACACGTGCTTGAATGGCTGCGAGCCAGAGTTCGGGTGCGAGTTTGGCATCTTCCGAAATGGCTTCTTCGACAAAAGCATCTGCCTCACGCGCCAGGATTTGTGGCCCGACTTTTTCATTGCCCACTTGTTTTATGCGACTGCCAGTAACGTTCACCGTGCCCAGTTGCTGACGCTCGCTATTTCCGGCAACACTCGGAGCAGGTGCCGGCATGGCCGGCATCGGCGCGGGCACCGCTGCGACCGAAGCGGGGGCCGACGCAACTTCCGGCAAGCTCATGTCGGCGGCCACTGCCTGGTCGTTTCGCATGCGTGATTTATCTTCGTTGGTTTTTTTCGCCGCGCCGGCATCGGTCATTTCCCGCCGTGAATTGATTTCGGCGGCGCGCATTTCGGACTTGATGGCTTTTTCTTTTTCCAAATTCGCCATGGCACCGGCAGCGGCATTTTCCTGCTCTGCTACTGCATCGATCTGCGGTGGTGGTATTGTTGCAGCCGGTTCGCGCGCGGGAATGACTTCGATCGCAATACTGTCATTCTTGTGACTGTCATCAACTTCCTGCGCAGTGCTGATATTTTCGTCCGCAGGCAATTCATAAATGGGCGCACGCATGGACTGGAAAACTTCCCAGCCAATGCCGACCGTCAGTATTGAAGCAGCTGCAGTTCCCAACCACAGGGCGGAGGTGCCCAGCCATGCCTTGCTCCAGCGGGATTTTTTCGGTGAGTCAGACGATGCCACTGCATCGGATGCCGCTTTCAGAATTAGTGCATCGAGCGCCGCCGGTGGTTCGCCGCCGGGCAACGCGCGCACAACGCGAGCGAGTTCGCGTTCTTCATCGTTAAGGTGTTCTGGCTGGCGTGGGGGTTGTGTATTCATGATCGAAGTTTGTCCCGCAATTTATCGAGCGCGTAACGAAGTCGTGATTTCACGGTTTCTCGTCCAACACCGGTAATTTCCGCAATTTCCTCCAGTGATAATTCCTGTTCGAGCCGAAGCATCACGGCTTCTCTCTGATCTTGGGGCAATTCTTCCAAAGCCAATTGCAATCGCCTTCGTTCCTCGAATGCCGATAGCTGCCGTTCAGGGGTATGCGGGTCCGGCGTTTGCTCGGCACGTTCCATCGCATCTTCGCCGGCTTGCGGTCGATGTTTCTGGGCGCGCCAATGATCGGTAAGACGATTGTGGGCAATCTGGTAGAGCCAGGTAGTGAATTTCGCGTCCGGGCGATAACGCTCGCGTGCCTGGATAACTTTCTGCCATACATCCTGGTAAAGCTCTTCGGCAGTTGCGTGTTCACGCAATTGCCGCAGCATGAAGCGGAACAAAGGGCCTCGATGACGCGCATACAGAAGCTCGAAGGCGCTGGCATCGCCAGATCCATAAGCCATCATTAGTTCTTCGTCATTACGCTCTGCCAACATGTGACAGAGCGTACGAAGTTTTTGCTATTTCGAAAAGCCGTCATTCGCTGATTTGTGCAACATCGGCGGTTCCGGTCAAGCGACTGGCCTGATCGATAAGACCGATAAATTCGGCCCGATAGCCCCAGGAATCAGGCAGTGACACGCTGGCAGCAAGTTGCCTTACGTCGTTCCACTTGAATTGCCCGCTGTTTTTTCCGCCGCGCAATAAATCGGCATAGGCGGCAAGCGACGCGGCCAATTTCATCCGGTTGCTTGGTTTTGCGCTAATGCCGGAACGCAGCATCGGCTTTTCGATCAGCTGGCTTTGTTCATTACCGGGTTGTTTATAGCGCAATCTGAGCAATGCAATTTCATCCGGTTTGTTTGTCGTCACCGATGCCGTTTTGGCATAACGCAGCGGGCTGACACTTTCGCCGCCAGAACCGACCAGGGTAATTTCATAAAGCGCGGTGACATCATGGCCGGCGCCAATTTCGCCGGCGTCGATCTTGTCGTTGTTGAAGTCCTCGCGCTTGAGTTTGCGGTTTTCATAACCAATCAAACGGTATTCCGCGACGACGGAGGGATTGAACTCGACCTGGATTTTCACGTCTTCCGCAATGGTCATCATGGTCGAAGACATTTCGTCGACCAGCACTTTTTTACCTTCGTTGAGATTGTCGATATAGGCGTGATTGCCATTGCCGACATCGGCCAACTGCTCGGCCATCTGGTCGTTGTAATTGCCCTGGCCGAAACCGAGCGTCGTCAATGCAATGCCGGATTTGCGTTGATCGGCGACCAGTGTTTTCAGCATGTCGGTATCGTAGATGCCGACATTGAAATCGCCATCGGTCGCCAGGATCACCCGATTTACGCCATTGCTGATGAAATTATCCTTGGCAATTTTGTAGGCCAGTGCAATGCCTTCGCCGCCATTGGTCGAGCCGCCGGCTTGCAGTTTGTCCAGTGATCGCAGAATGGTTTCCTTGTCAGCGCCACTGGTCGCCGGTAAAACAAGGCCCGCGCTACCTGCATAGACCACAATTGATACGCGATCCTGAGGGCGCAGCCTGCCGACCATCTCCTTGAAGCTCGAAATCAGCAAAGGCAATTTATCCTCGCTCGACATCGAGCCGGAAGTATCGATCAGGAATACGATATTGGCTGCAGGAATTTGGGAGCGTTCAACCTCGTAGCCCTTGATGCCGACCAGCATCAACTGGTGCTTCGGATTCCAGGGGGCTGCTGCAATTTCGGTGCTAACGGAAAAGGGTTGTCTGCGTGAAGTCGGGGCGGCGTATCCAAAATCGAAGTAATTGATGATTTCCTCGGCCCGGACGGAATCTGCGGGTGGCCGGGCTCCGTTGTTTAGCATGCGGCGCACATTGCTGTAGCTGCCGGTATCGACATCGATCGAAAATGTGCTGACAGGATTTTCGGATGCGATCTGAATCGGATTGTCGTTGAAGTTTTTGTATTTTTCGGTGTTTTGTTCCGGCTCTGTGGGGGCGGCGTAAGCCAACACTTTTCCCGTCGCGGCATAGGGTGTGACGACCATGGGTGGCGCAGGGCTTGCTTGTACATAGGACTCTGCAACAACCATGTCGGCCGCTACGGCCTTGCGCTCTGGCTGGTCTCGCCGTGAACGGTTGCCGGAAACTTCAAGTTTTCCTGTTTCCAGCTGGTTTTGCTTTTCCGCGCGAACTTCTGCGGCGACTTCTTTTTTGGTCTGGTTGTTACAGGCTGTTAACAGAATAAGGCCGATTATCAAAACGAGTGGCTTGCGGTTCATCACGTGCTCCATTGGCTTGGGTATGCGTGTGAACGGGGGCAATGCAGGTTTGGGGTTAATTGCCTAATTGCTCTGTATTCAGGGTTTATAATCCGCACATGAATCGTTTACCGCTAAGGCCCTTGTTCTGGCTTACCCAAAGGCCTTTGCTGACTGCCGCCATTATTTTGACGGTCGGGGTATTTCTCAGTTGGCGTGCGGGCGAACTCGAATACCAACATGATCTTAGCCAGCAAAAAAACGAGATTCAAAGTCGTGTTTCGAATTTTCGCTCGCAGCTTGAAACCAAACTGAATACGAGTGTTGCCTTGACCAAGGGCTTGGCGGTCGATTTGGTCATTCGCGGTGAACTCACGCCCGAACAGTTTGCTTCCATTGCGGAACAGTTGAGCAGCAGTAATCCGGCCCAACGGAATTTGTCACTGGCGCCGCACTTCATTATTCGCGATGTTTACCCGCGCCTAGGCAACGAGAAAATCATCGGGCAAAACCTGTTGCTGGATTCGGAGCAAAAAATCGCGGTTTATCGCTCCATTCAACTCGATGATGCCGTTCTTGCAGGCCCATTCAAACTTGAAGATGGTGCAATTGGCGTTGTATGCCGCATGCCGGTGTGGATCAAGCTGGATGGCGTTCCGCGTCTTTGGGGAGCAGTTTCGGTAGCACTCGATTTTCCTGAGCTGATGAAAGAGGCGGGTTTGACAAGCCTTGAGCAGAATCTTGATATCGCGATCCGTGGACGTGATGCCAGTGGACCGGCGGGACAATTCTTTTTTGGTGATGATCGCCGTATTTCGAAAGACGCAGTCCGCGTTCCGGTTTTTGTACCCGGCGGCAGCTGGCTGATTTCCGCCCAACCCAAGCAAGGCTTCGGAGTCGAACCCTGGTGGCAAACGACGGCAGGAATCATCGGCTTGCTGGTATCGCTTTTTTCGGCATTGGCCAGTTACCGGATTTTATTTGACCGTTCGCGCATCCGGCATCTGGCGGATCATGATCCATTGACCCATTTACCGAATCGTCGCCAGGCACTCTCCAATCTTTACGATCTGATGCACCGTGGCAAACGCAATGGCCAACCGTTTGCTGTTTTGTCGATTGATCTCGACGGATTCAAACCGATCAATGACGAGCATGGTCATGATGCGGGTGACGAAGTCCTTAAGACCATCGCAAAACGCCTGCTGGCTGCCGTTCGCGCAGGAGATACGGTAGCGCGGATGGGCGGCGACGAGTTCATCGTACTGATCGATGACCCCAAGGTGAGTGATGACAATCATCTTCTGATTTATGCCGCACGCATGCGGGAAATTCTTTCGCAACCGATACAGTTGCAGCATGGAAAACTGGTTTACGTCGGTGCAAGTATCGGTGTTGCGGCCTATCCATCGCATGGTTTTCAGGTGACGGATTTGATGCGAGAGGCCGACCAGGCGATGTACCGTGCAAAGCGTGAAAAAAATTCAGGCGTTGAAATTGCCCAGCTTATTTGACTTCCAGCTTGAGTGTTCCTGCCTGTAGTTGTGCAAGGACCAATTCGCCTTTCATTACATCCTGGCTATCACGGACAACCGTACCTTCCTGTTTGCGAATAATCGCGTAACCGCGTGACAAGGTTGCCAGTGGGCTCACGGCGGACAGGCCGCGTCCCAGTTCACGCAAATTCGCAATCTTTGCCTGCAGTTGTCGCGCGGCGGCATTGTGCAATGATTGATTCAATGCACTTAAACGCAGTTGATGTCTTTGCAATTGTTGCTGCGGATGCTGGCGTTCCAGTCTTGCCATCGCAATTCTCAGGCGCGCAAGTTTGGCTTGCGCAAGCAACTGGAAATTCTTCGCCAGATGCTGCCTTGACTGAAGCAGGCGTTGTCTTGCCTGCTCCATTCGTGTTTGCGGATCGTATAAACGCAGGCGCAAATAAGCCTGATCAACACGCTGCTGCCTGTTTTGCGCAAGACGCTTTTGTGAAGCATCGAGACGGTTTAGCAGTTGCGTAATCCGTGTGCTCAAATCCAGTTTGTCCGGCACCAGAAGTTCGGCGGCGGCGGAGGGCGTTGGTGCGCGGATATCGGCGGCAAAATCGGACAGGGAAAAATCGATTTCATGGCCGACGGCGGAAATCACGATCGTTCTTGATTGTGCGATCTCGCGGGCAAGTGCTTCATCGTTGAACGACCACAGGTCTTCCAGCGAACCGCCGCCACGGGTCAGCAGGATGGCATCGTAGGCTTTGCTGGCATTGGCACGCGCGAGCATGGTGCGGATTTCCTTTGCCGATCCTTCGCCCTGCACGGCGACCGGGAGCACATCGACCTCAAGCAGGGGGAAACGCCGCGATAGCACACTGATGACATCACGCACGGCGGCACCGGTTGCCGAGGTAATGATTGCCAGCCGATGCACGAAGGCGGGCAGGGGGCGTTTGCGGGCATCATCGAAGACGCCTTCCGCCGTCAGCTTTGCCTTGAGCTCGACATAGGCCCTTTGCAAGGCACCTTCGCCAGCTTCTTCCATGTGTTCGAGTACCAGTTGGTAATCGCCGCGTGCTTCATAGAGCGTTAGGCGACCCCGCACCAATACCTGCATGCCATCACGTGGCTGGAACCGCAGATACATGGCTTTCTGTTTGAACAGGGCGCAGCGTACCTGGGCACGTTCGTCTTTCAGCGTGAAATACAGATGGCCAGAGGCGGGACGTGAAAAATTGCTGATTTCGCCCTCGACCCAGACCTGGCTGAAGCTCGATTCAAGCAAGTCCCGCGCCAGCACATTCAACTGGACAGGCTTCAATACCCGGCGTTCGCGGACTAATTCAGACATGCCTGGACACGATCATCAAGCTTATGGCCGCATAGGATAACGCTTAACGCCGGGCTTGGGGTTTCGCTGCGCAAAGGACTAAACTAGCAATCACTGAGGAGTGATTCCATGTCTGATGCCTATCGCCGTCTTCGAGAAGGTATGCCCGAGCCGGGAATGAATGCGACCGGTCGATTTCATGCCGATCCCAAAAAAGTAAAAGCCTGGGTTGCCGCCTTGCCACGTGCGAATGCGATGGCAACACAACAGGAACTCGATACCGCGCTTGCCAGTCTTTCGAGCCAGCGGCTTGAAGGTGGCCAGCGCTTGTCGGTAATGGATGAGCTGCGTGGCGTGGTGGTGGAATCCATTGCGTTGCTCGAACAGCAATTTGCCGGCAGTTCCTTGCCCTTGCCGCCGGCGAAGGCGCAGCAGGCGCAGCATGCGGAAATGTTTCATCTTTGGCTTGCGCATGGTTATCGAAAAGCCGCAGTAGAAATCTGTTCGCCAAACGGCAATATCCCCATGCTTCGCGGTGCCGCAGTGTTGCAATCTCTGCAGCGTGCCGCCTGGCATTACAGTCGCTGCCTTGCATTGTCCTGGCGGATTTATCGCGCTCCCACTGCGGGTACATGGCAGGGACTGCATCGCATTCATCGCTTTGCATCGGAACTGAAACTGGAGAGCAAACTTGTCGAAGATAAGACGGCGAAAGTCAGCATCGATATCCAGACGCTTTATATTCAGACCTTGTTGATGGCGGTGAGTAATCCGCTTGCGTTCAGCCAAGCGGAGCAAGACAGCCTGTGGCCGATCGCGCGTTCGTTTGCACCGCTATCGCCGCTATTGAATGATCCCCCCGAGCTAAATGCACCGGTCGTACCTGAAGATGCTGATCGTGGCCCGGGCCCTGGAGCCAGTGGTGAATCGCATGCTTTATGGCTGGATGTCAGGGCTTTCATCCGCGAAACCGAACACGCCTTGTCGCGTCAACAGGAAGGTTTTTCCGAGCTGGTACCGGGTCGCGGCATCGGTTTTCGTTTAACGGTCGATATGTTGATGCGATTGAAGCGTGCATTCGGTTTGTCGGCAGCGCGGACGTTCAAACGGCTGCAGGCCAGCCATTCCATTGACACAGTCATCGGCCTGAGTGGCTTGCATTACTACCTGGCCGGCCAGCGCGATTTTGATACTTTCATGCGGCAATCATCTCAACAAACGGTGCATGTGGTTGAGCGCGCATCTTGGGCGAATGCGAATACCGATGCCAACCGTTTGCCGCGCATCCCGGCGCGGGTGCTCGATCAAAGTCTCGGTGGTTATCGCATGGCCTGGGACAACGCGAACCAGATTCGCGCCAAGGTTGGCGAAATTGTCGGCATGACATTGGCGGATGAAAACGAAGAGCCTGACTGGATGGTGGGCGTGGTGCGCTGGCTGCGGTATGAAATGAATGGCGGTTTGTCGGCAGGTGTTGAATTGCTGGCTCGTCGCTCAAGTGCTCTCGGCGTGCATATTCGCTCGCAGGATTCCATGCAGCGGGCACCACTGCGCGGTATCGAACTGTGTTCAACCGATGCAAGCGAACGTAGTTTTTTGACACAGGGAAGCCTGGATGCCAATGCGGCCAGCATCGAAATCGTGCATGGCCATGAGCCCTATGCATTGAACGCCCGTGCCATGTCCGAAACGCTGGTAGCAGGCGTGGACGTGTTGGTGAATGCTGGCGATTACACCGTATTGCGGGAATTGCGGTCAGACTTGGTGGCTGCGGAAACACAGGAAGGCGTCGAGGCATGACAGAGGCTTTTGCGAAACCGCGTAAACCCACGCATAGCGTACAAATTGGCAAGGTATGGATCGGCAGCAAGCATCCGGTCGTGGTGCAATCCATGACCAACACCGATACCGCCGATGTCGATTCTTCGGTGAGACAAATTTCCCAATTGTGGCGGGCCGGTTCCGAGCTTGTTCGCGTCACGGTCAACAATCCCGAGTCGGCAGCGGCGGTGCCGCGCATTCGTGAAAAATTGTTGATGATGAATATTGATGTGCCGATCATTGGTGACTTCCATTACAACGGGCATCAATTGTTGGCTGCCGAACCTGCCTGTGCCGAAGCATTGGCAAAATACCGTATCAATCCCGGCAATGTCGGATTCGGAAAAAAGAAAGACACCCAGTTTGCCGCGATCATCGAAATGGCATTGAAATATTCCAAACCGGTTCGCATCGGTGTGAATTGGGGCTCACTCGATCAGTCGCTTGCTGCCATGTTGATGGATGAAAACGCGCAACGTGCTGAGCCTTGGGACGCTCCAAGGGTCTTGCGTGAAGCACTCGTCCGCTCGGCAATCGATTCGGCAGAAAAAGCCGTTGAAATCGGTATGTCCCGCGACCGGATTATTCTGTCGGCAAAAGTCAGTGGCGTGCAGGAATTGGTTGCCGTATATCGTGATTTGTCGAAGCGTTCCGATTTTCCCTTGCATCTTGGCTTGACCGAAGCGGGCATGGGTAGCAAGGGCATTACCGCATCGGCGGCGGCGCTCGCCATCCTGATGCAGGAAGGTATAGGCGACACGATTCGTATCTCCCTGACGCCCGAGCCGGGCGGTGCGCGCACGCAGGAAGTCATCGTCGCGCAGGAGCTATTACAAACCATGGGTTTGCGAGCCTTCACGCCACTCGTTACTGCATGCCCCGGTTGCGGCCGAACCACTTCCGAATTTTTCCAGGAGTTGGCGAAGACAGTTCAGGAGCATGTCCGCGATAAAATGCCGGAATGGAAAATCACCAACCCCGGCGCTGAAAATCTCACGCTCGCCGTCATGGGTTGCATCGTCAACGGCCCGGGCGAATCGCGTCATGCCAATATTGGTATCTCATTACCGGGTACCGGGGAATCGCCAGCTGCTCCGGTGTTCATTGACGGCGAAAAAGCGGTGACCTTGCGTGGCGACAATATTGCGCAGGATTTTGTTGCGTTGATTGATGATTATGTGGCGAAGAAATTTGTCGGTATTAAATCGTAGGGGCGCCTGCTTGCTGCGCCCAAACACCTCGACAGACCATGGGCGCAGCAAGCAAGCGCCCCTACGTTGAGCATTGCGACAGATCTTGGGCGCAGCAAGCAAGCGCCCCTACGCTTATCTTTGCTGCGTTCCCGAATTGATATCCGGATCGGTCACATTACGACGTGCCAATTGCGCTTCGCGTCTGGCAATGTAGACATTCGCGATAAAGATAATACTCGCGCCGAGCAAAGCCATCGCGCCGATTTTTTCATCGAACACGATCCATGCGCCAACCGCGACAACGGGTACCTGGAAGAAACTGATCGGCGTCAGCATCGAGGCATCGCCGAGTTTCAATGCGCGTGTCCAGCACAGATGCGCTGTGGTACCGAAAAAACCGGCGGCGATAATCCACAGCCAGGTAATGCCGACCGGCCATTGCCAGACAAACAAGGCGGGCACCAGCGACATCGGCACCCAGAGCATCGTCGTGTAGATGACGATCGCATCGGCTTTTTCGGTGCGCGACAGCACCTTGATACTGATCGCGACGATCGCGCTCATCACGGCAGCCATCAGGGCAATCATCATGTCGGCATTGAAGGTATGCGAACCCGGTTGCATGATGATCAGCACGCCGATGAATCCTGCCAGCACTGCACTCCAGCGCCGCATGCCGACTACTTCACCCAGAAATAAGACCGCGAGAATCGTGACGAACAGGGGCGTCGAGTAACTGATCGCCACCGCTTCCGCCAATGGCAGATGCACGATGGCCCAGAAGCCGCACATCATCGAAATGATCCCGATCATGCAGCGACCGATATAAAGATGCAGCTTGTCGGTTTTCAGGATGGCGGAGCCGTGTTTGAAAAACAGTGGCGCAGTGAACAGGAAGCCGAAAAAATTCCGGAAGAAGGCAATTTCGAATGCGTGCAGTTGTTTCGATGCCAGCCGGATGACGATCGCCATGCAGCCGAACAGGATTGCGCTCAACACCATGAAAAAAACCGCACGCGGCACATTGCCTTTCGGAATGGACGATTCAAACATCATGGTGGCTACTCGTCAAAACGTGCTCCGATAATGCGTGGTTCGGGTTCGATATGAACCCCGTATTTTTCGAACACCGATTTCGCCACACGGCGGGCAAGGCCAAGCAATTGCTGGCCGGTGGCGTTGCCGTGATTTACCAGGACCAGAGCGTGTTGCTCGGCGATGCCGGCATCGCCATCGCGAAAGCCTTTCCATCCGGCATTTTCTATCAGCCAGGCGGCGGAGATTTTTCGCGTGTCATCACTATCGCCTGGATAACTGGGTAACTGGTCGTATTGCGATTTCAGCTGTTCGGCCTGTGCAGCTGGAATAATCGGATTTTTGAAGAAGCTGCCGGCATTGCCCAGAATTGCCGGGTTGGGCAGCTTTCTGGTGCGAATGCGGCTGATGGCCTCGGCGACATGCACGGCACGGGGATTTTCAATCCCCATGCCGGTCAGTTCTTCGCGGACGCCGGCATAGTCGAGCTTCAATTCACGGTGGCGCGGCAATAGAAATTCAACTGCACAAATCACGTAACGATTCAGATCCTGTTTGAACAGGCTGTCGCGATAGGCAAATTCGCATTCGGTCTTGCCAATGCGTTTCATTCGTTGCGATTGACGATCGAACACTTCGACCGTTTCGATGAATTCGCCGGCTTCTACGCCATAGGCACCGATATTCTGGATCGGGCAGGCACCGACCGTACCGGGGATCAACGACATGTTTTCAAGACCAAGCAAGCCGCGGCCCAATGTCCAGCCGATGAAATCATTCCAGTTCACGCCGGCATCGGCGCGTACCAGTGCAACATCGCCTTCATCCCTGATGATATTGATTTCACTCATCGTGAGACAGATCACCACGCCGGGCACATCGGCCGCAAACAGGATATTGCTGCCTTCGCCGAGCACCATCACGGGGCCGCTGCGCAGCATCGCGAAATCGAACAGTTCCGCCAATGCATCGGAATTTTTTACATCAGCAAGAATTTCAGCGCGAGCGGGAATGCGAAAGGTATTGCGACCGGCAAGTGAAACATTCTCGCCGAGTTGGTATCCGCTCATGCAACCCCTTCGCGGCGACGGCGAATGGCGCTTACGCTTTCATCGATCAATTCAGGACCGCGATAAATGAGACCGGTGTAAAACTGCACGAGGGTTGCGCCTGCCGCCACTTTGCCGGCAGCATCGGCACCACTTAGAACCCCACCAACGCCGATCAAGGGAATATTATTGTTAAGTCGCGTACGCAGACGACGCAATACGGCAGTCGAGCGCCCGTATAAGGGTTTGCCGGAAAGTCCACCCACTTCGTATTCGTACTTGTTACCTTTTATTTCCATGCGATCAATGGTCGTATTGGTCGCGATCACACCATCGACTTGTGCGGCATTCAGGACTTCGGCCATGCCGTCCAATGCCGCCTCGGTCAAATCGGGTGCGAGTTTGATCAGCATGGGAGTTTTGAAACCGTTGACGCCGGCCAGTTCTTCCTGCACTTCGCGCAGCTCGCCGATGAAACGGCGGAAATATTCTTCGGTTTGCAAATCACGCAAACCGGCAGTGTTCGGAGACGAAATATTGACGGTGATGTAATCGCTCAAGGTATAAACGCGTTCGAGGCAATAAATATAATCGTCAATCGCCTTTTCATTCGGCGTGTCCTTGTTCTTGCCGATATTGATGCCGAGAATGCCTTTGCGTGCTGCCTTCTCGACATTTTTTACCAGTGCATCGACACCGTTATTGTTGAAACCCAGCCGGTTGATAACCGCTTGTTTGTCCGTTAGTCGAAACATCCGGGGTTTTTCATTGCCTTCCTGCGGCTTGGGCGTGGTGGTGCCGATTTCCACAAATCCAAAGCCCAACCCAAGCAGCGCATCGATGTATTCGCCGTTTTTATCCAGACCTGCGGCAAGTCCGACCGGGTTGGGAAATTCAATTCCGAAGGCCTTGGTTTTCAATATCGGCGTTTTGCTTGCCAGTAAGGGATTCAGCCCGAGACGGTATGCGGCTTCAATGGCTTTGAGGCCCACACCGTGGGCCGTTTCGGCATCGAGACAAAAAAGAAAAGGGCGCGCTAGTCCGTACACGCATTAACCGCCGTTGGCTGCAGCAGCCAGCCGAGTACGGCCAGAAGACCGCCGAAGAACAGTACGATGACAATCAGCGCAGAGCATCGACAGCGCAACCATTGCCCAGCCCAGTGATCAGGCCCGCCAATGCCATGCCGTCACCTTCCTTGGTCGCCGGATTGTTGCGAATTTCCTTGCGTGCCATATGGCCGGTAATGACCGCGACCACGATGCTGCCGAGCACAAGGCAGCAGTGTCCATGCCAAGGATGCCGCTAATCAGGCTGACGATCGCCAGGGTGCTGGTTTCTTTTGCAGGAGTATTCATCGCGGATCCCTTTAGTTGGTTTAGATGTCGAACTTGATGCCCTGTGCGAGCGGCAAGGAATCGGAATAGTTGATGGTATTGGTTTGGCGACGCATGTAAATCTTCCAGGCATCCGAACCGGATTCGCGACCACCGCCGGTTTCTTTTTCACCACCGAAGGCGCCACCGATTTCCGCACCGCTGGTGCCGATGTTGACGTTGGCGATACCGCAATCCGAACCGGCAGCCGACAGGAATTGTTCCGCGGCACGCAGGTTGTTGGTGAAGATGGCCGAACTCAGGCCCTGTGGTACGGCATTCTGCATATCGATGGCTTCATCGAGTGTCTTGAAAGGCATCGCATACAAAATCGGCGCGAAGGTTTCGGTTTGCACGACTTCATCGGAATTTTTTACGCCGGTAACGATGGCAGGCGTCACGAAATTGCCTTTGCGATCGAGTGCTGTGCCGCCGGTGCGAACGGTGCCGCCGAGGGTTTTGGCTTTCTCGAGCACGCCCAGGAAGCGTTGCACGGTGGCCTTGTCGGTCAACGGGCCCATCAGCGTGGTAGCCAGCGTTGGGTCGCCAATTTTGGTTTCCACTTGTTTGTAGGCGGTGATCAATTTCGCCACGACGTCTTCAAAAATACTTTCATGGATGAAAACGCGGCGTGTGGTCGTGCAACGTTGTCCTGCAGTGCCGACCGCACCGAACACAATGGCGGGAATCGCCAATTTCAGATCGGCGGTTTCATCGACGATCATGGCGTTGTTGCCGCCGAGTTCGAGCAGGCTGCGGCCCATGCGCTTGGCAACGCGCTCGCCGACCATGCGACCCACGGCAGTGGAGCCGGTGAAGCTGATCAATGGCACGCGATGGTCATCGACGAATTGTTGCGCGATATCGGTACCGGCATCGTTGAACAGATAGAACAGATCCGGGAAACCGCCGGCGTTCAATGCTTCGTTGCAAATTTTCATCGAAGCAATCGCGCTGAACGGGGTCTTCGGCGATGGTTTCCAGATGCAGATATCGCCGCAGATCGCCGCCAGGAAACTGTTCCAGGCCCAGACGGCGACCGGGAAATTGAATGCCGAAATAATGCCGACGATGCCGAGTGGCTGATACTGCTCGTACATGCGGTGACCTGGACGTTCGGAATGCATGGTCAAGCCGTAAAGCTGACGTGCCAGACCGACGGCGAAATCGCCGATGTCGATCATTTCCTGAACTTCGCCGTCGCCTTCGGGTTTGATCTTGCCCATTTCCAGAGCGACCAACGAACCGAGCGCGTCTTTATGTTTGCGCAATGCATCGGCGCAGAGACGGATTGCTTCGCCGCGCTTCGGTGCAGGCGTAGTGCGCCAGACTTTGAAGTTGGCCTGCGCGCGTTCCATGATGATGTCGTAATCGGCCTGGCTGGAGGCATACACGCGGCCGAGTAATTCGCCATTGCTTGGATTGATCGGTTCCAGCACGCCGGCATCCTGGGTTTTGGACCATTCGCCGTGGCCGAGATAGGTGCCGGATTCGTTTTCGCTCAGGCCGAGCGCGGCTAAAACAGGGTGAGTCATTTGAAGCTCCAAACAATAAGAAGAATGAGGTGCGACCCCGATACGATTTGAACGTACGACCTGTCCCTTAGGAGGGGACCGCTCTATCCAGCTGAGCTACGGGGTCAAGACCGTGAATTATCTCAAGAAACGGGATGATTTACTGCCCCTAAACCCATGGAAAGTCGAAAGATTGCCGTAATTTTGGCTTCCACGGTCTTCGGAAACGGCAATTAATTCGCCTCGTGGCTATGCGATGATGCAGTCCCCTCAAGGAGCACCCCCATGACTCATCCCATGTATGACGCCACCATTCCCGCATTTACCCGTAGTTTGAATGCCCTCGATGCCTGTCTCGATAAGGCGCAGGCGCATGCCGACAGCCTTGAAATGCGATATCGGCAATATTCTCGGTTCGCGTCTCGCACCGGATATGTTCCCGCTCGGTCGCCAAATCCAGATCGCCTGCGATTTTGCCAAGAGCATCAGCTCGCGCATGGCCGGCTTGGAAGTGCCCAGCTACGAAGACAACGAAGTCAGCCTGGCGGATTACAAGGCCCGTATCGCAAAAACGATTGCCTACGTGAATACGATTACTTCAGAGCAATTCGAAGGTTCGGAAACCCGCGCAATTACGATTCCGATGCGCGACGGCACCAAACGCGAATATGTCGGCGCGCCGTATTTGCATCATATGGGTCTGCCGAATTTTTATTTCCATCTGACTTCCTGCTATGCCATTTTGCGCCACAACGGCGTCCAGGTCGGCAAGAAGGATTTTATCGGTAGCGTTTGATTTATGTGGGAGCCGCTTCAGCGGCGATTGAATTTCAAGTCGGCGATAGTCGGTGGTATCAATCGCGACTGAAGTCGCTCCCACGAAAGCAAAATCCTAGTCGTAACTCAGGTCGGTCGCCTTGCCCCAGAACACGCGGTAGGAATATGCGGTGTAAAACAAGATGGCGGGCAGGGTGATCGCAACGCCGATAAACATGATGAATAACGATTCCGGTGCCGATGCAGCCTGATCGTAGCGAAGTTTATCGACGACAAGATAGGGGAACAGGCTGTAACCGAGCCCGATGAAAGCCAAGACGAACAAGCTTATGGCGCAGGCAAATGGCACCCAGATTTTTTCGTGCAGGCCGATGGACAGTTTTCGCAACTGTCGTTCGCAAATCAGGAAACAAACTGCGGTGAGCGCGGGGATAGGAAGCAGCATCAGCAGCTCGGGCAAGGTAAACCATTTTTCGAAAATGCGTGTGCTTACCAACGGCGTGGCGATGGAAACTGCGGCGATCCCCAGACCGGTCAGCCATAAGCTGCCATACGCCCAGCGCACCGCGCGACGGAATAATTTCCCTTCGGTTTTCAGCAATAACCAGCAGGCACCCAGCAAGGCATAACCCGCGACAAGACTCAGGCCGATAAAGATGGCGAAAATGACATGGCTGAGCGTGTAGTCGAAACCCAGAATGTAAATTCCCAGCATGAATCCCTGCGAGAAAGCGGCGAGCAGCGAGCCCGCATAAAATGCCGCATTCCATTTCGCCTTGTGGTTGGCGTGGGCTTTCACGCGGAAATCGAAAGCGACGCCTCGCAATATCAATCCGATCAGCATGAAAGTGACCGGCAAATACAGTCCACCCAAAATAATGCCGTGTGCTGTCGGAAACGCTACCAACAAAATGCCGACGCCCAATACCAGCCAGGTTTCATTGGCATCCCAGAACGGGCCGATTGACGCAATCATGCGGTCTTTTTCGCTGTCTTCCGCGCGCCGCAACAAGATGCCGACACCCAGGTCGTAGCCATCGAGCACCACGTAAATCAGCATTGCCAGTGCCATCAGGCCAAGAAAAATCAGCGGCAATAAATCATTCATATCTTTGCCTCCTCAATGGCGATCGGAGAGTATTTTTTATGTGCATGGCGTGCCAGGTAAAACAACACGCTGATGTAGGAAAGAATCAGCACGACATAGAGCGTGAGGTACATGCCAAGCGACAGGCCGATGATCGGTGCTGCGGTTGCCGATGCAGCATCCTTGGTCAGCAAAACACCATAAACCAGATAAGGCTGGCGACCGATTTCCGTCACGTACCAGCCTGCCAAGGTGGCGATCCATCCCGAGAAACTCATTGCCACCAGAATGCGTGCCAGCCAGGGTTTGAGCAGGCCTTGTTTACGCGATTGCCATGCCGACAACCACGAAACCGCGAGCATCAGCATGCCCATGCCGACCATCACCCGGAAACCCCAGAACACCGGCGCCACCGGTGGGTGTTTGCCTTCAAATTCATTCAGGCCTTTTATTTCGCCATCGATATGGTGCGTAAGAATCAGGCTTGCCAGTTTTGGAATTCCGATCGCGTAGTCGTTGCGTTTTTCCTTTTCGTTCGGTATCGCGAACGCCAATGCCGGCGCACCTCGTTCGGTTTGCCATACGCCTTCCATCGCCGCTACTTTCGCGGGCTGATGCTCGAAGTGTATTCAAGCCGTGTGCATCACCCACCAAGATTTGCACGGGAATGAGAGTTGCGGCAACTAGAATCCCGGTACGCAAAGCGGCCAGTACGGCAGCGCTGCGTTCACCGCATAAATACTGGTAAGCCGACAGGCCAGCGATCAGAAAGCTCGCCGTCAAGCCCGATGCGAGCAGCATGTGCACGAAACGATAGGGGAATGATGGGTTGAAAATAATCGCGAGCCAATCGGTGGCGTGCGCTTGCCCGTTGATCATTTCAAAACCGACCGGCGTTTGCATCCAGGAATTCAATACCAGAATCCAGACGGCCGACATGGTGGTACCGAAGGCGACCAGGAAGGTGGCAATCGTGTGCATACGCTCGGAAACCCGTTTCCTGCCGAATAGCATGACGCCCAGGAAGGTGGCTTCCAGAAAAAACGCGGTCAGCACTTCATACGCCAGCAACGGCCCCGCAATATTGCCGACGGTTTTCATGAAGCCCGGCCAGTTGGTGCCGAATTGGAAACTCATCGTGATGCCGCTCACCACGCCCATGGCGAAAGTGAGCGCGAAAACTTTTACCCAGAAACCGTAGGCCTGCATCCATTTTTGATCATTCGTTTTCAGAAAACGCAGCTTGAAAAAAAGCAGAAACCAGCCGAGTGCAATCGTGATGGTCGGGAACAGAATGTGAAATGAAATATTTGCCGCAAACTGGATTCTTGCTAGTGCGAGCGCGTCCATGATGCCTCTCGTTGTCAGGGTTTTGTATCAGGTGAAATTCAGTATCAATGCGCCGCAATAACAGGCGAACGCGATCGATATGCCGCGAAACGGTATGCTGAACCAGTAGAGTTTTCCCAGCACTACCAGGGTCGCCAGCAAGCCAAATCCGGTCGCCAATAAAAAGTAGGATGCAAACAGGAAATCCGCATGGCGGATGGCCAGATAGCCGTAAATCAACGCAAATAAAATCGCGCAAAGACTGTGGCTGGCATTGAAGCCGATCCAGCATTTCCAAATGGTGGTTTCTTTGGTGATGACGGGAGATACGCGTTTCATTGTTTCGATCAGCTGCGGATCACGCGGACTCAGCTTTGGTCCGAAAAACGTATAGATCAAGTGCAATATGCCGAGCAGCAGAATGATGCCGGCCGAGATCGCGATCAGTAATTCCGCTTTCATAAAAATCACTCCGTCTTTCTATTCTTTTTTGCTGCCTGAAATGACGGAAAGCTTGTCCTTCATTTCCAGCAGTTTGTTGACCTTGCCGCCGAGTGCCATCAGGTTCACCAGGGTTTTTGGCGAGAGCTTCCTGACGTCGGCAAACCAGGTGGTCATCAATTCCATCAACTCGTACATTTCCCGCATGCGCGCCTGGGCGTGCTGTTCTTCGCTCGATTCCGGGGTTTCCAGCAAGGCGCCACGCAACATGGATAAGGTGGGCTCGACTTCGCGGCGCTGACGCTCCTCGGCCAATGTCGTGAAAATGTCCCAGATATCGCCCGGGGCACTGAAGAAGTCCCGACGATCGTTCGGGAGGTGTTCCAGCCTGACCAGTCGCCATGCCATCAGTTCTTTCAGGCTCATGCTGACGTTTGAGCGCGAAATACCGAGTTTTTCGGTGATTTCATCGGCATTTAACGGCCTGTTGGCGACAAATATCAAAGCGTAAATCTGCCCGACCGTGCGATTTATGCCCCAGCGGCTGCCCATTTCGCCGAAGTGCAGGACGAAACTCTGTGTCAGTGGACTTAGGTTCATTCTGAAGTTTCAGTAATTGTTGAAATTGGTGAAACGATACGCTTCTTGCCTTGTCCAGGCAATCAAGAGCGTGTGAAATTCGGTGATTAAATCGTTTCAGGAAGCCGTGGCTTAATCCACGTTCCTGAATTCTTTCGATTTGCTGGCGACCAAAGCCCGCGAAAGCCAGTCGGGCAGGTATTTGCAAAGGAATGCGATCAGCTTGTTGGTGCGGCCTGTGACGACTCTGGTTTTGCCGCTTTCAACCGCCTCAACGCCGATTTTCGCGACCTGCTCGCTTGTGAGCCAGATGAATTTGGGCAGTTTCGAAATTGAGGAACGCATTCCGTTCACATCATGAAATTCGGAATACGTGAAGCCCGGGCACAGCGCTGTCACATTGACGCCTTTGGGGGCAGTTTCCAGCGCCAGGCATTCTGAAAAGCGTATCAACCAGGCTTTGGTTGCGCCATACATGGTATGGCCGGCGGAGGCAGGTACCAGCCCGGCGAGCGATGTAATATTCAGAATCCGTCCGTGTCCGGCTTGTTCCATCGCTGGAAGATAAAGATGAGTCAGCTCGCCGACGGCATGGATCATGACTTGAAGGAAATCCGCATGGGTTTTCCAATTGGATGATAGATAGCGGCCGGGCACGCCGTAGCCGGCATTGTTCACCAGGGTGTCTACCGCCAATCCACGCGCCTGTGTTTGTTGGAACAAATCATTCGGCGCATTGCGGTCCGACAAATCAGCGGCAATCACTACACATGGTGCATTCACCGAAAGCTCTGTCGCCAGCACTTCCAGCCTTTCGGTACGGCGTGCAGTCAGGATCAGGGGCTTGCCGCGACGGCTGTATTCACGCGCTATTGCCTCGCCAATACCGCTGGAGGCACCTGTTATCAATGCGTATTTCTTGCTGTCCATGTCGCGCCTTTATTTTGCCGGGAGTGTTGCAGAGAGTATGATTCGCAACTTGATCAACCCTTTGCAAGATTAGGATTAAACCATGCGCAAGAAAATTGTGGCAGGTAATTGGAAGTTGCATGGTAGCCGGGTTATGGCCCGGGAATTGCTGGATGCGATCATCGCGCAGCCGAACTTGCAGGGTGTGGAAATAGCCATCCTGCCGCCAATGCCTTACCTCAGCGAGCTGACCGAACATTACGGCAGTTCCGGACTGGTTTTCGGTTCGCAGGACCATAGTGTGAATGAACAAGGGGCATTTACCGGTGAGGTATCGGCACAGATGATCGTCGATGTCGGTTGTCGTTATGGTTTGGTCGGACATTCTGAACGGCGTCACATTCACGAGGAAAGCAACGACCTGGTTGCGCATAAATTCGCTGCGGCAAAGAAAGCAGGCCTGATGCCGATACTTTGTGTAGGCGAGTCCCTGCATCAGCGCGAAGTGGGGCAAACCGAATGGGCCATTCAACGGCAAATTGAAGCTGTGCTGCATGTTTGCGGGCCGCAAGCCTTCGCCAATGCGGTCCTGGCATACGAGCCGGTTTGGGCAATCGGGACCGGAAAAACGGCTTCTCCCGGGCAGGCTCAGGAAGTTCATGCCTTTATACGTAGCGAATTGCGTGCCCACGATGCTAAAATCGCGGATTCGCTGCCGATCCTTTACGGCGGTAGCGTCAAACCCGCCAATGCGTCCGAGCTGTTTTCGCAGCCTGATGTAGATGGCGGCCTGATTGGGGGCGCTTCATTGGTCGCCCAAGATTTTTTGGCAATCATTTCTGCAGCCGCGCAGTAAATGCTTGATTTAAGGTTGATTTGAATATGCTGGATATATTTTTGAAAGTGTTGTTCGTACTTGCCGCATTGACCATGATCGTCATGATCCTGATGCAGCAGGGAACTGGTGCGCAGGCGGGTAGCGGGTTTGGCGCAGGTGCGTCTTCTACCGTTTTCGGTTCGAAAGGTTCTTCCAATTTCCTTTCCAAGTCGACTCGCAATCTGGCTATCGTGTTTTTTGCTCTCAGCCTTTTCATGTCATGGAAAATCAGCCATGAAAGTAAAGTGCCAACGACCGGCGCCGGCGTAATCTCGGCGGAACAGGCCGCGCAAAAAGCACCGGTGTCCGAAGTTCCGCAAGCTCCTTCATTGTCGCCTGCTGATGCAAAACCTGCTGCAGTGCTGCCATCGAGTACAGTTCCAGTTGCACCAGCTGCAGTTCAGCCTGCTGCTCCCGAGACAGCACCAGAAAATAATAAAGATTCTGCAAAACCTGTCGAACAGGGAAGCAAAGCAGCCTAAGCGCTGATATAATTTGCCGGCTTTGTTACCTGAAGGTGATAAAGCCAACCATGCCCAGATGGCGGAATTGGTAGACGCACTACCTTGAGGTGGTAGCGACTTAGGTCGTGGGGGTTCGAGTCCCCCTTTGGGCACCATATTGGCTTCACCACGAAATTGTTATTGTTACGGACGCATCGCCGTTCAAACGAACGGCGGCATAAACGCGCTCTAGGGCGCAAAGCAGGGGACGCGAGTGCTAAGCGAATATTGGCCCATACTTCTGTTCTTGGCGGTCTCATCCGTCATTGGTATTTCATTGATGGTGCTGGGCAGCTTGCTCGGACCACAACGCCCCTCCAGCGAGAAACTTTCTCCCTATGAATGCGGCTTCGAAGCCTTCGAAGATGCCCGCATGCAATTCGATATTCGCTATTACCTGATAGCCATTCTCTTCATCGCTTTCGATCTGGAAATCGCATTCGTATTTCCCTGGGCGATCATCTTCAGAAGTCTCGGCATGGTCGGCCTCGTTGAAATGGGTATTTTCATGGGCCTGCTGGTGCTTGGCTTCGTCTATATCTGGAAAAAAGGAGCGCTCGAATGGGAGTGATTCAAACTTTCTCGCGCGTGATGAACAACCCGGAGCCGATTGCTTCGGTTGACGACATCCTGCGTCCGGAAGGCGACAATCCCCTGCTGGAGCACGGATTCGTCACCACCAATATCGATACACTGGTGAACTGGGCACGTACCGGTTCCATGTGGCCGATGACATTCGGGCTGGCTTGCTGTGCGGTGGAAATGATGCATGCTGGCGCATCGCGTCTTGATCTTGATCGTTTTGGCGTCGTGTTTCGCCCTTCGCCGCGCCAATCGGACGTCATGATTGTTGCCGGCACATTGGTAAATAAAATGGCGCCTGCGCTTCGCAAGGTCTATGACCAGATGCCGGAGCCGAAATGGGTAATCTCGATGGGTAGCTGCGCCAATGGTGGCGGCTATTACCACTACTCCTATTCGGTAGTGCGCGGTTGTGATCGCGTCGTGCCTGTGGATGTTTATGTTCCGGGCTGCCCGCCAACGGCTGAAGCGCTCGTCTACGGCATCCTGCAGTTGATGAAAAAAATTCGTCGCACCAACACGATCGCCCGATAAGACAGGACGAACAAAAATCATGGTGGAACCTACCTTATCCCTGGCAGAAAAACTGAAGGCCCGTTTCGGCGAAAAAGCCCTGCGTGTGGTTGAAGCACGCGACGAGGTCACGCTTGAAGTGGCGGCTGCCGATTTCGGCATCGTCGCGAAAGCATTGCGCGATGAAGAAGACTATTTATTCGACTGCCTGATCGATGTGTGTGGCGTTGATTACCTGAGCTACGGCGATGACGAATGGGAAACCACCGATGTTTCGTCGGAAGGTTTTTCCCGAGGCGTCGATGCAGAAGGTCCTGGCCGTTTTACCTGGGCAAATCGCCCGCAAGGTCTTGGCCCGGAAAATCGTTTTGCCGCCGTCGCACATCTGTTGTCGATCAAGAAAAACGCCCGCTTGCGCCTGCGCTGCTTTGCGCCGGACAACAGCCTGCCGATCGTGCCGTCGCTGACGGATTTGTATCCGGTCGCGAACTGGTTCGAGCGCGAAGCATTCGATCTGTTCGGTATCGTGTTCGAAGGCCATCCGGACTTGCGCCGCATTCTCACCGATTACGGTTTTGTCGGCCATCCGTTCCGCAAAGATTTCCCTTTGATCGGCAACGTTGAAGTGCGTTACGACGAAGAGAAAAAACGCGTCGTGTACGAACCGGTATCGATTGATCCACGCGTTGGCGTGCCGCGCGTGATCCGTGAAGATTCGCGTTGGCAACAATCAGCTACCGAGCAAACTGCACAGGTGAAGAAATGAGTGGTCTGCAGGAAATTCGTAACTACACGCTGAACTTCGGCCCGCAGCATCCGGCCGCCCATGGCGTATTGCGCTTGGTGCTGGAAATGGACGGTGAAGTCGTGCAGCGTGCTGATCCGCATGTCGGCTTATTGCATCGCGGTACTGAAAAACTGGCGGAATCCAAACCCTTCAATCAGTCGATTGGCTACATGGATCGCCTCGATTACGTGTCAATGATGTGCAATGAGCATGCCTATGTGCGTGCGATCGAAACCCTTATGGGTCTCGAAGTTCCGGTGCGTGCGCAATACATCCGCACGATGTTCGACGAAATCACCCGCATCCTGAATCACCTGATGTGGATCGGCTCGAACGGCCTCGATCTCGGCGCGATGGCCGTGTTCTTGTACGCCTTTCGTGAGCGCGAAGAATTGATGGACTGCTACGAAGCGGTCTCTGGTGCACGCTTGCACGCTACTTATTACCGTCCGGGCGGCGTTTATCGCGATTTGCCGGACACCATGCCGCAATACAAGGAATCCCCTTGGCGCAAGGGCGAAGAACTCAAGCGAGCGAATGCCTGGCGTGAAGGTTCTCTGCTGGATTTCCTCGAATCGTTTACGGATGATTTTCCGCGCCGCGTCGATGAATACGAAACACTGCTGACCGATAACCGCATCTGGAAACAACGTACCGTCGGTATCGGTGTCGTTTCGCCGGAAATGGCGAAAGCCTGGGGCATGAGTGGCCCGATGTTGCGCGGTTCCGGTGTTGCCTGGGATCTGCGCAAGAAACAACCTTATGCTGCCTACGACAAAGTCGATTTCGATATTCCGGTCGGCGTGCAGGGCGATTGCTACGATCGTTATCTGGTTCGCGTCGAGGAAATGCGCCAATCCAATCGCATCATCAAGCAATGCGTTGAGTGGTTGAAGCGCAATCCCGGTCCGGTGATGACGAAGAATTTCAAGGTGTCGCCACCATCACGCGAAGAAATGAAAGATGACATGGAAGCACTCATCCATCATTTCAAATTATTCACCGAAGGTTATTCGGTTCCTGCCGGCGAAGTGTATAGCGCCGTAGAAGCACCGAAAGGCGAATTTGGCGTTTACATGATTTCGGATGGCGCCAACAAGCCGTTCCGTTTGAAAGTACGTGCACCGGGCTTTGCCCATCTTTCTTCGATGGACGCGATCGTACGCGGTCATATGTTGCCCGACGTGGTGGCAATGATCGGAACCTACGACATCGTGTTCGGCGAAATTGATCGTTAAGGAAACAGATTAATGAAGGCTACCGGCAATTTCGCAGCGTGTCTGGATGTCGACCCGATGGTCGCATTGACTGCGCATACGCGTGAACACATCGATCATTGGGTGGCGAAGTTTCCACCTGATCGCAAACGTTCGGCTGTAATCCAGGGATTAATGGCTGCGCAGGAACAAAACGGCGGCTGGCTGACCGACGAGTTGATGGCAGCCGTTGCCAAATATCTGGACATCCCGGCGGTTTGGGCCTACGAAGTGTCGACGTTCTATTCGATGTTCGATCTGGAGCCGGTCGGCAAACATAAAGTTGCCATCTGCACGAATATCAGCTGCTGGTTGAATGGTGCCGAAGATTTGGTGAAGCACGCCGAGAAAAAACTGGGTTGCAAAAACGGCAGCACCACCGCCGATGGCCGCATCACATTGAAAATTGAAGAAGAGTGCCTGGCCGCTTGCGCCGGTGCGCCGATGATGGTCATTGATGGCCATTATCACGAGCGCCTGACGCCTGCGAAAATGGATGAACTCTTCGACGGACTGAAGTAAGGACGCGACGATGGCTCATCACTCCAATCATGATAATGGCAGTCACGGCCCGGTCGGCCCTGCGCCGCAAGAACACAGCGTGGTTTACACGACGCTGCATTTCGACAAGCCATGGTCTTACGAAAACTATCTCAAGACCGGCGGTTATGCAGCCCTGAAAAAAATTCTCAGCGAAAAAATTCCGCCGGAACAAGTGGTGGACATGGTCAAGCAAAGCGGCCTGCGTGGGCGTGGTGGCGCGGGTTTTCCGACGGGATTGAAGTGGAGCTTCATGCCGCGTTCGGCACCGGGTCAAAAATATATTCTCTGCAACTCGGATGAGTCCGAGCCGGGTACATGCAAAGATCGCGACATTCTCCGCTACAACCCGCATGCCGTTATCGAAGGCATGGCGATTGCCTGTTACGCGACTGGATGCACCAAAGCCTACAACTACATGCGCGGAGAGTTTCATCACGAACCGTATGAGCATTTCGAAGAAGCATTGGAAGATGCCTACGCGAACGGTTGGCTGGGTAGCAATGTCTTGGGTTCCGGTGTCGATATCGATATCTGGAGCGCGCTCGGTGCCGGCGCCTACATCTGCGGCGAAGAAACCGCGATGATGGAATCGCTGGAAGGCAAGAAAGGCCAGCCGCGCTACAAGCCGCCGTTTCCTGCGAACTACGGTTTGTTCGGCAAGCCCACTACGATCAACAACACCGAAACTTACGCATCCGTTCCTGCGATCATTCGCAACGGGGCGGAGTGGTTTTTGAATCTGGGTAAACCCAATAATGGCGGCCCGAAAGTATTTTCGGTTTCCGGCCATGTAAACAATCCTGGCAATTTCGAAGTTCGTCTTGGCACATCGTTCGCAGACTTGCTGGCCTTGGCCGGTGGTGTTCGCGGCGGTCGTAAATTGAAAGCGGTCATTCCCGGCGGCTCGTCGATGCCTGTATTGCCTGCCGACACGATGATGGCTTGCACGATGGATTACGACTCGATCCAGAAAGCCGGTTCGGGTTTGGGTTCGGGTGCCGTGATCGTGATGGACGAGACCACTTGCATGGTGCGTGCATGTCAACGCATCGCACGTTTCTATTACAAGGAAAGTTGTGGTCAATGCACGCCATGCCGCGAAGGTACCGGCTGGATGTATCGCATCCTGACCCGCATCGTCGAAGGCAAGGCCACGATGGATGACCTGCATATGCTGAAAGGTGCCGCCGGTCAGATCGAAGGTCACACGATTTGTGCTTTCGGAGAAGCCGCTGCCTGGCCCGTGCAAGGCTTCCTGCGTCACTACTGGAATGAATTCGAATACGCGATCGTCAACAAGCGTTTCCTCGTTGACGACGAACAGGCCGGTGTCGTGGAGAAGGCAGCATGAGCGCGCAACCCACCGTTCCGAATACGCCACCCGACAGCGTAAACATTGAAATCAACGGCGTGCCGATGGTTGCACCAAAAGGTTCGATGATTATCCACGCCGCCGACAAGGCCGGTATGGCGATTCCACGTTTCTGCTATCACGAAAAATTGCCGATCGCCGCCAACTGCCGCATGTGTCTGGTTGATGTCGAGAAAATGCCGAAACCGGCACCCGCCTGCGCCACGCCGGTGATGGAAGGCATGAAGGTTTACACGCAGACCAAGCGTGCGCTCGATGCGCAACGCAACGTGATGGAATTCCTGTTGATCAATCATCCGCTCGATTGCCCGATTTGCGATCAGGGCGGCGAGTGCGAACTGCA
Source organism: uncultured Gammaproteobacteria bacterium (assembly GCA_963849575.1). Taxonomy (GTDB): domain Bacteria; phylum Pseudomonadota; class Gammaproteobacteria; order Xanthomonadales; family Xanthomonadaceae; genus Arenimonas. The sequence continues at coordinate 704,256 of CAWKHT010000009.1, read as the reverse complement.
AGACGTTTCAATGGGCTACGGCCGATCGGTATCGCGTTATGTCGATCGCAAACGCGTTGTCAGCGACGAAGACATGGGGCCTTTGGTCGCTACCGACATGACGCGCTGCATTCAATGCACCCGCTGTGTTCGTTTCACCGCCGATATTGCAGGTACGTTTGAATTGGGCGGCATGAATCGCGGCGAGCGTCTTGAAATCGGCACCTATGATGGCAAGCCCTTGATGACCGAATTGTCGGGCAACGTGATTGACGTTTGTCCGGTTGGTGCGTTGACCAATAAAGTTTACCGTTACAAAGCCCGAGCCTGGGAATTGACTGCTCGCGACAGCGTCGGTTACCACGATGCGCTGGGTTCGAACATGTTCTTGCACGTTCATCGCAACGAAGTGGTTCGTGGCGTGCCGCGCGATAACGAAGCGGTCAATGAATGCTGGTTGTCGGATCGTGATCGTTATTCACATGAAGGCCTGTATGCGGCTGATCGTGCGACGCAACCCATGTTGCGTGACGGTGATGCATGGCGCACTGCCACATGGGACGAAGCCCTGAACGCAGCGGTAGAAATCCTGAAAGCAACGCCAGCCAATGATGTTGGCGTACTGGTGCATCCGGCAACTTCGAACGAAGAGGGTGCTGCATTGGCCGGCTTCGGTTTTGCCAATATCGACCATCGCCTCAAACAACTTGATTTCGCCGATGACGCTGTCGCTGAAAAATTCGAAATGCCGGTTGCCGACATCGAGAAAGCAAAAGTCGTTCTGCTCGTTGGCAGCAATATCCGCCATGAAATTCCCTTGCTGCACCAGCGCTTGCACAAGGCAAGCAAGCGTGGCCAGAAAGTTTTCGCCATAAATCCGGTCGATTTTGAATTCACGTTCGCTCTGGCAGGCAAGCAAATCGTCAAGCCATCGTTGATGGAGAAAGCCGTTGCTAACGTTGCTGTCGAAAATGCCGCGCTGTTTGAAGCCTTGAAATCCGCCGAAGGCAATGCCGTGATCCTGCTCGGCGAGCTGGCCGAAAATCACGCGCAAGCTTCGCAAATTCATGCGGCGGTACGTGAGCTTGCCTCTGCAACGGGTGCGAAGATCAACCGCATTCCACAAGGCGCCAATGCGGTCGGTTTGAAGCAATTGGGTGTATTGCCGGCAGCAGACGCGAAAAATGCTTCCATGATGCTGGAATCAAGCCTTTCGGCCTACGTGCTTTATGGCATTGAACCCCAATATGATTTCGCCAACAACGCGCGGGCCCTGAAGGCTCTGGCAAACTCGAAGGTAATCGCTTTCACTGCGTACGCTTCAGAACATCTCAAATCCGTAGCGCATGTCATATTGCCGATTGGTTTGCTGCCGGAACTGGAAGCTTCGCTGACCAATCTGGATGGTATGACGCAGTTCACCTCTGCTGCAGGCAAACTGCCGGGCGAAGCTCGCGCCGGTTGGCGCGTATTGCGTGCGTTGGCGGAAAAAATGAATCTGAAAGGATTCGATTTCACCGATTTGAACGGTTTGCGCGCGCAGATGAAACCCGTCGCACGTCAATCCGGCAGCGGAGTTTCAGCCCAGGCCGGTTCATCCGCTTCCGGCGAGTTGGAACGTATCGTCAGTACGCCAATATATCGTGGCGATGCCGTATTGCGTCGCGCAACAGCATTGAACGAGCACGCGCTCACTCATGGTGCTTGCGCCGTATTGCATCCGGAGGAAGCTTTGGCTCGTGGTGTTTCCGATGGCGTCATGGTGAAAATCGGTGATGGTGTCGGTACGTTGGCATTGCCTGTCAAAGTATCGACACGCGTACCACAAGGTACCGTCTGGATTGAATCGGGTTATGAAGCCACCGCGCCGCTATCGGCGACTGCCGGCCTTACTTTGGTGAGGGCATAAGCGTGCTAGAACTTATTGCAATGATCCGCGAATTTTTCCTGACCTTCGGTTCACTCGGCCTTGTCGTCTGGACTTTGATCAAGATTCTTGTGGTTACCCTGCCATTGATTATTTCGGTTGCGTTCTACACCTTGCTTGAACGCAAAGTGATTGGCTGGATGCATGTCCGTCAAGGACCGCAATTTATCGGTGGCATCTTCGGCATTGGTTTCATCCAGGCTTTCGCTGACGTATTCAAGATGCTGTTCAAGGAATTGATTCTTCCGAGCAGCGCAAGTCCGTTCCTGTATCGTTTGGCGCCTTTGATTGCGTTGGCTCCGGCGTTCGCCGCATGGGCAGTCATACCCTTCAGCGATGGAATGGTGCTGGCAAACGTCAATGCTGGTTTGTTGATGTTGCTGGCTCTTACTTCGATGAGCGTTTATGGCATCATCCTGGCCGGTTGGGCATCGAACTCGAAATACGCCATGCTCGGCGCACTGCGCTCGGCGGCACAAGTGGTCAGTTATGAAATCGCGATGGGATTTGCGCTTGTGGGCGTGCTGGTTGCGGCTGGCAGCATGAACCTGACCGAAATCGTGAATGCCCAAGCGGGTGATGCCGGTGCGCTGGAGTGGTTTGCGGTTCCACTGTTTCCGCTATTCATTATTTACTTCATTTCCGGCGTGGCCGAAACCAATCGTGCCCCGTTCGACGTTGCAGAAGGTGAATCCGAAATCGTCGCCGGTTTCCATGTTGAATATTCCGGTTCGGCATTCGCGATTTTCTTCCTGGCCGAATACGCCAACATGATTCTGGTCAGCTTTCTGGCCTCGTTGCTCTTCCTGGGTGGCTGGTTGTCACCATTCCCGAGTTCGATGGGTTGGCTGAGTCACCCTTGGTTCGGCTGGCTGTTCATCAAGGCTTTCCTGTTCGCATTTTCTTTCGTCTGGTTCCGCGCCAGTTTCCCGCGCTATCGCTACGATCAAATCATGCGCCTAGGCTGGAAAGTATTCATTCCGCTGACGATCTTCTGGATTTTCGTGACGGCACTGATGGCCTACAACAATATTTTCGTGATTGGGAGCTAAGGCAATGTCTCGCATCATTAGCTACCTCAAAAGCCTGTTGCTGATTGAATTCATCAAGGGCATGTGGCTGACCTTGAAATACATGTTCAAGCCGACCTACACGGTGAACTATCCGTTCGAAAAATTCCCGCAGTCGCCGCGCTTCCGCGGCTTGCATGCCTTGCGTCGCTATCCGAATGGCGAAGAGCGCTGCATCGCCTGCAAACTCTGCGAAGCGGTTTGCCCGGCATTGGCGATCACGATTGATTCGGAACCGCGTGCCGATGGTCAGCGTCGTACCACGCGTTACGAGATCGATTTGTTCAAATGTATTTACTGTGGTTTCTGCGAAGAAAGTTGCCCGGTGGATTCGATCGTGGAAACCCATATCCACGAATACCATTTTGAAAAACGCGGCGAAAACATTGTCACCAAGGATAAATTGCTGGCCATTGGTGATCGCTTTGAATCCGAAATCGCCGCGCGCCGCGCTGCCGATGCGGCATATCGCTGAGGAATGCCATGAGTCCTGAACTAATCTTCTTTTGGGCTTTTTTCACCGTTGCCGTGCTGGCTGCAGTGGGTGTAATCAGTCTGAAAAATCCCGTGCATGCGGCTTTGAGTCTGGTACTGACTTTTTTTACGGCGGCATGCCTTTGGTTATTGCTGCAGGCCGAATTTCTGGGTATCACGTTGATACTCGTCTATGTCGGTGCCGTGATGGTCCTGTTCCTGTTCGTGGTGATGATGCTCGACATCAATACCACGCCATTGCGCGAAGGCTTCGCGAAATACTTTCCGATCGGCATGCTGGTTGCCGGCGTCATGTTGCTGGAGATACTTGGATTGCTCGGCTTGAAAGAATCTGCCGGATGGCCAGAGCTTTCCGCCAGCGATCCAGCCACCGCTCTGGGCAAAAGCAATATTCAGTGGATTGGCGAGGCATTGTTTACCCGGTTCATGCTGCCGTTTGAAATTGCCGCAGTTATTTTGACAGTTGCCATCGTGGTTGCCGTCATGCTGACTTTGCGCCGCCGTACCGGCACCAAAACGCAGGATCCTTCCAGACAGGTCATGGTGCGTCGCGAAGATCGCGTGCGTCTGGTCAAAATGAAAGCGGAAACCAAACAGGAGTCCTCACCATGATCGGCCTGAATCATTATTTATTGCTGGGTGCCATCCTGTTTTGTCTCAGCATTGCGGGAATCATCATCAATCGCAAGAACGTAATCGTACTGCTGATGTGCATCGAGCTGATGCTGTTGGCCGTGAACGTGAATTTCATCGCCTTCTCGCGCTTCAATGCCGAAGTGTCCGGTCAGGTCTTCGTATTTTTCATTCTCACCGTGGCTGCCGCCGAAGCTGCAATCGGCCTGGCAATCCTGGTCACTCTGTTCCGTAATCGCCGCACGATCAATGTGGCCGAGTTGGATTCTCTGAAGGGCTGATGCTGATGGATTCTTCGCAACTCTCCACTCTGTTATTGCTGATTATCGCGCTGGCTCCGCTGGCCGGTGCTGCGATCGCAGGCTTGTTCGGCAAACAGATTGGTCGTACCGGCGCACATGCAGTCACCATCCTGGGCGTGGCAGTCAGCTGCGCGCTCTCATGCCAGATTCTGTACCATCTTTACACCGGACAGGCTGACCCATACAACCAGAACGTCTATACGTTTTACGAAATTGGCAATTATTCCGCCCATATCGGTTTCATGATCGATAACCTCACGGCGATGATGATGGTTGTGGTGACTTTCGTGTCCTTGCTGGTACATGTCTACACCATCGGCTACATGGAAGAAGATCCCGGCTACCAGCGTTTCTTCAGCTACATCTCGCTTTTCACCTTCTCGATGCTGATGCTGGTGATGAGTAACAACTTTCTACAACTTTTCTTTGGTTGGGAAGCGGTAGGTCTGGTGTCCTATTTATTGATTGGTTTCTGGTACAAGCGTCCTACTGCCATTTTTGCGAATCTGAAAGCCTTTCTGGTCAACAGGGTAGGCGACTTCGGCTTCCTGTTGGGTATCGCCGCCATCCTGTATGCCTACGGAACACTGGACTATGCGGAAGTATTCGCGAAGTTGAGTGTCAGTGCGCAGGCTGCATTCACTTATATTCCTGCATGGCATCCGACTTTGTTTGGCCATACCTTCAATATTCTGGATGGCAATAGCACCACCATCATCACTTTCATCTGTATCTGTCTTTTCATCGGTGCGATGGGTAAATCGGCGCAGGTCCCCTTGCATGTCTGGCTGCCGGATTCGATGGAAGGCCCGACGCCGATTTCCGCACTGATCCATGCTGCAACGATGGTGACTGCCGGTATCTTCATGGTCGCACGCATGTCACCCATGTTCGAACTCAGCGAAACGGCCCTGCAGTTCGTATTGTTCATCGGCGCGACGACTGCTTTCTTTACGGGCTTGATGGGTATCGTGCAAAACGACATCAAACGCGTGGTGGCTTATTCAACGCTTTCGCAATTGGGTTACATGACTGTCGCCTTGGGTGTGTCCGCCTACAGCGGGGCGGTCTTCCACTTGATGACACATGCATTCTTCAAAGCCTTGCTGTTCCTCGCTGCCGGTTCCGTGATCATCGGCATGCACCACGAACAGGACATGCGCAAGATGGGCGGCCTGAAAAAATACATGCCGATTACCTACTGGACCAGTTTGATCGGTACGCTTGCATTGACCGGCTTCCCGTTCTTCGCCGGTTACTATTCGAAAGACATGATCATTGATGCCACGCATCTGGCGGCAGAAGAGGGTGGCTGGGTGAATCAGTATGCCTATTGGTCGGTATTGCTCGGCGTGTTTATCACCAGTTTCTACAGCTTCCGTCTGTTCTATTTGACCTTCCACGGTGAAGAACGCTTCCGTGACAATGCCCATGCGGATGATGCGCACGCAGATCCAAAATCGGCCCACGCCGAAGTTGCCGGCGACGATCACCATCATGATGATGGGCATGTCCATGACGATCATGCGCACGACCATCATCATGGGCCGCATATTCCACATGAATCTCCGCTGGTGGTAACCATTCCGTTGATTCTTCTGGCGATTCCGTCCGTGATTATCGGTTTCCTGACGGTCGGGCCCATGCTGTTTGGAGATTTCTTCTCCGGCCCGATCACCGTCACCCATGATCATCGCTGGTTCCAGACGATTGCCGAGGAATTCGGCGGAGCCGACGGCATCGCATGGCATATGGGCCTGCACTTCTTCATGGCACCGGCATTCTGGCTGGCTTTCTCGGGCTTTGCGCTGGCGACCTATATCTACCTGTTCAATATTGAAGTCGCGAAAAAATGCCAGAAGATTTTCGCATTGCCGATCCGTATCCTCGAAAACAAGTATGGCTTCGATGATCTCTGGATCAAGGGCTTTGCCGGCGGCGGTATAGCGCTCGGAAAGCTTGCCTCGAAATGGATTGATACAAAAATTATCGACGGACTGTTTGTTGACGGTACTGCCATATTGATTGATAGAACCGCAGGTTTGGTGCGCCAGATCCAAAGCGGCCGTTTGTATATTTACGCCTTCGCCATGATTCTGGGTCTCATCGCCTTGTTGGCGTTGCTGGCCAGAAACCTTGGCATGTAAGCACTGGGGAAGTTCGGATGGATCTTAAGTCGTCACTGCTAAGCCTTTTGATTTGGCTGCCAATTATTGGCGGCGGGCTGACGCTGTTTTTCAGTGAAAAAAATGCCGTGCAGGCGAAGTGGTTTGCTTTGCTGGTAGCACTGGTCACTCTTGCTTTGGGTGTTCCGCTTTATCGTGAATTCGACCTCGTGACACCTGGCATGCAGTTTGTCGAGTCGCATCCTTGGATTCCCAGTTTCGACATTTTCTACAATCTCGGTGCCGATGGTATTTCGATAGCCCTGATATTGTTGACGGTTTTCACTTCCGTGCTGGTGTTGATTGGCGCCTGGAATTCCATTGAAAAACGTGTGCCGCAATACTTCGCCGCTTTCCTGATTCTTGAAGGTTTGATGGTCGGCGTGTTCTGCGCGATGGATGCGGTGCTTTTCTACGTATTCTTCGAAGGCATGCTGATTCCGATGTTCATTATCATCGGTGTCTGGGGCGGCCCGCGTCGCGTTTACGCCAGCATCAAATTCTTCCTGTTCACCTTCCTTGGTTCGGTGTTCATGTTGATTGGCCTGGTGTTCCTGTACATCAAGTCGGGTAGCTTCCAGCTGTCCGACTGGTATGCCTTGTCCCTGACTGCCGATGAACAAATGTGGCTGTTCTTTGCTTTTCTGGCCGCATTCGCGGTGAAAATTCCGATGTTTCCGGTTCACACCTGGTTGCCGGATGCTCACGTGGAGGCGCCAACGGCGGGCTCGGTGGTGCTGGCTGCGATCATGCTGAAAATCGGCGGTTACGGTTTTATCCGTTTTACCTTGCCGATCGTGCCTGATGCCGGTCAGGAATATGCCTGGCTGATTATTCTGCTGTCCCTGATTGCCGTGGTTTATATCGGCCTGGTTGCGCTGGTGCAGCAGGACATGAAGAAGCTGATTGCCTATTCCTCGATTGCGCACATGGGCTTTGTCACGCTCGGTACTTTTATTGCCTTCAGTTTGATCAAGGATAGTGGCAATACCGATGCCGCCGAACTCGGTCTGCAGGGTGCTATGGTGCAGATGATTTCGCACGGTTTCATCTCGGGCGCGATGTTCAGTTGCGTCGGCGTGCTTTATGACCGCATGCATAGCCGGATGATCAAAGACTACGGCGGCGTGATCAATACCATGCCCTGGTTTGCGGGTTTGTTTGTATTCTTCGCGATGTCGAATGCCGGTTTGCCGGGAACCTCAGGCTTCGTGGGTGAGTTCATGGTGATCCTGGCAGCATTCCAGCAATCTCCGGTAACTGCATTCTTTGCGGCGATGACACTTATCCTCGGTGCGGCCTACACACTGTGGATGGTCAAGCGCGTCATTTTCGGCGAGGTGAGCAATAGTCACGTTGCTGAATTGAAAGATATCAACGGACGCGAAGCATTGATGCTGTTGTTGTTCGCTGCGGGTGTATTGGCGCTCGGCATTTATCCAAAACCACTTACCGATTTAATGGATAGCTCGGTCACTCAACTGGTTGCCCAGTTGAGTTCTACCAAGCTGTAAGGAAACACGATGCTACCCTCAACATTTGTCATGGCCGACCTGCACACCATTACCCCGGAACTTTTCATGTGCGGGGCGGCGTTTGCAATATTGATGATCGATCTGTTTATCTCGCCGCAACGTCGTGGCTTGATTCATTTTCTATCAATCCTGGTGCTGGTAGCGGCTGCCGTATTGACCGCACGCGACATGGCCAGTGTCCAGACGTTTGCTTTCACTAATATGTTCGTCCGTGATATTGCCAGCGATGTGCTGAAAATGGCGGTATATCTGGTAACTGCATTCAGCCTGGTATATGCCAAACCCTATCTTCAGGATCGTGATCTGTTCAAGGGCGAGTTCTATGCGCTAGCCCTGTTTTCGGTGCTGGGCATGATGCTGATGATTTCAGCCGCCAGCATGGTGACCTTGTATCTCGGCCTGGAATTGCTTGCCCTCAGTACCTATGGTCTGGTCGCGATGGATCGCGACAATCGCCTGGCATCTGAAGCTGCGATGAAATACTTTGTTCTGGGTTCGATGGCTTCCGGCCTGCTTCTGTACGGCATGTCGATGATTTATGGCGCGACCGGCAGTCTTCAGTTGGACGAAATCTATGCGGCCTCGGGTATCGCTTCCAACCAGAATATGCTCCTGCTGGGCGTGGTTTTCATGCTGGTCGGCATTGCCTTCAAATTTGGTGCAGCGCCATTCCATATGTGGTTGCCGGATGTTTATCAGGGCGCCCCAACTGCCGTTACCTTGCTGATTGCAGCTGCGCCCAAACTGGCGGCCTTCGGTATGGCTTATCGCCTGCTTGAAACCGGTGTCGGCACTGCAGATGTACAGTGGGGCGACATGGTGGCTTATCTGGCCGCAATATCACTGGTTATCGGCAATCTCGCGGCGCTGGTGCAAACCAACCTGAAACGACTGTTGGCGTATTCGACGATTTCACATGTCGGCTTTCTTTTCATGGGTCTTGTCTGTGCCGATAACACCGGTTACAGCGCGGCGATGTTTTACGCCATTTCCTATTCCCTGATGTCGGCTGCAGCCTTTGCTGCGATCATTACCTTGTCGCGCAAGGGTTTTGAAGCCGAAGAAGTTTCCGATTTCAGGGGACTGTGGCAGCACAATCCGTTTCATGCACTGATGGTCTTGTTCGTGATGGCTTCGCTGGCCGGCGTGCCGCCATTCCTGGGGTTCTGGGCCAAGCTTGAAGTTATCAATGCGGCGCTTGTTAGCGGCTATACCTGGCTCGCTATTCTCAGCGTCGTGGCTGCGGTCGTGGGCGCGTTTTATTACCTGCGCATCATCCGCGCGATGTTCTTTGAGGAACCCAAGGGCGAGGCACCGCGTCTTCATTCCGATCTGCATCTGCGGATCGCATTTACGATCAATGCACTGGCGCTACTGATCATGGGTGTTTTTGCGGAACCGATCCTCTCGTGGTGCCGTCAAGCTTTCCCGGTGTGATTTCCGTTTGAACAGGGTATAGCTGCAGCACACCGACCCGGCATAGAGATCCATGAGCATTCAGGCTGCCTACAATAGCTGGTCATCGACTTACGATCAGGACAGGAACCTGACACGCGATCTCGATTGGGCGACCACGAAATCAGCGCTTTCTCATTTGAGATTCAAAAACACCTTGGAGCTGGGCTGCGGTACGGGAAAAAATACCCTGCTGTTGTCGGAAATCTCCGAATCCGTGATCGCACTGGATTTCTCCGAGGGCATGATCGATCAGGCTCGGCAAAAACTGAATGTAAACAACGTCGAGTTTCGTATCGCCGATCTGTCAAATACATGGCCGAGTCAAAACGGTGCTTACGATCTGCTTGTCTGTAACCTGGTGTTGGAACATATCGAAGATCTATCGCATATATTCAAGGAAGCTTGCCGCAGCCTGCAATCGGGTGGATGTTTCCATGTTTCCGAGTTGCATCCATTCCGGCAATATCAGGGCGGAAAGGCCCGCTTCCAGCGCGGCGAAGAAGTCACTGAAGTTCACGCACATGTTCATCATATTTCAGATTTTTTAAAGGCCGCCGCCGATAGTGGCCTCAATCTGAAAGCCTTCAATGAATATTGGCATCCGGATGATCAAGGCAAGCCGCCGCGTCTCGCCATTTTCATGTTCGAAAAACCATAAAACAGGCGCAGCGGCTTTGTTATTGCCGCAATGGCTTGCGCGGAGATCCGCATAAAACATCGCTATTGCAGGCGAATTTAACTTTTACTTGCGTGAATTTCAGGCAAGCCGCTATAATCGCGGTTCACTGCTGCGGGGTGGAGCAGTCTGGCAGCTCGTCGGGCTCATAACCCGAAGGTCGTAGGTTCAAATCCTACCCCCGCTACCAGTTTCTAAGTAATCGAGCGTATGCGAAATTACTCGGGCTTGTTCCTGATGAGATTTTTTGCATCGGTAACACCGGAACCTGGATGTACCGGAAAAGGGCCTTATGGCCCTTTTTTGTTTTTGTAATTTGGCTGAGATGGGATATATGAGCAAGGCTGACGAACTGATCGAAATGCTGACACCTACGGTGGAGGCGCTGAAATTGGAACTGCTGGGCATTGAGTTCGCTCAATCGGGCAGTCGTGCCTTGTTGCGTCTGTATATCGATGTCGAAGGCCGTCTTGTCAATATCGAAGATTGCGAAGCGGTCAGCCGCGAAGTTGCCGCCATCCTGGACGTGAATGATCCGATCAGCAGCAATTACACGCTGGAAGTGTCATCGCCGGGTATTGATCGCCCCTTGTTCAAGCCGGAACACTTCGCCCGTTTCATGGGTGAGCAGGCCAAGGTGAATTTGCGTCTGCCACAGAATACCCGTCGCCGCGTTCAAGGAAAGATTGTCAAAGTCGAAGGTGAAATGATCACCATCGCCGAAGACAAGGCCGAATTTGAAATCGCGTTCGACAATATCGAAAAAGCCCGCCTGGTCCCGGATTACGCTGCAATGGGTCTGGGCGAGTCGAAAGAAAAGAAACCTGAGCGCGGTTCACGCCGTCGCAAAGACCCACAACCTGACTAAGTTCAAGGCCTAAAGCCTGTGATGGAGCGGTTACATGAGTAAGGAATTATTGCTGGTAATGGAAGCGGTCGCCAATGAAAAAGGCGTCGCGCGTTCGGTCATTATCGAAGCTATGGAAGCAGCCTTGGCATCGGCGGCTAAAAAACGCTATCACGACGAAGATGTCTCCGTGCGCGTTTCCATCAATCCTAAAGATGGCACTTATGAGACCTTCCGTCGCTGGGAAGTCGTGGCCGACGACGTCGTGATGGAATCGCCCGACCGCATGATCCGCATGATGGATGCCGTCGACGAAAAAGCCGATGCTGAAATCGGCGAATTCATCGAACAGCAAATCGAAAACCCGGAATTCGGCCGCATCTCGGCTCAAGCTGCGAAGCAAGTCATCGTTCAGCGCGTGCGTGAAGCAGAACGCGCTCAAGTTCTGGAAGCCTGGGCCGATCGCGTTGGCGAATTGATCAACGGCATCGTCAAGCGCACCGAACGCGGCAATGTTTACGTTGACCTCGGCGGCAATGCCGAAGCTGTCATCCCGAAAGATAAATCGATCCCGCGTGACGTTCTGCGTCCGGGTGATCGCGTACGTGGTTACCTGCTGGAAGTGCGCCCGGAAACCCGTGGCCCTCAGCTGTTTATTTCGCGTAGCGCCCCGGAATTCATGATTGAATTGTTCAAACTCGAAGTGCCGGAAGTTGGCCAGGGTTTGGTCGAAATTAAAGCCGCTGCACGTGATCCAGGCGACCGCGCCAAGATTGCAGTGCTGGCACATGATCACCGCACCGATCCAATCGGCGCCTGCATTGGTATGCGCGGTTCGCGCGTACAGGCAGTATCGAACGAACTCAACGGCGAACGCGTCGATATCGTGTTGTGGTCGGATAATCCGGCGCAATTCGTGATCAATGCGATGGCGCCAGCGGAAGTGCAATCGATCATCGTCGATGAAGAAAAGCATTCGATGGACATCGCCGTTGCCGAAGACAAATTGGCGCAAGCCATCGGTAAAGGCGGCCAGAACGTCCGTTTGGCGAGCCGTTTGACCGGCTGGCAATTGAACGTGATGACGCAAGACCAGGTCAGCGCGAAGAGCGATGCCGAACAGGCAACTGCTCGCCAGTTGTTCATGGCCAAGCTTGAAGTCGACGAAGAAATCGCCGGCATCCTGGTCGCGGAAGGCTTCAGTACCGTTGAAGAAATTGCCTATGTGCCAGCGGCTGAATTGCTGGCGGTAGAAGGCTTCGACGAAGACATCGTGGAAGAGCTCCGTGCCCGCGCACGTGACGCGCTGCTCAACGATGCGCTGGCTGTCGAAGAAGAAATGGAAGACCACAAACCGGCGGAAGATTTGCTGGCCGTTGAGGGCATGGATGAAGCAACGGCGTACGCCATTGCCGGGCATGGCGTCATCACCAAGCAGGATCTCGCTGATTTGGCGACTTTTGAATTGCTCGACATGGTGGACATGGATGAAGCGCAGGCTGCGGCTTTGATCATGGCTGCCCGTCAGGATTGATTGCTTCAAACGCGTTATAGATTTAGTACCGTAACAGAACGGGCTCCGGCCCCCATCAGGATACAAAAAACATGTCTGAAGTCACCGTAGGTTCACTGGCCAAAGTGCTTGGAATGCCCACCGAGAAGTTGCTCGAGCAACTGGCAGGTGCGGGCATGACATTCAGTGGGCCAGATCAGGTGGTCAGTAGTACCGAGAAGATGAAGTTGTTGGGTTTCCTGCGCCGTACCCATGGCAAAGATGAAAAGGCTGCCGAAGGCGAAGCACCCAAACAAATCACGCTCAAGCGCCGCAAGGTCGAAGAACTGACGGTAAGCGCCGGCAAGGCGAAAACCACCGTTTCGATTGAAGTCCGTCAAAAGCGCACTTATGTCAAACGCGATCAGGTGGAAACCCCGCAAAATGACGAACGCGAAGATGCATTGCGCAAGCTCGAAGAGTCCAAATCCCGCAATCAGGCAGAAAATGATGCATTGAATGCGCAGGACCGTGCTCGTCGCGAAGAAGAAGCGCAGCGTCGTGCAGTAATCGAAGCTGCGGCCCAGGCTGCCCGCGCCGAGGCTGAAAAAGTCGTTGCCGCCGTCGTCGTCAAACCGGATGAAGACGCCGGTGCCAAAGCGCCGAAGCCCGTCGACAAGCATGCACCACGTCCGCACAAAGTGGACATGCCGCGTCGCGACGACAAAGTCGCGGCTCCGAAAACGCCGGTCAAGACGGCAGTGAAACACAAGCCACGCGGTTCGCACGCGATGGTCGACAATGAAGGTGAAGATGATGCAGCAGCCCGTTTTGCTGCCGGTCAATTACATCTGACCGCTGATGAACGTGCGCGTCGTTCCGCCGGCAATCGTCGCAAGCCCAAAGTTAAAATCGTGGAAGCTTCACGCACTGCGACAGGTCAGCATGGTTTCTCGAAACCAACTGCGCCTATCCTCCGTGAAATTTTTATCGGTGACAGCATTGTCGTGAGCGAACTTGCCAACAAATTGGCATTGAAAGGCGGCGAAGTCGTCCGGGCACTTTTCAAAATGGGCGTAATGGCGACCATCAATCAAGTCATCGATCATGACACTGCAGTCCTGGTCGTTGAAGAACTCGGTCACAAGGCGACGAAAGTTGAAGACAATGATGCCGAAAGCGCATTGGAAGCAGTAAAAGTGGAAGTGCAGGGCGAACAAAGAACGCGTCCGCCAGTCGTTACCATCATGGGCCACGTTGACCACGGTAAAACCTCTTTGCTCGATTACATTCGCCGCACCAAAGTGGCGACTGGCGAAGCGGGTGGCATTACCCAGCATATCGGCGCCTATCATGTTGAAACCGAGAAGGGCGTTATTTCCTTCCTCGACACCCCAGGTCACTCGGCCTTTACCTCAATGCGTGCCCGCGGTGCAAAACTCACCGATATCGTTGTACTCGTGGTTGCTGCCGATGACGGTGTGATGCCGCAAACGATTGAAGCCGTGAATCATGCGCGTGCGGCCAAAGTGCCGTTGCTGATCGCGGTAAACAAGATGGATAAACCCGAAGCCAATCCCGACAACGTCAAACAAGGTTTGGTTGCGCTGGAAGTGGTGCCGGAAGAGTGGGGCGGCGACGTGCAATTTGTTCCGGTATCGGCAAAAACCGGTATGGGCATCGATGCATTGCTCGACGCCATTTCGGTTCAGGCCGAAGTGATGGAATTGAAAGCGGTTTATGACGCACTGGCTACCGGTGTGGTGATTGAGTCGGCGCTTGATAAAGGCCGCGGTCCGGTCGCCACCGTACTCGTGCAACAAGGCACCTTGAAGAAAGGTGATTACCTGGTTTGCGGCGTGCATTACGGCCGCGTTCGTGCCCTGTTCGATGAAAACGGCAAGCAAACCGATTCCGCTGGACCTTCGATTCCGGTCCAGGTATTGGGTCTTTCCGGCGTACCGGATGCAGGCGATGATTTCGTCGTGGTATCCGATGAACGTCTGGCAAAAGACGTTGCCCAGCAACGTGACGCCAAACGCCGTGAATCGCGCCTGGTTACTTCGGCCGGCAGCCGTATGGAAGACATCATGGCTTCCATGGGCCAGGACAACGGCATGCAAACCATGAACATTCTGGTGAAAGCCGATGTACAAGGCTCGGTCGAAGCCTTGCGTCAATCGCTTACCGGTCTTTCAAACGAATTGATCCGCATCAACGTGATCAGCTCGGGCGTGGGTGGCATTACCGAGTCCGACGCGACACTCGCTGCAGCATCGAAAGCGGTCATCATCGGCTTCAATGTCCGTGCCGATGCGACTGCCCGCAGAATCATCGAAAGCAATGGTCTGGATTTGCGTTACTTCTCGATCATTTACGATGTCATCGACCAGGTCAAACAAGTTGCTTCCGGTCTGCTTGGCAAGGAAATCCGCGAGGAGATCATCGGTATCGCCGAGGTTCGCGATGTGTTCCGCAGCTCGAAATTCGGCGCCGTCGCAGGTTGTCTGGTTATCGAAGGCTCGGTCAAGAAGAACAAGCCTATCCGTGTGCTTCGCAACAGCGTTGTCGTGTTCGAAGGCGAACTCGAATCCCTGCGCCGGTTCAAGGATTTGGTCGAAGAAGTCAAAAGCGGTACCGAATGCGGTATTGCAGTCAAGGCTTACAACGATGTGCAGCCCGGCGATCAAATCGAATGCTTTGAACGCATCGAATTTGCGCGGACGCTCTAAGACCAATGGCAAAAAAGAGCTTTCATCGTACCGATCGCGTCGCATCGCAATTGCGCCGCGATCTCGGGCTGATCGTGCATGCCGCCGTGCGTGAGCATGGATTGCCGTCGGTCAGCGTTTCCGATGTCGAAATCACTCGGGACATGGCGCATGCCAATGTTTATGTTACTGCGCTATTGGGTGACAAAGGCCCGGTTGCGGTGAAGGCGCTCAAGGAACTGGCACCACAGCTTCGTTACAAGCTCGCACATGCCGTGCGCATGCGGCATGTACCGGAATTGCACTTCATGTATGACGACTCCGTGGACAAGGGCGAGAAGATCGATGCCTTGCTGCGCGAACTGCCCGAGTCCGATCGAGTCGCACCAAAAGAAGCGGATGCTCCGGATATCGAATCCGAGTCCTGAATTCAATAAATTGGCGGATGAAAAATTTACCGCCATCAAATCTATCCTAGTAAACTCTTGCACTGGATTTTCCATTTTCTGCAAGACTTCCCGATGCAAAACAAAATAAAGAACCTATTCGGGCTTTCATCTGAAAACGATGCAATTGCTTCGCGTGTCAATGGTCTCGACACACTGCGTTCCCTCGCGATCCTGTTCGTGTTCATGTACCACTATCAGGTATTCGTCAGCCACGAGGCAACATTCGGCTGGGCGAGTACGGTGGGCTGGGTCGGCGTTGATTTGTTTTTCGTGCTTAGCGGCTATTTGATTGGCAACCAGATATTTTCCGGCATAGCCAAAGGGCAGCAGCTTTCGATCAAGTCCTTTTACATGCGCCGGTTTCTCAGAACCTTGCCCAACTACTATTTCATAATGGCCTTGTACTTCCTGTTTCCGGCCGTCATGGGTGGGAACGAACCGCCACCTTTATGGAAGTTTGTGCTGTTTGTACAGAACATGTGGTTGACGCCGGGAACTGCGTTTTCACATGCCTGGTCGCTGTGCATTGAAGAACAGTTCTACCTGCTGTTCCCGCTGGTGATGGTTTTTGGTTTTCGTTTTGCAAGAACGGTGAAAACCGGCTGGCTGTTCCTGTTGATGCTTATCGTCATCGGAATCGCGGTGCGCAGCATTCTGTGGCTTGAGTATGGCCTCGAGTCGAACGATATCAACGGCTATTACCCGAATGTCTATTACTCCTCGTTTTGCCGTTTTGATGAATTCCTGCCGGGTATTGCCGTCGCAATGCTGAAGAATTTTCACCCGACCATATGGGCAGAAATTATCAGGAAGGGACTGCAGACTTTCCTGTTCGGGTTGCTGGCCACGGCTTTGATGCTTTACGGTGTAAACGAGTATTACTACATCGACAATTATGGTTATGGCTATTTCATGAGCGGTTTCGGCTATTCCTTGCTGGCGATCGCATTCGCCATCCTGGTGATGTCGGCACTGAGTCCGGGTTCCATCCTGCACCGCTTGCGAATTCCCGGTGCTGCCGCACTTGCGGCTTACTCCTACGCAATCTATCTGTCGCACAAGCCACTTGCGTTCATCCTGAAAGGTTTGCTGGAGCCATATAAAATCGCGTCTTCGATGCAGGTGATCATTATTTCGATGGCGTGTGTGCTGGCAGGCTGGCTGATGTATCGTTTTATCGAGACGCCCTTCATGGACTATCGAGCAAAACGTTTTCCGACCAGTTTCGAGAAACCCGCTTCCGATTCAATGCATAGTGCGAGCCAGCCGGTATCATGAATAAGCGTCCACGCACCATATTCCGCAGCATCGATGGCATCGTGCTGCTCGATAAACCGCAAGGCCTGAGTTCCAATCAGGCACTGCAACGTGTTCGCCATATATTTCGGGCCGAAAAAGCTGGCCATACCGGTAGTCTTGATCCGCTTGCGACCGGCTTGCTGCCGATTTGCCTCGGCGAAGCCACTAAAATCGCCGGAGTTTTGCTGGGCAAAAACAAGGCTTATGAAACCGTCGCAAAGCTTGGCGTCACTACCGACACTGATGACGCCGATGGACAGGTTTTGGTTGAACGCGTCGTGCCTGAATTGGCGCCGGAAAAAGTCCGGGCTTTTTTGCAAGGTTTTATCGGCAAAATACAGCAACGCCCGCCGATCTATTCTGCCCTGAAACAGGGCGGTGAACCGATGTATGCGAAAGCCCGACGTGGTGAAATCATCGAAATGCCGTTGCGTGAAGTGAATGTTGAAAGTATCGACATCATTGATATCGGCAAAGACGAAATTTCCTTGCGTATAGTTTGCGGGTCCGGAACCTATATTCGCAGCATCGTGCGCGACCTTGGCGAACTTCTCGGTTGTGGTGCGCATGTAAAAGTTTTACGCCGTCTTTGGGTCGCGCCGTTTCAAGAACCTGAAATGCACACTCTGGATGAGCTGCAAGCCATCGCCGAGCTGGGCGAAGATGGATTGCTGCCCTTGGTTCTGCCTATCGAGGCAGGTTTGTCCGGCTGGTCCGAGGTTTATCTGGACGAATCGCAAATCAGGCGATTTGGTCAGGGGCAAAGACTGGTAATGCCCGAAAGCGGCATTCTCGGTGATGTTAATGTTTGTGATCAATCCGGCCGATCACTTGGTTTGGCCAGCCTGGATCAACATGGTGTATTGCAGGCCAAGCGGCTGTTTCGATGGGCTGCACTCAGCTAGTCTGTGAATCGATAGACAAAATGAGCTGGCTGACGTGCTCGGTCCGGCCCCACAAAGATGTTAAAGCCTTGTTTGGGCAATCGCTTAACCGCTATAATTGACAGGCTTGATTGGGGCTTTTCCCTTCAAGCGCTCCCTATAACCGGCGAATGTTGCGGTGCGATCCTCCTCATGGTTGGACGTTCCTGCGAATTACGCATCATCGAGATATATAAAATGGCAGTTGATACCCAGAAAATCATGACCGATTTCGGTCGCGTTGCGAACGATACCGGTTCCCCGGAAGTGCAAGTCGCCTTGTTGACCGCACGCATCGAACACCTGACCGAGCACTTCAAGGCACACAAGCACGACAATCACTCCCGTCGTGGCCTGCTGAAAATGGTCAACACCCGCCGCAGTCTGCTGGCTTATCTGAAAAAGAAAGACGGCGAACGCTACAAGACCTTGATCGAGCGTTTGGGCCTGCGTCGTTAATACAGAAATACCATGCGGCGCAGAAATGCGCCGCATTTTTTTGAGAGTCATTTTTTAAGAAACACTGAAAGAAATAAATCCGGAAGACGGGGTGTTTTCCGGAATACATTGAGAAAGGAAGATAATCGTGGCGAAAGTAACTAAAACATTCCAATACGGCCAGCACCAAATCACTTTGGAAACCGGCGAGATTGCACGTCAAGCCAGCGGTGCCGTGATTGTGAAAATGGCTGATACCGTGGTGTTAGTCACCGCCGTCGGTAACAAAAACGCGAAAGAAGGCATGGACTTCTTCCCGCTTACCGTTGATTACCAGGAAAAATTCTATGCTGGCGGGCGTATTCCCGGCGGCTTCTTCAAGCGTGAAGGCCGTGCCACCGAGCGCGAAACCCTTACCTCGCGTTTGATCGATCGTCCGATCCGTCCGCTTTTCCCTGAAGGCTTCCGCAATGAAGTGCAGGTTATTGCAACCGTGCTTTCGATGAACCCTGAAATTCAGGCCGATATTCCGGCGATGATCGGTACCTCGGCAGCATTGATGCTGTCGGGCGTTCCGTTCGCAGGTCCGATTGGTGCGGCCCGCGTTGGCTTCGCCAATGGCCATTACTTGTTGAACCCAAGTGCTACCGAACTTCTTACTTCGCAACTCGACCTCGTTGTTGCCGGTACTGCCAATGCAGTGCTGATGGTGGAATCGGAAGCCAAGGAATTGTCGGAAGAAATCATGCTCGGTGCCGTGATGTTCGGTCACCAGCAGCAACAAGCCGTTATCAATGCGATCAATGAATTCGTTGCCGAAGTCGGTGTTGATGCCTGGAAATGGCAGGCTCCGGTCGCCAACGACGACATGATTGCGACCTTGAAAGAAGCCATCGGCGATCGCCTGTCGGCTGCTTTCCAGATCCGCAACAAGCTGGAACGCCGCGATGCGATTTCCGCACTGAAAAAATCAGTGATGGAATCCGTGAAGGACGCCGCAGAAGCGAATGGCTGGAATGCCGCTGAATTGAGCAAGGAATTCGGCGAACTGGAATACAGCACCATGCGTGCTTCGGTACTGAATACCAAGATCCGCATCGATGGCCGCGACCTCAGCACCGTGCGCCCGATTACCGTCCGTACCGGCGTATTGCCGCGTACCCATGGCTCGGCACTGTTCACCCGCGGTGAAACCCAGGCTCTGGTTGTGCTGACGCTTGGTACCGCCCGCGATGGTCAGGTCATCGACGCCGCCGAAGGCGAAACCAAGGATCATTTCCTGTTCCATTACAACTTCCCTCCGTACTCGGTCGGTGAAGCAGGCCGCATGATGGGTCCGAAGCGTCGCGAAATCGGCCACGGCCGTCTCGCCAAGCGCGGCGTGCAAGCCGTGATGCCGACCATGGAAGCTTTCCCGTACACCGTTCGTTGCGTTTCGGAAATCACCGAATCCAATGGTTCGTCCTCGATGGCTTCGGTTTGTGGTTCCTCGCTCGCCATGATGGACGCCGGCGTGCCGATTTCGGCGCCAGTTGCCGGTATCGCGATGGGCCTGATCAAGGAAGGCAGTGATTTCGCCGTGTTGTCCGACATCCTGGGTGACGAAGATCATCTGGGCGATATGGATTTCAAGGTTGCCGGTAGCCACAAGGGTATCTCGGCGCTGCAGATGGACATCAAGATTGACGGCATCACCGAAGAAATCATGAAGGTCGCACTGGCACAAGCCAAAGACGGCCGTATCCACATCCTCGGTGAAATGGCGAAAGCCATGAGCACGCCACGTGCCGAATTGTCCGAATTCGCTCCACGCCTGCTGACCATGAAAGTGCATCCGGACAAGATTCGCGAAGTCATCGGTAAAGGCGGCGCCACGATTCAAGCCATTACCAAGGAAACCGGTACGCAGATCGACATCAAGGATGATGGCACCATCGTTATTGCTTCGGTCAATCTTGCCGCCGCAGAAGCTGCCCGTGCCCGCATCGACCAAATCGTTTCCGATGTCGAGCCAGGCCGCATCTACGAAGGCAAAGTCGCCAAGATCATGGACTTCGGCGCATTCGTCACGATCCTGCCGGGTAAAGACGGTCTGGTCCACGTTTCGCAAATCTCCGATGAGCGCGTCGAGAAAGTGTCCGACAAACTCAAGGAAGGCGATATCGTGAAAGTGAAAGTGCTCGAAGTCGATAAACAAGGCCGTATCCGTTTGTCGATGAAAGCCGTTACCGAAGGCGAAGATCAGGCCGCTACCGAAGCCTGATATTCAAGCGGTATAGAGACAAAAAATGCGGACTTCGGTCCGCATTTTTGTTGGGTGCTGATAATCTTGTTACCATCTCGAAATGAAGATTGAAGCTTTATTTCGTAAGCTGCTATTCGCGATTGGCCTGGTCTGGGCCTTGCCGATGAGCCTCGTCGGCCTCGTGGCCGGCGTGATGACCATGCCGATGGGCTCACGATTGCGGTATTCGGATCATGCCCTGGTATTTTCCCGATTCCCCCTGGGTCCTGGCGGTGCGATCACTTTCGGTAACGTGATTTTGAACACGGCCAAGGATCTCGATGCAGTGGTGACCACCTACCAATGCCGCGCTGACGGGAACCGCAATGATTGCATCCGTATCGGTAATCACGAGCGCGCACATGTGTATCAATATATGACGCTCGGAATGTTTTTTTTGCCAATTTATTTTTTGTGCGGCGGTATCAGCGTGAAAAATCCGATGGAACGCGCAGCAGATCGCTATGCCCTGACAGGAATGGGCTGGTGGCCCTGGTCGGGCAAGCCCTAGCTTACGGGAGGCTTGTTTGACGACTCACTGCAAGAACTGCGAAACCATCATGCAAGGGGATTACTGCCATGTCTGTGGTCAGAAAGACATCCTTGACCAGGATAGGCGCTTCCGTCATTTGATCGACTTGTTTCTGGCTGAACTGTTCTCGCTGGACGGAAAGTTCTGGCGTTCGATCAAAGGTATTTTCAAGCCCGGATTTCTGGCCAAGGAATATCTTGCCGGCCGCAGAACGCCATATTTGTCGCCGGTATCGATATTTCTGCTGGTCAATGTGCTGTACTTCTTTTTTCCGGTCCTCAGTGATTTCGATCTGCCATTCAGCGATCAGGTTCCGGGGCGCATTTCCGCGCAGTTGGAACAATACAGGGATGTTGAGCCAGAGCGTCTGGAACGAATGAAGAAGTCGAGTGGCCAGCTGCATAGTCGCTGGACGACCGAATGGATCGAGACACGCCTTGCACAACGCCATGCTGCCGATCCGGCTTACGACCTCGACACCATGGCCAATGATTTCGATGGCAAATCAGGGGAAATCAGCAAGCTGTTAATCATCGTGCACGTGCCTTTTCTCGCATTGGCCTTGATGCTGATGTTCTGGCGCAACGGCAAATATTATGCCGAGCATTTCGTCGTCGCCCTCATTACGTTCTCGACCCTGCTGCTGGCAATCCAGCTCGTCTTGCCGATCATCGGTATTCTTTCCGGAGATCAGTGGTTGACCGGCCAGATGGCAAGATTTGCAGGCTGGGCTCTCGTGGCCTCATTCGCAGCGCTGGTGGCCTTCGCATTTCGGCGTGTCTACGAATGTTCCTATTGGTACGGTGCCTTGTGCGCGACCGCTTTTCTCTTTGTCCTGGTTATGGTCAATACTTCGATCTATCGCAGCATACAATTCGCGATCATTTTCATGATGATTTGAGCGATGAAAACAGGCTACGTAAAGGCAACAAGACAAGACTGCCGATTCTAGCGAGCAGGCTGAAAAACCAGTAAATGCAAACCAGCAGCAAAGTGACCGAAGCAAAGAATGCGCCTGCCAATATCGAGAAGAATGTTTTGATCATGGAGGATGCCGCCGTTTTTCTACGGAAGATGGGTACTCTAATTCAATAGAGTCATCTTTGGTGGAAAAGGGTTTCCCGATATGCCAATCAGTATATTCGGGCCATCAAAAACACATGAGACTCTTGGGTGACTTTTTGGGGCTTGGCATTTCTGATCGTCAATGCAATCCGCTTGTCGAATTGTCTAGCCACGATGATTTGCCCAAGAGTTCGGGTTTCAGATACCCCCCAAAATACCCCGAACATCTGCAGACACAAGCGGACTATGCTGGACGTGCATATAGGCAACACTCAACAAAAAACCCGCTAGTTAGGCGGGTTTCAGGAGTGTTTCTGTACTTTGCTGGACTACATGAAACCATCAAGTGGTGCCGAAGGAGAGACTCGAACTCTCACAAGGGGTTACCTCGGCGGATTTTGAATCCGCTGCGTCTACCGTTCCGCCACTTCGGCCCGAAGTGAGCGCGAATTATACCAAGTTTTTCCGGAATGTCAGCGACATTCGACGGTATCGAGACAAAGAGCTTTCTTTTTTCTCAAGTACCAGTTGTCGCCCTGCGGTTCGAAGGTGGCGCAATCGTTCATTGCGGCCTGATAAATATGCAACGAGATGGCGATTTGTTTTTCGTTCGGATTGCGGATGGTGTGGTATTCGTGGGGCGGCAGCAGGCTGCCCGCCGTGCCGGTTCCGGCCATCAGGGTTTCGTGCATCGAGAACCGGTTCAAATCGCCGTTGGTTTCCTCGAGTTCGTAGCGCACGATTTCCAGATGCCCTTGCCAGACACCCTCGACACACCAGAGGCCGCAATGATCATGGATAGGCGTGCCCTGACCGGGTGCCCAGGTCATCGCCACCACGCTGATACCGGTTTTGGAGCAGGCATAGAGTTCACGACGGGCATAGTGGCCTTCGACCGGCTCGAATACACACTCCGGCAGAAATACGCTCTTGTCTCGAATCAGTCGACAGAGGCCATCGCGTAGTGAAGAAGTAACGGCCTCGTGATCGCCCAGAGTCAGCGCCTCGTCGATCATGGCGAGCAGTGCATCGCGGCCGGTAAAGGTAGGGTAGTCGTCCATATGTCTTAGTCTATAACTTTGCCAGGAACCCGGCGATAGTGGGGCTGAAGCGCTCGATATCGACCAGGAAAGCATCGTGGCCCTGCGGCGATGGCAGGGGTGCGAATTCGGCCTCACAGCCGCCTGCGCGCAAGCCTTCGGCGATTTGCTCCTGTTGCTGGAGCGGGAACAGGATGTCGGTATGGACACCAATCGAAAGCGCCTTTTCAAGCTGAATGGAGGCAAGTGCGCGCATCACGTCGCCTTGGCCGTATTCGGCGGCATCGAACCAGTCCATCGAACGACTTAAATACAGATAGCAGTTCGGGTCGAATTTGTGCACGAAACGACGGGCATGACCTTCAAGATAGCGCTCCACTTCGAATTCCAGTCCGAAGGGATCGTCATCAAAACATTCGCTGTCGAAACGGACCCGGCCAAAACGTCCATCCCATTCCATGGCTGAACGATAGGTCACCACGCCAAGTTTGCGTGCCATTCGCATGCCGTTTTCCGGATACTGCTGTTCGGTGTAATGGCCCAGATTCCATTGCGGGTCGAGTCGAATGGCCTCGCGTTGTAGCGAGCGGATGGCAATCGAAAACGGCAAGGCACGGGCGCTACCCGAGACGTTGATATGCGAGCGTGCGTAGCCGGGGTGCAATAGTAAAAATGCGAGCGCCGTCATGCCGCCCATCGAGTTGCCGATCACGCATGCCAGCTGCGAAATGCCCAGTGCCTTGACCACTTCAAACGCGGCGTTGGCTCCGTCTTCGATAGATAGCTCGGGGAAATCGAGGCAATAGGTTTCATTCGTGAGCGGATTGATCGAGGCCGGACCGGTCGACCCTTTGCAGCTGCCGAGTGAATTGACGCAGATAACAAACCAACGGTCGGTATCGATCGCCTTGCCCGGACCCAGCATCGCTTCCCACCAGCCGGCTTCGGGATTTCCATCATTGGCGGCGGCATGTGCGTTGGGCGACAGGCCGGTCAAAATCAGGATCGCATTGCTGGCATCGGCATTCAGGCGGCCCCAGGTTTCATAGGCCATGCGTGCATCCATCAACTCGCCGCCTCGTTTCATCGGGAAGGGCGAGGGAAGCGGGATGAAAAGCGAGTTGGCAGGAATGAATTCCGTCATTTTTTTACCCGCGACAATAGGATTTCGATCGGATTTTCATTTAAAACATCAACGACAAGTGCATCGGCTTCAATATCGCCGACCTGCGCGTTGGCAATGCCTTGAATTGAAATGCGGGCAGAGAGGAACACTTTTTTCTGCGACGAAAGTTTCGCAGTAGGCATCAGGCTATCGGCGTCGCTCAATTCAAGTTCGATTGGGAAAGTATCCACCTCTATGCGTTTGGCGGCGAGTGGCGGACCCTTGCCATCAAGCGACTTGGCGAACACGAACAGGACCGAGCCCGGTTTGACCGATGCCGCAAGGGACTTATCCAAAGTGACCTTTATCTTGATTGGTTTGACCGCATTAGCCATGGAGGCCATCGGCAGCAGGGGCAGCTTTTTTTCCGCCCGCGCGATATTGATTTGCTCGCGCAATGCATTGGCGGCTTCCACATCCAGCATCGGGAGCAGCTTGTCGAGATAAGTCTCCGCCTGGCTCAGGTCACCTTTTTGTAAAAAGTTCATGCCCATGAAAAACAGGGCGCGCTCATGTTCCGGGTTTTCCGCCAGCGCCTGCTGCAGAAGTTGAATGGCTTCTGCAGGAAACGCACGTTCCTTTGCGGTTCTCAACATCGCTTCGGCCAATTCCGCTTTCAAGTCCGGATTGTCCGGTTGCAGTTTGATGGCTTGCCGAAAAGCATTTTTTGATTCTTCGATTTTACCCATGGCCATTTGCGTGCGTGCGAGTAAAACCCAGCCATCGATGTTGCCCGGATTGGCTTTCAATTCATCCTGAAGACTGGCCAGCGCAGTATTGATGTCAGGTGCAGGCTGGTTGCGTGCTATGAACTCCGGATCCAGCGCCTGCGGCGCACCAACCAGACGATAAAGCGCGAATGTAAGTAGCGGTATGCCGACAAGCAATGCCAAGGCCAGCTTTCGCTGCGTTCTTAGCAAGGGGCGCAGAACCATGCCCAACGCAGCGGCTACCAAAATAGCGGCGATCAAAATGAAAAGTGCCATTACCATTCCTGCCCGTTATCTTCATGGGGTTTGATGACCGGCATGGCTGCACTTCGCTTTCTGACAATCATGAAAATGATTCCGATGCCGACAAACAGCACGAGAAAAGGCCCAAACCAGAGTAGCCAGGTGCCCGGTCGCATCGGTGGTTTATAAAGCACGAAATCGGTGTAACGGCTGACCATGAATTGCTTGATTTCATCGTCGGATTTGCCTTCCCGGATCAGCGTCAATAATTCGAGGCGCAGGTCTTTCGCGATCATCGCATTGGAATCCGCCAGGCTCTGGTTCTGGCACATGACGCATCGCAGTTCGGCGGCCAAGCTACGAAACCGCTGTTCTTCTTCGGCGCTGCGGTAATCAGTCGGGTCGATCGCAAGCAGGTTGCCGCTGAATAAAAGCAGGGCAAGGAAAATCATTTTTTTCATTGCTTCGACTCCAATGCCGGCAGGATTTCCTGTTCGATGATTTCCGGCGTGATCGGACCGACGTGTTTCCAGCGCACGATGCCTTTGGCGTCGACCAGAAAAGTTTCCGGCGCGCCGTAAATACCCCAATCCAGCGCAACCCGTCCGGAATCGTCAAACAGGATCAAATCGTAGGGATTGCCGAATTGCTGCAGCCATTTATTCGCAGCGTCGGTTTCATCCTTGTAGTTGTAACCGACCACTTTCAGCTTTCCGCTTCGGGCCAGTTCGCTGATGACCGGATGCTCTATCTGGCAGGCAGGGCACCAGCTACCCCAGACATTCAGCAAATAGGCTTGTCCTTCAAGATCGGACGTCTTGATGATGCGTCCTGGTTCATTGAGTACAGGCAGGGAAAACCGTGGTGCAGGCTTTCCGATCAAGGGAGAAGGGATGGCGCTATTGTCTTTGCCCGAGTTCATCATTACGCCGACCAACAACAAAACAGCCAAACCGATGAAAGCAATCAATGGCAGGAAACGCGTACTCATGGATTGGCCTCACCGGCGTTGCGGCGCTTGAAACGCTTGTCGAAACTCACAACGAAACCACCGATCGCCATCAGCAAGGCACCCAGCCAGATAAAGCGGATATAAGGCTTTACGTATAGACGCAATGCCCAGCTCCCTTTGTCGTCCAGCGGCTCGCCCAGAGCAACATAAAGATCGCGATGCGGCCGTGAGTTAATGGCCGCTTCCGTCATGCTATTGCCGCCGCTCGCGTACATGCGTTTTTCGGGATGCAAGGTGGCGACCGGTTCCCCGTTTTTGCTGACGAGGACGGTGCCGCGGTCGGCAATATAATTCGGACCTTCCACTTTTTCGACGCCATCGAAACGGAAATCGTAGCCACGCATGGAAAAACCGGAATCCGGTTTTGCTGCGACGTCTTTCTCGATGCTCAGGCTTTCGGTCATCAATACGCCGAAGAAAAATACACCGACGCCGATATGTGCGGCCGACATGCCTATCATCTCGGCGGTAAAACGATTTCCAGTATTCTTGAAACGCGATCTTGCGAATGCCAGGGTGCCCAGCAGAATCCAGATGGCTGCAATTATTCCGCCAGTGGTTTTGACCGTACCTTCAGGCCAGAAAAAGAAACTCGTGCCACCTGCGACTAGCGCGAAGATTGCCCAAGGGGCAAGCAGCCTGACGATTTTGTATGGCTGGTCGCTTTGCCAGCGCGTCAATGGTCCGAAAGGCAACAGCAAAACAAGTGGTAGCATCAACAGCGCAAACAGGAATCCGAAGTAAGGCGAGCCTACCGAAATTTTTCCCAGCTTCAGCGCATCGGCAAACAAGGGATACAAAGTGCCGATCAATACCATCAGGGCTGCGGCGGTCAACAATAAATTATTCAGCAGCAGTAATGTTTCGCGCGAATAAGCATTGAACGGCTGTCCGGTATCGTCTTTGCCGGGAGCACGCAGCGCAAACAGCACGAGCGAACCGCCGATCACGATGACCAGAAACGTGAGGATGAATAATCCGCGTTCCGGATCCGATGCGAATGCATGCACCGATGTCAGTACACCGGACCGTACCAAGAACGTACCTAGCAGGGAGAGCGAGAATGCAGCGATTGCCAGCAGTAATGTCCAGCTCTTGAAGCTGCCGCGTTTTTCGGTCACGGCTTGCGAGTGAATCAAGGCAGCACCAACCAGCCATGGCATGAAGCTTGCGTTTTCGACCGGATCCCAAAACCACCAGCCGCCCCAGCCCAATTCGTAATAAGCCCAGAAACTGCCGAGTGCAATTCCAAGCGTCAGGAATGCCCAGGCAATATTCGTCCACGGGCGTGACCAGCGAATCCATTGTGCATCGAGTTTTCCGTCGATCAAGGCGGCGATGGCAAAAGCAAACGCTACCGCAAAACCGACATAGCCGGTGTAAAGCAAGGGCGGATGAAATATCAGCCCGGGGTCCTGCAGCAGGGGATTCAGATCGACGCCTTCCGATGCAATCGGAAACGCGCGCGTAAAAGGGTCGGAGGTAAAAAGCGTAAACGAGATAAAACCCACCGCGATCATTCCCATCACGGCCAGCACGCGTGCCACCACCTTGTCGGGCAGTTGTCTCGAGAAGATTGCGACTGCGGCCGTCCAAATCGCCAGGATCAGGATCCACAGCAACAGCGAACCTTCGTGTGCTCCCCACACAGCCGAAAGCTGATACGCGAAAGGCAGCAGGGAGTTTGAATTTCTTTGCACGTAGGCAACGGAGAAATCATGAACGGTAAAACTGTAGGCCAGCAAAACAAATGCCAATGCCACAAATAACAATTGCGCGTAGACCAATGGCCTGGCGGTTTGCATCAATGCCTGATTGTCTCTGTATGCGCCCCATAAAGGAATGCAGGCCAGCAGGCATGCCATCAGCAGCGAAAGAATCAGGCTGATCTGGCCGAGTTCCGGGAGCATTAGAGCGCGCCGCAGGATTTGGTGTGAAGTTCCCTGGCTTTCTTCATGGCATCCTGTACTTCTTTGGGAGTGTAGGTTTCATCGTGTTTTGCCAGCACTTCGCTCGCAATGAATTGTTTGCCCTGCATTTTTCCCGTGGCGATGATGCTGGTGCCTTCCTTGAACATGTCGGGAAGAATGCCATCGTGTTGAACGATCACCTGGTTGACGCGGTCGGTGACAGAGAAGGAAACAGCGAGTGTTCCTTCAGTGCGTTTCACCGTGCCTTCGCAGACAAGGCCGCCAAGGCGGAATCTGGCATCTTTGGGCGCCTCATTGTTTTTTACCTGGGTTGGCGTAAACAGGTAAGTCATGTTCTCCTGCATTGCAAAGGTAACCAGAGTACCTGCCACGGCGGCGACCACCAGAAGCAAAACGATTAACCAGATTCGTCGAATGCGGGTAGGGTTCATTAATTTGATCTCGAAAAATTATTTGGTACGGCGTGCACGCAATAAAATGCTGCGCAGCGTTTTTTTGTATTCAAGGCGCGGTGCAAAATAATCCCAGAGCAACGCAATGGCAAAAATAATATAGGCCGCTGCCACAAATTCGCCGTGTAGATGGATCATTGCTTGGACTCCGCCAGTTTTTTTGCCCAATCCTTGTTGACTTCATGGGTAAGGTTCATTGCGCGTGCACGCTGCAGAACGGAGCCCAGAAACCAGAATTTTGTCGCAAGTGTCATTACGATCAACGGCCACATCAATTCAGTGGCCATTTTTGATTCCCCGACGACGCGAATGGTTTCGCCTTGATGCAAGGTGTTCCACCAAGTGACCGAAAAATGCACGATGGGGACGTTGATCAAGCCGATCAGTACCAGAAAAGCGGCGGCACGAGCCGCCGAGCGGCGATCTTCGATCGCGTTGTACAAACCGATAATGCCGAGATAGATAAAGAGCAGTACGAGTTCGGAAGTGAGTCGCGGATCCCAGGTCCACCAGGTGCCCCAGGTCGGCTTTCCCCAGATGGAACCCGTGATCAGGGTGACGGCGGTAAACATCAGGCCGATGTGGGCGCACGCTATCGTCAATAATTCGCAGATTTTTATGCGCCAGACAAGGGCAATGAATGCCTGGGCCGCCATCACGATGAATACGAACAAACTCATCCATGCGGCGGGAACATGAATGTAGATGATGCGAAAAATTTCACCCTGTTTGGAATCGGCGGGCACCAGAAACAATCCGCCTGCGCTACCAATCAGCAGGCAGATGAATGCCAGCACGAACCAGACAGGAATCCAGCGGGCGGCATAGCGCTCGAAGTTGGGTGGGGAACCGGTGGTGTTGAACCAGAGTATTAAGGCTTTCATTTCAAGTCAGTGAAATTTTTATGGCGGCAGCAGCAGCGACGGGAGCCAGCACGATTGCAATCACCAGGCCGGCCCCCAGCAGGCTGATCGCACCAAGCCAGGCAAAACCTTGAGAAGCAGCCACAACGGCGCCCGCGCCAAAGACCAGAATCGGGACGTAAAGTGGGAGTGCCAACAGAGCCAATAGCATACCAGAGTGCCGTATTCCGACTGTCAACGCTGCAATCACGGCTCCTGCAAGACTGATTAACGGCGTGCCCACGAGCAGGGATATCATCAAGGGAAGCAGTAAATCACCCGGTAGAAACAACATCTGTGCGAACAAGGGAGTGAGCAGAACCAATGGCATTACCGCACTCAACCAATGCACAAGAATTCTTGCGGCAATCAACAAGGCAAGCGGCGCCGGCGACATCAGCATCTGCTCGAGACTGCCATCTTCGAAATCGCTTCGATAAATCGAATCCAGTGAAAGCAGACTCGATAATAGAATCGCCACCCAGATAATACCCGGTGCCAATTGCGCCAGCTTGTTGGGCTCGGCGCTGGTCGCTAGGGTGAATAAGGTAATGACCATGATCGCGAACAAAATCGGCTGTGCGATGTCGCCGCGTCGCCGAAGCATCAGTCTCAAATCCCGACGGCACTGCGCCGCAAATAAAGGTAATGCTGCCTGATGGGAATTCATGAATTACCTCTGGCATCTGCCAATACCAAGGTCTGACAGGGAACATCCGGAGCCGCGTAGGCTCCGTGGGTCGTCAGCAATACTGCACCACCACGTTCGGTTTGTTCGCGAATCAGGCGATTGACCAGTTCGATGCCCTGTAGATCGAGATTGGCGTAGGGCTCGTCCAAAAGCCAGCATGGGCTATGGCTTAACAACAAACGTGCGAGACCGAGTCGCTTGTTTTGTCCGGCCGAAAGTTGTTTGGCGGGAGTATCTTCATACCCACCCAGCCCCACCTTGATCAAAGCTGTTTCGATCAAGCCGATATCTGCATGATCAAAAATCGCTTGCAGGTATTCGAGATTCTCGAGGCAGCTCAGCTCCGCTTTATGTCCGGGCTTGTGAGCCAGGTAGGCACTGGAATGGGAGAGATCTGAATGTTGGTTGCCGGGCTTTTCAACGCTGATTTCGCCGGATTGTGCTTTCAGCAGGCCGCTTAACACTCTCAACAGCGTGGTTTTGCCAGAACCGTTGCCGCCTTTCACCAACAATGCATTGCCTCCGGCAAGCATGAAATCGATGGGGCCGAAGATTTTCTCTTCATTTCTGAAATAGCTCAGTGCTTTTACTTTCAGAACAATGGAATTGGCCGAAAAATCATTCATTTATGCGTAAATTCTAACTTTTATGAAGATACCCGTCCACGAAATGCAAGTCGTGGCGTTTAAGACTACGAGTATGGTCACTTATCTGGCATCGAAAAAGTATTAGTGTGACGTAAATCACGTTTTTACTTTCATCACCTATCTAAATTGTGGGAACTTCTTGTTTACAGTGATTAATTGTAGAATCGGGAGCTATTTCACACTTTACCAGCCACAGGACAGCAAATATGCGTGCGTCTCCCCTAGTTTTAGCCATAACAATCGGATTGGGTTTGAGCCTTCCCGTTAACGATACGGCGAATGCAGCCTCTCACATAGAAGCTGTAAAAAGCACAAGCATCAAAACCTATATTGTTACCTTCGAAGAAGCACCGCTTGCTACCTTCCGGGGTTCCGATGGCAAAAAATCCGGCATGCCGAAAATGTCGGCCACCAGTCCGAGTGTGACGGGGGAGCTGAAATTCAATAATGCTTCGGCCGCAACCCAGAATTACCGCAAGTACCTGGCGAAAGAACGTGCGGAGCGCCTTGAACTGGCCTCGAACAAACTTGGTCGTACGCTTACCCCGACCTTCGTCTACGATGTGGTGACTCACGGTTTTGCTGCCGAGATGACGGAAGCCGAAGCCGCGCTGGTTCGCACTATTCCTGGCGTGAAGCGAGTTCAGCAGGAAGTGATTCATCGTCTGATGACCGATCGCGGTCCCGCCTGGATCAAGGCGGATCAAGTATGGGCAGGCGGCGGAACTCCGGCCATTAGCGGTAACAAGGGTGCCAACGTCATCATCGGTGTGATCGATACGGGCATCAATCGTACCCACCCATCGTTTGCTGCTACCGGTACCGCAGGCACCACTTTCGCGGAATCTTTCACCATTACCAATCCCAAAGGCAGCTTTGTCGGTCGTTGCGCGGTCTCAGGTCAATCGAGCAAATGCAATAACAAACTGATTGGTTTGTGGGATTTCGTTGCAGGCACAACCGGTACAACCGGTGATGCTACCGATACCGACGGTCACGGTACGCATACCGCCAGCACCACCTCGGGTAATCCACTCAAAATTACTATCGCTGGTGGCTTGACGCCCTATAACCCGACGATGTCCGGTGTAGCCCCGCGTGCCAACATCATTGCCTACAAAGCCTGCGATTCAACCGGTTGCCCAGGGTCCAAGACCGTGGCTTCGATCAATCAGGCAGTCATTGATGGCGTCAACGTTATCAGCTATTCGATCGGTGGCGGCCCAAGCGACCCCTACAGCAACTATACAAATCCGACCATTGACGATGACAGCGAAGCATTCCTCGCCGCGCGTGCAGCCGGCATCGTTTCATCGGTAGCCGCAGGTAATGATGGTCCTAGTCCGGGCACCCTGAGCAACCCATCGAACTCGCCATGGGTGCTTTCCGTGGCGGCAACGACACATGATCGTTCCCTGACTAACACCATGACTTTGACCGGCGGTAATACTGCTTTGCCGGGCGGCGGTACCTTGAAGGGGGCCGGTAATAGCGCAGGCGTTAGCACGATGTCGGCCAAAGCCATCGTTAAAGATCCTGCTTATCCTCTTTGCGCCGACGGTGTGGATCCAGACAATACGGGCAACGGAACCAGTAAGCCTGCTTCGTGGGTGACCGGTTTGTTTGATCAACAAATGGTTGCTTGCCAGCGCGGTTACTATGCGCGCATAGCAAAATCGAAGAATGTTTTGCTGGCAAGCGGTAGTGGCATGGTGCTGTATAACCAGGCTTCTGATGGCGACAGCACCGTAGCCGATACTTACAGTGTGCCCACGATTCATCTTACCTATGCCGATGGCCAGGCGTTTTTGACATGGCTCAATTCGGGTACGGGCCATACCGGTCAATTGCTGGGTGCAAGCTGGGGCGTTTTGCCGAGTGCAGGCGACAAGCTCGCATCATTCAGTGGACGCGGTCCGGTTATTCCGACAGGCGTAATCAAGCCGGATCTCGCTGCGCCGGGTGTTGATATTTATGCTGCCGGTCTGGGTGCAAGTTGCAGTCCTGCCACCGGTGCAAATTGCACCGCATCGCTGAGCGGTACTTCGATGGCGACACCGCATGTCGCGGGTGCGGCAGCCTTGATCAAAGCGGTGAATCCGACATGGACGCCGAATCAGATTATTTCAGCTCTCGTATTGACCGCACGTGCTTCGATCACCGTGAATGGCGCTCCGGCAACACCACATGATGCAGGTGCAGGCCAAACCGATGTTTCGAAAGCGGTCCGCGCAGGCTTGTACTTGCCCGTTACGGATGCCCAGTTCAAGGCAACTACCGCAGCAACCGCAAATACCCTGAATCTGCCGACACTCGGTAACAGCGATTGTTTTGAATCCTGTGTATTGCCGCGTACCTTCACGGATATGGCAGGTGGCGGTAATTACACCATCGTCAGCAGCCTGCCAGCTGGCGCGACCATGACCCCAAGTGTCAGCACGCTGACTTTCACCAACGGCCAGACACAAACGGTCAATTTCACCTTCAATGTCAGCGCCCCCAGCTTGCTGGGTAAATGGGTTTACGGCTCGGTCACTTTGCAAAATACCAGCGGCAATGGTCGTCCGAACCTGACGCTGCCAGTCGCGATTAAATCCAGCGCAGGTGCAGCGCCTGCCTCTATCGTGCAAAGCGTTTCGACTGAACGTGGTTTCTTCGATTACTCCTTCTCCGGTCTGGCAGCACTGCCAAATGCCCGTTTCGTTGCCGCTGATCTCGTGACACCCAAGATCAGTACTCCTTCACTGCAACAAGACCCGACCACTACCGGTACTAATCCGATCTATGATGCGTTCACAACCGGTATCCATACCGATACCTTCACCATTCCTGCCAGCCCTGTTGGTGGTCCTGTTACCTATAAAGTCCGCGTTAAAACATCGTCCGCTACTTCGCAAGACGTTGATTTGTATGTTGGTCTGGATAGCAACAACAATGGTGTGCCCGCAGAAACCGAACAGCTTTGCCAGTCCGCAGGTCCGGATGCCAACGAAATCTGCGAATTCAGTGTCACAACCGAATCGAGTCCGGTGAACTACTGGATTCTTGCCCAGAACTTCAAGAGCGGAACAGTCGGTGGTACGGACGTAGTTCGTGTTGAGTCCTTCCAGGCTCCAATTCAGGCTGGCACTGCAGGCACCTTGGTTGCCACCGGCCCAGGCAAGACGACGTCCGGCGCGAATTTCAAAGTACGCATTGCATGGGATGATCCAAGCTTCGTTGCCGGTCAAACCCGCATTGGCTATTTGCTGGTACAAGGTACCGCAGGCAGCAATGCCATCGAGATTCCTGTCGAGCTGACAAGAACGGGAACCACCGTCGAACCATATGCACTGAGCAATAACGTTGCCCGTAATGTGACTCTCGGTGCTAGCGGAGCGCAGGACAAACTGTTCTTCATCGTGCCGCCGCATGCAACATCGGTAACATTCACGACCACCAGTGCCAGCAACGTCGATTTGTATGTTGCGAAATCGTCGGTGGCTCTTGATCCTGCCGTTTCGGTAATTTCTGCTGCACCTGCCAGAAATCTGGCTCAGGCCTCTGCGACAACCGCGAGCGGCAATGAAACCATCACTCTCAGCGGTGCATCGCTGACGCCTGGCCGCTGGTATGTCACTCCGGTGAACACCACTGGCGCTGCTGTTACCGCAACGGTGAAAGCAAACATCACTGCACAAGGTAGTCCGCCGTCGTTCCTGTCGGGTCAATATGTCAATGCTGCCCGCAATGGTCACGGCATGTTCGTCGACTTTGGTGGTCCGGTCGGCAACCCCGATCAGTGGTTCACTCTCTGGTACACCTATCTTGAAGACGGTACGCCGACCTGGTATTTCACCCAGGCTCCGGTTCCTGGTGCGAACGGCATCTGGCGTGCAGATTTGTATCGTGTTGTCTGGAACGGTAGTGCCACATCCGCTACCGATGTTGGCGAGTTGATCATTACCGAAACAGGGCCTACCACGATTACTGCAAGCTACAACGTTGACGGCAAGACCGGCTCGGAAACCATGGATCGCGTCGGTGGCGGTAGCTGCCCGACCTTCAACGCTCAAAATCTCGATGTTAGCGGCCACTGGTATTCGCCTGATAAATCCGGTTTTGGTTACAGCTTCATTGCCACCGGCGGCGCAAGCCCGCAAGAAGTCATGATTCCGTATATCTATGACGGACTCGGATTCCCGCGTTGGATCTATGGCCAAAAAGCCTATGATTCTGCTGAAAGCAATGTGAGCTTCCAGTGGGTTAGCGGTTTCTGCCCAACTTGTACGGCAGTCTCCTTGTCGGGCACAGCAGCAGGTACCGGTACACGCACATTGGCGACCAACAACATCACCAATATGTCGGTGAATAGCACGCTGACTGGTTTGCTGAGTGGTACCTGGACCGAGAATCGCCCGGTTGCGCAGTTATCGCAGCGCAAAAACTGCCAGTAAGCATAGCTTCTTCATGCTTGTGACTAACGGGGCCTTCGGGCCCCGTTTTCTTGTACAAGAAAAAATGATTGCGATGCATAATTGACCCATACAAAAATCTGATGGCCATATGAATCCCACGACAAAACTACCGAAAGTAGAAACCACCATTTTCACCGTGATGTCGCAATTGGCGATGGAGTACAAGGCAGTCAATCTGGGGCAGGGTTTTCCCGACTTTGACGTGCCTGCACGACTGGTCGACGAGTTGGCGAAGGCCATGCGCGATGGAAAAAATCAATATGCGCCGATGCATGGCATACCGGCACTGCGACAGGCAATAGCCGACAAGACATTGCATTGCTACGGCAAACAGGTAAATGTCGATTCTGAAATTACCGTTACCAGCGGCGCCAGTGAAGCCATATTCGATGCCGTGCTTGCCGTTGTTCAAAGTGGCGATGAAGTCATCGTGCTCGACCCATGCTATGACTGCTACGAGCCCGCGATTGATCTGGCTGGTGCGAAAGCCGTGCATGTTGCGCTTGAACCGGACTCTTTCATGGTGGATTGGAACAAGGTGAAAGCGGCAATCAGCCCGCGCACGCGCATGATCTTCATCAACACGCCGCATAATCCTTCGGGTGCCATGTTGTCATCGGAAGACATGGAGGCATTGTCGGAAATCGTGAAGGATACCGACATCATGATTTTGTCCGATGAGGTTTACGAGCATATTATTTTTGACGGCCGCCGCCATGAAAGCGTGCTGCGTTATCCGGAATTGGCGGCGCGTAGTTTCGTCATTTCAAGTTTCGGCAAAACCTATCATTGCACCGGCTGGAAAATCGGCTACTGCATTGCACCGCCGGCGCTGACGAAAGAGTTTCGCAAAGTGCACCAGTACAATACTTTTTGCACATTCGCTCCGGCGCAATGGGCGTTTGCCGAAATGATCCGGCAAGAGCCGGATCATTACGAACAACTGGGCGAGTTTTACCAGGCCAAACGCGATGCGTTCAAAACGCAATTGCTCGGCACCCGATTCGAGCCGCTTTCAGTTCCCGGCGGTTATTTCCAGTTGGTCGATTATTCAAAAATCAGCGACATGCC
The DNA here is from genome assembly GCA_963849575.1 of uncultured Gammaproteobacteria bacterium. Lineage (GTDB taxonomy): Bacteria > Pseudomonadota > Gammaproteobacteria > Xanthomonadales > Xanthomonadaceae > Arenimonas. The sequence continues at coordinate 667,655 of CAWKHT010000009.1, read as the reverse complement.
GGATCTCGAGTTTTGCCGCTGGCTCACCATGGAAAAAGGCGTAACCGCCATTCCATTGTCGCCGTTTTACGAAAAGCCGCCGGAAGGGCAGCGTCTGATACGGCTTTGTTTTGCGAAGAATGCCAATACTCTTGACGCGGCCATCGAGCGTCTGGTGAAAGTGTGATGGAAGAATTTCTTAATTTGAGCCTGGTGCAGGGAAATACACGTTGGCATGATCCGCAAGCCAATCGCGATTATTACGGCGAATTATTGGCTCGCGAAAAACACAAAACCGATATTTTCATCCTGCCGGAAACCTTTACGTCAGGCTTCAGTAATGACGCCATTGCCGATGCCGAAACCATGGCCGGTCCGACGCTCGCCTGGATGCTGGAAATGGCCACGAGGCATGATGCGGTTGTGACTGGAAGTGTCCAGATACGCGAGGGCACGAAGGTATTCAACCGTCTGATCTGGGCTCAGCCTGACGGAAAATTTGACTATTATGACAAGCGCCATTTATTCCGAATGGCGAACGAGCATCACCGTTACGCCTCTGGTACCAATAGGCTGACGCTGGAATACAAAGGCTGGCGTATCTGCCCGCTGGTCTGTTACGACCTGCGGTTTCCAGTGTATTCAAGAAACCGTTTTTCACGCGAGGCCGAAAATCGTTTTGATTACGATCTGCTCTTGTATGTTGCCAACTGGCCGGCAGCACGGCGGCATGCCTGGAATAGTTTGCTGCCCGCGCGCGCCATCGAAAATCTTGCCTACGTTGCCGGCGTGAATCGCGTGGGCGTCGATGGCAATGCGATTGATTACGCAGGTGACAGCGTCGTTCATGATTACCTGGGTCAGGCTGTCGTGTCTGGCGGAAATGAGTCCGAAGTTCTATGCTGCACCTTATCGGCCGCAGACTTGCAGGCATACCGTACGCGCTTCCCGGCGTATCTGGATGCCGACAAATTTGAAATTATCGACTGAGTCATCTCAATCATATCTGGAGCAGGGCTTGTCGCTGATTCGCATCGTATGCCTCTTGTTGTTGACGTTCCTGAGCCAAGTAGCCTGGGCAGATGATCTTCCTATTTATCTGCGCTCTACTCGCGTCTGGGACAGTACGAACGGGCTGCCACATAACACCGCGCAATCGATTACCCAGACGCCGGATGGTTATATCTGGGTAGCAACCTGGGAGGGTCTGGCGCGATTCAATGGCCGGGAATGGAAAGTATTTGACCGTAATCTGATTCCGGGTCTCTCGGATAACGGTATCCGTGCCTTGCTTGCCGCCCGCAATGGTCGGCTGTGGGTTGGGTCCGCACGCGATGGACTGTTCAGCTACTTCAATGGCCAATGGGCCGCCATTCCCTATGAAAATGTGCCGGGGCAATCCCAGATCACCTCATTATTTGAAGATCGTGATGGCAAGATATGGATAGCAGCGGCTTCACAGACCATCATGTCGCTGGAACCCGACGGCAGCCTCAAACGGTATCCAATGCGATTGCCCGACGCCATGAACAGTGCGCTCGGATTCGAGCAGGACTCGGACGGCAATATCTGGCTGGCAACGCGAGTGGGTCTGGCAAAACTGCTCAAAGACCATTTCGAATTGGTATCAGTTTTTTCGAAGCCGGTAAAATCAGTCGCCGCGCTGGCTAAGGATATCGATGGCAGTTTGTTGGCAGTGACGGATCAAGGTTTATTCAAACAGCGCGAATCACAGTTTCTCCCCGTGCAGGGCGGTGAAGAACTCGGAAGCAAGCACCAGGTCGAATCCATCTTGGTCGAGAGTGCCAATCGCATCATGTTCGGCACGCAGAGTGAAGGGCTATTCTGTTTGTGCGAAGGAAAGCTGGATCATTTCGATACCAAAAACGGTCTGGTGAACAACCGTATTGCAGCCTTGTTCCTGGATCAGGAAAAGAGCCTCTGGATCGGCACGAATCTTGGCGTCACGCGTATCAGGACCGGGCAGATTACGCGTTACGCGCGTCACAACGGCTTGAGCGACGATTATGTTCGTGCCGTATTGAAAGACAACGATGGTAGTACCTGGGTCGGAACTAGCGCAGGGCTCAACCACATTCAGAACAACCAGATTCAACAATGGGGGCGGGCACAGGGCCTGTCCAGCGACAGTGTTTATTCCCTGATGCAGCGAAAACCTGGCGAGCTCTGGATCGGTACTGCCGATACCGGCATCAGTATTTTGCAAGACGGAAAATTCAGAAATATATCCCGTGATCAGGGTCTGCCTTCGAACCAGGTACGCGCCCTTGTCGCCGACGGTGATCGAGTATGGGCCGGATTGGGTGCGCGCGCCGGTGGTGGTGTCGCATTGATCGAAAATGAACGCGTTAGCCGCTTGTTTGGAAGTGATCTTGCGGTTCGAGCCCTGTTTCTCGATTCGAAAAAACGTCTCTGGATCGGCTCCACTTCGGGCATTTTCTACATTGAAAACGATGCATTGAAAGCATGGAAAAAAGCCGATGTCAGTTTGCAATACGCTTTCGCTTTTCATGAAGACGAACGTGGCGTTATTTGGGTGGCTGCCGACAATGGCCTGTATCGCATCGAAGACGACCAGGTAACCACAATCGGATTGTCCAGAGGCCTTCCAAACGTTCCGGTACTTGGTGTTGTAGGTGAAAAGGAAAATCTCTGGATTTGCACCAATAAAGGTGTCGTGCGACTGAGCCGTGAGCAACTCGATGGCATTGCGCACAGCATGGAAAAAGGATTGTCCATTACCGGACTCGATCAGTCCCAGGGGCCGTTGGCCCGGCTTCAGTGCAATGGAGGCGGGAACCCGGTGATGATGCTGGACTCGCATTATCTCTGGTTTGCAACCTCCAGCGGCTTGGCACTTCTGGATCTGAAAAAGCAGGAACAGTTCAATTCAAAACCGAGAACTCTTGTCGAATCCGTCACGATCGACGGTATTCCCGTTTTGGATCCGGCACAGTCTCGGTTCGGACCGGGGGTGAAGCGAATCGACATCAGTTTCGCAGCACCAACGTTCATTGCACCGGAGCAGGTTCAATATCGTGTGCGACTTGACGGCTTTGACGACGAATGGCAAACGCCGAGTAACCTGAACCGGGTGTCGTATACCAATCTGGCTCCTGGAAAATACATGCTGAACCTGGAAGCCGACGACGGTTTCGGCCGCTGGTCGGGCGAGGTTGCCAAGTATCCGTTCGAGGTAAAACCCTATCTTTGGCAACGGATGGGCTTCTGGTTCGTACTGATTGCCTTGTTTGCCGTTGCCGTCTTGGCCGCGTATCGATATGCGGTCACCAGTGCCCGCCAACGCGAGAAAATCCTGCAGGAAATCGTGACCGATAGGACTGCGGAAATACAGAACTATGCCAACAATCTCGAAAAAATAAGCCAGGAGCGCGAAGAGCTGCTCGGTGTATTGCAAAAGCAGACAGATGGACTGGCAAAACTTGCCAGCGAAGACGCCATGACCGGGTTGGCAAACCGCCGCAGTCTGGAAATGAGCTATAAAAAATTATTCGAACAGACGCGCCTGGAAGGCAGACCAATCAGCGTCGCTGTCGCCGATATCGACATGTTCAAGCTGATCAATGACAACCTCGGCCACCATGCCGGTGACGATGTCATCAGGCAGGTGGCGCTGAAACTCAAGCAGGTTACGCGTGGTCGCGACCTGGTGGCCCGGATTGGTGGAGACGAATTCGTATTGATTTTCCCCGGCATGTCCGCCCAGGCAACGGCGGAAATATGCGACCGCTTGTGCCGGGATATCGCTGCATTGGATTTTGGGGCGGCATATTCTTCCCTGAAAATCACCATGAGTATCGGCGTCAGCGATTGCCCGACGGCCGTCAGTCTGGAAAGACTGATTGCAGACGCCGACAGGGCTCTCTATGAAGCGAAGAATTCTGGTCGTAATCGGGTCGTTGTACGCCCGAGCTAAATGTCCTATAAGATTGTGCCTATACGTTTATTGAGTACGACCATTGCCAGGCAAAAATAATGAGTAAACCAATATGAATATGAAAAATATCGCCATTTTTTCCCTGCTTGCCTGTGTTTCGGCAAGCAGTTTCGCAGCGAAACAAAAAGAGGCGGCAAGTCCGCAACCCGTTGGCCCTCAAAAGCCGGTCATTGCCGTAGCCGAATTCAAGAATGAGACCAATGCCAGTTGGTGGAGCAGCAGCGTCGGAAAAGACCTGGCTGGCCTGTTGAGCAATGAATTGGCTGCGACGAACGAATTTCGTGTCGTCGAGCGCCAGAAAATGGATGCCATTATCCAGGAACAGAATCTCATGGCCTCCGGTCGTGCCAAGCTCAGTAATGCTGCGCAAATGGGTAAATTATTCGGCGCGCAATACCTGGTGATGGGAACCGTTACTTCGTATGAAGAACAAACCAAGTCCAGTGGTTCCGGCTTGAGTTTTGGCGGCATTTCGGTCGGCGGAAAATCCGCACAAGCCTATGTCGCCGTCGATATCCGTGTCGTCGATACCACTACCGGTGAAATCGCTTTCGTTCGCACGATTGAAGGCAATTCCAAAAGTGGCGGCAGCAATATGAGTTTTTCCAAATTCGGCGCCAGCGGTGGTTTCCAGAACGAGGAAAACAAGCCTGCCGGCAAGGCTATCCGTGCCGCGATCGTGATGGTCAGTGATTATCTTGAATGCGTGATGGTGTTGAAGGACGGTTGTGAGTCCGAGTTTCAGCAACAGGAAAAACGTCGCAGAAAGAAAACATCGGATGCTCTCAATCTGGATTAAACAAAAAGGCCGCGAAAGCGGCCTTTTTGTCAGATAGAAACTGACATCAATTCGTGGCGATGATGCCGCTATTCGAGGTTGACTTGCGGGTCATCTGGTTTTGCGGAAAGCGCCCGAATACTCTGGCTTTTCCGACATTGATAATGCCGGCCAATTGCGATGGGCTGATTGCCGGGTCGATGTCGTTTGCATCAATGCTGAAACTGTTGATTTTGATATTGCCAAAGTTCAATGCGCCCAGTGCAAAAGCAAGCGGGCTTTTATCCTGACGGATGGTGTTGCTGTGGATCTTGGTAAACGAGAGGCTTAGCTCGCCGTGATTGATGATGACGCCGGCATCGTGCGCTTGCACCGGCATCTGGTTGTAGGCAAGTTCGGAATTGCTCAGACTCAGACGGCCAAAGTTGGTAATGATGGCCTGTGCCTTGCCCGAATCGGTATCGACGATCTTCACGCGGTCAAGCAGTAAATCCCCGTGATTGATCAAAGCCCCCTCGCTGCCTTCGGCCAGAATCAAATCCCGAAGGACGATATGGCTGTCTTTTTCAGTGCTGATCAAGGTAACTGATGCTTGGGTATAGCGGCGAATTTCCGCACCATTGCCATTGATGACGAGGGTATTTTGCAGTCTGGGCAATAGATTTGCGCCGGATGGAATGCTGATGGCATACAGACCGTGTTTGGACAGTGTAATGACATCTGCTTCGGGGCTTTTGTTTGCTTCCGTGATGGCCTTCAACAAAGCGGCGGTATCACCATTGGAAATGACGAATTCTTTTGCACTGCATGGCAGTGCAATGAGCAGCAGTGATGAAAATATTAAACGATGTGCAAGATTCATTGGTGTGCTCCGTGCGGTGTGTGCAAGGACACCATCCGTTTTTTTTGTAGAGCGTGTACTCCAGGATTTTTCGCAATGATTGCCGGCCCGGAATTTTTTCTGGTCATAAAAAATGCAGAGCTTTTGCTCTGCATTTTTTTATTCCGGGATGATCGCATCAATCGTCAGATGGCAAACCTTCAGGTCGTTTGCGGAACGGCGGACGAGGACCCGTTTGCGGACGATCACCCTGCGGGCGCGGACCGCGATTCTGGTTTGGCCTGTCGCCTTGAGGACGCGGACCCCGATTCTGAAATGGCGGGCGGTCGCCTTGCGGACGATCTCCCTGTGGGCGCGGACCCCGGTTTTGGTAGGGCGGACGATCGCCTTGTGGACGATCGCCTTGCGGGCGTGGGCCACGGTTCTGGAACGGCGGACGATCGGCTTGCGGTCGCTCACCCTGTGGACGCGGGCCGCGGTTTTGATAGGGCGGGCGATCACCTTGTGGACGATCTCCCTGCGGACGTGGGCCACGATTCTGATATGGACGCTCGCCCTGTGGGTTTGGACCGCGTGGCGGGGCTACACGTGAGCCAGTATCGACACCATCTGGCACATACCAGCTGCGGAATTCGGCCGGGTTGGCATCCGGTGCGCGGGGAGGGCGCGGGCCGCGATTTTGAAAAGGTGGGCGTTCGCCTTGCGGACGATCTCCCTGTGGGCGCGGACCTCGGTTTTGGTAAGGCGGACGATCCCCCTGCGGACGCGGACCACGATTTTGAAAGGGTGGACGGTCACCTTGTGGGCGATCTCCAGCAGGACGTGGTGCACGTGGCGCTTCGGCACGGTTGCCGAAGTTGTCATCGCGTGGGCCAGCGTTATAGGGGCGTTTTTCACCGAAGGCAGGACGAGCATTGCCACGCGGCGTACGGCTGCCGGGATGCGCTGCATCGGCTCCCATCGGGCCACTGAAGGGTTTGCCTTTTGGCTTGAATCCACCGCCCGTTTTGGGACGGCCGGTACCTGCACCAGGACGACCGCGGCCGCCACGTGGACGATCTTCGCGAACATGGTCGAAGCGACGCAGTTCACGTGCTTCATCATTCACCGCGCCGTTCACATAATTATTTTGGACGCGATCCTTGCCAACGCGAATTTCGGTCGGACGCGATTTGCGTTGTCCGATCACCGACTGCAAGGTCAGTACCGGTGCATTTTGTTCCAATTTGAATTCTGCGCGCAGGGCTTCTACCGCTTTTTGGTCCAGCTCACTGCAATTGCCGCGTTTCAACAGACGAGGCAGCGTGATGTTGCCATAGCGTACGCGTTTCAGGCGACTGACTTGAAAGCCTTGGGATTCCCACAAACGGCGAACTTCGCGATTACGACCTTCGTTCAGCACGACCTGAAACCATGCGTGCGAATCGCTCGAGCCGATGCGTTCGATCTTGTCGAACTTGGCCGGGCCGTCATCCAATGCAACGCCACGTGCCAATCGATCGACGATATTGTCCGGAACTTCGCCTTGTATGCGGACCACGTATTCGCGTTCAATCGCATTCGACGGATGCATCAAGGCATTTGCCAATTCGCCATCGGTGGTCAACAACAACAAACCGGTCGTGTTGATATCCAGGCGGCCAACGGCAATCCAGCGGGCGCCTTTGAGGCGAGGCAGCGATTCAAATACGGTCGGGCGACCTTCCGGATCTTCGTTCGTGGTGACCTGGCCTTCCGGCTTGTTGTAGATCAACACGCTTGCCGGTTCAGTCAATGCGGTGGCGACAAAAGTCTTGCCATCCAGCTCGATGCGGTCGCCGCTGTGGACGGACTGTCCGACTTGTGCGACTTCGCCGTTAACCTTGACGACGCCTTGCGCGATACGTTCTTCCAGCGCACGACGCGAACCCAATCCCGCCTGTGCCAGCACTTTATGTAAACGCTCTTCCGCTTTCGGGGCGATTTCCTCGCCTTCACGTTTCAGCGAGAGTGTTTTGCGATTGTTATCGCCTGTTTCCTTACTCATTTTTATACTCCGGCTCAACGATGTCGCTGGCCTCTTCATTGTGTGGTTCATTCTCATCATCGGTTGTCGTCTCGACAGCCTTTAATTCATCGTTTTGATTCTGCGAATGGTCATCGGAATTTCCTTCCGTGGTTTCGCCTGTTGTTTCGGCGGAGTTTGCTTCCGCATTTTCTTCGGCATTCATCATCGCGGCAGAAGCGACTTGCGGCACGCGATCAAAAGGCAGTTGCGGGTCCAGTTCCGGAATTTCCTTCAGTTCTGCCAATGGCGGCAATGCATCCAGGCTCTTCAGGCCAAAGTAGTCCAGAAAGCCCTTGGTCGTGCCGAACAAGGCCGGTTTGCCAGGTACATCGCGATGACCCACGACGCGGATCCATTCGCGATCTTCCAGTGCTTTCACCATCTGGGCACTCACGGCAACGCCGCGAATCTGTTCGATTTCGCCGCGGGTAATGGGCTGGCGATAGGCAATCAGCGCGAGTGTTTCCAATGTGGCACGGGTGTATTTGCTTTGACGCTCCGTCCACAGGCGGGCAACCCAGTTGTGCACTTCGTTTTTCACCTGGAAGCGAAAACCGGAAGCCACTTCAATCAATTCAATGCCGCGTTCGTCGCAGGATTGCTGCAGTTCGCTGATGGCCCGTTCCACGCTGCCGACCGGTGCAGGTTCGTCGTCGGGAAACAGCGCGTAAATTTGCGTGATGCTGAGTGGCTGCGGCGCTGCCATGATGGCCGCTTCGACAATGCGTCGAATTAAATCGTGATCTAAATCGTGATCCATGAATAAGGTCATTATTGGTTGGAAGTTGGGGAATCCGAAGGAGCATCAAACTCCGATTCGGGTATTACGGGTTCATTGGCTGCGTCGCTGTCGGAAGCCGCGAGGGATTTGATGTAAATGGGGGCCAGCGGCACTTCCTGCACGATTTCCAGCAATTGTTCTTTTGCCAATTCCAGAATCGAAAGGAAAGTCACGACAACGCCGAGCTTGCCTTCTTCGATAGTGAACAATGGTTTCGAATGCATGGAACTTGCCATCACTGAGTCGACCCAGCACTTCACCCATGCGTTGACGCACCGACAGGGCTTCACGCTTGATCGCATGATGGGTGAACAACTCGGCACGCTTGATCACATCACGCAAAGCCAGCAACATTTCACGCAAATCCACCGGCGGCGGGACTTTTATGCTGGCGCGTTCCGGAACGTGGGCATTCACGACATGGGTGTCGCGATCAAGCCGATCCAGTTGGTCGATATCCTCGGCAGCCTTCTTGAAACGTTCGTATTCCTGCAAACGGCGCACCAGTTCGGCGCGCGGGTCGGCTTCCAGTCCATCTTCGGTCGGAGGGCGGGGCAGCAGCATGCGCGATTTGATCTCTGCCAGCATGGCCGCCATGACCAGATATTCCGCCGCAAGGTCAAAGCGTAAATCCTGCATTACACCAATATATTCGACGTACTGGCGGGTGATTTCGGCAACCGGGATATCGAGGATATTGAGGTTTTGCCGGCGAATCAGGTAAAGCAATAGATCCAGCGGGCCTTCGAAGGCTTCAAGAATGACCTCGAGTGCATCCGGTGGAATATAAAGATCTTGCGGCATTTGAAGTACTGGCTGACCCAGAACCATCGCCAACGGCATTTCCTGCTGTTGCGGCAATACCGGGAAAATCGAGCTGGTTTCTTCGGTCGCGATAGGCGCGGGGTCGTTATTCATCGATCTGCTTGTTATTGAATGAGAACATCGTTTTCAAAAGCGTTCTCAAAGTGAAACTTCGTGGAAACCCTGTCGTATTATTTCTGGTGTTTCGCCAGTGCAATCAATCACGGTGGTTGGGCCCGGATCGCAATCACCAGCGTCCAACAGCACATCTACCCAACGTAAACACCGTTCAATCACAGCTTCAATCTCGTGGCTGGCCAGATCGTCTTCCTCCGGCAATACCACGCTGGTACTGAGCAGCGGCTCCCCCATCAACTCGAGCACGGCATTCATCACCGCATGACGCGGTAAACGAACGCCAATTTCTCGGCGCTTGCTGCGGCCACTGTGCTTTAAACGACGGGGTAATTCTGGGGAGGCCGGTAATATGAACGTCACAGGCCCTGGGCAGTGTGTACGCATCAGCCGGAAGGCCGAATCCTCTAGCCGGGCCAAACGGCCGGCCTCACTCAATGTGCGACAGAGTAAGGTGAAAGGGTGCTTGCTGTCCAGTTGCCTGAGCCTAATCACCCGGTTTTCGGCCTCGACTGCGTTCAGGTTCCAGACGAATGCGTAGCCCGCATCGGTGGGACAGAGCGCCAGACCGCCATTCTTCAGGCAATCTGCTGCTTTCTGCAAAAAACGTTCCTGCGGCGTAATCGGGTGAAGTTCGTAGTGATCGGACATTCTTGTGCTGGGTTGTGAGCTTGAACTGCGCGGGGAATTCTTTATGCATTCTACGATGCTTCAATGGCTTGGAACGGCAAACTGCAAGTTTACTGGAAATAAAAAGCCGCCCTGCGGGGCGGCTTTCAGTTTTGGCGGAAGCGGTGAGATTCGAACTCACGGTGGGCTATGAACCCACGGCAGTTTTCAAGACTGCTGCCATAAACCGCTCGGCCACACTTCCTGGATAGTTTCCGTAGGAGCCGACATTAGTCAGTATCCGCATCGGACAATGCAATGGTAAGGACAATAAACCCGTTTCCACTTCCGATATTTTAACCGAACTTGAATGGCTTGTAGGAATTTTCCTACAAAAAAATCAGTGTTTTTCAGCTTGTCGGCATCAGGACGGCCCCTTAAGCTGTAATCACTTTGAATAGGGGAATTCAATGATTCGCGTATTTCTGCTGGATGACCATGCCTTGGTTCGAGCCGGGTATCGAATGATTTTGCAAAATGAACTGGACATCGATGTCATCGGTGAATCCGCCAGTGGGGAAGAAGGCTTGCCCGTCATTCGGAAGCTCTTGCCTGATGTTGTGCTATGCGATCTGCATTTGCCGGGGATTAGTGGTCTGGAAATCACCGAACGTCTGGTCAAGGGCCAGGTGGGACCCAAAGTCGTCATCGTATCAGTGCAGGAAGATGGTCCGATGCCCAAGCGTTTGCTGGATGCAGGCGCCAGTGCCTATGTCGGTAAAGCTTGTGATGCAAAGGAATTGTTGAAGGCCATCCGTGAAGCAGCGCGCGGGAAACGGTATGTCGGCGGCGATTTGGCGCAGCGGCTGGTATTCGGCGGTCATCAGACCAGCTCGCCTTTTTTTGATTTGTCGCCACGGGAAATGGAAATCAGCATGCTTCTGTGCCAAGGCTTGCGTGCGGAAGACATCGCAAAAAAATTGAATTTGAGCGGCAAGACTGTCGCGACCCACAAGTCCCGCTTGATGGGAAAGCTGGGTGTGAACGACACCATGAGCATGGCGCGCTTGGCTGCACAACACGGAATTACCGAGCCAGCGAATGCCTTGTAGAGCTTTAAGCTGGAAGGCAACAGGGAGCGGCATCTTTGCGCTGCTGAATCGAGTGCCCGGGCATAGCAAGCAAGTGCGCTTCATTAGTTACCATCAATAATCTCGGGAAATTATTTTCCGACAAGCACTAATTGAAAACGCCGAGCTAAGCTCGGCGTTTTCAATTCAATAAAATATCGAAAGCATCAGATCAGTTTCTGTTGATCGCCTTCTTCCAGATTATCGGAGCTTGCATCGGAGTCTGTTTTTACTACATCCACTAATTGTTCAACTTTTGCAGCAATAAACGCAGCAGGCGCTGGAACACTGAAAGCAGGAGGTACTGATGCCACAGGTGTAGCGGCAGCTGCTGGCGTAGCAGATGCAGTAACAATTTCAGAAGTCGCACTCACTGGGGCTAATGCCGCCGCTGGTGCGGGTGCGCTGAATGCAGGTGGTATGGACGCAACGGGAGCTATTGCAGCCGGAGCCGGAGCCGGAGCCGGAGCCGGAGCACTAAAAGCGGCGGGTACCGTCGTTGCAGGAGCAGGCGTTGCTGTCGCCGGGGCTGGTACGCTAAACGCAGCGGGTACCTTTGCGGGCGTTACCGGACTGGCGGCCACAGGTGCAGGAGCGGTAAAGGCCGCCGGTACACTTGAGACAGGCGCAGCAACGGGCCCGGAAATAGCCGGTTTGATAACAGCTTCCGGTAATTCTTCCTGCTTTGGCGTTGCTGCCAGGAGTTCGGCTGTAACTGGCAGCTCCAGAGTGATTTTGGGATCATGGTCCGAACCAATTATTGTCGTTTTGGTTTCTTCTACAAGGTCGGCTTTTTTCTCGGGAATGATGGCTGGTGCAGCGGGTTCGTTCACTGCATGAGCATGAATTGCCGGGGCAGCAGTCGCCTGTATGTTTTCAGATGAAAGCTGATCATCCAGATCGTCGAATGCAGATTCAGCGCGTGTGACCGGCATGGAAGAAACGAGAACAGGTGCCGCGAAAGCAGGTGCATTGGACAGTTTGACTTGTTCCAGCACAGGCTCATTGGGCTCGATGCCATCTTCCTCATCACCTTCTTCGTCGTCGAAATCGGCAGAAGAATTCTCGTTTGGCGCCGCATTGGGATCATGCGGGCCCTGATCGGGACGGCGACGGCGGCGTCCACCACGACGACCACGACGACGGCGAGCTCCTTCACCGCCTTGTTCTTCATCAGCAACTGCGTTTACGGTCGTATTTGTTGTACCTGCATTTGCTTCAGTGGTCTGAACATCGGCAGTTGACTGTGCTTCACCATCAACACCTGGATTGGTGGTTGCAGCAGCCAGTTGAGCCAGTCTTTCAGCTTCGCGTTTGGCTTTGCGTTCGGCTTCGCGACGGTAGCTTTCCTGACGCTGTGCTTCGCGACGCTCCATTTCCTTGCGTTTCAGTTCTTCCGCACGTTGCTGCAGCTCAAGTTGTTTTGCTTCATCAAGCACGGGTGCCTGTTCAAGCTGCTCTTGCTTCGCAGGCTGTTGTTTCGCAGCTTGTGGAGCAGGTGCCTTGTTTTGCTGCGGAGCTGCCTGTTGCGGCTTCGCTTGTTGTGGATTCGGAGCCTGATTGCGATTTTGCTGCGGACGTTGCTGATTGCCACGGCTATCGCGCGGGCCACGATTATTACGGTCGTTGCGGTCCTTGTTATTCCTGTTGCCGCGATCATTACGTTCGGAGCTCTCGGTTTTCGGTTTGACGGCTTCGGTTTCGCCGCCGCCGGCAAAGAACGATGCGATGCGTGCGAAAAAGCCAGGCTTTTTCGCAGCCACGATAGCTGCTACGGGTGCAACGACTTCTTCGCGTGCTTCACGCACCGGTGCAGGCTGGGTAGGCTTCACATGCGTAACGGCCGGTGTTACGGGGATATTCAATTGCGAACGGGTCAGCGAATGAATTTCCAGTTTCTTCGGCGTAGTGCGGTGATAACTTGGTTTTGCGATTTCTTCCGTCAATTCGCCTTCGCGAATACGCGAAACATTGAAATGCGGCGTTTCGAGTTGTTCATCGGCCACGATCAGAATCGGCGATTCATGACGCGTTTCGATCTCGACGATCGCGCGACGTTTTTCGTTCAACAGGTAGTTGGCGATTTCGGATGGCGCTTGAATCAGCACTTGTCCGGTATTTTCCTTCATCGCATGTTCTTCTGCCAGACGCAGGATCGACAGCGACAAGGATTCAACGCTGCGCATGCGGCCATGGCCGTCGCAACGCGGGCAAATAATTTGGCTCGACTCACCCAGGCTTGGACGCAAACGCTGACGACTCATTTCCAACAAGCCGAAACGCGAAATCTTGCCGATTTGAACGCGGGCACGATCGTGTTTCAAAGCGGCTTGCAGACGGTCTTCGACCATGCGCTGATGCTTGCCGGATCCCATGTCGATAAAGTCGATAACGACCAGACCACCGAGATCGCGCAGACGCAGTTGGCGAGCAACTTCTTCAGCGGCTTCGATATTGGTTTGGAACGCGGTTTCTTCGATGTCGCCGCCTTTGGTAGCACGCGACGAGTTCACGTCGACGGCGGTCAAGGCTTCGGTTTGATCCATCACGATCGAGCCACCGGAAGGCAAACGCAATGTGCGTTCGTAAGCGGCTTCAATTTGAGATTCGATCTGGAAACGATTGAATAGCGGAATGTCATCCGTATACATCTTCAATTTTTTCAGCGTATGCGGCATCACCGATTGCATGAAGTCTTTGGCTTCTTCATACATTGCCGGCGTATCGACCAGAATTTCGCCCACATCCGAACGCAGGTAATCGCGCAGGGCGCGAATGATCAGGCGGGATTCCTGATAAATCAGGAATGGCGCCGGTTTTGATAATGCTGCTTCGGTGATCGATCTCCAGACTTGCAGCAGGTAGTTCAGATCCCATTGCAGTTCTTCGGCATCGCGACCAACGCCGGCGGTACGGATAATCACACCCATATCGTCTGGAATAGTCAGCGCATCCATGGCTTCTTTCAGTGCTTGGCGGTCATCGCCTTCGATGCGACGCGAGACGCCACCGGCAGTCGGCGAGTTCGGCATCAGTACCATGTAGCGACCGGCCAAGGAAATAAATGTGGTCAGGGCTGCACCCTTGTTGCCGCGCTCTTCCTTGTCGACCTGAACGACGATTTCCTGACCTTCGCGAAGGAATTCCTTCATGCTGGCCTTGTTCGGGTCGATGCCCGGAACGAAATAGTCGCGCGAAATTTCTTTCAGCGACAGGAAGCCATGGCGGCCACCGCCGTATTCGACGAAGGCGGCTTCGAGCGATGGCTCGAGACGCACAATGCGGCCTTTGTAGATATTGGATTTTTTCTGTTCTTTCGACGGCTGCTCGATATCAATATCGTAAAGCGTTTGGCCGTCCACAATCGCAACCCGCAGTTCTTCAGCCTGCGTGGCGTTAATCAACATTCTTTTCATTGTTATTCCTCACACGCTCTACCGCGAGGAACGCCGGGGTCCTTCACCTATTCCGGGGCACGCGCACGCGCATGCTCGCCTGGTTGGAACTTCCAGCGCTTCAAACCTTGGGCGTACCCACGGGAGCGCTTATACATTTGTTTCGAAAGGGGCCGAAAAGCGCCGAGCGTTTTCCGGTCTGACCGATGCTTAACACATCGAGCGATATCCATCCGACCATCGAACCGGCTAACATGGTCACTCCCTTGGAGTGTGGTAGCGGTCTTTCAGGAATCACTGGTGCTCAGCTTTCGGCCGACATTCCAGCGAAATCAGGACGTTATCTCGCGAACTCAGTGTAACAGACGAATATGACTATGACGACCCCGCCCAAAAAGTCCGGCCCGAATACGGCCGTGAGATCGGTAGAAGTGCCCGAAGATCGCGATAATCAGCGTCTGGACAACTTTTTATCGAGCCAGATCAAAGGGGTACCCAAAAGCCTCATTTACAAGCTGGTGCGCAGCGGCCAGGTCCGGATCAACGGCAAACGCGCCAAACCCGACGCCCGGGTTTTTGTCGGGGACGAGGTCCGCATACCTCCAGTTCGACTTGAAGTGGAAGGTGAAGTCAGGCCAGCACCCAAATCCTTGCTCGAGCGCCTGGCGGCCAGCATCATTTATGAAGACAAGCTGTTTTTGGCTCTGAACAAGCCCAGCGGCATCGCGGCCCATGGTGGTAGTGGTGTCAGTCACGGTGTGATCGAGGGTTTGAGGGCGCTAAGGCCAGATGAGCCGTTTGAACTGGTACACCGCTTGGATCGTGATACTAGTGGCGTGTTGATCATCGCCAAAAAACGCTCGGCCCTGCTTGAATTGCAGGCCCTGATGCGTGAAGGCGAGGATGAAGAAGCACCGAACAAGAAATACCTCACCTTATTAGTAGGCAAAATGCCGTCCGGTACCATGACGGTGGATGCTCCGTTACAGCGTTCGGTTTTGCAGGGTGGCGAGCGCATGGTTCGCGTTCATCCCGAAGGCAAGGCATCGGTCAGTCATTTCAAGTTGCTTGAACGTCGTGCCGGCTGCAGTTTTTGCGAAGTGACGATTGAAACCGGTCGAACCCATCAAATCCGCGTACATGCCAAGCATCTGGGGCATCCGGTTGCGGGCGATGAAAAATATGGTGATCGTGAGGCCAATAAACGATTGTCGGAACAAGCCGGGTTAAAACGTTTGTTCCTGCATGCCGCTTCGATGGAGTTTGCACTTGATGGCGGCGCGAAACCTTACTTGATCAATGCGCCGCTGGCGGATGATCTGAAAGAAGTGTTGGATAGATTGAAGTAAATCGAAACCCCGTGGGAGCGTCCGTCAGGCGCGAATGCCTGAAAGAATTCGCGCCTGACGGGCGCTCCCACGGATAATTATTTTGAGACAAGGGGATATTTGCATGCCAATTTTGGGAATCGGTCTGCACGTCATCATTGCCTTGTTTTTCGCAATCCATGCGATGCGAACAAACCAGGACAAGTATTGGTTGATGATTCTATTCGCGTTTCCGTTATTCGGAAGCCTGATTTACGGTTTCACGATTTGGCTTCCCGATGCCAGAAACACAAGGCATGGCCGCAGTATTGAAAACACGCTCGTCAATGTCCTGGACCCGACCCGTGAGCTAAGACAGGCCCAGGAAGCTATTGAAATTGCATCAACACCCGACAATCGTATCCGTCTCGCGCACGCCCTTGTCAACGCAAAGCGTGCCTCGGAGGCAATTCCCCAATACCAGAGCGTGCTGAATGGCATTTATGCCAATGATCCGAAAATACAAACGCACCTGGCGCGTGCGTTCGTGGAAGCCGGCAATGCCAAGGAAGCCAAGGAACTGCTGGATCTGATCATCAAGCAGAATCCCAACTTCAAATCACCCGATGGCCATTTGCTTTATGCAAGAGCATTGTCGGCGTTGAACGAACGCAAATTGGCGCGCGAAGAATACGAGGTGTTGGTCGGATATTATGTCGGCCTCGAAGCAAGGGCGAGATATGTTGAAACGCTGTTGCAATGGGAAGATCCATTCCGCGCCAATGCACTTCTGGAAGAAAGTTTGAAGATGGCAAAGCGTATGCCAAGGTCGGCCCGGCAAATAAATCAGGAGTGGATTGCCATTTTGGAAAAAACGAGCAAGGCGATTAAAAGTAGCCCGGGTCATGGCTCCATCTGACCCCGGAAGTTTGACGATCTGGATTGACTGAAAAGAATGCTCTTTTTTTGTTTTGACATCACGACGGGCTCACCGAGTCAAATGGAGCCATGACCCAGGCTACTGCCTCGTCATTGTTCCTGCAGGCCTGCGATCAAATTTGTCGAGTAAGACATCCGCGATGGTTTTCAAAGTCATGAAAAACAGGATTGAAAAAATCGAACCACCCATCATCCCGAAAATGATCGTCAGGTGCATCGGCAATATTCGTAGATAAGGCAAGCACATCAGTTTGCCAAGGTTGGGTATTCCAATTGCATCGGACGCGATTTGTTGTTGATAGGTCTTGCGTTGCGCGAATGTATAGGAAAGCCCGCAAACAATAATCCAGAAGCCGTCCCAGGCGGAGTCCAGCCTTGCCTTGTCCAACAGGAAAAGCATGTAAACAAGATGGAAAATACCGTAGTGCATGACGAAAAACGAAGCCGTCGAACGCTTGCCTTTTTCGTTCTCGGGAACCGGTTCGTCATTGCTGGTGAAACCTTCAGTGCTGAATTTCTTCAGCGCCAGCATTCTCTTTCTGGCATACCAGCCAATGATGATGCTCTGTATCCAGTATGGCCACAGCACCAGCGCCAGCGGCCATTTCAGGATCAATGCCATCGCCAGCGTCAATGCATTCGAAATCAGAAGTCCTGTCGTTGCGGAAGCTTCCGGTTTTTCCACGGTGCTAAGCATGTTGTGGACTATTGTTCCATGCAACCGAGTGCTACGCAGGGGTTGGGCGTGTCTTCCATGTAGATCGCTTTTGTAGATACCTTTTTGGTGACTTGCGGCTGGTCTTCGTAGCCATCACCTTTTAGTTTGCTGACCCGGGAAATGCTTGTTCCCGTGAGGCGATTTGTACTGATCTTGACGGAGTCGTGTTGATTGGTGCGACTGTATTGCGTGACGTCATCGCCAATCAATTGCATGCGTTTTTTTGTCTTGTCGAAACGATAGCGATAAAGAGCGTTGATCGCCGTCGTGCCGCCGGTCAGATCCTCCACGATCAGCACGCCTTTCTTGAAGCTGAGCGATGCGGAGCCAAGCGGAAAGGTTTCCAGTTCTAACTGGCCGATCGGTTCATGCCCCAGGTCGAATTCATCAACGTAACCGGCCATCACAATCAATACGCGTTTTTCTTCCGAGGCGGCGATAAAGGCCACATCGTTCAGTCCGTCGCCGGTGAAATCGCCGTCGAGACGGACCTCGATTTCGGTATTGTCGGGGCTGTTGTTCTTCAGGATGGCGCTGTCGGGGCGTGGGGGCTGGAGTTTAGGCGCAGTGGCAGCGAGCGCGGCTTGAGAAAGGATCAGGAATAAAAAACAGGTGGCAATTGGAGTTCGCATAGCCGATTTCCTTGGAAAACCGTGAATACTCTACCATTGCTTAAATCCTCCCGGGTCAGATAGAGCCATGACCCGGGCTAAGCCCAATTAGGAATTAAGGTGGGCACGGGTTAAAATCACTGTCATATAGTTGTGTTACACCAAGGACGTGTTGATGTGCCCTAGTAAAACCCCGGACGGGGAAGAGCGCGGTTGGATTATTCCCATCGGCGGCGCCGAAGAAAAAGAAAATAACCCGCGTATTCTTGAACGTTTCGTAAAACTTTGTGGCGGTAGCGCGGCAGATATTGTCGTCATCCCGACTGCCAGCCGGCTGCTTGACACCGGCGAGCGCTACGAAAAAATATTCGGCGATTTGGGAGTTTCGAAAGTGGAGTCGATTAACTTCGACACTCGACGTGATTGCTCCGAACCTAATCGTCTCGAACGCATAAAACAGGCCACCGGAATTTTTATCACCGGCGGAAACCAGCTGCGCCTGACGACATTGATTGGCGGAACCCCGGTCGCAAAACTGATTCGTACTCAAAATGCAGAAGGTGTGCATGTCGCGGGTACCAGCGCCGGTGCCAGCGTGATCAGCGAGCACATGATCGCTTTTGGTGAAGAGGGTTCTTCGCCGATAGCCGGGTCGGTTCGTCTTGCTCCCGGGTTTGGTTTGACCAACCGTTTCATCATAGACCAGCATTTCCGCCAACGTGATCGTCTGGGGCGTTTGGTGACTGCGCTTGCCTACAATCCATTCGCGATTGGTCTGGGCTTGGACGAAGACACCGCCGCATTCATCAGCCCGGACAATACCGTCGAGGTGGAAGGCAGCGGCGGCATCACCGTGGTTGATGCTGCCAACCTTTCGTTTTCTTCGATGGATCAGGTCAACGAAGGCGAACCGGTTTGCCTGTTGGGCCTGACCGTGCACATACTTGTCGCGGGCGCTACCTTTAATTTACATACACGAAAAGCGTTAGCCGGAAATTTGATTACACCATTAACCTAGGATTTTGCCATGCGTATTCTCGAACGTAATGTATTTGTTGGGCCGTCCTTGTATGCGCATTTTCCGGTAATAAAACTGGAGCTTGATCTGGGTGAAATGGAAAAATGGCCAACGGCAAAGTTGGGTAACGAATTTGTCGACGGCTTGGTCAATGCGTTGCCTGGTTTGAACGAACACGGTTGTTCCTATCGCGAACCTGGCGGTTTTATCCGCCGCATGAAGGAAGACGAGGGTACCTGGCTCGGTCACGTGCTGGAGCATGTTGCGATTGAATTGCAAAACATGGCTGGCGAAGATGTCACGTTCGGCAAGACTCGCAGCACCGAAAAGCCTGGTGTGTATACCGTTGTTTACGAATACGCGCAGAAAGACGAAGGCATTGCTGCCGGTGAATTGGCGCTAAAATTATTGACGTCCTTATTGCCAGCCGCATTGCAAACCAGCGGCCTGTTACCGGAAGACTGGAATTGGCCTAGTGCCCGTGACGAATTCATCCGCTTCGCACAACGCCGCGCATTGGGTCCATCTACCGCTTCACTGGTGAAAGCCGCAGAAGAAAGAAATATTCCCTGGTTGCGCTTGAATGAACAATCGTTGGTGCAATTGGGCCACGGGAAATATCAGCAACGCATCCAGGCGACCATTACCGGTAAAACACCGCATATCGCCGTCGAATTGGCGAGCGACAAGGAGGAAACCAACAAGATTCTCGGCTCACTCGGTTTGCCGGTGCCGCGTCAGGAATTGGTGCAAACCGAATCGTTGGCAATACGTGCCGCGCGTCGAATCGGTTTTCCGGTCGTTACCAAACCCTACAACGGCAATCATGGTCGCGGCATTTCGATTCGACTCATGAATGATGATGAAGTAGCCGAAGGGTTCGCAAAAGCAAAAGAACATTCCCGTTCCGTCATCGTCGAAACTTTCATGGAAGGTGATGATCATCGCCTGCTGGTAGTCAATGGTGAACTTGTTGCCGCGACACGTCGTACACCGGGTCATGTCGTGGGCAATGGCGTGCACACCATTGCGCAGTTGGTGGATGTGGTGAATCTTGATCCGCGTCGCGGCGTGGGCCATGAAAAAGTACTGACGCGTCTGGAGCTCGATGCGCAAGCGAACATGATGATGGCGCGTGTCGGCTACACCGCCGATTCCGTGCCGAAAGACGGCGAAACCGTTTATTTGCGTTCAACCGCAAATCTTTCTACTGGCGGTACCGCCACAGACGTGACCGATATCATTCATCCGGATAATCGCGATATGGCCGTGCGTGCGATTCGTGCCATCGGTCTTGATGTCGGCGGTGTCGATTTCCTGATTACCAATATCGCCGAGAGTTATCGGAATATCGGCGGTGGTATTTGCGAAGTAAATGCGGCGCCTGGGTTCCGTATGCATGTTGCACCTAGCGAAGGCACGCCACGCGACGTGGCCGGACCGGTGATTGACATGTTGTTTCCGCAAGGTTCCAACGCACGTGTTCCTATCGCTGCTGTTACCGGAACCAACGGCAAAACAACCACCGCGCGCATGCTGGCACACATCACCAAGATGGCCGGTTATACGCCAGGCCTGACGACGACCGATGGTGTTTATATTGATGGTCAGCGCACTGTTGAAGGCGATATGACCGGGCCGGTATCGGCGCGCATGGTGTTGTCCGATCCGCAAATCGATATCGCCGTTCTGGAAACCGCACGTGGTGGTCTTGGTACGTGCCGGTATGGGCGTCAGCGAAGTCAATGTCGGTGCCGTGTTGAATGTGCAATCCGATCATCTCGGCATGAAAGGCATCGACACACTCGAGCAACTTGGCCGAAGTAAAACGCATCGTGGTCGAAGTCGCAAAAGATTGCGCGGTATTGAATGCCGATGATCCGAATGTCTTGAAGATGTCGGGCTACACCGATGCAAAAATGATTTGCTACGTCACGTTGAATCCCATCGCACGGTCTGGTGCGCGAACATATTCGTGCCGGTGGTCGTGCCTGCGCGCTGGAAGACGGCGTCAATGGCCAGATGATTACGCTATACGACAAGGGCAGCCACATTCCCTTGTTGTGGACGCATCTGATTCCGGCAACACTCGAAGGCCGTGCCTTGCACAACGTGCAAAACGCGATGTTCGCCGCTGCGATGGCGTTTTCACTCGGCATCAAACTCGACGCGATTCGCCAGGGTTTGCGTACTTTCGACACGACATTCTTCCAAGCTCCTGGACGCATGAATGTATTCAACGAACATCCGTTCAAAGTGTTGTTCGATTATGGTCATAACGCGCATGCGGTTTCCGTCATGGCCGATCTGGCGCAGCGTCTGGATGTGACGGGTCGTCGCATTGTTGTACTCGCAGGGCCGGGCGATCGTCGTAACGAAGATCTGGTAGCGATTGCCGATGCGGTTGCCGGACGCTTCGATCATTACATCTGCCGCCGCGATGACGGTCTGCGTGGTCGCGATGGTGATGAAGTGCCGCGTATTCAGGCGCGTGCCTTGAAAGACAAGGGTGTGCCGGATTCCGCAATCTCGATTATTCCCGACGAACAGGAAGCTATCGATGCTGCATTGCGTATGGGGCAACCAGGAGATTTGATGTTGATCTTCGCCGATGCACTCGTGCGTTCGTGGAAACAAATCATCAAGTTCCGTCCCGAAGGTGCTGCGCCTGAACGCGTTCCTGTTACTGCCGTGCCAGTATCGGAAACCATCGTGGAAGATAATGCGTTCGCCATGATGGAAGGCATTTCGCGTGATGAACGCGGTATCTTCATCTCACGCGAGTCCGACGACTAATTCATGTCCCTCAACGAGCATGAAAAGCCTTTGCAGGGCTTCGAGGATTCTCGTCGCTTGACGGGGCCGAATCTGTATTTGCCCGGCTGTGGCGTGGCTCTGGAAACGCTGGGCGGAGAAATTCCCTCGGATCATCTATTGAAGTCATGGCAGGCATTGGTCGTTCAGGCATGCATCCATTTGAATTGGGCATCGCCGGATTTTGCCATTCGCAGGCACAAGACGGGTGCGAGCCTGTCATTTTCCGCGCCTGCCGATCAGCTTTACACGGGGACGGAAATCAACGAATGGGCCTGGTTGAAAGCGGTTGGCGGTTCGCCGGAAACGTATTCACCCGCAGCGCCGAGTTTGATTGACGACGAAGCTGCATTTCATGTCTTGAAAAAGATGGCAGAAGCCGAAAGCAATCCGCGACTAATTGCGTTGATTGAAGCCGCCGATGAAAAAAAACTGCCGACTTTTTACGATGATGAGTTTTTCTCGATTGGCGAAGGGCAGGGAAGCCAAACCTGGCTGATCGAACAACTGCCGGAACCGGCTGCGATTGACTGGAAAAAATCATCGCGTATTCCGACTGCATTGATCACCGGTTCCAACGGAAAGACGACAACGACACGTCTTGTTGCTGCAATGTGCCGAGAACAGGGCTGGCATACAGGTCATAATTGCACCGATGGCTTGTTTCTGGACGGCGTCTGTTACGAAGAAGGCGATTACTCAGGCCCAATGGGTGCGCGTTCCATCCTTCGCAACACGCAGGTACAGGCCGGCATTCTGGAAACTGCTCGTGGCGGCATTTTACGGCGTGGTTTGGCGGTGCAGAATGCGAATGTTGCAGCCGTGACCAATATCAGCGCTGATCATTTTGGCGAATACGGTATTCATGATTTGTCGGGGCTGGCTGACGTCAAGCTCGTAGTCGCGAGGGCATTGGATTCCGAAGGTGTTCTTGTGCTGAACGCCGACGATGCCGTGTTGATGGAAAAGGCAGATCGATTCAAATGCCGGCATGCGTATTTTTCGACGCAGGCAGACAACCCGCATATCGACGCATTGAAAAAACGCGACGGTATTTTTTGCGCATTGATCAACGAACATCTTTATTTGAATGACATTGATCTTGGTGCCATTGCCGACATGCCTCTGAGCATGGGCGGCAACGCGAAATACAATATGGGAAACCTCGCCGCTGCTGCGTGCATTGCATTTGGCCTGGGCGTTGGCGTGGACGCGATAAAAGCAACCATGCAGCGCTTCGGTTCAACCAACGGCGACAATCCGGGACGTTTGCAACGCTGGCAAATTGGCGGGGCCAAGGCATTAATCGATTACGCACATAACCCGGAAGGCCTGCATGGTTTCCTGACGATCGTCAAAAGCCAGCAAGCAACAGGTAGGTTAGCCTTGTTACTGGGGCAGGCCGGAAATCGTGAGGACGATGATATTCGCGAACTTGCAAAAGTCGCCGCCAGTTTCAATCCGGATTTAATCGTGTTGAAAGACATTGACGGGTTTATTCGTGGCCGTGAACCAGGTGAAGTCGCAGGAATTTTGCAAAGCGCTTTGGCAGAGCACGGAATTCCGTCAAGTCGCATCGTTACGCAACTTGATGAAGTGGAAGCAGTGCGAACCATTCTGCATTGGACTCAAGCCGGTGACATATTGGCGCTGCCGATTCATTCCACGAAAGGCCGCACCGAAATCGAGGGTCTCATGCAGAATTTGACCGAAATGTCTTGGCAAGCAGGCGACCCATTGCCTGCCAGATTGGAGAAAGTGGAATGAAAATGAAGTTATCGTTAATCCTTTTTTCGCTGCTTTTGATGGCAAGCCCTGTGATGGCTGCCGATACCATGCTAATCGTGGTGCGACATGCCGAGAAATCGACGAACGATCCCAAAGACCCCAGCCTGAGCGAACAGGGTAATGCCCGGGCTCGGAAGCTTGCGGAGGTACTCAAGAACTCCGGCGTAAAGGCGGTTTACACGACGCAATACAAACGTACACAGCAAACAGCTTTACCGACTGCCTCGCAGGCAGGGTTGCAACTCGATGTCAGACCTGCCACCAAGGAAAACACCGGCACTTATACTGCCGACTTGTTGAAAGAAATAAAAAAGAAACACGGCGGTCAGACCATATTGATTGTCGGTCACAGCAATACCGTGCCTGAGATCGTCAAATACGCTACCGGTCTTGATATCGCGTCGATGGGGGATAACGAATTCGATCGTATCTACCTGATCACCTTAGGCAAGAAGCCGCGATTGGTTTCGGTCAGTTACAATCCTTAATTAACATGCAAAGGCAAGTGGGCTTGATCCATCCCGCGCTGATTTTTATAGCGCTTCGAGCAAACGCATCACAGGGTACTTGTTGAATTCTTCGTCCCAGGATGTGTGCAGTCGGTAGAAAAAATTCAATCTGGCTTGTGGATCTTTTGCAAACTCTGCGTCTTCTGCCACTTTCTTTTTGAATGCTGCAGCCAATGCAGGATCTTTTGTCATCATTTCGCGGGCGACTTCCTCCGCGACATAATCTTCCATATATTCTTTTTGTTCGAAAGAGTTATTGAAGAAACCCCAGCCCAGGAGCGAATCCGGAGCTTTGGCTTCGAATAAAGCCATTATCAGTTTGGACTTGGCCTGGTTTAAAGGTACATACAAGCTGCCGGATTGGATGTCGGTGGGTTCGGCTTTCCATTCGCCGGTAACCGTCAGGCGCTGATGGCTTTCGACCGATTGCGTGGCCTGTTTCGCGGTATCGGCCCGAAATGTTTCCGTGTTTGCCTTGGCGACCGTCTTGTCCAGCGTGCTGAATTCAATGCCGTGTTGCTTCAACTTTGCTGATACTAAAGCGGCGTAGGCGGGCGGCACGATATAAGCGGCGGGCATCGTTTCGCTTTGGCCGGCGATGATGTCGTCTTTCAGCGGAAGCTTCCACAGTTGCGGTTTGCTTTCATCGTAATGCGTCATGAGTTGACCCGACACATCCGACAAGGTTCGAGAATATTCGTAACCGAGGAAATCTATGGTGCGCACCTTGTCGGTGACGGTGTAGTCCAAAGTTTCTTTTTGGCCGATTTTCGCTCGTGAACGGGCGTCTGCCTGTTCTGCGATAGTTTGCCACTCTCTACCGTGCTCTGCCGTAAGGCGCAGCATTGAATTGATGGTGTCGTGAGTAATGCGCACACGGGTCGGATAATCCTTCCACGAATGCATTTCGACCAGCATGCCGAACCTGTTTCGCAGATAAAAATAGCCGGTCGAGAATCGCGGCGGTGCAACGCCATCGGTAAATCCGGAACTAGGGTCATCATTTATGTTGAATGATGGATAGAAGCCCAAAGGCAGCGAGTCTTTCGATTCAAGTTCCGCCAATACCGCATTCTTCATTGCGAGGCCGGTTTTTCTCAATTCGGCGTCCCCGGCATTTACAGGTTCGATCTGTATTGACACGTCGTGCCGGAATTTCGCACCGTCGGTGACGTGCAAATCGATATAGGCAATGGGATCCCACTCGTTTACCAGCCGAAGCATGGATTGCATTTCGGGACTATCGGCTTTGACGTAATCGCGGTTCAAATTGAAATTCTGTGCCGTCGTTCGCCAACCCATTTGTTCAGGCCCACGCTGATTCGGTCGATTCCATGCGGCAAACCGCTCATGCCCGTCTACATTGAAAACGGGTACGAAGATCAATACTTGCTGTTTCAACCAGCTTTTGTCTTCAGGCGTATTCAGTGCTTCGCGTAATGCCAGAAAGCCGGCATCTTTACCGTCTATTTCGCCTGCGTGGATACCGCCCTGTATAAGAAGTACGGGTATTTTTTTTGCTATGGCATCTTTTGCATTCAGGGCGCCACTGCGTGAAGCAATCAGTGCCAGCATCGGGCGATTTTCCGGAGTGCTGCCAAATGCCACGCAGCGTACCGCGCTGGGATAGGCCTTCTGGAAGTCATTGCAGAGTTGAATGACCTCATCGTAGCGCCCGGTCTTTATGAAGCCTGATTTTTCAGCTGTTGTCTGCAATTTGGGTGTTGCAGATTGCACGAAGGCAGGTAGAAGAATGCAAAGACCCAACAAGGCATTACGCAGCATGATATTCATCCAAAATGTTTTCCGGATGATGCCTGAAATCCCCCTGTTTCAACAGGCCATGGAATCAGCGCGTAATCAGCGTAGTTTCAATGCCTGTGAGTTCGGGGCTTTCCAGAGTTGCCAGCGGTGCACCTACAAGCTGCGGTGCGCGCCCCAATAACTCCGGCAAGCGATTCAATCTGGGAATGTTGTCGTACTGCAATAGCTCCCAATGACCAAAAGAAAACGGCGAGAAGTGCAGTAAATCGCAAATGTGGCTTCCGATTCTCGCCATCAAGCTTGGAACGCGAATGCAGCGTGCCGGTTCGGGAGCATATGCCATGCGCATGGCTTGCATGTATGTGGCGATATCGCGCAGCTGAAGCCCGCCAAGATCAAACTCGCGTTGGTCGGGCCGGGCAGTCGCCGCAATCGGAAATTCAACCAGATTTGCCAATGCTTCTCCGAGGTCTTTGACATCAAGTGCGGCAATTTTTCCGTTCGCTTTATCCGGCAATAAATGTACGGGCAGGTGCGACAGTTTGCGAATCCAGCTGGCACCAAATCCGCCGCTACCGTCCAGCAACGATGGCCTTACAAGGCAATAATCGGCACCGCTCATTCCCAGCAACTGCTCGGCCTTGAATTTGCTTCTCAGAAAACCGCTGCGATGATCGTGATTAAGCCCAAGTGCCGAGACATGAATCAGGCGAATATTTTTTTGTTTGCAGGCTTGAGCCAGAGCCATGGGAGCATGCAAGTGGACGGCCTCGTAAGTTTCTTTGGCCCGTTCCCGCAAAATACCGACGCAGTTAATGACGGCGTCCACGTCTTCAAGCGTGGTTCGCCATTGCTCGGCGTAAGGCATTTGCTCGAAGCGAACCTGACGACGCTCGCAGCTGTTCGCGGTTTCCGCCAGCCGTCTGCCAACGCGTTTTGGATGACGGCTGCCGACGATGACTTGGTAATTCTGTTTCAGCAATGCGGTGACTGCGTGACGACCGATAAAGCCGGCACCCCCCAAGACCATGACTTTCATGACTTTTTCCATGTCAGGCTCACTTTTCTGTCTGGCTGAAATATTCAGATATTTCTGTCTTGACAGAAATATATGTCGAAACTAGAATGAATGCAAGTGCTTGGGAGCAATAAATGGAAAATGTTGCCGAATACGTTGTGGATACGCTCAGTCCAATTCGCCGGCGCTTTGTAATGCACTGGGGCGAGATGGGGTCGCGATGGGGAGTTAACCGTACGGTGGCTCAGATTCATGCGCTGCTGTTTTTGTCGGGTCGACCTATGCATGCCGAAGAAATTGCCGAAATCCTGCAAGTGGCTCGATCCAACGTCAGCAACAGCATCAAGGAATTGCAAAACCTCAATCTTGTTCGAGTGATACATATCTTTGCGGATCGTCGTGACCACTTTGAGACCTCGAAAGACGTATGGGAATTGATGCGCACGGTCGTACGCGAACGAAAAGCGCGTGAATTCGATCCCACTGTCGGCATATTGAAAGACTGCATGGCGGATCCGGCCTATGCGACCGAGGATAAAGATACCCGCAAGCGTATCGAAGACACCTACGGTCTTATGGTGGCGATGTCATCATGGGGCGAGGAGATGCTGAGGCTGGAACCTGCCACCTTGATGAAAGTCATGAAGCTGGGTAGCAAGATTCAAAAACTCATTCGCGAGGGTGCAAAATGAATATCGCTTACCCCTTGCGGATTTACTACGACAATTCATGCCCCTTATGTCGTACCGAAATGCATACCTTAAAACAATACGACATCCAGCAGCGACTTGAGCTGGTGGATTGTTCGCCGCCAGATTTCAGCGATGAGTTTTCCGAAAATGCCGGCTATCAACGAGCGGCCATGATGAAATTGATTCATGCCCGTGACGCGCAGGGTCGTTGGCTGATTGGCGTGGCGGTCTTCGAAGCGGCTTACGGCGCCACCGGCATCATTGGTATGGAGAAAATGTGGGCCAATAAAATGTTTCGGCCACTGTGGGACCGAATCTATCCGTGGATTGCCGATAACCGCATGCTTTTATCGAAACTCGGGGTTACCAGGCTCTTTGGTGTAATCGTAAAACGCGCTGCCAAAAAAGCAGCAGCCAAATCTCAGGCGTGCGCCAACGATATATGTGAGCTATAGTCTTAGTTCATCCGTGGAAAAATACTCAAATTACCCAGCGTCTCTGATAAAGAAAATCGTAATCGGCACGACAGCTTTCGGCAACTTTCGCTGCATCACCACTCAATGCAGTATCGCGTGAATGCCAGGTTTCAAAACCCGTTGATGCTTCAACGGCTGCATACCAATAAGGTGCCCAGACGCCATCGCTTTCGCGGCGACCGGCAGGCCACTGCAGCATTCGATTGGTAAATTCGATGCCGAGGTATTCGCATAAGGCTCTGAGGTATTTCTCGGGAGAACGCAAAAAATCGCCGGCATCGATAATGGGCGCCGCGGTACCTGTTGCTTCTATTATCTCGTCATGCAGTTTTCGTTGTTGTGGTATGCCGATATCTTCGGGCGTGACAGTGGCACGGCTTTTGACATAAGACGCCACCACTTCCGATGGATCACGAATCAACAAGATATTGGTCAGTTTCGGAATCCAGTCGCGTTCGTAATGTGGCAACAAATGGTGAGTCATATGTTTCTGATACCAGATTTCACGTGTGCCGGGGACATTGCCCAATAAATCAGAAACCACTTTTTTATAATCTGATTCACCTGCTGCAATGACTTCATCGCGTCCGGGATGATCCAGTTGGGTATCGGATAAAAAGGCGGCATACAAGGGTTCATCGGATACTGCGCAATCACCGCGGTTTTCCCATGCCCTCATCATGGCCGTCGAAATATTTCTCGGACCGCTCCACATTGCAATTCGCAAAGGAGTGCTCATGTGTTTGCTTCGCCGCGCTCTGAAATATTACGCTTTACCAAGTCCTGATACAGCAGCTGCAGTTTTTCCACCATCGGACCACGGCCATCGCGAATTACACGGCCATCGATGGTGTGAACCGGTGCGACGCCAGCAAAGGTGCCGGTCACGAAGGCTTCTTCTGCGCTGTAAACTTCAGTCAGGCTGAAGTTTTTCTCGTAGGCGGGGATGCCGGCTTCACGGCAGACTTTCAATACGTTTGCCCGCGTGATGCCCGACAAGCAATAGTCACCGCTCGATGTCCAGACCTCGCCTTTTCTGACTATAAAGAAATGGGTGGAATTGCAGGTGGCAACAAATCCGTGCGGATCCAGCATCAGGGCCTCGTCGGCGCCTGCTTCGGTAGCCTGGATGCAGGCCGTGATGCAATTGAGTTTGCTGTGCGAATTCAGCTTTGGATCTTGCACGTCGGGCGCGCCGCGACGAACATGCACGGTGAAAAGTTTCAAACCTTTCTGGTGCACTTCGGGGCGTGGGGTCTTGAATTCCGGAATGATCACAATGGTGGCAGAGCCTATCGTGGCACGTGGATCCTGATACGGCGTACGCTTCACGCCACGGGTGACCATCAGGCGCATATGTGCACCGTCACGCATATCGTTGGCAGCCAGTGTCGAGTAGATGGCGTCGGTCAACGCATTGCGATCAAGACCGATATTCATTGCAATCGCTTTTGCACCTTCGTACAGGCGATCAAGATGCTGGTCCAGAAAAGCAGGGTGGCCATCATGGATACGCATACCCTCCCAGACGCCATCGCCCAGAACGAATCCGCTATCGAATACTGAAACGACCGCTTCCTTGCGCGGCTTTAATTCGCCGTTGACGTAAATCAGGATATTTTCGTTTCGTTCGTCGTCGTTGAATTCGTGAATGCTGTTCGCCATGTTACGCTCCGTAATCTATTCCGCTTGCATCTGTTCAAATTCGTCGTCCGGCAGCCCGAAGAATGCCCAGAAGGGACTCTTTTGCTCGCTCCAGCTGGACGAGGCCTCCTCGAGAATCTCGATCAGTGTCTTGAAGTCTTCTTCATGGGCGTTGCGATAACGATCTGCGTTTGCGAAACAGAGGATGAAGGCGTCCGAAGCCAGCCAGCTCAGGTCGCTCAAATAATCGGCCAATGCGTCCCAGTTGCTGCCAAAGCTCGGAGGGAAGTTCAGGCCGTGGGCCAGCGCCTGGATAAGCAATGATTTGCTTTGGCAATGCTGCAAATCGATAAAACAATAGAATGCGTCATTCTGCTGGGAAGCCATTTCGATGGCTTCCAGATCGGACCCGGTAACGAAAAATACGCCCGCGTTTTCTGCTTGAGTCAGCAATTCTTCCAGCGGTATTTCGTTCATGGCTGCACCTCGAATTCACGAAAGCTGTCGTAATGGTCGTCGGTGTAATAATAAATTTCGACCGGTTCGCCACCGGTGATAATTCTCCGGGCGCCGCGGTGACTCAATCCGGGCGTTTCGACCGTGTACTCGTGGTAGTAGCCGCGGGATTTTTTCGGTAAACGTTGCTCGCGGTTTTGGAATACCACGCCATCCTGCCGATTCGGAAATGGACCACCGCTGGCAATCAAATCGAGCGTGGTTTTGGCCTCAGGCGGAAGAAAGGCGGGCAGTTCGTTTGCTTCGGTCCTTGGTGAAATTTCCGGTAACTGTGTTGCTTCGGGCAGCGTTTGAACGCCGACAGTTGAGGTCGGAGGAGTTGCGCTGGCCGGGGCTTCATTCTGGCTGCCTGATTGTTTGCCTAGCCAAAACACCAGCACGAAGGCGGCGATAAGCACGATCCAGCCATATTTCTTTAGCATCGCGGCACTCTCAGTCGGTTGTGAACCTCTTGCGAGTCTAGCAAGCAATTCCGGGACTTAGAACTAAAGCACGCCCGGCCCGTGCGATAATAGGGCATGAAAAAATTTACCGAATTGACTTCGCTGGCCCCAAGCTTGTTGCAAGCAGTGGAAGCGCTGGGCTACACCGAAATGACCGAAATTCAGGCGGGTGCTTTGCCGCTGATGCTCAATAGCCAGGATGTTCTTGCGCAGGCAAAAACCGGCAGCGGTAAGACTGCGGCTTTCGGTCTGGCCTTGTTGGCAAAACTGCAAAGCGAACAGGGCCGTCTGCAGAGTCTGGTCTTGTGCCCGACCCGCGAATTGGCCGATCAGGTCAGCAAGGAAATTCGCGCTTTGGCGCGTTTCATTCCGAATGTAAAAGTATTGAGCCTGTGTGGCGGCATTCCGTTGCGGCCGCAATTGGCGTCGCTCGCCCATGAGCCGCATATCGTGGTCGGTACGCCTGGCCGGATTCAGGAATTGATCGACAAGGAAGCCCTGAAGTTAGATGCCCTGCAGTCGGTCATTCTGGACGAAGCTGATCGCATGATGGATATGGGCTTTCTGGATGCTGTCAAAGCCATCTTGAAGAAAACCCCGAACACCCGAAGCACCTGGCTGTTTTCCGCGACGTACCCGGAAGAAATTCGCGCGATCAGCAAACAGTTCCAGAAGAGTCCGACTGAAATCACCGTTGAAAGCCAGCACGACGACAGCGTGATCCAGCAATTGTTTTATCAGGTGGAACCGAACGATAAACCGGAAGCCGTGATTGCGTTATTGATGGAACATCAACCAGAGAGCTGCCTGATTTTCTGTAATACCAAAATCGATGCAAAAGGCTTGACCGATGTTTTATGGAAACGCGGCATATCGGCCATCGAGTTGCATGGTGATCTGGAGCAGCGTGATCGCGATGAAACCCTGGTGCAATTCGCCAATGGCAGCAGCCGTGTATTGGTGGCTACCGATGTCGCTGCCCGTGGTCTGGATATTAAAGCTCTGCCGATGGTCATTGCCTACGAATTACCCAGCGATGCCGACATTCACGTGCACCGTGTTGGCCGCACGGGAAGGGCGGGTGAAACCGGTTTGGCGCTGAGCCTGGTGTCCAGCAGGGAAATGGGCCGGACTTCCAAAATCGAAGACATTATCGGTACCCCGATTACCTGGACCCGGTTGCCAAGCCGCGGCAACTCGCTTTCGATGCCCGCACCTGCAATGAAAACATTGGTGATTGATGCCGGACGCCAGGATAAATTGCGCCCGGGCGATGTTTTGGGTGCATTGACTGGCGTCGGCGGTTTGAAGGCCAATCAGATCGGCAAGATTGATGTGTTCGCAACCCGCGCCTATGTCGCGATCCAGTCGGCTTTCATTGATAACGTGATGCAGAAATTACGTGCTGGTAAAATCAAGGGCCGCAATTTCCGGGTCCGGAAACTTTAATGCCATGAGACTGAATAAATTCATCAGTGAATCCGGATTGTGCTCGAGGCGTGAGGCCGATGATCTGATCGACGCCTGTCGCGTGCGCCTGAATGGCGAGGTTGCCGAAAAAGGCGCGAAATGGCTCGAAGGCATGACGGTTCTTGTTGATGACCAGGAAATCAAGCTCAAGATCGTTCCGAAAAACAAGCGTCGCCATGTCTATATCGCTTTGTATAAACCGGTCGGCATTACTTGTACTACCGATGAAACCGTAAAAGGCAATATCGTCGATTTCGTCGATCACAAGGAACGCATTTTCCCAATAGGTCGTCTGGACAAGGATTCGGAAGGCTTGATCTTGATGACCAGTAACGGTGATATCGTCAATCAGATATTGCGTTCGGAAAACAACCACGAGAAGGAATATCTGGTCGGCGTCACCAAAGCCGTGACGGACGAATTTCTGCGTGCCATGGCGCGTGGCGTGCGAGTCCATAACGAAATGACCAAGCCTTGCAAAGTTTACAAATTGGCGAAGTTTGGTTTTCGGATTGTTTTGACCCAGGGTTTGAACAGGCAGATTCGTCTGATGAGCGAAGCGCTGGGCTATAAAGTCAATCAGCTGCGCCGTATAAGAATCATTAATGTCAAATTGGGTAACTTGAAAGTGGGTGCCTGGCGTAATTTGACTGACAAGGAATTGGCCGGCTTGTTGCCGAATTTCAAGGATTGGTGAGGGTTTTATGCAGCTGGTAAAAATTGTTTTTAACTGTGTTTTTTTATTTGCTTCGCTGCCATTGTTCGCCGCTGCGAAGGCACCGGCCTCGGGTAATGTTCCTGCAAATGCAGTCGAGTCGGCTTCCGGTTTGCACTATCTCACCTTGCAGCCCGCAAAAGCGGGAGCGGCTTCGATCAAGCCGGATTTTTTTGAATACAAGATGAGCATCTGGATTAAAAATGATGCAGGCAAATTCCAGGCAAAGGAAAGTGGCGTATTGCGCTCAAGCTTCAAGAGCGTTGCGCAATCCTCACCTGCGTTGGCGCGAGCCGCGTTGCTCAGTCCCGTTGGTGAAACGCGTCGTTGGTGGTTCAGCACGGGTGATAATTCGACTCAGGCCCAGATTTTTGATCTGACCATTATCGGTAATGTGGATCCTGCACCAGCACCCGCCGATGTGTCCGCTATACCTGCGAATGCAAGTAAAACATCAAGTGGTTTGGCATATCGCGTGATCAAGAAAGGTACCGGCACCGGGCATCCGATCTTGCAGAGCACCATCACGATTGATTACAGCGGCTGGACGCCGGACGGCAAATTATTCGATAGCTCTATAACGCGCGGTGAAAAAGCCGTATTCCCTCTTAATGGCCTGATTTCCGGCTGGAAAGAAGGGCTGCCGCTGATGAGCCCTGGCGATACCTATCGATTCTGGATTCCCGGCTATCTTGCTTACGACAGCATACCGAATGCCAACGGGCCCAAAGGCATGCTGGTCTTTGATGTGACGCTATATGGTTTCGAATGATCAAAGAATAGAAGCCTTGCGTGAGCGGATCCCTTCGTTCAAATGCATTGTCGGTTGTCATGATTGCTGCGGGCCGGTAACGGCTTCGTCGGAAGAAGTCGCTCGGCTGCCGGTGAAAACCGATGCCGAGCATGAGGCAGCTCTGGCTGATTACAATTGTGTTTATCTCGGCAAGCAGGGTTGCGAGGTTTATCACGAGCGCCCTTTGATCTGTCGATTGTTCGGTACCACGCCCCGTTTGCCATGCCCTAACGGCAGGCGTCCGGTGTACATGATCGATACCAGAACGGAAGAGGAAATTCACCGGTTCCATCAGAGAACTCGGCAGGTCTTGCTATGAACCCCAAGTTGACTGCTGACGGTCGCTAACGAGTTGATCCAAACGTTTGTTTTTTTAGCGAATCTTCAGATCATCCACTTTGTCGTTCAAGGTGCCGTCTGCTTCGAGAATGGCATACCTTTTCTTGTCCCTGTCAAAAACTACCGCCACTTTGGGCTGGAATAGCTTGCGGCGGATGAATTTCAGTTCCCAGCCAAAGTGTTCGATACTGCTCAGTGTCATCAGCTGATCTTGGTTGAGCTCGCTTTTCAGCTCGCTACCGGGTTGTTTTTCAATTATGCGACGTTCGTTATCCGGCATTATTTTTCCCCTTCCAGATCCAACTTGAAGCACAAGCCGTAAACCTCAGGCAATCCTACTTTGAATCATGCGTCCTTGGAATAGCCTGACTTCAACCATCTGCAAGCGGCTTGTCCGGCGATTCGGCCGCCAGCCATGCTTGCCGTCAGCAAATAGCCTCCGGTTGGAGCTTCCCAATCGAGCATTTCTCCGGCAAAAAATACACCGGGTTTTTTCAATGACATCAGGTTTTTGTCCAGTGCCCCGAGGGTGACGCCGCCGGCGGTACTGATGGCTTCATCGATCGGGCGAGTACAGGTCAGTTTGATCGCAAAGTGTTTGATGGCATGAATGATCTTTTCATTGTCCTGCCAATCTTCCTGGCCAAGCGCTTCGTAAAGCAATCCGATTTTCACTCCTTCCAGACCGGTATGGCGGCGCAGATGATCGGTCATCGATCGTTTTCCGCGTGGCGTACTTAAATCTTTTCTCAATCGTTCGATGCTGCGCCCGGGGCAGAGGTCGCACAAGAGTTCTGCGACACCATTTTTTTCGATCGAATTGCGTAAATCAGCGGAAATCGCATAGATAACGCTGCCTTCGATACCGGTAGCGGTAATCACAAATTCGCCCTGCAGGCTTTTCCCGGGATTGTCTCGGTCGAAGCCTGAGACGATCACTGGTTTTATGGGCGCGCCGGCAAAACGTGATTGAAAATGCGGGCTCCATTCATGCTCAAAACCGCAGTTGCTGGCTTTCAGGTCGGATATCTCAATGCCTGCTTCTCTTAGCCACGGGACCCATTGTCCGTCGCTGCCCAGTTTTGCCCAACTGCCGCCGCCCATTGCAAAAATGCTTGCTTGTGGCGACAGGGTTTTCAGGCCATCGGGTGTTTCAAAACATAATTCGTTTTTTTCATTCCAGCCGATACACCGATGGTGCATGTGGAATCGGACGCCGCTCTCGCGCAGGTGTCTGACCCAGCCGCGCAGCAACGGCGCCGCCTTCAGATCGGTAGGGAAGACCCGACCGGAACTGCCGACAAAGGTCTCAACCCCATAGTTTTTTGCCCAGGCCCTCAGCGCATTAGCGTCGAAATCCTTCAGCCAGCCGCGCACCCAGCTGCTTTGTTCGCGATATCTGCCCACAAAGGGTTCGAAATCTTCGGAATGGGTAAGATTTAATCCTCCTTTGCCCGCGAGAAGGAATTTTCGTCCGACGGAACCCATCGAATCATAGACGTTGACGGTAACACCTTGATTTAACGACACTTCCGCAGCCATCAGACCGGCGGGGCCGCCTCCAATGATGGCTAATATTGGCTTGCTGTAATCGTATTTGGCGGCTAAATCCAGGCTCAAAAGGGCATATCCGGCTGTCAGGTAAGAGAATTATCGTGCTTTTATGAATAATTCGCTGCTTGACAAGTGCAAAATGTTTTGGAATCGCGTATTGTTCGCCTACTGTTTTTGCTTGGGTCACGGTGCATTGTGACCCGATGCGGTAGATCTACTGGTCCGCTACATCGCTTCTGATCACTCCATGCAAGCTCAGTAACGGCGTAATTCATTTTTTTTACGCTGATTTTCATTAACTAGGTTTCAAGGAGTTTCAAATGTCGGATCGTCAAGTAGGTACAGTTAAGTGGTTCAACGATGCTAAAGGTTTTGGTTTCATCACCCCGGAAAGCGGCGACGATTTATTCGTCCATTTCCGTGCAATTCAAGGTAATGGTTTCAAATCCTTGAAAGAAGGCCAAAAAGTTACTTTCGTTGTCACCAAGGGCCCTAAAGGCCTGCAAGCTGACCAAGTCGAAGCTAGCTAATATCTGCTTCACTGCTAGATATGAAAAAAGCCGGAGCAATCCGGCTTTTTTTGTCTGCTATTTGGCGTTCAGGCTAACAGGTATTTCGCGTGGTGCCGAAGATGGTCCTCGATGAAAGTCTGGATAAACCAATAGCTGTGGTCATACCCCGCGTGTTCGCGCAACAAGACAGATTGACCGTTGTGTTCGCAGGCGGCAGTGAACAGATCAGGTTTTAGCTGGGTTGCCAAAAATTTGTCGTCCAGACCCTGATCGATCAGGATCATGCCGTCGAACTGCTGCTGTCTGAGCAGCTCACAGGCGTCGTATTGCGACCATTCTTCACTTGTATTCAGGTATTTCGAAAAGGCTTTCTGACCCCACGGAACTTGTGAAGGGGCGACGATCGGTGCAAAGGCGGAGACGGAGCGATATTTTTCTGGATGGCGCAACGCCAGGGTCAGTGCACCGTGACCTCCCATTGAATGGCCAATGATACCGATCCGGTTGATGTCTGCGGGAAAATGTTTTGTAATCAATTCCGGCAATTCGTATGCAACATAATCATGCATATTGAAATCCCGGCAATATTTTTCCTGCGTGGCATTCAAATAAAAACCGGCACCTTCGCCGAATTCCCAATCGCCGGTCGCATCGTCGATACCGGTATTTCGCGGGCTGGTATCCGGCGCAATCAACATCATGCCGAGTTCCGATGCAATGCGCTGCGCGCCTGCCTTGATCATGAAGGTTTCCTCATTGCAGGTCAGCCCAGCGAGGAAAAACAGGATAGGCACTTTTCCGTATTTTGCCTGAGGCGGGGTAAATGCCGAAAACTTCATCAAGCCATTATTCGATACAGATTGGTGTTGATACACAGCCTGTATGCCGCCAAAGCAGTGTTGTGCGGAAATGATTTCCATCAGTAAAGCACGACGCCACGAATCGATTCGCCGCGGTGCATCAAATCGAAGCCTTCGTTGATTTTTTCCAGCGGCATGGTGTGGGTAATCAAATCATCGATATTGATTTTGCCTTCCATGTACCAGTCAACGATGTTCGGTACATCGGTACGGCCACGGGCGCCGCCGAAAGCCGAGCCACGCCAATTACGACCGGTCACCAGCTGGAAAGGACGGGTTGAAATTTCCTGGCCCGCCGCCGCCACGCCAATGATCACGCTGGTGCCCCAGCCTTTGTGGCAGCACTCCAGAGCCTGTCGCATAACCTGGGTATTGCCGATACATTCAAACGAATAATCGGCACCGCCTTTTGTGAGTGACACAAGATAGGCAACCAGATCACCTTCCACTTCTTTCGGGTTGACGAAATCGGTCATGCCGAATTTGGTGGCGATATCTTTCCGTGCCGGATTGATATCGACACCGATGATTTGTCGCGCACCGGCCATGCGTGCTCCCTGGATGACATTCAAGCCGATACCGCCCAGACCGAAGACGACGACCCGCGCGCCGGGTTCGACTTTCGCCGTGTAGATAACCGCACCAAGGCCAGTGGTGACGCCGCAGCCGATGTAGCAGACCTTATCAAACGGCGCATCTTCGCGGATTTTTGCCAATGCGATTTCAGGTACAACGGTGAACTGTGCAAACGTCGAAGTACCCATGTAGTGATGGATCTTCTTTCCGCCGATAGAAAAGCGGCTGCTGCCATCCGGCATCAAACCCTGGCCTTGCGTACTGCGGATAGCCTGGCAAAGATTTGTTTTCTGGCTGAGGCAATATTCGCATTGGCGGCACTCCGGCGTGTACAGCGGAATAACGTGATCGCCTTTTTTCAGGCTGGTAACACCAGGCCCTACATCGACAACTATACCGGCGCCTTCATGTCCGAGAATGGCAGGAAAAATTCCTTCAGGATCGGCGCCTGACAAAGTGTAGTAATCGGTATGGCATATGCCAGTCGCCTTGAGCTCGACCAGAACCTCGCCAAATTTCGGCCCCTCAAGATCGACCATCTCGACAACCAGAGGCTTTCCCGCTTCATACGCAACGGCAGCTTTTACTTTCATGGCGCTTTTCCTGAAATTCCAAAATGTAAATTTAACCTGTTTGAAGGAAATTAGGTGTGAAAAAAAACGCCGCAGTTAGCGGCGTTTTTCTTGTACAGGGAGCGATGCAATTATTTTTTATCGACTACCAGGCCGCGGCGTTCCAGCAATGGCTGGATGTCAGGATCGCCACCCGAGAAATCGCGGAACAGCTGCAATGCATCTTTACTGCCGCCACGCGAGAGCAGGGTGTTACGGAAATGATCGCCGTTTTCGCGGGTCAGGCCGCCATGTTGCTTGATCCATTGCACGGTATCGGCATCCAGTACTTCAGACCAGATATAGGCGTAATAACCGGCTGCATAGCCGCCCATGATGTGACTGAAATAAGGCGTGCGGTAACGCGGCGGAACTGCAGCGTAATCCAGTCCGACATCTTTCAGTGCTTTCGCTTCATAAGCCATCACACCGTCCGCATTTGGTAGCGTGTCGACAGTTACCTGGTGCCAGCGTTGGTCTAGCAGTGCAGCGCCCAGATAGGACGTGGTCGTGAAGCCCTGGTTGAATTTCGCACTGGCCGCCACCTTGTCCAGCAAGGCTTGCGGCATAGGTTCGCCGGTTTGCCAATGTTTCGCGTAGTTGGCGAGAATCGAAGGCCAGTCGGCCCACATTTCATTGACTTGCGACGGATATTCGACGAAGTCGCGTGGCACGCTGGTACCACTGAAGTAAGGATATTTGACGTCCGAGAACATGCCGTGCAATACGTGACCGAATTCGTGGAATGCCGTATTCACGTCATCCCAGGTCATCAGGGCAGGTTTGCCTTCGGTCGGTTTGGTCACGTTCAAATGCAGTGCAACGACAGGCTTGTTGCCCATCAGTTCGGATTGGTCAACATAGGAACTCATCCATGCGCCGCCACGTTTTGAGCTGCGGGCATAAGGATCGACAATAACCAGTGCCAGAGTCGAGCCGTCGGCATTGAATGCTTCGTAAACCTTTACGTCGGGATGATAAGTCGGGAGATCGGTGCGCGGCTTGAAAGTCAGGCCGTAAAGCTGGTTCGCTGCATAGAACACACCTTTTTGCAGAACGCTGTCCATTTCGAGGTAGGGCTTGAGTTGCGCTTCATCGAAATCGTATTGGTCTTTGCGTACTTTTTCGGTGTAGTAAGACCAATCCCAAGGTTCCAGACTGAAAGTCTTCTGGCCTTTGGCTTTTTGTTCCTTATCGATCATTGCCTGAAGTACCGCACCTTCCTTGCGAGCATTGGCGACGGCAGGCGGCGCCAGTTGTGCCAGCATCTTATTCACGGCTTCCGGATTTTTTGCGGTTTCCTCGGCCAGGCCGAAGGCGGCGTAATTCGGGTAACCCATGATGGACGCACGTTCGGCGCGAAGTTTGGCTACCTTTGCAACGATGTCACGGTTGTCCCATTGGTTGCCACGGCTACCACGGGAAATGGAAGCTTTGTGGATGCGTTCGCGCAGGGCACGGTTATCGATTTGCGGAAGAAGCGGCTGAATTGTGGTGTTGAGCAGGGCGATGCGATATTTGCCTTCCATGCCTTTCGATTTTGCGCTTTCGGCCAGCACGGCGATTTGCTCGTCCGACAATCCTGCAAGTTCTGCCTTGTCGCTGACGATCACGGCGGAATCATTCACTTCGGCCAGCGTGTTTTGACCGAATTTGGTTTGCAATGTCGCCATTTCGGCATTGATCG
This sequence comes from uncultured Gammaproteobacteria bacterium, assembly GCA_963849575.1. GTDB lineage: Bacteria > Pseudomonadota > Gammaproteobacteria > Xanthomonadales > Xanthomonadaceae > Arenimonas. Next base: position 627,803 of record CAWKHT010000009.1, on the reverse strand, counting down.
CCTTGACGCGGGTTTTCTGAGCCTCGGTCAGGTTTGCGCCGGAACGAACAAAGTCGGTGTTATAGCGTTCGATCAGACGCACGCCTTGGGCATCCAAGCCGAGATCATTGCGCTTTGCATAAAGCGTTTTGATGCGTTCAAACAATTTTGCATTCAGGTAAACACTGTCGAAATGCGCGGCAAACTTTGGTGAATATTCTTCGTCCAGTTTGTCGAGTGCGTCATTGGTATTGGCGCTGGTCAGGTTGCCGAATACGCGCACAGCACGGCCGAGCAACTGGCCGGATTTTTCCATTGCCAGGATAGTGTTTTCGAAAGTCGGTTCTGCCGTGTTATTGGCAATGGCATCGATCTCGCGGCTGTTTTCAGCCATTCCGCGATCAAAGGCCGGGGCAAAATGGCTGTCCTTGATCTTGTTGAATTCCGGGAAATGCAGTTGAAGCGGGCTTTCGATAAAAAATGGATTGCTGTCGGCTGCTGGCGTCGCGGCTGATTGGGTCATTTTGGTCTTTTCTGCAGATTGAGCGGGTGTGCTGACGCTGCTGCCGAGGGCAAGTGCGCCTGCAATGGCAAGGCTTAACGGTAACTTCATACGGGTCTCCCAGATTGAACGGCAAGATTAACCGGTTTTGCTTCCGATATGCCCGTGACTAAAGGCATGGGTGGACTATAATCAAACCTCATATCGAGGAGCGCCAGATGAGCAAAGCCTATGATTTTTCTGCAAAAACCATTGACGGCGACGAGCAGTCGCTGAAGACCTACGAAGGCAAGGCCATGCTGGTGGTGAACGTGGCCTCCAAATGCGGTTTTACGCCTCAGTACACCGGGCTGGAAAAGCTCTATAAAAAATATGAAGACAAAGGCCTGGTGGTGCTTGGCTTTCCCTGCGACCAATTCGGTCACCAGGAGCCAGGCAACGAAGATGAAATCAAGAATTTTTGTTCATTGACCTACGACGTTACCTTCCCGATGTATGCAAAAGTCGATGTGAACGGCAATAACGCGCATCCGTTCTGGAAATTCCTGAAGAAGGAAAAAGGCGGTTTGCTGGGTATCGATGCAATCAAATGGAATTTCACCAAATTCCTGATCAATAAAAACGGCGAAGTGGTGAAGCGCTATGCGCCGACCGATACGCCGGAAAAAATCGAGAAGGATATCGCCGACCTGCTTTGATTCTTTGTCTTCTGTGGGAGCTGCTTTAGCAGCGATTAAATGTTCGAGTTTGTCGCAAACTGTGACTGCTTATCGCTGCTAAAGCAGCTCCCACGCTACAAATCCTTGCTCATCAACCAGTCATTCATCGGTTCGTCGCCGATCATGAAGATGGTTTCTCCGCTGATGACGAATCCCTGCTTTTGATAAAAGCGAATCGCCTGTTGCGAACCCTGCCAGACACTTAGCCATAAAGAACGCGCATCGCGTGCCCTCATGGTATCGAGAGTTTGCTGCATGAGTAGGGGAGCTATTCCCTTGCCATGATAAACCGCATCCACATAAAAGCGACTGAGTTCAAAATGATGCGGGTCGCTATCGGGCTTGGGAGGTTTAACCTGCGCCAGCCCGGCAATTTTATTTTCAATCATGCAAAGGCAATTGACGATAGCGGCATTCGCAAGATCGGCCCGCTGAGCCTCGACGCCGTAATAGTCTTCTACCGCCTTTTGAATGTTTTCCGGGCTTGAGCTGTGGCCGTAGGCTGCCAGGAAATTACGCGTCATGAAATCGGCGATTTCATTCGCATCTTCTGGAATGGCAGCGCGGAAGTGCATGTCGGTCATTACTATTTTTCCACGAACGCACGTTCAAAAACGTAATGGCCCGGCGTACCGATTCTTGGTGCGGCCGTGAAGCCGCGAGAATCCAGAATCCGTCGAAAATCCGCCAGCATTTGCGGGCTACCGCAAATCATCGCGCGGTCGGTCTCGGGATTCAATTCCGGCAATCCCAGATCACGCATCATCTGCCCGTTATCCATCAACTCGGTAACACGGCCCTGATGCACAAAAGGTTCCCGGCTGACGACAGGGTAGTAAAGCAGCTTCTTTGAAATTTCTTCACCCAGAAATTCGTGTTTCGGCAATTCTTTCTGGATGTAATCGGCATAGGCCAGGTCATGGGTGTTGCGGACACCATGAGTGAGCACGACATGTTCGAAGCGCTCGTAGGTTTCCGGATCCTTGATGATGCTGAGGAAGGGCGCAAGTCCAGTTCCGGTACTGAGCAAATAAAGTGTCTTTCCGGGCAGTAAATCGGAAATCAACAAGGTGCCGGTAGGCTTGCGGCTGAGCAGGATCGTATCGCCGGGCTGGATATGTTGCAGCCTTGACGTCAATGGACCGTTTGGCACTTTGATGCTGAAAAATTCCAGCTGCTCTTCCCAGTTGGCACTGGCAATGGAGTAGGCGCGCATGAGTGGCTTGCCGTTGACTTCGAGCCCGATCATTACGAACTGGCCGTTGTCGAAACGAAAACCATCGTCACGTGCCGTAGTGAAGCTGAAGTAGTTGTCTGTCCAATGACGGACATCCAGGACGGTTTCGGTAATAAAAGGAGAGGTCATTTGTCATAACTCGTTAACTCTGCCTATTGTCTCATTGCTTTAACTTTGAAGGCACCCCTAATATGTTCAAAGCACCTGGGCTTTGAACACTTGGGCTTTAAATCGGGGGGTGAAATGCCGGACTTCTATGATTTCGAGGCAAGACTGACCAATGGCGAGACCATGCCGATGTCCCTGTACAAGGGGCGGGTAGTGTTGGTGGTCAATGTCGCATCCAAGTGCAAATTGGCGCCCCAGTTATCGGCTCTCGCAAGTTTGCACAAGCAGTTTGCCGACAAGGGATTATGCATTCTCGGCTTTCCCTGCAATCAATTCGCGAACCAGGAGCCATTGGGTAACTCCCAGATTCAATTGCATTGCAGCGAGCATTACGGCGTGCGATTTCCCGTGTTCGAAAAAATTCTCGTGAATGGTCCTGATGCACACCCGCTTTATCAATTCCTGAAAAAAGAAAGGCGCGGCTTCCTGTTTTCAGAATCCATAAAATGGAACTTCACCAAATTCCTGGTAAATCAGCAGGGCGAGGTGGTGGCACGCTACGCACCGACCACAAAGCCGGAAAAAATCGCCAGCCACATAAAAAGCTTGTTCTAATCGATGGTTTTAAGCGAATTATTGCAGCTGAAGCCCGTTCATTAATGCATTGCAGTGCCGAATCGCCTAAAATAACGGCCCTCAAGCCCGCCATGGCGGGCTTTCATCATTTTAAGGAACCAGTCATGCAAATCGCTGAGCGCACCGTTGCACTTTTTAACTACACCTTGACCAACGCTGCAGGCGATGTGATTGACAGCTCCGAAGGCCGCACGCCTTTGGCTTATTTGCATGGCGCAGGCAACATCGTGCCGGGCCTGGAAAAGGAAATGACCGGCAAAACGGTCGGCGACAAATTCAATGTCGTCGTGCAGCCCGAAGAAGGCTACGGCATGCCGAACCCGATCATGATCCAGGTCGTGCCAGCTGCCGCTTTCCAGGGCGTGGACAAGCTGGAAGTCGGTATGGAATTCCAGGCGCAAACCCCGCAAGGCCCGATGTCGGTCGTGATTGCCAAAATTGAAAACGACGAAGTCACCGTTGACGGCAACCATCCTCTGGCCGGTCAAACCCTGCATTTCGCAATCGAAGTGATGGAAGTGCGCGATGCCAGCCTGGAAGAACTGGCGCATGGCCACGTGCACGGAGCCGGTGGTCATCACCACTGATATTTACGCACCATTCGCGTTGCCCGCAGCGATGTGGGCGGAACTCGAGGCGGCCTATCAAACGCCGCCCCGGGCTTATCACAATATCCAGCACGTGCATGAAGTCGCTGCGCATTATCGACATGTCGCGGCTAGCATCGGCTGGAAACATCCGAAAGAAGTTTATCTTGCCGTGTTGTATCACGATGCCATCTATCAGGCTGGCCGCAAAGATAATGAATTACGCAGTGCCGAACTTGCCATGCAAGCAGTCGGAAAACATCTGGTAAATGAATCGATCAATGTGGTCAAGCTTTCGAACCTGATCGAACTCACCGCCAGGCATGGTCATCTTCATCAGGATAATCTTGATGAAGATACCAAGCACTATCTTGATTGCGATATGGCGATTCTTGGCGCCGAACCTGCCCAATTTCTTGCTTACGACAAAGCCATCGCCAGCGAGTATCGCGGCAAATTGCCCGGCTGGATGTTTCAGTTCTACCGTAGAAAATTTCTGAAGGGTTTGCTCGATTCACCGCGTATTTATTTGTCAGAACTTTTTCTTGAATCGCATGAAACCAAGGCAAGAGCGAATATCGAAGGCTTGCTGAAAAAGCCGCGTAGTATCCTGATGGCGTCTTCTGGTCGGTAATTTTTTCAAGGCCGCGAACCTATTTCTGCGCTGGCTGACTCTGTTGATTAATGAAACGGAGGTGATATGAAAAATTTGATCGTGATAGCCGGTATGGCATTGGTTTCAAACCTGGCTGTTGCGGCCGTGCCTATGAGCTGCCAGACACAAAGTGGCAAATTCGTTACGCCGGTCGTCGAGCTATATACCTCGGAAGGTTGCAGCAGTTGTCCGCCGGCGGATATCTGGATGTCGAAGCAAGCACAGCGGACCGATATCAATGCCAATTTCCTTGCTTTTCATGTCGATTACTGGGATGACATCGGCTGGCCTGATCGTTTTGCGAATCCTGCTTACACGCAGCGGCAATATGCACGCGTGAAGCGAAAAGGTTCCAGTCAGGTTTATACGCCGCAAGTGATGATCGGCGAGCAAACCGGTGTGAGCTGGTCCTGGCCTGACCGTTCTGAAGGTTTTATCAAGCAGGCCAATACCGAGTTGGCTATCGCTTACATTGCGTTGCAGGCGAACGGCACCGGCGAAAAGTGGAAGGCAAAAATCGCCCTGTCGTCCTTGAATGCGGTTCCGAATGCACAGTGGTATCTCGCGGTTTACCAGGATGGCTTGAGCAGCAAGGTGCGCGCCGGCGAAAATGCCGGAAAATTGCTGAGGCATGATCGTGTCGTCAGGCAATGGCTAGGGCCTTACCGCTTTAATGGGAAAACCACCATGAAAGACTTCAATATTGCCTTGTCGAATACCGGTGCGATGGGTCAGACCGGTTTGCTCGCGGTGCTGGAAAATTCAAGCAATGGCCGGGTGCTACAATCCTTGAAACTGCCTTTGTCACAATGCATGGCGGTGGCAAGCAAATGAGGTGAAACCATGAACACGATGCGAGCCTGGCAGGCCATGCACTATGGCAATGAACACGATAGTTTGCGTTTGAATACCATCGAAAAACCGTCGCCGGCCGCCAATGAAGTTTGCATCAAGGTGCATGCAGCGAGTCTGAATCCAATTGATTACAAACTGCTGCACGGCGATCTCAAAAAAGTAATGCCCATGCCGTTTCCGATTACCATGGGTTTCGATGCTGCCGGCGTGGTGGATTCGGTCGGAAGTTCCGTCACCAATTTCAAGGTGGGCGATAAAGTCTATGCGCGTGCAAGCCGTGAAACTTTGCGAGCCTTCGCCGAATACACGGTACAGCCGGAAGCCTTTGTCGCGCCGATGCCGAGCGCATGCAGTTTCGAAGAAAGCGCTTCGTTCCCGCTGGTCGCGTTAACCACGGTGCAGGGCTTCGTTGATCGCGCCCACTTGAAATCCGGCGATAGCATCTTGATCCATGCCGGTTCCGGCGGTCTCGGCAGTTTTGCCATTCAGTATGCGAGGCAAATGGGTTTGATCGTGCACACCACCACGAGTTCGAAGAATGCCGACTGGGTGCAGAAACTCGGCGCGGAAAAAGTATTTTGCTATGACCAGGTCGATATCGGCGCCATCAACAATCAGTACGATGCCGTGTTCGATACGCTCGGCGGCAAGGAAACGTTGCAGGCATTCAAACAAATAAAATCGGGCGGTGTTGTGATCAGTGTCGCGGGGCCGCCGGATATCGAAATGCGGAATAAATTTGCAAACAATCCCATTGTGCGTTTCGTGATGTGGATGATGTCACGCAAGGTGTATGCCGCCGCCAAAACCAAAAATGCCCGGTATTTTCGCTATCTGACCGAATCCAGTGGCGAACAGTTAAGTCAAATCACTTCCTTAATCGAACAGGGTAAAATCAAGCCGGTGATCGACCGGGTATTTCCGTTTGAACAAGGTATCGAGGCATTCGAATATCTGGTTGCCGGTCGAGCGAAAGGCAAAGTGATCATCAAGATCGCGGATTGACAATCATACGTAGGAGCGTCCTTTAGGCGCGATAAATCTCGCCAGATATGTCGCGCCTAAAGGACGCTCCTACGAAATCAAACCGCTTCGACCCAAACACGGACACCATTCAAGGCTGCGTTACCGGAAGGCCCATCCAGAAATCCTGCACCGGTCAAATCGTTATAGCTCGAGCCCAATACTTTTTCGGCCTGGCTCATTTGCAGGCCGGAACGCTGATGGCCGAAAGCCATGTGGCAAGCAAACAACACCGGGCATCAACTCTTCGCTCGCTTTGACCTCTACTAGAATTTCACCGGCATCCGATCGCACGCGAACGGATTTTCCGTCACTAATGCCGCGTTCCTGCAAATCGTCTTTATGCATCAGCAATTGATGTCGGGTTTTACCTTTCACCAGACGCGGCGAATTGTGCATCCAGGAATTATTGCTGCGGATATCGCGGCGGCCAATCAATTGCAGTGATTTCTGTTCGGCTTCGGCAGGAATACCGAGTTCCGCCAAGGCAAGCATGAACAATTCCGGTGCTGCTTCAATCTTGCCACTGGCTGTTTCCAGTCGCGTCATCAATGAAGGACGCAATGGCCCCAGATCGATTCCGTGTTCTGCGGCTTCCAGGTCTGGCATGCTCAAGCCGGAATTTCCGCGCGCCAAACCCATTGCAATCATTTGTTTCGGCGGCGGCAGTGTTTGCCAGTCTTTACCGGTCGCTTTCGCAAACGCGGCACCAATGCCATTGATGATTTCCCAGTCTGCGCGTTCATCACGGTCGCGTTCGCGAATTGGCTGGCTCAATCTGGCAACGCGACGCACGGCAAAAGCATTGAATACAGAATCGTAATGGTCCTGGGTCAGGAATGAAGCGGGCGGCAAAATCAAATCGGCATGGCACGTGGTTTCATTGATATAAACATCCATACTCACCATGAAGTCGAGCTTTTCCAAAGCCTGGTCGAGCATCTGGCCGTTTGGTGTCGACAAGACTGGATTACCCGCACTCGTGATCAATGCGCGAATCCGGCCTTCGCCCTCGGTCGTGATTTCTTCATACAGCACCGACACTGGTAATTCGCCAGCGAACTCTGGAAGGTTTCTAACTCGGCTAGACCAGCGGCCACGTGCACCGGCGGAAGTGCCCTTGCCGGTGATTGGCAAGGCAGCTTCATTCACTAATGCGCCACCGACCTTGTCCAGATTGCCGGTATAGATATTGATCAATTGCAGCAGCCATTGGCAGAGGCTGCCATGCTCTTGCACCGACAAACCCATGCGGCCATAGGCCACGGCTTTATCGGCACGATAAAAATCGTTCGCCATGGTTTGAATGCCTTCCGCACCTATTCCCGTCAGCTCGAAAATATTCTCGATCTGGAAATTTTTGATTGCCGAGATCGCTTCGCTCCAACCGATGATTTTTTCATCGTAAGCCAGTAGGCGGGCAGGGCCAATTCTGAAAAGCTCTTGCAGGAATGCAATCAGGAAATACACATCGCCCGCGGGTTTGATGAAGTAGTGTTCGCTGGCAATTGCTGCAGTCTCGGTGCGACGCGGATCGATAACGATCAGTTTTCCCCGTGCCGTGAGTGCCTTGATGCGTTCCTTCACATCCGGCACGGTCATCAGGCTGCCATTCGAGGCAATCGGGTTGGCACCCAGCATCAAAAAATAATCGGTGTGATCAATATCGGGAATCGGCAATAAAAATTGATGCCCGTACATTTGTGCGTTCACCAATTGGTGCGGCCATTGATCGACCGAAGACGCACTGAATACATTCTGGCTGCGGATGATTTTCAGCAGGAAGGGTAAATACGCGATATGGCCGAAATGGTGCACATTCGGATTGCCCAGATAACTGCCAATGCTGTTGGCGCCGTATTCTTTCTGGATGTTGGCGAGTTCATTACCGGCGAGGGTAAAGGCTTCATCCCAGCTTATTGCTTGCCATTGATCGCCGATGCGGCGCATTGGTCTGCGCAAACGGTCGGGATCGGCTTCCAGATCCAGAATCGCATTGCCTTTCGGGCAAATATGGCCGCGACTGAACGGGTCGGCGTCATCGCCACGAATCGCGACCAGTTTTTCTGCCTCGAATTGCAATTCCAGGCCGCAAATGGCTTCACAAAGCGGGCAGGCGCGGAATTTTGAGCTGCGAGTCATGGTTTATCTCCGATGCAAGCCTTCAATATACGAAATATCGCTGCCTTATGTTGTTATGAGCCTGTAAAATAGCGCCATGTCTCTTATAACTCTCCAAAACGTTGATTTCAGCGTCGGCGGCCCTTTGCTGCTGGAAAAAGTGAACCTGACTATTGAAACCAACGAACGCATTTGTATCGTCGGTCGCAATGGTGCAGGCAAATCCACCTTGATGCGTCTTCTGGACGGTCAAATAAAAGCCGATGACGGTGAAGTCCGGAATGGCGGTGTCAAGATCGCCGGCCTCGCACAGGAAGTACCGCAGGCATTGACCGGCAATGTGTTCGATGTTGTCGCGATGGGCCTGGGCGAACTGGGTGCCGATCTGGCGCATTACCACCATCTGATTCATGCCGCCGAAGTGGATATGGATGAGCTGGGCGAAGTGCAGGCCCGCATCGATGCCGGCAACGGTTGGGCACTCGACCAGCGCGTCGAACAAGTCATATCCAAACTCGAATTGAATGAAGAAGCCGAATTTTCGGCATTGTCCGGCGGTATGAAACGTCGCGTGTTATTGGCGCAGGCCTTGGTCGCTGCTCCGGATGTGTTGCTGCTGGACGAACCTACCAACCATCTCGATATTGAATCCATCGCCTGGCTCGAAGAGTTCCTGAAAAACTATTCCGGCACCGTGGTCTTCGTTACCCATGATCGACAATTCCTGAGAAACCTCGCGACTCGCATCATCGAAATCGACCGCGGACAAGTGACAAGCTGGCCGGGTGATTACGAAAACTATCTACGCCGCCGTGAAGAAAGACTGCATGCCGAGGCGCAGGAAAACAAATTATTCGACAAGAAACTGGCGCAGGAAGAAGTCTGGATCCGCCAAGGCATCAAGGCGCGCCGTGTCCGTAATGAGGGCCGGGTTACCGCGCTTAAAGCCATGCGTAGCGAGCGTTCCCAGCGCCGCGAGTTGACCGGTAACGTGACTCTGGCGACAGCCGATGCCGGCAAATCCGGCAAGCGGGTGTTTGAAGCCAAGCACGTGAATTTCGCGTTCGGCGACAAGGTCATGGTGAAAGATTTCAATACCGTGATTCAGCGTGGCGACAAGATTGGTTTGATCGGTCCGAATGGTTCCGGCAAAACAACACTGCTGAAATTGTTGCTGGGTGATTTGAAACCGACCAGTGGCGAAATCAATATCGGCACCAATCTGGAAATCGTTTTCTTCGATCAATTGCGCAGCTCCCTGCGTGATGATTGGGATGCTTTGGACAATGTATCCGAAGGCCGCGAGTTCATCGAAATCAATGGCAGCCGCAAACACGTGATGGGTTATTTGCAGGATTTCCTGTTTAGCCCGGACCGTGCGCGTGCCCCGATTACCAAGCTCTCCGGTGGCGAGCGCAATCGCTTGTTGCTGGCGAAACTATTCGCCAAGCCATCCAATTTGCTGGTAATGGATGAACCGACCAATGATCTCGACGTGGAAACCCTGGAGTTGCTGGAAGAAATTCTGGCCGACTATCCGGGCACGCTGATTCTGGTCTCGCATGACCGGGCATTTCTCGACAACGTCGTGACCAGCACGCTGGTGATGGAAGGCAATGGCCGCATTGGCGAATACATCGGCGGTTATGTCGACTGGCTGCGTCAACGTCCAGGCAATAATACTTCGAATGCAAGTTTCGCCAAGCCGGTGGAAGTCGTGAAAGCGGTATTGACGAAAGTCGAGCCGACCACCCCGGTCAAGCGCAAATTAAGTTTCAAGGAAGCCAAGGAACTTGAAGCCTTGCCATTGAAGATCGAAGAACTTGAAAACACGATTGCCGGAATGACGGCACAGATGGCCGAGCCTTCGTTTTATTCGAAAAACAATGCTGCCGCCATTACCGAATTCAACAGTAAAATGGCGGCGCTGCAGGTCGAGCTGGATGCCACCTACGCACGCTGGCAGTTGCTCGAAGCCGGCTGAAGAATTCCCTCCGAAAGCAGGGATTTTTGAAGAAATTGATTAATCACTAGCGGAATTTTTATGGCGACGATCAAACAAGACGATTTCATTCAAAGTATTGCCGATGGTTTGCAATACATCAGTTATTACCATCCGGTCGATTACATCAAGAACCTGGCAGCCGCTTACGAGCGTGAAGAATCACCTGCGGCGAAAGATGCCATCGCACAGATTCTGATCAATTCTCGCATGTGTGCCGAGGGGCACCGTCCGATTTGCCAGGACACCGGTATCGTTACGGTGTTTCTGAAAATCGGCATGAATGTGCAATGGGATGCCACACTATCGGTAGAAGACATGGTCAATGAAGGCGTTCGCCGTGCCTACAATTATCCCGATAACAAACTGCGCGCATCGGTATTGGCCGATCCCGCCGGCAAGCGCACTAACACGAAAGACAATACGCCTGCCGTCGTGAATATGACGGTGGTGCCAGGCAATACCGTTGATGTGATTGTTGCCGCGAAAGGCGGCGGTTCGGAAGCTAAATCGAAATTCGCGATGTTGAATCCCTCCGACTCCATAGTTGATTGGGTATTGAAAACCGTACCTACGATGGGTGCTGGCTGGTGCCCGCCGGGCATGCTGGGCATCGGCATCGGCGGTACCGCCGAAAAAGCGATGCTGCTCGCAAAAGAAGCCTTGATGGAACCGATCGATATCACCGATCTGCAGGCCCGCGGTGCCAAAAACCGCGCCGAAGAATTACGTCTCGAACTCTATGACAAAGTGAATGCGCTCGGTATCGGTGCGCAAGGTTTGGGTGGTTTGACAACGGTGCTCGATATCAAGGTCAAGGACTATCCAACCCATGCCGCCAACTTGCCGGTCGCCCTGATTCCAAATTGTGCGGCAACCCGCCACGCGCATTTCGTTCTCGATGGTAGTGGCCCGGTCATGCTGGAACCACCATCGCTCGAAGATTGGCCGAAGCTGACTTACGACAGCAGCAAAGGCATCCGCGTTGATCTGGACAGCATCACGCCGGAACAAATCCAAAGCTGGAAGCCGGGTGATGTGTTGTTGTTGAACGGAAAAATTCTGACAGGTCGCGATGCCGCGCATAAACGCATGGTCGAAATGTTGAACAAAGGCGAAAAACTGCCGGTCGATTTCAAAGGCCGCTTCATCTATTACGTTGGGCCGGTTGATCCGGTGCGTGAGGAAGTCGTTGGCCCGGCAGGCCCGACCACGGCAACCCGCATGGACAAATTTACCGAACAAGTGCTGGCGCAAACCGGTTTGATGGGCATGATCGGCAAGGCCGAACGCGGCCCGGTCGCGATTGATGCCATCAAGAAACATCGCTCGGTGTATTTGATGGCAGTGGGTGGTGCGGCTTATCTGGTGTCGAAAGCCATCAAGGCATCGAAAGTCGTGGGTTTCGAAGATCTGGGAATGGAAGCGATTTACGAATTCGAAGTCAAAGACATGCCGGTAACGGTGGCGGTCGATTCACTCGGCAGCTCGGTGCATGAAACAGGTCCGAAAGAATGGCAGAGCCGGATCAGCAAGATTTCGGTGGCGGTGGAGTAATCGAATTGCGTAGGAGGGCCCTTGGGCCCGACTTGTCGCCCGCAAGCGGCCTCCTACATAAACAAAAAACGACAGCCTTGGCTGCCGTTTTGTTTTGCGAAGAAGTAAAAAATTACTTGATGCATTCGCCCAAATTCTCATCCAGGCTTGCCTGGAACTCGTCTTTCGCGGCATTCAATTTTTCTTCATCGCCGGCCAGTGCAAGTGCATCGGCATCGCTTTTGCTGATTTGATCTTCGGTAGCATCCGGCAGCATGCTGACAAGGCTGAGTAAATTGATTTTTACTTTTTCTTCGCCAAGCTTGCTGATTTGCTTGTCGAGCAGGCACTTGCAGGAGGCATCATCGCCGCTGTAAACCGAAGTGCATTGCTCATTCCAGGCTTGTTTTTCGAGATCGCTGAATTTGGCGTCTGCGGCCTGCACCGCGCTAGCGCTTGCAAGTAATGCCAGTGCAAAAATCATTTTCATGAAGTTCTCCAGATAGAGTGAGTGTTTAGAGGCTTGGACGGGAAGTTTATGAATAAAAACAATCCAATTTGTTAAAAAGTTAGCATCTGCCCGGAAAATAAGGTAAGGTGCGCCCGACTGTTTGTTTAAGGCTCGAGCGAATCGCGAGCCGGTGCGGTAGATCCATGATCCACTCATCAACGCCTTGCTTCCTTGCAGCAGTTACGCCAACGAATGTTTTGTCTGGCGTCTCACTCAATATGTTTCAAGGAATTAGTAATATGTCAGATCGTCAAATCGGTACTGTGAAGTGGTTCAACGACGCTAAGGGTTTTGGTTTTGTCACCCCGGAAAGCGGCGAAGATGTGTTTGTACACTTCCGCTCGATACAAGGTAACGGCTTCAAGTCGCTGCAGGAAGGCCAAAAAGTGAGCTTCAAGCTCGTGAAAGGCCAAAAAGGCATGCAAGCTGACGAAGTACAGCCCATGTAAGTTCCGGTTTCGGAATTCTAAAAACCCCGGTTGGCAACGACCGGGGTTTTTTATTGCCCCCGGTCCGGAAGTTTGTGATGATGCTGCATCTTGAACGGAGTGTCTTGAATGAAGCTTTACTATGCCCCGGGTTCGGCCAGCTTTGTCGTACATTGGCTGTTGATCGAATTGAACGCGCCGCACGAACTTGTTAAAGTCGATCTGCAATCGAAAGAACATAAAACGGCCGAGTATTTGAAACTCAATCCAAACGGTGTCGTGCCGACCATGATTATTGATGGCAAGGCGATTTACGAGTCGCCGGCCATCGTGATGCATCTTGCCGATCTTTATCATGAAGCTGGCCTGGCTCCGAGAATCGGCACGCTGGAACGTGCGCAGTATTACCAATGGATGTTTAATCTGGTGAATCCATTGCAAGCGGCAATGCGCCAATGGTGGTATCCCGCCGAAGCAGCGGGCGAGGCCAATAGCGAAGCCGCCCAACTCGCAGTTCGCGAACGCGTCGAAGCCTGTTGGAACCGGCTTGATGCGCATCTTGCCGATAATGGTCCGTATCTGCTTGGCGAAAAAATTTCCGCAGCCGATTTCATGCTGACCATGCTGATGCGATGGACCCGCAATATGCCGAAACCCGCCACCGATTGGTCACACCTGAATGCACTCGCCCTGAAAATGAAAGCGCGCCCTTCGTTCAACACTTTGTATGAGCGCGAAGGCCTGACCGAGTGGGCATAAGCAAAAGAACTATTTTGTTGGCGGGTGCTACCGGCCTGGTCGGGGGAGCAGTTCTGCAGCGTTGTCTTGCCGATAGAACGATCGCGGTTGTAATAGTTCCCACACGCAGGCCGGTAGGTATAAAGCATCCGAAGATCAAGAATATCGTGATGGATTTGGTTGCAGGTGAGAATGGCGAGCCCACAGCTGGCTTGTCGGACGCCATTGCCAAAGCGAGTGCAGGAAAAATCGATGCCTATATTTGTGCGCTTGGCTCGACCATAAAAGCGGCCGGATCGCGCGAAGCCTTCATCGCGGTTGATCGCGATCTGGTTAGCCGGTTTGCCGAAATTGCAAAACAGCAAAACGCCAAGCAAATTTTATTCGTGTCATCGGTCGGTGCTACCCGGCAAACCAGTAATTTCTACTTGCGTGTTAAAGGCGAAACAGAAGATTTGCTCGAACGCATGAAATTCGATCGTGTCGATATTTTAAGACCCGGTGTTTTGCTTGGGCCACGCCAAGACAATCGTCCTGGCGAAGCCATCGCGCAAAAGCTGTCATTTATCTATAACCCCTTGCTACAGGGGCCTCTGCGTCGTTATCGCGCCATCTCGGCCGACATGGTTGCAGCAGCAATACTCGGATTGCTGAAGAAGAAGGAATCCGGCATTTTCATTCACGAGAATGCGGAGATGGTGGAGTTGTCCGAATAAACCACAAGGCCATGTAACCGTAGGAGCGTCCTTTAGGAGCGACAGATCACGCCAGATTTATCGCGCCTAAAGGACGCTCCTACAAATACGCAGAATCACAACAGCGGCTTCAACACCGGCCAGACATGATCGCGGACCTTGATCTGTCCGGCGGCGGTCGGATGCTTCTGATCTGCCTGGAAATATTTTCTGTCGGTTGCAATCGGTGCCAAAAGAAAAGGTAGTAATGCGGTTTTTTCCTGCTTTGCCAGTTCGGTGTAATTGGCGGCGAATCCTTGCGTATAGGTTTTGCCGTAATTGGGCGGAATCTGGATTCCGATCAACAAGACTCTCGCTTTGCTGGCTTTCGACAGTTGAATCATCTGCAATAAATTCTTCCGTGTTTGTGCCAAAGGCAGACCTTGCAAGCCATCGTTGGCGCCCAGTTCGATAAGCACGAGACTGGGTTTATGGATTTTCAGTGCGGCTGGCAAGCGCGACAGTCCGCCGGACGTGGTTTCGCCGCTGATGCTGGCATTTACCACTTTCCATTGCGGATGGCTGGTCTTCATGCGGTCGGCGGTTAAAGCGACCCAACCTTGCTGTGAGGGAAGGTTATAGGCGGCCGAGAGCGAATCACCCATGACCAATAGCACCTTTTGCTCGGCGGCGAGCGCTGGCATGGTGATGAACAGCGAAAGCATCAACACGCAGCCTTGAACTCCGGTATGAGAGGCTACATGAAAGAGTCTGGACAAAAATTTCAGCACATTATTTCCTTGGGATTAAAACGTGGCGAACGCAATCAATGTATCAAACCTGGGTAAAGTCGTGCGTCTGCCGACCAGCGAGCTTCGCATTTTGCAGGATGTCAGCTTCCAGATTAACCAGGGTCAGACTCTAGCTATAGTGGGGGCATCCGGCTCGGGTAAAAGTACCCTGCTGTCACTGATGGCAGGTTTGGACACCCCAAGTGAAGGCTATGTCGAAATTCTCGACGTGAATCTATCGAATCTCGATGAAGATGGTCGTGCAAAACTGCGCGGCGACAAGGTCGGTTTCGTGTTTCAGAGCTTCCAGTTGCTGCCCGCATTGACTGCGATTGAAAACGTGATGCTGCCGCTTGAATTGCGCGGGGATGCCAACCCGCAAGCGGCGGCCAAGGACATTTTGCAACGCGTCGGATTGGGTGAGCGGTTGCAACATTATCCGCGCCAGCTTTCCGGCGGTGAGCAGCAGCGTGTTGCCATCGCACGCGCTTTCGTCGTGAAGCCATCGGTCTTGTTCGCCGACGAACCGACCGGTAATCTCGATACCGAAACCGGGCGTTCCGTTGCCGACTTGTTATTCGAATTGAATCAAACCTCGGGCACCACCTTGGTCGTCGTTACCCACGATGAAAAACTGGCAGCACGCTGCTCGAAAATTCTGCGTCTGGCCGAAGGTCGTTTATTGCAATGAAAATCTTCAGACTTGCATGGCGCCAGACCTGGCGTGATCTCGCCGCGGGTGAAATCCGCCTGATGCTGATGGCGCTGGTGCTGGCTGTAATGGCAGTGACGGCCGTTGGTCTGATTACCGATCGTGCCGAGCTCGGGTTGCAGCAGGAAGCCAACCGATTACTGGGCGGTGACGCCGCATTGCGTGCCGATACTCCGATCAGTCCAGCCGTAGCAGCTTCGGCAGACAAACTTAAATTGAAGGTCGCGCAAACCGCGAGTTTTCCCAGCATGGTGCAAGCGGGCGATGCGGTCAGTCTTGCCGATATCCGCGCTATCGACCATCAATATCCGTTGCGCGGCGAGTTCCAGATTCGTCGCATAAATAAAAAAGCCATCGAAAAAGTTCATGGTGGCCCGGAGGCAGGATCTGTCTGGTTATCCGAAGACGCCGCCCGCAAGCTCAAGGTCGCGATGGGACAGAATATCGTCGTCGGTGACTCCAGTCTGGTTTATGCCGCGACCATGATTCAGGAACCCGATGCCGCGCTCGATTATTTCAATGTCGCGCCACGCGTGTTTATTGCCCTCGATGATTTATCCAAGACCGGCCTTGTGCAAAACGGTAGCCGTATTCAATATCGGTTGGTGGTGTCGGGAAAAAATCCCGATGTGCAAAGTTTTATTGCGATCACCAAAAAGAATCTTCAACGCGGGCAACGCTTGGAAAGCAGTGACGATGCACGTCCGGAAGTGCGTTCGGCTCTGGATCGCGCCGGTCGTTTTCTCGGACTAGCCGCACTCGTTTCCCTGATACTCGCTGCTGTAGCCGTTGCTCTGGCAGCAAGACGCCACAGCGCCCGTCATCTGGATGGCAGCGCGGTCATGCGTTGTCTCGGTGCGACTCAATCGACGATTGCCGGTTTGCAATTGGGCGAATTGTTTTTCCTCGGATTGGTCGGCAGTTCGATCGGTATCGCGCTGGCGTGGTTGCTGCAGATGGCCGTGGGTGCATGGTTGTCGAATGCGATGGGTTTGAGTCTGCCGCAACCGGGCCTGGCTCCCGTGTGGGCAGGATTTGCAATTGGGTTTACCGTGTTGATCGCGTTCGCCGTTCCGCCAGTGCTGGCGTTGAGGAAAGTGCCCGCACTCAGAGTCTTGCGCCGTGATGTCCCGATAACCGAACCCAGTGCCTGGGCGGTTGGCTTATTGGGATTGGCGGGGCTGGGGGGGTTGCTTTGGTGGAAGGCCGATTCAGCCACCTTGGCCAGTATCATTTTGTCCGGTATCGGCATCACCACGCTGGTGCTCGCCGGTATTGCCTGGATTTTGTTGCGCTGGTTGAAGAAAGTGCGGCAAAAACTACGCGGCCCGTGGCGTTATGGTCTGGCCAATTTGAGCCGACATGAAGGCATGACGCTCGCGCAAGTTTCGGCGCTGGGTCTTGGCTTGATGGCCTTGCTATTACTGACCTTCGTGCGTACCGATTTGCTTTCGCGCTGGCAGCAAACCCTGCCTGCCGATGCGCCGAATCGTTTTGTGATCAATGTGCAACCGGACCAGTTGGCGGGCGTGGAGAAATTCATCGACAGGGAAGGGTTGCGGAACGTCAAATTGTTTCCGATGGTGCGTGCCCGTTTGCAGGAAGTGAATGGCAAGAAAGTCACCGGTGCTGATTACGCGAAAGACGGCATGCGGGCACAGGCACTGGCCGAACGCGAATTCAATCTCTCGTCGGTCGTGGCGTTCGGCGAGGACAACAAACTGGTGGCGGGAAAATACTGGTCCTCGAATCACACCGGTCCGCTGGAAATGTCGGTCGAAGAGGGTTTCGCAAAAACCCTGTCCTGGAATATCGGCGACACGGTGAGTTTTGATATCGCGGGTCAAAACCTGACGGCGAAAATCACCAGCTTGCGAAAAGTCGAATGGGAAAGCTTCAAGCCGAATTTCTTCGTGGTGATTTCGCCCGGCGGTATCGAAAACTATTCGGCCAGCTACATTTCCGCCATGCATGTGCCGCAAGAAAAACTATCGGTGATGGATGATCTGGTGCGCGAGTATCCCAATCTGTCGGTGATCGATGTCGATGCGATCTTGAAGCAGGTTCGCAGCACGATCGAACAAGTCAGTCGTGTCGTGGAATCAGTCTTCTACTTCTCGTTGTTGGCCGGGTTGCTGGTATTGCTGGCTGCCGTGCAGGCCTCGCAGGACGAGCGCATGCGTGAAGCGGGGGTTATGCGGGTACTGGGCGCATCTAAAACACAATTGCGACTCGCCCAAGCGACAGAGTTTGCGAGCCTGGGTTTGCTATCGGGGCTGGTGGCATCGATTTCGGCCAGCGTAATCGCCAGTTTGATTTCCGAGCAGGTATTCAATCTTCCCTGGACTTTCAATTGGCCATTGGTCGTTTACGGTGTGCTGGGTGGCAGTAGCCTTGCATTGTTTGCCGGGCTTTGGGCGACAAGAAAAGTGACACAGGTGCCGCCGATGGAAACCTTGAGAGCTTTGTAATCGAATGATGGTCGTGGGAGCCACGTAAGCCGCGAATCTTTCAGACATTCGCGGCTTACGCGGCTCCCCCACGACCTAGAAAATCAGAGCCAGTACAAAAACGCCGAGCATGCAAACGGCGAGTGCCAATTTCAATGCCGTGCCAATCGCCAAACCCAGCCAGGTACCAAAGCCGGTTTTGGTAGCGGCTCGCCATTCCTTGCCGTCGATCATTTCACCAATAATCGCGCCGATAAATGGACCAAGCAACAGGCCTGGAATGCCAAAAAACAAGCCAGCAAATGTACCGATTGCCGCACCAAACATAGCCTTCTTGCTCGCGCCAACTCTTTTCGCCCCGATCAACGTCGCCATGAAGTCCACGCCGACCGATATCAGCATCAGGATCGCGAGAAATACTATTGTCCAAACGCCGATTTCTTTGAAGTCACCAGCCCAGGCCCCGATCAACATGCCGCAAAACATCAGTGGCAGACCGGGCAATGCAGGCAATACGGTGCCGACAAGACCAACGATGATCAATATGGCGGCGATGGTGTAAAGCAGCGGTGTTTCAAATCCTGACATCGTGTTCTCCATGGTAGTGATCCAAGCATAGCGAATGTGGATTAATTCCGCATAAAAAAAGACCCGCCGAAGCGGGTCTTTTAATGTTACTCAAGCCAAAATTAGTTTTGGAATGGTGTGTTTTCCGCGAAATACTCGTGCGTGTCGGCATTGCGACCAGCATCGGTCGGGTTGCTGATAGCCAGGCTCTTCGCACCGCTTTGGCCATACACAACGTCATCGGTATTGGCGACGATATCGAAGTGGCTGGTTTCATGCACCAAGGTGCCGGCTTTCGAGTCGGTACCGGTCAGGCCTGCAGACCAGAAGGCTTTGCAGACGTAGATTTGGTAAGGCTGGTTTGGATACACATAGGCGAAGTAGTTTTGATTGCAGCCGCAATTGATCTTGATTTGGCCGCCGGTCTGCGCCAATGCGGTATTGATGGCCGTGAAATGGGCCTTCGCATTGTTGTAGCGAGTGCTTGTATAGCTGCCGAACCATGTGGTGTAGCGAGGGCCTGCGGTACCGGCGGTGAGATACGCTTTGGCATTGCTGGCATATTTACGTGCTTCGACCACAGCACTTCCGGCAGTCGTGGTACGTGCCGAGGTGCAGCCTACGTAAGTCACGCCATTCACAACGGTAGTCGCTTTGGTTGACGCGCTGGCAGCTTTTTCCTGCATATCAATTTGCAGGTCGCTGAATGTCGGGGCGGCTGACCTGATCGAAGTGCGCATGTCAGGCGATTGCAGCAGAGCCATGCGACCATTAGTCGAAGTCAGCATCTGGCCTTTTTCGGTTTTCGCGCCTTGCAGATAGGACTTGAAGCGAATCGAATATTCGCCGTCGGTTGTCATGTCGTAAACGGATGACAAATCGGCACTCACGAGTTTGCTTTCACCTGCACGCAGCGTGATGAAATCGGCGTCACTGACGGGGCCGCGTTTCATCATCTTGCCGACGTATTCGATTTTCTGGCCATTGAGGTAGACGTCAAACAGATCGGTATCGAGTGCACCGGAAGGCAATTGCCATGAGGGAACCTTGATGGCTTGATTGCTCGTATTGGTAATCTTGAATTGCACGGTGCCGGCATTGCTGGCTTCGGCATTGATGCTGATGCGGAGCGGGTTGCCGAACGGCAAAGAACGTGCCGAATTTGCGGTGACTGCGAAACCAGTGAGTGCAACTAAGCCAGCTGCAAGCACCAAACTGCGATTGCGATGTGTCATATGTGTCCCCAGATGAAAATGCAATTATTGATGGTTGATTTAGCCCTCGATGAAGCAGGGCGAACTGACGTTAACCTAGTGTGACGGAGTTTGCATGTTGCGTTGCGGCATGTTCAGGTTTGTGTAATTTCGTCGTGCGTTATGCAATAAAAAAAGCCCGCAAGCGGGCTTTTTCGTTATCAATTAGTTAAATTCAGGGCTAGTTCTTGTAATCTCGATGGCAATTTTCACAGGCTTTGCCCATCCTGCTCAGGGCGGCTTCGGCGGCTGCGCAATTGGCTGCCGGTACGGTCAGAGCGCCATCGGCGGTGGCACGAAAATCACTGGCGTAACGGATGAATTGTTCGTTGTCGCTCATCTCGCCGAAGGCTGCCTCGATATCGTTGCCGACATAGCGCAGCGTCTGGAGATGCGGAATGATATCGGTAGGTGCACAACGATTTTGCTGGATATTGTTTTTCAGTGCCGACATTTTCATGCCCATCACGGTCATCACGCCTTTCGGGTAATCCGGGCCCTGATTCAGGTAATTGATACCCACCGCAGTCAATGCAATCCCGAGCACGAACGCGACAGCAAATGTAATGACGAAATTTTTCATCGAGTTCACCTAAATCTGGAGTAGCTCATAGCCTTACAGAATTAGGGAGCAACTGCAAGAATACGGCCCTGACTGACACGTACTTTGCTGCCGATACGCAAGCCTGTCGATAAAATCGTCTGGCTCACGACCACTTTCTTGCCGTTGAGCATTTGAATCAGTATTTCGTAATGTGTGGATGCTTTGGCGCTTGAAGGCTTGCTGACCACGCCGCCGACAATGCCGCTAAGCACTGGCTTTTTGGGAGCCGTGTTCTGTGCCGTGGCGACGGTACGGATATCCTGCACAACCCCGCAATCAATACATTTAACTTGAGGCTGTGCTACTGGATTGGGTGCCGGCGCGGGTTCGGGTTCTACACGTCTTGGCGTACTGACACAGGCACTGAGAAGCAATAACACGAGAAATAGCAGGCGTTGCATAGGATTCCTTGTCTGTCTGGCCATCATCGGGCATCGAAAGACTTTAGAATAGTGTCCATGAATCCAATATTGACTGAACGCTTTGCCGGCATCGAAAGGCTTTACGGTCGCGGCAGCGTCGAAAAAGATCTCGCAAAAGCATGTTGCCATTATCGGTTTGGGCGGCGTCGGCTCCTGGGCCGTTGAGGCATTGGCCCGCAGCGGGATCGGCAAACTCACCCTGATCGATGCCGACGATATCTGCGTTTCGAATACCAATCGCCAGCTCTTTGCGCTTGAAGGCCAATATGGTCGTGGGAAAGCCGAAGTACTTGCAGAGCGTTGCCGTGCGATTAATCCATTGATCGAAGTCGACGTCATTGCCAGTTTTTTGACACCCGCCAATCTAGAAGAATTGCTTGATCGTGGCTACGACCTGGTGTTCGATGCATGCGACAGTTTTCGCACCAAGGTCGAAATGATTGCATGGTGTCGCCGTCGCAAGTTGCCGGTCGTTTGCTGTGGTTCTGCCGGTGGCAGGACCGATCCCACGCAGGTACGCATTCGTGATTTATCCAGAACCGAACACGATGCCTTGCTTGCCCTGATCCGGAAAAAACTGCGGGCCGAATTCAATTTTCCGAAAAATCCGCAACGTTATTTCGGCGTGACGGCAATTTACTCACTTGAAAACGTGAAGTATCCGCAGGCCGATGGCAGCGTTTGCGGGATTCGTCCCCAATTGGGTCCCGATGCTGCCTTGAAACTCGATTGCGGAGCGGGACTGGGCGCTGCGACCCATATCACCGGGACGTTCGCATTCGCAGCCGTCAGCAAGATTCTGGAAGTATTGTTGAAACCGTAGGGGCGCTTGCTTGCTGCGCCCTGCTCGGAGATATACGGTGTCACAAAACAGGGCGCAGCAAACAAGCGCCCCTACGGAAAACACAGATACAATTACCCGTGCCAAAAAATAAACAGCCAGCTGCTTCGCTTTTTCAAGCCAACGAGTCGCTAAAACCGCTGGCCGAGCGCATGCGTCCGCGTACATTGAACGACATGGTCGGGCAGTCGCGTTTACTGGCGCCCAATTCGGTATTGCGGCGTGCGGTGGAACTCGGCCAGATCCATTCAATGATTCTCTGGGGCCCGCCGGGTTGCGGCAAAACAACGCTGGCCTTGTTGCTGGCCAAGCATGCGGAAGCCGAGTTCCAGGCAATATCCGCCGTATTGTCCGGTTTGCCCGAAGTCAGGAATGTGTTGGCCGAAGCCGAGCGTCGGTTTCACGAGGGTCGGCGCACGGTGTTATTCGTTGACGAAGTACATCGTTTCAATAAAACCCAGCAAGATGCCTTTTTGCCGCATATCGAACGCGGCACGATTATTTTCGTCGGTGCGACGACCGAAAATCCCAGTTTCGAATTGAACTCCGCGTTGCTGTCGCGTTGCCGCGTGCATGTGCTGGAGTCTGTCAGTGCCGACGATATCGTCGGTGCGTTGCATCGCGCGCTGCAGGATTCCGAACATGGCCTGGCACAGTACAAAATAAAAATAAGTGATGAGAACCTCGCCTTGATTGCGCACGCAGCCGACGGCGATGTTCGACGTGCTTTAACCTTGCTCGAAATCGCGACGGAATTGGCGGCAAGCGAAAATAACGAAATCAACGAAGCCATGCTGTCGCAGGTGTTGGCGGACCGCACGCGGCGTTTCGATAAAGGCGGCGAACAGTTTTACGATCAAATATCGGCGCTGCACAAATCGGTGCGAAGCTCCAATCCAGATGCCGCGTTGTACTGGTTTAGCCGCATGCTCGATGGTGGTTGCGACCCGCATTATCTCGCCCGTCGTCTGACAAGAATGGCGGTCGAAGATGTCGGGCTTGCCGATCCACGAGCATTGCCGATGGCGATCGAAGCTTGGCAGGCTTATGACCGCATGGGTAGCCCAGAAGGTGATCTAGCCTTGGCACAGTTGGTAATTTATCTGGCCTCTTGTGCTAAATCCAACGCGGCCTATGTTGCATTCAAAGCTGCGCAACAGGATGTCCGCGATTTGGGTACGCAGGAGGTACCGCTGCATCTTCGGAATGCGCCCACGAAGTTGATGAAAAACATCGGCTACGGCAAAGACTATCAATACGACCATGATGTCGAGGGCGGCGTTGCGCTGGATCAAACCGGTTTTCCCGACAAAATGGGTGAGCGTGTGTATTACGAACCGGTGAATCGCGGCCTGGAAATCAAGCTGAAAGAAAAACTGGATGCGCTTCGCGAAGCAAGAAGCAAAGCACGAGGTAAAAAATGAATTGGACGGTGTTGGGTCTTGTCATGTCAGGTGGCGCATTAGGCGCGGCGGGACGTTTTTTTATCGGCGATTATGCGCTTAGGCATTTCAACCAAAGCTTGCCCTGGGGCACCTTGATCGTGAATTTGCTGGGTTCGTTTGCCGCTGGTTATTGCTATATCTGGCTGGAAAATCGCGGCGCCAATGCCATCTACTGGCGCTCATTCCTGATGGTGGGCATTCTGGGCGCGCTGACAACGTACTCGGCCCTGATGCTGGAATGCCTTGTGCATTTTCGTGGCGACAAACACGGGCAGACACTGCTTTATCTGATCATCACGCTGGTTGCCGGGCTTTTCCTGGTATGGCTGGGCGCAAGAACCGCCGAGATTTTTAGCGGCGTGGCATCGCATTAAGATCGTCATGAAGCAATACATCAATCATCTTCTGCACACTTTGCCTTATGCGTTCTGTCTGTTGCTGTTGCTGCTGAGTCCGCAGTTACAGGCATTAACATTGAGCAATGTTGTTGTGCAGGCAATATTGTTTATCTCGATATGCGTCATTCCTGCCATCAAGACCGGGCGCATGTCCTATGTTGATCTGGCCTGGCCATTGGGTCTTTTTTTCATCGGCGTGCAGGTATTTTTATTCAGCGGCGAACTTACATTGCGTAGCGGGATAATAGGCGGGCTTTATCTGTTTGCCGGTGGTCGCATGTCGGCGATGGCCTTGGTTGGTTTGAAACTTGGTTATCTAAACAAGGAATTGCCACGCTACGAATATCAACGGCTCCGTTGGCAGCGGCGTGGCTGGCGGGAAAAGCCGGCGTTGTTGTTCGAAGTGGCAAGCCAGGGTTTTGCCAACATGACCGTGCTGGCTTTGCCCGCCGTGCTGCAGGCAAGCAATCCATCGCCTTTCTTGTCGTGGCTTGAAATCTTTGGCTATGCCCTTTGGCTGGCCGCATTTATTTTCGAATTCATTGCCGATGCACAGAAGGCGCGATTCGGTTTACGCATGCGCCGCGAAAAACGCAAGGGCGAACACTGCGAAGACGGGCTCTGGAAATACTGCCGTCATCCGAATTATTTCGGCGAATGGATAGTCTGGAATGCACTCGTGATTTCCACTATTCCATCCTTGATCGCCTTGTCGGGCAGCCTTGCGATTTGGCACTCATTGGCATTCGTCGCTGCGTTGATCTATTTGTCGTACGTGATGTATATCGTTCTTACCCATTACTCCGGTGCTGTGCCCTCGGAATATTATTCAGCGCAAAAACGCCCGGGTTATGCCGAATATCAACGGACAACCAATATGTTTTTTCCTGGGCCGCGCAAACACGGATAGATCCACCCACCGTAGAAGCGTCCTTTAGGCGCGATAAACCACGAGGATTGTCGCGCCTAAAGGACGCTCCTACGGGTCAAAATATGCCGTTGCACCCATAGCTCTAACCCAGCGATAATGTTGCATCTTGTTTCATTTCTGGAATATTCCATGTTAGACCCCCAGTTACTTCGTAATTCCCTTGCTGATACGGCGGCCCGTTTGAAAGCTACGCGTGGTTTTGAGCTGGATGTCGCAGCGATTGAATCGCTGGAAACCGAACGCAAGCAAATCCAGACTCGTACCCAGGAATTGCAGAATCTTCGCAATACCCGTTCCAAGTCGATCGGGCAGGCGAAAGCCAAGGGCGAGGATGTGGCTCCCTTGATGGCAGAAGTGGCGGCTTACGCCGATGAATTGAAAGCCTCCGAATCGCGTCTGCAGGAAGTGCAGGCGAAGATCGAACATATCGCGTTGAATATTCCCAATATCCCGCATGAATCGGTCGCCATCGGCAGCGATGAAAGCCAAAACGTCGAATTGAAAATATTCGGTACGCCGCGCGTTTTCGATTTCGACATAAAAGACCATATTGCATTGGGTGAACGCCATAACTGGCTCGATGCCGAAGCTGGTGCAAAATTGTCCGGCTCGCGCTTTACCGTTTTGCGTGGACAGCTCGCACGTCTGCATCGTGCATTGGCGCAATTCATGCTTGATTTGCATACCGACGAACATGGCTACACCGAGATGAATACGCCGCTGATCGTCAATGCCGAGTCGATGCTGGGCACCACGCAGCTGCCGAAGTTCGAAGAAGATTTATTCAGCACCATGGTCGGCGACAGCAAGCGTTATCTGATTCCCACTTCGGAAGTGTCACTGACCAATCTGGTGCGCGATGAAATCATCGACGATGCCAAATTGCCGATGATGATGACGGCACATACCTCGTGCTTCCGGGCCGAAGCCGGCAGCTATGGCAAAGACGTCCGCGGCATGATTCGCCAGCATCAATTCGAAAAAGTGGAATTGGTCGCGATTGCGCGTCCGGAAGAAAGCTTTGCCGTTCACGATGCGATGACTCGCCATGCCGAAACCGTGCTGGAAAAACTTGGTCTGCCTTATCGTCGTTTATTGTTGTGCACGGGCGACATGGGCTTTGCCGCGATCAAGACGCACGATCTGGAAGTGTGGCTGCCCGGTCAGAATACCTACCGCGAAATCAGTTCAATTTCCAACTGCGGTGATTTCCAGGCGCGTCGCATGCAGGCACGCTGGCGTAATCCGGCCACCGGCAAACCGGAATTGGTGCATACCCTGAATGGTTCCGGCGTTGCGGTCGGCCGTTGTCTGGTTGCCGTGATGGAGAACTACCAGAATGCCGACGGCTCGATTACCGTGCCGGAAGTGCTTCGTCGCTACATGAACGGCATGGAAGTGATCGCTTGAAATATCCCGACTTGAACGATTTGCAATTCTTCGCCGTCGTCGTCGAACATGGCGGCTATGCCGCGGCGGAACGTGCGCTCGGTATTCCAAAATCGCGTTTGAGTCGTCGCATCACGCAGCTTGAAACTGATCTCGGTGTTCGCTTGCTGCAACGGTCAACCCGCAAGTTTTCAGTAACCGATGTAGGCCAGAATGTCTATCGTCATGCCCAGAGCATGCTGGCCGAGGCACAGGCCGCACGTGAAGTCGTTGATCGGGTGAGTGCCGAGCCACGCGGCATTATCAAAGTCAGTGCGCCGGTATTGCTGGCCGAAGATATCCTGAGCAAGCTCATCCCCGAGTTCATGCTTCAGTTCCCGAAAGTGAAAGTGCAATTGCATGTCAGCAATCGCCGTGTCGATGTTATCAACGAAGGTTTCGATATTGCCCTGCGTGTTCGCAATTCATTGGCCACCGATGCCGATTTCATTTTGAAACGTTTCGGCAATTTCCATGAATTGCTTGTCGCCAGCCCGGATTATTTGAAACGCAATGGCATGCCGCAGCACCCGCAGGAATTGGGCACGCACACCACATTGAGCATGAATGAAGACGAGGCACGGCAACGCTGGGAACTGCATCACGACGGCAATGGCGCGGTCGAGAAAGTGGAAATCAATCCTTCGCTGATGGCGCTCAGTTTTTCCTTGCTGCACGAGGCTGCACTCAGGGGAATTGGTATTGCGTTATTGCCGCAAATCATTTGCAGCGAAGACCTGAAATCGGGCAAGTTGCAGAAAGTCTTGCCGGAATGGAGTCTGCCGCTGGGAATCTGCCATGCCGTATTCCCCTCACGTCGTGGCCTGCTACCTGCGGTCCGTGTATTCATTGATTTCCTGGCTGAGCAATTGCCGAAGAAAATCAAATCCTGCGATGTCTAAAGTTTCAGGCCGGTTGAAAAGGGCAGGAACCTAGTTTTTGTCACGCAGCAACGCGGTAATTTCATCCAGTTGCAGCTTGATCGCCTGCAGCACCGCCAATTGCTCGCCATCGGCAGCCATGCCCGTTGCCGCCTTTTGTGGCTGCATCCTGTTTCGAACCGCCTGCCGTCTTTGCAGGATCAGCTGGCGAAAATCATGGGCATCGATGATGCCGACAAATTGCATGTCATGCGCCTGATGTGCGCTTTGCCCGGCGGTTTCGAATTTCAGTATGCTCAAATGAAAATGCTTCAGCAGCGGACCTTCGATAAAGGTCACATCCTGGATATTTTCCAGCGGAATGGTTTTTTCAATCTGGAATAGAATGCCCTTGCGAAAACGGATTTCGATATCGCTGATTTCACAATGCAATTTATCGAAATAATGGCGCGCCCACCACTGGCCAACGCCCAGAAACCAGATCAATGCCAAGGGCAAAGCGACGATGGTGGCTGCCATGGTCATGCCGATCTGAAAGACAAGATAGGGACGAATCAAGGGATTGAATTTTGCGATCACGATGTCGCCGGGCTGACTGTCATTCATTGGAAACTCCTGTATAGGCAAGTTCGGAGTCTTGCCGGTTAACCCATAACGCGCATCATAGATTACGCAAAAAAGTCGCTAGTTGCTTGCCTATCGTCGTCCAGTTAAGCCGGTTCGTATATTCCGCAAACGAGGACATGGCCAGTGCGCGATAAGCTTCCGGTGAAGTCATCAGACTTGCAATACAGTCGCAATATTCGTCGGGGTCGGTATCGAGTGCAAACATGTGGCCATTCTTTCCTTCATGGATCGCCGATGGAATTCCACCGACATTACTGGCAAGCGATGGCAAACCGAACGAGCTGGCCTCGGCGAACACAATGCCAAAACATTCGGCACGCGTCGGAAGAATCAGGAAGTGCGATGATGAAAACAACGCATCGAGTCTGGCGCGCCCTTCATCGGTATTTTTTGAAATGAAACCGTGCCGAATCACAAAGTCAGGCATGGGCATCGCGGGCTCGCAACCAACGATGTGCAGCTCGGTCTTGATGCCGCGGGCATTCAAGCGTCTTGCGACCTCGAGCGCGATATCACCGCCTTTGCGAACCCAATCCACGCCAAGGAAAAGAAGGCGGCAGACATCGCCGTTCTTCTGCCGGACGAGTTTTTCGATGTCAGCTTCACTACGGTCGCAACGTATATTGGCGGCAAATGGCAGGACTCTTATTTTTGCCGGATCAATCTCGTAATTCTCAATGGCCGATCTTGCCGCCCATTCCGAACTGAAAATCGCCAAACGACAATTCGACAAGGCCTCTTGTTCGATGGCGTTTCCTTTTCGAATGGATTCGTCACACAGATTGCTGAAAGACGGATAAAAATCCAGCAAGCCGGCAAAAGTGGCATCGGCCCAGAATACAATCGGCTTGTCGGTTTTCAGATAAGCCACGGCGGGATAGCCCGGGCTGAAAACGACGTCGCAATCACTTTTTGCCAAGGCCTCGCCAACCTGCCTGGCGTAATGACGCAACAGTTTCGGTTCTCTTTCACGGAGATATTTTTTTGAAAGAATTCCCGAATAAAAAAATTTCTTCAGCTTTGCCCGTATGGCATAAGCCGGCTTGAGTTTATCGATGGTTTCAAGTTCGAAGCCTTCATTTTGCAGGCTCAGGAGGATGTGGGTAACAATTCCTGACCAGGCATCTACATTACCTGTATCAAACGGGCTGGCATAAGCAATTTTCATATCCCGATCCATGGGTGGTAGTCACTGATCACCGATTTTACTCTTTCGCGAGCTGTGGTCGACGGCATTTGTTACAAGTAGTCAACTTTTGATTCAAGACAAATCTGGCCGTCGGAAGCTTGGCAATAATGCCTGAAATCCCGGGAATGACCTCATGACCAAGCTCAATGAAGCTGTTGTCAATCTAGAACCTTCGGTCTTGCTGATCAAAACCGGCGAGGGCTTGCTGCAATATCTGGGGCAGGGGAAAGACGTCAATCCTGGGCGGCAAATCAGTTGGGCAGAGTGGCTGACAGAAGATCCTGATGCCGATCCGAAAGCATTTCAGCTCGCCGTGAGCCTCAATATTCCATTGGTACAAATGGCCGATCTAAGTCCTGAGCCGAAAGCGCTTGCCTTGCTGCCGGCTCAGGATGTCAGGCGTTTGCGTGCCTTGCCTTTGCTGGCAAACCAGGGCCGTGTCGTCATTGCAATGGAAAAACCCGATAACGAAGATGCCCTTACCACGCTGAATTTCCTGTTCAACGAACGCGTGATGCCGGTCGTGGTGACGTCGCGCGATATGCGCGAGGCGATTGCCCGATTGTATGACCGACAGGAAGACTTGCTGGTGTCCCGCCAGCTCGGGCTCGATCCGAATATACAAAGCGTCCACAGCGAATCGGATATCGAAAAACTCTCGCGGGAAAAACCCATCGTGCGCATTGTTGGCGATCTGATTGCCGAGGCAGTTTCCAGGCGAGCGTCCGATATCCATTTGCGCCCTGGTCAACATGGATTGGAAGCACTTTTTCGAATTGATGACGAGCTGGTTTCCGTGCGCCAGTTCATCCGCATCTTGCAACCGGCCATTGTCAGCCGGATAAAAGTGATCGCCGCCATCAATCTGGCAGAACATCGCAAGCCGCAGGATGGTCGCACGACCTTTGTGCTGGATGACGGCAGAAAAGTCGATCTGCGCGTGTCGGTCCTGCCAGCGGTATTCGGCGAAAGCGTGGTGGTGAGATTGCTCGACACCAATGAAAGCTTGTGGAGCCTGGATCAACTTGGCCTGAGCAATGAAGATCATGTTCGGGTGCAAGACATCATGCAACGCAGCCATGGCATGTTCCTGACTACGGGTCCGACCGGCTGCGGAAAATCGACCACGCTTTACGCCATGCTGCTGGAGATGCGAAAGCAGCGCATCAATATCCTCACCATCGAAGATCCGGTCGAGTTTTATATCGAGGACATCCAGCAAATGCAGGTGAATCGTGCAGCCGGTTTTACCTTTGCCAGTGCCATGCGAAATTTTCTGCGGCACGATCCCGATGTGATCATGGTCGGTGAAATCCGTGATCGGGAAACCGCAGGCATCGCGATTGAAAGTGCGCTCACCGGTCATCTGTTATTGAGCACCTTGCATACCAATACGGCTGCCACTACGGTCACCCGATTGCTCGATCTCGGGGTCGAGGCCTACCTACTGCGTGCGTCATTACTGGCGGTGATGTCGCAGCGCCTGATTCGTTTGACCTGCCAACATTGTCGCCAACCCGAAATTGTCGACCCGCATATTCGCAGCATCCTCGGTGTTGAACGGGATGAAGTGTTTTACAGCGGCACCGGTTGTTCGCATTGCGATGGATTGGGTGTACATAAGCGCCAGGCCGTTTATGAGTTGATGCTGATGACCCCGCGCCTGCAAGCCCTGATTACGCCGGGTGCACAGGCCGACGTAATCCATAGCGTGGCAGTGGAAGAGGGCATGATCCCCATCACGCAGGCCGCCGTCGCCCTCGCAAGAAAGGGGCTTATCTCGTTGACGGAAGCGTGGCGCGTGCGTTCAGACTAAATCGCTTTCTTCGAGGGTGGTCATTTTTCTTGCACGCCATTTCAGAACGCGATTAACGAAAAATCCGGTCAATAAAAATGAGAAAAGTGGAATAAT
This sequence comes from uncultured Gammaproteobacteria bacterium, assembly GCA_963849575.1. Taxonomy (GTDB): domain Bacteria; phylum Pseudomonadota; class Gammaproteobacteria; order Xanthomonadales; family Xanthomonadaceae; genus Arenimonas. The sequence goes on along the minus strand of CAWKHT010000009.1, from coordinate 597,041 downwards.
TCCTATATCAAATCGTTTTTTTCGATTTAGTTTTGTCAAAGAAATCTTACGAATTAATTCCGCTGAAATATTTTGTCCGCTTCCAAACTTGCTCTGCGTTGGATGATATGCGCAGGGGTATTTCATCCTGCGGGAGACGAATTCCGTAACGGATTCGTCTGGTTTAATCGGCATATGCCTTTCCCCCGCAAGGCTTCTTATGACACGCAACCCGATCTGCTCCCTGAACCTTGTAGAAGACGATGTGATGATCGTCGACGATTTTCTTTCCCCCGAAGAAATCGATTTCATACTCAGTGATCTCCAATTCGCCCTTTGGCGCCCTAGTCTGACGTACATGTTGCACAAGGATGGAGTGCGGCGCGATGTGCTTAGCCCCTTGCGTGTCAGCGAAACCGCACAACAACGTTTTTTCAGCGACGAGTTGCAGGAGAAAATGGCGCAGCTTGAATCGCGCCTGCAGCAGTTGGTGAAGATGGAAAAAGATCATCTCGAAACCTGGCAGGCCACCGATTATCCGCAGGGCGGCGAATTCTATTACCACATGGATTCCGGTTACTGGGACACGCATTATTCCGGTGATCGCATTTTCACTTTCCTGCTGTATCTCACTACGCCGGAAAAAGGCGGTGGCACGCATTTTCGTGCCATTGATCGGCATGTAAAGGCGAAAGCGGGCAGGTTAGTGATCTGGAACAACCTGTTTGCCAACGGCGACAGCAATCATCGAATGATCCATTCCAGCATGCCTTTGCTGAAAGGCAAAAAAACCACTTTGGTGACTTGGCTCAGACAGAAAAAATTCCGTATCTAAGTATTTATCCCCCCAACAAAAGGAATGCAGCATGGCTACGCAAAAAAGAGTCACGGCGGCCGTCGCCGAAATCAGAAAAAAATACGGCAAGATTATTGATCTCGAAAAAACACCGCTCGTGCTGGTCGAAATTTTTCGCCAATACGGCGACGTGCTGCAAGGCGTGGGAGGTGGCACAGGCGGTGGTGGAGGCGGCGGTACTGGAGGCCCAGGTGTCAGCACGGTTGCCGTTGGAGTTAACGACGGCGGCACCAATGACGGCGGTGGCGGAGGAGGCGGTGGCGTCAGCCCCGGCACGGGCGATGGTGGTACGGGAACCGGTGGTGTGAGTGCCGGCACCAGCACGGTTGCCGTCGGCATTACACCACCCGAATCGGGTTTCGGACATTTGGAGCTGGAAGAAATCCTGAAAGCGGTTCTGAAGCTGCAAAAGCAGGTCAGCACCATGGGCGTGCAAATCGAGCGCATTGCCACCAAAACAAAATAGCGATTTCGCGCTTCTGTGCCCGACATTGATCTTGGGAGTTGGGTTTTACCTTCGAAAAACGATTTGCCACTGAAAAGTTGCAAGCGTTTTCCTGCGCAATGAAAAACCTATCGGAAAAAATATTTTCAACCAATCACTTCATGGAATACGAAAATGGCTACCAAAAAAACCAGCAAGAAAACGGTAAAGAAAAGAGAAACCACAACGGAAATCAAGTCGCCCTTGACCGAACGGCAATTGCTGAAAGCAATCCCCCCGCGTGCGGCGCTAAAAAAATTCGACGGAAAGTACGAACGCAGAATTCCCCTTAGCAAAGCGGTTGCCGATACTCGGGCCGTTGCCAGTAAGGATAAAACCGGCAACTGGCTCAATATCGAAATGGACGCATCGCAATTAGGTGTTCATGCCTTTCCGAAAGGCCCCGAGCTCACGCCAATCGCAAGACCGCGTCGCAAGAAAGGTGAACGTCCGGAATTTCGCGAATACAAAGGTTTCCTGCCAGATCACCTCGCATTGCAGCCATCGCCCGGAAAGCTGGATCGCGATTTGGTGGCAAAACCTCGTATCCACGGCATGGTGAAACTGAAGCGCGGGAACAACGAACCGACGACGATTTTCGCACCTGACAATCGCTATCTATTTCAGGACACTGCCTTTCCCTGGTGCACGACAGGGAGGGTAGATACGCCCGCCGGCCAAGCTTCTGGCACGATGGTCGGTCCGCGCCATTTGCTGACTTGCAGCCACGCCATCCAATGGAAGAGCGACGGCACGGCGGGTTGGGTAAAATTCACGCCTTCCTATTTCGATGGCAGCGCGCCATTTGGCGAAGCCTGGGGCACCCGCGTTTATTTCTACAATAAAGTGGACGGCAGCGATGGTCTCTCGCGCGATGAAGAACAATATGATTACGTCGTTGTCGTGCTCGATCGGCGAATGGGTGACACGACGGGCTGGATGGGTGGCCGCAGTTGGAGCGACGATTGGGATGACGAACCCTACTGGCGTCACATCGGCTATCCTGGTGATCTGGCCAGCGGACAGCGACCATCGTATCAACGCGATATTTCGATGGATGGCTCGTTCTGGGACCGCGAAGCCCACACGCGCATTTTTCATCAGGGCGACGTGTGGCCCGGTCAATCGGGCGGATCATTCTTCGCTTGGTGGTCCGGTGAAAATTATCCGAGCGTTGTCGCCGTACAAAGCGGACAGAACAGTGATGAAAACATCGCCAGCGGCGGCTCCGACATGATTGATATCATCATCAAGGCACGCAGCGAACATCCGTGAACTTCATCGCCTAATACGCTAAGCTCCCAACAGCAAATCAAACTGTTGGGAGATAGCGCCATGATCGGGAAAGCCACCCTTACATCCTTATTATTGCTTGCATCCGGAATAGCGTTCGCGCAAACACCGGCGCCACCTCCGGCGCCATCGGGCCCGCCGCCGGGTTGCACCTCTGCCGAAAGCAAACAGTTCGATTTCTGGGTGGGGCAATGGGAAGTTTTTCCGGCCAAACAACCCAAACAAAAAGTCGCCGACAGCCTGATCGAAAAACTCTACATGGGTTGCGCCGTCCGTGAAAACTGGATGCCCCTGCAAGGCGGCCCCGGCGGCAGCTTGAATGCCTACAATCCCGAACAAAAAACGTGGCGGCAAACCTGGCTCGATTCCTCCGGCGGCTTTGCCGATTTCACCGGCAGTTGGAACGGCAAGGCCATGGTGATCCAGGGCGTTTGGCCGCAACCGGGCAAGCCGAACCAAATTACGCGGATGACCTACACGCCGCATGCGGATGGTAGCGTCGAACAAATGGGTGAAACCTCCGACGATGAAGGTAAAACCTGGCAACCGGGTTTTGATTTGATCTATCGGCATCCCGTCAAGAAATAGCGGATAGCATTTCGCCTCGGTGGATTTATTTTTCCGGATCAATTCGTTCCGGCCACGGCAAACTGAGTACCGTTGCGCGATACGCATGCCATGCCGAAAACGCCAGCCAGGGCATGATGATTACGAAGCCAATAAACCCGGTCGCAAACCCAATCGCCGTCAGCACCACGATGCATATCGCCCAGACCAACATCGCCGGCTTGTTGCGCAGCACCGCATGCACGCTCGACAAACACGCCGTCACCATATCGGTTTGCTTGTCCACGATCATCGGCAGCGAGAACGCAGCGCTCGCGAATACCAAAGTTGCAAATACCGTGCCGATCAAACTGCCGACCGCAAGAAATTCCATCAATACTTCACGGTCGCCTTCTTCCACCGGAAAAAACGCGTACAACATCATGCCCGAGCGCGACCAGATAAAAAGAATTACCAGCAGCATCAAGGCATACACGCCGCCATCGCCAATCGCCTTCACCATGTAACGCGTCGACCGCCGGAAGCTCGCCTTCTGCCCGTCCTCGATATCCTTGCTCACCGAATGCAAACCCACCGCCAACATCGGCGCGATGTAGATAAACCCCGAGAGCAGGGTGGCCAGCAACGCGAATTTCCCCAGCCACCAGGCAAACACCGATACACCCCAACTGACGATAAAAATCAGCACGCCATAAATTAACGTGATTCTTGGTACCCGGCACAAATCCTTCCAACCCGCCCGCAACCATCCGAACGCCGCGTTGTAAGGCAGCGTTTTACATTCGGCAACGAAAGGGAGTTCTTTTGGATCAGTGGTCATTCGGGCAAGAGTAACTACATGTCAGTCATTTGCCTATTGCCTGCATCTCGCCCCCGTAGGAGCGCCTTCATACGCGAAAAACCTGCGAAACCCTCTCACTCCGTAGGAGGGCCCTCGGGCCCGACGTCTTTCGTCTGCATTTGCATTTGCCCCATTTTCACCGAAAACCCTACGGCACAGAGAAATTATTCCCTACATTTATATCGCCGGCGCAATGAAACACTTGAGGCATGAAATGGCCATCTACCGATGAATTGTTATTGATTCACCTGTTTGCAAATATGTCGAATCCGACATATAGTGATCGCCGTGGCTAAGCATCCAAAGCCATTGGTTTGGATGCATGGTGAAATCAAGACGCCGCCATTTTCACCCATTGCAAGGATAGAGGCTGGTGTTTTACTCAGGCAGTTGCAGGAAGGGGTCAATTTATCGATGCCGCATTCAAGGCCGATGCCCGTTATCGGCCGCGGGTGTCATGAACTGAGGCTTCAGGATCAAAGCAATAGTTGGCGAATCATGTATTGCATCGAACCGGACGCCATTGTCATCCTTGAAGTTTTTTCCAAAACAAGCAATCAAACGCCGCAGCCAGTGATTGATGTAAGCAAAGCAAGATTGAAAAGTTATAAATCGATTTGATAAGGCACGCCATGAAAACCGATAAATTAAAACGCCTGAAAGCCGCCGGCTGGAAAGTCGGCAATGCCGCCGATTTTCTGCAATTAAGCGAGGAAGAATCGAAACTCGTCGCCATCAAATGGTCGCTGATGAGTGCAGTCAAGAAATCCCGTATTAAACGAAACATATCGCAAATGGATCTTGCCCTGCGGATGAAATCCAGCCAGTCGCGCATCGCCAAAATCGAGGCGGGTGACTCGTCAATCTCGCTCGACCTCATCTTGCGTGCCCTTATCGCAACCGGTGCGACCACGCGGGATATACAAGCCGCATTCACCGCAAAAGAAAACAAGGCAGCCTGAACAGCGCTGTAGGAGGGGTCCTTGGGCCCTACGCTCTCGCACTGTTCTGTGGGAGCTGGTTCACCAGCGATTGGATGCATGGGGGCGCTGCTTGCTGCACCCGAAGTACGCTACCCTACATCAAACCACCTTCACATAAAATACTTTCGATGATGTCCCCGCGACCGCGCGTTCTTCCACCGAAAAATATTGTGAATTCTTCTTGAACAAATTGCTCAGTTTCGCGTGGCCGTACAAACGCGGGTCGAAATCCGGGCGGATCTTGGTCAGGTAGGAACCCACCGCACTCAAATGCGCCCAGCCGTTTTCATCGGACTCTTCTTCAATCGCCTGGCGAATCAATTTGATCGGCAACACCGCGGCCACCGGTTTCGCAGGCGTGGCTTCCACCGCTTTGGCGGGTGCCGCTTTCGCCGCCGTAGGCTTTGCCGTTTTATTGGCCGCCGCAGGTTTCGCCGCTACCGGAATCGCAGGCGTTGTTACCTCGGGCCGCAACACTTCCGTATATACAAACTTGTCGCACGCCGCCACGAAGGACTCCGGCGTTTTCTTCTCGCCAAAACCGAACACCATCAAACCTTCTTCCCGCAAACGCTGCGCCAGCCGCGTAAAATCGCTATCGCTCGACACAATGCAGAACCCGTCAAAACGCCCCGTGTACATCAAATCCATCGCATCAATAATCATCGTGCTATCGGTCGCATTCTTGCCGGTGGTGTAGGGGAACTGCTGCACCGGATTGATCGAATGCTTCAACAACGAATTCTTCCAGCTATTGGCATGCGAAGAAGTCCAGTCACCATAAATCCGCTTCACACTCGCCACCCCGTAACGGGCAATCTCCGCCAGCAAGCCCTCGATAATGCTGGCCTGCGCGTTGTCCGCATCAATCAACACCGCCAACCGGCGTTGGCCGTCTTCGAGATTCGTTATTGCCGTTGGTGCGTGGTTTCATGGATAAATCCTTCTCGTAGGGGCGCCTGCTTGCCGCGCCCAAATTGCACGTTACATCAACGTAGGGGCGCCTGCTTGCCGCGCCCAGACTTTATCGCGGCGTTAGGGCGCAGCAAGCAAGCGCCCCTACGGGCAGGTAATCTCCCCCGCATCCGCCGCCGGCTGATTCCCCCGATGCCGTTGCAATCGTAATGTCATGCCCGAAACATTTCTTTTCAACCATGCACCTGCCTGCTGGCAGATAGTCCGCTCGGCTTCATACGTATTCGAATTACCCAGTGACACCAGCACCGTCGGCAAATCACCACCGGAACTCACACCCATCACCCGCACACCGGCAACGCGTTGTCTCTGCTGAAACTCCAGAGCGGCGCTGTGTCGTCTTTCGGCTTCCTTGTTCGAAGCATCCATCTGTTTCTGCGTTTCGATACCGAAGTGATTCAACGCCTTCGTCGCATCCCGCTCCAGCGAATACATCACTACCTCATACGCATACCAAGGGAAGAGCAGGGCAACCGACACAAATACCACTAAGCCAATGACAAAACGAGGGTCATTACCCGAGCTCTCGGATATGCGAGACCGGCGGCGGAAGCTTAGGTCTTGCCAGTTGATGTTGGGGTCTTGTTTTTCGGTGGGGGTGGGCATCGAATTTGCCTCGTATGAATGAAGTCATGTAATAGAAAGTGGCACATAGACTCTTCTGAGTGGCAACATACCCTTATGCTGCGAGTCGAATTGTTCATAGTGTTCAAAAATTAAGCTCACCAATTCATCTCCATCGATTAACCTAAGGTTCGACTTTCCTTGTTCAAAGGTACGAGATGCAGGGCTAAACGTGCCGAGTGTAATGAACAGTCCGAATTCGCCGGACGATATCTTTCCATACAGCGCAGATACGTCTTTGTCGGTGGCAGTTCCCGCGCTGCTTTTGACTTGAACTTTGATAATTGGCGGCTCAATGCCTAGTTGATCTTTATGTGCTATCACGTCAACGCTAGGTTCGTTTCTGCGTGTCAATCTTGCGTGATACCCCATGCATTGAAGCAGGTGTACCACGAATCCTTCTAACGGAAGCCCTTTGAGATCTTGCGAGAGTGTTTTTAATACGAAGTCACGGGTGTTGTCATCGATCTCTTCTGCAACCATTGCGACAGTAGTATCTTCCGAAATGGGCGTGGCGGAATCACTTTTTGCTTGCAAGAACGTTCTGTATTCTTCCACGAAATTCTTGATCTGGAAAAGTGCGAGTGCCGAGCCAATTTCGTGCAATGCACCTTGAGTAAAGTGCAGGCGTGGTATATGTTTCAGCCAGGTTACCTTTCTTCTGTTTGGATAAATCTCGCCTGCAGCGTGGGAATACTCGCCATCTATACGCCCTATGTGGATTTGTTTATCTAGTTTTGATGGGTATGCAACAAAGTCGCCAACTTTCATTTCATGCACAAAGCGATACGGCATGCCAGCACTTGTCGCTATTGCTTGGCCCTTGATGTCAGGATAAACCTTAGCGTAGTGCTGTTTAAAAGAGTCGCGACTCGCACCTAACTTTGATAGATCACCCATATCCTTCCAGCCAAGGCCGATACAATTCTTCTTCAGAAAGAGTGAATCTGCATCGCCGGTCCGGCCTCCATGTATGCCCCAAAAGGCAGGCTCTGTATTCTTTGGTTCCTTGCTTTTCATGGGGGTTCCTTTCGAATTTATGCAAGTTCGTAAAAAATGAGATTAATTAATACTATTTGTTCGGCAACGAGTAAATCCTTCTGAAGTCAATAACAAACTTGTCACCATCAAAGCTAACCAAGGACCCGATTACCTCGGGCTTGGTATGAAAGGTCTTTGGTATTTCACTGGCATCCACCCCTGCATTCACCGGCCCCATGTCGCTTGCCTTTGCAATTATCAAACGGATAGGCAAAGCCTTGTCTTTAGCAAGTTCCAGATGGCTTCTTAACAAGCTATTTCCATTGGCATTTCCGTCCCAACGCGACAAAGTATCGGTGTAGCGCAATGTGTCTTTGTCGGGCCTGCTCATGTAAGCCTCCCAGCAACTAATAACAATGGAGCCATCTTCTGCTTGCGCCGAGACTGCCCACATTGGATTTTTTATTGATGCGCCGTAACTTTTAAAGCACGCTTTGAAATTCAATTTCGCCATGGGATGACTGCTTAAATTTATGATGTCAGCAAGTAGACCTGCAAAAGTCTACCTTGCCAAGCCGCATAGGCTCGAATACGAGTTTCGTCACGAAATCAGGCCATATTCGCCATGCCGAAACGTGAATTGGGTAAATGCCCAGCTGACACTCGCTCTTGTCGCATGGATAATGCATCCTTGGCAGGCTCGCCACCAAGGCTAGCCTTGCTGCAACTGACGCTCACCGCCAGTGTTCAACCCGAAAACAAGGATGTCTGATGTCACCTCTGTATTCTCTACTTGCCACTTTCCGCAATGCCTCTGTTACCGAGCGCGAGAAAGGCACTTATTTTGAAGAGCTTTGTGTTCAGTACCTGCGTAATGAAGCGACCTATCGGGATCTTTACAGTGACGTCTGGTCTTATGGAGACTGGGCAAAGCTTCAAGGTTTGGATAAGCGGGATACCGGGATTGACCTCGTAGCGAAAACTCAGGGCACAGACGAATTCCACGCTATTCAGTGCAAGTTTTACGCGGAAGACTACAAAGTTCAGAAGGCCGACATCGATAGCTTCTTTACTGCCTCGGGTAAAAAGCCCTTTATCCATCGCGTCATCATCACAACGACCAACAACTGGGGTGAGCATGCTGAGCATGCTCTGCAAGGTCAGCAGCCGCCGGTTACCAAGATCGATATGCATGATCTGGAGAACAGCCAGATTGACTGGGCCAAGTTCCAGCCGAAGAAAGCGCCAGTCCTAAGAGAAAAGAAAAAGCTGCGTGAACATCAGGAAGCAGCCTTGGTCTCAGTAAGGGCCGGTTTGAAGGAAGCCGACCGGGGCAAGATGATCATGGCCTGCGGTACCGGTAAGACCTTTACCAGTCTGAAGATTGCCGAGGAACTGGCAGGCAAGGGCAAGCGAGTTCTGTTTCTTGTGCCAAGTCTCTCATTGTTGTCCCAAACGCTTACCGAATGGACGCAGGAAAGCGCCACGCCTCTCCATAGCTTTGCGGTTTGCTCCGATAGCGATGTCGGCAACAAGCGCAAGAAAGATGATGATGTGGTGCAAACCTTTGCACATGAACTGCGATATCCCGCTACCACTGAACCAGGCCGTCTGGCGCTGGAAATGGCAAAGCGGCACGATGCCCAGCACATGAGTGTGGTTTTTAGTACCTATCATTCCATTGACGTCATCAGCAAAGCGCAACAGCAGCATGATCTGGCCGACTTTGATCTGATTATTTGCGATGAGGCGCATCGTACTACCGGCGCCACGTTCGATAAAGAAGACGAGAGCAATTTCGTCAAAGTGCATGACAAGGAGTTTATTAAGGCTTCAAAGCGGCTCTACATGACGGCAACGCCGCGAATTTATAGCGATGTAGCAGAAGCTCAAGCTGAAAAAGACAATGCCATGCTCTATGGCATGAATAAAGAAGAGTGGTATGGCAAAGACCTGTATGTCATTACCTTTTCAGAAGCCGTCAGTCGCAAGCTGTTGGTGGATTACAAAGTTTTGGTGTTGGCTATTGATGAAATGCACGTCAATAAACGCCTGCAATCTTTGTTGTCCGATGAAAATAACCAGATCAAGGTGGACGATGCGGCAAAGATCATCGGTTGCTGGAAAGCACTCAGCAAACAAGGCACTCAAGAAGATCTAGTGGATGACAACGAGGCGATGCGCCGTGCCGTGGCGTTTTGTCAGGTTATCGAATATCAGAAAGACGCAAAAACTCACAAGGTCAGCTCTAAAAACATTGCTTCCATGTTTCAGGCGGTGGTTGAAGCCTATCAGGAGCAAGAAAAAGAAGCCGACGAGAACATGCGGCCTTTAGCATGCGAGGCCGAGCATGTGGATGGCAGCATGAATGCCAGCGCCAAGGAAGAAAAACTGAATTGGCTCAAGGCCGAGCCACCAGAAAACACCTGCCGCATTCTCAGTAATGTTCGCTGCCTGTCTGAAGGAGTGGATGTGCCCGCCTTGGATGCCGTGCTGTTTTTGACACCAAGAAACTCGCAGGTTGATGTTGTGCAATCAGTTGGTCGCGTAATGCGGAATGCAGAAGGAAAGAAGCGCGGCTACGTGATTTTGCCAGTGGTGATTCCTGCTGGCGTCGAGCCACATGAAGCCTTAAACGACAACAAAACCTACAAAGTGGTCTGGCAGGTATTGCAGGCGCTTCGTTCGCATGACGACCGCTTCGATGCACTAATCAATAAATTGGATTTGATCGGGCAAGACCGAAGCAAGATGGAAGTTATTGCAGTTACCGATAAAGTTAATAAGAAAGCAGATAAAAACAACAAGAAACCGAAGGAAACCGGCAAAGGAAAATACGGCATTGGTGAAGATCAGGGCGGTTATGGGTTAGGTGAGCAAATGCCCATACGCTTTGAAGTAGGTGAAATTGAGCGTGCTATCTATGCCAAGGTAGTCCAGAAATGCGGCAATCGCAGTCACTGGGAAGATTGGGCGAAAGATATAGCCAAGATCGCCAGAACCCACATCAACAGAATCACCGCCATTGTGGGTGAGGAAAATAACGAAAAAGAAATTGCGGCATTTAAGGCTTTTGCCAACGAGTTGCGCGATGACTTGAATGACAGTATCACCGATGATGAGGTCATTGAAATGCTGGCCCAGCATTTAATTACTAAGCCAGTATTTGATGCCCTGTTTAGTGACTATGACTTCGCAAAGAACAACCCAATGTCATGTGCCATGCAGGCCGTACTTAACGTTTTGCAGGAGCATCATCTTGAAAAAGAAGTCGACACTCTAAATAAATTTTATGACAGTGTGAAAATGCGAGCCGAGGGAATTGATAACGCCCAAGGTAAGCAAAAGATCATAGTTGAGCTGTATGACAAGTTCTTTAAAAATGCTTTCCCCAAGATGACAAAGCGGCTGGGAATTGTTTACACGCCCGTTCCTGTTGTGGATTTTATTATCAATAGCATTAATAGTATTTTACAAGATGAGTTTGGGCAAAACATCGGCAGTAATAATGTTCATATTATTGATCCGTTTACCGGTACCGGAACGTTTATTACTCGCTTATTGCAAAGCGGCTTGATCAGTAAAGAGCAATTGCCATACAAGTACGCGAATGAAATACATGCCAATGAAATCGTATTGTTGGCGTATTACATAGCGGCTATTAATATTGAAGCGGTCTACCACGACATTATGGGTGCTGACAGGTACCAGCCATTTGATGGTATCTGCCTGACAGACACATTTCAAATGTATGAAAAAGAGGATTTAATCAGCGAGTTGCTCGTAGACAATAGTGGCCGTCGCAAAAAACAGAAAGCCCTAGATATACGGGTGATCATGGGTAACCCGCCTTATTCATCTGGTGATAAAGATGACGAAGATAATAAGAGTGTTAGCTATCCATTCTTGGATGAACGCATCACCAAGACTTACGTTGAAAAATCGTCGCGAAAAATGGGGAAGAGTAAATTATATGATTCATATATTCGAGCTATTCGCTGGGCCAGTGACCGCGTAGGCGAGAGCGGCGTCGTTGGCTTTGTTTCAGGAAGTAGTTTTTTAGAAAAGCCTGCAACTGATGGCATGCGTAGATGTTTGGCGGAAGAATTTACATCAATTTATGTGTTTAATTTGCGCGGGGATATTCGCAAGAATATGCTGAGTAAAGGTAAAGCAAAAGAAGGGCAGAATATATTTGGCGGGGGCAGTATGACTGGCATTTCCATAACTTTTTTTGTGAAGAATCCTAATAGCTCAGCGGTCGGAAAAATTTTGTACCATGATATTGGCGATGATTTGAAGGAGCTAGATAAGTTAAAAATTCTTTCGAATTATCAAGATATTTCTGGCGTCACAGCGACGAAGGGTTGGCAAATAATTGTTCCGGATCAGCATAACGATTGGATTAAGCAGCGACAGGGTGATTTTTCAGAATTCATTATGCTTGGAAGCAAAACTGAAAAGAGTGCTGTCAAGTTATTTCGCACATATTCGATGGGAATCAAAACGAATCGAGATGAATGGGTATATCAGTATTCCAAGAATAGTCTAAAAATAAATCTTGAAGGGATGATTGATTTTTATAATAATGAAGTAAAGCGTCTATCCCCAATAGCTAGTCCTGATATTGATGGCATCATCAACAGAGATAAAACGAAAATTAAATGGACCACTGACATTCAGTCAGATCTGTTGAAGGGCAAGATTCATTCATTTGTTAGCGAAGATGTAGTGGTAGGTCTCTATAGGCCATTTACCAAGCAATGGGTGTTCGCAAATCCAAGTTGGAACTGGACTAGACATCTAATGCCACATTACTTTCCAAATGAGGTTCTTGAGAATAGAGTGATTTGTGTGAGTGGTGTAGGTGCGAGAAGTGGGTTTTCTGCATTGCTTGCGGATAGTCTTCCAAATCTTCATGTGCTGGATACAGGTCAATGCTTTCCTCTGTATTTATATGAGTCAGCCGAAGAAAGCGACAACACTGATTTCGATGGTTTAGGCGACCTGTTTGCTAATGCTAAGTCTGTCGCATGCAAAGGTAGCTATACCCGCAAGGAAGCCATCACCGATAGTGGACTTAAACAGTTCAGCGATGCGTACCCCGGTGAAACCATGTCCAAAGAAGATCTGTTTTATTACGTATACGGCTTGCTGCACTCGCCCGACTACCGCGAACGCTACGCCGACAACCTAAGCAAAGAACTGCCGCGTATCCCCGCCGTAAAAACTGCCAAGGATTTCTGGCATTTCTCCAAAGCCGGGCGTGACCTGGCCGAACTGCATTTGAATTACGAAACCGTAGAACTCTATCCAGTTAAAATTGAAGTGTCGGGCAAAACCGTCTTGACCGATGAAGACTACCGCGTAGAAAAAATGAAATACGGCAAGAACGGTAAAGACAAAGATCTCACCACGCTGATCTATAACCATCGCATCACGCTCACCGGCATCCCGCTGGAAGCTTACGACTATGTGGTGAATGGAAAGCCTGCTCTGGATTGGGTAGTGGAACGCCAATGCGTGAAAACCGACAAAGACAGCGGCATAGTGAATGACGCCAACCTTTGGGCTACTGAAACCGTTGGTGATGCCAAATACCCACTGGAGCTCTTCCAGCGCGTTATCACAGTTAGCTTGGAAACCATGGAAATCGTGAATTCATTACCTGCTCTGGATATTGACTGACCGGCATGAGCATTTGGGACACTGTTGCCAAGCTGGCTCGCGATCTCTTGGGGGAGACTGCACCAGTTCCGCGTGATTTGTCCAAGATCGAGAAAAAAGTTATCCCGGAATCTGGTAAGAGACAGACAAAGAAATTTACGTCTTTCGCAGTTCCCCTTGAAGACATTGAGGTCTTGCCTGAATACGATTTTATTTGCAAGGCATTGCAGGCGGGTTGTCCATCCATTTTTGTGACTGGCAAAGCGGGCACTGGTAAATCAACGTTAATTCAATGGCTGTGCCAAAAACTTGAAGGTTGTGCTGTGGTTGCACCCACTGCCATTGCGGCAGTAAATGTCCAAGGCGATACCATTCATTCATTATTCGGCCTGCCGCCGACGCATATTGATCCTGACGAGAGCTTTCGCCCAAATCCTAAAGCTCGCCTGGTGCTTGAAAACATCAAATATTTGATCATTGACGAAGTGTCGATGGTGTTACCGAATATAGTGGATGTGATGAGTAATACGCTGAAAGGCATTCGTCGTAATAATTTGCCTTTCGGCGGTGTGCCAACCATTTTTATTGGCGATCTTCTCCAATTGCCACCGGTGGTAAGTAGTCCGGAGGAAGTGATCTATTTTTCACACCGGTACCGGACGCACCATTTCTTTTCAGCCGATGTGTTTAAGGAACAACAAGTTATTCCAGTGCCTCTGACAAAAGTAAGACGGCAGTCTGACGTAGAGTTTATTGACGCCCTGAATCATATTCGTATGAATGATAATTTTCGGGAACACATTGCCTTGTTTAATCGACGTTGTTTCAGAGACAAGCCCAGTGGCACTACCGCAGGTATTTATTTGGTGCCCACCAATGCTGCTGCGAAGACAATCAACACACGCGAACTTGATGCGCTGCCAGGTGCAACAAAAATCTATGAAGCGGTTACCACCGGAAGCCTTGCGGCGAATAAGTGGAAGCTCAATGTGCCGGATCTGCTCGAGTTAAAATTAGGCGCGAAAGTCATTTTTCTGAAAAATAAAAAGCCGCAATGGATTAACGGTGATTTGGGCGAAGTTGTTGGAGTCGAGGAAGACCATATTCGCGTTAAAAAGCATGGCAGCGAGAATGTACTGATAGTGGGAAAAGACACTTGGTACAAATATAAATTTACCTATGACTATGAAACGCGAAAGATCGAACGAGAAGTCGTTGGAACCTTTGAGCAACTGCCTGTGGCATTGGGTTGGGCAATTACCATCCACAAGTCTCAAGGCTTGACGCTTGAGAACTTAACCCTCGATTTGGGCAATGGTGCATTTTGTGAAGGACAGACTTATGTGGCGTTATCGCGTGCCAAAACCATCGAAGGCATAACGCTAGCTAGACCCATCTCGATGAATGACGTGAAGGTTGATCACGCTGTGCTTGAGTTTTATAAACAATTGGGGATTGAACAGTAAACACCCGCCCGTCATTGGATGGATTTTTTAATATGGAACAAAGGACATCGCAGTGGTATCAAGCAAGAGTAGGCAAAATTACTGCCTCTCGATTCGCTGATGTTATGGCGGGTTCTACAACCCAGAGATACCGCAATTATGTTTCGTCGCTGGCATTAGAAAGATTAACTGGGGTAAGAGCCAACTCGTTCCAGAACGACGCGATGCTACATGGCATTAAATATGAATCCCATGCAATACGTTGGTATCAAAGCCAACTGGGAGTTCGAGTGCAAGAAGCCAGTTTTGAGCTACACAAAGAATATGATTTTATTGGGGCTTCGCCAGATGGCTATATTCAGACTAGTGGTTTAATTGAAGTTAAATGCCCACAGATAGGCAATCATCTTAAAACTGTTCAATCCAATCGTTTGCCATCTCAATATAAATGGCAACTTCAAGGGCAAATGATGGTGACGAATCGGATGTGGGTAGATTTTGTAAGCTTTCATCCAGAGTTGGGTGGTCACGTGATCAAAGTCCATCGTGATAGCCAAGCAATCGATAGATTGTTGTTTTGGTGCATTCAGGCAAATAAGGACGTTGAGAAAATCGTGGAACGGAATAAAGACAGGAAAATATCTATCCAGAGCCGTCCCATGATTCGGCCAGAAATAGAGTCGAATTTGAATAGAAACTCAAATTCGGCAATTCAACAAAACATGATTAGCCGAATTGCGGCGTACTTCAAAAAGATATTTTAGTAATTAGACGAACTAGCCTTGCTGCCCATGCGCCTCATCAAACAACCCCTCCAACTCAGCATGACTCCCACGTACCATATCCACCACTTGCTTTGCCCAGGCGAAGTATTCGGTTTTGCGTTCGGGTGACCATTTGGCGGGTGGGTGATTCGTGATGTCGCGGAGGTTGGCGGTTTTGTCGGCGATTTTTACCAGTTTGGCGCGATAGGGAATATGGGCGGCGTGGTCGACTTGGGCTTGTTTGCGTTTGGCTTTCATTAGGGTTTTGTCGTCGGTGACGGCTTCGACATAGCTCAATACGGTTTCGCCGAATTGTTCGCCAAAATAGGGCAGAGAGGTTTTCACAACGGCCCCGCGCCCTCACTAAGAATGGCGTAATAGTCCTGATAAAGCCATACGCGATTGCGGCGTTGACCGGTAATTTCATTGATTAGTTTTAACTCGCTGAGAACCTCCAGCGCACGACGGATAGTGGGCGTGGGCAGGGCAAGATCAATACTGAGCTGTGAGGCGCTTAGCAATGGACGGCGGGTAAATTGTTCGAATACGCGTGAGGCGTTGCCTGCCTTGCGGCCGAGCTTTTTGAATTTTGCCCGGTCGGCTTCAAATAAGTTCAGTATGCGACGTGCGGTTTCGACGGCCTGGTTTGAGGTTTGTTCAACGCCGGCAAAGAAGAATGCGAGCCATGCTTCCCAATTACCGGTTTTCCGCACGGCATCTAATTGTTGGTAATACTCGGTGCGGCGGGTTTTGAAATACAAACTTAAATACAGGCTTGGTTCGGCCAGTACGTTTTCAACGCACAAGATAAGTGCAATCAGTAAACGTCCGAGACGACCATTACCGTCGTTAAATGGATGGATTGTTTCAAATTGCAGGTGTGCCAAGGCTGCTTTAATAAGCGGCGGCATGGTTTCTGCCGGTTCGTGCAGAAATTTCTCGAAGGCATCAAGACAGACTTGTAGTTGTTCTGGCGGTGGCGGAACAAAACTCGCGGTAGCGGGTGTACGACCACCAATCCAGTTTTGTGTACGCCGAAATTCGCCGGGTGTTTTGTTGGCACCGCGACCACCACGCAGAAGAATTTCGTGTATTTCGCGCAACAGGCGTAATGACAATGGAAAGCCACCACGCAGTCGTTCCAAGCCATGATTCAAAGCGGCGACATAGTTCGAGACTTCTTCTACATCATCCATTGGCACGCCAGGCAATTCGTGCAGTTCAAACAACATCAAATCAGAAAGCGAAGATTGGGTGCCTTCAATTTGCGAAGACAGCAAGGCTTCTTTCCGCACGTATTGATAGAGGAATAATTCCGGATCGGGCAGCATGCGGGTCATGCCATCGAGCCGACCAAGCGATTGGTTGGCTCGCTCGAGCTGTGCCACCAGGTTGGTATCAAAGACCAGCGGCGGCTCAGGCGGCAACGGGTTGGGTACATAGGCTTGGTATGCACTGCCTGCAAGGCTGCCTGCAACGTAATTTCCGGCGATGCGTTCCATAAGGGTTCCGCGTTCTTAAGGAGCTAAATTAGACTTATAAGAACAAATAAGCAACTAAATGTTCTTAAGATTGATAAATTGATGCTATAAGAACGTGAAATATCGATAAAAGCGGGTTTTTTGAACATGTTTTGGGGATATGTCGATTGGATCGACATCCGGGCGCACTCGTGAGTGCGTCTACAAGCGTAGAGCAAGAGCGTCCCGACTTCCGTCGGTCCTACGCCGGGATGTTATTGCTGCCCATGCGCCTCATCAAACAAACCTTCCAAGCCCGCATGACTCCCACGCACCACATCCACCACTTGCTTGGCCCAGGCGAAGTATTCGGTTTTGCGTTCGGGTGACCATTTGGCGGGTGGGTGTCTGGCGATGTCGCGGAGGTTGGCGGTTTTGTCGGCGATTTTTACCAGTTTGGCGCCGTAGCGGGATATGGGCGGCATGGTCGACCTGGGCTTGTTTGCGTTTGGCTTTGGGCAGGGCTTTGTCGTCGGTGACGGCTTCGACGTAGCTCAATACGGTTTCGCCGAATTGTTCGCGGATTTCCTGGCGGCGGAGTTCGATATGCATTTGATGGGGGCCGGAGCAGTCTTCGATAACGTCGTGCAGCAGGGCGGCGATGAGGATGTCGTTGTCTTCGATGCCGGCTTCGACATTGAGGATATGCAGCAGGCTGATGGGGTGGTTGATGTAGGGCGATGCGTCTTCGTCTTTGCGGCGTTGGTGGCGATGTTGTTCGGTGGCGTAGTGGAGGGCGCGGACGAGTTTGCTGGTGGTGGTGGGCATGGGGTTCTTTTCTTATTCGGGAGGATGGTTTCAGCATAAGGGAGGGGTGTCGCAAAAGGTGAGATCGGGTGGATGGCGGGGTGGTGGTGTAAGGCTTAGAGCATCCCGACTTCCGTCAGTCCCACTTGATCTTTAGGGCTGCTTCAGCTACCTGTCCGTTAGCTGAAGGAAGGGATGTTAAGCGGGGGTTATAGTTAACGGGTTGCTGCTAATCTCCAAAATCCCCCCAACCTATACAGGATCCTGACGATGGCTCTCTGGAAAGAAAATACTCCTGCTCCCAAAACGGTACCTACTCCCATGACTGATATTAAAGAACCCGCACGTTTTGATTCGGTTCCATCGCCTGAGCCGACACCGGCTCGTGATACTTTTTCTTCCAGCACCAGTGCGGCGCCTGCCAAGGTACAGCCGAAGGAAAGTCTGATTGCTTCGGACCTGACGATTGAGGGCAAGATTGAAGGGGCGGGCAGTGTTCGCATTGCCGGCAAGTTCAAGGGCGACGTGAATGTGCAGGGCGATTTGACGATTGAAGCCGGTGCAAAACTCTCGGGCTCGGTGGTGGCGAATCAAGTGGTGATTGCCGGTGAATTGGAAGGCAATATTGAAGGTGCGAGCCGCGTTGATTTGCAAACCAGTGGCGTGATTACCGGTGATGTAAAAGCCGGTTCGATGACGGTAGCCGCCGGTGCCCGCATGCGTGGCCAGGCCGTATTCGGTTGGAAAGACGATGCGCTGCCGAAGTCGAACAAGAACGGTAGTACGGAGCACGGTTCCGGCACATGAGCACGCCGCGTCCAGGCACTCCCGGAGCCCTCCGCGAGTGCCCGCACTGCAAGGAAAGTATTCTCGAAAGCGCAACGGTATGCCCGGCATGCCGGCACCATGTGCGCTACGACGAGAAGACCGCCGCGCCGATGCCGGAAGGACACACGCCCTTGCATATCGAGGGCAGTTTTCGAAATCCGGTGAGCGATCTTGATTGGGAATATTCGCTGGTGGTCACGATCAAGAACGAGCAGGGCAAAGAAATTGCTCGCAAGTTGATTGGTGTGGGTGCGTTGAACCCGCAACGAACAACGGACTTTCAGTCTGAGTGTTGAAATGGCACCGAGTACCGCGAAGGGCAGCGGGAAAAACCGGACACGACATTAAGGGCTGCGAGAGCAGCCCTTTTTTATTGTCATTGTCGTAGCCCGGGTCACGCTTCATCGACCCGGGTTTCATACCGTGTGCATTTCCCGGGTCGGTGGAGCGTGACCCGGGCTACGTTTTCTTACTGCGCCTGCTTTCGGTTATAAAAATACCCCACAAAAATCGCCGCCGCCGCAATCATCATTTGCGTACCCATTGTTCCGATATTGGCGAGGCCTTTCACTCCGACCATATCCATGATGGGCAGATTGCCGTTCAAGGAAATGTACATCGCAAACAGGAAGAGCGCGATGAACGTGCGGGGCGTGCGTGAGAGGCGGCCGAATGCCGACGACAGGGCGCTCAGGAAAACAATGCCGCTGAGCAATGCCGCTGCACGCAGGGGTTGGTCAACACTCCAGCGCAAGGCAATCACGCCCATGAACATGAAGCCCATGACATTGGTGGCGAGCAGTTGACGCAGGAAGCGCTGCGTCTTGCCGCCATGCGCGGTGCCAGCAATATTTTCGGCATTCGCGGCATGGTCGCGGGTGCTCATGTCGCTGGTCAGGACTCCCCAACAAACGACTGCTGCGATCAACAAGCCCGGTAACTGAGCGCTCTGCGCGACGGCGGCCGCGATGGCGAAAAAACCGAACAACACGATCGCCAATGGCGAAGTAACGAAGGTCAACGCAATATCGGCAACGACTTGTCCGGCCATTCCCGGCAACTTGCCAGCGAGACGGAAAAGCGGATGCACAAAGCGCGACAAGGGGCGCAGCCAGCCATTGAGCATGGCGATGGGCGAGCGACGAACGCGCGTCACACTGACTTTTACGCGGTCAGGTGAATAGCGATGGAATTTCAAGACGGCCGGCAGCAAAGGCAGGATTGCGAGCAAGGCTGCGCCCGTGCGCAGACGCAATCATCTGCAACGACCAGGCGATATGCGGCAAGCTGACGGCCGGTAATGCCTTGTTGTATTCACTGACACCCACCGAGATATTGGTGCTGTGCACGACTTGCTGGATGGCGACGAAGCCTGCCACCAAGCCGGAAAGATCAAACAGCATGAGCGATGAAGGACTATTCGCACCTTCTGAGCTGGCGCCCATCATGCCCAATTGCATCACCCAGATAAAAAAGAAA
Source organism: uncultured Gammaproteobacteria bacterium (assembly GCA_963849575.1). Taxonomy (GTDB): domain Bacteria; phylum Pseudomonadota; class Gammaproteobacteria; order Xanthomonadales; family Xanthomonadaceae; genus Arenimonas. The sequence goes on along the minus strand of CAWKHT010000009.1, from coordinate 577,008 downwards.
GCGACATCGCCGAATTTCCCCATCAACAAGGCAAAGCTGTCGAATAGAACGGCGCAACTCACGCCGAAGAAAATCATCGGCAACAATATCAATGCGTAGATTTGCAGATAGACGGTGATTTCGATCGGGCCATCGCCACGGATCAGATGCAATACCAGCGTGGTGCCAAGCAGCGCGGCGGTGAGCGCAAGCATATACACCACGCCGCCGACCCAGCGACCCAGCAGAAACAAACCATTACTGATCTGGCTGGCGGCAATCACGCTGCCCACGCCGCTGCGCATGTCTTCGCCAACGCGCCCGCGTGTCAGGTAAAAACTGCCTAGGCCAAAAATGATCGCGGCCAGCGATGCAGTACCAAAGGCCAGCGCGGTGCTGGTATTGAGAACGCGTGCATCATTGAGTGATATCAAGGTCATGCCGCTGTCGGGTGCAGGAACCATCATCCAGCTCAACACGATCACACTGAAGATCGCGACCAGTGTACTGATGCGGCGCAGGCGCACTCTGACTTCGTTTCCTGCCAAAACCTTGATGATGTGCAGTTTCATGCGCTTAACTTCAAAGGGGTTTTATCGACATTGGCATGTGTGCCTTCCTGCACGGCATAACGTTGTGTCATCAGTGCTTCTTCCAGGCTTGGCTCGACTGCTTGAGCGCCGGGGTAAGGCGAATGTGGATGCGCGATCCGCACATTGACGAAATCGCCCTGACGCTGTGAATGCAGCACGTGCACTTGGGTGCGAATGGATTCGAATTGATCGGTAGTCACACGCAATGACCAGATTTGGCCGCTGGCCTTGTCCAGTATTTCATCCGGGGTTTCGAACGCGATCAATTTACCGTTGCGCATGATGGCCAATTGGCTGGCGACGCTTTCTACATCGGAAACAATATGGGTGGACATGATCACGAGTTTCTTGAAGCCGAGTTCCGACAGCAAGTTACGGAAACGCAGGCGTTCTTCGGGATCGAGCCCGGCGGTGGGTTCGTCAACAATCAGGATGTCGGGATCATTCAAAAGGGCTTGTGCTATGCCAAGACGCTGACGCATGCCGCCGGAAAACGTGGAGGCGGCGCGATGGGTGTGGTCATGCAGATTCACCAGCTCCAGCAGATGTTTGATGCGTGCCGGGTTATTCACGCCTTTCAAGGCCGCGAAATATTGCATGAATTCGAGCGCCGACAAATTCGGATACACGCCGAAATCCTGCGGCAGAAAGCCGAGGCGGGCACGGATGGCATTCGGGTTTTTCGCGATGTCCTGGCCCTGGAACAAAATCTGGCCACTGGTCGGGCGGGTGAGGGTCGCGATCATCTGCATCAGCGTGGTCTTGCCGGCGCCATTATGGCCGATCAGGCCAAGCACGCCGCTGGTGAGGTTCAGCGATACATCATTGACGGCGATCACGTCGCGACCGAATTTTTTTACGACATTGCGAATTTCCAGCATGGATTGTCCCCTTGAAAAACCTGGGTCGTGATTCGACCGATGTAGCCAGTCTAGGGAGAGCGTTCAGGCTTTACGCGGCCATGAAGTCAGGGTGACTATCGTCCTGTTCGCAGCTTGCATGTTTCAGAAAATATTTTTTCGTAGCGAGTAAGCTGTCGTCATAAGGGAGGACCAATGGCCGAAATCGAATTACGCATAGATCGCCTGGAACAGCTGTTTGATAGCCTGGACCCGGCGCCGTTCCACGCCAAGGCGCTGGACCCGAATGCTGATGCCTATCTACGGGAAAGTGCCGGTGAGCATGCCTCGCTGCATAATTTGAGCATCAGCATTCATGGGCCCCGCACGCTGGAAAATTCGCTGGGTGATATTGCCTCTGGCATTCATGCCCATTACAAGCTGGCCTCGGAACAGGCCGAAAGTCGGCACCGGCGCAAGCGGCGAGTCGGTCGTGTTGCCCTGGTTGCCGGGTCCGCGATCCTGGTGCTGGCCTTGTTCTTGCGGTCCTGGATCAAGACTATCGAAGGCAACATCGGCGAAGTATTGGCCGAGGGTTTGTTGATTCTGGCCTGGGTGGCATTGTGGCGGCCGATTGAAAGCATCGTGTTCGATTCCTGGGAAAGTCGTGAGGAACGCCGTCTTTTTTCGGCCTTGTCAAAAGTACCGGTCCGGTTTGTCGAGCTCCGAAACGACGATGTAAATTCGGCGTGAAAAATTAATTTCAGGCAATTTTTCTGAGATGATTGGGCAATATTTGAATTGAGGGATTCAAAAGATGAAGCCATTCGGCAGCAATGTGACATCGGTATTGGCCCAGGCCGATTTCAGGAATGTGGCGAGCAAAGCCTTCGACGCCGGCGAAACTTTGCCGCAGATGTTGATTGCGGCCTGCGAGCGTTACGGCAATAGACCGGCATTCAGTAATCTTGATCACGCGCTGAGCTTCAATGACGTGAATCGGCTCAGTGCCGATTTTGCATCGTACTTGCGAAATGGCTTGGGTTTGCAGGCAGGTTCACGGGTGGCGATCATGTTGCCGAATTTGTTGCAGTACCCGGTAGCCTTGCTCGGCGTGTTGAGAGCTGACTTGATTGCCGTGTTGGTGAACCCGATGTACACCGCGCGTGAACTGAAACATCAATTGAAAGATTCGGGCTCGACGGTGCTGATCGTGCTGGACAACTTCGGTGCCGTTGCGGCGGAATCGATTGAAGGTACTTCGGTCAAACATGTGATCACGACGCGGGTTGGCGACATGTTGCCGTTTCCGAAATCGAAGATTGTCGATTTCACCTTGAAGTACGTGAAAAAAATGATTCCGGCCTTCGATATTTCCGGCGCGATTCGCTGGCCCTATGCCATTGCCAAAGGCGCAGGCTTGCCGCGTGTTTTGTCAAAAGCCAAGCCAGGCGATACCGCACAATTGCAGTACACCGGCGGAACCACCGGTCTTTCGAAAGGTGCCGTGCTAGCGCATACCGCATTGATCGCCAACGTGGCATCGGGCGAACAATGTTTTGGCCGCGTGCTGGACCCGGAAAAAGACAAAGTCATCATCTGCCTGCCGATTTACCATATCGCGGCCTACACCAATATGTTGTTCACGATGGCGCAGGGTTTTCATGCCGAGCTGATCAGCAATCCGCGCGATATTCCCAATTTGATAGCGACATTCGCAAAAGTGAAACCCTCGCTGTTTTCCGGTGTGAATACCTTGTACGACGCCTTATTGAATTCGCCCGATTTTGCCAAGCTGGATTTTTCGAACCTGAAACTTTGCCTGCAGGGCGGCACCGCATTGCGTCGTGCAACGGCCGAGCGATGGAAAGAAGTGACCGGCATGAACGTGGTCGAAGGTTATGGCTTGTCCGAAACCAGCGCGGCAATTACTTACAACCGATGGGACGGACCAAATCCGGTGGGTTCGATTGGCATGGCCTTGGCTGAAGTCGAGATTACCTTGCGAGATGAAAACGGCAACATCGTTCCCATGGGCGAACCAGGCGAATTGTGTGCCCGCGGCCCGCAAATGACGACGGGTTACTGGCAGCAAACGGGCGAATCGAATGATGCGTTTTTCGAAGGCGGTTGGTTCCGCACCGGCGATATCGCCAAAGTCGATGAGCAGGGTTATTACTTTTTGCTTGATCGCCGCAAGGACATGATTCTGGTGTCGGGCTTCAATGTGTTCCCGAATGAAATCGAAGATGTAGTCGCGATGCATCCCGGCGTACTGGAAGCCGCCGTGGTCGGCATGCCGGACGAGAAATGTGGCGAAGCGGTGCGTTTGGTCGCCGTTCGCAAAGATCCCGCATTGACCGAAGAGGATTTGCGTACGCATTGCCGAAAACACCTGACCGGCTACAAGCAACCGAAAGTGGTCGAGTTCCGTGATGCGCTGCCGAAATCGGCCGTTGGCAAAATACTTCGACGCGAATTGCGTTAAGCGTAGCCCGGGTCATGGCTCCATCTGACCCGGGGTTCCAGCAGATTGAAAATCACGCAGTTGCGAACGATTTCAAACATATGGAATCGTTTGTGCAGAACTTTTCATGGAATGATGGATTCCCCGGGTCAGATGGGGCCATGACCCGGGCTACGGTGTATAATCGCTCCGTCATTGGGGAGTAGCCTCGCTTCGCCAGAAGCGGTTTGCGTCAACATACTTGGTCAACAGACCATGGCGCAGACAGTATCAATACTTGGCAAGACCTTTGACCATATTGCCTCCGGTTGGCCGGGCGGCGATGTGGTCAATCGTCTGTAGCCCGGCCAAGGAGATCCAATGGAAGCCTTACTTATTTCGACCGGCGTCGTTGCCCTCGCCGAAATCGGCGACAAAACGCAATTACTCGCCTTTATTCTCGCGGCCCGATTCAAGAAACCTGTTCCGATTATTCTCGGTATCCTGTGCGCGACGATCGTCAATCATGGATTGGCCGGTGCACTCGGCGCATGGATTACGACGATGGTCAGCCCGGAAACCATGCGCTGGATTTTGGGCATTTCGTTTATCGGCATGGCGATCTGGACCATGATCCCCGACAAGATCGAGGAAGAAGAAACCCAGGTCGCGAAAAAATGGGGTGTATTCGGCGCAACGCTGATCACGTTCTTTCTGGCCGAGATGGGTGATAAAACCCAGATCGCCACCGTGGCATTGGCAGCACACTACGCTGCACCGTTGATGGTGGTGATCGGCACCACGCTCGGCATGCTGATCGCCGATGTGCCCGCGGTGTTCGTCGCCAATAAATTTGCCGAGAAAATCCCGATGAAACTAGTGCATTCGATTGCCGCGAGTATTTTTCTGGTGATGGGCTTGTTGACCTTATTCAAAGTCGAAAAACTTTTCGGTTGATTCACAGGATAAATTCAGACTAATAAAAAACCGCCTTTCGGCGGTTTTTTATTGGATGTCGAGATGGCTCAAGCCTTTTTGACAAATTCCGACTTCAGCTGCATGGCGCCAAACCCTTCGACTTTGCAGTCGATATCATGGTCACCGTCGACTAGGCGAATATTCTTGACCTTCGTGCCGACCTTTATCGGGTTGGATGCACCCTTGACCTTCAAATCCTTGATGACGGTGACGGTGTCGCCGTCCTGAAGAATATTGCCGACGGAATCCTTGACGACTTTGGTATCGCTATCGGTCAAGGCAACTGCCGGGTTCCATTCATGGGCGCATTCCGGGCAAACGAGGTTTTGCCCATCTTCGTACGCATAAGGAGATTGGCATTTCGGGCAGGGCGGGAGTGTAGACACGGCAAACTCGGAAAATGTGTGGACCTCCATTTTACAGTATGAAACTCGTTGAAGCTGCGCATTTGCAGATGTACGCCCAATAAAAAACCGCCTTTCGGCGGTTTCTTATTTACAGATGGTGGAGGTGGGCGGAGTTGAACCGCCGTCCGAAAGTGCTCCAAATCCAGCACTACATGCTTAGCTCGTTGTTCGTTCTCGTCAGCCGGCAACACAACGTGCGAGGCACACCGTCAGACATACCCGCTAAATTTAGTCTTCGGTTGGCGGGTCGCCACCGTAAACGATTCCGTGATAATGACCTTACATCCACGAGCACAGACACAAGTGGGTTCAGGGCGAAGCCTTAAGCGGCTAAAGCGTAGTTGTCGTCGTTGGCAACTAAATTTTGCTACTGGATTAACGAGGAAAGTCGCCCCCTCGGCATGCGCCAAATATCTTCGCTACCCCCGTCGAAGCCAGGACACCCCCAGTTCGTTGGAATTACAAATCTACCGACCCCTGAATTATGGGGCCGGGCAGGCGTATCCACAAGTCGCAAGATCCGAAAATGCGTCAATGTCTGCAGATTCGAACAGCCAATTATCCTATCATTCAGATAGATCTCGAGACGGGTATGGAAATGAATGCAAGAACACTCTTATTGTGGTTGTGCCTGGCCGGGGTGGCATTCTGGGGTTGGCAACATTTCCACAAGGATATTCAAAAGACCCGCGATGGCTTGGGTATCGCGCCCGATGCCGTCGTGATGTTATGGGTGCCCGAATGCGGCGATATCTGCCTGGATCAGGCAAAGCAGATCCAACGACGTGGTATCGATGTCGTCAATCTTGATGTTCAAGATGGTGCATCCGGTACCCGATTATGGGATGAACTCGGAGGAGGAAACGGTCCGTATCCCACATTTCTCGTCGGCAAGGATGTTTTTCGTGCAGGGCAGCGCGGAGATTTGCGCTCGAAATTACTCGATGTTTATGGCCCTGGCGCATTGAAGTCGGTTGAAAAACAGTACTTCAAAAAGCATTTCAATCCCGATGGTACCGCACGCGCGGTACTTTACACGGCAGTTTGGTGCGGCTATTGCAAAGAGCTGAAAGCGGATCTGGATGCCAGTCATACGCCGTATACCGAAATCGATGCGGAAAAACATTACAACCCGCAAGAGCTGGCTGAAGTGATGAATATTCCCGGTTTTCCGACAGCGTATTTTGGCTATGAACGCTTGAGTGGCGATACCTCGGAACTTGCATCGCAGATTCGGGCAGATTTGAAGCAGTAATTCATTTCTCGTGGGAGCGTCCGTCAGGCGCGAAAAATCACGCCGGATCATTCGCGCCTGACGGACGCTCCCACAAACGCAGCTGCTTAGGCAATCAGCTGCGTATACAGCTCCGGCATCTCGTTAAGGTATTGATACTGGAAGTTCTTCGCCTGCATCTTGCTCTTGATGTTGCCGATATCGTCCTTGTTCTTCAGCTCCAACCCGACCACGACTGGCCCGGTTTCGCGATTGTTCTTTTTCGCGAACTGGAAATAGGTGATGTCGTCTTCTTCGCCAAGAATATCGTTGACGAATTCTTTCAATGCCCCTGGCCGTTGCGGGAATTGGATCATGAAGTAATGTTTCAGTCCTTCGAATAACAGTGAACGTTCCTTGATTTCCTCGGTCCGCAGGATGTCGTTATTGCTGCCGCTCACGACACAGACCACCGTCTTGCCCTTGATCGCGTCCTTGTAATAGTCGAGTGCCGAGATCGACAGCGCACCCGCGGGTTCGACTACCATGGCTTCTTCGTTGTAAAGCCGAAGGATGGTCGTGCAGACTTTTCCTTCTGGCACCAGCACGACGTCATCGAGTGTGTTCTTGCAGATATCGAAAGTCAGGTACCCGACTTGTTTCACGGCCGCGCCATCAACGAATTTGTCGATGCTTTCCAGTGCAGTATTTTTATCAAGCGCTATCGAGTTCTTCATCGCCGGTGCGCCTGCTGGTTCAACGCCGATGATTTTCGTGTTCGGACTCAAGTGCTTGAATACGGTCGATAGACCGGCTGCCAGGCCGCCACCACCAATCGGTACAAAGATGTAATCGATGTCTTGTTTTGTCGACTGCAGGATTTCCAAACCTACCGTGCCTTGGCCAGCGATAACATGCAGATCGTCGAATGGATGCACGAAGACGAGTTTCTTCGAAGTCGCTTCTTCGACGGCATGTTGATAGGCGTCATCGAAAGTGTCGCCGACTAAAACAATCTCGACAAAACTCTTGCCGAATAATTGTACTTGCTTGATTTTCTGTTTCGGCGTGGTTTTCGGCATGTAGATCTTGCCGTGTATTTTCAAGAGTTGGCAGGAGTAGGCGACGCCTTGGGCATGATTGCCTGCACTGGCGCAGACAATGCCTTGCTGCTTTTCCGTTTCGTTCAATGAACTGATTTTATTGTAGGCGCCGCGAATCTTGTAGGAACGGACGACTTGCAAGTCTTCACGTTTTAGCAAGATGGTTGCCTGAAACTCATCCGACAGGTTTACGTTCAATGCCAACGGAGTGGCGCTAATAATGCCGTCCAGCTGTTTCTGCGCTTGCTCGATGCTTGCAAAAAGCGGATTAACGCTTGGCAGCAGATCGGTCTTGAGCGCAGGCATATTCATAGCCAGCTTGCCTGAAAGCGTGGCGTCTCGTTGAATTCAGCTGAATCGAGAACCGCTTCGAGTTGTGCTTCCAGATTGACGCTTTGCACATCGAATAATCGATCCAGCTGGCGGCAGAGAATATTTGCATCGCGGTCACTTTCGATCTGCATGCTGACTTGCATGCTGTTATCGGTTTTTTCGACATGCAAGGTACTGAGGCTGTAACCGCGCCGTTCAACCGTGCCGAGAACGCGGATTAAGGCCCCTTCGTTTGCGGCCATCGTTATTTCCAGTCTTCTGCTCATGCTGCACACCCCATCATATCTGCGTTGGATTTGCCCGGTGGTACCAATGGCCACACATTGGCTCGTGGATCTATTTTCACGTGGCAGAAAAGTGAACCTTCATCATTCAACAAGCGTTCGATAGCGGCTGGCACCTGATCGCGGCGTTCAACGGTGAAAGAGGGAATGCCGAATGCATTCGCCAGCACGGCAAAATCCGGGTTGTCGGATAAATCGACTTCGCTGTAACGTTCGGCGAAAAACAATTCCTGCCATTGCCGCACCATGCCCAGACTGGAGTTGTCGAGCAAAACGATTTTCACCGGAATGCCATAGCGTTTCAGCGTGGCGAGTTCCTGGATGTTCATCATGATCGAACCGTCGCCGCTTACGCAGATCACGGTGGCGTTTGGTTTTGCATATTGCGCGCCGATAGCGGCTGGCAAGCCATAACCCATCGTGCCCAAACCACCACTCGACAGATGAGCGGACGTACGATTAACGCGCCAGTGTTGTGCGACCCACATCTGATGCTGGCCGACGTCGCTGGTCACGATGACTTTATTGCCGCCAGCTTCGGATAATTGTTTCAACAGCGCCGGCGCGAACACGCCATCGCCAGGGGCATCATAACGTTCGGCATGTTGTGTTTTCATCGCGCGGCATTTTTTCTGCCATTCCGAAATATTCAATGGCTGCGCCAATGCCAGCAGGTTTTCGCAGATTTTCCCGGACAGGCCGACATCGGCATTTCTGAGTTTGCTGATTTCGGCGGCATCGATATCCAGATGCAATACTTTTGCTTTCGGCGCGAAGGTGGACAGTTTTCCCGTCGCACGATCATCGAAACGCGCACCGGCAACGATCAGCAAATCGCAATCCTGCACCGCAAAATTTGCGGCCGGATTGCCATGCATGCCGAGCATGCCGAGATTGAATGGTGCGTCGGGTTCAACCGCACCGAGACCTTTCAAGGTCCAGACCGCAGGCAAGCCGGTCGAACGCATCAGTGAACGCAAGGCCCATTCGGCGTTACCCATGTTCACGCCACCGCCGACATACAGCAGTGGTCGCTCGGCTTGCGCGATCAATGCGCGTGCTGCGGCAATGCCTTCGGGCTCATCAATGGTGGCCTGAAAACTTTTCAGACTTGCCATCGATGCGGCTACTTTCGTCGTCGCCACATCTTTCGGTAAATCAATCAGCACCGGACCGGGACGGCCGGAGCGTGCAATGGCAAAGGCATTGCGAACGGTCGCGTAAACATCTTCGGCATTGCGAACGATAAAACTGTGCTTCACCACTGGTAGGCTCATGCCGAAGATATCCACTTCCTGAAACGCATCGGTACCCATCACGCCGGTTTGTACCTGCCCGGTGATCGCGACCATCGGTACCGAATCCAGATAGGCGTTCGCGATGCCGGTTAACAGATTGGTCGCGCCTGGGCCGGAAGTTGCCAGGCACACGCCGACCTTGCCGGAGGCGCGTGCGTAACCGTCTGCCGCAAGAGCGGCGGCTTGCTCGTGTCGCACAAGAATATGCTTGATATCGCTATCGACGAGGGCATCGTAGACCGGCATGATCGCGCCGCCCGGGTAGCCGAACAGGACATCGCAGCCTTCGGCTTCGAGCGCATGCAATAGCCACTGCGCGCCTGTTTTTGTCGTCGTACTCTGTGCTTTCGAGCCGTCCATATCAACCTCCTGCGGGTGCTAACCAGGGCATGCGTGCACGTAATGCGGCACCGACTTGTTCAATCGGATGTGCCAAATCACGTTCTTTCATGGCTTTGTAATTGCCGTTGCCGGCCTGATATTCGGCGACCCATTCCTTGGCGAAAGTGCCGTCGCGAATTTCGGCGAGGACTTCACGCATGCGGGTGCGGGTTTCGTCGTTGACCACTCTAGGGCCACGAGTCAGATCACCGTATTGCGCAGTTTCGGAAACGAATTTATGCATTTTCGCCAAGCCACCTTCGTGTAACAGATCGACGATGAGTTTCAATTCGTGCAGACATTCGTAGTAGGCGACTTCCGGTTTGTAGCCAGCTTCGACAAGTGTTTCGTAACCCTGCAATACCAATTCGGTCGCACCGCCGCAGAGCACGGCTTGTTCACCAAACAAATCGGTTTCGGTTTCTTCGGCGAAATGGGTTTCGATCAACATCGCACGGGCGCCGCCGATGCCGGCAGCGTAGGCCAATACTTTTTCACGGGCATGACCGCTGGCGTCCTGATGGATCGCATACAAGCACGGTACGCCATGGCCTTTTTCGTATTCGCGGCGCACCAAGGCGCCTGGGCCCTTCGGCGCGACCAGGATCACATCGATATCGGCACGCGGTTTGATCTGTCCGAAATGCACATTGAAGCCGTGGGCGAACAACAAGGCCGCGTTTGGTTTCAGATTCTTCTCGATAGCATCTTCATACAATTTTGGCTGCACCATATCCGGTGTCAGCACGGCAACGAGATCGGCTTGCTTCACGGCTTCGGCCGGTTCTTCGACGCGCAGGCCATCGGACTGTGCGTTTTTCCAACTCGGGCCATCGCGGCGTACGCCGACGACGACATCCAAACCCGATTCATGCAGGTTCAACGCATGTGCACGACCTTGGCTGCCGTATCCGAGAATAACGATGCGTTTGCCCTTCAGTGCATCTGTGGTGGCGGCTGTTGTCATGGTGTGTCTCCCTTGGGTTTGGTTGAATTGAATGGTTGAGTACTGATGGATTGTTGATTCACTGTTATTTAAACTGTCATTCCCGCGCAGGCGGGAACCCAGTGACGCTGCTCTGATGTATGAAGTCGCTGGGTCCCCGACAAGAGCACTCGGGGATGACAGTTGTTTGGTTTTTGCAGAAAGACTTAAAAGGCATCGGTGACAGCTCCTTTTGAAGCGGAACTGACAAGACGGGCATATTTTGCGAGCGCACCGCGAGTGACCGACGGCTTTCTGGCTTTCCAGTCGGCACGGCGCGATTCCAGATCGGCATCGGTGTTGATGGTGCGAGTGTCGGCATCGATCACGATGCGGTCGCCTTCTTTCAGTAGGGCAATCGGACCGCCGCGTGCTGCCTCTGGAGAAATGTGACCGACCATAAAACCGTGCGTTGCGCCGCTGAAGCGGCCATCGGTAATCAATGCCACATCATCACCAAGACCGCGGCCAACCAGTGCTGCCGTCACTGCCAGCATTTCGCGCATGCCAGGGCCTCCGGCGGGGCCTTCGTTACGAATCACCATCACGTCGCCGGATTTGATTTGGTCTTTTTGTACGGCGGCGAAGGCTTGTTCTTCGTTTTCGAAAACGCGAGCCACGCCATCAAATTTCAGCAATCCTTTGCCGGCCAGTTTCAGCACGCAGCCATCGGGAGCGATATTGCCGTACAAAATCGAATAGCCGCCGCGTGGCTTCAGTGGGCTTGCTACTTCGCGTACAACTTCCTGATCGGAAGCGGGAAGGGCAGCAGCATCCAATTCAGCGAACAAAGCCTGACCGGTAACGGTAGGTGCATCTTCGAGCATATTGGCTTTACGCAGCGCAGCGGCGACACGTGCGGTACCACCGGCTTCGGTCAGTTCGACCGCAGTGAATCGACCACCGGGTTTCAAGTCGGCAATCACAGGCGTGTTGCGCGATGCGATCTCGAAATCTTCCAGCCCCAAAGAAATTTCCGCATCGTGGGCGATGGCGAGCAAATGCAAGACGGCATTGGTCGAGCCAGCCGTTGCGGCTACCATGCGAGCTGCATTGCGGAATGAAGCAGGCGACAACACGTCGCGCGGTTTCAAATCATTATTGAAGCATTGCATCACCAATTCGCCGCAACGAAAGGCCGCATCCATTTTCTTCGGATCGGTCGCGGTGACGTCATTCAAACCCATTGGCGACAAGCCCAATGAGGTCAGCACCATCGCCATCGTGTTTGCGGTGAACTGACCACCGCAGGCACCGGCACCGGGGCAGGCGCGTTTCTCGACGTTGGTCAGTTCATCGCAACTGAGTTTGCCGGCGCCATGCGCGCCGACGGCTTCAAAGACTTCCTGCACCGTGATCGACTTACCGTGCAGCGTGCCGTGGGCGATGCTGCCGCCGTACAAGGCAAGACCAGGAATATTCATGCGAGCCAACGCCATTGCGGCGGCAGGAATGGTTTTGTCGCAACCACACAACACCAAAACAGCATCGAGGCAATGACCTTCGACCGCCAGTTCAATTGAATCGGCAATCACTTCGCGCGACACCAGTGAAGCACGCATGCCCGAGGTTCCCATCGCGATGCCATCGGTGACGGCAATCGTGTTGAACTCAATCGGCGTACCGCCGGCGGCACGCACGCCATCGCAGGCGGCCTGTGCCAGATCCCGCAGATTCAAATTGCAGGGCGATACATTCGACCAGGTATGCACGACGGCAACGAGTGGCTTGGCGATATCTTCTGATTGCAGGCCCGTCGCTCGCAACATGGCACGTGCGGGAGCACGTTCTGGACCGGTTTTGATGGCATCGCTTCGCATGATCAATAAATTCCTTAGGCCGCGGCTAATTTGTTTTGCTTGGGTTTTTGCTGTCGTTGATGAAAGAGTTCGAGCAATTTTTCGGTGATGCTTGTAGTTGTTGCATTGCCGCCGAGATCGGCAGTGAGTTCTTCGTTGTCGAGCAGGGCATCGACAGCGCTTTCGATGGCGCAGGCTTCGGTTTCCAGGCCCAATGAATAACGCAGCAATAAAGCGGCACTTAAAATACTGCCGATAGGATTGGCCTTGTTTTTTCCGGCGATATCCGGAGCCGAGCCGTGGATGGGCTCGTACAAACCGCGAGTGCCATGCCCCAAAGATGCCGATGGCAGCAGGCCCAAGGAACCCGCCAACACGGATGCTTCATCGGTCAAGATGTCGCCAAATAAATTTTCGGTAACCAGAACATCGTAGTGAGCCGGACGAGTCAGCAATAACATCGCCATCGAATCGACCAATTGATGTTCGAGCGTGACATCCGGATAGTCAGAAGATAAGCGGATCGTTGTTTCACGCCATAGACGCGAAGTTTCCAGCACGTTCGCTTTATCAATCGAAGTTAAATGCTTGCGACGGCTGCGCGCCAATTCAAAACCGCGGCGAACAACGCGCTCAATTTCTTCGGTGCTGTAACGACAAACATCGCTGGCGCTGTCTGCAGAACGAGTGCGAGCGCCGAAATAGCTACCGCCAGTAAGTTCACGCACGAAAACCAGATCAACGCCTTTCAGATATTCCGCTTTGATCGGCGATTGTTCTGATGTTCTTGCATGAACACGAACCGGACGCAAATTCGCAAACACTTGCATCGTGGCGCGCAATTCCAGCAAGCCTTGTTCGGGTCGAAATTTTGCATTTGCCCATTGCGGGCCGCCGACAGCACCCAACAAAACGGCATCGGCAGTTTCGCAGGCTTTTTTTGTGCGCTCCGGCAAGGCCTGGCCGGTTTGATCGATGGCACAGCCACCGATGTGGTATTCGGCGAATGAAAATTCATGCTGGAAGGCAGAAGCCACGGCTTGCAACATATCCACTGCAGCTTTGGTCACTTCGGGGCCAATGCCATCACCGGGCAATAAGGCAATCGTCGCTTTCATGCCATTGCCTCGCGTTTTGCTTCGAAAGCTTCGATTTGTGGCAGATGTTTTTGCAGATAGCCCAGTTGATCGACACCCTGCAACAAACATTCACGACTGAAAGCATCCAGCTCGAAACGAAAGCGTCCACCGTCTGGCATTTCAATCGTGCACTCGGCGATATCAATCGAAAGCTCGATACCGGGATGATTCAATAAATAACGGTGCTCGCTTTCTTTCAAAACGACGGCGAGCAAACCATTCTTCAATGCGTTGCCACGAAAGATGTCGGCGATTTCGGATGACAACACCGCACGCAGTCCGAAATCCAGCAGGGCCCAGGGCGCGTGTTCGCGTGATGAGCCGCAGCCGAAATTACGACCGGCCACCAATATCTCGCAACCTTGCGAAGTATTTTTATTCAGTTCGAATTCCGGATTCAAACTGCCATCGGCCTGATAGCGCCAATCGTTGAAAGCATAGCGACCCAAACCTTTGCGTTCCGTCGTCGTCAAAAAACGGGCAGGGATGATGCGATCAGTATCGATATTTTCATGCTTCAGCACCGTGGTACGTGAACGGATAAAACTCAGGGCTTTCATGCGGCTTCCTCCGCGTTGCTTGCTGCGTAATCATTCGGATCGGCGATGCGACCAGCGAGTGCACAAGCCGCTGCAACCAATGGACTTGCCAATACGGTGCGAACACCGGGACCTTGTCGGCCTTCGAAATTGCGATTACTGGTGCTGACGACCAGTTGTCCCGGTTGTGCAAGATCGCCATTCATCGCGATGCACATCGAGCAGCCGGGCTCACGCCATTCGGCACCGGCGTTTTCGAAAACCTGATCCAGACCTTCTTGTTCGGCTTCGCGTTTCACTGCGTGTGAGCCGGGCACCACCAGCATGCGAACATTGCTTGCTATTTTTCTGTCGCGTAATAAATCGGCCGCTGTTCGCAAATCACTGATGCGCGAATTGGTGCAGCTACCGAGGAAAACCAGATCTACCTGCATGCCCAGCATGGGTTTTCCGGCATCGACTTGCATGTATTCCAGTGCGCGACGTTCCTGTAAATCTTTCGCCGCTGGCACCGAAGCGTTCAATGTCACCACCATGCCGGGATGGGTGCCGTAACTGACAGTGGCACGCACATCGGCGGCATCGATCTGCAGTTCGCGGTCGTAAGTCGCATTGGCATCGGAGGGCAGCGATTTCCAAGTGTTTACGGACTTACCCCACGCTTCGTTTTTCGGCGCTTGCGGACGGCCTTTCAAATACTCGAAGGTTTTTTCATCTGGTGCGATCAGGCCGGCACGTGCACCAGCTTCAATCGACATATTGCAGAGCGTCATGCGCTCTTCCATGCTCAATGCCGATATTGTGGAGCCGCGATATTCGAACACATGGCCGGTGCCGCCATTGACGCCGAGTTTTCCGATGATGTGCAAGGCCAAATCTTTTGCACTGACGCCGGCCGATAATTTTCCATTCACATGAATGGCGAAATTTTTCGGTTTGCGTTGCCACAGACATTGCGTTGCCATCACATGGCCGACTTCGGTGGTGCCGATACCAAAGGCCAATGCACCGAATGCGCCGTGGGTCGAGGTGTGGCTATCGCCGCAGACAATCGTCATGCCTGGTTGCGTTGCACCGAGTTCCGGGCCCATCACGTGCACGATGCCGCGATGTTCGCTGCTCCAGCCATGCAATTGCACACCGAACTGCATGCAGTTGCGTTCCAGTTGCGACACTTGCTCGGCGGCTTCGGCGGTGAAATAGACTTGCTGGCCCAGATCATCGGCGGCGGTCGTTGGTGTGGAATGGTCCAGGGTTGCCAACACGCGTTCCGGATGACGTAGTTTCAAGCCACGGTTACGCAATTCGGTAAAGGCTTGCGGGGAAGTGACTTCGTGGATCAGATGCAAATCGACATAGAGAATGCCCGGCATGGATTCGGTTTCAGCCTGGACTTGGTGCGCATCCCAGATTTTGTCGAGCAAGGTGCGAGCGGAAGTACTCATTACGCGGCCTCCATTTCAGCGGCATTGCTTGTGACTTGCTGGTTCACCTTCGTCAGCCACGACCATTGGTCGGCCGTGCTGCCATCGAATAGACCGAAAAAGGCTTTTTG
Organism: uncultured Gammaproteobacteria bacterium; assembly: GCA_963849575.1. Lineage (GTDB taxonomy): Bacteria > Pseudomonadota > Gammaproteobacteria > Xanthomonadales > Xanthomonadaceae > Arenimonas. The sequence goes on along the minus strand of CAWKHT010000009.1, from coordinate 561,137 downwards.
CAGCGCTTTCGTCACTGGCCCGGGTGTTCCGGTGCCGACGGTTTTTCTATCAACCGAACGCACCGGTGTTATTTCTGCAGCAGTGCCGGTCATGAAAACTTCATCGGCGAAATACAGCATTTCTCTCGGCAATGCCTGTTCGACCACTTCATGGCCAAGCGTTTTCGCCAAAGTGAAAACAGTATCGCGGGTGATGCCGCACAAGATGCTGGCACCCGCCGAAGGTGTGTAGATTTTTCCCTTGCTGACGATGAAAATATTTTCACCGGCACCTTCGCTCAACAAACCACCGGGTGCCAACGCGATGCCTTCGACAAACCCGCCTCGTACGGCTTCCTGCGCGATCAATTGGCTAGACAGATAATTGCCGCCCGCTTTCGCACCGGTTGGGTATGTGTTTGGTGCGGCGCGATTCCAGGAGCTGACGCAAACATCGACACCTTGTTCCAATGCGGCGCTGCCATGCATGCTGCCCCATTCAATGGCGATGATCGCAACATCGACGGCAACATCATCAGTCGGCGCCAGACTGAAAGTGAAACCGGAGCGATAGGCAATCGGACGAACATAGGCGCTGCTTAAGCCGGTGGCGCGGATCAGTTCTTCGCTGCCTTGTTTGATTTCTTCCGCTGTAAAGGGAATTTTCAGATCGTAAACGCGGGCCGAATGAAACAGTCTCTCGGTGTGATCGTTCAAACGAAAATACTGCGGACCTTCGGGCGTGGCATAAACGCGTTCGCCTTCAAACACCGAGGAGCCATAGTGCAGGGCATGGGCGCCGACCGACACGCTGGCCTCATGCCAGGCTTTGATGCGGCCGTTATGCCAGAGTAGGGAAGGTGGTTTCATCGTGCGGCTCCTTGCAGTTTCGTTGGTTCTTGTTGTGTTGTCGGCGACATCCGTTCAATGCGATTGACGACTTCTAGCGCCGCTTGTGCAGCGGCTTCGACGATGTCGGTGGAGACGCCATTGCCGCGAATTTCCTTGCCTTGATGATTGACGGCCAGTGATGCCAAGCCTTGTGCATCGCTCCCGATGCCGAGCGAGCGAACCTGAAAATCGCTGATATCCAGCGTGCAGCCGGTGGCGCGTTCGATCGCATGCATCACGGCATGCACCGGGCCATCGCCGATCGAGGCTTCGCTCGCACTGCCGCCATCGTCGTGTTCCAATTTCACCGAAGCCGATGACATGCCGCCCAGATGGCTCGTGCAGTTCAGCGATGCGATGCGCCAAGGGCCCAGCGCTTCCGGATCACGGCCCAGCGCCAGTGCTTCCAGATCGTTATCGAAGACTTCGCGTTTTTTATCGGCCAGGGTTTTGAAGCGGGTAAAGATTTCATCGAGTTGCGTGTCGCTGGTTTCGTGGCCCAGCGTGCTCAAGCGCTCGCGCAAGGCATGACGGCCACTGTGTTTTCCCAGCACCAATTGCGATTTTGCGAAACCGACATCTTCCGGTTTCATGATTTCGTAGGTGCCGCGATGTTTCAGCATGCCGTGTTGATGGATACCGGCTTCGTGGGCGAACGCATTTTCGCCGATGACGGCTTTGTTGCGTGCCAGCGTGAAGCCCAGCAAATTGCTCATCAGGCGAGCTGTCGGGTAAAGACGTGATGTTTGGATGCCAGTATCAACGCCATACAATTCCGAACGTGTTTTCAATGCCATCACGACTTCTTCCAAAGCCGCGTTGCCGGCACGTTCACCGATACCGGTCAATGTGCACTCGACTTGACGTGCACCGGCGGCAACCGCTGCGAGACTATTCGCCACCGCCATTCCCAAGTCGTTATGGCAATGCACGCTGATCACGGCTTTATCGCAATCGCGCACGTTTTGTTTCAGATAGGTAATTTGCGCACCCATTTCGGCCGGCGTGGTGTAGCCGACGGTGTCGGGCACGTTGAAAGTCGTTGCACCTGCTTCGATCACGGCGGCCATCACTTCGGCCAGATAATCCGGATCGGTACGCATCGCGTCTTCGGCCGAGAATTCCACCTCGTCGCACAGATCACGAGCGCGACGCACGGAAGCAATCGCGGCATCGATCACTTGCTGCTTGCTCATGCCGAGTTTGTGCTCGCGATGCAGGTCGCTGGTCGCGATAAATACATGGATGCGTGAACGTTGTGCCGATGCGAGAGCGCGTCCGGCGGATTCGATATCGCTGTGTCTGGCAGCGAGCAAGAGCGCAGATGGTCGGGCCGCGTACTTCATCGGCGATCGCTTTCACCGAAGCAAAATCATCGTCAGAGGCATTTGCGAAGCCGGCTTCAATGATGTCCACGCCAAGTTCTGCCAGCGCCTGAGCGATACGTTTCTTCTGGCTGCGGCTCATCGAGAAGCCGGGTGCCTGCTCGCCATCACGCAAGGTCGTGTCGAATATACGAACGCGATCTCGGCTTGCGCCGGTTGCTGATGGATTAAAAGGATTCGTGGTTTTCTGCATGTTTGCTGTTGCAAACCGAGGCAAATAAAAAACCCCGCATCTGTTGCCAGGTGCGGGGTTTTGAAGTTTTCGTTATTTTTTATGTTTCTAACGACCGCCTCAGCCCGCACCTCCGATAATAATAAGGACGAGTACGAGGACGAGCGTTACGACATTCAGACCAGCGACAACCGGTAAGCCGACGACCGGAATAATCCGGAAGTTTTCTGCTTTGGCGGTGAAGGTTTTGGAGGTCATGGGTTGAGACTAAACGCAGAATAAAAACGTTGTCAACAAAAATCTTTAGAGTTCTTATTCTATTTGCCCATATGCCAAATGCTTATATGGCAGCCTCTCAGGGGGTTTTCCCGTATCAGGCGTATTTATTTTTCGCCCGCATCGCCTGTTGTTTGTCGCGTTGCCAGTCACGATCTTTGCTGGCCTGACGCTTGTCGTGATCCTGTTTGCCCTTGGCCAAAGCGATTTCGAGTTTTACTTTATTGCCTTTCCAGTAGACCGCCGTCGGGATCAAGGTATAGCCATCACGCTCGACTTTGCCGATCAGTTTATCGATCTCGTTTCGGTGCAAAAGCAGTTTGCGTGTACGACGATCATCGGTCACGAAATGACTCGATGCCTGCAGAAGGGGAGTAATTTGCGCGCCGAACAGATAGATTTCGCCTGCCCGGACCACGGCGTAGGCATCGCCCATATTCATGCGGCCGGCGCGAATAGACTTCATTTCCCAGCCTTGCAGCGCTATGCCAGCCTCGTACCGGTCTTCGAGATGATAGTCGTGACGGGCGGTACGATTAAGTGCGATGGTTTTCGGCGCGCTCGTTTTTGCGGCACTACCTGAAGTATTCTTGGCATCTTTATTCTTAGACATGACGCTATTGTCGCCTATGCAGGGCGGGCAGGGAACCACATGACCACAATTCATCGCCACGCATTGGTTAGACATTCAGCGGCCCGCATGTTCGGGCTGGTTAATGATGTGGCCAGTTACCCACGGCGGTTCTCATGGTGCGAGGCTTCCGAGGTCATTGAGAACTCGGAATCACACATGCTGGCGAGACTGGATATCAAAGTTGCCGGTTTGCGAACAAGCTTCACCACACTCAACTCGCTCGAATACCCGCATCGGATCAAACTGGCGCTTCAAGAGGGGCCTTTCAGCGAATTTACCGGTGAATGGGTGTTCCATGCGCTCGATGAAGATGCTTCCAAAATAAGCCTGACCATGGATTTTGAGGTGCAGAACAAGTTGATGGGTTCTGCACTCGCGTTAGGCTTTCAAAGCCTGGCGGATAGGTTGGTGGATGATTTCTGCCGCGAGGCGAACAGACACGATGACTGATACAAGCCCGACAATGGAAGTTGAGGTCATGTATGCCGAGCTTGAAAAGGTCTGGCAGTTTTCAATGCGCTTGCCTGTGAACTCGACTGTTGCAGATGCGCTTGTCATTGCAAGGCAAGACGTGAATTGGCCGAATATCGAAGTCAAACCTGATTTATTGAGCGTCTATGGTCAGGCGGCGGCGCTGCAGACGAAGCTGCATGAATTTGATCGGGTGGAAATTCTCCGGCCGCTATTGATTGATCCGATGGATGCAAGACGCGGCAGGGTCGTGAAGCAAGCCAAGCGATAAGATCAAGCAATAAAAAACCCCGCATTGCGGGGTCTTTTGTTTTCACGAAAATTTACCGGCGATTCTTCTTGTCTTTGTCTTTCGGCAGATTGCCGAATTTGCGCATTTCTTTTGCCAGCTCCAAATCCTGCTCAGGGAAATATTCGCCTTCCCATTTGACCAGATTGCCGTTTTCGAAATACAAAGTCATGGTCTTGACCTGCATGTCGCTGAAGCGATGGCGTTGTGTGGCGGTGAAATCCCAGCGGCTTTGATGAAAAGGATCGGCAATCGGCGGAGTTCCGACTAACTGGAAGACTTCCTGCTGGCTCATGCCTTCTTTGAGCATGTCAACATTCTTTTTATCGAGCAGGGTGCCCTGGTAAACCGGCTGGCGATAGAGAATGTTGCAGCCAGAAATGAAGACCAGTGTGAGACCAATAATCAGCAGCTTGGGAAGTAGCTTACGCATTGCGGGATTCGTCATTTGGGAAACCGTGTGATGATACACTAAGCCCAGACCAACTAGCGCTAAAAAAGTTGCATTGGAGTCGCAAAATCATGGAAACACAGGATTTACGCAAGGTCGGCCTCAAGGTCACCCACCCCCGAATCAGGATCCTCGAGCTGCTGGAAACCTCGGGTGCGAAGCATATGAGTGCCGAGGATATCTACAAACAGCTGATTGGCGATGGCGAAGATATCGGCCTGGCCACGGTGTACCGCGTGCTGACCCAATTTGAAGCGGCGGGCCTGGTCCTGAAGCATAATTTCGAAGGCGGTACGGCCGTATACGAAATGGATCGTGGGCAGCACCATGACCATATGGTCGATCTGGATACCGGCAAGGTGATCGAATTCACCAGTGCCGAAATTGAAAGCCTGCAAAAGCAAATCGCCGACAAACATGGCTATGTCATTGAAGAACATAGTCTGGTGTTGTATGTAAGGGCGAAAAAAAAGAAGTGAAGTAAGTCGGGAGCTGGCCCGACGCTATTTACAGATTGCGACTTTTCTCGAGTCGCCCACGAGTTGGTCGGTGAAGTCAGAATGGGAAACAGCGGAATTATGTACTGCTAATTTCAATAAATTATTTTCAGTTTGTCGGTGTCTTTTGTCGGGCCAGAGCCCGGCCTAAGCAACTTAATTCGCTTGCGCCTGCTTCAACATCTGCTTCGCGTTAGCGAGGGTTTCCTTGCTGATCTCCAGGCCGCCCAGCATGCGCGCAAGTTCCTCGATTCGAGTTTTACTATCCAGTGCAGTAACCACGCTATGCGTGCTGCCTTTGCTGACCGATTTCGATACCTGAAAATGCTGATGACCCTGTGCGGCGACTTGTGGCAAGTGGGTGACGCACATGACTTGGCGTTCGGCACCAAGAGCGCGCAGTTTTTTGCCCACGACCTCAGCTACGGCGCCGCCAATTCCGCTGTCGACTTCATCGAAGATCATGGTGGGTACCGAATCCAGGCCCAGAGCGGCTACTTCAATTGCCAAGCTAATTCGCGCCAATTCTCCGCCGGATGCCACCTTTCGCAAGGCTCGTGGAGGCTGTCCCGGGTTTGCCGAGACCAGGAATTCAGCACGTTCTGCCCCCGTGGCGACGGGTTTGTCGGTATCCATGGGTTCAAGCGCGACCGAAAAAACTGCCGCCTGGCATGCCGAGCTCATGCATCAAATTTGTCACGGTTTTGCCGAGTGTCTTGGCCGATTTTTCGCGTGATTTTGAAAGTGCTTCGGCCGCTTTTTGCCAGGACTTCAATGCTTCGGCCTGGGTTTTCAATAAATCCTGCAATGCCACATCCTTGCCACGCAAGGTTTCACATTCGGTTTGCAGTTCTTCGTAGCGAGTTCCAAGTTCCAATAACGGCACGCGATGTTTGCGTGACAAGTCATGCAAGCGGCTCAGATTGACTTCGAGTTCCTGAAAGCGGGCCGGGTCAAGGTCAAGATCATCGCGCAGTTTTTCCAGCGAGCCGGAGGCTTCATCGAGTTGAATTTCCGCTGTGTCGAGCAATTGCGTAATTTCCAGAAGACGCGGTTCGTGTTCAGCCAGTTTTTGCAAGTGAGTGGAAAGTTGGCGCACGGTATTGGAAAGCGCAAAAGTATCATCGCCTTGCAAGCGTGATAGCGCCATATCAAAGCCTTGCAGCAAGCTGGCAGAATGCGCCTGACGGCGATGGGCAGCCAGTAATTCTTCGATGGCTTCGGACGAAAGCGACTCGCCTTTCAACTCTTTAATTTGATGCTCGAGATACAAAATCCGATCACTCACATCGCCGGTTTTGCTTAAATCCCGGATTTTTCGATCTAGATCATTCCACTCTTTTGCGAGTAAGCCTACCGGTTCAAGCAAGGGGTCATGCTGGGCAAAAGCATCGAGCAGAGTCATTTGCTGCGTGCGTTCCAGCAAGGCCTGATGTTCGTGCTGGCCATGAATTTCCACCAGTAAACTACCGAGCTCGGATAATTGCGTCATGGTTGCGCTACGACCATTAATCCAGGCCTTGGAGCCGCCATCGGCGCGAATAATGCGTCTCAGTTGGCAGGCATTTTCGTCGTCGAGCTCGGCCTCGCTCAGCCAGGCAGCAGCCAGCGGTGCATCGTCCAGTGAAAATTCGGCAGATAGTTCGGCACGGTCTGCACCATGGCGAACGATTCCGGCTTCGGCACGTGCCCCGGTCAGCCACATCAACGCATCGACCAGCAGCGATTTCCCGGCACCGGTTTCACCGGAGACTACGGTCATGCCAGGCCCGAAATTTAACTCGGCTGAGCTGACGACGGCAAAATCTTTTAAAACCAATTGAATAAGCATTCGTCTATTTTGCCTAATCGGCGTTCGTTTAGGTAAGGATTTTTCCGAGAATGGCCTCAGGAAACCGTGCGAGCGATGTAATCACGGGGCAATCGCAAATATTAAGACTTGAAAAAAACCGTCGCGGGCAGTATCTCTAGGTGATGAATGAATTACTTGACCCGCGTGCCCGGCATTTATTGCGAAGCCTGATTGCCCAGCATATTCATGATGGTGCTCCGGTAGGCAGCCGCATGCTGGCGAAAAGTTCGGGTCTGGATGTGAGTGCTGCCACCATCCGCAACATCATGGCCGATCTTGAAGAACTGGGCTTGCTGGCCGCGCCGCATACTTCGGCCGGAAGGGTGCCGACTGCCCAGGGCTATCGGATGTTTGTCGATTCCTTGATCCAGGTCGAGCCTCTGGCCGCCATGCAAATGAACCAGTTGCGGGAGACCATGAATCCGGCTGCAGGAACCCAGAGTTTGCTGGCCAATGCGGGCGAAATGCTGTCGGCGATGAGCCAGTTTGTCGGAGTAGTTTCTGTACCGCAGCGCGGCCAATTTGCATTCAGGCATATCGATTTTGTAGCCCTGGACGGCAACCGGGTTCTGGTTATCCTGGTGTTTACTGATAATGAAGTGCAGAACCGCATTATCAATACCCGCCGAGTGTTTTCACCGGGCGAACTGGAACAGACAGCACAGTATTTGAATCACCAGTTCGCCGGCCGGCCGCTTGCCGATATTCGTGCTGCGCTGGTTCGCGAACTGCGGGATACCAAGGATGAAATGCAGAAGGTGCTTGCGGCGGCCGTAGAGCTGTCGGAACATGCCTTCGAAACGGCCAGTGACGATGTTTTGCTGACCGGGCAAACGCGTTTGATGAGTGCGCCGGAAATGTCCGATGTCGAGCGCTTGCGTGATTTGTTCGATGCTTTTTCGCGGAAACGCGAGATTCTGGGTTTGCTCGAACGCTGCATGAAAGCACCGGGTGTCCGCGTATTCATTGGCGAAGAAAGCGGCTTGGCGCCGCTGGATGCCTGCACCGTCATTACGGCACCCTATGGAGCTCAGGGAAAAGTGCTGGGTGTTTTGGGCGTAATCGGCCCGACCCGCATGGCTTACGATCGCGTTATTCCCATGGTGCAGGCAACGGCAGATTTGCTTGGACAGGCCTTGAATCCGGACGGTCCGACCCCATAATCCCCTCAGACCCCGATCGACGGGGCGCCAGTAATAGGACCAACATGCATACCGAACCTAATAACCCGGGCGTTGACGCGTCCGAAGCTACCGATTTGTCGGGCGACGCCCAATTACAGCTTGAACTTGAGCAATTGCGCATTGCAATGGGAAATATCCGCGACGAAGCATTGCGTGAACGCGCCGAACTGGACAACCAGCGCAAGCGACTTGCCCGCGATGTCGATCAGGCCCGCAAATTTGCCAACGAACGTCTGCTTTCCGAATTGCTGCCAGTGCTTGATAGCCTCGAAGCCGGCCTGCAAGTCAGCGCCGATGAAACCGGCAAATTGCGTGAAGGCATGGAACTGACCTTGCGCCAATTGATGAAAGTCGCCAGTGACAATGGCATGACGCCGATTCACCCGATTGGCGAAGTCTTCAATCCCGAATGGCACCAGGCCATCAGCCAGATTGAGAGTCCGGATGCTGCGCCGAATACCATCGTGCAGGTCTTCCAGAAAGGCTATCTGCTAAATGAACGCCTGCTTCGTCCTGCACTTGTCGTTGTCGCAAAAAGCGCCGACTAAGACTTGAAAAAAAAAGAATCAACACTATTAAGCAATCAGGTTAACGCGCCGCTCATCCGCAGGCGCAGCAAATTCAAGGAGAATTGAAATGGGTAAAATTATCGGTATCGATCTGGGCACCACCAATAGCTGCGTTTCCGTGATGGAAGGCGGTGTTGCCAAGGTAATCGAAAACTCGGAAGGTGATCGCACAACCCCTTCGATCGTCGCTTTCACCAAAGACGGTGAAGTGATCGTCGGTGCCTCGGCAAAACGCCAGGGCGTGACCAATCCGAAAAACACTTTCTATGCGGTGAAGCGCCTCATCGGTCGCAAATTTACCGACGCCGAAGTGAAAAAAGATCTGGACCTCGTGCCTTACTCGATCATTGCGCATGACAACGGTGATGCCTGGGTGGCCACTTCCGACGGCAAGAAAATGGCCGCGCAGGAAATTTCCGCACGCGTGCTGGAAAAAATGAAGAAAACAGCCGAAGCCTATCTCGGCGAAACCGTGACCGAAGCCGTGATTACGGTTCCGGCCTACTTCAACGATTCGCAGCGCCAAGCCACAAAAGATGCCGGTCGCATTGCCGGTCTCGAAGTCAAGCGCATTATCAACGAACCGACTGCAGCTGCACTGGCTTATGGCCTCGATAAAGCCGGCGGCGACCGCAAGATTGCCGTGTACGATCTCGGCGGCGGTACTTTCGACGTTTCGATTATCGAAATTGCGAATATAGATGAAGAAAAACAATTCGAAGTATTGGCAACCAACGGTGACACTTTCCTCGGTGGTGAAGACTTCGACAACCGCGTCATCGACTTCCTGGTGGAAGAATTCAACAAAGAGCAGGGCATCAACCTGCGTAACGATCCGCTTGCACTGCAACGTCTGAAAGATGCTGCCGAGCGCGCAAAAATCGAATTGAGCTCGTCCCAACAAACTGACGTGAACTTGCCGTATGTCACTGCCGATGCTTCGGGTCCAAAACACCTGAACATCAAATTGACACGTGCGAAGTTGGAAGCCTTGGTCGACGATCTGGTCAAGAAAACCATCGAACCATGCCGTACCGCGTTGAAAGACGCTGGTCTTAAAGCTTCGGATATTTCCGAAGTTATCCTGGTCGGCGGTATGACCCGCATGCCACGTGTGCAAGCGGCCGTCAGCGAATTCTTCGGCAAGGAGCCACGCAAAGACGTGAACCCAGACGAAGCCGTCGCCATCGGTGCTGCCATTCAGGGCGGCGTATTGGCGGGTACCGTGAAAGACGTACTGTTGCTCGACGTGACTCCGCTCAGCCTGGGTATCGAAACCATGGGCGGCGTGTTCACCAAGATCATCGAAAAGAACACCACGATTCCAACCAAGGCATCGCAAACTTTCTCGACCGCCGATGACAACCAGCCGGCCGTGACTGTGCATGCCCTGCAAGGTGAACGCGAGCAGGCCCGTTTCAACAAATCACTCGGCAAGTTCGATCTGTCTGGTATTGAGCCTGCGCCACGCGGTATGCCGCAAATCGAAGTCACTTTTGACATCGATGCCAATGGCATCCTGCATGTGTCGGCAAAAGACAAGAAAACCGGTAAAGAACAACGCATCGAAATCAAGGCGGGTTCCGGTTTGAGCGACGAAGAAATCCAGCGCATGGTTCAAGACGCCGAAGCGCATCGCGAAGAAGACAAGAAGTTTCACGAACTTGTCACTGCCCGCAATGCTGCCGATGGCCTGATCCACGCCACGCGTACCGCGATGAAAGATCACGGTTCGAAAGTGCCGGGCGATCAACTGGGTGGCATCGAAACCGCTTTGGCAGACCTTGAAACCGCCATGAAAGGCGACGACAAGGGCCAGATCGAAGCGAAAACGTCGGCTCTGCAACAAGCAGCGCAAGCTTTGTATTCTGCGGCGGCGGCTGCTGAACAAGGTGGTGCAGAAGCGCCTCAAGGCGAAGCTGCCTCGAAAGCAGAAGACGTAGTCGATGCGGAATTCACCGAAGTGAAAGACGACAAGAAGTAAATCGTACAATGTGAAAAAGGAACGGGAGACGTAGAATTCTGCGCGCTCCCGTTTCGTTTTGAAGTCCTTAACTTTCTATCGGTTCCAACATGTCAAAACGCGACTACTACGAAGTTCTGGGCGTCAGCAAGACGGCTTCAGACGACGAGATTAAAAAAGCCTATCGCCGAGCAGCGCAAAAACATCATCCGGACAGGAATCCCGACGATAAGGCTGCCGAAGAGTCGTTCAAGGAAGCCAAACAGGCATATGAAATCCTGAGCGATGCCAACAAACGTCGTGCCTATGATCAGCACGGCCATGCGGCATTCGAACATGGTACCGGTGGTGGCGGTGGGCATGGTGGCGCCGATTTCGGCGATATTTTCGGTGATATTTTCGGCGATATTTTCGGTGGAGGTCGCCAGCAGCGCGGCCCGCGCCGCGGTGCCGACCTTCGCTACATGATGGATCTGGATCTCGAAGAAGCCGTATTCGGCGTCGAGAAGAAAATCGATATTCCATCATTGGTTTCCTGCAAGCCATGTAATGGTAGCGGCTCCGAAGATGGCAAGGTCGAGACATGCAAAACCTGCAAAGGTCAAGGCCAGGTCAGAATGCAGCGAGGCATTTTCTCCGTGCAACAGCCTTGCCATACCTGTGGAGGTCGCGGCCAGACGATTGCAAAACCCTGCAAGATTTGCCGCGGCAATGGTCGTGTGCAGGAAGAAAAAACCTTGCAAGTCAAAATTCCGGCGGGTGTGGACAATGGTGATCGCATCCGTTTGGCCGGCGAAGGCGAAGCTGGACCTGCTGGTGCCCAGGCGGGTGATCTGTATGTCGAAGTCAGCGTCCGCGAACACAAGATATTCCAGCGCGATGGCGATGACCTGTACTGTGAAGTGCCGATCCGTTTCTCACAGGCGGCATTGGGTGCATCCATCGAAGTGCCGACCCTTGGCGGTGAAGTGGAAATCAAGGTCCCGGCGGAAACCCAAACCGGTAAACTGTTTCGCCTGCGCGGAAAGGGCGTTAAATCGGTGCGCAGCAGCTCGACCGGTGATTTACTGGCGCGTGTCGTAGTCGAGACGCCGGTAAACCTGACCGGAAAACAACGCGAGTTGCTGAAAGAATTCGAGAAGACATTCGAAGGCGAAGAGGGGGCAAAACACTCTCCGCGTTCAAGTACATTTCTTGATGGCGTAAAATCGTTCTGGGACAAGATGACCTCGTAAACAATGCGTTTCCGGCGCTGTCTTTATCCTTTACTATGAAGCCCACTTATCCAGTGGGCTTTTTTTATGCGAGTTCTGATTTATGGTGCATCCGGAAGAATGGGCAAAGCCTTGCTGCGTCTCGGCGCGCTGGATTCCCGATTGCAGATAGTCGCGGCGGTTTCCGGACGCATGGCTGTTCCGGCAGAAGAAAGTTTTTGTCCGGTGTATTCCGTTTCGCAACTTGAAGAATTGCCGCCATGCGATGTCGTGATCGATTTCAGCCAGCCGGAAGCCTTCAATGCCATTCTGGATTTTTGCAGAAAACACAAAACCGCTTTTGTCAGCGGCACTACCGGATTGAGCGAGTCGCAAATACAGGCGATGTCGGAGGCAGCAAATGAAATTCCGGTGCTATGGGCATCCAATTTCAGTCTCGGTGTTGCCGTTCTGAATGATTTGGTTCGCAATGCAGCCAAGGTACTCGAAGGCTGGAACGTCGATATCACCGAAATCCACCATGTGCACAAGAAAGATGCACCCTCGGGAACGGCTTTGAGCCTGGGGCAATCAGCCGAACAAGTTACCGGCAAGGTACCCGAATACCGCAGTATCCGGGAAGGCGACGTTGTCGGAGATCACACGGTGAAATTCAGCGGCCCGGGCGAATTTATCGAGCTACGCCATAATGCATTGGATCGCGATATTTTTGCTCGCGGGGCGCTTGAAGCAGCCTTTCGGTTGCATGGAAAAACGGCGGCAAAATACCAGTTTTCGGATTTGATTCTTGGTGCCTGAAAGGTAAATTCAAACCGGTATTTCCCCTAGTGGAATCCGCTACCACTCATCGCAAAAATGCCGAAGCAGGCCGCTACCAAAAGCAGTACCAGAGCGATCATCGAGGCGATGGCGGCGGCGATACCTTTGACGATTTTGCTTTTTCCCTTGTTGCCAAACCAGACCATCGCAACAATCACGGTGACAAGGGGTAATGTGAGAGAAAGCCCGGATGCCCCCTGAAAAAACAGGCTGTTATAGCCCCCGGCCAGGTTTGAAAAGCTTGCCAGTATCGAAACCAGAAAGCCGCCCAACATGCTGCTGCCGATCACGAGCCCCCAGCCGATAAAAAATCCGGCGAGCACCGTGCCTTTGTCGCCGTCGGAACTCTTTGCGGGTGTCGGACTTGAATCGGGATAAGGATTATTGTCGGGAGTATTCATGAGTCACTCGCTGGTTTGATGGTCGGGATTTGACTTCGTGCTTTCATACTATGCTTTTGGCGTCCGGATTTCAGCCCTTAATTTTTCCAGATAAGCTGCTTTGTCGTCACGATAGAAAAGATTGAACGTGTCGAACGGAATGATCTTGCCATCAGGCTGCGCGATATGGACACAGGATTTCTTTACCGCTCTCAGATCGAAGCTGTGTGCATCGATAAAGGCCATGATCAAAACCCGGAATACATTCTTGTAACCGAGCTCTGCCGGTGCCTGTACCTGCGGCAGGCAACACAATAGATCCGAGAGGGAGCAGGCCTGTCCTTCCGGCGATTGATTGGTCGCGAACAACTTGAATACCTGTTCGCGTATTTCTTCATCGCGTTCGACAACAATCGTGTTGCGACCGGCGTTTATCAGGGTTTCGTGTGGAATCAGTCCCGTCAGCGGCACCACATTTTCACCCAGCTTCAAGGCATAGCCCATCGCGAGGCAGTCCGGGTTGCAAGGTACCGGAATGATGTCTTCGGATTTGAAATGGCTACTTTGCTCGATGATTCGACGACGCACTTCGGTGAGTGTGAGCCGATTTTTTGCCGGGTCGAAATTTTCCGCACGGCCCGCATGCTGGATTGGCTGGAAGGTGACGCCGCGAACACAGGGCTGTGTGAGTGCGAAATCGATGATTTCTCCGAGTTCGTGATCGTTCAGTCCTTTCTTGACTGTCACTACCAGCGTGGTCGAAATATCGTACTTGTTCAGATTTTCAAGCGCACGCAGACGGATATCGCGGAGCTTGGCGCCACGCAATTCCTGCGACACTTCATCGCGCAAGGAATCAAACTGCAAATACAACTCGAAGCCGGGCATATAGGTCGCCAGACGTTCGACAAATTCAAGATCCTTCGCAATTCGCAAACCGTTGGTGTTTACCATCAAGTGGCGAATCGGCCGTTTCTTTGCCGCATCGAGAATCTCGAAGAATTGCGGGTGGATAGTCGGTTCGCCACCGGATATTTGCACGACATCGGGTTCGCCTTCATTGGCAACGACGGCATCGAGCATTTTTTCGATAGTCGCCATGTCGCGGAAGCCCGGGCGATGCGGGCCTGAATCGGCATAGCAAATCGGGCAACGCAGATTGCAATGATCGGTGATTTCTATGAGGGTCAAACAACTGTGTTGCATATGCTCGGGGCACAGGCCGCAATCGTAGGGGCAGCCCCAATGGCGTTCGGTGTTGAATCGTTCGGGTAACTCAGGCGCCTTTATGAAGCGTTCGCGGGCTAGTCGGTAATAGGCGGCATCGTCGGCAATCAACACGCGTTCACGACCGTGCTCGGGGCACCATTTTTCCATGAAGACCTGTTCGTCCTTGATCAGGATGCTGGCTTCGACACGACGCAGACATGTGCTGCAAATCGAGACTGCGTTGTCGTAATAAAGATAAGGCCTTACTTTGTGTCCCACAAAAACTCCCGGGTTAGACGAGGCAGGTGCTTCGCATAGTAGGCCAAGCCGAACAGGCATAACCATTGGATACCCGAAAGCGACAGCGGATAGACCATCGGTATCGGTTTGATGAACTCGATCACGAAGCGAAACAATAAATAACCCGCGAGATACAGTCGAAAACAATCGCCAGCCTGGGTGTAGCGCTGTTTTCGTCCGAGAATCAGCGTGGTCCAAATGACGATAAAAACAATTTCGTACAATTGCGTTGGATGCCGGGCGATGCCATCGCCGAAATTGATTCCCCATGGCAGTGTGGTGGCATTGCCGTAAGTGTGGTCTGCCAATCCCGCCAGAAAACAACCGATCCGGCCGATGCACATGCCGACCGCCAATGGCAAAACGAAGGCGTCGCCGGTGGATTGGGCTTGCCCTACCAGTTTTTTGCCGGTTTCGACGCCAATCAAACCGCCGAGCAGCCCGCCAACGATCGATTTTCCCTCCAGCAAATGGCGCCAATCTGGGAAGTTTGAGAAAGCAATGGCCGGATCTTCCAGCCAAAACGCCATTTTCGAGCCTAAAGCAGCACCAAGCGCCGCACCTACAAGCACCCAAAGCGTTTGGTCCTTGTCTTGCAGGCTGCCAAGCCCCAAACGCCTTCGTTGCCATAGAAAAGCCTGGGTTCCCAAGGTGTAGGCGAGAACTTCGAGAAGGGTGTGGACCCACACCGGAGAGAATGCTGTCATCCGGCATTCTAAACACATTCCGGTTTTTTCAATGGACATCAGGCGCCCGCGCCGTTAAAATTCTCGCTCGCCTGAACCCCTTTATGTTCAAACAGATTTGGCCCTTGCCCTATCTGCGGGCTGCTGCAACTTGGCGCCCGAAGTGGTTCACCCAACCAAAGGCGAGCTCCCGTGACTCAAACCGCCATTCTTGCACTCGAAGACGGAACCGTATTCGAGGGCGTTTCCGTAGGCGCCACCGGCTTATCCGTCGGTGAAGTGGTATTCAATACTGCGCTGACCGGCTATCAAGAAATCATTACTGATCCATCTTACGCACAGCAGCTGATTACGCTGACCTATCCGCATATCGGCAACACCGGTTTTACCTCGCAGGATGACGAAGCCGGCGAAGTGTTCGCCTCCGGCCTGATTGTTCGCGATGTGCCGCGTCGCCCCAGCAATTGGCGCCATCAAGTCGCATTGCCGGAATGGTGCGCCGCAAGAGGCGTCGTCGCCATTGCCGATATTGATACCCGTAAACTGACGCGTTTGTTGCGTGACCGCGGTGCGCAAAACGGCGCATTGATGGCGGGCGACATCGATGTCGATAAAGCAATCGAAGCAGCCCGCAAATTTCCCGGCTTGAAAGGCATGGATCTGGCGAAAGAAGTTTGCACGCGCGAACGTTATGTCTGGACCGAAGGCGAGCTGGATCTGGATAAAAACCAGTTCAAGCGCGTCGATTCGAAATTCCACGTGGTGGCCTACGATTTCGGCGTGAAGCGCAATATCCTGCGCATGCTGGCGGATCGTGGCTGCAAGATTACCGTGGTGCCGGCACAGACGTCGGCCGAACAGGTACTGGCCGAAAAACCCGATGGCATTTTTCTTTCGAATGGTCCGGGTGATCCGGCGCCTTGTGATTATGCGATTGCCGCGATCAAACAATTTATCGCCGCGAAAATCCCGATGTTCGGTATTTGCCTTGGCCATCAACTGCTCGGTTTGGCCTCCGGTGCACAAACATTGAAAATGAAATTCGGCCATCACGGCGCGAATCATCCAGTGATTGATCTGGATACCAATCGCGTAATGATCACCAGCCAGAATCATGGTTTTGCCATCGATGAAAACACATTGCCGGCAAATGTGAGAATTACTCATCGTTCCTTGTTCGATAATTCCAATCAAGGAATTGAATTGACCGATGCACCTGCCTTCAGTTTTCAGGGCCATCCGGAAGCGAGCCCAGGGCCGCATGATGTGGCCGGGTTGTTCGATCAATTTGCTGCAATGATGGAAGCCCGCTAATGCCAAAACGTACCGACATAAAATCCATTCTCATCATCGGCGCAGGTCCGATTGTGATTGGTCAGGCTTGCGAGTTCGATTACTCCGGTGCGCAAGCGTGTAAAGCGCTGCGCGACGAGGGCTATCGCATCATCCTGGTGAACTCGAATCCCGCGACAATCATGACCGACCCGGAAATGGCAGATGCGGTTTATATCGAGCCGATCAATCCCGATACCGTCGAGCGCATCATCGCGAAAGAAAGACCCGATGCCTTGCTGCCGACCATGGGCGGTCAAACCGCATTGAATTGCGCACTCGACATGGCCGATGCCGGCACGCTGGAAAAATACGGCGTTGAGCTGATCGGCGCTTCGCGTGAAGCGATCCGCATGGCGGAAGATCGTGAATTATTCCGCGTCGCCATGAAAGAGATCGGTCTGGAATGTCCGAAGGCCGAAGTTGCCCGCACATTGGAACAAGCGATCGAAATCCAAACCAAAGTCGGTTACCCGACCATCATTCGCCCAAGCTTTACCCTCGGCGGCAGCGGCGGCGGCATTGCCTACAACCGCGAAGAATTGATCGAAATCGTCAAGCGCGGTCTCGATCTTTCGCCGACGAGTGAAGTGCTGGTCGAAGAATCGGTGCTTGGCTGGAAAGAATTTGAAATGGAAGTGGTTCGTGATAAAGCGGACAACTGCATAATCGTTTGCTCCATTGAAAATCTTGATCCGATGGGCGTGCATACCGGCGACTCCATTACCGTCGCGCCGGCACAAACTCTCACAGATAAGGAATATCAGCGCCTGCGGGATGCTTCGATTGCCGTGCTGCGTAAAATCGGCGTGGATACCGGCGGTTCCAACGTCCAATTTGGTATCAATGCACAAGATGGTCGCGTTGTTGTGATCGAAATGAATCCGCGTGTATCCCGTTCTTCCGCGCTTGCGTCGAAAGCAACTGGTTTTCCGATTGCAAAGATTGCGGCGAAATTGTCGGTCGGTTATACGCTCGATGAATTGCGCAACGATATTACAGGTGGTGCAACGCCGGCCTCGTTCGAACCGAGTATTGATTACGTCGTCACCAAGATTCCACGCTTTGCCTTCGAGAAATTCCCGAGCGCCGATGCGCGTCTGACCACACAAATGAAATCGGTCGGCGAAGTGATGGCAATGGGACGCACGTTCCAGGAATCCTTGCAGAAAGCTTTGCGTGGCCTGGAAATCGGCAAGGTCGGACTTGACCCCACCGATGATGCCGAGCAGGGTGAAGAAGGCCTGGTCAAAATCCGCCGCGATTTGAAAGAACCGGGTCCGGAACGTTTGTTCCAGGTCGCTGAAGCCTTCCGCGCCGGCATGAGCGTGGACGATGTTTTCAATCTGAGCTTTATCGACCCGTGGTTTCTTGACCAGATTGAAGATCTCGTCGCGATGGAAAAAGTCACCGCCAAAGCCGGTCTGCCAAGTCTCGATAAAAAACGCATGCGCGAACTCAAACGCGCCGGCTTTTCCGATGCCCGTATTTCGCAATTGACCGGCACCGATGAAACCGCTATTCGTACATTACGCCGTGCTTTGGGTTTGCGTCCGGTTTATAAACGCGTGGACAGTTGTGCGGCAGAATTTTCGACCAGCACCGCCTATATGTATTCGACTTATGAAGACGAATGCGAAGCGGCACCGACCGACAAGAAAAAAATCATCGTATTGGGTGGTGGCCCGAACCGTATTGGCCAGGGGATCGAATTCGATTACTGCTGCGTGCATGCTTCCTTGGCATTGCGTGAAGACGGTTACGAAACCATCATGGTCAATTGCAATCCGGAAACCGTTTCGACCGACTACGATACTTCCGATCGCCTGTACTTCGAGCCGGTGACGCTGGAAGACGTGCTCGAAATCGTCGATCTGGAAAAACCGGTTGGCGTGATCGTGCAATACGGCGGTCAAACCCCGTTGAAATTATCGCGTGCGCTCGAAGCCAACGGCGTGCCGATTGTCGGTACTTCGCCGGATTCTATTGATCTTGCCGAAGACCGCGAACGCTTCCAGCACCTGATCGAAAAATTGGGTTTGATCCAGCCGCCGAACCGTACTGCCAGAACGCAGGAGCAGGCGATCGCATTGGCCGGTGAAATTGGTTATCCGCTAGTCGTTCGTCCGAGCTATGTGCTCGGTGGCCGTGCCATGGAAATCGTTTACAACGAAGCCGATTTGTCGCGTTACATGCGCGAAGCCGTGAAAGTCTCGAATGACTCACCGGTCTTGCTGGATCGCTTCCTCGATAATGCGGTGGAAGTTGACGTCGACATCATCGCCGATGCTGAAGGCAATGTCCTGATCGGCGGCATCATGGAGCATATCGAAGAAGCCGGCGTGCATTCGGGCGATTCATCCTGCTCCTTGCCACCATACACGCTGAGTGCCGAAATGCAGGATCGCCTGCGGGTGCAAGCTGCCGCGATGGCACGTGAATTAAAAGTCATTGGTTTGATGAACACGCAATTCGCGATTCAGGGCGACACGATTTTCGTGCTGGAAGTCAATCCACGAGCATCCCGTACCGTGCCCTTTGTTTCAAAAGCGATCGGCATTCCGCTGGCAAAAATCGCCGCACGCTGCATGGTGGGTCAATCGCTGGCCTCGCAGGGCGCAACGAAGGAAATCGTGCCAAATTATTATTCGGTCAAAGAAGCGATTTTCCCGTTTGCTAAATTCCAGGGCGTCGATCCGATCCTTGGTCCTGAAATGCGTTCCACCGGTGAAGTGATGGGCGTTGGCCGCACTTTCCCGGAAGCGTTCGCGCGTGCCGAAGAAGCCGCCAATATCAAGGCGCCGATTGTCGGCAAGGTCTTTATTTCCGTGCGTGATGTCGACAAGCCGCGCGTTATCGATGTTGCGAAGGATTTGCTGGGCAAAGGCTTCTCGCTCGTTGCCACCGAAGGTACCGTGAAATTCCTGCGCGAGCAAGGCATCGAATGCGAGCGCATCAACAAGGTGCTTGAAGGTCGTCCGCATATCGTCGATTTGATCAAGAACGGCGAAATTGCCTACATCATCAACACCACCGAAGGTAAGCAGGCGATTCACGATTCGTTCTCGATTCGACGCGAAGCCCTTCAGCATCGTTTGACTTACTCCACGACCATTCCCGGTGCGCGTGCGCTGGTACAGGCAATCGAATTCCGTAATAATCCGCGGGTATGGTCTCTACAAGAATTGCACAAGGAACTTCACGGATGATGGCTCCCCTTACCGTAGCTGGCGCGGCCAGACTGCGCGAAGAACTCGAAAATCTGAAATCGGTCAAGCGGCCTGCGGTGATCAATGCGATCGCCGAGGCGCGTGCGCATGGCGACTTGAAAGAAAATGCCGAGTACCACGCGGCGCGCGAACAGCAAGGCTTTATCGAAGGCCGGATCCAGGAACTGGAATACGCGCTGTCGCATGCGCAATTGATTGACGTGGCAACCATTACGGCGGGCACACGTGTGGTATTCGGCGCAACGGTGGATCTTGCCGATTCGGATACGGGCGATGAAGTCACCTACAAAATCGTCGGCGATTTGGAGTCGGATATCAAACAACGCCTGATCTCGATTTCTTCACCGATGGCACGCGCCATGATCGGCAAGCACGAGGGCGACAGCATCACGATCGAAGCGCCCGGCGGTAACCGCGAATTCGACATCATCGCGGTTCGCTACGTCGTCTGAGCTGATGGCTAACTCAACGCTGACTTTTCTGTTGACGGAACGTCGGCGTTTTTCTGGTCAAAAGCCGGACCCAGCCATTGCCAAAATTTTGGGGCAGGCAGATAAGCTACCCAGCCTCAATCCCGGCGAACAGGCGCAGTTGGAACGTCATGTATCGATATTGCCGAGACGTTGGCCATTGGCTGCATTGACAAGGCAATACGACGCAAAAGACGCCGGCAATTATGCCTGGCTAAGGGCCGATCCGGCCCATGTGCGGGCGGAGATGGGTGTCGTTCGCTTGTTGGCTTGCGGTAATCTGGGTTTGAGTCAGGCGGAAGCCGAAGAATTGATCAAGCCACTGAAAATATTGTTCGGCGATGTCGGGTTTCCACTGTCGGCAACGCATCCCTCACGCTGGTATTTGATGCTGCCGAAGGAATCAAAATTGCCGGAATTCCCATCGCCCGATTCCGCCATCGGCGCGGATATCTTTTCGCAGTTCCCGACTGACGACACCGCCAAGCGTTGGCGTGCCCTTCTGAATGAAGCTCAGATCACCTTGCATAATCATCCCCTGAATGCCGAGCGCATAAAAAAAGGCCTGCTGCCGGTGAATTCACTGTATTTCTGGGGCGGCGGAATCCTGCCGGATCAGGTGAAGTTTCACGCAGAGCACATCAAGACTGATGACGTGATTATTCAATCGCTGATGTCTCATGCCGGAATGGATCATCGTGAAAATAGCGATGGCGCAACATTGGTCGATAGTCGCCATTTGCGTCATTGGTCTTTGTTTGAAAGCGAATATTTACAGCCGGCGATCAGTGACTTGAAAAGCAACAAGCATGCATCGATCGTGCTGGATTTTTCCGATGGCGCCAGTTTTGAAATCAGGGCATCGCAGAAATGGCGTTTCTGGCGCAGCCCGATGCGTGAGTTGGCGTGAAGATAATCCGTCGCAAGGTTCCCGAGCATGGCCAGTGGCCTGCCAATATTTCCCCGGTACTGCAGCGCATATACGCCAGTCGCGGCATTATCCGTCCGGAACAGGCAGAGTTGAAATTGGCGAACCTGCTTTCGCCTGATCAATTGAGCGGCATGGATAATGCCGTTGATCTGCTATTGAGTGCGATACAGGCGCAGAAACATATCGTCATTGTCGGCGATTTCGATTGCGACGGTGCTACCGGTACTGCAGTCGCCATGCGAGGTCTGAAAATGCTGGGGGCCGAGTGTGTGAGCTATCAGGTGCCGCATCGCATCGTGCATGGTTACGGACTGTCACCGGCGCTGGTCGAGCATATTGTCGGCATGAAACCCGAGCTCATCATCACCGTTGACAATGGCATTGCCTGCCATGCGGGCGTAGCAGCGGCCAAGGCACAGGGCTGGCAGGTTCTGATTACCGATCATCATTTGCCGGGCGAGAAACTCCCTGATGCCGATGCCATCATCAATCCCAATCTCGATGGCGATGATTTTCCGAGCAAGGCCATGTCCGGTGTCGGCGTGATGTTTTATCTATTGCTTGCCTTAAGAAAGAAAATGCGCGATCTGGATATTCTGGTTCAACCCGAACCAGATTTATCCAGCTTGCTGGATTTGGTAGCGGTCGGCACGGTTGCCGATCTGGTGTCGCTGGATTACAACAATCGCTTGCTGGTATCGGCCGGTATCAAGCGATTCAGAAAGAAACAATGCCAGGTAGGCTTGAAAGCGCTGGCGGAAATTGCCGGGCGCGACATCACGAAACTTGTTGCCTCCGATATCGGTTTCGCGATTGCTCCGCGTTTGAATGCGGCCGGGCGACTGGAAGACATGTCGCTGGGTATCGAATGCCTGCTCACCGATGACGAAACCCGGGCATACCAGTTGGCAGAAATATTGAACGGCATTAATGCAGAGCGTCGTGGGTTGCAGCAGCAAATGGTCGATGATGCCGATGCCTTGGTAGACCGGGTTTCGCTTGAGCTGCAAAGCCAATCGTCTGCCTGGTGTTTTTATGATGAGAACTGGCATCCCGGCGTGGTGGGGCTGGTGGCATCGAAATTGAAGGAACGTTTGCATCGCCCGGTAATTGCTTTTGCGCCAGCCGACGATGGCAGCGATATTCTGCGAGGCTCTGCCAGATCGATTCCGGGCTTTCATATTCGCGATGCGCTGGCCGATGTCGATGTAAAGCATCCGGGTTTGATCGAACGTTTTGGCGGACACGCCATGGCCGCCGGTTTAAGCTTGAAGAAAGACAGTCTCGAGGATTTTCGGATTGCCTTTAACGATGCAGCCGAATCGCGCTTGTCGGAAGAACTCCTGCAGGCCGAATGCCTGAGTGATGGTGAATTGCAGTTGCATGAATTCTCGCGTGAACTGGCTGAAGATTTACGCATGGCCGGCCCCTGGGGGCAGGGCTTTCCCGAGCCTGTTTTTGATAACGTTTTTGAAGTGAAGCAATGGAAGATTCTCGGGGAACGGCATATCAAGTACAGCCTGTGTCTCGCAGGTAGCGATTTCATCTTGTCCGCCATTCACTTCGGCGCTTATGTGGGGGTAGAACCCCCCGGTCGTCTGCATGTGGCCTATCAACTTGAGCTGGATGATTTTCGGGGACGTCGTGATGTCCAGTTGCTGATCCGGCATAGCTTGCCAGCCTGACGGTAGGGTCGCGGTAGGATCGATGGAAGTCGGGATATCGCCCCATATCAGCGCGATACCGATGCTATTTTGTTACAATAGCGCCCTGTTATTTGAATCATAGTGAACCATGGAACTCAATCTTGTACGTCTGCGAATCAATGACCTGAAATCCCGTCTCGATTCGCTCCGGGGGTATCTTTGACTTCGATCTAAAAGTCGAACGTCTGGAAGAAGTCAGCCGAGAGCTGGAAAATCCCGCCATCTGGAATGAGCCCGAACGCGCCCAAGCGCTGGGTAAAGAGCGTTCCACACTGGAAAAAACCGTCAACACCATTCGCGAAAACACCGATGGTCTGGTTGATGCCGCCGATCTGCTCGATATGGCGGAAGCGGACAATGACGAAGAAACCGTGAATGCGGTGATTGCCGATATCGAGAAAATCGCCGAACGCGTGGACAAGCTGGAATTCCGCCGCATGTTCAGTGGCGAGCTGGATTCGGCCAATTGCTTCGTCGATATCCAGGCTGGTGCTGGCGGTACCGAAGCCCAGGACTGGTCGGAAATCCTGTTGCGCATGTACCTGCGCTGGTGCGATTCGCGCGGCTGGAAAACCGAAATCATGGAAGCCAGCGACGGCGACGTGGCCGGCATCAAGGGTGCGACCATTCGCGTCGAAGGCGAATATGCCTTTGGCTGGTTCAAGACAGAAATCGGCGTGCATCGGCTGGTGCGTAAATCGCCTTTCGATTCCGACAACAAACGCCACACCTCGTTTGCATCGGTGTTCGTGAGTCCGGAAGTCGATGACACCATCGAAATCGATATCAATCCTGCCGATTTGCGCACCGATGTGTATCGTTCCTCCGGTGCCGGTGGTCAGCACGTCAACAAAACCGAATCGGCCGTGCGTATTACGCACATCCCGACCAATACCGTCGTGGCTTGTCAGACGGGACGAAGCCAGCATCAGAACCGCGACAACGCGATGAAAATGTTGAAGGCAAAGTTGTTCGAGCTGGAAATGCAAAAACGCAACGCGGAAAAAAATGCGCTTGAGGCCACCAAGTCCGACATCGGTTGGGGTAGCCAGATCCGCAGTTATGTTCTGGATCAAAGCCGCATCAAGGATTTGCGCACCGGAGTTGAACGCACCGATACTCAAAAAGTATTGGATGGCGATCTTGACGGATTTGTCGAAGCCAGCTTGAAATCCGGTTTACAGGCCGGCGCAGGCCGACTCAATTAATTTTGTTTTTTTGTTAGGAAGTCACCATGACGGATGAGACAACGTTACCAGTTGATGAAAACCAGTTAATTGCCGAACGTCGTGGCAAGTTGAAACATCTGCGCGAGCAGGGCGTGGCGTTTCCGAACGATTTCCGTCGTGCGCATTACGCCGGTGACTTGCAGGACGAATTTGCCGACAAGGACCAATGGACTTCGGAAGCTCTGGACGCTACCGGTCGCGTTATCCAGATGGCTGGCCGCATGGTACTCAAACGCGTGATGGGCAAAGCCAGCTTCGCCCAGATCCAGGACATGACCGGTCGCATCCAGCTATATCTTCAAGCGAGCACATTGGAAGAAAGTTACGAAGCCTTCAAGGCCTGGGATATCGGCGACATCATGGCGGTGGAAGGTTCGTTGACCCGCACCAAGACCGGCGAGTTGTCGATCAAGGCGACAAAAATCAAATTGCTGACGAAATCCTTACGTCCGCTACCGGATAAATTTCACGGCTTGTCGGATGTCGAGCAACGCTATCGACAACGCTATGTGGATTTGATCGTGAACCCGGAAGCGCGCGATGTTTTCGTCAAGCGTTCGAAAATCATTTCCGCGATGCGCGGTTGGCTGGATGCACGTCGATTCCTGGAAGTGGAAACACCGATGATGCACTACATTCCCGGCGGTGCTACCGCCAAGCCCTTCATGACGCATCACAATGCGCTGGGCCTGGATTTGTATTTGCGGGTTGCACCAGAGCTTTATCTGAAAAGGCTCACGGTTGGTGGCATGGAGCGTATTTACGAGATCAACCGCAACTTCCGCAATGAAGGCGTGAGTACCCGTCACAATCCTGAATTCACCATGCTGGAGTTGTATGAGGCCTATGCCACATACACCGAAATCATGGACCTGACCGAAGGCGTGATTCGCGATACGGCCAAGCAAGTTCTTGGTACCACCGAGTTGCAATGGGAAGGTAATGCGATAGATGTGGGTCCGGCTTTCCGTCGTTGGTCGATGATCGATGCGGTGCTGGAACACAATCCGGAAATCAAGCGTGAGGATTTACGCAATATCGACATCATGACCGCTCATTGCCAGCGTCTCGGCATCAAGCTGAAAAAAGGCTATGGCTGGGGCAAGATTTTGCTGGAAGTCTTCGAAAAGACCGTTGAACACACCCTGATTCAACCTACTTTCATTACCGACCATCCGGTCGAAGTAAGTCCTCTGGCTCGCGCCAATGATCATGATCCCGAGTTGACCGATCGCTTTGAGCTGTTCATCAATGGCAAGGAAATCGCCAACGGCTTCTCGGAGCTCAATGACGCCGAAGACCAGGCGGCCCGGTTCCAGGCCCAGGTCGAGCAAAAAGAGGGCGGGGACGACGAAGCCATGCATTTTGATGCCGACTATATTCGTGCACTGGAAGTGGGTTTGCCTCCGACGGGGGGCTTGGGTATTGGTATCGATCGTCTCGTCATGTTGCTGACGGATTCGGCATCGATTCGCGATGTGCTGCTATTTCCGTATATGCGACCTCAGGGACACTAGACCTTTGCATATCAAATGCTTACAAAAGCCTTTTCATGTGTGCCGTGACCAGCGTATGCTGGTCGAAACCAGTAAGCAGACAGCAACGGAGTTGCCATGCATGTCATGATTGTGGATGACCAAGCGTCGCAAAGGACTTTGCTTCGTAGCATCGTAAAAGATATCAGCGAAACGATTAAGGTTTCGGATGTGGCAGACCCGGTTCAGGCTTTGCTGCTGTCACAAAAAGACCCGCCCGACATGCTGATTCTTGATTTCCGTATGCCGAAAATGGACGGTCTCGAGTTCGTTCGCCGGTTTCGCCGTCCTTTGTCGCAGCGGGATATCCCTGTCATTTTCATTTCGGTGGTCAATGATGCCAATGTGCGCGAAGCGGCACTGGGTGCTGGTGTCATCGACTATATCGTCAAACCGATACAGCCACTGGATTTCAAGGCCAAGCTGAAAAGCCTGATCGAAATGCGGCAACATCAAGTATCGCAGAAGAACCGCAGTTATTTGCTCGAGCATCAGCTTAACACCGCTTTGCGTGACATTGAATATCGCGAACGCGAGTTGTTCCTGCGGATGGCCAAGTTGATTGAAATGCGAGAGTCGAATCCGCAGGTACATTCCGAAGTACTCTCGTCCTATGCAGTTTCTCTGGCCGAAGCCATGGGCTTGGCCGAAGACGAAGTGCGTAATATTGCCAATGCCATCTTGCTGCACGATATCGGTAATGTCGCGATCCCCGACATCATTCTCAACAAGCCGGAACCATTGAACAAGCAGGAGCGCAGCGTCATGCAATCGCATACTGTGCATGGCCACAGTGTATTGCAGGGGAGCCGCAATCATCTATTCCAGATGGCTGCCGACATCGCGCTAAGTCATCACGAGCACTGGGACGGCAGCGGGTATCCGCAGGGTTTGAAGGGTCTCGAGATTCCGGTCGCTGCCAGGATTGCCGCCGTCGCCGACATGCTTGATGCATTGACCAATCCACGTCCTTACCGACCGGCCCGTGGATTCGAAGAATCTCTGGAGATCGTGCAGGCTGCCGCCGGAATCAAACTGGACCCCAGCATCGTGAACTTGATGATGGCGAGAAAAGCGGAATTATCGGCAATATACAATGCTGTTCAAGATTTAAAGCCGAAAGCGCACTAAATCCGGGCAGGCCCATGTCAAGCCATCTGCAATCACTCGCCAAACTATTCGCCAACAGGAGCGATAGCGAGCATCAGCAAGGCATTATCCGTCTTGTCATCACGTTCATTTTTTTCGTCTACGTTACCGGCGCAACTTCATTCGGCAATAGCGGAGGTTCGCATTTGCGAGCCGTGCTCTGGGTGCTGGGGATTGAAGGCTTTGTCGGGATTTTGATACTCGTGGCAATAGCCATGAATCCGGGTCCGTCCAATCTGCGGCGCTGGATCGGCATGTTGCTCGACAATTCGATGATGGCGGCGACGATGTATTTTCTTGGCGAAGTCGCCGGACCGATCTATGTCGTCTACATGTGGGTCACGATCGGCAACGGCTTGAGATACGGCAGGAATTTTTTGTACGCTGCCATTGCCTGTGCCGCAGTCTCCTTTTTTATCGTTATACAGACAACGGCATTCTGGCGGGCACATGATTATCTCGCCTATGGTTTGCTGGTCGGCTTGATCGTTATTCCGTTGTACCTTGCTTCGCTGCTGAGCGCATTGACGAAGGCGGTGGACGAGGCGCGACGGGCGAATGCCGCCAAGAGTCGTTTTCTCGCCACCATGAGCCACGAATTGCGTTCGCCCTTGAATGGAATCATCGGCATGTCGGAGTTGTTGTCGGCCATGAAGCTGTCGGCGGAACAGCGTGAATGTGCCGATGTTATCCAGACTTCGGCACAGACCCTGGCCATGCTGGTCGAAGATGTGCTCGATATTTCCGCGATTGAAGCCGGGAAATTAAAACGCCTCGATGCCAATTTCAGCCTGCGAGATCTGGTTCGCCGTCTGCGCACGATGTTGATGCCGTTGGCATCGGCCAAGAATCTGAAACTCGATATCAATCTACCCGACACCTTGCCATCACGAGTCCGTGGCGATGGTGGCCACTTGCTGCAAATCCTCATGAATCTGATGCACAACGCGATCAAATTCACCGAACATGGCAGCGTGGAACTGGAAATCTCCGAACAATCCCGCAGCGCTGACAAAATAAAGATATGCTTTTCTATTCGCGATACCGGCATCGGCATTCCGGAATCTCAGCTTGAAAAAATATTCCAGGCTTTCGAACAGCTCGATACTGGTCCGACTCGCCGTTACGGTGGCACCGGACTGGGCACCACAATCGCCAAAACACTGGCGGAATTGATGGGTGGAACCATCGGGTTTGAAAATAATCCGCAAGGTGGCAGCCATTTCTGGGTATTGCTCGATTTTGAATTGCTGGGTGCAGAAGCGCACGCACTGAAAGATTTCAAGCAATCCTACCGTGCCGAAAAAGTGGTTGCGATTGACGACCCGTTTGTCAGACACCGCGCCCGCATCAGGGGCCTGAAAATTCTTGTTGCCGACGACATTGCCGCCAACCGCATCGTCTTGCAGCGATTGCTGGAAAGAGCCGGTCATAATGTTGCATTGGCGAGTGATGGCGAGGCAGCTCTCGATAGATTGGCAGATGAAGTGTTCGATATCGCGTTTATCGATTTGCACATGCCGGGTATCAGCGGACTGGATGTCATTCGACAGGCCAAGGTAATGCAAGCGGGGCTGTCGCATATTCCGATCGTCGCATTAAGTGCGGATGCAACGACCGAATCAATCCGCGATGCCGAAGCTGCCGGTGCCAGCCTGTTTTTGACCAAGCCGATAGTAGTCGCCAGATTGCTTGATGCGATCGTGGATTTGATCAAGAAAGATGTTAGTGGAATGCTCAAACCGCTGCCCGAGACCATTCACCACGACAAAGGGGGCTTTCGCCCCGAGGTGCTGCGTGAGTTGGCTTCCATGAATCTGGGCGAGTCGTTCCTCAATCATTTCGTCGAGCAGTGTCTGCAGGACACGGAACGATGCCTGACCGAGATTGAGCAGGCTTGTGCGGCGGCTGATTGGGATCTGGTTCGTGAAACGGCACATGCCATGAAAGGCATCAGCGAAAATCTCGGTGCCGATACGGTATCGAAAATCTGCACGCAGATCATGCATGCCAACTCTTCCGAGTTGTCACGTGACTGGAGCAAACATTTCAAGGCAATGACCCACGCGGTCCATGTCATGACCAAACAGGTTGAAGCGGAACTCAAACGCCTGATCCCTGCGCCGGGGCGTCGAAACGCCCGGCCCAATGAAGACTGAGATATCCGCTCAGACGACCTCGCGTCTTGTTACCTGTTCCGCACCTTGACGAACTTGCGCTTTCACCAGACGTTCCATCGTCCGCAGGGATTTTTCGCCCAGTTGCATGGCGGTGTCCACCCAGATTTCAGTAATGCGCATCATTTCCTCAAGCGTTACCTGTTGGCGAACTTTATGCATGGCCCGGCGCGCATGCGGAATTCGACGATGATTGCGAATGATCTCCTCGACCGCAGCCACGCCTTGTCCACGGGGAACCAGTACGTCCACCAAGCCCATCTTGTAGAGCTCGTCACTGGAATAGATATTGCCGTTGAGCATCAATTTTTCCGCCTGGTACGGACTAATACGTTGGCACATAAACGAGTAGGCCCCCATACCTGGATACAGGTCGAACAAGACTTCCGGGAAACCCATGCCGACGCCTGATTCCGCAACCAGGGTGTGGCAACTCAAGGCTGCTTCAAAACCACCGCCCAGTGCATCACCTTGAACCAGTGCAATGCTGTGGGCGCCGACGCCGAGTCCGACATGAAAAGCGTGTACGCCCCGAACACATTGGCGTGCGTAGTTTTCCAGCGCGGCACGGTTCTGGTTGCGAATCGACTGGCAGAACAGGGCAAGATCGCCGCCAAGATTGAAGGTGCTGGCTGTCGATGCAAGTACGACATGTTGTAGCAGGGCGTCGTTATCATGCTCGCTCTGGTGGCTCAGACGTTCGGCAAGATGTCCCTGATAGGCGAGTATGTCCTCGACCAATTGTGGCTTAAAGCAGGCACGTCCGGGGTTGTTGATTAAATCGGCGTGCATATTGCACCAGTAGACACCTTTATGACGATCTTCTTGGGTGTCCAGGGTGTCGTAGGTGTATTCCCGACGTAACATTTCGATGACGTTCATAACGATCTCCAACTGAGAGTCGGCTGACCTGGGCGCATTGATCAGACGACTGAGGAATTCAACAGCACGCCCATGCCCGATTCTAGTCCTGTCGCCATGATCCTGGGTACCCGTAAAACGCAAAACCCCGACGCAGGTCGGGGTTTTGCAGGCACGGCTCGAGCTTTGGCTCTAATGGGTTTTTGGCGCATCC
This sequence comes from uncultured Gammaproteobacteria bacterium, assembly GCA_963849575.1. Classification (GTDB taxonomy): domain Bacteria; phylum Pseudomonadota; class Gammaproteobacteria; order Xanthomonadales; family Xanthomonadaceae; genus Arenimonas. The sequence goes on along the minus strand of CAWKHT010000009.1, from coordinate 531,082 downwards.
CGAAGTTCGCGACGAAGAATTTTTCCCACATTGGTTTTCGGTAATTCAGTGCGGAATTCAACGAAACGCGGCAGCTTGTAGCCGGTAAGGTTTTCCTTGCAGAATGCCTTGACCTGTTCGACGGTGAGCGAGCTGTCTTTTTTCACGATGACGACTTTTACTGCTTCGCCGGATTTGTCATCCGGAACACCGACCGCTGCAACTTCCAATACCTGCGGCATGGTGGCAATCACGTCTTCAATTTCATTGGGATAAACGTTGAAGCCTGAAACCAGAATCATGTCTTTCTTGCGGTCAACGATATAGAAGTAACCCTGCGCATCCATTTTGGCAATATCGCCGGTATGCAACCAACCGTCGTTATCTATCACTTTCGCGGTCTCATCCGGTCGTTGCCAATAGCCGTCCATTACCTGCGGGCCACGGATGCAAAGTTCTCCCGCTTCGCCAAGCGGTACCAGTTTGCCGTCGTCGTCCATCAGGCAGGCATCGGTAGAAGGGATCGGTAGACCGATGGCGCCGTTGTACTCCGCCATGTCGAGCGGATTCATGCAGGCTGCAGGCGATGTTTCGGTGAGGCCATAGGCTTCAACCAGGGTAACTCCGGTCGCTTTTTTCCAGCGTTCGGCAACCGAGCGTTGTACCGCCATGCCGCCACCCAGCGATAAATGCATGGTGGAAAAATTGATTTCGTCGAAGCCCTTGGTGTTCAACAAACCATTGAACAGGGTATTCACGCCGGTGATCGCGGTGAAGGGAATTTTTTTCAGTTCGGCGACAAATCCATCCATGTCGCGCGGATTGGTGATCAGGTAATTCAATCCGCCGAATTTCATGAACACGAGACAGTTCGAGGTCAATGCAAAAATATGATAGAGCGGCAACGCCGTGATGATGATTTCCTTGCCGGGTTTGACATTGGTACCAATCCAGGCCGATGCCTGCTGCATATTGGCCACCAGGTTACGATGGGTCAGCATGGCGCCTTTTGCCACGCCGGTGGTGCCGCCCGTGTATTGCAGAAAAGCGATATCCGAAGCACGGATGTCGATCGTCGGCAGCTGGTGTTTTGATCCGGCTGACAAGGCATCGTTGAACTTGATGGAGTTGTCCAGGCTGTATTCGGGAATCACTTTTTTGATGTGTTTCATCACGAAGTTGATAATCGGGCCCTTCGGAAAGCCGAGCATGTCGCCAACACAGGTCGTGATGACTTGCTGGACAGCGGTATCTTTCACGACATCGGCAACCGTATGCGCAAACATTTCCATGACCACGATGACTTTTGCACCGGAGTCGTCAAGCTGGTGTTTCAGTTCGCGTGCGGTATACATAGGATTGGTGTTGACTACGGTCAAGCCCGCACGCAACACACCAAAGATGGCGACCGGGTATTGAAGGATGTTTGGCATCATCAAGGCAACGCGGTCACCTTTTTTCAACTTCAATTCGTGTAGAAGGTAATTGGCAAATTGCGTGCTCAGATAATCCACTTCGGCATAGCTGATTGTTTTGCCCATGTTCGAGAAGGCAGGATTGTTGCTGTACTTGTCGCAGGCATTCTTTAATACTGAGACAATCGAGGGAAATTCATCGACGTTAATCGTGGCTGGAATATTTTTCGGGTAACTCAACAACCATGGACGATCTTGACTCATGCGACATATCTCCCTGAATTTCTTGCGCGCGGCACAACCCCTGTCGGGCTTGCCTATTAGTTCGATTGGAGCATACCCCCGATGTGCTGGCAAGCTGGCGAGATGCTGGTTTGCATCTTTTCTCGTACTGCTGTGTACAAGTTTGACGGCCTGCTCAAAACCGGCGCCGGAACAGGCTCTGCGAGACGGCATAGAGCAGATGGAGCAGGCTGCGGTCAACAAGGATACGAGTACATTATTCGATCCTTTTGCCGATGACTTTGTCGGTTCTGGCGGGATGGACCGTGACAGCTTTCGTCGTTACGTGCAATTGATCTGGTTGCAGCAAAAGGATATCGGCGTCAAAACAGGGCCATTGAATGTAAAGTTGATGGACGAGCGCGCCACCGTGGATTTCACTGTGGTTCTCACCGGCGGTCAGGGTTTTATCCCCGATGACGGCCGTATTTATCAAGTCCAAACGGGTTGGCGACTTGAAGGCGATGACTGGAAGCTGATATCAGCAAGCTGGAAGCCGGTTTTATAATTTCCGGACAATAAAAAAGCGGCCTGGGCCGCTTTTTTATTGTCGTCGGGGGCGCTGCTTGCTGCGCCTTGTTTCATAATCTGGGTATGCGAGGGCGCAGCAAGCATGCGCCCCTACGGTTTAAGCCGCTTTTTTACCTGCCAGTTGACGCAATACGTAATGCAAAATACCGCCGTGGCGGAAATACTCGATTTCTTTCGGCGTCAGCAATAGCACTTGTGCTGTGAAATCGACCGAGCTGCCGTCGGCGCGCTTCGCCGATACGTTCGCCACTTTGCCGGCGCCATCGTGCAAGCCCGTGATCGAGATGACTTCATCACCTTTCAAGCCCAACGACTGTGCATTTTGGCCATCGATAAACTGCAATGGCAGCACGCCCATGCCGACCAGATTGGAACGGTGAATACGTTCGAAACTCTCGGCGATCACTGCTTTTACGCCTAGCAACATGGTGCCTTTCGCAGCCCAGTCACGCGATGAACCGGTGCCGTATTCCTTGCCGGCCATCACCACCAATGGAACTTTGTCGGCCTGGTATTGAATGGCGGCATCATAGATCGCCAGTTTTTCGGCACTTGGGTAATGAATGGTATTGCCACCTTCTTCGCCGCCCAGCATCAAGTTCTTGATGCGGATATTGGCAAACGTGCCGCGAACCATCACGTCATCGTTGCCACGGCGCGAGCCGTAGGAATTGAAGTCGGTCGGAGCAACGCCACGGCCTTGCAGGTAACGACCGGCAGGCGAGTTGGCCTTGATGTTGCCGGCAGGCGAAATATGGTCGGTGGTGATCGAATCACCGAATAGACCCAGAACGCGGGCGCCGTGGATATCGTCAATCGTGCCAACCGACATGCTCATGCCGTCGAAGTAAGGTGGGTTCTTGATATAGGTCGAATCGGCGCCCCAGGCATAGCTTTCGCCATCCGGTGATGCGATTTGATTCCAGCGTGAATCGCCTTTGAAAACGTCGGCATAGTTTTTCTTGAACATGTCCGGACCGATCGTGGCAATAATCGTGTCGCTAATTTCCTTGCTGGTCGGCCAGATGTCTTTCAGATACACCGGATTGCCGTTTTGATCGGTGCCCAAGGCTTCGGTCGACAAGTCGATATCGACTGTACCGGCGAGCGCATAAGCTACGACCAGGGGTGGCGAAGCGAGATAGTTCATTTTCACTTCCGGATGCACGCGGCCTTCGAAGTTGCGGTTACCCGACAACACGGAAGCGACGGCGAGATCGTTATCGGCAATGCCTTTGGAGACTTCGTCCGGCAACGGGCCGGAGTTGCCGATGCAAGTGGTGCAGCCGTAACCCACGGTGTAAAAACCGAGAGCTTCGAGATCCGCCATTACGCCGGCTTTTTTCAGGTAGTCGGTAACGACCAGCGAACCAGGTCCGAGCGAAGTCTTCACCCATGGCGCGGCTTTCAGGCCTTTTTTGACCGCATTGCGTGCCAGCAAGCCGGCACCGAGCATCACGGCAGGATTGGAAGTATTAGTGCAGGAAGTGATTGCGGCGATAACGACCGAGCCATCGCCAAGTTCGGCATCCTGATCCTTGATGCGGATTTTTGATCTCGGCTTTGCGGCCAGATGTTCCGCTTGCGGTTGATCGCCACCTTCGGCGTCGAAACGTTCAATCGTTTCGGTACGAGGTTTGCGGTTGCTGACCAGACCGGCAAGGTTTGAATTGAAATTGGCTTTCATGTCGGTCAACAGCACGCGGTCCTGCGGACGTTTCGGGCCGGCCAACGAAGGCAGAACCTGGCTCATGTCCAGATGCAGGGTAGCGCTGTATTCGGCTTCGTCATCGGTGCGCCACAAGCCCTGTGCTTTTGCATAGGCTTCGACCAGATTGATCAAGGTCTCTTCGCGACCCGACAGGCGCAAATAATTCAGGGCTTCGTTATCGACCGGGAAAATACCGCAGGTCGCACCGTATTCCGGCGCCATATTGGCAATCGTTGCGCGGTCGGCAAGCGGCAGATGATTCAAGCCGTCGCCGTAGAACTCAACGAACTTACCTACCACGCCAAGGCTGCGGAGCATTTGGGTAACGGTCAACACCAGATCGGTAGCGGTCGCGCCTTCCGGTAATTTGCCGGTCAATTTGAAACCGACCACTTGCGGAATCAGCATCGAGCTTGGTTGGCCGAGCATTGCGGCTTCGGCTTCGATACCGCCGACGCCCCAGCCGAGCACGCCGATACCATTGATCATCGTAGTGTGCGAGTCGGTACCGAAAACGGTATCCGGGAAAGCGTGCAGTACGCCGTCAATTTCGCGTTCCATCACTACGCGCGCGAGGTTTTCCAGATTGACTTGATGCACGATGCCGGTGTTCGGCGGCACGACTTTGAAATTATTGAACGCCTTTTGACCCCAGCGCAGGAAGCTGTAGCGTTCGCCGTTACGGGCGAATTCGATTTCGCCGTTTTCATCCAGCGAGCTGGCTTTGCCGAAAGAATCCACTTGCACGGAATGGTCGATGACCAGTTCCGAAGGAATCAGGGGGTTGATGTTGGAAGCAGAGCCGCCGAGTTTGACAACCGCGTCGCGCATTGCAGCAAGATCGACTACGCAAGGAACGCCGGTGAAATCCTGCAGCACCACGCGCGCTGGCATGAAGGCAATTTCGGTATCCGGTTCTTTCTTCGCGTCCCACTGTGCAATCGCTTCGATGGATTCTTTCGTGACCGAAACGCCGTCTTCGCAACGAAGCAGGTTTTCGACCAGAATCTTGATGGAATAGGGCAGGCGGGCCAGATTGTACTGCTGGCCTAATTTCGCTAGCGAATAGATGGTGTAGGACTTGCCGTTAACGCTGAGTTGATCGCGTGTGGCGAAGGAGTCGGACATGAAAGGCTCCTGAAAGGGATTGGCTGAAGTATTTGGCTGAAATCAAACGGAAAGCTCGCGTTTGAACAGCGATATTATGCCCGAAATCTGTCTCTTTTGCCTTAGCTGAAGCGCACTTTTTTGAAGTTTTTACTGCAATTCGCGCTCGCTTCAACGCTGTTCGCAGATTTTCGGGATGGTATCCTTTGGACATTCCTTCGTTCGCATAACGCCCAATGTCGTCAAAACTTCCGCTCAGTGGTGTCGTCATCACAAAAAATGAAGCAGATCGCATCGTCAGGTGCGTGAATTCCTTGCTGAAGATTTGTCGGGAAGTGATCGTGCTCGATTCCGGTTCCAGCGATGACACCGTCCACCTGGCCCGTGAAGCCGGTGCCCGGGTCGAGCATCAGGACTGGCTCGGTTTCTCGGCACAGAAAAATGCGGTGATTGCATTGGCGAGCCAGCCCTGGGTGTTCCTGCTGGATGCCGATGAGTGGTGCGAAGATGCCGATATCGCCGCAATCGAGACCCTGGTGGCATCGAATCAATTTGAGAGTGCCGATGTCTGGAATTGCCAGCGCCAAACCTATTTTCTGGGCAAATCACTCTCGTTTGGCGGCCGCGAAAAAGAACCGGTTGAACGGATATTCCGCAACAGTCTCAGATACGAGCCGGCACAGGTGCATGAAAAGCTGGACCTGAGCAATCGTACCGTCAAAGCGGCAAATGTCAGGATTCAACACGATACTGCACGCACCTACAGTGAATATTCCAGCAAGCTGGATTCTTATGCCGCATTGTTTGCAGAACAAAATGCCATCAAAACCAAAAAGACCTATGCTGGTCAGGCAGGTGTTCATGCTTTTTTTTATTTGTTGAAGAACTATGTTTTTCGAGGCGGCTTTCTCGACGGGAAACAGGGTTTTTACTATCACTGGCTGCACGCACGTTATGTCTGGATGAAATACAGGCTATTGGCTGATCTGGCCCGCAAAAACAATCATTAGGAACTCTTATGTGGTATCTGATTATCGGCACCGATGTGGAAAACTCGCTGGAAAATCGCATGGCGGCTAGGCCTGCGCATTTGGCGCGGCTGCAGGCGCTGGCCGAATCCGGGCGCCTGAAAATTGCCGGACCCTTGCCGGCAATTGATTCGGAGAATCCGGGGCAGGCCGGGTTTACCGGTAGCGTGATCATTGCTTCCTTTGAAAATCTCCAGCAAGCACAGGCTTGGGCGCTTGAAGATCCGTATCTTGAAGCCGGCGTTTACGCCAAAGTGGAAGTCAGGCCCTTCAAGCTGGTGCTGCCATGAGTGATCGAGTCGAAAAAATACGCTTGGCGATCGAAGCGGCATTGAAACCGGCGAGTCTGGAAATTGTCGACCAAAGTCATCGCCATGCCGGACATGCCGGCGCCCGCGATGGCCGCGGTCATTTTGATGTCCTTATCGTCAGTGATGCCTTCAAAGGCAAGCTGCCGCTGGCACGTCACCGACTGGTATTTGCAGCCGTCGGCAATCTGATGGAAACCGATATTCACGCCTTATCCATCAAGGCCTTCAGCACCGACGAAGCAAGCTAATCATTAAGCGCTGATACTGGGCTTTGACGCTGCTATACTCACAACCGGTCGCCGCGAAATAGCTGTTAGTTCGCATGAACTAAATATCATAAGCTATTGAAATCGTGGTTCTTTTATTTTCAGCTGGGGCTAGCTCCAGTGCCGGTTTTGTGCCGGATAACCTGACAGTGTTTAAAAATGCGCCTTTCCACCATCAAGCTCTCCGGCTTCAAGTCTTTCGTCGACCCCACCGTTATGCATTTACCCACCAATATGACCGGTGTGGTGGGGCCCAATGGCTGCGGCAAGTCCAATATCATCGATGCCATTCGTTGGGTAATGGGTGAAAGTTCGGCCAGCCGCTTGCGTGGTGATTCCCTGACCGACGTGATTTTTTCCGGCTCATCCACCCGCAAGCCGGTCAGTCAGGCGATTGTGGAGCTCATTTTCGATAACTCCGAGGGTAGCGTCGGTGGCGAATATGCGCGTTATGCCGAAATTTCGGTCAAGCGCAGCGTCAGTCGCGACGGACAGTCCAATTATTACCTCAATGGTGCCCGCTGCCGTCGACGCGATATCACCGATCTGTTCCTGGGTACCGGTCTGGGCGCACGCAGTTATTCGATTATCGAGCAGGGCATGATCAGCCAGATCATCGAGGCCAAACCAGAAGATCTGCGTGTCTATCTGGAAGAAGCCGCCGGTATTTCGAAATACAAGGAACGCCGCAAGGAGACCGAAGCACGCATCAAGTCGACCCGCGAGAATCTTGATCGACTGAACGATTTGCGGGAAGAAATCGACAAGCAGCTCGAGCATCTGAAACGTCAATCCCGCGCGGCGGAACAGTATCAAACATTGCAAGTGGATCGTCGCGAAAAAGACGCGCAGGTCAAAGCGCTTGAATATCGCCGCCTTGATACCGAATCAAGCGCACTGCGCGAATCGCTCACGACCGATGAAGTGAAACTGCAGGAAATCCTCGCCGCCCAGCGCAGTGCGGAAGCGCAAATTGAAACCTGCCGCAGCCAGCACACCGAAGCCAGTGAAAAGCTGGGCAAGGTGCAGGCCGAAGGTTATCGAATCAGTGGCGAATTGGCTCGCATCGAACAGCAAATCCAGCATCAGCATGAGCTGATGCAGCGTCTGGCAACGGCGAAAATCGAAGCGCAAACGGCGTTCGCACAACTGGGCGAGCACATCACCGGCGATGAAGCGCAAATGAGCGAGCTTCAAATCGCGACCGCAGAAGCGGAACCCAAACTAGAGGCCTTGAAGGACGAGGATTCCGGCCGCCAGGAAGCGCTTCGCAATGCCGAACAGGCCTTGCAGGATTGGCAAACTCGCTGGGATGCTTACGCCCGCAATCACTCCGAAGCCGCCCGCTGGGCTGATGTTGAACGCACCAAGATCGAATATCTCGAAAAACAAACCCTCGATGCGGCCAAACGCAACGAGATTCTGTCGAATGAACGCGTTGGCCTGGATACCGATGCCATTCTGTCGGCACTCGCCAGCATGACGGCCGAGCACGACACGAAGAAAGCCAGCCTCGATGAATTGTCGGAGCAACTGGAAACCCGCAAAGCCAATCTGCAAACGCTGCAGGAACAGCAACGCACCGGTCAGAACGAATTGTCGGAAACCCGCAAACAAATTCAGACCGCGCGTGGCCGTTTGGCATCACTGGAAGCTTTGCAGCATGCTGCCTTGGGCCAGGAAAAAAATATCGCGCTCGATTGGCTGAAGGCTCAGGACATTCATGGCAACACCCGTCTCGGCGAAGCTTTGACGGTGGATAGCGGTTGGGAAACGGCCGTTGAAACCGTGCTTGGAAGTCTGTTGGAAGCTGTGACCGTCGATTCGCCGGAACAATGGCTGGAAGCCTTGTCGAGTCTGTCTCAGGGTCGCGTCGCCCTGATCTCGTCCGAACAAAATAATGATGCTGTTGCCGCCAATTCACTGGCTGCAAAAGTGCAAGGCCCGGCTGCGGTAAAACGCTTATTGGCCAATATTCTCGTCGCCGAAAATGCCGATGCGGCGAAACGCATGCTTTCCTCGTTGCAAGAGGGGCAGGCAGTCATTACCCAAAGTGGTGAATGGCTGGGACAAGGCTGGGTGCGAGTCACCCGCAGTGGTGAAGCACAACAAGGCGCGCTTGCCCGTGAAAACGAAATCAAGCAATTGCGTGCCGAGATCGAAAGCCTGACCCGGAAAGAGCAGCTCGGTAACGAGGCGCTGACATCGATGCGCGACAAATTGCTGGAAGCCGAGCAGCTCCGCGAAGATGCACAACGCAGCCTCTACTTAAGTCACCGCAGCGTTTCCGAATTGGCCGGCTCCTTGCAAGGGCAGAAAAGTCGTCTCGATTCTGCTCAGGCACGCGTCGCCCGCATTGATGCCGAGATCACTCAACTCACCCAAACGCTGGAAGAGTCGCAAACGCAAGTGCGTGAAGCGCGTACACGACTCGAAAAAGCGATGGGTTCGATGGGAGATCTGGAAGCCGAACGTCTGCGTCTGGATACGGAGCGCCGTGATCTTACGCTTGCACGCGACAATGCGCGCAATATAGCCCGCGAATCCCGCGAACAAGCACACCAACTGGCACTCAGCCTTGAATCGCAACGGACGAAAGTAAATGGCCTGATGCAATCACTCGCTCGCATGGGTAGTCAGCGGGCACAACTTGAAATTCGATTATCCGAATTGACCGCACAATTGGCCGAAGGCGATGCACCGGTATTGAAACTGCAAGCCGAACGTCAGGCGGTTCTGGATCAGCGTGTCATCGTCGAGAAAGATCTTGCTGCTGCCCGTTCGGCGCTGGATGGCATCGAAAATGAAATGCGCAAATACGAGCAGACCCGTCAACAGTCCGATCAATTGGCGCTCGCCCAACGCGAAGCGATCAACAAGCGGCGTCTGGCCGAGCAGGCTTTCGTACTGAAATCCGAACAATTGTCCGAAGCCATTGCTGCGGCCGGTCTGGAGCTCGATGCCGTGCTGCAAACATTGACGGAAAATCTTGATCTGGAAGTGCTTCAGAAGAATCTGGTGGACATCGACAACAAGATGCGTCGCCTTGGAGCCGGTCAATCTGGCGGCGATTTCCGAATATCAGGAGCAAAGCACGCGTAAAACCTATCTTGATAGCCAGAACGAAGATCTGGTCAGTGCACTGACGACGCTTGAGGATGCCATCAAGAAAATCGATCGTGAAACTCGTGGTCGTTTCAAGGAAACCTTCGATCGCGTTAATTCTGGTGTGCAGGAACTTTACCCGCGTTTGTTCGGCGGTGGTCATGCGTATCTCGAACTGACCGGCGAAGATTTGCTGGATACCGGTGTTTCGATCATGGCGCGTCCGCCCGGCAAGCGCGTATCGAATATTTCATTGTTGTCGGGCGGTGAAAAAGCGCTGACTGCGGTGGCACTGGTATTTGCGATCTTCCGTTTGAATCCGGCACCGTTCTGCCTGCTGGACGAAGTCGATGCACCGCTCGATGAAGCGAACGTCGGACGTTTCTCCGCGATGGTGCGTGAGATGAGCGAGAAGGTTCAGTTCCTGTTCGTTACCCATAACAAGGCCACGATGGAAGCTGCCAGCCAGTTGAGCGGCGTTACCATGCGCGAGCCCGGCGTTAGTCGTCTGGTGTCAGTGGATCTGGATGAAGCATCGCGCTTGGTCGGCGCAGCCTAAGGAGAGGGATTGAATGGATGGATTGAGCGATACCGCACTGCTTCGAATCGGCATTGCCGTTGCCTTCGTTATTCTTGTCGCCGTGATCTTGTTCAGTAGTCGGAAAAAACCGGAACAAGGCGTTCGCACCAGTCTGCAGGACGATGGCGCTTCGAAACGCATGGAACCGACACTCAAGGATTTGCTTGAGGCTGAAGAAAGCGGGGAAACCCTCTCCGGCGAACACGCCAATGACGATAGCGAAAAGGAAAAATCCGGCTATCTGGATGTTGGCGCAAGACCGCACAAGGACTTCGACAAGGTCGTCAGCCTGCTACTTGCCGCACGTGCCGGTCAAACCCTGCAAGGCCCCGATCTGGTCGTTGCCGCGGAAAAGGCCGGATTGATCTATGGTCATCGGAATATTTTCCACCGCATGGTCGACAAGAGCCACGAACAAGGCCCCATTTTCAGCGTCGCCAATCTGGTGCAGCCAGGCATTTTTGATTTGCGAACAATCAAGGAACTCAAGACACCGGGTATCCATTTCTTCATTACCCTGCCGGGTCCCACCAGCGCGCTCGACGCTTGGGATGCCATGTTGCCGACCGCGCAACGCATGGCGGAATTGCTGGATGCCGTTGTGCTGGATGACCAGCGTAACGCGCTTGGCCGTCAACGCATTTCCCATATCCGCGAAGAATTGCGTACCTACGACCGTCAACGCGAAAAATTGAATATCAAACCTGGCAAATAACGTAGCCCGGGTCATGGCTCCATCTGACCCGGGGTTGTCCAGCGCTGCTCACGACATTAAAGTGTGATATCAAATAAACCGCTCGTGATAATCAGTGAATCGAGAGCGAAGTTCGAACAAATGTTTCGGACCCTCGTGGCGATATCACAGATTTTCCCGGGTCAGATAGAGCCATGACCCGGGCTTCGAGACGAAAATCCAATGCAGACTTCTGAACGTATTCTTCAATTAAAAAAATTGATTGAGGACGCGAACTATCAGTACCACGTGCTCGATGCCCCGCAGATCCCCGATCTCGAATACGATTTGCTGGTCCGCGAGCTTGAAGCGCTTGAGAAACAACACCCCGAGCTCGTTACGTCCGATTCGCCAACCCAACGTGTAGGCGCGGCACCGCTGCGGGAATTCGCGCAAGTGCAACACGAAGTTCCGATGTTGTCGCTGAACAATGCTTTCAGCGACGATGAAATTTTCGACTTCGTAAAACGCATAAACGACACTCTGAATATCGAAGCGCCTTCGTTTTCAGTTGAACCGAAGCTGGACGGCTTGGCGATAAGTCTTCGATACGAAAACGGCATTTTCGTGCAAGGCGCCACCCGCGGTGATGGTGCAACCGGCGAGGATGTCACGGTCAATCTGCGTACCATCAAGGCGATTCCTTTGCGTCTGCGCGGAGCGGCACCCGAAGTTCTGGAAGTGCGCGGCGAAGTGTTCATGCCACGTGCCGAGTTCGAAGAATTCAACGAACGAGCACGCGAAAGTGGCGAAAAAACACTGGCCAATCCACGCAACGGCGCGGCCGGTTCGCTGCGACAACTGGATTCGAAAATAAGCGCTTCAAGACCGTTGAGTTTTTATGCCTACGGTCTTGGTAAAACCAGTGGCTGGTCTTTACCCGAAACGCATTCGGAAATGCTGCTGGCGCTGAAATCGTTTGGATTGCCGGTAAGTCCGGAGGTTTCGACCGCAAAAGGCGCCGAGGGATTGTTGTCGTACTTCAAAAATATCGGCGAACAACGTGACAAGCTTCCGTACGATATTGATGGCGTTGTATACAAGCTGGATAGATACGACCAGCAAAACGCGATGGGTTTCGTTTCCCGTGCGCCGCGCTGGGCAATCGCCCATAAATTTCCTGCACAGGAACAACTCACCACGGTTGAGGCGATTGATTTGCAGGTTGGACGCACTGGTGCCATTACGCCTGTCGCAAGATTGAAAGCGGTGAATGTCGCCGGTGTGGTCGTGACCAATGCGACATTGCACAACGCGGATCAGATCGCCCGTCTTGACGTTCGCGTTGGCGATACCGTGATTGTTCGCCGTGCCGGCGATGTAATCCCGGAAGTCGTCAGTGTGATGATGGCTAAACGTCCATCGCACGCCAACGGCGAACCATTGCATTTGCCGTTTGATTTTCCGACGCAATGTCCGGTTTGCGGTTCCGATGCAATTCGCGAAGAAGGTGAAGCCGTATTGCGTTGCACGGGCGGCCTGTTTTGCCAGGCGCAGCGCACGCAGGCCGCTATCCATTTCGCCTCGCGCCGGGCAATGGATATCGATGGCCTGGGTGATCGCATTATCGAAGCGCTGGTCGATTTCGGCTATCTGAAGTCAGTGGCGGATTTGTATTCCCTCACGTTGGATGATTTGCTGGAAATGAAACGCCGCAGCGATGAGCGTGACGGCAATACGCCTGAAACCGTGAAGCAGGGCAAGGTGGCGACCAAGTGGGCCGAAAACATACTGGCGGCAATTGCCATAAGTAAAGATACAACACTCGAGCGTTTGCTTTTTGCCCTGGGTATTCGCGATGTCGGTGAATCTACTGCAAAAACATTGGCGAAGTTTTTCGGCGCGCTGGATCCTGTCATGAATGCCGATCTGGATACCTTGATGCAGGTACCGGACGTGGGACCGATAGTCGCCAAACGCATCGTGAACTTTTTCCATGAGCACCATAATCGCGAAGTGATTGCAGGATTGCATGCAGCCGGCGTCATTTGGCCGGAAGGTGCACCACAACGGAGCACCGAAGGGCCGCTAGTCGGTAAGACGATCGTGTTGACGGGTGGTTTAAGCAGCATGTCGCGCGATGAAGCCGGTGATAAATTGGAAGCACTGGGGGCGAAGGTGGCCGGCAGTGTTTCAAAGAAAACGAGTATAGTGATTGCAGGTGAAGCTGCCGGTTCCAAACTCGAAAAGGCCAAAGAATTGGGTATTGAAATCTGGGATGAAAACCAATTGATCGATTTTCTGTCGAAGCAGGGTTAAGCCTTCATTTGCTATGGTCAGCGGAACAGGAGAACGCATCATGAAAGACTGGAAACCCACTGCCAATATCAAAACTCTCCGTCTCCGCGCCGAATTGATGGCGATGATTCGCCAGTTTTTTGCCGATCGCAAGGTGCTCGAAGTCGAAACGCCGATTCTTTCGCAAGCCGGAAATACCGATGCCAACATCGAAAGCTTCCAGTTGCAATTCAACGGCCCTAAATCGGCTGGCTCGGGTCTCCGCTGGCTGCGCACCTCGCCCGAATTTGCACTGAAACGCATGGTGTCGGCGGGTGTCGGAGATTGCTACGAGCTCGGGCGCGTATTCCGCAACGGCGAGTCGGGCAAGCGCCACAACCCCGAATTCACGATGCTGGAATGGTATCGGGTGGGTTGGAATCATAATCAATTAATGGACGAAACCGCCGAACTGGTTCGTGCCGCGATGCATTTGGCAGGCAAGAAAGCAACCGTTCGCGATATCAGTTTCCGGCAGTTGTATCAGGATAAATTCGGCTTCGATCCGCTCACCGTGCACGAGTCCGAGCTGAGAAGTCCGCTTGCCGTTTACGATATTGATCCGACCGGATTGACTCGTGACGATTGGCTGGATTTGCTGATGACGCACTTGATTCAGCCCAGCATTCCGAACAACAGAATCCTGATGGTGTACGACTATCCGGCAAGCCAATGTGCATTGGCAAAATTGCGGCCAGATGACGTCGCCGTCGCCGAGCGTTTCGAGGTTTATGTCGGACCTTCGGAAGTAGCGAACGGTTATCACGAACTGACCGATGCCAATGAGCAGCGAGAACGTTTCGGCAAGGATTTGGCGAAGCGCCAGAAACGTGCACAAATCCAGGCGCCCGTTGACGAACGTTTACTGGCGGCGCTGCCTAAAATGCCTAATTGTGCAGGCGTAGCACTGGGGGTTGATCGCTTGATGATGGCGATGATGGGCAGCGATCGGATTCAGGATGTCATCGCATTCCCGTTTGATCGTGCCTGATTACCCGGCGGGTACTTTTTCAACCACAAGTCTTTCCGCAACGGCATAACGATCGCGTCCGGTTCGCTTGGCTTGATACAAAGCGCTATCGGAAGTGCCGATCAGCTGATCGGGCTCGTTACTGTGATCCGGGAAAACCGCGATGCCGATGGAAGTGGTTATTTGTGGCAACATCTGGCCGTCATGCATCACTTCAAGCTTGCGGGTAGCTTCAAGTAGTTCCGTCGCACGCCTTGTCGCTATTTCCTGATCCATTTCCGGCATGATCAGGATGAATTCCTCACCGCCCAATCGGCAGGCGATATCCTCGTTGCGCACACTGCCTTGCAACATCCGTGCGAAAGCCACCAGCAGGGAATCACCGGCCTGATGACCGAGCGTGTCGTTGAATATCTTGAAGTGGTCAAGGTCCAGCACCATCACCGACAGCGGCAATTTGCGGCGCCTGCAGCGAGCCATTTCACGTCCAAGCGATTCGGTCAGGTAACGCCGGTTGAACAGGCCGGTCAATGGGTCACGAACGGAAAGATCACGTAAATGCTGTCGTAATTTCAGATTCGCCAGCGCGAGCGCGAGTTGTTCGGCTGCGGCAATTGCCACCGACAATTTCGGAAACGAGCCATGACCCGATGTGCTCAGGTAAAGCCAGCCAAGAGATTCGCCCTGGGCCGTCAATGGAATACAGGCGGAACTGAGCACATCCAGTCCCTCGGGCAATTCGATATGTGCGCAGGCACTGCCTGGCGCATCGCTATGGCTCAAGTGCACACGCTTGCGTTGCAATGCCCAGCAATCGCGATGATGAGCTTGCATCTTGGTGTTGCCAACGTGGATTCCCCACAGATGAGTCGCTTCGGCCAGGCCTTCGCCATCAATCAGGGGATAAATCGTGCCGGCACTGCCCGGTAAAAGTTGTGCCAACAGTTGCTGGCTAACCTGAAGAATTTCGGCCAGATCGGTGCAGCCGTGCAATAAATTGCCATAGCGTCCCAGTTGGCTCAGTTCACGTGCCATCGCCTCACGTTCTTCAGTCAGTTTTTCGATCTGAACCTTCGCGGTGATCATATGTTTTTCGTGATCCCGTTGCGCGCTCGAAAACTTTGAAAAAAGCCAGATCAGGTAGGCAATTAACGCAATGCATAGCAAAGCCAGCATCAAGTGCGTTGCGGGATCGAAAACGGTGACTGCCATGACTGAGACGCAGACGAACAAGGCTGCAGAAGCAAGCCAGAAGTGGGGTCTGAATGATGACGGGGTTGGTGTGGTGCCACTCATGCCCACACCATAGAACGAAAGAGGGGATCAAGACAATCTAGGGCGTCACATTTATGGTATCGAATTCAGTATGCGTGCAGATATGAATTGTAGATTCGAAAGTTGGCAAAGATAGATTGAGAAATCATGGTTTTTTTATTGGTTTCTTTTTAGCCGCCGTCTTTACAGTGACTTTCTTGACGACAATTTTCTTGACGGTGTTCGGCCTCGATGATTTGGCAGGTTCGCTTGGTCTGGGGCCGGCATTCATGGCAGCAACGGCGGCACGTTTGCCCCAGGCAGTTGCAAATTTCAGCGGTGGCAACGCCAGTGATAAAGCTTCGGCGCTCCAGCTTTTCAAGGTGCTGGGCGCCATTTGCAAGGCCTCAGCCAAGGGCGCCGGTAACCAATCCGCACCTGCCTTGCGTAAACGACAAACCGAATCGGCATAACGGCCGGCGGCCCAGGTAGCGGCAATGGCTTTCGAGCAGGCGGTTACCAAGGGCTCCAGCGGTGTGTATCGCATCAGGGGAATGACAAAGGGCTTCGGTAGCCAGGCCTTCAGGACTGCATACAAACCTTCTTGTGTTGCCAGTGGTGTCAACACGCTTTGCGTTTGGGCCACAGCCAGAATGCCTTCGATTTCCCATCCGGCTGGCTTCAAGCGATAGCGAGAATAGATTTCTTTCACCATCAAACGTTGAATGCGCTCGGGAGCATCGCCACGGGCCGCGCGAGTGATGGGCGCTGGCAGAAACGGTTTGAGTAATGGCAGGCGTTCGACTGCAACTTGCAGGGCAGCAGCGGCACCGGCTTTTACGCATGACGTGTGCAGCAGGGTTTCGATGCCGGTATCCGGAGCATCGATAGTCAATTTTTTATGTGTTTTTGCTTTGCTCATTCGCGAAGCATAACCCGAGCTAGTAAACTTGGGGCATACGCAAAAGGAATGAACATGGATTTTGATCGTTACGACCGTATTCGGCCGATTCGCTGGCAAGGTGATCGCCTGAGTCTGCTGGATCAACGCTATTTGCCGTTTGAAGTCGCCTACCTCGATTGCAATGACAGCGTTGCGGTTTGTCAGGCCATTCGTGACTTGGTCGTTCGTGGGGCGCCGGCGATCGGCATTGCCGCGGCCTGGGGCGTTGTATTGGCCGGACAGAAAATTTCTGCTGCCAATGGTGCCGATGCTCTGCGAAAACTCGACCCGGCTCTGAATGAACTGAATGCCTCAAGACCTACGGCGGTCAATCTGATGTGGGCGATTGCACGTATGCGTACCGTATTGGCCGCGGCGGGCTCGAATTGGCAACAAGTGTTGGAGCAAGAGGCGCATGCGATCGAAGTCGAAGATCTGGCTGCCAATCGCCATATGGGCGTGATGGGAGCCAATCTGATCGAGCCGGGTTCGGGTGTGTTGACCCACTGCAATACTGGCTCGCTGGCGACTGCGGGTTTCGGCACAGCGCTCGGAGTCATTCGGGCCGGCGTTGCAATGGGCAAAATCGCCAAGGTTTATGCCAGCGAAACCAGGCCTTGGTTACAAGGGGCCCGTCTCACGGTATGGGAGCTGTTGCAGGATGGCATTCCAGCCACGCTTATTGCCGATGGAGCAGGAGCGCACTTGATGAAAACAGGTGCCGTGCAATGGCTGATCGTGGGCGCCGATCGCATCTGCGCGAATGGCGATACCGCAAACAAGATCGGTACCTACCACCACGCCATAGCGGCGAAATACAACGGCGTAAAAGTGATGGTAGTGGCGCCGAGCTCAACGATTGATATGCAGACCGCCAACGGCAACCTGATTCATATCGAAGAGCGTGATCCGGCCGAATTGCTGTCCAGCAACGGCAAACGCACGGTGGCCGAAGGGGTTCAGGCCTTCAATCCGGTGTTCGATGTAACGCCGGCCGATTTGATCGATGCCATCGTCACTGAAAAGGGCCTTATCGAAAGGCCAAATCTGCAAAAAATGACCGATGTTTTTTCGGCAAAGTCAAGCGCTTGAGAGGCTTCTGATTAAAGCGTTTTATCGTCCCTGAGCACCACCTGCAAATCGCAAAATCGGTTATAATTTCCTGTCGTTTTCATAAGCGATTTTCCGGCCGTTTTTGGGCCTGAAATAACGCTCGTTTCCAGCCAACACGGAACCCTCAATGTCAGATCTCGCAAAAGAAATTATTCCGGTCAATCTTGAAGATGAAATGCGTCGAAGCTACCTCGACTACGCGATGAGCGTGATCGTGGGGCGCGCCTTGCCGGATGTTCGCGATGGTCTCAAACCCGTTCACCGCCGCGTACTTTTCGCGATGCATGAACTCGGTGCGCACAGCAACAAGCCTTATTACAAATCGGCCCGTATCGTCGGTGACGTCATCGGTAAATACCATCCGCATGGCGATACCGCCGTTTACGACACACTGGTCCGCATGGCGCAACCGTTCTCGCTGCGCTACATGCTGGTCGATGGCCAGGGTAACTTCGGTTCGGTCGATGGTGACTCACCGGCGGCGATGCGTTACACCGAAGCACGCATGTCGCGTCTCGCCCATGAATTGATGGCCGATATCGACAAGGAAACCGTCGACTTCCAGCTCAATTACGACGAAAAAGAATACGAACCCACCGTCATGCCAACCCGCGTGCCGAACCTGCTGGTCAATGGTTCGACCGGTATTGCCGTTGGTATGGCAACCAATATCCCGCCGCACAATCTGACCGAAGTCATCAACGCGACCGTCGCCTTGATCGACGATCCGGAATTGGGCATCGGCGATTTGATGCAGCACATTCCCGGTCCGGATTTCCCGACTGCCGGCATCATCAATGGCTCGGCAGGCATCCATGCCGCTTATCACACCGGTCGTGGCCGCGTGCGCATGCGCGCTCGTGCCAGCATCGAAGTGAATGAAGACAATAATCGCGAGTCGATTATCGTTACCGAGTTGCCGTATCAGGTGAATAAAGCCCGCCTGATCGAAAAAATCGCCGAGCTGGTGAAGGAAAAGAAGCTTGAAGGCCTGACCGAATTGCGCGACGAGTCCGACAAGGACGGCATGCGGATTTACATGGAAGTCAAACGCGGCGAATCGGCCGAAGTCATCCTGAATAATCTGTACCAGCAAACCCAGATGGAATCGGTGTTCGGCATCAATATGGTGGCGCTGGTCGATGGCCGCCCGCAAATCCTGAACCTCAAACAGATTCTCGAAGCTTTCATTCGCCACCGTCGCGAAGTGGTTACCCGCCGCACGATTTTCGAATTGCGTAAAGCACGTCACCGCGCCCATATCCTGGAAGGCTTGACGGTTGCATTGGCGAACATCGATGAAATGATCGAGCTGATCAAGACCTCGTCGAGCCCGCAAGTCGCGAAAGAACGCATGCTGGCGAAAGTCTGGGAGCCTGGATTGGTTCGCGCCTTGCTATCGGCGGCTGGTGCAAACGCTTCGCGACCGGAAGACCTGGAAGACGAATTTGGCCTGTCCGATGTCGGCTATCGCTTGACCGAAGTGCAGGCAAAAGAAATTCTTGAAATGCGCCTGAACCGTTTGACCGGTTTGGAACAGGAAAAACTGACCGACGAGTACAAGCAACTGCTTGAAGTCATTCGCGCCCTGATCGAAATTCTGGAAAATCCGAATCGCCTGCTCGAAGTCATTCGTACCGAACTGGCGAATCTGAAAGAAGAATTCGGCGATGAACGCCGCACTGAAATCCGTCCAAGCGAAGAAGATCTGGATGTGCTGGATCTGATCGTTTCCGAAGATGTTGTTGTTACGCTTTCGCATTCCGGCTATGCAAAACGCCAGCCGGTCACTGCTTATCGCGCTCAAAAACGCGGCGGGAAGGGCCGTTCGGCGACGGCGGTGAAAGACGAAGACTTCATCGAGCGTCTGTGGGTGGTCAATACGCATGACACCCTGCTGACGTTTACCAGTGCCGGCCGTGTGTTCTGGCTGAAGGTTTACCAATTGCCGGATGCGGGCCCTAATTCGCGTGGTCGCCCGATCATCAACTGGATTCCGCTGGAAGAAGGCGAAAAAGTGCAAGCCGTTCTGCCGGTACGCGAATTCACCGAAGATCAATTCGTGTTCTTCGCAACCCGCGACGGTACCGTGAAAAAAACACCGTTGACCGAATATTCGCGTCCACGCGTGAACGGCATCTGGGCAATCAGTCTGGATGAAGGCGACGGCCTTGTGGATGTGCAGCTGACCGATGGCAAACGCGACATCATGATGTTTGCTTCCAATGGCAAGGCTGTTCGTTTCGATGAAGCCAGTGTGCGTTCGATGGGACGTACAGCCACAGGTGTGCGCGGCATGAAGTTGTCGACTGGCGAAAAGGTAATGAGCCTGATTGTGGTCGAAGGCGAGGGCGATATTCTGACCGCCAGTGAAAACGGTTTCGGCAAGCGTACCGAACAGTCGGCATTCCCGAAAAAAGGCCGCGGTACTCAGGGCGTGATTGCCTTGCAAACCAGCGAACGCAATGGCCGTTTGGTAGGTGCGATCCAATTGACCGAAGCGCATGAAATCCTCTTGATTTCCGATCAGGGGACGATGGTTCGCACGCGCGCTTCCGAAGTCTCGCAGGTGGGCCGTAATACCCAGGGTGTGACCTTGATGCGTGTCGCCGAGAACGAAAAACTGATCGCGGTCGAAAGCATCGAAGCACTGGAAGATACCGATGAGTCGCTTGAGGTCATTCCCGGAACGGAATTACCACCAGCCGGTGATTCGCCTGATACAGCAGCACCTGATTTGAATTGAGTGCTGTAAGGGCCTGCTTGCTGCGCCCTGTGTGATCTAGGATGCATGGCTGCAAGCTGCGTCGCTATTGAATGAAATCCCGGCCTTCCGAGCCGGGATTTTTTTGTCTGAATTGCAGCCTGAACACTGTTTTTTAACCAACGTTTGCGTATGCTGCGACTACGTCCACGAGGTTTCTATGCCCCTTTCAAAATCTTTACGCATTTTTCCGCTTTTTCTTCTTTTTTCGCTCGCTTTCTCTACACATCTGTTTGCCCAGACCATCGAACGCAGTTCCGACGCGCAACGTATTTCAAAAGCGCGTGATGCGGTTTTGCCTGTGGTCGTCAGTATCCTGACCGTGCGGCAGGATTATCAGCAGGGAGAGCCCGTACTTTCGGTATCGAGTGGCAGCGGCACGGTCATTTCTGCTCAAGGCCATATCGCGACGAATGCGCATGTCACGCAAAACGGAAAATCATTCCGGATCGTTTTTTTTGACGGGCGGGAATTACCGGCAAAATTGATCGGTACCGATACTGCTTCCGATCTTGCCGTTTTGCAGGTCATTTCACCGGCTCCAGAGGCTTTTGCGTTCGCGAAATTTGCCGATAATCTCGATGACCTCACGCCAGGTGACACGGTGCTCGCCATGGGGGCGCCATGGGGACTGTCGAATTCGATGAGCGCCGGTGTGGTGAATAATCCTCGTCGCTTGCTGGTGTCGCTGTTTGATGACGAAGCCGATTACGAGGATCGCCTTGGCATTGATGAACCTACCGGTCGTTACTACGCCTGGATTCAACATGATGCGGCTATCGCACCCGGGAATTCGGGTGGACCCTTGGTCGATCTGAACGGACGAATTGTCGGCGTGAACACCCGCGGCATGATTGTTGGTGGCGACCTCGCTTTTGCGATTCCAGGGCCCGATGCGGGAAGCGTCGTGCAGAGACTGATCGCGAATGGCGAAATAAGGCGCGTGGCTTTGGGTTTTCGATTGCGTTCGCTCAAAGGCACGCGTTACACATCGGGCGTCCTGATCAATGCGATCGAACGCAAGTCACAGGCAGATAAGGCGGGGCTGCAGGCAGGCGACCGCATCGTCAGCCTCAATGGCGAAGTCGTGACGGCATTGCAGCCCATTGATGTGCCTGCATTGCAGCAGCGCATTGCCGAACTGCCGATTGGCAGTCAGGTCGTCTTGAAAATCGAACGCAGTGATAAAGTCATCGAGATAAAACTGAAAGCCGATGCACAACCGAAAGCACGCGGCGATGATCTGGCTTCCTCCCCATTCGGCATTTCGGTAACCGAGCTTACCCAGCCAATGGGTCGGCGGCGTCAACTGGATGACGATAGCGGCCTGTTGATCACCGGTATTCGTCCTGGCGGAGCAGCGGCGATTGCCCGTCCAAAACTCGAGCCGGGCGACATTATTCGCAAGATCGATGGACAAACCGTGAGTCATGTTTCCCAGCTGTCCGGCATTGTGGTGGCAGCCAACTCCGAGAAATATTATCTGCTGGATGTTGAACGTGATGACGAAAAAATCGTCTCGTTGATCAAGCCGGAATCCAACGACAAAGTTCGCATACCGCTTCCGGAATTACCGCAATCCTGGTCGGGCGTCGAAGTTCAGGCCATCAGCAATTCGCTGGCTAAGGACATGAAGCTGGGTTCGTCCGGTTATCGGATCACGCGGCTCTATCCCAATAGCCCGCTGGCAAAGGCGGGAGCAAAAATCGGCGACTTGCTCACTGGCTTGCAAGGACAAAAATTGAAGCCTGCCAATGATTCCGCGTCGGAACCCTTTCATCAAGCAGTACGTGATGTTATTCCCGAAACGGAAATTCAATTTGATGCTTTGAGAAATTCGAAGCCCATCAGTTTCAAACTCAGTTTCCTGCCTTCGCCCATCAGTTCGGCGGGTTTGAAAACATTGAACTTGAGCAAGCTGCGTGCCGAAATTCGTGAACTTGGTTTTTATGACCGGGTCAACGGTCATTTGCCGATTAACCAAACGGGTGTGATTCTCGATGGCGTCGAATCCGGCGGACCCGCGGGTCTCGCACATTTGCAGCGTTCGGACATCGTGATACGTGTCGGTAAAAGCAATGTCGACAATGTTGAGGCATTGCGCAAAGCGCTTGACACTGCACTGGCAACGAAATCCTCCGCACTCATACCGATTATCGTGATTCGCGACAGCGAGAATCGCGTTCTCTATCTCGATCCATATTGGCTCGGCAATTAATCAAGGAAATTGGCAATGTTCAATAGAAATAATCGGGTAAATGTTTTTGTCAGTATTTTGTTACTTGCCCTCACATGCAACGTGCACGCACAAAGTTTCAGCGACTACCGGCCGGTTTACAAAGCGATGGTGCAGAAGCACGGCGATGCTGTCATCACCGTAAAATTTGTCATGGCCATCAATTCCGCCGGAAAGGAACAGCGTATCGAAGATCGCACTCAGGCAATTGTCGTAAGCAGTGACGGTTTGCTGCTGGTGCCTGATCGCGCGGTGAGTTTTGATTTTTCCGCCATGGCGGGCGGCAAACAGGGTGAAGCCGGGATGGTGGCCAAGTCCAGCGAGTTCCGCGTGCGATTGGTGGATAGCGAAGACTGGCTGTCGGCAGATTTGGTGACACGCGATTCGGCACTTGGACTGGCGTGGCTGCGGATTCGCAATTCGCCCAAAAATCTGCATTTTGTCGATTTGTCCCAGGGTGGCAAACCCGAGCCGGGAATGGAATTTTTCACATTGCTGCGCACCAATGAGGAGTCCGGTTCGGTACCTCTCTGGCGTCCGGGTGTCATCATGGGCGAAACGCGCGTTCCCAAACTGACTTACCTGGTCGATGGCATGCCCGGACTGGCTTTCGATATTTCCGGCAAACCTCTGGGCTATGTCGACGTCAATTTTTCCTCCATTTCGGCTGCCAGAAGCACGATGGGGCTTGATATGGCCAACAGCACGCTGCAGCTGACGCCGATAGACAAGGTAGCCTATGCAACGGCACAGGCTGCCAAATTGCCAGTGGCCGCTGCGGCCAATTAATTGCGTACATAGTCTCTACAGGGGCGTTTAACGATTTCATAACGAAAGTTAAATGAAAGTTAAACGCCTTTTTTAGTACCTATTGGCAGCCAATGCAGTCAGCCTATACTCGCATCACTTTCAGGGAGCCCAGCATGTCTAGATATAAACGTTTTTTCAGCCGCCTCATCGCGGCTTTTTTTGTGTCTTTTTTCATGCTTTTTTGTCTGTCGGGCTGCCAAGGGGATAAAAATCAGGTGCCCGAGCTACAGGGCAAGAATTCGGCGATCGATGTCAGGGAAACCGTCGTTGGTTTTGGGCTGATCTCGGCTACCCGCAGCAAAGCATCGGACGAAGTGGCGATCCTGCTGCAATTTTCGCAACCTTTGGCGAGCGCGCAGGAATTCGATAAATACATCGTCGTGAAAAACGAGAAAAACGAAGTTGTGAAAGGCAGCTGGGTGCTGACGGAAAACAATATGCATCTGCGCTTCCCGTATGTGGACGCCAGCCAGAATTACACGGTCATCGTTCGCGCCGGCTTAATGGCAGCCGACGGCAAAACGCTCGGGAAGGAAGAAGAAAGAAAAGTATTCACTGGTCCGCTTGAACCTGCAGTAGGTTTTGCCTCGCAGGGCAGTGTATTGCCCGCAAAGGAATCCCGCGGCCTGCCGTTGGTATCGGTCAATGTTCCGGAAGTCGACGTCGAGTTTTATCGCGTCTATGACAAGGAAGTCGCCAATTTCCTGAGCACCTATCAGCGCGGCGGGCGTCGCAGCAACTGGGAGCTGGGTGAAAACAGTTACGATTACAGCGATGACGAGAGCGGCGAGCGTGGTGGCTTGGCACGCTATGCAGAATCGGTTTATCTCAATCGTTTCATTCTTGGCGGTGCTGAAAACGAGCGTCAAGTCAGCTATCTGCCGATTCAGGATATCGAAGAATTGCAAAAACCCGGCGTTTATTTCGCGCTGGTAAAGAAAGTCGGCAGTTTCAATGAAAGCTACGATACGGCGGTCTTCTACGTAAGCGATATCGGTCTGCACGTGCGCGCCTACAAGGACAAGATATACGTACATACCGCATCCTTGCAGACCGGGGCAGCATTGTCCGATGTCGAGATTTCGGTGCTCGGCAAGAAAGGTGAAACGGCGGTCAAAGCCGAAACGGATTCCAATGGTGATGCATTGATTGCCTACACCTTAAAGGCTGAAGAAGCCTTGATTGCAAAGCGTTCCAGCGATATTTCGGTCATGTCCTTCAATCAGCCGGCATTGGATTTATCGGAATTCGCCGTCTCCGGTCGCAAGCAGGCATGGTTCGATGTTTTCGCCTGGTCGGGCCGCGATTTGTATCGTCCGGGCGAAACACTCCGATTATCCGCCCTGATGCGTAACTATGATGGCCGAGCGATCAAATCACAGCCACTCTATTTGACCCTTCGCCAACCGGATGGCCGTGCACTGATCGAAACCAGGCTGGCCGAAAAACAGCAGGGCTATTTCGAATGGCAGCAAGCACTGCCTTCGGATGCAGCAACAGGTTTGTGGAAGGTCGAATTCCGTACGGCCCCTGGCGCAGGTGACGTGGTCGAAGGGATGTCGATCCACGTCGAAGAGTTCCTGCCGGAACGCATGAAGCTTGAAATGTCCTCCACTCAAGCCGTTATCAAGCCCAAGGAAGCTCTCAATCTGAAAGTCGATGCTGCCTATTTGTATGGCGCTCCTGCAGACGGCAATCGCTTCACGGCGCGCATGTACGTGTTGAATGAAGAACATCCAGTTGAAAAATTCAGTGATTTCTCATTCGGTGACAGCACGATTAAATATCCGAAAAACAATGATGACGTCATCGACCAGACACTGGATGCAAAAGGGAAACTGCAAACTGCTTTGGCATTGCCGGAAGAAGTGAAAGGCAATTCGCCGGTATCGGTGATCGTGCAAGGCAGTGTCTACGAAAGTGGCGGTCGCACGGTAAGTCGCTCGCTCAAGCGCACGATGTGGCCAGCAGGCAGCCTGATCGGGGTGCGGCCTCTCTTCGATGCCGCCGATGGCGCGCCTTCAGAAAACACGGCAGCGTTCGAATTGATTCGAAGCGATCTGGCTGGCAAGCTTTCCGCCGCTCCGGTAACCGTCAATCTGGTACGTGAAATACGCGATTACCACTGGAATTACAGTGACAGCGGCGGCTGGGGTTACGATTTCACTTCACGCTATCAAACCGTGCAAACGCTCAATAGCCAGACCATGATTAATGGCCGCACCAAAGTGGCGGTCGATGTGGAGTGGGGTGATTACCGGCTGGAAGTGACAGACAAGCAGACTGGCTTGATTACTCGCTTTCCGTTTTATGCTGGCTGGCGCTGGGATGATCAAAATCGTGGCCTGGATGCACGCCCCGACAAGGTAAAAGTGGCGCTGGATAAAACTGCCTATAAGGTGGGCGACAAAGTCAAAGTCACGATCACTCCGCCACATGCTGGCCCGGGTGTATTGATTGTCGAAAGCGATTACCTGATGCATACGCAACCCATCGATGCCAAACCGGGGGCCAGCTTCGAAATTACCGTCACGAAAGAATGGCAACGTCATGATGTTTACATCACGGCCCTGGTATTTCGTGGTGGCTCTGCCAAGGAAAAAATTACGCCGGCGCGCGCGATTGGTATCGCACATGTACCGATGCAAAGTGCAAATCGCGAAATTGCAGTCACCGTTACCGCGCCCAAACAAACCAAGCCGGAACAGCCGCTACCCGTTGTCGTAAAAGCGCCAGCATTGGCTGGCAAAAAAGCCTGGGTCACGGTATCGGCGGTGGATGTGGGTATTTTGAATATCACCCAATTCCCGGTACCTGATGCCGCTGCGCATTTCTTTGCACAGCGTCGTTTTGGAATTGAAACCTATGACATTTACGGTCGCGTCATTGAAAGCTACGAAGGTAATACCGCGAAATTGAAATTCGGTGGCGATATGGCAGTGGATGCCCTACCGCAGGCTCGTCGCCCGACTGCGAAAGTGCAGACTGTCGATTTGTATTCGGGATTGGTGAATCTGAATCAACGCGGTGAAGCTTCCATCAATCTGCCACTGCCGGATTTCAACGGCGCGTTGCGAGTGTCTGCACTGGTTTTCACTGCCGATCAATACGGCAAAGCCGATAGTGAAAGCATTATCCGCGCTCCCGTATTGGCAGAAATCAGCGGGCCTCGGGCACTGGCACCGGGAGACCGCAGCACAATGACGATTGATGTTCAGAACTTCACCGGCAAAATCGGCACCTTCAATGTCAGCGTCAATGCGAGCGGTCCGGTAAATATCGGCGGTGCATCCAAGCGCATATTGCTGGCCCCGGATGCGAAAAACACTCTCAGCTTTCCCTTGACCGGTGGTCAGGGAAGTGGCGTTGGCAAAATCAGCCTGAAAGTGGAAGGCGGCGGACACCAGGTCAATCGTGTATTCGAAGTGCCAGTGCGTCCGGCATGGGGCGGTGTCGTCCGTTCGACATTGCAGACACTTGCACCGGGTGAGGGTATCAGCCTGAATTCGAGCATGAGCGAACTGCTGATGCCGGATACCGTGAATGCCCGGTTTACCGTCAGCACGATGCCGCCGATTCCATTTGCACAGGCATTGAGTGATTTGCTCTCTTATCCCTATGGTTGCGCTGAACAGACCACGACACGTGGTTATGCGGCATTGCTGCTGGATCCGCAGACAACGGCACGTCTTGGCATCAAGGGCATTACACCGCAGGAACGCAAATTGCGGATGGAATTTGCGATCAGCCGTTTGGCATCAATGCAATTAAGCAATGGTCATTTTTCCTACTGGGGTGGCGGTTCGGAAGCCAATCCGATACTGACGCCTTATATCGCGGAATTCTTGCTCGATGCACGTGATGCCGGATTTGCGGTGCCGGACGCCGTGTTGAAAAAGACCATGGACCGCCTGAGCGAAGACATGCTCACCGGTGGTGCGCCGTTCTATTCGTATGATCAGCAACAGCATATGCGTTATGCCTATCAGGCCCATGGCGCCTATGTGCTGGCGCGCGTGAATCGTGCACCGCTGGGAACATTGCGTACCCTTTACGACAACGAGCGTACGAAATCTCTCACCGGATTACCCATGCTGCATCTGGGTATTGCGCTGAATTTGCAGGGTGACAAAGTGCGAGGCCAGAAAGCGATCAACGAGGCGTTCGCGAAAGTCAGCAAGCGCCCGGAATACATGGGCGACTACGGCAGCAATCTGCGTGATGAAGCCTTCATGCTGGCATTGGTGAAAAAACACAATTTGAATCATCCTGCCTTCAACAAGCGTCTTTTGAACATGTCGAGAGATCTGCAGAACCTGACCAATGGTCGTTACTACTGGCTGAGTACGCAGGAACAAATTGGTTTGGCCAAGCTCGGCAAAGCCATTGCAGTAAGCAAGGACAGTGTTTTCTCGGGTAGTCTGCAAACCGGTTCGGACAAGCTTGAGCTCTCGCCGGACAGCATCGTCAGCAGGAACTTCACCCAGGCAGATCTGGTCAGGGGCGTTCACTTCGAGCCTGTGGAAAAAACCAACTTGTACGCCACGGTGGATATTGCCGGTATTCCAAAACTCCCACCGCCCGCCAATGACAAATACATCAAGGTGACGCGCCAGTACTTCCAGCCCGATGGCACGGTATGGAAAGGCGGCAACTTGAAGGAAGGCGAAATTCTGCTCGTGCAGGTAAAACTTCAGGCCAATCAAAGCATGAACGATGCCTTGCTGGTGGACTTGCTGCCGGCCGGTCTGGAAGTGGAAAACCTGAATCTTGCCAAAGACGATCAATGGAAAGATGTCGAAATCGATGGCGTCAATCTGCAGAATCGCAGCGAAGCGGCAACCATCGTGCATGAGGAATTCCGGGATGATCGCTATGTCGCCGCCATCAAGCTCTACAACGGCCAGTATGCGAAATTATTCTATATTGTCCGTGCAGTAACCCCTGGTACCTACACGGTGCCTCCACCGCAGGTCGAAGACATGTATCGTCCAACCATCCGCGGCGTTGGTGTTGCATTTCCGGCAAGCATCACGGTAGTTCAGCCGAAATAATCACGTGCTTGCGGAGTCTCTGAAAAATTCAGGCAGGCAAAAGCGATGGCGATTATTCGCCATCGCTTTGCTGTGCATCATGCTGGCCGCATCTGTGCTGGATCGCTGCTATCCATTGCCTTTACCGGCGAAAGACAATGCGAGCGTTCTCGTCACTGCGCGCGATGGCCGGCCATTGCGGGCTTTTGCCAGCAGTAACGGCGTCTGGCGCTATCCGGTGAAAGTGGAAGATGTTTCACCCCTGTATATCGAAGCCTTGATCGGCTACGAAGACCGTTACTTCTATTACCATGCCGGCGTGAATCCATTTGCGATTGGCAGGGCGGCAATCCAGGGTGCCCGCAATGGCCGGATTGTTTCCGGTGGTTCCACGATCACGATGCAAGTTGCACGCATCCTTGAGCCGCATCCACGAACCGTATTCGGAAAGCTCCGACAGATTCTCCGTGCTTTTCAACTCGAATGGCATTTATCGAAAACCGAAATACTCGAAATTTATCTAAGCCACGCGCCTTTCGGCGGCACGATTGAAGGTGTCGAAGCAGCCAGTTGGGCGTACTTGGGAAAATCATCGCGGCAACTGTCTCATTCCGAAGCCGCATTGCTCGCGGTGTTGCCGCAAACACCGAGTCGCCTTCGTCCAGACCGAAATCCGGAAGCTGCGAGGAAAGCACGTGACAAGGTTTTGAAACGACTTGCTGAAAATAATATCTGGTCGAGTGTTCCGATTCTGGAGGCAAGGCAGGAGCCGGTAGTAACAAGGAGTTTGCGAGTTCCCATGAGTGCGGCCTTGCTGGCGCAGCGGCTTCGGAATGCCAATTCATCCGAAACCAAAATCGAAAGTACGATCGATGCCGATTTGCAAAGCTTGCTGGAAGAGCGATTGCATAATTATTTTTCGCAATTGCCGGAACGCAGTTCGGCAGCCTTGCTGGTAGTGGATAATAAAACCCTGGAAGCCCGCGCCTATGTCGGCTCATTGAGTTTTGGCGATGAAAAGACACTTGGCCATGTTGATATGGTGCAGGCGCTGCGTTCGCCGGGATCCACCCTGAAACCGTTTTTATACGGACTCGCGATCGATGATGGACTGATCCATACCGAAAGCCTGATGGTTGATGCGCCGCAGGATTTCGGTGACTATCGTCCGGCCAATTTTGACCCTGTCTATCATGGGCCGGTATCTGCCAGCGAAGCCCTGCAATTGTCGCTGAACGTTCCCGCCGTTGATCTGCTGGACAGGGTAGGACCGGAACGATTTGCCGCCAGACTGGCCAATGCTGGCCTGCCAATGCGCATGCCTGAAGGGGCGAAACCCAATCTCTCCATCATTCTGGGGGGAACAGGCGTCCGCCTTGAAGAATTGGTTGGTGCATACGCCGCCTTGAATCGTAACGGCGTTGCCGGACGCGTGCGTTATGCAAAAAATGCGAAGCAAAGTGATAGAAGGATATTGTCTCCTGGCGCGGCGTGGATGATTCGCGAGATTCTGGAAACCCACAAAAGCAATACTCAGAACGAAGACATTTTCGATACCAATCTGCGCAAACGCGTGGCCTGGAAAACCGGAACCAGCTATGGTTTTCGTGACGCCTGGGCCTTGGGGACTACACCGGAATATACCGTCGGCGTATGGGTGGGAAGACCCGATGGCACTCCAATGCCCGGACAGTACGGGGCCATTACCGCATTACCGCTAATGTATGAAGTGTTCGACAGCTTGCCGAAAATGGACCATCCCGTGGTCCGGACTGAAATGCCGAAAGATGTGAAAGCAATCGATATCTGCTGGCCCTTGGGGAGAAGCGTGCAGGATACCGATGCCGGACTTTGCCACCGCCAGCGGAAGGGTTTTGCTCTCACAGGTAGCGTTCCGCCCACTTGGCCGGATCGGGATGCAAGAATCTGGAATGCTGGTCAACTCGATTTACAGGTCGATGCTGACAGCGGGCTGCGTTTGAGTGCAGATTGCAAGCTCGCCCACGTCCAAAAAACACTGCACATCGCACGTTGGCCAAGTCTGACGACACCATGGTTACCGGCAAGCCTGAGGGAAAAAACCCGTGTTCCTGCACTTGCGGCCGATTGCAATGAAGACGCTCTGGCTTCGATGGAAACTTTGCAGATTGATGGGCCCGCCGAAAAATCCACTTTGGCGCGTGCACCTAATTCCACCCAGCCGATCAGCGCCGAATTTCGTGCACTGGGTACCCAGCAGAAAGTGAAATGGCTGGTCAATGGCCAGTGGGTAGGCGACACACAGGCGAGTCAGATTTTCGTGATGAAATTCGACAGCCCGGGTATTCAGACAATTACGGCTTTGACCGATGCCGGGGCCTGGGATGAGATGAGTCTGTACGTATTGAAATAATCGAATGGTGGCTGCAACGGCATATCGTTCGATATATTGTTTATAAAATCAGAAGTGCATTAAACAAAAAAGCGGCCGTAGCCGCTTTTTTGTTTAATTATTTCGTGCCGAGATTACTGGCGCAATTGAACCTTGTTGTTCCTGATTTTTACGCGACTGCCGACACGGATCTTGCCGATGCTGCCCTGGTCGATAACGCGGGTCTCGCCATTATCCATTCTCACGGTAATTTCATAATCCTTGCGGTCATTGTTTTCGGCAATCTTCTTACCGGCATATGCCCCGCCAACCACGCCGGCAACCGTTGCCAGTTTCTTGCCGTCGCCCTTGCCAACTTGATTGCCGACTACGCCGCCGACTACGCCACCGACAATGGCACCGGTCGTTCCGGAACGTTTTTCGGTATAGGTTTCGATTTTCTTCACTACGCCGCAGTTGTTGCAGCCAGAGTAGTTATCGGCCAGTGCAGGCTGGGATAAACCCATCAAAGCGAAAGCTGAAAATGCGATTGCCAATAAAGTCTTCATAAGTGGTGCTCCTTGAATGTGGGGGCAGTCTAGCCAAGCTATTCTGAACAGCAGCAAACCTGCACCGCGATTCTAAACAAAAAAGGGCAGCTCAAGCTGCCCTTCGTGAGAGTTATTGAAACACAGGCTTAACCAAGTTGTTCCAGCACGTAATCTGCCGCCGACACCTTGAATTCTCCGGGAGCTTCCACGAAAACGTTTTTGACAACACCGTTTTCTGCATAGAGTGCAAAGCGTTTTGCACGAAGACCCATGCCGAATGCCGTGGCATCGAGTTCAAGACCCATGGCCTTGGTGAATTCGCCATTGCCGTCTGCCAACATATGGAGATTTTCCGGAACGTCCTGATTCTTTGCCCAAGCGCCCATTACGAATGCGTCATTAACAGACAAGCAGGCGACTTCGATGCCTTTCTTCGAGAATTCACCCATCTTTTCGACATAACCCGGCAAGTGCTTTGCGGAACAAGTCGGAGTAAAAGCGCCCGGCACGGCAAACAGGACCACTTTCTTGTTATCGAACAGCTCATTTGTCGTGATGGCTTGTACGCCGTCTTTCAGGTAATTCAGGGTTGCGGTAGGGAGTTTGTCGCCAGCTTGAATGCTCATGGAATTCCTAGGTAATTTCTTTCGAATGATAAAGATTGGATGTGCAGTGAATGTGAGGGCTTGAAAGCATTCTTGTTGCGCCCATAATCACACACCTAACATATGGGTTGGTCTTAGATGGAATTCAAGGATTATTACGAAATATTGGGTGTGGAAGCCAGTGCCGGTGAAGCCGAACTGAAAACGGCCTATCGACGTCTTGCTCGTAAATATCATCCCGATGTCAGCAAGGAAAAGGGCGCCGAGGAAAAATTCAAGTCGATCAACGAAGCCTACGAGGTTCTGAGGGACAAGGAAAAGCGCCAGGAGTATGACCAATTGCGTGCACGCGGTTACCGCTCAGGACAGGAATACCAGCCACCACCGGGTTTTGGTGCAGGTGGTGGTTTCCAACCCGGCTTCGGCAGTGGACAGGGCTCCGGCGATTTCAGCGACTTTTTCGAATCCTTGTTCGGGGGTGGTCGAGCACGGCCATCGCAGCAGCCTCTGGGTGATACGCGAGCCAAGGTTGCCATTCCGCTCGAGATTGCGTTTTCCGGTGGGCAACAACGTTTTAATGTGGATGGCAGGACACTCGAGGTAAAGATTCCTGCCGGCATCAAGCCGGGGCAGGTTATTCGTCTTGCGGGACAGGGCAGGAGTAGCGGAGCGCGCAAAAGCGATTTATTGCTGGAAATCGATTATCGTCCGCATGCCGATTTCGAGGTGGATGACCGGAACATCCTGTACACGCTGAGTCTTGCTCCCTGGGAAGCCGCTCTGGGTACCACGGCTGCCGTTCCTACGCTAGGCGGCACCGTTGATCTTAAGATTCCCGCCGATTCAGATGCGGGCAAGAAATTGCGTTTGCGTGGGCGCGGGCTGCCAGGCAAGTCGGGAGCCGGTGATCAGATTGTCGAAATCGAAATCCGTGCGCCGAAAGCCGAGTCTGATGAGCAAAAAGACCTATACAAAAAAATGGCCGAAGTATTCTCCGGCCAATAATGAAAAAAGCGGGGAATCCCCGCTTTTTTTATGGTGTGGGCTCTTAGCCGCCAACCAGCAATTTGTTGATGACTGCCACGAGTTCCGCTTCATTGAATGGCTTGGTGATGTAGGCTTTGGCACCTTGCCGCATACCCCAGACCTTATCGGTTTCCTGATCTTTGGTGGTAACCAGAACGATCGGAATATGCGATGTAGTAGCTTCTTTTGAAATGGCGCGGGTTGCCTGGAAACCGTTTAGGTTCGGCATCACCACGTCCATCAAAATCAGATCCGGAACATTGGCCTTGGCGACTTCGACGCCCTGAGCTCCGTCTTCGGCGCTAAGCGCTTCATGGCCCAATTTTTCAACAATGCGCTTCATACCCATCAATTGGGACGGTGAATCATCAACAATCAAGATACGTGCCATTTAGTACTCTCCAAGGATTGGTGCGATTGTAATCCTGTATGGGGTGTTTTGCGCAAGATATTCATCACAATTTAACGATAGTGCGGCCGAACGAGCCGCCAGCCAGCATGGTAGCAAAGACTTCGGGCAACTGTTCGAGGGCTATTTCGCGGGTGCAAATAGCCGATAAATGCGCCGGTTTCCAGTCGCCGGCCAGCTTTTGCCAGACAGTATCGCGTATATCCCTGGCCGTGCCGGCAGAGGCTATACCAAGCAATGAAACACCCCGAATGATAAAAGGCATCACCGTCGTAGGCAGTTCATGGCTGGCCACCAGGCCTGCGCTTGCTACATTGCCGTAGGGCACTGTTTGCGCCAAAAGTCCGGTCAGTGTGGTTCCGCCGACATTGTCCAAAGCGCCGCCAAATTTGGCACTGTCCATCGGCTTGCCGGTAATCGCCACATCACGGGGCAATAACAGTTTGGCGCCGATGGTTTTCAGGAATTCCGCATGTTCCGGTTTTCCGCTGATGGCATGCACTTCAAAACCGGCGCGGGTGAAAATATCCGTTGCCAGCATACCGACACCACCCGTTGCGCCGGTAATCGCAATCGGGCCGAGTTCGGGCGACTGTGAGTTTTGCAGCATCCTGTAGAGTGCGAGGGCTGCCGTGAATCCCGCGGTTCCCAGAATCATGCTTTCACGCAGTGAAAGGCCATGGGGCAGTTTTACCGCCCAACGGGATTCCAGCCGTGCGTATTCTGAATAACCTCCATCGCGAGTCTCAGACAAGCCGCAGCCGGTGCAGAGGACTTCATCGCCCGGTTTGAAATGGGCATCGCTCGATTCAAGGACGATGCCGGCGACATCGATTCCGCCGTTGAGCGGAAATCGCCGAAGAATTTTGCCTTGTCCAGTTCCCGCCAGCGCGTCCTTGTAATTCACGCTGCTGTAGGCGGTTTTGATAACGATTTCGCCGGGCGACAAGTCGGCGAGCGAAATATTCTCGATGCCGGAACGGTAGGCACCAGCAGAATCGTTACGAATTCGGAAGGCTTTGAAGGGCTGAATATTCATAATGAAAATGTATCTCTAGATTGTCTGCGTTGCCGTTCCATTATCTACACAAAAAAACCGCCTTGCGGCGGTTTTTTATGAAACAAAACTCAAATCAATTTGCCTTGTGAATAGCACGCTTGTCGACTGCCAGCGCCGCTTCATGCACGGCTTCCGACAAGGATGGATGTGCGTGGCAAATTCGGGCCAGATCTTCGGCGGAACCGTTGAATTCCATTGCGACCACGCCTTCATGCACCAATTCCGAAACATTCGGACCACAGAGGTGCAAACCAAGAATCCGATCAGTTTCCGCATGCGCAATCACTTTGACCAAACCGGCAGGTTCGTTCATCGCGACGGCGCGGCCAATGGCGGCAAACGGGAAGGTGCCGACTTTGTATTCGATACCGGCGTCCTTGCATTCTTTTTCGGTTTTACCCACCCAGGCAATTTCCGGCTCGGTGTAAATAACCCAGGGCACGGTATCGAGATTGACGTGGCCGGGCAGACCGGCAATCAACTCGGCAACGGCAATGCCTTCTTCGCTGGCTTTGTGCGCAAGCATCGGACCACGAACGCAGTCGCCGATTGCCCAGACATTTTCAGCGGCAGTATGGCAATGCCCATCAACCACGATGCGGCCACGCTCATCCAATTGAACGCCGGAGCCTTCAGCCAGAAGGCCTTGCGTTGCCGCACGACGACCGACAGCTACCAGCAATTTGTCGCACACCAGAACTTGTTCGCCGCTGGCATCGGAATAGCTCAGGTGTACTTCGTTGTTCTTGATTTCGGTATTCGTGCATTTCGCGCCAAGACGGATATCGAGACCTTGCTTCTTGAATTCACGGAATGCCGCTTTCGAAATATCGGCATCGGCGGCGGCCAGAAAGTCAGGCAGGCCTTCGACAATCGTCACTTGTGCCCCGAGGCGCGACCAGACGCTGCCGAGTTCCAGGCCAATCACGCCGGCGCCAATCACGCCCAGGCGTTTAGGAACCGAGGTTTCATCAAGTCCGCCGGCATTATCAAGGATATATTTGTTGTCGAATTTCGCGAACGGCAATTCGATAGGCGTTGAGCCCGAAGCGAGAATGATATGTTTGCCGGAAATTTCGGCTACGGAACCATCATGGCCCTTGATCGAAACGACGCGATTGGCTTTCAGAGTTGCAAAGCCGGCAATCGGGGTGATTTTGTTGGCTTTGAAAAGCTGCGTGATGCCGCCTGTGAATTGCTTCACGATCTTGTCTTTGCGCTCGATCATCTTGCCGATGTCGATTTTGGCGTTGTCGGCGGTGATGCCGTGCACGGCAAAGTTATGCGTCAAATTATGGAATTGACGTGACGAATCCAGCAAGGCTTTCGATGGAATGCAGCCGACATTCAAGCAGGTGCCGCCGAGTGCCGGTTTTCCGTCCTTGCCGATAAAAGCATCAACGCAAGCGGTTTTCAGGCCGAGTTGCGCTGCGCGAATCGCGGCAACATAACCACCGGGACCGGCACCAATTACCACGACATCAAATTGTTCGCTCATTTAAGTGTTCTCTGGGTTTACTTGCACATTCGTATAGCGAAGATGTGTAGGTCGTGAGCGCGAAATCAAGCGACGCCCACGACGTACTCTCGATTTTTACAGCCCCAGCAACATGCGGTGCGGGTTTTCCAGCTGGTTCTTGATATCGACCAGGAACAGCACGGCATCTTTGCCGTCGATAATGCGGTGATCGTAGCTGAGCGCGATATACATCATCGGCGCAATCACGACCTGGCCGTTTTCGGCAATCGGGCGTTCCTTGATGGCGTGCATACCGAGAATCGCCGATTGCGGCGGATTCACGATGGGCGTGGACATCAGCGAACCGAAGGTGCCGCCGTTGGTGATAGTGAAGGTACCGCCTTGCAGGTCTTCCAGTTTCAAGCCGCCTTCGCGTGCTTGCTTGGCATAACCGGCAATTGCACCTTCGATTTCGGCGAAGCTCATGTTTTCGACATTGCGCAGTACTGGTGTGACCAAACCTTTTTCGGTGGCGACGGCAATCGAGATATCGGCATAGCCGTGATAAATCACGTCGGTGCCATCCACCGATGAATTCACGACGGCATATTTTTGCAGGGCATTGGCAGCGGCTTTCGCGAAGAAGCTCATGAAGCCCAATTTGATGCCATGGGTTTTTTCGAACGGTTCGCCAAGCTCTTTGCGCATTGCCATGACTTTACCGAGGTTCACTTCGTTGAACGAAGTCAGCATGGCGATCGAATTTTTCGATTGCATCATGCGTTCGGCGATGCGTTGACGGATGCGAGTCATCGGAACGCGTTGTTCCGGACGGGCGCCACCGCCACCCTTGATGTGATTGACCAGATCTTCCTTGGTCACCGCGCCACGGCGGCCGGTACCGGTCACGTCGGCTGGGTTGATGTTATTGCTTTCGGCAACAAAACGACCCGCTGGCGACAAGCCGCTGGTGTCGTTTGTTGTAGGAGCGGCTTTAGCCGCGACAGGTGCGGATGAAGCTGCACCTGCCGCTACTGGCGCGCTGGTAGCTGGGGCAGGTGCCGCAGCAACAGCACCTGCTTCAATAATCCCAATCACTTGCTGGCTATTCACCGTATCGCCGACATTGAATTTGATTTCTTTCAACACGCCGTCAACGGTGGAGGGGACTTCCAGCACAACTTTATCGGTTTCCAGATCGACCAGATTTTCATCGCGACGAACGGTATCGCCGACTTTTTTATGCCAGGTGGCAATCGTGGCGTCCGAAACGGATTCAGGTAAAACCGGGACTTTGACTTCAATGCTCATGGATTTTGTCCTGTGAAAATGATGTTTTGTGTTATTCAGCTGTCAGGGTAACAGGCGGGTTGATTAAGGCGTCTTCGATCAATCGGTTCAGCTCGGCCACATGCGTGTTGCTGTGGCCGCAGGCAGGCGCAGCAGAACGCGCACGGCCGGCATAGCTCAGGCTTTGTCCGACATTGAGGCAAGCATTGAGATGATGCTGGATTTGATACCAGGCGCCCTGGTTTTGCGGTTCTTCCTGGCACCAGACGATTTCTTTCACATGACCAAAACGGGCGAGCTCAGCCGCCAGTTCCGGGCGCGGGAATGGATACAGCTGTTCAACGCGAACAACGGCGACATTCTTGATGTCCTTGGCCTGCATCGCTTCGATCAGGTCGTAATAAACCTTGCCGCCGCACACCACAACGCGCTTGGCCTGCAATGGATCGGCGCACTGGCTGTCCTTGATCAGATTCTGGAACTCGCCATTGGCAAGATCGTCCAGCGTCGAGACCGACAACTTGTGGCGCAGCATGGATTTCGGCGTCATCACGACCAATGGCTTGCGGGTAGGGCGCAACATTTGACGACGCAGCATATGGAACATCTGCGCCGGCGATGTCGGCGTGCAAACCTGGATATTGTTCAGTGCACACAATTGCAGGAAGCGCTCCAGGCGAGCCGAGCTGTGTTCCGGGCCCTGGCCTTCATAGCCATGTGGCAGGAACAGAGCCAGTCCGCACAGACGGCCCCATTTTGATTCGCCCGAGCAAATAAACTGGTCGATCACGACCTGGGCGCCGTTGGCGAAATCGCCGAACTGACCTTCCCAGATGTTCAAAGTCATCGGCTCAGCAGTCGAATAACCGAATTCGAAACCCATCACTGCTTCTTCGGAAAGCAGCGAATCGATGATGACCGCGTGTTCCGGATTTTGAACCAGCTCACGCAATGGCATGGTGGTTTGACCGGTCACTTGGTCATGCAGCACCGCATGACGATGGAAGAAGGTGCCACGACCGGAATCCTGACCGACAAGACGCAGCTTGTAGCCTTCCTGCAGCAGACTTGCATAGGCGAGATTTTCGGCAAAGCCCCAATCCATGGCCAGTTCGCCGGCCGCCATTTTGTTGCGGTCTTCGTAAATTTTTGCAACGCGCGGATGCAACTTAAGCGTATCGGGAATCGTGTTGATTTTCTTTGCCAGTGCGTCGAGAGCAAAACGCGGCATACCGGTTTTCACGATGTCCGACAATTTGCCGTTCATCCACGGGCTCCAGTCGACGTTCGCATTGTCCTTGTCGGCCTGCGCCAATTCGGTAGTGACATCGCCCTTGTCGAGCTTGTCGCGGTAACTGTCGACCAGCGTCTTGCTTTCGTCGCCCGTCAACACGGCTTGCGCGATCAAGGCATCGGAATAAAGTTCGCGGGTCGTTTTGCGGGCGCGGATGTTTTGGTACATCAAAGGCTGCGTTGCCGATGGTTCATCGGCTTCGTTATGGCCGTGGCGGCGATAGCAAACCAGATCGATCACGATGTCGCGGTTGAAAGTGTTGCGGAACTCAAGTGCCAGTTTTGCACAGAAGACAACGGCTTCAGGATCATCACCGTTCACGTGCAGCACTGGCGCACCGATAATTTTTGCAGGGTCGGTGCAGTAAAGGGTCGAGCGCGAATCGTCGGTACGGCTGGTGGTGAAACCAACCTGATTGTTGATCACGATGTGTACGGTACCGCCAACGCGGAACCCGCGAGCCTGCGACATCTGGAACAATTCCATGATCACGCCCTGACCGGCAAACGCCGCATCGCCGTGAATCAGGATAGGTAATACTTTTTCGCCCTTGGTGTCTTCGCGACGCATCTGGCGTGCGC
Source organism: uncultured Gammaproteobacteria bacterium (assembly GCA_963849575.1). GTDB lineage: Bacteria > Pseudomonadota > Gammaproteobacteria > Xanthomonadales > Xanthomonadaceae > Arenimonas. The sequence continues at coordinate 492,009 of CAWKHT010000009.1, read as the reverse complement.
GTACCGAACCGGCAACGACTGGGTTCACAATTTCAAGATGTGATGGATTGAACGCAAGGGCTAAATGCACGGCACCGCCCGGAGTCGCGACATCCGCCGAAAAACCCATGTGGTATTTCACATCACCGGAATGTGCCGGATCATCCACGTGGTCGAACTTGCCTTCGAATTCGGCGAACAGTTTTTGTGCGGGTTTGCCTAGCGTATTCACCAACACGTTCAGACGACCGCGATGTGCCATACCGATCACGACATCTTTCGCTCCGGCAGCACCGGCATCGCGAATGACGGCGTCCATCATCGGAATCAGCGAATCGCCGCCTTCCAGCGAGAAACGTTTTTGGCCGACGTATTTGGTGTGCAGATAACGTTCAAGGCCTTCGGCGGCGGTGAGGCGTTCTAGTATGCGTTTTTTCTCATCCTTGCCGAACGCAAATTTGCCGGCAGCGCGTTCGAGTTTCTGTTGCATCCAATGCCGTTGGGCGGCATCGGAAATATGCATGAACTCGGCACCGATCGAACTGGAGTAGGTGGCATTCAGTTGGTTGAGCAAATCACGTAATTTGTATTTCTCGGCACCGAAATAGCTGGCAACGGCAAATTCCGAATCCAGATCACTGTCGCTCAGGCCATGGAAAGCCAAGCCTAGATCGGGGGCGTTTTGTTGCGGCATCATCGCGAGCGGATCGAGTTTGGCGCTCAAGTGGCCGCGCGAACGATAGGCGGTTACGAGTTTACCGACGGCGGTTTGTTTGCGGGCGCCTTCTTCATCAACAGTGCCGCCGCCAGTTTGATGTTTCGCCTGGGCTGCCGCGCGTTGAACTTGCGCCATCACGGCCGAATGCGGAACGTCGCCGGCTTCGCGGCCCTTGAAGGCGTCGAAATAGGTCTTCCACTTGGGGCCAACGCTGTCGGCATCGAGCAAATACTGCTCGTAGAGGTCTTCGATAAAGGCGGCATTGCCGCCAGATAGTTGGGAGCTTTGACTAAACTGTTTTAACAGACTATCCACGTTCTTGGCCCGACCCGCAGCTTGTGCGGCTAAGTGATTGTTGTGATTGGGGTTGTGTCCAAGGCTAATGCCTCGCACAAGAACGACAATTATAGCCTGAGCCCGTCGGCTTTTGTAGGAGCCGCCTCTGTATCCGAATCAGGGCGACAACTACAAGATAGGCCAAGTACTTACATTTCCAGCGCCCTGAACTCCGTACAAACCCGACTGCGTTCCCACACACGATTGAAATGCTCCATCAATTGCTTGTTGCGTGCCGGTAATGCCGCGCTCCAATCACCCTCGTAGCGGCCGTCCAATAGACGGAAGCAATAGGCATCGCGATCATTGGTAATGAAGGCGGACGGGTACTGCAGGTCTTCCGGATCTACCGGGGTACGAAATTGGAATACGCTCGAGAGCCTGTGTGACAAACCGAGAAGTGGGTGGGGTTTGCTGCGAACAGCGCCGACATCCTGCACAAGAATGCGGGCCACGCCCCCGCGGCTCTGGATGCCGAATTGCTTCAGTGCCTCGACAATGGCCGGATGCGCGTAAAGGCTATGCTCAAGATCCCGGCTATAGATCGCCAAGCCCCTCTTCGCCGTCGAAATCACCTGCAGAGTTGCCTCATGCAATTGCGCCGAGGTCTCGAAGGTCTGCATTCTGGCGATCATGCTTTTCTCGGAGTCGCGTTGCACCTGTTCGAAGGGTTCGATGGTAAGTTTCATTTTGCGATGCATAATGCCGGCTTCTTCGAATTCTTCACCATAACTGACGAATCCGAATTTTTCGTAAAAGCCAATCGCCGATACTTGTGAGTTCAAGCTGACCTCATGCAGGCCAATTTCCCTGGCCTTGTCGATGAGCGCTTGCAACAGGGCAGCTCCCACTTCCTTGCCGCGCCATTCTTTCAGTACCGCCATTCTTCCGATTTTGTGCTCCGGCGTCAGGCGCCCGGTTCCAATAGGCTGATTGTTGTTATCACGGGCAATCACGTGATAGCAAACGGGATCCATGGCATCCCATTCTTCTTCTATCGGTACCTTTTGTTCAACGACAAATACCGGCTCCCGGACAGCACGCAAATCCCTGAAATCGACCTGGTAGTCGGCGGGCTCAACGCGAAAATCGGACATCGGTATTGTCATAAGCCACTCCAAATATGATCAGGGACTATTTTTGCAGAACAAGGTATCCACGTTCGACGAGCTCAAAAACCAGCCCGTGTTCCGATTCTGGAATATCACTGAATGCCTGGGCATCCAGTGCTTGTGCGTGAGCCAGTCGGGATGCAACTGCCTGGCTGGTCGCGAAACTTTCACCTTGCACGAACAAGACCGCATCGCGGCCATCCTTGCACCAGGCCCAGCGAGCAAATGGATGCGGTTCGAGCACGGCCCCCTTGGTCAGTTGCAGGATTATTTTTTCCGGTTTCAGAGTTTTCGGTGGCGCTGCAATTTCCATCGAGTTTCGATAGGTCGTTACAAACCGGCCAAAGAAAATTGCGGCGGCAGCAGGGGAGTCGGGAATATGCTGCTTGAAAATATCCAACACGCGTCCGCAGGTATCAGCATCGATTTCGGTATTGTCTTTGGCAATTCTCAAATCGCCGTCGTTGTAACGAATGTCTTCGCTGACGCGCTCGAACAGGCCATCTGCCCAATCATTCAGAAGTTCAGCATGCGACGGAGCACGCATACCCAGCGAAAATGTCATGCAGGCATCGACCGCTTCGCCATGATGGGGAACGCCGGGTGGCAGATACAGAATGTCTCCGGGCTGCAATACCCATTGCTGCGAAGGCTTGAAATGTTGCAGCAATTTCAGTTCGGTATTTTTTCGGAAAGCCTTGTCGGCATCCGGATTTTCATCAATTTCCCAGCGACGCTGGCCGTGTGCCTGCAGCAGAAAAACATCGTATTGGTCAATATGGGGCCCGACGGAGCCACCGGGTGACGCAAAGCTGATCATCACGTCATCCACGCGCCAGCGCGGCAAAAAATCGAATGCAGAAATCAACTGGCGGACATCGCCATCCCACTTGTCCATATCCTGCACCAGCAAGGTCCAGTCTTTCTTTCCGAGTTTCGGGAAAATGGATTCCTTGAATGGCCCGGTTTCGACCGAGTAATGATCTTTCTTGCGATCATGTTTCACGAGACGTGCCAACACGCCTTCCTCGCAGGCGATGCCGGCTAGGTCTTCGGGGGCCAAGGGAGCTTGATAATCGGGAAATGCCTGACGGATCAGCAAGGGTTTTTTCTGCCAGTAATCGCGCAGGAATTCAGCAACCGGCATACCGAGAAAATGTTTTTTGCTGGCGGTGACTTCGATCATCATCAAATCTCTTTTGCCAGTTTTTCCGCCAGGCCGACATAACTTGCCGGTGTCATCGCGATCAAGCGCGCTTTCGCATCGGCAGGTAAATCAAGCGACTGGATGAACTCGCGCATTGCTGTTTCATTGATGCCGTGGCCGCGTGTCAGCGCCTTTAGTTGTTCGTAGGGGTTTGGCAAGCCGTAACGGCGCATCACGGTTTGTACCGGCTCGGCCAATACTTCCCAGGCGGCATCGAGATCGGCGGCAAGCTTTTCCGGGTTGACCGAGAGTTTGTTCAATCCGCGTTGCAGGGAATCGATTGCGATCAGACTGTGGCCGAAGGCCGTGCCCAATGCGCGCAAAACAGTCGAATCGGTCAAGTCGCGCTGCCAGCGGCTGATCGGCAGTTTTTCCGAAAAATGCGAAAGCAATCCATTTGCCAACCCGAAGTTTCCTTCGGCATTTTCGAAATCAATCGGGTTAACTTTATGTGGCATGGTCGACGAACCGACTTCACCGGCTTTTACCGCCTGCTTGAAATAGCCGAGCGAAATATAACCCCAGATATCGCGGCACAGATCGATGGCGATCGTGTTGATGCGGCGCTGCACATCGGCGATTTCGGCGATGCAATCGTGCGGCTCGATCTGGGTAGTGTATGGATTGAAAATCAGGCCCAGCGATTCAACGAATTTCTTTGCGAAGTTTGGCCAGTCGACATTCGGATACGCCACGATGTGTGCGTTGTAATTGCCGACGGCGCCATTGATCTTTCCGAGCAATTCAACCTGGCCGAGTTGCTTCAATTGGCGTTCGAGACGGGCGAGCACGTTGGCGATTTCCTTGCCCACCGTACTTGGCGATGCCGTTTGTCCGTGGGTACGCGACAAGATCGACAGACCAGCATGTTCGTGGGACATATCGCGCAATTTATTGCCGAGGAGTTGCAGGGCAGGTTGCATGACGGTTCGGCGCGCCTCGCTGAGCATCAGTGAATAACTCAGGTTATTTATGTCTTCCGATGTGCAGGCGAAATGCACGAACTCCAAAGCCGGACCTAGTTCGGCATCATCTTTTAGTTTTTCCTTGATGCAATATTCGACGGCTTTGACGTCGTGGTTGGTGGTGCGTTCGATTTCCTTGACGCGGGCCGCGTCATCCACCGAAAAATTGGCCGCCAAATCACGTAATTTTTTGGTAGCACCGGCGGAAAAGGGTTTCAGTTCTTCGATTCCCGGCTCGTTTGAAAGAGCGATCAGCCATTCTATTTCCACTTTTACCCGGGCCTTGATCAGCCCGAATTCGGAAAATATCGGTCTGAGCGCATCACATTTGCCGGCGTATCGGCCGTCGAGTGGAGAAAGGGCGAGTAGGGTAAATTCGGACATGATGGGAAGTTTGGGCGGTCTGTGAAGTCTCCAATTGTACCGCTGAACGGGGTTATCATCGCCATATTCCCCTGCAGCGAGCCAACCATGAGCCAGAAAACGCGTGTCGAGCATGACAGCATGGGCGAATTGCGAGTACCGGCCGACGCTCTCTATGGGGCACAAACCCAGCGAGCGGTGGATAATTTTCATATTTCCGCTTACCCAATGCCTTTTGAATTCATCACGGCGCTGGCATTGATTAAAGCGGCTGTCGCCAACGCGAACGGTGAACTGGGGCATCTGAGCAAAACACAGTCATCGGCGATTGTGAAGGCTGCGGAACAAGTGGCAAAAGGACAATGGCGCGAACATTTTCCTGTCGAGGTTTTTCAAACCGGTTCCGGCACCTCCAGCAACATGAATGCGAACGAAGTCATTGCCTCGCTGGCTTCGAAAGCCGCAAAGGTGAAAATCCATCCGAATGATCACGTCAATGCTGGCCAGAGTTCCAACGACGTGATTCCCACCGCGATCCAGGTTTCGGCAAATCTCGTTTTGCACCGTGATTTGCTGCCAGCGTTGAAGCATCTAAAAAAGACCATCGACAAACGTGCCCGCGAATTGGCGAAGGTGATTAAAACCGGACGCACGCATTTGATGGACGCTATGCCTCTGAGTTTCGGTCAGGAGTTATCGGGCTGGTCGGCGCAGATTTCTTCGTGCATCCAGCGTTTCGAGGACACCAGCAAGCGTTTGCAAAATCTGCCGCTCGGCGGCACCGCAATCGGCACCGGAATCAATGCCGATCCGAAAATGCCGGGTCTGGCTTGCCAGTACTTGAAAAAACAGACCGGCGTGAAATTCAGCGAGGCAAAAAACAAGTTTGAAAGCATTGCGGCGCAGGATCACGTTGTCGAATTGTCGGGGCAGTGCAACGCCTTGGCCGCCTGCCTGATGAAAATCAGCAATGATTTGCGCTGGATGAACTCCGGTCCGCTGGCGGGCCTTGGCGAGATCGAATTGAAAGCCTTGCAGCCTGGCTCGTCGATCATGCCGGGCAAGGTAAATCCCGTGATTCCGGAAGCCGTTGCGATGGTTTGCGCGCAGGTGATGGGCAACCACAGCACGATTACGGTGGCCGGCCAAAGCGGCAATTTCCAGTTGAACGTAATGCTTCCGGTGATCGCCCACAATATTCTGGAAAGCCTTCGCCTGCTTTCTTCGGCTTCTTTGGCGCTTGCCGACAAGGCTATTGCGGGTTTTGTCGTACGTGAAGACCGGATTGCACAGGCGCTTGATCGCAACCCGATTCTGGTGACAGCATTGAACCCGATTATCGGCTATGAAAAAGCGGCAGCGATTGCGAAACGTGCGTACAAGGAAAAACGGCCGGTACTCGATGTCGCCATCGAAATGACCGATCTGGGTGCTGTGCAGCTGCGTAAATTGCTGGATCCGAAGTTTCTTATTTAACCGGCGATGGTTCCGACAGGAATTGCTCGATGTAAGCGCGGTAGGCGTCAGGCTTATCCCACCAGAGGATGTGACCGGCATCCGGAATGAATTGATAGCGTGCATTGGGATACAAAGCGACATACTCATAGGCATCTGAATAGGAAATAAAATCGCAGCCGCCTTGAAGCACCAGAACCGGCGCTTTCATCTTTGGGCATAAGGGTGCGTGGGTTGTCGGAGTCCTGGTAAAAATTGCTGCCGACACGGCTATACATACCGCCGCCACCTTCTTCCGGTTTTACGTTTTTCCGGTCGCACACCATGTCTTCGGTGAAGTGCGACGCCATCGTGTTCAACGTATTGTCCACTTCCCGGTCCGAAGTAAATTTTCGGTTGAAAATAGTCGCTACAGCGAGCGATACGATGGCGCGCACCGGCATGGAATCGATGTCCTGCTTTGCCCGTGCCTCGCCGTTCGGATCGGTATTTCGGAACGCCAGGTTTGCCGGTACGGGATAGCGCATTTCGTTTCTGGACCGACCGTTTTCGTCGAATTCCGCGGGGTCTATATCTCCGGGGGAAGAGAGGATCAATTTTTCAACCAATTCCGGATGAAGTACCGCCATGCCGGTTGCTATTTGTGCACCGTAGGACTGCCCGATAATCACGACTTTTTCGGCTTTTATTTGCCGGGTGATGATTTCATGCAGATCTTCTACATGACCATGCAAGGTGGTGTCCTTGGGATGTTCACGGCGGTCGGAAAGACCGGTTCCGGATTGGTCATAAAAATATAAGTCCCGGCCGCTGTTTGAAATCGGCGCCAGTGTTTTTACGATCGAACTGTGGATGTAGCCACCCGGACCGCCATGCAGAAAAATGATGGGCGCTTTTTTGTGCTGATTGGTTGAAGCAACTTTTCGATAGGCGATCCGGTAATTTCCGGACATTGACCAATAATGTGTATCGGCGGTGGGCTGGATTGGCTTCACGGTAGCAGTTATCGGGATCAATGCGAGTACCGCGATGACCGACACGCCAGTCAGTAGCAATATTCCAAAATATTTAAATGCCCGTTTAGCGAATGCTTTCATCCTGAACACTTTCCATATGAATTTTGGGCAAACAAAAGCCGGCCCATTTCAGCGAACCGGCTTCGAGGTGTATCGATGGCGACTACTTCCGTTCGATTACCTTGTCACGACGATTGCAATCGTCAAAATCATCTTGTGTCATGGTGGCGTAAGGCTTGAATTCACGCAGCGATTCGGCAAGTTTTTGTTGTGATTCCAGCAGCAGAGGCAATTGCTTGCACAATAGTGCAGCGGAAGCTTCAATTTTCTTCGCTTCGGCTTCGACTTTCTTTTCGACGTGGTCCCGACTCGCCGGTAAATATTCCCTTGATGGATTCACCGACCGCTTTTTTCGCCAGATCAACGCCTTGCATGCCGATTTCGATTCCGCTGACAGCGATATTTACCAAGCAACTGACGGTGCATGATCAGCATTTCCCGTTGTTCGGCCGTAATCGTAACGGGCTTGCCGTCAATGAGAAGGTCGCCCTGCGGGGTGATTTCGGCTTTTGCCTTGCCCGCGATATCGCCGACGCTCATATTGCCGGTGCGGATTTCCTTGCGCGCTTCTTCGGCAGCCTTGGCCATCGTGCCACTCAAAGAAGTTTCAGCTGAGGATTCGGCAGTCGCCTTATCGGAACCCTGTTTGTCGCATGCCGTGAGGATCGCAAGTGACATCAGCAAAGCGGAGGGGAGTGCAAATTTCATGATCGGGAATCCTTCTTCGTTCTATGACAAAGCGGCATACGCGTGGTGGTATGCCGCTTTGATGTTTTAGCCTTCGTCGCGATAGCGGCGTAAACGTATCGCTGCGTAGGTCATGGCAGAACCGATGCCAACTGCGATCCAGACCTTGGCATAACCAAGAATTGCCCATGATGCTTTCAGGATTTCAAGACCCGAGTGCTTGCCTGGCTCAATATCGACATTTGAATTGCTATCGAAAAATGCCAGCCAGGTACCCGGGACGAAACCACCGAATAGGCGACCGACGATATTTTCCCAATACCATTCGTGCGGGATGCCAACACCCGTCATTCCCTCGGAGATCGACAGCAGGACACCCAAGATTACCGGAATGCCGACTGCCCAAAGGATCGGGAAACGGCGAGCCCAAGCGGAGACCATCATGAACCACGCTACCGAAGGGAAAGCCCAGACAATGAATATCGGCAAACAGGCGAGCAGTTGAATCGGCAGCAAGTACAGATCACTCGACGAAAGAATGTAACCGAACAGGTTAACCCCGAGAATCAGCATTGCAGCGGCTGCCACCAGACTGAAAATGAGTGTCACAACAATACCCAGTGCCAGAGGCACCAGTGGAGTAACCACAAGAATCGTGAATAGCTTCGAGAATACAGTCTGAGAATCCGAAATCGGCATCGATTTCCAGAACAATACGCTCTTGTCTCTCCTGTCATCGTACAGACTCGACAGGCTATAGAAGAACACTACAAATGCCATGACAGTAAGCAAGAGTCCCGTGATGGGCAGGTAACTCATCGCAATGCCATTTGCTGCGTCGATCTTGTGTTGTTCTGTCATGACGCCAGAAAGCTGGTGCACATTCACGCCATTGATATGCATACCTCCGCCTTTGGTGACACCAGCAGCCGAAAGCAGAATCGCGATGGACATCAGGACCGTAAACGCTGCCGCCACGATGGTAGGAGCCCAGAAAATACCGCCCTTGTTTTCCCAGTATTCCCGTTTGACAAGCCATTTCATGGTGTTCATGCGTAGGTTCCTTTCATAGTTGCCACAAACAAATCGGCAATGCCGACATTTCGTGTATCGCCGAACTGACTCAGTTGATTGCGCGGAACGCCATCGAACAGCATCACGGATTTTCCGAAAACCTGGCGTTCATCAATTGGATTCAACGATTTCGCACTAGCGTAGTGCTCTTGCGACACCATCACTTCTACAAAACGATCCGCTACTTCGTCCATCGTGGAAGAAAGCACGATCTTGCCGTCGCGAATGAACATCAAATCGGTAAGAATGTGTTCGATTTCCTCCACCTGATGCGTCGTAACGATAATGGTCTTGTTCTCGTCGAAATAATCTTCGAGCAAGTTTTGGTAAAACTGCTTGCGATAGAGAATGTCCAGGCCAAGTGTCGGTTCGTCGAGCACCAGCAATTTGGCATCAATAGCCATCACAAGCGCCAGATGCAATTGCACCACCATGCCTTTGGACATTTGCTTTACTTTCATGTCCGGCTTGAGTTTTGTATGGGCCAGATAGGCTTCACACTTGGCGCGGTTGAATTTCGGATGCGTGCCGGCCACAAAATCGATGGCTTCGCGGACTTTTATCCAGCGCGGCAATACGGCCACGTCGGCGATAAAGCAGACTTCCTTCATCAGCTCGTCGCGCTGGGTTTGCGGATTGAAACCCAACACATTCAATTCGCCGTCGAAGGTCGATAAGCCGAGAATGGCTTTCAGTGCAGTGGTTTTGCCGGAGCCGTTTGGTCCGATCAAGCCGACGATGCGGCCAGCCGGTATATCAAAGCTGACATTGTCCACGGCCACCGTATTGGCATAGCGTTTGCTCAGATTTCGTGCGGAGATAACGGCGCTCATCGTGTGCCTCCCTTGGCCAGCAAGACTTCCGAGTTCAGGCCCAGGCGATTAATGCGCTCGATCACCAGCGGCCATTCTTCCTTTAAAAAACGTTCGCGTTCAGAAGCAAGCAACTGATCGCGGGCGTTGTCTGTCATGTACATACCGAGTCCCCTTCGTTTTTCTACTAAATTTTCGTCAGCCAGCTCTTGATAGGCGCGGGAGACAGTAATCGGATTGAGCTGGTACTCGGCGGCAATTTGACGGACCGAGGGCAGGGCATCGCCCGGCTTCAGGACACCATCGAGCATCATGCTCACGACGCGGTCTTTCAGCTGGCGATAAATGGGGGCGTTGTCATTCCATGCGATGCTCATGATTACAGGCCTTGTTTTGGCAGCACGCGGCTGAAAGAAAAATAAGGCATCGATAATTGACGACGCAGACGTTTATCGTGTGCCTTGCTTGCTTCCTGTGAAGCATCCATCACATCCAAATCGGCAACATATGCGATATTGGCAGGGGTAGGCTCGACGTTGGTCGCGACGGGTTCCTGACCAAGCAAGCCACTGGTGGTGACGAAGCTGAGTGCAACCAGGATACCGGTCATCGTGCTTTTGACTTTGTGGTTCATACGACCTCCTAAGTGAGGTAACGGTTAGGTGTTGTAGGTAACTATAACACTATATTTTTACTCGTCAACAAGTTTTTGAAAAAAGCGACCCCAACTAAAGACCTATATCGATAACTCAAGCCCTTGAAATGGACTAAGATCATGAAAGTATTGAAAATATTAGCTTTGCTAAGCCTCGTTTTGATCATGCCGGTGCAGGCAAAAACCAGCTTGCTGGACCAGAATTTCCGCCCACTGGCGGGCAAAACAGCTGTAAATCTGCAGAAAACCTATGGCGGGCAGGTGCTGTTGGTGGTGAATACCGCCAGTAAATGCGGGTTTACGCCGCAATATGACGGACTGGAAGCCTTGCACAAGAAACTGAAGTCACGCGGTTTCTCGGTTCTGGGCTTTCCATCCAATGATTTCCGAGGGCAGGAACCCGGCACGGAAAAAGAGATCAAGGATTTTTGCCGACTGACTTATGGCGTGAAGTTTCCAATGTTCGAAAAAGTCAGTGTGATTGGCGAGCAGGCAACACCTTTCTACAAAGAATTGACTGCCACCACCGGCGTAGCACCGGGTTGGAATTTTCATAAATATCTTATCGATCGTAACGGCAATGTCGTCGCGAATTTCGGTAGCAGGGTGAAACCCGACGATGCTGAAATGCTTGCACAGATTGAAAAATTATTGGCTCAACCAACACCGAAGAAATAATTGCAACCGTAGGGGCGCCTGCTTGCTGCGCCCGCTTTTTAACTCGCAGACACTAGTTATGTCGCAGATTCATCAGGGCGCAGCGAGCAGGCGCCCCTACAGGCGGTTGATCACTGCGTTGATCATGTTTCCCAGCACCGGGATGTGGCGGAATATCCCGTCCGTCGCATTCCAGTAGTCCTGGTGATACACCACGAGGCCTCGGGCATTGAAGCGCAAGTGGCTCATGCCGACTGTCCATGTGTCCCGGTTTTTCTTGAAACGCTTGAAACGGATCATCATCTTCCAGCGGAAATAATGATCGCCTTGGTCGGTGCGCACGACGTCAAGTACCTCAACACGACATTCCTGCACGGCTTCAGCGCTTTCCTTCAAATAGTGCGCGAGGTCCTCTAAGCCACGCAGGGTTTTCAACGTGTCATTGAAATAGATATCGGGTGCATAGGTTTTTTCAAGAAGCTGGTCTATCCGATCCGGCGCAAAGCTCGAAAAAAAGTGTCTGAAATTTTCTATAGCGGCGCTTTCTTCCGGTGAGCCGGCTGCCGGAACATCCGGATGAAGGGCGCGAATTGTGTCCAGGGCAGTTAAAGTTTCCATGTCGGTAATAAATAACATCAGCGGTGAGCTGGCTGTGAAGCGGATTCATCCCGGCAGCCTATGGCACCGGACATGCCGGGAAAGTTCCGCCAACGGACTCGCATCGTCTCATCCGAGCTTAATTTCGCTTTTTTATGTCGCGTCGGGCGTGAAATTGGCTCCAAATGATTGCTGTCTGGCTCGCAGACCGCGACAATAGCGATTCCAGCGCCAGAGGGTGGCGCCTACCAACGGAGTTTTCCCCCAATGATTTTGAATGTTCGTAATACGCTCGCGCCTTTGGCTTTGGTCGCCGTCATTCTCTCTTCGACCGCTTGCAAAGGCGATTCCAAGGGCGAAGAAAAAGAAGTGGCCAAGGAAGCGGCTAAAAAAGATGAAAAACGCGAGCCAGTCATCAAAGGCATCGCCAGTTTGGATACCGAACGCAAACAATTCAGCTACATGATCGGCATGGATATTGGCAAGTCGATCGCGCCGGTAAAAGATGAAGTCGATATGGAAACCCTGGTCGAAGCCATGAAGACCGTGATGAAGGATGGCAAACCGTTGTTGACCGACGAACAAGCGAAGCAAGTCGGACAGGCTTTCGGTGAGCGCATGATGGCCAAGCAGGCTGCCGAACGCGAAATCGCCGTCAAGAAAAATCTTGAGGAAGGCGCAAAATTCCTGGCTGAAAACAAAAAGAAGCCAAACGTCAAAACCACGGAAAGCGGTTTGCAGTATCAAATCCTGCGTCCGGGGAATGGTCCGAAACCAACGGCAAACGACACGGTATTGGCTCACTATGTTGGTACTTTCCTCGACGGCAAGAAATTCGACAGCTCATATGATCGCGGCCAACCTGCCGAGTTCGCATTGAATGCAGTGATTCCTGGTTGGACCGAAGGTTTGCAACTGATGAGCAAAGGCAGCAAATTCAAGTTCTGGATTCCTGCTGAACTTGCCTACGGTGCAGAAGGTCAAGGCGCGATGCCACCGAATGCAACTCTCGTCTTTGAAGTCGAGTTGCAAGACGTGAAAGCAGGCTCCGCCCAGGCAATGCCGCAAGAAGCACCACAACACTAATAATACGCAACGTACCCGGGCGGTTCTCTGCCCGGGTAACGGGAGATCGCATGCGCGTTACAATTTTTGGTACCGGTTACGTAGGTTTGGTCACGGGAACATGTTTGGCCGAAGTCGGTAACCATGTGATTTGTGTTGACGTTGATAAGGCAAAAGTAGATGGCTTGAACAATGGTGTTATCCCCATTTACGAGCCCGGGCTTGAAAGCCTCGTTCTTTCCAATCATGCCGCCAGGCGGATTGAATTCACTACCGATGCCGCCAGTGGTATCGAACATGGCGAAATTATTTTTATTGCGGTCGGTACACCGCCGGACGAAGATGGCAGTGCCGATCTGCGGCATGTGTTGGCTGTAGCACAAACCATTGGCAAGCATTTGAACAAAACCGCGGTGATCGTGAATAAATCCACGGTTCCAGTCGGTACCGCCGACAAGGTAAAGGCAGCCATTGCCGAGCAATTGAAACTGCGGAATGCGGATATCGGCTTTGAAGTCGTTTCGAACCCCGAATTCCTGAAAGAGGGCGATGCAGTGAAAGACTGCATGCGTCCGGATCGTATTGTCGTGGGTACCGGCAGCACGAATGCGCTCGAACTCATGAAGCGTTTATATGCGCCGTTCAATCGCAATCATGAGCGTATCGTCGCCATGGATGTCCGTTCGGCCGAGTTGACCAAGTACGCTGCCAATGCGATGTTGGCAACCAAGATCAGCTTCATGAACGAAATGGCCAATATCGCCGAACGCGTCGGCGCCGATATCGAAATGGTCCGTCATGGCATCGGGTCCGATCCGCGGATTGGCTATTCGTTTATTTATCCCGGTGCCGGTTACGGGGGCTCCTGTTTCCCGAAAGATGTCCAGGCACTAGAACGGACCGCCAAACAATACGGCTACACCGCACAAATACTGGAATCCGTCGAAGCCGTAAACCAGAGACAGAAATCCAAATTGTTCGAACTGGTGGCACGCCATTTCAACGGCGAGCTCAAAGGCAAGACCTTTGCCGTCTGGGGTCTCGCATTCAAGCCAAATACCGATGACATGCGTGAAGCCTCCAGTCGCACGTTGCTGTCCCTGTTATGGGAAGCCGGAGCAAAAGCGCAGGTCTATGATCCAGAAGCGATGCATGAGACCCAGCGAATTTTCGGTGAACGCGATGATCTGGTATATGCCGACTCACCAGCCAAGGCATTGGAAAATGCAGACGCCTTGATCGTGGTAACGGAATGGAAAACCTTCTGGAGCCCTGACTTCGGAAAAATCAAGGCAGCCCTGAAAACGCCCGCGATTTTCGATGGCCGAAACATCTATGATCCACTCGAAGTCGAAGCAGCTGGACTTGCCTATTACGGTATCGGCCGTGGCCGTACCATCAAAAAACAGTGAGGATGCAATGCCTGTGCCTGATACCAATCTGGAATTTCAATTTGATCGACGCTTCGCCGATCTGGAAACCCGTGTTGCCTTTCAGGAACAGGCCTTGAACGAAATGAGCGATGCTTTGGCGCAATCACGTTCGGAAGCTTCCAAAAATCACGAGTTACTGATGCGTGCACTCGACGATTTGAAACAATTGCGCACGCTTCTGTATTCCGATCCTACGAATGAGCCGCCGCCACCGCATTACTAGGACGCTGGTCCGGACATGAAAAAATGAATCAAACCATGCGCACCAGCTGGTGGGACAGGAACTGGAAATGGTTTTTACCGGTTTCTTGCCTGCTGGCGGTTTTTCTGTTCGCGGGCTTTATCGGACTGATTTTTTATGGTGTCACTTCGATGATCAGATCCTCCGAGGTCTATCAAATGGCTTTGCAAAGTGCCAGAAAAAACCCCGAACTTGTATCGGCCTTGGGTGAGCCTATCGTTGAAGGCATTTTCATCACGGGCAATATCAGCGAGGGCGGTGCTTCCGGCTCGGCTGATTTGGCGATCCCGATTTCAGGTCCGCGGGGAGAAGCTACCCTCTATGTCGTTGCCAGGGAATCGGCAGGCCAATGGACTTTCAGGCGATTGATTGTCGAAATCAGCAAAACGGAAGATCGAATCGATCTACTACAAGAAAAAGAAACCCTCGATCAATAAAAGACTATTTCAATACCATGAGCAATTCATTACGCGATCAACTTTTGGGCCTGGGCTTCAAGACAGCTCCAAAACCGGAAAAAAACCGGAACCGCAGCGGCCTGCAAAGCCAAGCAGCAAACCTGAGCATAAGCAGCATCAAGGCCAGCGCGCGAATCCACGACAGGCTCAGCGACCAAGTCAGCAGACAAAGCCAGCTTCGAAGTCGCAAGAAGAAATCGATCTGGCAAAAGCCTATGCTTTGCGTTCCGAAACCGAGAAGCAGGAGCGCATTGCTGCCGAAAAACGCAAGCAGGAAGAGGCGAAACTCAAGCGTGAATTGAAACAGAGAGTGCAGGAACTGCTGAAAGACAAGGCGCAAAACATAGAATCTGCCGAACATGTCCGGCATTTTGAGTACAACGGAAAAATCCGGCGCGTCTATGTAACACCCGAACAACTGTCAGATTTGAATAAAGGCGTGTTGGGATTGGTGCAACTCGATGGGCGATATTTAATTGTGAATCCCGATATCGCGGATCAGGTCAAGCTACTGCTGCCAAGCATCGTCGCATTGCAGATTGATCCGAATGCACCGGCATCGGACGACCCCTACAGCGATCCCCTGTATCAGGTTCCTGACGATTTGGTCTGGTGATCAAAAGCGGTTCTTCTGATCACTCGATCTGAAGCGGACCACCCGGTCGCTGCGAATTTTCTGGTGTTTGGTATTCCTGCCTGCAACGCGTTTCCGCCACAGGCAGAAGCTGGAGCGTTTCAAATGCCGGCGCATCAGGTCAATTACTCCGCCTTCACCTAGGCCAAATTGCGATTCGATTGCGTCAAATGGCTTTCTGTCTTCCCAGGCCATCTGAATGATGCGATCGATGTCATCAGAGCCTGCTGTCTTGACCACGATATTTTCGACCTTTGAATTGACTTGCCGAGATTAAATGGCTCAGCGGCAAGGTGGCGTCAATTATCGGGCAAGTAACCGGGTTTTCGTGACCAGTACATCCGCTGCCACTTTGAAGGCATCGAACTGCTTTTTGTAATCGATATTTTCCCTGAGCTGCAGTCTGCGGCCGACAGGGGTGGAAAAATGCCAGGTCGAGCCATAGGAATTGACTTCGAGGCAATACAGGCGTCCGGAGATATGTTCACGCACGATGTCCTGTCCGAGCAGGGGAATTTGCGGGAATGAACTCGTCGCGATTCTCCTGGCAAACTCGATGACCTCCGGATCATTGACCAGTTCGGCATGACCGTGCGCTGCGTTTGCCACGGGATCAGGTAATTCGCCCGTTATGTCGGCAGTGAGCAGGCTGGCATCATTAGTGGTTTTTCTCAGATACAGTGTTTCGCCAAACAGTGTGAGACATCGATAGTAATTAGGGCAGTCGCCGGTGTTGATGAATTTCTGGATTAGATGGGTTTCGCCATCGGCGCATGCATTTTCAAAAAGGATCTGCTCGGGTCTGGAGAGATATACGCCACGGCCTTCGCGACCCTCATCGGGTTTTACGATGACGAGTTGTCCCCATTCCGATGAACTGTATTCTTTGCCAGGGCTTATCTTTTGCCATGGAATGACGTCAATGCCGGCATTTTGCATCTGGGTATATTGTTCGGCCTTGGTAAGCCATTTGCCATGCAGACATAATCCTCTCACTGGCTTGAATTGTTTTGCCTCGTAGAATGCAACATACAGGCTGGGCCGAAACAGAAAGGCCAGTTGCCGCCACCATAATTGCCTGCGTTTGATGATGCGAACTTCAATATCCGGAGCCTGTTGCCGTACGTGATCCGCAATTTCCCGGAAATCACGAATATCACAAAGGCTCAATTCCGGTATCAGGACTAAAAGACGTTTTTGCATGTTGGTTTCATGGCTGTTACAGGATCTCGGTGTTTGCCAAATCCATCATCCGCTGGCCAATGGATTTTCTCGGACCTTTGGGTTGCTCCCGTATCAGGTGATATGCCGTGTGCGGTTGCGGCGTCTGAAACAGATCATGCGGCGTGATATTTTTTGTGTCGACATTCGGCTTCAGGTCGAAATTGATCGCATCAAAACAGTGCTGCACCATGGCCGAACAGTAGAGCGCGCCTTCTCTTGCTAGCAGGTTCTCTTTCGATCTCAAACGGGTATTGCTCAGCGACATCAATGTACCCAGCAATTCGGCCAATGAGTAGGTCGAGAGGCCTGACAACAAATTCAGGCCTTCGGTAAGTACTGCCTTGGTTTGTTCGGGCGTCAAACCGAAATCAATGACGGCAAGATTCGGATATTCGGCCTCATCATAATATTTCGACATGCGGTTTTCCTGCACACCGAGTCGTATCTGTTTATGGCGAAAATCAAGATCCGATTCCAGCACCCAAAATTCGCCATCACTGCGACGTTCGCTGAACATGAAAGCATGCGACCAAGGGCTTCGACGGCCATCGGCCGTTACCTGCCATTGCAGTTTGCGAATCGCCTTGTTGATGAACTCGGTTCCGCCACAAAGCCCGATGCGGGCGGAACCGACATAGGTTTCGAGAAACTCGCGGTTACTTATTTCGGGAGCGATCACAATATGCTTCATAAGCTTCCTTTGTGTTTATCTGGCCAGTGCCCGCGTCTTCTGGACGAGAATGTCGGCTACTTTATTGAATGCATCGAACTGCTTCTCGTAGTTCGAATGATTGGCAGACTGGATCGCGAGACCGACTTGCGACGAGAAATGCCAAGTGGAACCATAGGGATTTACTTCGAGACAGTAAAGTTTGCCTGTTGCAGCATCGCGCACGATGTCCTGTCCCAGCAGCGGAATATCCTTGAAGGCCATTTCCGCAATTTCCTTTGCGAATGAAATCACTTCCTCGTCGACAACAAGTTCTGCTTTTCCGTGGGAGGCTGTGGCGACCGGATTGTGCCCGCCAATCTCATCGGCCTTGGTGGGATCATTGAGGCAGTTGCCGCAGGCGGTATTCGTGCTTTTCTGCAGATAGAGGGTATCACCGAAAAAAGTGAGCGCGCGATACGAGACAGGCTGCGGGCCAGTGTGAATAAACTTCTGGATCAAATGTGCTGATCCCTCAGGACAGTCTTTCTCGTAATTGACACGTCCGGTCTTGCGGATTTTTACATCCTGACCGCGACGGCCCTCGTCGGGTTTAACGATGACGTATGGCCCCCATATAGCCGGATCGTAACGTTCTTCGGGTCTTATGTTTTGCCACGGCACGGTAGGCAGGCCGTACTTTTCCAGTTCGAGGTATTGCTTCGATTTCTCCATCGACTTGCCGTGCAGGCACAGACCGCGAAACGGCTGGAATTGTCGCGCCTCGTAAAATGCCACGTACAGGCTTGGCCGTGCGGCAAAAAGAATTTGCCTGAATGGCAAGGCACTGCGTTTGACGACATGCGGAATGACATCGCTGCACCGGCTTTTTATGATCCCGGCAATTTTCTGGAAGTCGCCCATCCCGGTCATGCGTTTTTCCGGGATCAAAATCAGGTTGAGTTTACGATTGCTCATGCGGATAGTTTATAGGGATATCCGCAGATCGTGTTTGCAGATCAGTCCGGATCGTAATCGAGGTTCGCCGCAAGCCAACGCTCGGCCTGTGCCAGACTTACGCCTTTGCGTTTTCCGTAATCGGCGACCTGTTCGCGCGACAATCGACCCACGACAAAATATTGCGAACCCGGATGCGAGAAATAGTAGCCGGATACCGATGAAGCAGGGTACATGGCATAGCTCTCGGTGAGTGACAGGCCGATATTCTTTTCAGCTTGCAACAGTTCGAACAGTTTTGTTTTTTCGCTGTGTTCCGGGCAGGCCGGATAGCCCGGTGCAGGGCGGATGCCGCGATATTGTTCGCGGATCAAGTCTTCGTTGCTCAGGCTTTCATCATGGGCATAGCCCCAGATTTCCTTCCGCACCTTGCGATGACACCATTCGGCGCAAGCTTCGGCGAAACGGTCGGCCAGTGCCTTGAGCATGATCGAACTGTAGTCGTCGTATTCGGCTTCGAATTTTTTGAGATGCGGTTCTATGCCGATGCCGGCATTGACGGCGAAACCGCCGACATAATCGGCTATACCAGAGTCGACTGGTGCAACAAAATCGGCGAGACAAAAATTGGCGCGATCTTCCGGTTTCTCGGCTTGTTGCCGCAGGAAGTGCAAGGTTCCAAGATCTTTAACTACAACGTCATCACCGACGCTTGCGGCGGACCAGATGCCGCAGACGGCTTTCGCCTCAAGCCAGTTTTCGGCGATGATTTTATCGAGCATGGCATTTGCATCGTGAAATAATTCGCTTGCCTGCATGCCGACAATCTCGTCTTTCAATATGGCTGGATAACGACCCGCCAACTCCCAGGTCTGGAAGAAGGGTGTCCAGTCGAATAATTCCCGCAATTCAGCCAGGGGCACATTATCGAAAATGCTGACGCCGGGTTTATTCGGCGCCGGAGGCTGATATTCCGACCAGCCGCCATCGAATTTTTTCCGGCGAGCGCGTTCAAGGCCCATCAATGGCTTGGCATCGCCTTTGTTGGCATGGCGTGCACGGACATCGGCATAGTCGGCTTCGATTTGTGCGAGCATCGGGATTCGCATTTCGGGACTCATCAACGAAGTTGCAACACCCACGGCACGCGATGCATCTTTCACCCAGACGGCAGGCGATTTGTAATGCGGCGCGATTTTCAATGCGGTATGCGCACGTGAAGTGGTGGCACCTCCGATCAGCAGCGGCAATGTGAAGCCCTGGCGTTGCATTTCTTTCGCGACATGACTCATTTCTTCAAGCGAAGGCGTTATCAGGCCGGACAAACCGATCAAATCGACATTTTCCGCACGTGCACGATCAAGAATGGTTTGTGTCGGCACCATCACGCCCAGGTCAATCACTTCAAAATTATTGCAGGCGAGAACAACGCCGACGATATTTTTACCGATATCGTGTACGTCGCCCTTGACGGTCGCCATCAGAACTTTGCCCTTGCTCTGGCTGACATCGCCGCTCGCCAATTTTTCCGCTTCGATATACGGCAGCAAATGGGCAACCGCTTTCTTCATGACGCGGGCCGATTTCACCACTTGCGGCAGGAACATTTTGCCGGCGCCGAACAAGTCGCCGACCACGTTCATGCCATCCATCAACGGGCCTTC
The DNA here is from genome assembly GCA_963849575.1 of uncultured Gammaproteobacteria bacterium. GTDB lineage: Bacteria > Pseudomonadota > Gammaproteobacteria > Xanthomonadales > Xanthomonadaceae > Arenimonas. The sequence goes on along the minus strand of CAWKHT010000009.1, from coordinate 471,991 downwards.
GATCACGTCGAGAGGGCGTGTCGATGCTTGTCTTGCCAATTCGGTATCGGCTTCGATGAAGCTGTCGTTGCCATGCACCAGCGCATGCTGGAGACGTTCCTTGATCGGCAAGTCACGCCAGGCTTCGTCGCGTTTTGCCTCTTCCTTGCGCTTGCTGCCTTTACTGCGATCGGCAATCGCAATCAGGCGTTCGGTCGCTTCACCATTGCGATTCAGTACAACATCTTCGACGGCTTCGCGCAGATCGGCGGGCAGATCATCCATGATCGGCATGCCGCCGGCGTTGACGATGCCCATGTCCATGCCGTTTTTAATGGCGTGATATAGGAATACCGAATGAATCGCGTCACGAACGATATTGTTGCCGCGAAAACTGAAACTCACATTGGAGACGCCGCCCGAAATATGGCTGAGCGGAAACCGCTTCTTCAGTTCCGCCGTCGCCAGTATGAAGGCGCGGGCATAGTCATCGTGTTCTTCAATGCCGGTGGCGATCGCGAAAATATTCGGATCGAAAATAATGTCTTCTGGCGCGAATCCGGCTTCATTGGTCAATAGCTCGTAGGCACGCGAGCAGATTTCTACCTTGCGTTCACAGGTATCGGCCTGGCCGACAGTATCAAACGCCATAACCACGACGGCTGCGCCATAACGCTGGACTTTTTTCGCTTGCTCGATGAACGCGGCTTCACCTTCCTTCATCGAGATCGAATTGACGATGCCTTTGCCTTGCACGCATTTCAGGCCGGCTTCGATGACGCTCCATTTCGAGCTGTCGATCATGATCGGCACTCGCGAAATATCCGGCTCGGCGGCAATCAAATGCAGGAAGCGCTTCATCGCGGCTTCGGCATCGAGCATGCCTTCGTCCATATTGATATCGATGACCTGGGCGCCGTTCTCCACTTGTTGCCGTGCGACGACCAATGCATCGTCGTAACGGCCTTCCAGGATCATTTTCTTGAATTGCGCGGAACCGGTGACATTCGTGCGTTCGCCGACATTCACGAAATTGGTTTCCGGCGTGATCACGAAAGGTTCCAGACCTGACAGTCGCGTGTAGGCTTCGGGCTTTGCGATTTCACGCGGCTTCATACGCGCCACGGCATCGCTGATGGCTTTGATATGAGCAGGCGTCGTACCACAACAACCGCCGACGATATTCAACATGCCGGCTTCGGCAAATTCGGCCAACACCTCGGCCATTTCTTCGGGACCTTCGTCATAACCGCCAAATGCATTCGGCAGTCCGGCATTCGGATGGCAGGAGATATGGGTTTCCGCGATTTGCGACAGCATGTCGATATGCGCACGCAAATCTTTCGCGCCGAGAGCGCAATTCAAACCTATCGAGATCGGTTTGCAATGACGCAGCGAATACCAGAAGGCCTCGGCAGTTTGGCCGGATAGCGTGCGGCCGGATTGATCGGTAATCGTGCCGGAAATCATCACAGGCCAGCGTGCTTCGAGTTCATCGAAGACCGATTCAATCGCGAATGCTGCCGCTTTCGCGTTCAAGGTATCGAATACGGTTTCCACCATGATGATGTCGCTGCCGCCATCGAGCAGGGCAAAGGTGGATTCGCGGTAATTGTCGACGAGTTCGTCGAAACTGATATTGCGGAAGCCGGGGTCGTTGACGTCAGGACTTAGCGATGCCGTGCGGCTGGTCGGGCCGAGAATGCCGATTACGAAGCGCGGTTTTTCCGGATTCGCCGCTTCGAATTCTTCGCAAACCTGTTTTGCCAGTTTGGCGGCTTCAAAATTCAGTTCAGTGACCAGATGTTCGAGTTTGTAATCGGCTTGCGATACCCGAGTCGAGTTGAACGTGTTCGTCTCGACGAAATCGGCGCCTGCTTCAAGATATGCGGCATGAATATCGCGGATTATTTTGGGCTGGGTCAGCGTGAGCAGATCGTTATTGCCTTTCAGGTCACTATGGCAGCCGCAATCGTGGCCATGCTGATGCCCTTCCGAATACTGCAATCCGTCATTGCCATGCTGAAAACGCTCGCCACGATAAGCAGCTTCATCCAGATGATGCTGCTGGATCATCGTGCCCATCGCGCCATCGATAATCAGGATCCGTTCGCGTAGTGCCTGTTCAAGTTTTTTGACGCGATCCGGAAACTTGTAGGGAAGCTTGCTCGTCATGCTTTGCGTGCCAACAAGGTCAGTACTTCAAAATGCGGCGGGCGCTTTTCACGGGTAACGGCTTCGAATGCCTGAACTTCCAGCCCTGCCTTGTCGACGAATTTGCGTAATTCCTTCTCGTTGAAACCGAGATTGACATGACCGTAGGGTGTTACCACGGCACGATGTTCATGTTTTGCCAGGCAGGTGAGCAGCAGACGGCCATTTTTCTTCAGCACGCGTCCGGCCTCCGCGATGGCCAGCGCCGGTTTCTCGGCATAAGTCAGTGCATGCATCAATAAAATCAGATCGAAACGGGAATTCTCGAACGGTAAAGCCTGCATATCGCCTTCAATCACTTCGACATGCGGAAGTTTTCGCAATCGCTCGCTGGCCGCCATGACGACTTTCGCGCTGCTGTCGAGGCAGATGTATTTTTTCGAATGAGGCGCCAGCAATTCGGCAAGTACGCCATCGCCGGATGCAATATCCAGAACCTCGCCTGGTGCCAGCAAGGGCAGGGCAGAACGAGCTAAGGCTTCCCAGGTGCGGCCAGGCGAATAATGCCGTTCCATGTCACCGGCAACGGAGTCGGCCCAATTCTGATCATTGGCGCGCGAACTCAATACCAGGGGCAGGCGCTCGGCATCTTGTCGCAGTAGAGGATCATCGGTGGAATCACGCAGGGTTTCCCACAGACGTTTTTCACCCGGATCGAGTTGGTCGTCGTTGAACCGGTAATAAGCAGAGACTCCGGCACGACGATCCAGTACCAGCTCGGCATCTTTCAGTTTTGCCAAGATGCGTGGACACCCGCGGTTGCGCCAATCGGGTAATTGAAGCCAATTCGGCGACCGTGAGTTCCTCGTGTTCCAGCAAGTGCCAAGCAATCTGACCCGCGTGGGGTCGGCGAGCACGTGCAGACAGGCAGACCAAGCTTCAAGATCCATTATATCTTTTCATCGCGATTTTGAGATAAAGCAGATTAGACGGGCTTTGGCGTCTGGTCAAGCGCATTTTTCCGTAAACACTGACTAACCGTTGACATCACAAACCGTTACAATGGCGGCTTGAATTAACTAGTGAGGCTGCCGTGGATTTTAATTTCACCGAAGAACAACTGATGATCCAAGACGTCGCTCGTCGAATTGCCCAGGAGAAAATCGCTCCGAGTGCCGAGCATTTCGATAAAACCGGTGAATTTCCGCTGGAAAACATCCAGTTATTGGGCGAAAACGGCCTGATGGGAATCGAAGTGCCGACCGAATACGGCGGTGCCGGTATGGATCCGATCAGTTATGTGCTGGCCATGATTGAAATCGCTGCGGGCGATTGCGCACACTCCACCATCATGTCGGTGAACAATTCCTTGTTCTGCAACGGCATTCTGAAGTTCGGTACCGAAGCCCAGAAACAGCTTTATGTCCGTGCCATTGCCGATGGTAGTGCCATCGGTGCATTTGCGTTGACCGAACCGCAATCGGGTTCCGATGCGACCGCCATGCGCTGCCGCGCGGTCAAGCAAGACGACGGTACATACGTGATCAACGGCAAGAAAAGCTGGATCACTTCTGGTCCGGTTGCCAAATACATCGTGTTGTTCGCCATGACCGAACCGGGCAAAGGCGCCAAAGGTATTACTGCTTTCATGATTGATACCGACAAAAAAGGTTTCTTCCGCGGCAAGACCGAACCGAAGCTGGGCATTCGCGCCTCGGCCACCTGTGAAATCGAATTCCAGGATTATGTGGCGCAGGCCGACGAGGTGCTGGGTACCGAAGGCGAAGGTTTCAAGATCGCCATGGGCGTGCTGGATGCCGGCCGTATCGGTATTGCCTCGCAGGCCGTTGGTTTGGCGCGAGCCGCTTATGAAGCCAGCCTTGCCTACGTAAAAGAACGCAAGAGTTTCGGCCAGCAAATCGGCAGCTTCCAGATGATCCAGGCCAAGATTGCCGACATGAAATGCAAACTCGATGCCGCCACGATTCTGACCTTGCGTGCTGCCTGGGCCAAGGCACAGGCCGACAAAAACGGCGGTCGTTTCAGCACGGAGGCATCAGTCGCCAAGTTGACGGCGTCGGAAAATGCGATGTGGATTACCCATCAGGCCGTGCAAATTCATGGCGGCATGGGCTATTCGAAGGAAATGCCGCTCGAACGCTATTTCCGCGATGCCAAGATCACCGAGATCTATGAAGGCACCAGCGAAATCCAGCGCATGGTCATCGCACGTAACGAAACCGGATTGAGGTAAACCCATGTCGCACGCAAATGCCGAATTACTGAAAAAATTCTATTCCGCATTTGCCGTACTGGATGCTGAAACCATGGCGAGCTGCTATCACGAAAATGCCGGGTTCGAGGACCCGGCATTTTCTTTGCACGGCAAAAAAGAAGTCGTCGGCATGTGGGCCATGCTTTGCACCACGGTGAAGGAAAAAGGCCGCGATGTCTGGCAGTTCGAGTTTTCCGGCATTTCTGCCGACGATTTGCAAGGCAAGGCCCATTGGGAGCCGCGATATCGTTTCAGTGCCACCGGCCGAATGGTGCATAACATCATCGATGCGGAATTCTGGTTCAAGGATGGACTGATCATTTCGCACAGAGATCATTTCGATTTCTGGCGCTGGTCGAAACAGGCGCTTGGAACTCCCGGCGCGCTTTTGGGCTGGTCTTCGTTCCTGAAGAAAAAAGTACGTCGCCAGGCCGCCGCAAATCTGTCGGCATTCATGGCGAAGCGATAATTAAAGGCCCTCCTGATGTTTGATTACAATTCTGCGGAGAAAGCGGTTGCCGAATTGCTGGCAAAAGTCGCGAAACAGATCAGCATCGAGTTGATGATTTCGGACGTGATCGAACAAGATTTTGGCTGGGTTTTTCTCTACGACACGCTTGAGCATGTCGAATCGGGAAATCCGAACTCCAGTCTGTCCGCCAGCTTGCCGCTGATTTTCGATAAATCCGACGGCATTATTTATACAAGCGAGAAAGCTGCTTCGCTTGAAGCCTATGTTGCCCAATATCGCAGCGGGATCAGAAGTCCCGCATAAGGATTGGCATATCCTTATTCCAGCTGTGCCTTTGCATGTTCGGCGTCGAGTTTTTCCATAGCATCTTTCGGTTTCAGCTTGCTGGCTTTCTCGATTGCATTGGCCGCGGCGTCTTCTTTTTTATCGCCATATAAAAGCATCAGCATATTGCCGTGTTCCAGATGGGCAATAGGGGAATCGGGCGTCAGTTTCAATGCAGACGCCATCAGTTTTTCGGCTTCGGATGCTTTGGCGCCGTAAGTCATGCCGCCGATCATGGCGCCAATTTTGCTGATGATTTCTGCGTGGTAAAGCGCCAGTGCGGTCTGTGCTTCTGCATGCTTGGGTGCCAGCTCCAGCGTGGCATCCAGAGCTTTGCGAACTTTGGTCGCCAAGCCCATTTTCAAGGCTTTGGTAATGCTGATGCCCTGACTGTAGCGGCCCATCGTAAAGGCAAAACGGTAATGGCTGTTCGCCTCGTCCGGCAACGCCGCGATGGCGGCTTCGGCAATTTTTCCGGCTTGCTCGAATCGTTTCAATTGCTCGTCTTCGTCATCCACCAGATACGTCGTGTGGATTCCCATCGCCTTGCAGGCAACCGATGCTCCGACCGGGCCGAGTGCTTCCGATAGTTCGAATGCCTGTTGAAAATCACCGCGATGGTAGGCGGCCCATGCTTGTTGAAGTTGGCTTGCCAATTGTTCGGCATCCAGTCCTTTCGGTGCTGCTTTGCCGGCAGCCTTTATCAATGCCGCAGCACGCTTTTCATCGGGATAGGGTTCGCAATCTCCGCCGTGCAGGGCAGGCCAAGCTTTTTTGAGTTTGTCACCGGAGTAATCAAATGCTTTTTGGTCGTAAGGAAATTTGGCCCAGCCCGATTTTTTACTCGCCATGATGTTCTCCGGAATTTTGCCAAGCATGTCGCTAAGTATCGTGTAGTGCAAGCCGGATAGTGAATGATTTGAAAAAAGGCTTGGCGACCATTTGCCTATTTAGTGTGAAAACTCAAGCATTTAGGCCAACACTGCAATTCAAATCTCCCGGCCATACGGCCAACCATCTACAGACGAGGTGTTTTATGGCACGTACCAAGAAGACTGTTAAAACTGTTCGCACAGCGACGAAAAAAACCGAAGCAGGCTCACGCGATTTACTGCTGGCCGGTATTGGTGCAGTTTCATTAGGCCGCAAGAAAGCGATTTCCAGCTATGCGAATGCATTGCAGAATGTTGTTGATTTCAGCACCTATTTGAACGACAGCGTCAAAAATAGTGAAAAGACTGCGAAGAAATTTCGCAAACAGGCCGAAACAAAATTCAGCCAATTGAACAAGCAGGCTCAAACCGAAGGCAACAAAATCCAGAAACAGATCAAGGCCAAGGTGGCTCCGCTCCAGAAGCAATTGCTGGCCGTCGTCAACGAAGCCAAGGCGCAAGCCGAGACCCGTCTGGCACCTGTACTGGCAAAATTTGGTAAAAAACCGGCAGCAAAAACCAAGCGTGCTGTTGTCAAAAAGCCTGCTGCAAAACGTGTCGTGAAACGTGCCGCCAAGCGTGTTGCGAAAACAACGCGCCGTAAAGCGGCTTGATTTCAAGGTAATGAATACATAAAAACGCCCCGCATGTCGGGGCGGTTTTTTATGTAGGAGGCCGCTTGCGGGCGACGAACGTGTTTCGCATTTATCGCCCGCAAGCAGCCTCCTACGTTTTTGTTTTGGAGAAGGCCTCCAATTGTGCCGGTGTCGCCTCGGGTTGGTATTTCGCTTTCCATTTACCGAAGGCTTCGCCGTAAATAATTTCGCGGGCCTGGTCCTTGCTTATTTCCGTACCCGCTTCCTGCGCGGCCTCGCGATACCAGTCGGCTAAACAATTGCGGCAAAAGCCGGCCAAAATCATCAAGTCGATATTTTGTACGTCTTTGCGACTATCCAGGTGTGCTAGCAGGCGACGGAATGCAGCCGCTTCAATTTCCGTGCGATTCATTTGGACTCCCATGTGGCGGTGGAGGGTGGGCATCAGGGATAATGCAGCCTGATTTTAGGCTGGATTGCAGATGAGCGCCCGAATTTTGGATGGCAAAGGCATTGCCGATACCCTGCTGGATGAACTCGCGGCCCGTGTCGAAGCCCGTATTGCTTCCGGAAAAGCCCGCCCCGGGCTTGCCGTGGTACTGGTCGGTGAAGATCCTGCATCGGCGGTTTACGTACGCAACAAACGCAAAGCCTGCAAGAAAGTCGGTATCAAGGCCTACGATTACGATCTTCCGGCCGATACATCCGATGAAAAAATCGCGCAATTAATCGACCAGCTGAATGCAGACCCGAAAATCCACGGGATTCTGCTGCAACTGCCGCTGCCCGGAAATCGTGATGGCAGCGAACTGATCCATCGAATCGACCCACGAAAGGATGTCGACGGTTTCCATCCCGAAAACGTCGGGCATCTGGTTTTGCGGCAATTCGGATTGCGCCCTTGTACTCCGCGCGGCATTACGACATTGCTGGCCTTTACCGATAAACCGGTGCGTGGCGCGACGGCGACGATTGTCGGCGTCAGTAACCATGTCGGTCGCCCGATGGCGCTGGAGTTGCTGATTGCCGGCTGCACGACCATTTCCTGTCACAAATTCACACCAAAAGACGTATTGGAAGCACAGGTAAGGCAGGCAGACATTCTGGTGGTGGCGGTCGGTAAACCGGGGCTGATTCCGGGCGAATGGGTCAAACCGGGTGCTGTGGTGATTGACGTGGGTATCAATCGCATGGATGACGGTCGCTTGGTCGGCGATGTCGGATTTGAAGCTGCCTTCGAACGCGCTAGCTGGATAACACCCGTACCGGGCGGAGTAGGGCCCATGACGGTGGCCACTTTGATGCAAAACACGCTTGAAGCGGCAGAGTCGGGCGATTAAAGGGTTTACGTTCGGTAAAAAATTGTTTCATTACAAGTTTTTGTCATCTTGGTATGTGAGACTTAGGCATGAAAAAAATCGCACTAACATTGTTGGTTGCCGCTGCAGTCAGTGGTTGCGCCTCGATTGTCGGGAAAGCAACCGATAGCTTCGCCAGAAATCTTGGCAGCGCCGTACTCAATAGCGAAGATCCGGCAACCGTTCGCGATGGGTTGCCGGCTTATCTATTACTACTTGATGGATTGATTGCCGGCCAAGAGTCTGGTGACAAATCCAACGCCGGCGTGTTGCTCGCTGCAGCACAACTCAATGGTGCCTATGCGGGCAATTTCACCCAGGGCGATGCCGTTCGCGCCCGTCGTCTGTCGAAAAAATCTCTGGATTACGCTCGTGCCGCGGTATGTCTGAGTGATACTGATTTATGCCTCGCACTCGATAAAGACATCGATGCATTTATCTCTGTGGTGAATAAGGATCAGAACACGGCGCTGCTCTATGCACTTGCATCGAGCTGGGCCGGTTTTCTGCAGAGTAACAGTGAAGATTGGGGCGCGATTGCCGATTTACCCAAAGTCGATGCCTTGTTGATGCGAGTCGTGGCGCTGGATGCCAACCACGAGCGCGGCCTGCCTTACGTATATCTTGGCGTGATCAATTCACTTCGCCCCGAAGCCTTGGGCGGAAAGCCGGAAGTCGGCCGTGCCTATTTCGAAAAAGCGATTGCGATTTCGGAAGGCAAGAATCTGTACGCCAAAACCGCCTTGGCACAATATTACGCACGTCTGGTGTTCAATCAGGAATTGCATGATCAACTTCTGAATGAAGTCATTAACGCGAACCCAAAGGCCAGCGGTTACACTCTTATCAATACCTTGGCGCAGGATCAGGCCAAACAATTACTCGCCAGCGGTAAAGACTATTTCTGAGGAATTATGAAACGATTCTTGTCTCTCGTATTCGCTTTGTGTCTAAGCACCCAGGTTCAAGCGCAACAGACGCTGAAAATCGCGACTTTGGCGCCAGATGGCTCGTCATGGATGCGGGAGCTGCGTGTTGCTTCGAAAGAAATTGAAACCGCGACGCAGGGCCGTGTTCTAATCAAGTTTTATCCGGGTGGCGTGATGGGGCCGGATGCCGTGGTCCTGCGCAAAATGCGTTTGGGACAATTGCAGGGCGGCGTACTGACCTCCAGCGAGTTGGCGGCGGTGTATCCGGATGCTCCGATCTACAGCATGCCTTTCCTGTTCGACAACTGGGCTCAGGTCGATAAAGCCCGCGTACAAATTGATCCGCTGCTGGCGAAAGGCTTCGAAGCCAAAGGCTACAAAATGCTGGGCGCGTCCGGAATCGGTTTCGCCTACATGATGGGCACCAAACCCATTCGTACCCGTGCCGAAATGAATTCGATCAAGCTCTGGATTCCGCAAAACGATGTCATCGCGGAACGCGTTTTCAAGCAAGGTGGCATCACTCCGATTCCTTTGCCGCTGGGCGATGTATTCACCAGCCTGCAGACCGGGTTGGTGGACACCGTCGCCAATACCCCGAGCGGTGCCGTTGCATTGCAGTGGCATGGAAAGGTGCGCAGCATGGTGGATTTGCCGATGAGTTTCGTCGTCGGCTTCATGGTGTTGGATATCAAGGCTTACCAAAAATTGAGTCCGGCCGACCAGGCTATCGTCAGCAAGATATTCGGCGCCGCCGCAAAGAAAATGGATGCCAATATCAAGCGCGATGACGAAGCGGCCTTGGCTGCCATGAAAAAACAGGGGCTCGTGATCACCAAGCTTGATGCGGCCGAAAATACCCGTTGGCGCAATATCGGCGCGCAAGTGACGGCCCAGCTTGAAAAAGAAAAAATCATCTCGGCAGAAATGGTGAATGCCGTGCGCAAGGCAGCTGCAGGGGCGAAATAAGTGTTGGAAAAAGCCCAGCATTACTTACACCGATTTGAGACTTATCTACTGGCATTGCTTTTAATGGCATTGTTGGTGATGTCGGTGCTGCAAATTTTGCTGCGGGTATTCTTCGATACCGGTTTTCTGTGGGCCGAGCCCGTCAGCCGGCAAGGCGTGCTCTGGCTTGCCTTGCTCGGAGCCTTGAGTGCCACGCGCGAGAAAAAACATATCGCGATTGATGCCTTGCCAAGACTGCTTCCCGCCAAAACTCATCAGGTCGTCTGGACGTTGACGCAACTGGCCGCCAGCGTTGTCTGTGCCGCTTTGGCTTGGTATGGCTGGGGAATGGTGCAACTGGAGCGCGAGGCACCTGGTACCTTCGTGGCGAATATTCCGAGCTGGTGGCCAATGTGCGTTTTCGTTGCCGGGTTTGGCTTGATCAGCCTTCGGTTTGTATTTGCAGCTTTCAGCAAGCCGGCGGAGCAGGTCCTGTGATTTGGGCACTACTGGCCGTGTTTGTTCTGGCTGCGATGGGCATGCCCTTGTTTGCCGTGATCGCGGCAGTCGCCTTCATCGGCTTCTATTTTGGCGGCGCGGATTTGATCGTCGTCGCGATCAACTACTACCAGCTTGGCGATATGTCCGGCTTGATCGCGATACCGCTGTTTACGTTGGCGGGCTATCTGCTGGGTGAAAGCGGTGCGCCGAAACGCCTGGTCCGGCTGTCGAATGCCTTGATTGGCTGGATGCCGGGCGGACTGGCGATCGTCGCCGTGGTTGCCTGTGCTTTTTTCACTGCATTTACCGGTGCATCGGGCATGACGATTGTTGCGGTCGGAGCCTTGCTGTACCCGGCGCTGCGTCAGGCCGGTTATGCAGAAAACTACAGTCTCGGGCTGGTCACTTCATCGGGTAGCCTGGGGCTTCTGTTTGCACCGTCATTGCCCCTGATTCTTTACGGCTTCGTTGCCGGACAACTGGGGACCACTCCCGGCGTGACCATGAAGGATCTCTTTCTGGCCGGAATTCTGCCCGGAATATTGATGCTCCTGATCCTCTCCATGCATGCCATGTGGATTACCCGGGGGCAGCCTCGTTCCACCACGAGCTTTGATGCGAAAGAGCTGTGGGCCGCCGTCAAAGACACTGGCTGGGAGTTGCCATTGCCCATTCTGGTGCTTGGCGGAATCTATTCCGGAAAGTTCGCGGCAAGCGAAGCGGCAGCTGTGACGGCACTTTATATATTGATCGTAACCGTATTGATTAAAAAGGAAATCAAGTTTTCGAAACTGCCCGATGTGATGGCCGAATCCATGCGTCTGGTGGGTGCCATCCTGGTAATCCTCGGGGCTGCCTTGGCCTTTTCGGGCTGGTTAATTGATCAGCAGGTACCTGACCAATTGTTCGGGTTCATGAGCCAGCACGTGCATTCCGGTTGGGTATTCCTGATCTTGTTGAACATTCTGCTATTGGTAGTCGGAATGCTGATGGATATCTTCTCGGCAATCGTGATCCTGACGCCGTTGTTGGTGCCGGTAGCGATGCAGTACGGCATTCATCCCGTGCATTTCGGCATCATCATGTTGGCCAATATGCAAATTGGCTATTTCACGCCGCCAGTCGGGATGGATTTGTTTATCGCTTCCTATCGCTTCAACAAGCCGTTTTTGACCCTCGTCCGTGCCTGCGTTCCCTTCTTTTTCCTGATGGGCCTTGCTGTGCTGCTGATTACCTGGGTTCCCGAATTAAGTCTGGCCTTCTTGTAGGGGCGCCTGCTTGCTGCGCCTGCTCTTGCTTCCCGGCATTCAAAGCGGGCTCAGCAAGCAGGCGCCCCTACGGTGTTACACGTTCTAGGGTATAATTTCGCGCTTCCCAAGCTCGAGAGCCGCACATGCTGCGTATTCAGGCGGAAGCCTTAACTTTTGACGATGTCTCGCTGGTCCCGGCACATTCCACCATCTTGCCGAAAGACGTCAGCCTCTCCACCCAGCTGACCCGAAATATCACTTTGAACCTGCCGATTGTGTCCGCTGCCATGGATACGGTTACCGAAGCGCGTCTCGCAATTGCGATGGCACAGCTCGGTGGCATCGGTATCCTGCACAAGAACATGAGTTTGCAGCAGCAAGCTGCCCATGTTGCCAAGGTCAAAAACTTTGAAGCCGGCGTGATCCGCGAACCCTTTACGGTCGGGCCTGAAACCACGATCGGCGAAGTGTTGAAACTGACCCGTGCGAGAAATATTTCCGGTGTTCCTGTGGTAGACGGCGGTTTACTGGTCGGCATTGTCACTGGCCGCGACATGCGTTTCGAGAAAAAACTCGACGATCCGGTTCGTCACATCATGACCAAGAAAGAACGCCTGGTCACGGTAAAAGAGGGTGCCAGCGAAGAAGAAGTGATCGCGCTATTGCACAAGCACCGCATTGAGAAGGTGTTGGTCGTCAATGACGAGTTCCAATTACGCGGTTTGATTACCGTGAAGGACATTCAAAAAGCCCGCGACAACCCGAACGCCGCTAAAGACAAATCCGAACAGCTATTGGTTGGTGCCGCTGTTGGCGTTGGTGGCGATACCGAGGCTCGCATCGAAGCACTGGTACACGCCGGTGTCGATGTCGTCGTGGTCGATACCGCCCACGGCCATTCGCAAGGTGTTCTTGATCGCGTGGCCTGGGTGAAGAAGAATTTCCCGAACGTGCAGGTGATCGGCGGCAATATTGTTACCGGCGATGCGGCTCTGGCCTTGATGGATCATGGTGCCGATGCCGTTAAAGTCGGCGTCGGTCCGGGCTCGATCTGCACCACGCGAATCGTTGCCGGTGTCGGCGTGCCGCAAATCACGGCAATTGGCATGGTGGCCGATGTATTGAAAGGCAAGATTCCGTTGATCGCCGATGGCGGCATCCGCTATTCAGGCGATATCGCAAAAGCGCTCGTTGCCGGTGCCAGCACCGTGATGATCGGCGGTTTGTTTGCCGGTACCGAAGAAGCGCCCGGCGATGTCGAATTGTTCCAGGGCCGCAGCTACAAGAGTTATCGCGGTATGGGCAGCTTGGGTGCAATGGAAATGGGCAGTAAAGACCGCTATTTCCAGGATGCCAGCGATGCCGACAAACTCGTGCCGGAGGGCATCGAAGGCCGTGTTCCTTATCGTGGCTTGCTCGGCAGCATCGTGCATCAACTCGCGGGCGGCGTTCGCGCCTCGATGGGTTATGTCGGTTGCGCGACGATTGAAGAAATGCGTACGCGTCCGAAATTCGTCCGTGTGACTTCCGCCGGTACCCGCGAAAGCCACGTGCATGATGTGCAAATCACCAAAGAGCCGCCGAATTACCGGGCGTCGTAACGTAAAGAACTTGGCAATAAATCTACCGAGATAAAAAATGTCAGCCCAGCCAGCACCCATTTCAAAGTCCCAGGATATCCATAACGACAAGATACTTATCCTCGATTTCGGTGCGCAATACACGCAATTGATAGCCCGTCGAATTCGCGAATTCGGGGTCTATTGCGAAATCTGGGCCTGGGATCATGATCCGGCCGAAATTGCCAAATTCAATCCGAAAGGCATCATTCTGTCCGGCGGCCCGGAATCCACGGTCGAAGAAAATTCGCCGCGCGCACCGCAGGAAGTTTTCGACAGCGGTTTGCCGATTCTAGGCATCTGCTACGGCATGCAGACGATGGCGATGCAGCTCGGCGGCCAGGTGGAAGCAGGGCATCATCGTGAATTCGGCTATGCCGAAGTCGAAGTCACTTCTCCTTGCGCATTGCTGGATGATTTGAAAGACCACCCCGGCTCGCCACCACGTCTGGATGTCTGGATGAGCCACGGTGACCGAGTTACCCAGATTCCGGAAGGCTTTGAAATCACTGCCCGCACTGGCAACGTGCCGATCATCGGCATGAGTGACGAAAGCAAGAAATGGTATGGCGTGCAATTCCATCCTGAAGTAACCCACACCAAATCCGGCGAAGCGATGCTGCGCCGTTTTGCGGTCGATATCTGCGGTTGCGAAACCCTGTGGACCGCCGCGAATATCATAGAAGACCAGATAGCGCGCGTTCATGCGCAAGTGGGCGACGACCACGTGCTGCTTGGTCTGTCCGGCGGTGTCGATTCATCCGTCGTGGCCGCTCTTCTGCATAAGGCGCTGGGCGATCGCCTGACCTGCGTATTCGTGGATACCGGCTTGCTACGCCTTGAAGAAGGCGACCAGGTCATGTCCATGATGGCGCAGAACATGGGCGTGAAAGTCATTCGCGTCAATGCTGCCGAACGTTATTTCGCGGCATTGAAGGGCGTAAACGAGCCCGAAGCCAAACGTAAAATCATCGGCAAGCTCTTCATTGATATTTTCGACGAGGAATCGGCCAAGTTGCAAAACGTGAAATGGTTGGCCCAGGGCACGATTTATCCGGACGTGATTGAGTCGGCCGGCAGCAAAACCGGCAAGGCACACGTAATCAAAAGCCATCACAATGTTGGTGGTCTGCCCGACTACATGAAGCTCGGCTTGGTCGAGCCGCTGCGAGAACTATTCAAGGATGAAGTGCGCCGTATTGGTGTCGAGCTCGGCCTGTCGAAAGAAATGGTGTATCGCCATCCGTTCCCGGGTCCGGGTCTGGGCGTTCGAATCTTGGGCGAAGTGAAAGCAGAATATGCCGAATTGCTGGCAAAGGCCGATGCCATCTTCATCGAAGAACTGAGGAATTCAGGCTGGTATGACAAGACAAGTCAGGCTTTTGCCGTGTTCTTGCCGGTCAAATCGGTGGGTGTCGTCGGTGATGCCCGCGCCTACGAATGGGTGATTGCCTTGCGTGCCGTCGAAACAGTGGATTTCATGACGGCCCATTGGGCACACCTGCCATACGAACTTTTAGGCACGGTATCTAACAGAATTATCAATGAGTTACGCGGTGTTTCTCGCGTAGTTTATGACATCAGTGGCAAGCCGCCAGCAACCATCGAATGGGAATAAATGGCTGCGACTGACGAACAATGGATGCAGCACGCGCTCGATCTGGCGGATCGGGCCGAGCGTGAGGATGACGAGGTGCCGGTCGGTGCCTTGATCGTCAATGAAGCAGGCGAGCTTGTCGCCGAAGCCTGGAACCGCAATATCAGCCAGCACGACCCTAGTGCGCATGCCGAGATTCTGGCCATGCGATTGGCTGGCGAGAAATTACAGAATCACCGTTTGATTGGCTGCACTTTGTATATCACGCTCGAACCCTGTGCCATGTGTGCGATGGCGATGATCCATGCCCGCATCAAACGTGTGGTCTTCGGTGCCTATGATCCGAAGACGGGGGCAGCAGGTTCGGTTTTCGATTTACTGCAGGATCCGCGCCATAACCATCGGATCGAAGTGCAGGGTGGCGTATTGGCTGAAGTCGCTGGTAAAAAGTTGTCGGATTATTTTCGCGCCAAAAGACAAAAAAGCTAATCCATCTCTTCCTTGATCTCGTCGTCAAAACTTTTGACAGCGGCGAATACTTCACGTCCAAGGTAAAAGACGGCACCGAGCAAAAAACACATGCCGATAATACCGACGATTGTCGGCAACACCGAGATGCGGTTGCCGCTGAGGGTGTCGACCGCAAGTGCCAGACTGGTACCGATAAAAGAGCCCAAGGCGAAATAAAGATAGAGGCAGGCACGCAAAAGATAATTGCTCCGCTTCCGGTGCCTTTGAATTTGCAATTCGCGTGCCGGTTGGTCGCGTGCGCCGGCTTTCCAGTTTGCCATCAAGACCCGCAAGCGATCGACCACCCTCGCCAGGCGATTGTTCGCGGACAACAGAAGTGAACCGGTTGCCGCCATCAAGATTGCCGGTGCCAGCAGTGAATTGAGGATGTGATAGCTATTGTTCAATTGGTTTCTGCGCGAGGTGGCCGTCTAATTTGTTACAGTAAAACAAATTCAAGGGAAAAGCATGATGACGACAGATGATGAAAGCAAACGCCTGATCTGGATTGATCTGGAAATGACCGGGCTTGATCCCGATACCGATGTCATTATCGAAATTGCCACACTGATAACCGACAAGGAGTTGAATGTCCTGGCCGAGGGGCCAGAGCTCGCCATCAGGCAACCACTTGAACGTCTTGAAGCCATGGATGACTGGAATCGCGGTACACATCAAAGATCGGGTCTCTGGCAGCGCGTGCTGGATAGCCAGATAACGACTTCTCAAGCCGAAGTCCAGACCATCGAATTCCTGTCGGAATGGGTGGGGGCCAATAAATCCCCGATTTGCGGCAACTCCATTTGTCAGGACCGCCGCTTTCTCGTTCGTGGCATGCCCAGGCTTGAGCGCTATTTTCATTACCGCAATCTGGATGTTTCAACCCTGAAGGAACTTTGCCGTCGCTGGTCGCCTGATCTGCTTTCAGGCCTGGTCAAAACCGGCGCCCATACAGCACTTTCCGACATTCGCGAATCGGTAAAAGAACTCGCCTATTATCGACAATACATGGGTAAACTGGGCGGGTTAAGCTAAACCGCTCGAGTGCAGGGGACACGGATGCGTTGTTTGAAACAGTTAATCGTCTTGGCATTGATACTGATTGCATTGCCGGCATTCGCCCTCGACAAAAAGCCGCTGGCCGCCTATTCGCGGGAAGCCTGGACGACGCGTGATGGCCTGCCACACAATCAGGTCAATTCGATCACGCAAACGCCGGAAGGGTATTTGTGGTTCGCCACCTGGGAAGGACTGGTCCGTTACAACGGCCAGGATTTCCGTATTTTTACTCCGCAAAACGTTCCCGCCTTGCAAGACCATGGTATCCGCCATGTCAGTGTCGGCTCCAATGGCCGCTTGATTGTGGCGACCTCACGCGGCGGCGTCTCGGTATTGCAGAAAGATCTGTGGCGCACGTATAGCCAGGCAGAAGGGTTGCCGCAAAACGAAACCATGTCGGCCATTGAGGATAGCCAGGGAGCCATCTGGGTGGCCCATGAAAGCAAGGGAATCTCGCGAATCGATGCACAGGGCAAGGTGACGACTTACGGGCTTCGCCAAGGTCTGCCTTCGGAACGCATGTATGCCATTTTCATGGACCAGAACAAGGTCATCTGGGGCGGTAGTTCGAGCGGCCTGGTGCGAATTGAAAACAATCGCGTACAGAGTTTCCGCGAGGCCGATGGTCTGCCTGCCGGCGCAATATACGCGATGTTGGCGGCACCGGAAGGCGGCCTTTATCTGGGCACGCATCACGGACTGTATTTAGGACGCAATGGAAAGTTCACCAAGGTAACTACCGATTTTCCTGACGAGGCTGTTATCAGCTTGGATCTCGATAGCGAATCGAATTTGTGGATGGGCACGGTCAATCGCGGCATTTTGCGCTTTGGCCGTCGCGGATTGGAAAGTCTGGATGCTACCCAAGGGCTTCCGAACAATCGTGTAGGTGCCTTGTACAACGACAGGGAAGGGAATATCTGGGCGGGCACGAATGCGGGTTTGGTACGTTTCGCCGATACGCCTTTTGTCACCTACGACAATTATCAGGGCCTTAGTGACAATTATGTTCGCGCACTGGCGCAAACCGCCGATGGCAGCGTGATGGTTGGAACCTCACGCGGCCTGAATCGCTACTTCGAAGAAAAAATCACGGCGATCAAGGACGACCCGAGTCTCAGCAACGACGCCATTCTGAGTTTGGCACCGGCCAAAGACGGCAGCTTGTGGGTCGGGATGTATTCGACCGGTCTGATCAACTGGAAAAATGGTGTTGTCCGGGAAAGCGTCAACCAGACCAGTCCGCTTTTCGGTTCGCAAATACGTGCGCTGCATGAAGATCGCAATGGTTATCTTTGGGTAGCCACGTCCCGCGGTCTGTATCGTAAAAAAGGAAACGAGCTGAAGCATTACGGCATGGCCGATGGGCTGCCGAGAGACTTCATCATGAGCATTCATGAAGCCAAAAATGGCCGGATCTGGATCGGTACGGCCAACGGCCTTGGTTTTATCGATGGCGAGAAAGCGGGTTCCGTTGATATTTCCGCTTATCTGGCTTCACAGGATGTGTTTGGATTTAGCGAAGATGCCGACGGCACGCTCTGGATCGCAACCGATCGCGCGGTATTGCGATTGCGGAACGGAAAAATTTCTGCCGTCGGAACCAAAAACGGAATTCCGGTCGCTACCATTTTCCAGATTGTTACCGATACCTACGGCAATTTCTGGCTGACATCCAATCGCGGCGTTATCTACGTGAAGCGCAATGAAATGGAAGCGGTTGCCGATGGCAAATCGGAAAAACTAAATTCGGTCAGTTTTGCCGAGGCCGACGGCATGGCCAGCGCACAATGCAATGGCGGCGCAGGGCCGGCAGCGATACGCGCCAAAGACGGCAGTATCTGGGTGGCCACAGCGAAGGGGCTTTCTGTCGTACAACCCGATGAACTGGCGCGCTACCAGCTTGCACCGCCGCCGGTGGTAATCGAAAACGTGATGGTAAATGACCAGATGGCCGATGCCGATGGTGATTTGATTTTACCCTCGGATACGAAAAAACTCGAAATGGCTTACGTCAGTCTTAGTTACCGTACCCCGGAACAAATTCGTTATCGTTACCGACTCGAAGGCTTCGATGAGGACTGGATCGAACGCGAGCAACTGCGCAATGTCCAGTTCACCAATTTGCCCCCTGGTCGCTACACCTTCAAGGTCAGCGCGGCACAGCGTGGAGGGCCATGGAGCCCCGAAAGCGCCAGCCTCAAGTTTGAAATCAAACCCAGGCTCTATCAACGATCGTGGTTTATTCCCGTCGTTGTTATTGCGCTTGCCTTGTTCCTCTACAGCGTTTACCGCGCCCGCGTTCGCCAGCTTGAAGCGCGTGAACTGGAACTCAGCGGCATCGTGGATGAGCGTACCCGTGCACTGAGCGAAAAAAATATTGAACTTGAGAAATTGAATTTACGGATCAGCCAGCAGTCCGAGGCGTTCGAACAGCAGGCACGCACGGATTCACTGACAGGTCTGCCCAATCGCCGCAGCATGGACGAAAAATTGCAGGAATCTTTCAAGAGTGCCGTGAGTAGCGAACAACCGCTGTGTTTCGCACTTCTCGATGTCGATCATTTCAAGCAAGTCAATGACAGTTATTCGCATGATGTCGGCGACCAGGCGCTGAAGGTCATCGCCGAGACAATGAAACGTGTGATGGGTATCGAAAATACCGGCAAATGGGCAGGGCTACGCGGGGATGAATTGACGGCGCGTTGGGGCGGTGAAGAATTCGCGCTCCTGTTCCCGGGTCAGGACCTCGAAACTGCTCGGATGAAATGCGAGAAAATCCGATTGGCGATACAGGCCATCGATTGCAACTTCTTCGCGCCGGGTTTGAAACTTGGCTGTCAGTATCGGCATCAGCGAACGCACCGGGCTATCGCATCACGAAAAACTGGCATCCAAGGCAGACGTAAAATTATACGAAGCCAAACGCAATGGCAGGAACCAGGTAGTCGCTTGAGTGCGTTATTTCTTGGCTCTTGAGGATCGAGTCCCGCTTTTCGTGTGAGCTGGTTTACCAGCGATAAGAGCTGAAAATTTATTCAATAGCTGAGATTGATCCAAAGTGGTTCAATCGAATTGGCTTTAAACCGTCAGGACGATGTCGTTATCTCATCACTCAAGCCATCGATCTTGTTGTGATGATGGATATGCGTGTGCTGCTGCGGATGCGCTGTCTTGAAACCCTGTTCGCTTAATTGCTGCCAGCATTGCTCCAGCAAATAGGCTTTCAGCGCGCCCAGATCGGCGGCGGCCAGCCAGACACGAAGTTGTAATTCAACGTGGTTGTCGGCCAACTGTGCGACCACGACTTCCGGTGGCGGTTCGGATAAGACCTGGGCATGGCTCTGTGCGATATGCAGCAGTGATTTTCTGGCGAGAGACATATCGTCGCCGTAAGCAATCTTGACCGATATATCGAGGCGACGGACACCACGCACGGTGAAATTGATAATGGGAACGGCAGTAATCTGGCTGTTGGGAAGAATGATTTGCCGGTTGTCCTGAGTATGCAGAAAGGTCTGGAAAATACGCACGCTGTCCACGATGCCCTCGACTCCCGCGACCTGGACGTAGTCTCCGCTGTGAAAGGGTCGCAGCACGATCAACATCACACCTGATGCAATATTCGACAGCGAGTCTTTCATCGCCAGGCCAATGGCCAGACCCGCCGTACCCAGTACAGCTAACAACGAGGTGGTAGGAACACCGGCGAAATCCAACGCCGCGATACAGACCACCACGATGCAAATGGCATAAACCAGATTGCGCAGAAAACTGCGCAGAATGGTTTCAACATCAAAACGCTGCAAGACTCTTTCGAAAGCACGCGCAACCCAGCGCGACAGCCAGATACCAACGATCGCAATCGTTACCGCAATCAATCCACGCACCAGCCACTGGTGCTGCCCGAGTTCGGCCAAAACAGCATCAAATGCTTTCATGCGGGATCAGGAAGCCTTCAGCTTTGCGAGGCGCAGCCAGGTATCGACCACGGTATCGGGATTCAGCGACACCGATTCGATTCCCTGTTGCATCAGCCAATCGGCCAAGTCCGGATGATCGCTGGGACCTTGTCCGCAAATGCCGATGTATTTACCTTTTGCACGTGCAGTGCTGATCGCCATCGACAATAACTTTTTCACGGCCGGATTTCGTTCGTCGAACAGATTGGCCACGATAGCCGAATCGCGATCCAGACCGAGCGTCAGCTGGGTCAGGTCGTTCGAGCCAATCGAGAAACCATCGAAAATTTCAAGGAACTCCTCGGCCAGCAGGGCATTGGATGGCAGCTCGCACATCATGATGATCTTCAAGCCGTTTTCGCCGCGACGCAGACCGTTTTGTGCCAGCACTTCAATCACTTTCCGTCCTTCCTCCAGTGTGCGGACAAACGGAATCATTACCCAGGCATTGCTCAGGCCCATCGTGTCACGCACGCGCTTGAAGGCTTCGCATTCCATCGCGAAACAGTCGGCGAAGCTAGGATCGACATAACGCGATGCGCCACGGAAACCGATCATCGGATTTTCTTCATGGGGTTCGTAGTTTTTGCCGCCGATCAGGTTGGCGTATTCATTCGATTTGAAATCGGACAAACGAACGATGACCGGATTCGGTGCGAATGCCGCCGTGATGGTGGCGATGCCTTCGGCCAAACGATCCACATAGAATGAGCGCGGGCTATCGTAACCTGCCATTTTTTCACGGATGCGCTGCTTGGTCGCCGCATCCTGTTTGTCGAATTCCAGCAATGCCTTGGGATGGACACCGATATTGCTGTTGATGATCATTTCGAGTCGCGCCAAACCAACGCCGGCATTGGGCAGCATGGCAAAGTCGAATGCACGTTCGGGATTCGCAACATTCATCATGATTTTCATCGGAGCCGGCGGCATTTGCGCCAGATCCGTAGTCGTACGTTCGAATGCCAAGGCACCATCGTAGATAAAACCGGTATCACCCTCTGCGCACGATACCGTCACGTGTTGCCCGTCGAGAATTTTTTCCACCGCATTTCCGGTTCCCACCACGGCGGGAACGCCCAATTCACGGGCGATAATCGCCGCATGGCAGGTACGCCCGCCACGATTGGTAACGATGGCGGATGCGCGCTTCATCACCGGTTCCCAATCGGGATCGGTCATGTCCGCGACCAGTACATCCCCCGGTTGAACATGATTCATGTCGGCAAGCGAGCGGACAACCCGGGCGACACCTGAGCCAATCTTGTGGCCGATGGAACGACCTTCGGAAATCACCTTACCGGTCTCGTTCAATGTGAAGCGTTCAATCTGGGTAGCCTTGCCGCGCGATTTCACGGTTTCGGGGCGAGCCTGGACGATGTAAATCTTGCCGGTATTGCCATCCTTGGCCCATTCGATATCCATCGGGCGCTGATAATGTTTTTCGATCACCAACGATTGTCTTGAAAGCTCTTCCACATCGGCATCGCTGATGGAGAACCTGGATTGCAATTCAATCGGGGTTGGCTCGGTGCGCACGCGTTCGCCGGCAACATCGGAATACACCATCCGAATTTGTTTCGAGCCCAAAGTCCGGCGAAGAATCGCAGGTTTACCATTCGCCAAATTGGGTTTGTAGGCATAGAACTCGTCAGGATTCACCGCCCCCTGAACCACCATTTCGCCCAGACCGTAGCTGGAGGTGACGAAAACGACATCGCGGAAGCCCGATTCGGTGTCGAGCGTAAACAAGACGCCCGATGCCCCGATATCGGAGCGCACCATCAGCTGGATACCAGCCGAAAGGAAGACATCTTCATGCTTGAAACCGTGGTGAACGCGGTAAGCGATGGCACGATCGTTGTAAAGCGATGCAAATACTTCCTTTACCTTGGCGACAACATCCTCTTCGCCGGTGACATTCAAAAAGGTTTCCTGCTGCCCGGCAAACGATGCATCCGGTAAATCTTCAGCTGTCGCGGAAGACCGGACGGCAACCGAAATTTCCTGCGCTCCGGCTTCGGAGCACATGGTTCTGTAGGCAGTGCGAATCGCGGCATCCAGTGCAGGCTGGAGCGGGGCATTCATCACCCAGCCACGAATTTCGGCGCCTGCCTTGACCAGCTCATTCACGTTTTCAACATCCAGTTTTGCCAGACGTTCCTGCATGCGCTCGGTCAGTTTGTTGACCTGGATGAATTCGCGATAGGCGTCCGCAGTAGTGGCGAAACCGCCGGGTACCGACACGCCCAATTGGCTTAAATTCCCGATCATCTCGCCGAGCGAGGAGTTTTTCCCGCCGACCTGGGCCAAATCGGAAAGACGCAATTCGTGAAGCCAAAGGACGTAAGCGCTCAAGTGAGACTCCAAAGGATAGGGCAGCGAAGCCGCTATTATCTCGCGCCAAGCCACGCAAGCCAAATCTATTTGACTCAGGCAATATAGCTTCACTTTATTTTGCGAGCGACAAGATGCCAAGACCGGTATTTTTTATCTCTGACGGCACCGGAATCACCGCCGAGACCATTGGTCACAGCTTATTGACGCAGTTTCAGGGCGTGGAGTTTCAGACCCGCAGAATCGCGTTTGTCGACAATGCCGACAAGGCCAGGGAGGCTGTTGCGCAAATTCATGCTGCCGGGCTGGAGATGAAAAAGAAACCGATCGTGGTGAATACCGTCGTGAATAGCCAACTGACGGCAATTCTCGCCGAGAGCGGTGCTTTCATGATGGACGTATTCGCTCCTTTTATCGCGCCATTAGAGCAGGAACTCGAAACTCTGCACCAACCACGTGTTGGACAGGCGCATGGCATGGTGGATTTTGCTGCCTACGAGGCGCGAATCAACGCCACTAATTATGCCTTGACCCATGATGACGGCATTGATCTGGACTATGGTGAAGCCGATCTGATCTTGGTCGGTGTTTCGCGTTCCGGCAAGACACCTACCTGCCTGTATCTCGCCCTGCATTACGGCGTGAAAGCAGCCAATTATCCGCTGACCGAAGAAGATCTTGAAAACGACGAAATGCCCAAGCGACTGCAGGCCCATCGCCGTAAATTATTCGGATTGACGATTGATCCAGTACGTTTGCAGCAAATTCGCACCGAACGCAAACCCAATTCCCGCTATGCCACCATCGAGCAATGCCGCAAGGAAGTTGCCATCGCCGAAGCCCTGTTCAGAAACCAGCAATTGCCGCATCTCAGTACAACACACACATCCATCGAAGAAATAGCGAGCAAGATATTGGCGCAATTCGGTATTGAAAAACACATGTACTGATCCGCGCCGTAGATCAGGGCAGGGCAGATGTTTTCATCCGGCAGTGCTAGCATCGGCCTATGTCGAAATTCAATCGTCCAGTTCCTTTGCCCCGAATCAGCCGTTTAAGCTGGTTAATGGGCTTGTATGGGGAAAACTATGAACGTGCCGAAAATCTGTTCAATACTGCCGAATTAAAAGCGGGCCGTTACCAGTCACGCGGCCATGACGGGCTCGCCTTGCAGCTTGATGTTATTGAAGTGCATGCCTACACGCTGGAACTGAAATTGAGTTATGACTTGCTGGATCCGGTGTCCGGACAGCCCGATCCCTCCGCCTTTATTCGCGTTTACCGCGACACCCAACAATGTGAAGTAACCCACTGTTACGTAGGTCGCCAGTGGCAGGATGTTTTGGGATTAAGGCCTTCCACCAAAGTCATGGTTGGCCATCGTCTGCGCATGAATAGCTTTCTCAATAAGTGGCTCGACTATCTGGATATCCAGGGACATGCGCCACACACCTTGTTGCGAGCCGATGAAAAATTATTGGCGACAAACGCTTGACGTAGTGCAGAGCGATCTTTACAATTCCGCTTCTCCATTTATGGGGCTATAGCTCAGCTGGTAGAGCACTTGCATGGCATGCAAGGGGTCAACGGTTCGACTCCGTTTAGCTCCACCAGATGTAGTTTTTTCAAAAAGTTTAGCGTGTCCCCATCGTCTAGAGGCCTAGGACACATCCCTTTCACGGATGCGACCGGGGTTCGAATCCCCGTGGGGACGCCACCTAATCAGTGGCGATTCGATAAAAACCCAGCCTTGGCTGGGTTTTTTATTGCCTGAAATAAAATAGTATGTGATACGCAAATACGGGCTGAAGGCATGCATTCAAATTTCCAGACAGTATTTGGGTTGAAGGCTAATCAGGCTGCCGTAAAAAACTCCCGATTGGCGGTCGCAAACCTCGAGCTGCTGGCACAGGATTCGCTAATCAAGGATTTGAATTGGCTCAGTGAGGCAGAACGTGCTCGTTATCATTCGATAAAATCTGTCCCCAGAAAAGAACAGTATCTTGCAGGCCATTATTCGATTAGAAGATTAGCCAGTGGCATGTTCCAATGCAGTACATCCAATTGGGATTACCAGCAAGCTGCGTCGAATATCCGATTCTTGAGAAGCGCGTCACCAGAGTTCCCAGACCTCCATGTTTCGATCAGTCATTCAGGCAACTGGCTGGCGGCTGCAGTTTCCCCGAGCCCGATAGGCATCGATATTGAAGGCTACGGCAAATCCAGAAATTGGCTGGCAATCGCCCGGCATATTTTTTCCGAAAGTGAAATTGCACATCTTGAAGCCTGTGGCCCTGAAGAATTGGAACAATGTTTTTATCTCTACTGGACCATGAAAGAGTCCAGCGCCAAGCAATATGGTTTGGGCCTGAAAAAACAAGATACCCGACGCCTAAGGCCCGTTGCATTGGTGGAAACAGAAAAAGAAACTGGCGACATTCTGCACAGTTGGCAATGTCCTGAATATGTTCTGTCGGTTTCGCTGGACGAGAAACTGAATATAGAAATCGATGGCCTCCAGGCGCATGCACATCATCGAATATGGCGAAATCTTATCTAATGACTATGAGATTGTCCTAGACGGGGCTAGAAGAGCGTTACAGCCAACCATTACTTGATACTTGCGACTTTACATAATATACATTATGCGAAGTACTGTACTTGCATGTATACGTCTTTAAAGGCTCTCGGACGCCAGTCTATTGCTTACCACCTACCCCAAATACCGTTTTAGTCCACGCATTATCTTGGGGTACAGCCGAGATACGTGTAAAATTAGGGCACGAAATCCTGATTCATCATCAAAAACAGTAGCTTAGCGGATATTTTTTTGGCCGTATTTTGACCGTTTTTGCGTGTGCAATTATCAGAATACTCTCAGTGAATTACTTGTCCAGTTGTTACCTGTGAAAAGAATTCTTTAATCTCCGAATCGGTCAGCCATGCAGGCGGACTACCGGGCTCAAATACAGTTAAATCTACGCCGATTTCTCGACCTTCGCACAGAGACTGCAGCGTTGTGATGCTTGCTCGCGCTGCGCGTTCTGCGTCTATCGTCGCTACAGACACGACAATGAGTAATGTCTTCGTTTCGGTGCTTTCTTTAAACCGTATCTCGGCGAGATAGGCAGCGACTACGCAATCAAGGGTTTTATAAAGCGAAATCAAGGGCTCGATCAGCCAAGTAGGTATTGGATCAGGTGCTGCCACGAGCATTTGACGCTCGGGCATCACCTCGCTTTCCATGATTGCGACTTCGTCGTGGTCAAGCAAGGCGGCGATTTCCTCCGGATACAGCGTACAGGGTGTCTTATTCGGGTTGAGCATTAAAGTTGCACCACGCGTAGCTTCCAGTAATTGGCGGCCGTTGAGCCTCACAATTCGAACCGAGTCCCCGGTGGCTGCTTGGGCCTGGCTTTCGTCAGTAAAAAACGGTAGTACAGTTCTGCCTTCCGGCGTCACAAATTGGATAAATCGCAGACGACCGGTATCGTCGTGTTTTGGCACATGGGCATATACATCGATATGCAGTAGTGCCCTTACGACATCCGGCTCATAGCATTTGTCCGTCTGTGCTTGTTCTATAAGCTGATCTATAGGGCTAAAAGATCTGGACATAGGCGCTACTGCTGCCTTCCTTGTTTTTGAGTCAGCAGGTCAAGCACTTTACGGTTGTGTGCGAGGTGCAATTTCGAGACGCGCACAGCCTCGTCAAAACTCAGCATTGATTCCTTGCAATTATCACAACGGCGCTGGCACACTCCCGGAATCACCAACGGGACGCCGTTATATTGATAAGGCTGGTCAATAACCTCGTCATAGACTTTCAGACTGCCACAAACGACACAATTCATCCGGTTTCCTCATCGGGCACTTTTGGACGCACTAACCTTCTTCTTTGACGGTGAACTAGTTGGCGTCTTGGGTTGAAGCCGCAGCTTTAATTGGGCATGCAGACGCATTATTTCATCCTCCAATGAGGCCAGTTTAGCGGTTTTTTTGGCATCTTCACGATCGGCCGCTACTAGTCGCTTATTGCAATCTGCCAACTGTTCCGATGATTGACGGGAAGCGAGTGTGGAGGCTTGTTCCAGTTGCTTCAGCTTGGCGGTCGATTTCGCTTCGTCCTGGCGGGCACGATCGACTTCGATCAGCCAACGATCATGCATCGTGGTATGGAGAGTTTCTATCGCGCTGCGTTCGTCTTTCCATAACTGTTCTTTGACTTTCAGCTCACTTTGCAACAATACCAGCGCTTCACTGCCGGCAGTAGCATGTGATACAGCGCTGTCGCGTTGCTGAGACATGTCGTTCAGTTGAATGTTCTGTCGGTCAATTAAGTGCTGTAGATCGGTGATCCGAGTTAAAGCGATGTCTCGCTCCGCATATGCCGCGTCGCGTTCGGCAATCATTTTTACTCGATGCTCCTCGAGTTGCACACGCTGAATGGCTTTCGCCATACGCTCGCCGGCAAGGACCTCACGTTCGGCTTCAATTTCATTCTGGGCCTGAGCACGCGCGGAGGCTAGCGCCCGCTCCCAAAATTGACTGGCCAGTGCCGTGATTTCAGCCGGGGCATCAGGTAACGCAAGCTTGACTTGCACCTGGGTCAAGCGTTGTCCCAAATTTACCCACCAAGCATCGAGATATCGGTTAACGGTATTAGGCGAACCCGTACCCAACACCGAACGAATGCGATCAATCGTCGGACGTTCGCCGACCAGCAACAAACTGTCGGCGGCTTGGTTGACCTGCTCTTGCGTAATGCCTTTTGCCATGGAATTTGCCTCCTTACTTGGCGCCCTGCTCTTCTATTGACATACCCACGATAAGGGATAATTATCGTGGGTATAGATCAACAAACGTATTAAATCATACATACTATGTAGTAAAACAATGCGAAAAGACAAGCTCCCTGCCCTGACCAGCGACGTGTCGCACTTACCACAGGAACTGGCGATGAGCGCCATGCACGCCGTGCGGGACATTCTGGCGGAAGCCGCGTCGGCCAATACTACCCGCAGTTACACCAGTGCATTGCGCTATTGGGCCGCCTGGCACCTGGCGCGCTTTGATCACGCGATTGACTTCCCTGTGGCTGAGGCGGTCGTTATCCAATTTGTGGTGGACCACGTTGTCCGCAAAACCCCGCAAGGCATAGTCAACGAATTACCGGCGCATATTGATCAGCTTCTAGTAAGCGCGAAAGTCAAAGCCAAGTTAGGACCGACTACCTTATCTACCGTGACTCATCGGGTCGCCGTGCTCTCGAGCCTGCATACCCTGAAAAAACTGGTCAATCCGTGCGAACAGCCTGCGGTCCGGCATTTGTTATCCCGGGCCCGACGCGCCAGCGTTAAACGTGGCGAGCGTCCGAATAAGAAAACGGCGATCACCCGAACCGAATTAGAGGCCATGCTGGCGACATGCGATGACTCATTGGAAGGCAGGCGCGATCGCGCCCTGCTCTACTTCGGCTTTGCCAGTGGCGGTCGACGTCGTAGTGAAATTGCCGCAGCCCATATCCAGGATCTACAGCGTATTGATGAGTTCACCTACATTTATACCTTGCTTCATAGCAAAACAGATCAAGCTGGCCCAGCGGAAGGCTCCACCCCGGAAAAGCCGGTTTTGGACGCTGCGGCCGTTGCGTTATCCGACTGGATAAACGCAGCGCAGATATCCGAAGGCGCAATTTTTCGTCGTATTTGGCGCTCTTCGAGAGTGGGAGCAGCGTTGTCGCCGGCGGCCGTGGCGGAAATAGTGCAGCGGCGAAGTGCTCTTGCACAACTAAGCGGCAGCTTCGCTGGACATAGCTTGCGGTCGGGCTTCGTGACTGAAGCCGGGCGCCAAGGTGTTTCGTTACCCGACGTGATGGCGATGACCGGTCACCGAACCGTCAAAATGGTGCTGGGGTATTTTCAGGCAGGCACGGCTATCAATAATCCCGGCGCTAGGCTAATGAAACTTGGTTGATGAAATTTTCACTGAGCCGCTCGATGCCACCGTTTGCGCACGTGACACAATAATATGTTCTCAATAACTCCAATCCCTCCGCTCGGTATCATCATCATGCCGCTTTGCATCTTGCTCGTAGCTATCAGCAATATCATTGAGCGCACTGGCAGTATAGGGGTAGGTATCAGCAGAAGCCTTCGCCCACAATCTGTACTTCTGTGCCTCGCCACGTTCCAGGTTGCCGCCGTCCCCAGGAGAACGTGACGTCACACCTCGACGATTGCGCTTTCCAATAATGAACCCGTTTCGCATTTCCTCGCTTCTGAAATGATCGAGACAATCGCGAACTGCTTCCGCAGGCCAGTGCGTGTCATCGCCCGGTAATGCAGAAGACAACATGGTGCCGATGCGATAGTCTGCGCTCTCGAGCCTACCAATGCCTTTAGCTCTTAATCGAGTTTCGCTAACCCATTCTTTCAGGCGCACGACGTCGATCTTGCCGTCATCACGCTTTCCTGGAATATGTTTCCACAGTTCTAATAGTCGATATGCTTGATCCGCTATAGCACGGACGTGCGCAGGGTCTAGCGTTTCATCGACAGGCGATGCATGTTCATCGTCAGGTTTGTACACCGCAGTGATAATGTCGATGAACAAAGTTGGTTGCTCTGAGATCGCTTCAACCAAGGCCCTGACGGGACGGCGCGATCGCTCAAGCAATGGTAAATAGTTCCATTCGAGCTGGATGAACGTGTCTTTATCGACATCGCTACGCTCATCCAGTATGTGAAAGATCTCGGCGACATAATGTTGGAACATTACGGCTTCGTTATTTTCATTTTCTGGGATCGGTTGTTGCGCTGCCTCGAGCAAGAGTTTCACAAGAAGCTCTGACGGCAGCTCGCTTTTGCCATCGCTGTCAATCAACGAAAGTGCTTGACGTGCGCGGCCTACCGAAATGAGCTTGGTAATGGCAAAGGGTATTTCCTCCTTCTTGTCACCCATCCAAAAGACTGGGACTTGGCGCCAATATTCGGTCTCTATGTACTGTCCTGCGTTAGCTGCCAAGTTCCATGTCCAACGATTTGCTGGAAAGGCTTTCAAGATAGCGAGCAGCGCAGTGTTAGCCCAGGACTGTTCCTTCGCTCGAGAAAAAAGTGCTTCTCCCCATGTCTGATCTAGTTTTTTCAACGCAGCAATAGTCATTCCATGCGCGATGTTTCTTTCTCGCTGTTCATCACTTCGAAACCCTTTCGCGACCAACTCGTCTAGATTGATTTTTGACAAACCGCTTTCTACCAAAGCTTTTCCTATGTACCCGGCATTGTCTGAAAGTCGCGCCAATGCAAAAATGCCGTCGGCGCCTTGCGCTTTGAACAATTCGCCGGCAGCCTTGACCCGGACAAGGTCGATGTCTTCCTGCTCTGCTTTCCAACCTCTCTTTGACGGGTTTGGTAAGACTGCAGATTGCTCAAAAAGCCATACGATCTGCTCGAATGGATCGTCTGGTGCAAGCTGGTTATATATCGCTTCCAGTCGATCCAGAATGCGCGTATCCATTGACCATTCGGCTTCTGGGAATTGGCGGTGGTGATGTAATACGCCTCGTAGACTTGTCCACAAAGCGATTCGATCCGACGCGTTTTCAAATTGCGACGCAGCGGTCTCCAAGGCTTTTAGACCATCTTCGGAATCGGGAGCCAAATCCGATAATCGACTAATGAGTTGAATCCACCGCGATCGATCGAGTCCAACGTCTTCTAAAATTCGTCGAGTTACTTCGGCTGCTCCGCGAGCAATAAGACCGTAAGTTACGATTTCTACGTTTTCGACCGTATAGTCTCGCCACCTCGGAGATGGCGAAGGCGTAGAACTGTCATGTCCGCGTGGAAGTATTCCTTGCATGAGTTTCCATGCCGCATTCGGGCTTTTGCGACGAACTAAATCAAGGGCACTTAACCGTTGATCCAGCGTCGAAAATGTTTGCGGGATCCATAGCAAGTGGATTTCGCGCAAGCTATTTGCTGGTCTGTTTGCATATTTACCTGACGGGTTATCGATGCCATCAAGCTTCGCGAGGATAAGACTTACCCTAGACATTAGGTCTGGAGACCAGGCCAGCGATTCCAGGGCCCAAAGCAAATCTGATAAATGCTCCGCTCCAAACATGTGATCTTCATCGCATTGGAACAACGAACGGATAGGTGGATCACTTTGGTCAAGGCTATGTTCAATGGCTGCTAAAAAATTGGTGGGTGATGCCTCGGCAAGCAGGCGAAAATCACGTGAAAGGGACCACCAGCGTTGCGCGTCTGCACCGTGCAGTAATTTGGCAACGATTGCGTCCGCTCTTCGCGCTGCATCTGCAATCAATCGTGCATCCTCTCCCCTCAAGGCAAGGAGAATTAGCACTTCACCCATGCCGTGTCGCATTAGACCGGAATATGTTCGGTGCACTCCATTTACAGATGCGAGCCAACGTTCATCGGGCTTCATTTGAAATCGAGGATCTGCAGAACCCATGACATTGTGAGCGGCATTTTCAAAGGCCGCGATGTCAGCGGCCGTGAGATACGGGGCAAGAAAGAACCATGCGTCTGGCGGAGAAGCAACGCGCCAACTCGACCCCACTTTTCGAAGTGGTTTGTCCATGTCTCCCACGTAAGGCGCTAGCGACTGAATCGCAGCATCGTAGGGCTGGCCAGCCAACGCCGCGAAACATGCCTTATCGCCTTCGGACGTTTCATCCCACCCGCCTACTAGAAGCGCAGCGACTAACGCACTAGGCGGCGGCAGCTTTGACCACGAGGGCTCTCGGCCGGGACTGTTCGGTATTAATCGACGCAGTATTGCGAGATTGCGACCTGAGTCCCGTGCCAATGCCGATGCTTTTTCCTCAGGAATGCCCGTAGCGACTAGCGCCGCAGAAATGCCCGAGCGCGAGGGACGCTTCAGTTGCTGCACATCGCCGCGAGTTGCTGGACGGTCGTCATACGCTTGCAATACAAAATGACCGCGACTCACAAGACTAGCAGCTAGTCCTGGGTCTGGCTCTTGCATCACTAAAATCAAAGGTGCCGGTGCATCGATGAAAGTACGTGCGCAATCAGCGTTAGTGGCAACGATAGTCAACGCACGGTATCTATCGCCATTCTCCTGGGGCAAGGTGCTCAGCGTGGCATGGAAGAAGGCAACCACTTCGTCCGACGTTGAAGCTTGAAGCGATAGTAATGATGGGCTGCCGCGTAACCAACGTAGAATGGCAGTTGCGTCTTCGTCTCGATCACAAAGTACTAAGTCTTCAGTCAGTGGCCACTTCGTTGCCAAGGACCATTCATTCCACGCGTCCTCCAGCAAGCGTGTGCCTGGCGGGCGCTTTCCTAGTCGTGTAGCAAGCCAAAGACCGACTGCCGGGTTTTGTTCAATCCAATGAATGAGGTCGTTGCCGTCGTACGCCCGAACTTCTTTCCATTTGCCTTCCTTCTGTTTTGCTTTGGCCCACTCATCTTTTTTGGACCAATTTCGTGGCGTGACAAATACGAATGACGATTGGGAGGGATTCAGTACCCCTGGCGCAGCGGTACGTTTGAGGTAATCGTCAGTTGCTTTTGTAGCGATAGTATTCGCTTGGGTTCCGATCTCCCAGCCGGTTACACCCTGGGGAACAAACACACTGCTCTTGCTGGTTTCAGTAATTCCATCCCAACCGGCATGGCGTACTCCTTCGTCGGAAGGAAATCGCAGTTTGATTGTCGTGCCGTGAGACGCCTGAATCAGGTTCGAAATTAGCTTCGGCAAACTCACTGCACCATCAGTACGGTTAGCCCAATCATTGAGATCGGTAAGATCAACCCAGCGTATCGGGGTGCCAGCGCGATGTGTAGAAGTTATTGTAGGGATGGCCGGTCCAATAATCGCGCCTGTGGCCAGGAAACGAATACCCGCACCCTCCAAAGCGCTGCGGATGGCCGTTGCGTTGTTGGTCACTGGAGTACGTTGTCCTCTCTCAAAATCGGCGACTGTTGAGGTCGCCACCTTCGCCGAATTTGCCAAGTCTTGCTGAGACCAAGCTAACAATGCGCGAGCAGCTCTCACGTGTTTTGGGGTCAACTGATCCGGGGACATTTGGACACCGTCTGATTTAAAGTCATATTAAATATATGACATCAATTTATTTTACGCAATGACTTTGTTAGTGTGGAAAGAATAGGGACATTTTGCGGTTTGCGTAAAAGCATATTAAAAGGCTACGTGAAATCATAAATCCGTATAAAAAGATGATTTATTAATACGTATATTTAGATCATTACACTACGTGTAATAGCGGCATTGACATCATTTCTGGTTGAGGATAGTATACTTATCTATGGAAGTGGACTTCGAAGACGACTCATTGAAGAGACTAGAGGCTGATCCGGCGTACACGGCCGGTTATGACGCCGCGATCGTCAAAGCGTTCCGCAAACGGATGCAAGTTATCCGTGCCGCGCCCGATGAACGGACATTTTATGCCCTGAAATCATTGCATTTCGAGAAACTTAAAGGAGATCGCGATGGGCAACACTCCATGAGATTGAATAATCAATGGCGACTGGTTTTGCAGCTGATGCAGGACCCGTCCGGAAAACGCGTCGCGATCATTTCGATCGTTGACTACCACTAACCCTTCCCGAGGATGAACGCATGAATACGATTGCTGAAACGTTCCCACCTGGCGAGTTTCTCCGGGACGAACTGGAGGCCCGCGGGTGGTCGCAGACCGAACTCGCAGACATTATCGGTCGGCCTGCTCGACTGATTAATGAAATTATTGCCGGCAAACGCGCTATTACCCCTGAAACCGCCATTCAATTGGGGGATTCGCTGGGTACCGGTCCGGATTTGTGGATGAACCTGGAAAGCCAGTACCAACTGTCCAAGGTCGGCATATCGGATGGCTTAATCGTACGCCGAGCCAAACTTTATGAGCGTTTCCCTGTCCGGGAGATGATCAAACGCGGCTGGATTGAAGCGTCGAAAAACATTGAAGTGCTGGAAAACCAGTTTCTTCGCTTTTTTGAAGTGACAAATGTTGAGGCGGATGTGGCTTTCTGCCATTCGGCGAAAAAGACCGATGCCGATGATAAGCCGACAACCTTGCAATTGGCCTGGTTATTTCGTGCCAAGCGCTTGGCGATGCAGATGGTGCTGGTGCCCTATGTAGAAGCAACTCTGCGTGAGGCGCTTCCCCGTTTGGCGGCGCTGTTATCGGCGCCGGAAGAAACGCGGCATGTTGCCCGCGTGTTGAATGACTGTGGCGTGCGATTTGTGATTGTTGAAGCCATTCCCGGTACCAAAATTGACGGTGCCTGCTTCTGGCTCTCCGATACGCAACCGGTGGTGGCGTTGTCGATGCGGCAAGATCGTATTGATAACTTCTGGTTTGTACTGCGCCATGAACTTGAACACGTGCTTTGCAAGCACGGTAAAGATCGCGGTTTTATTCTTGATCAAGACATTGAAGCATCAGCTGCCGATCAAGTAAGCGAAGAAGAGAAAGTCGCCAATAGCAAGGCCGCTGATTTTTGCGTGGATCAAAGTGAGATGACCGGTTTCATTGCCCGTGTCGGTCCATTCTTTGCCGAAGAGCGTGTTGTCTTGTTTGCCCATCGTATAAATGTTCACCCTGGATTGGTTGCGGGCCAATTACAGCGACGATTGGGCCGTTACGATTTGTTCCGCAAGTTTCAAGTGAAAGTCCGACAGTTTGTTACCGCCTCCACCTTTACCGATGGCTGGGGCATGGTTCATACCGAATAGAAGGAGTCATTTTTATGTCAGGTTATTCGAATGCAGTAAAAGAATACGTCGAGCGCTACAAGGCCGAAGTGGGTTCTGATGGCCTGCTCGATCCGCACGCCGTCGCCGAATGGGCTTTTCGTAATGGCTTGCATAAGCCGAGCGTCAAGACCGTGATCGATGCCATCGCTACCGACATAGCGCAGGTCTTTCGCGAAGAATATCGCGTCGATGCCCTCGGTCGCCGCTATCGCGCCAAGCATGCGACGACGCAGAAATCAGGCAATAAGACATTGGCGCTCTGGGCCGATATCGATGATCTGAATGCGCCGCACACGCATTTCGTTAAATCGTTTGCTCAGCGTCGACAACAAATCGTTGGTGACTGTGTCCAACTGAAAACCGATGTGGATGTTTATAACGTCAAGCGCACACCCGCGGAACCGATTCAAATTCCATTGGACTTCACCTTGGACGTGATGGAATTGCAACAAGTGGTAAGAAAGGTAGCCTAGCCCAACAGGCTGCATGGTCTCGGCAAGCGTAAAAATCAATTATTTGAATTTGTCACCTTTTGGAGAATGACCATGGCAAAGAATGAAAAGACCGGTTCTAAAGTTTCCCACACCGCCTCTGCCGTCCTGCGGGATTCTGGGGCCAGTAAGACTGCGAAGTCGCTGGCCGGCAGTGCACTCGCCCAAACGCATACGACTAAGCAATCGTCGGTGGCTGTTGCAAAAACAGCAGCCAAAGTATTACAAGATGGCCGTACAGCGACTTCAACGAAAACGTTGGCAGGAAGTGTGTTGACTCAAAAGCCTAAAAAGTAGAAGAGCGAAGTTAGTGTTCTTTGTGCATAAATTAGCCTGATATTAGGGTATGTCGCTAACGGCGACATACTTAGAACCAAATTTATATAAGACCGAAGAACCCATGGATCCGATTTCCACAGCAAGCTCCTTCGCAACTATAGTCAGTTTGTTGGCAGACTACGTCTCGCAACGCACCGACGTATCAGCCGATGAATATAAAGCATTCACCAGTTGGCTTGCAGAGAATCGACACGATGAGCTAATCGCTTCACTTGAGCGACACCAAGCAACCACAGTTGGCATTAAAGCAATTCTCAATTCGGACCGCGAACTCTTTCTTAGTCGTTTTGACAAGCTCGATTCAATGTTCGCAGCGATTGCAACAACCAGTGATGGATTTTCGGCTTTAGCTGAATCTTTCTATCCAAACTCACAATTCTCCGAGCAGTGCATCGATATACTCCGACAACTCGATACTTCTGGTGGAAGTAGTTTCATGGAATTGCCGATGATGGCTGAAACCGTATTGATGCTAATTGATGGTGGTCAAGGCAATATTGAGATAAAAGAGCCGCGCTTCATGAAAGACGACTTGAATACGCTTGTTGCATACGGTTTCCTCAGTCTTACACACAACTCTTCCGGTAAGGCGACTTACGGCATTACTCGTCGCGCAGTTGCGTTTCTAAAAATGCAACATTGAAATCACGAAATATTGATGAGCCATATCTACGGCGATATTTAGTAAATCTCGTATTCAATCTGGAAGCGTGTTGTTACATCAGGTGCTGCGGCATTGACGCCTCCCAAAACTGCGGCGTTGTAGCTGATTTTGTTGCCGTTGGATAATCGCTTTGTACCGAACAAAGCTGGGCCAATACTATGCTGGTCTTCTTTGCCTAAGTCGCCAAGTTCGCCTAATCCGCCAAAGCCCTGGACGCCCCATTCCAGTGATTCACGACCGCGCCATTTGACTTGCCAGGTGTAGTCGAGTTCGGTGAGGTTGCTCGCTCCGCTGCCGACTTCATGTTTAAACAGCAGATTGAGATTCGTAATTGTTGACCCAATTTCTTTCTCGAACATGGGACCGATCTTCAATTCATCCGGACCTGCCGAAAAGCCGTGTTCATATTCTGCGAACAGGCCAACATCCACCCAATGCTTGCCTTGCTCGGTAAGTACGACAACGTTTTCCCATTCCCAAGCTTCAAGCTTGCCGGGATTGCCCCCTTCGGCGGCATATTCCAGAACAAGTTCGGTTTTCCACCGATTAGTAACGCCATAACCGAGGTCGTAAACAAAAGCATGCTCGCTCGGACCATCGTTGTAATCCCGATAGCCACCCCGCAATTCAAGTTCGGTTTCTCCCTGCTCCACAATCGGTCGGTACACCGTATCAGCGGGGCCTGCATAGGCGGCAGAACACGCAGTCAAAGCAGCAAACAAAGTGATGGTACAGGACACAGTTTTCATGGAGTTCTCAAAAAAAGAAAAGTATTGTCTAGCCCTCCAAAGGTGCGTGACTTTGGAGAATGTGATGGATGTATTGGGATTACTTAACGATCACGGCACCTTGTGCCGTCTTGGCATTGAAGTCACCAAAAAAAGGATAGCGCCCTGCTTTCAGCGGTCCGACGAATACCACGATGGTGCCGTGGCCGGTAACCACTTTTTCGCGATTGAGTTGATGGCTTTCGAATTCTTCCGGCGTACTGTCTTCGTTAACGATCAGCAATTTAACTTTGGTATTGGCCGGAATAATGACTTCCGCTGGAATGAATCGATGTTCGCGAATAGTAAGCTTGAATTCCTTGACATCAGCCATCGCAGAAGTGGAAACCAATAACAGGGCTATCAGCCCAAGTGAACGAAGCATCAAATTCTCCAGAATCAGGCAGTAATAGGCGAGGCGCGTTCGGCCTTGTTCGCGATCAATGTTTTTCGAGACAGTCGCATACCGGTCATGAGTACGATCACTGTGACGACGTATGCCAGCATCTGCATGCCACTGGGTT
The DNA here is from genome assembly GCA_963849575.1 of uncultured Gammaproteobacteria bacterium. GTDB lineage: Bacteria > Pseudomonadota > Gammaproteobacteria > Xanthomonadales > Xanthomonadaceae > Arenimonas. The sequence goes on along the minus strand of CAWKHT010000009.1, from coordinate 434,626 downwards.
GTGCGGTGTAGCCAATAAGCACATGCAACGCACGACCCAGCATCGAATCGTCTGTCAGCAAACCGCTACTATCCCAAAGTGTATCGACCAGCGTGGGTAAGACATCGGCCTGGGTCAGGTAGCCGACTGCAGAAGCAGCCAGGCCTGCCGCCAACAAGATAAGCAGGCCATTGGTGGCGTTGAAAAAATGGCGCATCGGTATTTTCAGAAGTCCGAAGTACATCGCGAATCCTACTGCCACACCCGCTATAACGCCGAATACGCCGCCCAGGATCAAAGAAGCACCAGTCGAACCGCCTGCCAGCAAGCCATAGCCGAACAAGACCACCTCCGAACCTTCACGCAGTACCGCTAATGCGACAACCACCATCAAGGCAGTCAACGGTCGTTGGCCATTGGATATATCCGCTCCGACCGATTGCATTTGTACTGCCAGTTCACGCCCATGACGTGCCATCCAAACGACATGCCATCCGATCATTCCGACCGCTGCGAACAGTACGCTCGCATTGAACCATTCTTGGCCCATGCCGCTCATGGCGTTCGCAATGACACCTGCGAACATCGCTACCAGCAATGCACCGATAAGCCCCATTGCCAGTCCCGCGCCAATCCAGCGAGCGCGGCCAGATACACCACGGGTAGCCGCAGCGACAATACTAACGATGAGGGCGGCTTCGAGGACTTCTCGAAATACGAGTAGCAAGGTGGCGAGCACGGACTGGTCTCCGGAGGAATGCTCATATGATAATGATTCTCGTTAATATTACAAGCGATAGTCATAGAAACAAGACCGTATCGTCAGTACGTGAGGCAGCCCCGCAACCCGGAAGCACGCCCCCTGCCCCCGCAACCAAACCGCTTTAAGACAAGCCCACCTCTTCCGTTGATAGAACTTTGTTGCCACCACGGTCGAGTTTGTCAAAGCACATCCGTGATAAATTTTTGAGCTTCGATTCTTGTTTGGTCAATACACCATCGTGATTGGCATCCAAGGTCTGGAAGTTGGCTTTCAGTTGCTCGGCGTTGATACGCAAATGTTTCTGACAGTAACGCTTGTCAGCACCTGGGCGTGATTGGCCTTTGGCCAACACAGCGGTAGAAGTTACGCTGATCATTAATGTAATTGCTAAAACGGTGAAATAACGCATGGGATGATCTCCTGGGTGATGTTGCGACGGAATGTCACAATGAGGTTTAAAAAATTAAGGTGTTAAAGTTAAATTTTGCATGGCGACGCCGGTAGCTCGTTCAAGATCCACATAGGCCGTCCGCAGCATCTTCTGTGCATCCAGTTGTTCCATTTGCGAAGCCAGCCGTATTCGCTTTATCTCTGTGACGTTCATGTAGTTACCATTGCCTTGTTGATAAGTGAGCAATGCCAATTTTTCGAGTTGCAGTTGTTGCCGAACATGGTGGTCGGCATGTTCAAGTGCGTTAGTGTTGGTGATCAAAGTAGCCAAGGAACTTTCGACTTCTAGTGGGATGAGGCGACGAGTCGCTTCGGCTTGATATTGAGCCTGTGCGATCTTCGCATCCGCCAATGCGCCGCGTGCTCGACCGGTATCAAAAATCGGCAAACTGATTTGTGCACTTAAGCCGTTCAAGGACATCCCACCACTCTCGCGAATACCACCGAGCCCAAGCGAGGGATCGGTGGCACGCAATGCGCCGGTCTGTAATTTTTTCTCGGCACGGACCTGAGCAATGGTTGCGTCAGACGCCAGCAATTCAGGGCGGTGCTTCAGGGCCAGTGCTTGTAGTTCCGGTTCGTTGAATATGGCAAGTGGTAGTGATGGCAGATGTTCTGGCAACACCAAGTGATCGATACTTGTTAGGCCCAATAGCTGCGCCAATGCCGACAACGCTTTGGTCTGCTCGGCTTCTGCGGTGCGAAGTGCATGCGCTTGCATCGAAACCGTTGCTTGTTGTGTCAACACCGGATTACTCGATAGCACGCCTTGCTGCGCCTGACGCTTCAGCAAGACCAGCGTGTTTTCTTCCAGTGCCAATTGCTCGCGTTGCAAACGCAAAACATCCTTGGTTGTCATTGCCTCGTAGTAAGCCGCCTCGGCATCCTGTGCAATACGGGTCAGTTGCAGCATCACCTCGGCCTGTGTACGCGCTTGTGACGCATTCGCCACATCGACGCGTTTCGTTCGGGTGAAAAGATCGAACAGACTTTGCACCAGACTGTAATCGAGTTCAAAGCGTCCACCACCTTCCGGCCGCAACACCATTAACGAGCCCATCGGATTACGCAGCAAACCCGCTTGAATACGTTCAGCCTGCGCTGCATCCAGTCGTGTCAGTTCGGCCCTTACTTGCGGGCTGTTGAGCAAAGCCGCTTGCACTGCGCGATCCACGGTAAGCGGTTCGGCAAACCAGGCATCGTCCAAATAGGATTCATTGATCGCAGGTAATCTCGGAGTGCCTGCACCAGCTAGCCCAATGGAATTTTGGACTTGCGAGTCATCACGCACCGGCGCGGCAGTGCATCCGATGAGCAACACACCCAACGCAATCGAGCCAACTAAATATTTTATTTTCATGGCAATTCTCCTGTTGCCGATTTCAAGCCACGGCTTAACCATAATTTGTAAATGGCGGGAATCACAATCAGCGATAACAAGGGCGCACTGAGCATGCCGCCCACCATCGGGGCGGCAATGCGTTGCATGGTGGCCGCACCGGCGCCAGTGGCGATGACAATAGGCAATAAGCCGGCAATGATGGTGATCACGGTCATGGCTTTGGGTCGCACCCGACGCAAGGCACCATCGGTCAGTGCGTCATCCAGTGCCTTGATATCTTTTAATTCACCGGAAGCCCGAGCTCGCTTAACCGCGTTATCCAGATAAATCAGCATCACCACGCCGAACTCGGCGGCCACACCGGCCAGTGCAATAAATCCGACTGCCACGGCAACCGAGAATGCGTAGCCTAATAACCATAGCAGCCACAAACCGCCGACGAGCGCGAATGGCACCGTCAACATGATGATGCTTGCTTCGGCGACACGACGAAATGCCGCATACAAAAGCGCAAACACAATCAGCAAGGTCAGCGGTACGGCGAGTCGCAGTCGTTCACTGGCACGTTGCAGAAATTCATAGCTACCGGCCCAATGCCAGCTCACGCCTTTCGTTAATTGGGCATCGGCACGAATCGCTTTTTCTGCCCGTTGGATATAGCCGCCTAAATCTTCATCACTTAAATCAACGAAAACATACGTGGCCAACTGTGCATCTTCACTGCGAATCATCGGCGGGCCATCGGACAGTTTAATTTCTGCCAATGATCCAAGCGGTACTTGTGCACCGGACGGCGTCACCACCGGCAGAGCCATCAAGGCTTCCGGTGAATCCCGCCAACTTTGTTCCGTGCGAAGTGCAATCGGATACCGTTCGCGACCTTCCACTGCACGCCCGATCGCTTCGCCACCAATCGCTGATGCCAGCCATTCTTGAGCGTCCTGCATCGATACACCGTAACGTGCCAGCATTTCCCGATCAGGGATGACGTCAATCTGGCGCGCATCGGCGGCGCGTTCGGCGAACGCGGAACGTGTACCCGACACTTTGGATAACACGGCCGCAATACGATCGGCATTCTGGCTGATCGTCGGTAAATCTGGGCCGGTTACCCGTACACCAAGCGGTGTACGGATACCACTGACCTGCATATTGATGCGATTCAAAATCGGCGGCACCCAGGCGGCGGTTAATCCCGGTAGCGCCAGTTTTTGTTGCAACTCTTCGACGATTTTTTTCCGTGTCATGCCGGGACGCCATTGGTCTTCTGGTTTGAACTGGATAATGGTTTCGAGCATGGTCAAGGGTGCCGGATCGGTCGCGGTTTCGGCGCGTCCGGCTTTGCCAAACACACTGGCCACTTCCGGTACCGATTTAATCAAACGATCCGTGCGTTGCAAGACCGCTTGTGCTTCGGCCGGTGATAGCCCTGGTAACGTCGTTGGCATATACAGCACGTCGCCTTCTTCCAGTTCGGGCATAAACTCGCTACCCAATTGACTCAAGGGCAAGGCGGCACTTAATAAACCCAGCACAGCAAACAACACGATGGTTTTCGGTTTGCGTAAGGCGAATGCCAGCGCCGGACGATATGCCGCGGTCAGCCAGCGGGTAAAACGATGCTCGGATTCATCGGCAAAACGTCCGCGAATCCAGTAACCCATCAGCACCGGCACAACCGTAATCGACAAGCCTGCGGCCACCGCGAGGGCCCAGGTTTTGGTCCAAGCCAAGGGCGCAAACATTCGGCCTTCCTGCGCCTGCAACACGAAGACCGGCAAGAAGGACAAAGCGGTAATCAATAGCGAGAAAAATAGCGCCGGGCCGACTTCCTCCGCGCTGGCCGCAATGACTTTCCATTGATCGGCGCCTTCGGCTGCCTTGCCGTCATGCTCTTTAGCCCAATCTTCCAAATGCTTATGAGCGTTCTCGATCATCACAATCGCCGCATCGACCATGGCGCCGATCGCAATCGCAATGCCGCCAAGCGACATGATGTTCGCATTCAAGCCTTGCCAATGCATGATCGCCAAGGCGATCAACACGCCCAGTGGCAAACTAATGACCACGACGAGTGCCGAGCGTACGTGCCACAAGAACAAGGCACACACCAGCGACACCAATAATAATTCTTCGAATAATTTACCGCGTAAATTTTCTACTGCGCGCTGGATCAAACTGGAGCGGTCATACACCGGCACAATTTCGACACCTTCAGGCAAACTGGCACGCACGGCGTCCAGTCGAATTTTCACGGCATCAATCACCGCTTTGGCATTTTCGCCATCACGCATCACGACAATACCGCCGACCGCTTCGCCTTCACCATTGAGTTCGGTAATGCCGTTACGCGGCGCCGGGCCGAAGCGTAATTCCGCCACATCACGAATCAGTATGGCTTTGCCATTTTTCATTACACCGGTCGGCACAGCGCCTAAATCATCCAGTGACCGGATATAACCGACGCCGCGCACGATGTATTCACTCTCGGCCATTTCCAGTCGTGCACCGCTGGTTTCTTTATTGGCCGCGCGAATCGCTGCGATCAATTGGTTGAAACCAATGCCATAGGCCTGCAACCGACGTGGATCGACGACCGCTTCGTATTGCCGGACAAAACCACCGACGCTAGCCACTTCAGCCACACCAGGCACGCGCTGCAATTCAAAGCGCAGTCGCCAATCTTGTAGTGAGCGAAGTTCGGCTAAATCATGTTTTCCGGTTTTATCCACCAGCGCATATTGGTAAATCCAGCCGACGCCGGTCGCATCGGGGCCCAACTGCGGTTCAACACCTTCTGGTAATTCGCTGCGTACTTGCGAGAGATATTCCAGCACCCGTGAACGCGCCCAATACAAATCAGTGCCATCTTCAAACAAGATGTACACGAATGAATCGCCATACATCGAAAAGCCGCGCACCGCTTTGGCTTTTGGCACCGCCAACATGCGGGTCGTGATCGGGTACGTGACCTGATCTTCGATAATTTGCGGCGCTTGTCCGGCATACGGTGTGCGAATAATCACCTGCACATCGGATAAATCCGGAATGGCATCGAGCGGCAATTGCCGCACCGAAATAATGCTGGCAATGGTTAATAGCACCGCCACGGTCAACACCAAAGCGCGATGAGCGATGGACCAATGAATCAGACGCTCGATCATGGTCGGGATCCTTGCATCGGTTTCATGGCATCCATTGCATCGGGTTCCATGCGGCTAAAGCCCGATTGCAGATTCGCTTCGGCATCCAGCAGAAATTGGCCAGAGGTCACCACGCGATCAGTGATTGCGATGCCTTCGGTAATTTCAATTTCACTACCATAACGCGAACCGATTTTGATCGGCATCGCCATGAATTGATTTTTAGCGTGCTGCACCATCACCCGATCCCCTTGTGCGGTACGAATCACCGCAGAGGCTGGAAGCAGTAAAACATTCGAGCGAGAAGCGCCTTCTATCACGCCATCGAGCACAGTACCGAGCGGCAAATCATCGCTATTGTTGATGGAAAATCGCACCGCCACGGTTTGAGTGACTGGATCGACGACCGGAACCACGGCGCCGGTTTCACTTAGCCATTCACGACCCGGCAAACCCGGCAAGGTAAAACGTGCACGCATCGTGTTGCCCAGGCTGATTTTCTGTGCCGGAAATAATTGCGCCTCGATCCAGACTGCTTTTCCACCGGACAAATCAAGAATCATCGTGTCGGGGGTGACGCTGGAACCTTCGCGTACGCCCAGTTCCGTTACCACGCCGCCAACCGTTGCACGCAATGGCAGTCGACGTGAGGCTTTGCCAGCACGACGCACCGCTTGAATGTCCACATCGGCAATACCAAAACGACGCAGGCGTTCTGCCGCCGGGCCAGCAGTCTCGGAGCCCAATAGCATTTCTTCCTGGGCTTGGACTAACTCCGGTGAATAAATGTCGGCGATCACTGTGCCGGCTGAAATTTGCTGCCCGACCGCACGAACATACAAACGCTCGACCCAACCATTGACGCGAGCTTGCACTCGCGCCTGACCACGGGCATCGGCCACCACTCGCGCCGGAACGCGAATGCTGGTGCGGACATCACGCCGCACCGGATTTGCGATGCGAATGCCAAGGCTTTGAACAATGGCAGCGCTGACGGCGATTCCATTTTCATTACCGCTTTCTGCTGTAGCGTATTTGGGAACGAGCTGCATATCCATAAACGGCGAAGGACCGGGTTTGTCGAAATGTTCCTCTGGTCGCATCGGATCGTAGTAATACAGAACCTTATCCGTCGCTGCGCCATCGGGCTTCATCGCATCGCCTTTCTTTTGCATGTCGGACGAGGATTCTGCAGGTGGCGGTGCTACGGTTTTTTTGACGAGTGTCATCCCACAGATAGGGCATTTGCCTGGGCCGTGTTCTTTGATGTGGTTATGCATCGGACACACATACAGCTCGTTGATCACGGTCGCCTTGCTGTTGACGACATCTTTAGTTGTGCTTGTATCTGCAGTCTGCGATATAGGTTCTTGCATCGCTTTGTTGCGGTCGCAAGCCGTTAGCAAAAGCGTGGCCACGATAGATGCCGACAGCCATAACGCTATCCGCCGCCAAGCGGTCGAAGTAGTAAGTTTCATGGATATTCCTGATAAAACGTAAACACACGCGGACGCAAAGCGCCGCGACTCAGGTGTTAAACGTCAGGAATAAATCGGAGGTCGTAAGCCTGGGCCAAGTTCGGCCAAAGAATGCTCGGCAGTTTTTAACTGGGGCAACGTCGCGGTCACCAAGACACTGGGACGGAGGGTAAAAGGAACGGATAAGATGCCGTTGGCACTCATGCAACGCGCCATGCATTGATCATCACATTTGGTATTAGGAGATGGGCAAGATTTACTACCCTCCGCGCAAGGCGAAGCGGATTTCTTGTGGCCGGTCATCTCGGCACAACAATCTTTCTTGGCCATCGCCGAATATGCCTGAGCCAAGCCAATCCCGTTGCACAGAATCGCCATCATCACCAGCAAGGAAGCCAGTAATCGAAAGCGGCGTGTACGAAGAATGTGGAGAGCTTTGGGCATGAGTATCCTAATACTACACCCTGATAGAGGAGTTTCAAGGCTATAAAGGTGCGCCGAATAAATGACGAAATGCCCAGGTGGCCTGACTTTGACTCAAATTTACGAATTGTTAATTGTTGTCGGTGCAACTGAAATAGGCTATGTTGCCGCCATGCGCAAGTTTCGAATCCTACTGACGTTGCTGCTTTGCCTGACCATTCCGGTGGCCGGATGGGCGTCGGTGCTGAGCGGTTTTATGTGCGCGCATACTGAATCGCAGCACACTGTTTCAACCTCAATGACGCATCACGAAGGTGCCCGAGCAGCACATCATGATCAAGCTGCGGTTGCGGCTCCTTGTGGCAACGAGCATCAACATGACAATTGCAGCAAGCTGAGTGATGGTCACGGTAAACCGGCCAAAGGCTGCCAGTGTGGCTGTGGCATGGGCACCTGTCTGACAACGTCACTCTCGCTGCTGTCTCCTCTGCCGAATTCGTTCAAGCGATTTACTGGCAAAGAATTATTTCCGCACGCTAAGTCCCCTGCCCGCGTCGTCGCACGCGGCACCTCGCCTCTCAGGCCTCCAATCGCCTGAACTAAGCCGTTTTGGCTGCTCTTGACGGGGCGGTCTCATGCCGTTTTTGGCAACGCATTTGTGTCATTGGCGATGGATGAATTCCTGTTTTTTTTTGATCTAACGCCCGCGTTATCCCAACATGTCATCGACATCCCGACAACAACGGCCCAAGACGTGCGCCTGCGTTTTGTCTTTCCACCTGCGTTGCCTCAGCGACGATGTTGGATTCCACATTATCTCCTGCTAAACACTAGGAAACTCCATATGAAAATAGCTTCTTCCTTGATGGCTGCCCTCACGCTGATGGTCCCCATGATACTTGGCGCGTCTGTCGCCACTGCACACGATGAAAAACACAAGATGGCCAGTGCAACGGCTTCAATGTCCATGCAAGCCGATGCCATGGGAAAACCGGGTATTGCAAAAAATGTTTCGCGGACCATCGCGATAACGCTTACGGATGCTATGCGCTTTACACCGGATACGTTGAAAATAAAACAGGGCGAAACCGTGCGCTTGCGGATTACCAACGCCGGAAAGATTCCGCATGAATTTGTGCTCGGCACCCCGAAAGAAATCGACGAGCATGCGGCAATGATGCGCGCCATGCCGGACATGATTCATACCGATGCCAGTTCTGCGCGATTGGCACCCGGTAAAACCACCGACATCATTTGGCAATTCAGCACACCCGGAAAGTTTCTCTATGTCTGCCTAATCGCTGGGCATCGCGAAGCAGGCATGCAAGGCAGCGTGATAGTCACTGCACCGGTGAAAAAGTGATCCGCTATCGCACATACAACAACGCCATCTGCCATTGGGGTGGCGATCTCACTTGCCGATTGCATTCTTGCCGTTGCCGAAAGGTGCTGAGGCACTTTGGAGTTGATCATGTTTAGTCGACCGTTTATGTACTCGTTATCCATGTTGATTTTACTAAGTATGATCGGCACAACGGCTATCGCTAAAAATGAATCCAATACTTTCACGCTGAAACAACTCATTGAACTGGCGCAGCATGACAACAAGGATTTACAGGCGGCTCGATACGCAGTGAATATTGGCAACGCCCGCTTGGTGCAGGCCGGCCTGCAATCCAATCCGACCCTGAATATTTCAACGCGTAGCGATTTTGCGTTCGGTAATGAAGGCGAATACGGCAATGCGGTTGGAATCAGTCAAAGTTTTCCGATTGCCGGCCGTATCTCGCGCCAAAAAGATGTCGCACGTGTCGATATCGCCCTGGCAGAAGCCGAAGTCGCTGAAGCAGGACGGCGTTTGGCAGGGGATATTGCGAGCGATGTTTATCGCCTGTTGATCATCGATCAACAGATCACATCACGAAAAGCGTTGATCGACATTCAATCGACACTTGCGGGAACAACGCGGGAGCGTTTCAAGGCAGCGGAAGTATCCGAGCTGGACGTCAATACAGTTCAGCTCGATTTGCAACGCCTAACGCAAGAACGCCTATTGCTTGAGAGCCAACGCGAGAGTTTGCAGGTGTCGTTAAACACCAGAATAGGCCGTGTTCCAAATTCACCTCTCGTAATCGATGAACCATTACCGAAATTCAATGCACTGCCTAGCTTATCGGAATTACAAACCAAGGCTTTGGAATTACGCTCGGACTTGCATAGTGCGATGCTAAATGCAGATCGTGCGCAGGCCGAAAAAGCGCTTGCCAAGGCATTGCGCTGGGAAGACTGGACGATTGGGCTGGAGTTCTCGCAAGACAAGCAAGTGATTGAAGGTGCGCCACCGCAAGGAAATAGCCGTGCCATCGGAATCAGCGTCTCGATTCCATTGCCTTATTTCAATAAAGGTCAGGGCTTGTTGGCTGAAGCCGAGGCCACGCACGATCAAGCAGTGGCCCGCATTGAAGCGATGCGCTTTGGTATTGCAGCCGAAGTCGCCAGCACCCACGCCGAAGCTTCACGCTTGCAAGCAGCACTGACGCGCTACGACAAAAGCATGCTGCCCGTCAGTGCAAGCAACGTGCGCTTGGCCCAGCAAGGTTATCGACAGGGTCTGGTTCCTATTTTCGATGTTGTGCAAGCACAACGTCAGCAGGCCGATTTGAATTCGGCCTATCTGGAAACGCTCGATCAATATCTTCAAGCACTGGTGCGAATGCATAACGCCGTCGGCGATTACGTGTCGATGTCCAATTACGAATCAATCAAATAAATCAGGAATGCCCGCATGCAAAAATTAAATTTACGGAGCATCAGAAGCCGCCGCTTCGGCGCCATTATTCTGACCGGCGCGATGATCGTCACTTTGGGTATTGTGGTCGCACCGCAAGTGTTTTCACATGGCGAACAACTTAAGGTGGGCGGCATTAAGGGACCGGTCGCACTGAGCCCGGCACAACAAAAAACGCTTGACCTTAAGCTGGTCGCGGCGGATCTACGCCCTATGTCTGAAATGCTCTATCTCAATGGAGAAGTCCGGCTGTTACCCGGACGCCAAGCCGATGTCAGCACTCGCATCAGCGGACAAATTACGGCGGTGTACGCAAATCTTGGCGATACTGTCAGGGCAGGACAGCGCTTGGCTCGTGTGCAGTCGCGCCTGGTCGGCAATCCTCCGCCCAGCGTGGATATCGTCGCGCCAACAAGCGGTGTGATTGATACGTTGAGTGTTTCGGTTGGACAGGCCGTTGAACCTTCCACTTCTGTGTTTCGTATCAGTGATCGCTCACAGGTCAATGTTGTCGCACGCGTGTATGAAGAAGATCTTGGAAAAGTAAAAGTCGGACAGAACACTACCGTGCATATGCTCAGCTATCCGGACCAGCCATTTACAGGCAAAGTCATTTTGCTTGGCCCCACGCTGGACCCGCAAACGCGCACTGTGGAAGTGTGGATCCGCATTGATAATGCTGGCGGATTACTCAAGCCCAACCTATTTGCCCGCGCTGGCATCGTGCTTCGCCAAAACGATGCGGCACTCACGGTACCCAGTGAAGCCATCATTGCAGCCAATGGCGAGAAATGCGTTTTTGTTTTACAAAAAGGCAAATACGTTCGCGTCGACGTTCTTACCGGCACCAGTGATGAAAAATTCACTGAAATTATCAAAGGTCTGGTACCTGGCGACAAAGTCGTCACCCAGGGTAACCGCGAGGTTTATACACTCTGGTTAACCGGTGGCGTACTGCAAGGCGAGGATGACTGATCATGTTTAATCTACTAATCGCCTGGGCATTACACAATCGCCTCATCGTACTGGCGATGACACTCGTGTTGTTCGTCGCAGGCGCCTTCACACTACAGCGAATGTCGGTCGACGTATTTCCCGAATTCGCGCCGCCGCAAGTCGTCATCCAAACCGAAGCACCGGGCATGGCACCACAGGATGTCGAGTCATTGATTACCTATCCGCTGGAAAGTGCGATCAATGGCTCAACCGGAGTGACGGCGGTACGTTCCAAAACCTTCGTGGGGCTATCCACCATTACCGTAGTGTTTGAGTCCAATACCGATATTTATCTGGATCGGCAACAAATTAACGAGCGTCTACAAAATGTGCTCGGCAGCTTGCCGAAAACGGCAAAACCACCAGTGATGTTGCCTGTCACTTCCGCAGTCGGCTGGCTCGTGAAGTATTCGCTAGTGAGTGACACACTGTCGCCCGAGGAGCTGCGAACATTGTCCGATTGGGAGATTCGCCCACGACTACTATCGCTTGGCGGCATTGCTTCGGTGGAGTCTACGGGTGGTGAGGTCAAGCAATACCAGGTACAGATGGACCCGCTGCGGATGCAAGCGTATCGCGTCAGTATCGAACAAGTTCGTGCTGCTTTGGAGAACGCCAATACCAATGTTCCCGGCGCCTTTGTCCAAGGTCCGGGCCAAGAGCTGATTGTCAGCGGTGTAGGTCGAGTCACATCACTCGACGATATACGGCACACCGTCATCACTTTGCGCGATGGCGTGCCGATAACCGTCGGCAATATTGCAACTGTCGCTTTTGGTGGCGAAATAAAACGCGGTGACGGTGCCTTTGGCGACCAACATGCCGTGATCGGCACGGTGTCCAAAGCCTACGGCGCCGACACTCTCACGACCACCTACAAAGTGGAACAAGCGCTGGAGTCGGTCAGAAAAACCCTTCCTGCTGGCGTCAGCATGAATACGCAAGTATTTCGGCAGGCGAATTTTATCGAGTCGGCGGTTCATAACCTCAACATCGCCTTGATGGAGGGCGCGTTGATCGTGATTGCGGTGTTGTTCCTGTTCCTGATGAACTGGCGCGCATCGTTGATTACCTTTTTATCGATGCCGGTGTCTTTTGTCGGCGGAATTTTGGTAATGCATGCGCTGGGAGTGGGCATTAACTCGATGACCCTGGGCGGTCTCGCGATCGCCATTGGCGAGGTGGTGGACAACGGCATTATCACGGTCGAAAACGTCGTGCATCGTTTACGCATCAATCGCGGATTGGCAAACCCACTTGGCACATTACAGGTCGTGTTCGATGCCGTCCGCGAGATTACCAATTCCGTCGTCTATGCAACGCTGATTATCATCCTGATCTTTGTACCCATTTTCTTTCTGGATGATTTGGCCGGCCGTATTTTCAGTCCGCTCGGCATTGCCTACATCGCCTCGGTAACGGCGTCTCTGGTCGTCGCTGTCACCATGGTGCCGGCGCTTTGCTATTTCCTGCTCGCCCGTACCAAGGAAAAACGCGATGATATTGGCGTCGTATTAAACGCAAACGCGAACTTGCAGCATCAAACACCAAACCATGCTTCCGGAGCATTCACGGAAGAACAGGAAACCCGATTCGTACGCTGGCTCAAATTCCACTTCACTCGCGTACTGCGTTGGTCGGTAGCACATTTTGGCTGGGTCACCGGCCTATCGGCCCTGGCATTGGCTGCATCACTTGCCTTGCTACCTTTTTTCGGTTTTTCCTTCTTGCCGGAATTCAAGGAAGGCAATTTCATTATCGCGATGACCACTCTACCGGGAACTTCACTGGAAGAGTCAATGCGCCTGGGTGATGGCGTTCGCAAAACCTTGATGAAGTATCCACAGGTGGTAACCATCAATCAACGTGCCGGGCGTTCGGCACTGGACGATGATGCGCAGCCACCCAACTTCAGCGAGTTTGATGTACGAATCGATTTTGACAAAAATCCGGACATGTCGCCTGATGTCTTGTTGGAACATATTCGCGCTGATCTCGCAGGGTATCCCGGTGTCGCGTTCAATATTGGTCAATTCATTGCCCATCGCATGGATGAGGTGCAATCCGGTGTTCGTTCGCAAATTGCCATTAAAATTTACGGCGACAAGCTTTCGACACTTTATGAATTGGGACTTCAAGCACAAACCATTGTCGGCAAGGTGCCTGGCGCCGTCGATGTGAACCTGGAACAGCAGATCAGCGTGCCACAGGTGACGATCAAGATTGATCGCGAGAAAGCGGCACGCTATGGCATCAATGTGGGTGATGTCGCCCAGGACATTGAAACCGGTTTGAATGGCGAAACCGTATCAAATGTATTGGAAGGCAGCCGAAGTTTTGACCTAACCCTGCGCCTGCAAGAAAATGCCCGAAACAAGGTCGAGGCCATTCGCGACATTCTGGTGGATGCAGCCGCCCTCAATGGTACCGAGGGTGCAAAGTTACCTTTGCGTCTTGTGGCCGACATCAGTGTATCCGATGAGCCCTATGCGATAAGTCGTGAAAACGTGCAGCGCGTTATTGTTTTGGGATTTAATGTTGAAGATCGCGATCTCAATTCCGTGATTCGCGATACCCAGGCGGCGGTTGCCAAAAAACTCAAACTACCGCCGGGTTACTACATTGAATATGGCGGCCAGTTCGAAAGCCAGCAGCAAGCCAACCGCACCTTACTGGGTTTTGGCGCACTCGCATTACTCGGTGCATTGTTGTTGCTCTACAAAGCCTTTGGCACATTCCACGAAGCATTGATCGTGATGTTCAACTTGCCGCTGGCAATGATCGGCGGCATTGTTGCCTTGTATTTGGCAGGCGCAAATATGAGTGTCGCGGCAGTCATCGGATTTATTACCTTGTTTGGTATCGCGACTCGCAACGGCATTATTCTGGTTAGTCACTACAACCAACTGCGACAAGCTGGTCAACCACTGGCAGACGTCGTCATGCATGGCACGCTGGATCGCTTGGTTCCGGTGCTAATGACAGCCGCAACCGCGGCACTCGGCCTGGTACCGCTGATGTTTGGCTCACCGGTCGGCAAGGAGCTGGAGCTGCCTTTGGCACAAGTTGTTCTGGGTGGTCTGGTGTCGGCCACACTACTCAATATGGTCGTTGTTCCTACCGTGTATTTCCGCGTCGAACAATGGCGCGATAAACGTCAAGCCCAGCTTTCACCATCTCTCAATCCGCAGGAGTCACTCGCATGAAAAAGTTAACCGCAATTACCCTGAGCTCATCCCTTGTTCTCATCGCTATGCTGACCGGCTGCAAAGCCAATAAAGCGCCGGACACCTCAACGGAGACAGCTACGCCAGCCGTTGAGGCGCCAGTCGCCGCACCGGTAGAACCAGCTAATGAAACCACGACTGAAGCAACAGAAGCAGCCGAGGCAACACCCATTCCCGATACGGCAGATGCGATCTGGCTGGCTATCGATCAAAAGAAAACCGAACTGAAAGCATCTATCGATGGCGGCACGCTGGACAAAGTCCATCACCAGGCTTTTGCCATTCGCGATTTAGTCGCGGCGCTGCCGTCTCATTCGCCTACCCTGCCTGCCGAAGCTCAGGCCAAGCTGGAAAATGAAGTAAATTTTGTGGCGACGCTGGCTGATCGACTGGATGAAACCGGCGATGCAAAAGACAAGGCTGGCACGCAGGAAAACTACGACAAGTTAGTCACTGTGCTCAATGGCATTACTCGTACGAAATAACTTTCGCTTCCATTCTCTTTGAAATCTTCTGGAGTTCTTTTATGAAAAACCGCTTGAGCATCTTCTCCGTCTTCCTTGTCAGCCTAGCACTCAACGGAGGATTGTCGGCCCATGAACCGGCCAAGACCACGAGTATGGGTATGCCCGTATTTGTTCAAAACATCGCTCCTGGAGCAGCCGATGCGGTGAAAGTCGTCGATGCGTTTTCCGCAGCGATCAAAGCCGACAAATTATCGGATGCCGAAAAGCTGCTGGATCCGAAAGTCTTGATTTTGGAGAGTGGAAGTTCCGAGCGCAGTCGCTCGGAGTACATGGCCGAACATGCGGGCGCCGATGCAACCTTCATGCAAACCGTGCACCAGCAATTGCGCTATCGCCAGGCGCAGATGGACGGCAACATGGCGTGGGTGGCGACCGAAAGTGAACTGCACACGCAAAAAGACGGCAAAGCGGTCACTATTCTTAGTACAGAAACGATGGTGCTCAAACGAACAGACAAAGTGTGGAAGATCATCCATATTCATTGGTCTTCGCACACCAAAAAAGCGGATGACGCTCACTAGGGAATTAGTCTGATGAAACGGCTTCGGCAGAAGTTTCTTCGAAGTTTATGTCCCGGCAACGGATGTGATGCGTTTGCTAAAGGAAAAGCCTGGTGCGGTAGATATCTGTGTTGCTGAGGTGCCGATGAGCTCGTCAGGCATGGAAGTGCTTTGGAGTGAATTGAAAATTGGCTGGCAAAGACGGAGGTATAACGAGGTTTAGTGAGCACTAAAAAAACGCTTGACTCTGGATGTACCTCCAGAGTGCAGACTGGCCATGGCCTGCAAAAGCAGACTGTGGCGAGATTGCGACAAAGCGCAGTCCTCATGCTAATTCCTTCAACCAGTTGCTCTGGAGCACGCTCATGAATACTAAATTATTAAGCACCGCTATTGTTTTATTCTCGGTTCTCGCAAGCGTAGGCAGTGTGTACGCTAAAGGTCAGACAAATCTGCACCAGCGTGAAGTAAGTCGATGCAATAAGGAAGCCCGTGCAGCGATAGAAAAACTCAACACTCAATTTAGCACTATTGATAGCAATCAAAACGGCAGCCTGGATATATCAGAAACACATGCGGCACAAATCGCGACACGCTGCTTTCGCCACCTCGATCGTAACCGCGATGGTGTTCTGAGCACCGTCGAACTTCAGCGCCTGAGTTGAGAAATTCGAAATGCCTACCAAATCCATGAATATTGGACAGCTTGCCAAACTTGCAGGTGTTGGCATTGACACGATCCGCTATTACGAAAAAGAAGCGGTCTTGCCCAAGCCTCAGCGCTTAGGCTCGGGCGCTGGCTATCGTCGCTACACCAATGAGGATGTGGCACGACTGGAATTTATCCGGCGTGCCAAGGCCTTGGGATTTAGTCTTGCAGAAATTACCGATTTACTTGCCTTGTCAGGCAATGCTGATGCGGACATGTCAGCGGTTAATGCGGCGGTACGCGAACATCTACACACCGTAAAAAACAAACAGGCAGAACTCGACCGTATTAGAAAGGGCTTGGAAGCCTTGATCGACATTTGTCCCGGACATGGTGAAATAAAAACCTGTCCGATACTAGCTGCACTCTCGAAGGAAATACCATGACCCATCAGCATTCCCCCTCTCATGATGGCAGCGCTGGCAAAAGCTGCTGCAATCCATCGTCGAGTGCTGACGATAGTCTTAAACCCTATACAGATCCAGTTTGCGGTATGAAAACCGGCGATAAACTTTCGCTGCAGCATGCCGGCCACATGTTTTACTTTTGTTCGGAACATTGCAAAGTTAAATTTACTGCCGCGCCGGAGAAATATTTATCGAAAAAATCCGACGCTATCGAGACGCCGATGATGGCTGCTGTTGCCGGAGCCACTTACACCTGCCCTATGCACCCCGAAATTGTCCAAGATCATCCCGGTACGTGCCCAAAATGCGGCATGGCGCTGGAACCGATGATGCCTTCCGCCGAGGATGAAAAGAATCCGGAACTTGAAGATTTCTCTCGTCGCTTTTGGTGGACGCTGCCATTAAGCATCGTCGTCTTGGTGCTGGCCATGGTCGGCCATCGATTGACTTGGTTATCGACCGATACTCGCACCTGGCTTGAATTTGCATTGGCAACTCCTGTTGTACTTTGGGCTGGCTGGCCGTTTTTCGAGCGTTGCGTGCAATCGCTTCGTACTCGCCATCTCAATATGTTCACCTTGATTGGCATCGGTGTTTTTGCCGCTTTTGCCTACAGCGTTACGGGTGCCCTGTTTCCACAGATATTTCCGGCATCGTTTCAGGAGCATGGTCGTGTGGGGGTTTATTTTGAAGCGGCGGCGGTGATCGTATCGCTCACTTTGCTGGGACAAATTCTGGAACTTAAAGCACGTTCACAAACTTCCGCAGCGATTAAAGCGCTGCTAAACCTTGCGCCAAAAACGGCGAGACGAATCAATGCCGATAACAGGGAAGAAGACATCCCCTTGAATTATGTGCATGTGGATGATCGTCTTCGGGTTCGCCCCGGTGAAAAAGTACCGACCGACGGTGAAGTACTGGAAGGTCAGAGCAGTATTGATGAATCCATGTTGACTGGCGAGGCCATGCCCGTGTCGAAAAGTATCGGCGAAAAAGTAATCGGCGCCACCATGAATGTCAGCGGCGCCTTAGTTATTCGTGCAACGCGTGTTGGCTCGGACAGCATGCTGGCACAAATCGTACAAATGGTGGCACAGGCACAACGCTCACGCGCGCCGATGCAACGCATGGCCGATACCGTGTCGTTCTGGTTTGTGCTGGCAGTACTCGCCGCTTCTGTCGCTACATTTATTGTTTGGGGCCTTTTCGGCCCTGAGCCGTCCTGGGTCTATGCGATCTTGAATGCGGTATCCGTCCTGATCATCGCCTGCCCTTGCGCTCTGGGTTTGGCCACGCCGATGTCGATCATGGTCGCCACCGGTCGTGCGGCGAATGCCGGCATTTTATTTCGTGACGCTGAAGCGATTGAAAACCTGCGAAAAATCGACACCTTGCTCGTTGATAAAACCGGTACGCTGACACTTGGCAAGCCCATGTTTGATGCTGTGGTTTCAGCTTCAGGCAATAGTGACGACGAAGTGCTTCGCCTCGCCGCAAGTCTTGACCAAGGTAGCGAACATCCCTTGGCAACCGCCATTGTTGCCGAAGCACGAAATCGAAATCTGGTGCTCGCCAAGCCCGAGACTTTTGAAAGCAGCACCGGGATTGGCGTTCGCGGCCGCGTCGAAGGCAAGGCAATCGATTTAGGTAATACGAAATTGATGTCTGATATTGGGGCCGACATTTCTGATTTACAAACCGAAGCGGAAAGCCGCCGCGCTACGGGTGCCAGCGTGATGTTTTTGGCGATTGATGGAAAACTTGCCGGCCTACTCAGTGTTGCTGACCCCATAAAAGAGTCCACGCCAAAAGCATTACGGGCACTTCAGGATATTGGCGTGCGTGTCATTATGGCAACGGGCGATGGCGTCACCACCGCCAACAGTGTCGCCAAGAAATTATTGATTGATGAAGTCCATGGCGAAGTGCGTCCTGAAGATAAATTAACACTGGTCAATAAATTGAAAGCCGAAGGTCGCCGAGTGGCGATGGCCGGCGATGGCATCAACGATGCGCCTGCCCTTGCGGCGGCCGACGTGGGGATTGCCATGGGCACTGGCACCGATGTTGCCATGTCGAGTGCACAAGTAACATTGGTCAAAGGCAACTTGGAGGGGATCGTGCGAGCCGTTGAACTCTCCAATGCCACCGTTGCCAACATGAAACAGAATCTGATATTTGCACTGGCGTACAACGGCATCGGCGTGCCAATCGCAGCTGGCATTCTCTATCCTGTCTTTGGCTTGTTACTGTCACCCATGATCGCAGCACTTGCCATGAGCTTGAGTTCGGTGTCAGTGGTATTTAATGCTTTGCGTTTAAACAACAGCCGTCTGGTTCCAGTCCGGTCAGTGGTCAGTTCGGAAAAATCCACGGCTGGCTGTCATTAATAGCTGCTGATTTTTTGGATACAGTGCATTGACGCTTACCAGCGGTATCATTCGGCATTGCGTACCAAAAGCGGCTAGGTAACTCACAGACACGGTTTGATCAAATGCAATTTGTTTGTCTTCATATGTGCTCCAACGCACGGACTATCTGCCGCTTGAATTGCATTCTTAACGTGTTATTTCCTTACACTTTTTGCGTCACATTTTAGGAGATTGAAAATGTCGAATTCAACTGAAGCAACTAACTCAAATCGGTTTATTTTGTCCTTATTCACTACCGGCCTGCTCGCAGCAGCGTTGGTAACGCCAATTGCGTCTGCGAGTGCCCATGAACCAGCCAAGACTGATAGCAAAACCATGCCGACTCCACCTATGTCTGGCATGAAAGACATGAGTGATATGAAGGGCATGTCAATGACCGGCGATGTTGATTATGACTTCGCGGCAAACATGCGTATGCATCACCAAATGGCGGTCGAAATGTCACAAGCCCAACTCAAGAATGGAAAAAGCCCAAAACTACGGGCCATGGCAACGAATATCATTGCTGCCCAGAAAAAAGAAATTGCCACTTTAGACGCATGGATGGCAGCCCATAAAAAAGGAAATATGAAAGTGAAGCCTTAAAAAATTCGCGAAAATAATTCAAGTCGATTTTTTACAGTTTATCTGCAAAAAATTTTAAGAATAGGCACCGACCACTTTATGCTGTCGGGTAGTGTCTATTTACTTCTACAGAAATATGCACAAGTTCTTCGTGTATTTGCAGTTGCCGCTTAAAATAATCAGGCTCGACTTGTTCACTTGTCACTACTGAAACAATGCAAGAGTACTTACCCTTGCCGATGCGCCATACGTGCAAATCGCAAATCTCCGCCTTGATCGGGCTGGCTGCAATCACTTCTCTTATTTCTTCCACAACCGGCGCGTTCATTTCGGCATCCAGTAACACACGACCCGTATCCCGAAGTAAGCCATAGGCCCATACAGCCACTAGGCCTGCCCCAACAATTCCCATCAATGGGTCTAGCCAGTTAGCGCCCCAGAACATACCGCCAAATAGCGCAACAATCGCCAACATCGAAGTGGCAGCATCCGCCACCACATGCAGATACGCTGAGCGCAAATTCAAATCATGATGATGTCCATGACTATCATGTCCGTGATGCGCGTGCCCATGGTCGTGGCGATGCCCATCTTTTAGAAGCCAAGCGCAAATGAGATTGACCAACAAACCGACGATGGCAATTCCGATTGCCCGGCTATAGTGGATAGGTGTTGGTGTGATTAGGCGCTCGATAGACTGATAAAGCATCAAGCCAGCTACCATTACCAAAAAAAGTGCACTCGTATACCCTGCCAACACCTCCATCTTCCAGGTACCAAACGCGAACCTTTTGTCATCGGCAAACCTTCGCGCAGCGCCGTAAGCGAGTACCGATAAGCCAAGCGCCAAGGCATGCGAACTCATATGCCAGCCATCGGCCAATAAGGCCATGGAGTTGAACCACCAACCACCGATGATTTCCACCACCATCATGATCGCGGTAAGTACCACTACCCACTTGGTATTTCGCTCAGCTAAAGGATTTCCTTCATCAAAAATATGAGAGTGGGTCCAGCTTTCGACGGAAGAAGATTGCATTTGCTATTACCCCGAATCAAAGTTATATACTATACCCCAGTATAGCAACTTCTAACGGAAGGTAATATGGCCCACATTACTAAAAGTAAGAAACAACTCTTGACACGGGTGCGTCGAATCAAGGGACAAGCCCAAGCACTAGAAACGGCGCTGGACCAGGAAGTGGAATGCGAGGCCATCCTCCAGCAGATAGCGGCCATACGCGGCGCCGTGAATGGGCTCATGGCGGAAGTGCTGGAAGGACATATTCGGGAACACTTGGGATCCAGCCAAGCCTCGGCTAAGCAACGCGATGCCGATGTGGACCAAGTCGTCACCATCATTCGGTCTTACTTAAAATGATGCACTCGACGTAAATCGCTCCACGAGTTCAGGTCAGCCCTTTCATTCAATTCTTTTACGGCGTGACTCTTGAGAATGGGTCCTTCATTTCTAGGAAGGACGGCCTATGTTAAAAAACCTTATTCGTTATGCCGCTTATCCAGCCGTATTGGGTTGAGCTTGCTTGCGGTGCTGTTGAGTATCGAAAGTTGGATTGCACCTTGGCCAAGTTTCGTCATTATTTCGGCATTGGCATTATTGGCTGTTGCCAGCCTGGAGCGTATTCAACCTTATCAATCGGCTTGGCTGGAAAATCATCAAGACCTCATTCCCGATATAGGTCACGCTATCGGTAGTTTAGGGCTGTTGTCCTTGACCGCTTGGGGACTGCATATTGCAAGGATGGACATAAGATCAAGATGGCCAGAGGCCCTGCCCCGATCAGATTTCAAATCTTACTGGCGGGAGCAGTGATTGATCTGGGCCTGTATTCCATACATCGCTTGAGCCATCGCATCGACTGGCTGAGGCGATTACATGCATTGCATCACAGCTCGGAGCGCTGAATGGTGAGTGCCGGCATCCATTGAGTGCGGTGTTACTCGCCAGTCCGGGCATTATTGTTGTCGTTGCATTAGGCGCACCGCCGCTGATTATTAGTGCGTGGTTCACCCTACTCACCGTCCATTTAGCGTTTCAGCACGCCAATCTGAATTATCGCGTTGGCCCATTTCGGTATCTTCTTGGTGTCGCAGAAATCCATCGTTGGCATCACAAACGCGGACACGGAGATGCACAGGTTAACTTCGGCGAATTCTGGATGGTTTTGGACCATCTTTTTGGTAGTTTTCATGAAGTGGGTATACCAATTCAGACAGGCGATGTCGGTTTAAACGATCATTACTTCCCGATGGATTATTTCGCTCAACTTCGGTGGCCATTTATGGCGATAAAATGAAAAATCTGAATCAACACAACGAAAATGCATTTGAACACCTACGTGGATGCAGGTAATGTCCAGTCAGCTATCCAGATTTTCCGAAAGGTTTCCTCACTCAATTGCAAAGGCCATTCCTGATAGAGAGATAGCATACAATGATCGCACGTACTTTTGAAATTATTCTTGCACCTTTCAGCCTTAGTGCAACGAGCTTCAAGACATACTTTGCGTCCATGGAATGACGACCGACACACAAAGCCCAGACCTTTCTTCGTGCTCTACGGAATTCCCCAGGCGCACTTGAGCCCCAATTCTTGTCGCGATGGTTTTCACAATCGAAAGCCCTAAGCCAGAACCAACTGTATCATTGCCCAAGACTCGATAGAACGGATCAAACACTCTTTCCCGCTCTTGCTTGGAGATACCGGGTCCAGTGTCATCAATCTGAATAATCACTTCAAACTTTGTACATTGTATCGACAGGTCAATTTGACCCCACTCTGGCGTATAACGAATTGCGTTGTCCACGAGATTTCTTATCAAGATAATCAGGTCAATTTCTTGAGCAGTCACACGAGCGTCTATTTCATTTGCAACTCCCAAGTCGATATGCTTTGCGTTTGCCAGTGGCATCAATTCCTCAAGTACACGACGAAAGACATGCTGAATTGATACCTTCGTTCTTTCCTGGTTGCTCGCCTGTTGTGCGCGAGCCAGAGTCAATAATTGATTCAGCAATAAACGGGTCCTTTCAAGACCGCTTTTTAACATTGCAAGCCGTGCTTTTGTTTGTTCTGGTGTTTCTGCGGCTTCTAGCCGATCTACTTGCAATGAGAGCGCAGTTAACGGTGTGCGCATTTCATGTGCAGCATCGGCGACAAAACGCTTTTGTTGCATTACGGACTCGCTAACTCGCGCTAGCATTCTGTTGATGGCCGCGACGAAGGGTAGAATTTCCGCAGGCAAATTGGTTGGGTTTACTTCGCGCAAATCATCTTCGCCACGTTGATCAAGGTCGGCTGCCAGTCGGGTCACTGGCTTGAACATCCGGCGCACCAGATAGCTGACGACAAACAACAAAAGGGGGATTAGAACCACATAAGGAATCATCGTCGCTGTCGCACTTTCACGTGCCACCATGTCACGCACCGCAATCTTTTGAGCGACAAGCAGACGCTGCTGCGAATTCAAGGTCTTTACCAAAATCCGCCATTGAATACGATCAATCGTGCTTGTTTGTAGTCCGTCTTTGGCGCCTTTCGGCAGATCCAGCTTTGCATGGCGAGTACCGAGCACCTCAATACCGGAAGGATCGATAATTTCGACAAGTACACGAAACTCCGGATCGGAATCCAACGCTGGCTCATCCAATTCCAAAGGAGCTACCGGGACCACATGATTATGAAATAGTGCAGCCACTTGGCGAAGTTGGTCGTCTTGCAGCTCGTTTGCCTCTTCAAAGGCAGAGACGAATGAAAATGCACTACCCGCAAGCGCAATAACAACAATCACCGAGAAAAGCCAAGCCGATAATTTAAATTGCAAAGACCTATTCAATTTTATTTGGAAACCATCCACCCGACACCTCTGACATTTTTTATTGCACCGTTGCCCAATTTCTTTCGGAGTGCGTGTATCAAAAATTCAACCGCATTACTTTCCACCTCTTCGTTCCAGCCATAGAGTCGATCTTCTAAATCGGAACGGGATAAAATGGCGCCAGGGCGAACCATTAATGTATGCAGTAGTGAAAATTCACGAGCTGACAATCGGATGACTACACCATTGACGGTTGCTTCTCTCGTCGTAGGATCCAGAAAAATCACACCATTACTCATGACGGGCCCGGAAGTCCCACTCTTTCTTCGCAGTACTGCACGCATACGTGCCAACAGTTCTGCCATATCAAAAGGCTTTAATACATAATCGTCAGCGCCGGCATCCAATCCCTTAATGCGATCTTCGACGGCATCACGTGCAGTGATGATCAATACAGGAATCAGGTTGTCTTTGGCACGAAGAGCTTCCAATACGCCAATGCCATCTTTTTTTGGCAGTCCCAAATCAAGTAGGATCGCATCGTAGTGCTGACTCTCGGCGGCAATCGATGCCGCTACGCCATCACGCACCCAATCAACTGCATAAGTCGCATCCTGCAATGCGCTTTCAATGGCTTCGCCAATCATTCGATCATCTTCGACCAGCAGTATGCGCATTACCAAGCCTTTGGATTCCAGAAACTTTAGCTGAAAATATTTCAAAACAAAAAAATAGATAGACATTCTGCTTAGGGCCGATATCACCCAGTAAAAACTAATGAGCCTTTTCTGCTGCCTTGTGTGAAAAGAAAACAATGAAGAACACAATAAACGCGAATAGGACAGCTGATGCGGTGTACCGGCTTAACTCCAGCCCGCCCTGACTGATTGGTTTATCCAGAAAGTCGCCAACAACCGCGCCCAGCGGGCGGGTCAAGATAAACGCTCCCCAGAACAAAGCTGTACGAGAGACTCTAGTTGCGAAATACAAAACGACGATTACCGCTAGCATAATGCTAAAGACAATTGCCGCGCCGCCGTAGCCCAAGCCTGCACTGTCGGCTGTCCAATCACCAAGCGCAGTGCCTAATGTTTGTGAAAACATGATCGTCATCCAGTAAAACATTTCGGATTTCGGCGAGCTCACGCTATCTACGGCGATCGAACCCAATGTTCGGTGCCAAATGAATAGTGACGCCATTAAAAACGTGAACAAAAGAGTCGTTCCACCCAAATAGCCGATACCGAGTGAGCGATCAGCGTAATCGGCCAAGGTAGTACCTACCGTGGTTGTCGCGATAATCGTTACCCAATAGAGTATAGGATGAAATTTCTTGGCCGATATCTGCGTGATCACCGCAATCATAAAAATGACGGCGAATATTCCGGTACTCACAAGATAACCAAGATTCATTGACATTGAGACGGCGTCGCCACCTGTCTCGCCAAGCGTTGTAGCCAGGATTTTTATAACCCAGAACATTAACGTGACTTCGGGCACCTTGCTTAGCATTTCCTGCTTATCGTAACTATTCATATCCACCCTTAGCAATTATTGATTTTCGCTTAAGCTTCCAAATGTGAAACATCGCGGCGAAACTCTCTACGCTTGTCAACAATAATGTGTACCAAAACACTTATGACATTCAACTAAACTTAATTGCCTCCACGATCACTGCGTAATACGCAGTGATCAGGAATATAGATTAATCAGTTTCGTCTTTTTCATCATCCTCGTCGGCAACATCTTCATTCGAAGAAATGACATTGCCATAGTTAGAGTCTACCAACACATCAAACATCTTGTCGGCTTTGACGACTTCGATGTCATAGGCCCAGCCACTTTTTGTCTTTTCATACTCTGCGCGTACGGCTTTGCCGCCGACACGCGTTTCAGCGGCGGTAACGGCTTGCGAGAGAGAAATTCGTGTGTCCTGAATTGCTGCCAGAACATCGCTCTCACTATTTTTTGCTTTAGCGGCATATGCCGCATAGCTTGTGGCCACGAGTGCAATCGCAACGATAGCGATTTTGGTGTTACGTAACATAGCGCTTCTCCATTCATGTCAACGCAGTCATCTGCGCAAGGTCAAATCTAAATGGGCAAACTTAGCTAAGCCTTAGCGCTTACTTAGCAAATCCTAATTTTGCAGGACCTATTGTTTACTAGACTTCAAGCCCAGTCTGATATTCGGCAAATAAATGTGAAAGACATGTTAATTGACTTCAGGTTATGTGCACCTAGATGTTTGGTTTTTTCATTTCTCAACCATCTTGGTTTTATGGCATGAAAAACTGGATGACTTATTTTCGCCATCAGGCATGGTATCTGCCCACTGTTGCCTTACTAATGAGCATGGTTTTGTCGAGTCTCAGTCGATTAGGATTGACGATAATTGCCTGGTCCGACCTGAATCATTCCATGGCAGCCTTGTTGTCTATTTTTTTGAATGGATTTATTGGCGACTTCCTGTTTGGCGTAGCTCTGGCGAGTTTCTTTCTTTTTTTTACGTCAATAAGTCATAGTCAACGACCCGACGCTTTTCTATTCAAAATAAAGCGCTACATCGCCCTGCTGGCATTAAGTGGTTTTCTGTTATTTGTCTTTATCTCCGAATTTATTTTTTGGGAAGAGTTCGGCGCCCGCTTTAATTTTGTTGCCGTCGATTATTTGATTTACACCAATGAAGTGGTGGGTAATATCCGCGAATCCTATTCAATGCCATTGATCTTCGGCGGATTATTTCTGGGTGCAGTGGTTGTTGGCGGAAGCATAATCGCTTATTGGAAAATGGAAACTGGGAAAAGTCTTGGGTTTTTTAAGCGAATCGGCCTGGCTTTGACGGCGGCAGCTTTATTCTATTTCGTCGGCGGATGGTCACTGGACTTTGCTGATCGTACCAACAGCCAAAATCAATTCAATCAAGAAATCTCGCACAATGGGCCTGCCAGTTTCTTTCTGGCTGCACGCGAGAATAAGCTGGATTTCAAACGCTATTACCGCACGCTACCGAATAAGAGTTATCAAGCGCTTGCGCCTATCTGGCCAGACCCGGCTCTCGATCAGCCAAGTCCTACCCCTTTAAATCCAAAACACGTTGTACTGATTGAGATTGAAAGTATGAGTGCCAGTTTTATGGACTCTTATGGCAGCACGAAAAATATCACGCCAGAACTTGATAAATTATTGCACCAGGGCATCTGGTTTTCCGACATGTATGCTACAGGTACCCGCACCGTGCGGGGCTTGGAAGGGATGTCAGCGGCGCTGCCGCCACTGCCGGGGCAATCCATCGTCAGGCGCTCAAATAATGCCGATCTGTACACGCTGGGCAGTATGTTGCGTAAAAAATCGTTTGAACCGATGTTTATGTACGGAGGCTACGGCGTCTTTGACAATATGAATGCCTATTTTCGTGGCAATGGTTATGCCATTAAAGATCGCAGTGATTTTTCAGATGCCAATAATGCCTTTGCCACCGTCTGGGGCGTGGCAGATGAATTATTGTTTAATGAAGCCATAGACCAGTTAGATGCTGATACCAAAAAAGGTGATAAGCGCTTTCTGCACATTATGACGACCAGCAATCATCGACCCTATACCTACCCCGCCGGTCGCATTGATATCCCCTCAAAAACCGGGCGCGACGGTGCGGTGAAATACACCGATTGGGCCATTGGAAATTTTTTACGGCAAGCCAGGAAAAAGCCCTGGTTCAACGACACATTGTTTATTATTGTTGCCGACCACAATGCATCGGTAGCGGGCAAACAAAGCTTACCGCCGAATAAATACCTGATCCCTGCCGTGCTATATGCACCAAAAATGATTACAACCAACAAGATCGACATCATGTCGAGCCAAATTGATCTCACGCCGACAGTGCTGTCCATGCTGGGAATAAAAACAGACGGCGTGTTTTTTGGACAAAACCTGCTTGGTGAAAACCCAGAACAAAGAGCCTTTTTGGTGAACTATCAAGAGCTCGGCTACTTGACGCCTTCGGCAGACGGCCTTCGTCATTTGACACTTCTAGGCCCGAAGAAGCGGCTTGAAAATTATTCCGTCAGCGTTGATGGCGATTTGACGAAAGTACCCGATGACAGTGTGAAGAGCGACAAAGTGATTGCGTTTTTCCAACGCGTTGATGAAGTTTACAGCGGCGGGAAATATCGGTATCGCTAGGAAAATCATCAGTATTCAATTTTTTATTGATTTAGTGCCCGATTCATTTAGAAGGCTAAGAGCGCTCCAGGACGATCGGCAGTTCGTTGTTTGCATTATTCGGTAACAGGTGCTCCATCCAATACATCCTTACTTGCTTGCCCATACTCACTGAGGATACTTCAATGAAAATAAGTTCCAATCAAAAGAAACAAATTCTTGCCTTTTCTTTTCTCGCCGCAACTTTCTCGGGCCAATCACAAGCTCAAGACGCAAGTAATTCAGAAAAAGCTGGCGACATATTACAAATACTATTACCTGCGACTGCCTACACCACGACATTTGTCATGGATGACCCGGAGGGTCGTAAACAATTTTATAAGTCATTTGCAACCAATCTTGCCGTTACCTACACATTGAAGTATGCCGTGAATAAATCAAGGCCAGAAGGGAATGGAGACCACGCCTTCCCTTCTGGCCATACGTCCGTTTCATTCCAAAGTGCTGCCTTTATTCACAGGCGCTACGGATTGAAATATGGCATTCCCGCTTATGCTGCGGCTACCTATGTGGGATGGAGTCGGGTCGAAGGTGAATCCGACAAACACGATTGGACCGATGTTGCTGCAGGTGCTGCCGTGGGAATAATTAGCAGTTACTACTTCACTGAACCTTACAAAGGCTTCACGGTGACACCCACAGCAGGCAAGAACTCACTCGGCATTACGATTAGTAAATCGTGGTGATTTATCCCAAGACAGTGTGTCATTACACATCAAAAAAAACTCTTGTCAGTCTTGCCGCTCCTTCTCGCATTTGGATTCCTAGGATGTCGCGGATTATGGGATCCCGATGAAGATCGTTATAGCAAAATGGTACTCATTTAAAGCAGTTCATCGATACAGTCTGTTGGTGGGATGGTCTTTCCATTTTGCGTTATTGATCTTATTTGGATTTTGCCAGGAAGTCATGCGTTCGCTTCTTGATGCCAATTTCAATACTCCATTGATGTGGCTATTTCACGAATTTAATCAATCAATTTTCACACCGATATTTATGACTGCCAATAAATTCGGAGGGGCGAATATTGTTGTGCCGATGGTACTTACGCTACTCGTCATCAGCCTATTCACGAAACAGAAGGCAGTGACGTATCGACTCTTGAGTTTTGGCGTGGGCCTTTCCCTTATGGTGGGAATTACCAAGAAACTGATGATCTCCGCTAGACCGCAGCTATGGCCGTATCTGGAAAACGCTAATGGTTCGAGTTTCCCGAGCAGTCATGCAGCGGCCAGCATTGGGCTAGCAGTAATTTTCGCCTGGCTCGTCGGCAATAAGCCACAGTTTCGCATTTTGATATATGGCGCCTTTTTTGTTGCGTTTCTTACCGGTTGCGCTCGTATCTATATTGGAGTGCACAGACCTTCGGATGTTTTACTGGCGTGGTTAATTGCTATTAGCTGGGCATTTTGGATTGCACGTTGTTTTCCAAGAGACCCAAACGTCAATAAACCTGTTCATGAACTCACGGAAGGCACGTAAACACAGATTGTCTGATTGTAATCAGCGCCCAATTTGTAAGCGCTCCAGACAGTGAAGAACAGTTTATTGGTGCATGAACTTTGCGCCTTCAATACCATCGAAATAGATGTCTGGTCGCCGACTAGCGATCGTTTTACACGACTTATTTTCGAGAACAGAAATGACTAATCTCACCAACGTTTATGCTCGCTTGCGATTCTCCAATGTGGCCTCTACCCTCCCAGCAGATGGCGATAAAACTCTATTTAAGAGATCGCATGGGCAACAAGTGTCTGCTCATGGTGGCGTGCCCTTCGCATGTGCGCCACGTTGATTGCCGCTGTCCTGCTGGGTTTGATAGCGCTCTTATGGTCGCTTTCAATAGGCTGCTACCACCATCTGAA
This sequence comes from uncultured Gammaproteobacteria bacterium, assembly GCA_963849575.1. Lineage (GTDB taxonomy): Bacteria > Pseudomonadota > Gammaproteobacteria > Xanthomonadales > Xanthomonadaceae > Arenimonas. The sequence continues at coordinate 404,970 of CAWKHT010000009.1, read as the reverse complement.
AGCAAAACGATTTGATCGGTTTGTAACGCGGAACATTCATTAGCTTGAATGCTTTTTAGTGTCACTTCAAGCCTGGGTATACGTTTGACCCCATAGCATGAGCTATTTTTTTAAAACTAAATGTAATAATGTACTTTATACCTAAATGCGCGAACATTTGAATTGAAACGTCTTCGGAAAAAAGCCCTCGGTCCGCAGATTCCAAAAACAATCTGGATGCTCGGCTTTGTCAGTCTTTTCACTGATATGAGTTCGGAAATAGTGCACAGCCTGCTACCGCTGCTTCTGGCAACGGGCCTAGGAGCAAGTGCGATTACCATCGGCTTGATTGAAGGCAGTGCCGAAGCATTGGTAATGGTGACAAAAGTTTTTTCCGGCTATTTGAGCGATGCCATTGGTCGTCGAAAACCACTGGTACTTTTTGGCTATGGCCTGGCAGCCCTGGTAAAACCGATATTTCCCGTTGCCGATTCTGTCTGGCTGTTTACCACAGCGCGCATGCTGGATCGCTTCGGCAAGGGCATACGCGGTGCACCTCGCGATGCCATGGTCAGCGAATTGTCACCGACTGAAATACGCGGTGCCAGTTTCGGTTTACGACAATCCATGGATACCGTGGGCGCCGTGCTGGGGCCTTTATTGGCAGTGGTCTTGTTATGGCTTACAGCCAACAATATCAATCTGGTGCTTTGGGTTGCGGTGATTCCCGGCTTTATCGCGGTGTTTTTATTGTTCACCTTTGTACCGGAACCCGGTATACAAAATAAAAAATCCGCCCGGCTACCGATTAATCGCGAAGGATTGAAACAACTGGGGAAACCCTTTTGGCGGCTGGTACTGCTTGGCACTGTCATTTCGCTGGCAAGATTTAGCGAAGCATTCCTGATTTTAAGAGCTTCGGATTTGCACTTGCCGCTTACCTATATACCATTGGTATTGGTGGTGATGAGCATCATATACGCATTATCGGCATACCCTGTCGGGAAATTGTCTGATCGCATGCCACGGCATCAATTACTCGCCATTGGAATGATTTTACTTGCACTGGCATGTCTCTGCTTGGCAATGGCCACCAATTACTGGCTGCTGTTTATGGGCATAGGCCTTTGGGGCCTGCATATGGGCTTCAGCCAAGGCATTCTGGCAAGCATGGTGGCGGATACCGCCAATGAATCGTACCGAGGCACCGCATTCGGCGTATTCAACCTTGTCTCCGGATTGGGCTTGTTGCTTGCCAGCGCGATTGCCGGCGTACTATGGGAATACATCAACCCATCCGCCAGTTTCATATTCGGCGGCATCGTGTCACTTGTATCGGTTTTGATGATCATGCGATCGGGTAAAACCATTTCGGTATAGTAAAGTCTTAAAAAGTCGGTTCGGCATGACATGGAATCATAAAAATCACGCAAGAATTCTGGCTGCCTTTCATTGTGAAATGCAATTCGCGAACGATGCTCGGAAAGAAAACGAATTAAACCTCGCATTTCGCCACTACGAACGCGCCCATATCTTGAGCCAAAAATATACTTTCCCCCACATCAAAAGCCATATTGGCATGCTGCGAATAGGCTTGTTGAGAAAGGACATGCGGGAAATTTTCGGCCAATGCATTCGCATGCTCGCGGCACTGGTTTTCAGCAAGCTCTGGGTGCCCATTGGCAATACCGGTGGTGCCAATGTCAGTGCCTTGAAACCGATGCCGATTCCGGACGATTTAAAGCCATTGCTCGATGGCACAAGCTCGAATTAGGGGTCAGAGCCTGTATTTCAGGCCTTCAGCACATAGTGAAATAGTATTTCAGCCGTCGTAAAAGGTATGATGGCGGCATGATTTTCCGCCCGACACGTCGAAACCAATCCTGGTACAGGTTCAATTGCCTGTTGCTGGCGTTGGCGATGATTCTGGCACCGATGGTGTCGGTATTGGCGGAACAACACGAATCCCTGCATATCGCCCAGGACGGCAATCATTTTGATGATCACGCATCAGGTGATAAGCAGGTCAGTGCCGATCAAAGCGATACCATCGAAAAAAATAGCGGCTTGCACGGCTTGGCACATGCGAGTCATTGCTGCGGTCAGGCCTTCGCGGTGCTATCGGGCCCATTTGATTTCCGCTTGTCTCCGATCGTATCGACGCTTAGCGTCAGTGTTATAGCAACACGCCATTTGCTATTAAAAATATCCCATTTCCGTCCGCCCATAGCCTGAGACGCACGCGCTGTAGAAAGACTTGCATGGCGAGTCTTTCACGAGTGACGTAGAACCGTTCGTAACTCCCCTTTTGTGAATTATCACAAATCACTCCTTTGATGGGTTGCGTTCTGTCGTCTGCCTGCTCGACAGCATTCTCTTTGCGCACTTTGACGCTGATAAAACACACAGCCTCCTTGCTGCGGACATAAAAAATTTAATCCTTTCATTTAGTGGAGTTTCACCATGACCATCCGTTTTGTGAGCGTCTTGCTTTCCGTTGTTCTTTTTAGCGGCTGCAGCAAGACACCCGAGATGGCTGCCGAACCGGCAGTTGTCGCCAATGACAGTACCTCAGAACCCAGCGACGAAAGTGCACAACCGAAAGCCGAATTTGCGGTGAGTGCATCGCAGCTACAAGCCTTGGGCATCAAATTATTGAAGCTGGACCGCCCGACCGAAATTCGTGGCCTGACGTATCCCGCACGCGTGGTAGTACCACCACAAAGCGAGCAAGTGCTAAGTGCTCCCGTTGCCGGATTGGTGGATCAAATCCTGATTGCCGAACATCAAAACGTGCGCAGCGGCGATGCCTTGTTGCGCCTGAACAGTCCGGAATTCGGTCAGTTGCAATTGGCCTTGATGGAATCGGCCAACGGTGATCGCATGGCACGCCAAACGCTGGACCGCGAACGCAAATTATTCAAGGACGGCATCATTCCACAACGCCGTGTTTATGAAGCCGAGCTGGCTGCCAACGATAGCCAGGCACGTTTGCGCCAATCGCAGGCGGCATTGCGACTTGCCGGGCTAGATGCCGGCAGTATCAATCGGGTCGCAAACGGTGGTGCCTTGATGGATGGCCTGACGCTGCGTGCCAAACAAGCTGGCACCGTGTTGGCACTGGATGTCAAACCAGGGCAACGTGTTGCCAGTGCAGATCCACTGGTGCGGGTCGCCAATCTTTCCGAGTTGTGGCTGGACATTCAAATTCCGGCCGATCGCTCGAACTCCTGGTCGAAAGATCAAAGCATCACGATTGCAGGTAGCAAATTAACTGCCAAGCCCATCAGTGTGAGCGCACTGGTTAGCGAAAGCCAAACGGTGACCTTACGGGCACAAGTCAGTGCGGGCGAAGCCGAGTTTAGTCCGGGCGAATTCGTACAAGCGCAAGTACCGTTCTCCAATACGGTTGGCGCATGGGCGCTTCCTATCGCTGCGGTTATCCGTCAAGACGGCAATGCTTTTGTTTTTGTGCGTACCGCCAGCGGTTTTTCCGCCAAGCCCGTTACCGTTGTCGCCAGTGCGGCGCAACTGGTGAGCGTAGAAGGCAACCTGAAAGCCGGTGATGAAATCGGTATCAGCAACGTGATCGCCCTGAAAGCTGCGTGGCTCGGCGAAAGCGGAGGCGAATGATATGCAACGATTGATTCAGTTCGCCTTGTCACAACGGCTGTTTATGCTGTTGATTGCGGCGTTGCTGGCCGGTGCCGGCTGGTACGCGTTTCGTACTTTACCCATCGATGCCTTTCCCGATGTTTCCAGCACGCAAGTCAAAGTCATCATGAAAGCGCCGGGCATGACCCCGGAAGAAATTGAAAGTCGTATCGCCATTCCTATTGAAGTGGAAATGCTGGGCATTCCCAAGCAACGGATTTTGCGTTCGGTAACCAAGTACGGCCTTGTCGATGTCACTATCGATTTCCAGGACGGCACTGACATTTACTGGGCGCGTCAACAAGTCGGTGAACGACTCAGCGGCATCATGGGCGATTTACCCGAAGGCATTACCGGCGGTATGGCACCGGTCACCACGCCTTTGGGCGAGATGTTCATGTTCACCGTAGAAAACGATGCCATGACTCTCGACGAACGTCGTAGTTTGCTGGATTGGGTGATCCGCCCGGCCTTGCGCTCCGTACCGGGCGTGGCCGATGTGAATGCACTTGGCGGCAAGGTTCGTAGCTTTGAAGTCGAACCCAATGCCGTAAAACTGGCTGCGGTGGGTCTCTCGACCGCCGATGTAAAACAGGCAATCGAAGCCAATAATCGTAATGATGGTGCCGGTCGTTTAGGCGAAGGCGATGAAGTCTTACTCGTTCGCAGTGAAGGCAATATCAAAACCCAGGATGACCTGCGTGCAGTCGTGGTGGGCCGCAACGATGGCATTCCGGTTCGTCTTGGCGATGTTGCCGTGATACGCACCGGTTCGACGACGCGTTACGGCGTTGTTACGAAGGACGGAAAAGATGAAGCGGTACAAGGCTTGGTACTCGGTCTGGCTGGCGCCAATGCACGCGACGTGGTCACCGGTGTCACGGCTAAACTGGAAGAGCTGAAACCAACACTGCCCGAAGGTGTTGAAATACAAGTCTTCTACAACCGTGCCGAATTGGTTAACAAAGCCGTCAATACGGTTTCAAGAGCCCTGCTTGAAGCGACCGTCATCGTGTTGATCTTGCTCGGTGCATTTCTCGGTAATTTGCGTGCTGCCATCACCGTGGCATTGGTATTGCCGCTCGCCGCACTCTCTACCTTTATCTTGATGCGCTTTAATGGCATGTCGGCCAACTTGATGAGCCTGGGTGGCCTTGCCATCGCGCTCGGCATGTTGGTGGATGCGGCCGTGGTGGTGGTAGAAAACATTGTGCAACATCTCGGCCACGACAAAGCGGCTGGCAAGCTGCCGCGTTTGCATATCGTGTTTCGAGCGGTACGCGAAGTCTCGGTCCCCGTGACTGCAGGCATTTTAATTATCGTGGTGGTGTTCCTGCCGCTGATGACACTACAAGGTTTGGAGGGTAAATTTTTCGTTCCCGTAGCACTCACTATTGCGTTCGCGTTAGCAAGCTCGCTGTTGTTGTCGCTGACCGTGATTCCGGTATTGGCTTCGTTCTTGCTCAAGAAAGTCTCGCATGAAGAACCTTGGCTACCCCGCAAAATGCTCGAGCGTTACGAGCCCATTCTGGCTTGGTCGTTTGGCAATCAGAAAATTGTGTTCATCGCCGCCGGCATTTTATTAACGGCCGCCTGCGGTATTTATTTGCTGGTCGGTAAAACCTTTATGCCGACCATGGATGAAGGCGACATTATTGTGGGCATCGAGAAGTTGCCTTCGGTCAGTCTGGAAGAAACAGCTGCGCTGGATCTGAAAATCCATCAGGCCATTATGTCCAAAGTGCCTGAAGTCACCGGCGTAGTAGCGCGTGCGGGTTCCGATGAAATCGGTCTCGACCCGATGGGCCTGAACCAAACCGACACCTTCCTGATTCTCAAACCGCGTGACGAGTGGCGACCCGGTGGCAAAGAAGCGCTGACCGTGAAATTACGTGAGGTGCTGGATGATTTGCCGGGAATTAAATACAGCTTTACCCAGCCAATCGATATGCGCGTGTCGGAAATGATAATTGGCGTGCGTGGTGACATTGCGATCAAGGTATTCGGACCCGATTTGGACACCTTGAATGGTTTGGCACTAAAAATTGAAGCCGTGATGAAAACCGTAGAGGGGAATCAAGACGTTTACACGGTGCAAAATGATGGCGTGCAGTATTTACGCGTGATTATTGACCGGCTCGCTGCTGGACGCTACGGCTTATCGGTCGAGGAAGTGCAAGACGCGTTGCGTATTCAAATCGAAGGCCAACGTGCCGGTACTGTCATTGAAGGTAACCAACGCATTCCGGTCGTCATTCGCGGACCGGATCGGGTCAAGTTTTCACCGGCTGAATTTGCTGCCTTGCGAATCGCGACTCCCGATGGCAATGACGTTCCATTGGAAAGCATTGCGAAACTGGTGCGCGACAGTGGCCCGGTCAAAATTGATCGGGAAATGGGCAGCCGTTACAGCGTGGTGATTGCCAATGTGGTGGATCGTGACTTGGTGGGTTTTGTTGAAGAGGCAAAAGGGAAAATTACTCAGCAGGTAAAACTACCGACTGGGTATCGCATTACCTGGGGTGGGCAGTTTGAAAACCAGCAACGCGCTGCGGCACGTTTGTCTCTGGTAATTCCACTTGCGCTGGGCCTGATTTTTCTGATCTTGTTCTCTACTTTCGGCTCGGTACGTCAAGCCTTGTTAGTGCTGAGTAATATTCCGTTCGCGATGGTCGGCGGCATTGTGGCGCTTTGGATAACTGGCGAATATTTGTCGGTGCCGGCCTCGGTCGGTTTTATTGCGTTGCTGGGTATTGCCGTACTGAATGGCGTGGTGTTGGTCAGTTACTTCAACCAATTGCATGCCGAAGGTCTGGATTTGCTGACCTGTGTAACGGAAGGTGCGAAGCGACGTTTACGACCGGTCATGATGACCGCCTCGATTACCGCCTTTGGTCTGGTCCCGCTGTTGTTTGCAACCGGACCCGGTTCGGAAATTCAACGCCCCTTGGCGATTGTTGTCATCGGCGGTTTGATTACCGCGACCGCATTAACGCTTATCTTGCTGCCCATTTTGTATTTGCGATTCGCTTATTCCAAGCCGGAGGTCAATCATGGCTAAGCTCTGTTTTTCCATTATTTGCACGTCCGAAATAGAAGAAAAATTATTGGACGCCATCCTTATCAGTTTTCCCGATGACGTGTTTACCAGCATGCCGATTTCCAGCCACGGCACCTTGCCAGGCCATATGAGTGCCATCGAGCAAGTCATTGGCCGCAGTGGCTCGGTCAGTGTGCAGGTGATCGTCAGTGCCGAAGAATCCGTTGCTTTGCAAGAACTGCTCAAGCGCGACTTCATCGGTACTGGCCTGCGTTTTTGGGCAACCCCTATCGCTTTTGACGGAGAGATCGCATGAAGCCGTTGTTTGTTTTGTGTTTCGCTGCATTGGCCATCCCGGCCTATGCTCAGGAACTCGCCCCGCGCTCGCCGGCCGGTTTACCGCCGACAGAGTTGGTGCAGCCCTGGTTGCAACAAGACCCCAACGTGCAAGCGGCCTTGAGTGACATTGAAGCCGCCGTGCATAGTGCCGGCATGTTGCGAGTGTCACCGAATGAATGGAATGCCACTTATTCCACGCAGCGGCGTCGCTATGCAAGTGCGCCGGAATCCAATGAACGCACGGCTCAGCTAGAGCGAACCATACGGCTGCCAAACAAACGTTTACTGGACCGAAAACTCGCCAATGCAGAAACGCAACTGGCTGATGCCGGTTATGGCGATGCTCTGCAAACGGCGGCGCACGATTTTGTCGAGCTTTACACGCAATGGGCCGGTGCAGTGCGAGCGCGTGAACTGATGCAAGAGCAAATCACTTTCGGTGAAGAAAGCTTGCGTGTGGTGCGCTTACGCCAACGTGCGGGTGATGCTTCCACGCTTGAAGTCAATGCCATTGAAGCTGATGCGGCCGAAATTCGCAGACGAATGAGCAATGCCATTTCTGAAGAACGCAAAGCGCTCGCAAGTTTGAAAATTCGTTTCCCTGGAGCCGATGTAAAGCCACTGGCATTAGCAGAGCCTGGCAATATTGAAGAACCTGAGGATGTCTGGAAAGCACGCATCCTTGCCATTAGCGACCCCCTCAAGCGCGCACAAATTCAACTCGATCAAGCCGAGCTGACTGCCTCACGCGCACGTGCTGATCGTTTGCCCGACCCGACCGTTGGCGTATTTGCAGCATCGGAAGCGTATTCCAATGAAAAAATTGTTGGCTTCAGTCTTTCCGTTCCAATTCCGGGTCGATACCGTAATCATCAATTGGGCTTTGCATTGAACAAGGTCAACACGGCGCGAGCGATGCGTGATCGTCAACAACGCCTGGTCGAGATGGAAGTGGCGGAAACCTATGCCGATGCCATCGGTAATTACGAACGCTGGCGTTTAGCCGAAGAGAGCGCCGCCAAGACTCGCGAGAGCGCCAATTTAACCCAGCGCGCATATTCATTGGGCGAAGTTGATTTGCAGACATTGTTGCTGTCTCGCCGACAAGCAGTGGAAGCGGCTGACTCGGCTTTGGATGCAAGGGTCAGTGCATTGAAGTCCTATAACACGCTGCTCGTGGATGCCCATTTGATTTGGGGGCTTGAAAGCAATTGACGCTCCGGTCATGTCGTCGAGCACGCTTGGCGACATGGCTTTTCCTGTCCGTTATCGGCCTGAAATTGTATAACAGCAGGAGCAATCAGTAGACTGGGGCCATGCAAGCCCCCGTCTCGTCATCAATTACTCGCTTCAATAAAGCATCGGGCTTTCCATTCTTAATTTTCGTCTTGTTTGTCGTGGTATTCGCTAGTGTCGGGGTGAACCCTCACCACGGTTTCGTCAAACAGCAAGCGACACAAGCGAATGCCACTCCGATGCACGGCATTTTACAAACAGTGAGTAAGACCGATGCATCCAGTCCAGCAACGCCGGATCTGGGGGATTGTCCGGATTGCAATGCACATCACGCCGCTGCCGTGCTGCCATTGATCACCATGCCCGGCGTTATGAAGCCGGAGAGACGCTATTTTTCTTCTGCTATTTTCTTTAGCCAGATCACGGTCCGGTCAAACTTCAGACCACCCATCGTCTAAGTATCGGCGACATTCGATCTAGCGATGATGTGCCAGCTCAATGCTGCTTTTCACGACGATCCATTCGCAGGATGACACCCGGTATCTTCTCCGGTTAACGATTCCGCCATTCAAAAACATTCAGCCTGCACAGGCTAGAAATAAAACGCATCAGGAAGAAATGACATGCCGCACAAACATACCTACGACAAGGACGGCAAGCAGCTTTGCTGTACGCAGGAAGAAAAAATCTATTCCAAGGCCGGAGCATCCAATTTATTGAAAGACGGACATTCCGATCACGATGGTCATGACCATGGCCACAAGGCAGCGGAAAAACGCAGCCACGCGCCTAAAGCCGGTGATGGTTGTTGCGCACATGATGCTCCCGAGACTGGCAGTGCCCAGCACGATAGTCATTCCGACGATGACGGACACGACCATGGTTCTGGCAGCGATAGCTTGCTGAAAATGTTTTTGCCTGCCGTTATCAGCCTAGCGCTATTGCTTGTCGCCATTGCACTGGACTCTTATGTGAAACCCGGCTGGTTTACCGGTTGGGTTCGGATTGTTTGGTACATCGTCGCTTATGTGCCGGTGGGGTTTCCCGTACTCAAAGAAGCGTTTGAAAGTATTACCAAGGGCCAGGTGTTTTCCGAGTTTTTTCTGATGGGCCTTGCCACCGTGGGCGCGTTTTCCATAGGCGAGTATCCCGAAGGCGTGGCCGTGATGTTGTTTTATGCCGTCGGTGAAGTCTTCCAGACATTGGCAGTGAAGCGCGCCAAGGCGAATATCAAATCCTTGCTCGATCAACGTCCTGACGAAGTGACGATTCTGGAAAACAATCAGGCAAAAACCATCAAGGCCGACACGGCTGTTATCGGTAATATCATTCAATTAAAGGCCGGCGAAAAGCTGGGCTTGGATGGCGAGTTGTTATCTGAAACGGCTTCTTTCAATACTGCCGCGCTTACCGGCGAAAGCAAACCTGATACCAAGGTTAAAGGCGACACGGTACTGGCGGGTATGATCAACCTCAATTCGGTATCGCAGATCAAGGTGACCACAGCCTATACCGATAGCAAGCTAAGCAAGATTCTTGAGCTGGTGCAAAACGCCACGGCTCAAAAAGCACCGACCGAATTATTTATCCGCAAGTTTGCAAAAATATATACGCCGATTGTGGTTTTTCTGGCCATTGGTATTTGCCTGTTGCCGATGGCATTTGTCGAGCATTACGAATTCCGGGATTGGCTGTACCGGGCATTGGTGTTCCTCGTCATTTCTTGTCCTTGCGCCTTGGTGATCTCGATTCCGCTCGGCTATTTCGGCGGCATCGGTGCGGCCAGCAGGAACGGCATTTTGTTCAAGGGCAGTAATTTCCTGGACATCATCGCTAATGTGCAGAATGTGGTGATGGATAAAACCGGCACCATGACCGAAGGCGTCTTCAAGGTTCAGGAAGTCGTTCTCAAGCCCGCGTTTAATCAGGCCGACATACTGGCCATGGTGAACGCGCTGGAAAGCCAGAGTACGCATCCAGTCGCATCGGCCATCCACGAATATGTCGGAGACGTGGATACCTCGATCAAACTCGATAAGGTCGAAGAAATCTCCGGGCACGGTCTTGTCGCCGAAGTGAATGGCAAAATGCTGTACGTCGGCAACTTCAAGCTGATGGATAAATTTTCTATTGCCTATGATCTGGAGCCGGAAAGCATTGTTTACACGACGATTGCGATTGCCTATGACAAACAATTTATCGGGCACATCACCATCGCCGATACCATCAAGGAAGATGCGCCGCTAACCCTTGAGAAACTTAGAGCACTCGGCGTCAAGGCCACCATGCTAAGTGGTGACAGGGCTAGTGTCGTGAAGTTTGTTGCCGATAAACTCGGTATCAGTAATTTTTATGGCGATTTGTTGCCCGAAGATAAGGTCAACAAGGTAAAAGAAATCAAGGCACGCGGCGAAACGGTGGCCTTCGTTGGCGATGGTGTCAACGATGCTCCGGTGGTCGCTCTCAGTGATGTTGGCATTGCGATGGGCGGACTCGGCAGCGATGCCACCATAGAAACTGCGGATGTCGTGATTCAAGACGATATGCCCAGCAAGATTCCGATGGCGATCAATATTGGTAAGCAGACGAAAAAAATCGTCTGGCAAAACATCATGCTGGCCTTCGCGGTCAAGGCGGTTGTTTTGATATTGGGCGCTGGCGGCTTGGCAACGATGTGGGAAGCGGTGTTTGCCGATGTCGGTGTGGCGCTACTAGCCATCATCAACGCGGTACGAATACAGAAAATGAAATTTTGATCTACAGGTCAATCAAGCCCTGGCGTTTAGTCAGGGCTTTTTTTAGACCAGCTTTCGGCAGTAGCAATAAGTGAATTGCTGCACCGTGCCGAATGGGGTGTGATGCGATTCCTTTCCGTGTTGCGTTAACGTAAAGGCCTCGCCGAATTCGGCATGCAGTTCATCCTTGTTGTAGCGCTTTACCGGAAGGCCGCTGCACTGAAGCGGGCCATCCTCGGCAAAAGTCGCCACAATGACATGGCCGCCAGGCTTCACTGCACGCAGCACGGCTTGAACATAGGCATTGCGATCTTCAGGTGAGGTCAGAAAGTGAAATACAGCTCTGTCGTGCCAGACATCAAATGCATGAACTGGAAATTCTACTTTCGTGATATCCGCTTCCAGCCATTTCACAAGGCTGGCTTGAACACCCAGTCGTTTTTGTGCAGCCAGCATGGCGGCAGCCGATAGATCCAGAACACTCAGGTTTGAATAGCCTTTGGCAAGCAAGTCATCCACAAGTGTGGATGCGCCGCCGCCAATATCAATAATTCCGGCATCCAAGGCAACGCCGGTTTCCTGAATCAATCGCAATGAATTTTCCGCATGCTCCTGAAACCAACTTACGGCATCAGTAGATTTGGTGGTGTAAACCTTTTCCCAATGATCTTTTGACTGCATAGGTTTTCCCGAAGATGAATCTCATCACTTAAATTGAGGTGCGAACGGCATAATCAAGTCCCAATGACCAATAAATCAATGACCATGTCGGTGATGCATATCCGGGAAATGGACAAGCAGGCCCCATTAGATGCAAGAAGTATGCGAATATCGTATCCCCTAGGATAGGATATTGAATCTATGGAAACGCATGCTTCTCATCCGAATATCGTCAAACGTCTGAAACGGGTGGAGGGTCATCTCAAGGCAGTTATCGAAATGATTCAAAGCGAGCGGTCTTGTCTGGATATTGCGCAGCAATTGCAGGCGATTGAAAGTGCCGTAGTACAAGCCAAGAAGACCCTTATTCATGACCATATCGACCATTGTCTCGCCAACGTGACTACCTCCTCTCCGCGCAAAGATCACGATTCCGTCGCGCAATTCAAACAGATAACCAAATACCTATGAACAAGCCCTCACTATTGCGCGCCACCCTGACTTGGTTAGGTTTCGGCGAATCGGAGAATGTGCTCACCAGGGGTGCACATTCTGGGCATGGGGCATCTCCCGATAAGGGGCATGGCCACACCCACGGCATCATCGACCCCACCATTGCCACCACCACGCAAGGCATTTGGGCAATCAAATGGTCGTTTGCAATCTTGGCAATCACCGCCGCCTTTCAATTTGTCGTGGTATTGGCCACGGGCAGTGTCGCCCTTCTGGCCGATATGATTCATAACGTAGGCGATGCCGTAACGGCCGTCCCGCTGTGGATTGCCTTCATGCTAGCGCGTCGCAAACCCAGCCTGCGCTTCACTTACGGCTACGGTCGAGTTGAGGATTTGGCGGGTGTAGCCATCGTAATAATCATTCTGGTGAGTGCTCTCATTGCAGGCTATGAAGCGATCAGTCGCCTAATTCATCCGCAAGCAGTCCTCAATCTTGGCTGGATTGCGATAGCCGGTTTCATTGGCTTTGTTGGCAACGAAGTGGTTGCGGTCTTTCGTATCCGCGTGGGCAGGAAAATCAACAGTGCCGCGTTGATCGCCGATGGCTACCATGCACGTACCGATGGATTGACCAGTCTGGCCGTGGTCATTGGCGCGCTGGGGGTCTATCTGGGTTTTCCGCTGGCTGACCCCATCATCGGCTTGATCATTACGATCGCGATTTTAGGCATTGTCTGGCAATCGAGCAAAGCGGTCTTCACGCGCATGCTTGATGGTGTTGAGCCAGAAGTCACTAGCGAAATACGCCATGCCGCCGAGCATATTCCCGGCATTCGCCAGGTATTGGATGTGCGCGCTCGCTGGATTGGTCATCGACTGAACGCCGAGCTCGATGTTGCATTGGACGGAAACGTGTCATTGAAAGATGCGGATGCCATTGCCGCCCAGTTCGAGCACGAATTGTTCGATCACGTTCCCGCGCTCGCATCAGCGCGTATCCGGGTACGCCCCTACGATTCTGCATCAACCGAGGAAAGGGTCGATCACAGCGGGAAAAGCCATCATCAGCATCATGCGCCAGCTCCGGTTACTGTCCAAGGAAAACTGGCTGAGGGCATTCTTGTGATTATCGACACGCCGGAGGGAGAGCGGATGCAATTTATGGCATCGCAAGTCATCGATGGCCTCCGGGCAACCATCATTATCGAACGCGGTAATGACCAGATAGAACGACTGGAGTTACAGGCAACGCAGAGCGATCCAAAACAGTACTTAAGTAGTCTTGCTCCTGCAGAGCCGCACGAATTTTCAGCCACATTACGATTGCAGTTAGGCGATCAGTCAGAAGATTTGGCATTTCATGTGGAAGAACCCGAGGGTCACGGTGCGCATTAAGATCAGGGGGTGCCTGTTCCGTGAGGCTCAATAGGCAATCAATGGGACCTCCGTGCAAACATTGCATTCGAGCACGCCATCACGTGTCGGTTCATTGTTTTGGTTGTTAGGCTTTATCGAGTTTCTTATTTAGAATATTTTTAGCAACGTGAGTACTCGCTTTTAGTCAATCAACCCAGTTATGAGGTGCATGTTTGATGAGTAATACTTATTTTTGGCTAGCACTACCCGCAATTGTCATGATGCTGGGTGGCATACTCACTGCCTTTTGGCATCCCGGAAAACCATTAATTTCTTTGGTGCAACATCTTGCAGCTGGGATCATTCTGGCCGCGATGATGGTTGAAGTGTTTCCCGAAATGCTAAGCGCAGGCGCTCCGCCTTATATGCTCATCGGTAGCTTTACGCTGGGTGTGATGTTTATGTATGGCGTTAAAATGTTGGGAGAGCGCCTAGAGGCAGGCGGTCAGTCGCAAACGGCACTGCAACGAATCAACTATGGTCTCATCATTACTGTATTTATTGACGCTGCTCTGGATGGCGTAACGATTGGTGCAGGCTTCGCAGCAGGACAGAAAGTAGGTTTTGCGTTAGCACTGGGTTTGTCGGTGGAAATGCTATTTTTGGGCATGTCACTTATCTCGGATACCATCAAAGGTACGCGGGTATTTTGTATTACCGCAGGGCTCAGCCTCACCATTTTAATCAGTGGAGGTCTTGGTTATTACTTCTTGTCAGGCACATCTAACACCACCATCGCCATTGCCCTGGCGTTTAGTGCTGCGGCTCTTTTGTATTTGGTCACCGAAGAGCTTTTAATAGAAGCCCATGAGCATGAGGAAAAGTCCTATTCCATGCTGGTACTCTTTGCCGGGTTCATTGCATTTTGGCTGATTTCTCTGCTGTAGTTTGATGCTGTCCAATTAATTATATTTAACCGAACAGCCGTAGGGCTGCGTTGAAGCCGTCGTCACGGCTTTACCTGCAAGGGCTTCATTCAATGCGGTGCTGACGTAATTTTTAGCCCCTTTAATATCTTCTACATCGGCACTGCGTATGTCGTCGATAGCACCTGCATAAATCACGGTCCCTTGCGGATTAATCACAAACAGGTGTGGTGTTGTCTTCGCACCGTATAAGCGCGCCAGGCTGGTATCGGAATCCAGCAGGACTGCTTTCGGAGTTGCTTTCATTTTCTTTTCCCACGCATTAATCGCTTTCGCATCGGCAGGTCCCGAGGTCGTATTCACCGACAGCCAGGTCACGCCCTTCGCGCCGTAGTTTTTTTGCAGTGATTGCATATTGTTGCTGTTGTAATGCTTTTGCGTGAATGGGCAGCCGGGATTGAACCACTCCAGCACGACAAATTTTCCACGCAATTTGGAAAGCATGACGGGCTTGCCGTTGCTATTAACGGCGGTGAACGCGGGTGCGGGCTGGCCCACGGAAGCGGCCGCCGAAACAGCACCAGAGGTTGAAATCGTAAACGCGAGAACAAGGGTGGCGATGAGAGCACGGATCATGGGGGAGCCTTTCAGTAATGGCGAATAGTAAAAGATAAGCATCAATGATGTGTTTGATGACTTCTCATGAATGACGGCGGTTCCGTCGACGTACGAAAACCATAAATAAAAGAAAAAGAAAAATAACGCTGGCTACGCCTGCTACGCCTGCTACGCCAACAAGTGACAGGCTCGATGATGGTGTATTTTGCGAATTTCCAATGAGAACCGGAGTTTCAAATTCGACCACCTGGACTTTGTCATCCATATCCATGCCCTTGGTGACCAATACGCCTTTCAGATTTGCCAGTGTTGGGTTGGTTTGATCCGCACTCTGCACCTCCAGTTCGTAGACATTGTGGCTCATGCTTCGAAAAGGTTGCGGCTTGCTCGGCTCGATGCTGCCTTCTTCGTAAGGGAAATACGAGGCGGCGGCCAGTTCTCCAATGTCATCAGGAACATGCAGGGTTATTTTGGCGCCGGTGTTGGTCGGCTCCGCATGGATACGCCAGTCTGATTTTCGGATTGGCAGGAGTGATCGTGTTAGAGCGAACCCCGCTTTCGCATTGTGCTCCGATTCTAAGCGCGTGCCAGGCAAAACTACCGGTAGGGTCAACGTAAAATCGCCGGACTCGGGAATACAGATGTCCTTGCACACCAACCATTTGCCTTTCGCGGACAGCGTGACATTTGGCTGGTCATATTCTGCCGGCAACTTGAAATCCGATATCAGCAAAACCTCGCCTTCGTACCCAAAATTCGTCAATGGGCCATAAGGCAAGCGTTGTGGTGCCGGCCATTGGATATCGCCCATCGTGGCGCCAAGTGGGAGCGTCCATTTGATACTGGTAGGCAATCCAGCATCGCCGGGATTTCGCCAATAGGTATGCCAATGCGGTACGGCAATAATTTGAAGGGCAATCGCCGCAGGTTGACCTGGGATAATGTGTGTTTGTTCGGAGATCAGCTGTGCAGTGACATGGTCGGTGGTGACACTATTTGATGTCACCGCGAAAGTCGGGGCAGAAGCAATCAACAAAAATCCCATCAGCGAGGATTGGAGATGAGGGATGCCCTGAAACAAAGAAACGCCGGAAGTTTGCATAAGACCTAAAAGAAAGTATTTCAAAGCAAGACCCGATAACGGCCATTCTAAGCGAGTTGGGCGCAAACTCGATGACACTATCGCGTAATATGCCCTATTGGTCGCCTAACAATTCACCACTGACACCAACGCCGCTTCGATTTTCGGCCAAAACAATGCAGCGCTTAGTAAAACTGTCGCGCCGCTCATCATCCAAAGAGTCGCTTTCGCCGGTTTGGCTTTCGCTCTGGCCGATTGCCGATAAACGTAAAACCAGCTGATAAGAACTGCCGCAATGGCAACGACTTTTGCCCAGATGAATGCGCCGCCGATCCAGGCGAGTAATCCGCCTGCCGATGACAGAGTGATGGCAGGCAATGCAATCGGAAGCAGACAACAGGCACCGCACGCGACGACTGCCGTCGCGGCTGTTAAGGCCTTGGCTCCGAACCAGCGTCTGCTGGTGGTTGGTTCGTTGTCCGCAACATCTTCTATAGGCGAAGGGGTATCGCAAGCACCGCAGCAACTTGTACCTGATCCGGCTTTGGAATCGGGCCGAAACGGTTCCAACAAGGATTCCGCCCGTTTCTGCAATGACGTAGGAACCTCGATGGTCAAGACGACGCTATCGCCATCGGTTGCAAGATCAAAACCCAGAAAACTGCAGCAAATCCGCTCACGCTCGATCATCTGTTCTATATCGTTCTTGGCCCCCGGATCATAGTCCAGAATAAGCCGCAGCCCGTCTTCGTGTGCTTTCCGCAAATACTGGCGGTTGATAGCCGCAATCCAGAGGATCCGCTCCTGAAAATCCTTGCCTTCCAGAGAACAAACGGGAGCGTGGGTTGTGGGGTCATCTACAATCATCGAACTACTCCAGGAGACAGATTGCAGGTATGCTAAATCCTCAAGTAACTTGAGGTTCAAGCGGTTTATGACTTCTGCATCCTTAAAGATTGGCGCCCTGGCCGAGCTGACCGGCACGACGGCACCGACGATTCGCTATTACGAACAGATCGGATTACTGCCACGACCGTTGCGACAAGAAGGCAGCCAACGTATTTATGGTTCGAGTGACGCCGAACGATTGACGTTTATCCGTCGATGTCGCGAGTTTGGGTTTCCGATTGAACAAGTCCGATTACTAACCACATTGGTTCAAGATCAAGACCGTTCTTGTACCGAAGTTCGCGACCTTGCCCAGGAGCATTTAATTGCTGTCCGAAAAAAGCTGAGTGAGCTGCAGGAACTCGAACGAAGCATCGCCGGTTTTGTTGAACGCTGCGATCAACGCTGTGTGGGCGGACCGGGACCGGAATGCGTCATTCTTGAAGAGCTCGCGGTTATTGCTCCAGGTACTTTCTGCTGCTCACCATCAGCCGCCAAGAAAAATACTCACGGGCATAATTGAAGCGGAGCGTATGAATATGGTTACGGCAAAAGTTTTCGCTATTTATGTCGGTGCGGCGCTGGCGGAAATCGGTGGCTGCTATGCATTTTGGACATGGCTTCGACATGATCGAAGCGCTTGGCTGGCACTGGCCGGGATGATTTCGCTGGCCTGCTTCGCATGGTTGCTAACCCTCGTCGAAACCGAAACGGCGGGGCGGGCCTATGCTGCCTATGGCGGCATCTACATAGGCGCATCACTAGCCTGGATGTTTTTTGTCGAAGGGATGCGTCCCGACCGCTGGGATTTTATTGGCGCCGGCGTTTGTTTGGTCGGAGCGGCATTGATCTTGTTTGGGCCTCGTACCGCCTGACTTAAAGCCTTAATGATTTCGCCCCTTGCGATCAGTATCATTTCTGACGCTACTGAGTATGTTCCATTGTGAATCCAGGATAGAAGTATGCTTCAGAAAAAAATAACGATGGAAGATGATTTCTATGTGGCATTGCATGAGGTCGGCCATGTGTTCTTTGCCTATCTTTTTGGCCGCTATGCGAACACCATCGTCTTCACTCCTGGCTCCCTTCGTAGCGAAACGCGAGCCAACTTGAGCATTACGGCGACCACGCGTTCGCGCATTGCATTGGGTGGTTTCGCTATTGAATATCTTCTTTTTAAAGCCGACTACATTGTCGATTCCACTGGCGCGGTAATTACGGAATCGGCGTTTGTTCAACAGGCCATGAAACACGCCTCTGGCGATAAACAGCAATTTTTTAAAGGCGACTTCATGGAGCCTGACGGCACATGGCCTGCAGAGATGGATACCCTATTCATGAAGGAAGCGATAAAACTAGCTGACCGACTCCATCCGAACTTTTGGCCGCGAGTGGTCTCGCTTGCGGAAACACTCGTTGACCAGCGGCAAGTGGACCAGGACGAAATCGAATTGATTCTGGAACCCGATCTCCTACCCACTTGGTAAGCCAACTTTAGGGCTTGGCGCCAAAATTATGGTGAATTATGGCGCGAACCATAATTATGGTTTTTGTCATAAAGCACCATAATTTCGATTTAGGGCGAGTCCTGACGGTTAATCTGCGCAACATATTGCACCGTAATATCCTGACGCTTATGGGGAATGTGCCCAAAAGTTTGTTGGTAGACATATGAAGCGTCATCGCACTTTCCAGGCGGTCCGGCAAGTTGGTAACGGCGGCCACTGCGTGTTATCGCAATGCCCCGCTCGCCATCGAACTCCATCACAGGCGTTGTCACTCGCCCACAACGATTCAACTCGCACCAACCCAGAATGACATCCCAATGTTGATTCTCGGCCGATATCCGCACGACTGACCAGTCGGTCAAGACGATGTCAGGCTGGCTATCGACTGAAGGCATTGTTACAACGGTCATAACTGCCACCAATGAGTTACGATTTCGACGGCGGAGTACTAACTGTCCCGCTACGTGCCCTCAAGATGGGTGTGTGTTCTTCCAAAAATTGATGCATATGACCACGATAACGTACTGCTTCCGATGGCAATGCAATCCCTAATTGTTTCGAAATAATGAGCGCATAGGACATCTGTGCCGGTGTTGGCTCTTTGATGTCCCAGTCAATCGAATCCGGTATGACCGATTCCAATTGTTGTGCCATACGACGACAGAAGTTATCCCTTGTGATGCCATCATGTAGACGCTCCCATTGAATGGCCAAAGCCCTCTCGACAGGCTCTGAAACTGGCAATTCAATCGACAATTCTAGGGCTGGATCCACCAGATAAAGCGCCATGGTAGGCTCTCCCGTAAATGATACATATATATAGACTACACATATAGGCGTAGTCTTAAAAGTAGCAGCGGCCTAAATTCGTCCGATGGACGAAAATATGCTGAAATTGAAGGTGGGGACAGCTTTGCGAACTCGCCGATTGGAATTGGGCTATAGCCAAGAGACCTTCGCCGATAGCATTGGCATGCACCGGGCCTACTACTCCTCTTTGGAACGCGGCGAGCGCAATTTAACCCTGCAAACCCTGTGGCGTGTGGCTAAAGGCCTTAAAACCAAGGCCTCAGACTTGTTGAAATTGGCGGGCATCTAGTCAGTCGGCATGAACTTCTTTTGCGCTGAATAGGCTTTCCGCCGCCTTCCTAGGTACCTTCAGTCGTTACGGGGTATTGATCGACCCAATAGCCCGCCAAACCAGCTTTCAGAATCGAACGCGCTATCGATCCAAAGTGAAGCTGGCGCACCACTCCTTTGCGCTCTCGGAAAACTTCCAGCTCAATCGGACGGGGACTGAAGCGCTCGCGTAAAAGCGGATCGTGACTCTTCCCATCGGGAGTAGCAAAAGGGACATGCATAAGTTGCGTAATGTCCGAACCATACTCGCCCGCCAAGACATCACGGAAAAATTTCCGATGACTTACCGCTGTTTTAACGAGCTTGCCTGACGCTAAAGCTTTCGTCTTCAGAAGGGAAACCGCGTCCGCTATCGCGATAAAATCGTAGCGATCGAGTAGCAGTTTTTTTTCAGGTGGCCCCGGCAAGTCCAGGTAGCGTTGCCTGATTCGAGCTACTAATGCTGTGCGTACTGGACGAAATTGTCCTGTTGTTAATAAGAACACCAAGCAATGACAAGCGGCCAGTACGAGTTGTTGCCGCCTGCGTAAATAGCTCTCTTTGTCGTAATCCAAATCTTCATACTCGTATTGCTCATCGGCGTAATTTTCCTGGGCAATGAAAATCAAGAGCGTCGCCAAGGAATGCTCGCTGCCTTGCACAATGAGATCGGTAAGGAGGCGCCGGGTAATCTCTCTGTCCCTTATAAAGCCGTCTTCGTCGGGATAGCCTTCGACGAACAGCTTGCAGGACAAATGCGGGGAGATTTCTATATATTTGTCATAGGCATCAGACGAGTCGGTGACAGGCTTTCGCATCACCCTCAGCAGCACTGAACTCAATCGTCGAGAGCTTTTCGGGGCTAACTCAAACAACCACTGAAGCTGCCAACCTTTTGGTGAGCTGTCACCACGTGCATAACGATCAAAAAGTCCACTCGTACTTTTCCCGGCGCCATCCTTTCTCGGACGCATGCGGTCCTTGCGATAGCTCTCTTCCGAGGCATATCCCGTTTTTTTGCCAGTCTCGACCAGGAACTCTTCCATCCAGATCGTCACCGCTAGCACCTTTTCGACGTCGGCATCCTGATCAGGTTCTTTTTTGGAAGATTTGGGCAGCATCATTTCGACATTATGGTGAACAACTCATATTTGCATTTCTGGCCTAACTACCGATTCAAAGGCTTACGGGACATTAACAACACGCAATTATAGTCATATTATGCGTGTATAAATGGCGAAAAATTAGCAAATTTACCTTGAAATAAGAACAGAAACTCATCGAATTTGCCGCCATGGTGAAAACTGTTGAGTTTTTGCACCCTATACAAGCGTATTTTCACGCTACAAAGAATTACCCGCCGATGCGAAGCAAAACCAGCCGCGATAGCTTGCACGACCAACTGCTGAGTCATTGGGGCCCGGTCGTTGGCGGCGAAGCGTTGGCTCAGGCACTGGGATTTCCAACTACCAGCGCCCTTCGACAATCGGTCGCACGAGGTCAAGTATCTCTGGCCTTATTCACGATTCCAGGTCGCCGTGGCCGATTTGCGCTCACGCGGGACGTTGCCGATTGGCTGGCGTTGCAATCGAGCTCCGGGGAAAAGCCCGACAGACAGCTTCCATCCCAGGCACCCGGTACGAAAACGGCACTTAAAAACATCCAACGAAAAGGAGGTCGCCATGATGCCGACGTTATGTAAGTCGTAGCGCCGGAAAATAAAAACCCCCGCTGAGAACGGGGGTGGAGAACTAGACAAGCAGCACTCGCTTAGAAGGTTCTCTTATTTTCCGATCACCGTCAACTGTCCCGAGGCATTAAAAGTCGGGATGACGTCCCCATTTGTCCCGAATTTGGCCCCAGCATCTAGTTGGGAGATCGGTTTGCGGGCTTTTTAAGGAACCTAAGATGAAAAAAGATTTCGCTGCCAAAGCAGCCCCGTTTTACCCTCATGTATTCAGCTCTATTGAACTGATGCGTACAGATGTTTGTGCATCCGTTTTAATAAATGCCGTGGATTAATTGCCCATGGCTGCCGTCGAACGTACCGCCTACCCCCAGTTAAAACGTAATCCTGTCGTTCGCGAATTGGTGACTGCATTTACACCAAACGATGCTGAGCTTATTTTTGTTGCAGATCGCGTGAAAAGCCCTCCTCACCGATTAACTTTTGCTCTTCTTCTGAAGGCGTTTCAACGTTTGGGCTACTTCGCCTCACTAGAAGACATCCCCATCGCCATCGTACGGCATGTGCGGACCGCCATGAAGCTAAGGCAACCGGTTAAGCCAGCCGTTGTTGACCTAAAAACACTCTATCGCTATCAGCGTCACATTCGTGACTACTTACGTGTCTTTGCGTATGAAAAAAGAGGGCTGAAAATCGCCGCAAACGCTATTACAGAAGCGTCCGCAGTGATGGACAACCCTGCCGACCTCATTAATGTCGGTATTGCAGCTTTAGTGCATGAACGTATCGAACTCCCCGCATTTTCCACCTTGGATAGACTGGGTCGCCGAATTCGTTCGCTTATTAACGGTCGCTACTTTACCCAAATCGCAGCGCGACTCACAACAGATGAGAAGCAGCGACTGGATGACTTGTTAGTGGTCGCCGACAATCGCACAAAGAGTCCGCTGCATGCCCTCAAACGACTTCCTAAACGCGGTTCGTTAACCCACTTTCAAGATTTGCTTGACCATATTGCCGGCCTCGACGCGATGGTCGGTAGTGAAGCGCATTTGAACGACATTCCAGATCTTAAACGGCGCCACTTTGCGGCCGAAGCGCGAGTGCTTGACGCTTCAGAGCTGCGCGACTTTACCCCACCAAAACGCCACGCGCTTTTGCTGTGCTTGATTCATCGTGCCCGCGTACAAAGCCGTGATTACCTGGTGGAAATGTTTATTAAACGCATGGCGAAAATTCATAACCGGGGCAAAGAAGAGCTGGAACGGTTACGCGATCAATTTCGTGACAAGGCAGATGTGATTGTGGCGACCATGACGGACGTCGTCCGCGTCCTGGATACGCATCCAGGCGATGCTGATGCAGGGCGAGAAATACGTCAACTGGTTGGCGCTCGTGGCGGCGTTAAAGCCTTGCTGGACGATTGCATCTCCATCAACGCTTACAGTGGGGACAACTACTTACCGTTGCTGTGGCCGTTCTATAAATCGCATCGTGCGGTCATTTTGCGAATGATTCGGCTACTCAATCTAAGTACCACCACCGAAGATCCGTCTCTAATGAACGCCATCGAACTCGTGCTCTCAAACGAGCGGGCTCGCGGAGAGTGGTTGGAACATCCGGTGGACTTGTCGTTTACCACGCAACTTTGGCGCAACACCATCATTAGCCATGCTGAAAATGGCGAGGAGCGTTTTCATCGTCGCCACTTTGAGGTTTGTGTATTTTCTGCACTGGCAAATGAGCTCAAATCCGGTGATATCGCCGTCGAAGGATCCGAAGCCTACTCGGACTACCGCGTGCAGTTATTACCATGGGATCAATGTGAACCACTTCTTGCGAACTATTGCGAACAGTTAAGTTTTCCAGCCACATCGGCAGAGTTTGTCCAAGAGCTGCAGGCGAAACTGACACAGCTAGCGGATTTGACTGATCGCGGTTATTTGGAAAATAACCACATGGTCATCGATGACCAAGGGATACCAATACTCAAACGGAGCAAAGCCAAAGAGGTAACGACTGCGGCGCGAGCACTTGAGACCGCGATTTTAAACCGTATGCCTGAGAGAAGCGTGATCGAGATACTCTGCGATGTCGCTCATTGGACCGGGTGGACGCGGCATTTTGGTCCGCTGTCAGGCTCCGATGCTAAAATTGACCAGCCCAACGAGCGCTACGTGTTAACTGCTTTTACCTATGGCTGCAATCTAGGCCCCGCGCAGGCAGCACGCCACCTTCGTGGTGAAGTTACGGCGCACATGCTTTCATTCGTGAATCGGCGTCACGTCGACTCGAACAAACTGGCAGCAGCCAGTCGCGACGTCATCAACAGCTATGCAAATCTACAGCTACCGAAATTCTGGGGCGATGGAAAAAGTGCTGCGGCCGATGGAACCAAATACGATCTTTACGACCAAAATTTACTGGCGTCTTATCACATACGCTATGGCGGATATGGCGGCATTGCCTACCACCATGTGAGCGATACATATGTAGCCCTCTTCTCCCACTTTATCCCATGCGGTGTTTGGGAAGCGGTCTATATTATTGATGGATTATTGAAAAACACATCTGATATTCAACCAGAACGCATTCATGCCGACACCCAGGGGCAATCGCTTCCCGTCTTCGGTTTATCGTATCTGCTGGGAATTCAACTCATGCCGCGTATCCGCAATTGGCGCGAATACCGGTTTTTTCGGCCAGATCACGATGATCAGTATGACCACATTGATGCTCTGTTCCGCGAAACCGTGGACTGGGATCTCATCGAGCTCCACTGGAAAGACATCATGCAGGTAGTCTTGTCCATTAAGGCAGGAAAAATTGCAGCGTCGACTTTATTGCGTAAGCTTGGTAACTTTAGCCGCAAGAACCGGCTCTACCATGCCTTCAAGGCACTTGGCACGGCAGTCCGCACACTTTTCCTGCTTCAGTATATTTCTGACCGCGACCTGCGCGAGCAAATTACGGCTTCAACTAACAAAGTGGAATCCTACAACGGTTTTGCCAAGTATCTGTTCTTTGGCGGCGAAGGGGTCATAGGTGAAAACGATCCTGTCGAACAGGAGAAGGCTATAAAGTACAACGATATGGTCGCCAATGCTGTTGTGTTCTATAACGTCGTGGAGCAAACGAGGATAATCAAAAAACTTATTCGAGACGGATGGAAAATCCGCAAGGAAGATGTGGCCGTACTAAGCCCCTATGTGACGATCCATGTAAAACGCTTCGGCGACTACAATATTGACTTCGACGCTCTTCCCTCGCCTTATGAAGCCGATATCAATTTAGACGATGACGCGCCTACTTAGTCGGCATTTAGTACAAAAAAAAATATCCTCTAAACTATTGATATTTGTCAGGAATTATGATTTTCTGCCCTAATTTTACACGTATCTCGGCTGTACCCCTATCTTAGGCTGCCTCAATGTCTCCGAGGCTAATCTCAGCAATATTCTGGCGGCTTCCGGTGTGGCGATATCTATTCCAAGTTCTGCGTCAACCGGCCAGTCTGCATCCAGATGCAAATACCGATCACGCAATTGGTCTTCCATCATCGATTGCACATGCTGTTGCTGGACCGATATTAGCGACAGGATCAAACGGCCATCGGACAGCCATTCGACGGCGCCGTCTTTTTCACTGAGCTTGCTCATGGGTCTGTAATTTGCGGTCGCTGTGCCAATGGACAGCATCCTGATTCTTGAAGGCGAAACCTTCATGAAATTCTCCGCCTCGTGCATGGCGATCAAATCCGGGGCCACAGCGAACATGCCGCCGTCGGCGTAAAGCTCGCTACCGATCTTTATCGACGGAAAATAAGTCGGCGCGGCCGATGTGGCCATGGCTACGCTGGCCGCACGGATGCCTTCGTCGCCACGGGAACCTGACGCATGCGGCGTCTTGAATACTTTAGTGGTGCAGTTGGTGATGTTGACCGCTGGTACAACAATCGGATGTATGGCTTCACCGAGCGTTTTGCGGCCCAAATGAGTAACCAGAGCCTTGTTCAGTGCGATACCGTTGTATTTGGGCCCGAGGACCGAACGTGTGAGATCCCTCAACCGGGAAACGGGATTTGTCGGCAAGGAGCGGCCGGAAAATATCTTGGTACCGTTTTCCAGGAATAGCTGCTTGATCTTGGCCATCGGGATTTCGTAGGCAAGGGCGATGGCGAGGATTCCACCGACCGAGGTGCCGGCGATCAAATTGAAGCGGCGTCCCAATGGTTCACCAACCTGCTCTTCCAGTTCTGCCAATACTCCGGCGGTGTACAAACCGAGATAACCGCCGCCTGCGAGCGATAGTATCTGGAAAGGTTTTTCGTTGTCGTTATCGGCCATGTCCCGAAGTATGTCAGTGATTTGAAATGCCGCAACATGGACATTTTTCGTCCACGGGAATACGAAGTTCGCTGAATCGCATCGACAGCGCATCGAACTGCAGCAAACGGCCACTGAGAGTGATGCCAATACCAAGAATGATCTTGATGGCTTCGGTAGCTTGCAGCAAACCCATCACGCCCGGCAGCACGCCAAGCACGCCTGCTTCGGCACAATTCGGTGCATCTTCGCCATTGGGTGCTTCGGGAAACAGGCAGCGATAACATGGCGCCGAACCACGCTGGCGACCGGCATCGAAAACGCTTATTTGCCCGCTGAAACGTTGGACGGCGGCATACACCAGCGGCTTGGCCAATTCGACGCAGGCATCGTTCAATAAATAGCGGGTTGGGAAATTATCCGAACCATCAATGACGACGTCAGCGTCCGCAATGATGCTGCGAACATTGTCGGCATCCAATCTGGCTTGCTGCGTCCGGATTTTTATCCTTGGATTCAATGCATGCATGCTTGCAGCAGCCGAATCCACTTTGGGGCTTCCGATACTCGCCTCGGTATGCAGGATTTGCCGTTGCAGATTACTTTTATCAACAAAATCGTTATCGATAATGGTGATATTTCCGACACCCGCAGCAGCTAGATAATAAGCAGCGGGTGAACCCAAGCCACCTGCCCCGATCAGCACGATATGTGCCTGCTCCAGCTTTTTCTGCCCATCGATGCCAACTTGCGGCAGGCGCAAATGCCTTGCGTAACGTTCGGTAAAATCCTGATCGAGATTGTTATGTTCGCGTGGCAATTGTTCCGTTGACCAGCGCTGGAATCCACCGAGTACATTGAATAAATTGCTATAGCCAAGTGCGGCAAGTTTTTCTGCCGCCAACATCGAACGCATGCCACTGCCGCAGATCAGCAACACCTTGTGATTGTAATTCGGGATATACGCAGTCGGATCCTGTTCCAGTCTTGCTCTCGGAATCGCCAATGCGTTCCTGGGCAAGCCCAGTGCATGTTCATCGGGTTCGCGCACATCAATCAGCATCGCGCCATCGACCTGCATGGAAACCGCTTGTACAGGTGTGATGTCGGTGATGATGTTTTTCATCGAATCAGGACAACCAGCGGCCATATGGCAAAACGCGCATCATGGCACCGGCGGCAATATTGCCTTCGCCTTCAGGCAACATGATGAGGGCATTCGATTCAGCGGCTGCACGCAGTCGATGTGATCCGGTGGCGGCGTTCGGTGTAACCGAAATCATGCCCTGATTGTCGATATGCAAATCGCCGCGCATGAATTCCAGTCTTGCGTGTTGCTTGCTGATACTTTGCGATAGCTGGGCACGCAACAAGCTTCGTGGTTCTGCCCTGCCCTGAAGCCCGTCCAGCAAACGGCGGCCGAGACTTAAAAATGTTGCCAGCACGGAAACCGGGTTGCCGGGCAAGCCCAAAAACAAAGTCTTGCCGACTTGGCCAAACAACAATGGCATACCGGGTTTCATGCGGACTTTCCAGAAATGGATTTGCCCGTGTTGTTCCAGAAACGCAGGCAAATAATCTTTTTCGCCGGCGGATACGCCGCCGCAAGTAATAACGACGTCGAATGAAAACGCGGCGTCCCGCAATGCGGTTTCGATACGAGCAGGATCATCCGGCAAGACCGGCCAGGCAACGGGTTCCAGGCCTTCGGCGATCAACAAATTTTGCAGCAACACGCGATTGCTGTCATAAATCTGGCCTGCCTGTAGTGGTTGTCCCGGAGCTTGCAGTTCATCGCCACTGGTAAAGATGGCGACGGTCGGGCGTGTGGCGCAAGCAACATCATGCAAACCCACCGCCGCGAGCAGACTGATTCTCGCGGCTTTCAATACCTGCCCGGCTTTCGCGATATTGTCATCGATGGCGACATCTTCACCGGCACGTCGAATATTGGAGCCGAACTTGACCGGCGCATGGAATTTCACGCTGCCCTGCTCTTCGCTGCTGTCTTCCTTGATCGCAATGGTGTCTGTGCCTTCGGGCAACATCGCACCCGTCGTAATGCGGACACATTGGCCTTTTTCAATCACAAAACCTTTTGGCGGCCCAGCGAATTGTTCGCCGATGATTTCGAAGCCGGTTTTAGCGTATTCGTTAAGGTCTTCCGCACGCAGTGCGTAACCATCCATGGCAGCATTATCAAAGTTTGGCAATGTGACCGTTGCAATGATGTCCTCCGCCAAAACACGGTTCAATGAACGCGCCAGCGGTACGCGTTCGACACCTAAACGATTCGCAGCAGCGACATCGTCAATGATGGTCTGTGCGTCGGAAAAACTGATTCTTTGCGGATATGTCGAGTTCACAGGGTATTAAAATCTTCGGGGGTGTTTAGATTACCGATTTGGATGTCGGTGCGGACAATAATTTTGAAATTTAATTTCGCAAGTACTGAATGAACAGCTTTTTCCTGCCCATCAAGCGCCTGTCTAACGGTGGACAGGCAACTGTCGACATGCCATAAGGCAAACAATGGTTGCATACCTTCGCTGTCGCGTAGCTGAGTGCCGGGTGCTTCCGGATAATCGAGCCATTGTTCAATCAGCTTCACAGGGACATTTTTGATATCGACTGGAATGGTCAACAGGTATTCGCTCTCGCAGGCATCCAGCAATGCCTCAATACCAGCAAGCGGTCCAGAAAACGCGGTGCGCTTGTCGAACACGGGATTAATATTCATTGCCGCATAACGCTCATCCGGTTCGCGGGCACTGATGTATTTCCCGGCGAAGCGCATCTGAAGTCTGTCCAGAATGCGTTCGCAGAGGAATTTATCTTCATGGCGGACAAAGGCTTTGTCCGCACCATTCAGGCGCGAACCACGACCTCCCGCCAATATGCCGAGACTGATGCTTTCGTAAAACTTCACTTGCGCTTGGCGTGTCTCATCAAACGTTGGCGTGACTTGACCTGTTTTTCGGTAAGCACGTTCTTCTTGCCTTCAAACGGATTCACGCCTTCCTTGTAGATGAATTGCACCGGCGTGCCGCTGAGTTTGAAACGTTTGCGGAAAAAGTTTTCGAGATAGCGTTTATAGCTTTCCGGTAATTTTTTCAGACGTGTGCCATGCACGATGAAGGTTGGCGGATTAGTGCCGCCCGGATGCACGAAGCGCAGTTTAGCTACGTGGCCATTTTGAACCGGTGGTGGATTGGTTTCAGTCGCTATTTCCAGCGCCTTGTTGACTTCTGAAGTACCGAAAACGCGGGTTGCCGATTCATGGGCGCGATTGATCGCCTTGAACAATTCCAGCATCCCGGTACCGTGCTTGGCCGAAATCGTCACGCGTTCTGCCCAGGTGCAGAACGACAGTTTACGTTCGAGCATGCCCATCGTCTGGTCGCGTTGGTATGAACTCTGTCCATCCCACTTATTGACGGCGATAACCAATGCCCTACCTGCTTCAAGTACATGGCCAAGAACAGTTGCATCCTGTTCGGTAACGCCTTCGCCAGCATCGAGCATGACGACTGATACCTGTGCGGTTTCTATCGATTGCAGCGTCTTGAACGTGCTGAAAATTTCTACCGCTTCTTCGACTTTCGAGCGGCGGCGTAACCCGGCGGTGTCGATAAGTTTGTATTTTTTGCCATCGCGAACCATGTCGACCGAAATGGAATCGCGCGTCGTACCGGGCACATCGGAGGCAATGACGCGCTCTTCTCCGAGCAAACGATTGACCAAGGTCGACTTGCCGACATTCGGGCGACCGATGAATGCCAGGCGAATTTCGTCCGGATCGGTTTCGCTTGAAGCATCAGCATCTTCCTTGGAAGGCTGAGGCAGTTTCGATTTGATGACTTCGAGCAATTGCGGAATGCCGCGTTGATGCGCGGTAGCTGTCGCTATTTTTGTTTCGATGCCGAAGCGCGAAAATTCGTTGACGGCGGCAGTTTCATCCACGCCGTCGGTTTTATTCACGACCAGCACGATCTGCTTGCCGCTGCGGCGCAGCCAGGGCAGGATGTTTTGATCCATGGCGCTCGGGCCTTCACGGCCATCGACAACGAATAAAACCAGATCCGCTTCGTCGACCGCCGCGCGCGATTGCTTCGCGGTTGCGCCGGCCAGTCCTTCTTCATCGCCCGACAAACCGCCGGTATCGCAAACGATAAACGGCAGGTTATCAATCAAGCGGCAAAAACCGTAATTGCGATCACGCGTTACGCCCGGTTCGTCATGAACAAGTGCATCGCGTGTGCGCGTCAATCCGTTAAATAATGTGGACTTGCCGACGTTAGGCCGTCCGACCAAGGCTACCATCGGCAATATCATTATTGATCCAATTTATAGGCTGCTAATTCGCCTTCTGCGGTCAAGGCATAAAGCACGCCTTCACTGGAAATGACGGGAGTGCCACGCAAGTAGGCATTCTGCACACGTACTCGGGCAACGATTTCGCCAGTGTCGAGTTTCATCCAGTGCAGATAACCTTCCAGATCACCGACAACCACGTAATTGCCCTGAATGACCGGCGTAGTGAGCATGCGGCGTTGCAGGTCTTCCTGCTTCCAGGTGCCGGAACCGTCAACACGACTCAAGCCATGCACTACACCCTGCTTGTCGGAAACAACGATGGTGCTCTCGCTCATCGCCAAGCCGCCATAGCTGCCAATGTCGCGCGACCAGATCGGGCGGCCATTATTCAATGCGAGCGCCATGCTTTCGTTGTGGAAACTGGTCGCAAATACCGCATCGCCACCGACCTGGATTTCGCCATCGATATCTGCAGCGCGATCAAGTTCGGTACGACCATCCGGGCTCGCCACCACTTGTTCCCAGCCTTGCAGACCATCAGCTGTACGCAGCATCACGACGGTGCCATCTTCATATCCGGCATAAATGACACCAGTGCCCATTACCGGGCTACCATTGCCACGCACACTCAGAGTGGGCATTGCACGATCGAAAACCCATTTGCGTGTGCCATCGGCAACATCAAAACCAAAAATACGACCATCGCCACTACGAACGATGACACGATCATCTGCAACCAAGGGGGCGCTTACGACTTCGGAAGTAATTTTCGCAGCCCATTTTTTGCTGCCTGTCTCGGCATCGAGTGCAATCACTTCACCGTTGCGACCACCGACGACAACCAATCCACCACCAACACCGGGACTACTGGTCAGGCCGGTCTCGGTCGAATGCTTTCGCCAGAACAGCAGGCGGCTGCCACTGCTTTTCATTTCCAGTGCTTTGGATTCCCACACGCTCTTGCCATTCATGGCATCCAGCGCAATCACACGGCCGTGGTCGTCAACCACATAAACTTTATTACCAGACAATGCAGGCTTTTGGCGTAGCCATAACTTCCGCTCACCTTTACCGATATCGGTTGACCAGAGTTGCTTGACAGCAATGGCATTGGTCATTTTTTTCAATTCGGCGGGTTCGGAAGCCGTATTTTTGGAACCCCCAAACCATCCCTTGACGGTTGAACAGCCATTCAGCGTAAGTGCAATCAAGCAAATCAAAACAATGCGTTGCAACATGGATCAAGCTCCTGGCTTAGCAGGCACAGAGCCACCTGCTTCTATAAGTTTTAATTCGATTAAATTACGAATCGGCGCTGCTTCATCCAAAGCAGTGAGCGCTTTGACATAAGCCTGGCTGGCAAGTTCCCTTTTACCGAGTGCCAATTGCGCATCGCCCCGGATTTCCTCGAGGGATGCGGGATAAATGCTTTCCTTGATACCTGATACTTCTTTCAGTGCCAAATCCGCCTTTCCGTTGATCAATTGCAGGCGAGCGATGCGCAGTTGGAAAAGCTCCTTGACGCTGGGGTCCTCGATCTTTCCGACATTGGCCTGCAGAAGTTTCAGGGCTTCATCATTCTTCTGGGCAGATTGAAGCAGCTCGGCTTGACGCAATATGGCGAAATTCAGATAAGGAGTATCGGAATATTTCGACTCCAGCAGCGCCAAAACGATTTTTGCTTTCGCGGTATCGGTCTTTTCGGCAGCCTGCAGGAATGCTTGATACTGCATGCTTGCTTCGGATTTATGCTTTTCGCCATTTCCGAGCCACCATTGAGCACCGGCAATACAAGCCAGGCCAAGTGCAATCCCCGTGATCAGTGAACCGCTGTTTTCCTTGAACCAGGTTCTTACACGTTCGCCTAATTCGTATTCGTCAATTTGATGATTGGACATAATTCTCTAATCTGTTTGGCTTTGATGGTATTGGTGATTGCTTGGTGATTGTTTGTTGCGTTATTGCATGGCAGTTTTGGCAGTCAGTGTGCCATCGCTCGCAATTTTGAAACGTGCCACATTATCTTGTTTGAATGCAGTGAAATCTATTGCTTGTCCGTTCCGAAGAATTTGCACCTGATCGGCATTTCCAATCGTCACGCTCATCAACTGGTCGGAATTGTATTGTTTAACCGTACCGGCGCTGATTATTCCGCTTTCCACGCGCTTGCCATCGGCACCGGTGATATCTACCCAACTGTCGGCGTTCACCCGAATTTCCCATGCTTTGGCTGGCAAGGAAGCATTGATAGGTGCCATGCTGGCCATGACGGGAGCCTGATTCGAAGCCGGAGCTTCGATTTCGCCGGCCGCTGCCGTACTTGTCGTTGGCTGCGCTGGCTCAGTGAGAGTTTGCGCCTGGATATCAAGAGGCAATGCTTCGGTACTTTTGCCCGGTGCCTGAAAGTGCATGGCAAGCATGATCACTGAAGTGACAATGACTCCAGTTATCGCGAAATAGCCGAGTGTGCCGAGAGTTTTATCAATATCGCGTCTTACCGGCTTGTCACTCAGCAACTTCATCGTCGAACTGGGTGCAGGCTCGAATTTTACTTCGCTCGCCATCGATACCGGTAATCCGAGCAATTTCAGATAACTGGTGAGATAACTACGCACATAGATAGGAGCGCCGAGCTTTTGCCAATCTTCGCGTTCGAGCGCATCGATGACATCGACAGGTAATTTCAGTCGGGCCGATGCATCGCTTGCTTTCATCCCGTTTTTTTCACGGGCATGTCTTAATTGCAGACCGATAGGTTCGGCAAACAGTGTTTCTTGATAGGCGTTATCGTTCATGGCTTCTTCTGCCCCTCTCCCGTGGGCGGCTGAATTTGAGCTTGCGACAAGGTATCCAACTCTTTCTGGTATTTCGCTGCAGCACGATCGTCGCCGGCTGATTTTTCTATTTTCTGGGCAAGTTGTAACAGTGGAACATTCAATGGACCCAATGCTTCACGTCTCTGCATGAATGCACGGGCATCAAAAAAACGGGATTGCGAAAATTTTATTTCGGCCATTAATTCAAGGCTTTGTCTCGAATCAGGATCGGCAATCAATGCCGAGCGAAAACGTTGTTCGGCGAGCGTTTGGTTGCCTGCCTTGAATGCACAAAAGCCTGCATTTTGTAGCGCCTGTTGCGGTATCGGATAGTTAACGTCTTTTACCGCCCTTACGAAAAGTGCGTCTGCATCGGAAAGCTTGCCACGGGAACATAAGTTGATGGCAACCGCGTTCAGCACATATCCGTTTCTTGGCGATAATTTCAGGGCTTTGTCATAAGCCTGTGCGGCTTTTTTTTGTAGATTCATCTTGTCGAGCACGGCAGCTTTCTGGGCATGGACAACGCCAAGCTTGGGGTCGGCGCGGACAGCCAGTTCGGCACTCGCCAATGCATCGTCCAGTTTTCCTTTTTGCAGAAAATCCTGCGAAATCGTCATCGCCCGCTCGCCCTCGTAGGACAACGCAGCTTCAGCTGGCTCAGTCACTTTTGTTTTAGCAACAGCCGGAGACGCGATTGCGACAATCATGAAAAAAAATCCGTATTTCATGATGGATTCAAGCCGCATCACTGATTCCCTGAGCTTCGAGCTTCGCCTTGAATTCGGATTGACGACGGGTCTTGTCCATGACCTGGCCTTTCAGCTGGCCGCAGGCGGCATCGATATCATCACCGCGGGTACGACGAACCATCGTGAGCACGTCATTGTCCAGAAGAATTTTCTGGAAGCCACGAATGTCTTCTTCAGTCGATCGCTCGAAACGCGTGCCCGGGAATGGATTGAATGGAATCAGGTTGATCTTGGCAATATCGTTCCGCTGAGCCTTGGCATGCAAGGCATGCACCCACTTCACCAATTGGCGAGCCAGCGCCGGCGTGTCATTTACGCCTTTCATCATCGTGTATTCGAATGTAATCGAAGTACGCGGCTTGCGATCGGCATAACGGATGCAGGCATCCATCAATTCCGCAAGCGGATATTTTTTGTTTAGCGGTACGAGTTCGGTACGTAATTCGTCATTTGCCGCATGCAAAGAAACGGCGAGTGATACATCACTTTCGATCGAAAGCTTGTCGATCATCGGTACCAGACCGGCTGTCGATAAAGTCACGCGCTTGTTAGCCAAGCCGAATCCGAGATCGTCGCGCATGATGCTCATCGCACGCACGACATTATCGAAATTCAACAATGGCTCCCCCATTCCCATCATCACGACATTGGTGAGTTTGCGTTGCTGGTGCACCTGGTTGCCAAGCGCCTTGGCGGCAACCCAGACCTGACCGATGATTTCGGCAGTGGAAAGATTGCGATTAAAACCTTGCGTAGCGGTCGAACAGAATTGGCAGTTCAAACCGCAGCCGACCTGGCTTGATACGCACAACGTACCGCGACCTTTGTCGGGAATGAAAACCGTCTCGACGGCATTGCCGGTATCCATGCCGAGCAACCATTTCTGGGTGCCGTCGAGCGAAGGTTTGTCGAACATTGTTTTCGGTGGACGAACTTCGGCTTGATCCATCAACTTGGCGCG
Organism: uncultured Gammaproteobacteria bacterium; assembly: GCA_963849575.1. GTDB lineage: Bacteria > Pseudomonadota > Gammaproteobacteria > Xanthomonadales > Xanthomonadaceae > Arenimonas. The sequence goes on along the minus strand of CAWKHT010000009.1, from coordinate 370,518 downwards.
TAAAGCCTTGCCAAGATCTGTCATCTCCTCGAAGTTGTCGACGTGGCGATGGTAAATCCACTTCATCACCTGCTCGGCACGAAAACGCTTTTCGCCCAGGCCGGTGAAAAATTCCACCATGCCTGTGCGGTCGAGATCGAGCAAATTGATTCTGGAATTAACGTCGGTCACGGTTTTCTCTATGAAACTCAGCGAGGGCAGAGTTCGGTGGCGGCGAAGAAATAGGCGGTTTCAATCGCGGCATTTTCCAAGCTATCGGAACCGTGCACGGCATTGGCATCGATGCTTTCAGCGAAGTCGGCGCGGATCGTTCCGGCGGCCGCTTCTTTCGGATTGGTGGCGCCCATCAGATCGCGATTTTTCTGAACGGCGTTATCGCCTTCCAGAACCTGGATCATAACGGGACCGGAAATCATGAATTCAACAAGTGCATTGAAAAATGGACGTTGGCTGTGCACGGCATAGAAACCTTCGGCTTCTTTACGCGACAGATGCTTCATTTTCGCAGCGACGACTTTCAAGCCGGCATTTTCAAAACGGGCATAAATTTGGCCAATTACGTTCTTCGCAACGGCATCAGGTTTGATAATTGAGATGGTGCGTTCCAGCGCCATGGTGTAACTCCAGTGTCTAAGGGTTGAAAGTCGCTAAATTTACCATAAAAAGCTCAATTAAACACGTACTTAGCGCGAATTCTGAAAGCTCTGTCGCGTTCGTTGCGAGCTCCGGACATTTGTCATTGACGCTCGACTATGACTTGACCCAACAAACGTTCGAATTTAAGCTTGAAACATCCGTTTGAATCAAACGCTGGAGCAAATGCCGTTTATGCCAACCGCCCACTTCAATACCAAGGATCGCATTCTTGGCGCTGCCGAAGAATTATTCGCCCAATTCGGATTTGCCGGCACCTCGCTGCGTCAGGTCACCAGCCGCGCAGACGTCAATATTGCGGCCGTGAATTACCACTTCGGCTCCAAAGAAAACCTTGTCAACGAGGTATTTCGACGCAGGATGGACGAGATGAGCGAGCGCCGTCTAAGCCAGCTGCGACAGGCTGTCGATGACAAGCCCGGCGATCTGGAAGCTATTTTGGCTGCTTTTATCCAGCCAGCCCTGGCACTTACCTACGACCGTCACGGATCGGCATTTGTCCGTGTTCTGGCTCGTGCATATGCTGAAAAAAACGATGGTTTGCGGAAATTTCTTTCCGATAACTATGGCCAGGTTTTACGTGAATTTGCCAAAGCCTTGGCAGCCTGTTTGCCAGGCTTGGCAAAGGAAGATCTTTATCTGAGACTGGATTTCACTGCCGGCGCGTTGACTTACGCCATGGCAGATTTCGGCCTGATCAAGCGTCCGGCCGGTGTTTCCGACAGGGCGCATGCTGACAAAGCCGCCCAGGGCCTCATCCGTTTCGCCGCTGCCGGACTTCGCGCAGCCTGATTTTTTTGTTTCATAACCCGGAGTTATACATGTCACAGCTTCGCATCCGTAAAGTCGCCGTTCTTGGCGCTGGCGTGATGGGCGCGCAAATTGCCGCTCATCTAGTTAATGCCAATGTGGACACCATCCTCTTCGATTTGCCTGCCAAAGACGGCGAAAAGAACGGCATCGTGAATAAAGCCATCGCCAATCTTGGTAAGCTTTCACCGGCTCCGTTGGCGTCGAAGGACAAGGCAACGGCTATTGTTGCGGCCAACTACGACGAGCATCTGGAGTGGCTGAAAGGCTGCGATTTGATCATTGAAGCAATCGCCGAGCGTCTGGATTGGAAAAAAGACCTGTACGCCAAAATCCTGCCCTTCGTAAACAAAAATGCCATCCTGGCTTCGAATACATCTGGCTTATCAATCAATAGCTTGGCGGATGTTCTTGATGAATCACTTCATCACAGATTCTGCGGCGTGCACTTCTTCAATCCGCCCCGTTACATGCATTTGGCCGAATTGATTCCTTGCAAGGATACCGATAAAGCCGTGCTCGAAGGTCTGGAATCATTCTTGGTTACCACCCTAGGTAAAGGCGTCGTTTACGCCAAGGACACCCCGAATTTCATCGGCAACCGAATCGGTGTCTTCTCGATACTTTCGACTCTGCATCACACCGCAGCCTTCGGCTTGGGCTTTGATGAAGTTGATGCCTTGACCGGTCCATTGCTCGGTCGGCCGAAATCGGCGACTTACAGAACTTCCGATGTTGTCGGTCTGGACACCATGTCACACGTCATCAAAACGATGGCCGATACGCTTCCGAACGATCCATGGAAAGAATACTTCAAGGCTCCGGATTGGTTGCAGGCCTTGATCGCCAAAGGTGCGCTCGGCCAGAAAACCGGTGCCGGCATTTTCCAGAAACGTGGCAAAGATATCGTCGTACTGGATCTGAAAGCACAAGACTATCGCCCTGCTAGTGGCGAAGCCGCACCGGAAATCGTCGAGATTCTGAAGATCAAGAATCCTGCCGAAAAATTTGCCAAGCTCCGCGCCAGTGAACACAAGCAGGCTCAATTCCTGTGGGCCATGTTCCGCGATCTATTTCATTACAGCGCCTACAATCTGGCGGACATCGCCGACACCGCACGCGATGTCGATCTGGCCATTCGCTGGGGTTATGGCTGGGCTCAAGGCCCGTTCGAGTCCTGGCAAGCGGCCGGCTGGAAACAAGTCGTTAGCTGGATTCAGGAAGATATTGCTGCCGGCAAATCGATGAGCTCGGCACCATTGCCAGCTTGGGTAAGCGAACGCGATGGCGTGAACGAAGCCGCTGGCAGTTATAGCCCGGCTCAAAACAAGGTCGTTGGCCGTTCGACCAACCCTGTGTACGCACGTCAGCGTTTCCCGGATCCTGTACTCGGCGAAACCTTCTCGCCGGGCGAAACCGTATTCGAAACCGATGCCGTTCGTATGTGGCATGACGGCGATGGCATTGCGGTCCTCAGCTTCAAGACCAAGATGAACACTGTCAGTGACGGCGTGTTGGCAGGAATCCAGCAGGCGATCGATATCGCCGAAAAAGATTTCACCGGCATGGTGATCTGGCAAAACAAGGACACCTTCTCTGCCGGTGCCGATTTGTCCGGCGCGATGCAAAGTCTGAAAGACGCCAAACTGAAAGAATTCGAATCGATGGTCGCCAATTTCCAGGCCACCAGCCAACGTATCAAATACGCACTGGTTCCTGTCGTTGCGGCAGTCCGTGGTCTGGCACTCGGCGGCGGTTGCGAATTCCAGATGCACTCGGCTCGTACCGTGTTCTCGCTGGAAAGTTATATCGGTTTGGTCGAAGCCGGCGTCGGCTTGCTGCCAGCCGGTGGCGGTCTGAAAGAAATCGCGACCCGTGTCGGTCTGGCCGTTGGCCAGGGCGGCGATGTATTCGCAGGCTTGAAACCTTATTTCGAAGCCATCGCGATGGGTAAAGTTTCGGCGTCGGCTCTCGAAGCGAAAGAACTGAAACTCGCCCGCGAGAATGACCTTGTGATCTTCAACGCATTCGAATTGCTCTACGTCGCCAAACAGCAAGTGAAAGCCCTGGCGGAATCGGGTTATCGCCCTGCTCTGCCGGCACGTCAAATTCCGGTGGCCGGTGATGTGGGCATCGCGACTTTCAAGATGATGCTGGTCAATATGCTCGAAGGCCGCTTTATCTCCGAGCACGACATGGAAGTGTCAACTCGTATCGCAACGGTGCTGTGTGGTGGCAATATCGATCGCGGTTCATTGGTCGACGAAGAATGGTTGCTGAAACTGGAACGCGAGCATTTCATCGCGTTGGCTTTGATGCCGAAAACCCAGGAACGCATTCTGTACATGCTGCAAAACGGCAAACCACTTCGCAACTAAGCGCACGAGACCAGGAGAATCAAAATGTCCAAACAAATTCAAGAAGCCTATATCGTTGCCGCTACCCGCACGCCTGTTGGCAAAGCACCGCGCGGCATGTTCCGCAACACCCGCCCCGACGAAATGTTGGCGCATGTATTGAAAGCCGTATGTGCCCAGGCCCCGGGTATCGATACCAGCCGCATTGACGACGCCATCATTGGCTGCGCGATGCCGGAAGGCGAGCAAGGCATGAACGTTGCACGTATTGGTCTGTTGTTGGCCGGTCTGCCGAACGTGATTGCCGCACAGACCATCAACCGTTTTTGTTCGTCCGGCGTGCAAGCCGTGGCATTGGCAGCCGATCGCATTCGCCTGGGCGAAGCCGATTTGATGTTGGCCGGTGGTACCGAAAGCATGAGCATGGTGCCGATGATGGGCAACAAGGTCGCGATGAGTCCGAAAGTATTCGAAAACGACAACATCGCGATTGCCTATGGCATGGGCATCACCGCCGAAAAAGTCGCCTCGGAATGGAATGTCTCGCGAGAGGATCAGGATGCTTTTGCACTGGCCTCGCATCAAAAAGCGATTGCCGCGATGGCTGCAGGTGAATTCACTTCTGAAATTTCGCCTTATCACATCATTTCCCGTCAGCCGGTTTTGGTAGGTAATACGGTTCAAATGCGTGAAGTTATCGCGACCAATGATGAAGGCCCGCGTGCCGATTCTTCGATCGAAGGCTTGGCAAAACTGAAACCGGTATTCCGTGCCGGTGGCAGCGTGACTGCCGGTAACTCGTCGCAAATGTCGGATGGTGCCGGTGCCGTATTGCTGGCATCCGAGCAAGCGATCAAGGACTATGGACTGACCCCGCTCGCCCGTCTCGTCAGCTTCTCCGTGGCCGGTGTGCGCCCTGAAGTGATGGGTATCGGTCCGATTGCAGCGATTCCAAAAGCCTTGAAACAAGCCGGCCTGACCAAAGACCAACTCGACTGGATTGAATTGAACGAAGCCTTCGCGGCCCAATCACTGGCCGTCATTCGTGACTGTGGTCTGGATGCTTCCAAAATCAATCCACTCGGTGGCGCCATTGCTCTCGGTCATCCGCTCGGCGCCACCGGAGCCATCCGTACCGCGACCATTGTTCACGGCATGAAACGCCGCAAACAGAAATACGGCATGGTCACCATGTGCATCGGCACCGGCATGGGGGCGGCCGGTATTTTTGAATCGCTGTAATTTTCCTCAAAACGTAATTGAAAAACGGGCAGCTACTGCCCGTTTTTTATGGGTGATAAAGATTAAAATATGCACATGAAAGTCAGCATAATCGTCACTACCTACAATTGGGAATCGGCGCTGGAATCGGTGCTGGAAAGCATCGCCTTGCAAACCCGCTTACCCGATGAAGTCATCGTGGCCGATGATGGCTCGAAAATCGCGACGAAAAACCTGATCCAACAAATCGCAAAGAATTACCCGGTCTCTTTGAAACACAGCTGGCAGGAAGACGACGGATTCCGTCTTTCGCGCTCTCGCAACCTGGCCATTGCGATGAGTCAGGGCGATTACATCATCATCATCGATGGTGACATGGTGCTGGACGCGCACTTCGTCGCCGATCACCTGCGGGCCGCAAAAACCGGCTTCATGGTGCAAGGTTCACGGATTCTTACCCTGCCCAGTTTTGACGCGAAAAAACTGTTGCATGAAAACAAGAAATTGCATTTCTTCAGTCGAGGCATCGACCGCAGGCGGCATACTTTGCGAATGCCGAAAATCGCCAACCTGTTACTGAAACTAAGCGAAGGAAAAAAACGCGATGGCGTCAAAGGCTGCAACCAGGGCTGGTGGCGTACCGATTTGATTGCACTGAACGGCTTTGATGAACGCTTTATCGGCTGGGGCCGCGAAGACGACGACATTCTTGCCAGGGCATTCCGCCTCGGATTGAAACGCCGCGATTTACGTTTTTCCGGTTTGGCGGCACATATCTATCACCACGAACGGCAGCCAGAAGGCATTAACCCGAATGATCGATGGTTGAACGATAACAGCGAAAGAAATGTGATTGCTTGTGAGCTGGGATTGGATCAGCACATCAATCGCTTTCAATAAACACTGTCGCGAGGTCCGTTACGTGGTGTTGAATGCTGTCGTTACCGTGCTTTCGTAACCGGACACACACGAAACCCATATCGCCTGACAATGCAATCAGACTTTCCCTACGGTTTCATTTGCGATCGGTAGCCATCATTGCGCATGGCCAGCGCTCGCTCTCTTTTCGTTTCCGACAATGCTTCAGGGATCTATCACTGTATTTCGCGGTGCGTGAGGCGAGCCTGGCTATGTGGTGTCGATGCCTATTCGGGCATCGATTATTCACACCGAAAGCCCCTGGTAGAACGGCGTATCCAAGAAGTGGCTGCATCGTTTTCCATTGGCATTTACGGCTATGCCGTCATGAGTAACCATCTGCATCTTGTAGTTCACGTTGATGTGAAAGCTGCACAGGCATGGTCCGATGAGGAGATTGCTGAACGCTGGATTCGTCTATTTCCTTGCCGTGAGCAGGAGAACGCACTCCGCATTCAACGATTACTAAAACAACCAGACCGGCTTGCGCTACTAAGACAACGACTTTGTTCCTTGTCCTGGCTAATGCGTTGCCTAAACGAACCCATTGCTCGCATGGCCAATCGCGAAGATGGCTGTACCGGTCGATTCTGGGAAGGTCGTTTCAAATGTCAGGTTCTGGCTGACGAACGGGCCGTATTGGCCGCCATGGCCTATGTGGATTTGAATCCGATTCGTGCCGGTATCACAGTACGACTGGATCAAAGTCACCACACCAGCATTCAACAGCGAGTGCTGGCCTGTCGATCAGATGAAACAAAGGCACAACAAAGACTCAAGCCGCTTCTGGGGTTGGCCCCAGCTCTATCGTTAAAGCAAGGCGACTACATTGAATTGGTGCAGTGGACTGGGCAACAGGTACGAGCAGACAAGAAAGGCGTTATTCCCAAAAATGCGCCCCCTACTCTCAAGAATACAGGCTGCACCGCGGAACATTGGCCTACTCAAGTCAAAGCCGTGGGCTCGGCGTATTGGCGCATGATTGGCAGTGCCGAACAACTGATGGAGAAGGCAGAAGCGATCGGACAGCGCTGGTTAAAGGGAATTGCGATCGCGCGGAAAATCCAGAAAGCGTGAGATCGCCGGAAGTCTGTTTCCCGTTGACGGGAGAAAGAAGCGTGGGCGATGGAAATGCAAAGACGAAATCTAGATCAATGAACCAGTGCTTTAACCGCAATCGAGAAGAGTCTCTTAGCCCGTCTTAAGTGGTGGGTGTCCAGGATTGTCCGCCGAAACCGGCACGCTATATGTCGACACCGCATATGGTCTCAAAAGACATTAGCGCGCAAGTAATTTTTCACAATTACACTAACTCATATTTGGTTAAAATTTACGTTCTTTGAAGAATTCATCAATTGCCTTGTAGTTCCCTTCGCGTAAGTATGTTTTTACAGTTATGGCGTCCTCGGGAACGCCACATACGCCCGCATTTTCACAGTCTGATAATTTTTTATTGATTACAGCAGCAGAAATCCCTGCATGCACATCTGGATCTAGTGCAGCTAACTCTGCATTTATTACCACTCCACCAACCCTTGTAAAGCTTCTTGCACCTGGTGATTGTCTCTGCTTGAAGTAGGCTTTAAGGTACTTAATTGCCTTCACGCCTTTTTTAGCCCAGCTTATTCCTTCCTTAGCCTCTTCTTTGTCCTTAGTTTTGTTTGAATTTACTGCTTGTGCTGTACCTACGGGAAAAAGCGCCGAACCAGCTGCTCCAATTCGGCTGCCAAGTGTACCCGTTGTGTTAGTTTTCGTAGCAGATGAACTTGGGTTTGATTCTCCCGCACTACTGCATGCTCCCCCAGATGTTTTAATATTCGAACCAACACACTCACGTCCATCCGGATCCGTAAACAAATACGGATTATTAGCAGCATAATTGTATCGATTAAAATTCCAGCCATTATTCATATCCGACGGCATCGGATCAGCGCTTAAAAACCTACCAATCACAGGATCATAATACCGCTGCTGCGCATAAGTTAAACCGGTCGCCGCATCCGTCACATGCCCCGTATAACCCGGTCCTTGGTCATACCCTTGATCACTCGGTTCACCATAAGGCGTATAGCGTTCAATACGAGTAACCGTTTTCGCCGCATCGCTCTCCGCCACCGGGCTGCCGAGCGAATCCGTATGCAAGTAAGTCGTTGCATATGTCGTTGTATCTATAGGCGCGCTACGTTTAGCAACCAAACTACCATTCAAATAAATGTAGTCAGTCGCCTTTCCGTTGCGTGAGTCATCTTCGGTAATCAGTTTGCCATCAAGGCTATACATCGGATAGCTGGTCAACTTGCCAACGAACCTGGTTATTTTTACGCGACGACCATGGCCGTCGTATTCATAATTTTCCTTGCCAGTAACCGCTTCCATGCGATTCGCTTTATCGAAAACATAACTCTGGCTGCCATTTGTAATGACATTGCCCGTTGCGTCGTAAGCAAGGTTTCTTGCGACCGATGCGTCCGGTAGCGTAAGTTGGTCTAGACGCTGCGTGGTCGCACTGTATTGGTAGTTATAGGTACGATTGCCGAGTGTATTTACACGGATATTATCCAGCACGTCGTAGCTGATTACGTTATCAATCCACCATTGGTTTAATGCGGTTGTTTTGGTTAGTCTATTTGCAGCATCATAGAGCATGCTGCGATTGCCGCCATGGCCAGCTGTGCCATCGGTAATGCTGGTGACATTACTGTTGGCATCAAAAACATAAGTGTCGTGAAGTATGGCAATAGTGCCATCCATGTCTTTGCTGAGTAATGGCAGTTGACGCTGATTTTGCGTCAGCGAATGCACAATGCCGTTACCGTATGTGAATCCACTCATCCCGCCATTGGCGTGGTAACTAACACCGGTTGCGAATATGCCGGCTTGGCTAGCTTGTCCCAGCGCATTGGGATTACTGGTGACTACCAAGCCACTCGGGTAAGTCAAACTGCTTTCTTGAGCCAGCCCGTCATAAGAATGCATCAGGGTTTTAACACGACCATCAATGGTAAGAGTTTCACTTACCGGCAAACGTAATCTGTTGTAGGTGTAATCCCATCGATTATTGTTATTGATCAGAGATTTTAGTGCGCCATCGGCATAGTAGTCATAACTCAAATCGTTAAGGCTGCCGGCAACATCGGTCGTAACAAGACGGTTCATGGTGTTGTAGCTACGAATCGTTCGATCCGCGATTGGCACGCTGGCACGGTCGCAAGTATTGCCGGTCAATGTGCTGCCCTGGGTAGACCAAGCAAGGTTACCTGCGAGATCGTAATCAATGATTGACGCACCGGTTTCGGGTTCAATGCGTTTGCACAAGCGCTCGGCAGTGTCGTAAACGTAGGCACGTGTGTTGACTAGTGTGGTCGCGGAAGGAGCTGGCGGACTTGGTATTGCGCTTGATAAAGGCGGCACCCATGACAAACCCGAATTGCCCAGAAGGTTATTGGGCTGCCCTACTGGAGATACGCCGTGTACATAAATGGTTTGCCCACCAAAATTGGTACGCATGTCTGCAGTTATCGGGATAATAAAGCGATAAGCCGTACCATTTGCAATACAAGACTGTGCTATCGCCGGCTCGCTGGTTTGATTGGCTTGGTAGGTGGCATAAAGCACACCGTCGCCGGATGGACCGCCTATATACAACTGCACGGCGATGGATTGATCGAGTCGAGTGGAACAAGCCCAGCCGGCAAGCTGAGTTCCATTCGAGACCAAACCGTCGACGTTGCCAATGACATTCGAGGCAACAACCGTCACGGCTTTATTTAGAGTGGGCTTACCGAACCAGGTGCTTCCTTGGATCATCTGCCATTGAAAGTTGTAGGTACCTGGAGTGGATGGCGCAGTGATCGCAAAATTAAATATTGCTGTTCCGGGTCTGGTAACCGATGCAGATAACGGAATGCGGTTAATGCCCCAAGTCAGATTGTCTTGCGAGTTTTGCGAACCTAATTTGTATCCAGTAGCAGTAGTCCAGGTCAAATTGCCAGAGTTAAGCATCTTGACCGTCACATTGTATGTTTGCCCCGCAGTGACAACGGATGGAATGGTCGAGGATCCCGTGCTTGTCTCTAAAGCATCATTGGGTAATCTGTTGATGCTTGGATCCCCAGGCTCCGGCTCACATGTCGGACAGCCTCCCGATGGCAGTACGGCAAATGCGTTCGATGCACTGAATGCAAGCAATATCAAGCCAAGCGCCCATATCAGGATTTGCTTAGGGTAAACATGTTTTTGGCTAGCTAGTACTACGCTTTGGCTTTGGGTATGACTCATGACTTCTCTCTATTTTTCAACGAGATTGATTTGGCTTTTTTGCTCAATCAATTGCCCGGAATAATTTTTGCTCTATGTTTAAGTGTCGGCTTTTATTTGGGTCCGGATCTTGTCGTGGTCAGCGGCTTGCCAAATACGTCACGAACAATGGTCGTCGTGATATTCAATGGCTGCTGTATCAAGGTAGGACGCGATGTATCGGGCTCATCAAATACCTGGTAGCTAATTACCGTTTGATTGCCCTTTGGATCCGTAACACGCGTCTTGAAGCCCTTCAAATATTCAGTTGTGGTTGTCAAGGGACCAAGCTCGGAATCCTGTATGACTTTCACTACACGACCTAGCGCATCGTATTCCGTACGAACACCCAACGTGGCACTATTGAAATCATCTACCCATGCGACCGGATACGATTGAAATATCATTCGGCCCATGCTGTCGTATTTCTGGATAACCTGGCGTGCCGAAGCGGCAATATTGCTCGCGTCTAATTCTTCTACCAGTACCGGTCGCCAGAAAGCATCGAAGTACTTGCTTGTATTTCGGTTGCCTTGATAGATACTTTGGCGCCAATGCCCCGCTGGCAAGCCGTGTTCGGTCGAGTTAACTTGCTGAAACGCGAGACTGGTTGGCGTCCATGTATTGATATCGCCTGTCGGATAAGTGATACCGCTCAAGCGACCCAGCGAATCGAACTGATAGCTTGTGGTGCTGGCGATCTGATCGGTAGCACTTGCGATCGTGCCATCATTATTGACAACGGCTCCGATGCTGGTGTTATCCGCAAAAATGACCGAACGCGGGGTTCCACGAAAATAGTTACTGAGACTTGTCTGATTCCCTGCGGCATCCGCAACACCGCTTAAATTGCCGTCTGGATGGTAACTAAGGCTGTTAACCAACAGGCCGAAACTGTAGGTTTGGGTAGGCAGCGCCGTATTATCGTCATAGACGTTTTGGCTGATAAGCTTTGATGTATTGTTATTGACGGTGGTGCTCGGTAGACCCACTACCCACTTCGCCAACTTATGCTCGTATGTATTGGTATCGGTTCGGGTATAGCCGAGACTACTCGATGACGTCACTCTGGAGGGTGATGCAAATACGTCGAATGTTTCCACGGCAGATTCAAAAGCGACACCATCCTGAAGAATCGTTCGTTTCTTCTGGGGTGTGATCGAGTTGCTGAGCAACATATTTGCCCGAGGCTGCGGGCTAATGCCTGCCAGTGGGATATAGGCTTGGGTATCGTCAGTTGCCGAAACATATTGATATATCTCGGTTCTGAAAATCTTATTATCACGACGCGTTTCGACTTTCTGTAGCTGACCTTCGGTTTTTTGGTATTCAATGCCGAATTGGTAACGCGTAACAGATGCATCAGGTGACGTTACCTCGATGCTTTTGCTGGTATCGCAGACTCGTTTACTACAATCAGGAGTTGATGGGTTTACAAAGCCTGTCGGCAAAAACCCGCCAACGGCTGGCAAATAGTTATAAGTCCAGGTCGCTGAAGGAATTCCGGGGCCGGAAATGACCTTGCTTTTTATTCCGACCGTTGCAAATTGGCGCGGATACCATAATGTGGCCGTCTCAAGCGGTACGCTCCCTTCAGAAGCGAGATCACAAGCATAGGGGACGTTTGTCAGTTCATGCCTGATACGTTCAAAACGGAACTCGCCTTTCGCGCCTGATGGATGGGTTGATTTCAGTAAAAATGAAATTGCGCCGGGCGGATTTTGGATGTTACGCAAGCAAGTTAATAATGAGCCTGTATCTGCGGCCGTGAAACTCAAGTTTCCTTCGTACTGGTAGGACCAGCTTGAGGTATCAGGGCGAACAACCTGAGAGAGAAGCGAGCTAGGTGTGCTGGTCCCATTGATGATTCCACTGACATAGGAATAAGACCAGGTTTTTCCGGCGGAGACTGCAGTACTTAAAGTGCCGTTACCATTATAAGTCAGCGCAATATTTCTACCGTCATTTGAGCTGATCGAGGTTAATTTATTGGCCGAGTCGTAATTGTAATTAACCCAGTTGCCAAAGCGATCTTCAACACGTGTTGCTAGTATCTCGACTTTCACGCGTGCCAGCGAGACGGAAGTAATTATATTGGTGACATAGGTAGTGCCTATGCAGCGACCGGTAGAATCTGGATCCTCGCCAGGTCCGCCGCCACCCTCAAACCGTGCAGGGGGATACCATGAATATCGTACCGTTCCATTCACACTAAGGTTTGGAACAAAACTACCTTGATCTGGCGGACATTTCGGTGAGTTTGCTTCTGCAGTGGCGAATTCGTAAGGTTTGCTAAGTTCTACGGCATTCTCACCACTAGCTGTGACCACCATTCTATTGAAAAAATATTTCGTGCCATCTGGAGCGACTGCCAGGAAGCCTTCGCCGAGTCCGCCGGTAATCGTTGGCAAACAGGCAATGCGCCAATTGCTTTTTGTTGTCCAATGATACGGCCCACCCTGGGTGGGTTGTGGATTCAGGCCATGATTGACCAGCAGTTCTTGCGAACCAGCACCGGGTATTTCCATCGAATAACCGTGCCAATACTCCACCGGAAAGAACGGCGTAGCACCAACGTAGACTTTAGGTGGACGGGCTTTGAGGATATCTCCGGCAGGAGAAGAGCAACGACTATTGGGAGATGCAGATGCAACTGTCCAGCCATGCCCACTTGCAAATGTACCCGACATCTTTGGAACATCAATCTCCCAATTTCCAATGACGCGGCTTATCGATGTGAAGGCATCATACTCAGAGACAGATAGGCTTCTGCTCAAGACCACGGGCAATTGGCTATTGCCAGGAACACTGATATCCGTAATCCCGAAAGACGTTGAACCGGTATAAAAATCCGTTTTCTCGCCAAACATGTCATTGCCAAGACTTCCGATCGCTTCAGAAGGACGCTGCAGTTTTGTATGTTCCAATGCAGGGTTTACGGAGGTCGCGTTTGCTGCAGCAGGCAGCAGTGCCGACATTCCAACGAGAAACAGCCCTAACGATATGATCTTTTTCATTATTCAAGTCTTGTAATGCGAATGAGATGGCGATTTGCGATAAAAAACGCACAAAAAGCCGGCCAAGGCTATGTTACGACTTGTTAATTGACAAGCTGTTTTTACCGAATTTGCTAGGCATGTGTTGTGGCAAGGGGGCTTTGTTGGCCCAATGCTGATATTTGGCGGCATTCCGGACTAGATGCGCCAACACAGCCCTATGCTTGACTGATTGCAAACCTCTGCTCCGCCCTAACCAAATCCGCCTCCGTATCCACCCCCGGCGGAAACGCTTCCGGCGTGATGCCGACGGCTATTTGATAACCGGCTTCGAGTACGCGTAGTTGTTCGAGTGCCTCAAGTTGCTCAAGCTGCCCGGCCGGAAGTTGGGTGAAGGTTTTCAGGAAGCCGGCACGGTAAGCATAAATTCCGATATGACGAAGTGCGCCGGGTAGTGGTGCATTGACACGGTCAATGGCGAAACGATCCCGTTGCCAGGGCATTGGCGCACGACTGAAATACAGTGCGTTGCCATTGGCTGCACGAACGACTTTGACGGCATTGATATCGAAATAGGTGTCGGTATCGTTGATTTCCGCAGCGAGCGTTGCCATCGGTGCGGAAGATTTTTCCAGAGCTTCCGCAACGGCACGAATGCCCGAGGCAGGAGCAAAAGGTTCGTCGCCTTGCAGGTTCACGATGATTTGTTGATCCGACCAACCGAGTTGTTCTGCGCATTCAGCCAGCCGGTCGGTACCGGACGCATGGTCAATTCGCGTCATACAGACGCTTACCGGATAATTTTTTACGGCTTCGGCTATGCGTTCGTCATCCGTCGCCAGCACGACTTGGGATGCTCCGGCTTTCATAGCACGGCGGGCAACGTGCACGACCATCGGTTCGCCGGCAATCAGGCGCAATGGTTTGCCGGGCAATCTTGATGCTGCATAACGGGCGGGAATGGCGACGATGAAATCGGTCATGGTGACAAGGCCTTCAATCTGGAATCAATGGCGTCGAATAATTTTTCGTTTAACGCGGCACTTACCGGGACGCACCAGGCGTCCTTCAATCCCAACTGACGGCATTTTACCGCGTCCTTTTCGGTCATCAGTACCGGAGCATCAACGGGGAAATCAGCTAGGCTGTAGTCATGATGATCGGGAAAAGGAAGCGGATTGATATTCAAGCCGCGTGCTTTCAGTGCATTGAAAAAACGTTCGGGGTGCCCGATACCGGCAATCGCATACACTTTATCATCGGCAAATTCGGAAAGATCACGATAGGCGCCGGCATCCAGTGTTTCCGCATTGGCGTAAATGAGCTGCATGCCGTAATGGTGGGTATCGATATCATCTTCGAGTCCGCCATTGGATACCTTGAAATCACATGAGCGGGGCTTTTCGCGCAAGGGCCCGGCAGGAATGATCAGGCCATTGCCGTATTTTCTTTCATCGTCGAGCAATTCGATTTCAAGATCGCGCTGCAAACGAAGATGCTGCAGACCATCGTCGGCGATGATCAGATTGCAGCCCTGTTGAACAAGATATTCGGCAGCACGCACGCGATCGGCATCGACCCGGATGGCCGATTGTGTGCGTTGAAAAATCAGCAAGGGTTCGTCGCCACAATCTTTTGCGAAACTGTCACGATGCACGGAAACCGGATCGGAAATCTTCCGGCCATAGCCACGGCTGACCACGCCGGTATTCCAGCCACGATTCTGCATCGCCTGAATCAGGGCAATCGTGAAAGGAGTTTTCCCGGTACCGCCCACAGTGAAATTACCGACGACTACGACGGGAATATCCATCTTGATGGATTTGAATATTCCCCTGCGATATAGGTAGCGTCGCAGATCGATCAACGCCCCGTAAATCGAAGCAAGCACAATAAGCAAGATGCCCGGCTTTATTCCGCCATACCAACTCCTGTTAAGAGCGGCTTCAAGCTTCGCTCTCACGCAGGCTCCGCATTCCTGAATTGCATGCTGTGCAGATGGGCATAGACACCACCCTTCGCGAGCAATTGTGCATGCGTGCCCTGCTCTACCAATCTGCCGTCATCAAAGACGAGCACTTGATCTGCATGCTCAATGGTGGATAAACGATGGGCAATCACGAGGGTGGTTTTATCCGGAATCAGATGATTCAACGCATCTTGCACCAATCGCTCGGATTCGTTATCGAGCGCTGCGGTAGCCTCGTCGAGAATCAGGATCGGAGCATCTTTCAGAATCGCGCGGGCAATGGCCAAACGTTGGCGCTGACCGCCCGACAGTAGACTGCCATTCTCGCCGATACGCGTCTGCAAACCATCAGGTAACTTGTTAATGAACTCGGATGCATTCGCCGCATCGGCAGCACGGCGCAAAGACGCTTCATCGGTAATATTGCTTCCGTAGGCGATGTTCGCCGCGATCGTGTCATCGAACAACATGACTTTTTGGCCGACAAGGGCTATTTGGCGGCGTAGATCATTCAAGCGGTATTCCGTGATCGGAACGCCATCAAGAAGTATCTGACCGGTACTCGCTTCGTAAAAACGCGGCAACAATCGAATAAGCGTGGATTTGCCACTGCCGGAGCGACCGACAATGGCAGTGACCGTGCCGGGCTTCGCTGTGAAACTGATATTGCTTAATGCATGGGCATTCTGGCTGGAATAGCGCATCGAGACATCGCGGAATTCAATGTTTCCGTTGGCATGCTCGAGCGCAACACTACCACTATCGGATTCTTCGGGTTCGTCCAGCACGCCGAATAAACGTTCGGCAGCGGCAATACCGCGTTGGATCGGACTTTGTACATTGGTAATCCGTTTCAACGAAGGCAACATCGCCATCATTGCCAATACAATCGATACGAATGCACCGGCAGTCAGATTCCCTACGGCTGCTTCGCGCCCTGCAACGATAAGGATTACCGACAAGGCAACGGCTGCCAGCAACTGCACAGCGGAAGATGCCGCCGCCCGCGTCACTTCGACTTTGAGGCTTAGTTTCAGATTCTTGTTCGCCAAGGAGACATAACGTTCATTCGCCTTGTCCTGGGCACCGTAAATCTTGACTTCCTGCTGGGCTGCCAGAGTTTCCTCGGCGTTATGGGCCAAATTTGCCACACCTTCCTGGATACTTCGGTTCAAACTACGATAACGGCGACTGACATAACCGGAAATGCTGGCAATGAGCGGCGCCACCACCAACATCGTCAAGGTAACGATAGGGCTGTAAACAAGCATGACCACCAGTTGGACAATAATGCTCAATGTGTCGGTGACAACCACTTTTATTGCTTCACTGGTGGATTGATTCACCGATTCGGTATCGTAATTCAGCCGCGATACCATCATGGGTACCGGCTCGATATCGAAACGCGAACTTGGCAAATGCAAATACTTTCTAAGCACATCGGTACGCAAGTCGCGCACGACACTGCGACCAGACCTTGCCATTCCGTAATCGGTCACGAAAGTGGCAAGACCGCGGACTAGAAACAGACCGACGATGGCAAGCGGTAAAGTCAGAGTGACCTCCGGATTGCGGGCAATGATGGTTTCATCAACGATAGGCTTCATCAGCCAGGTAAACACACCGGCGCACAAAGCTTCCACGATCATTCCGAGGAATCCAAGCCCGAGGAATAACTGATAACGACGGGCATAACCAAGCAAGCGCTTGTAAATTTGCCAAGGTGTCGCGACATTTTTCACGGTTGCCGTCATTTGGCTTTGTTCTTCTCGGGCGTGGTGGCAATGGATAATTTTACAAAACCCAATTGCCCGAGCGCATCCATCGCGGTGATCACGAACTGGTGCGGTGTCCGTGCATCCGCGCGAAGTACTACCGGCATGCTGCGATCCTGTCCTGCCACGGCAACAATGGCTTCTTTCAGCGAGCCGACATCGGATTTAAGCACTTCGTTTTCGCCGATGAAATAACGGCCCTGGGCATCGACCAATACCGTCAACGGTTCTCCCGGGGCAGCCTGGGCTGTGGCTTGCGCTGTCGGCAATTGCAGCTTCATGGTGCTGCGCTGGTTGAAGGTGGTCGTCGCGACGAAGAAAATAATCAGTACGAAAATGACATCAATCAGGGAAGTCAGATTGATTTCAGGTTCGCTATCGTTCGCCCGCGATGACAATTTCACGCCTGCTCTCCCTCGATGGCCGATTCGGGAATCCGGTTGTCGAGCACGTCCATCAACGCAATGGCCTGCTTTTCCATATCGATCACATATTCATTGATCAGGCCGCGGAAGTAGCGATAGAACATGAGGGCGGGAATGGCCAACACCAGTCCCCCCGCAGTACTGACGAGCGCCTGGCCGATGCCACCTGCCAATTGATTGGCGTCGCCGATACCGGTTTTCAGTATCGTCAGGAACATCTGGATGATGCCGAACACGGTTCCGAGCAATCCCAGCAGAGGGGCGACACCAGCGATGGTGCCCAAAGTATTGAGAAAACGTTCCATCTGGTGCACCACGTGGCGACCTACATCTTCGACGCGTTCTTTCATCATTTCTCTGGGTCTGTGGCGCATATCCAGGGCTGCTGCCAATACCTCGCCCAGTGGCGAGTTGCGACGCAAGACTTCGATATGTTTTGAATCGAGTTCACGACCGCGAGCCCATTCACGTACTTCTACGCCCAGGCCAGGCGGAAAGATTTCCTTTCTCCGCAGACTCCAAAACCGCTCCACCACAATCGCCATGGCGATGATAGCCAGAATAATGATCGGAATCATGACCGGGCCACCGGATTTAATCAGTTCAAACATCTTTCACCTGTACGTGATTGCTGTGATTAACGCCTAATAGAATAGCCTGAGTCGGTACTTTTCGGTGCATGCCAGTAGCGTGCGCTGTCCCGGCGGCGGCTTTCTTGCCATTCCAAGCCGTTTTTGCCAAGCCTGATGCGCATCCAGCCGTGCTGTGGACTCGTTGCCAGCAGGATGTCACGCTGCCGATAACGCTCAACCACGCTTTGCCGGGGATGCCCAAAACGATTGTCCGCACCGCTTGCAATCAATGCCATACCCGGATGTACCGCATTCAGAAATTCCGGGCTCGATGAAGTTTCACTGCCATGGTGCGGAACCTGAAGCAGATCGGCACGAATTTTTTCCGGCTGCTCTTTCACCAGGCGATATTCAATTTGTTTGCCAATATCGCCGGTCAACAAAGCCACTTTTCCACCAGCTTCGATGCGCAAAACACAGGAGCTCTCGTTCGCCATGTAGGGAAAGAAGCCAGGCGGATGCAGGAATTCAAAACTGACGCCATCCCATGTCCATTTTTGTGAGCGCAGGCAAGAGGACGCCGGAATCTTCAACGAGCCTTCCGATGCAATCACTGGCGCTGCGGAATAGGCTTTCATGACCGATGCCAAGCCGCCTGAATGGTCATTATCGCCGTGGCTGATGACGATCTTGTCGAGCTGACGAATTCCGACCGCATGCAAAGCAGGTACGACCACCGACTCGCCGGCATCGAAGCCGCCGATTTTTGCCGGTCCGGCGTCATACAGCAACGCGTGATTTCGGGTCTTGACCAATATTGATAAGCCCTGCCCAACGTCGATTAACGCAACATCTACTTCATTAAGTTCAGGGTTCTGCACGGCCGGAATCAGCAGAGGAAGAAACATGACGATGGCCAGCCACTTTCCCGGCAAGGCTCGTGGCAATAACAGGACAAATGCCCCGATCATCGCAAGACTCAAGGCAAGAAGGCCCGGCTCCGGAAGCCATAACATGGCTTGTGGCCAATCGCTGATTTTTTCCAGCCCCCACCAAAGTAGATGCATAGCGCCTGCACTCAATTTCCAGAAAAAACCGGCGATGCCGATATGCAGGGAAGAAAACAGCAAGCCAAGCAAGGCCAGCGGCACCACCACCAGACTAATCCACGGAATGCCGACGATATTCGTCAATGGCCCGAGCACCGATGTCTGGCCGAAAAACCAGAGCGACAACGGCAATAAACCAAGCAGAGCAATCCATTGTGACTGGAAGAATATTCTGATTTGCTGCATGCGGCTCAGGCTTGTCTGGCCCGGGTTTGATGGCAGGCACCACACCAGCCAGGCAACGCCGATGAAACTCAGCCAGAACCCGGCGGATAAAACCGCCAACGGATCGAACAACAAAATCGCAATCAGTGCCAAGGCTAATGACTGTGAAATCCGTATCGGTCTTCTCGAAAGTTTCGCCATCGCAACGACGGCAATCATCAGGAATGTACGATAAGTCGGCAAAGCAAAACCGGCTAAAGCGGTATATGCAAATGCCAGCAACATGGCTGACATCGCCATGGCCTGTGTTCTTGGCCAAACGCGGCCAAGCCGTGGGACCAGAAAATAAAACAGGTAGCAACATAAAGCGGCGAAACCCGCCACCAGACCCACGTGGAATCCGGAGATCGCAATCAGATGCGTCAGGCCGGTGGCGCGCAGTACTTGCCAGTCATCGTCGCTGAGTTGTCGAGTGTCGCCGAGTGCCAATGCCTGTACGAAGCGTGCTTGTTCGCTGTTGATCGAAGCCTGAATTTGATGCGAGATTTTTTCACGCCAATGGTCGATGCCCTCGCCCGCTTTCAATCTTCTGGCACCGGCGTTTCGTTTGACGTAACCCGTTGCGGCTATATCCTGCTCAAGCGCCCGGCGTTCAAAATCAAAGCCGCCGGGATTCAACAGGCCTCTTGGTGGACGAAGCTGCACCTGGAATTTCCAGATACTCCCGGCAGTCAATTCCGGACTGCCGCCATACCAACTCAGCCTGACCTTGCTGCCGACGAGTTTTTCATTTTTACTGGCAGTAATGTGGAATTCAAAGCGGACACTTTCTTCGTCCCGCAACGGCAAGCCTTCTACCTGACCTGTGATTTCCGCGTCGGTATTGGATGGCAGGCGTTTCGACAATGCCCATTCGCCATGCAAATTAGCCAAGCCGATTCCGAACAGGAAAACGGCGACACAGCGCAGGTAATCATCATGTTTCCACCATGACCAGAGACCAGTCAAAACACAGGCAATCGCCAACCAGAGGGGCAACAAATGTCCCCAACTTTGCACCCAGCAAACACCAAACAACAAACAAGCAGCCACCCACAATCCCAGTGGCGGTATTTTTTGCACTGACATTAATTGATATGAACCAGCTCGCTCAGTTGGCCTTGTGTCAGCTCAAGCGTACGCCCCAGCTTTTTTGCCAGACGACGATCGTGGGTTACCAATACCAGTGCGGTGCCTTGCTCACGATTTAATTCAAGCAATAAATCGAATACTGCAGCGGCCGTCTTTTCATCGAGATTTCCGGTTGGCTCGTCACCCAGCACGCAAGCGGGCTTTGTCACCAGTGCACGGGCAACCGCACAACGTTGGCGTTCACCGCCGGATAGTTCGCCAGGCTTATGTTGCAGGCGATGTGACAAACCCACACGCTCCAGCAGAACTTGTGCTTCCAGCTTTGCCGCGGACACTTTGGTGCCACGAATCAGCAAGGGCATCATGACGTTTTCGAGCGCAGTGAATTCGGGCAACAAGTGGTGAAATTGATACACGAAGCCAAGCGCCTTGTTTCGCAAGTCACCCCGTGCGCTTTCCGATAATTTGGAGATAGCCTGCCCCGCCACGACAACTTCGCCGGAAGTCGCCGTATCGAGTCCACCGAGCAGATGGAGCAAGGTGCTTTTACCGGCACCCGAAGCACCGACGATAGCAACGGTTTCTCCTGCTCTGACAGCAAGCTGCAAATTTGCAAACACCGGAGTCTTCAAATCACCTTCGGAATACGTCTTGCCCAGATTCTGGGCGCGTAGAACTATCGTGGACATGGAATTACTCATAGCGAAGCGCCGTGGCCGGGTCGGTGCGCGAAGCGCGCCATGCCGGGTAAATGGTGGCAATCAGGCACATCAGGAACGCAACCACCGCGATGGTCACGACATCACTTGCAACCACATGGGTCGGAACGCCGCTGATGTAATAAACATCGGAAGGCATCAATTCGCTGCCGGTAATGCTTTCGATGAATTTGACGATATAGGACAGATTCAGCGATAGCAAAACACCGCAGACAACGCCAATGGTGATACCCAGCAGACCAATTACCATGCCCTGAATCATGAAGATCTGCATCACGTTCGCGGGAGAAAGTCCGAGCGTTCTGAGAATCGCGATATCGGATTGCTTGTCCTGAACCAGCATGACGAGAGATGACACCAGATTGAATGCAGCGATCGCAATCACCAGCGAAAGCAGGATGAACATCACGGTCTTTTCCATTTTCAATGCACGGAAAAAATTCGCGTGGTCGCCTGACCAGTCGCGTACACGGTAATCGCCTTTCATTTGATCCGTCAGGTCTCGGGCAACTTCCCATGCGTTCCACAAATCGGTAAGCCGCAGACGCACGCCGGTAACGTCATCGCCCATGCGTCCCATGCGCTGCATGTCCTGCATATGCACCAAAGCGAGGCCGAAGTCGTATTCCTGTGCACCGGCTTCGAAAATGCCGACAACGGTGAAACGACGCATCTTCGGCAGTATCCCCACCGGCGTTGCATTGCGTTCGGCAATGAGCATGGTGACCTTGTCGCCTACGGAGACGCCGAGATACTGCGCAAGTTCCGTTCCGAGAATGATGTTGAATTCACCCGGCTTCAAATCCGAGAGCTTTCCTTCTTTCATTTTCTGATCGAGATCGGAAACCTTCGGCTCCTGATCCGGCAATATGCCACGGATCATGGCGCCCTGATCTTCCATGGCCTGCAGCCATGCTTCGCGCTCGACATAAGGCGCAGCGCCAAGCACACGTTTGTCCGACTGCGCGATTTTTACCGCTTTTTGCCAATCCTGCATCGGGCCATCAAAGCCCGAGATTGTCGCATGTGAAACTGTGCCTAAAATCCGGTTACGCAATTCTTCCTGGAAACCCGTCATCACCGAGATGGTCGTGATCAATGCCATCACCCCGATGATGATGCCCAGTATCGATGCCATCGAGATAAAGGAAATAAAACCATTGCGGCGTTTTGCCCGCAGATAACGCAATCCAATGGCTAGAGCTAAAGGTTGGAACATTTCAATCCAATGTTGGGTTTTTCGGTGTGGCTGCTACCAGTCGTAGCAACCTGCGTTCGTTTCGGGTGATGGTGTCGGGAAGAAATACGAAATGACGGTTCTGCCGAGCCGCATCCAGGGCGCTTATTATCCACAATGGCCCTTGCTGGTGACATCTTGGCTGAGTCAGAGACTCGCTCAAGTGAGCAAAGTTCAGGCTTATATGATCATCGCCTGCCCGCCAAAGCAGGCTGCAATGAGGACTTTGGCCCAGTTTCGTGATTTGCCGGACGGCTCCACAAATCATCATCAGGTTTAGCGGAACCGAAAAATACCAGTCCAATGCGCTGATTCCAGCCGATACGATTGCCAGGAACGTCAACGCAAACAAGGCTATTTGCAGATATCGGGAGGGTCGCCAGTCAAGGCGGCAATGCAGTAATGGTTTGGATAAGATCATTCAGTGCTGCGTCCCCGGGCTGCTCGCGCCCCATAAACCAGGCCCACAGCTTATCGTCTTCGCAATCGAGTAAATGTAGGAAAACATTACGCTCGCTTGTAGGTGCTTGCTGAAATCTTTGATCCAGATATCGCAGCATCAGTTGATCGAGCTCCCGCATACCGCGACGGCAACGCCAGCGGAGGCGTTTGATTTCCGGGTCCAGTTCTTCGTTCATCAGATGTAACCGACTGCCAGCATCACCCAAATCCCCAGCAGCACCCAGACACTGGTAAAAAACACATAAAACCGGTGCATCACTTTGTTGTAACTGCATTGAATAATGCTGTGTACCACGCGAAGCACGACATAAAGCCACGCCAGCGCGAGCAATACCTGCCCCGCCTGCGGTGTCGCTTGAGCGAACAGCATGGCGGCATAAAACAGCACTGGGGTTTCGAAGAGGTTGCGGAAATTATCCGATGCGCGGGTATCCGGCATTTTGGCAATCAGTGCCGCCGAGGTGGCAATGGACTGCGGATGAATCTTGTTTGCCTTCATTTCCGCGATACGGCTCGTCAACATCCGAATCATCACGCAGAACGTCAGCAGTACCATCGCAAATGCGGGCAGGAAAAAGGCGGTGTTAATCATTGAACGAACCTTCGTGGTGGGCTTGCCGAATCATAACTTGCGGCTGCCGTGATAGGACAAACGCAAGTATTTTTGATGGTGCCGGATCCGCCATCGACAAGCCTGTTCCGCCAGACCTGCCGCTTTCTATGCGCCGCGGCGTTGCAGCATCAATTTTTTGATTTCGCCAATCGCCTTTGCAGGATTCAAACCTTTCGGACAAGTGCGGGTGCAATTCATGATGGTGTGGCAGCGATACAGCTTGAACGGGTCTTCGAGATCGTCCAGACGCGCGCCGGTATCCTCATCGCGGCTATCAATAATCCAGCGATAGGCTTGAAGCAGGATTGCCGGGCCCAGATAACGATCGCCATTCCACCAATAGCTCGGGCAGGAAGTCGAGCAGCAGGCGCATAGAATGCATTCGTAGAGACCATCGAGCTTGTCGCGATCGGCCGGCGATTGAAGGCGCTCGCCGCTCGCAGGTGCCGAGCTTTGAGTGCGAATCCACGGTTTGATCGATGCGTATTGCGCATAGAAATGCGTCAGGTCCGGCACCAGGTCCTTCACCACCGGCATATGCGGCAAGGGATAAATCGGCACTTCTTTCTTGCCGCATTCGCTGATGCCTTTGGTGCAAGCCAGTGTATTGGTACCGTCGATATTCATCGCGCAGGAACCGCAGATACCTTCACGGCAGGAACGGCGGAATGTCAGAGTGGGATCGATTTCGTTTTTGATCTTGATCAGCGCATCCAGCACCATCGGACCGCAGGTATCCATATCGACATCATAGGTATCGACACGCGGATTGGCGTCGTCGTCCGGATTCCAGCGATAAATCTTGAAGCTACGGACATTCTTCGCTGCCGGACTGGCCGGGAAATGCTTGCCTTTGCCAATCTTCGAATTTTTTGGAAGCGTGAACTCTGCCATATTCTTATCCAATAATATTTTCAGGCGTGGGGGCGATTCACGAATCGCCTCTACGATAAATCAATATTTGCGTTCGGCCGGCGGGATCGAATCCACTTCGGTGGTCAACGAACTCATATGCACGGGACGGTAATCAATCGTGACCTTGCCCTTGTCGTCGATCCAGCTGAGCGTGTGCTTCATCCATTCGGCATCGTTGCGCGTAGTGAAATCCTCACGCGCATGGGCGCCGCGGGATTCCTTGCGGTTTTCCGCCGAGACCATCGTGACGACCGCCTGACCCAGCAGATTTTGCAATTCCATGGTTTCGATCAGGTCGGAATTCCAGACCAGAGAACGATCCGATACCTTGACGTCTTCAAAGCTCTTGAAGGCTTCCTGGATTTTGCTGACGCCTTGCTGCAGCGTTTCGCCGGTGCGGAATACGGCGGCATCGTTTTGCATGATCGCCTGCATATTGTCGCGAATCTCGGCCGTCGGCGTGCCGCCATTGGCGTTACGCAATTTGTCGAAATTGGCGAGCGATTTGTCGCAGGCACTGGCCGGCAAGGATTTGTGCGGCATGTTGGGCTTGATGGTTTCGGCAGCGCGAATTGCCACGGCACGACCGAACACCACGAGATCGAGCAAGGAGTTCGAGCCCAGACGATTTGCACCATGCACCGATACGCAAGCCGCTTCGCCAATGGAATACAAACCCGGCACAACATGATTCGGATTGCCGTCTTTCAGGGTCACCACTTCGCCGTGATAGTTGGTTTGCAAGCCGCCCATGTTGTAGTGGACGGTCGGCAGCACCGGAATCGGCTGCTTGGTGACATCGACGCCGGCGAAGATTTTCGCGGTTTCGGCAATACCCGGCAATTTCTTGTGAATCACATCCGGATCAAGATGCGTCAGATCCAGATGGATATGATCTTTCTTCGGACCAACCCCGCGGCCTTCGCGAATTTCAATGGTCATCGAACGGCTCACCATGTCGCGAGGCGCGAGATCTTTTACCGATGGCGCATAACGTTCCATGAAACGCTCGCCCTGGCTATTGCGCAGAATGCCACCTTCGCCGCGAACGCCTTCCGTGATCAAACAGCCAGCACCATAAATGCCGGTCGGGTGGAATTGCACGAATTCCATGTCCTGCAACGGTAGCCCTGCGCGCAATGCCATGCCACCACCATCGCCGGTACAGGTATGTGCCGAAGTCGCCGAGAAGTATGCGCGACCATAACCGCCAGTTGCCAATACGACGCCATGGGCGCGGAACAGATGCAGCGTGCCCTCGGCCATATCGAGCGCCAATACACCGCGGCAAACGCCCTCTTCGTCCATGATCAGATCGAGTGCGAAATATTCAATGAAGAATTTCGCATCGTGTTTCAAGGATTGTTGATAAAGCGTATGCAAAATCGCATGGCCTGTACGATCGGCAGCAGCGCAGGTACGTTGCGCCGGCGGACCCTTGCCGTATTTGGTGGTCATGCCGCCGAATGGGCGCTGGTAAATCTTGCCTTCTTCGGTACGTGAAAACGGAACGCCGTAATGTTCGAGTTCGATAATGGCCGGAATCGCTTCGCGGCACATATATTCGATTGCATCCTGGTCCCCCAGCCAATCGGAGCCTTTGACGGTATCGAAAAAGTGGTAGCGCCAATCGTCTTCGCCCATATTGCCCAAGGCTGCCGAAATGCCGCCCTGTGCTGCAACGGTATGCGAACGGGTTGGGAATACTTTACTGATACAGGCGGTTTTCAAGCCTTTCTCAGCCAGACCGAAAGTGGCACGCAAGCCAGCACCGCCAGCTCCGACAACGATCATGTCGTATTTGTGTTCGGTAATTTTGTAAGCCGTCATGATGGAGTTTCGCCTCAGGCAGAAAATACGATGCGGCCGATCGCGAGAATCGACGCGATGGCAGCAATGGCATATGCAAATTTGATGATCAGCTGCAGCGTGATTTCCTGCCAGCCATGAATATAGTCTTCAATAACGACTTGCAGGCCCAGACGGGCATGCCAGAAGATGGCGATAACGAAACTGACCAGTAAAGTAGCATTCAGGGGTTTGGCAATCGCTGCAGTTACCGCGTAGTGATCGGCACCGATCAGGCTTACGGCAAAGTAGATAAACCAGGGCGAAAGTATCAACAAGGCGATGGCGGTGACGCGTTGCATCCACCAATGATTGACGCCGTCTTTTGCAGAGCCAAGACCGCGTGCGGTGGCTAAAGGATCGCGCATATTGCTCACAGTGCACCTCCGCGAAGCGCAACAAACCAAAGCAAGGCAGTCAGGACCACCGACAGGAAGATCACCAGATAACCGGTCTTGACCACGGTTTCGATCTCCATGCCCCAGCCAATATCCCAGAGTAAATGACGGATACCGTTGAGCAGGTGGTAGACCATGCTGGCGGAAAAAGCGAACAAGGCGAGCTTCCCGAACCAGGAAGCAAGTAGCTGCTGGCACCATGCAAAGCACTCTGCATCACTTGCGACACAAACCAGCCAGGCCGCCAGAAACAGCGCACCTATCGCAAGAACTACGCCAGTGGCACGGTGGAAGATCGATAAGACACTGGTGATTTGTTTCTTGTAGATATCCAGATGAGGTGATAACGGTCGCTGTCTAGCTGCCATGGATGCTCTCTCTTTAATAGACCTAATGATAGGAATTCAGATGCGACAGTCGCGTCAAAAATCGATGCAACGGCCGTTTTTTTCCCAGTCGCCATAACGAGTCGGCTCCGGCCCCTTGCGGCCCCCTATTTCTGTCGGCAGCGTTGCTTCCGGCTGGGCAGGAGCATCCGAAGGCTCCTGCGGAACAATGTCGTCGTCTGCGTCGGGTTTCTGGCCTATCATCTGCATTCTTTCTCGAAAGATGAATTTTAATTCCCGCGCCTATGTCCGACAAGCTGAATTTTTCAACCCAATCCCTTGGCAGACTGGAGAGCTATAGCCTTTTGGTGCTGGAAGGCCCGGACGCTGTGGCTTTCATGCAGGCGCAGAGCATGAATGATGTAAACGCACTTGGCGATGGACAATGGCACTGGAATGGCTTGCTGAACCCGAAAGGCCGCTTGATTGCGCTATTTGCACTGGTTCGCATTCGCAGGGACATGCTCTATATTTTGTTGCCGGATTTCCCCGCAGAAAAACTTTGTCTTCACTTGCAACGCTACGTTTTCAGAAGCAAAGTGCGATTGACTGCCAACCCGGACAGTATTTGTCTCGCGGAACAGGATTCGCTTCCAACAACGCAATCTTCCCGGGACACGATTTCCGGAAGCCCAGAAAACGGGATAGCTCTCGATTTCTCTTCCGATACCCTGTCACGAAGACTTCTCGTTCTTCCGATGCAGCTTGCAAATAATATCCATCCGAATCCAGGGGTCGAGTCTGCCTGGCGTGATGCCGACATTGAGCATGGCCTGCCCCGCCTCAGTGAGGCTCAGTCCGAGCAATGGACGCCACAAATGTTGAGCCTGGGTAACTTGCATGCTTTCAGCCTGAAAAAAGGCTGCTATCCAGGGCAGGAAATCGTTGCAAGAACCCATTACCTGGGGCAAGCAAAGCGGCAAACCTTCCTTGTGCAGTCTGAAAATCTAGCCATGGGCGCCGCAATCTATGCTGCCGGAGAGAAAGCAGGCGAAGTTCTCTGCATCACATCCAGAAGCAATATGGGGCTGGCCTTGATATCGAGCACAGCAGAGAGCGGCCCCATGATTTGTGGTGAAAACGAAGTGAAGCTTTTACAAGCTTTAACAGGATTACAGCGACCTATTTAACATTTTATCGGCTGCGGGTTAGCACAAGTATTGGCATAGGGCGTATTCTTTGCCATATCGAGATTCATAGCAGGAGGAACAGATGGAAAATCCAAAGATTAAAAATATCGGTTTTTTGACCGGTCTCATATTAATGTTTGCTTCCATGCAGCAGGCCAGAGCCGCGACCTACACATTGACCGTGGAACCCAACTATCCACCGGCACAGGCTCAGGAAGTCTACAAGCCATTGCTTTCCTATCTCTCCAAATCCACAGGGCAAACATTCGTCCTGAAAATCGCACCGAACTATCATGTGCATTGGCGCGATATGCGCAGCAAGACCAAAGTCGATTTCACTTTCGAAGAAGCCCATTTCACCGACTACCGGGCCAAGCGTCAGCGCATGATCCCCCTCGTAAGGGTGGTCGAGCCAACCAAATACACGCTTCTGATCAGCGACGAAATGGCTGCCGGTGGCGCGCAGGGCTTGATCGGCCATCGCATTACCAGCATGTCATCACCGAGCCTTGGTTATCTGTTGCTGGGTGAAATTTACCGCAACCCGATTGCCCAGCCAGAAATCAAGTCCTTCGCCGCAAATCTGAAAGATGGCGTGGAAATGATTTTCGCAGGCGAATCAGATGGCGCCATGGTGCCTAGCTACATCGCCGACCAATACAGCAATTTGCAGCCCGCAATGGTGACGCGCGAGCTGCCTGGACGTGCATTATCTGCCCATGAAACCGTCCCGGTCGAAGTTCGCAACGCTGTCAAAAACGCGATGCTCAAACTGCATCTGGATAACAATTTGTACGACGTGATCAGCGAATTGGGCACGGCCAAATTCGTGCCCACCAGTGCGGCCACCTATGCCGGCAGCGAAAGCATATTGAGCGCTGCTTATGGCTATGCGCCGCCGAGTTATGAAAAAGCAGCGAATGCCGCCCCTGTAACGGCAACTCCGGCACCCGCCAAGAAGCCTTGATCGAATAGCCGTAGAGAAATGGCTGAAAATAAAAACCCCAAGCATGCTTGGGGTTTTTCTTGATTCATTCTGTGCGATGCAATCGTTTAATCTGCCGGAATTCAGCCTTCTGTTTCGAAGTAGATCAGGTCGTTGGCGTTCACGGCACTGGACTGCCCCATGCTGATCGTGCCCGATTTGCGTAAGTGCAATTCATCTCGATGCAGACGAAGCTCATCGTCATCACCCAGCTTCACATAGGTGGCATTGGTCGAACGATCGGCGATCATGAAATGGCCGCGCTTGAATTCGATCTGGGCATGGCTACGACTTACCCAATCGGCTTCCACTGTAAGATTGTTGCTGCCTTCGCGACCCATCATGAAGGGCTCGGAGTTTTGATCCAGCTCGATCAGTTTTCCGCGGTGGCGCAGAGTCAGCTTTGCGACGGTTTCCACGGCACCTGGCAGGTCCTGCAAACGGATTGCGCTCTGCACCATGGTCATGCCGGAAGTGTCTTCCTGCCAGATCACGTCAACGATATCGATGGGAAACAGTTTCCCATTGACGCGTGCCTTGCCCAAGCTGCGAGTCTCGGGCATTTTTCCGGAAACCGATTTGGTCGTGCTAAGGGTGGTGACGATTTGCTCGCGTTTTGCCAGCGAAGCCATTCTGGCGGCGGTATTGACCGCATCACCGTAGACATCGCCGTTTTCATCCAGCGCTTCACCGAAATGCAGTCCAATTCGGATTGCCAGGTTGTCGCGAACGAAATTGATGTCCCTGGCCATTTTCCGCTGCATGTCCACCGAAGCCAGAATGCCATTCATCGCAGCCGGCAAGGTGCACATGATTTCATCGCCGATGGTCTTGATCACACGGCCGCCATGTTGTACGCAGATATCCGACAAAGCCGTCAACACCGCCGAAATCAGGCGACGCGCTTCGACATCGCCCTTGGTTTCGAAAATGCGCGTGCTGCCGCTGACATCGGCAAACAGGATGGCTTGTGGACGTGATGAGCTCATAGGACAGAGTGTAACCCGAGAGAGCGAGCTTCGCAGCTCTACAGTTGAGAGTTAACGAGTTTAGACAAGTTCTCCGGCCATCGCGACGATATCGGCCTCGCTCGGGATTACCAGGAATGCCGCGCCTGCCAGCGGAGTGTAGGTATCCTGACCTACCACGCGACGCAGGGGTTTTGCACCATGACCGGACTCGACGACAGCAGTAATGATGCCCTCCCCTACGCCAGCGCTGCGACGCCCTTCATCGACTACCATGATGCGGGAACATTGCGCCGCATGCTTGGCGATTTCGTCGGTATTGAGTGGTTGCAGCCAGCGCAAATCGACGACGCGGACTTTCCAGCCATGATTTTTCTCGATCTCGCGGGCAGCGCGCAAACTCATCGGTACGCCGTTGCCGAAACTGAAAATGACGAGGTCCTTGGCAGTTTCGTTGTAGACCCGGGCCGAACCAATGAGCATGGATTCTTCAGGCGACGGGTACTGGGTTAGCCATTGACCATCACCGGCTTCGTACAAATCCTTTGTCATGTAGAGCGCGATCGGTTCGAGATACGCACAGACCCGGCCATCGACTTTCGCCAACGCCATCATGCTACGCAGCATGGTCGCGGCATCATCGCCACGGCTTGGGCAGCCTACGACCAGGCTAGGAATATCACGCAAGGCGGTAATCGAGTTGTCATTGTGGAAATGGCCGCCGAAGCCCCGTTGATAACCCAGTGACGCAATTCGCATCACCATCGGATTCCGGAACTGGCCATTGCTGAAGAACTGCAGCGAGCAGGCTTCACCGCGAATCTGGTCGCAGGCGTTGTGGAAATAAGCCAGATACTGGATTTCGGGCAAGGGCAGCATGCCCATGTTCGCGAAGCCTTGGGCAAGGCCCAGGATCATCGTTTCATCGAGCAGAGTATTGAAAACGCGGGCGCCCTTGAACGATTTCTGCAGGCCTTTGGTGACCGTATAAACCCCGCCCTTCTGGGCAACATCTTCGCCGAACAACAGGGTTTCCGGATATTTGCAGAACAGATCATGCAAGGCGTTATTGATCTGAATCGCCATATGGCGAGGTGCCAGTTTTTCCGGCAATTTGTCTTCGCCGCCAAAGATGGCGACACGCTTATCGGCGTAATCGGTACGATCCGCTTCGGCTTTCACTTTTTCCGGTGTGTACGGAGCCAAAGGCGCCATCACATCTGCCAAGCTATCGAGCTTTGGCAAGCTGTCGGCTTTTTCTGCGGCGGCAAAGCAGAGTTTGCGTGTGGCTTCGTATTTCGCCAGCACTTCCTGCTTGCTCATCAAGCCTGAGCTCAATGCAATTTCAGCCGAACGCAATAATGGGTCGCTGGCTTCAACTGCCATCAGTTCTTCAAAGCTGCGCCATTCGATTTCGAAATCGGTTCCGGCATGGCCCATGATGCGGGTCGTTTTCAGGTGGAGAAAGGTCGGCCGGCGCGTGGTGCGGCAATGATTCACCGCACGGGCAACTTGCTCGTAACCGCTGGTGATATCCAGACCGTCGGCAAAGAAATAATCCAGACCCGGACGTTGCTGGAAGGCATTGGCGATCCAGCCGCTCGGAGTCTTCACCGATATGCCGATGCCGTTGTCTTCGCAAACGTACAGCACCGGTGCCGGCAATTTTTGATACGCCGTCCATTGTGCCGTGTTGAAAGCGGTTTGCGCGGTGGCGTGATTGCTGGAGGCATCGCCAAAGCTGCAAATGGCAATCGAATCTTCCGGAATCGGCAATGTATGACCAATGCGTTTTGCCTGTTCGATCGCAATGGCCGTTCCGAGTGCCTTGGGCAAATGCGAAGCAATCGTCGAGGTTTGCGGCAATACCCACAAGGGCTTGCTGCCCCAGACCTTGTGGCGGCCACCGGAGATCGGGTCTTCCTTGCTGGCGGCGAAACTCAGGGCGGAATCCATGATTGGATCCATGCCCGGCAATTTGCGGAAACGCTCGGCCATGAAACCGCCCGAACGGTAATGCAGGAAAGCTGGATCGGTGTGTCGCGTCAGTCGCGCCACCATCGCATTGCCTTCATGGCCGGACGAGCCAATCGTATAAAAAACCTTGTTCTGCACACGCAGTACGCGAGCCATCAAATCGAGATGGCGACTTATCAATTGCGATTCGAATAAATCGGCAAAATCTTTTGCAGTACACAGGCTGCCCGGGAGAATTTCTTCCTCCGGCGTTGGCTTGCCATCTACCTGGCCGGACCAGTGGTTGACGAATTCGACAAAGTTTTCATCGCAAACCAGGGCACGGTTGACGTTTTTTTGACGGGCAGGAATCAGGACAGGCTGGGCAGACATAATGTGTTTATCTTTGTATTAATTTTCTTGTGCCACAAAACCCGGCTGCGAACGAACACGTTGCAACCAGTTTTGCAGATGGGGATAGCGGGATAAATCGAAACCGCCGGTGGCGGCATCGTGGGTGTAGGCGTAAAGCGCGATATCGGCAATGGTAAAGCCGCTTTCAACGAAAAAATCCTGCGTCGAAAGATGTTTTTCCATTACCGACAAGGCCTGGTTGCCGCGTTCAAGCAAGCGAGGTAAATCGGCATGGCGCTCGTGGGTTTCCGGCAGGTATTTTTTGATGAATCTTGCGACTGCCACATACGGTTCATGGCTGTACTGCTCGAAAAACAGCCATTGCAGGACATTTGCCTGCAACCATTTATCGTTTGGAAAAAGATTCGTGTCGCTGGCCAGATAGCAAAGAATGGCGTCCGATTCCGGCAGGTATTGCCCGGCTTCCGTTTCCAGCAACGGTACTTTGCCGTTCGGATTTTTTTTCAAATATTCCGGTGTGCGAGTTTCACCGGCAGCGCTGTTTACTTCAACCCAGCGATAAGGCTTGGCCAGAATTTCGAGTAGCAATTGCACTTTGTAGCAATTACCGGAAGACTTCATGCCGTAAATGGTATTCATAGACTCACAGTCCCAATCGCTTGCGATTTTCAGACCATTGCTCGCGTGTCTGCTGCCAGACGCCAATATCCAGACTCATCGGCGCGGGCAGCATTGCCTGACGTTGATATATCGAGCCCAGCTTTTCGGCCAGTGCAATCGAAGGAAGATTTTCGGCAGCGATGGTATGGATGACTTCCGGCCAATCCAGATTTTCAAAGGCCCAGTCCACACTCGCCGCTGCCGCTTCAAGCGCAAAGCCGCGATGCCAGAAATCGGCATGCAAGCCCCAGCCTACCTCGGTTCCGGGCCAGTCGAACGGCTGCCATGGACCAATGCGCCCCATCCAGGTCCCACTGGATTTTTCGATCACCGAAAACATCGCATAGCCATGAGCCGACCACGCGCCGATCATGGTCATCAAACTGCGCCATGCCATCGAAGCCGACTGCACGCCGCCAAGATGACGCATGGTGTCCTCATGGGACGCAAAACGAATCCAGTCCTGCAAATCTTCCAATGCAGGCGGACGCAGAATCAGACGCGGGGTTTCGATGACCAGGGACTTCATCTTGTCGGCACGATCCACATATCAAACGGCGACCATCTGCAGCGAAACCTGCTTGGTGACTTCGCCGTAGCTGCGTGTCCCTACTTCCGAAAAACCAAAACGTTCGTGGAATCGTCGTGATGCATGGTTCGGAGGATCGATATCGAATTCGCAGGTGACCCGTGTTACTCCAATATTTCTTGCGAATTCGAAAAGATCGTCATAAAGCATGTTGCCGATCCCCTGCCCCTGGAAATCCTTGCTTACAACGATGCGATCAACATATAGGAATTGGTCGTAGCGTTCGGTAAACCAGACATAGTTGCTGCTGTCGTAACTCGCGCCTTCCCGGAACGCCAATATAAACCCGGCAATTTTTCCGTCGTGATCGATTACACGGTGATAAGCCGCTTCCGCGTGCAAGGATTCAAGTCGTGCCAATCTGAGCGGGCTCAGGAAATGCACGGACTCTTCGTTCAATTGAAGAATCCGCTCAAAATCCGCTGCGCTGGCGTCCCGAATCAGCATGGATCATTAAAACGCGTTGATACCGGTCAGCTCGCGGCCGATAACCAATTGATGCACGGTTTCGGTGCCTTCATAAGTAATCACCGATTCCAGATTCAATGCGTGGCGAATCGGGCAATACTCTGTGGTGATGCCGGCGCCGCCGAGAATGTCACGGGCTTCGCGGGCGATGTCCAAGGCCATGCGAACGTTGTTCCATTTCGCCAGGCTGACTTGCGTCGGCTGCATATTGCCAGCGTCTTTCAAGCGGCCCAATTGCAGGCTCAACAATTGCGCCAGGGTAATGCGGCGCGCCATATCGGCCAGTTTCAACTGGATGGCTTGATTGGCAGCCAGGGGACGACCAAACAGGATGCGTGTTTTGGAGTATTCGGTCGCTTCGGTCAGACAGGCCTGTGCGGCGCCGATCGGGCCCCAGGTAATGCCGTAACGGGCTTGGGTCAGGCAACCCAGTGGGCCTTTCAAGCCTTTCACGTTCGGTAAACGGTTGGCGTCCGGCACGCGGACATTGTCGAAGAACAAGGCCGAGGTGACCGAAGCACGCAAGCTCATTTTCTTGTGGATTTCCTGAGCCGCAAAACCCTTCATGTCTTTTTCGACGATGAAACCCTGGATGCCTTCATCGGTCATCGCCCAGACAATCGCGATATGCGCGAGGTTGCCGTTGGTGATCCACATTTTCGCGCCATTGATCACCCAGTCGTCGCCGTCTTTCTTGGCGGTGGTTTTCATGTTCAATGGATCGGAACCGCCGTGCGGTTCAGTCAAGCCGAAGCAGCCGATGATTTCGCCCTTGGCCATCCCCGGCAAATACTTCATGCGTTGTTCTTCGGAGCCATAGGCGAAAATCGGATACATGCAGAGTGAACTTTGCACGGATACGAAGCTGCGAATGCCGGAATCGCCGCGCTCCAGTTCCTGGCAGATCAGACCGTAGCTGACCGAGTTCAGGCCGGCGCAGCCGTATTTTTCCGGCAGCGACGAACCCAGTAAACCCATCGAAGCAATTTCCGGTACCAGTTCTTTCGGGAAGCGGCCTTCACTGAAGGCATCGCCGATAATCGGAATGATTTTTTCGTCTGTAAAACGCGCCACAGCGTCTTGAATCATGCGCTCCTCTTCGGAAAGCAGGGAACGGATATCGTATAAATCGGTCGGATTAAGGGCCATGGGAGTAATGCCTGACGTGAAAAGACCGCTATTTTAACGGTTTATAAAGGCCAGCGGCACCCCCAAATCAACTGTATTCGTGCTGAATTGACACCATTTTCATGTGCAATTCCGGAATCGAGCGTGTTATACAACAGACTGATTTTCAGGAGTTATTCAATGTCCAATCCCCTGCTTGCCCCAATTATTGGCTACGCCTCGCGCTTGCGTTTTCCGACCCTCTTTTTGGTCATTGCGGCTCTTTTCGTATTCGATTTAATCATCCCCGACTTCATCCCCTTTCTGGATGAAATCATGCTGGGCCTGGGAACGGTTTTACTGGCTTCGTGGAAAAACCGGAAAGCTCAGGTCGAGACAACAAACAGCAAGCCACCGATTGAAGGCGAATTCAAGAAAGACTGATGCCGTACTTTGAGCTATTCGACAGCCATAGCCATCTCGATGCGCCCGAATTCGAGCATGACCGCAGCGAAGTCGTCGCTCGTGCACAGGCCGAGGGCGTAAACCGCCAATTGCTACCTGCGGTCGAATTCGCCAGCTGGAGCAATCTGAAAGACGTGTGTGACCGATATGCCGGCCTCTATCCGGCCTATGGCCTGCACCCGATGTATCTCGCATCGCATCGCCCGGAACATATTCCGGCTCTGCGTCACTGGATTGAAAAAGAAAAGCCAAATGCCGTTGGCGAATGCGGCCTGGATTTTTTTGTCGATGATCTCGATCCCGAACAGCAACGCTTCTATTTCATTGAACAATTGAAACTGGCACGTGAATTTGAATTGCCGGTAGTCATCCACGCACGTCGAGCCGTTGACGAAGTTATTGCAAGCATCAGAAAAACCGGGGCATTGCGAGGCGTGATCCACAGTTATTCAGGGAGCGAAGAACAAGCCCGTCAACTTTTCAATCTGGGTTTTTCATTGGGCATCGGCGGACCGATAACCTACGACCGGGCACAGAGGTTGCGCCGTTTAGTTACGGCAATGCCGATCGAATTTTTGTTGCTGGAAACCGATTCGCCTGACCAGCCGAATGCCGATTATCGCGGCCAACGTAACGAACCGGCCCGGTTGCTAGATGTCTTGAAAGTAGTGTCGGAATTGCGTGGAGAGCCAGAAGAAGCAATTGCGAACGCTACAACGAAAAATGCCCTAACGATGTTCGTGAAATAAGCGCAAATACATGTGGGAGCTGCTTTGGCAGCGATCGGAAGGCAAGACCGCGAAGTTCTGAAACCCTGAATCGCTGCCAAAGCAGCTCCCACAAAACCCGGGGTTACTCAATCCCGGATCGGCGTGACTGTTGCACCAGGCGTTACATCGCCGACAACATCTGCGCCTTTCGGCGGAGTGAAAGTAAAATCGGTCGTGGCAAACTTCGGATTGCGTTGCCATTGGGTAAAACTGATGACCGTCCGCTGGCCCAGTCCATCGTATAGCTCCATGCGTGTCAGGCCTTGTGTGGAGAATCCCAACAATGCTTTTTCAAACGGCGCTTCATCCGGTTTTCTCGGTTTCAACAGCAGCCATTCCAATCCATTCGATGTTGCGGCTTCAGTGACCTTGAATTGACGATCCATTTCGCTGCTATCGATTAACACGGCCAATGGGCTATTGGATTCTTCGGCGCTTTGATTACGAACGGTGACCTGTTCAAGATCAGGATCGTAAATCCAGATATGGTTGCCGTCGGCAACGATGGTTTGCGGATACGGCTTGAGTGTCTGCCAGCGGAATTGCCTTGGCGCTTTCAACTTCAATAGCCCGGTAGATTTTTCAGTTGCCTTGCCTGCCGGATTATAAACCGTCTGTTCGAACGGGCTACTAAGGCCTTGCAGATTTTTGGTGAAAGTCATCATTTGCTGGCGGGCACCGGCGTGGGCGGCGTTTGCGGTCAAAAACAGGAGAACGAAAAGGCTACGGGTCAAGATTTGCATATGTATTTACTGAAGAATTTCGTGGAGTGTGCAAGAGCATGAATGAATGTAGAAACAACGCCGACGTAGCCCGGGTCATGGTTCCATCTGACCTGGGGATGCCAGCGCCTGCATGTATTTTCCCGTTTTTGTAATACGACATGATCAACAAATCATCATGTCACATCAACGATGTCGCGAATTCCCTAGGTCAGATGGAGCCATGACCCGGGCTACATTAGTTTCGTGGTGGCGGCGGAGCCAGCACGGTTCGATCACCGTTATGCTCCGGACGCGAGACGATACCGGCGGCTTCCATCGCTTCTACCAGACGAGCAGCGCGGTTATAGCCAATTTTCAACCGGCGTTGCACACCCGAGATGGATGCACGACGCGATTCAGTCACGATTTTGACTGCTTCGTCATAAAGCGGATCACTTTCATCGCCACCACCACCGCCGGATTCGGGAAGTCCGGATGCACCGACGACGACACCATCGCCCATCATCTGCACTTCATCCAGCACACCAGAAATGTAATCGATGCCGCCGCCGTGTTGCTTCAGATGTTCGACCACGCGATGCACTTCTTCGTCACTGACGAATGCTCCGTGAATACGCTCTGGCATCGCCGTGCCGGGTGGCAGATACAACATGTCGCCGTGGCCCAGCAAAGTTTCAGCACCGCTTTGATCCAGGATGGTGCGTGAATCGATTTTGCTGGATACCTGAAATGCAATTCGTGTCGGAATATTCGCCTTGATCAAACCGGTAATTACGTCCACCGATGGACGTTGTGTGGCGAGAATCAAGTGAATGCCGGCAGCACGAGCTTTCTGCGCCAGACGCGCGATCAGTTCTTCGACTTTCTTGCCGACGATCATCATCATGTCGGCAAACTCATCAATAAACACGACGATGAACGGCAGTGTCTCGAGTGGACGTGGTGCCTCGTTCAATTCCGGATTCGGTTTGAACAGCGGGTCCATCAGTGGCTGACCAGCGGCTTGTGCATCCAACACCTTGCGATTGAAGCCGGCAAGATTTCGCACACCCACCGCCGACATCAATTTGTAACGACGTTCCATTTCCGCCACGCACCAACGCAGGCCGTTGGCGGCTTCTTTCATGTCGGTAACGACCGGTGCCAACAAATGTGGAATGCCTTGATATACCGACAACTCGAGCATTTTCGGATCGATCATCAGCATGCGGACTTCTTTTGCGCTCGCCTTGTAAAGCAAGCTAAGCACCATCGCGTTCACGCCGACCGATTTTCCCGAGCCCGTCGTACCTGCTACCAGCAGGTGGGGCATGCGAGCCAGATCGGCGACGACCGGGCGACCGCCAATATCCTTGCCGAGTGCAATCGTGAGCGGACTGGTGGACTTGTCGTACTCCTTCGAACGCAGCAATTCGCTCAGATAGATCATTTCGCGTTGCGTGTTTGGAATTTCCAGCCCCACCACCGATTTGCCCGGAATAACATCGACCACGCGTACCGACTTCACCGACAGGCCACGGGCGATATCCTTGTCCAGAGATGAAATCTGGCTACCCTTGACGCCGGGTGCCGGCTCCATCTCAAACCGTGTGATCACAGGACCCGGATAAGCGCCTACGACTTGCGCCTCGATGCGGAAATCTTTCAGCTTGAATTCGATCTGTCGCGAAAGGGTTTCGAGTGTTTCTTCCGAATAGCCATTCGGCTGTGGTTTTGGATCGTCCAGCAAGGAAAGCGGAGGCAAGCTGTTATCGCCGCCGGCATTGAACAAGGGAATCTGCTGCTCCCGCTGGGCCCGCTCACTTTTTTCAATGACGGTTTTTGCCGGTGGTTCGATTTTTACTGGTTCGCGCTTGGCACGCTTTTCGGTATCGAGTTTGCGGACTTCTTCGCGTTCTTCGCGCAATGCCTTGGTGCGTTGCCATTCGGCAGCTTCGTCTTTTTTCTTGCCGAGTCGATCGAATAGCTTCAGTACCAGGCCGCCGATCCAGTCCATCAGGGAAAACCAGCTCAGCCCGGTCGCCAATGTTACCGACAAGAGCAGAATGACGGTCAATAACAAATTGCCACCCAGCCCGCCAAAAATACTATGACCACTGTTTCCGACCAACTTGCCAAGCACACCGCCAGACCCTTCAGGCAAATCAGGGGCCGCGCCGCCAAGCGAATGACACAAGCCAGTCGCGGCGATCAGAAAACCGACAATGCCGACCAGGCGGAGTGCCGGGCCAAAATCAACACGGCCATCCCCGTCGCTATCCAGACCAAACAGGGCAATCCAGGCGATACCACCCAGCACGACCGGTAAAAAGTAGGCGATGTAACCGAGCAGCATGAATGCCAGGTCAGCCAGATAGGCACCAAGCAAGCCGCCGTAATTGTGCATTGCACCGGTAACACTCGCCGTACGTGACCAACCGGGGTCATTCGTGGAATAGCTGAGCAAGCTGACCAAGAGGTAAAACAGCACGGGGGCCAAAATGATTAAAGCGATTTCCCGCTTCATGGTGGACAGGCGCTGATCCTTGCTTGCCTTTTGTGATTCCGAGCTTCGTGCCA
Organism: uncultured Gammaproteobacteria bacterium; assembly: GCA_963849575.1. GTDB lineage: Bacteria > Pseudomonadota > Gammaproteobacteria > Xanthomonadales > Xanthomonadaceae > Arenimonas. Next base: position 330,785 of record CAWKHT010000009.1, on the reverse strand, counting down.
CCGTCTGGGAGTTCCTAAAATCTTGGATTTCAGATGTGATTTATACCTTAAATAACCCTCTCTCGCCCAGAGCAAAGACGAATCCGGCTCAAATGAGAGATAATTATCCGGTTGAATTTTTGCCATGACGTTCCCATTTCATACTTTCCTTCTGGACTGAATACTCTTTATGACCACCACCAAGCATTGCCCCTTGTTGATTCTCGGCTCCGGCCCTGCCGGCTGGACCGCTGCGGTTTATGCCGCGCGGGCAAATCTCAAGCCCGTATTGATCACCGGGCTACAGCAAGGTGGCCAATTAATGACCACGACCGAAGTCGACAACTGGCCTGGCGATGCACACGGTTTGATGGGGCCTGCCTTGATGGAACGCATGCAGGAACATGCGGAACGCTTCGAGACCGAAGTGATTTTCGATCATATCCATAGCGCGGATTTGTCGAGTCGTCCGTTCCGCTTGAAAGGCGACAACGGCGAGTACACTGCCGATGCATTGATCATCACCACCGGTGCCAGTGCGAAATACCTGGGCATCGAATCCGAACAAAAATTCATGGGCAAGGGTGTTTCCGCCTGCGCAACCTGTGATGGGTTTTTCTTCCGTGACCAAGACGTTGCCGTGATTGGTGGCGGCAATACCGCCGTGGAAGAAGCGCTTTACCTGTCGAATATCGCCCGCAAAGTCTATCTGGTGCATCGCCGTGACAAGTTACGCTCCGAAAAAATCCTGCAGGACAAATTATTCGCGAAGGCCCAAGCCGGTAAAGTCGAAATCATCTGGGATCACAGCGTCGACGAAGTATTGGGTGACGATTCCGGCGTAACCGGCATGCGCATCCGCAGCGTGAATGATGACAGCACACGTGAAATCGCCGTTCAGGGTTTCTTTGTCGCCATTGGTCATACGCCGAATACCAGTTTGTTTGAACAGCAATTGGCGATGCGCAACGGCTACATCACCATTAAATCGGGTCTGGAAGGTGGCGCCACCGCTACCAGCGTACCGGGCGTGTTTGCCGCGGGTGATGTTGCCGACCAGGTGTATCGCCAGGCGATTACTTCGGCCGGTTTTGGTTGCATGGCGGCACTGGATGCAGAGAAGTTTCTCGATAAAGAACACTAAAAAAAGACCGTAGGGGCGCATGCTTGCTGCGCCCTGACTCTGCGACAATCTGACACCGGGCGCGGCAAGCATGCGCCCCTACGGTCAAGTTTGTTTATATGAAGCCATGACCGGCTACACTTCAGTGATGTCTTATTCCAAGAAGCGGCAAACGGTTTCCGATATTTCACCTTCAAGCTGGAATGCCTTGCACGGCAGCCAACATCCATTTTTATCGCATGCTTTTTTATCGGGATTGGAAAAACACCAATGCCTTCGCGAACGTTGGGGCTGGGAGTCATCGCCGCTCAGCCTTTACCAAGGCGATGAATTGATCGCAGCTGCTCCTGCGTATATCAAAACCAATTCACATGGCGAGTTCGTGTTCGATCATGCCTGGGCGCATGCCTATTCCAGAACCGGCCGTGACTACTATCCGAAACTGGTCGTCGCTGTTCCCTATACGCCGGTAACCGGCCCGCGTCTGATGGCGATGAATACCGATGCACGGGAGAAATTAATCCTCGCTCTGGAAAAAAAAGCGCTCGAGGAAAACCTCTCTTCCGTACATGTCAATTTCCTGCCCGAATCCGAAGCTTTCGCCCTGCCCGATTACTGGCTCAAGCGATGCGACGTGCAGTTTCATTGGCAAAACAATTCCGGATGGCAAAGTTTCGATGATTTTCTATCTGCATTGAACCGGAAGAAACGCAAGAATATCCAGCAGGAAAGAAGCCAGGTAGCCAAAGCCGGAGTGACGCTTCGTTGCGTTTCCGGGCTTGAAGCCAGTGACGAGGATGTCGTCGCGATGTACAGTTTTTATTGCTCGACGCAGCTCGAAAAAGGTAATCACCCTGCCCTGACGCTGGAATTTTTCCGATACCTGAGCCGCGAGATGCCGGAAAGTATTGTGATTTTTCTGGCGGATAAAAATGGCGAAACGGTTGCCGGTGCTTTTTGCCTGAGAAGCGATACCACTCTTTATGGACGTTACTGGGGCGCATCGGAACTCATTCCCGGCCTGCATTTTGAAACCTGTTATTACCAGGGCATTGAATATTGTCTGCGGGAAGGTTTGACCTGTTTTGAGCCCGGCGCCCAGGGCGAACATAAAATTGCCCGCGGCTTTATGCCGGTGCTGACATATAGTCGTCACTTCATCGTTGAAAAAGCCTTCGCCGAAGCACTCAGACCCTGGTGTGATGAGGAGCGCGAACATATCCTGAATTACCGCGATCAAGTGATCGAACACAGTCCCTACCGTCATGTCGATTGAATTGAACTGGGTTGGCAAGGATGAAAACGCGCCGTTTCCGGATGTGCGCCTTGCTTTGCAAGAGCCTGACGGATTATTGGCGGCCGGGGGTGATTTATCCGAAGTGCGTTTATTGAATGCTTATCGGCACGGAATTTTCCCCTGGTTTTCCGAAGGTCAGCCCATCTTGTGGTGGAGCCCGGATCCGCGCATGGTATTCAAAACCGATGCAATTCATCTTTCGCAAAAATTCAGGCGTCAACTGAAAAAATCGTCTTGGCAAATCCGGGTGGACACCTCATTCAGACATGTGATCCATCATTGCGCCGTAACGCCTCGCGCAGGCCAACGCGGCACCTGGATACATCCCGCAATGATCGATGCTTACGTTCATCTTCATTATCGGGGCCATGCCCATAGCGTTGAAGTCTTTTCGGACGAAAGTCTGATCGGAGGCATATACGGTGTGGCTATAGGTCGCATGTTTTTCGGCGAAAGCATGTTCAGCCTGGAAAGCGGCGCTTCCAAAATCGCACTGGCCGCTTTGGGCAGGATATTGCATGGCTGGGGATGGCCCTTGATCGATGCCCAGGTCGAAAACCCGCATCTCCAGTTCATGGGCGCGAAGTTTATGCCGCGTCCCGAGTTCATTTCCGAGCTTGCGCGTTTATGCATGATGGCCGAGGTACCGGCAGTTTGGAGTGGCCGGATAGCGCCATTTGCCGCCACGGAATGCCTGACTTAACGGTTTCTTTGCAAGAAACCGCTATCCGTGGCATTATTCGCGACTTCGTGGCACTCCTGCCCCTGATATTTAAAGCATGTCAAAAGACGATTCCATAGAATTTGAAGGCACGGTGATGGATACCCTGCCCAACACCACTTTCCGGGTAAAACTTGAGAATGGCCATACCATCACCGCCCATATCTCAGGCCGCATGCGCAAGAATTACATTCGTATTCTTACCGGCGACAAAGTAAAGGTCGAGATGACGCCCTACGATTTGACCAAGGGTCGAATTACTTATCGCATGAAGTAATCATTTCAGCGACCACATAAAAAAACGGCAGCCCAGGCTGCCGTTTTTATTTCTTGGTAAGTGTTTGAGCTTCTCGCTGAATCAATCCACGGTTGCCGGCAATAATTTTTCCGGCTCGGCCTGGGTATCAATCTTCAACTCGCCATTTTCTACCATCACGGTTACACGACCGCCATTCGACAATTTTCCGAACAGCAATTCGTCCGCCAGCGCGCGCTTGATTTTGTCTTGCAACAAGCGAGCCATCGGGCGTGCACCCATTTGTGCATCGAATCCGTTTTCAGCCAACCATTGACGTGCTTCCGGTGTCGCCGAAATCGTGACGTGTTTGTCATGCAATTGCGCTTCGAGTTCGATAAGGAACTTGTCCACCACGCGCAATACATGATCAAAGCCGAGACCCTGGAACTGCACGATGGCATCGAGGCGATTGCGGAATTCCGGCGTGAAGGCTTTCCGGATGGTTTCCATCGCATCGGTGGCATGGTTCTGTTCCACAAAACCCATTGTACGGCGGGCAGCCAAAGCGGCACCGGCATTGGTAGTCATTACGACAATGACGTTCTTGAAGTTCGCCTCGCGACCATTAGTATCGGTCAACACGCCACGGTCCATGATCTGCAACAAAACGTTGTAGACATCCGGATGGGCTTTTTCGATTTCGTCCAGCAACAGTACGCAATGTGGCGTCTTGACGATTTTTTCAGTCAACAAACCGCCTTGATCAAAACCGACATAGCCAGGAGGAGCACCCATCAAGCGACTGACCGAGTGAGCTTCCATGTATTCCGACATATCGAAACGCACCAGCTCGATACCGAGCTGCATCGCCAATTGCTTGGTGACTTCCGTTTTACCGACACCGGTGGGACCGGCAAACAGGAAGTTGCCAATTGGCTTGTCCGGATTTGCGAGGCCGGAACGCGCCATCTTGATTGCCGAGACCAGCGTTTCAATCGCGGGATCCTGACCGAAGATAACCATCTTCAAATTGCGTTCGAGGTTGCGCAACACATCTTTGTCCGAGGCGGACACCTGTTTCGCAGGAATACGCGCCATCTTCGCAATGATGATTTCCACTTCTTCGACGTCGATGATGTTTTTGCGTTGATCAGGCGTGCGCAGGCGCTGACGTGCACCGGCTTCGTCGATAACGTCGATGGCTTTGTCCGGCAACAGACGGTCGGCAATATGTTTCACCGACAAATCGACTGCCGCCTGGAGGGCTTCCGAGGTGTATTCCACTTCGTGATGCTTTTCGAAACGTGATTTCAGGCCATGCAATATCGCCACGGATTCCGCCACCGAAGGTTCCACCACATCGATTTTCTGGAAGCGACGCGCCAATGCACGATCTTTTTCGAACACGCCACGGTATTCCTGGAACGTGGTCGAACCGATGCAGCGCAGTTCGCCGTTTTGCAGGACCGGCTTGATCAGGTTCGATGCATCCATGGTGCCACCGGAAGCCGAACCGGCACCAATGATGGTATGGATCTCGTCAATGAACAAAATCGCACGCGGTTCTTTTTTCAATTGGGCCAAAACGCCTTTCAAGCGCTTCTCGAAATCGCCGCGATACTTGGTACCGGCGACCAAAGCACCGAGATCCAAAGAATAGATAATGGCATCGTGCAACACTTCGGGAACATTGCCTTCGACAATGCGCCAGGCCAGACCTTCAGCCAGCGCGGTTTTACCCACGCCGGATTCACCGACGTAAAGCGGATTATTTTTGCGGCGGCGGCAAAGTACCTGGATGGTACGTTCGACTTCGTCTTCGCGACCAATCAACGGATCGATCTTGCCTTCCCGGGCCAGGTCATTCAGATTGCTGGCGAATTCCTGCAAGGGATTGCCCTTCGATTCTTCGCCTTGCTCGCCATCGTTCTTGGCTTCGGACGCATTCTTGTCCTCGCTGGAATCCTGGATTTTGGAAATGCCATGCGACAGGAAATTGACGATATCCAGTCGCGTGATGTCTTGTTGCTGCAACAGATAAACGGCATGCGAATCTTTTTCGCCGAAAATGGCAACGAGTACATTGGCGCCGGTCACTTCTTTTTTACCGGACGATTGCACATGGTAAACCGCACGTTGCAGCACGCGCTGAAAGCCGAGCGTAGGCTGTGTATCGCGTGCGTCTTCAGCCGGCAATACCGGCACGCTGTCGACAATGACTTGCTTGAGGCCTTCGAGCAGTTTGTTTTGATCAACACCACAGGCATTCAGCACGGTCATCGCGGACGGATTTTCCAGCAAGGCTAGCAGGAGGTGCTCCACGGTCATGAATTCATGCCGCGACTCACGTGCCTGCTTGTAGCACTGGCCGATCGAAAACTCCAAGTCTTTACTAAACATAATGTCTCCTTACGATGACATCAATATGGGGTGCTTCCTGCGTAATTCAAATGCCTCGCTGCCAGCCTATGCTTTTTCCATAACGCATAACAAGGGGTGTTGGTGACTTCTTGAAAATTCGTTTACCTGCGTTACCTTGGATTCAGCCACATCGCGTGTGAAGACGCCGCAGACGCCCCGCCCGCGCGTATGCACATGAAGCATGACCTGCGTCGCTTTTTCGCGATTCATGGCGAAGAAAAACTCCAGAACTTCGACCACAAAATCCATCGGGGTGAAATCGTCATTTAAAATCATGACTTGGTACAAAGGTGGACGCGTGACTTCGGGCTTGGCTGTTTCCAGGGCCAGGCCACGCTCGTGTAATTCTTCAGGTTCGGTACGTTTTGCCATGAGTCGATTATAAAGCTTTGCTTGGTGTACTAAGGTGTGTCTGAAATGAAAATTAACAAGTGCATGGACGTAAGCCGGGCGTTTCCGACACAATGAGCAGCTTGATCTGCCCAATACGCTCCAAAACTTGACGCCAAAACAGGATTCGAACTCGTTGAATTACAAGAAAGCCCAATTTTGGCAACCCGACGTTACCGTTGCGACCGTCGTCGTGCGCGATGGACGCTTTTTGATGGTGGAAGAAACCGCCAATGGCCGTTTGGTGCTCAATCAGCCCGCTGGCCACCTTGAGCCCGACGAATCTGTTCTGGCAGCAGCTGTGCGTGAGACCATGGAAGAAACCGCCTGGGAAGTGAAACTGACTGCATTTATCGGCGCCTATCAATGGAAAGCGCCGGAAACCGGGCGGCATTATCTGAGAATGGCCTTCGCCGCCGATCCGGTAGCTCATTTTCCGGAACGTGCTCTGGATGAGGGCATCCTACAAGCGCTTTGGTTGTCCCCTGCAGAGTTGGCGTCCGATCAGGCGCGTCATCGCAGTCCGCTGGTTTGGCGAGTGCTGGAAGACTATCTGGCCGGGCAAAGACACCCATTGAGCGTATTGAGCCAGTTATGAGCAAAGTGATGTTGGGTGTCTCGGGCGGCGTTGATTCTTCCGTTGCCGCCCTTTTGCTGAAGCAGCAGGGGTATGACGTGGCCGGCTTGTTCATGCAGAACTGGGATGAGGACGACAGCGGCGAATGCCGGGCCGAAGAGGACCGTCGCGACGCACTTGGCGTCTGTGGACGTCTCGATATCCCCTTTTATTCCCGTAATTTCGCGAAGGAATACTGGAAAGGTGTTTTCGAATACTTTCTGGATGAATATCGCCGTGGCCGCACGCCGAATCCCGATGTCCTGTGCAACCGGGAAATCAAATTCAAGACTTTTCTGCACGAGGCGCAAGAATTGGGCGCCGATAAAATTGCGACGGGTCATTACGCGCAAGTCGAGCATCGTGATGGTGAATGGAAGTTATTGCGTGGTGCCGATCAAGACAAGGATCAAACCTACTTCCTGCATCAATTGGGGCAAGCCCAGCTGGCTGCAACCTTGTTCCCGATCGGTCACCTGCCGAAATCGGAAGTCAGGAAGCTGGCGAGCGAAGCCAGGCTGCCAACAGCGCAGAAAAAAGACTCGACCGGCATCTGTTTTATTGGCGAACGGGATTTCCGGGAATTTCTTGGTCAATACATTCCGGCCAGAGCAGGTGAGATCCGCAGCATCGATGGTCTGAAAGTCGGCCAGCACAGCGGCGTGTTTTATTACACGCTAGGACAGCGCGAAGGTTTGCATATTGGCGGCATCAAGGGTCGTCCCGCCTCGCCCTGGTTCGTTGTTGGCAAGGATGTCGAGAAGAATATTCTCTATGTTGACCAAGGAATTGACAGCCTTTGGCTGCAATCGACCGAATTGCATAGCGAACCCGTGCATTGGGTGTCTGAAAAGCCCAAATCCCGGGAATTCCGCTGCACCGCCAAGACCCGATATCGGCAAGCTGATGAGGCATGTGTGGTTCAGCAGCTTGAAAATGGCGAATTGAACGTCATATTTGACAGGCCGCAACGCGCCGTCACTCCCGGACAATCAGTGGTGTTCTATCAAAATGATGAATGCCTCGGCGGCGCGGTTATTGCTTCTACCAATTCGAAAATGGAAACCCAGGTCAAATGAAAGATCGCGTAATAGCACTCGCCGGATTAATGCAGGCGCTTTATCAAGTGCAAGGCATGGCTAATAACGGTCACTTTGAAACGCAAGCTTTGTCGGTTTGCATGGACAGCCTGTTTCGTTTCGATGCTGAAACGCCGGAGGAAATTTTTGGCTCCGTCGCCAATCTCAAATCCGGTTTGCAGCAGGTTTCGAAGCAATTGGAAGGGCAGACCCGCGATGGCGCCCTCATCAAAATGGCCATGAGCGTGCTGCAGCTGGAACGGCAATTTAACCGCAACCCGGAAGCCATGCGTGCCGTGCAGCATCAGCTGAAGCATCTCGGGCCTTTACGCAACGAACGCGGAAGCACCGATGCCGACGTTCTTGGAAAATGCGGAGAAATTTATGCCAACCACATCAGCCCGCTTGGGCCGAAAGTCATCGTGCAAGGCAGTCCGGCTTATTTGAGTCAGCCGATTGTCGTTGCCGAAATTCGCGCCACCTTGCTTGCCGCCATTCGCGCTGCTGTTTTGTGGCGGCAAATGGGTGGCAGTTATTGGGATTTCTTTTTCAGTCGCGGAAAGATGAGCAAGGCGGCGAAAGAGTTGCTGGTTGCCTGATCGTAGGGGCGCTGCTTGCTGCGCCCTGACGTTGCGATGTAATTTGGGCGCAGCAAGCAAGCGCCCCTACGACCATAATCTGTTGAGGTATTTGGGCGCAGCAAGCAGGCGCCCCTAGGGTTGAAGATTAATCCACGTCGCTTTCAGTTCGGTGTATTTCTCGAATGCATGCAGCGATTTATCGCGGCCATTACCCGATTGTTTGTAACCGCCGAATGGTGCGGTCATATCGCCACCGTCGTAGCAATTGACCCAGACGCTTCCTGCACGCAGTTTGCGGGCAACGCGATGCGCACGGGAAATATCATTGGTCCAGACCGCCGCTGCCAGGCCGTAGGGTGAATCGTTGGCGATGCGCAATGCCTCGTCTTCGGTATCGAATGTGATGGCTGATAGCACCGGTCCGAATATTTCTTCCTGGGCAATCGTCATCTTGGCATCGACGTTTTCGAACACCGTTGGTTCGATATAGAAACCGCCGCTTTCGGCATGCGCCTGCACGCCACCCATGCTGAGTTTTGCGCCTTCGGCTTTGCCTTTTTCGATATAACCGAGCACGTTTTTCATCTGGACCGCATCGACCATCGCACCCATTTTTGCTGTGGGTTCGAGCGGATGTTTCGGCATGAGTTTTCTGCCGGTTTCCATCACCATCGCCAGAAATTCATCCTTGATTTCGCGTTGTACCAGCAAGCGCGATGCCGCAGTGCAAACCTCGCCTTGATTGTAAAAAATACCATAGGCCGCCGATATCGCAGCGGATTTGAGATTCGGCGCGTCGGCAAAAATGATATTCGGGCTTTTGCCGCCGCATTCCATATAGGCGCGCTTCAGATTGGAACGACCGGCGCATTGAAGCAGATGTTTGCCTACGGCGGTTGAACCGGTAAACACCAGTCCATCCACATCCATATGCAATGCCAATGGCTCACCAGCACCTTTACCGAAACCCGGCAGAACATTGAAAACACCGGCAGGAATACCCGCTTCCATTGCAATTTCAGCGAGACGAATGGCGGTAAGCGGCGATTTTTCCGAAGGCTTCAACACCACGCTATTGCCCATTGCCAACGCCGGTGCGAATTTCCATGCTGCCATCAACATCGGGAAATTCCACGGCACGATCGCGGCCACAACACCCAGTGGTTCGCGAGTCACCAGACCCAATTCGTCCCGGCCAGTCGGCGCGACTTCGTCATAGACCTTATCAATCGCTTCGCCGGTCCAGCTGATGCAGCGAATGGTCGCTGCGACATCCACTTTCAAGGAATCGTTGATCGGTTTGCCCATGTCGATCGATTCAAGCAAAGCAAGTTCATCGGTGTATTTCTCGACCAATTGCGCAAACTTGATCAGGGTTTTCTTGCGATGCACGGGCGATGTTTCTGACCAGATGCCGGAATCAAACACTTTCCTGGAAACTTCAACCGCACGATTGACATCGACTTCCTCACACTCGGCAACCTTTGCAATTACGCGACCATCGGCGGGACTGATGCAATCGAAGGTTTTGCCCGAGGCCGCGTCAACGAATTTGCCGTTGATGAAAGCCTGAGTGCGAATCTGCATGGCATTGGCAAGTGATTGCCACTCTTCACGGGTTTGCGGCTTGTTCATTGGAAACTCCTGGAATTTCTCGATAGGTCGGGCCCAAGGGCCCTCCTACGGATTAAAACGATGCGGGGGTGTTGGCGCTGATCAGGATGGCAATATCCTTGCCGATATTGCGGAAACGATGCGGCGTGCGGCTTTCGAAATAATAGGCCTCACCCGGGCCAAGCACCTGGACGCGTTCGCCGACGGTAATTTCTACCTGTCCCTGGATTATCACGCCACCCTCTTCGCCTTCGTGAGTGAGCATGGTTTCGCCGGTGTCGGTGCCTGCCGGCATCACTTCGCGCAAGATGCACATCTGGCGATTTTTCTTGTGACTGCCGACCAGAAAATAATGGACATCGTTATTGCCGACGTCGGGCTGGTCTTCGTGGGTATAAAACGGACTGTCGCTGCTGTCCTGCAAATCAATCGTAAAAAAATCGGCCAATGAAATCGGAATGCCATCCAGCACTTTCTTCAAAGACCCCACTGACGGACTGACTTTATTCTGTTCAATCAGGGAAATCGTACTATTGGTCACGCCAACGCGCTTCGCCAATTCGCGCTGACTAAGGCCCTTGGATTTTCTTACTGCTTGAAGTCGGTAACCGATGTCCATAATGCTTGCTCAGTGTGATGTTGAATTTTTAACACTCTGAGCAGATTCGGTCAAATAAATGCACACATTGAACAGGTTGTAAATTTTATTCAACACTGCTAATTTCCGGTTTAACCCCAAACAGCACATTCAGGCACTCTCCAATGACCGCTTTCAACGAGTCTTCTTACGGCGATTTCTATCATAAACAGGCAATCTCGCAACCTGAGCATTTAGAAGCATTTTGGATGCCGTTCACCGCCAATAGGAACTTTAAGCAGCATCCGCGCCTGTTGGTCAGTGCCAAGGACATGCATTATAAAGATGTCCAGGGCCGCGAAATCCTGGATGGAACCGGCGGCTTGTGGTGCTGCAACGCCGGCCATGCCCGGCAGCGAATCGTGGATGCGGTCAGTCAACAGATCGCCACCATGGATTTCGCGCCAACCTTCCAAATGGGTCACCCGCTGCCCTTCATCTTGGCGGATCGATTGGCGAAGATCGCACCGGACCCACTCAAACACGTGTTTTTTACCAACTCGGGCTCAGAATCGGTCGATACCGCTTTAAAAATCGCGATTGCTTACCACCGTGCCCGTGGCGAAGGCCAAAGAACCCGCTTTATCGGCCGGGAAAAAGGCTATCACGGCGTCGGTTTCGGCGGAATTTCGGTTGGCGGCATGGTCAATAACCGTAAATTCTTTGGCTCGATGTTGCCGGGCGTCGACCATATGCGGCATACGCTGGATATTGAACGCAACGGTTTTTCCCGCGGCCTGCCGCAGCATGGTGCCGAATTGGCGGATGATCTTGAGCGCCTCTGCCAATTACATGATGCCAGCACGATTGCCGCCGTTATCGTCGAGCCCATCTCGGGTTCGGCGGGTGTTGTTTTACCGCCGGAGGGTTACCTAAAACGTTTACGTGAAATCTGCACAAAGCACGGTATCTTGTTGATATTCGACGAAGTTATTACTGGCTATGGTCGAGTTGGTGACGCTTTTGCCGCACAGAGATTTGGCGTAACGCCGGACATGATGACGACTGCAAAGGGTCTGACCAATGGTGCGGTTCCAATGGGTGCAGTGTTCGCTTCCAACCAAATCCACGACACTTTCATGCACGGTCCGGAAGGCGCCATCGAGCTATTTCATGGTTACACCTATTCGGGCCACCCGCTCGCCTGTGCTGCCGCCATTGCCACGCTGGACGTATACGCCGAAGAAAATCTGTTCAATAAAGCCATCGAACTCGGCCAGTACTGGGAAGATTCCATTCATAAATTGAAAGGACTGCCCAATGTGGTCGATATCCGCAATTTCGGCCTGATCGGTGCGATCGAGCTGGCGCCGCGGGCAAATGCCGTCGGCGCACGCGCTTTCGATGTCTTCAACAAATGCTTCCATGACAAGAACCTGTTGATTCGCACCACCGGTGACATCATTGCGCTTTCGCCACCGCTGATCCTGCAAAAATCGCATATCGATGAAATTTTCAGCCGTCTGGCAGATGCCATCAGGGAAACGGCATAAGCAAAACGTGATTTGTCATAAGCACAATCGCGACAACTCAAGTAAAATAGTGTTTTCACTCTAAACAGCGAGAATGTTTCATGCTTATCGGCGTACCCAAAGAAATCAAAAACCACGAATACCGTATTGGTCTTACACCTTCCGGCGCACGTGAACTGATCTCCCATGGCCATAAAGTGATGGTGCAACACGACGGCGGCAAATCGATCGGTTTGACCAACGAGATGTACCAGAAAGCCGGCGCGGAAATCGTGGCGACCGCCGAAGAAATCTTCGCACGCGCCGACATGATCATCAAAGTGAAAGAGCCGCAACCGGTGGAATGCAAAATGCTGCGTCCTGGCCAGTTGCTCTACACCTATTTGCATCTCGCTCCCGATCCGGAACAAACCAAGGCACTGGTTGCTTCCGGTTGTACCGCGATTGCCTATGAAACCGTCACCGACCGCAAAGGTGGTCTGCCATTGCTGGCGCCAATGTCCGAAGTGGCCGGTCGCATGTCGATCCAGGCTGGCGCCCATGCGCTGGAAAAAGCACAAGGCGGCTCCGGCGTATTGCTCGGCGGCGTTCCCGGCGTAAAACCAGCCGAAGTATTGGTGATCGGCGGCGGCGTCGTTGGTATCAATGCCGCACGCATGGCGATGGGTTTGAATGCGCACGTCACGATTCTGGATCGCTCGCTGGATCGCCTCAAATATCTTGATGAAGTTTATGGTGATCGCCTCACCACGATTTATTCGACGCATGACGCCATCGAAGAACGTTTGCCTGATACCGATCTGGTCATCGGCGCCGTATTGATTCCTGGCGCGGCGGCTCCGAAGCTAGTTTCCCGCGCACAGCTTTCATTGATGCGCCCAGGCTCGGTATTGGTCGACGTGGCCATCGACCAAGGCGGTTGCTTCGAAACCAGCAAAGCCACTACGCATCAAAATCCAACCTATGAAGTTGACGGCATCATTCACTACTGCGTGGCGAATATGCCGGGCGGTGTTGCCCGTACTTCAACGTTCGCTTTGACGAATGCGACCTTGCCGTTTGCCGTTCAACTGGCAAACAAAGGCGTGAAGGCGATGCTCGATGACGAACATTTACTGAACGGCTTGAACGTGCATGCCGGCAAGGTGACTTATGAAGCCGTAGCGCATGATCTTGGCTATACCTATGTTTCGGCGCGGAATGCGTTGAACCAATAACCCATGGTGAAAAAATGAACGCGCTGGCTAAAGATAATCCGCACACTGCCACGCTTCCGCATTTTGTCGGAGGCCATCGCGTTCAAGGTCAGAGCAATCGCTTCAGCGATATTTTCAATCCGGCCACTGGCGCGGTACTTGCAAAAGTACCGCTCGCCAACAGTGATGAAGTTCGTCACGCAGTCGACGCTGCCGAGCAAGCCTTCAAAACCTGGTCGCAGGTAACACCGCTTAATCGCGCCCGCGTGCTGTTCAAATTCAAGGAACTGGTCGAAGCCAATCTCGAAACATTGGCGCATGCCATTACACGCGAACACGGCAAAGTATTGAGCGATGCGATGGGTGAAATCACCCGTGGTATGGAGATCGTCGAGTTCGCCTGCGGTATTCCGCATCTGCTGAAAGGCGAGCATTCGATGAATGTTGGCACCGGTGTCGATTCCTGGAGCGAATATGCGCCGCTCGGCGTCGTTGCCGGCATAACGCCATTCAATTTCCCGTGCATGGTACCGATGTGGATGTTCCCGATCGCGATTGCGTGTGGCAATACATTTATTCTCAAACCCTCCGAACGCGACCCCTCACCTGCGATGCTGATTGCCGAATGGTTGCATCAGTCCGGGCTGCCGGATGGCGTATTCAATGTCGTGCATGGCGACAAGGAATCGGTCGATGCCATTCTGGATGAACCCCGCATTCAAGCGGTGAGTTTTGTCGGATCAACCCCTATCGCCGAATATATTTATTCGCGCGGCTGCAGCAATGGCAAACGTGTACAAGCCCTTGGCGGCGCGAAAAATCATCTGGTCGTCATGCCTGATGCCGATATTGATGGTGTGGGCAATGCCTTGCTCGGTGCAGGATATGGCTCGGCTGGCGAGCGCTGCATGGCGATCTCGGTTGCCGTGTGCGTTGGTGATAAAACCGCAGATCAATTGATCGAAAATCTTGCACCTAAAGTCGCCGCCTTGCGCATCGGACCGGGTGAAACCGGGAATCCCGACATGGGACCCTTGGTCACTTGCGCGCATCGCGACAAGGTCAAAGCCTACGTCGATGGCGGTGTTGCCGATGGTGCCAAACTCGTTGTTGATGGTCGCAATCTGAAAGTAAACGGTAATGAAGACGGATTCTTTCTCGGCGGCTGCCTGTTCGATCACGTCAAACCCGGCATGAAAATTTACGATGAGGAAATTTTCGGTCCGGTTCTTTGCGTCGTTCGTGCCAAGACTTTCGAAGAAGCTTGCGAGCTGATCAACAATCACGAATACGGCAACGGTACAGCGATATTCACACGCGACGGCGAAGCCGCCCGTGAATTCGCACATCGAATCCAGGTAGGCATGGTTGGCATCAATGTGCCGATTCCGGTACCGATGTCATTCCATAGCTTCGGTGGCTGGAAACGTTCCCTTTTCGGTCCTTTGCATATGCACGGTACCGATGGCGTCCGTTTTTATACCCGCCTGAAAACAATTACCGCTCGCTGGCCACGCGGAGGAAACGGTGCGGAATTCGTGATGCCGACGATGAAGTGATGCCGGGATTCGGGATTCGGGATTCGGGATTCGGGATTCGGGATTCGGGATTCGGGATTCGGGATTCGGGAAAAGCATCTTACATAGAGAGAAATAAATGTAATGAAATTTGCATGAAAAATTAATCCGTCATCCCCGAATGCTCTTGTCGGGGACCCAGCGACTTTGAACGTATGCCGGCTTTCCGGCAAGCAAGCAATACCGGTGAACCTCGTCCCGGCCACCAGATCAATATGGATGCGGAGAAATGACGATTGGACTGCTTTGTGAGGGCCCACTATGTCAACCAACGGGAAATCAGCCGCAACACCATCGACTACCGATCTCGCATTTACGCGTGAATCACCTTATGGCACCAAAGCCGAACCCACTTACTCGGGTGCATTAAGTTTTTTACGCCGTCGCTATACGAAAGAACTGGAGGGCGTTGATGTCGCCGTCATCGGTGTTCCTTTCGATCTGGCGACCACCAATCGTCCTGGGGCCCGCCTCGGACCACGCGCCATTCGGGCGGCATCAACGGGACTGGCCTGGGCGCCGCCGTATGCATGGCCGTTCGATCCTTTCGAAAATCTCAACGTGATTGATTGGGGCGATGTGTTCTTCGATCAGGGCGAACCACACAAAATTCCCGATGTGCTGACGAAAGCGTATGCAGAATTTGTCGATAGAAATGTGACCACGCTGACATTGGGTGGCGACCACTTTGTCTCCTACCCGATTCTGAAAGCGCTGCACGCCAAGCATGGTCCGATTTCACTCATTCATTTCGATGCCCACAGCGATACCTGGGCCGATGCCGATGGCAGAATCGATCATGGCACCATGTTTTATCACGCAGCGAAAGAAGGCATCGTGGATGTAAACACGTCGATACAAATCGGCATGCGCACCTTCAACGCCGACACCCATGGATATCAGGTGCTTGATGCCCGCTGGCTGCACAAGCATGGCGTTGATGCCTGTATCCAAGCGATTGCCGAACGCGTTGGGAAGACAAAATGCTATGTCAGTTTCGACATTGATTTCCTTGATCCAAGTTGCGCACCGGGCACCGGCACGCCAGTGGTGGGAGGCTTCAGCACGCATACCGGCTTGCAATTGATTCGCGGCCTGGCAGGTCTGGATATCATCGGCATGGATGTCGTGGAAGTGGCGCCACCCTACGATGTCAGCGACATTACGGCGCTGGCGGGTGCCAGCATCGCGCAGGAAATGCTATGCGCCTACGCAAGCAAACTGAGATAGCGGGTTGAAAAAGAAAATTCAGCCTACAGCTAGTTGGTTCACCTACCAATTGGATTCATAGCCCATGAAACTGTACTACTCCCCTGGCGCCTGCTCACTGGCTTCCCATATCGTGCTGGAAGAAATCGGCAAGCCTTACGATGTTTCCAAAGTCGATCTCCGCGCCAAGACCACGCAAGATGGCGAAGATTTCACGAAGATCAATCCCTATGGCTATGTGCCATCGATCAAACTGGATAATGGCGTTATCCTGAATGAAGGCGTTGCGATTCTGCAATATCTGGCTGACCAATCGCCGGATTCGAATCTGGTACCTGCAAATGGCAGCTTTGAACGCTACAAACTGCAGTCGATGCTGACGTTCATCAACTCGGAGTTGCACAAAACGATTGGCAGCCTGTTCAATCCGACTCTGACCGATGAAGCGAAACAAGCCGTGATCGGCCGCATTGATGCTCGCTTGAATACCTTCAGCGAACAATTGGGTGACGACAAATTTGCCGTCAACAACCAATACAGCGTCGCCGATGCCTATTTGTTCACGGTCACGAGCTGGCTGAAAATCTTCAAGCTTGATATCAATCAATGGCCGAAATTGGCAGCGCATGCGGCAATGATGGCTGGACGCCCTGCAGTTCAGGCGGCATTGAAAGCGGAAGGATTGATTTAAAAATGTGATACGTAGGAGCGCCTTCAGGCGCGACAGACCTCGCCAGATCTGTCGCGCCTGAAGGCGCTCCTACGATCCCGAAAATTCAAACTTTCAGCTTATCTTCGAAATAATGCTCGAGCTTTTCCACTTTCGGCATTGAAACAAATTGAATATAGGACTGACCGGGATTCAACTCGGCATAGTTGTGGTGGTAGTTTTCCGCCACGAAAAACACATCGAGCGGCTCTATCGTCGTGGCGATTGCCGATGCAAATACTTTGGCCTGCGTCAATTGTTCGATATAGCGAACAGCCACATCCTTCTGTTTTTCGTCAATCGGAAAAATAGCCGAACGGTATTGAGTGCCGACATCATTGCCTTGGCGATTCAACTGAGTGGCATCGTGTGCCACCGCAAAGAAAACCTGCAACAGTTGACCATAGGATATTTCATCGGGTCGATAGGTGATTCGAATGACTTCGGCATGGCCGGTGGTACCGCTGCAAACGGCTTTGTAGTTGGCTGTATCATTCTGGCCACCGGCATAGCCCGGCTGCACCGATTGCACGCCTTTCAGTCGACGGAACACCGCTTCGGTACACCAGAAGCAGCCACCTGCCAGCACGGCTTCGCCGCGGTCCTCGGTGGCAAGGATGTCCATATCGGGTTGTGGCACCTGATCCGGCTTTACCGCCAAACCAAGACCGGGCAAATCGCAGACAGTATTCATCTTGTTCTCCATGGTGATGCCGCATTAGAGGCAATCACCGATGAATTGGGTGCGAATTTTCCTATTACAAGAAAGAAAAATCTTTCTCGGAGCAATAGGCGGCGACATCGTCGGAATAAATCGTGTCTTGCCAATCCCCCATCATGGCCGCGTAAAGCAGCTTTTCGAATTCCGGGCGGAAGCGCTGGATCACGGAATCCGGATCCGGCAACAGTTTTGCATCCGATATCAGGCCGAAATAGACCTTGTTGTTGTAACTCATGATCGAAATGCCGATGCCGATCGAACCCGTCTGCGGCACCCAGAACATTTGTTCGGTAATTTGGCAGCCCGCCAGATACAAGGGCAATGGCGGGCCCGGCACATTGGTAGCCACTGCAGAGGCTTTGCGACTGAATAATTCGAGCGCGGTACGCTGAACGCCCACCGGCGCCAAACCCATTGCCGCCAGCAACCCGAAAGACACAATCGCTTGCCGTGATGATTTCAATTGCCGCATGTTTTCAGCGACATGCTCCAGACGACGCACGGGATTTTCTTCACCGACCGGCAATTCCAGAAACACCAGGCCGAAATGATTACCGAGTTTCTTGGCATGTTCGAGTGGTCGTAAATTGACAGGAACAGTGGCTCGCAGGGTGATGCCATCAACCGATTCACCTCGCTCAATCATGTACGAACGCAATGCTCCGGCAGCTGACGCCATCAGGACATCATTCACCGTGCAATCGTAGGCACGCCCGATCGCTTTGACTTCATCAAGATCCAGCGGTTCGGCCCAGGCAACACGCTTGCTGACGCCCAATCGCCCGCGCAATACGGTCGGCGGGTCGTCGGGAAGACTTAAGGCAACAGCGAGTTCTCGCGCGATTTCACTACCTTCTTTTGCAATCACGCCAGCCAGCGAGGGATCACGATACAAATCGAGCCCTTTCTCCCACATATTCGCGCCCATTTTCATTGCACGATCAACGGTACCGATACGTTTCTTGACGTTTTCACCATCGCTTTTCAGCCAGGCCTTGTCGAGATCGCTACCCTTCTTCGCTTCGCGGGTGGTATCGGTCAGCGACAACAACACCTGTACCAACGCAATGCCGTCGGCATAGCAGTGGTGAATGCGTGAGATCAGCGCCGAACCGCCATCGTATTTTTCGACCAGATGGAATTGCCATAAGGGCTTGGTTTGATCCAGCGGCGTCGAAGCCAAATGACTGGTCAAGCGCTCGAGTTCTTTTTTCCCGCCCTTGCCGGGCAAGCCGGTAAGACGAACATGCCAGTCGAGGTCAAAGTCTTCATCGGTTTCCCACCAGGCACCGGCGGGTGTATCGACGGCTTTTTGGCGAAAACGCGGATAGGCAAGAAACCGCTGCTTGATGACTTTCTTGAATTTTTCAATCGACAGCGGCGTATCAAACATCATGACGCCGGTAATCATCATCAGATTCGTGGGGCGTTCCATCCGAAGCCAGGCAGTGTCGACTCGCGACATTACTTCGCGGCGTGGTTTGGATTGCTCTTGCTCACTCATGAAAAAACCCCTGCGCAGTTGTAGCCATGTTGCAGGGCTGAAAGCGATTGGTCAATGCATGTCAGGCATTTTTGCTGGCGATCAGAGCTGCCAATGCCGCCTCCCTGCTCTCTTTCAAGTCAAGCATCGGCTTGGCTGGATACTCCGGAGCAAAACGCCGGCTTAGCTCGGGATGCTCCCACGGCGCAAATACCGCCGGTGCCGGTAATTTGGCTAGTTCAGGTACCCAGCGATGGATGTACGTTGCCTGATGATCGAATTTTTCCGATTGCGTCACCGGATTGAAAATACGGAAATATGGCGCGGCATCGGCTCCAGTTCCCGCTGTCCATTGCCAGCCTTGCGTATTGTTGGCCAGGTTGGCATCCAGCAGGGTGTCCCAAAACCAGTGCGCCCCTTCCAGCCAGTGATAACGCATGTTTTTGCAAAGAAAACTCGCGACGATCATGCGAACGCGATTATGCATCCAGCCGGTCGCCCAGAGTTCACGCATGCCGGCATCGATAATCGGCACACCGGTTCTGCCCTGCTGCCAGGCGGCCAGCAGTTTCGGATCCGGTTTGGCCCATTTGAAATCGTCAAACTTTGCCACGAGATTCTGGTTGCTCGTATGGGGGTAATGAAACAGCAGATGATGCGAAAATTCGCGCCATCCCAATTCACTGATGAAGTGCGTGACATCGGCTTCGGCCTTTGCAGGCCAAGGATGATTGCGGATGGCTTTCAGGATTTGTCTTGGTGATATCTCGCCAAAATGCAGATGCGGCGACAGTTTCGAAGAACCGATTCGATCCGGGAAATTACGCTGTTCCTTGTAGCCGATCGCAGCACCATCGATGAAGGCTTCCAATAATTCCGCGGCGCCTGCTTCACCTGGCTGCCAGAACTCCCAGAAGCTTTTGTCCCATTTTATCTTCGGCAGCAGATTGAGCGATTTAATGCTGCCCGATTTTATTTTTTCAGGCACTGGCGGCAATTTTTTCGGTGCAGGCGTCGGCTGGACAGAGTCAATCGTCTGAACCGCGTTTTTCCAGAACGGGGTGAAAGACCCGATATGGATCGCCCGACAAAGTCTTTATCGTCCATGGTTCAACCAGCAAAGCACCGTTGCAACTCTCGGCATGAATACCGCGCTGTTTCAAACTTTCTTTTACCTTGATATCACGGGCAATCGTGGCCGGTTCGTAGAGACGATTCCAGAAGACGGCCTCCGATCCGGTTTCATCAAGCAGTTTTTCAAGCTGCTGCAATGATTTGCCACTGCGAACAATCAGTCGACCACCCTTTTCTTGAATCGATTTTTTCAGCGATTGCAGGGAATAATGCAGCCAGGAAAGACTCGCTGATCCCGGCTGCCAGGGCTTCTCCTCTTCCGGAGCATGGATGTAGACCAGTATCGGGAAATAGCCCGCGTTCAATGCTGCCTGCAAGGCCGTATTGTCAGTCAGCCGTAAATCACGCCGCAGCCATACCAGTGCATTTGCCATGTTGGAACTTTCCCGTTCTTGTTCTTATGCCGATTTTACATAGGGGCGAACGGCAGAGAATCCGCCATCCACTGAAATAATTTGTCCATTGATCCAGCTCGCCTGATCCGATATCAGAAAGGCGGCAAGATTTGCGGCATCGCTGGCCTGTCCATAACGTCCCAGCGGATATTGTGCCGCGATCTGTTTTGCCGCCGCTTCATTGCTGACCATTCGCTCGGTGGCCGGTGTTTGCATCAAGCCTGGCGCAATTGCATTCACACGCAAACCAATCGACGAGAAATCCGCGGCAAGTGATCTTACCAATGCTTCAATCCCGCCTTTCGCAATGGCTATCGCAGCATGATTACCAACGCCGGAAGCTGCGGCGACCGATGAAAATAGAATCAGCGAACCGGCCTGTTTATTTTTTTGCAAAGCGCTGGCATAGGCTTTACCGGTAAAAAATGCCGTATCAAGATTGGCGGACAGGCAGGCGCGATATTGCGCTTCGCTGGTGCGGGCAATCGGTGCTATCAAGATCGCGCCGGCACAATTGACGACCGCATCAGGCAATGCACCGAAAAAAGCCGTCGCCTCCGACACGGCGAATTCTGCCCCTGCTTCGGTGGAAACATCGGCGGGAATCGCTTTTTCGTCCGGATGCGAATCAATTTTTTCAATATTTCGGCTCGCCAGCGCGAGCTTCCAGCCTTGCGAACGCAGGTTTTCCGCCAACGCGGCAGCAACGCCACCGGATGCTCCGGTAATCAAACAGGTTTTCATGTCAGGGCCTTGGGTTTTGAATATTTCAGTCGCAAGCCATCGGCTTGCTCGCTTATTTCTGATCGCTTGGCGGCATCAATCCGTGCCAGATTTTTCCACTGCAAGGCTGTCCTCGGATGCCTAGCAAATTTGTCTTCGTGGCAACTTAGAAAATCCCAGTACAAAGTCGTAAACGGACACGCATCATTGCCAACCGCTAGTTCGGGCTTGTATCGGCAAGCCTGGCAGTAATTGGACATCCGCTTGATATACGCACCGCTCGCCACGTATGGCTTTGACGTCATCTTGCCATTGTCCGCGTATTGGCTCATGCCGATTACATTGGGTAATTCGACCCACTCCACTGCATCCACATATACGGCCAGATACCATTCATGAATCTGCTTTGGCTTCACGCCGAGCAGTTGCGAGAATAATCCGGTCACCATCAAACGATGGATATGGTGGGCGTAACCGAACTGCAGCGTCTGGCCGATAGCCTGCCTAAGACAAGCCATATCGGTATCGCCGGTCCAGTAGAAATCCGGCAAATCGGCTTGTGCATCGAGTGCATTGTCTTCAAGAAATTCCGGCATTCGCAGCCAATACATGCCACGGACAAATTCCCTCCAACCGATAATTTGACGGATGAACCCTTCGACTGCCGCCAGTGGTGCCTTGCCGGTTTCGTAAGCTGTAACGGCAGCAACAACCGCTTTTCGTGGCGACAATAATTTCAGGTTAAGTGCAGCGGAAATCCGCGAATGGTAGAGATAAGGTTCATCCGTCCACATCGCATCCTGATACTGGCCAAATAACGGCAGACGATGTTCGATGAAGTCATCCAGTGCAGCTTCTGCTTGAACGGGTGTCAGCGGCCAATCAAATGTATCAAGCCTGCCCGGATGTCCGGAGAAAGCCTTTTCAACCAGCTCGATGACGGCCAACATTGTTTTATCTTTTTCAAATGCCATTGGCTTAGGGAGAAAGCCCGGCCCCCGCTTGTCGAACACGCCTCGATTATCGTGATCGAAATTCCATTTACCGCTGGCTGGCTGATCGCCTTCCATCAAGATGTTTTCGCGTTTCCTGATCCAGCGATAGAAAAATTCCAGACGATATTCTTTCCTGCCTTTCGCCCATTCGGAAAAATCGTGTTCGTCACAGTAAAAATGTCGGTCGGGCCGTTCGACCCAAAGCACGCCGGCGTTTTTGCAGACTTCAGGCAATAATTGAGACAAGCGCCATTCGCCGGGTTTTACCGCAATGACCTTGTCCGGATCGAGTTTTCTCAAGTCTTCCGCTAGCGCTGCTTCCAACGATGACTGCGTGTTCTTGTTTAGCTCACGGTAAAAAACCGTATAAGCCTTGGCTCGCAATTCGTCGCGAAAATGTCGCATCGCTGCAAGGAAGATGGCAATGCGAGCTTTGCTGGACCAGACATGCGTCGCTTCGGCAGAAGCCTCGCACATCCAGATGGCATCCTGTTCTGGATCGAAATCGTCAAATACCAGCGATTCACGATCAAGTTGATCGCCTAGAACGAGAATAAGATGTCTGAGTTTCTGCGCCTGCATGCGCGCAGCTTAGTGAAACCGATGTGTAGACCAGATGACTTAAGCTTCGATGAAACGCACCCGGCGCGTAATCGAGCAGGTCAACTCATAACTGATGGAACCGGACGCCTTGGCAATAATTTCAACCGGCAATTCCGGCCCCCAGAGCAACACATCATCACCCACTTTCGCATCGGGGATGCCGCGCAGATCGAGCGTCATCAAATCCATCGATACCCGGCCAATAATCGGAACCCTGACCCCATTGATCAACACCGGAGTTCCTGCAGAAGCATGACGGGGGTAACCATCGCCATAACCTATGGCAGCGACACCAACAGGCATGTCTTCAGGACACTGCCAGGTCGCCGAGTAACCGATGCTCTCGCCTTTCCTGATCTGGTTGATCGCGATCAATTTGGTCGACAGGCTCATCGCGGGTTTCAAACCAAAATCGGCACCGGTTTTATCCTCCACCACCGACAAGCCATAAAGTGCACCGCCTGCCCTGACCCAATCCTGATGGGCACCCGGCCAGCCGAGAATGGCGGCCGAGTTCGACAGGGAGTGCAAACCGCTCAGGTGTTTGCTTGTTTCATCGAACACATTCAATTGCGATGCCGTTTGCTGACCGCCAAATTCATCCGAACTCGCAAAATGCGTCATCAAAGTAATGTCGTCATGCACGTTCGGCATCATTTTCAATTGCGTATAGATCGTGTTCGCTCGCTCGGGCGCGAAACCCAGGCGATGCATGCCGGTATCCAGTTTCAACCAGACACGGATCGGATCGGTCTCGGTATCCTGCTGCAACAAAGCCAACTGCGAATCGTGATGAACCACCGTATCAACCCCGAGACGGCGAATGGCCGACAGGTCCGAAGCATCATCGATACCCGACAACAACACGATTCGCTGGGATAAGCCCACGGCCCGCAAGCGTTCAGCGTCCGACAAAGCGGCGACTCCGAACGCGTCTGCTCCCTCCAAAGCCCGCGCAACCCGCTCCAGACCATGGCCGTAACCATCGGCTTTCACGACCGCCATGACTTTGGAATGCGGTGCCAAGGCCCTGACTCTGGACAGGTTATGCCGCAAGGCTTCGATATGAATGGTGGCGGTGGTGGCTCTGGACATGGCCTAGTTTAACAATTCAGGCCCGTAATTTGGCTTTATATTGCCTTTTCCGCTTGTTGAAGCCGTCCAAGTCTTTGTATTGCAAGCGGTCTTCTTCTGGATTATACTTCCGCTTCTTTGTAAACCCGCTCCAAGGAATATCCATGAAAGTCCTGTCGTCACTTAAATCGGCGAAGACCCGTCACCGCGACTGTAAAGTCGTCCGCCGCCGCGGCAAGGTCTTTGTGATCTGCAAATCCAACCCACGTTTCAAGGCTCGTCAGCGTTAATCGCTCCGACCTTCTGATGTGAGTCACGAAAACGCCGACGAAAGTCGGCGTTTTTGTTTTTATCAATCCGCTGAGGATTAAGCGTAGTTGGGTTTCGGCGGTTTGATCGAGCCCGAATCTTCGAGATTTTCTTTCCTGAAACAGCCAAGCCAGGGGCCCGGTGTAAAGCCCGGAAATTGGGCAGCAATATTTCCGTCCCGTGCCCGTTTTTGCATCAACTCGTTCAAGACCGTGCGGTAATCAATCGTGACGTCCAGATCGCCATTGAACAAATTGGCATCCGCCAATCCCGGCCATTCCGAATAAACTTTGCCGCCGATAACGCTCCCGCCCATCATGAACATTGCCGAGCCAGAGCCATGGTCAGTACCACCGCTGGAGTTTTCCTTAACGCGACGACCAAACTCGGTCATCGTCACCAATGTCACCTTGTTCATCAGCAAACCCAGATCATCATGAAATGCGAGCAGGGATTTCGATAATTCATCCAGCAATGGCGGCATCAAGGTAGCGATGCCCGAATGGTGATCCCAACCACCAAGATCAATACATGCCATTTGCAAGCCAATGCCTGCCTTGATCAGTTGCGCTGCTTCTTTCATCCGGTTTCCGAATGTCGTATTCGGATAGGCGGCATTATTTTGAACCGGGATTTGGCCGGGATTCACGACGGCCAGATAATCAACGGCATCCAGCGCCTGACGCCCGCTGACAGAGGGCTTTGCCGTACTGTCGCTTAGTGCGTACAAGGTGTCCTGCATTTCGGTCTTGCGGGTCGAAGTGGTCTTGAAGCTGAAATCGGCAATGCTCGACATTCCGATCGCGGGCTGCGGCCCCTGCAAGGAAGCCTGCACTGCCGTCCCGACACTGACCGCCTGGAAAGTTTCACCGACGCCGATATTGCCGATATGCCTATTCAACCAGCCCGGATAAAATCCGGTCGTCTGCAAACCGGCTTCCAGATTGCGCTGGCATTCAAAATGCGAACGCTGGTTCTGCTTCAATCCGGTCGCATGCACGATTCCCAGCCTTCCCGACTGGTAAAGCGGCAAGATCGGAGCAAGTGATGGATGCAGGCCAAAGAAATTATCCAGCGGCAAGGCACCATTGGTCATGCCGGGTGCCGGAATGCCGATCGTCGGTCTTTGTTTCAGGTAATTCGAATCGGCATAGGGCACGACGGTTTGCAGGCAGTCCATGGCACCGCGCAAAAACACGACGACAAGAACATCATCGGGCGAAGTATTGCTGGATGAAAAGACATAGCGTGGAGCCAACACCGCGGTACCGGCACAGACCGCTGAAGCTTGCAGAAAATGGCGACGTGATAATTCCATGGCGATAGCCTCAGCGATACAAAAAGTAAGGTGAACTCAACATCAGGCCGATCAGCTCACGCGAACGCAAAGTGAGCGTCGTGCCCGTGTACACCTGGGTCGGCGAACCGCCCTGTGCGGCAAAGTTGATAAAGCGATCCCGATCTGCGCTTGCCAATGAGCGGCGCAACAATCGTGCCGACAGGCGATCAACCAATGCTGTCGGAGTATTCGCGCTTCCGATAAGAGCAGGAATATTGATTCGAATCGGACTGCCGAGAGTGTCTTCCGCCAATCCGAATGCCCAGTTCCATCGCGAGAGCATGGCACCGGTATTAATCCAGTAACCAAGACTATCCGGATAACCGTTCGGCGCCGGCCATTGAAACGGCATATGCCCCATCGTCGTGATGGGCGTACTGATTTTCGCCAGATATTCGGCCGTCAATGTCGGTTCGGTAACACGCAATACGCCAATCACATATTCGGTGGGCCTGCGGATTTTCCGGTCGTAGCTCGCCATGAATTCGGCACTGCCGAAAATCGTCCAGAGCATCGAGGGAATATCGCCATTGGTCGATGTATAAGTCGCGGCGACTTGATCGACGATACTGGTCTCCGGTGTGTCGCCGATGAAACGCACGCAGAGTTTCTTTGCGATGAATTTTGCGGTTGATGGATGCGTTGCGAGAATATCCAGCACCTGATCGCCGTCTTCAATACCGCGTCCGGCCGGAATGGTTTGGCCCAATACAGTCTTCGTACCGGTGTCATGCTTGCTTGATAGAAAACTGAATACCGGCGCATTCGCACTTTGCCCCGTCACGGTCCAGCCGGTGAAGCAGCGGGCGACTTCCTTGACGTCGGTCTCGGTGTAACCGCCCGTCACGCTCAAGGTATGCAGTTCCATCAATTCGCGGGCGTAGTTTTCGTTCGGGCCGGTCTTGGTATTACTCACATTGTCGAGGTAATACTGCATGGCAAGACTGCGCGCACTTGCCTTCAGCATATTGGGGAATGAGCCCAGGGCATGGGCCCGGACGGTATCGCGGTCGTCCACTACCTTGTAATAGTTTTCGGGTGACGATGCCGCCGTGATATTGAAATGATTGCTCCAGAAATCGACCATCACCTCCAGTAACTGCCGAGGACTATGCAACTGCCGCAGCAAGGTCGCCGCAGTCAAATCCTTGGCGCCAAGACCTGGCTTGCCAGTAGATTTGACCTCGGTGATCAACTCCGCGGCGGTCCAGTTCACTCGCGGCAATGAACTGCTGATTGCGGTTTCAAGCGCGCTGACGTCCAGCGAGAGGTAATTGAATTGCTCCTGCAACCAGCCGGTATAGCCCAAGCTGAGGGCTCGTTGATATTCACTTTCCTTGAACCCGAAGGTGCAGCGATTCAACAGGATGACCAGTGGATCTACCGGACCCAAGGTGGAATCATCAGGCGCCGGCGTTGCCAAAATACCGGGCAGTGGAGCTTTTTGGCTTATCGCCGGTTTCTTGTTGCTGGCGTCAATAATATTGCGTCCCGGCTTGTCGGCCTCGGTAAATCCTGTAAAAAGCTGCCTGCGGGTCGTCGCCATATTTACCTCGCCTGGGTTTGAACGTGTCCAGAATACCCGCATGAACGCCGAGACCGGATATCGGTTGACCTGGTATCGCAGATTACCGCCGCCAATGGGCGCAAATCATGGTCAAGCAGGGCGCAATCTGCGAAGATTCAACCCAGTCGTATGGCTACCCCCCGAACCTTGTGAGGTTTTTATGAAATTAATGACGATTTCCCTGGCTGCAGGGCTTCTTTTGAGTCTTGGCGCAACGACGGTTCATGCCGATACCTTGCTGATCGAACGTGTGCAAGCCGAGCAAAACCAGGCCTTGCCAAAACGCGGTGCCAGTATGGCCAGTGTCGAAGCAAGATTCGGAACCCCGCAACAGAAAATGTCGGCCGTTGGTGGTGGTTCCCGCCACACGCCACCGATCACGCGCTGGGTCTATGCCAACTTTTCGGTGTATTTCGAAAATAACCATGTGGTCGATTCGGTATTGACCCGCGCCAATGCGGAAGAAGTTGGGCCTGCGCCCGCACGACAATAAACATGAGCACAAAGATTCGTTTTCCGGCGGAATGGGAAACCCAGTCCGCCGTTTTGATTGCATGGCCGCATAGCGACACCGACTGGGCAGATCGTTTAAGCAGCGTCGAATCCACCTATGTCGCGCTGGTGGTTGCCATCACCCGTTTTCAGAAAGCCCTGATTCTGGTTCCCGACAATAATTTGCTTCAGCACGCACGCTATCTGTTGCTGGATGCCGGCGTGAACTTGCAACGGGTCCGTTTCGAAGTCATCGAATACGACGACACCTGGCTGCGTGATTCCGGCCCGATCAGTTTGCGTGAGGAAGATGGCTTCCGTCTGCTCGATTTCCATTTCACCGCCTGGGGCGGAAAATTCGAAGCAGAGCCGGATGACTTGATCGTCCGTCAATCTGTTCAAGCACGGCGTCTTCCATCAACGCCCAACATCAACGCATCGAATTTGCGCTGGAAGGCGGCGGCATCGAAACCGATGGCCAGGGCACCTCTGCTCAGTACCTGGCATTGCCTGCACGAAAGGCATCCGGATAAATCACGGGAAGAAATCACCCATATCCTGGAAACCGAACTGCATCAGTCGCGCACGCTCTGGCTGGATCATGGCTATCTGGAAGGCGACGACACCGACGCCCATATCGACACCCTCGCCCGCTTTGCCTCCGTCGATACGATCATTTATCAAGGCTGCCAGGACGTCGAAGATTCGCATTACGTCGAACTGCAAACCATGGCGAAAGAACTGGCAGCGTTCAAGCAAGCCGATGGACAGCCATATCGCCTGTTTGAATTGCCTTGGCCGAAACCAATTCTCGATAACGGGCGTCGTCTGGCCGCTTCCTACGCCAATTTCCTGATTATCAATGGCGCGGTGTTGATGCCGGCCTACGGCGACCCCATGGATGACAATGCCGCCGATGTCATGGCCTTGGCATTTCCGGGCCGACAGATCATTCAAATTCCCTGCCGCTCGCTGATCTGGCAAAACGGCAGCCTGCACTGCATTACGATGCAGCTTCCCGAAGGTTTATTGTCATGAGCGTTGCGAAACTCAAAGTCGCCCTGATCCAGGAAATCAACCACGGCACCGCCGAAGCAAATCTGGCCGTTATCGAAAAACGCGTTGCCGAAGCGGCGAAAGACGGCGCCAAATTGATATTGCTGCAGGAACTGCATAACGGCGCCTATTTTTGCCAGCATGAATCCGTGGATGAATTCGATCTTGCCGAAACCATCCCCGGTCCGAGTACGGCACGCCTGTCTGCATTGGCAAAACAGCATGCTGTTGTATTGGTGGCATCCTTGTTCGAGAAACGTGCTGCCGGGCTTTATCACAACACGGCGGTGGTGTTCGAAGCTGACGGCGAGCTGCTAGGCAAATACCGCAAGATGCATATTCCGGATGATCCCGGCTTCTACGAAAAATTCTATTTCACACCGGGCGATCTGGGCTTCAACCCGATCCAGACTTCAGTCGGCAAACTTGGGCGTGCTGGTTTGCTGGGATCAGTGGTATCCGGAAGCGGCACGTTTGATGGCCTTGGCCGGCGCGGAAATTTTGTTGTATCCGACGGCTATTGGTTGGGATCCCAGCGATGATCCATCCGAAAAAGAGCGCCAACGCATGGCCTGGATTTTGAGTCATCGTGGTCACGCGGTGGCCAATGGCATTCCAGTGCTGAGCTGTAATCGAACCGGTTTCGAACCCTCGCCACTGCATGGTGCCGCGGGCATTCAGTTCTGGGGTTCCAGTCAGGTGCTTAGGGCCACAAGGTGAAATCATCACCGAAGCAAATACTGACACCCCGGAAATTCTTTTTGCAGAATTGGATATGCAGCGCAGCGAACATGTTCGCCGCATCTGGCCTTTTCTGCGTGATCGCCGCATCGATGCTTATCAGGATTTGCTGAATCGTTACCGCGATTGATCAACTCACCACATGATTCAAACGTCATCCCCGAACGCTTTTGTCGGGACCCAGCGACTTCAAACATCAAATACGCCACTGGATTCCCGCCTGCGCGGGAATGACAGTTCAGTTTGCAGATTTTCGAGATTTACGATGAGCAACGAACCTGAAACAACGACACCGGATTTTTTAAGCGACCAACCGCACGCGATCATCGAGCGTGATGGCGTGCGTTTTACCTTGCTGGGCACCGCCCATGTATCGAAAGCCAGCGTCGATGCCGTCAAGGCCGCGATCGCCAGCAATCAATTCGATGCCATCGCGGTTGAACTCGATACCAATCGCCATCGTGCCATGACCGACAGCAATGCGCTTGGCCAAGCTGGATCTTTTCCAGATTATCCGCGAAGGCAAAATGGGATTGATGGCCGCCAATCTTGCGATGGCAGCCTATCAACGACGCTTGGCAGAGCAACTGGGCATCGAACCCGGTGCCGAACTGAAAGCGGCTGCGTTGGGTGCCACGGAAAACAATCTCCCGCTTTATTTGATCGATCGCGATATCGGCACCACGCTCAAACGCGCCTGGTACAGCCTGGGTTTCTGGGGCCGCAGCAAATTGATGGCGGGCTTGGCCGGCAGTTTGCTGATCAATGAAGAAGTGGACGAAGAACAAATCGAACGTCTGAAAGAAGGCGATATTCTGGAATCGAGCTTTGGCGAATTTGCCGAAACCACGCCGCAGCTTTACGAAAAAATCATTGCCGAGCGCGACCGCTACATGGCGGCCCAATTACGCGAACAGACAGAAGATACGAAACCACGCGAAGTGCTGGCCGTGATTGGTGCAGGCCATTTGAAAGGGCTGAGTGAAGCGCTCGCCAATGCGCCGGATCATCCGCATACGACCTGTGACACGCTGAACCATGTTCCGACCGGCAGCAAAATTCCCTGGTTCACTATTCTGCTATCGGTATTCCTGGTTGGCGGCTTTGCATGGGGCTTTTATCATGGCGGTGCGGAACTGGGCAGCAAACTCGTACTGCAATGGGTATTGATTACCGGTGTACTGAGCGGAATAGGCTGTGCACTTGCTGGCGGACACCCACTCAGTATTTTGAGCGCAATTGTTGCTGCACCTGTCACACCGTTACACCCGGCGCTCAGCTCGGGCATGGTCAGTGCCTTTGTCGAAGCCTGGATTCGCAAACCCACCTACGAAGATTTCCTGAAACTTCGCGACGACACCAGTCACTGGCAAGGTTGGTGGAAAAACCGCGTCGCCCGCGTATTCGTGAACTTTACCCTGACCAATCTCGGAACTGTTTTGGGTGTCTGGATCGCCGGCCTGAGTATCGTCGGCAAATTGAGCTGAAGAATCAGCCCAGAAAAAAACGGAAGCCGATACAGGATTTATCAATCACTGCCGCGGCTCCCGTTTTTTTATTCTCAAGCGCTTATTTCTGACGCACTGCAATCACTCAAACAACTCGGTTTTAGGCTTGGAAAAAACCGGCGCCCGCTCACGCCCGCGTTTGATCCGGCTGCTGACGAATTGTCTGACATCATCCAGCATGGCGTAGATTGTCGGCAGGAACAGCAAGCTGACGATCGTCGAAAAGGCCAGACCACCTGCCACCGCTCTTGCCATTGGTGCGTAGGATGGACCGTCACCACCGATACCCGAACCACCAAAGCATAGCGGCAACATGCCGAGAATCGCGGTACCCATCGTCATCAGGATCGGGCGCAAACGCTCCTTGCTGCCTTGTACCAAGGCATCGGTACGCGACAAACCACCGCGTCGCAGCAGATTGATGTGCTCCAGCATCACGATGCCGTTGTTCACTACCACGCCCATCAGAACCAGAACGCCGATGAAAGCCATCACGGTGAATGTGGTACCGGTCAATGCGAAAAGCCAGAAGATGCCGAACACCGAGAAAATGATGCTGCTGAAGATCGCCGCCGGGAACAACATCGATTCAAACAAGGCCGCCATCACGATGAAAATCAATACCATCGCGATACCGAGATTGAAGACCATCTGCTGCATGGCTTCATCGTCTTCCTGGAAGCTGTTGCCCTCGCTCCAGGAATAACCCGGATGGGTTTCGTTCAATTTTGCTGCGTTCATCACTTCGTTGATCGCTTTGCGTGCCGCGTCCTTGTCGAATTTTCCGGCACGATTGATATTCGCATCCACCGCAATCGAAGTCTGGCGATCAGCACGTGAAATCTGCGAGGCGCCCGGTTTGATTTGCACGTCCACCAGCGACAGCAAAGGTACCTGCACGCCGTCGGAACGCGTGAGATTCAGGCTAGACAAGCGATTGATGCTGAACTCTTCCGAACCTTCGAAGCGGACCCAGACCGGAACTTCGGTATTGCCCTGGCGGAATTCACGCAACGGGCTGCCGCGCAAGGCGACGCCGAGATACTGCGCGACTTCCTGTGCACTGAAACCGAAATAGGCAGCACGTTCGCGGTCGACACTGACCTTCACTTCGCTGTTTTCATCACCGGAATTGACGCGGACATCGGTCAACTCGGGGCGTTTTTCCAGCAAGGGCAGCAATTCTGTCCCGATTTGAACCAAAGTTTCGGGTGAATCACCATTGAGATAGAACGTGACTTTCTGCTCGGCCGCCGCATTGCCGCCGCCGTTGCCGCCGCCCTGGAAACCGATTTCGGCACGGGCGGATTTCGGCAATTCCTTGCGAAGCATTTCGGAAATTTCTTCCGGACCTTTCAGACCGGCACCTTCATTGCGCAACGTGAGTCGAACGCCACCCCAGCCCTGCTCCGCAAAGAACACGTAGATTTGCGTAACCTGAAAATGTTCGCGTCTTGCATCGATGTATTTCTCGACTTTCAGCACCTCGTCCGACATTTGTTCGAGGCTGTATGCGCCTTTCCAGTCGAAGAAAAGATTGATTTCGGGTTTTGCCTCATTCTTGAAGAAATCGAACTCGGTGTATTTTGCCGGAATCAAACTGACCGCGATAATCACGAAGATGGCCAGCAAAGCCTTGAAGCGATGCTCCAGGCTCCAGCGCAATAATCTTCCATAACGAGCCACCAAGCGTGGAATGAAACCGTCGGTTTTGCCGATCATCGGCGGCGTTTTCAGATGTGCCGAAATCATCGGAATCAGACTGACGGCCACCAGCCACGAACACAGCAGCGAAATGGTAATCGTCAATGCCACCTGACCGAGGAAAATACTGATCATGTTGGCTTCGCCGAACAGGTTTGGCAGAAACACGATGATGCTGGTGAAGGTACCGGCACTGATGGCCACCTGCACGCTACGCGTACCTTCGATGGCGCAGCGAACCGGATCGTTCGGATATTTTTCCTGGTACTGGTAAATGCTTTCCACCACCACGACGGCGTTATCCACAAGCATGCCCAGACCGAGCAGCAAACCCATCATCGACAGCACGTTCAGAGTAATGCCGATGAAGTACATCGCACCGAGTGTCATCACGATGCAAATCGGAATCGCTAGCGTGACCATCAGCGTACTTGGCCAATGCCGCAGGAAGAAGAACAGGATAAACAGCGACAATGCCGAGCCGATCAAACCGGCTTCGACCAGTTCATTGATCGAGCGGGTAACACTTTCGGCCTGATCTTCGACGATGATCGTCTTGATGCCGACCAGTTCCGGCTCGGCCTGGATTTTTTTCATCTCCTCCATGACCAGCTTGGACACGGCAACGAGATTCGCACTGCGCTCGCGTTTGATGTTGACGCCAACTGCCGGCTTCAGGTCCAAGCGGCGCCAGATGCTCTCACGCTGCGGCTTGAATCGAACTTGTGCAATATCACTCAGACGCAGGCCGGTGTCATTCAGCACCAGATTTCGCAGTTCATCCAGATTGCGGATTTCACCAACTGGCTGCACACGCAAACGACGCATGCCGTCGTCAATTTGGCCGGCCGATACCGAAAAATTGATGGCCTGCAGTTTTGCGGCAAGCTGGTTCAATCCGATATTGTGCGAACCAAGGCTGGCAGGATTGATCGCGATTTCGATTTCCGACGGCGAGGCGCCGGTAATTTCGACATTGGCGACGCCGGGAATGCGTTCGATACGGCGCTTGAACAGGCGCTCGATCATCTCGTATTCGTTACGCAAGTCGCGCGAACTCGCGAAACGGATTTGCAGGAAGGGTTGGTCGCTTGGCGAAAAACGCTGGACGTAATACCGCTGGATATCGGCAGGCAAATCCTTGCGCAGTGCATCGATGCGCGAACGCGCTTCGTTGGCGCTGATGGCGACGTCGCGATCAAAATCGGTGAACTGGATTTGAATTTCCGCGCCGTCGGCACGGCTGGTCGAATTCATCGTCTTGATGCCTGGCAAGGTCGCCAGTGTTTCCTCGACCGGACGGGTGATGCTGCGTTCGACTTCCTGCGGTGTGGATCCCGGATACGGAATGCTCACCATCATGAAAGGGAAATTCACGTCCGGAAATTGCTCAAGCGGCAAACGTACCGATGCAATCAATCCAATCACCACCATCGACACATAGAACATGATGGCGGTGACGGGCCGTTTCAGGCTGAGCTCAACCAGACTCATGCAGGATCTCCCGCTTCATGCGAAGCCGTGTATTTGGCTTCGGCGCGCAAGCCGCGTTCGCGGTAATAGGCATCGGAACGACGATCGAGCATGTTGTAGACGATAGGAATAATGACGAGAGTCAGTACAGTCGACACTGTCAGACCACCGATCACGGTGATTGCCATTGGTGCGCGAACTTCCGCACCATCGCCGCCGAAGAAGGCCAGCGGTGCAAAACCGAACAAGGTCGTCAGCGTGGTCATGATGATCGGACGCAGGCGCGATTCGGCGCCTTGGCAAATCGCCTCGCGCTTGCTGACGCCTTCTTCGCGCAGCTGATTCACTTTATCCAGCAAGACAATCGCGTTTTTCACCACGATGCCGACCAGCAATATCAGTCCGATAAAGACCACGATCGAAATCGGCGAACCCTTCAGCCACAAGGCCAGTACCGCACCCACGATGGCGAGTGGAACCGAGAACATGATGACGAATGGATGCAGCAAAGATTCAAACTGCGATGCCATCACCAGATACACCAGGAACATGGCCAAGCCGAAGGCGAAGAACAAGGACTTGATCGAACTGTCGAGTTCTTCACTTTGGCCGCCGAAATTCATTTTCACATCGGTACCGATCGGGTTCTCGCGCACCAGGTTTTTCACTTCCTGCACGGCAGTACCAAGATCAACATCGTTGAGATTGGCGGAAATCAAGGCAACGCGGGTCTGGTCGGCGCGATTGATTTCGCTGGGGCCGACGGTTTCCACGACATTCGCCACTGCCGACAAGGGCACCGGATTCACGCTCTGCGGATTGATGATGATGTTGCGCACATCTTCCACCGAGCTGCGATCAGATTCACGAGCACGTACCAACACGTCGATTTTGCGATCACGGAAGCTGTAGCGTGTGGCGACTTCACCGCGAACCTGGCGTACCACCTGATCCGCGATTTGGCGCGAGGTCAAACCCAGCGCGGCCGCACGATCCTGATCGAAAATGATTTGTACTTCAGGGTAGCCCTGTTCCACCGTGGATTTCACGTCGGCGAAATGCGGCGAATTTTTCATCATTGCCGTCAGCTGGCGACCGGCTTTTTCAATCGAGGCCAGATCCTGTCCGCTCAGTTCGATTTCGAGCGGCGTGGCAAAGCTCAGCAATTGCGGACGCTCGAATTTGACCTGTACATCGGGGTAAGCCGACATGGTTTTACGCATGCGTTCGGTAATGGCCGCTTCCGCTTCACGGGTATATTTCGAACCCAGAATAACGGTGAGCTTTGCCACATTGTCGCCGGATTCGGTCGGATTGGCATCCAGACGCGTACCACTTCCGGTCACGCCGTATAGCTTCTCGATATCGGTGTCCTTGCCATGAATGGCCTGGATTTTCTGCACCAGACTGTCGGTTTCACGCAATTGCGTACCCGGCGGCAATTTCGCCGTCATTTCGAAACGGTCCTGTGCCAGTTGCGGAATCAAATCCGTACCCAGACCCATCGCGACGAAAATCGAAATGATGAAGGCGATGAACGAGCCACCCAGAATCAATGCCGGACGATCAAGTACTTTCGGCAGGATGCGATGGTAATAGGCGGCTGCGGCTTCATAAGGCAATAATATTTTTTCGCCGATCCAGGCGAGGCTGCCGCCAACGTATTTGGCAAGGAACCGGAATACGGTCGTCACGCCAACAGAGACACTCTGTACTACCAAGCCGACCAGGAATTTCCTGATAAAGGCAAAAGTAAAATAGAAGAAGCGCCCAATGCTGCCCACCGGCGGCTCCCTCGGCACATCGGGATCGGCAGCAAATGCCATCTGCGATGTGGCTTTCAAGGAGCTGAGCATCGGAATCAAGGTCAGCGAAACAATCAGCGACATCGCCAACGCAATCGAAACCGTCAGCGCCTGGTCCTTGAACAATTGTCCTGCGATACCTTCGACGAAAACCAGAGGAAAGAACACGGCAATCGTGGTCAAAGTCGATGCGACAACCGCCATGCTGACTTCACCGGCACCTTTAATCGTCGCCTGCACCAGCCCAAGCCCGCGTTCGCGTGCCTTCGCAATGCTTTCCAGCACGACGATGGAATCGTCCACCACCATGCCGGTCGCCAATGCCAGACCTGCCATCGACATCACGTTCAAACTCAGGCCCAGCCGGTCCATGAAGAAGAAGGTGGAGATAATCGAGACCGGCAATGACAAGCCAATCACGAAAGTGCTCCAGCCATCGCGCAGGAAGAAGAAAATAATCAGGATTGCGAAGAACGCACCCATGACGGCTTCGAATTTCACTTCATGCAAAGCACTTTCGATGAATTTGGATTGGTCGTCGATCGTGTTGATAGCGTAACCATCAATCGTATAGGCACCGGGTACGGGCGCCTTGGCACCAGAATTCCCCGGGCCATTGTTGTTGGCATTCTGCAATCGATTAAGTGCCGCGTGAACGGCAGTCGCCACGGCCACCGTATTGGCGTCGCCTTCTTTATAGATGGCCAACTCGACCGATTCGCGACCTTGCATGCGAATAATCGCTTCACGTTCCTTGTAACCCTGTACCACGGTTGCGACGTCTTTCAAACGCACGGGCACGCCGTTTTGCGTCGTGACCAGCAGATCCTGCATCTGTTCGAGATTGCTGAACTGATTGACGGTACGAACCAGGTAACGTTCGGAACCTTCTTCGATCCGGCCACCGGAAATATTGATGTTTTCCTGCTTCAGCCTGTCGATCACAAGACCGGAGGACAAATTGAGTTGAGCAAGGCGCTGCGAATCCAGTTGCACCTGAATTTCGTCTTCGTAGCCACCGCCCACTTTTACGGCAGCAACACCTTCGACCGGTTCAAGACGTTTTTTCAGGGTTTCTTCGGCATAACGACGCAGGCGCATCAGTTCCGCCGCCTGATTGCCCGTCGAGGTCTTCGTTGACCGACATGACAAGGCGCAATATCGGCTCGGTGGTCGGATTGAAACGCAGCAATACCGGCGGCGTCACATCCAACGGCAGGCGCAAGGTATCGAGCTTGTCGCGCACATCGAGGCTGGCCTTATCCATATCGCTGCCCCAGGCGAACTCGAGCACGATATCGCTTTGCCCCGCACGCGAAACCGATTTCAGTTTACGCAGGCCCTTGACCACGCCCACGGTTTCTTCGATCGGCTGGGTGATCAGTGTTTCAATTTCGGCAGGCGCCGCACCGGTATATTCGGTACGAACGGTCAGCGTCGGATAGGTCAACTCGGGCAACAGGTTAACCTTCAGACTATTCCAGCCAATCCAGCCGAATAGCACCAGCGTGACAGCCGCCATCGCGATAGTGACGCGACGGCGAGTGGAGAATTCGACTAAATTCATTTTTGGGCAACTCCTGCCGCTGGCTTCACCGCTTTTGCAGGCTTGTCGCCCAGAATCTGGATTTCGGTGCCATCACGTACCGCTACCTTGCCGGCGGTGATGACGCGATCGCCTTCCTTCAATCCCGACAGGATTTCGGCAAATTCACCGGTGGTATATCCGATTTTCACCGGAACCCGCGCCGCCTTGTTGCCGCGGGCTACGTAAACAGCGCTTTCGCCTTCATCTTCAAGCAAAGCTGTGCGCGGCATGGTCAACACATTATTGCGTTGGTCATACACGACTTCGATGCGGCCGAACATGCCCGGGCGCAGTGTGTCGTTACCGGCGAAAGCGCAGACCACGCGGAAGGTACCCGTTCCGGAATCCACCACGGGGCTGACGCGATCGACCTTGCCTTCAAACACCTTGCCGGGAATGGCATCCACCAGCATGCGCAAAGGCATGCCCTGCTTGATCACGGCCATTTCGCGTTCCGGCACGTTCAACACGGCCTCGAGACGCGAGTTATCGACGATACGAAAAACAGGTGCATTCAGGCTGATCAGATTGCCCGGCTTGACCATGCGTTGTGCCACCACGCCACTGATAGGCGCAACGATATTGGTATAGCTCAATTCCAGCCTTGCCAATGCGAGGCTCGCACGGGCGGCTTCGAGTTCATAGCGGATTTGTTCATCAGAGTCGGCACTCACCAGCTTTTCCTGGCGCAATTTCTGCGAACGACGATAATTGTTTTCCAGCTTGTTCACGGTAGCGGCAGATCGCTCTGCTTCAAGGCGAACACGATCACCATCCAGACGGGCCAGGACCTGCCCCTTGTGGACGACCTGTCCTTCTTCGGCCAGCAACTGAACCATCACGCCCGAGGTCTTTGCGACCACTTGCGACTCGCCAGGGGCCTCAAGATTGGCCGTTCCCGCGTAGCTCGCCGAAATGGGCTGGCGGCTCACGCTAACGACTTCAACCGGCACGGCTTCCGGCTTCTTTTCGCCCTCTTTACCGTCTTTTGCCGCCGGATCCGCCTGCTCGGTTTTTGCCTGATCGCCGGTTTTGGCATCGGAATCAGCCTCTTTACCGCCTTTGCAGCCGCTGATGGCAACCATGCCAAGCAACATGGCGAACAGGAATGGGCGAAGGATTGAGTTTGAGTTTTTCATTGATGTCCGTTTCCGAGATCGAAGGCTGAAGCCCGTGGGCAAAAGGGTTGGTGTGTTAGTTGCATATCACAGTACATGATTGATTCATGTTTGTTATGTGCCGGAAGTCAATGTGACTTCGTTCCATGACCAGTTGTGACAAGCTGCGCCAATGAGATGCCGAATGCACCGGAAAGGTTGCTCCCCCTGTCTGTAATTCTGCGTAGCAGCTATAATCCGTTTTTTCCGACCGATTGCCGGATTTTTAGAATGAAAACATCGATATTTTTACTGGCTGGACTGTTTCTCGCGAGCAATGCACAAGCGGCTGACTTAAAAGGCAACCCAAAAGCGGGCAAAACCCTGGCATATACCTGTACCGGCTGCCACGGTATCTCCGAATACAAGAATGCCTACCCGAGCTACCGCGTCCCCAAGATCGCCGGTCAGCATGAAAAGTATTTGCTCGCCGCACTGCATGGCTATAAAAAAGGTGAACGTAATCACCCGACCATGAAAGCCCAGGCATCCAGCTTTTCTGATCAGGATATCGCCGATATCGCTGCCTATTTGTCCAGCCTGAAATCCAAGAAGTAATCAAGGAAAACCAAACACATGATTATTCGTACTCTCCTTATTACGACAACCCTGCTGTTCGCAGGCAGTGCTGCAGCGACGGCCGTCAAAGGCGATGCAGCAAACGGCAAGAAAGTTTTCGAATCCGATGTCGACACCAAGGGCAACAAGGTAGCTGTATGCACAGGCTGCCATGGTGTCGGCAACACCGAAAAGCTACCCGATGGTTCTGCCATGCCACAGGAAAACCCGGTACTGGCCGGACAATATGCCGACTATTTGAGCAAGGCATTGCATGACTACAAGAGCAAAAAGCGCGCCCATATCGGCATGCAAGGCAATGCAAGCCGCCTGTCAGACAAGGAAATCGCCGATGTTTCCGTCTATCTGGGCAGCCTGAAAAGCAAAGTGCATGATCTGAGCGAACACGAGAACGAAAAATAATTTCTTCGTCCATGTTTACGATAAAGGCCCTGCAAGGGCCTTTATTTTTTTGAGTCCGTAATTTTGGAAAGCATGAGCTACGGGGTTTTTACTTTCTCCTTCGCGAGTGGTTTCTTGCAGGTAAGCTCATAAAGGTCTTTGGTCTTCATCCACTCGCGCTGGCTTCGCGTATTGGTAATTTTTTCCCACCAGGCCTGGCACTGCCTATCCTCTTCCGGACTTAATGTTTTCGGATCATCCTCGTCATCCGGAATCACCCGGCCATAGCCGCCATTCGGTACAAAACCGCAGCCACCGCCCAGAGCCAGCACGGACACCTGGCAAACCAGTTTCACGGTAGGATTCCCTGGCACCGGAATCCTGATTTCCTTGGTGGTTTTTTCGACGGCCTTTTCGAGCAATTCCGTCAACACATCCTGATCCGGCTTCCAGGCATCCTCGAACTGCGTGGGATTGAAATCGATGGCGGGTGGACGTTTCAACCAGGTACCGGCCAATTCAAGATCCGGATTCTGGAAATCGAAGCGTTTGCTTGCCAGATTGGCCTGATCGAATTTCTCCACGAAGTCCACCGGCAATCTGATGCGTCCTGTATCGTCGTAAAGTGTCAGCGCTTGGGCGGTGTTCCTTCTCTCCGATACCGGATTGATGATGGCGGTATCGGGCGAAGCCGGTAATTTTTTGACCGGGATACCTGATGAGCCTGTGTTTGCCGGTTTGGCTATCTGCATGTCCTGCATCAGATCAACAGGTTTTGGCACTGGCTTGGGCTCGGAAAAATCGAGCAAGGTGATGACTTCATCGGGCAAAAATTTTCTGCTCGATTCCAATTCCATATTGAGCCAGTAGAAAAACAATCCATGCAATCCGGCGGCAAAACAAAATGGAATCAGCTTTCCTGAAAAACGCGACGAATTTTTAACATCGTTTTTTGCGAGCCGGTTTGGCGCATAGGCGCTGATGTCGAAATTTATGTCGGTTGCCAACTGCTCGTTTTTTTCTATCACGCAACGCCCTCGGTCCGGGCATCAGAAAACTAAAGCGAAGCAAAGTTCCCGCAATGCATCATGCTTTTCTTTCGATGTAGGGGTTTTCACCCTTTTCGTGATCGGTAGCATCACGTACTGCTTTCAATTCCGGAATACGTGCGAGCAGAGTCTTTTCGATGCCCTGCTTCAAGGTGACATCGGCCATACCGCAGCCCTGGCAACCGCCGCCGAAACGCAGATACAAGGTGCCGTCCGCTTCAAGCGACGACAAGGAAACATTGCCTTTGTGGGACGCCAGTTGCGGGTTGATTTCCGAATCAAGTAGCCACTGCACACGTTCTATGAGACTCGAATCCCCTTTCGGAGCTTCACCCTTGATACGCGGAGCACGAATATTCAACTGTCCTCCCGTTGCCTGCTCCAGATAATCGATTTCGGCACCATCGAGAAACTTCACACTCGCCGCATCCACATAGAGCGTGAAACCGGCACATTCCAGCGACCATTCATCACCCAGCAAATCGCCGTTATCGCAGAATTCCAATCGCGCATCGGCACGTGGCGTACCGGGATTCACGGCTGATATCCGGATACCGACGGCATCG
Organism: uncultured Gammaproteobacteria bacterium; assembly: GCA_963849575.1. Lineage (GTDB taxonomy): Bacteria > Pseudomonadota > Gammaproteobacteria > Xanthomonadales > Xanthomonadaceae > Arenimonas. Next base: position 289,484 of record CAWKHT010000009.1, on the reverse strand, counting down.
CCGCCCTGGCTATCGAGCAAACGACGGAAATGGGATTGTGCGGTTTCGGAAATAGTAATCATGGCGCAATTTTAGCGTATTGCAGGGTAAAATCGCATGAATATCAGGAGCACACCCATGTCGATTCTCGAAACCCTTGCACAACGCCACTGCAAAGCCTTGAAAGGCCCGGAACATTTGCTGCCAACCGACACGGTTACCACTTATCTGGTAGCCCTGAAAGACTGGCAGCTGGTCGAGAACGACCTGGCTATCACCAAAACCTTCCATTTCGACAACTACTACAAAACCATGGCATTCGTGAATGCGCTTGCCTTTATCGCGCATCGGGAGGACCACCATCCAGACCTGGGCGTTCATTACAACCGCTGCGTTGTCCGTTTTTCAACGCATGATGTCTGTGGCCTGAGCCAGAATGATTTTATCTGTGCGGCGAAGCTGGAAGGTCTCGAATACTGATCAGTTCGGGTACTCGCTGCTTACAAACGCGAATCGGCACGCAACATGTTGCTGTCACCCATCATGATGGACCAGAGTTTCCCGAATCGTTTGAATACGCTTTCTTCGATATAGGGCACGCCATGTTTTTGGCAGATGGCCTTTAATTCTGGCGCCGCCTGCCGGTATTTCAGCATTGGCAAATCCGGCCAGACATGATGTTCGATCTGGTAATTCAGATAGCCCATCATGAAATCCTTTGCATCGGTACCGCCCGGATAGTTCACCGACCCGGCAATTTGCTGCACGTAAAATTCGGATTTATTGCTGAAGCTTTTATCGAAACGGTAAATATCATCGCCGGTATGATTGGGGGCGATGATCACGAACGAGACGATGTTCGCGACAATCTCGGCAAGAATGGAATTGATCAACACGGCACTCCAGGCCCAGACGCCTAGCGGAAGAAAAAGTGCCGGAATCACTCCGAAACGAATCAGACCATAAGGTAAAACACAGCGCAAATAAAATTCGATACCCCATGGCGTGACCGGCAATATCACCTTTTCGCCCGGAATAATGTATCGGCTGACATTGCCCATCGTAGGCAAGGTAATCGTTTTGGACTGACTGGTGCTTTCCGATTTTATTTTGCGATGTTGTTTCAATGCCCAGAAAGTATTCGGCGCATAGTAAGTAAGCTTCCAGGTCATCATCACGATGAGGATGGACAACCGTTTCAACATTCGCGGCATCCGCTTGTCGCGTATGAACCAGGCATTGCGTTCGACCAGGTCGGGATCGTCAAGCTGCCCGGTATTGTAATGATGCAAATGATTATGCTCGTGCGCCCATGCCGCAGGATGCAGCCAATCGAGCCAGTCAATGAAACGCCGCCAACCGATCGCGAATTGCGAACTTTTATAGCGTTGCGGCACGTTCGGTACAGCATCATAAGCACGGTGCATGACGTGATGGGTAACCGTCGCCCATCGGCCGACATTACCCATGCCCATCAACAGCGCAGCGACGGGATTTGGAAACATCCATGCAAAGGCATAGCCTGCGAGTGTCAGGCATCTACTCCAGCGTTCCATCTTCTTAAAATGATCAAGATCGGCTTTGCCAATATCTGCCTTAAGCTTTGCATGCAAGGCCTGCACTTCTTCGCCAAAAGCCTTGTAGTCGATTACGACAGAAGACGCCGTATCGGCCTGGGCTGACTCGTTGAATAAAATATCTGCCACAGGTCGATCAAGTGAAATGCTCATGCAACAGCCAATTTTCCGGATAAAGAGTTGAAGATTGACTGCATCATCGCATTATCGAGGCAATAAAAAGCCGTGCTTGCAGATCCGGCTTTCCGGAATGTGCCCTCAGGCACGTTTGCGACGGAACAACTTTCTTTGCAGCCACCAGATCTTGCGTTTCCGGGTATGACGTCTGGAGACTTTCTGCCATGCATCCGGCTCAAGCGTCGGGGTATCGACTGCCTGCAAGGCATCGATCAGCCAAAGATTGGTCCGGTGGATCATTTCTTGTCGATCTGGATGCAAACCTTTCTTGGCAGGCATGAAAGTCGGATTTGTATTGATTTCCCAGACCCGGATTTCACCTTCCTGCACACCGAAATCGATTCGTCCGAAATCCAGCTTCCCGAGCAAAAAGATATTTTCGATTGCCTGCCGCTGGGGAAAATCATGCAGAAAATCATGCTCGGTTTTCAATGCGGCCGGATCGACAATATCCGGCGTCTTTATCATCCAGTTGGCACTTGTCATGGCATGGCGTGGCAACACGTCCCTGCCGACCCGCATCGCGGAATATTTGACGTAGAGTCCATCTGTATTGCGGGTATCACAATATTCCACCACGACCAAATCCTCTGCCATGGCGGTTTTACTATCGAGGGTCGCCAGTCGTTGCTCGAGTTCCGCCTGTGAATGAATCAAGTCGCCGATGCTGCCCTGATGCGAATTTGCCAATCTCAGAAAGACCGGAAAAACCAGTGCATTGGCAGCGTTTACCGGAAGCATGCGGAATGGATTGATTCCGGCACTGTTCAATAAGGATTGCAGCGCCAGCCGTGTCGGTGCCGAACGTGGATCATTTAATACACGAAATCCTTTAGAGGCCAGATATTCCGCGTATGCCGAGGCTTTCTTAATTTCGGCAGGTGTCAATCGCTCTATATCCGAAAAAATATAGGTGGCTTCCAGCTCAAGCCAATCCCAGGGATTTTCTTCATAAAAAACCGGCTGGATCTTGTCGGCAAGCGAAGGTGCCCAATCCTGCAAATACCGATTCAAGGTGTAGGCATGATCGGCCGTGACCAGGTAAACAATCACTCGGCAGGCACCAGGGAGAAATGGCTGTGTACTGCAAGCCACTGGTTATCCTGTTTGCGAAATACAAACGTGCTGCGACCACGCCTGAGAAAAGGTTCATCTGTCGCCGATTTTCCGAATGACTGCCATGAGCAGGCTGCCCATGCCATATTGCCATCCACATTGACGGCAAGCGAATCAAAATCGAATTCAAAGCCGGTAGTCACACCCCAGACATGCCGCCACTGATTTTTTTCAAGGTTTGCGAGACCATCGCAACGCTGCGCGACTGAGCCAAAGCCGATCACTTCATCGGCAAAAAATGTCTTGCCGGTTTCGTAATCCTTTGCGCGTACTGCCTGCGAGAATCCCTTCAACCAGGAATGTATCGATTCCACTTCTTGCTTGATACCCATCATTTTTTGCACAACCTGACTATGTCGTTTCAACTGAGCATTTTATCTTAAAAAAACGAAGCTACCCAACTCGATATGAGCGCACCGATACATGCAAATATCAAAACAATACTGATCCAGCCGAGTATTTGCGATGTCTTTCCGGCCCGGGCATCGCCCATCAAATCGGCATTCCGGGCAAGTAATACCAAGGCAATCACGTGCAAGGGAAGCATGATCGCATTGACTACCTGACTCAGATAAATAAGGGGAATCAGTGGCAATCCCGGCAGTGAAACCACGCTCACCGACGCCACCGTCAAGCCGATAAAAGCGGCATAAAAATATTGAAAATGATGCGAATCCAGATCCAGCGATGCGGGCTCGCCGATGCCTTCCGCAATCGAATAGGAAGTCGCCAATGGTACGATGGCCGCCGCCAGCAAGGAGGCTCCCAGCAAGCCTGCGCCAAACAATACGGTAGCGAATGACCCGGCCAAGGGCTTCAATGCCAGTGCAGCATCACTGGCATCCTCGATGTGGACGCCGCTTCGATTAAGCGTCGCGGCGCAGGCTACCGCAATCGCAAGCCCGATGGCACCGGTCAGCACAGAGCCAATAAAAACATCGACTCTTTCCCATTTAAGATTTGCCACCGTGATTTTTTTATCTACGGCATAGGATTGGATAAATGCCAAGCCCCAGGGAGCCAGCGTTGTGCCCAGTGCTGCGGCAATCGCGATCCAGCCCAACTGGTTGGTCGGCATATGCGGAATGAGCGAGTAATGCCAGACTTGTGACCAGTCCGGTTTGGCCAATATGCCGTCAATGATGTAGAGCGCGAGAGTGGAAGAAACGATCAACAAGACACGCTCGACCTTGTGAAAGGAGCCGAACACGACAATCAATGAAATCAGCACCCCGGCGATCGGCGCACTTACCCAGGAAGGAATTCCTATCAGCGAACCCGCTGCGGAGATGCCTGCGTATTCGGCGCAAATAGTTCCGAAGTTTGCGAACAGCAAACCGATGACGGCGAAATAACCCCAGCTCTTTCCCCAGTGCTCGCGAATTACCCCGACAAAACCTTTTCCGGTCGCCGCACCGATGCGTACCGCCATCAGATGAAACTGAATCAACAAGACCGTTGAAGCAGGAATAATCCAGAGCAATTGATAGCCATGATCCGTTCCCAAAACCGAATACGTGGTGATCCCCGCAGGGTCATCATCGGAAAGTCCGGCGAGCAGGCCTGGGCCCAATACGGCAAAAAACGAGGCCAGTGCACCAAGACCGGCAACACGAAACTGGTAAAACTTCAGTGCAATACCGCGCCTATGGTGCGCCACGGCATGCAAAGGCGCCCCCAGATGTTCGCGAGCACGGCGAGCCAGGGATTTCTTTTTCTTGCCGTGATTCATCGTTTAATTCGATATTTGCATGCTTATGGAAATATCAATATAGCCCAACTTGATGCCGGGTCCTTAAAACACCCGATCCGACAGATGAATATCGTTCGGATAAACCGCTAAAATCGGCCACCGGAAAACAATACAACAAACCAGGAATGCCAATGTTCAGTAAAGCCATCGTCCGTAAACCCGCTCATAACTTTGCCGATGGCTTGACTACCGTTGACATGGGCACACCGGATTTCACGAAAACACTTGAGCAGCATCGTGCCTATTGCGAAGCCTTGAAGCATTGCGGTTTGAGCTTGATCGAGCTTGATACTGATCCTGACCACCCCGATTCCACCTTCGTGGAGGACGTTGCCATTCTTGTCGAACACGGCGCCATTGCAACTTTACCCGGTGCCGAGAGCCGTGCCGGAGAAGTAGCCAATATCAAATCGACACTCATGCAATTTTATTCCGAAATTGCTGCCATCAACGCGCCCGGCACGCTGGATGGCGGCGATATTTGCGAAGCCGGGAAACATTTCATCATCGGCATTTCCCTGCGCACGAATGAAGTTGGCGCCAGGCAGTTGGCTGACTGGCTCGTAACACATGGTTTCACATCCGACTTCGTGGATATACGTTCCGTGCCGGGCATTCTGCATTTGAAAAGCGGCATTTCCTATATCGGCGATAACAGAATGGTTGTGATTGACGCTCTCGCCGATCACCCCGCTTTCAAGAATTTTGAATTGATCCGCGTGCGGGCAGATGAAGACTATGCTGCCAACTGCGTTCGCGTGAACGATCATGTATTGATGGCCAGCGGCTTCCCGGTTCTGCAGAACACACTGGAAACAATGAATTATTCCGTTATTCCGCTCGACATGTCCGAATACCGGAAGATGGATGGTGGCTTGAGTTGTCTTTCGCTGCGATTCTGAACTTCGGAAGCAAGCACTGAGATGACGGCACCGGCTTTCGCCTCAATCCTTCTTCAGCAATGTTGCATGGCCTGACAGGCATAACCATTTGCCGTTTGCCTTGATCCAGGTATCGGTGAAGCGAACCCAATAATCAAAGGGCTTGCCGCCGCGCACAAAGACCTGATGCAAATCGGCAATCACCATCGCCGTATCCTTGTGCACGCGTATATGCAGGTTGCTCGACTCGTTCTTGCTGAAAAGCGTATCGGGATTGGTTATGTCGGCGACTACCTCGGACTTGCCGTACATTTTCGAGCTCGAAACGACCAGAACATAGTCATCTGTCAGAAAGCTGCCGAAGGCGACCGGATCGCGATCCACGACGGCCTGCTGCATGGCGCGATCAAGCCTGGTGAGTTCCTCTTCGACATTTTTTGCCTCTGCGCCATGGCTGGCCAGAACTGCACCAATGAAAGCGGTATTGATGAATACATTTTTCATATTGATTTCCCGTGCTCCGTGTTAGGTGAGCCAATGAAATCATGTTGAAGTCGGTACCGCTTTCAGAATCTTTAGTAACTGGCGAATATCTTCCCTGCCCGATTGCTGCATGAAGGCACGGGGAGCCAATCCGAATGTATGCCCGAACACGGTCGTAAACTGGCTATGACTCGAAAAGCCGAGGTCCTGCGCCAAAGCGGCCAGGTCTTTCTGTTCAGGCAATCGCAGCAAAGCCTGTGCAAGACGCAGCCGCAGGTGATATCGATACAGTGGGACACCTTCAAGTTCACTGAATATCTGCGTCAGGTAAACCGGCGATGCTCCTACATTCCTTCCAATTTCAGACAGGCTGATTTTTTTCGACATGGATTCGGCCAGGAATAACTTTACGCGATTAATCAAATGTCGTTTGGAAAGTGTTGGACGATGCTGTGTCCTTGGCAAGGATGCGAAAGCCATCGTTGCCAGCGCAAGACTGATGGATTCCGCTTCGAGTGCGCTTGACGTGTCCGTCATCAGGCGCCTCAGCAGTATGGACCGCAATGCCTGCGCAGAAGATTCCAGATTGCGTTCGCGTGTGCTGAAACGCCGATTTGTTTCGTCATAGAATTCGGTGCCGGCCAATTCCGACAAAACACTTTCCGGCAAGGTAATCACGATGCAGGAATCTCCGCCGGTCACGGGATGGCTGACTTGATGCACTTCATCGGCGCCGAAGAACAACACCTGGTTCGCATCGGCTACCGATGCCGCGCTACCAAGATGACGGATAAACATACCGTGATAAGGAAATATCAATTGTGCTTCGGCCGTATGTTCTTCGGCGCTGCGATGACGGCACTCGCCGCAGCAGCGCACATCGGCGATGCACACCGTATCGGATGAAAACAGCGGTACTCGCGTGAACTCAGGTGCTGGAATTACATGCTGGCGATTGACGGCTCGATTCATTTTCCAGGCTTGTAAATGGCGCGCCGCAAAACGCGGTCGACAGGTCATTGTTGATATTACGCCTCTGGAATGAGGGCTTGAATAGCTCCAAGGTCATGACATTGTCATTCGCCGGGTTTCCCGCTTTTTCCACCATTGCCAAAGAGCCAAGGCAAGAACCAGATTCAAGCCCAAGCCCAGAAATCCAGACTCGGGGCCATAGATGGCGGTTTGCTTCACGCCGAGTGCGCCAACCGTGGTGCCAAAGCCAAAGAACACATAAACACAGGCATTCCAGACTGCATGGCAAACGCTGGTCACGATGATGGAACCGGAAATCGACCGTAACATGCCCCAGATCGCACCAATGACGACGGCATTCACCAACAAGACCGGGATTTGCGCCAAAGGCAGCGCGTCTTCGGTATTCATCGACACCGCCGGTATATGCCAGAGTGAAAATGCGACGCCGGTCCAGATCATGATGTTCAATTCACCCATGCCGGCGCGCTGAAGCGAACCGTATAGCCAGCCACGAAAAAAACCTTCTTCGGTCAGGATGGCCAAGGGAATACTGATGGCAACGGATTTCAGGAAGTCGTTACTCGCCGTAAGCCAATTCACTCTGGAAACATCGGCAACTCCCGCGACAACACAGACCACCACGATCACGCCAATAATCAAAAGCGGATGCAAAAGCGCGAAACCATAATGCCGCCACCGACCCATTGCCAGCCCCATGCTTTTGCGAGACAAGCGCTGCATGGCCCAGAAGATGAGCACAAGGGGAAACAGCGAGGCGAAACTCAAACCCGACAAGCCGGTGGCGTCCATTGCGGCATTGACTGCAATCGCCATTGCCGTTCCCACGATGGGACCAAGTAGTGCTCTGTTCATATCTCTCCCGGATTTAATGTTCGTGCGTTCCTGATATTGAAGTCATCTGCAAGACTTGTGCCATCGCCAAACCACTGATTTCAGAATGAAATAAGTTCAGCAGAGGCGCACAGGAAGGATTACGGACGTCCGGACGGACGCCTAAACCCGCTTTTCCATCATTTCATCCGCGTATTTCCGGTTTGGTCACATTTGGGCTGACATTTTGGCCAAGGCTGATAATCTGCTCGCATCGAACACGGGACATCACGCGACCAGCATGAAAACAACTATCTTCTTTTTTGGTCGCATCATCGTTTCCTGGCTTGTGATGTTCATCGCCACCAGCATTTTTTTCAATGTCACGGGTCTCGACTGGCTGATGGAGCTTGTTGTATTCCTGTTCTGGGTGGCATTGATCTTGCTTCTTCTGGCGGCTGCCTCGCATTTCCATCATGTGCAACTGATTGATGGCAATGTCGATCTTGAAAGACTGAAAAACCGTCATCGGCGCCAGATCGAAATCCCGTTTGAAGAAGAGATTGCCATACCGATGCTCGAAGCCTGCATGCGAGAACTGCCGGGCATCGAGAACATCAAGGTCACGCAGGACGGCAAGCGTCTTCAGGCACTGGTGAAAGCGTCGGAAAGCGACAAGAAAGACGATTCCCTGTGGAAAAAAGCCTATCAAAAGCTCGGCTTTGAAAGGAGCAACAATATCATCGCCAATGCGACCTCGGTCAATGGCGGCGTCAGCGTGAACCTGTTCTGTGGTCCGGTCGGCGCTGCATGGGGGGATTCGTTTTTCCTGGATGAAGGCACCAATTTGCAGAATGCAGAGACGGTAACCCGCGCGATATCTCGCCACATAGCGGAATATCGTCGTGGCGAACAGGCCTCGACCAGGGAAACGGTTACCGAGAAAGAACTCGCTGTCGCAAAACTCAATTTATTGCATGCACAGGTTGAGCCACATTTCTTGTACAACACTCTGGGTAGCGCCAAATACCTGATCGGCAGCGATCCGGTGCGCGCCGAAGCGATGCTCGACAATCTGATTCTGTATCTGCGTCATTCACTGCCGCGTGGCGAAGATTCTCCTTCTACTCTGGGCGAAGAAGTGGAACGCACCCGCGCCTATCTGGATATCCTGAAAATCAGGATGGGTGATCGACTGCAAATCAGCATCGAAGTACCGCAGGCACTGGAAGCCATTCCGTTCCCGACCATGATGCTGCAAACCCTGGTCGAGAACTCGATCAACCATGGTCTTGAACCCAAATCCGGAGGCGGCACCATCTGGATCACCGCGCGCACGGATCCATCCTCGGCCAATTTGGTAACGGTCACCGTCGCCGACGATGGCAATGGTTTCGGCAGCGGCACATCGGGTACGGGTATCGGTTTGAAAAACGTGCGGGAACGATTGAAGCTTGCCTATGACGGTGCTGCGACATTTTCGATCGTGACCAATTTTCCAAATGGCGTCGCAGCGAGTATCACCGTGCCTGCGAATGGTCCGAGGACTGCTGCATGAACATGCCAATCCATTGCGTGATCGCCGAAGACGAACAAATTTTCCGTGATGCGCTTGTCAAGCTGCTCGCCATTCAATGGCCGGAACTAGAAATTTCGGCAGCCTGCGAAGATGGCGCCGAAGCACTGGAAGCCATCGCCGAGCACCAGCCTGCCGTAGCATTCCTGGACATCCGAATGCCCGGCCTGAGTGGCATGGATGTGGCGGCTGCGACGGCATCGATAAGTCCGGCAACGCAAATTGTTTTCGTCACTGCCTACAACCAGTACGCCATAGACGCATTTGAAAAAGGGGCGATTGATTATCTGCTCAAGCCGATCGAACCCAAACGTTTGGCCAGCACGATCCAGCGCCTGCAAGCACGCATGAAAACCGGCAGTTCGGACCCCGCCGCACTGGAAGCATTGCTTATGCAGCTGACGAAGGTATTGCCGCCACGTGCGGTCGCGGAACCCATGGTGTGGCTTACTGCAAGTACTGGCAAGGAATCGCGACTGATCATGCTTGAGGATGTTTTGTATTTCCAGTCCGACAGCAAATACACCACTGTGATAACCGCCGAAGGCGAAGCCTTGTTGCGAACCCCCTTGCGCGATTTGATCAACAAGCTCGATTCAAACCAGTTCAAGCAAATCCATCGTGCCACCATCGTGAACATGAAGGCAGTTGCCGCCATAGCCCGCGATGAATCCGGTCGTGGCACGATCAAATTGAAAGGACGACCGGAAACGCTGGCAGTCAGTCTGACTTACATGACTTTATTCAAAAACATGTAAACCGATCCGTATAAACAAGTACAAAGCCGGCCCGCTTTGGTCGCCGGCATAGGCAGACGCTTGCCTTTTTTTGGACAAACGCTTCACAACTACAAGGAGAAGTATCATGAAAAAGTCCATCGCACTCGCCTTCGCTCTGATAGTCTGCGGGCTGCAAACGGCCCATGCCCAGGTATCCGAAAACTCGACATTGTTCAGGGACATCATGAACCTTGATAGCCAGATTTTCGAACAGGGTTTCAATCAATGCAAACCCGGCATATTCGAGCAATACACGGCCAATGATCTCGAGTTTTTCCACGATACCGGCGGCACCCAAAACCGTACCGAATTCCTGCAGGCCGTAAAGAAAAATATTTGTTCCAACCCCAATGGCAAACCGATTCGCACATTGGTGCCGGGAAGCTCGCAAGTATTTCCGCTCGAAAACAACGGCGTGCTCTACGGTGCCGTGCAGATGGGAGTGCATCGATTCGATACGAAAGGCGCCGATATCGCGGTTGAAGGCTATACCATCGCAAAATTTACCCACGTCTGGTTGATACGCAATGGCAAGTGGCAACTGAAAACTTCGATCAGTTACGATCACCAGCACAAGGATGGAAAAATCGCCAGTGCAGTCTCGGTCAAGAACGCATTATTGAAACCCTTGAAGTTATTCGAGCTGACGATTGCATCACTAACGCTGGGGCTTTATCTGCAAGACTGAAATGTATTCATTGGCCGATGGCCGCTACGTTCTACCAGTGGACATGTTTGGCCATGCAGGATTAGCGGTCATTACCGAATCCATCCTGGCCCTGTCACCTTATTTTTACATCGCAGTAGTACACTTCAGGATTGTCCCGAAATTGGAGTCTTCCGATGTCAACGATCAAAGCCTGGGCCGCACATACTGCCGGCGGCAAATTGGAACCTTTTGAATACGACCCGGGGCCGCTCGGTGACGAAGAAGTCGAAATTGCGGTCGAATATTGCGGCATCTGCCATTCCGATTTGTCTTTGTTGAACAATGACTGGGGCATGACCCGCTATCCCTTTGTGCCTGGACATGAAGCCACTGGTCGCGTTGTAGCCATGGGAAGTAAAGCCAAGGGCGTAAGCATCGGCCAGCGCGTCGGACTCGGTTGGAATTCGCATAGCTGCATGCATTGCAAGCAATGCCTGATGGGTCACCAGAATCTTTGCGAGAGTCTGCAGCCAACCTTGATTGGCCGCCATGGCGCTTTTGCCAACAAAGTCCGCGCGCATTGGGTCTGGACCATGCCATTGCCCGAAGGCTTGGACTCACGCGAAAGCGGACCCCTGCTTTGTGGTGGGATTACCGTATTTGCACCGCTGCGCGAATTGAATATTTCGCCCACCGCTCGCGTTGGCGTCGTTGGTATCGGCGGCCTTGGCCACATGGCACTGAAATTCTGCAAAGCCTGGGGTTGTGAAGTGACCGCGTTTACCTCGAGTGATTCGAAAGCGGAGGAAGCACGCGCGTTCGGGGCTCACCAGGTAGTTTCGACCGGTGATTCGAAAGCCATCGAAAAACTCGCCGGTACATTCGATTTGATTATCGATACCGTCAATGCAACGCTCGATTGGAACGGACTACTGAATGCACTCGCGCCCAACGGCAGATTGCACGTTGTTGGCGCCGTGCCGGAGCCGATTCCCGTTCCGGTATTTACCTTGTTGATGGGCCAGAAATCGGTTTCCGGTTCGCCTACCGGTTCACGCGGCGCCATCGATTCCATGCTGAATTTTGCGGCACGCCATCAGGTGACGCCGCAGACCGAACATTTTCCGATGAGCAAGGTCAATGAGGCCATGGAGCATCTGCGCGCAGGCAAAGCGCGTTACCGGATCGTGCTTGACGCAGATTTCCAATAAGTTGCGACAGTGACCGACCCTGATTGAACATCGAGTTTGGTGCGCCAGTGGCGCACCCTATTGTTTGTGATCTCGATTTTTTTTGATCTCGGTACTTGCGCGAATTCATTTACCGTAGTTGGCTGTCCTTGCTGCCACGGCGATTGATACCCGCAGATGCACCTTCTTCCTGATCCCGCAACTCCTGGCAAGCCACGCATAAGCGAACGCCAGGAATAGCCTTGCGCCGGGCTTCCGGAATTCTGGTATCGCATTCTTCGCAGCGTTTCAGGCTTTCGCCTTTTGGCAATTTACTGCGAACCCGGTTGATACCATCTTTGACGGTGGCATCAATTTGGTCTTGTACAGCACCATCACCTGCCCAGCCTGTCGCCATCTCACACTCCTCCAACGCAAATTACGAACCCAAGCAAAATAGTGGCGCCCTTTTTGCCGCTTTCAAGCCAAAAATGCCGGAACTTTCCGATTCTAGCGACGAAATAATCTGTAAACGGGCCAGGAGATTGCCACCAATCCAACGGCGATCAGGCTATTCCGGAAATCACTGAATAATGCGGCAGCGATGAAAGCCAATGAACCCAGTAACGCCATGCCGGGCACAAACGGATAGGCCGGCACGCGAAACGGACGTATCGCATCGGGCTGTTTTTTTCGCAAAATGAAAAGCGTACTGAACGTCAGCGCATAGTTGCTGACAAACAGGAAAGCCAGCATCGCGATGACCGTATTGAAAGTGTTAGTCACGATCAGCAGCAGCGCCAGCATGACGCTGATAAACAAGGCAGAGACAGGAGTGCCGCCCGAATTCACGCGATTGAGAGCATTAGGCAACAGGCTGTCCCGACTCATCGCGAAGGGCACGCGCGATGCCATCAATGTAAGAGCGTTCACCGAAGCGATCAGGGAAATGACCATCACGACACGAAGTACCGTATCGCCCATGGGTCCGAAAAGACGGACAGCCGCACTGGCAGCGACGAAGGGGTCACCGGCCATTTTCGATAAGGGAATCACGCTTAAAAATGCCGTGTTCAACAAAAGATAAATCGCAATGACGAGCAGAACGCCCCCAATCATTGTTCGCGGAATATCGCGCCCGGGGTTCTTTAACTCTTCGCTGAAATAGACCGGCCCGGTCCAGCCATCGTAGGTAAAAATGGCCGATTGCAGAGAAATAATCACCGCCGCCGCGAGTGCAATGCCGGACGGCATTGTGACTACGGCAGTTTCAACTTCAGCCTGTGGCGCCGACCCGATCGTCATGTACAGGGCAACGAGAGCCAGACCGATCAAGGCAATTGCCTTGATAAGACTACTTGCCTGCTGGGCGGCATCGCCGATTCGGATACCTCGCCATTGCAAAAGCCCGAAGGCAATCGTCACTGCGCAGGCTGTAATTTTTTCATGCCCTGCCAATACCGGAATCAGGGGACCGACATATTCGCCAAGCACGATCGCGACGGCTGCGATGCTGCCGCAAGTCGATAGCCAATCCGTCCAGCCCACAACGAAGCCGGGATAATCACCCAGGCCATTTTTCACCAATGGATACAAGCCGCCGGAACGGGGATGCATCGCGGCCAACTCTGACACAGTGAGTGCACCGAGCAATGCGTACAAACCACCGGCAAGCCAAACCGCCATGAATAGAAATGTCGAGGGTACGTTGGCGGCCACTTCACCCGGTGTGCGCAAAATACCCATCCCGATAGTGTTGCCCACCAATATCGCCAGGCCAAACGCAACACCCAATACCTTCAGAAGATTGCCCGAGCGTTGCATGCCGATATGCGTGGCATGATCGAGCTGCACTGCCTGTTCCTGATCATGCTTGCTTGTCATGGCATCCCCGCATGTGGACTACAGCAGGCAGAGTAACCTAAAAATCGATTCGGCTTGCCTGAGCCTCGCCTTGGCTACCGGTTTCGATCACAGCACCGTTGTTATCCAGCACCTCGAAGCTGAGCGTCGAGGTGAAGGATTTTCCGTCGCCGGACAATGTAATTTTCTCCAGCAATACGGCACTACCGCCCGGTGGCCAGCCGCCGCCGCTGGCAATTTCCTCGAATGTTTTCGGCGGATTGTTCCAGAAAAATTTGTACTTGGCTTCGTACTGCCTTGCGCCGGTTTTTCGCCACACGCCATAGGCTGGTGGAACCGGAGGTGCCGAATCATGATTCGACGATTCGGTCATCGTACCGCCGGCATTAAAAACATACATAAACTCCAGGTCTTGTATGGACGCCAGCACGCCGCTGCTGAATTGCACCTTGCCATGCCAGGCGCCGACCAGTCCGGGTTCAACCGAACCGGATTTGGCAAATGACGTCATTGCAAAAGCCGTCGTCAAAAAGAACAGGAATAGAATTGCTATCCGCTTTTTCATTTTTATTTTCCCGAGCCTGGGTATTCGCCGCAGTCTAGGCCTTGCGTGCGGTTTGGACAATACGAGCCATCAGGCAAAACGATTTTTCACTTCGGCGGTATCGAAAACCGAATGTCTGGCAGGTTTCCATCGATACAAAATGATGATGGCAAGGATGACGCAGACCAAACCTGGAACACTCGCCTCCAGACCAAACTGCCCGCCACTCAGCCATGCTGGTCCGCCCGTGAACGAAGGAATCAGAAAACCCTGCTCGCTGTTACCGCTCACGCCAAAACCCAACACACTGCCTTGCATCCAGTTGGCCATGAAATGCAGGCCAATCGGCAGGGCAAGACTTTTGGTGCGAATGAACGCCAGGCCAAACATTATCGATGCGAGAAAAATATTGAGTCCCGCCAAAAATTTTACATTACCCGTCATGCCCGGATTATTCAGATGCGTCAGCAGGAACCAGGCGGCAAGCAGTATTTGTGCTGGCCATTGTCCGAGCCCGTTGATGAATCGTTGGAAGATAAACCCGCGGAACAACAACTCTTCTGCAAAGGCGACACTGATGCAGCCAACAAGTCCCGACAAAATGGTTGATTGTGCTTCCGGATTCCATTGCCAATGCACCTGGCCGATGGCTGCCAAAAACAAGGCAGGTATAAGCATCAGTGCTGCGCCTGCGGCATTGCCAAGCAGGAATTGCCCCAACCAGCGGCGATTGAATTTGCCAAGCAGTTCCGAAAGTGGGCGTTTCCGCAATTGCTGGCAAATCCATGAAGCCAGCAATACGACCAGGGCCTGAAGCGGCATGCTGACTTCAAAATGGAACTTCCACGCGGCCAGCATCGTCGCCCCGAGAATGGCGGCCATAATAAGAAAGAACAGTAAAAACCACCATCCATTGCGGAGCTTGCCGAATGGGTCGAATAAAATTTTCTTGATCATGTTGAGTCAATCCCTATTGCGCCAGTATGGTAAATCGCAGGCAACATTCCCATAGGTCGTAAGCCATCGTGACCCACAGCCTATGCGAGTCTTGCCCGTCTGCCGCGTTATGATTGCCACATGAAATCCCCTACCCCGAAAAAACGCCGTTTTCTGCGAACAGCCGCCCGCATCTCCGTCATCGCAATCGCTGCTTATCTTGCGCTCGTAGTTCTGGTAAGGCCTTCCAATGATCGGGACTGGTCGCCGGATACCGAACGCACCGCCACCGCCGTGATCAACCAGGATTTCGTCGATATCGCCAATGTGCGCAACGCAAATTACCGTTCGACCACCGACTACGACGTGCGCTGGGAAAACCGTCGCTATGACCTGCGCAAGCTCGAGTCGGTCTGGTTCGTCGTGGAGCCTTTTTCGGATTGGCGCGGACCGGCCCATACCTTCCTGAGTTTCGGTTTCGCCAATGGCGAGTACATCGCCATTTCAGTCGAAATCCGCAAGGAAAAGGGTGAATCTTTTTCTCCGGTCGGAGGGCTTCTGCGGCAATACGAATTGATCTATGTAATCGGCGACGAACACGACCTGATCGGCCTGCGTGCGAATTATCGGCATGACGATGTCTATCTTTACAAAATGCGTGCCACACCCGAACAGGTCCGCGAGTTGTTTGTCTCGATGTTGGAACGCACCAACCAGGTCGCAGCCAACCCCGAGTTTTACAATACCCTCACTAATACGTGCACTACCAATATCGTTGAACATATCAATAGCATGGTGCCCGACCGCATTCCGCTCAGCTACAAGACACTGCTGCCGGCCTATTCCGATGAACTGGCCTTTGATCTTGGCCTGATTGATACCGCGCTTTCTCGCGATACTTTTCGCGCCGCACACAAAATAAACGAAATGGCGAAACGCCATGCGAACGATACGGATTTTTCGACAGCCATTCGCCATCGCGATTAGTTTCAAATAGTTTCAAAACGTGAATTGTCGTTCGAGAGAACCTACACGTCATGCAAACCAGATGCGGTAAGCTTAGGGCATTAAATCCGGATCAAGCCTTCCGCTTTTCGACCAGAAAGCAGAACCGTGCATCGCCATTGACGATAATTCTGTCGTACTCTACCCGCTCCTGAATGCCCTAGTGATTTAGCATGAGCAAGCTTCTGAAGAAATTTTTTTGGCTTCTGGTCGCGGCATTGGCAGCTTCCTGCCTTGCCGTTCTTGCCCTGCATCGTGGCGAAACCATCAATGCCGCATGGGTGATTGGCGCGACCGTTGCCATACAAATGATCGGCTATCGTTTCTACAGCCGCTACATCGCAGACAAGGTACTCGGGCTCGATGGCAGCCGTGCAACACCGGCGATACTTCGCAATGACGGGCTGGACTATGTACCGACCGACCGCTGGGTCGTATTCGGCCATCACTTCGCCGCCATTGCCGGTGCGGGACCACTGGTCGGGCCGGTACTCGCGGCACAGATGGGCTACTTGCCAGGATTGTTATGGCTATTGTTTGGCGTCGTTCTGGCCGGTGCCGTGCAGGACTTCATGATGCTGTTCTTTTCGCTGCGTCGTGGCGGTGGTTCGCTGGGTGAAATGATCCGTAATGAAATCGGTCCGGCCGCAGGCACGATTACGCTGATCGGCATTCTGATGATCATGATGATTTTGCTTGCCGTGCTGGCGCTTGTGGTCGTGAAAGCATTGGCAATCAGCCCATGGGGAACCTTCACCGTAGCGATGACCATTCCGATCGCTTTACTGATGGGAATCTACATGCGTTACCTGCGGCCCGGTCGTGTACTGGAAGTCTCGGTATTGGGCCTCGTCCTGCTGCTGCTTTCAATCCACTTTGGCGGCATGGTCGCCGCGAATCCCGATTGGGCACCATTATTTACTTTCGATGGCAAAGCACTCGCATGGATGCTGATCGCCTACGGATTTCTCGCCTCGGTATTACCGGTTTGGTTGTTGTTGGCACCACGCGATTATCTGAGTACTTTTTTGAAACTCGGTACCGTCCTGTTATTGGCAGTCGCGGTCGTGATTGCCATGCCGCAATTGCATATGCCGGCGGTGACGCAATTCATCGATGGCAGCGGTCCGGTATTCGCAGGCAGCCTGTTTCCATTTCTGTTTATCACGATCGCATGCGGTGCGGTTTCCGGCTGGCATGCCTTGGTATCGTCGGGCACCACGCCGAAACTGTTGGCCAATGAAGCCGATGCCCGCATGGTGGGCTACGGTGCGATGCTGATGGAATGTTTCGTGGCCGTCACGGCACTGATCGCTGCATGTGCTCTGCAACCTGGGGTTTATTTTGCAATGAATTCGCCCGCTGCCATCATCGGCAGTGATGTACACCAGGCCGCAGCGACGATCAGCCAATGGGGCTTCGTTATCACCCCGGAAATGCTGACGCAAACGGCGGACCAAATCGGCGAGACCACGATTCTTTCCCGCACTGGCGGTGCGCCGACTCTGGCCGTTGGCATGGCGCAGATTCTCAACCAGATTTTCAGCGGAACCGGCATGCTGGCATTCTGGTACCACTACGCCATTTTATTCGAAGCATTATTTATCCTGACGACTGTCGATGCCGGTACGCGCATCGGACGCTTCCTGATACAGGATCTCGGCGGCATGGTCTGGGCGCCCCTCAAGCGTACCGACTCCTGGCTGGCCAATATTTTCGCCACTGCCTTATGCGTATCGGCCTGGGGTTATTTTCTGTATCAGGGCGTCATCGATCCGCTGGGTGGCATCAATACACTTTGGCCCCTGTTCGGCATGGCCAATCAAATGCTGGCGGCGATTGCCTTGACGTTCGCCACCGTCTGCCTGGTCAAGAT
Organism: uncultured Gammaproteobacteria bacterium; assembly: GCA_963849575.1. GTDB lineage: Bacteria > Pseudomonadota > Gammaproteobacteria > Xanthomonadales > Xanthomonadaceae > Arenimonas. The sequence goes on along the minus strand of CAWKHT010000009.1, from coordinate 271,315 downwards.
GAAACGCGAACGCTTCGTCTGGATCACCTTGATCCCGACGATCTGGCTGGTGATCTGCACATTGGTCACGGGCTGGATGAAATTATTCAGCGAGGATGTTCGAATCGGATTCCTGGCACATGCAAGGAAATTCTCGGAGGCCATCGACAGCGGCACCGTTTTGGCGCCGGCAAAATCGCTTGAAGAGATGAATCGGGTAGTACAAAACGATTACGTGGATGCGACGCTGACCGTCATATTGATGGCGCTGGTTATCTCCTTGCTGGTATTGGGTTTACGGGCTGCTCTTAAAGCCTATAAATCACAAACGGCGACGGCACAGGAAACTCCTTATGTGGCAGCCTGATTTTTTATCATCGATATGGAAGCGCGTCAGACAAACGGCGCGCAGCATCATCGGTGTACCCGATTACGACGCTTATCTGCGACATTGTCGCGAACATCATTCGGACCAGACGCCGATGAGCTATGCCGAATTTTTCACGGAACGACAGACCGCACGTTACAAAGGCACAGGCGGTCGTTGCTGTTGATCGACAACAGATTAAAAAAGAATTATCGCGTTTTCATGTGGGCAATCAGCTGATCCAGTGCCTTGCCCCAGCCTTCCTCGAAGCCCATTTCTTTGTGTCTCTTGCAGTCTTCCGGATTGCAATGAATCACGCAGGCGCTGTACTTGCAGCCATCGCCATGCGCTTCGAGCGTGATCACGGCAGTGAATAAAAATGACTCGCAGGTTTCGCCACCTTTTGGCATAGCCGGGCGATAACCCGGTTCGAGTGCATTGGTCCAGACCAGTTTTTTATTCGGCACGATTTCCAGATAGCAGCCCGAGTTGGGAAATTTCTCGCCGTCCGGTGACTGCATCACGGTTCTGAACATGCCGCCGGGTCGCAAATCCAGTTCACACTCGATGGTTTGCCAGGGTGCAGGTGTAAACCATTTCAACAAGTGTTCCGGTGTTGTCCATGCTGCCCAGACGAGCGAGGGCGGAATATCGACGATGCGTTCGAATGCCAGATCCAGCGTCGGGTCAAATTGCGCGGTGTCACTTGCCATCCTCATTTCTCCTTGATCGTTTCGAGATAGTTGTCGAGCTGGTTCAAACGTTTCTCCCAAACCTCGCGGTGCTCAACCAGCCATTGCTCGGCCATCTTTATTTGCTTTGGTGCGACCTGATAGGTCCGTATCCGGCCAATCTTTTCGGAGTGCACAAGACCGCACTCTTCGAGCACGTTGAGGTGCTGCGTAAACGAGGGCAAGGCCATTTTGAAAGGCTGCGCCAGCTCGCTGACGGCTGCTGGCCCCTGACTCAGCCGCTGCAGTACCGAGCGACGGGTCGGGTCTGCCAGCGCATAAAAAACGCGGTCCAGCCGGGATAATTGCTTAGCCATATGCCTAAGCATAGGCCTACATTAAACTTAGGTCAACACCTAACTATATAGACGAAAATGAAACGATGAACCTTAAATCCCAGTAATCGCCTCTAGACGATATGCACTTACAAAAGGTTCGTCATGCGCCTGATCCATGCCTATCTCGTCATCCTCGATATCAGCGGCTATACCCATTTCATTACCCAGCGTACGGTCAGTCTTTTGCATGCCGAACAGATCATCACCGAACTGATGGAAACAGTGATCGATCTGGCCGAGCATCCGCTTCAGGTCAACAAACTCGAAGGTGATGCTGCCTTGTTCTATCGGGAATGGGTACCGGGTGACGCGGACGTGGCAAAAAGTATTTTTTCGCAAGTGAACGCCTTCTTCCCGGCGTTTTACGCATGTCTTGCAAAGCAGCACGAAAACCGTGCGAATTGCACTTGCGAAGCCTGCACGAACATCGACAATCTGGCGTTGAAGGCTTTTGTGCACGCAGGAGAAATTGCAGTCAAGCAGGTACGTCAATTTGAAGAACTCGCCGGGGAAGACGTGATCCTGATCCATCGCCTCCTGAAGAATCATGTTGCGGCACGTGATTATGTGCTGATGACGGAAGCCGCCCGTGCAGGCGCTCTGCTTCCGAAGGAGGCTTTGCTAAAACATTGCGAAGAGCTGGAAGGTGTCGGCGAGACAGATTTATGGCTGACGGATTCAACGCAAATGCGGGCTTTTGCCGACCGCTTATGACTCAGGAATTCGGGGCAACGAAAGCGTAACCAGCGTTGGGTACATATTCGATCCAGGCGGCAGCACCACCGGCATTGGCCAGTTTTCTTCGCAATCGGTGCACAACCTGTTTCAGGGATTCACGGTCCGCCGCATCACGATCCGACCAGACAAAGCCGATCAATTCATCCGCATCGACCGGACGGCCCCGATGGCTCAATAATAAGCGAAGCAAACGCAGATCCAGTGGCGAAAGACGAATCGCGGCCCCTCCATTTACCTGCGCTTCGCTGCGTTCGATATCCAGCACCAGAGGGCCCCAGGAAAGCACCGAATCTTCCAGCGGCTCGTTGCCGCGACGCAATAAAGAGCGCACTCGCGCCAGCAGCGCACGCGGACTGAAGGGCTTTCTCAGATAGTCGTCGGCGCCAAGATCCAGACCCTGTACTTCGTCTTCTTCGGTAGCGCGAACGGTCAGCATCATCACCGGTACCTGGCTGAATTTGCGTAATTGACCAAGTACGCCGAAGCCATCAAGCAAAGGCAGATTGACATCAAGAATCACCAGATCCGGCTTATGCTCGCGCAGTCGTAACAGCGCCTGCTCGCCATCGAAGGCCGTCAGTACTTTGTAACCGGCACCATGTAATGCGAAGCGAAGCAGACCCACCAGTTCCACGTCATCGTCAACAATCAGGATATTCATGTGGGTTCTCCAATCGGCAATACGATACCAATTCGTGCTCCGTTTCGATGCATTGGCGCTTCAATCTTGACCTCGCCGCCATGCCCTACAACGATCGCGTGAACAATGGCCAAACCCAGTCCGGTGCCACGCTGGCTTGGCTCTTCATGCGGCGAACGTTTGAAGGGCGCGAACAGATCATTGCTTGAACGAAGCGATAATAATCCGGCGCCCTCGTCTTCGACCCACACGGTGACTTGCTGTTGAGTCCATTCCATGTCCACCCAGATCGTGGTTTGATCGGGAGCAAATTTGTTCGCATTCGCCAGCAAATTCACCATCACGGAAAACAGTCGCGGAGGGTCTCCGGTCAATATCGGACCCGGTAAAAGCGAATGCACGATCTTCTGGTCGCGCTGATCAATCAGCGGTTGAATCAATTCGATGGCATCGGCGATAACCGAAGCCATATCCACCGGCTGGCTACGCAGACGCATTTCGCCGCTTTCAATCCGGACGCTATCCAGCAGATTGTCGACCAATTGCGACAGACGCATGGTGCCGCGATATTGGGCATCGGCAAGACCAATCGCGACGGCGTCGGAACTGGAGCGTAAGTGATCACGCAGTAATTCATTCGAGGCGATTTGCGCCGACAATGGCGTCTGAAATTCGTGCGAAAGATTGGCCAGGATCCGGTCGCGGATTGCACGGGCCGCTTCGATCGCATTTTCCTCGCGTACCACCAATACCTGGCGATTGCCACTCGCGGCCAACCGCCGCAAGGTCAAAGGGCGCATCTTGCCTGCCGGTGTGTAGCGTTCCAGCACGGGCAGTCCCACGGCAGAATTTGCATCGCCATGGCTGCCGGCAGGAATCAATATCGCTTCAATCGGCTTACCGAGAACTTCCTCGCGGGTACTGCCAACCAATGCGAGAAACTGGCGATTGGCATAGTGGATATTCTGGTCGGCATCAATGCCGACAATTCCTTCATCCACGCCATCAAGAACCGCATCCAGCTCCTCGCGCTGATTGCGTTCGGTCGCAGTAAGCGTACCGACCTGTTGTCGCATTTGTTCCAGACTTGCCGCCAGCGCGACCGGCTCGGCAAGAAAAGTGACGGGTGACGGAACAGGAGTTTCGAGATCGCCGCGGCCCAGCCGTTCTGCATCACGCGCGAGCTGTGCGAAGGGTCTTGAAATGCGTGCCGACAGCAGAATGGCCAGTGCAAGCGCAATGCCAACCGTCAACAAACTCGACAGGCCAAAGGAAGCCAGCCATTCAAAAAACCGGCGCCCCACCCAGTCTTGTGCAATTCGCGTGCTGAGCAAGGCATCGGTGCCGCCGTCCTCATCCCGAAAACTCATGATGCGAACGGCTGCGCTCGAGCCGACTCTCTCGAAAGTCTCTGCTTCTCCCGAGGCCGAAACTTTGCTGAGCGCCATCACCCATGCATTTTTGCTGCCTATCAGGTTGCGTAGATGTGGCTGAAGCTCGACCGTAATAAGATCGGTTGCCGGGCGTACGGCCAGCCGGTCGCCCAGCTTTTCCGCCACCACGATCGAAGCCTGCGGATAAGAACGGATTTCCCGTTGCACCACCCGCCAGGCCGTGCGTTTCTTGTCAAACACCAAGCCAGTACTGAAACTGGGAGGTGCTGGACCGACTTCAGCAATCGTGCGGCCGTTCATTTGCACACGGATGTACTCGATATCGCTGGTATCGTGAAAGCTCTGGACCAGCTTGCGGGCCTTCGTCAATTGTCCGCGCTGTAGATAGAACCTCAGCGTGGGTTGTTCTGCCAGCAGATCGGCGCCGACGCTCAATTCACGCTCCCATTCCTGCAGTCTTCGGCGGGCGTCGGAGGTAACGCGTTCGGCCTCGGTACGCGCCTGTGCGACAACGGCTGAACGTATGGTCCCTACCCCAGTGGCGAGCAACAACACCGCAAACAGGAGTACCAGCCCAATATGGCTGGTGAGCAGTAATTGTGACAAACGCCGACGTGTGGACATGAAAATAACCTGCCAATTGCGAACCGTGATGCCATCCCGACAATGCTGCCGATGGAGCGCACATTATGAAGGATCGAATACCGCTTCCGGCTCAATTCTAGTTTTTCGTGTTTTTGCTTGTTTTCGGTTCGCCCAAAAAAATACCAGCCTCGGGCCCTGAATCCGGAGGCTGGTATATACACAACGATAACCGGTCTAGACGGTGATGCGGAGCGCAGGGTTAAGATAGCCCCGCGTTCAGCCCGTGTCAGTTATTGCGGCGTTATGAATTGCGATTTTTTTTGTGAAATCGAGACCTGGATTCGACTTATCTGAATCGGAAATAAAGATTTCCGGATTTTCCGGGCCTTTTCCATCATGTCTCTTTTCCAATTGGGCTTCATCATTGATGGCCTTTAACACTGCGGCGCCACCCAATACCGCGATTTTACCGTCCATTTTCTGCCAGAGATTCATGGCGTCTAGCTGTGCCACGGTATAGGTCTTGCTCAAATATTGGGCCACGGTACCGTTGGCATGACTGAATCCCTGGCTCATGTCGAAGATGGAAATGTACGAAACCTGAAATGTTGGGACACCCACCAAACCCACGAAAGGCGGAAATGCGATGAAATGTAAGGACACCGAAATGTACGGAGAAATGTACGGACACCCACCAGACCCATATTACCTGACACGACATTCAGATTTTCCCTACATTCCTGCTTATAGCTGCTTGCCATAATGCGTCATGGCTTCCGCTCGCTCCCTCTTTGTTTCTGATCACGTCTCCGGCAACTATCACTGCGTGTCACGCTGTGTTCGGCGCGCTTGGTTATGCGGCATAGACCCTTACTCTTCCATTGATTACAGCCATCGCAAAGCGTGGATCGAACAACGGCTGCAGGAAGTCGCCGTCTGCTTTTCCATCGGCATCTACGGTTATGCCGTCATGAGCAACCATCTGCATATTGTTGTGCATGTCGATGTGGGTGCTGCGCAGCGTTGGTCCAATGATGAAGTCGCACAACGTTGGTGCCAGCTGTTTCCGTGCCGTGATCAGGACAACGAGAGCCGTATACAGAAGTTACTCAAAAATGAATCACGCCTGGCTTTACTGCGACAACGCCTATGTTCCCTGTCCTGGTTGATGCGCTGCATTAACGAGCCCATTGCCCGTGCCGCCAATGGCGAAGATTCGTGTACGGGTCGGTTTTGGGAAGGTCGCTTCAAATGCCAGGTACTGGCCGATGAAGGTGCAGTACTCGCCGCCATGGCCTATGTGGATCTCAATCCGATCCGTGCCGGTATGACGGTACGTTTGGACCACAGCCACCACACCAGCATTCAACAGAGAGTACTGAGCTGTCGCAACGATGAAGCAAAAGCCCGGCAACGATTAAAGCCGCTGATCGGATTGGCGCCCGCATTGTCATTAAAACAAGGCCAATACATCGAGCTGGTGCAATGGACAGGCCAACAAGTCCGGCCCGACAAGAAAGGCGCTATTCCAAAACATGCACCAGCGGCACTGAACAAAACCGGTTGCAGTGCCACGCATTGGCCTACTCAGGTGAGAGCCGTGGGTTCTGGCTATTGGCGAATGATTGGCAGCACCGAACAACTCGTCGAAAAAGCCGAAGCCATCGGACAACGCTGGCTCAAAGGCATCGGCGTCACGAGGCAGATTCAGAAAGCCTGAGCTGACCGAAACCATGCTTCCCGGCAACGAGAGAAAGACGTGTGGGCGATGGAAATTAATTGGATAAATCGAACTGGGGAAAACTCAGTCGGCACTATCGGGGGTTAGTTCGATAGCCCTTTTAAAACATGGGTGTCCGGGATTCTTCCCAAATTTTGGGTGTCCTGGATTTTCAAAAGTGGGTGTCCGGGATTTTCTCCAGCAGTAATTGTTGCGTGCGGCGGAACATTGGCCTGTTCATGTTCAAGTCAAAGCCGTGGGCTCGGGCTATTGGCGAATGATTGGCAGTGCCGAACAACTACTGGAGAAAGCTGAAGCAATCGGACAACGCTGGTTAAAAGGCATCGCTATCGCCCGGCAAATTCAGAAAGCCTGAGCACACCTCACCCACACTACCCGGTAGCGGGAGAAAGAAGTGTGGGCGATGGAAAAACAAGAACGAAATCCCGATAAAGAAATCAGTAGTTAGGGACTAATCAAGGATTGGCTTGATAGGTCGTCTCAAATTGTGGGTGTCCGTAGTTGTTCACGAACATCTTTTATTACCCTTGCGGCCTTCAAAAAGAAGCCCCGCGTTGCGGGGCTTGAAGTAATGATCAGAATTTTTCTTACTAATCAACAAGATAATTGTGGGTGTCCAGAATTATTTCATCTTCTCGTTACTAATCAACAAGATAATTATGGGTGTCCAGAATTATTTTTACGCTGGTTAAAAGGTATTGCTATCGCCCGGCAAAGTCAGAAAGTGTGACATTGCAGGACCCCTATTTCCCGGTATCGGGAGAAAGAAGTGTGGGCGACGGAAAAGCAAAGCAGAAAGTCGGATAAGAAAATTGACGTTCCCGGGCTATCAAGAATTTTTTTGATAGCCCGTCTCAAATAGTGGGTGTCCAGGATTCTTGCACCCTATAATTCAACCCACGTTATGGCCTATATTTAGTTTCTCGTTTCAGACCATATGCACCGCAAGTTGTTCTTGCTTTGATCTTCTCTTCAACCATAAATATTGCGTGTAAATTTTTACTGCTTCAAGCAAAAGTACAAACGCTATCAAAAAATTGGAATTTATATTTAAACTCACACCAATCGTAACAAGGAAGAAAAAAGTTGGCTGAATCAAAAGCAATCTGAATGGAGCTTGCGCAAACGATATATAAATTCCAGTTTTTTTTGAGAGAATCATTAACCAGCCTGAAACAACTAATGACAGCATAACTATACTACTGAGCACATTAACAAAAATAAAAAACTCGGTCGTCAAGCCAAAATTGATTGAGGCTTTAATCGCCTCCACCAAACTATCAAAAACAGGGATTTTGCTATTGGCAAAATCCCTAATCGATATCCAAAGAATGAGAAACAGATCAAGCCCCCCAAAAAATATAATTGATTTTTTTAACATTAATCAGAATTCGTTTTTATAAGTACTATCAGGCACTGAAGGGCTCCAATACCAAGACTCTCCCCCAGGAGCCCAAGCGTCGTCCCAAAGTCCATATGTCTGTCTAATTTTTCTTCTGTCACCGGGGAGCGCGCTATTGCCTATTTCGCAATATGGTGGGTCACTTGGATCCTCTCTCCACTCCTGAATGACATCGCGGGTACAACCGCTACAAGACTCTGGATTCCAGATTGTCCCTTCGTCTATCGTGGCAAGCCTAGTAAGAATAGCTCTGAGCCAATTACTAACACCTTGATAGTCGTGACCGATAGTAACCCAAATTAATCCGGTGGGGTCAGACAATGCAAAGGGATTATTTCTAACATAAGCAAAAGTAGCAATGCCTCCGTTTATCCCCATCGGATCACTCTGCACATACCTTCCTGTCCCAGGCTCATAATCACGATTAACGTTGTATTGCAGCGTACTCTCAGCATCGTATTGCTGCCCCGGATACCTCAGATTGAACGTATACGTCACCGCATCCGCATCGGGGTTGTTGGTTGCTGCATGTTCACCGAACGCCGTGTTGGTGATATTCCAACGCCAGACAATATTATTTTCTGTCGGATGAATGATGACGCGTGGCGTACCGAGATGATCGGTTTCAACGAATTGATACGTACTCGCATCATGATTAGATAAGACAGCAACCAGTTGATCGTCGAGCCACACGTATTCCTGCATGCGGGTGCCGTTGGCGAGGTATTCACCCAGCAAATGTCCCGCTTCGTCATAGAAATAATAACGATTATTGGCATTGCCCGCCGATTGTACTTTGCTGACCCGTTCGCCCTTGCCGTTGTAACGGTAAGTCCGTGTCACTGTTGTGCCGCTGTTCTTGTAATCACGCAGACGGTTACGGTCGTCGTAGACAAAACCCTTGGCTGCCAGCGTGGCGGTATTGCCGTTGGCATCGTAGGTTCTGGCATTGGTACCGTCGTTGGACAGACGATGACTGCCAGCTGGATAAGTGCTCGTAGTCGTCGTAGTTGCTAGGGTTTTGCTCAGACGATTACCAGTGGCATCATAGGTGAAGCTTTGTACATTGGTGCTGCCGTTCTTCAGACTCAGCAAATGGTCCAGATTGTCGTAGGCAAACTGACGGGTGGCATTGGCGGTAGCAGTGGTGCGTTCAGTGATGGCGGTGATATTACCCATCACGTTCACGGTACTGTCTTCGCTCAAGCCGGTGGTGCTGTTATCGCTGACTTTATCGATGTTGTAATTCTGGTCATAGGCTTTGGTTAGTACGCGACCATTGCCAAAGGTCAGTGTATTCAACGGACCAAACGGCAAGTAGGTGGCATTGCTGACCATCGTCACCTGTGCAGCAGCGGCTGTAGGTTTTGCAGAAACACTCGTGATCTGGCCTTTGGCATTACGCAGGTAAGTCACAATCGCGCCACTTGGATAAGTCATGGCAATCGTGCGATTGGCAGCGTTGTAAGTACTACCCAGCGTCAGGTTAGGACCACTGGTTATGCTTTGTACTTTACGGACCGGCTGACCCAGACGGTTATAGCAATAACGGGTACTGCCGGACTCGTCACGAATACGTGCCAGACGACCCGCAGTGAAGGTTTCGCCGACTTGGCAATCTGCCTGCGTGGCGTCGTAGTCAAAATAGACGTTTTGCGCTGCGGTAGGCACGCTGACGCTGGTTAGGCGATTGGCAACATCGTAGGCATAGGTACTGGTTTTACTACGCGCATCGGTTTGGGTTTTACGATTACCGGCTGCATCGTAGGAGTAAGCCGTGACGCCGGTATCCGGACTGGACAAGCCCGTCAAGTTATTCAAGCCATCATAGGTGTAAATGGTATTGAGGCTTTTCGGATCGATGACTTTGGTCAGATTATCGCGAGCATCGTATTCAAACTGAGTAGTGGCATTGATTTTGCCTGCGCCCTGATCTTGAATGGTCTTGATCAGGCGATTCAACGGATCGACATCCTGATCGGTTACGCGACTCAAACCATCGGTGGTGGTGTTGAGATTGTCATTGGCATCGTAGGTCAATGTAGCCAGCGTGGTGCTGGCGGCATTTTTGCTCGCCTGCAAACGGCCCAGTGTGTCGTACACGCGGCTCAAACTACGCTTGACGGTATTACCTGGATCTTTGGTCGTCTCGGCGGTTCGATTACCGGTGTTGTCGAGTGTGTAGGTAATGCTGTTATTCAAGGCATCGCTGATTTTGGTCAAACGATGCGCAGCATCGTATGTGAAGTCGACAAAATCGCCATCGGCCTGAATCACTTTGCTGACTTGGCCAGCCGCATCGTATTCCATGCGGGTAATCGCATCATCGGCTTCTGTCAGGTTATCGGTACCGCGCACTTTACGCGCCGTGAGCCAGCCGCGGGCCTGATATTCCATATCGGTAATGACGTTATTGACGTCTTTCATCTGCAATGCGCGGCCTGCGCCATCGTATGACGTGTATTCAGTCACCTGATTCAGGGCATTGGTGACTTTCCACAAATCGCCTTTGCGATGTGGGCACGTGGTCGGTGATGTCGCACAAGTAGCATCATCGGTTTGATAGTAAGTGAAGGTGCTGATATCGCTGACATCGGTACGCGGGCCGTTGCTGGCAATCGCTGGGCCAATAATGGGGCAAGTTCCCGCAGTGACATCCGCGGCTTCGCAATAAGTCGTCGTGCTTTGACGCACACCAACCGGCGCATTGGTGACCGAACCACAAACATAAGCCATTGCGCTGGCGTTGCTAGGATCAATCTGGCAAACAGCTGTCGTCTGACCACGCGCGTTATAGGCGTATTTGGTTTTCGCTTCCAGCACGTTGAAGGCATTCAACACGCGACGTTCGGTCGGCACCTTGAAAGTGGCATCCCAATCGGTTTGAGTCGTGCGCTTGGTGGCCGCCTGATTGGCCGATTCGATTTTCTGAGTCAACAAGCCGCGTGCATCGTAATCGGTATCCGTTGTCGTGCCTGAAAAATCGGTTTCGATATCGGTTTTACCGTTGGCATCGTAAGTGCGTGCGGCAAAGTTCACACCGCATGCAGGACAAGCATTGCTCATCGACGTGATTTTTTTCACATCATTTATCAAAGCAAAGGTATAAGTGCGTGATTGGTTGTAGGGATTGGTTACCACACTGCTTCCATCGGCGTTGAAGACGAAAGAAACTTTATCGATACCCGAACCAGGGGCGCCGTGCTCGCTGTTTATCGCCTGCCCTGCACCATTGTATTGCCAGCTTGCATATTGAATGCCGCGTTCATCAAACAAGCCGGTCAACTGATAGCTAGTGGCATTAGTACCATTGCCATATTCATAACGCCGATAAGGATTATCGGTGCTAATGGCAGGCGTGGCATCAGGATAAATTGCACGTTCCAGCATGCCATTTGCATCGTACTGAAACTTGATAAGCTGACCATCTGGCAGGCCGACGGTGGTTAAGCGATTTTTACGCTCTGCATTGTCGTTACCAGTGGGAATATCGTCAAAATATTCATAGGCAAACGTAAGTGTGCGACCTGCATCATCAACCACTGCAATTAGCTGATCCAGATCGTATTGCATTGTCAGAATGCGACCGTTTCGATCTTCGATCTTTTGCAATACACCTTCTTCGTTATACGACTCTTTCGTATCCCTATTGTCGGTATATACCCATCCCCCGCCAACGACATGATCAAGACGTTCGGTAAAACCTGCATCAGGAATCCATACGCCGTTGTTCAAGGTGAAATACTGACGGCCTCGATCTGGCCGATTGACTACGGCAGTCGTTAACAACTGGGCAGGATTATCGACATAACCAATCGAGCGATCATAGGTATGACGCCAGTTCTTTCCGAGCAGACTCTGCGCACGATGAGTTGCGCTGATATAAAAACGACTGAAACTTAGCAAGGTACTTACAGAAGAATAATCTTTCTCGATTTGTGCTTTATAACCAAGACCACTATGGATAGGGTTACTGCCATTTTCATAGGGATTACCGCTGTTGTCATTATTCTTGTTGCCGCTATCACCGTTTGTAGGACACGTCGAGCAATCATTGTTATCCGGCAACGGCACATTCTCCGGTTTCCAGCATTTGCCCGGTGCCGGATAATAGCCGGCCGGACAAGTTAGTTCGCGCTGCCGGCTGATCAGGAAAGCTTGGCTAGATGGATCGCAACGAGTAATCGTCCCATCAGAATACAAACTACCGCCTTCGGCACGGGGATAATATTTGGCCGAGATTTCCACATGCACGCCATAAGAAGAATCACCATAGGCGAATTCGCTCCAGGCACCTGTTGGCGCAGGATTGGAAAAAGGAGTACAGGCTCTCGGAAACGAGTTTAAGTAGTTTATTGCTGCATTCAGTGCCGAGCGCTCTGTCGAATGATTATAGGTAGCCTTGCCGCTGTAATAATTGGGCCAGCTTTCGACATATTCCGTATATTTCCAGGGCCCGATAATGTAATTGCGGTAAAGGTCAGCAGAAGCGCTTTGCGAGACCAAAGCAATCAATATGATCAAGAGAAATTTAAAGCGCATAGCTGGCCCCGGAAGAAGGTATCTGGCAGTCAAAACAAACAAAAAGCACGGCTTTCGCCGTGCTCGAACGCCGTCATTCTACCTTCACAGCGCGTGAATTGGTAACAATTTGTGACATCTATCTCAAAATCAGTGAGACGCTTGTCACATAAGCCTTGTCGCAGATAATGATCTGGATATCCCGCCTTTGATGGCGACAATTGGCTTTGGCTTATGCCCACCCAAAGCACGTAATTCGACATATTCCCTACCAACACGCACTGATACCCGCCTATGAAAACCGCATCCGGAAACAAAACCCCGCATTCTTCATTTCTTGGCTTTATTTTCCTGGCACTCATGCTTTTCGGCGGTGCATCGCAGGCAGCATGTACCTCGAATCCCGATGTGGCTAAGCTGTACCCGGCTTTGGCCAAGTCCGACTGCAAGCTGGTTGATACCCAGCAATTCGGCAATGTCGCGATTCAAACCTATCAGGATTCACTGATGCCGGAGGCTTCGGCCAAGGTGTTCCGTGCGGCGATTGCAGAGGCCGGAGTGAAAGCCATGGCCTCTTTCAGCAAGCTGAAGCCCGGCATTCAATACCATGCTTTGCAGTTCGTGATTTCTCCGAAGGCCGATATCGGCGGGGTCGCCGCGGTACCGCAGGTGGTCGGCGTTTCCAATAGCGATATCTGCATCATCACAGTCAATGGCGATATCAATTCCCTAAACATGGAAGGTGGCGGCAAGGCGGTCGATTTCCCTGCTCTGTTTGGTGAAACATTCAAAAACACGATCGCACATGAAATCGGTCATTGTTTCCAGGACTGGAATTTCCCTGCCCAAAGCAAATTGAGTTCGGCTCGCTGGTGGAATGAGGGCACCGTTATGTACCTCGCAGGCACCTTGTATCCGTTTGCAACGCCAAGTCAGACGAGGATAGTGAAGGAATTCGACAAGTTGTCGTCTACCACGCCAATGACCCAACTCGATTACCACACCTATGTCTTCTTTTCATGGTTGGGACAAAAGCGTGGCGCCAAATCCATGTTCGATTTCATGGCCGCCATGCCGAAAGCCAATGGCGAAATGGCACAACGCAATGCATTGCTTGCCTATCTATCCCCGGAAGAAATACAGAAGTTTGCCTACGATTACGTGGACGGCAGAATCAAAGGCCCGAAAATGGACGTGATCGGCAAACCCGATCTCGGCCAAATGCAAATGATCAGCGGCAGTACCGAAAAGAAATTTACCGGCAAGCCTTTCACGATCATGCGGGGTCAATTCACCATCAAGGACGGCGACTACGAAGTGAGCACCAGCTCAAGTGCAAAACCCGAAACTGCTTACAGCCACACTGCTTTTGCCTGGGGCGCGATGGACAAAGAAGTGGAGGCGGCCTGTTCGTCTCCACCTGTCTATCAATATGCTGCCTTCGTAACCGGCAGCAAGGACCTGACGGAAAACCTGAAAACGAAATTGCTGAAATCCAACAAGGAATGCAAAGCCTGCAGTGATCTGGGGCAACGCGACAAATGCGTGATCGGCCGCTGGATCATGGACGATGAATCGCTCGCCTCGTTCCTGCAGCTGGCATGGGACAATCAGACCGGCCCGCTGATTACCGGCGATGCGATCTTCGAATTCCTGGGCAATGGCCAGATGAAACTGACTTTCCAGAAGTTGAAAATTGTCGTCTTCTATAAAGTTTCGCAATCCACCGTCATCGTCAATGGAACCCAGAGTGGAACCTGGTCGAGCACCCCCGGAACGATGCGCTCTTGCCCGGTCAGCAATACCGTGATGCTGGATACCACCATCCGAATATTCTACCCGGCTGATATCACCACAAAGCACATGATTCCCGGCCAGGCCGAAACCACTGATTTCCAGTATCAATGCAAAGGCAACACCATGACACTCTCGCACAACGATGCCAAAGTGAAGGGCAAGCAGGTGATCTGGCATTTATCGAGGGAGAAATGACCTACTGATGCACAATGAGGTCGGCGGCCACTCAATGCGCAATATCAATCACGAGCCGCGAGGGGCCAGTCAGTGCCCTCGGGATGTATTCATTCTCGCGCATGATGCCGGCGACCCAGGTAACTTCACCCTCGAAGTCGCAGGTGCGCACCAGTTCACGCAGGGCAATCTGGTTGCTGACACGACGATTGGGACCGCTTGTCGCGATCCCTGAATCAGTATGCGCACTGGCGCCGCGAAACGTGATTTGCAGCCAGGCATTGCCGGCGACGGCGATTTGTTCACCACTTCCACAATCGGTCACCTGTTTCGGCTCGACGTATTTCACTTCCCACTCGGGTAATCCGGTATCACTGAATTCGAAAACAATTCTGTCCATACCTGCCTGTGCGCCGGTGCGAACTGCATTCAGGGTTTGCAGGGTTCCACCATTGGTATTGCCAACCACAGATATTCCTGTCGTTTGAGCGTTGCTGGCAGCTTCAACGGGTTTCACTTCATCAGGCATCGCAGTGTGGTCATCGTTCGATACCGGAACCGAATCTTCGCGCTTGCCACAACCAGCACAGATCAAGGAAAGCAACACAATGGAAATTCCCGCCACCTGTACTACCAGGTTGCGGGATTTTTTTTTGGCGTTGTTAATTGAAAAGCCGTTTTTTCTTCGCATGAAATATTTCCATTGCATATGCGTATCGTGGTGTTCAAACATTAGCTCGACGCATGGCAGGTATCCGTGCGCTTTCGTACATTGCCAGCAACTTTGCCAGATGCATTTGTTTTAACACCAGATGCTTGGTTAAGCCCCAGGGACTACGACCACGCTGGTATTTGAAATCGATCCATTTCACTTTAGGGCTCGCGTGTCGAAAAGTTTCCCATAGCATCGGTATGTAATCGTTTTCCAGGACCAATCCAGAAATATGCCGGACGCTGATCCTGTCGGCATCGCCGCGAGGAGCCTTGTAGGTTATGTAAAGGGACTGACGCCCGCATTTGCATCGGCGTCGTAGCAGTTTTTGATCCCAGCCGCTTGGCGCCAATTCGTCGAATATAAAAGCACCGATACTGCGCGAATTACACACGGTCAACCACGAAGGCCGGTCACCGCAGGAAGTGCATTGCCAGACATATTTAGCCATTGAGTAATTTTCCTTCACTCATGACATCAGGTTTTTTCAACGTACTTTTTAAGTCCCTCTAGCATTACGGTCCAGTTCTTCTCGGACTCCAAGCGGGATTTCTCATCGGTATTATTGTCTTGCGTCAGCGTGACCTCGGTTCTGTCGGCACCATCGGCCAGATAGATCGTGACGGTGTGATAATTTTCCGGCACATCCGGCTTGCCTGACATCGGGCTGAAATGGCTGTACTGAAAAGTCTTTTCAGGCTCTATCTTCAGAATAACGCCTTTGTCTTCGTACTTCTTGCCATCGAACTCCCCTTTCCAGATTATCTCGCTGCCTTCGCGCCAGCCCGATTCAACATCGGCACCCATCATGTATTGTTTGATGGCGACGGGATTGACGAGCGCATCTCACACTTCCCGCTTGCTCGAATTGATGGAAATGGCGGCAGTAGCACTGGTATCGGGATGGGCGATCAAGGTTTCGATGTTCATGGGTATTTGTCCTCTGCTGGCAGGCATGATTGCCTGACACTGGTGGTCACTTATGTCTGAAATGCAAGTAGCTCACCGTGCGACAACACACCTATCGATCCTCTCAGCTCGAATACCTTCATGTGACGACTTGCTGACTGCATGAAAAACTAAGTGTGGCATCGCACTGAAGGCATCCGATCGCATTGATAGTTTGGATTCACGTCACATGCAAGACAAAGATCCTGCTTCGTGATCCCATCCATTATTCAATGAGGTTTGCCATGAACACACAGTACCAAGATGAGTTGAACAACTCCCTGAACCCACCGGCATCGGCAACACCGGTGATCCGTACTGATCGCGTGGATATGATCACCGCTTTGTTCAATGACCGTGAAAGCGCAGATCGCGCTTACAACTCGGTAACGGAACGAGGCTATGATCGAAGCGAAGTCAATGTCGTGATGTCGGATGCGACACGTCAAAAACATTTCCAGGAAAACCCGATTACCTATAACGAACTCGGCAACAAGGCTGCCGACGGTGCGGGTATCGGTGGCGTCATTGGCGGAGCGATCGGCGCCGTTGCGGCTGCCGTGGCCGTTGTCGGCACCTCACTTGCCATTCCCGGACTCGGAATTGTCATAGCAGGCCCGGCTGTTGCAGCCATTGCCGGCCTCGGTGCTGGCGGCTTTACCGGCGGTGTCGTTGGCGCGCTTATCGGGCTGGGTATTCCGGAAGAACGCGTTAAACATTACCAGTCCGGTATTGACGAAGGCGGCATCCTGATGGGTGTCAAACCGAAATCGGACGAAGACGCCGCCCATTTCGAGAAGGAATGGAAGACCAATAACGGGCAACATGTCTATCGTTAAACCCATGTCTGCCGAATATTAGAATAACGCGATCCAAGCGCCGCCTGCGATACTGGCGGGCCGCGCTTTTTTCCCGAATGGCATTGGTAATACTGGAAAAACATCGGCCATTTGGCTTATGGTGATGACATCTGAATTTGCACGATGCTTTTCGCATGAACAAATCACTCCTGAATTTTTGCCTGCTTGCATTTGCTACGTTTGCGGTGCCGACCGATGCCGCCGAAACAGCTACTGCGGCAAAACCCGCAGCTCACATCATCTATCTGATACGTCACGGCCATTACGTGTCAGATCCTGCGATTGATGAAAAAATCGGACCCGGTATTTCCCCTATCGGTTCGGCGCAGGCCAATCTTGCCGGTGCGCGCTTGGCCGGGCTGCCCGCCAAGTTCGACAACTATTATGTAAGTCCGATGCAACGCGCACGGGATACGGCAGCAGTGATTGGGCAGAATCTTCCCGGAAGCCAATTCAAGGTGATTGAAGATCTTGCGGAATGCACGCCACCGACGCATGACAAAAAAATCATGGCCGGAGAGAAGCCCGAAGATTTAGCCGCATGTACCGCTGCCTTGAATCGCGTGTTTGCCGATTATTTCAAACCTGCTCAAGACCAAACCCGTACCGACTTGTTTGTTTGCCATGGCAATGTCATCCGTTCCCTCGTAGTTCATGCGCTTGGAGTGGATCCCGATAGCTGGCTATCGCTCTCGGTAGGCCACGCCAGCATCACCAAAATTCGAATCGAGGCCGATGGTCGCTTCAAGGTCATCGCCGTCGGTGATGTCGGTCACTTGCCGCCCAATTTGCTGACCGGTGCAAGTGGCGATCCCGATCGCAGTCTCGCTATTCCGGCCTTGCCGTAAAATGGAAAGCCAATGAAAAAAATAGAAGATCTGCAGACTCCTCCGGCATCGGAACTCATCTCGAAAAGAATCGCCGATCTCGGGGATTGGCGCGGAAAAATCCTCGGCAGGATCCGCGAGCTTATCCATGAAGCAGATCCTGAGGTAATCGAGGAATGGAAATGGATGGGTACGCCGGTCTGGTCGCATGACGGCATTATCTGCACGGGTGAATCCTACAAGGACAAGATCAAGCTGACTTTCATCAAGGGTGCGTCCCTGAAAGATCCGAAAGGACTTTTCAATGCCAGTCTTGATGGAAATGCGCGACGTGCAATCGATATCCATCAGGATGAAGCAGTCGACGTGTCCGCGTTCAAGGCCTTAATCCACGAAGCGATCGCTCTGAATAGCGCAAAAAAATCAAAACCCGGAAAGAAAACGAAGTCCTGAAGGAATCGAAACTCCAGTACCAACGAGCGGGATGTCTTGTTACCTCGAATGGGGACTGCTCAGGGTTTGGCCGTGTTGCGAAGCCGCTTTGTGAAACAGCACTGCCGATGTCAGCCACATGGCGCAGAAGAATATCCCCAGTGTTGCTGCTTCATAACCCCAGTTTGCCGCAACCGCAATAACGCCGACCAAAGCTTGCGAATAGGCTGTTGCGACCATCGCACGCGACATTCCCCGTGGCCGGAAACGCGCAATCATCGCACCGATAAAACCGACCGCGAGTACGCCGGCAAACATCAGGTTCGGCGGATTGTTTTCATCACCGATGATGCCGATGGCAAGGTTCAGCCAAACAAGAATAAACGATGCCACGAGAGCAATGCCAAAGGCAGCGCGATAGGCAATATTGCTACTCAACCACACCGCGAATTCATAGGTAGAGCAAGCGGTCAGTAGCATGAAACCCATGACGGCGAAATCAGAACCGTTCCAATTCACTTCGCGACTGAACTGCATGGCGAGCAGAGGCAGTAACAGCAGGAATGCCGCAATGCCCCACACCAGTCTCCGTATCGTGTTGCCTCGCCGACCATTTCCGCTATCGGAACCCTGCATCGTGTTTCGCGTCATTGCCTGCATGATCTCGCCCCGCTCTTTGTGATGGTGCGATCATCTTCCGACAGGCAAGTGAAAACAGAATGTGGGCTTTGTGTGGCGAACGTGAAGCCTGTATCGGACCTGTGCCCGACCTAGCTTGTTTCCTGAGATTGGCTTTCCGCCCGTGCCACGCGACTGGTCACCGTCAAGTCGGCGGTCACGTTTCCGAGTGTTGCGAAAATGTCCGGAATCACATCCACAGCAACCAGCAAACCCAAGGCATCGACTGGCAATCCTGCCGATTGCACTACCGGCAAGTTGGTACCCATGAAAATGGCAGAACCCGGTAAGCCGACCGAACCAATTGAAATCAATACCGATAGACCGACGCACACTGCCAAGGTGGCGAGCGGCAAATCAATGCCATAAGCCCAGGCGATGAAAGACACCACGCCCAGATACTG
This sequence comes from uncultured Gammaproteobacteria bacterium, assembly GCA_963849575.1. Lineage (GTDB taxonomy): Bacteria > Pseudomonadota > Gammaproteobacteria > Xanthomonadales > Xanthomonadaceae > Arenimonas. The sequence continues at coordinate 252,047 of CAWKHT010000009.1, read as the reverse complement.
AACCGGGCTGGTTATGCGAAAGAGTGAAACGGCTAAAGGCAATACCAGTCCCGTCACCTGATTCGGGTAACCCAGTGCCTGTGCAGCTGTTCACCATCGCAGGCAAGGTGGCAACCGACGATTGCGTGCTCATCGCAATCACCTGCGCCGGCAGAATTGTCTTCGCATATCGCATCAAGGCTTCACCTTTTCCGAAACTCGCCACCGCATACAAAATCGCCGTGATACTCAAATACAGCAGGCATAACATCAGGATATAGATACCAAGCGCCTTGATAATGCCGCCACCTGCCTGCGAACTCAGCGGCATGATCAATGCGAATACGCCCAGTGGTCCGACCCACAGTACCCAGTTCACCATTTGAATGATGGTTTCGGAAATACCACGGAAAAAATCGATGATCAGCTTCCTGCGTTCCGCATTAATTTGCGTCAGCGCAAACGCGAACAAAAGTGTAAACGCCACCAGCGGAACAATCGCACCGGCAGCGGCAGCGGAAATCACATTGGTCGGAATAATCGTGCTGGTCCAATCGCTGCCGTTGGCGGCAGGCAATGCTGCCGTTGTTGCAGACTGCAGGGTTTGCATCAGTTCCGGACTATGCGGCATCAAACCGAGGAACAGTGGCGCAGCAATCGCAGTGCCCAAACCCGTCAGAAATAAAAGCGTAATGATCCAGATCATTGCGCGCCGCGCCACCCTGCCCGATTCGGCGATATCGCTCGCCTGATTGATGCCGACAATCAACAGGGAGGCCACCAATGGCACGATCGTCATCTGCAAGGCATTCAACCAGAGCTTGCCTATCGGTTGTGCGATCGCACTGATTTTCGGCACCCAATCAGGCGTGAAATGACTGAGCAGCAAACCGGTGACGACACCAAGCAACAGGCCGATAAACACGCGAGCAGATGAGGACATGATGAATTCTTTAAGAGACGAAGGATGGAAAGTTTCGAGGCTGCCCACCATACCAATAAATCCGAAAAACCACACCACATCCGATCCATGAAGGCTTTACGCCTCAGTCGTTTTTGATTCCCTCAATATTCACAAAATGTCGACACGTCCCGGCGTAGTCGGTAGGCTTGAACCTGCCGTCGCCGGAACCTGTGAATCAACATGCAAAAAGCTCTGGAAGCCTTCGCCAACTTCAGCCCTTCCGGCACGTCACTGGAAGAACTCACGAGGCCGATATTGGAAGTGCTCGAAACCAGCCTCGGCATGGAGTCTACCTATCTGACTTCCGTGAACGAGCTCGATGGCATGCAGAGCGTGCTTTTTTCCCGCAATAGCCGGACATTGCAGATTCCCGAAGGGCAAGCATTCGATTGGAAAGATACCTTGTGTCGGCGTGCACTTGAGCAGGGCGAATCCTGGGTAGCCGACGTTCCACAGCAATGGCCAGATTCCGAAGCGGCAAAAGCGCTCGGCATCATGACCTATGTCAGCAGTCCTATTTTTGTTGGCGAAGGGGAACTGGTCGGCACATTGTGTGGCGCCAGCACACAACAAATACCGGCGAACAGCGGTGCCTTGAACGTGCTGAACATGTTCGCAACCCTGGTTGGTCATCGGCTGGAACAGGAGCGTGAAATCGGACGCCTGCAACAGGAAAACCGCGAGCTGTCGGCGCAAGTCATGGTGGACGGGCTGACGGGCTTACCTAACCGTCGGGCACTGCAGGAAGAACTTTCCCGCGAATTGTTTAGGGCAAACCGCAGCAGCAAAAGTGTCGTGGTGGCATTTATTGATCTTGATGGTTTCAAGGCAATCAATGACCAGTATGGGCATGCCGCCGGTGACCGGTTTCTGGCCGATGTCGGAAGGCGACTCGAGTCTGGCTTGCGCGCTGGCGATTTTGCCGCTCGTTACGGTGGCGACGAGTTCGTCGTAGTCGCACCGAATAATGACAGCGACGCCACTTTGCATATCGCCGAGCGATTGAACTCGCTGTTGATTGGCACCTATAACATTGGAAATCTTGCCATCCACTACGGCGGCGCCAGTATCGGCGTAGTCAATGCCGGCGCCGGCCACAATGTCTCCGAAGTGATTCGCATGGCCGATGCGGCGATGTATGAGGTAAAAAGCAGACGTCGCGATAGCGGCGGCTCTTGATTTGCCCAACGAATGCCAGACTTCAAAAACATCGAATGTCTCAGGTTCAATAATTATTTTGAATGCCTATAATGCGAGAACCTCCCCAATATTGGCATCCTATGAATCGGATACACAGCGCGTTTCGCACCTTGGCATTTGCTTTTTTCGGCATTCTTTTTATGACGGGTGCCGCGAATATAGATGCACCAAAACCGGTGACGGAAAACGTCAAGCAATCACTTGAAGCCAAACTGCTCTCGGGCATGCGCATCACCACGCTGAAACTGGACGACAAGCGAGCCAATATCAATGGCGTTTCGCCGAGCAATGCCTTGATATCGCAGTTCTTGCGTGCGTTGACTTATTCGCCAAACTATACCAAGGTCGAACTGGTCAGCCTGGAACAGAAAAACAATGTCATGCATTTTTACATCATCGCGGACGTTCAATGCCCCACTACCGGCGGCAATACGAGCGGTGAAAATCTATGCGACAAATCGGCCGTTAAACCTGCCAGTGTTTTCAAATGTAGCGTAGGCGGAAAAACAGTCTTTCAGGATAGGCCCTGCGCGAAAGCCAAATAATTTTGTTGCTCATTGCATTCGGTATAGCTTCGCTCGTCCAAATGAATAAGGAATATGTACTTCTTGCAATGAAACCGGAGTCATCGGTTTTTCCTGTTTTTGGAAGTTAACATGCACCCTGCTCCGGATTCGGATATTCCGTTAATGCACTTTATTAAAATCCTGTTCTACACCGGCATTGCCTTCCTCATGACGAGCATGCTTGCCGGATGCGGCAGACCCGCCGGTTATCCCGATGCATGGGCCAGACCCGATAAAGGCTGGTTCAGCCGCCTCGACGGTTGCCCCGACCTTCGCGGCCAATACGACGGTGCCAACGAGAACCTGATCGCATTATTGATCGGCATGGACAGCATCCGCATGCGCGAACGTTTCGTTGATCAGCGTGTTGAAGTAAGACAGCCGGAAGATGGCTCGTGGATAGAATTTGAATTTTCAATCAACGAAAACGGCGTAAAGCAACTTCAAGCAGGAAATGTGGGTAGCGTGATTGATGGTGCATATCGCAAGATTCGTTATCTTCGCAACCACGATTATAACTGCCGCAATGGCATGCTGACCCGCGATGGCGTGGAATATCCAAATATTTACATTGGCAAAGACCGGGATCACAACCTGATTGTTGGTGCGGAATCCGTGGTGCAAAACTCGATTGGCTGGGGTGACAGCCCCTCGATTGATTTGCCCGACGGTTTGCGCACGCATTGGCTTCGCTTCCTGCATCGCGATCCTGCCGACGATGCTGCTTTTTTACGGCAAGGCCACGTGCAAATCAGCCGCGCCGATTGGCTGAATGGCGATTCGGTGCCGGTTTACATCTACAGCTTCGCCGTGTCGCCGGTGTGCATCCGTTTGCAATACCAATACACCCCAAAGCATTTTACTGAACACTTCGTGGCAGAACCCAGCGAACTTTGCCCGGAGCCTTGGGGAGAACTTCACATCGGCGACAGCAAAATCGTGCAAATGGAATTTCCCGAATATCCCGACAGCGTGGATAGCTACCATTTACAAATACGTCCTGCAAACCCAGCCATCGGCAAGGAAGCCAACCTTGTGATTATCGATGCAAGGCGTTTACCCGCCCAACCAAAGACCCGTGCGCTGTTCCTGAACAAGCCAAATATGCGGATACCGTAGGACCAACGGAAGTGGGGACGGCGCATAGGGTGCGTTTCAAACGCACCTTGCCGGATGGCTATAAGAAAGCGAGCATTACCAAGCTCCCGTATTGATTGGTATGTGCTACAAACCTAGGCATCAGGAGTTGGTGCGTTAGAAACGCACCCTATAAATGCGACGCACCTTATGGCCTTTGATTGCTTTAGGTTTTGGCATCTGATTCCCCCGAATCATTGGTAACTCCAGGGGGTACGCGATGAAACAGCATATGCGGACACCGTCGAAAGCCAAGCCACGAAAAACGCAGCGCCGCACATCCCGAAGCACACGCTTACATCAATGACGCCAATTGTATTCTCAGTTGCATGCCCGCTGCCAGCAGTAGCGGTAGGCAAACCGGACGGCATATATCCAGCGAATTTTCGCTACAACTCGAATGGATTGATTGCCCAATGGACGGTGTCGGGAATGGGCTGCGCCGTGGGTGAGTTTTTGGAATAACCGGGCAAAACTTCGGTGGACACCGCTGCGCGGGATCCACCCTACGCCAACATGATTTTTGATTACGGCTTACGACCTTGCCGGAGAAATACTGACAGCAGTGTCAGGTCATATCGGTTTGATGGGTGTCCGCATCTGTTTCTCCTTCGGTTTGATGGGTGTCCGCATCTGTTTCTTCCTCGCGTTGATACAACTCAGGGGATATTTCAATCAAAAGGAAAGCCAGGTCATGACCGCATCTCATTTATCGGCAAAGAACGTATTGATTGCAGGCGCATTGGTGCTGGGTTTGTTTCAATCATCACCTGGACAGGCTCGTGATTCCGAATGGGTAACCCGATGCAGCAGGGAATATCGCGAAAAAACCGTGCATCCAACGGAACCTAACCAGAGCGTCAGCGCATTGGAATCGTATCTTGCATGCGTCTGGGTTTTCGTACCAGGTGATGGATCGGATTCCCCACGCGCGGGTGATGGCGGAACCAATATAGGCCCGGGCATATCGGCGCCATCGGGGCAGGATATTTCAGAAAAAACCTGTGACAATCTTTCTGACCAAATAGCAATACTGAGACAAAAACAGCGCACCCTGAACCAGAATCGCCAGGCGCTGGATGCTGCACTAAAGAATTCATTTGATATCGCCGACAGGGCAAGGGCAGAAAATCGTGCTGCACAGGCCACCGCCTCCGCTGACCGGCTCGATTGCCAACGCGTGCGCGAAATGGACGAATTGCACCGCATCGTGTTGGCAAATCAGCGCTGCAAAAACAGGGGGCTCGTTCGTGAAGCTTTCATGGACTGTGTCGATCTTGAGTCCGCCGGCATAGCCAAGACACCCTATTCAGCCGATATCGGCAAAGTTTGTTTTGTGAAAGCGACCGAATCTACCGCGCTTGCGGATCGCACCGAAAATGCAGAGAAAGACGCCGACAGAGCCGCTACCGCCATATTCAATCAACGCGAAGATGTGGCACGCCAGTTGGTACGCGTGACGAATGAACTCAAGCGCTATCAGGATGAAAAGAGAAGCCGCTGCCCTTGACGTTTCTGTTCAAAAAACACGGGCACCACCAAGCTATCGCAATCGTTGGCATGCCGTAAAACGTAGCCCGGGTTGCGCTCTATCAACCCGGGTTGGTGAAGCGCAACCCGGGCTACGTCGCTGCGGCGCCATCGCGATCTTCGATAAAGTTGCGGATGTAGATCGTGCGTGCCGGCTTATGAACGGTAGGCGAATTTGCGAGTGAATCTTGACCACTATCGACGCACTTGCCGTGATTGGCTGGCAATACGCCAATGTATGGCTAAAAAAATCGCGACGAAATCCTTGTCAGGGCAACTTGTCGAGTTGTTTCTGCGATTGAGGAACCAGCCTGCTAATGCAAAGTCAACGGAAATATTTTACAGGAATCGTGTCCGTTTCCGGATGGAAAGTGCGTCTCTATGTTCATGCGCATTATTAATCACTGCTCCTGTCGGGCAAATTGCATTTATTTCTCCTGAATCATTCCCCCTCCCTTTCCTCTCTCCCAACTAAAAGAGATATTTCGTCATGAAAAAAAACAAACGATCTACTCCTGTGCAGCGGCTCATATTGAGCAGCGCCATTGCCACTGCGATCGCCACCATGGTGATGCCGACGCAAAGCTGGGCGACCTGCACCGTTGGCGCGACCACGGTTCAGTGCAGCACCACCTCGACGACCGATACGACATTTCCCGTTGGAGCGCCCAATGACCGCAATTACCAGGGCAACCTGCCCGTACAGGTCGTGTTGCTGGTAGATCCCGGAGCGACTGTCAGCGGTAATGGTTTGGCGGTTTCCAATGCGGGCACCGGCGGTATCAGCGTTACCAATAGCGGAGCGATCATTGTGGATGCCGGCAACACCCCAACCGCTGGTGGCACAGCAGCATTGTCACTGAGCGCGGCCGGCGGCCCCATCACCTATACCGGTGGCAGCATCACCAACAACGGCACCGGCAATGCGTTTAATGCGACGCAAACAGGCGGCGCAGGCTCTGTGAATATCAACATCAGTGGATCGGTGACCGCAGCGACAGGTGAAGGCGTTGTCGTTCGGGATGTTGCGACCAGCACAGGCATTTCGGTGACCACCAATGCGGTAACCGCACTGAACGCTGGCCAAGATGGTATCGATGTACAAACCCAATCGCTGACTGGCAATGCAACAGTCGTAGCAAACGGCAACATTCAGGCTGGCAATGCCGGCATTGTCGCTGCGGTTCTCAATGGTGCTGCTACCGGCAATATTAATGTCACCGCGAACGGTTCAATCGATGCGCGTTTCGGTATTGATGCTGAAAACTTCGGTTCGGGTTCGACGACCGTAACGACAGTCGGTGCAGTGAATGTCACGACCGGTAACGGTATTTTTGCAAGCACCTCTGGCGGCAATGTGACGGTCAATGCAGGTGCGGTCACGTCCACCGGCAACACCGCCATCATCGCGCAACAAAACGATGCTGCGCAGGCAGGTACGATCAACGTTACGGCCGGCAACACCTCGGGTACGACCGGTATCGTGGCAACCAATAGCGGCACCGGAGCAACAACGATTACCGCCAACGGCACGGTAACCGGCACTGCGGCACAGGGCATCAGTGTCACCGGCAATAATGCCGTGACAGTGAATGTTGCCAACACCGTCACCGGTGCAACTCGCGGTCTGGATTTGGTGGGCGGCACCGGCGGTAGCGGCAATATTCTGGTGCAAGGCACCGGTGGTTTTGTCGGTGGTACCGGCAACGCAGCGAATATTCAAAACAATGGTTCGGGTACGGTGACGGTCAATGTCTCCGGTGCGAGCAGTTCAACATCCGGCGAAGGCATCGTGGTGCGTGATACCGCTGCAGGCGGCAATATCAGTGTGACCACTGGTGCAGTCACTACCTTCGCACCAGGGACTGATGCAATCGACGTTCAAACCCAATCATCTACCGCGAATATCACGGTGGTGACGAATGGCGCCTTACAGCCGGGTAATGCCGGCATTGTCGCCGCAGTTCTCAATGGTGCTGCTACCGGCAATATTAATGTCACCGCGAACGGTTCAATCGATGCGCGTTTCGGTATTGATGCAGAAAACTTCGGTTCGGGTTCGACGACCGTAACGACAGTCGGTGCAGTGAATGTCACGACCGGTAACGGTATTTTTGCAAGCACCTCTGGCGGCAATGTGACGGTCAATGCAGGTGCGGTCACGTCCACGGGTAACACCGCCATCATCGCGCAACAAAACGATGCTGCGCAGGCAGGTACGATCAACGTTACGGCCGGCAACACCTCGGGTACGACCGGTATCGTGGCAACCAATAGCGGCACCGGAGCAACAACGATTACCGCCAACGGCACGGTAACCGGCACTGCGGCACAGGGCATCAGTGTCACCGGCAATAATGCCGTGACAGTGAATGTTGCCAACACCGTCACCGGTGCAACTCGCGGTCTGGATTTGATTGGCGGCACCGGTGGCACCGGCAATATCCTGGTGCAAGGCACCGGTGGCTTTGTCGGTGGTACCGACACGGCAGCGAATATTCAAAACAATGGTTCGGGTACGGTCACAGTCAACATCTCCGGTGCGACCAGTTCGACAGCCGGTGATGGCATCGTGGTGCGCGATACCGCCGCCGGCGGCACCATCAGCGTGACTACCGGATCCGTCACGGCATTAACTGCCGGCCAAAACGGCATCGATATTCAAACCCAATCGGCCACCGCCAATGCCACGATCGTTGCCAACGGTAACGTACAAGCTGGTAATGCCGGTCTCGTCGCCGCGATCTTTCCCAACGCAGGCACGGGCAATATTAACGTCACCGCGAACGGTTCAATCAATGCCCGCTTCGGTATCGATGCCGAGAACTTCGGTACCGGTTCGACGTCGGTTACCACCGTTGGTCCGGTCAATGCGACCAGCGGCAATGGCATCTTTGCCTTGACGTCCGGTGGCAATGTCACCGTCAACGCAGGTGCAGTGACATCCACCGGCAACACCGCCATCATCGCGCAGCAAACTGATGCTGCGCAGGCCGGTACGATCAACGTGACCGCAGGCATTACCTCGGGTACGACCGGTATCGTGGCAACCAATAGCGGCACCGGAGCAACAACGATTACCGCCAACGGCACCGTCACAGGTACCGCGGCACTGGGCATCAACGTCAACGGCAACAACGCCGTCACCGTCAACGTCGCCAACTCCGTTACCGGTGCAACTCGCGGTCTGGATTTGATTGGCGGTACCGGCGGTACCGGCAATATCCTGGTGCAAGGCACCGGTGGCTTTGTCGGTGGTACCGACACGGCAGCGAATATTCAAAACAATGGTTCGGGCACGGTCACCGTCAACATCTCCGGTGCGACCAGTTCGACAGCCGGTGATGGCATCGTGGTGCGCGATACCGCCGTCGGCGGCACCATCAGCGTCACTGCCGGATCCGTCACGGCATTAACTGCCGGCCAAAACGGCATCGATATTCAAACCCAATCGACCACTGCCAATACGACCGTTGTTGCCAACGGCAATGTGCAAGCCGGTAATGCTGGTATCGTGGCTGCGATTTTCCCGGCGGCAGCCACCGGCAACATCAACGTGACCGCCAACGGCACAAACAACTCACGCTTTGGTATAGATGCCGAGAACTTCGGTACCGGTTCGACCACGGTGACCACCGTGGGCGCGACCAATGCCACCACCGGCAATGGCATCTTTGCCCTGAGCACCGGCGGTGCCGTGACGGTCAATGCAGGCACAGTAACTTCTACTGGCAACACCGCCATCATTGCCCAGCAAGTCAATGGAGCAGGAACAGGTGCGGTTGTTGTTAATGCCGGAAACGTAACCGGTGCTACGACCGGTATCTTTGCACTCAACTCGGGCACAGGTAACACCACGATTAACGTGAATGGCACTGTTTCTGCGACCGCGGGTCCCGCGATCGATGCGGATGGTCATGCGGCAGTCGTCAACATCGCTGGATCGGGTGCGGTCAATGGCTTTCTCAATCTCACCATCAATGCCGATACCGTGAATAACAACGGCATCTTCAGAGCCACCGGCACCAGCGATTTCGGTCTGGGGGCCGACCTCTTCAACAACGCGAACACGATTTTCGCATTGGGTGGAGCAACGAACTTCATCGGTCTGGAAACACTCAACAATTCGGGCACGATCAGTCTGTCCGACGGCACCGCCAACGATACCTTGACGGTATCGGGTAATTACGTCGGCACCGGTGGCACTCTCGTGCTTGATACCGTGCTGGGCAATGATGCATCGCTCACCGATCGTTTCGTTGTGGCGGGCAACACCAGCGGTTCAACCGGCATCGTCGTAAACAACGCCGGTGGCCTTGGCGCACAGACGACCGGCGATGGCATCATGGTGGTGGATGTGGCCGGAGTATCTGCAGCGAACGCCTTCAGTTTGAGCAACTCCGTTGTCGCAGGTGCGTTCAATTACACCCTGTTTCAAAATGGCATCGTCAATCCAGCCGATGGTGATTGGTATCTTCGTTCGACGACACGCGGCATTGTGTCGCCTGCAATGGTTATTCCCGATATGGGCAACAAGGCTTCTCTGTCGCTATTGGGCAGCTTGCAGGAACGCCTTGGTCAGCGTGGCACCGAAATGGACGAAGACGGCGCCTGGGTGCGGGTAACCGGCAGTGCCGGTTCGCAAACACATGAATCGAGCATCGGTAATTTCGCAGGCCGCAATGATATTTTCTCCATCCAGGCCGGTGCAGATATCCACACCACCGAAAACGGAACCCGCTTCGGTGCATTCGCCGCCAAGACACAGAGCATTACCCATATGTTCGATCTCAGCATCGATCCCGACCTGGAAGCAGGCAGGGCCAAGGTTGATGGCTATGCCGTCGGTGGTTATGCCACCCATTTCGGCGACAGCTATTACTGGGATGCGGTACTCCAATACGCCTGGCTGAATGCAGAGGCACGTGGTGGTAGCGATCGTTTTGAAACCGATAGCAAGAACTGGCTGGCTTCATTCGAATATGGCCGTTCGTTCAAATTCGGCGACAACAATTCCATCGAGCCACAGGCACAGATCATTGTCGGCAAAGGTAGTACGGATGATGCCAGCGACGGCTTCACTACCTACAACTACAACGATGAAAATGTTCTCGTCGGCCGCCTGGGCGTTCGCTGGACCCATGCAAAAGATCAAGGCACGGTAAAAGGCAGTTTTGTGCCGTATGCAAAATTCAATGTTCTGCATAACTTCGGTGACGATTCGAGCCTGACTATTTCGCCCATCACCATTACGACCGAACGCAACGACACCTGGGCCGAAGTGGGTTTTGGCTTCAGTCTGTTGACGCAAAACAACTGGTCGGTGTTCATGCAGTACGACTACGAAAGAGGCATGGGTGATTCCGACCTCGAAAACCATACCGGCACGATTGGTTTACGCCGCAGCTGGTAACTGTTCCAACATCTACCCCGCCCTGGCGAAATCCAGGGTGGGGTATTTTTTTGTGCCAAGGATTTGATCAATCTCACTTACTGAGACGGCCCTGCTCTACAACGATGCTTTCGTTTGCAAGGAAGCATGCATGAGCACCCAGCCGGCCCTGGTTTTCCAGAATCTCCCGCCCGCTTTGCCCTTGGCCGAGCGCAATATGCCGGGTTTGTCGAATCGACTTCAACGTAAATATTCCGATCGCATTACCGGTTCGATATTTTTGTCTGGTCATGAAGGACGTTATGCGGAGCTTCCGGCGGATTTGCCGGCTTCATTGGCAGCTGCTTTACGAACGCGTGGAGTTGAACGTCTTTACAGCCATCAGGCCGAAGCATGGCATGCCGTGCAAAAAGGCGATGATGTGGTCGTAGTAACGCCGACTGCCTCCGGGAAAAGTCTTTGCTACACCTTGCCCGTGGTTGCCGGTGCGATGAAGAAACAGGCCAAGGCCTTGTATCTATTTCCAACCAAAGCATTGGCGCAGGACCAGGTGGCGGAATTGCTGGAATTGAATCGCGCCGGACAACTGGGCGTGAAAGCATTTACCTTCGATGGCGATACGCCCGGAGATGCCCGTGCGGCGGTGCGATTGCATGGTGACATCGTGGTGAGTAATCCGGACATGTTGCATCAGGCGATCTTGCCGCACCACACGAAGTGGGCGCAGTTCTTCGAGAATTTGCAATATGTGGTGATTGATGAAATTCACACTTACCGTGGCGTGTTTGGTTCGCATGTGGCCAATGTGCTGCGGCGGCTGAAACGCGTGTGTGCGTTTTACGGATCGAACCCGCAATTTATTTTGTGCTCAGCCACCATCGGCAATCCGAAAGCACATGCCGAAGCCTTGATTGAGCACGAGGTGATCGCGATTACCGAAAGCGGCGCACCGACCGGCGATAAGCAGGTATTGCTGTGGAACCCGCCGGTGGTGAATCCGGATCTGGGCTTGCGGGCATCGGCACGTTCACAAAGTAATCGAATCGCACGTCTGGCGATTCGCGCCGGATTGAAGACGCTGGTGTTCGCACAATCGCGCACGATGGTGGAAGTGCTGACCAAATATCTGAAAGACGTGTTCGATAACGACCCGCGCAAACCTGCGCGCATTCGTGCGTATCGCGGCGGTTATTTGCCGACCGAACGCCGCGAAGCCGAGAAAGCGATGCGTGATGGCAATATCGACGGCATCGTCAGCACTTCGGCACTCGAACTCGGCGTGGATATCGGTAGTCTTGATGTTGTAGTCTTGAATGGCTATCCCGGATCGGTTGCCGCGACCTGGCAACGCATTGGCCGTGCAGGTCGGCGACAACAGGCATCGCTCGGCGTGTTGGTAGCTAGCAGCGATCCGCTGGATCAATACCTGATCCGGCATCCTGAATTTTTCTCTGACGCTTCGCCGGAACATGCGCGCATCCATTCCGATCAGGCGCTGATTCTGCTCGATCATATTCGTTGCGCGGCTTTCGAATTGCCGTTCTTATCCGGCGAGCGGTTCGGACCGATTGATGCCGCGCCTTACCTCGAAGTATTGGGCGAAAGCGGCGTGTTGCATCAGGAAGGCGAACGCTGGGAATGGATCGCCGATTCCTACCCTGCCAACGCGGTGAGTCTGCGTTCGGTGGCCGACGGCAATTTCGTGGTGGTGAACCGTACCGACGGCCGGCAAACGATTATTGCCGAGGTTGATTTCTCCTCGGCCCCGCTGACCTTGTACGAAGGTGCGATCCACATGATTCAATCGACGCCCTACCAAGTGGAAAAACTCGACTGGGAAGGTCGCAAGGCTTACGTGACCCGCACGCATGTCGATTACTACACCGACGCGATTGATTACACGAAACTAAAGGTACTCGAACGTTTTGATGGCGTAAATACCGGCAAGGGTAACGCGCATCACGGTGAAGTGCATGTGGTGCGGAGGGTATCGGGTTACAAGAAAATCCGTTACTACACGCACGAGAATATCGGCTACGGCCCGGTGAATTTGCCGGATCAGGAATTGCATACGACTGCGGCATGGTGGCAGTTGCCGCAAAGTGTATTGGACGAAGCCTTCGATTCACGGCAGGCCGCGCTCGACGGATTTCTCGGCGCGGCCTATGCGTTGCATGTGGTTGCCACCGTTGCCGTGATGGCCGAAGCACGTGACTTGCAGAAAGCCGTCGGCAGTGGCGATGGCGCTTGGTTTGCGGTCAGCGATGGACGTGGTCGTGGCCAACTGCGTGGTGACGACGGGAATATTTCCGATATCAATCGTGCCGAGCGATTTATCCCGACCGTGTATTTATATGACAACTATCCCGGCGGCGTCGGTTTGAGCGAGCCGTTGTGGAAACGGCAAGCGGAATTGTTGAAACGTGCGCAGCAATTGGTGAGCGAATGCGACTGCAAAAGTGGCTGTCCCGCCTGCGTTGGCCCGGTATTGGCCGCTGATGAAAACCTGATTGAATCGCCAAAGTTTTTGACTGCGAAAGTATTGGCTTTATTGGTGAATCAATGAGCGCCCTGCTCGATCAATTGAGAACATTGCGAAAGCAGGCTGGCGTTGTCGCTGCCCCGCCTGCGGAACGGCCTGTCGTGCCAGATGATTTGCGAAAACTTCTAGGCATGCGCATGGCTTTGCAGAAGCGTTCTTATTCACAGGATCGTGTTTTGCCGGGAACCGAAATTTCGCCCGGCGTTTTGTATCTGGAAGAATTTTTCGGCTGTACTGATTCGCCCAGTATCATCAATGCTGAATTCGCGAAATTCGGTTTGATCTCACACGAGCATTGCCTGTATTTCGATACCGAAACCACGGGGCTTTCCGGCGGCACCGGTACGCGGGCTTTCATGATCGGCGCTGCGGATTGGTTGAACGGACAATTGCGTGTGCGGCAATTGTATTTGACCACGATGGGTGGCGAGCTTGCGATGCTGAAAGAATTCGCAACGTGGCTGCAGCCGGAAACAGTGCTGGTGAGTTACAACGGCCGCTGTTACGACTCGCCATTATTGAAAACACGTTATCGGCTGGCCCGATTACCCGATCCGATTTCTGAACTGCGCCATCTGGATTTGCTGTTCCCTACCCGGCGGTTTTATCGCGGCGCGTGGGAGAACTGCAAACTCTCGACTATCGAACGCAATGCATTGGGCGTGGTTCGTGAAGATGATTTGCCGGGATCGGAAGCGCCGCGGGCGTGGCGGGATTATTTACGTGGAGAAAGCGCGAGGGATTTTCGCCGTGTAATTCAACATAACTCGCAGGATATGAAGAGCCTGCATGGCTTGTTGGTGCATTTATCGGAATTGTAATCGTGGACTCGTCGCCCGCAAGCGGCCTACTACGCCGCAAGCGGCCTCCTGCGGCGTAGGAGGCCGCTTGCGGGTGACGAAGATTAATTGCTTGACGGAACCTGAAATCAGGCCCAGCCTGTCAATTCCTACAGGGGAACATCATGACCATTGCTCATGCGGTAGCTGGCCACACGTTGTTGTTACGTAATATTGTCTGTGTATTTCCCATTGCCCAGAATAACCAGGGAATGGAAACCATGCTGCGCCTGTTAACCAATGGCGGCGAGCTGTCCATTGCATTGAGAAACGACCAGGATCGCAAGGAAGCACATGAGTTGTCCGATTTGCTTTGGCATGCGGCGGGAAATACAGACCCGAGCAAATAAGCACTGGAATTTCGATTTGTCTTTTTCCAATGCATAAACTTCTTGCAGCTGGATTGTGCCCGAAGAATTTCCGCCAAAAAACACAATCGATTTTTCGTGACGATCAATGTCTGTTCAAAAGCGTGAAGAGCAAAAGCAGGCTGAAAAACGCCCCCATGGCGACGCCGAATATGGCTCGCCCCATACCGTGCTTTTCGGGATTTTTCCTGATGTCGAGAATCGCCAGAATGCCGGTGATCAAAGCGAAAGGGGCAAATACCAATAAAATGGAAAGCAGGCCCAAATAACCGGAAGCTATCGCCCAGAAAGATCGTCCGACCGGCAGCAACATGCGCATATTGGCATCCTCGCCTAAAGATCTTGCCGGTACTCGCGGGATGCTCGCAAACAGGCCGGGAACACTGTGAGCCGCCCGCCATGTGTTCCATCCTTCGGCCCAGACGAGATCATCCGGACCGATACCGCCGGAACGCGCTGCTGCGATGACCGCATCCAGTGACAATGGGCCTACTTGCTGTTCGCCGCGACGATAGTGATATTGCATGCAGGTACCCCGCTTGAATGAATGCGGCAAAGTTTACGACATGCCGTATTTCCGACACTACCGAATGAGCCAGATAAATGGCTCGATGCAAAAAAATCACAAAAAAATACCCGGGTCAAAAACATCAGACCCGGGCCAGGTGAGAAAACGGAAAACGTGGAGATTACTTTGCCGGCATGATGCCCAGCAGCCAGGAGAAATCCTGTTTGATCCAATTGCCTGCCGGTGGTTTGCCGGGATTGCCGATCGGCGGTGTGCCAGGGAAGGCACCGAAATTGGGATTTTCGGAAGGCGGGTTCGTTGCGGTATTCATCATGGCGTAGGAATGGCAACTGACGCACGAAGCTTGTTGTGCGGGCACCGAAGCATTGTATTCAACGAATGAATTCCCCAGCTTCATGGTTTTGTTGGGATCGCTGTAAGTGGTTTGAATACCGACCAGTCGGTAATTGCGGAACTCTACCGGCAGACCGGCTTGATCCATCAGATTGGTCAGGTTTTTGGTCGCTGCCGTAGCCTTGCCGGTACTGACGGCAGGATTGGAACCCCAGGCATCATTGCAGCTTGAATACAGATTCGGGTTGCAGCGATTGGGGTTGGTGATGGAATTTTGCGGCTCGAAAGTCGCCCACAGCCAGTTTGGATAGAGCTTCGAGGAAATATGCATACCGACCAAGGCATAGCATTTGCCGTCGATAACATCCACGAAAACTCCTTTCGGTTTGTTATTGGTGCAGTTAAAGCTGGCCGTACCGGTGACCGATGTCGCCGGCAACCAATCGATTTTCAATTCCACGGCTGAGGTTGGAAATGTCAGCGTACCCTTCGCCTTTATGTAGGCAGCTTGACCCGTAAGAGTTTGCAGGTTTACCCCGGCAGCAGCACCCGGTGGAGACTTGATAAAGGCCGCTTCTGCATTGTTGACGAAAACTTCTTCGCAAAATACCGCGCCTGAGCTCAGGTTTTTCGGCACGAAGGGTTTCAGGGATGGATCAGGAGGATTTTGCCCACTGAACGAGGCCGGCGTAATCATGGGACTGCAATCATTCGACAGGCCTTGCAGGCCGTCCTGGGTTGCTTTCAGATGAAGGCGGCTGGCATGCAGGAAGCGTTTCTTTGTGCTGCCGGCGTTGTTACCGCAACCGGGCGTCGAAGGTTTCAGCAAACAGGTTTGCTCGGTCCAGTTTTCCCAGGCGAATTGACCGTTGTTCGTGCAATTGACGGCAGTGAATATTTGCCAAGCGGTTTGTTCAGGAGTTCCTGCCCTTGCCGTTGGGACCGTACAGAACTTGTTTGGCCCGGCAGCAGCAACTTGCGCACCCGTCGCATTCACGGAAGACGCAGGCTGTATCAGTGAAATCAATGCGGCAGTCGCTATGATTCCGGCAGATGCAAATAAAGTCTTTTTCATTTCATGCCCCTTTTCATTTTGATGACAAGCAAAACGGCTATTTTTCTACCACCCCTGGCAGCCGAATTGCACCGGACTAAACGGCAAAACGAACCATGATTGACGCTGCAGCTCGATCATCTCTGGCCACTTTCAAAAGCAAGTACCAAAACCTCTAACCATCGGGAACCGAAGACAAGCCAGCCATCGCAAACGAGGATTGGGATTTTCGGCTGGCTCGCCACAGAACACGAATACGGCAGCCATGTTTCAGTACTTATCCCCAATAAGCACCCCTCTGAAAAAACACGACTCGTCGCACTGCACCGACACCCTATTCCACCGGCCCGGCTTTGTCCTTACGGTTTCCTGACTTGCTGCAATATCGACATATCGAACCAAATCAGGCGATGAGGGCTTGTCACGAGGGCAGGTTTTCGGGCTCAATAGGGCGCAAGTGGCCTAAAACCCGTCCCGGTCGCGTTAGAATCATGGAGCGCCATGTCATGGTCGCCCGTTCAGTCGTTTGTGTATGCAAGCAAGGATAAGCAGGAATCGTGAAATCGTCGAAAGCACAACATTTCCTGATCGACGACTGGATCGTGGCGCCTCCGGAAAACATCATTCTGCGTGGCGACACCCGCATTCATCTCGAACCGAAAGCGATGGACGTGCTATGCCATCTATCGCAGCACTCGGATCGTGTCGTGAGCTCCGAACAATTGCTGATGCAGTGCTGGCCAGAAACGACTCTGGGCGATGGCGTGGTTTACAAGAATATCGCCATCCTGAGAAAGGCTCTCGGCGAAAAGGAACACGGCTCCAGATACATCACCACCATTCCCAAGCGCGGCTATCGCCTGCATGCCAACGTGGTACCGCTGAAGTCGAAAAACCTTCAGCACAACATCATCGAGCAGGAAAATCTTGAGCGCGTGCTTCGAATACTGAACCGGCTGACGCAAAAGCAGATCCAGAACAAGGAATTTTCCGAACTGGATTTCCAGCAGCTGAAAAAGAGCAATGGATTATTGCTGAAAATCAGCAGGCGCTTGCTGGATTACGTGACCGGCATACCAAGATATGAAGAGCTGCCCTGAGGCTAGGGTTTGAGAAAAGTTCGAATCGCAATCTTGCCTTCGGGAGTCAAGAAGCGTGCGAGATCTTTGTAAGGAATGATAAATTCCTTTTCGCATCCGTCACCGAATGAATTTTCCCAAAACTTCATGCCGGTGGATTCGAGCGTTACGTGGTATTCGCCTTCGCCGTAGTAGTCGTGCCTGCATTCCGCTTCAATATCGGCATCCTTGATGAGATGCTTTTTCAGTCGATCCGGTAACGGGGCCATGTCACTGTAAGAATATGATTGGGTACCAAACCACTTCCACAAATCCACCTCTTCACCGGTTTTCATGTTCCAGGTACGGTAGTTCAGAGTGATACCACGTGCACCAAAGCCTGCGGCCCAACGATAGTAGTGCACGGTGATCCAGTCATCGGACCAGTAATAGGGTTCAGCAAATGTTTCATCTTCGGCCGCATAGCCCAAATTGCCGAGAAACTCGCGACGCTTCAAGAAATACTCCTCCAAATCCGCTTTTGATTTGGGCAACACAGCGCGAAGCTTGAGATTTACCTTGCCGTCGGCGGCACCGGATGACATCAGCTCGATGGTTTCAACATCGGCGATTCGAAGTTTCCGGTATTTCCTGCAATTGAAATTTTCGATATTTCCCATTTTCAGTTTGGGAAAATCCTCCAGTGCCTGATTGTATTCACTACTTGCGCAAGGCTGATCGTCTTTTTCATTGCTCGGCGAGCCAAGCGCGATGGCAAGTGGTTTTCCATTTTCCGGCGCCTGCCAGACGCCCTGCAGTTTTTTTGCTACTGGCAGAGCCAGTTTCCAGCTTCCGGTTTTACCCTCTTCCATCCAGATATTGCTTTTTTCTTCCCGGCTTAGCCGGATCGGTTGCTTGTGGCGGATGTAGTAATAGTTGCCGCTTTGTTCACCGTTGAAGCAGGCAACGATATCCATTTCCCCGAGTTTTCCCCGCCACACCCCGTTCAGGGTAGACGTCACGGCATACGCCGGATTTATCGTGAGCATGAAAAGTAAAATGATTATCAGGCTGCGCATTTCAGTCCTGTCGACAATGCCGTTCCGAATTGGAGCGCGCCTATCGTACGTGAAATTCAGGACCGGCATTCTGATCGATGCCGCATTGTTTTGCGTTAGAATCGGTGAAAACCGGACAATTAATAATCAACATGAAAAATCTTTGCATTTACCTCACCCTCGCAGCATCGCTCATATCTGCTACCGCCATCTCGCAAGAGGCAGCTGCGACAAAATCTCCGTACAAGTTGATCGTATGGGCAGATGTCGGTTTTGATGAAAACGCGCAATTATTACAAGTCGCATTCCCGGAAAAAGATAGCTTGCCCGCACCTTTTGTTGGCTTTCTGACCACTTCAATCACCACCAGCAATTTGACAACATCTGAAAACACGGAAACCAACAAGCAGCTTGAAAGCGGTTTGCGAGTAACGGTGGAAATTGATCCGAATACATCGCGGGCAAAAATCCTGAGCAGGGAATTGATGCCTCGCCCACTTCGCAGCGAGCAGCAAATCGAGCCACTTATCCGCGTAAAAGGAGAATGGGCCGGAAGAATTTTCGTCACCTGTACAATCAACAGGAATGGCCGCTGTTCGAAACCAAAAATCGATCCATCTGCCAATGCTCCTGCGGAAATCTCCAAAGTTTTGCTGGCCACGCTCGGTTCATGGCGCTTTGCACCGCAAAAACGGGCCGGTATCCAGGTAGATGGCGAGTTCAATACTTGGGTGACAATTGAGGCTGACAACTCCGCACCGCCAAAATCATTCGGCAAGCAAATTTGATTTTGCACAGCGTGATCCAAACAGAAAAAGCCACCCGAGGGTGGCTTTTTCATGATCTGGTGGGCGGTACAGGGTTTGAACCTGTGACCCCTGCCGTGTGAAAGCAGTGCTCTACCGCTGAGCTAACCGCCCGGTGAGGCTGCGAATTTTACGTTTATGTACCTGTTCGGTCAATAAAAATCGGTCTTATTCCAGTTTACTGCCTCGCAAAGCACGGACTTTCGCGGGCGGCCGGAAGGCATCACTGCTGGCTTCATGCCAGAAGGTCTGAAACGCCGGATGATTGGGTAATTCATCGCCAAGCAAATCACCTTGTTTCAGAAACTTGTGCAATACGGCCAAGGCACGCACTTCGGTGGAAGATACGCGACGAATAATGTGCTCGGGACCGATTTCATCGGGATGCTGCAAACCCGCGGCAGCCACCAATTCTTTCAGCGCCTTCAAGGTGTTTTCGTGAAAATGAAATACGCGTGTTGCCTTGTCTTCCGGTACCAGTGCCTTCTGGCGTGAGGGATCTTGCGTGGCAACACCGGTTGGACAGCGATCAGTATGGCAACTTTGCGATTGAATGCAGCCCAGGGCAAACATATAACCACGGGCGGCGTTGCACCAATCGGCACCGAGTGCAAGGGTGCGGGTGATATCGAAAGCCGTGACAATCTTGCCCGCTGCACCAATACGAATATGCTGCCGAAGATTCAACCCCACCAGGGTGTTATGCACCAGCAGCAACGCCTCGCGCAAAGGCGCACCGACATGGTCGGTGAATTCCAGCGGTGCTGCACCGGTACCGCCCTCGCCGCCGTCGACAACAATGAAATCGGGAAGAATATTCGTTTCATGCATCGCTTTGGCGATACCGAACCACTCCCAGGGATGGCCAACGGCGAATTTGAATCCCACCGGCTTGCCACCGGACAGATTTCGCAGGCGGTCGATGAATTGCAGTAGTTCTTTCGGCGTTGAAAATGCCGAATGCTGTGCCGGCGAAACGCAATCTTCGCCCATCGGCACACCACGTGCGGCGGCAATTTCTGCTGACACTTTGGCTGCGGGTAACACGCCGCCGTGCCCGGGTTTGGCGCCTTGCGAGAGTTTCACCTCGATCATCTTGACCTGATCGGAAGCGGCATTCCTGACGAAATTTTCTTCACTGAAATTACCGGCACTGTCACGGCAACCGAAATAACCGGAACCGATTTCCCAGACCAGATCGCCACCGCGCTCACGATGGTATTGCGAAATGGAACCTTCACCGGTGTCGTGATAGAAACCGCCACGTTTTGCACCTTCATTCAATGCACGAATGGCATTGGCCGACAAAGCACCAAAACTCATCGCGGATATATTGAACACACTAGCGGAATAGGGTTTTGCACGGCCTGGTCCGATCGTGATCCGGAAATCATGTGAATCGATTTTCGCCGGCAGCATGGAGTGGTTGATCCATTCGTAATCATCGGCATAAACATCCATCTGCGTGCCGAATGGACGCTTGTCCATCACGTTTTTTGAACGCTGGTAAATGATGGCGCGTTGTTGCCGCGAATACGGATTTTCCTCGGTATCGGTTTCGATAAAGTATTGGCGGATTTCGGGGCCGATGGATTCCAACGCATAACGGAAATGGGCAAGAATCGGGTAGTTGCGTCGCACTGCCTGCCGCGTTTGCAGTAAATCCAGTGTACCGATGCCAGCGAGGGCAGAAAAAACCAGGAATGGAAAATAAAGCCAGTCATGCGATGGGGCAATCAAAAGCAGCACGACAGACGTCACTGCACCCAAAAGACAAACGGCATATAACCAATAACGGGATGGCAGCATCGTTCTTCTCCCTGTCCAAGCCGACAGCATAACGATGTGTGTAGAAAAATGTAGGGGCGCTTGCTTGCCGCGCCCAGACACTCGATAAAGTGAGGACGCAACAAGCAGGCACCCCACAAAAATGGTGCCTGAGGCGGGACTCGAACCCGCATGAACTTGCGTTCGAGGGATTTTAAGTCTGACGGGGTAAATACTGGTAAGTATTGGCACCCGTTGGCATCTAATAGAGGGCTATTCGCTCTTGTTGACCAAAGCTGTGAATCATTGGCCCAACTGTCCCCCAATTGTCCCGCACACTTCGTCAATCTATTGCGTCTTGCAGCCTGTTAGCAGGGCTTATTATAGCGTCAGAAAAGTCGGGGCGCGTATTAACAATTACTAACACCCGCCTCCCATGCGTGCGCGTACTGGTCGCAAAACAAGGGCTTGCCCCGGTGTGCGTATTGAATAAAACTGATTGTTTTCAATGATCGCCTGTACTGACTGCCCCAGCCTCGCGCATGTGATTGCGTCCAAAAAGTCGGTTTCGACCTGATTGCGTCGGAAAAGCCGCCTTTACAGTGTCGGAAAACAGGGGCTTGGGGTTATTGATACCCGTTAATCTCGATGGCCGACCAGTACTACTTTCTCTACTTTAGAGATTGAAAACCAATTGTTGTTTGCAAGGTATCAGGACAAAGGCCGGTTTAGCCATGGTCTATACTTCAAACATGGTCAGGAAGGTCGGCGGGCTCAACCGCGCAGCTCAAGGCTGATGTCTCTTCCTAATCCGCAAGTTCGGTAATCACGGAATCACCAATGGAAAGCTTATCAATACTGGTCAATTGGTTTGAAAGAGCTACGCTGCTAGGACAGTCGTGGGACAGGGGAATTTGACAATTCTTTAAACCTCTCAAATTTCACTGGAATACCTGAAAGCACATTAATTACATCTTCCTCTGAAACGGGATCAGTACCTTCGATTCGAAGAAGTCTCTTACCACTGTCGAGTGACACTCCATCGGGACTGCGCGAAATAACTGGCTGAAGTCTCACATTTTCTATACCGACAATAGTCGCTGCCAATGCTTTGGCTGCATTTTTGAAATCATCATTGCTACCTAGGACCGTTACGGTATAGCGATAGTTCGGCGGCGTGGATTGAGAGGTTGCCTTTGTTCTACTGCGCAATTCATTTAGTGCTGACTCTATGTAGTCAAGCTTTTTCAGCACGAAGCTTTGCGCATCATCATCTTTAGCAGCTTCACGCATGACGATGCCTTGGGAAACCCGATATACGGGGTTATCTGGCTCTTCCGCACTTTCAGCAGATTCAATTGCGGCAGTGAGCCTCGGCCTTAATTCAACGCTGCCATGCATGTCATCTTTGAAGAAAACGGTTCTTTCATCTGAGATATCGAATGGGAGCCGCGTATCTACGTGCGCGAGAACTACGACCGGAAGACCCGCGCAATGTCGCACGGCCAGTTCGTACATGACATTCGGATTTAGGTCTGTAAGGTTTGCTACTACAAGATCATCCCCAAGAATATGTTCTATGACCTGTTTAGTAATTGACCCCGGCGCTGCAATCTCATGTGCGACATGTGTCTCATAACCTAGAGCTGAAAGCACGGGGCGGATGACAGCATTAATTAGGCCATCTGCTGCTCTTCGCGTACCACTCGCTTCTGCGCCAATAGGAGTGATAACAAAGCATTTCTTTAGCGGTGCAAAATCAGTCATAGAAATAGTCCTCACTTGTCCCTAAAGTTGAGCGATCATATCGAAGTATGCCTGATTAAAAGATGCTGTTCTACTCACGAACTAGACTTCTGCAACTATCGACTTGAGATATGATTCAACGGCCTTCCTTAGTAACGTCAAGTGAAGTTTATCGCACACCGATAATTGCCAATACTTAAAGTCTGATTAACTTGATATTTAATCAGCGAGAAGGCGTACTTCAGCTGCTTTGGTTCTCGCGCATTCTAGATTTCCTGTTGTTTGTCTGTATTTCAAGACGAGGGATGGTCTAGCTTTGCCTTGGCCCACGGCTCAAACATGATCAGGAAGGACCGCGCCTCGGGGTCTGCCTTGGCCGCTTCTGTTAGCTTGGCCAATAACTTGGCGATCTCTCTAGCATCTAACTGCCCTAAGGCGCTCAGGCGCTAAGGTTTATCCGCAAAATATCCCTGCGTATTTGACATCTGAATCTGCCAATTCCTGTCTGAACTTGCTGCATGCCAAAAGTGCATTAGCTTTCCTTGATATTAAGTAGAAGTTCTTACCATCATCATCAACAATTCGGAAGCCTACAAAAGTCCAAAAAATTTCGCGCCCACTTACAAGAGCTATTTTATGAGAATCAATTTGACGCTTTCCAAGCATTGAAACATAAATAAATCCGCTCATTCCTCGCTTGATATAAACAGCTGAATGGCGAAATACAACAATCCCAAAGATCAATAGAAAAATCGAAAAAAGAAACGTATGACGGTTAGTAAGACTAACTCCTAACATCACGGAGAAAGTTGAGACAATTACTAAAATTGAACTTCCTGAAATTATTTTTTCTGTTGTTCGCACTGACACTCCCCACTATCTATAGGAAAGAACATTTCCTTGAAGCCTTTAAGTTCATCCGCAGCAGCACCAGCTGCACTTCCGCTAACAGATTCAACCAAACCCTCAACTGCATTTGACGCACTTCCTGAGAAAACCCAACCAAGTACACCGCCAAGCACTGCCGCCTCTAAGTAATCCTGCTGATAATTACAGGCTCTCTTTCTATACCCCAATTCTTCTGCCACATATTTTTCCGTAACGGCACCTACTATCCCTCCTAAGATAGGGCCGCCCAAGCATGTAACTAGCCCGCCTGCCGCACCACCGATTGCACCTGTAGTGGCATCTTGCCTCCAGTTTCTTTCTGTTATTGCAGACAATCCACCGCTAACCAAACCTCCTACAACTGCACCGGCAATAGTACAACCAAAAATGGGAGCCAACGCAAATCGCCCATCGGAATCAATGTATTTCGTCGGATTTTGCTTTCCATAACCAAAAGTACTGATGCCACCCCTCAATCCAATCGGATCGCTCTCAACATATCTTCCAACTGCTGCGTCGTAATCTCGAAAATAATTATAATGAAGAGCGCTTTCCGCATCGTATAGCTGGCCAGGAAAGCGAAGATCAAAAATAAAATTATTTCCGTCTACATCCGCGTCCTCTATGGCGAAATTTTCACCAAAGGCATCGTCTACAAGATTCCAACGCCAAACTGTCTTTTGAGTTCCCACCTCAAAAATAGCCCGTGGACTATTGAGATGATCGGTGAGAACGCCATGAAGTGTGTTGTTTTGACTCACGCCAATCGGCATGTCGTCCAACCAAATAATTTCTTGAGTTGTAGTAACGCCACTGATGACTTTATCTTCAACTAGCAACTGCCCGTTTTCATTGTACTGATAACGCGCCTTATCGGTAGCACCTAAATACTTTCTTACACGCTCGCCTTTAGCATTGTATTGATATTCGGCTTTTATAGTAGCGAGCGCTCCCTCTTTGAAATTCACCATACGGTTCCGAGCATCATAGGTAAACCGTTTGGTCGTACTATTAGTGCCAGTGTTTATTAAAATTGCATTACCTACAAGATCATACGAACGTTGATTAGCTCCAACAGAGGTTAATTGATGGCTTGTACTTGCATAAGTATTGGTGACAGCGGTTGCAGCACCCGCTTTCTTGAGTGAGCGATTGCCCGTCGGATCATAAGCAAATTGGGTGACATAGGCTTGAGTGTCAGTATTAATGACGCCTGTCAAACGATCCAAATTGTCGTACTCATAGGCGTTACCACTTGGATCACCAATCTGAGTGATACTGCCTTGGGAATTGACTGTGTATTGTAGGCCGCCAATACTTTGTACCGCATAGTCCAAGTCGTATACACGTGTCTGTACAACAGGGTTCACCGGCGTGCATCCACCCGGAGGACACCCACCACCGCCTACCGACGGAGTGGCTGCCCCCGACATCGAGAATGCTCCACCCGATATAAGCGTTGTGCCGCCCGTTCCACCCGGCGGTACAAATTCAATCTTGCTCAATGGCCCAAATGGATAATAGGTAATATTGTTGGCAAACACTTTGGTTACGGTGCCGTATGTCACCAGTACTTGCGAAACTTGGCCAAGATTATTTCGGCTGTAACTCACCTTCATTCCGCTTGGGTAGGTCAAGCTGCTAAGTCTGCCGCCAAGCGTATAGGAATATACGAAGGTAGATACCAAGCTGTTATTGGTTACTTGTTTCCGGGTAATGTTGCCAAAGCGATCAAAACAGTACTGGGTGTTACCACTCGGATCCGTAAATTTCGTCAATCGGCCTTTGGCAAAATTTTCAGTAGCTCCACAGATCGGATTCACGGTGTCATAGATGAATGTACTCGTTAAGCCACTGCTACTTGGATAACTAACCTGCGTCAGTCGATTCAGACTATCGTAGCTGTAGTTTGTAAATACCAGCTTTGCATCTTTCTGCGTTTTACGATTACCCGCTTCATCATAGGTATAAATGGTTGTACTAGTATCCGGGCTACTGAGTTGGGTTAAGTTATTGAGCCCGTCGTAGGTATAAGTCGTGTTGAGACTTTTTGGGTCGGTGACCTTAGTCAAATTGTCACGGGCATCATAGAAAAGCTGCGTCGTGGCGTTAATCTTACCCGCGCCCTGGTCCTGAACTATCTTTTTCAGGCGGTTCAACGGGTCAACGTCTTGATCCGCAACACGGCCCAAACTATCCATCCGGGTATTCAAGTTATCATTTGCATCATAGGTGAGAGTTGAAAGGATATCCCCCGCAGCATTTTTGTTACTTTTCAAACGACCCAACGAATCAAACAAATTACTCAGGCTAAGAGTGATAATACTGTTTGGATCTGCTGCTGTTTCAGCGATACGCTTACCCGCATTATCGAGGGAATAGGTAATGCTGTTATTCCAAGCGTCGCTGATACTCGTTAAACGATGGGCGGCATCGTAGGTAAGATTGATGAATTCGAGATCTGGCAGGGTAACTTTCGTTACGTTTCCGCTTAAATCATATTCTAGACGTGTAATAGCATCGTCAGACTCACTAGCATTATCACTTCCCCGTACTTTCCTAGCCTTCAACCAACCACGAGGGTGGTACTCCATGTCGGTAATGACGCTATTGGCATCCTTCATCTGCAAGACACGCCCTGCACCGTCATATTTGAGGTATTCGGTGGTTTGATTCAGAGCATTGGTGACTTTCCACAGATCGCCTTTGCGATAAAGACAGGTCGCGGGAGGTGTTGCGCAAGTTGCATCATCGGTTTGGTAATAGTTAAAAGTGCTGATATCGCTGACATCGATACGCGGGCCATTGTTCGCAATCGGCAAGCCAACAATTGGACAGGTTCCTGCAGTAACACCGGCGGCTTCGCAATAGGTCGTGATGCTTTGACGCACACCTGCTGGGGCATTCGGGGTCGAGCCACACAAATAAGCCATTGCGGTCGTGTTGTTGGGATCGATTTGACATGCCGCCGTTGCTTGACCACGGGAGTTGTAGATAAATACCGACCTGGCTTCCAATACATTGCCGGTATTGAACGTCTTGCGTTCGGTCGGGACGTTAACCAAGGAATCCCATTGAGTGGTATTGCCTCGCAGAAACGTACTGGCCGCTGCAGCGGTTTGCGTGGTCGGACATGTCGCGACAACAGCAACTGCAAATTCATAGGTGGCAACTTTGTAACGGCCCGAGGCATCGTAATAATTACAGGTTAGAAGCTGATCGCCTTTTTGGGAGATCGGATTGGAATTAGCGTTATAGGCAAAATTAATACCGGATGTCAGCACACCTGATCCGGCAATCTGCCAAGCGTTAGGAATGCGCGTTCCTGATGCCACATTGAATTGAAGGGTTTTTGTTGCACCTGTTGGTGTCGTGACGGTTGCTGTATTGCCATCACTTGAATACACCACGTCGTAGTGGTCTACACCACCAGCATGCTCAGTCGAATTCGCACGGGCCTGAGCATCGTAAGTAAACATCGAATAAGGTACGCCGTTATGGGTTACGCCTGAAAGATAGGTTGCAGAGCCGCCAGATACCGTGGCGTAACTATAAGTGGTGACATCTCCGGATTTAGTCACCGTGATCAGGCGATTACTGCTGTCGTAGTCATAATCAATGAGCTGACCATCGGGCAATGTGATCTTGTCGACCAGACCAGAAGTCAAATAGCTGACTGTCGCGATACGGCCATTACGATCCTGAATACTCGTAACACGCCCTGAGCTATCGCGCTGATAGCTGACCATCAGTTGTCCATCTTGAACATCCTGATAGATGTGGCCTGCGGCGTCGTAAAACTCCTGATGATTATCCAGCGAGGTAAGAACATAGCTTGCTAGGCCATTCAGCTGCACTTCCTCCAATCGATACCGCACCATATCCGCTTCTGGTAGCCACTGTCCATTGCCTTGCTTGGCAAAAAACATCGTGGTGCCATCATTGCGAATAACCATTGCGGATGCGCCTAACACGCCATCGCCAGCTGTAATGATGATTTTTCGGGTGAGGTCAGAATGCCAACCGTTACCGATAATGTTCGATATGGTTTGTCCAGGGAAGGCATCGATAGAGCTGAAGTTTCTTTTTAGACGAACAGCGTTACTCAAATCGTCATAAGTGGGCTCAAGTTTGGCGCCGTTATTACAAAGAATTGGGTTGCCGGCCTTAACTGGGCAAGAAACGGGCTTATTGGCAACTATTCCATCAGCTCTTCCGCAGTAAAGGCGTGCAGGCGAGACTGTGTAGTCGGAATATGTTCCGTATGCAAAAGGACATACTTGACTAACAATAAGTATAGGCCTGAACACGTCGTAAGTGACCACACCCGTGGGCACATAGGTCTCATCGAAATAACAGCCGGGTGTAGGCAGCAAAGTAGGACGACCGTTGGCTCGTGTTACGTAAGGGTTCGGTACACTTTCTTCGCGACGACAAACCTCTTGAGGATTGTCATGCGTGCCAGCGTTATAGGAGCCATAAACAGTGATTCTAGGTACAGAATGCGACTGTGCAAATGTAACGCTTGAAAGACTAACAAGGAGGCAGGCCAAGGCCAAATGTTTTACGTAATTCATTGAGTGAACTTTTAGTGTTTTAGTATGCGTAGGATCGATAAACACTGCCTTCGCCGTGTCCGTATGCAATAATTTTACCCGCTCATCATCGCAAATTGTGGACTTTTCACTGCCTGGCCTCAAAAACTGCCATGAAACACACACAAAGTAAGTAATGTAGGTATTTGAAGTAAATACATGATCGATCAGGACAATGGCCGGTCAAGCCTTGCCTTGGCCCACGGCTCGAACATGGACAGAAAGGCGTGCGCCTCGGGGTCAGTCTTGGCGGCTGACGTTAGCTCGGCCCACAGCTCAGCAACTTCAGCAGCATCTAACTGTTCTAAGACGCCAAGGCTTTGAGGGATGCTTAACATGCTCTACTTCGTTCTATTTTAGATAACCAGCCGTGTTGATTGTATATTGCAAACGGCAGGCAATTTTCAAGGAAACAACATGTGCTATTCGGCTGAGGTTTGGGAGGACTACCACAAGTTCGTGAAGGTTCACGGTGCTGAAATAAGCATTAAGGACTTCTATCACCTGTATTTCAAACGCCAGCAAGGCGAAAAGGTAAAGATACCTAAAGGCATGGATATCGCGTTCTTAAACCCTAAAACGGATGAGGAACGACAGATATTCGAGATGATCAAAGAGTTCGACAGCAAGCGAACCACTCAACTTGAGCAAGACCTATTTAAGCTCAAGGCTCGGCTTGCTGACGCTGATCGAAAATTACAAATAAAAGAGACTGCAAGCGCATTGAAAGAAAAGCGCGTAGTGACTGACAAAATAGCCAAAACATTAGGCTGGCTGGCTGATCTTAGGCGCACGGACTCCAAGCCCCGAGACTCCCGCATATATCCCCTCTCATATGCACCGGTCATGATCTGGGAGCAAGGTAAGCGCGTTGTGAGGCCTATGCGTTACCAATGCCGCCCTCAGGGCAAGCCTGCGTTTTACGATACTAAATATCCTGGCACTTATAACGCTCGCCGTGACAATCTTGAAAAGTTTTGGCACAGAGAGTTTGGCTATACGCACGGCATCATTGCGGTTAATGCTTTTTATGAAAACGTAGAACAGGAAATAGACGGCGAAAAAAAGAATGTGGTACTTGAGTTTAAGCCTGAGCCTCAGCAAGAAATGTGGATAGCCTGTCTCTGGTCGCACTGGCAAGTTAAGGGGGAGCCGGATTTATGGTCATTCGCTGCCATCACAGATGAACCGCCGCCTGAGGTCGCCGCCGCTGGGCATGATCGCTGCATAATCCCCATCAAGCCAGAAAACATAGACGCTTGGCTAAACCCTGATCCGGCTAATCTAGCTGCGCAATACGCCATCCTAGATGACCGTATGCGGCCCTACTATGAACATCGTATGGCGGCTTAAGCCCCGTATTAAAGGCTCGCAAAACTGGCGTTAGCAATCCTACTAAACTGGCGGTAATCTGTCTCCCCGATGGCTGTCTCATCGGGTGATACAGAAACCTAGGACACTCCCGCCATGCTCACACCCATTCCAAGCATCCTCGATCCCGTTCCACTACCTAGACCGCTACTAGGTATGCGTGCCACGTGCGGCTTTCCATCGCCTGCCGAGGATCATATGGCAGATGAGTTAGAACCTTGCTCAGCTCTGCATTGCCAATCCCCCAGCAACTTTTTTTGTAGAAGCCGATAGCGGCACATCCATGATTGAGTTTGGGATTTTTCCGGCTGACACGCTAATCATTGACCGCTCAATCACAGCCAAACATGGCGATATTGTTATGGTGCTTTGGGATGGCGGCTATGTCATAAAAAAACTTTTTATTCGTGGCAACCGCGTGCAGTTAATTTCAGGCAATCCTGATAACCCGCCGATACTTGTGCCGCCCGAATATGAGCTGAGTGTCTGGGGCGTGGTCACTTGGTCTTTTCGCAAACAGTTCAGGCGATAAATCGCCGTGATTGGTTTAGTTGATGGCAATAACTTTTATGCTAGCTGCGAGCGGGTTTTCCAGCCTCAGCTTATCGGTAAGCCCGTTGTGGTTCTTTCCAACAATGACGGCTGCGCTATTGCCCGTTCTAATGAAGCCAAAGCCCTTGGAATAAAGATGGGGCAACCTATCCATGAGGTTCCGGTATCGTTACGAAAACAGCTTGTAATTCGTTCCGCAAACTTTGGACTTTATGGCGATTTGTCTGGTCGTGTGGTTTCCATTCTCAGAGACTTATTTCCTCGCGTTGAGGTCTATTCGATAGATGAGAGCTTTGTATCTTTCGATGGCATTAAAGATAGGCAGGCCGCCGCTAGAGAGGCACGCGCCCGTATTTTGCAATGGACGGGCATACCCTGCTGCGTTGGCATTGGCGTTACTAAAACGCTATCCAAAGCAGGTAACAAACTAGCCAAGAAAACGCCGCATGGCGTGATTGAACTGACCGATCCGATAGAGCAATTAGCCAAGTATCCCGTGGACGATATTTGGGGTGTAGGGCGTAAATGGTCGGCAAAGCTGGGGGCAGAGGGCATCCTAACGGCGGCTGATCTTATGCGGGCTGATCCTGAAACATTACGGGCCCGCTATGGCGTTGTCATGGCGAGAACGCAGCAAGAATTGTTAGGGGTAGCATGTTCGGACTTGCAAGAGATAGAGCCAGACAGGAAGCAAATTGTGGTTTCACGTTCATTCGGTCGCGAGATTATTGAATTGGATGATCTGTCCGAGGCTCTATCAACTTTTGCCATTCGAGCAAGTGAAAAATTACGCTCTAGGGCCTTACAGGCTAGCGGCGTCTGGGTGTGGCTAAATACCAACCCATTCAAGCCCGATGCTCCCCAATATCATCCCAGTAAAGCTATGCAGCTTATCCGCGCTACTTCAGACACTCGGGAAATCCTAGCAATGGCGCAAGCGGTAATGCGAGTTATGTATCGCAAGGGCTACCGATACAAAAAGGCAGGTGTTGGACTTCTTGATTTATCAGCTGGCGATAAGCTGCAAGGCGATTTATTCTCTGCGATTGATCCGCGTTCAGCAAAGCTTATGGCTGTACTTGATAATGCTAACCGGAAGTTTGGAAAGGGAACAATGGGCTTTGCATCTTCTGGCTGGCGTGAAAAACCACAATGGGGAATGAGGCAAGAAAATTTATCCCCCTCCTATACGTCACGATGGGATCAATTGCTTAGAGTTAAATGAGGATACGAAAACATGGAAGACAATAAGGAATTTAGATCAACTTTCAAGTTCAAAGATGGCATGGTGATTGACCATCCGCATCAACTCCTGGAGTTCGGCGTTTACAGCTGTCTAATTTCACCTTTATTGCTGGGAAATGGCAGATATAGGGGCTTTATGCGTCTTAGGTATAACGGTGATGGCTTTGCTGATACTCAGGACTCAGTAACAAAGGAGACTTTCGAAACAATGAAAGAGGCAATCATTGCAGCAAAGATTGAGGCTTCTGAAAAATACCGCTCAGCTGACTAATTTCGTACGCCATTAAAAATCAAGAGAAAAGGCCAGCGCGTCCGATGATCACTCGCTTGAATTTTATGTTTCCACGGAGGCCCCTTGATTGCGTAGTTTGATGCCGCACGAGAAGCTTAATTTACCAGTCCATGTTCGCTGCACGATCGACCTCGTGTGATAAGTAAGTTATAAATTCATCCATTTCCTTTATTGAGGTCATGGCGCGAGCATACATACCGTTTGCAGCATATGTAAGAATAGTTGGGAGATAGTTATCTTGAATATAGAGCTTTGCTGGTTCGCGTTCAGCTGACCAAATAAAATCAATAAATTCAGCAATGTCTGCTAAAGCTGCTTCTGAGTCGAACTCTAATCCATTTTCAAGGCTGAACTTGCGACTCCCACCTTTATGCGGCAATAGCACTGGTGCAGCACCTGCGCCGGAGTGGAAAGAAAATGCTTCGCCTTGTTTTCCGAAAGCGCCATGAGCGACATGATTGCGTAAATCTTGGCGAATAGTAACCATTCTATCGAAAAGTGATTTTGCGGCCAGGCTGCTAATGTCTATAGCGGCCTTGCACTTATTCGACCAGTCTGATGCTGCCAATGAAGCAACTTGCTCTGCTGAAATTACTTTTCCTGTAAGGATAGCCAAGTGAATAAGCACATGTTCACTCCAGCTAAAAAAAGCTTCAACCACAGATAACGCAAGCCAACTGGCTTCTCTCCGAAGTTGAAATATTGGGTATGAGGTGGTACTCCAATCACCTTTTTCGGAGGTTCCTTTTACGGTTATTTTCTCGTCTTTTCTATTTTCGGCCTCAATTTGTTTAGACCGATAAACACCAAGCAAAAATTCATATCTCTGGAACAGTGGCGCACTGTTATTGCGTACATTACATTTTGAGGCGGCTACAGCTTCACTGGCAAGCCAATCAAAGAAAGGTCTAGCTGCCTTAACAGCTTTTTGAATGCGCACCACAATTTTAAATGCATCATCTTCTTGCGTGTTAGGGTCCCTAGCGAAAACGCCGAGGCCTAATTTACGATGCTCAATTAAAAATGCTTCGCCGTTAAAATCTATGGGAACTGACCATGCAATCTTCTCGTGTTGCCCTAGATTCTTAAAGCCAAGTAAATCCACAAGTAAAAAGTACACCAAATAGTATGGCGGTAGTGCAGAGCCTGCTTTTGTGCGTTTTGCATCAAAGAGGAAGGTTTGATCAGCTCTAGTTGAGCTATCTACCTGTTTTACAGGCCCAAGCGCTCTTAGCGCTACTTGTCTTACATGTTCAAGTTCTACAGGAATGTTTAGGCCACTTTTCATTTTATCAATAGTAGATCGAGGAATTCAGATACGGCATCTAACAACCAAAACAAGGGCCGAGACGCTGGATCATAGCCTGAAAATACCTAGGCTCAAACTGACTGCACGAAAGCACGGCTCGTAATTTAGTCCTGAGGCCCCTCCCCAAAAACGAGCCACATACTTAAATAGAAACCCCATATGGCAACGACGATCTTAAAAATTGTCGAAAAAACCATGTTCATAGTTAAGCTGCTAAATGGCACATCGCCAATCCAACTGCTTCCAGATAACCAAGAATATATAAATATCGCAATCACAGACGCCGATGCAACTCTGAGAGACCTAATAAAAAATCTCGTCAAAAAATAGATTACAGCTTCTGTCTTTGATTCGTGTCTAACCAAAATAAATTCACTATAACCCTCTACGTCGTACTTACTCCGCCCACTTTCCTCAGCAGATTCGCTATTCCCGAAGCGGCCAAGATAAGTTTCTGTTCGATAAGTGCCCTCCTGCCGAAGATTGCGATACAGCACGAAATATCGTTGCTCCGCCGAAATTGTGAAGACACCTTCTTCATCGCTGGCCTGCTGCTCTGCTTTTGTCACAAAGCCAGTCGCTTCTTCAACAGGCTCCAATGAGGATTTTGTAAACCAGTTGCTCAATGTCAGGGGAATTCCCACAGCAGGAACGACGAGCAGGTAGTACCAATAGTCTCTTAGCTGGTGACTGTCATATTGCAGGTAAGCCAGATAGGCGAGCGTTGTAAGTGTGATCAAACCTGCGCCTACAGTATTTTTAACGCGAATCGCTTTGGGTATCTCTTTTTTGACGTATTGCATGAAGCCCCCCCTATTTGCTCAAATGACTTCAGCTTTGAATAATTGATTTCATTCAAAGTCTGTTTCGACGCGGCTGTTCTATTTCATTCTACTTTAGATAGCTGCGCCCCATGATCTGAATTGTGGAAATGCGCATTTAGGGTAATAGGCGGTGCCCCGTAAGGTTTCGGTCAGAGTTTTGAATCGCCCTCCCATGCTTGTCCCTGTTATGGTTTGTTAAGGTCAAACAGGTCGCCGTGTTGAGATTTGTTGAAGTTTTCGCTAGCCGTTGCGCCGTTGCGCGCCCTAGGGAACGCAACGATGCAACGATTGTTCAAAGATCAGGCAGCCTTGGCTTTCAGCTTGTCCAGCCGCCTTTTTATGGTGGACTTGTTGACTCCCAATCGGTCTCCGATTTCGGAATAGCTCAGGCCCTCGTTATGCATGGCCAATAGCTCCGTATCCTCCTGTAAGCCCGTCACGCGCCATTCTGGTAAGCCGCTAGACGTATCTAGGCAGACTTCAAAGGGTTCAGCCTCAGGGCCAAACAGTGACCGTGCCTTTTCAAAATGCACCTCAAAACGCGCGCCGTCCTCGGCCCTGTAATCAGCCGGACGTTTAAGCGAAATGGAAACATCCAACAAGTCCTCACGCTTGCTCGTGCCCCGCTGTACGCCGTTTTTTCCCGCATGGTGAATAAAAATCAATGATCTGCCCATTGCCCGTTGCTGGTTTGCCCAGCTTGCTATCGGCTCCCATCCTTCGGCCTCATTTTCCTTAGCTCCATGAACCAGAGAGCTGAGGTTATCCAGAATAATTACGCGAGAATTTCCCATGCTTTGACTAATCAATTCCTGGCCCTCGCTAGTGGCTAGGTTTGGCATGGCTCCAAAATGCTGAGCGTCACGCGAGACAATGCGAAACATGTCCTGCGCTGTGTCTATCCCGCTTGCCTTGCAAATCAATGCCAGACGCTCTTGTAAGCTCGGTGCGGGCATTTCGCCATCTATGTATAGCACTGGGGTAGGTGTCGCCGCTTTCCAGTTTAGGAAGCTACCCCCAGTCGCCAAGGCATGGGCAATGTTCAATGCAAAATGGGTTTTCCCCACTCCCCTTGCTGCGTAAATCATTGATAGCGATTGCGACTCCAACCAAGGCGATAAAAGCATGTCCCTAGGCGGAAACTCTTTTTTCAGGAAGTCGGAAATATCCGACACTACCAAGCCCAATTTATCTTCGGTTTCATCGGTTCTCATCGCTTGCCTCCATCTAGCAGGGCAAAGGCTATTTCATCGTGGGCAGCGTCAACCAGATCAGCGGCGTCTATAGCGCCCCATGCTGGATTGTCGGTCTCCATTGCGTACTCACACGAAACCACTTGATAGCTTTGGAGCAGCGAAAGCATTAGCAGTAGCTTTGCCGATTGCTGGGGAGTATCCTTTGCGTCGATAGCGCCTTGACCAGTTCTATCGTTTGAATCAGGCCAGCGACTCGAATCGTTGGCCTTTTCATTTTGGGAGTCTGTCATAGCGATACTCCCGACACGCTTCGCAAGCTGGGGTTATTTGTTACTAGCCAAGCATCGAAACCATCCACGTCAACATATACGCGGCGTCCTATGCGGCAAATTGCGGTCTCTAGCCCGTTAGTCTTGGCATTGAAAATCATCCAACGCCACTGATCAATTGAAAGTGGGCCATCTTTTGCTAGTTGGCTTGGGCTTTTTAAGTTGCGTTTCATAACTCACCTCCATCAGAGATGGGCTGAACTAAAAGCTCTGGTAATGTTCGCAAGCTCTCAGTTTTTACGTATCTACGAGAGCCAATTCTGAATGCTTCGAGCATTCCGCTTTTTACTAGTGCAAAAGCAACACTTCTACTTATTCCGTGGGCCTTGCAACCTTCTACCAGCGGCACATAGGCCGGATTTATTGCATTAACGTTTGTCATTATTCGCTTCCTTTCGTTAGCGACAAACGGTCTCATTCAGCTAACCGGCACTTGATAAGGGGTGCCGATCATGGTCTACTTTAATTGCTGAGCTTAACCGCTTGGCGCGTTTTTTCTAATCAAAAAAATGTAAAACCGCCCTGCGTATTTACTAGATACGTGGGGCTTTTTTATTGCCCCGCCAGTTTGGTTCTACGTCCATATGTATTCTTGCGAATACGAAACATATCCTACAGCTAACCTGTCAAAAGTGTTGTGCGTAAGTCGATGGGTTTCCTGTGGATAAGCTCATTTAATAGCTGCTGCTTATGAGACTCCTTTATTCTGTGGATAAAACTAGTTTCATCTAAAAGTGTCTCGAGATATGAGACACAAGCAAATTAAATAGTCTCTACGTACTTCTATTGATTCTTAAGGACTATATCTCAGCTATATTTAAATACAAGGAAATGTCACACCTTGGTAATTGTGTTTTTTTATCATAAAAAACAAAACGTTATTTAACAAATCCGCGCCAACTTGAAGTTGTGCGCATTATAGAAAATCCGTATTTTGCTATTTTCTTTTTAACTACGTTTCATTATTAGCACTCAACATGGCCGGAGCCGGTGAGTGCATTCAATCAACAACAAGCTTTGTTAGAGTCCGTTAGCTAGCACATTCCGGCTTTTGCTAGCAGGAGCCTGTTTTCCGTAAAGAAGTGAGCCACTTGCGAGCTGTATCGAACGGGATTACATACCCCTTATTGGTAAGCTCTGTATGGAATCTCGGTGCCGTCCATCCTTTGCGCTTTGCTTCGTCCCACAAAGCGTTAGCTTCTTGTTTGGCGGCATCCGTTGGGCGCGCCCTCTTGCCGCCGATTGAGCGCTTTTCACGCTCTTTTTTTCTTAAACCTAAAGTTAGCTCGTTCACAGTGAAGAGTGCATCCTTCCATGTTTCAGCCAATTCACTACGTGATGTTGATAGCTCATGCTCAACCAGAAGCTTTTCAATTAGTTCAATGATTATGTTGGCGCGTCGATGGTCTGGAGTTGACCACGCAAAAAAACCTATGCGAGCACTCCTTTCTGCATAGCTTATTCCTTCCTCAAGAAAGTCCGTCGAGTCATTGGGGTTCAATCGCATTGGAGCCGTTTCAAGCCAACGGCGAATAAGCTCATTGTAATCAAGCGCAGCTAGCGAATTATGGTTCCACTCAACTTGGCGAATAGTCTTTCCACCGCGATCCAGAGCAAACAAGATATCCGTTATTAATTCTTCCCTTGGCTTTCGATCATCCACAGCGCACCCCTCGCCCCTTAGTAGAACCCCGCGCCAGCCCTTAAGGCTATTCGGTAGCGAACCTAGGCGCGGGATATTCGATAAACGAGCGTTAGCTTTCCTTCAATTTATCAGCCATGCGCTCAAAGGTAGAGCGTACATGCTCCCCAGACTGGTGACTGTATCTTTTCGCCATGACTAGCGTCCGATGTCCTAGCGCCTCGGCAACCTCTGCCAGTCCAGCACCGTTCATTGTCAAATAGCTTGCAGTGGTGTGCCGTAAATCATGAAAGCGAAACTTGATTAGCTTTGCCGCGTCCCGCACCTTGCGCCAAGCCATATCTATGTTAGCTGGAGCCGTGTCAGATGCCCCCTTAAACACCCAGCCTGTTTGTGTCGGGTCTTTATCGAACTGCGCCTGTAGCGCGTTCTGTGCAGGCCCAACGACAGGCAAATAACGAGGCTGTTTGTTCTTGGTTTCAACAAAGCGCAAGCGCCATTGTTTTAGGTCAACATCGGCCCACGTCAAATAGCGAATGTTTGAGAATCGCGCACCGGTGGCCAGCGCCAGCATAACGACAGCGTTTATATTTGGGTCTGTTGATTCCCGACAGGCTTTCAATAGAGCGTTGCGCTCATCGTCGGATAAATAGCGAATGATGCCGAGTGATTCGGGAGCTTTGGTAACGTCCAGCACTGGGTTAGACGGTAGCCAGCGAAGTTCTTTCCATGCCCACTTACAGACTGCACTTAAGGCCGCTAGGTAGCGATTAATTGTTGGGCCGCTGATAGTTTTTCCGTGGCGGTTCTTGCGCTTCCTGAGTTCCGTCCGCGCCTCAGATATGTTTTCTGGGTTAACTTTGTCCAGAGTCAAATAACCGTATTTCTTTTTCCACCACAAAAGCAGTTTTTTCACCTTTTCGCTATCAAGCATTTCTAGCGTCGGCAGCTGTTCGTCGATGTATTTGGTTATCAGATCCGAAAGGGTACGTTTGCGCTGAGTTGCGGTCGGGACGTATGCTCCCCGGCTCAGGTCTGTTTCAACCGCAGCCGCCCACGCTTTCGCATCGGTTAGGCGCTTGAATGTTTTGGTTCTTGGGGCTTCACCCAACAAGCGAACTTTGACGCGATGGCGTTTTGTTCCGTCT
The DNA here is from genome assembly GCA_963849575.1 of uncultured Gammaproteobacteria bacterium. GTDB lineage: Bacteria > Pseudomonadota > Gammaproteobacteria > Xanthomonadales > Xanthomonadaceae > Arenimonas. The sequence goes on along the minus strand of CAWKHT010000009.1, from coordinate 213,788 downwards.
CTTAATGTGCGTGTTTCGATAGTGGCCATAGTGACTACCCCGGAAGCTATTGTCCCGCCAGTGTCCCGCCAGATTTTAACGCTGTCAAATAAAAAACCTAACCCATTGATTTTATTGGTGCCTGAGGCGGGACTCGAACCCGCATGAACTTGCGTTCGAGGGATTTTAAGTCCCTTGCGTATACCATTTCGCCACTCAGGCAACGTATGCATATTGCAGCAATAAACACGTCGAATAAAGACGTTCTATCGCGGCTTTTGTTTCATTTGTTCACAAAAAAGCCCCTGACGGGGCTAAATTGGAGGCCGAGGTCGGAATCGAACCGGCGTACGCGGCTTTGCAGGCCGCTACATGACCACTCTGCCACCCGGCCAAGGGTGAAACATCAGACTTTAGTTTAACCTAACCAATATTTATTGGTAAATAAAAACCAGACTCTGAAAAAACAAAACCCCGGCGAACCGAGGCTTTTGAAACTGGAGCGGGAAAAGAGACTCGAACTCTCGACCCCGACCTTGGCAAGGTCGTGCTCTACCAACTGAGCTATTCCCGCGGAGAACGCATATTCTTATGGATTTGCGCTTTTGTGTCAACACCTTTTTTGAAAAATTGTCGCAAGAGCCCGTCAATCAAGGCTTTCAGCCCTTGCGCATTGTCGGCCATGCAGCACGCATATAATCAAAACCCGACCAGAGTGTGAGTGCAGCGGCAATCGCCAACAACCATTCGCCAATCCTGAAAATCGGTATGCCGAACAGGTCTTCGTAAAATAAAACAAAACTGATCGCAACCATCTGCACGATGGTTTTTATTTTGCCGAGCGCGGCAACCTTTACCAAACCATGTGCGCCCATCTGCGCCATCCATTCACGCAATGCCGATATCGTGATTTCACGGCCGACGATAATGGCGCTCAAAATTGCGATCCAAGCGGTATGGTGTTTCTGTGTCACCAGAAATAACGCAAAGGCTACGGCCAATTTGTCGGCGACTGGATCAAGAAATGCCCCGAAGGCGGAATACATGTCGTAGCGGCGTGCAATCCAGCCATCGAGCCAATCGGTCAGGGCACCGAGCACAAATACCGCACAGGCCAGAATATTGCTCCAGGGATGATGCCAATAAAACACCAGGACCAATACTGGCACCAATACGATGCGAAACAGGGTCAGCATGGTCGGAAGGGTTAAATTCACTGCGGTTCCCGTGGCGGCTCAGGCAAGTTCGCCTTGGATTCTAACCCATGTAGCGAGGCATAAATACGCGCCGCCAGCTCAGCGTTCACGCCGGCTACACGGGCAATTTCCTCGCTGCCTGCTTCCTTGAGTGCGGCAAGACCGCCGAAATGTTTCAGCAATGCCGAACGGCGCTTCGGCCCAATGCCGGGAATATCTTCCAGCCTCGAAACATCCCGCTTTTTCTGGCGGCGGCCACGATGTCCGGTGATCGCGAAACGATGTGCTTCATCGCGAATTTGTTGTATCCACTGTAATGCAGGCGAGTGTGCGCCGGGGCGCAATATCCGTCCGTCAGGCAGCAGGATTTGTTCATCGCCGGCTCTACGTTCGACACCCTTCGCAACCCCCACCAGCATCACCTGGGTCACGCCCAATTCCTTGAGAACATCACGTGCCTGGGTGAGTTGCCCTTCGCCACCATCGATAAACAAGACATCGGGCACAACGCCTTCTTCCACAGCCCGTTTGAAACGCCGGGTAAGCGCTTGATGCATGGCCGCGTAATCATCACCGGGCGTAATGCCGTCGATATTGAATCGCCGATACTGGTTGCGCAACGCGCCTTCCTGGTTGAATACGACGCAGGATGCCACGGTCGCCTCGCCTTGCGTATGACTGATATCGAAACATTCCATACGTTGTGGCGTGTGATCCATGCCGAGCATTTCCTGCAAGGCTTCAAGACGCTTGCGTTGCGCGACATTACTCGTGATTTCGGTACTCAGGGCCAGCACGGCATTGCTGACGGCCATATCGAGATAACGGGCACGATCACCGCGCACCGATGTTTTTATTTCCACCTTCCTGCCTGCCTGTGCGCTGAGCACTTTTTCGAGCAATTCCGCATCTTCAATGGCATGGCTCAACACGATTTCGCGTGGCGGGCGCTGCTCGAAATAATATTGGCTGACAAACGCATCCAACACTTCGCTCGCGTTGTCGACACCATTGGTCTTCGGGAAAAACGAACGCGTCCCCAGATTCATGCCATTGCGAAACGCCAGTAGCAAGACGCAGGCCGTACCCTGCTCCATCGCACATGCAAGCACATCCATTTCGGCCTGTTCGCCTTCGATGTACTGCTTGGCCTGTATGCGGCGGATACCGGTCACCTGGTCGCGCAAGTAGGCGGCGAGTTCGAACTGCAGGCTAGCGCTGGCCGCTTCCATGGAACGAGTCAAATCATCCACGACTTCGCCGCTGCGGCCATCCAGAAACAACATCGCACGTTTGGTATCGGCATCGTAGTCTCTGGGTGCGATCAAGCCGACGCAAGGAGCGGTACAGCGGCCGATCTGATGTTGCAGGCAGGGTCGCGAACGATTACGAAACACACTGTCTTCGCAATTTCGTAGCTTGAAAATTTTCTGCATCAAATCCAGTGTGCTGGTCACTGCCGAGGCGCTGGGATAAGGACCGAAATAGCGTCCAGGAACCGCACGCGGCCCGCGATGGAATGCCAGTCGCGGCCAGGTTTCATCGGTGATCAGAATATAGGGATAACTTTTGTCGTCACGCAGCAATACGTTGTAACGGGGCCGCAATGATTTGATCAGCTGGTTTTCGAGAATCAGCGCTTCGCTTTCGGTGCGAGTGACGGTAATTTCCATCCGCGCGATTTGCTTGATCATCAAGGCAATACGGGGCGAGGAAACCGTACTCAAAAAATAGCTGGTCACCCGTTTTTTCAGTGACAGCGCCTTGCCGACATACAGAACGCTATCGTCACTGGCATACATGCGATAAACACCGGGCGCCGTGGTCAAATCCCTGACGAAGGCTTTACCGTCAAAAACCGTTGTTGGAGATGCGTCTTTCATGCGCTTATTTTCGCATGATTGAGCAGGAAGTTCGTTCCCGGTTCTGATAAAGCCAAGCAGGCACAGCGCCGGATACCGGGTGAATCATTCACCAATCGGCAGACGGACCAATAATTCCGATGCCAGGTCGTATCGCAAAATCTCGTGCGCGCCGGCGTCTGCGATCCACAATGCGCCTGCACCGACGGCAAGCGCAGCCGGTTCATTCAAACTTTGCGGAAGGTTCTGTGTACTCATGCCACCGCCGCCAAGGCGCAATTTACGCAGACTGCCGTTGTAGGTATCGGCAATCCACAGCACGGGCGAATTGGGATCAAGGGCAATCGCTTGCGGAAATTGCAGACGGGCATCGCGGCGCTCGCCGTCCTGATCCCCGAATTCATACAAGCCTTGGCCGACGAGTGTTTGAACCGTGTTTTGTTGTAATTGGATTGCACGAACCGAGGATGTGGCCGAATCAACCACGTACAGGCTTTGCTGGACCAGCGCGACTCCTGAAGGCTGAGCGAACAAGGCATTGCGACCCGGGCCATCGGCGATACCCAGATCACCGGTCCCGGCAATGAATCGCATGCGGGCATTGCCGAGTTCGTATTCCCAAATCTGGTTGCAACCTGCCATCGCGATGTAAAGCTTGTCATTGCTGCCAGTAATACCCCATGGCATGTTCAGACTGTTTTCCGAAGAATGCTTGCTGACGCCTTCCCTCGGCAGGCCAGCCTTGCCTGTTCCCAGAACGGTGGCTACCTCGCCACTAATCAAATTGACCCGACGCAATGCATGGCTGCCGGTATCGGCAACATACAAAGTCTCGCGCACCAGACACAGCCCGCGCGGTGCATTGAAAGCGGCTTCGTTGGCGGGGCCATCGTTTAAATCCGGATGACCGTTGCCGAATTCCCGCAGGATGCGACCCTGGTGCGTACATTCCAGAACACGGTGATGGGAAGTATCGGCGATATACAAATGCGAATCAGTGACGGCTATCCCCGATGGAAATGATAGTGGAGTCGGTTCTTCGGCATTTTTCGCTCGAAACGCGTGCTCGACCATGGTGTGACTGGTACCCGATTCATGAATCAGCTCGGAAATCATTTTTTCGAGTATCTCGACCTGGTCGTCACCGGCAATAATTTCGCGAATCACGCCTTCGCCATCAATCAGTGCTACCGATGGCCAACGGGTAATTCCGAAGTGCTGCCAGGTGATCCAGCCCCGGTCATTGGCGACGGGAAATGCGATGCGTTGACGATTCACGGCTTTCATGACGACACGGTCGTCCACTTCATTGTCGAATTTGGGCAAATGGATGCCCAATACCGCTAGCCCGATCGGATACTTCGCTTTAATGCGGGCCAACCCGCCAATCAGGTTTTGCGAATAGACAGAACTGGCGTTCCAGAAAACCAATGCCAGGATACGGCCGCGCTGGCCCGCGATGGACTGGCTGTCGCTATTAAGCCAGTGCAGGTTTTCATTGAGTTCTGGGGCAAGCATTGCAGACATTGACTACTCCGTACTGGCTTAAAGCATAACGAATTTTCGATACTAACGCGGACTTATTTCCGGCCCGGTCCGGCTTCCATCGCATCCTTCCATGCATCTTTTGCCTGTAGCCACCAATAGGTCAGCTGTGCGCCGAGAAACCCGGCGGGCTTCATCGCGGAAGCCAGACCATAACAAGACAGTGATTGCCAACGCAGGTCGTGCTCGGCAATCGCGGAAGCGAGCAGCTCCCCCGCGAAAGTCGTCGGGGCGACACCGTGACCGCCAAAAGCCTGGGCACACCAGAGACCTGGTTCGATTTCGGCAATTTGCGGCATTTCATGTCGCGAGTAACTCATCAGTCCCGACCAGGCGAAATCGATTTTGACATTGTGCAATTGTGGAAATACTTTCATCAGATCGCGGTAGAGCAATTTCTTTACTGCTTCCGGGGATCGATCCAACACTGAAATGCGTCCGCCCCATAGCAATCTTGAATCGGGCAATGGCCGGTAATAGTCAAACGCGAAACGGGTGTCGTAAATGGCAGCTTTGGTGTGCAGAATTTCCTGCATGCGATCAGCGAGCGGCTCGGTCACCATCACGTAGGTGGCAATCGGCAATACCGAGGCATCTATTTTCGGATACAGATTTGCCAGATATCCGCCGCAGGCCAATACCACCTGCTCGGCCTCGATTTCGCCGTCCGGAGTTTTTATCCGCCAGCCTTTGCCGCTTTTTTCAAGATGGGCGGTAGGCGTATTTTCATAAATTTCGACACCCATTTTCTCTGCCGCCGCGGCAATGCCGAGCGCATAATTCAGTGGATGGAAATGCAGCGAATTCCTTTCGTACAGGGCGTCTTTGTAGCGATCCGTGTGAATCAGTTTTTTCAATTCCGCCTGCGACACGAAATCCCACGCGGTGTCAAAATTTTCTGACAGCAGCTTGCGGAAGTCCTTCAGGATGGAGGCATCTCGAAACCAGTTCGCCCAATACACGCCGGCATCGGTATGCTGGCATTCGATAGCGTATTTTTGAATGCGCGCCCGTATCAGATTTACCGCATCCACCGTGCCTTTGTATAAGTGCTTTGCAGCTTCGGGCCCCAGATCATCGAGCAGGCTTTGCGGCCCGCGTGAAAATCCGGCGAACACGAAACCGCCGTTACGCCCCGACGCACCAAAAGCCAAATGCCTGGCTTCGCACAACACAACCTCTTTTACTCCTCGCTCCGCCAAGCCAAGCGCCGTATTGATTCCGGCAAATCCACCGCCGATGATGCAGACTCTTGCAGATTTTTTCCCGGCAAGACTTGGCCTGACAAACGAAGAATTCGCGGTTGCGGAGTAGTAGCTTTGCGATGGGTTAATTTTCATTCGTTTTCATACTTGAGCATTTATCAAACACAAGGCTTCATTAAAAACGAACTATGACCCCTTCAAAGCCTGTGTCATATATTCGCGGGCGGCATCGGCCAGGTCATCGTGATCGAGCGCATATTGAATCGTCGCCTCGATCAAGCCGATGCGGCTGCCGCAATCGAAACGCCGGCCTTCAAACCTGTAAGCCAGGGCTTTTTCCTCTTTCAGCAAGGCAGCGATGGCATCGGTTAGCTGGATTTCGCCACCGGCACCGGGCCTTGTCTTTTCCAGCAAATCAAAAATGCGACCGCTTAATACATAGCGCCCGACAACCGCCAGATTGCTGGGAGCGACCTCGGGCTTCGGTTTTTCGACGATCGCGGAAATCACGCCTTGCCTGTGATTGAAATTCTCGGTCGCCACGATGCCATAACTACCCGTCTGCTCCCGCGGAACATCCTGCACGGCAATCACGCTGGCATTTTCACGTTCGGCACAATCGGCCATTTGCCTGAGTGCGCCCGGGCCTTTATTCCAGATCAGATCATCGGCTAACAAAACCGCAAACGGCTCGTTGCCAATTACCGGTTTCGCACACAACACCGCATGCCCCAGGCCCAGGGCTTCAGTTTGCGTGACGAAGACCGCACGTACGTGGCGCGGCAACACATCGCGTATTAGTGCCAGCAATTCCGACTTTCCGGCTTTCTCCAGCTTTTGTTCGAGTTCGTAGGCTTTGTCGAAATAATCGGCAACCGCATGCTTGTAGCGATTGGTCACAAATACCATCGTGTCACAACCAGCCTCGATGGCCTCATCGACTGCGTATTGAATCAGCGGTTTGTCGACAACCGGCAGCATTTCTTTCGGTACCGTTTTAGTGGCCGGAAGAAAACGAGTACCAAGTCCTGCTACCGGGAAAACGGCTTTGCGAATACGTTGAGTCATAATTTATTTTTTATCGGTTGTTTGAATAGTGTACTCAGGAACCGCTTCGCGCAGTAGCGAAAGCAGCTTTTCATCATCGTCACCTTGTCGCAAGGCCCGAGCCAGACGCTCTGCCTGCAACAAGACCAGATTCACGTCGATATCGCGCGGCTTGGCTTCAAGTACACGGCCATTTTCGGTACGCGTATAAATTTCATCTGGGTGAAACAGGCTTTCATGCAATTTTTCACCGGCGCGCAAACCGGTGTATTGAATCTGTATATCGACACCCGGACGTTTGCCGGCAAGACGGATCATCTGCTCGGCCAGCTCGCTGATCGCAATCGGCTTGCCCATATCCAGCGTGTAAATGACTGCAAATGCTTCGGGCATGCTGAGCGCCTGAAGAATCAACTGACAAGCTTCCGGAATCGTCATGAAATAGCGACTGACTTCTTCGTGTGTCACCGTCACCGGACCGCCTGCGGCAATCTGCTTGCGAAACATCGGTACCACACTGCCGGAAGAATCAAGCACGTTGCCGAAACGCACGATGCTTAGCTGGGTCGCACTATCATTGAAAATCGCCTGGCACACCCGCTCTGCCATGAGCTTGGTAGCGCCGAGAATATTGACGGGCTGGATTGCCTTGTCAGTGGAAATCAGAACGAAATGCAAAGCGCCATGATCGCGACAGACTTCGGCGAGTGTCGCAGTCGCATGAACATTATTTCGCAGGCCCTCGCGTGTATGTGACTCGAGCAAAGGTACATGCTTGTTGGCAGCTGCGTGATAGACATAATCCGGAATGCCGTGCTGCATGGCGCGCAGGCAGGCGATTTTATCGCCGCAATCGGATAGCAGCGGCACCACTTCCAGACCTGGATCCAGTACGGCCAATTCTTCGCATATCTCCAGCAAGGGCAGTTCGGCGCGTTCGAGCAAAATCAATTTACTGACCCGGGCCTGGGCGCATTGGCGCGCCAATTCAGAACCGATCGAACCACCGGCACCGGTAATCAAGACGCATTTGCCCCCCAGTTGGCGGCCTATGCTTTGCCAGTCAAACTGAATCGGTTCGCGACCGAGCAAGTCATCGATGGCAACCTCATTGAGTTGAACGGGATCATGGGCTTCAAGCCAATCGGTGTAGCGGCCCAATTTGCGAAACGGCATGCCGATGTCGTCGCACAATGAAACCACGCGCTGCAATGCCTGGGTCTGGGCCGTCGGCAATGCGATGACGCAAAGATCGGCCGCTGTCGCGCGGGCAATTTCACCGAGTTGATCGATGCGACCTAGTACCTTTACGCCCTGGATTTTTCGGCCCTTCAATTGCGGGTCGTCGTCCAGCAAACCTACCGTTTCATAACGGCCATCACTGGCAATATCCCGCAAAAAAACTTCTGCCGAACTTCCTGCACCCGCGACGATGACCCGGGTTGCATCGGTATGTTTGGAGGCAAGACGCTGGTCTTTCCATACCCGGTAAATCAAGCGCGGTGCGCCGAGGAACAGCAGCAAACCTGGCACATACAAGACAATGGTCTGCAAAGGCAGGCGCGAGAAATGACCCGTCGCAACAAAGACCAATAATATGCTGCCAAGCCCGAAAATCGCGGCCCGGAAAATATTGCTCAAATCAGGCAGGCTGGCAAAGCGCCAAACTCCCCTGTACAGGCCGCTCCACCAGAGCATCAATGCCTGCAATAGCAGAACCATCATCAATTCGTTCCGGAAACCGGAATTGATCGCCTCATCGTCGCCATGTGCATAGAGCCATGCGAGGCCTACCCACAGCAATGCGGTCATCGTGAAGTCATGCAGGACGATGAGCGCACGCGGCAGCAGATAGGAGATGCGGTACGACTTCGTCATTGCAATATTAACTTCGGCTTTTTTTGATACCGCGCTGATTTTAATACAAAAAGCCTTAACCATTGATGTAAAACACAAGCGGCAACAATAAGCACCAGCAAGACGATAGCTTGAGTGGTATCCGGCAATTGCCTGCTGAAGCCGATTATCAAAATCATGCCTGCTGTCCAGCTTGTGTAGCAAAGGCACACCATCGGGTGACTTTGACCATTCCGGATTGCATATTGGTACAGATGACTCCTATGCGCCTGTGCAAGCTTGTAGCCACGTAAGCCGCGACGAACGAATGTCATCACGGCATCAACCCAGAGTGCCGATGCAAGGCAAAGCATTTCCAACAAAGTCCATTGGCCTTCAGCATAAGCAAGAAAGGCAAGCCCGACCAGCGCCGCACCCAATACGTGACTTCCGACATCGCCTAAAAATACGCGCGCCACGGGGAAATTGAAGGGGAGAAAACCAAGGCAACAAACAGCCAAGGCAAGCGCGTAGTAATACGTGGTGTCGGAATAATGCCCCAATGCAAGGAAGCCGATCGAGCACGCCAGACTCTGCATGGCGACCAGTCCATTGCTGCCATCCATGAAGTTCCAGATATTCACGAAAATCAGATAGGCAAAGGCAGTGACTAGTGCCAGTGAAAACCCTGCACATAACTGAAAAGCAGCAACATAAAAAAGAATGCCCGCAGCCAGCAAATGCAAAAACAATTTTTTCCCGGAGGACATCGGTTTCAGGTCATCCCAAAAACCCAGTGCAAGATATAAAAAAAGTCCGAAGACGGACAACGGCAAGAAATGATTCGAGCTCGGCGATCTGAAAAGAATGAGGAGGCTGGCCGATAGCATCATCAAGCCAATGCTGATGCCCCCTGCCCTGGGAACATCGGAAAAATGCAGGCGTCGACGCTCCGGCTTGTCATGGATACGATATGCGCGCGCGACTCTGATCCAGCCCCAAGTCAGGAAGGCCGTCGAAAAAAATATCGTGATACTCCAGCCAAGGCCGAGCGGCATTCTTTAACTGGCCGAAGTCAACAGTGGTTTGATCGTGCCCCAATTCTTGCAGCTCGGGCACTGCCAATGGTGCGCACGAGCACTGAAACCGCAGCGCTGGCAACGGTAACCCGGTGTGTGAACGACCAGAAGATCCGTAATGCTCTTGACGGTGCGCAGAGCTTCCTGCGGATCTCCATGACCTTCCGAAAGACTGAGATTGATCAAGGCGGCTTCACCGCGTACGGATGGTCGCTGCTGCAACTGCTTGGCCAAAAAGGAATAAGCGGCGGTCACGCCCTCGTCTTTTTGTATCAATTCGGATAAAGCTAGCAAAGGGGATACGCCGGCATAATGCTCGGTCATTTCAAGCAGGAAGCTTCTTGCACGCGTCGTTTCGCCTTTGCGTTCATAACTTGCCAACAACGCCGGCAAGACTTCCGGAAGGTACTCGTAATCGTGGCGAACTACCCGCTCGAAGGCACGAATCGCACCCGCATCGTCATTTTCCGACAACTCGATTTGCGCTTCCAGCATGCCTGCACGTACCGATTGGTTGTCGGCACTATAGGCATCGGCAATCAGTTTGCGCGCTTCCTTGTTGTCACCTTTTGAGCGCGCCTGATCGGCCAGCTCGCAATAAAAATGCGAGATAACCTTCGACATCGATTCCCCGCCTACTTCTTCGTATTTTTGTGCATATTCAATTGCCATGTACCAATCGCGTTCGGCCTGGGTAATTGAAATCAAATGGCGCAAAGCCTGTGGCTTGAAGACTCCCATTTCAACGAGATCATTCAGCAGGGTTTCGGCACGATCCAGCAAACCGGCACGCATGTAGTCCTCGCCAAGCGCCAGCACGGCACGGGTTTTTTGATCTTCGCTAAGGCCATGTTTCGCGACCAGACTCTGATGCATGCGAATGGCGCGATCCACTTCTCCGCGTCGCCGGAACAGATGGCCGAGCGCGAACTGTGTTTCGATGGTGTCCTTGTCGACTTCGGCAATTTGCAGAAAAATTTCTATCGCCTTGTCCTGTTGCTCGTTGAGCAAATAATTCAAGCCGCGAAAATAGGTATTCGACAGACGCGTCACCTGGTTGCCACTTTTAATCTCACCGCCGCGACGTCCCAGCAACCAACCGGCAGCGGCAGCGGCGGGAATCATCAACAGCCAGGCTGCGTTGGTCATCATGGCGAAACATTTCCTTCGGTCGCTGTTTTGGCAGCCGCTTTTTCGGCCTTGGACAGTGCATTACGCATTGGCCAGACGACAGTCGCCATCACTACCAGACCACCCAGCAGGCAGCCAATAAGCAAGACAAGCAGCACGGTCAGACCAATACTGGCCTGCAGTGTTGTAAAAAATAAATCAATGTGCATCACATCACGGTTCAGGGCACCGAATATGATGCCCACCATGATGAAAGCAAGTGCAAGTAAGGTTCTGATTAATGGCATCTGTCATTCCACCGCAGGTGACAACAGCTTACCCGAAAATAAGGGACACTTAACTTTTGACGGCAGCCAGGGAAGCATTGACGCGATCGCGTAATTCCTTGCCAGGCTTGAAATGGGGAACATGTTTTCCGGGTAGTGCAACGGACTCGCCGGTTTTCGGGTTACGACCCAAACGGGGCGGACGAAAATGCAGTGAAAAACTGCCAAAGCCACGAATTTCAATGCGGTCGCCATCGGCCAAGGCATTGCTCATCATTTCCAGAATGGTTTTCACCGCCATATCGACGTCATCTGCTTTCAGATGCATCTGGCGCTTCGAAAGAATTTCGATGAGTTCTGACTTCGTCATTTTGAAAACTCGACTCCGATAAGTGACGATGGCCCGGATACCGGGCCATCGTCGTATTGCTTATTCGCCTTTATTCAATTGCTCACGCAACAGCGCGCCCAACTTGGTGGTGCCGCTTGATGCGTCAGCCGCCTTGTTGACTTCGGCCATCGACTCGGCCACATCGGCTTCGTCTTTCGCGCGAATCGACAGTTGCATGGTGCGGCCCTTACGGTCCATACCGATGAACTTGGCTTCCACCTTGTCGCCCACTTTCAGATGCTGCGAAGCATCTTCAATGCGCTCTTTGGCGATGTCATTGGCTTTGATATAGCCTTCCAGGCCATCTGCCAATTCAATGGTTGCGCCTTTGGCGTCCACTTCCTTGACGATACCGGTAACGATCGCACCCTTCTGGGTTGTCGCTGCAAAGGTACCCATTGGGTCTTGTTCCATTTGCTTGACGCCGAGGGAGATGCGTTCGCGTTCTGGATCAACGGCCAGAACAACGGCTTCCAGGTTGTCGCCTTTCTTGTAGTTGCGAGCGGCTTCTTCGCCAGTCGAGCTCCAGGAAATGTCGGACAAGTGGACCAGACCGTCGATGCCGCCGTCCAGACCGATGAAGATACCGAAATCGGTGATCGACTTGATTTGGCCGGAGACTTTGTCGCCTTTCTTGAAGATGGCAGCGAAAGCTTCCCATGGATTAGGAACGCATTGCTTGATACCGAGCGAGATGCGGCGACGCTCTGCATCGACGTCCAGCACCATCACTTCAACATCGTCGCCCAACTGGACAACTTTGGATGGGTTGACGTTCTTGTTGGTCCAATCCATTTCGGAAACGTGGACCAGACCTTCAACACCTGGTTCGATTTCAACGAAGGCGCCGTAATCGGTCACGTTCGACACTTTACCGAACATACGGGCATTTGCCGGGTAACGACGGGCAATGTTATCCCATGGATCTTCGCCCAATTGTTTCAGGCCAAGGCTGACGCGGTTACGTTCGCGGTCATACTTGAGAACGCGGACTTGCAGTTCTTCGCCGACGTTGACGACTTCAGACGGATGACGGACGCGTTTCCACGCCATGTCGGTGATGTGCAGCAGACCATCGATACCGCCCAGATCAACGAATGCGCCGTAATCAGTGAGGTTCTTGACCACACCGGTAACGATCGAACCTTCCTGCAAGCGCTCAAGCATTTGTTCACGCTCGACGCTGTTTTCACTTTCAACAACCGCACGGCGGGAAACCACCACGTTGTTGCGTTTACGATCAAGTTTGATGATCTTGAATTCGAGTTCCTTGCCTTCCAGATAACCCGGATCGCGGACAGGACGAACATCGACCAGGGAGCCTGGCAAGAATGCGCGAACGTCGCGAATGTCGACAGTGAAGCCGCCTTTAACCTTGCCGCTGATGCGACCGGTGACGATTTCGCCTGCGTCCATCGAGGTTTCCAGCTCGTCCCACACGAGAGCGCGTTTGGCTTTTTCGCGGGAGAGAACGGTTTCGCCGAAGCCGTTTTCAAGATATTCCAAAGCTACTTTGACGGTGTCGCCGACTTTTACGTCGATGTCGCCAGCTTCGGTACGGAACTGTTCGATATCAATGACGCCTTCGGATTTCAGGCCTGCATTCACGACGATGACGTCGGAACGGATTTCTACGATGACGCCGCTGACAATGGCGCCTGGCTTGAGTTTTGAAAGCGCGTGTTGGCTTGCTTCAAACAGTTCTGCAAATGATTCAGTCATGGTTATTTACTCAGTTGAACACACGGGTTAACGGCGATAATTGCCGGACCCACCTGTTGTACGTGATGTTTTCACGCGTGGAAAAACCCGCGCCGGATGGCACGGGAGTGATTCTGCTGATGATTTTTGCTCGTTAAAGCAGCTAAAGAGATGAATCAGCGTGGTCGCAATGAAACCGGCAACACCGCTAATACACGTTCAATGACTTCGGTGATCGGCATACCGGTGGAGTCCAAAATGACCGCGTCTTCGGCGGGCTTCAAGGGCGCCACGGCACGTCCGGCATCGCGCTCGTCGCGAGCGGCAATTTCGTGCAGCAGACTGTCAAGATTAACCGAAACCCCTTTGTCTTTCAACTGCTTATAGCGTCTTTTCGCCCTTTCCTCGGCGCTAGCGGTCAAAAAAACCTTGTACTGGGCATCCGGAAAAATCACGGTACCCATATCGCGTCCATCCGCCACCAAACCCGGGGCCTGGCGAAACCGCTTCTGCAGATCAAGCAAAGCCGTCCGGACCGGCGGATGCGCTGCAATGGCCGATGCAGCTGCCGCTGCCGTTTCGGTCCTCAGTAAACGCGTGGCGTCTTTGCCGTTGACGTAGACGTGCAGTTCGCCCTCATCGTTGCTTTCAAAGCGGATTTCGGTTCGCTCGGCACAGTGGGCAACCGCTTCTGGGTCGCTTAAATCGATACTTTCCCACGCTGCAGCCAACCCAACGGCGCGATAAATGGCACCGGAATCCAGGTAATGCCATTGCAATCGCTTGGCGACTGCCTGACTGATCGTGCCTTTACCAGAACCCGATGGGCCGTCGATAGTGAGGACTGGGATAGGCTTGGTCATGTTGAGAGTTTACTTAATATGAAGCCCGAAACCCACTGATTTTGATAATTCCAGGAAGCCGGGAAATGAAGTGGCGACGTTATCACAGTCATTAATTTGCACGACGCCAGAAGCCTGCTGGCCGGCGATTGCCAGACTCATGGCAATGCGATGATCTCCGTGGCTATCTGCCTCGCCTCCATGCAATTTCCCGCCTTGAATGATGGCGCCATCAGGTGTTTCTTCGATTTGGGCACCCAATTTGCGCAAAGCCGCGCTCATAACCGCAATTCGATCCGACTCTTTTACACGCAACTCGGCAGCCCCCGAGACACGGGTTTTGCCTCTCGCCAAGGCTGCTGCAACAAACAAAGCCGGGAATTCGTCAATCATGTCGGGCACGATGCTTTCAGGCACGTCAATTCCGGTCAGAACCGCATGCTTGACTCGCAAATCGGCGACCGGTTCGCCCGCTTGTACACGCGAGTTTTCTTCCCGAATATCGGCCCCCATCAATTGCAAAGCCGCCAATAGGCCAGTTCGTCGAGGGTTCATTCCAACCGACTTGATCAATAAATCAGAACCGGGAATCAAGCTTGCCGCCACGACAAAAAAGGCGGCAGACGAGAAATCGGCCGGCACCTGGATATCCTTTGCCTGCAAACGATGCCCGCCACTCAGGCGGGCATGGCCAGGGCGGAATTCAATCGGCCAACCAAAAGCTGCCAGCATTTTTTCAGTGTAGTCGCGAGTCGGGTGTGGCTCGTAAACCGTGGTCTCGCCCTGCGCGTACAGTCCCGCAAGCAGGATCGCAGACTTCACCTGTGCACTTGCCACTTCTGTTTTGTATTCAATACCTTGAAGACTCTTATTCGAGTGAATTATCAGAGGTGGCAGGCCATTGGATTCCGATTGCAGGCTCGCGCCCATCAAGGATAAAGGCTCTATCACACGCTTCATTGGCCGTTTGGAAAGCGATGCATCGCCAACCAATTTCGAATCGAAATTTTGGCCCGCCAATAGCCCCGTCAACAGACGCATGGCTGTGCCGGCATTACCGCAATCGAGGTCTTCGTTGCTGGCTTTCAGTCCATGCAAACCGACGCCATGGATAATTCGCTCGCTTGGCGACGGTGTTTCAATCCTGACGCCGAGTTGTTGGAAAATTCGCGCGGTTGCGAGCGTGTCCTCGCCTTCCAGAAAGCCGCTGACTCTTGTAACTCCTTCGGCAATTGCCCCAAGCATGATCGCGCGATGTGAAACCGATTTATCGCCCGGCACGGTAATTTCGCCCTTCAGCGCCTGCCCTGCACTTGCCTGCCATATCAAACTCACGCCATCACCTCACCCAGAATCTTGAGTAGCTGACGGTTTTCATCGCGGTTACCCACCGTAACTCGAAGGCAGTTTGGCAAGCCATATCCCCGCATCGGCCTCAGTACGACTGCACTGGCCACACATTTTGCTTCGATATCTGCCGAGTCTTTTTGAAAATCGACCAGAATAAAATTGGTTTGGCTCGGACCGCATTTCAGTCCGCGACTTTGAAACTGTTCGATTAGCCACGCGCGTTCGACGGCATTCTTCTCGAGAACCCATTGCAGATGCGCGTCGTCACTCAAAGCTGCTTCGGCAGCAGCCAAACCCAGCAGGTTCACATTGAAAGATTCACGCACACGTTCCATCACTGCGACGAATTCCGGATGAGCGACGATATAGCCGACCCGCAAACCGGCCAAACCGTATGCCTTTGAAAAGGTCCGGGCAACGATCAGGTTCTGATAAGCATAGGTCAATGCCAGCGCCGATCGCAGCTCGGGGGCAGTGACAAATTCCAGATAGGCCTCGTCTACCACCACCAAAACATTTGCTGGCACTTTTTCCATGAACTCCGCAAACGCCTGACTCGAAAACCAGGTGCCGGTTGGATTGTTCGGATTGGCAAGATAGATCAGACGTGTTTTTTCATTGATGGCGGATGACAAGGCATGCAAATCATGGCCACGCGATTGTTCGGCATCTGCGGGTAATGCGTTGGCAATAACCAGCTCTGCACCCGCGCATTGGGCCGCCAGCGCATAGACGGCAAACCCATACTGGGACGCAAGCACCTGGGTACCCGACCCTGCAAACACCTGCGCGATCATCATCAATAGTTCATGCGAACCATTGCCGAGCAATAGTTGTTCAGGCTTGATCGAATGTTTCAAGGCAATCGCTTTTTTCAGATCGGCACCCAAAGGATCAGGATAGCGATGCAATGCATGCAAATTATCCAGAATGACTTCGCGCGCGCGGGGACTGGGACCATAGCTATTTTCATTCGAGCCTAGCTCGACGAAGAAATTATCGGCGTATTTTCTACGCAAGCCCACGATGTCGTGACCAGGATCGTAGGCGCGTAAACGCTGAATGCCGGCCTGAGCAAGAGCTTGAAAATCAGGTGAAACCATTCTGTGAACACCTTGCATCTAACGTAGGGGCGCCTGCTTGCTGCGCCCATGATTTATCGCAGGCCTGGGGCGCAGCAAGCAGGCGCCCCTGCGGATTGGATTTTATCAAACAAGAGCTACCGGATAAGAACCGAGTATCTTGATCATGGCGGCATATTTGCCCAGTTCCGACAAGGCACGACCAACCTTGTCATCGGCAACATGGCCATTGACGTCGATAAAGAATGCATATTGCCAGCGGCCCGTGTGGGCAGGACGCGACTCGATCCGATTCATGCTGACGCCGTACTTCGCAAACGGACTGAGCACGTTGTAGAGCGCGCCGGGCTCATCGTTAACATAGACAAGCAAGGAAGTACGGTCGTGACCGCAAGGCGAAAAAAGTTCGCGACCGAGCACCAAAAAGCGGGTGGTATTGTCCTGACGATCTTCAATCGGACCAGCTACAACTTTCAAACCATAAACATGACCGGCTGATTCGCCGGCAATCGCAGCAGCATCATCGGAATTCCTGGCGCGACGTGCCGCTTCTGCATTACTGGCAACCGGAATTTTTTCCGCATTCGGCAAATGCTGGCGCAGCCAGGCTTTGCATTGAGCCAGTGATTGCGGGTGCGAATACACACGCTCGATTTCATCCAGCCGGCCCAGTCGCGACAATAAATGTTGATGCACGCGTAACTCGACTTCACCGCAAATCTTGATGCTGGATGTCAAAAACATGTCGAGCGTGGATTGAATGGTGCCTTGCCCGGAATTTTCGACCGGTACCACACCGAAATCGGCATTCCCCGCTTCGACTTCCTCAAAGACTTCTTCGATACTCGCCAGCGGCAGTCCGTGGGCGGAATGACCAAAGTGCTTGAACATGGCCTGCTGCGAAAAAGTACCTTCCGGCCCCAGGAAGCCAACTTTCAGGGGTTCCTGTTGCGCAAGACAGGCCGACATGATTTCGCGAAACAGACGAACGAGTACTTCATCGGCCAATGGTCCTGAATTGCGATCCAGCACTTTCCGCAAGACCTGGGCCTCACGTTCGGGGCGATAGTAATCAATCGCTGCCTTGAGTGGTCCTTTCGCCTTGCCTACCTGCTGCGCCATTTTTGCGCGGTCGGCAATCAATGACTGGATTTGCAGATCTATGCTGTCAATTCGTGCACGAACTTCATTCAGGGCCGGTGCCGGCACAGAAACTTTTTTTTCGGCTTTGGCGGCGGGCATCTTTTTAACGGCCTTCTTTGCCGCCGTTTTTACAGTTTTTTTCGTTGCCATTTCGGTTCTTCTTATGCTTCTGGACCCCGGCGTACGCCGGGGTGACGACAATTGGTGACCACATCATCCGTTGCGTTTGGCAAAGTCCTGCATGAAATCCACCAATGCCTGCACGCCTTTCACCGGGATGGCATTGTAGATCGATGCACGCATGCCGCCGAGCGCACGATGGCCTTTGAGACCGAGCAAACCCGCCGCTTCGGATTCTTTCAAGAACGCCTTGTCCAAATCGGCGTTTGCCAGCACAAAGGGGACATTCATCCAGGATCTGGCATTAACTTCAATCGGGTTGGTATAAAAACCGTTGGAGCCATCGATCGCGGAATAGAGCAGACCTGCTTTTTCGGCATTCTGTCTTTCCATTGCGGCTGCGCCGCCCTGCTCTTTCAGCCATTGCAGTACAAGACCGATCACGTACCAGGAAAAAGTCGTCGGTGTATTGAACATTGAATCGTTCTTTACCTGGTTCTGCAGTTCAAAAATCGGCGGCAGGTTGCGGCCATGCTTACCCAGCAAGTCCTTGCGAACGATCACAATCGTGACACCAGCAGGACCAAGGTTTTTTTGCGCGCCTGCATAGATGACACCGAATTTCGACACATCGACCGGACGTGAAAGAATATTGGAGGAAAAGTCTGCGACCAAAGGCACGTTGCCTACATCGGGTGTTGAATGGAATTCAACGCCGTGGATGGTTTCGTTCGGGGTGTAGTGCACAAAGGCAGCGTCTTTGGTCAACTGCCAGGAATCCCTCGCCGGGATCGAACGATACGACCCCTCTTTAGCCGTTGCAGCGACGTTGACGTTCACCGACGGCTTCATGTTTTCAAGTGCTTTCTCGCCCCAATGACCGGTCAGCACGAAATCGACTGTCTGCTCCGGACGGGCCAGATTCAATGGCAGCAATGCGGACAAGGTCGTAGCGCCACCTTGCAAAAACAACACGGCATAGTCGTCGCTGACGCCCATTAAATCGCGCAGGTCACGCTCGGCCTGGGCAGCACAATCGATAAAGGCCTGGCCACGATGGCTCAGCTCCATCAGTGATGCACGCTCGTTTTTATATTCCAGCAATTCCGATTGGACTTGACGTAAAACAGCTTCGGGCAATGCGGCCGGACCAGCACTAAAATTAAACGCGCGCGACATAAATAATCACCAAAATAAAAGTAAGCGAAAAGAGGAAGAGCACTCGAACACTAACATGCTCACAAGCCCTCTAACACCCCATTTCAGTGCTTATTTCCAAACATTTTGTAGAGCCTTTGCTCGAAATCCTGGGCGCTCAGCGGCTTGTCGTACCAGTAGCCCTGGCCGATTTCGCAGCCCATATCCAACAGCAACTGTCGCTGGCCGCTGGTTTCGATGCCTTCGGCGGTCAACAACAATCCGAGATCTTTTGCAAAACCGATGATTGTTTTGACGATAGCCCGGTGACGATGATTACTTTCAAGGTCACGGATAAAAACCTGATCAATTTTCAATGCGTCAAATGCCGAAGCGGCAAATGATTCGAGGGATGAATAACCCGTGCCGAAATCATCCACTACCAGGCCAACACCCAATTTCTTGAGGGCCTGCAAACGCTCTTCCGCCATTCCGCGGCCTTCCCGGAATACGGTTTCGGTTACTTCAAGCCTCAGGGTGCTTGGCGGCAAGTTGAAACGTTCAAGCACCATCCTGACCTCTTCGATGATCTCGGCGGAAGTAAGCTGCTTTTCATCCACATTCACGTTCACGAACAATTCCTGATGTCGCGGAAATTGCTTGCGCCACAGCGAAAGATAATACGCCGCATTCCGCATGACCCAGGTATCCAGCTCGGCGATCAGACCTGTTTCTTCGGCTATGCTCAGAAAATCGATTGGGAACAGCAGGCCACGGGTCGGATGCAGCCAGCGAACAAGCGCCTCCGCGCCCAACACTTCGCCGGTTTGCAAATGCATGATCGGCTGGAAGTGCAAAAGGAATTCGTTGCGTTCAAAGGCGACGCGGAAATCGTTCTCGAGTTCGAAGCGCTGCTTTGCCTGCTGATGCATGCGATCGTCGAATATCACGAAAGCCGATTTGCCGCCCGCCTTCGCACGATACATGGCGGTGTCGGCATCACGAATAAGCTGGTCCGGGGTTATGTATTCATTTCGCCCCACCACCACGCCGATACTGGCCCTTGAAAAGACCAACTGACTGCCTACATCAAACGGCTGCTCGAACACCCGCAAAACAACCCTTGCCAGTTTGCTCGCCTGCACTTCATCGCAATCACCAATCGGCAGCAGCGTGAATTCATCGCCGCCATAACGAGCAATCGTGCAAAGCCCGCGAAGCTGGCTTTCAAGGCGCCGGGATATTTCTATCAACAGCCGATCACCGGCATTGTGGCCCAAGCTGTCGTTCACCCATTTGAACCCATCCAGATCAAGAAACAGAATCGCGTAATCGTAATTTTCCGACGCAATCGCGGAGCGGATCCTGTCGGCCAACTGCAAAGTGAAATACATCCGGTTGGGCAGCCCGGTGAGCGCATCATGGGTTGCATGAAAGCGTAGTTTGCGTTCGGCTTCGCGTTGTTTCGTGACATCAAGCATCGTGCCGGTACGATGCCGTTCGCCATCCATCATCACTTCACCGATGCTGGCGTGAATAAAGAGCCTCTGACCATCTTTGCGAATCAGGCCTATATCGTATTCGCGATCGACCGGCTCACCCATTTGCAGGCGATTGAATCTTACCAGGGCAGCTTCCAAATCTTCGGGAGCAATAAACTCGATGATTTGCTTGCCCAGTACCTCATGCTCTTCATAACCGGTCATTGTCAGCAGGGTCTGGTTGCAATAGACCAGAGTCGTTTCTTTCAGAATGAATACGCCCACCTGGCTATGTTCAACCAAGGTACGGTACTTGCTCTCTGAGCTTGCCAGCGCCTGTTGCATGCGTTCTCGCTCGTCGACATCCACTAACGAGCCGGCGAAGCTGCTCGGGTTGCCATGCTCGTCGCGAATCAGGCGAACACTGGCGCTGACCCATCGGCGGTTACCATGGCGATCCAGCAGCTGCGTAATATGCTCACTGAAGCCACCTTCGGTTTTTCCAAGCCGCACCAGATAGTCACGCTCCTTCGGATCAGCATAGACATCGATCGTATTTTTCACGTGACGTTTCAGTTCTTCGACATTCTCGTATTTCAGCATTTTCGCCATGGTCGGGTTGGCATTGATGACCGAACCATCGAGCGCGCTTTCAAACAGGCCACTGGGTACGTTCTCGAATAACTCGCGATACCGGCGTTCCGCCTCTTTCAGCACCATCATGTAACCACGCTCTTCGGTCACATCGCGCATCGTGCCGGTAGAAGCAATGGCGCCCTGGTAATCTACCGCTGCAGCCCGAACCTCGAACAGACGATGTGAACCATTCTTGTGTAGCAGGTGGATTTCATAGGTCTGCAAACCGCGATACCCGCTTTCGCGTTCGGCTTTCCTTTGCGCTTGCTCATCCGCGTCTTCGGATGCAATCAGATTCATGTAACGGGTGCCAACCAATTCATCAAGCGTGTAGCCCAATGCTTCCGCCAGGGCCTGGTTGGCAAACCTGATGATTCCCTGTTGAATCAGGTAGACACCATCGCGGCTATGTTCCAGCAGGGCCTGATAAAGCTCCTGCGATTGCCGCAGTACATTTTCGGCTTCTACCTGCTGAGTAATATCAGTGATGGAGCCCTCCTGGAAGATCAGAAGGCCATCGTCATTATAAATATTGCGGACGTTTTCATTTATCCAGATCTTGCTGCGGTCTTTGCGAAAAACCTGCAGGCGTACATTGGTAGCCCGGCCATGCTTTTTCAAATCGGCATAAATTTCATCAAGACGGTCCGGTTCGACGTAAATCGAACGCATGCTGTCCGCATTCGCATTCAGGAAGTCCACCGGATTGTCATAACCGAATATTCTCGCCAGCGCGGGGTTCGCTTCGATAAAACCGCCGGTAGGCAATGCTCTGTAAAGCCCTTCGGTCGCCGTCAGATACAGCGACCGGTAAAACTGGTCCGTCACATGGTCGATTGGCGCCAAAGCCTTGTCTTGCAGCGGATGCAGGACAAACAGGATGCAGACCTGATCGTTGTATTCGATATATTCCGCATTCAGCAGATAATCCACGACGGATCCGTCGGCACAACGAATGGCGGCGAAGAGCTGGACAATTCTTTTTTCGGTTCGAAGCATGCCCCAGGACTTGGCACGAAATTCGAGGTCATTCCATAAACCCACTTCTATCGGGGTAAAGCCGACCAATTGATCAAGACGATAACCAAAAGCCTTCAGAAAGGCCGGATTTGCTTCCTGGAATGCACCGTCTGCAGCACTGAGAATGCCGACCGGGCTTATTGAGGTTTTGAAAGCATCGATCAGATGCATGCGATGCTTTGACGAATCAGGCTCAAGCAGGCCGATTGCAGTCAAAGCCCCCCGCGCGGAGCATAGACAAGCAAAGCCGTGAGGGATGCCGCCAGAATGGCCGCCGCCGCAATCAGCCACCATAAGGCACTGGTATCTTCACTGCCGTGTTGTGCAGTTTCGGGCTCCTCGACTTGTGTAGACCGATGTTCGACCGGAGTCTTTGATTTGACTGCCTGGATAGTCTGAGTGTGGGCCACGGTGCCCGACGGCACGGCAACATCACGTCCCCTCAATGGCAAGCCCGGCGCCTCAAGCATGAAACGGGATTGCTCGATGACAATCTGATCACCGGGTGACAACAGGGCATCCGTTACCGGAACGCCGTTGACAAAGCTGATGGCTTGCGGATTCGCCGCACGTAAAACTACCTTGTCGCCATGCAATTCGATTTGCGCATGCTTTTCTGCCACGGAAGCATCTTCGATGACGATGTCGGCATTGACGCCTGAGCCCAGCAACTGTGGATTGACCAAGTCCGTAGATCCTGCCGAAATGCTGACCGCTCAAGCCTCGCAACAAAACACGAGCCGCACTCACCTGCTGGGTTTCATTCAAGGTATGCGGAGCATTCTCGGGGATATTGCGCTGGATTGCCTTGGCATCGGTATCCCGTAACTGGATTCTGATCTGGTCAAAACAAAGCAGATCACCAACACGCAACATCGCCAATTGCTTGACTGGCCTGCCGTTCAAATGGATCGCCTGACTACCCGGCAAGACTTTCAGCCATAGCCCGCGACGATCCGCAATGATGCTGGCATGATGCGACGACAATCCGCTTTTCGGAAGGCTGACGAGCATGTCCGGCCGCGAGCCAATGGTCACTTCCCCCGTTTCAAAATTGACATCGCGATGTTCGCCATTGGGGAAGCTGAGCTGCATAGGGTCTCCTTGTGGAAGCAAATTTAACACAATCTTGAGTCCGCAGTTCCCAAGGCAAAGCTCTTGTTAAAACGAAAAAACACCTCAGAATAGGACTGACCTATTCCTACCCAGACCTAGACAGGTATTCATGGCCAGCATTGATATACAACGCACCCACGGCAAACCCCTGAAAGACGCAAAGAAAGCGGTAGAACGGGTCGCAGCGCATATCGCCGAAAAATTCGATGTGGAATACGAATGGTCCGGCAATACACTCAACTTCAGTCGTTCCGGCGTCGATGGCCATATCGCGGTCAGTGCCAAGGATGTCCATGTTTCGGTCAACCTGAGCTTCATGCTGATGATGATCAGGAGTTCGGTCGAAAAAGAGATTCACCGCTATCTGGATGATGAATTCAAATAAGCCCCGATAGGCAATCAGGCAAAGGGATCTTTCTCGCCTGCAAACAGACTTGCGGAAATCCGGTATTCGCTGGCAGCCACCTTTTCAAGAAATGCATCCGCCCCCTGCAATTGGGCAAAAGCCTCAAACCCTCTTTCAAGAAAGCCCTGCAATTCCTGCAGACCCGCCAACCTGGCAGGAGTCCTTGATGCTTTCAGCAATTTATACACTCCATGTTTCTGGACAGCTGCATCAAGGTTTTTTCCGACCCGGATGATCAGATCGATTTGATGGCGCCGCAAACGAGGGCAACCCACTTCACGATAGGCTGCTGTGTAACGGGAAAGATCGATATCACCCTTCTTGTTCAGACGGATTGCGTCAGCCATGGCCAGATCAAAGGCATGGCTCAGAACCGCCAGCTCGATCGTGTCTACCGCAGCCTGCAGCAGACTTTGCGGCAAAATCCTGGCCATCATCGGCAATATTTTTGCGGCATCGCGATCACGCGCGGAAAAATCCTTGTCGGCATACAGATCGATCAAAAAGAATTCGCCCGCCGGGCGCATTTTCGGGTCGGCCAGAATTCCGGCGAAACTCATCCTCAACCGATTTGACTGCCAGCGACGCAATGGCCCCAAGGTCGGCAAGCTCAGCCGTGGCTCCGCCTCCGGGTTATTCATGCGTTTTTGCCAGTTCAAACGCTTTGCCAATGCTTGTCTAAGGGCCTGAGTCATGGGGTTTCGTGAAGAGTTTCCTTGTTTCGCGGATTATGCAGGCTACAATTCTACCGTCTTCCCGATCGGCTTTATCTGCATGCTCGTTCTACAACCCGCAAAAAACTCCCCATCCAGCCAGGGCCGCATCGGACTGGCCATCGCCGGTGGAGGCCCGATTGGCGGCATGTATGAGCTAGGTGCATTGCGGGCCCTGGATGCCGCCATCGAGGGACTGGATTTGACCCGCCTCGAGGTCTATGTCGGAGTCAGTTCGGGCGCATTCCTTGCTGCGGGTCTGGCCAATCGCCTCAGCACGGCGGAAATTTGCCGGATTTTTATCACCGGCGACAGCAAGAACATCCGTTTTCGTCCGGAGATTTTCCTGCAGCCGGCATTCGCCGAATATCTCAAACGAACAGCTTCGATCCCTGCCATCTTTTTTGACTGGTGGCGAGAAGTGCTGTCGGACCCCATGGGAGCGAAGCTCAGCGATGTGATTGGTCGTTTCAGCAGCGCAGTTCCAACGGGCGTTTTCAACAACAAGGAAATTGAAACCTTCCTGCGCCGGATATTTACGATGCATGGCCGCAGCAACGATTTCCGCACGCTGGATCGTGCCCTGTATGTGGTTGCAGTGGATCTTGATAGCGGCGAAGCCGTGCGTTTCGGAGGCCCCGGCTGGGACGACGTACCCATTTCGCAAGCGATACAGGCCAGCGCCGCCTTGCCGGGACTTTATTCTCCGGTCGACATTCGCGGACACCATTTTGTCGACGGCGCTTTGCGACGGACCATGCATGCCTCGGTGGTACTCGACCATGGCATCGATTTGATGATCGGCATCAATCCATTCGTCCCGTTCAATGCCAGCACGGCGAAATCACAACCTGAAGGAATGAAAAAACTGGCCGAAGGCGGGCTACCTGTCGTGTTGTCGCAAACCTTCCGCACTTTGCTGCAATCTCGCATGCAAGTGGGCTTGGCAAAATACGCACAACAATACCCCGATGTTGACCAGATGGTCTTTGAACCAAATGATGATGACGGCGAAATGTTTTTTACCAATGTTTTCAGCTTCGATTCGCGCCAGCGCGTTTGCGAACATGCCTATCAGACCACTTTGCGGGATCTTGAAAAACGCAAGGCGGAACTCGCGCCTGTACTCGCGAAACACGGCTTGAAATTGCGCGAAGATGTGCTGGCGAATGCATCGAGTTCCTTCATGAATGGGCTAGAAAAACCGATTCGCCAAACGGATGCCACCGCACGCTTGCGACGTGCGCTTGACGATATCGAACGTTCCATCAATGCCGGTGCGTATCGTGAATCATCGGCTTAAACGCATTTTTTGTACCCATCCGAAATTCGGATGAGCGCTTCATCAAAACAATATTTTGCCTTTGTCTCTGGTGTGAAAGCTCTAGACATAGCGTGAAAAATCCGCAACACATAAAGCCTTTCGGAGGGAATTCTCATGGCAAAGCTCAAAAAATCAACGCGCAGCAAATCTACCGGTCACTCGGGTCCGGCATCGGATTTGAAAGCACAAGCAGAACACATGTCGAAATCGATCGTGGATTCCGCACAACAAATCTGGATGGCCGGCATGGGTGCCTTCAATCGCGCCCAAGGTGAAGGCTCCAAGTTGTTCGAAGCCCTCGTCAAGGAAGGCATGAATATCGAACAACATACCCGCAAGCTCGCCGGTGGCAAAGTGGATGCAGTGCGTGACGCCGTCGAGAACCGCGTCGGTGTTGCACGTGAACGTGCAACCGACACCTGGGATCGTCTGGAAAAAGTATTCGAAGAGCGCGTGCAGCGCGCCTTGAATCGCCTCGGCGTTCCGAGCAGCGAAGATTTGTCTGACCTCACTTCGCGCGTCAACGGTTTAACCGATTTGCTGCGCAAACAAGGTGGCAAGCCTGATGCCAAAGCCTCGGTGAAAGCCGTCAAGCCTGGTAAAGCGCCTGCGAAGAAAGTAGCGAAAGTGGCCAAACCTGCTGCAAAAAAAGCGGTCAAGACAGCTAAACCTGCCGCCAAAAAAGCCATCAAGCAAGTCAAGCCAGCTGCCAAAACCAGCAAAAAACTGGTTGCAAAAGCCAAGCCCGCAGCCCGCAAGGCTGCCCTGCCTCAAGCAGTGAAGCCTATTGCTCCTAGCGAAGAAGCCTGATCAATAACCAAGGCTGCTTACTAAACAGTTGCGCCCGCCAGTCTAAAAACGAAGTACGTCAGATCCCTCCCCTTACGCCCTTCAGACTGGCGGGCCATCTCCATATACTCTCTCACTATCACTAGTCGAGTTTTTGCCCGGGCCCTGATCCGGGCATTTTTTTGCCCGTAATGATGCGGCCAAGACGCCGACGACACGTTACAATGCCCCCCCCCCTCTGTTTACCGCCCCGGAGCCTTTGCATGTCTGCCATCAGCCCCATATTGATTGCCATATTTATCGGGCTTGTGTGTTTTCTGCTCTGCTTCTGGTGGTTTGGCATCATCAAGCGCCGTCAGGCGGAAATCCAGACTGGCGTGGGTACGCTGGCTGCCATGAAGTGGCGCGAATGTGTTGGCCTGGTTATTCAATCGCTTGAAAAAGAGGGCTATCGCGAAGAAATATCCAGCCGGCAACCAGGTGATGGCGGTACCGAATTCCTGTTGAAGAAAGGTTCGGCTCTCACGCTTTTGAGCTATAAACATGGCACGGCCTACCATCTGGGCGAAGCGAATATCCGTGACTTTGCCAATGGCGTCCAGCTGATTGGAGCCAGCAAGGGAATTCTGGTGACTCTTGGCACCATCGAAAGCATGGCCAAAGACGTTGCCAGCCGTTACGACATCATGCTAATTGACGGCAATGCTCTCTGGCCGCGGATCGAAGGTTTTTTATCGAGCAATACCCTGGACACCGTTCGCTCGCAAGCCAGCGCTCAAACTAAATCGAAAGTGCAGTTGGGCGCGGCCATCAGTGTCGCGGTTGCGATCATCAGCTTTTTTGCCTTTGGCGGATTGGGTGGCATGGAAAACAAGGAACCCGACAAAATCAGCGAACAGGCAAAACAGACTATCGCCAATGCCAACAAATCCATCGACCCAACGGCCGCAAAGCTTGATGCCACGGCCAAGGCAATGGCCGAAGTGGACAAATTGACGGAGGCGCAACTGGCACAACGCAAAGCCGACAGCGCAAAATCAATCGCGGCAATGCCTGAAGTCAATTCGGCCATTTGGTATAGCGCTTCGACCTTGCAGTTAAATCTGAATACGGAAAAAAACGACGACAAGACATTGATCGACCAAATCTGCCGGATTCTTACCCAGCATGAAGAATTACGATATACCCGCCTGCAACTGGATCCGCCTCCCGGCAGCAATGTGCCGGTGCGATTCAGGCAATGCTTGTAAGCCATTAAGATAACTCATAAAAAAAACCCGCTTTCGCGGGTTTTTTTATTTTCTGCAAACAGGTCGATTTACCAGTGCACGCCACGCATGACAGCGGCGAACGCAATCTGCTCGTTGGTCGGCTTCTCGGCTTCCCCGCGTCCTTTCATGCCCTTCGCCGCTTGCGAATCCGGGAACATTTCGAACGCGGTGTTCATGATCACCTCGTAGGCTTTCGGCACGAGTGCATTCAGTGTCGCCGCGAAAATGCCCATCCGTGTCGCCACGCGGCTTGGACGCTCGATAATCGCCTTCACCACCATGTCAGCCGCTTCTTCCGGTGTCAATGTCGGAATCGAATCGTA
The DNA here is from genome assembly GCA_963849575.1 of uncultured Gammaproteobacteria bacterium. GTDB lineage: Bacteria > Pseudomonadota > Gammaproteobacteria > Xanthomonadales > Xanthomonadaceae > Arenimonas. The sequence continues at coordinate 185,797 of CAWKHT010000009.1, read as the reverse complement.
CATTTTGGTCGGTGCGATCATCGGTGTTTTCACCAATGGCATATTGATCGTGGTGAACGCGATATTCTTCCCGCTGAACTCGGCCTGGGCGCAACGGCTGAAGGCATCCAGCGCCGCTTTCGAAGCCACGTACGCCGAAAAACGCGGCGAACTGGCCAATACGCCGATCGAGGAAATATTGACGATATGGCCTTTTTTGCGTTCGGTCATCACCGGCAGGAAACCCATAATCAGACGCAGGCATCCGAAATAATTCAATTGCATGGTGCGTTCAAAATCGTGGAAACGGTCATAGCTGGCTTCGACCGAACGGCGAATCGAACGACCGGCGTTATTGACCAGAATATCCACGTGTTTGTGATCCGTCAGGACGGTTTTCACCAAGGCATCGCAAGAAGCCATATCGGTCAAATCGCAGGTATAGGCCCAGCATTTGCCCCCCAGCGCGACGATTTCATCACGGGTTTCCGTCAGTTCTTTTTCGCCACGCGCCACGATAATGACCTTCGCACCCGCTTCGGCAATCTTGATCGCCGACGAACGACCGATACCCGACGAACCACCTGTGATCAGCACGACCTTGTTTTCTACCTTGCCGCGCAGGGAACGGTCGACGAACAGATCCGGATCGAGATGGCGCTCCCAGTAATCCCACAAACGCCAGGCATAGCTTTCCAGTTCCGGCACCGAAATCTTGCTGCCTTTCAGGGCACGCTCGGTTTCGCGGCTGTCAAAACGGGTTGGATACGTAATGTTTTTGACTACCTGCTGCGGAATACCCAAATCCTTGAGCAACATATTGCTGAAGCGTTTGACCGGCGGCAGATTCATCACTGCACCTCGAACCGCGGAAGGCACCACGGCCAACATGCGGGCATCGAGACGCATCGTCATCTCCGGCGCGTGGGCTGCACGGCAGAACACATTCATGATCTCGCCGATGCGCATGGCGTTAGGGTCAACCAAGTGGAAGCAGCCCTTGTCCAGTCCTTTCTTGTGGGCGATATGATCCATCGCGTCCGCAACGAAATCGACCGGCACGATATTCATGCTGCCGCCTTCGATGCCCAGGGTAGGAACCCATTGCGGCAAGGTCTGGCGGATTTTCTTGATCAGGGTGAAGAGATAGTAAGGGCCATCGATCTTGTCCATCTCGCCGGTCTTCGAATGGCCGACGACAAAGCCAGGTCGATAAATGCGATAGGGAATCTTGCAGGTTTTGCGGACCAGTCCTTCCGACTCGTGCTTGGTACGGAAATACGGATCGTTGTCTAGATCCTCGGCTTCCTTGAACATGTCTTCACGGAAAATGCCGCGGTACAAACCCGCCGCCGCGATCGAGCTAGTGTGATGGAAACAACCGGCCTTGATGGCCGTCGCGCATTCAATCGCATGCTTGGTGCCGTCTATATTGGCGACTTGTTGCGATGCACCGTCCGCGCTCAAATCGTAGATCGCGGCAAGATGGAAGAAATGCTGGATCTTTTTGGTGGTCAGCGCCTTGAGTTGCACCGCCGTCAAGCCAAGCTTGGGTTTCGACAAATCACCTGTGACCGGAATCACACGTTTTTTGTCCCAGCCCATCGAATCGGCGATGGTATTGAATTTTTTTTCCGAGCCCTTGCGCACCAATACATGGATAGTGCCCTTGCGCTTCAATAAATTACTGACCAGGAAACGACCGATAAAACCGGTGGCACCGGTAACGAAATAGCTCATGAATTCCCCCACTCTGGCTAGTCAACGGCCGGCGACTGCCTGGCCCAGGCCACTAAATTGCCAGACCTGAGCCAATCTTACAAACCCTAATTTTAAGATGCGTTGACCGGCTTCATCCGCCGTGCTTTCATTGGGGCTTCCGACCTGTCCCGAGAAACCTGTCATGGCCGCCGCAAAAGACGATCTGCAAGCAAAATTCGAACAAGCCACCAAAGATGTCAAAAGCCTGAAAGAAAAACCTGATAACGACACCTTGCTGAAACTCTACGCGCTGTATAAACAAGGTTCGGAAGGCGACGTGAAAGGCGACAAACCGGGCTTTTTCGATTTCGTCGGTACCGCAAAATACGAAGCTTGGGAAAAACTCGCCGGCACCAAGCAAGACGACGCCATCAAGAAATACATCGACCTCGTCAAGAAATTGGTCAGCTAATCCACCATGGCAGCTCCCAAAACGCGCCAACGGATTCTCGACACCTCGCTTGCCATGTTCAATCTGCAAGGCGAGCCAAACGTCACCACGAATCATATTGCCGATGAACTTGAAATTTCACCGGGCAATTTGTATTACCACTTCCGCAACAAAGACGACATCATCGAGCAGTTGTTCCAGCGTTACGAAGAACGCATGGATTCGGCACTGGTAGCGCCCGAAGGTCGCTTGCCGAATCTGGAAGATATCTGGCTGCAACTGCATCTGGTTTTCGAATGCATTTGGGAATACCGTTTTTTATATCGTGACCTGGTGGATATTCTCAGCCGCAACCGCCATTTGCGAATGCGTTTTGCCCGCATTCTGAAACGTGCAGCCGGCAATGCGACCACAGTGATGCGCGGACTCGTACAGGCTGGCGTAATGCGTGCTTCCGGCACCGAAATTGAAGGCACCGCAACCAACATCCTGGTGATCGCGACTTTCTGGCTAAATTACGCCAGCGTTCGTGGCGACAAAGACGAGCAGGAAGCCATCCGCAACGGCATCGTGCAAGTAATGATGTTGATTTCGCCGTTCCTGCGTGATGAGGAGCGAGTGCATCTAAACACGCTGACGATGGCTTATAAAATCTAGGAAACTTTACCGCCTGTGGGAGCTGCTTTAGCAGCGATAAGATCTATAACTCTTCGATCAACCAACATCGAAGATAGACGCATTAAATCGCTGCTAAAGCAGCTCCCACAAAGCATATTTATAGTCGATCAACTACTCAAAACTTCCCATGGAATCCCGGGCCAGATTGTCGAAGCGTGTGTATTCGCCAAAGAATTTAAGCTTGATCGTGTCGGTCGGGCCGTTACGATGCTTGGCGATGATGACTTCGGCCAAACCCTTTTCCGCCGAATCCTTGTGGTAGTAATCGTCGCGGTAAATAAACATGATGATGTCGGCGTCCTGTTCGATACCGCCGGATTCACGCAAGTCGGACATGATCGGGCGCTTGTCGGTGCGACTTTCCAAACCACGATTCAACTGTGACAAAGCGATAATCGGAATATTCAATTCCTTCGCCAGTGCTTTCAAGGAACGCGAAATTTCCGAGACTTCGTTGACGCGGCCTTCCTTGTTGCCAGGCACCTGCATCAATTGCAAATAGTCGACCACGATCAAGCCCAGATCATGTTCACGTTTCAAACGACGGGCACGGAATGCCAGATCGTAAGGCGACAATGCCGGCGTATCGTCGATAAAGATTTTGACTTCCGACAACATCTTGATCGCCATGTTAACTCGCGACCAATCTTCGTCTTCCAGCATGCCGGTTTTCAAACGCTGGGCATTGATTCTGCCAATCGATGAAATCAGGCGGAAGGCCAATTGCGAGGACGACATTTCCATCGAATACACCGCCACCGCTTTCTTGGTTTTCAGCGCGGCGAATTCCGCGATGTTCAAGGCCAGCGTGGTTTTACCCATCGCGGGACGCGCTGCGAGAATAATGAGATCGGAATTCTGCAGACCCGAGGTCAAGTTATCGAGATCGTGGAAACCACTCGGCAAGCCGGTAATCGCGCCCTGGTTTTCGTAGCGTTGGCGCAGTTGTTCGAAAGCTTCGACCATCGCGGTGCGTACGGGCACGAAACCTTTTTTGCCACGCTCGCCCTGCTCGGCAATCTTGAAAACGTGTTGCTCTGCCTTCGCCAACAATTCGGTGACTTCGCGACCATCGGGACGGAAGCTGTCGTTGACGATTTCGGTGCCGGCCTCGATCAATTGGCGCAACACCGATTTTTCGCGCACGATTTCGGCATAGGCCTTGATATTGGCGGCCGAGGGGGTGGTACTCGCCAGTTCGATCAGATAGGCATTACCGCCGATCTGTTCTGACAGATTATTCGCCTCAAACCATTCGCCGAGTGTCACGGCGTCGAAAGGTTTGTTTTTTTCCGCCAGCTCGCGGATACCGCGATAGATCAGACGGTGGTCGCGCCGATAGAAATCTTCTTCCGACAAGGCGTCGCCGAGGATATTCAGCGACTCAGGTGCCAGCATCAAACCACCGATCACCGCCTGTTCGGCTTCCACCGATTGCGGCGGCAAGCGCAAGGCATCTATCTTGCTATCGGAACGGACTGAATCGGGGCGTGCTGACATAAGTTTTCTTTTGGTTTCTCAGATTGTCGATGCTACTTTGATTTGAACAAAGGTGTTGCAGATAACCCTGTGGATAAGACCATATTTCAATCTCAGCCTTTGAGATTTTAATGAACGCCGACGTAGGGGCGCCTGCTTGCTGCGCCCGCTCTTGCTGTGGAAATCAATATCAGAGCAAAAGCGGGCGCAGCAAGCAGGCGCCCCTACAAAAAAAGCCGCCTTTCGGCGGCTTTTCATTGAACTGCAGAAGCCAATTAGGCTTCTGGAGCTACGATCACTTTGACTTTGACTTCAACATCGGCATGCAGATGCACGACTACGTCGAATTCGCCGGTGCGACGGATTGCACCTTCGCCCATGATGACTTCGGCTTTTTCCAGCTTGTGGCCGGCTTTAGTGAAGGCTTCTGCGATATCGCGGGCGCCGACCGAGCCGAACAACTTGCCTTCGGTCGATGCATTCGCATTGATGGTCACGGTTGCGCCTTCGAGTGCGGCTTTGCGTGCTTCGGCAGCGGCCAGCGTTGCATTGGCTTTTGCTTCATATTCGGCGCGCTTGGCTTCGAACGTTGCGATGTTGGTGGCATTGGCAGGAACTGCCTTGCCGGTCGGGATCAGGAAGTTGCGGCCGTAGCCCGGCTTCACGTCGACTTGGTCGCCGAGACCACCGAGGTTGGTCACTTTTTGTAAGAGAATCAATTGCATTTTATTACTCCGTTACGTTAGCAGGCCGGAGCCTGCAACTGTAGCTGTCCGTAAGGACGTGATTATTAGATGTTGTGGTTGTCGCAATACGGGATCAACGCGAGTTCGCGTGCGATCTTGATTGCCGATGTCAGCTGACGCTGATATTTGGCCTTGGTGCCGGTGATGCGACTAGGAACGATTTTGCCGTTCTCGGTCAGGTACTGGCGCAAGGTGTTCAGATCTTTGTAATCGATATGCGTAATGCCTTCGGCAGTGAATTTGCAGAATTTACGACGGCGGAAAAATTTAGACATGTCAGGCTCCTGGCTTAAACAGCATCGACTTCAGATTCTGCGTCGGCGTCAACGCCGTCCGCATCACCCAACATCACATCGTCATCGCGACGACGACGGTCACCTTTTTCATCTTTGTTCTTCATGATCAAAGATTGTTCGGTGGCGGCTTCTTCGGTTTTCAGTACAACGTGACGCAGTACGGCGTCGTTGTAACGGAAGCTGTCGGACAGTTCTGCCAAGACTTTTTGGCCACATTCGATGTTCATCAGAACATAATGGGCTTTGACGAGGTTGGCGATTGGATAAGCCAATTGACGACGGCCCCAATCTTCCAGACGGTGGATCTTGCCGCCATCGGTTTCGATCAGCGATTTGTAACGCTCGATCATGGCTGGCACTTGTTCGCTTTGGTCCGGATGGACCATGAATACGACTTCATAATGACGCATGGTTAATTCCTTAAGGATGCGGCCTTTCGGCCAAACAGCCCCCGACATTGAAAATAAAGCAGGTCGTGGAGCAAGGGTCCCCGAGATGGAGCTTGGTCAGGGAGCCGCATATTATGCCAGCCGCAATAGACTTAAAGCAAGCAAGTATAAGAATTAAAAGAAGTTTTAGGCCTGATTCGGGCTATCGCACACGCAGGCCTTGGGCCGAGGCTTCGATCAGCTTGTCGAGACGCGATTTGCGAGTAGCCTCCTGCTTCGCGCTCACCACCCACCAAACCAGAGTTCTTTGATAGGAAGGCGGCTGGGCCTGGAAAAACGTCCACGCAGCCTTGTTTTTACTGAAGATTTTCACGAATTCCTCAGGCAGGTCAACCGGCTTTTGTTCAAAGGCGTAAACGCCAGACTTGCTGTCTTTTCGGGCGGCAAAGGCCTGAATTCCCGCCGCCTGCATGCGGCCTTCGGCCGTCAGGACCTCGACTTTCCTGATATTGACCAGACTCCAGATACTGGTCGTCTTGCGCGGAGTGAACCGGATCGTATAGCTGATCTCGTCAAACGACTTGCGAACCCCGTCAATCCAGCCATAACAAAGCGCTTCATCCACTGATTCAGGCCAGGTGATGCTGGGTTTTCCCGAGTCTTTCTTGTAAAAACCGACCAGCAGTTCTTTGTGATCGTGATGATGTTTGGCCAACCAGGCCTGAAAATCGCCGGGCTTCTTAAAGAAAGTCGGCTTCATTGACGCGATTAAATGGCGGATTCATCAGTCGTGAAGCTCTCGCCGCAGCCGCATTCGCCAGCCATGCGCGGATTCTTGAAGATAAATTGCTGATTCAAGCCCTGGCTCACGAAATCAATTTCGGTGCCATCCACCTGCGGCAGGCTTAACGGATCAACCAGCACTTCAATACCGTCCTGCACGAATACCAAGTCATCTGGCTTGCGATCCTGCGCCATATCAATGACATAGGCCCAACCCGAGCAACCACTTTTCTTCACGCCAAAGCGCAAACCGATCGAACCCGGTGTTTGGGCCTGATATTCGCGAACCCGGGCTAAAGCGTTGGAACTTAAGGTGACAGCCATGATTTTGTACTCGATTCGGTTAGACAAATTATAACGGTATTACGTGAATGGGCCGGTAAAGGTTATTCTTAAGGGCTTAGATAAGCTCTTTTTTCAAGGATTCAAGGATGGCAGTCGTCAGTATTCAAAAGGCGCTCGCCGGCAAGGTCGTTGCCGGGAGTGAAGTTACCGTTCGTGGCTGGGTCAGAAACCGCCGTGACTCAAATGCGGGTTTGAGCTTCGTGACTGTCAGCGATGGCTCCTGCTTTGACCCCATCCAGGTAGTCGCCCCCGCCATTTTGGATAATTACGAAAGCGAAGTGAAACGTCTGAGCACTGGTTGCAGCGTGATTGCCACGGGCGTTCTGGTGGCCTCCCAGGGCAAGGGACAAAGCTTCGAAATTCAGGCTTCGAAAATCGAAGTCGTGGGCTGGGTCGAAGAACCCCTGACCTACCCGATGCAGCCAAAACAGCACACGATGGAATATTTGCGCGAATACGCCCATTTACGTCCACGCACCAACTTGTTCGGCGCCGTCACGCGCTTACGCAACTGCATGTCGCAAGCAGTTCACCGCTTCTTCCATGAAGAAGGCTTTTGCTGGATCAACACGCCGATCATCACCACGTCGGATGCCGAAGGCGCAGGCCAGATGTTCCGCATATCCACACTCGACATGATGAACTTGCCGCGCACTGAAAAAGGTGAAATCGATTTCTCGAAAGACTTTTTCGGCAAGGAAGTGTTCCTGACCGTATCGGGCCAATTGAATGTCGAAGCTTTCTGTTTGGCATTGTCGAAGGTGTACACATTCGGCCCAACCTTCCGCGCAGAAAATTCGCACACGACCCGGCATTTGGCCGAGTTCTGGATGATCGAGCCGGAAATGGCGTTTGCCGATTTGAACGACGACGCGAATCTGGCCGAAGCCTTCCTGAAATACATTTTCAAGGCCGTGTTGAATGAACGCATGGACGACATGCAGTTCATCGATGAGCGCGTTGAAAAAGGCGCGATCGCCAAACTCGAGAATTTCATCAAATCGCCGTTCGAGCGCATCGATTACAGCGAAGCGATTACCCTGCTACAAAAATCCAGCCAGAAGTTCGACTATCCGGTCGAATGGGGTCTGGACCTGCAAACCGAACACGAACGCTGGCTGACCGAAAAACACATCGGCCGCCCGGTCGTCGTCACCAATTATCCCGAACAGATCAAGGCGTTCTACATGCGCTTGAATGACGACGGCAAAACCGTGGCAGCGATGGATGTATTGGCACCTGGCATTGGCGAAATCATCGGCGGTAGCCAACGCGAAGAGCGTCTGGATATTCTCGACTCACGAATGTTGCAATTCGGTCTGGAACCCTCGCATTACGAGTGGTACCGCGACTTCCGCCGTTACGGCACCGTGCCGCATTGCGGCTTCGGCCTCGGTTTCGAACGCCTGATGGTATATGTCTGCGGCCTGCAAAATATTCGTGATGCCATTCCGTATCCACGTGCACCCGGTTCGGCGACGTATTAACAAGCAAAACACATGAATTCCATCTGGCTTTTTCTTTTTCTCGGTTTGACGGGCTCCGCGGGTCCTGGCCATTTCGGTTTTCGCGTGCTGGCGTATCGACATCAACTCGATAAAAAGTACGGATTTGAAAGCGGCACCGAAGATGGCGGGATGTCCTACAGCTGGTGGCTGATGTGTTTTGGTTTCAGGAAATTCAAGGACTCCGGCATGAACCTGTTCGCCGGTAATGCTGCCGTAATGGGCTGGATAACGCTGGTGGGCATCATAGGCACGGCGATCGCCATTACATTCAAAAATTGAGGTTCAGAGTCATGTCGGACAATTTCGAAAAAGAACAAAACCCGGACGAATTCATCATCGAACACGAACAATGGTGGCTGACGATTTTCCATCGTCAACTCGTTTGGGCACGCTTGCGCGTATTCGACAGCGGCATTGCCCACGTGTTCGATTCGACCGGTAACACACTGGTCTATGAAAGCCATGAAATCGCCGCAGCAGCCTTGATGGACGCGGAATTCCGTTCGCTGGATGGCATGGATGACGACGATGCCGAACAATTCGGCATTTTGCTGGAAGATCTGGTGCCACCGGAAGCCGATGACGACAATGAAATCGTGCCCTACATGATGCGTACCCTGCCCGAAACAAACTGAAACGCAAAACCATGTACACGCCGAAATATTTCGCCGAGACCGACCTGCTGGAACTGGACCGTCTGGTCGAGTGGAATGCTTTTGCCAGCCTGATTACCACGGTTGATGGCCAACCATTCGTAAGCCATATTCCGGTTCTATACGAACGCAATGAAAGCGAAGTCATATTCCGCGGCCATTGGGCGAAACCAAATCCGCAATGGAAAGGCAATCTGGAAGCCTTGTTGATCATCCATGGACCAAATGCCTATATTTCACCTGGCTGGTATCCGGACAAGGAAGAAAAAGCCCGCGTACCGACCTGGAATTACGCGATTGCCCATATTCATGGCGAGCTTGAAGTCACTCACGAAGAAAAAGATCTCGCGTCGATTGTTTCGGATTTGACGGAAGTCAACGAAACCATGGTGGGTAGTGATTGGGAATTCGAGCCCGACACTCGCGATGAGCATCGCAGGCAATTGGCCGGCATTGTCGGTTTTCGACTGGTCGCGAAACGCATCTCGATGAAATTCAAATTAAGCCAGAATCATCCGGAAGCGAATATCGAATCGGTGATTGAACAACTACCTTCGAGCAATCAATATCATGGCGCGCTGATTGCCGAAATGATGCGCGAACAACTCGACAAACCAAAAACCTGAGGGCGGAACATGCAACAACATCCATTGCAGGGAAAAACGGCTCTCGTTTGCGGCGCTTCCGAAGGCATTGGCCGCGCTAGCGCGATCGGTCTCGCCGATCAAGGCGCCAATATTATTTTGCTCGCGCGACGCGGCAAGGTGCTGGATGAATTGCGTCTTGCCCTGCCCCTGGTTTGCGATGGACAGCAGCACCACTACATGATGGCCGATGTTTCCGACAGCGAAGGCCTGAAACATAAACTCGATGAAATGTTGAAGGCATTCAAGATCGATATCCTGATCAACAACACCGCCGGCCCTGCCGGTGGCGCTGCAAGCACCGCGACACCAGAACAATATCTCGCCGTGTTCCAGCAACATCTGATCGCCAATCAAATACTGGTGCAGGCGGTTTTGCCCAATATGCGGAATACCCAATGGGGTCGCATCGTGAATATCATTTCGACTTCGGTAAAGGAACCGATTGCAAACCTCGGCGTCTCCAATACCATTCGTGGTGCAGTCGCCAGCTGGTCAAAAACCCTCGCCAGCGAACTGGGGCCTTTCGGTATTACCGTCAACAATGTGCTACCCGGTTACACGCGCACCCAAAGGCTTGAGCAAATTCTGCATGAACGTTCTGCTGCGACCAACAAAGCCAGCGAAGAAATTGCCAATGCCATGCTCAGTACCGTACCGGCAGGCCGCTTCGCTGAAGCCTCCGAAATCGCAGCAGCCGTGGTTTTTCTTGCATCGCCTCAAGCAGGCTACGTCAATGGCATTAATTTGCCGGTGGACGGTGGACGGACACGCTCACTTTAAGATTACACTGGGCTCGCTAGGATAGGATCAACGCCCTGAAGTGAAGGAAGCTTTGCATGAGCATGGATGATCAACGTAGAGCCATACGTTACAGCTACCAATGCCAGGTCATCGTGGCGACCAAAGATCATTCCTGCATTACCCGGCTTGAAAATCTTTCTCAAACCGGCTGCTGTGTTCAAAAACCCTCAGACTGGAACTTTTCGCCGAACGATGTATTGAATCTGTACTTCGTCATGGACAACGAAAATATTATCGATGCCGAAGCCATGCTGGTGTGGGAAGACGGCAAGCTAATCGGCTTGCAATACCTGCAAGCCCAGCCAATCCCCATCCAAATCATCGACGAGATGTCGTAATATCCGCACCTATGGCCCTATTCGAACGCCGGATCCACACTCGCCACCTGCAACATGGGCATGCCATGTTCGTCAGTGGCAGCAAGGCATTTCTGGTCGAAATCAAGGATATTTCCAAGGGCGGCTGCCAGATTTCACGCCCCCGCTCGTGGCCATTCAACCTGCAGGATGAAGGCCGCGTTTATATTTTCGGCGAGCCGGGCCCGGTACCCAGTTATAACGCTCGCGTTGCCTGGTACCGCGAGGAATTTGTCGGCATCGAGTTTTTTTCCTGAGCAACAAACCTGTCCGGATGGGCCGCTTACGGGTTAATCTAGCGGGATGACAGCGACCATCTTCAACACCATCGGCAACAAGCAAACCGCCGCCCATGGCGATGCGTGGCTCAACGTGATCAATCCCGCAACTGCCGAATGTATCGCACGCTGTCCGGACAGCGACGAAGGCGATGTTGAATCCGCCGTGATTGCCGCCCGTAAGGCGTTCCCGCAATGGTCGCGATTAAGCAACGGGGAACGTACCGCATGGCTGAATAAACTGGCAGACGCACTCGAACAAAACATTGATTCATTCGCGCTTGCCGAAACCAATAATACCGGCAAGCCGCTGGCATTGAGTCGTGATATCGAAATGCCCCGCGCCGTCGAAAACCTGCGTTTTTTTGCTGCGTGTGCCAGCCAATTTTCGAGCGAATCCCACCATGGCCAGGCTGGCTGGAATGTCACGACGCATTCGCCGCTCGGCATTGTCGCCTGCATCTCGCCCTGGAATTTACCGCTGTATTTGTTCACCTGGAAGATTGCCCCGGCTTTGGCTGCCGGCAATTGCGTGATTGCCAAGCCATCGGAAATTACACCCGTGACGGCCGCGATGCTGGGCGAATTGGCGCAGAAAATCGGATTCCCGGAAGGTGTGCTGAATATCGTTCACGGGCTTGGCCACAAAGTCGGCCAAGCATTGGTAGAACATGCGGATGTCAAGGCGGTTTCATTCACCGGCAGCACGGCGGTCGGCAGGAAAATTGCCGCGCATTGCGGACCTGCCTTGAAAAAAGCGTCACTGGAATTGGGTGGGAAAAACCCCACCATTATTTTTGCCGATGCTCCCAGAAAAAACCTGATCGATACCCTGATGCGATCCGCGTTTCAGAACTCCGGACAAATTTGCCTTTGCGGTTCGCGAATCCTGATCGAAAAATCGATCTACAAGGAAATTCGCGATGCTTTTGTCGAAAGGGCAAAACATCTTCGCGTCGGCGACCCAATGGATACCAAATCCCAAATGGGTTCGATGATTTCGAAAACCCATTTCGACAAGGTAATGTCGCATATCGAACTCGCCAAAGCCGAAGGTGGCCAGCTGTTATGCGGCGGCAATGCCATCGCGCCATCAGGCCGTTGCGAGCAGGGCTGGTTTATTGCACCTTCCATATTCGAAAATCTCGGCCCCTACACCCGTACCAATCAGGAAGAAATTTTCGGACCGGTCGTTACGCTACAGGCATTTGAGGATGAAACCGAAGCAGTGGCATTGGCCAATGCGAGCGATTATGGACTGGCGGCCAGCATCTGGACCAGCGATATCCGCCGTGCCCACCATGTTGCCAATGCAGTGGAATGCGGAATCATCTGGATCAACACCTGGCTGCAACGCGATTTGCGCACGCCATTCGGCGGCATGAAGCAATCCGGCCTTGGTCGCGAAGGCGGCCTGGACGCCATGCGGTTTTTCACCGACACCAAAAATATTTGCATCGACTTGGGATAAAGCATGCCATTGCAAGATTTGCTCAAACAGAACAAGGAATGGGCCGAAAAAGTCCGCAGCGAAGATCCGGATTTCTTCAAGCGCCTGTCGAAAATGCAGGCGCCGAAATATCTCTGGATCGGCTGCTCGGATTCACGCGTGCCTGCGAACCAGATTACCGGCATGCAACCGGGTGAAGTATTCGTGCACCGGAACATCGCCAATGTCGTCGTACACACCGATTTGAATTGCCTGAGCACGATTCAATTCGCGGTGGATTTGCTGAAAGTCGAGCACATCATCGTTTGCGGTCATTACGGCTGCAGCGGCGTGCATGCTGCCTTGTCGAACACCCGCGTCGGGCTCGCCGATAATTGGCTGCGCCATATTGCCGATGTCGCCAACAAGCATTCGGCATTTATCCAGAGCCAGGAATTCGATTCCATGCGCCATGCACGACTCTGCGAAGTGAACGTGATCGAGCAAGTGGTCAATGTTTGCCAGACAACTGTAGTTGAAGATGCCTGGGCACGCGGCCAGAGTCTCGCGGTACATGGCTGGGTTTATAGCCTGCTCGATGGCCGCATCAGCGACCTGAACATGAGCATTCGCAACAAGGAACAGCTGACACAGGAATATCCGAAAGCGCTGGCCAAGCTGGGCGAGCATGTAGTCTCATGAATAAATCCATTGAAACCAGTACCGCACCGAAAGCCGTTGGCCACTATCCCCACGCACGACGGGTCGGCAATCTGCTTTTCCTGTCCGGCATTGGTCCGCGCAGTGCAGTGGACAACAGCATTCCCGGCAATGTTCACCGTGACGATTATTCATTGGAAAGCTACGACATCAGCGCACAATGCCATTCGGTTTTCGCCAATGTGAAAGCGGTATTGAACGCCAGCGGTGCAGATTTTTCGGACTTGGTGGATGTCACTGTCTATCTGACCAACATGGCACACGATTTCAAGACCTATAACCAGATTTGGGCCGAGTATTTTCCCGATGCGGCACTTGCCCCATGCCGAACCACTCTCGGCATCACGGCATTACCCACTCCGATTGCCATCGAATTGAAATGCACTGCCGTGCTGAAGGATTGAAACAATGATTACACCTGCCTTCAATTTCCAGAAGTGGATAGACGAAAACCGGCATTTGCTGAAACCGCCGGTCGGCAACAAATGCATCGTCGACGGCGATTTCATCGTGATGGTAGTCGGTGGTCCGAACCAACGTACCGATTATCATTGGGACGAAGGTCCGGAATTTTTTTACCAGCTCGAAGGCGAGATGGTGCTGAAAATCCAGGAGAACGGAAAAAACCGCGACATCCCGATCAAGGCTGGCGAGATTTTTTACCTGCCGCCCAGAATCCCGCATTCTCCGCAACGCGGTCCGGATTCGATCGGGCTGGTGATCGAACGCAAGCGCCTGCCGAATGAACTCGACGGTCTGCAGTGGTATTGCGAAAGCTGCAACCACAAGCTGTATGAAGAATATTTCGTACTGGAAAATATCGAAACGCAATTTCCGGCCGTGTTCGAAAAATTCTACCGTTCAAAAGAACATCGCCGCTGCGATCAATGCGGCCACATGAATCCGGCCCCGGCCAAGTACCTGTAGGAGGGCCCTGGGCCCGACCGAAACATCGCCATCGCACATCATTCATCGTCGCCCGCAAGCGGCCTCCTACTTAGACAAGTCTCTCCTAAGAACGAAATAAAAAATGTTTTCATCAGAACTCTTAATCAGCAATTTATTATCGCCCGTCGTGCTGGCCTTTGCACTGGGCATGTTTGCGCGTGCCGTCCGCAGCGATCTGGAAATACCCGCTGCCATCCAATCCTACCTGTCGATATTCCTGTTGCTCGCCATCGGCCTGAAAGGCGGCGTGGCACTCAGCAACAACGCACCGGCCAACCTGCCCTTGCTGATTTTGGTCACCTTGCTTGCCGGCATCGCCACCGCGACGAGTGCTTATTTCATCGCGAAATGGTGGCTCCGCGATTCGCGAATCGATGCTGCGGCACTCGCCGCACATTTTGGTTCTGTCTCAGCCGTTACCTTTATTGCCGCCCAACAATTTACCGAACGCGGTGGTCAATCAGCCGATCCAGTGTTGGTGGCATTGGTGGTGGCACTCGAGATTCCGGCGATTCTGATCGGGCTGGCACTGGCGAAAGGCAGTGACGGCCTTCGTTGGCACCAGATTCGCGAAGTACTCACCGGCAAAACCGCCTTGCTGCTGATCGGCGGAATGGCCATTGGCGCCATTTCCGGCAAAGAGGGCATTGCCAGGGTCGATGCCATGTATGTCCAGCTTTTCCAGGGCACCTTGATGCTTTTCATGCTCGACATGGGAATGGTCGCCGCCGGCCAACTTCGCAGTGTGGGACGCGAAGCATTTCGTCTGGCCACCTATTCCACGGCGGTTCCATTGCTGCATGGCCTGCTTGGCGTCAGCGTAGGCCACTGGATCGGCATGAGCACCGCGACCGCGACCGTCTTCGGCACCATGACGGCCAGCGCTTCGTACATAGCCGCACCGGCCTCCATTCGCGCTTCTTTGCCTGATGCCAATGTGGGCCGCTGCATTACCGCTGCGCTCGGCTTTACCTTCCCTTTCAATCTCGCCATCGGCATTCCCGTTTATGCCGCTTTCGCTGCCTACCTGAATGCATGATGCAAAGGTCTAGAATAACGACATGCTGAAAATCGACACCCACGCCCATTACCTGCCGCAAAAGTGGCCGGACCTTGCCACCAAGTACGGCGACAATCGCTTTGCCGTGATTCACGAAGGCAGCGATGGCAAACACAATATCTACAAAGACGGAAAATTTTTCCGCGAGATAAAATCCAATACCTGGGACCCGGTCGAGCGAATCAACGACTACGCAAAATTCGGCGTGCAGGTGCAGGTGATCTCGACCGTGCCGGTCATGTTCAGTTACTGGGCGAAACCGCATCACGCTTTGGAACTGCATCAAAGCCTGAATGATCATATGGCGGCAACCTGCCGCGATCATCGCAAGCATTACGCCGGCATCGGCACGGTGCCTTTGCAATCGCCACGTCTGGCGATTCAGGAATTGGAGCGTTGCGTCGATCAGCTGGGCTTGCAGGGAATCCAGATCGGTTCGCATATCAATGACTGGAATCTCGATGCACCGGAACTGTTTGAATTCTTCCAGGCCGCGCAGGATCTCGATGCCGCGATCCTGATCCATCCCTGGGACATGATGGCCAGCGAGGCGATGCCGAAATACTGGATGCCATGGCTGGTAGGCATGCCGGCCGAACAAACGCGCGCCGCCTGTGCCTTGATCTTCGGTGGCGTGCTGGAACGTTTGCCGAAACTGAAAGTCTGTTTCGCGCATGGTGGCGGCAGCTTCCCCTACACGATTGGCCGCATCGAACACGGCTTCAAAATGCGACCCGACTTGGTCGCGACCGACAACCCGCGCAATCCACGTGAATATTTTGGCCGCATGTATTTCGATTCCTGCGTACACGATCCGCGAGCACTGCAATATTTGCTCGATACCGTCGGCACGAAAACCGTGATGCTCGGCACCGACTATCCGTTCCCGCTTGGCGAGCAAGTACCGGGCAGCGGCATCGATTCGCTGAATTTGTCGGAAGCCGATCAAGCCCGTTTATTTCATGGCACTGCGCTCGAATGGCTGGGCCTCAGCAAGTCCCGCTTCGAGTAAACACGAATGTCCGAACTTTTTTCAGAAGCCCATGCCCTGCAGCAGGATTCGCAAGACGACCTCCGGCATTTTCGCGAGCAGTTTTTTATTCCGCAACATGAAGGCCGCAATCAGGCCTATTTCTGCGGCAACTCACTCGGCTTGCAGCCAAAATCATTGCCGGCCGCGCTGACCGATGAATTAAACAACTGGGCAGAAAACGGTGTTGAAGGTCATTTCCACGGTAAACATCCGTGGATGCCGTATCACGAATTCGTCCGTGATTCGCTGGCATCGGTTGTCGGCGCAATGCCATCCGAAGTGGTCGCGATGAACTCGCTTTCGGTCAACTTGCATTTGATGATGGTGAGTTTTTACCGCCCCACAAAAGAACGCAATGCGATCCTGATCGAAGCCGGCGCTTTCCCCTCGGATCGCTATGCCGTTGAATCGCAGGTTCGTTTCCATGGTTTCGATCCAGCCGAGAGTCTAATCGAGATCGAACCCGATTTACCCGGTGGCATTTTTTCAATGCAACACATCGAAAAAATCATCGCCGAACACGGCCACCGTATTGCATTGATCCTCTGGCCCGGCGTGCAATACCGCACCGGACAATATTTCGATCTGACAGAAATCACCCGGCTTGGCCATGCCGCCGGATGCAAAGTCGGTTTTGATCTGGCGCATGCCGCCGGCAATCTTCCCTTGAATTTGCACGACAGCGGCGCTGATTTCGCGGCCTGGTGCAGTTACAAATATTTGAACTCTGGCCCGGGCGCCATTGCAGGTTGTTTTGTCCACGATCGCCATGCCAACGCAAAACTTCCACGTTTTGCCGGTTGGTGGGGGCACGACAAAACCACCCGCTTCAAAATGGGCCCGGAATTTATCCCGACTCCCGGCGCCGATGGCTGGCAACTAAGCAATCCGCCGATTTTTGCCTTAGCGCCCTTACGAGTTTCGCTGGAAATTTTCCAGCAGGCCGGCATGCAAAACCTTCGTAATAAATCGATAAAGCTTACGGCTTATCTTGAAGCACTGATCCGTCAGGAGCTGCAAGACACGCTGACCATCGCAACCCCGGAAAACCCGGATCAGCGAGGCTGCCAGTTGTCCCTGCGAGTCAATGCAGGACGCGAACAAGGACGCGCATTGTTCGAAGCATTATCGACGCAAGGCATTATTGGCGATTGGCGCGAACCCGACGTGATCCGCATTTCGCCTACCCCGCTCTACAATAATCATTCGGATGTACTGCGTTTTATCCGCGCTGTAAAACTTTGGCAGGATGCACACCATGCAAGCTAGCGGCACGAAGAAAATCACGATTGCCGGTGCCGGTCTTGCCGGTGCCTTGCTGGCCACTTTACTGGCACGCAAAGGCTGGCAAGTCGAAGTATTCGAAAAGCGCCCCGACCCACGCGTCAAAGGCTACGAAGGTGGCCGATCAATCAATCTTGCATTGGCCGAACGTGGTTTGCATGCGCTGCGTGAAGCAGGTTTGAATGATGCCGTGATGCAGCAGGCCGTCATGATGCGCGGCCGCATGGTGCACATGAAAAACGGCGATACCCAATTGCAACGCTATGGCAAGGACGACTCCGAAGTCATCTGGTCGGTGCATCGCGGCGAGTTGAATATCACCCTGCTCAATGCCGCGGAAGCCGCCGGCGCGAAAATTACCTTCAACCGCCGAATTGAAAATATCGATTTCGACAAGAAAAATATCCAGCTAATCAACGACCATGACCGTTCGACCTCCGAACTGCATTTCGAGGTATTGATCGGTGCCGATGGCGCCGGTTCCGGTGTTCGCACCGCGTTGAAACAACAAAACCATTTGGCCGAACGTTTCGAATCACTCGGCCACAGTTACAAGGAACTGGAAATTCCGCCTTCCTCCAATGGCGAATTCCGGATCGAAGCCAATGCACTGCATATCTGGCCGCGCGGCGGCTTCATGTGCATTGCGTTGCCGAACACGGAAAAAACATTCACCGTCACGTTATTCCTGCCGAATGAAGGCGACCCAAGTTTCGAAACGATTCCAGACCTTGCCGCAG
Organism: uncultured Gammaproteobacteria bacterium; assembly: GCA_963849575.1. Lineage (GTDB taxonomy): Bacteria > Pseudomonadota > Gammaproteobacteria > Xanthomonadales > Xanthomonadaceae > Arenimonas. The sequence goes on along the minus strand of CAWKHT010000009.1, from coordinate 167,493 downwards.
CCCGCAAATTCTTCGAAGACGATTTTGCCGATGCACTGCCCTTGATGCCGAATTTCGACGAAGACTTCATCAATAATCCGACCTCGGGATTGAGTACGTTGTATTGCGATAACTGGCATCTTGATGGCCGTGTCGTGCTGCTCGGCGACGCAGCCCATGCCATGGTGCCCTTCCACGGCCAAGGTATGAACTGCGCTTTTGAAGATTGCCTGGCGCTGGTGCAACACATCGAGCAATCCGACCATTGGGAACATGCGTTCAGCGAATTCGAACGGGAACGCAAGCCCAATGCCTTGGCCATCCAAACTATGGCGCTGGAAAACTATGTCGAAATGCGTGACTTGGTCGATGACCCGGAGTTCCTGCTACAACGCCAGCTCGAACGTGCCTTGGCCGAACGTCATCCCGGCGTATTCATTCCCCGCTATGCCATGGTCAGCTTCAGCCGGGTTCCCTACCGGTTCGCCTATGAACGGGGGCTGCTGCAACGCGCATTGCTGGTCGAGGCCGCCCAAGGCAAACAGAGCCTAGCCGAGATTGACGTAACAAAATTTGACGAAAAAATCGCCGAATTATTCGCCTGAGACCCCCGAAATACTGGCGTTCGGTCGGGCTTCGGTTTAGCCTGAATGTCCGGAGAGGGGGTGATGGATGAAAATGATCCTGTTGGCAGAAAGCTCGCAAACGCGACGTCGAGCTTTGTCCGCAGTGCTCAGCCAATATGGTTACGGAGTCACCGCGGTAGCCACCCTCGCCGAAGCCTACGAAACCCTTTTACGCGCCCAGATCGGCCATAACAATCTCGATGCGGTCGTGCTCGGCTGGCCCGAATATTCCGAAGGCATAGCTGAAGACGTATTCGGTTTATTGCACGGCGAACGCTTCGAACATTTGCCCGTGCTGGTGATGGCCGACTCCAGCAATGCGAATGCCGTGAACTGGCGGATGTCGCGTCCGCGTACCGCACTCACTTTATGGTCGGATTATCTCGAAGCGCCGAGCGCGATCGACCAATTATTGCGGCCGACCCAGAGCATCAAACCTGCACTCAGTTCGCACGAAGAACAAATCAAGATTCTTTTCGTCGATGATTCCGCCACAATTCGTGCCGGTTATTCGAAGCTGTTGCAGAAACAGGGCTATTTCATCGAAACCGCCGACAGCGTGGATGAAGGCTGGAAAAAAGTATCGGCCCAGAATTTCGATATCGCTATCATCGATTATCTGATGCCGGAGCAAAACGGCACGGCGCTGATCACGAAAATCAGGAACAACCAGGAAACCCAGCATATTCTGACGGCAACGATCACCGGCACCTATTCCGATGCCGTGATTGCCGAATCGCTTGCCTGCGGCGCACTGGAATGCCTGTTCAAAAGCGAATCGAAAGAATTGCTGCTGGCACGTATCGCGTCGCTGGCAAGAACCATCAATGACAGAAAAGCGATTGATAACGAACGCCGTCGCCTGCAAGGCATTTTGTCATCGGTCGGAGAAGGCGTTTATGGGGTGGATTCCGACGGCACGATTCAATTCGTGAATCCGGCTGCGCTGGATCTGCTCGGTTACAGCCATGCCAGCGAACTGGTCGGACAAAATGCCTTTGATGCCTTCCATTATGCCGATGAAGACGGCTTGCCGATGCAACGCACGGCGTCGTACCTGAATCTTTGCTACACCAACGGCAGCGAAGTATCATCCTGGCAAACGCGATTCTGGTCATCGAACAAACGCGGCATTCCGGTCGAATGCAATATCCATCCGCTGAAAATGGAATCGGAATTGAATGGCTCCGTTGTCGCTTTCCGCGATATCTCGGCACGCCGCGCACTGGAAGAAGAACTACGCTGGCAGGCAGAGCATGACAGCCTGACCAAACTGTATAACCGCGGCTGGTTCGAAGCCCAGCTGGAACAGGAATGCAGCAAGGTGCGCCGTACCGGCCAAACGGCGATGCTGCTATTCATCGATCTGGATCGCTTCAAGTACATCAACGACACCGCCGGTCACGCTGCCGGCGACAAATTACTGGTGGAAGTCAGCCAGCGTCTGAAATCACGTTTGCGCGGTGCCGATTATCTGGCTCGCATGGGCGGCGATGAATTCGCGGTACTTCTGACCAATGTAGGCAGCAGTGATTTGACGACACTGGCGGAAGGCTTCCGTCGCGTGTTGACCGCTACTCCATTTACCTACGGTGGCAAAAGCTATCGCATTACACTGTCGGTCGGTTGCGCAAAAATCGACGATGCCACCAACTCGCCCAGCGATGCCATGGCACATGCCGACATCGCCTGCCATATGGCGAAAACATCGGGCCGCAACCAGTGCCAGATTTATTCGCATGAAACCGGCCGTCTTGCTGCACTCGATGTCGATCTTGGCTGGTCGGTGCGACTGGAAGAAGCTTTCCGGACTGACCGTTTTGCTCTGTGCTACCAACCGATCGTGCCTTTGAAAGGCATCGAGAATGATGTCGTCGGCCATCACAACAGCAAGGATATCTGGCTAAGGCAGCTCGAACGCAACCCCTATTCCGAGGCATTGTTTGAAGTGCTGATCCGCCTGAAAGGCAATCAGGGCGAATTGATTTCCCCCAATGCTTTCCTGCCGGCGGCAGAACGATTCGGCCTGATGCAGGACATCGATTTCTGGGTGATCAACCATGCATTGATGGCTTTGCGCGAAACCCGCGACAGCCCGCGCCCGATTGGCCTGACCATCAACATTTCGGCACAGACGCTGGAAAAAGGCGGTATTCCGGAATACGTGACCGCGAAAATCGTGGAATACAATGTCAACCCAGCCGCCCTGGTATTTGAAATTACCGAATCGCATTCGATTAACGATCTGGAAAGTGCACAGAAACAATTAAGCGCACTTCGCACGCTCGGCTGTCGCATTGCCGTGGATGATTTCGGCACCGGTTTTTCCACCTTCGCCTACCTGAAACAAATCGAAGCCGACATGTTGAAGATTGACGGCTCGCTTATTCAGGGTTTGCCGCACGACATTCTCGATCGCACCATTATTGCCGCACTCACCTCGATAGCCGAAACCGCAGGCAAGTTGACGATTGCGGAGTGCGTTGAAGACGCGTCGATGTTGCTGACACTTTATGAATGCGGTGTCGATATGGCACAAGGCTATATCGTTGGCATGCCACGCTTGCATTTGCCGAAATCACTGCCTACGCTTGGAACCAACCTATTCCAAGACCAAGCGCAGCTTTCAGGCATTTAATGGCAAAATCATTCCTGTGGTTTGACTTAGAAACATTTGGCAGAGATCCACGGCGTTCACGAATCGCGCAATTTGCCGCAATTCGGACCGACGAAGAACTGAATGAAATCAACGAGCCGATTTCCTGGTTTTGCCAGCCGGCCAATGATCTGCTGCCATCGCCGGAAGCCGCACTGATTACCGGTATCAGCCCGCAGCAGGCTCTGCGTGATGGGGTTTGCGAAGCCGAGTTTTTCGCAGGCATCAATGAAGAACTTTCCGTCGCCAATACCTGTGCCGTTGGTTACAACTCGATTCGTTTTGATGACGAATTCATCCGCTTCGGTTTGTACCGCAATTTCTACGATGCCTACGAGCGCGAATATCGAAACGGCAATTCACGCTGGGATCTGCTGGACTTCATGCGACTGGCACATGCGATGCGACCGGAGGGGCTTGAGTGGCCCAGACGCGAAGACGGCTTTACCAGTTTCAAACTCGAGCATCTCGCGGAAGCCAATGGTACCCGCGAAGGCATGGCGCATGAAGCATTGTCCGACGTACGTGCATTGATCGGACTGGCAAAAAAACTTCGTGCGGCGCAACCGAAATTATGGGATTACTACCTGCAACTCCGCAGCAAGGAGAAAGTCGTCTCATTGCTGGATGTCTTCCGGCAAACGCCGGTCCTGCATATTTCCGGGCAATTCCCCGCCCAGAATCTATGTGCTGCCCTCGTGATACCGCTTGCCTGGCACCCGGAGATCAAGAATCGCGCCATCGTGTTTGACCTCAGCAGCGATCCGGCGGATCTGCTGGAACTGGATGCCGAGGATATTTCGGAGCGCGTGTTCATTCGCCAGGTTGATTTGCCCGAAGGCATGTCGCGTATTCCACTGAAGGAAATCCATGCCAATCGTTGCCCCGTGGTATTGCCATTGGCGCATTGCCGCGATGAAGATTTCCAGCGCATGGGCATCGACAAGGACAAATGTCTTGCCAATGCGAGCCTGATCCAGCAAGCCTCCGGTCTTGCCGAAAAAATACGCCAGGTATTCATCAAGAAAACGGCATATGACGCCTCCGATGCCGATGCCGCACTGTACGATGGTTTTCCAAGCGATAGCGACAAGCGTTTTTTTGCAACGATTCGCAGTAGTTCGGCAGCACAGCTGAAAAACTTTCTCTCCCCCTGGAAACACGGTTCGCGCTACGATGAATTGCTTTTTCGCTATCGCGCCAGAAATTGGCAGGATAGCCTCTCACTCGATGAAACAGCGCGCTGGAACGACTATCGCAGACACAGACTGATGAAAGAATCGTCACAGTCCGAATACAGTTTCGAGAGCTATTATCTCGAGATCGAAAGGTGTCGTACCCTTGCCAGCGCCGACCAGCAAAGCCTGCTGGATCAGTTGCAAGTGTGGGGCCAAAGTATCGAGACGAGCCTATGAAATACTTCAGCGACAAGACATTCAAATTCCTGAATAACCTGCACAAAAACAATAATCGGGAATGGTTCAATGAACACAAGGCCGACTATGAAACCCATGTCCGGCAACCTTTTCTTTCCCTGATCGGCGACTTCCAGGCGCCGCTGGCGAAAATCAGTTCGCATTATGTTTCCGATCCCAGGGCAGTGGGTGGCTCCCTGTTCCGCATTAACCGTGACGCCCGTTTTTCCAAAGACAAATCACCCTACAAGCATTTCATGGGCGCACGTTTCTATCATGAGAAAGGTCGCGACAGCGAGGCACCGAAATTCTATTTCCATCTGCAGCACAAGCAATGCTTCATCGCTGCTGGACACTGGTATCCGGAGGCGGAAGTGCTCCGCAAAGTGCGGCAATTTATCCTCGACAATCCGGCCAGCTGGAAAAAGGCGGTTTACTCGAAAAAATTTCGCGAAAAATATTCCCGTGAAGCCGACAGTGCTGTCCGGGTGCCACGTGGCTTTCCCGCTGACCACGAATTCGTCGAAGACCTGAAACTCAAAAGTTTCGTAGCCTCGGTGGCAATCAGTGACGAGATTGTCTGCAGCGACCAATTGCTCAAGACCATTACCCAATCCTGCCAGGAGCTGTCGCCAATGATGGATTATCTTTGCGCGGCGCTTGATCTGGAGTTTTGAACAAGATCGGCGATACAAGCTTCTGATTCAAAACCTTGCACATACTACATCCCGACTGATCAATAATTGCGCACCGCAGCACGCTAAACGTGATGCGCCGCACCATCGAAATGTGTTGACGATCACATACTTATCCGTATGCTGGCTTGGCCATACGCTGGCGAAGGGAGAGCGCAAGCGAATATCGGGCGGGTTCCAGGAGGGATGAACCGCACGCGTCGTTTTGCCTGGGAGGGAGTGAACGTGCGCTATTTATTAGTTGTTGCTTTGTCAGCTTTATCGAGCCTGTGCTCGGCCAATACCGGCGTGGCCTTTGTCCACGGCACCGGCAATCAAACGGATGCCTATAACGCCTATTGGCAACCTACGATGGTGAACAATGTTCGCGGTGGCTTACCCAATCCGGCCAACTACGTCGTGATCAATTGCGACTTTACCCAATACATGTGGGACAGCCGCGCTTCCGGCTGTCTTGCCGGACAACTCAGTAATTTCATCAGCAGCAAGGGCATTACGCGCCTCATCGTCATCACCCATTCCAATGGCGGAAACGTGATGCGCTGGATCATGTCGAACCCGACCTATGACAGCCGTTATCCGAACATCATTTCGAAAATCGTGCGGGTGAATGCGCTGGCGCCATCGTCCGCAGGAACGCCATTGGCCGATGCGGTTACCAACGGCAATGTATTTGAAACCTCGCTGGGCTGGTTGCTTGGCTATAAATCCGATGCCGTCAAAATGCAGCAAGTTAGCTGGATGGCACAATACAACAGCAATAATCTCTACGGCACGAGCGGTCGCCCTGCACTGCCGAAATTGTTTCGCAGCGTAGTCGGTACCGATGTTGATTCCGCAATCTGGGATTCCGATAGCTACTGCGGTGGTTATTTCGAAAACGTCGGATTGGAAACCACGCAAAACTGGTTGAACAGTTGCTCCGATGGCTTCCTGAACTGCACCAGCCAATCGGCAGCCGGCAGTGTCTGGTTTACGGACAAGACACGCATGGCAGGTGCAGAACCCCTGTCGCACAACCAAAGTCGCCGCGCCTGTTTTGGCCTGGATTCCATCTTACGCACCGACATGTCGAACTGAGGCCGCCACCATGCGCAAATTATTATTCGTTGCATTATTCAGTGCTGCCTGCGCTGCCCAAGCGGGCAATGACTCTCGCTTGTCCGTTCGCAACATGGATCTGGTCTCCTCCGCACGACTGGTGAATATTCCGGTTCCTGCCGGTCAATTCGAACGCAAAGCAGTATCTTTTTCCTACGCGTTGAATCCGCAAAACACTCTCTCGGCCAGTACCCCATACACGGCTGAAAGCCGGGAATTCTGGATGCAGACAGACGGCAATGAACTCAACAAAGGCCTGATGATTGATACCACCGCACCTGGCGCACTGATTCGCATCAGTCCGGCAGTCGGCGCAACGGCGATTTCTCCCGGCAATCTGAAAATGCTCCGCAACGGTAACGCCATCGACAACGCGCAGGCATTTTCACAACAGGCCAACACCGAACAATTGCAAAAAGCCGGCATGGATGTCGGCAACGGTACCGCCATCGTAAAAATTGCCGACGGGCTGGGTGAAGGACGTTTTCAGTTGATGGTTCCGAAAGCCAGCGGACGTTATCTGGTGCATGTCTTCGAACCCAACAGCGATATCACGCTGCAAGCCAAAGCCGATCGCCAGAATTATCTCGCCGGTGACCAGCTCGTCGTGAATGCCTCCCTTGGCAGAAACGAAAAAAACCTGCCGGGTACTGAAATCAGCGGTTTCCTGATGTCGCCCTCCGGAAAAACCTATGACATGGGTTTCAAATATGAAAACGGCAGCCTGCGTGCAACGAGCAAACTGCCTAATGAAGTCGTCCAACAACCCGGGCTTTGGGAAGTGCAGGTGCTGGCCGGTGCCAGTGACGGCAATCTCCGCATACAACGCGATGCCCGCACGGTAATTTCGATTGCACAGCCAACGGCAAAATTGAGTGGCGAATTCCGTTTCGATCCGCAGACCTTGTCTTTCAGCATGCCGATCCAGGTGGGCTCGCAAGGCCGCTATGAGCTGAGCGGCACTTTGTTTGCCACCGGTCGCGATGGCGTCAGTCGTCCTGTAGCGCAAGCCGCCATGGCGAACTGGTTCAAGCAGGGCAAAGGCCTGCTGAATCTGAATTTCGACCGCGCGAATCTTCCTGCGGGATACGGTGCCCCGTTCGAACTGAAATTTGTCGAATTGAAAGATCAAACCCGAATGACGCAACTGGAATCACGCGAAAGTGCTGCACGCGTGGGTACCAAGCGCTAACCAGTCCCCAATGTTAGACTTTACGGCCAGCTTGCTGGCCGTTTTTTTGCCCTCGATAAAGCATGCCATGGTATTTTTACGCCCATGCAAAATCAGCTTCGGCATTTCTCCCTTTTTTATTTTTTCTACTACGCAGCACTTGGCGCATATACGCCGTATATCGGCCGCTGGGTGGATTCCCTTGGCTTCAGCGGTTATGTCGTCGCTACCATGCTGGGGCTCTGGTATGGCACCAGAATTGTCGGGCCACCGGCATGGAACCGTTTGATTGAGAAATCAAAAACGCCGGGGCATTGGTTTGTAGCGGGTACCGTCCTGACCCTGCTGTGCTTTGCCTGCTTTACGCTGACCAGGACCACGGTACAGTTATTCGTCGTGATGACCTTGTTCGGCTTTTTCTATAACGCGGTGATGCCGCAATTCGAAGCGATGACACTGGAGGCGTTGGGCAAAGACACGCATCAATATGGCCGCATACGTGTCTGGGGCTCGGTCGGCTTTTTGATCGTTGCGTCCAGTTATGGAAAATTGCTGGATCATTTCGGCAACAACAGCTTCCCGTGGCTGGCAATGCCCTTGTTCATCGCCACCGTTGCGGCAGCCTGGCCACATCGTTTTGATCCCGCCCCACTGATGGGAAAGGCGGGAGTTCGATTTGTCGAATTATGGCGCCGCAGCGGCGTACCGCATTTCCTGTTTGTCGTTTTGCTGGCCCAAGTCAGCTTCGGTGCCTTCTATGTTTTTTATACCCTGCACTTGCAGGCACATGGACACGATGGCGCCCACATCGGCATTCTTTGGGGAACCGGCGTGCTGATCGAAATCGCGATGTTCTGGAAAGCTCCGAAACTGATTTCGCATTTTGGCGCCCGTCGTTTAATGATTTTTTGCCTGCTGATTACGGCAGTGCGCTGGGGTGTCACAGCCCTGTACGCCGACAATTTCGGCATCATGCTCTTGGCACAGACCACGCACGCATTTGGTTTCGCGGTATTCCATGCCTGCTGCATGCATTCAATGGGAAAATTCTTTCCAGGTCATTTGGCGAAAGCCGGCCAGAGCCTGATGTACGGTTTCAGTTCCGGAATCGGCGGCGTCGTCGGTGCCGGCCTTGCCTCCGTGATGTGGGATCTCGACAAGGGCTACGCAGCGTTTTTGGCGAGTGCGGCGGTTTCTTTACTGGCGTGCGGTATTTACGTGCTTGGAAGAAACAAATCGTAGGGGCGCCTGCTTGCCGCGCCCGCTCTTGCTCCGATAATTTAAAAGCGGGCGCAGCAAGCAGGCGCCCCTATGGGGTGGATTTATTGTCCATGGATGTTTCCAGCATACGCAGTGCGCAGGCATCGTCACCCAGCAATTCATTGCCCACACAAGCAGCCGGAATGACCGGAATGGTATCGAGTGCTGCAGCGATATCGGCTTGTACTTTTGGCGACAAGGTCCATTCCATCCAGGCATAGGCGCAATTGGGATTTTTTGCTTTGGCGAGTAAATGCGTACTCTCTACTTCGGTCACATAGGTGGTCGAAGGTGGAACCGGCCTTATCAATTTCCAATGCAGGGGCAATGCCGTTTTTTGCCGAAGGCCGGGGCTATCGGCAAAACGCTTGTTGAGATTCTTGAAGGAACGCAGCCGCGAGAAATCGATTTTCTGCAGCACTGTCGGCGGCAAAAAAGAATCCTCCGAAATCACCAAATCATAATTGTCGCTATCGAGTTTCGAGGCAAAAAGATCATTACTCTCCAGCAGAGTCGCTCTTAGCTTGCAGCCGGTCGCTTTCTCGAATGGCGTTACCCAGTCAAATACCGCACTGGTTTTTCCGGATTCGATACGACCCTCGAGCGCCAGAATATCGAGCTCCTGTTCCATGGCCAGCGGATCAGCTTTTTCGCCGATATCGGCAACATTTTCCCTGCCATCCTTTTTGCAGGAGGCCAAAACAGTAAAAAGCAAAACAAGCATCAGTAATCGGCAGACATTATTTCGCATCATTGCTGACTCCGTGCGGCACATGGCCGGTAGCGACATGCAGCCTGGCACTTTCGACGTTGTGCCTTGAATCATCGAAAAAAATATCCGCACCGAAAGCCTGCAAGAACGGTCCCTTATCGCGGCCACCGAGAAACAGGGCTTCATCAAGACGTACGCCCCATTGCCGCAAGGTCAGGATCACACGCTTATGCGCAGGCGCGGAGCGCGCTGTGACCAGCGCCGTGCGAATCGGAGATTTATCGGGCGGGAATGCCGATTGAATTTCGTGCAGTGCCGACAGAAACCCGCGGAAGGGTCCGCCGCTCAAAGGAGTTTCTGCCTGCTCGCGTTCGTTGCGGGCAAAGGCTTCCATGCCCTGCTCCTGCGAAATGCGTTCGGATTCGTCACCGAAAATGACCGCATCGCCATCGAAAGCAATGCGTAATTGATCGTGCGATATATCCGGCGCCTTCGAAGGGAGGATCGTGGCGGCAGCCACACCGGCCGACAAGGCATTTCGCACATCTTCTACATGCGTCGATAAAAACAATTGCGCGCCGAACGGCTGGATATAGGGAAATGGCGGCGAGCCGTTGGTGAAAGCGGCACGAACGATTTCCAGTCCAAAACGTTCGATAGAGTTGAAAATTCGCAAACCGGTGTCGGAAGAATTTCTCGACAGCAAAATGACTTCGATCGTCGGCAAATCGGGATTGCCGTGACGGTTCAGGGCGAGCAGTTTTTTTACCAGCGGAAAGGCAATGCCAGGTTCCAGCGGTTCATCTTCGCGGTCGCGCTGGAACTGCTGATAAGCCTGTAAACCTTCACGTTCGAAAAGCTCGTGGCTTTCCTCCAGATCGAACAAGGCCCGGGAAGAAATCGCAACGACGAGTTTGTTATGGATTTCACTCATGGCGACAGCTTAGCGGATTTTATTCTCATCGGCTGCGACTAACGGATTCAGGTCACGAATTGCTCGTTCAAAATGCGCTCTTCCAGATTATGTTCCGGATCAAACAGCAGCGTGACGGTACGTGTCAATGATTCGCGAATCGTGATTTCCACCACATCACGGATTTCATGCGAATCGGCAGTTACGCTGACGGGACGCTTGTAGGCATCCAATACTTCGAGTTTGATCGCGGTATCGGCACGCAACAAGGCACCACGCCAGCGACGCGGCCTGAAGGCCGCGATCGGTGTCAGCGCAATGACGGACGAACCCAATGGCAGAATCGGGCCATGCGCCGAATAGTTGTAAGCCGTACTCCCAGCTGGCGTCGCCACCAAGGCACCATCGCAGACAAGTTCGTCCAGACGCACCTGGCCATTCAGATGAATACGCAAATGTGCCGTCTGCCTTGTCTGCCGCAAAAGAGAAACTTCGTTGTAGGCCAGCGATTCGAAAACACCGCCGGCTTCGGTGGTTGCCGTCATTTCCAACGGTCGCAATACCGCAGGTTCCGCGGCATGCAAACGGGCAAGCAATTCACTCGGATTATGCTGATTCATCAGAAAGCCGACCGTTCCGAGTTTCATGCCAAATACCGGCAATCCGCGTGCGCCATGCTTGTGCAAAGTCTGCAACATGAAGCCATCGCCGCCTAGCGCACAAATGACATCGGCATCGTCCGGCGCATGTTGCTCATGCTTCGCCAGCAACTGGGTTAGCGCCGCCTGGGCATCGGCGGTGGGACTGGCTAAAAATGCGATGCGTGGGTGGGCAGGTAGTGGCATTTGAGTAGCTTACACCGTTTGAATGTAGGGGCGCTTGCTTGCTGCGCCCTGTATTTCCGTAGGGGCGCTTGCTTGCTGCGCCCGCTTTTAAATTTTCAGAGCAAGAGCGGGCGCGGCAAGCAAGCGCCCCTACGTTGTTTATTTCAGGGCGCAGCAAGCAAGCGCCCCTACGGTTTACGCTGCCCGCGAACTCGCGGAAGCAATTTGCGCAAGACGTCGCACGGCCACCGACAAAGTCGCAAAATCCATGCTGCGCAAATTGCGCATATCAGCAAACATGCTCAATGTGTATTTCAGCGTGGCGTCATCGCGAGACAACCAGTCGGCAACCAGTTTCTCGGCTGACTTCTTGCCATCACCCTGCGACAGAACAATACCCACCAAGGCGCGCTGCTGTGCCTGCAATTCGTCACGCAATACGCCGCGTGCCTGTGCATGCCAGCGACCTTCGACTGGCAGAATTTCAACATTGTCCATCAACCACTTGGTGTGCAGTGCATCGGACAGGGCGAAATAGGCTTCGCCGACCAATGCCACATCGGATTTGCGTTCAAGTGCGACTTCAATGATGTCGAGTGCGTAGGTCAGGTAAGGCAGCTTGGCGAAATCCGAAGCCATGTCGGATGAGAAGCCCTGTTTCATCCAGGCTTTTTTATCCGCTTCAAGGCTTGCACGACTATCGGCCGGCAAGATCGCCGGCAATGCCGCTTTCAATGTACGCATCGGCGCCGCATAGCGTTCTACTTGCGCGGCGATATTCAGGGTTTCACCCGGCTTGTTCAACAACCAGCGCGTCATGTTGCGTTGCAAATGCCAGATATCGGTCAACGCGGAAATCTGCGCGCTTTCCGAGGCTTTCAAATCCATATTATCGATGCCGATCCACCAATCACGCGACTCAAGAACTTCGCGGCTGATCGTGAACGCTTTCGCGATTTGCGCCGGTGTTTCGCCGGTGTCTTCCTGCATGCGCAACAGGAAGGTCGACCCCATGCGGTTCACCATCGAGTTGGTCACCATGGTGGCGATGATTTCACGACGCAGACGATGCTGCTGCATGTCGGCGGCGTATTTTTCCTGGAGCGGTTTCGGAAAATAGCGTTGCAGTTCTTTCGACAGATAGGGATCTTCCGGAACATCCGAATCCAGCAACTGGTTGAAGATCACGATCTTGTCGTAGCTCAGCAGTACCGACAGTTCCGGTCGGGTCAAACCCTGGCCGCGCGATTTGCGTTCGCTCAGTTCGGTATCGGTGGGCAGGAATTCAATGCCGCGATCGAGCAGGCCTTGTGATTCCAGCGTGCGGATAAAATGACCGAACGAACCCAGACGCGAGGTACTCATCGCTTCCATCACGCTGATGGCTTGATTCTGGCGATAGTTATCCATCAGCACCAATTCGCCGACTTCATCGGTCATGCTGGCCAACAAGGTGTTGCGTTCCGGTAAAGTCATATCGCCACGCTGCACTACGGCACCAAGCAGGATCTTGATATTCACTTCGTGATCGGAAGTATCCACGCCGGCCGAATTGTCGATGAAATCGGTATTGAGCAGCACGCCCGCATGCGCCGCTTCAATGCGGCCACGTTGCGTCATACCGAGATTGCCGCCCTCGCCCACCATTTTGCAGCGAAGCTCGTTGCCGTTGACGCGCAAGGCGTTGTTGGCACGATCACCGCAATCGGCATGGGTTTCGGAAGTGGCTTTGACGTAGGTACCGATACCGCCGTTCCACAGCAGATCGACCGGCGCCTTCAAAATCGCATTCATCAAATCAGCAGGCGTCATCGCGTCGAGATCGGTGTCGATATGCAGCGCTGCTTTTATTTCCGGCGTCAGCGGAATGGTTTTTGCACTGCGTGCATAAACACCGCCGCCGGCGGAGATCAAACTCTTGTCGTAATCGTCCCAGCTGGAACGCGGAAGTTTGAACATGCGCTCGCGTTCCTTGAACGAAATCGCGGAATCCGGATTCGGGTCGAGGAAAATATGGCGATGATCGAATGCGGCCAGCAAACGGATTTTTTCCGACAACAGCATGCCGTTGCCGAATACGTCGCCGGACATGTCGCCGACACCGACGCAGGTGAAATCCTGCGTCTGGCAATCGCGGCCGAGAGCGCGGAAATGGCGCTTGACCGATTCCCAGCCGCCTTTCGCGGTGATACCCATGCCTTTATGGTCGTAGCCGACGGAACCACCGGAGGCGAATGCATCGTCCAGCCAGAAACCATGTTCGGCGGAAATGCCGTTCGCGATATCGGAGAACGTTGCGGTGCCTTTATCGGCGGCCACGACCAGATACGGATCGTCCTTGTCGTGGCGCACGACATCAACCGGCGGAACGATTTTGCCATCGACGATGTTGTCAGTGATATCCAGCAAGGCATTGATGAAGCGTTTGTAGCAGGCAATGCCTTCGGCCAATACTGCATCACGATCACCACCGACCGGCGAGCGTTTTACGAAGAAGCCGCCTTTCGAACCGACCGGCACGATCACCGTGTTTTTTACCATCTGCGCTTTCACGAGACCCAATACTTCAGTGCGGAAATCTTCGCGGCGATCCGACCAGCGCAAGCCACCACGTGCTACCGGGCCGAAACGCAAATGCACGCCTTCCACCCATGGCGAGTAGACAAAAATTTCGCGGTAAGGACGCGGCTTCGGCAAATCGGGAAGTTTCGAAGCATCGAATTTGAAGCTGATGTAATCGCGGTGACTGCCGTTCTTGACCTGATAAAAACTGGTCCGCAAAGTTGCCTTGATCACCGTGATGAAACTGCGCAGGATGCGGTCTTCGTCGAGGCTCGCCACCTTTTCCAGGAATATCGCCAGCGCATCGTCACAGGCATCGAATTGCGCATCACGATCCAGCGCGCGATCGGCCGCGATCTCTTCCAGGATAGTCGCGATTTTTTCACGATCGGCAACCGGCACGATATCAATCAGGTTTCTATGCAGACGGTTGCAGGTCGCGGCATCGGTTTTGTCATCGCGGCAGGGTTCGAAGCGCGCGGCAAATAATTCCACCAGCAAACGGGCAATCAATGGATAACGAACCAGGGTTTCTTCCATGTAGATTTGCGAAAACGGCACGCCGGTTTGCAATTGGTACTTGCAATAGCCGCGAAGCACGGCGACTTCGCGCCAGCTCAGGCCGGCAGCGAGTACCAAACGGTTGAAACCATCGCTCTCTGCCTCACCAGCCCAAACCGCGCCGAAAGCCTGTTCGAAACGGGCACGCGAATTCTCGACTTCGATCGCGCCTGCGGTGGGTTCGACTTCGAAATCCTGGATAACGATGCGACCTTCATCCAGATTCAATTCGTAAGGATGTTCGCTATTGATACGCAAGCCGAGGTTTTCCAGCATCGGCAAGGCATCGGACAAGGCGATTTCCTTGCTGAGGCGAATTAACTTGAAACGCAGCCCATTATCATCGGGAGAGCGATAGAGGTTCAGACGCAGCTGATCTCCGTTTTCCAGCATATCGGCTTGTTGTACGTCTTCGGCGGCAATTACCGGCGAAACGGATTCAACGTAAGCCGTGGGCAATGCACGGCCATAACGGTTTGCAAGCTTCAGGCCTTTTTCTTCGCCGCATTGCTGTACCAGCAGGTCGCGTAGCTCATCCTGGAAATTCCGGACGATTTTCAGTAGTTCGGCTTCCAGCATCGCGGTATCGGCCGTCGCTTTTTCACCGCTTTTCGGACGTATTGTCAGATGCAATTGTGCCAGTGGCGATTCGCCGATCTGGATATTGGTATCCAGACGCTCGCCCTTGAGTTCACGCATGAACAAGGCTTCGATGCGTTCACGTACTTCGGTGCTGAAGCGATCGCGCGGAATATAGACCAGCGCAGAATAAAAACGGCCGAAGGGATCACGACGTAAAAAGAGTTTCGGACGTACGCGTTCCTGTAGCGCAAGAATGCCCATGCAGGTACGTGAAAGTTCTTCGGTATTGGCCTGGAAAAGTTCATCGCGCGGAAGTGTTTCCAGAATGTGTCGCAATGCCTTTCCGCTATGGCTGTTTTCGCCCAGACCCGAGGCTTCCATCACCGCTTCATGGCGTTGGCGAACCAAGGGAATTTCCCAGGGGCGGCGTTTGTAGGCGCTGGAGGTATACAAACCGAGGAAGCGTTGTTCGCGGATGGCCTTGCCGCTTTCATCGAATACCAACACGCCGATATAGTCCATGTAACCGGCACGATGCACGGTGGAACGCGCATTGGTCTTGGTCAGGATCAACGGTTCCATGGTGGCGCCGGCAGGCAAATCTGCCGCAGCCAATCCAGCCAGCGGACGCGGTTTGACGTCGGCATCTTTGCCGCGCATCAAGCCCAAACCCGTATTGGGAACCACAGTGAGCATCCGCTGTTTTTCAATCGTGGCTACTTCATATTCGCGATAGCCCAGGAAGGTGAAATGGTTATCGGCGGCCCAACGCAGAAAATCCTGCGCTTCCGAACGCTGGCTTGCCGTTGCCGGCATGGGACGCGTTGCCATTTCATCGGCGATGGCATTCATCTTGTCACGCATGATTTGCCAGTCGGCGACCGATTCACGGACATCGCTCAAAGCTGTGGCAATCGCTTCGCGAATTTTTTCCATGTCGTCGGCGCTGGCCTGGCGATCGATTTCAAGATAGATCAGGGATTCGTTCTTGCCCGAGTCAATCGCGGTAAGCTGACCGGCGGCATCACGCGAAATCGGCATTACCGGGTGCACGAGGGTATGCAGCGAGCAAGCAAAGTTACTCAACACCATGCTGACTGAATCCACCAGGAAGGGCATGTCGTCATTCACGATATGAATAACGGTATGGCTGCTTTCAAAACCGTCGCTGGTTTGTTGCGGGTTGAATACGCGGATATTGGCGAACCCAGCTTGACGCTTCTGGATGAATGCAAAGCTGCTGAGCGCGATGCTGGCCCACTGGTGGGCACTGCGCAGTGCCAATTCTTCCTCTGGCAGGCGCGCGTAAAACGCTGCGGCAAAAGCCTGAATTTGGGTAGCGGCGTTACCCGTCAAGCCTTTGCTGGCGGCAGCGATAATGGCATTTTGGGACGCGGTGGGGGCGGTTTGGGCGCTCATAAGATCCGGTCAGATGGGACAAGATGCGTATTGTAGCGAGTGCCTAGGGCTGGACGCTATAAAAATAGGGCAAAAGCTTTAATAATCAGATAGATCGAATTTTTGTGATACAAGCAAAGCCGGACCGTTAATTTATGCCTCGGGTCAGCCTCAGGGCATCGGAAAGCATGACTAAAGCTTGCTCCAGAATTTCATCCTCGACGGTCAAGGGCACCAGTACACGAATGGTATTGGCGTAGACACCACAAGAAAGCAAGATCAGGCCCAACTCCGCCGCCTGGGATGTCAGCGCCTTGGTAGCGTCCGGATCAGGCGTGTTGAAGCTTTCAGGCTTGATCATTTCGAATGCCACCATTCCACCCAGACCGCGTATTTCGCCAATGCCCATGTGTAGATTTTTTTGCAGCCCGGCAACAAAGGAACGAACGCGTTCACCAATGATCTGTGAACGCTGCAGTAAATTTTCCGATTCAATGGCCTCAAATACCGCGAGTGCTGCAGCACAGGCCACAGGATTGCCGCCATAGGTGCCGCCAAGCCCACCGACGGCAGGTGCATCCATCACCTCGGCACGACCCACGACGCCCGCCAGCGGCAAGCCACCACCGATGGACTTGGCGACAGTAATGATGTCGGCTTGAACATCGTAATGTTCCATTGCGAATAATTTTCCCGTTCTCGCGAATCCGCTTTGAACTTCGTCGGCAATCAGCAGAATTCCGTGTTCATCACAAAGCTTTTTCAATGCCAACATGAAATCCGGCGGGGCTACCGTAAAACCGCCCTCGCCTTGCACGGGCTCGATAATGAATGCCGCGACGCGCGATGCTTCAATATCGTATTTGAACAAGTGCGCGATATCGTCAAGTGCATCCTGAACTGAAACACCGTGATAGGCATGCGGAAATCTGGCGTGATAAATATCGGAGGGAAACGGACCAAAGCCTGTCTTGTAAGGCACTACTTTTCCGGTCAATGCCATGCCCAGCATGGTGCGACCGTGAAAACCACCAGAAAAGGCGATGACGCCAGGGCGCTTGGTATGAGCTCGTGCGATCTTTACGGCATTTTCCACCGCTTCGGCACCGGTGCTGACAAAAAAAGATTTTGCCTTGCCCTGAATCGGCGCTTTTGAATTCAGTTTTTCGGCTAATTCGATATAAGGCTCATAGGGCATCACCTGCACACAGCTATGGATAAAACCCTCGAGCTGCTTTTGAATGGCCGCCATCACTTTCGGATGACGATGGCCTGTATTCAGTACGCCGATACCACCGGCAAAGTCGATGTAACGCTTGCCATCGGCATCCCATATTTCGGCGTTCAAGGCACGCACGGCATAACGCTGGGTTGCATGTCCTATGCCCCTGGCTACGGCGGCTTCACGGCGCTGCTGTAAATCGGCATTTTTGCTCATCGTATTTTCCCGAAAGAAGTGAAACCAGGCCATCCGCTGATCGTGAAACCGGCCTCGCCAATTATTTACCTTAAAGATGCTATAAGCTAGTGAGCAGGCTTTGGAACCATCCAGTCTCGTCTATTCCCGCAAACCTTTGGAGTGAAGAACCATGCCCGTGACAATTTGCCCCATTGCCATCGCTGTCGGTTGCAGAAAATGTCCGATTTACGTCGCCTGCCCGGTGAAATCCATCATTGGCGACCAAGCGCCCAAGCAACCCGAAAAATCGCTGAGCCGATCAGCACCCAAGAAAAAGAGCGCGCGTAAAAAGACCACGAAGAAAAAAGCGGCCTGATTACGCGGGATTTGCAACGATCGTATTCGCGCAGGCCTCATATTTGCCATTCCGGAGATGAAGGAACTAGCGGGTTCCGAAAAAAAAGCCATGTGAATCACATGGCTTTGTTTTTTTTTAAGTCTGGGAAAATTCTCCCCAAACTTATTGGAAATACGGCCTCTCTGCGGCGAAGAGAAGCCTCTTGGCAGATTGGCGCCATTCTTCGGGGCAGTCTTGTCCCAAAATAATGGCAGCCATACTGTAGGCATTACCTCGACTCGTGATATCGACTTGCCCCAATGCGGCCTCCGCGGTTTTTTGATCACGACCATTCCGGATGGCTTCAAGAAACCGCACCAGCGAATCGGCAGTGCCGGCAGTATCGTTATCGCGTGCCCATTTTAAAAGCTCATCCACAGGTCGGCCTTCACGCGACGCCAGAGCAATGGCGACCCAAACCGTGCCTTGGTCTATGCCGTATTTAACCGGCATGTTTATCGAATTTCCGACCTGTTCCCTGGTGGCAGTATCGGAAGCGCCAACCAGGCGTTTCACACGGAAATTGACTTCTGCGTCTGACGCAGATGCCGACAATGCGCGACCCAGTTGTCCTTGTGCCAGAAAATGATAGGCCGCATTGGGGTTGTCTCCCAGATTGGCACCACTTTCCATGGCCAGATGGAACTGCAGCGCTTTCGATTGACTGGCATATTGCTCAAGATTCTGTTCGGCATCCGCATTTTTTTCGCGTGCAATCCGCGCCAGATCGACCATTATTTGCTCGGTTAGATTTGGCAATCGCGCCGAGGCGAATTGAAACGAATCGACTGCCTGATCCCATCTGGCTTGCGCAGCATAGGCGTAACCGGCCGCATACGAAAACCAGGAATGTTTGGGCCACTGCTGATGTCCTGAGATGAAAGCCTCATTCTGTGCCTGCATTTGCACTGCCGTTTTGTCCGGCATGCAACGTACCGCCAGATACCGCCAATCGGGATCTTGCGGTGCGCTCATCGAACTGGCCTGATGCTTCTCGCAGACGCGCTTGTGTTCTTCCTGATTGCCGACATTCTGTTCTGCCCGCAATGCCACCATGTCTTTCGGATTCCGTTTCAGGCGCACATCCAATACTTCCTGGAATCCTTCCTCAAGGCCTGCCAGATAAAGCCAATTCTCGACATCGGCAGAATTATGCTCGTCCCAGCGGGCATGTGAAGCAATCATCTGCCGTCTGGTTTTTTCGTCTTTCACAGCTTCCACCCTGTAACTGACCGGCGCTGCACTTAGTGAGCTGATGACAGTTCTGGTCTCGTTGGCGGATTTGGACTGGATCGATTGCGGCGGTTCTTCGAAAACGTAATCCGCACTGATATTACCCCACCGATTTGCTCCCAGATTCGTTTCCGGGGGCGGCGCGGCATTTCCATAAACAACGGTGTATTCAACAAACGCAGCTGCATTGGCCACGTTGTAAACATAGTGGGATATGCCTGTTTCCGAATCCGCCGAAAATTGTTCAATCAATTCGCCGTCTTCCGTTTTAGCCTCGATTTCATGCGTATTGTTGACAGGCATGGTGATCGTCGTGTCGGTATTGGGCGGCAACTGGTATGCGGCACCGTCAATTTCAACATTCACGATACGGGAAAGACCGTTGTATATCGACAACTTGGTCTCGCCAACCGCGCCTCCCATCAAAAGTACCGCACCAAGAATGCTGCCGGCAGCCGCAAAACGGGCTGTGGTCGGAAAAACGCCTTCAGCCATTTGAAAACGGTCCCACCAACTTAACTTCCCAAGCATTTTGCGTTCCATGCCTGGCGTCAAGACAGGATACGTACCGGGAATTTTTGATGCTGTCGGCGCCTGATCGATGGCCGTATTGCTGCGGCATGCCGCTTCGATGTCGGATTCGCTGCGCAACAGGTTTTCAAGTGCTGCGCTACGCAAACGCGAGAATGCATTGGTCGCCGCGTTCACCCAGCTATCGATGGCTCGCAGCCATTCATTGATATTCTTGTCATTGGCTGCCGGCAGTGAAAATTTTTCGCCCAGCAATTCCGGTAAATTCTGATGGCCGAGGATTTCTCGAATCCGCTCATCCAGCACTACCTTGCCGGCAAGAACATGGGCCTCGAACAGAATATTTCCCAGTTGGTTGCAGGCTGCCACAAGCCTGCGTAATTCATCCGCGCTCACACGTCGATCTGCGGTCACCACGGTAATCGTTTCACCAAGAATGCGTTGGGAATCGCTCAGGTCAGCTTCCGTATGATCCGCGTAATGCAACAGTTCGAGCTGACTGCGTAAATATTCGGCCCAGCCCTGCCCCAGACTCTGTGCTGCACGCATGTGTGCCGACCGGCAATCTCGATCATGCTGTAACACTTCTTCCTGAATCGGTTTTATCTCTCCATCGAGCGCCGCAATCACTTTTGGCAGATCGCGTCGTGCTATCTCGTCGCCACGCCAGCGAACAACACCGCCGGCAGCCGTCAAGTGCCCGGCTTGCAATGCCAGCAGTGTTGCATGTTCGGCCTGAAGGTCGCGCAGCTGGTCAAGTCGCACCGACAGGGATTCCGGATACAAAGCGTCAAGATCATCAATCAGGCTTCGTGTACCTGCGTCAGAAGCGTACAAGTCATCCAGCGTTTTGGCCGTGCGAACAATCGAGCGCCCGAGGTAAACGCCACGATAACGTTGATCCAGGAAACTACGCGAAAAATCCTTATCCAGGCGCTCCAGGGTTTCGTTTATCGGCACTTCCAGGGGCAATTGCCCGGTGAATATTTTCTTGGTGACTTCCTGTTTTAGACGATCAATATTTTCAAACAACAGCAGAGCGCTGCGTTGGTCGATGTCCGCTGCAATGTAGTTTCGCTTGGCATTGTTCTCACGGTCCGCATTGGCGGGATGGGTTGCCCACATTTTCGGCGGTTGAGCCAGCTCGACGCGAAAAACCCGGTGATCCTCCGGTTTGTCGTTTGGCACTTTTGCGGTCTGGCCATAGTTTTGATCGTTATAGACCTTGCCCAGCTGTTCAATAATGCGGGTCTGCAAGGCGAATACATCCTGCACGCCACGCCCCTGATTCAATTCGCCAACGGCAAAGCTTACCGCCCGTTCCCATGCATCGTCGGCAGCACCCAGCCTGTGCAGGGCATGAACCAATGCATCACTCCCGGTCAGGGAAACGGCCACCAGGTCAGCCTGATACTCCATCTCACGTGATAAGGCGCGTTGTGCAATCACCACCACCCTGAAAATCAATTCGACCAATGATCGAATCGACCAGACAACCAGTTGCAGAATCCAGCCAATCCATGCGACCCGAAGGTCAAAACCTGAAATACCCGCCAGCAGCGAATCCAGTGCATCGCGCTTGGTAATGATGTGTGAAGCGATCTGGTGAGCGATGTAGACCCAGCGACCTACCGCCATCGTGCGCTGGGCGAAATGTCCAAACTCATGTGCAAGCACTGCCTTCAATTCACCGAGGCTCAAGACGTTGACAAGGCCTAATCCGATTTCCAGATTCTTTTTCGATGGAAATATGAGATTGGCTACCGACAAATCATAAAAAACAGCTGCATTTACTCGGGGCGAAATATAGACCCGATGCGGCCTGGGTGCACCGGCTTCATCGGCAAGTCTATGCAGGAACTTGAACAGCTCAGGCTGATCCTCCGGCTTTATTTCATGATCTTCCGATGCATCTGCCCGCTTCACGAAGATCAATGCTTTCGCCATGAAGATGGCCAGGAATATCGCCGAGCAACCGACAAAAGCCGATAAAAAGGCATCTTCACTGTTGCCGCTGCCTATTGCCTTGAAAATCCGATAAGCCGTCCAGATAAACCAGAACAACAATCCGAAGTAGCTGATCACGAACAATAGCAGTCCTGCCATGGCCAGCCATGCATGTCGCTTGTAGGCAGAACTGGGCGCAGTGAGATTTGCCGGAACCGCTGCTGGTCCGGATGGATAGATTGCGCTCAAAGAAATTCCCCTGAATTATGAGTCTTCAGGCTGCAAAATACAGGAATGGATGGCCGGATGACAGCTTGTAAACTTGCCCACGGTTCAAATCAGGACACAGATCTCATTTCATGCGTCTCATTCATGTTTTTCATATTTGGTAAAGTCTTAACCCCTGTAATCAACCAGGTTTTCGGCCAGAAACGACCGGCACATGCCACACCACATAATTCGGCTGCGTTTCGATGGCATGGATCAACTGATTCATGTCCGCGCTGACGGCTTCAACAGTGCGTCCGGACGCTTCCGCCAGAACCTCCGCATAACCATCGCGCCACGCACCGATGATGCCGGCAAACACGGCGCGCGGTACCCGCAAGGTATCCACGGTGATGAAATCCATCGTGATATTCAGATAACCGGCATTTTCCAACAACATCGGTGAATGCCTGCCGATGCGGCCATCACATCCAATACTGTTCAAAAACCTGACGGCGTGTTCATTCCAGAACCGGTCGGGATCAAGTTCCGTTACCGGAAAATGCAACATGCCGTAGTCTTCCGATAAAAGATGCAGAATGCCGCCCGGCTTCAAAACACGAGTGAATTCGGCCAATACCTGTGGAAAATCCGGTACTGCCTGCGACATGTGCCGGCATACCAGCAAGTCGATGCTGGCATCTTCAAAACGGAGTGCAAAGGCATCACCTTGTTCATAGGCAATGCGATCAGACAGTTTTTCGCTGTCGCGTCTGGCAAACACGAGATTGGATTCAAGAATATCCATTCCGACCAGGCTTGCGTCCGGATAATGTTCTGCAAGACGACGGGTTATTTCGCCGGTCCCGCAGCCTACGTCAAGAATCCGGATCGGCGCCTGACAAGCGATAGCGATCAAACAAATGTTTTTCCTGCGGCCAGATGGCATCTGCCTGGTAGGCAAGATTGCGCACCATGGATTCATCGCCCATTTGTTCGGCTTGCGGGTTTCGATTCTGGGTCATTGATTTCCTTCCCTGCATCATTCCGTCAATGGCCAGCGACCAAGCTCGATATGCTCGGATTTGCCGACCAGGCTTTCTATCAACACAAAATCTTTCACCGGCCAATGAATCGGTTCGGGCAAGGGCATTTCCTTTGCTGGCTGCCGGCTGTAAAGCAGCGTGGCATGTGGCGTGAAATTATTCACCAGACTCTCGCCCAGCCTGACAGCAAACAAATTATTTTTCAGAAGCTGCCAGAAATTCTTCAGATCCAATGATTCTGTTGATGACGCCAGCACACAGGGAAACTTGCCCGTCCTGCTGTCGAAGCTCATGAATTTGTCGAGTTTTATTTCGAAAGCCCTGCTTTGAATTTTATTCGCTGCGCTGATTGCTCGGGCAACCAGGTCAGTACGAATTTCCGGAAATTGCCCCAGATGATGCAAGGTAAGGTGATAACGTTCGCTGGCAACCCAGCCGCCATTCAGGGAGTGGGCTGTTCTTAATTCCTCGGCAACAAGACCCAGCTGCGTACGGACTTCGGAACCGGGCGACAATGCGAAAAAATAATTATGTTCAATGCCGGTCTTGTTGCCGAGACCGAACAAGGACATCTGGGGCATCGCGTTTTTTGAACCATCGTATTTACTGACCATGGAAAGACCGTGTTTCTTGATGGCAAGAAAAATACTTGCCGATCATTCAATAAAGTTTGCAATTTCCAGGAAGGGCTTGCGTTCAATATCGGGCACGCGACAATCTTCTGACGGATGTCCGACGACCAGCAACAGGTAAGGCACTTCGTTTTTTGGCCGATCCAGAATCTGGTTCAGAAAAGCCATCGGGCTCGGCGTATGCGTCAACGTCGCCAGACCCGCACGATGCAGAGCGGCAATCAGCAAGCCAACTGCAATGCCGGTGGATTCATGCGGATAATAACGTTTGGCCTTGTGGCCATCAATTTCAACACCGGTGCGCTCATAAAAAACGGCGATCAACCAGGGGGCGATTTCCAGAAATGGTTTGTTTTCATCGGTTCCCAACTGGGCGAGTGCTTCAAGCCATTCACCGGGAGCGCGGTGTTCGTAAAATTCGCGCTCTTCCAGCTCGGCCGCTTCACGAATTCGCTTTTTGATGGCGGGATTGGAGATGGCGACAAAATGCCAAGGCTGTTGATTTGCACCGCTGGGCGAAGTCCCTGCCGTATTGATACAGGCGGCGATCACATCGCGGGATATTGTCTTGCTCGAGAAGTCGCGCACAGTTCGGCGCGTACCCATTTCGTCGGCAAACATTCTGGCACGGGCCAGCCGCTCGCCGTCATCGGTGGTGTTGTACTGCGGCAATGGCACTGTTTTCAGATTTTTCATCGCCACAGCATAGCCTAGTTCGTGGGGTTAGCCTGCAATCTGCATCATCCAAGATCGACAAAGGTCTTGAATCCACCAAAGATCAGGCGTTTACCATCGAAAGGCATTTTCTTCGGATCCATCATCGCGGCCAGCCTTGGATCCGACATCACTTTTTTGTTGACCCGGTCTCGATCCGCCCGGGATTTGTAGACGATGAAGGAAAACACGACCACCTCGCCCTTTTTCAGTATCACGCTTTGGGGAAACGAGGTGTATTTGCCCGGCTTCACATCATCGGCAACGCATTCCTTGTAATCCAGCGCGCCATGCTCGCGCCAAACCTTTCCTGCCAAACGTGCCATCTTGCGATATTCCGCCATTTTTTTGGTCGGTACCGGCAATACAAAACCGTCAACGTAACTCATACGCGCGCTCCTGTTTATGGATGATCCAGATTAATAGCGTCTGCCTGTTCAATCGCAAGGTCAAGTAAGAAATGCCGCATGAGTTTCAGCGCCATTCGCTGGCAAAAAGCGGCTCCAAGCTTCAGCTACAACGATACCAATGTGCGTTGGCGCACGGAAACCCTTCCCGGCACGGGATAATCTGCGGTCATTCGAATTTTCCGGACAATCAACATGTCGTTTGCACTCTATTTATTTGGAATCTTGGTGGTTCTGAGCGGCGCCATCTATGGTGCGGTCTTGTTGAATGTCCCGACGCAATGGATTGTCGTCGGCTCGATAATCATTGCCGGCATAGGCATCCTGTCTGCCGTAGCGCAGACTCGCTCGCGTGACAAACCGCAATAAACCGACGCAAGCAGGCAACAATTTGCAGCCCGCTCGTTAGGCAACATAATCAGCAAACCACGATGCGCTGGGCCGGGATAATTCAGTCCCTCTCGGCTGCTTCCTCGCGCCCCTGTTGGCGAATAATCGCTTCTTGTCTTGCATCTTCGATCGACATCATCACGGCCTGCAAATCCGCCGTGTGTTCGTCGAATATGAATTTACCGGTCAATTCGGTGTCTTCAAGCAATTCCCCCCTTTCATACAGTGCCCACATTTCCTCGCCAAAATGCGTGGCCTTGAGTTCGGGTGCAAAACGGGAAAGGCTGTCGCGCAGATTGTGGACATCACGCAGTAACATCGCGCGTGCCGCATTGTTTCCGGCGGCACTGACGACTTGCGGAAAATCGATAATGACAGGGCCAAAGGGGGCAACAAGGACGTTGTACTCCGAGAGATCGCCGTGAATCATGCCGATTCGAAGCATGCGCACAACATCCCCCATCAATTCGCCATGGAACCAGCGCGCTTCTTCAGCCGTAAGCTCCACTTCGCCCAGTCTCGGCGCGCTATGTCCCGCTTCATCGGTTACCAGTTCCATCAGTAAGACGCCATGAAAATAACCGTGCGGTTTTGGCACGCAGACGCCGGCATCGACCAACTGATAAAGGGCATCGACTTCGGTATTTTTCCAGGCCGTCTCCTGCTCCCTGCGCCCGAATTTTGTCGCCTTGCTCATCGCGCGTGCTTGCCGGCTGCCACGCACCTTGCGACCTTCCTGGTATTGCACGCGTGCCTGGAAACTGCGTTGTGCCATGTCCTTGTATACCTTGGCGCAAAGAACGTCTTCGCCGGAACGCACCACGTATACCGAAGCTTCCTTTCCGCTTTTCAACGGACGCATGACTTCGTCGATAACACCGTCGTCAATCAATGGCTGAAGGGCCTTGGGAGTTTTCATTGCTTGCGTATTTCTGGCGATTTCATACCGACATTATTGACCAAAGTGGGGCGTATGGACTAATCGGCATCGAAACCAGGGAGAACTGGATGTACTTACATCCGGAGCCGATATGGCGAATCCATGGAGAACCGATATTTTTTCTTGAAAGAAGGAAGCGAGGATTTCTATATTCACAAGCAATCACTTCGATGGCCCTTCGGTGCGTTAACACACATAACGAGGCCATTTATAAATTCCTCTTTATGTAGCTGTAGGAAGTATTAACGGAATCAGGAGCCTCGCATTTGTTCAGGCTCGTGTTAAGTACGAAAGCGTACCGTGACTCACGCGCCCAATTGGCGTTTGGAGTAATAAACATGAAACGTATCTCGATCAGTCTTCTCACCTTGGCCATCACTGCAGCTGCGGGCAGCGGCTTGGTTGCTGCTCAGGACTACCGCAATGATTCACGCGACAATGGCAACTATAATTACAATAACAATGACAACCGCTACGGCAACGATACCCGCCGCAATGATATTGCGACCGTAATCGGAGTACAGCGCATCGGCGGCGAAAACAACTACTACGAGCGCCAGGAATGCTGGAACGAACAATCCAACAACTACGACGGCAATTATTACCGCGATGGTTCGGGTCGTCTTTATCGTGCAGATGGCAGCAATAACAAAAGTGGCGCGGTAATTGGCGCGATCGTTGGCGGTGCATTAGGCAACCAGGCTGGCAAGGGCGACGGACGCAAAGCCGCTACGGTAGCAGGTGCAGTGATCGGCGCTACTATCGGCAACAAGGTTCAACGCGACAACAACCAGTATGAATATCGCGACGATAATGGCGGCACTATCCGTCGTTGTCGCACGGTCTATGACAACAATAACAGCAGCAATTACGGAAGCTACGAGTCCTACAACGTGACTTACCGCTATGCCGGCCAGACTTATCGCACGATTACCGATCGCCGCCCTGGTCGCACAATCCGCGTGTCCGTCAGCGTGATGCCACTCGACAGTGGTTATCGCAATCGTTGATAGTCGGACATCGAATGATGGTGAAAAGATAAAGAAATAAAAAAGGGCCCGAAAGGGCCCTTTTTTCTATCAGGCGTTTTAATATCAAGGGTTTTTAATATTCAAGCCCTGATATCTACGGCCGGATTATTTTTCCATCACCTTGTTGCAACCGGAATTGCTCGCTTCCGCCAATGCCAGTCCGGCACGTTTTACGAACGTATCAACGCTTTCAACACCTGCCTTCCATTCACTCACACCGAGACTGATCGTCATGCGCAGGCCTGCAAGCTGGCCACTGAACTCGGTCGCCTCAACCGAACGGCGGATTCGCTCGGCTATTTCCATGGCAGAACGATGATCGCTTCCGGGCAGGATAACGAGAAATTCCTCGCCGCCAATACGCCCTACCTTGTCCCCACGACGCAATGCCTGATTCGCGATATTGGCTACGGCTTTCAATGCCAGATCACCGCCGTCATGACCATAACCGTCGTTGACGTGCTTGAAATGATCGACGTCGAAAATGATCACGCTGATCGGCTGACCTTCCTCGTACGAATACTTTGCCTGATCGCCAAGAAAAGTGAGGATATGTTTGCGGTTCGGCAGCTTCGTCAATTGATCTGTCATCGACAGAATATGCAAACGGCGCTTTTTATAGAACTGATGCAGTCCGAGCAAGGCGAGCAGGAAAAACAATACCAGGCCCAACGTAATGACCTGCCACTCAAGTGTATCAATACGGGTTTGAAGCTCGAGTATGGTAGCTGAATGGCGGGCACTTCCGGCGGACGAGGCCAATGCCACCGCAGGCAACAGTGCAGAATTTACCGCATGAAATTGCAGTAACGGGCGCATGCTTTAGCTTAGCAAATTCTCGTGCGGCTGCCAGCAGTAAGCTTCGCTTTTGTATTGGCTGACGCGGCAGCGGACTAAGCGGCTTTTACGACATAAGTCTTGGAAAGGCTGTCATGCCAGCCACGTGAACGCGAACCGATGCAGGACAAAGCTTCAAACGGGATCAAACGTGCAAAGCTTCTACCGATGAATTGGCCCACCGTCGGTTTATTGCCGTTTTCATCCACGACGATGGTGCCGAAAACAAATTTTCCGGGGGTTCTGGCAAAGGCCGTTTCGAAGCCAATGTAGTAAACCATCATGGTGGCCAACGCAATCAGATTGCCGGCAATGCCGTCCATCAGATCGAGCCATGCTTCGCCCAGGGTGAAGACGACCACCAGCACGATCACGAAAAACACTATGTAGAACCCGATGATGTCCACCAGATGAGTTCCGAGCCTGCGCCATCCGGAGACGAGCTGGTGATCCTGTGCAAGCGGTGGCACGTATACCTCGGCTTGAGGTGTCTGATAGGGATTTGCAGGCTCGATGTTATTCATTGCGAAATTTCCTCCATGTCCATGTTCAGGTGCCAGAGCTGCATCACAACATCGAGCATCGTAATTGGCAAGCAAAAACGCTCGATCTTAACGAGAATTGTTTCCTTAACGGCATGTCGGAATTCAATGCTCTCTATGCTCTGCGTTTCTGTCGGAGTGAAACAAAATAGCGCATTGCAGGCTTTCATGACGGCCTTTCCGGCGAAACAGGGAAAAGCACTTGATCCAGATCAAACCTTGCCATTTCTCCCTTGATTAAGCTTTCTCCATGGATTTTTAATAAAGGAGAACTTCAATGAGTCATTCCATTTTACGCAACACTCTGGTCGCCGCCTTGGTATTCGCTGCGGCTCCCGCATTCGCCTATGAAAAAGGCGACTGGGCGATTGGCGTCGGCGCCCATCAGGTAAACCCCGGCTCGAACAACGGCACCTTGGCTGGTGGCGCGATCAATACGGATGTCGGGTCCGATCTAAGTCTGACCTTTACCGCTGAATATTTCGTTGCCGATCAATGGGGTGTCGAAGTTCTCGCGGCATGGCCGTTCGAACATACGGTCAAATTGAACGGTGCAGAAGCAGCTACCGTGAAACATTTGCCACCGACGTTCTCGCTGCAATACCACTTCAAGGGCGAAAAAGTATCGCCGTTTGTGGGTCTTGGCATCAACTACACGACTTTCTTCGGTATTAATGAAAAAGGCCCGATTTCTGGCAGTCAGCTTGAACTGGGTAATTCCTGGGGCTTGGCAGCCCATGCTGGACTTGATTTTGCAGTAGGCGACAATCATTTCATTCGCGTCGATGTCCGCAAGATGGATATCGATACCAAAGCCAAATTGAATGGCAGTGATATTGGAACTGTGAATATCGACCCCATCGTCTATGGCGCAGCCTACGTTTGGGTATTCTGATTCCTCGCTCAAACAAACAGGAAAGCCGGCGCAAGCCGGCTTTCTCATGGGCGAAGGATTGATGTTCTGAACGGTTACAATGGATGCTTGTCCCGCAACAGATCAGGCTTTCTCGATGGCACCCAAAGCAACCGTTTACAAAGCCGAGCTGCAAGTCAGCGACATGGATCGACATTACTATGCCCTGCATAATTTGACGCTCGCACAACATCCATCGGAAACCGATCTGCGATTGATGGCGAGGCTGATCAGCTTTGCACTACTGGCGGAAGAACGCCTGGAATTCGGACGCGGCTTGAGCAGCGACGAAGATCCGGATTTGTGGCGTCGCGATTACACCGGTGATATCGAACAATGGGTTGATCTCGGCCAACCGGATGAAT
This sequence comes from uncultured Gammaproteobacteria bacterium, assembly GCA_963849575.1. Taxonomy (GTDB): domain Bacteria; phylum Pseudomonadota; class Gammaproteobacteria; order Xanthomonadales; family Xanthomonadaceae; genus Arenimonas. The sequence continues at coordinate 137,507 of CAWKHT010000009.1, read as the reverse complement.
CCCGGATTCGCAAGGCCTGTGGCCGGGCACAGCAGGTCGTCATCGTGACCTATAACGGCAATGCGTCCGATATCTGGTGGAGCAAGAATTCCGCCTCGTTGGCGCGCTTGAAGAATCTCACCGTTATCGATCTGGATGGCGCTTCGGTCGAAGCAGCCACCAAACTTCTGCAACGCGGCATGCGACTCACCGCGATGATCCAGGACGGCGAATGCCAGTTGATGAGTGATGAAACCAATGTTGCATTCAGGCCCACATGGCGGATGCAGCCTGCGTAAGTTTGGCAAGGCTCAATCCCTACCCCCTATTTTTTAGATTGAGCGGAATCCATTTCCGTCGAAAATTTCTCGATCTTGTCCCCACTCACCCGCCATACACCGGCATCGGTGACAACCATGATCGGTACCGCATGCGTAAGCGATTGCATGACATGATATTCAGTGGGCGTATCGGTGAGAATTTGCGTTATCGGATTGACGTTGTTCCGGTTGGCCGAGCGCAACAGTGCCGCATTGAATGACAGGCATGCCTTCGTCGATGGCGTGACCGAAAGTACGTTCGCACCATCGGCAGAGACATGTATTCTGGCATGCCCGCCGATCCATACTTCCTCGAATTTTTTCGTGGCCGACATCATGTAAACCCACCAATCGCTGCCATTTTCATGCTGTACAACGGCAGTATTCAAGCCATCGCCGCACATCGAGAACTCCGTATTACGCGCGGTTTTCAGTGCTTTCAAACGGATGGCCAGTGCGTCCGGCAATACATCGAGATGCGGCCCGACCGAAAACTTACCGTCCTGCGCGGCAATGAAACTGTCGGCCTGCGGCTGATCATCGGCGCCCTTGGACAGCAGATAGAAAATGCCTGCACGACCCTCCGTGGGGATGGCAATAAATCCCAGGCCCTTGCCAGCTTTTGGTTGCATGCCTTTTGCCACAGCAAAATCCGTGCCGTGCCATGCAAGATAATCCTGGTTGTACAAAGCCTTGCCACGGCTCACGGCAAGTGCAATTTCTGCCTGTTCTTTGGCAGTGGGAGCAACGATCGAAGTGCGACCGAACAATGCATCGCCCGGCACGCATTGAATTTGCGTCAGCTTGCTACAGGCGACAAACCGGCCCACTGCTTCAATCCAGCGATTCTGACGCTCGACTTCTTTCGGAATGGAGTTTTCGGAATAGGCGCGAACATGGCCGCCAGCCACCATCAGATAGACGGATTGGCCGTTGCGAACCAGCTTGGCAAACTCGAGCCGCCCCTGATCACCGGTCTTTTCCCGATAGCAGAACCAGACATGGAGCGCATCAATACCGCCAAATTTCTGGCCTTGCTGCATATCAATCGAATTTGACATCTCGCAATCGGCGGCATAGTCCACGCGCAATTTTTCCATCAATTCGTTCAAGGATTTGTCGGAAACTCCATCCAGTTTTCTGACCAGCACCCGCTCGGTCCAGCGTGCCGAAGACTCTCCTGCAGGATAGAAATTCTCGCTGATGCCGTCATTGCCGACTTTTTCGCTAACCTCGTAAAATCCGTTGCGGGACCAGGCAACCGGCGGAAGCGCCGAGGCGGGAACTGCAGCCAGCAGAAATAGCAATGCCAGCATGAGAAGATGAAATACTTTTTCTGGATCGTGACGGGATAATTTCATGTCGACTCCGATTGCTTTTCCTGACCAAGGATTTGGGGTTGTGGGGCTTCAACGCACTTTATTTTTCCAGCTCTGTCTTCAACAAATCTCTAGCCACCGCTTCCGCAATTTTAATTCCGTCAACGGCTGCCGACAGAATTCCGCCGGCATAGCCCGCACCTTCACCGCCGGGATACAGACCTTTCGTATTGATGCTTTGCAAGGAGACGCTATCGCGCTTGATGCAAATTGGCGAGGAAGTTCGTGTCTCGACAGCCGTGAGCACGGCATCGTTCATTGAAAAACCCTGTATCTGTTTGTTGAATTCGGGAATGGCTTCCCGAATCGCTGCAATCGCAAACGGCGGCAATACTTCGGTCAGATTGCATAACCTGATGCCGGGCTTGTAGGAAGGAATCACAGCGCCCAATTCCTTTGATGCCTTATCGCGCAGGAAGTCGCCGACCAATTGCGCCGGCGCATCATAATTTTTTCCACCGACTTCGTATGCACGCTCTTCCAAAGCCCTTTGCAAATCGATGCCCGCCAGAGGATGTCCGGGATAATCCGTTTCCGGATCGATGCCGACCACGATGGCAGAATTGGCATTGCGCTCGTTGCGCGAATATTGGCTCATGCCATTGGTAACCACGCGGCCGACTTCCGAAGTGGCGGCCACCACGGTGCCGCCCGGGCACATGCAGAAACTGTAAACACTGCGACCATTTTTGCAATGATGGACGAGCTTGTAATCGGCGGCGCCAAGAATCGGATTGCCGGCGAAGTTACCGAAACGTGCCTGATCAATCACCGATTGCGGATGCTCGATCCGGAAACCGATCGAAAAAGGTTTCGCTTCGACATACACGCCGCTATCGAACAACATCTGGAAGGTGTCGCGGGCACTGTGGCCAATCGCCAGCACGATATGACTGCTATGCAAGGTTTCACCGGATGCGAGCGTAACGCCGGTCGCCTCGCCGTTTTCGATATCGATTTTTTCGACACGCTGGCCGAAACGGATCTCGCCACCGAGCGAAATGATTTCGGAGCGAATTTTTTCGACCATCGTAACCAGTTTGAAAGTCCCGATATGCGGTTTGCTGACATACAGGATTTCTTCTGGCGCACCGGCTTTGACAAATTCGGTCAATACTTTTCGACCGTAATGGAAGCGATCCTTGATCTGGCTCCACAATTTGCCGTCGGAGAAAGTTCCTGCACCACCCTCACCGAACTGCACATTGCTTTCGGTGTTCAACGTGCTTTTGCGCCATAGGCCCCAGGTATCCTGGGTGCGGATCCGGACATTCTGGCCGCGTTCCAGCACGATGGGCTTCAGGCCCATCTGCGCCAGTACCAGCGCAGTCAAAATGCCGCAAGGACCAAACCCGATGATGATCGGGCGCTGCTGTTCTGGATTCGGAAAATCGGCATTCGCATTGGCGACAAATTTATACGTGGTATCCGGGCTTGGCATGACTTTGCCCGAGCCTGAAAATTTCGCCAGTACCGTTTTTTCAGATTTCTCGGCCAGCACCACATCCAGGTTGTAGATCAGGCTGATGGCCGATTTTTTGCGGGCATCATAGGCACGCTTGTAAACGCAGACTTCCAGCAAATCGTCGGACGCGATTCCCAATGTTTCCACTACAGCACTGCGCAAGTCAGCATCACTGTGATCGAGCGGCAATTTGATGTCGTTTATGCGAAGGGACATGCAGGAACAGTCTTCGGGAGATGGCGGCTATTTTAGCACTGCGGGAGTTTGCTAGTATTCCCGGAAAATACATGGTTGAACTTCATGCGAATTCTCTTCATAGCTTGCCTGCTGGTAGCGTCATTGCTGAGCAATGGCTGTCACATGCGTGGTGGCGAGCCCAGCCAGAGCGAGCTTTTCTCGGCACTGGAAGACCAGCTGGAACATGCCAATGATCGCGGCGGCATCAAGATCAACATGGGCAATGCCGGCGCATTCCGCGACATTCAATTCAATCTCAAACTGCATAGCTTGACCAAACACAGTTGCTCGGGTGCCGATTACGCCTATACCTGCAAGGTTACCTTGATGGTGAGCTATCCGCCCGTCAAGGAAACACCCGAAATGCTGGATGCCGACATCATGGTGTTTGATGGCCCTGGTGGCTGGCGTGTCGTTGATTAAGCCAATCTTTCCCAATCTCTTCACTACAATTACAGCCGAATACACTCGCCATGATCAAAATATCATCCATCTTGCTTCCTGCTTCCCTTTTTGCATTCATGCTGTCACTGCCCATCGAGCGCGCTGGCAGATTCAAATGCCTTTCCGATGGTGCTGGAAAGCAATGACCCCGCCAAACCGCTGGAAATCATCGACGACAAGACCTGGGTGGGTGAGGAAATGCAGAACAAGCGCGATGCTTGGGGCAATCTCGCTTTGGCTTCATTTACCAACCACAAATCCAAGGGGCCGGTCACGCTGGTCGTCGACTATGCCGCCACCCGCCCTGACGACGAAGATGGCGAAGCACTGATCGAAATCAGTGTGGAGTGTCCGGAATCCGGTACCCCTTGCGGCATTCCGATCAATCAAAGCGTGATCGGTATCCGCACAGCTTTCATGGGCGAAAGCGCGATCAATATCGGCGGCGCACCCAAGGCGGTATGGGTAGCGCGGGAATCGCATACCTATGATTTCCCGGACGACACCTTGGTCAATGTTTCGCTCTCGCTCGACAAGGCTCCCTCCCATCTCGACCCGCAGGCGTTCCGGGCCCGCCTTGTCTACGGCGACTACGACCGGAGCGCCCTGCCCGGCCAGCAAACACGCGGCGGCCTGCTCCTGAAAATCGGTGGCGTGGTATTGCTGCTATTGATTGTCTTTTTATGGTGGATGAAGCGCCAGTAAGTCCGATGCTTTAGCAGGGATTTTCCAGCGGTCTCGCCTTCACGCGCTATCCGTTATGATGTCATCCTCATCGTGGGGGACGATGGCATGACCGCAGCAAACAATAGCGACCAGACAAGCAGACTCAAGCACCTGCCGCAGCGGACCTATGGTTTGCGGATTCTTGGCATGGGTCTGGCCGGATTGTCCGTCAGCTCGGTCATGTGGGAACTGCAATCGCCTGCACTCCATTGGGTCTGGATGGTTTTCACCTGTTTGCTCTGGCCGCATCTGGCGTATTTTCTGGCTCGTCGCAGTCGCGATCCCTTGCGCAGGGAACTGCAGAATTTCGTATTCGATTCCTTCATTGCCGGCAGCTGGGTGCCTTTGATGCATTTCAATGCCTTGCCCTCGGCCGTGCTGCTGGCTGTCGTAATGTCGGACAAGATCAATACCGGCGTTCGCGGTTTGTGGCTGCGTTCCCTGCCCGGTATGTTTCTGGCATTGCTCGGTGGTGGGCTATTGACCGGTTTTGCATTCCAGCCCAGCACAAGCATGACTGTCTTGCTGGCGACGCTGCCCATTCTGATTATTCATACCATTGCCGTCAGCATCAGCAGCTACCAGCTTGTACGCAAGGTGCAGCAACAGAATTTGAAACTGGAAGAACTCAGCCGCATCGATACGCTTACGGGACTGGGCAGTCGCGGGCATTGGCAAACGCTTGCAGAAAATATTCTGCAGCAACACCGGGCCACGGGTAGCCATGTCACGGTGATGCTGCTCGATGTCGACCAATTCAAGGACATCAATGATTGCCATGGCCACGCAGTTGGCGATGATGTGCTGCGTGGTATCGCAGAATTGATGCAGGGCTATCTTCCTGCCAACAGTCATGCAGGCAGACTCGGTGGCGACGAGTTTGCAGTCGTGTTGCCCGTGCAACTGCACGAAGCCGAAGCAATCGCCGAAAAAATTCGCATGGCGGTGGAGAATTCGAGTTTCAGTTACGCACCCGACCTGCAATGCTCCATCAGCATCGGTATCGCTCAACCTGACAATGAGGCCGGTTTGCGCGAATGGCTGGAAGTGGCGGATCGTGCGCTTTATCGCGCCAAGCATGCGGGCAGAAATCGTACCGCGAGCCGTGATGCATCGCCCGAACAAGAAACAGCAATACCGTAAGCAGTCAGTCCTTTTCAGCAAACCTTTAGGAAACGTATGTACAAACTTCTCATCGTCCTTGTCGGCAGCCTCTTGTTAAGCCCGCATGCACAGGCTTCCGATGCAAACCAACTCGCCCAGGACGCCGTGATCGTCGATACCCATATCGATGCTCCGACCGAATTATTGAAAGAATGGCGTGACCTGGGTATCGACACTGATCGGGAATTCGACTATCCGAAAGCCCGACTGGGCGGTCTCGATGTTGCCTTCATGTCGATCTATACCTCGCCGGGCGAAGACAAGAAAGGCAAGGCACGACAAGTGGCCAACATGCAAATTGATGCGATCGAAGCATTGGTCCAGCGCCATCCCGATAAATTCGCGATCCTGACATCGCCAAGCGACATAGCCCGCCTGCAAGCCGGTGGCCATGTATTGCTGGCCTACGGCATGGAAAACGGCGCACCGATTGGTGACGATCTTTCGCAACTGGAAAAATTCCATGCTCGTGGTGTTCGCTACATTACGCTCGCACACAGTGCCAGTAATCGCATCAGCGATTCTTCCTATGACCGTAACCATCAATGGAAAGGCCTGAGCTCATTCGGCGAAAAAGTCGTTGCGGAAATGAATCGGCTCGGCATCATGGTGGATGTTTCCCATCTTTCGGATGAAGCCGTGGTCGATGCTCTGCGAGTGAGTCGCGTACCGGTGATCGCGAGCCATTCCGGTTTTCGCCATTTCACGCCGGGCTTCGAGCGCAATCTGAGCGATGAGCTAGCAAAGGCCATCGCGAAAAAAGGCGGCGTCGTACAAATCACGTTCGGCATCGGTTTCGTGAATCCCAAGTCGGCTGCCGATTTGCAAAGCTATTTCACCGAGAGTGCCGCACTGGCAAAACGCAATGCCGAAGCGAGAGCGGCAGGCAAACCGCTCGAAGACGAAGAAGCCTTCGACAAGGCATGGGATGCTAACCATCCAACGCCTCCGACAAAAATCGATGCGGTACTCGATCAGATCGACTACGCCGTCAAACTTATCGGCATCGATCATGTCGGTCTTGGTTCGGATTTCGATGGCGTGAGTGGCGCCCTGCCGGACAAGCTGAAAAACGTTGCCGATTACCCGAATCTGGTCGCTGGTTTGCAGGCACGCGGTTACAAGGACGAGGCCATCGGCAAGATACTGGGTGGCAATTTATTGCGCGTTTGGGCTGAAATTGACGCCGGAAAAGGCGGTTCAAGATAATCACATGCCGCCAAGCAACAGTCTCTCGGCCATGGAGGGAGAAATAAACCAGGCCATGTACCGTTAGTGTGGGAGAATATGGCCCTCATAAACCCCTGCAAGGCCATCACAATGAAACGAGCACGTCTAAGACGTCGCGCAGCTAGACTCCGCGGACGCAAATAATCAAAAAAAACCGCTTGGGAAACCAGGCGGTTTTTATTTGCGGCACAGTAAATTCCCTGTCAAAAGTCACCATGACTGCGGCTACATCCGGCGTGGATTATCCGTCGGTATACTCGCCGAAGAATATTTCCGGGGAACTTCCATGAATTCACTATCGGCCAGCAAGCCAGGACTCGGCATGCGCATTCTGCGCTTTCCATTGACTCGCATTCTGCTGGGACTGGCTTTTATCATCCTGCCATCGGTCTTGCTGTCGACGATTGTCCACAAGTTTCTGCCTTCGCTTTCTAAAACACTTCCGATCACCTTAGTCGGCATTACGATGGCTTTGCTTTGCTATTACGCCTTTGTGCGGTTGATCGAGCGACGCCCGGTTAGCGAACTCGGATTGAAGGGTGCATGGAAAGAACTGGCCAGTGGCTTGGCCATAGGCGCCTTGTTGTTTTCGATCACCATTGCCATTTTGTTTGCTCTCGGCGTTTACCATGTGGAAGGTACCAATGCCTGGACCGTAATACTCGCACCGATGGTGATGGCACTCAGCTCGGGTGTAGTGGAAGAAATCATTTTTCGCGGCATTCTGTTCCGGATCATGGAAGAATCCCTTGGTAGCTGGATTGCACTGCTGATTTCCGCCTGCGTATTCGGATTGATCCATCTGGTCAATCCGCATGCAACATTTGTTGGCGCCGTATCCATCATCATCGAAGCCGGCATCATGCTCGGCGCTGCCTATATGCTGACGCGCCGGCTCTGGCTATGCATCGGCATCCATATCGCCTGGAATTTCACGCAAGCCGGTATTTTTTCCAGCGTCGTTTCCGGCAACATCGATTTACCCGGTGTGATCAAGGCCAAAATCATCGGCCCCGCATTGCTCACTGGCGGAGAATTTGGCGTTGAGGCCTCCATCATCGCCGTCATGGTGTGTCTGGTCGCCGGCGTATTTTTCATCATGAGGGCCAGGCAACATAATCGCATCATTCAACCGTTCTGGCGCAGGCAACAAACCAATCCTGCCCTGTGAAATCTGAATGCGGCTCATTAAAAAGCCCACCTTGCGGTGGGCTTTTTTTCGTGATGTTCAATGATCAATACACGGCAAACTCGGCCCTGCAACCATTGCTCACCCAGACACGGTTCCGGTCGGCTCCCCATGAACGTCCATAGGTGCAACTGCTGGAACTGAGTTGCTTGTATATTTCCACATGGCCGCGTATCGGCAGGCTGCAATAGTTATATTGGTTTCCTTTCGACTCGCAACGGAAAGTACGACGCGGATTACCGCCGTAATTATCGTAGCGATCATCGTCACGGTCATTCTTGTTTTTATTGGCAATGATTGCCGCTGCCACAATTCCCAATACCACAGCCCCGGCAACCTTGTTGTTGGATGAACCCGAATTACGGTCGCCTACCCAGAATTCGGCACGACAGCCACGGTCCACCCAGATGCGGTTACGGTCGTAACCCCAGGTATCGTTCTGCCAGCAGCCCTGTGAACTCAATTGGCGCGACAGGCGAACGCCGCCCCGGGTATCGACCGAACAGACCTTGTAATTACCACCATTCGATTCGCAGCGAATGGTGTCTGCCTTCGCCGTAGACGAACCGCAAACGAACGCAGCACCGATCAGCAAATGAGAAAAAACGGATTTGATATTCATTACCTGGACTCCTCTTTGGCTTTGCGTGCTGCGGCGAATGCTGCAATTTCATTGGCATCGAGAAGGCCATCCTGGTCGGCATCGTACTGGTCGAACACCGGCTGCAGGGCTTCGCCAAATTCGTCCCATGTCAGCTTGCCATTCGCTGCCATCGTATCGGTACCGGCAAGCCAATCTTTTGGATATTCCTTGCCTTCGAGCACCCCGTCGCCATTCTTGTCGCGGGCATCGAAACGCCGCACCATCGCATTTCGATATTCTTCAAAACTGATCTTGCCATCGATATTGCGATCCATGCGTTCCAGCAAACGCTGCGACGTATCGATGGGTTTGTCGGAAGTCTTTGCAAGTGCCGAACACGCAAAAACCATCGTTATTGTGACTGCCATTGCCTTGATAAAAACCATACACTGCACCCCTACTTCGAGATTGAATTGGCATTAACCTAATAAGGCCAATGCACCGTGAATCTTCTTATATCGCCCGCATCACCCGCCAGCCACCACACAGCACCATTCCGGACATGTTTCTTCAGCACTGCAAGACACAGTTAGCCCGTGGGCTCATCCACACATTTCAAAATCGATTTGTCCGGCTGTTCAAACAGCACGTCTGCATCCTTCACCGATAATCGAAACGTTCCGTCGAAAGCCTTGCCGACGTAGCCCGAACTGTCTTTGTCAGCCTCAAGGACAACCCAGCGATTCGTCCAGCCAAGGAAGACACTGAGCGGCGAAGACTTCACCCTCGTGACACTCACCAAGGCATCGAGGCCTTCGCATTTCAATGCCGTCGGACCTTCGCTGATTCCCTTCGCGTCCTCGGATCTTGCTTCGGCATAGCCTTGACGCAACTCATGGATTCGCGACACGTAACTGTCGACGATGCAGTAACGAAGATCATCGGATTTCCAGCAGTCGTCACGACCCTTGATCCAGCCGCGCTGTATGGCAAGCAGTTCCTTGCGACGCTCATCACTCAATGACTTTCCGTTTTTCGCCAACAGGAAGAGCCGATCCACTTCACGATCCAGAGCCGCGAGATTGGCGTCCTTGCAGACGAGCTTCTGGGCCGAACTATCGGCTTTCGCACAATCGAAACTGGGGGTTGAATTTTCCGCAGCAGATGGCGCGACATCCGTTGCAGAGTTGACTGCCGGAACCGGCGTGCTGGCCGCAGGAAGATTCACCTCGGCATTTATTTTTCCGTTCTCGTTGCATGCAGGGAGAGCAATTGAAATTGCCGTCAAAAATATTGCTTGCGTGTATCGCATTTCACACCTCGATATGTTGTTGGAGCACGATGGTGAAGAGATCCATTGGCATCGCATCGCCACGTTCTGATTGGAGACGTAATCGCAAATCGGCCTGATAAATCGGCGAATACGCATATGCCGCACCATTGCAATACCAGCAAGGGAAGCACTGTGGCCAAAAGAAGTTTCATAGCCAGATTCATATGACTCCCCTGCTCAATGAAAATGCCGCGGCCAGATTGATTCGCTTCAAAGCCGCCGAATTGATCAAAGAAACACCCCTGAAATCCAACTCCCCATAGCTGGCAAGCCGAATCTATAACCGCACCATGTGAATAGAGCGTCAAAACCGATGTTCAAGAGTATCTAGAGAGCTCGGAACGTTATTTGATCGAAATCAACCTGCAGGCCTCGTCATGAAGATTGCGCCGCTCTGTCCTTGCGGTGATTCTCGAACATTTCGATCGCACTTTTCAGAAGGCCGATATAGCCGATTCCCAGCATCAGCATGCCGAATGCCACTTCCTTCACGATGCCGTCTTTGGCAATCAGGAATCCATACAGACCGACCCCAAGCATGAGCAATGCGGAAACGGCAATGAAAATCAAGGCGCGCCGCCCCTTCTTGGGGCTTTGCCAGATTTTCCTTGACACTTCGTTCTGGGTTTTCGAGGTGTCTTGCAGGGTTGAAAAACTGATTCCCAAGCCGGCAAATATCAGCGCCTGATTTATGCATGTCCAGAAGACGGCGAAGCCCTGAAAATAGGGGGCAATGGCATATACAAGGGCAATCAGCATCAGTGGGTACTGCGCATAACTGATCGTATGGAAAAGGGCTTTTGCGTTCTTCATGGACTGATATTACACCGGCTAATCGCGAATCCAAAAACGACAAGCTGCGACGAATACTCCCTGATACGGCCCGCAATTCAATACTCAGGGTTTATTAAACTGCGCCTTGTTGCAGCTTGTAAACCGAAATGTAGCTGTCGATTGACACTTTGATACAGTAGTGCCCATGAAATTATCTTGCTGGCGTCTTCCTCTGCTCGTTACTGCCCTGCTGCTCTGCGCTTGCGAAAAGGAACAAGCCTCGCCGGAAGAAATACGCGCAGAAATCACCCGCCTGATTCCTGCTTCGGTGAAAGATCGTGCCGACTGGGCTGCCGACATTCAATATGCGTTCGCCGCCCTGAAAATCGAAGCATCACCTGAAAACATGTGTGCGGTGCTGGCAGTCACCGAACAGGAATCCACCTACAACGCCAATCCCGGCGTGCCGAACCTCGGGCCGATTGCCTTGAAGGAAATCGAAGAACGTGCGGCGCGTTATCACATTCCCGCCTTTGCCGTGCATGGCGCCTTGCAACTAGATTCGCCCAATGGCGACACCTGGGAAGCCCGCATCAATGCCGCGCAGACCGAAAAGGAATTAAGCGATCTGTTCGAGGAAATGATCGCGTCGGTTCCGATGGGAAAACGCTTGTTGGCACGTGCGAATCCGGTGCATACCGGTGGTCCGATGCAGGTCAGCATTGCATTCGCGGAAGCACATGCCGGAAAACGCTCCTATCCCTACGAAACCGATGCTTCGATACGCCACGAAGTTTTTACCCGACGCGGCGGCCTGTATTTCGGTATCGCCCATTTGCTGGATTACCAGACATCGTATGACAAAAAAGTATTCCGCTTCGCCGATTACAATGCAGGCCATTACGCCAGTCGAAATGCCGCCTTCCAGAATGCCGTATCGGTGGCAACCGGCATTCCGCTTGATCTTGACGGCGATTTGATCCGCTATAAAAAAGACAAGAGCAAAGGCAAGCTGAGTGAAACCGAATCTGCCGTACGCAATCTGGCAACACAACTGGGGATGACCGACGAAGCCATTCACGGCAGCTTGTTGCTTTCAGGACAGCAAAGCTTTGAAGACAGCGAACTCTATGCCCGTGTATTTGCCATCGCCGACAAACGCAATGGCAAATCCTTGCCGCGAGCCACGCTCCCGCGCATTCGACTCAACAGTCCGAAGATCACCAGAAAACTCACCACCGAATGGTTCGCCAAACGCGTGAATCAGCGTTACCAAAAATGCATGGCGCGGGCAAAGGCCTGACAAGGATTACGCATCATGAACACTCGAGCGGCCCGAGACTTGCATCAAACAGGCGTTAGGCGTAGAAAAGTGGTGTCAAAATCGTGATTGGTGTGGCCTATGAGACGTCCGCTGCTTATCATTCTGGTGGGTGTTGTCGGCATCGGGGGAGCCCTGTATTGCCGCGACAATCCGGAAATATTATCTCTGGTCACACCGGTATCGGCACCGGACATTATCCGGAATGTGCCGGCTACTTCTGCGACTGAACCCGCTCCAGCGAATCCTGCACTGCCACCTCCTGCAATGACGACGGCAGACCCTCCTGCACCCGATGTGATTCCCGGCGCGACCTTGTTGCAGGGTCTTGGCAATTATCATTTTCCAATCAGCAGCAACAATCTTGAAGTACAAAAATGGTTCGACCAAGGCCTGATTCTCACCTATGGCTTCAACCACGATGCTGCCGAACGTTCTTTCATCAAGGCAACCGAACTCGACCCCGATTGTGCGATGTGCTGGTGGGGCTCGGCGCTCGTATTGGGCCCCCATGTGAATTCCGGCATGGACCCGGCAAACAATGCGAACGCGTGGGCACGCCTGCAAAAGGCAGTGGCCTTGTCAGCAAGAACCACACCACGCGAACAGGCATTCATCAAGGCCTTGTCTGCGCGTTATGCAGAGCATCCGCCTGAAAATCGCAAGGCACTGGACGCGGCCTATGCCAAGGCTGCCGGAAAGCTCGCGAAGGAATTCCCCGAAGACCCGGATGCCGCCACGCTGTATGCCGAAGCCATGATGGATTTGCAGCCCTGGGATTATTACGACAGCAAGCTTCGCCCCAAAGGCAATACCAAGGAAATCGTGAGCACGCTGGAATGGGTGATAAAACAATTTCCGGATCACGCCGGCGCCTTGCACCTGTATGTGCATGCGGTTGAAGCCTCCGCCGATCCGGCCAGAGGCGTGGCTGCTGCCGACCATTTGCGAACCCTGATTCCAGCGTCCGGCCATCTGGTGCATATGCCGGCGCACATCTATTCTCGTGTTGGCCGCTGGCATGATGCCGTGTTGGCGAACCAGGTCGCGATCAAAGCCGATGAAGACTATCTGGCCATCTGCCGGGGCAATGCCAAGGGTTTGTACCCTCTCGGCTATGTTCCGCACAATTATCATTTCCTCTGGTTTGCCGCCAGCATGGAAGGAGCGAGTGCCATTGCAAAACAGGCGGCAGAAAAAACCGCCGAGAAAACCGATCTTCCCGATTTGATGCGGCAGCCAGGCTTCGTCGGCTTGCAGCAATACTGGATGACTCCCTGGTTCGACCGCGTGCGCTTCGGACGCTGGAATGAAATAACGGGCCAGCCAAACCCCGCGCCTGATCTTCCCTATGTCACGGCCATTTGGCATTACGCGCAGGGTATGGCGGCCGTGCAGGAATACCGGATTGACGATGCCATGGTGCATCTGCAGGCATTGAAGAAACTCACGACCGACCCGCAAATTGAAAAACAGACGGTATGGGATCGCTATCCGCTATCGCATGCCGTCAATATCGCCGAGCTCACATTAAGAGGCGAAATTGCCGCTTTCAACGGCAACAAACCCGGTGCCATCGCGGCATTGCAAAAAGCCGTCGCCATTGAAGACAAAATTCCCTACGACGAGCCACCCGGTTGGCACTCGCCCACCCGCCAAACCCTCGGCCAATTCCTGCTCGATTTCGGTAAAGCGGCCGAAGCCGAAAAAGTGTATCGCGAAGATCTTGTCCGCAACCCCGAAAATGGCTGGTCGCTATTCGGCCTCTCGCAAGCCTTGCGTGCCCAAAGACGAAACGCCGAAGCCGATGAAGTAGACAGACGCTTCGACGCCGCCTGGAAAAATGCCGACGTGAACTTGGTGGCGTCTAGGTTTTGATATCCGTAGCCCGGGTCATGGCTCCACCTGACCCGGGAGATTTGCAATGACCCATCGAATCATGAAATGGATATTGCACACCCAAGGTTTATCCACTAACTGGAAAAAGCTGCGCCGCAGATGTTTTTTTTCTGAAGCTCGTGAGATAGGTAACTCATTGGATTATGTGATTCCCCGGTCAGATGGAGCCATGACCCGGGCTATGCCATTACTGGGAATGGCTGTACCTGCAATTACTTCACTACCTTGCCAATCGCATCCGACAAGGCACCACTCAAATCGTCCTTATTGTCGGAAAGAAACTTCGCCCAAGCGCTCAGGCCACTGCTCGGTCTTCCCGCCTCGGCAACCTTGATTTCAAATGCAACGATACTGACACCGTTATTACCGTTGAGTTTTGGCGGCATTGGAAGCGTGATGCCTTCGTCCCATTGCACCTGGGTTTGACCGTCCTTCAACAGGGAAATATTGCCCGGGCCTTTGACGGGCGAACTGCCCTTGCCTTTTGCGATCGCGACTTCTTCCGATACCAATAGCACTTCGGGAGAAGTCCAGAATTTGCCGCCTTCGGGCGCGTTGCGCACGGAATGCATTACCAGCGAAGCACTGATGGCGGCATCGCCACCGGCGTGTTTGGCCTTGAGTTTATTCCAGCTCAAGGTTTCGGCCGCGACACGCAGGCCCATTTCGTCGCGCCATAAACGACCGGTCATCACCATCGCGGCATTGCTGGTATTCACACTGCCTTTTGGTGCGCGCATGAAAGCGAAACAACTCATTGCCGCTTTTTCATCTCCCTGCCAAAGACGGGAATCCTCGAAGTTCACGTATACCAACTTATTGGCATAAGAGGCCGTGTACAACTTCAATCTGGCCTGTGCGGCGCGGTCCATCGCATCGACAACCAGACCGGCAATCCATTTAACGAAAATGCCGGTGAGATTGGCTTCAAGTTTGATATCGGAATCACAACTGCCGCCCAAGGTGTCGGGCTTGAATTGCCGGAAATACACCTCGTATTCGGGCTCGTCCGCGCGAACCGAATGGCTGGCTACTGCAAGAACAAGAAAAATCGACAGGCAGAAAAAAGATACACGACGCATAACACTCACCTTCAGTGATGGCCACTTATTGGGTTACGAGTTTAGTCCCGATTCGCGGACATTTTTTCAGGCGGATGAAATATTTTTAGTGAATGCGTGAAGGAAAACTTACGACTGCCTTACGATGTTGCTAGACGACAAGTTTTGCTTCGGCTTGCCGGATCTGTTCTTCAGTCATTATTCGCATGCCATTGTCGTAATTACGGCGGCTCAATTTACGTGCCTTGGCCAAGGCTTCCAAGGCGCGGGTCTTGTTGCCTTCAAGCAAGGCCATTTCAGCTTCGATGAAGGCGCGGCGTGACGGGTCCACCAGGCCGCCGCTGCTTTTTTTCATCCACTGCCGTGCTTCTTCAAGCCTGCCTTGCAGAATGTGATGCAGACAGATTTCGAGCGTCATGGATTGGCGAAACCCCTGCGGGTATTGCTCGATATGCTCTGCAATCCATTCGATGTATTGCGCTGCCTGTTCCGATTCGCCGCGATCTAGGGCAGAAATGTAGGCATAGAAACGGCTGATGACTTGGCGCATCGGGTCGAGGCTCTCGAAGCCGAGAATGCGTGCAATGGTGGCCTGGTCCAGATCACGCGGACGCACGCCAGCCATGCTTTGCATCATCAGGTTGATGATGGTTTGCCGTTCTTCCACGGCACGACCGCCGCGCATGAGTTCAAGCAGCTGCATGCCGTCGCTCATGAAACCGCCGGCACGAAATGGCAGTGCAGTGACAAGAAATATAAGGAATGAGAATCCACCGATGAAATGAAAGTAGAAAGCCGGCTTTCCCGACAAAAGCAAACCCACGGCAATGCACAGGATTGCGAGCACCAGACTTGCCAGCGGGCCGCCGATTGCCAGCCGCTTCATTTGCGGTGCGAATTCGCGATTGGGGTTCGGCAGTGCTGCTGCCATGCCGCCAAAACTTCCCAGATTGAAAACGAGGCTGAAACGAATACCGTCCGGGCTTTGCATCCATTGAAAAGGTCCGACGACGAACAACAGAAACTTCATTCCGCGACTGAAGGCGCCCGCCAAATGTCCAAGCTCGTGAATCGCTAGCACGAGCATGATCAACAAAAAAAAGGCGATCGCGTCGAGCCCGTTGAACGCAGGCAAGGATTGTTTGAGCCCAGGCACCTTGAAAATGAAATAAGAAATGCTGTAGCCGCCTAGTGCCGAAAGCAGCATGACGAGGGCAAACCGGGCGATCCCTTTTTTGCCGGATTTCGCTTTTGAGTCGGACATTGCCTGAAGCTCGCCGTTGAAAATGATGCAGCGAGCATAGGCCGTAAGAAATTCATACACACGTGAATAAAGTCACGTGAAAAATTCATGACAGAAAAATGGACGACGTTACCTTCGACACCTTTGCGTGCACTACGGCGAATGGTGCTCAACTTGGCGCCAAGCCAAACCTGTTTCCTGCATTGAAAGCGTTGCCGCCAATGCGATTTTCAACAATCCGAAAAAAAGCAGACTGGACCAGCATTTCAGTTCCTTGTTCATTGCTCCATCCGGTAACTATCGGGAAGCCTGCAGCCCATGCCGTTCAAGGTTTTCCGGCATCGTGCTATAAGGTCGCCATGGCCAAAAAAAGATCCATTGAAGAACCCAATTGGGAACCACTGCCGTGGCAGCGGACGAGCATGCAGCAAACGGTTGCAATCGTTGTCCGGAACCTGATTCCTGTGGCATGCGTGCTGTTCTTTGGCGGCTCTGCTCTAGAATTCCTGCTGCTCAGCGTATTCAGCCTGGCCATCACCATCGCCTGCATCGGTGTTAACGGAGTTGCGGTTTCATCGAAGATCGAAGAAGCGAATGCAAGCACGGCAAATGCTTTCGCCGGATGGATCTTGCTAATTTTTGTGGGCTTATTTATCAGCCTTTTGCTGACGGTATTATTTGGCTGGGTTATCGCCGTGTTCGCTTCTTTCGGCAAAAACGGAATATTCACCCCGACCTTGCTTTGGTCGGCGTTGGCGATCGCGGTGTCTGCAGTAGCCGAGCTATATCGCCAATACAATGCCGACCGGCACTCAGGCCTGGGCGAAGGACCGCGGAAGCAACGCGATCAACCGATTGTTCTTGGGCACGTGCTGAGTGCAGGCCTGATCTTCATCATGTCCGGCGAGTTATTGAACATGGGCCGCATCGGCATGTTAGTGATGACGATTGCCGTCACCGCCCTTTTTATTTTTCGCGATTTGCGGCCTGATTTGATGCGGGAGCTTGTGCGACCAAGGAATAAGCCGCCGAGAAGCAAATGACCTATTTTGTTGACGATCACTGGTTGCAGTGGTGACCGGTGACCAGCATCCGGAGGGCGCTCTCGGGCCCAAGGGCCCTCCCACGACTAATGCATTACATATTCCGACGGTACTCGCCACCGACATCGTAAAGCGCGTGGCTGATCTGGCCGAGCGAATGGGTTTTCACGGCTTCCATCAGCGCGGCGTAGATGTTTTTGCGTTCGCGGGCGGTGGTTTGCAGATATTCCAGCCCCGGCTGGCCGTTGGCGGTCGGGCCCGAGGGCCCTCCTACGACCAAGCCATTCCTGGCTAATTGATACGTACGAACATTTTCGATTTGCTGTTCCTTTTCGGGCTCGGTGCTGCGGATCAATTCGATGGTCGTTGTGATTTCGCCGCTGTGTTCTTTCGGCAGGAAGGTATTCACGCCGATCAGCGGCAGGCTGCCATCGTGTTTCTTGTGCTCGTAGTACATCGACTCTTCCTGGATCTTGCCGCGCTGGTACATGGTGTCCATCGCGCCCAGCACGCCACCACGTTCGGATAGCGCTTCGAATTCCTTGTACACGGCTTCTTCGACGATATCGGTGAGTTTGTCGACGATGAAACTGCCCTGCCAGGGGTTTTCGCAGAAATTCAAACCCAGTTCTTTGGTGATGATCATCTGGATCGCAACCGCACGACGTACCGATTCTTCGGTCGGCGTAGTGATGGCTTCGTCGTAGGCATTGGTGTGCAGGCTGTTGCAGTTGTCGAACAAGGCATACAAGGCTTGCAGCGTGGTGCGGATATCGTTGAACTGGATTTCCTGTGCGTGCAGCGAGCGGCCGGAAGTCTGGATGTGATACTTCATCATCTGGCTGCGGGCATCGGCGCCATAACGCTCACGCATCGCGCGGGCCCAGATGCGGCGGGCAACGCGGCCAATCACCGTGTATTCAGGATCCATGCCGTTGCTGAAGAAGAAACTCAGGTTCGGCGCGAAATCATCGACCTTCATGCCGCGCGCCAGATAATATTCGACGATGGTGAATCCGTTGCTCAGCGTAAAGGCCAATTGCGAAATGGGATTCGCGCCGGCTTCTGCGATGTGATAACCGGAGATTGATACCGAATAGAAATTGCGGACATTGTTGTCGACGAAGAATTGCTGGATATCGCCCATCATGCGCAGCGCGAATTCGGTGCTGAAAATGCAGGTGTTTTGCGCTTGGTCTTCTTTCAGAATATCGGCCTGCACGGTGCCGCGAACGGTGGACAAGGTTTCGGCACGAATGCGTGCATAGGTTTCCGCATCGACTAGTTGATCTCCGGAAATTCCCAGTAATGCCAAGCCAAGACCATCATTGGTCGGTGGCAGTTCGCCGAAATACTGCGGACGCTTTTTGCCTTTGAAGAATTTCTTGATTTTTTCCTGTGCAGAATTCCATCGTGCAGGATCGGATTTCAGGTATTTTTCGACTTGCTGATCGACTGCGGTGTTCATGAACATCGCGAGAATCATCGGAGCCGGGCCATTAATGGTCATCGAGACTGATGTGGTCGGCGCACATAAATCGAAACCGGAATACAGCTTCTTCATATCGTCGAGCGTGGCGATGCTGACCCCTGAGTTGCCGATCTTGCCGAAAATATCCGGGCGGATTGCCGGATCTTCGCCGTACAAAGTCACCGAATCGAACGCGGTCGATAAACGCGCCGCAGGTTGGCCCACGCTCAGATAATGGAAACGGCGATTGGTGCGTTCCGGCGTGCCTTCACCGGCGAACATGCGGATCGGATCTTCACCGACGCGACGGTACGGATATACGCCACCGGTGTACGGGTAAGCACCCGGCAGATTTTCCTTCATCAGGAAGGTCAGCAATTCGCCCCAGCTTTTGTAGGTAGGCGCGGCAATTTTCGGAATCTTCTGGTGCGAAAGCGAATCGCGATAATTTTCTACCTTGATCGATTTTCCACGCACCTGGTATTCGGTGAATTCGTCGGTGATCGATTTCAAGCGCGATGGCCATTCGCGCAACAAATGGATGGCATCGGCGCTTAATGTTTTGACGGCGTCGTTATAGCGCTGGCGCAAGGTCAGCAGGCTGCGGTCCACATTGCCCGTGGCAACCTCCTTGGATTCAAGATCACCAAGCCGTTTCTTTTCCCACTGGAACATCGCCTTGCGACGATCGATGCCGGTGCGGCGATCTTCGCCGGGATGCGCTTGATCGCCTGAACGCGTTGCGATTTGCACATCGGCAGCATCATAGGTATCCAGCATCTTCGGCAATTTATCGTCGCCGATGTCTTGCAGCGATTGCCAATACGATTGCGCGCGATCGGCGGCTTCGGCCTGCTTTTCAATCGAGCTGTTGATGCCTCTGCCCTGCTCGGCGATTTCGGCGAGATAACGGGCTCGGGCGCCGGGAATCAAGACGGTGGCGCGCGGCTCTTTCAGCGAGGTGTCGAGTTGCGGATTGAAATCGCAGCGCAAGCCGTCAATCGACAATTTTTCGCGCATCAGGCGACAGAGGTTCACGAACATCCAGGTGACGCCGGGATCGTTGAACTGGCTGGCGATGGTCGGGTATGCCGGCACATCCTCATCTTTCACGGTGAACGCAACGCGATTGCGTTTCCATTGCTTGCGAACATCGCGCAGCGCATCTTCGGCACCACGCTTGTCGAATTTATTTAGCACGACCAATTCGGCGTAATCGAGCATGTCGATTTTTTCGAGTTGCGATGGCGCACCAAAATCGGACGTCATCACATAGACCGGAAAATCGACCAGATCGACGATTTCGGAATCGGATTGGCCGATACCGGCGGTTTCCACCATGACCAGATCGAAGCCGAGGCTTCGCAGGAACAACACGCAATCTTTAAGCACGATATTCGTTGCGACATGCTGGCGACGCGTGGCCATCGAACGCATGAAGACGCGCGAAGAACGCAACGAGTTCATGCGAATACGATCGCCGAGCAATGCACCACCGGTTCTGCGGCGGGTGGGATCGACCGAAATCACGGCGATGCGCATTTCCGAAAAACTTTGCAGGAAGCGATTCATCAATTCATCGGTGACCGAGGATTTACCGGCACCGCCGGTGCCAGTCAAACCAACGACGGGCGTCTTGCCGCTGGCGAGCGTCCATTGTTTACGCAAACTGGCCAGTTCGGTTTCGCTGATTACGCCTTCTTCTATGGCAGACAACATCTTGCCGATCGAAATTTCGTCATCAATATGGATGTTGTTCGTGCCGCCAACCGACAGGCGATGCGCACGCGTGCGATTGACCAGATCTTCGATCATCGCCACAAGACCCATCTGCATACCGTCGTTCGGGTGATAGATGCGTTCGACGCCGTAATCCTGCAACTCGCGAATTTCTTCCGGCGTAATCGTGCCGCCACCACCGCCGAATACGCGGATATGCGAAGCACCGCGTTCTTTCAACATGTCGACCATGTATTTGAAATATTCGACATGGCCGCCCTGGTACGAACTCAAGGCGATGCCATCGGCATCTTCCTGCAAGGCGGCGCGAACAACATCTTCTACGCTGCGGTTGTGGCCGAGATGAATCACCTCCGCACCCTGGGATTGAATCAGGCGGCGCATGATATTGATCGCGGCATCATGGCCGTCGAACAGGCTGGCGGCAGTGACGAAACGCAATGGGCCGCGTTCGGTCAGGGCTTCGGAGGACGGCAAGGAGTTGGCGGGGGTACTCATGAGACATGTGCCTTCGGATAGCGAACCCTTATTTTCCCACAAACCGGGGCCGCTGGCGTTATTGGTCGTTTCGAGGCGACAATCCGGGCTATGAACCAGCCCACCGACAACAGCGATTTCCATTGGCAACAGGCGAAGGCATTACTCGTCGCCGGCAAGACGCTGGAGGCGGTTCCGTTTTTGGAGATGGCGGCGAAGTCTCCGAATCCAGCCGCCTGCTTCAATCTAGGCTGTCTGCATCTTTTTGCGCTGATCGAGCATGCGGACAAACATCGCGGCGCCGCGCTCGTAAAGCAGGCCGCCGAACATGGGCATGGCGGTGCTTGCTATCAACTGGCCTTGCTCGAATTGGCCAAGCCGGAAAAAGAACCCGACTGGCAATACGCAAACGAATGTTTAAGAAAAAGCGCACTACTCGGACATCCGACGGCACTGCGAAGTCTGGCGATCCATTGGTCGCGCAGCCCGGATGAGGCTTTGACCCGACTCAGCACTCTGTGTCTGGAGCATGCCGCCCTTGGGGGTGATATGGTCAGTCTGGCTTTGCTGATGCATCGACTTTACGCAGGGGCTGGCTGCGAAAAAAATACGCTGCGAGCATCCGCCATCAATGCCTTGCTGATGCCATCACCGTTGCCAATCGATCCCCCTGCTCATGCGGCGAATCCCGAGCTGGCTCATCCCGGACAGTTACTTCCCTTGCCGGAATTACCGGCACCACTTCTGCAAAATGATGCTTGGGAACCGGGGCTCCGTCTGCTCAACGAAAGTCCATGGATAGCGATGGCGGACGATGTCGCAACGCCCGAAGAATGCCATCTGGTTCGCTATTTGGGTGCCCCGTATTTGAAGCCATCCATCACGGCATCACCGGATGGCCAAAGAATACAGATGCAATTGCGCACCAGTTTCGACATGGTGTTTGAGGAAATGCTGGAAGATATCAGCTTGCTTCTGATCCAACGTCGCATGGCAAACGTTGTCGGCACGCTTCCCGCATATTCAGAATACATGCAGCTATTACGTTATGAAGACGGGCAGGAATATCGACCACACCGCGATTATTTGCCGCCAGGCATGATCACTTCGCTGGAAGCAGGCGGTTCGGGGCAACGCGAAAGCACGGCCATCCTCTACTTGAATGATGTGGCCGAAGGTGGCGAAACCGATTTTATCGAACTCGATAAAAAAATCGCCCCGAGAACGGGGCGAGTATTGGCATTCAAGAATCTGCATGCCGATGGTTCACCCGACACCCGGACATTGCATGCCGGCTTGCCGGTAAAGAGCGGCAGCAAATGGATCGCGACACTCTGGATACATCAAGGCCTATTCCGGTAGGGGCGCCTGCTTGCTGCGCCCAGAACCATACCGGGCTTTGGGCGCGGCAAGCAGGCGCCCTACGTGATTATTTGGTTTCAATCTCGCGATGCATCGGCGCCAGTTTTGCCAGCAGCTTGTTTTGTGCACGGAACGGAATGCCCTGCTTGTTCATTGCCCACTGCAGGTCTTCGACCAGTGCGTTGAAATTCGCGCGATCGATTCCCAGCGCAGCATGTGAGGACTTCATGTCACGGCCGCTGTATTTGCACGGTCCGCCGAGAATGACGCAAAACTGCTCGACCAGATGCTTTTTTACTCTGGCCTGATCGGCATTTTCGAAAAACGGACGCATGCGGGAATCGGCCAGCAACTTGTCCATGAAGACGTCCATCAACTTCACCAAACCGGCTTCCTCGCCAAATTGCCTGAAGACCGGCAATAACTCGGGATAGGCTGGCGCGGTAGTGGACAGATCGGAAGCCGATGGCGCTTGTGTTGCTTCGTTGCTTTCGGCTTCATCGGCAGGAATTTCGTCCTCCTGCGGAATTTCATCCTGCTGTGCAGCGGCTTCCTGCGCCTGCAGGCAAGGAGCCTGCGAAGCCAGCAGCAAGAATGAAACAAGACTCAGGTATTTGAATGCGTTATTCATGTTTATTTCCTAGAAGCCGACTTGAACGCTGGCATACACGCCGCGCTGATTGTCTTTGATGACGATATTGCCCAGGTCGGCATAGGCGACCGTAAAGGACACGTGTTTGTTCGGAGCATAGGCGACGAAGGCATCGAACCAATTGTCTTCGCGGGCGATGCCGAGATTATCTGGTTTCATCCGGTACTCGGCACCCACCGCCCATTTCTGGTTCAGCAGATAGGCAGCGGAAATTTCCAGCTGTGGTTTGTAGCTGTCGTTTTTATCGCCGCCAAAACCCAGAATGCCGATCTGGTTTGCCTTGGTGAAACGCAAGGTGCCATTGATCAAGAAGCCATCGGCAAGAAATAATTTCGTGGCGGTCACGTAATAATCGGTACCGGAATCGTCCTTGGCGCCAACAAAGGCCAGCACGGCAGGCTGATTGTTTTTCTTGTGCTGCACACCGACGGAAATTTGCGGCATCCAGCTATCGGAATTCACGACCAGATCACCGGCTACACGGACTTTCACGCCGATCACATTTTGTTGAAACGTAAAACCATCGCCAAGACCGAGCAAACCGCCCACCTGTTCGGTATTGAAACGCTGCTGCGCAAAACTCAATTCGACCCGGTTATAAATACCGATCATCACGCCGGCATCGTCCAGATGGTAAGCCCCCGTATTGACCCGAGTGTAGAAGGCATTGGCGCCGATTTCATCATCGGTTCCGTAACCGCCGATCACGGCCCATGGCGTCAAACCACCGCCAGCGGCGCCTTCGAGTTGGGTAACACCACCGGTAAGCAGTAATTTCCCGCCATTATCGTAATCGTTGTCTTCCTGATCTGCAGCATAGGCATTGGTAGCAAGGCTTATCAATAACAAACACAACGCCTTGCGCTTTATTTCTTTGACTGGCATTTTTATTCCTGAGAGTTTGAATGGAGTATTGGCGGCTTATTTCTGTTTCGATGCTTCACTGGGTTTTTCGATGATTTTTTCGGCCGAGGGTTGGCTTGTCGGTTTGGGAAAAACTTTCACCAACCGCCAGACACCCGCGACACCGTCACCGCCCGCATCGCCACGTTTCAGATCCGATACCCAGCGATAGAGCGGTTTGCCCTTGAAGGCCCATTGACGCTTGCCGTTATCCTTGCGAACAAGGATGGTGAAAGAACCCTTGGGCTTGGCTTCGTCTTCCGCATATACGGGTGGCCACAGGAGCACGCACTGTCCGAGGCAATCACTTTGATTGGCGACCTTGTCGCCGTCGTAGGTGTAAACGCCACGACCTTTGATTTCGACGAGAATATCGCCACGCTGCCTGAATGGCGGTTCTTCTTTCTTGACCTCTGCTGCAAATGCAGCGTTCGCTGCCAGGAACAGACTCATTCCGATCAATAAATGCTTTGACATAGTTACCCCCGTTTTCTGGACACGAAAATCCGCGTCGATGGGATATACGTCGAGAGCTATGGTGCCGGATGCACTTTTTTTGTTTTTGTAGTGAAAGCTGCGTGAGGACTAACTGTCAGCGATGCCTAGAGCATCATCACTTTGTCGATCATTTCGCCGCGAATCAGGAACATCGCACCGTTTGGCGATGACAGGGAATCGTGCAGCATGCCGACCGGCGCCAATAAATAATCACCGGGGAAATACTCGGTACCGGCATGCCATATCGATCCTTCCAGCACCAGACATTCCTCGTCCTGGCTATGTTGGTGCCTTGGCACACTGGCACCTGCCTGCAGGCGCCAGAGTGTGGTCTGATTTTGCCCGACCTGATCTTCGCGCAATACCTTGATGCTGACACCCGGAAGAATCTGCTGCCACTGGCCATCGTTTTTTCGACTGACCTGCATTGTCGGTGTACTGGCGCGCTGCATGATACTGGCCAGCATGCGCCGACGTGCGTCTTCGGGAGGCGCAAGTTCGGGAATCAGGCCTGCATTGGCTGCCAGCAAGATATCCAGACAATTATCGTTTTTCGTACTCATCAATATTCCCGTACCAGCAAAACATCACGCAGCGCCGCCAAACCGCGCCTGCAATGTGATTTCACCGTACCCAAAGGCAAATTCAAGGCAGACGCAATGTCCTGGTGACTCAGATCGTCGGTATACGCCAAACGCAAAACACGTTGTTGAATCTCGCTCAATCCCTGCAATGCCTTTTGGATGGCTTTGCTGCTGGACCAGGATTCCGCCATTTGTTCCGCATTCAACTCTTCACATTGCGTATACGTTTCTTCGAGGTCGTCCGGATGCAGTGCCTGATGAATGTGTTCACGTTTGGTTTTGCGAAGCTTGTCGACGGCTCGGCTCCAGGCCAGTGTATTCATCCATGCCATCACCGTACCGCGTTCGGATTGAAAGCTGCCGGCCTTGTCCCAAACCTGCAGGTAGACATCGCCGATCACTTCCTCAGCATCGGCGGCATGCCTCAAGACCCGCATTACCACGGCATAAACCCGTGATACGGTCAGTTCGTAAAATTCTGCCAATGCCTGTGAATCCCTTGCCGCAATGCGACAAATCAGTTGCGATTCGCCGCTGCTTGTCTGTTCGATTGAAATGGCGGGTGGGGATTGCATGGCGACTAAGATAGCGCATGCCGGCAAACAAAAAAAAGGCGGCCGGGTAAGGGCCGCCTAATGTCCCTGCTCTAGGGTTGGAGCCGATGGTTTCCCGGGGAGAGATAAACCATCAGGCACTTATATGAACGCAGCGACGATGGAAAAGAGGACACTCGGACTGAAAAGATTTTCGGGATACCAAAAAGCCCGACATGGCAAGACTGCTCCTGTATCAGCTTTGGATTACACTAGCCGCGCAGCAGCCGGGTGGCTCGCTGACATAAAACCATCAAATCCTTTACTTACAAACACTTGCGGACAGGCTATCGATTTCGCAGCGACCTTGTTTCTTGCGCAAATCCAATACCCATCCGCCCGGAGCTTGCCATGATTTTTGAAACCCTCGCCCACACCGGTCACGAAGAAGTGGTGTTTTGCCACAACAAAGATGCCGGCTTGAAGGCCATCATCGCCATTCACAACTCGGTACTCGGTCCAGCCTTGGGCGGTCTGCGGATGTGGCCATACGCCACCGAACAGGATGCATTAAACGACGTGCTGCGCTTGAGCCGCGGCATGACCTACAAAGCAGCCGTGTCGGGTTTGAATTTGGGCGGCGGCAAAGCGGTGATCATCGGCGATCCGGGCAAAGATAAATCCGAAGCATTGTTCCGTGCGTTTGGTCGTTTCGTGAACTCCCTCAATGGCCGTTACATCACCGCCGAAGACGTTGGCATTGACGTCAACGACATGGAATACGTTTTCCGCGAAACCGAATTCGTGACCGGCGTGCATCAGGTTCATGGCGGCTCGGGCGATCCATCGCCGTTCACCGCTTATGGCACCCTGCAAGGTCTGCTGGCGGCACTGCAAGTGAAATACGGCAATGAAGATGTGGGCAAATACAGTTTTGCCGTGCAAGGCGTCGGCCATGTCGGCATGGAATTCGTGAAGCTGCTGCGTGAACGCGGCGCCAAGGTGTTCGTGACCGATATCAACAAGGAATTGGTGCAGCGCGCGGTAGATGATCATGGAGCAGAGGCCGTTGCGGCCGACCAGATCTATGATGTCGATGCCGACGTCTATTCGCCTTGCGCGCTGGGTGGCACGGTCAATGCCAATACCTTGCCACGGCTGAAATGCAAAGTAATTTGTGGTGCTGCCAATAACCAGCTCGCCACCGATGAAATCGGCGACGAAGTGATGCGCAAAGGCATCCTGTATGCACCGGATTACGCCGTGAATGCCGGCGGCCTGATGAATGTATCGCTCGAGATCGACGGCTACAACCGCGAACGCGCCATGCGCATGCTGCGTACCATCTATTTCAATCTCGGCCGCATTTTCGAAATCAGCGCCCGCGACAACATCCCGACCTACAAAGCCGCCGACCGCATGGCGGAAGAACGCATCAGCTCGATCGGCAAATTGCGTCTGCCGCACCTGGGCTTGTCGGCACCCCGCTTCCAGGGCCGTCGTGGCAATTGATTGAACAACCCTGTGTGCGGCAGACAGAACTCGTCCGTTTGTCGCACACAATTTACTTCCCGCCCAGGATCACCAGCGGAACAAATCGAGACGGCAATGCGAATATTGATTTCAGCAATCCTGTTTTTAGTTCTGGCCAATCCAGTCAATGCTGAAATTGAAAAGTCGGCTGTCCGTTCGATAAGCGAAAATCTGCCTGGCGATGAACCGGCTCCTTCAGCACTGATTCTGGACATTGGCGGGCGCAATGCGATTTTTCCGGTTCCGGAAGCTTCCGTTTCCATCTCGAAGCAATCCCCGGAAATGTTCGGCATTTTGCAAAAGTTCGTGCCGCCAGGCTCTGTGCTGCTAGACGCTTTGGCGAAAAGCAGCGAAATGGAGCGGCTTGCTACCGGAGAATCGGAAACTCTCGATAACTATTTCTTCATTACCGAGATGACCGTTAATCGGAAAAAAGACTTCGACAAAAAAATGTATGACGATCTGGTCGTCTTTCTGGAAAAGCAGGGCAAGCGGCTGGTAGAAAACGAAGCCGGCGACATGATTAAAGCCCACACGAAGAAAGCCAGTGAAGAACTTTCCAAACAATACGAGCAGAAAGTGGATGTCAGGATCTCGGATATCGGCTTTCTTGGCGTCTATAAAAAAACGCCCGAGATATTTATTTTTTCGGCCAGAAGCAAAGTCAGCGATGGTCCCGACGGCGCACAAGATACCGTCGTGTCGTCTGCGGCATCCATCTATCTGGGTGGCAAGATCATCATGCTGGTGGCATATGGCGTGGAAAAACCACAAGAAGAGTTACATTCGACCCTCACCTGGACACGGACCGAAATCGACAAGTGGTCGCAGGCCGTGATACAGGCAAATTCCAGTTCCACAAAGGCAGAATAACGATGCGCCCCTTTTCACTCGGTGAAGATATTGATGCCCTCCGCGATACCGTTCGCAAGTTTGCGGAAAGCGAAATCTCTCCACGTGCAGCAGCGATAGACCACGAAAACCAGTTCCCCCAGGATTTGTGGCCGAAACTCGGCGAAATGGGTTTACTCGGCATTGCCATACCGGGGGAATACGGTGGTTCGGAAATGTCGTTCCTGGCCCATCTGGTGGCGATGGAAGAAATTTCGCGGGCGTCGGGCTCGGTCGGCTTGAGTTATGTCGCGCATTCCAATCTGTGCGTACAAAATCTTTATCACAACGCGAACGAAACACAGCGCAGGAAATATCTGCCGAAGCTTTGCAGCGGTGAACACAAGGGCGCGCTCGCAATGAGCGAACCCGGTGCGGGTTCCGACGTGGTCGGATCGATGAGTTGCCGTGCCGAAAAACGCGGCAATGTCTGGGTCGCCAACGGCAACAAGATGTGGATCACCAATGGCCCTGAGGCCGATGTGCTGGTGGTTTACATGAGAACCGCCGGAAAAGAGGCGGGCTCGCGCTGCATGACCGCCTTCATCGTCGAAAAAGGCTTCAAGGGTTTTTCGACCGCACAGAAACTCGACAAACTTGGCATGCGCGGCTCGAATACTTGCGAACTGGTATTCGAGGACTGCGAAATTCCCGAAGAAAACGTGCTGGGTGAAGTAAACCAGGGCGTGAAAGTGCTGATGAATGGCTTGAACACAGAACGTCTGGTGATTTCCGGTGGCCCACTCGGGCTGATGCAGGCGGCTTTAGATATCGCCCTGCCCTATGTTCGCGAACGCAAACAATTCGATGCCGCGATCGGCACCTTCGGTTTGATGCAAGGCAAGATTGCCGACATGTACACCGCGTTGCAAAGCTCGCGTGCGTTTGCGTATCAGGTCGCGCGTGATTTTGATGCCGGTCACAATTCCCGCATCGATGCCGCGTCCTGCCTGCTGCATTGCTCGGATGCCGCAGTCCAGGTCGCTCTTGAGGCCATTCAATGCCTTGGTGGTAACGGCTATATCAATGAGTATGATACCGGCCGTCTGCTGCGTGACGCCAAGCTGTATTCGATTGGCGCCGGCACCAATGAAATTCGGAGAATGCTGATTGGCCGCGAATTATTCGAAGGTCGATCCTAGTCACAAATTGTGACTTCCATATTTCCCCGATTTAGTTAGACTGGGGCTATAAACGCATCGTCTGATATCCGCAGGGGGCTGCATGGATTTCCTGGCAGAAACAGCCACGCACGCCGAGAAGCCTTGGAAGCTGCTTCTGGTCGATGACGAGCCTGAAATCCACGAAGTGACCCGACTGGTACTCGGGAACTTCCGCTTCGAAGGCAAGCCGCTGCAATTTTTGTCGGCCTACAATATCGATCAGGCAAAACGCCTTCTGCAAACACATGACGACATCGCCGCTACCTTGCTCGATGTCGTGATGGAAACCGACACCGCCGGTCTCGATCTGGTGAAATATATTCGCGAAGAATTGAATAACCACCAGATTCGCATCGTGTTGAGGACGGGCCAGCCTGGCCAGGCGCCTGAACATGAAGTCATCAGCAACTACGACATCAACGATTACAAGGAAAAAACCGAACTCACTTCGCAGAAGCTGGCGACCGTGATGTTCGCTTCCCTTCGCGCCTACCGCGACATCATGACGATCGAAGCCAATAAACGCGGGCTTGAGCGGGTGCTTGCAGCTTCTTCGCATATTTTCTCGCACGAAAAATCGACCGAATTCGCATCTGCCGTCCTATCGCAACTTACCGCACTGGTCGGCATGGAACGCGGTGCACTTTATTGCAAGGTAGGCGACCTGAAGAATGCCGAGCCGGAAACCCTGCTGGTTTCGGCAGCCACCGGCGAATACGCAAAATACGTGAACCACCGCGCCGATGAAGGTTTGCCGGCCCATATTTTCAAGACGCTGAAAACGGCCTGCGAAAAGAAGCAGCATCTATTCCAGCATGATCATTACGTCCTGCATTTTACCGATACGCTGCACGGCGAAAGCCTGCTGTATGTCGGTGAAAGCTGGGATTTGTCCGAGCTCGATTACAAACTGGTCGAGGTCTTTTGCACCAATGTCTCGATCGGCTTTGAAAACCTGCATCTGAACCAGGAGCTGGTCGAAGCCCAAATGGAGATGATCTGCATTCTTGCCGGCGCGGCAGAATCAAGATCACAGGAAACCGCCGCACATGTGCGTCGCGTCGGCCTGCTGGCGGAACTGATTGGCCGCGCAGCCGGCATGAGCGAGCAGGAAGCGGAAACACTTCGCTATGCGGCACCGCTGCATGACATCGGCAAGATTGGCATTCCGGATGCCGTATTGAACAAGCCCGGCGACCATACTGCCGATGAAACAAAGATTATGCGCACGCATGCCGCCATCGGCCATCAAATGCTGTCGCAATCCCGGCGCGGCATCTTTTTGACCGCTGCGGAAATTGCGATCACGCATCATGAAAACTGGGATGGCAGCGGTTACCCCCATGGTTTGAGGGGAGAAACCATCCCCCTGTCCGGGCGTATCACGATGCTGGCCGATGTCTTTGATGCCCTCGGCAGCAAACGCTGTTACAAGGAACCATGGCCCGGCGAGCAGATTCGCGCCTTCATCGAGCAGCAAAGCGGCATTAAATTCGATCCGCGACTGGTTGGTCTGCTGCTGGAAAATTGGGACAAGGCAGAGCAGGTTCGAGTTCAACTGCCGGACTGAATTTTCCTGACAACAAACAGCACTATTGCGCTTTCGTGTGCATCGGAATTCGCACATAGAAGCTGCTGCCTTTGCCGACCTCACTTTCACAACTCAGGCTGCCACCGAGCAGCTGCGTCGCCAGATTCCAGGCTATATGCAGCCCGAGTCCGGAACCGCCCTGCCCGCGTCGCGTCGTAAAGAACGGATCAAAAACACGACGCCTGATATCTTCGGGCATGCCGCAACCGTTATCTCGGAACTCGATCAGGGCGGTATCGCGATCAAGCGTGATCAGGATATCAATCTTGCCTTTTTCCTTTCCGGTAAATGCATGCAGCAATGCGTTCATCAGGAGGTTGACCAATATCTGATAGATTGCGCCGGGATAGGTCTCGAAAACGAGGACTTCCTGGCAATACACATGTACCTCATGCGATGTTTTCTTGATAGCCGGTTGCAGCGACACCAGGACTTCTTCGATATAGGAATGCAGGTTGATGACGCGGGTTTCTTCGCTTGACTGGTCAACGGCCACTTGCTTGAAGCTTTTGACCAGCTTGTCGGCGCGATAAAGATTTCTCAATATCAATTGGCTGCTCTCGCTGGCATTCCGGCTGAAATTTTCCAGATCGGATTTCGACAGCGTATTGTCAAGCAATAATTTGTCGAGACGTTTTACTTCGGCATCGAGAAAAGAAGCCGCAGTAACGCCGATCCCGAGCGGCGTATTGATCTCATGCGCAACACCTGCCACCAGGCCGCCCAGCGCCGCCAATTTTTCCGACTCGACCAGTTGCTGCTGGGTCTGTGTCAGTTGATCAATGGTTTCATGCAGATCCTTGTTGAGCTTGCTCAGTGCATCAGTCCGCTGGGCAACGCGCTGTTCAAGCTGGGCATTGATTTCCGCCAATGCAATTTCATGCTGTTTCAGTTCGGTGACATCGCCCGTGGTTCCCACCATCCGGATTGCCTTGCCGGCGGAGTTTCGTTCGATCACGCGGCCACGCATGCGGATCCAGCGCCACCCGCCGGTGCTTGATTCCGATCTGCAGGTGGCGTCGAACACATCGGTTTGTCCCTTGATGTGTTCACGCATGGCGTGATCGAATGCAACGACGTCTTCGGGATGCACGTACTTCATCAATGACTTGGCGTTGGTCGAGTAGTCGCCAGTCGAGCCTTTCAATATGAGCAGCGGATTACTGCGCCGGATCGAATCATTTTCGATATCAAGATCCCACAACTCGTCACCGGTGCCCCAAAGCGTGAGTTTGAGGCGTTGCTCGCTTTCGCGAATATTTGCCTGCGCGCGTGCGCGCTCGCTCAATCGCTGATTGACGTTCCAGGCAAATATCGCCACCAGACCAGCGGCAAGAATGAAGTAAACCAGTTTTGCCCACGTAGTTCCCCACCAGGGCGGCGGCAAATGAATGGGCATCTGGAACACTTTTCCCCACTGCCCATCCGGACTTTTCGCCTTCACCTCGAAACGATAATCGCCCGGTTGCAGATTGTTGAACGATGCGATGCGCCGCAATGAATCGGTTTCATACCATTCGTCATGATAGCCAATCATTCGATAGGCATATCGCAGAGCCTGGGGATCAATATAACTGAGCGCCGAAAATTCAATGCTGATGTCGTCCGCCAATGCCTGCAACTGCAAGCGGCCTCCGTTCTTGTCCGGCGTATAGACATAGGGCTTGATATCGGTATTGAGATCATTGGATTTCAGGACACGAATGCCGGTCAGTTCGGCGCGGTTGGGTGCTGGCCGAGAACCAACATCCGACGGATCAAACACGGTAACGCCACGCAAGCCGCCGAACAGAATTCGGCCATCTTCCAACTTTCCGTAAGAGCCCACGAAATAGCCGATTCCCTGTGCACCATCACGGGTACCGAAATTTTCAATGTGATCCTTTGCGGGATTGATGCGCGACAAACCCCGCGTCGAACTCGCCCAGATATCGCCGCGCTTGTCTTCGACTATGCCGCCGATGGCGTTTGCAGCCAGACCGTTTTTGGTACTGTAAAGTTTGAAACTGCCGTCACTGCCCGGACCGAGATCCATCCTGTTCAGACCGCCGCCTTGCGTACCTATCCAGAGACGATGCCGGCTGTCTTCAGTAATCGCGGTGATGGCATCATGGCTTAATGCACCTGCTTTTCCGGGCTCTCCGCGGAATCGCTGCATCACTCCGGTATTTCGATCCAGCTTGACCAATCCTCCTGGACGCAAACCAATCCAGAACTGGCCAAGCGAGTCTTCGAAAATCGTGTTGACGGTATCGTTATTCGTATATTTTTTGCTGTTTGCCGCATCAGGTACCGGATAGCGTTCGAAGGAGTCGCAGCTTTCACAACGCGATGCCAAACCTCCCCCTGCCGTACCAATCCATAGCGTTCCCTTGGAATCAACAAATAAGCGTTGAATCGCGTTATATGGCAATGAATGCGAATTGTCTTTTTCGTTCCGGAAAATCTCGAATGACTTTCCATCCGGCCTCAGTTTCGCAAGGCCAGCACCCGTTGCAACCCATATATTGCCCCTGCGGTCACGTACGATATTTTGAATAGCTCCTGGCGGAAGGCTGTCAGGTCTTTCCGGGTCGTTGACATAGCGCGCCAAAACACCCTTGACCAAATCGTAATGGACGAGACCGCCGCCTTCCAGCACACCAAACCAGACGGATGTGTCCTTATCCACGAAAAGACCCGGCACCGCCGAACCGGGAAGTGCATTCTGGGAACGCGACTGCGAGGTGATTTCCTGAAAAATTTCGGTTCTGGGAATAAACAGACTGACGCCGTTCAACCAGGTACCAATCCACATCAAACCATCGCGATCTTCCATCAATGACTGGATGCGGCTCGATGCGAGACTGCCTCCGAGCCCCTGGTTGTAACGCCAGGTTTTTATTGCTGCCGCGGGGCCGTCGATACGCGACAAACCATCGAAAGTCGCTATCCATAGGCGGCCGTTCCGGTCGAATTTCAGGTCTCTGACATTATTGTCCGCAAGGCCGTCGCTTCGTTTGATGTGCTGGATCAGTTCACCGGTGGCCGAATAACGATACAAGCCGTCCTCCAGAGTACCGATCCAGATTTCCTTGCCATCCAGACTTCGGGTCAGGACTTCGGCCTCCAGGGCCAGAGGTTTGTTTTTAGGCCAGACCTCCGGTTCGGAATGTTCGTCGGCAAGAAAATAGATGCCATTGCGCGCGCCGATCAACAGGCCCTGGCGATAATCCATCATGGCCTTGACCCGTCCTACCGAATCGGAATTTATCGACGCGACATTTTGAAAAGTCATCTGCTTTTCATCGAACCACTGAAGGGTTCCGGCGTTGGTTGCTACCCAGAAACGGTTTTTCCTGTCCCGCTTCATCGTGCTTATGCTGTTATCGGCAAGATCGCCGAATTTTCCGCCCGCCTGAAAACGCTTGAAGTCGTCATTGCTGCGGTTATAAAGCGCCAAGCCCCCGGATTGCGTGCCTACCCAGAAACCGTCGGCATTCGCGGGTTCAATGGCGATGATGTGATTGTCACCCAGGGTATTGGTCTTGTCGGGATCATTGCGATAGATCCGGAATTCGTAACCATCAAAACGATCCAGTCCATCCTGGGTTGCCAGCCAGACGAAGCCGGGGGCATCCTGATACAGATCACGAACGGTGGTTTGCGAGAGACCATCTTCGACAGCGTATCGCTGAAAACGTACGGCATTGTTTTCCTGCGCATGCGACAAGGACGATGCGAACATCATGAATCCACAAAACGCCATGACACCACGTATAAGACGCATATGTTCTCCCCGATGGCTCAGGCTAACCAGCTTTGACAGCAGGCACAAGCGTCCGGCAACCCGGTTTCGGAACATGTTTCCTGATGCCCCGGCGCAGGCGCATAATATGCGCTGCGCAAAAGCGCCTGCTAATCAATAATTCTTGTCTGGAGTTCGCCATGTCTGTCGTTATCGTCGGTGCAAAACGCACCGCATTGGGTGCCTTGTTGGGTCAATTTACCGGCGTTCCCGCACCTACCCTGGGGGCCGTTGCAATAAAAGCGGCACTTGAGCAATCGGGCTTATCTGGCGCCGAGGTCTCCGAGGTCATCATGGGCTGCGTACTGCCGGCGGGTCTTGGTCAGGCACCGGCACGACAGGCATCCATCGCCGCGGGCATTCCGACCAGCGCCGGTGCAACCACGATCAACAAAGTATGCGGATCCGGCATGAAAGCCGTGATGCTCGGACATGACCTGATCAAGGCCGGATCGGCCGATATCGTGGTTGCGGGCGGCATGGAAAGCATGACCAATGCACCGCATCTGCTGAATGGCTCGCGTACCGGCATTCGTTTTGGCAGCGCCGAAATGCTTGATCACATGGCCTGGGATGGTCTGACCAATCCTTATGACAAACAACCCATGGGTGGCTTCGGCGAGTTATGTGCCGAGAAATATCATTTCACACGTGAAGAACAGGATGCATTTGCCGCAGAATCGGTACGCCGCGCATTGGCAGCACAAGCGGACGGATCGTTCAAAGATGAAATTGCTGCGGTTTCCGTCACTACTCGCAAGGGCGAAGTCGTATTCGATACCGATGAACAGCCAG
Source organism: uncultured Gammaproteobacteria bacterium (assembly GCA_963849575.1). Lineage (GTDB taxonomy): Bacteria > Pseudomonadota > Gammaproteobacteria > Xanthomonadales > Xanthomonadaceae > Arenimonas. Next base: position 102,137 of record CAWKHT010000009.1, on the reverse strand, counting down.
GCAAGTGCGATATATCCAAAATCCCCAGCCTCAAACCGGCTTTCAAAAAGGATGGCACCATCACGGCCGCCAGTTCGTCCAGTATCAACGATGGTGCTGCCGCCCTGGTTTTGATGGAAGAAAGCCAGGCTGTAGCAAAAGGCCTGAAACCCCTGGCCCGGATCGTTGCCCACAGTACCCACTCGCAGGCTCCGGAATGGTTCACGACCGCACCGGTCGCCGCCATCGAAAAAGTACTCAAAAAAACCGGCTGGACGGTCGCTGAGGTTGACCTGTTCGAGGTAAATGAAGCATTTGCAACGGTAGCGATGGCCCCGATGCGTGAATTAGGCATACCCCATGCCAAGCTGAACATAAATGGCGGCGCCTGTGCCCTTGGACATCCGATTGGTGCAAGCGGAGCTCGCCTGATAGTTACGCTGATCCATGCGCTGCAGAAAACAGGCGGGAAACACGGTGTTGCAGCGCTTTGCATCGGCGGCGGTGAAGCCACAGCCATCGCAATCGAGCTTCCTTAAACAGCTGGTGAAACGCCGAAAGTGCGCTTCGAAGGCTTCCGTCAAAAATCACTTGACTACTGCAAAGATAATGGCATCATATCCGGACGTGCGCCGTATGCGCACGTTTTGTTATTAACAATATTGTTTAACGTCTAGACGAGGAAATACCCATGTCCCTGAATAAAGCCCTGCTCGCACTGGCCCTGGCCGCTGCTCTGACCGCCTGCACCAAAACCGACGAAGCTGCTACCGATGCTGCTGCTACCGACGCTGCTGCAACCGTTGACGCTGCTGCTACCGACGCTGCTGCAACCGTTGACGCTGCTGCTACCGACGCTGCTGCAACCGTTGACGCTGCTGCTACCGACGCTGCTGCAACCGTTGACGCTGCTGCTACCGACGCTGCTGCAACCGTTGACGCTGCTGCTGCCGATGCTGCTGCCGCTGCTGCTCCTGCTGACGCTGCTGCTCCTGCTGCTGAAGGCGAAAAGAAGTAATAACTTCTTTACCCTGAGTTACAAAAAAACCGCCGGTGCAAACCGGCGGTTTTTTTTTCGGCCTGACTTTTATAATGAATATTTACTCTAGGCTGATTCCAGCATAAGGCTTAAACTTCAGGCTTCTCGCAACAGGCTCGTGCAATGCCAGTTATCAAGTCACTGATTGAACCAAAATCATCCGAGTTCCAGGAAAACCAGGCCTACCTGTCTTCCCAGGTAAGGGACTTTGAAAACCAGCAGCAGCGTATTGCCCTCGGTGGCGGTGAAAAAGCACGTTCAAAACACACTGAACGCGGGAAATTGCTTCCTCGTGATCGCATCACGGCCCTGCTCGACCCTGGCTCACCCTTTTTGGAGCTATCCTCGCTTGCCGCCCATGGCATGTTCGATGACCAGGCGCCTTGCGCCGGCATCATTACCGGTATTGGCCGCATTCACGGCACCGAAGTAATGGTCGTGGCCAACGATGCAACGGTTAAAGGCGGCACTTATTTCCCGATTACGGTAAAGAAGCATTTGCGTGCGCAGGAAATTGCTTTTGAAAACCGCTTGCCGTGCATATATCTGGTGGATTCCGGCGGTGCCTTTTTGCCGATGCAGGACGAAGTATTTCCCGACAAGGAACACTTTGGACGCATTTTCTACAATCAGGCTCGCCTGTCGGCAGAAAATATCCCGCAAATCGCCGTTGTCATGGGCTCCTGTACGGCAGGTGGTGCTTATGTGCCCGCCATGTGCGACGAAAGCATCATCGTCAAGGAACAAGGCACGATCTTTCTAGGTGGCCCGCCATTGGTAAAAGCGGCGACGGGCGAAATCGTTGATGCCGAAATACTCGGCGGCGCAGATGTTCATACCAGCATTTCGGGAGTCGCAGATCATTTCGCCGAGAACGATGCACACGCATTGGAGATTGCACGTAACATCGTTGCCAATCTCAACCGCAAAAAAACCATTGGTCTTGCACTGCAAGCACCCAAGGACCCGCTATATCCGACAAGCGAGTTATACGGCCTGATTCCCAAAGATACCCGCAAGCCGTTCGATATTCGCGAAGTCATTGCACGCTTGGTTGATGGCTCGGAATTTCAGGAGTTCAAGGCACGCTATGGCAAGACGCTGGTTTGCGGTTTTGCACATCTGCACGGCTACCCGGTAGGAATCATCGCCAATAACGGAATTTTATTTTCCGAGAGTGCATTGAAAGGCGCGCACTTCATCGAGTTGTGCAATCAGCGCGATATTCCGCTGGTCTTCCTGCAAAACATTACCGGCTTCATGGTCGGCAAAAAATACGAACATGCAGGCATCGCAAAAGATGGGGCGAAAATGGTGACCGCCGTTGCGTGTTCCCACGTTCCGAAATTTACCGTCGTGATCGGCGGCAGTTTTGGTGCGGGCAACTATGCAATGTGTGGCCGTTCCTACGGCGCGCGCTTCTTGTGGATGTGGCCAAACGCCCGTATTAGTGTGATGGGCGGCGAACAAGCTGCTTCGGTACTCGCGACCGTTAAACGGGACGGCATTGAAGCTTCGGGCAACACCTGGAGTGCGGATGAAGAAGAAACTTTCAAGGCACCCATACGTGACCAATACGAACGTCAGGGGCATCCCTACTATGCTTCGGCGCGCCTATGGGACGACGGCATCATTGATCCCGCCGATACCCGTCGGGTTTTGGGTCTGGCAATTTCGGCTGCATTGAATGCGCCGATCGTGAAATCGCGGTTTGGTGTTTTTAGAATGTGATTCTGACTGGTTTATTTAGTCGCCATTGAACAACCGTTGCATGCCGAGCATTTTGTCTGACAGGACCCAGCACTGGTCGCTGCGACCAGATTGACATCGATGGCGCGCTTATTTTTTCCTGCGAATAAGCGCCTCACATCAACGTAAAACTCCGGCAGGAAATGCTTTATGGCAAATGATGCTGCCGTCAGGAAAATCGCGCACATCACCAAGGTTTCGACCCATGAGTAATTCATGACCACATCCTTGCAAGTTGATAGGTCGCAAATGAGGCGAAATATGCCAATGCAAACAGATAACCAGCCGAAATAAAGACTTGCTTCCAGGAATTGGTTTCGCGTTTGATTACGGCCAGTGTCGATAAACACTGCGGCGCATACACATACCAGACCAGCAATGACAGCGCAGTCGGCACGCTCCACTGGGCTGCAAGCAAGGGAGACAGCGCTTGCGCCGCTGCATCGTCACCGCCGGTGGAAATCGCATACACGGTAGCAAGAGCGGCAACGGCGACTTCGCGTGCTGCAAGTCCGGGAATCAAGGCAATGCAAATTTGCCAGTTGAAACCAATCGGCGCAAACAGAGGTTCCATGAAATGACCAATCCTGCCGGCAAAGCTGTAATCAATCGGGGGCAAGGTCGCACCGTCTGGCGGTGCCGGATAGCTGGATAAAAACCAGAGGATGACCGTCAGCGACAGAATAATACCGGTCACTCTGCGCATGAAAATGATGGTGCGTTCCCACAGACCCATCGCGATATCCTGCGGATTTGGCCAACGGTAGCGCGGCAGCTCCATCAATAACGCATGCTCGCTTTTATCCTTGCGGGTCTTTTTGATGACGTAACTCACCAGCAAGGCACTAAGAATGCCGGCCATGTAGAGCGCAAATAAAACCAATCCCTGCAGATTGAAAATCTTCATGACTTCCGTGCGTGGAATGAACGCACCGATCAGGAGCGTGTACACCGGCAAGCGTGCCGAGCAGGTCATCAAGGGTGCGACCATGATTGTTGTCAGCCGATCCCGTGGATCCTGAATACTGCGCGTGGCCATGATGCCGGGAATGGCACAGGCGAAACTCGATAGCATCGGAATAAAAGAACGCCCGGTTAAACCGGCAGAGAACATGAAGCGATCCAGCAGGAATGCCGCACGCGGCAGATAGCCGGATTCTTCGAGCATCAGGATAAACAGGAACAGGATCAGAATCTGCGGCAGGAATTCCATCACGGTCCCCAGACCACCGAAGAGGCCATTGGTTACCAGACTATTCAGCGGCCCCTCGGGCAACAGGGAACTGACGTTAGAACCCATCCAGCCAATCGCTGCGGCTACCCCATCCTGGAGTGGTTTGGCCCAGGAAAACACCGCTTGAAACATCAGGAACATGACGATGGTGAGAATCACCAGACCCAGCACAGGATGCAGCACGATGCGATCCAGTTTATCCGCACTACTGTCGCTCTGCTCTGGCAACGTAACGGCAATTTCCATTACTTCGCGTACACGCTGATGAAGATCAGCATGTTTTGGCACGGTGCCCGTCGGCAGCGGCAAGTCCAATTGTTTCGCCAACGCTTCAGCGCCCTGGCGTTGCACGGCAACCGTTTCGACCACCGGCATATTCAATTCACGTGATAAGGCTTGCGAATCGATCTTGATGCCGCGTCGCCCGGCTTCATCCATCAAATTGAGCGCCAGGATCATCGGAAGGCCAAGCTGCTGCATCTCAAGCACGAAACGAAGATGTAAACGCAGATTGGTGGCATCGGCAACACAGACGATAATATCGGGCAAAGCGACTTCGCTGATTTTTCCCATGCAGACATCACGGGTGATGGCTTCATCGGGACTCGATGGCGTCAAACTGTATGTGCCCGGCAAATCCAGCACGTGGACAGATTTACCTTGCGGCGTATTGAATTTGCCTTCCTTGCGCTCCACCGTGACGCCTGCATAGTTCGCCACTTTTTGGCGGCCACCGGTCAACCGGTTGAAAAGCGCGGTTTTGCCGCAGTTCGGATTTCCGACCAGTGCGATATTCATGCTGGCAACGCCGGCATTCATGGCGAACTCGCCAAGGCAATGCGGACCCGTGCTGCCTCGTTTCGGCGCAATGCGAATTGAGAGCTGGCAATCTTCACCAGGATTGGCTCGGCGCCCAATGGCCCGACAGCGCGCACTTTAAGCATCTCGCCACTAACAAAACCCAGATCCCGCAAACGTTGGGCAATGGCATCCTCCGGATAGGCGTCTTCGACCGACACCACACTTGCGGATTGTCCTAAAGCTAGCTCGCTGAGCAACATTCAAGTTCCCGGCTAAATGGTAATGATTCGCATTATACATCCATACTGGGGCACAACAAGCCGCCGCTATGGCAAACCGGGCCAGCTCGGTATCATTGCAGGATTGCCCTAGTAAGGCCAATTCATGGGGATACCGTGCTAACTCTGAACAAACATGCGGGTGTAGCCACGCTCGCCCTGAATCGTCCGGAAACCCATAACGCTTTCGATGCCGAGCTGATCCAGCAATTGACCACCGCGTTGGAGGCTCTGGATACGGATGACAGCATCCGTGCCGTCATTATTACCGGCACAGGCTCCACCTTTTCAGCCGGTGCGGACCTGAATTGGATGCGCTCGATGGCGAAAGCCAGCGAATCCGAAAACCTGCAGGATTCACTGCAACTCGCCAAATTGATGCGAACCCTGAATTACCTGAACAAACCGACGATTGCCCGCGTGAATGGTGCGGCTTATGGCGGCGGTGTTGGTTTGATTGCCTGCTGCGATATCGCGATTGGAATCGAAGCGACCAAATTCTCGCTGAGCGAGGTCAAACTTGGCTTGGTGCCAGCAGTGATTTCTCCTTACGTTATTTCGGCGATTGGTCTCCGCCATGCGCGCCGCTTGTTTCTGAGTGCCGAGATTTTTGATTCCACCCTTGCCTTGCGCATTGGCCTTTTGCATGAAACCGTGCCGTATGCTCAACTCGATGAAAGCATCGATAAAACTTTACATTGGTTATTGAAAGGCGGGCCCTCTGCCCAGACCGAAGCCAAGAAATTGGCATTGCGTATCAGTGGAAACTCTTTCGAAAATGCGGAAAAAACGGACCAGGAAAATGCCGCATTGATTGCCAAATTGCGCGTATCCGCCGAAGGCCAGGAAGGCTTGAACGCTTTTCTTGAAAAACGCGCAGCAAACTGGGTTTAAGAGTCGCACATGCAAAAACATATCATTAACCTGGACCAATTGAAGCCGCGTTTGATTACGCAGCCGCCGGATGAATCACCGGAAAAATATCGTGGCGCCGAAATGGCGGAAATTGCAGAGCATATCGGTGCGCAGCGTCTTGGCTACAACATGACCATCGTGCCGCCGGGAAAAACCGCCTTTCCTTTCCATAACCATTATGGCAACGAAGAAATGTTTTTCATTCTCGAAGGTGAAGGCGAAGTCAGAATTGGCGAAAACCGTTATCCGATTCGCTCGGGCGACTTCATCGCCTGCCCGGTTGGCGGGAAACAAACCGCACACCAGATCATCAACACATCGAGCTCCAAGGTCATGAAATACATCGGCGTCAGCACCACGCAAACGCCGGATCTGGTGCAATATCCGGACTCCGGAAAAACCGGTGCTGCACATTATCTCGCCGACAATACGGCGATAAGAATCCGAAACTTCGAAGAAAACAATGTGGGTTACTGGGAAGGCGAATAAGCAAACATGTTCACTAAAATTTTAATCGCCAACCGTGGTGAAATCGCCTGCCGGATTATCCGTACTTGCCGACAGCTCGGCATTCGAACCGTCGCGGTGTATTCCGATGCCGACGCAAAAGCCCAGCATGTCAAACAAGCCGACGAGGCGATTCATGTCGGTGGTTCCATTCCATCCGAGAGCTATTTGTGCGGCGACAAGATTATCGAAGCCGCAAAAAAAACCGGCGCCCAAGCCATTCATCCAGGCTACGGCTTCTTGTCCGAGAATGCCGATTTTGCGGAAGCCGTTGAAGCCGCAGGCATTCGTTTTATCGGCCCAAAAGCAAATTCGATGCGAAAAATGGGCAGCAAGGCCGGTGCGAAAGACTTGATGTCGTCGCACGGCGTTCCGGTAGTTCCCGGCTATACCGGCGAAAACCAGGAACCTGCTCACTTATTGCAGGAAGCTGATCGAATCCGATACCCGCTAATGATCAAGGCGGCGCATGGCGGCGGCGGCAAGGGCATGCGTATCGTCCGCAGCCACGATGAATTCCTCGCGAATCTGGAATCCTGCCAGCGCGAAGCAAAAAATGCTTTCGGACGCGATCGCGTATTGCTCGAAAAATACATCGAACAACCACGCCACATCGAAATCCAGGTCTTTGCCGATAGCCACGGCAATACGATTCATTTGAATGAACGCGAATGTTCGGCACAACGCCGCTATCAGAAAGTCATCGAGGAGTCACCCTCGCCTTTCCTGACTGGCGAACGTCGCAAGCAAATGGGCGATGCCGCCGTACAGGCCGCAAAGGCGATCGATTACGTCAATGCAGGCACGGTTGAATTTATCGTCGGTGCCGATGGCGATTTCTATTTCATGGAAATCAATACCCGCCTGCAAGTCGAGCATCCCGTTACCGAAATGGTGACCGGCCTGGATTTGGTGGAATGGCAATTGCGGGTTGCCGCCGGCGAGAAACTTCCGTTGACGCAATCGGAAATTCAAACAAAAGGCCACGCGATCGAAGTGCGCCTGTATGCGGAAGATCCTGAAAAGAATTTCCTGCCCGGCTCCGGTCGCCTCGAAAAACTGCATCTTCCCGCAACATCTAAAAATGTAAGGCTTGATACAGGCGTTGTGGAAGGCGATACCGTCAGCATTTTCTATGATCCTATGATCGCCAAACTGATCATCTGGGATGAAGATCGCCCTCTCGCCTTGGCGCAACTGCAAACCGCATTGTCGTATGCCGACATCAAAGGCCCGAAATCGAACATCGAGTTTCTGGAAAAACTGGTCAGGCACCCCGTCGTCGTGTCCGGGAATATCACGACCAATTATCTCGACCAGCATCTATCCGAAGTGTTGCCACAAGCGGATGCTCCGACTGCACATTTTGTGATTGCCGCTACGGTTGCCGCTTTGCTGGCGGATGAAAAACAGACACTGCAAGCTGCGATGCGTTCAAGCGACCCGCATTCTCCTTGGGCAATCGCCGATGGCTGGCGGATTGGCCATGAAAGCCAGCGAAAACTGTGCTTCCGATGGCGCGACCAAAACCTGGATGTGTATGCCAAAGGTTCGCATGGCAATTATGAAATTACCCATGGCGAAACAACCATCAGCATCGGTAATGCCGGCATCCATGGCGTGATACTGTCGTTCCAGAGGGATGCAATGGCGCAACGTTTTCTGGTTCACGCCGATGGCAGGATCATCACCGTCCATGACGGCCAGTCGCGCGCCGGTTTTGAGCGCATTCCCGCTTTCTTTTTTGACGACAGCAAGGCAAGCGGAAGCGGCGACCGGATCAATGCACCAATGCCGGGCCGCATGGTCGTCGTCAAATCGAAAGTCGGCGACGAAGTTACCGAGGGCCAGGAATTGGCAGTGATGGAAGCGATGAAAATGGAGTTGTCCCTGAAGTCGCCGCGTACCGGAAAAATTGCCAGTATCAATGTCAACGCTGGTGATTTTGTCGAAGCAGATGCCCTGTTGATCAAACTGGAGGCTGCACAATGAATATTTTTGCAAAACTGGTTCTTGCTTCATGCGCATTGATCGCGATGTCCGGCTGCACGGGCTATGGCGTGACCTTTCAAACCGCACCAGCCACCGAGCTTTCAGCTTGCAACGAGTCATTGGTGGGAAACTGGCGGATCATCGAAGGTGAACGTAACGCACCGACATCAAGCACCGAAGACTATTTATCCGTCGCGGCCGATTGCGCCACCATGTACTCCGTGACCACAAAGCAGGAGTCCGGCAAGCGCGTCAATAAGGTGGACGATCTGAAGAACAGCAAGGATCATCAAATCCAGTTCGCCAAAGGTGCAGACTACGATTACGTCGTGGTAACACCAAAAGAAACCAGTTTCGAAATCACGCCTGACATCAAGCTGCCTTCCGGCAAGATCATTTACCAGATCAATAAGGGCAAAGACGGCGTCATCCTGCGATCGGTGGATCTGGATAAAACCATCCAGCTTGTACTCGACAGGAAAATCAGCGGCCAGATATTTGTTGACCGAGACAATCCAGGCGGCAACCAGGCGGCAAACGTCTATGTACGCGGCGATGCAAACCAGATCGCCACTTACCTGAATACCCTCGACATGTACTCGAGCGACCGCTTGCTATTGGTTTCCGCCACGCCGGCAGAAGTGAAACAGATTCAGAAAGCGATCAAGCAATTTGGAAACAAGAAATGACAATGCCGGATTCCGTTCGAATTGTCGAAGTCGGGCCACGCGATGGTTTGCAGAACGAAAAAACCATCATCAGCGTGTCGGATAAAATCGCGCTCATCAATCAACTGAGTGCTTGCGGCTTCAAAACGGTGGAAGCTACCAGCTTTGTCAGCCCGAAATGGGTACCGCAACTGGCCGATGCTGCGGAAGTTTTTACCGGCATCGATAAATTTCCCGGCGTAAGCTATCCGGTCCTGGTTCCCAACCTGCAAGGCTATGAACGTGCGCGTGCAGTAGGAGCCACGGAAGTGGCGATCTTCGGCGCCGCCTCCGAAGCCTTCAGCCAAAAAAACATCAACGCCAGCATTGACGAAAGCATCGAACGATTCATTCCGGTTTTGGAACAGGCGAAAAACGATGGTGTAAAAGTACGCGGCTATGTCTCGACGGTGTTGGGCTGCCCCTATCAAGGTGAAGTACCTGTCAGTGACGTAGTCCGAATATCGAAACGATTATTCGAACTCGGTTGCTACGAAATTTCCCTTGGCGACACCATCGGCATCGGCACGCCGAAAAATGCCCGCGCCATGCTGGTCGCGGTTGCCGGTGAAATTCCAATGGCCTCGCTGGCCGTGCATTTCCACGACACGCGCGGTCAGGCTCTGGCCAATATTCTCGCTTGCCTGGAAGAAGGCGTTCGTGTTGTTGATTCGGCGGTTTCAGGAACAGGTGGTTGCCCCTACGCGCAAGGCGCCAGCGGCAATGTCGCTACCGAAGATGTAGTCTACATGCTGGAAGGCATTGGGATGTCGACCGGCATACAACTGGATAAATTAATCGATACCGGCCGCTGGCTTTCGCAATTATTGAATCGCGAAACCGGCAGCAAGGTTAACCGGGCAGGCATCGCATGAGAACTCATACCCGCTACCGCACTACCGCGCCGTATCAACCAAAATATGCGAATCCGATTCGCTTCGAATCGGGTGAAATGATTATGCTCGGCGGCCGCGATACCGAGTTCCCCGAATTTCTCTGGGCAACCGATGAACAGGGCCGCGAAGGCTGGGTGCATGAATCCAAGTTCCTCGTCACCTCGGAAAAAAAAGCGGTAACGACTGGTCACTACAACGCGATCGAGTTGACAGTGCGTGCGGGGGAATTGGTCAGCGCCGAGGAAGCGCTGGGCGACTGGTCCTGGTGCGTCAATTCCGAAGGCCGCAAAGGCTGGCTGCCGAACCATATACTCGAGCGCGTTACCGATGTATTGCCTTTCAGCATTCGCCCGATTGAAAGCGGCGACGATGCCACCATTGCCGAAATCATCCGCAAGGTGATGCCGGAATTCGGCGCGGTCGGCGATGGTTTTGCAATCAACGATCCCGAAGTGGATTGGATGAGCCGGGCCTATTCCGAAAACCGCAGTGCCTATTTTGTCGTCGTGATGAATGGCGTGGTGAAAGGTGGCGGCGGTATTGCACCACTCGCCGGCGGCGATCCCGATACCTGTGAATTACGGAAAATGTATTTCCTGCCCGAATGTCGTGGCCTGGGCGCAGGTACGGCCATGATGAGCCGCTGCCTGCAAGCCGCGCGCATGCATGGCTTCAAGCGCTGCTATCTGGAAACCCTGGACAGCATGAAAGACGCACAAAGCCTGTATGTCCGCAGCGGCTTCAAGAAACAATGCGGCACGCTGGGCAATACCGGCCACGGCGGCTGCGATACGTTTTACATTCTTGACCTGTAGGGGCGCCTGCTTGCTGCGCCCTAATATTGCGACAGGATATGGGCGCAGCAAGCAAGCGCCCTTACGTTAATGGCGGTCGCGACGGCGCTACAGTAAAATAGCGGACTTTCCGCACTCGGATTCCCCATGCAAATTCAAAACATCCGCGCCGTGATCACCGGCGGCGTTTCCGGCCTCGGCTTTGCCGTCGCACAGCACATCGTCAAACATGGCGGCAAAGTCGCCTTGTTCGATATCAATGATGACAAGGCAAGCACGGCGATTGCCGAACTCGGCGCAGACAATGCATTTTACTTTCGTACCGATGTTGCCGATGAAGCCCAAGTGGAAACCAATGTTGCTGCAGCCAAGGAAAAACTCGGTGGTCTGAATGCGGCGATCAATTGCGCCGGCATTCTCGGTGCAGGTCGCGTGCTCGGCAAGGAAGCGCCGATGCCCTTGAAACAATTTTCAACCACCGTGATGGTGAATCTTGTCGGTAGTTTCAACGTAGCCAAAGCCGCTGCGAATCTGATGCAGCACAATGACGAACAAACCGACAAAGAACGCGGCGTGATTATCAATACCGCCTCGGTCGCGGCCTATGACGGGCAGATCGGCCAGGCCGCCTACTCCGCATCGAAAGGCGGCGTGGTCGGCATGACGCTGCCGATGGCGCGTGAACTGGCGCGTTTCGGCATTCGCGTAATGACCATCGCGCCGGGCATTTTCTGGACGCCGATGGTGGATGGCATGGCGCAGGCTGTTCAAGACTCGTTGAGTGCTTCGATTCCGTTCCCTTCCCGTTTGGGCAAGCCTGAGGAATTCGCCGAGCTGGTCGGCTTCATTTTGCAAAACACTTATTTGAACGGCGAAACCATCCGTCTCGATGGCGCCGTGAGATTGGCGCCGAAATAATTCCGATACCCTATCCCGAATAAATCGCGCCTAAAGGCGCTCCTACACATACAGAAAGACACTATGAAAGCTCACGAAGTAAAGAAAGGCAATGTGGTCGAATACAACAAGACCGTTTATCAAATTCGCGATATCGAGCGCAGCTCGCCGCAGGGACGCGGCGGCAACATGACCTTCCGGTTCATTATGTACAGCGTACCGGGCGGACAAAAACTCGATCTCAGCCTGAAGTCGGAAGAAGAACTGGTCGAAGTCGATTTGCTTCGTCGCGAAGCCGCTTTCTCGTACATGGACGGCGATGATTTCGTGTTTCTGGACAAGGAAGACTACACGCCCTACACGCTCAGCCCGGCGACGCTTGGCGATGCGAAAGGCTATATCACCGAAGGTCTGGAAGATTGCTATGTGCAGCTAATCGACGACCAGGCCATCGGCCTGCAATTACCCGCGAACGTGGTGCTCGAAGTAATCGAAACACCGCCCGAACTGAAAGGCGGTACGGCAACCAAGCGTCCGAAGCCTGCCAAGCTGAGTACCGGAATCGAAATCATGGTGCCGGAATATATCGCAACCGGCGAAAAGATTTACGTCAGCACACTAACCGGTGAATTTGGCGGACGCGTGGAAACGAAGACTTTTTAAGTTTCACATAAGCATACTTCGTGGGGGCGCCGTAAGGCGCGAATACTGTCAGCAATTCGCGCCTGCATAGCGCCTCTGCCCCGGCGAAGGCCGGGGCGCTCCCACGTTTTACACAGTGGCTATATATTCCGCTTCAACCACTTCCTCGCCATCCGACGAATGCTTTCTTCTGCCTCGATATCATCAACCAGCTCGCTGATGTTTCGCCAGGCCAGCGCATGGGATTCATCGCTGACAACGTATTCTTCACTGCCCGTCACATGCACCACGAAACGGACGTCGTGATGGTAATGCTCCGGGTCCTTGCCTCTCGCCGGAATCGCATGTCGTTCCAGATCGAAAATTTCCGGTTCGACGATCAAGTCCGTTAATCCCGATTCTTCTTCGGCCTCTCGCAAAGCGACCTGTGCCAAATCGCTATCGCCATCGGCATGACCACCCAACTGAAGCCAGCGCTCCAGTTTCTTGTGATGCGTAAGCAACACTCGCTCGCCATCTTTCGACACCAACCAGCATGAGCCGGTGAAATGCCCGATCGCCAATGTGCGTTCGCAGCAATTTTCATGCAGCTTGGCGAACTCGATTAACAATCCGGTCGAGTATCCATTTTCAGGTTCAGATTCGACGTATTCATTCAGCAAGTTCAGGACTTGCTGCTGTGCTGGTGAAAAATTATCCAAAATAACCTCATGAAAATCGGGCGTTTGATAAGTAACGATGGATTGATCAAGCAGCGTCCGGTTTTGTTGAATAAATGACGCCACAGAGCTGGAAAAAGCCTGTTCTGACTTGCGCCTCGCTATCCGTGCGGGGTATGTTATCGGATTACCGGGTGATGTTTATGATCGTCCGGGAAGTTCTGCCGAAAGGCTCATTCATGAACACACAATAATTCTAGTGAGGGGAGAAATTGATGGCGAGCACACCGAATACAGGGCTTATGTCCCGACTGCTATTGCGAAAGACGGTCGAACAGGTGCAAAGGGAAACTGAGACCAGCACGCTGAAGCGGACACTGGGTCCATGGAATCTCGTATTCCTTGGCATTGGCTGCATCATTGGTGCCGGCATCTTCGTCCGTACCGGAAATGCGGCTGCATTGCATGCGGGTCCGGCCGTACTTCTGTCCTTCCTGGTCGCAGGCGTTGTCTGCGGACTTGCGGGTCTTTGCTACGCCGAGTTGTCATCCACACTGCCGGTTTCCGGCTCTGCTTACACCTACAGCTACACGACAGTAGGCGAATTTGCCGCCTGGATCATGGGCGGGCTATTGCTGCTGGAATACGGTCTTGCAGCATCCGTCGTTGCCGTTGGCTGGTCAGGCTATGTTGTCAGCCTGTTGGGCGACTATGGCATGGTCATTCCACCTGAACTGACGGGGCCTTATGGTCACGCGGTAATGCAAGACGGCGTTGCATTGATCGGGGCTGACGGCAATCCCGTTACCGCACTGTTCAATCTGCCGGCCTTCATGATCTGCGCTGCCCTTGCAGGACTGCTGATCATTGGTGTATCCGAAAGCGCGAAGGTCAATAACCTGATCGTCGCAATCAAAGCCACCGTGATTATTGCCTTCATCCTTATCTGCGGCTGGTATGTGATTCAGCATTTCGACACATTGAAAGCAAACTGGTCTCCCTTCATTCCGGAGGCAACGGGTAAAGACGGTGAATTTGGTTGGGGCGGCATTTTCCGCGCATCTTCCATCGTGTTTTTCGCCTACATCGGCTTTGAAGCAGTTTCCACAGCAGGTCAGGAATCCAAGAATCCGAAACGCGACATGCCTTTCGGCATCATCGGCTCGCTGGTGATTTGCACGGTTCTGTACATCCTGGTTTCGATCGTGATGACCTTGATCGTGAACTACAAAATGCTCAATGTGCCCGATCCTGTTGCCGTCGCCGTTGATGCTCTTGGCCCGGCATGGGGCTGGTTTGCGAAGACCGTGAAAATCGGCGCGATTATTGGTTTGACCTCGGTGATTCTGGTGTTGATGTACGGCCAAACCCGTATCTTCTACACGATGGCACGCGACGGATTGCTACCAAAGGTGTTTGCTACCGTGCATCCAAAATTGAAGACACCTTGGGTCAACACCATTCTGGTTGGCCTGATTACCGCGATTGCTGCGGCCTTCTTCGATATCAATACCTTGGGCGACATGACGTCGGTCGGAACATTGGCCGCATTTGGTATCGTCTGCCTGTCCGTGATCTGGCTGCGCAGAACCCATCCGGATATTCCGCGTGGCTTCCGCGTTCCTCTGTATCCAGTCATTCCGCTGCTCGGTATTGTTTCCTGCTTCGCCCTGATCTTTACCGTGGAAGCACGCGTTCTGATCTTCTTCGGCTGGTATGTGCTCGGCGCGATCATTCTTTACTTCCTTTACGGCATGCGCAATTCGCGCCTGCAGAAAGGCGAAGAACCTCACGCATAAGCGACACAAGATTCGTGAAAAAGAAAACGGCGCAATTGCGCCGTTTTTTTTATTCATCGATGCCAAGCTTACCCAGTGAATCGTCGGCATCGTCTTCAAGAAGATTGTTTGGTATCGTTTTACTGGTCTTTGCACCCAGCGCCTTGATTTGCTCGGTCTGACGCACCAGATTGCCCTTGCCAGATGACAGGCGCTTCAATGCCGAATCGTGGGCTTCGTTAGCCATCGCCAGGGCTTTTGTCACTTTATTCAAGTCGCCGCAGAACGCGACAAACTGGTCATAGAGTTTTCCGGCCTGGTCGGCGATTTTCATCGCATTGGTACTGCGCTGATCGAGCTTCTGCAGATGCGCTACAGTGCGGCATGTCGCCAGCACGGTGCTTGGTGCAGCCAATACGATATTTTTATCCAGCGCGTAGGTGTACAAGGCATCGTCGAGACGCAATGCATCGATGAAAGCGGATTCAATCGGAATGAAAATAAGCACGAAATCCAGATTGCGCTTATCCGGCAATGCATCGTAGGACTTGGCGGACAGCCCGTCGATATGCGTTTTCAGCGAGCGCACGTGTTCCTTCAACGCCAGCTCGCGAGCCTGTTCGTTTTCCGCATTGATATAGCGGTCATAGGCGACCAGCGACACTTTAGAGTCAACCACAATCGCCTTGTTTTCCGGAAGAAAAATCACGCAATCGGGTTGCTTGCGGTTCTGGTTTTCATCCACGTATGAAAACTGCGTATGGTAATCCCGGCCTTCGGTCAATCCGGAGGCATCCAGAATCCGCCCCAGCACCTGCTCGCCCCAGCCACCCTGGGCCTTGTTATCGCCTTTGAGTGCGCGGGTCAGGTTGATGGCTTCGTCGGCCATCCGGACGTTCAGTTCTTTGAGGGTATGAATGCCCTGATTGGTTTGCTGGACTGTTTGCTTGAATTCGGAAATCTGGGTCTTCAGCGGATTGAGCAAGGCATCGAGCTGCTCCTTGTTCTGTTCCTTGAACTTCGATGTTTTTTCTTCGAAGATTCGTTGGGCAAGATTCTCGAAATTTTCTCTCAATCGTTCTTCGGCGGATTTGAGCAACTGAACTTGCTCCTGTCCGGATTGCTCACGCGCTTCGGAGCCCGCTTTCAATGCGGCAAATTGTTGTTGCAGCGATTCAAGCACCTGCGCTTTCTGCGACAAGGCTTCGTTTTCAGTCAAGGCTGACTGTAACCGCGCTTCGATGCTCGCGTTTCTCCGGGCCAAAAATACCGCCACAACCAGAAAAACGCCGGCAACCACCAGCAAAATAAAACTCAGTGCATTAAATGACATAGGGCCAAGCTTGTTGAAAGACTTGGCCCATCTTAAATCATTGAAGTCTCAAAACCTGAGAGCTTTTTTCTCAGGCTTTCTTGGCCCAGGCAGTGCACCAGCCTTTAGGCGAAACCGCAAAACCGGCAAACAAGGTGCAAGCTCCGGTGGCTGCAGTAAAAAATTGGCAGTTCGCGCAGGCACTGCCCGGTTTTTTCGTCGGCTCTTTTGAAGTAGCGGCATCGGGCACATATTTCAGCGCTTTGGCGGTGGCGTTGTCGGCGGGCAGTTTTTTCAGGGCTTGGGCAAATGCCTGACCAAACATCGGAAGGGCGACTGCAGCAGTGGCGGCTTGCAACATGAAGCGACGGCGGGAATTGACTGGTGTCATGGCTACTCTCCTGTGATGGGGTCAGTTTACGGATATTTGGTGACCGGAAAGTGATTTGAATCAAGTTGACGCACAATATTTATGGTATCCGTTAAACTTCTCGCCATGAACAACTTACCTTACGATCCCGCCAATCTTCAGGCCAGAGCCCTTGAGCTGGTGGAAACCACCCGCGAACTGGCCCAACGTGGCTGGACGCCGGCGACCAGCAGTAATTTCTCGATGCGGCTGGACGATAAACATGCGGCCATCACTGTGTCAGGCCGCGACAAGGGCCGATTGACCGAAGCCGACATCATGGTGGTCGATATGCTCGGCCAACCGGTGGCCACGTCGCAAAAGCCATCCGCGGAAACCCTCTTGCATACGCATCTTTATGCCCGTTTTCCGGATATCGGCTGCGTACTGCATACCCATTCGACCAGCCAGACTCTCGCCTCACGGCTTTATGGCGCGCAAGGCTTCATCCGGTTCGAGGGCTATGAGTTGATCAAGGCCTTTCGTGGTCAGACAACCCACGAAACCCATTACGACCTGCCGATTTTTCCAAACACCCAGGACATGACCGTTCTGGCGAAACAGGTGGAAGCCAAACTCGATGCAGGCCCACTCTGGGGTTACCTTATCAATGGCCACGGCTTGTATGCCTGGGGCCGCGACATGATGGAAGCCCGCCGCCATCTTGAAGCCTTCGATTTCTTGATTAATTGCGAATTGGAAATGAGGAAGTATAAATAATGAGCCGTCTCCGTATTTTTTCCGAACAGGACGCCGTTACGCCGATGCTGGTGGCGAATACGCCACAGTTCATCGCCGAACAATTGCAGAAAATCGGCGTGCGCTTCGAGCAATGGCAGGCGAATGCGCCGGTAAAACCGGGCGCATCTTCGGAAGAAGTATTCACCGCCTACAAATCCGATATCGACAAGATCGTGCAGGAAAAAGGTTTCAAGACCGTGGATGTCGTCAGCATCGCGCCGGACGACCCGGAACGCGAAGCCAAGCGCGGAAAATTCCTCAGCGAACACTTCCACAAGGAAGACGAGGTACGTTTTTTCGTTGCCGGTTCCGGCTTGTTTACTTTGCATGTAGAAGATCGCGTCTATGAAATTCTTTGCACGCAAGGCGATTTGATCGGCGTGCCCGACAGCACCAAACACTGGTTCGACATGGGCCCGGCCCCTTACTTCATCGCGATACGTTTTTTCACCGAGCCGGATGGCTGGGTGGGTCATTTCACCGGAAGCGATTGGGCCGACAAATTTCCGCGTTATGAAAACGGGCAAGCCGCGTGAAGACGATTCTGACCGATATCGAAGGCACCACCAGTTCGATTTCCTTCGTGAAGGAAGTGCTGTTTCCTTATGCCCGCCGCGAACTTCCGAACTTTGTCCGCGCACATGCGAACGATCCAAAGGTCAGGCATTGGCTGGATCAGGTGCAGCTCGAGCTGGGGTCGGAATTTTTCAATGACGAGCACCTGATAGAGACGCTGCTGAACTGGATTGATAACGACCGCAAACACACTGCGCTGAAAGCCTTGCAAGGCATGATCTGGGTTGCCGGTTACCGAGATGGCAATTACACGGCGCACATATACAGGGATGCCGCCGACATGCTGAAAACCTGGCATGCAGACGGACACCGGATTTTCATCTATTCGTCCGGCTCTGTGCCGGCGCAGAAATTATTGTTCGGCCATACCTCTGCTGGTGACCTGACATCTCTGCTTTCCGGTTATTTCGATACCGAAATCGGCGGCAAGCGTGATGCGGAAAGTTACAAACGCATCGCGGAAGCGATTGGCACCGAGCCTGAAAATATTATTTTCCTTTCGGATATCGTCGAAGAACTCGATGCGGCAAAAGCATCGGGGTTGAAGACTGCGTTACTGGATCGTCTGGAAGATTATCCGGAGCCGCGGCTCGATGAAGCCACGCACGGGCATCATCGCGTTGAATCTTTCCGGGACATCCAACTGTAGGTCGGGCCCTGGCCCGATGCTTTTGAAAAATTGCGATGGTGTTTATGTCGGGCCGGGGCCCGACCTACGGTTCGGCTGACTGCAACTGATAAGTCAGCGAATCAAAAAACCATTCGCCATTCAATTTTGCCCGTACTTGCACCTGATGCCGCCCCTCCGACAGACTCGTTGGCAAGGCGGCGCGCCACAAATGCATGGAAGTCGTGGCTTCTGACACCAGATCATAACTTCGGAGTGTTTCCTGCCGTGCATCATCGATGTTTTTCTCGAGCACGGTTGGATCAAGAGTCTCGACGCGCTTCATGGCGTTCCAGTTGCCGGCATCGACGCTGTATTCAACGGTCGTATCCGACATTCCCATGAAGACGTTCGCGAATATTCCGAAGCCCGGGTAAGAATTTACCCGCAAGACTTTCGGTGCGAACAATTGCATTTGTTTGCCGGCTGGTGCGCGAGCAACTTGCCAACCTAATTTCGGTAATGCCGATTCTGCCCACGACAATCGTGCGTAACCATTCGGCGTTCCGTCTTGCATGATCGTATCCGGAATACCGTCTGCATCTTTTACGCCGGACCAGAAAGCACCGCAGGCGGCACCGACATTGTATTCGTGTAACGGCGCCTTACCTTTCCAGCCATTCTTTTCGTCATGGAAAAAATGGCGCTGGGTATGGGCATGGGCAGTCAGCAACAATACATTCTCGAAATCAGCCAACAAAGCGAACAAGCGCTGGCGATCAACATCGCGAAAAGTATCCTTGTCGGGGCTCGCATCGGTATCAAAAACCGGAATATGCATCGCCAGGATAACCCGCCGCGTTCTCGGCAACCTGTTCAAGTAACCTTGCAGAAACTCGAATTGCGATTCACGCAAGCCGCCGACATATTTCGCCGGCACACCGGAATTCGGCTCGTGAACCACATCGTCCATTGCGATGATGCTGACGCCCGACTCTTCCCAGGCGAATGTATCCGGGCCGTAATATTTCGAAAAAGTGGCCAATGAGGATTCGTCGCTGGCAGCACCATAATCGCGATCATGGTTCCCGGCCACATGCAGCCATGGTGTCTTCAAACGCGCCGTGACTATGTTCATCGCAGGATACAAAGCCAGATTCCCATGCACGATATCGCCCAGCGAAATACCCAGCTCGGCCAGCTCATGGCCGATGATCGGTTCAACGATGTCTTTTTCGTAATAACCGACATCCTGACTATTTTTTGGTTGCGGGTCGCCGAATACGAGAAGATCAAGTTTGTTTTGGTTCAATGTATTTTTTTTCGACTTGACCGTTTTCTTGCGGAGTGCGAATTGAATGCCTTGATTCGCCCTTTCCGAATGCACGTCAACCCAGAAATCCGGCAACCCCGTTTGAGTCATCGGAACACGCCAACCATCCGGCTTGATCACGAACACCATCGTGGCTTCGGAGGGATACAGCATCCAATGCCCTTTTGCATCGGTTCTCACAATGGTCTGCCCGTCAGAAACGGCAACATCGGGAATACCAGGCTCGGCTTTGTCCAGAACGCCATTGCCGTTGCGATCATCAAACACCACACCCTCGATCACGGGTGGCAATGCGAGAGCGTCAAAAGTCAAAAAGCCAAGAATGCAGAAGCTGAAGATGCTGACTTTGCGAAACATGAGGCCCTCGCTTGTTTGCAATATTATTGATGGCGCTGTTTCAGGTTCTCCTGCACGGCATTCCAGTTCAATCCGCGGGAACGCAACAGCACCATCAGATGATAAACCAGATCACTAGCTTCGTTCAGTAAATCTTTTTCATCCTGTGCAACAGCCGCGAGTGCCGTTTCCACTCCTTCTTCGCCGACCTTTTGCGCAATGCGGCGCACACCCGACTGGAATAATTTGGTCGTGTAACTTCCCTCGGGCATTTCTCGTTGGCGTTGTTCGAGCAAGGCGTCCAATTTTCCGATGAAATCGCCGGGAGCGTTTTCAAAACAACTTGCCCGATTCAAATGGCAGGTCGGTCCGGCCGGAATCGCCTGAATCAACAAAGTATCATTGTCGCAGTCGGCTTCAATGCTGACGACTGCCAATACATGGCCGCTGGTTTCGCCCTTTTTCCAAAGGCGTTGCTTGCTACGACTGAAAAAAGTTACAAACTTTTCCTTCTCTGTCGCTTCAAGAGCTTCACGATTCATATAGCCGAGCATCAAAACCTGCAGGGTATTCGCATCCTGAACAATCGCCGGTAGCAAACCATCTTGCTTGTCCCATGCCAGCGAATCGAAATTTCTTGTTCTCATTTTCTTTTCCTCAAATCCGAACCGATATTTTTCTATCGGCCAAGACACGCTTCAAATCTGGAATCGGAATGCTACCGTTATGGAATACAGTCGCTGCCAAGGCTGCATCGACATCGGATTTTTCGAATACATCAATAAAGTGTGCGATGGAACCTGCACCACCAGAAGCCACCAACGGTACCTGGCAGATCGCACGTACCGCGCTTAATTGTTCGAGATCGTAACCGTTGCGCGCGCCGTCGCTGCCCATGCAATTCAGAACAATCTCGCCTGCTCCGCGCTGTTGCGCTTCCGCGACCCATTCCAGCGTGGTTTTTGACAAGGCCCTTGTTTTATCGGGATCGCCGGTAAACTGCCGAACGCGCCACTGGCCGTCCTGGTCTTGTAGCGAATCGATTCCGACTACCACGCATTGCACACCGAATGCTTCGGCAAGCTCGTTGATCAAATCAGGGCGCAACAGGGCTGGCGTGTTGATCGACACCTTGTCGGCACCGGCACTCAAAACCGCAGAGGCTTCCTCTACCGTGCGAATACCGCCGGCGACGCAAAAAGGGATGTCGATCAAATCCGAAACGCGCTTTACCCATTCGCGATCCACCGAACGGCCTTCGGGACTTGCAGTGATATCGTAAAACACCAACTCGTCGGCGCCTTCGTCACGATAACGCTGCGCCAAATCTTCAATCGCTCCCATGACGACATGATCGCGAAACTTCACGCCTTTCACGACCATGCCTTCTTTCACATCGAGACATGGGATTATCCGGCGGCTCAGCATGCCAGCGCCTCCTGCAAAGTAAAACGACCTTCCAGCAAGGCACGGCCGAGTATCGCACCACCGGCTCCCGCCGCCTTTGCATCATGGATATCCTGAAGTGTTTTCACGCCGCCGGAAGCCTGGACACGAATTGCCGGAAAGCGATTCGCAATATCGGCGTACAAGACATTATTCAAGCCTGACAACATGCCGTCGCGGGCGATATCGGTACAGAGCAAATGACGCAAACCACTGGCCTGATAAAAATCCAGCATGTCGAAAAGATTTCTTTCCGATGGTTCCGTCCAGCCCTTTACGGGTAGCTGCCAGACTCCGTTTTCGTCTTGCCGGGTATCCAGAGCGACGGTAATCCGGTCAGCACCGAATTGTTTTATGCACTCTGAAATCAGTACGGGTTGCTTGACCGCAAGCGTACCGATCACCACGCGGTCTATTCCGGCATCAATCAAACGTTCGACGTCTGCTTTGCCGCGGATTCCACCGCCAGTCTGGACCTTCAAGCCGATCACGTTCTGCATGAAACCGGCAATTTCAAGCAAAGTATATGAACCCGATTTTGCCGCATCAAGATCGACCAAATGCAGCCAGCCAGCGCCGGCATTCTTGTATCCCCCGGCCACTTCGAGTGGCTCGTTGGAATACGAGGTTTCCCGCGCGTAATCGCCCTGCAGCAAGCGCACGACGCGGCCTTCGCGAATATCGATCGCGGGATAGATTTCGAAATTCATAAGGAGAGAAAATTCTTCAGTAACCTTGCGCCGGCCTTGCCGGAACGCTCGGGGTGAAATTGCGCGCCCATCACATTGCCCTTCTGCACAATCGATGAAAATTTATTGCCGTGAGTCGTCTGTGCCAGCGTGAATTCCGAGACATCGGCGGCATAGCTGTGAACGAAGTACACGTTTTCATTCTGCAGGCCATCGCAAAGCGAACGGGTGGTATTGACGGTCAGATTGTTCCAGCCCATGTGCGGAATCCGGATACCTGCCTGTGCCTGCAATTTTTTTACTCGCCCCGGCAACAAACCGAGGCACTGGGTATCGCCCTCATCGGAGCTTTCAAACAGCAATTGCATGCCGACGCAAATACCGAGCAAGGGCTGTTGGATATCCGGAATCACATCAATCAAGCCATTCTCATGCAAGCGATTCATCGAGACGCCTGCAGCTCCGACGCCCGGCAGAATGACATGTGATGCATTTCTAATTTTGGCCGGATCGGAAGTCACCGGAGCCTCCACGCCGAGTCTTGCAAAAGCGGCCTGCACCGAACCCAGATTCGAACCACCGGAATCCAGCAACACCAGTCGTACGCTCACAGCACACCCTTCGTACTCGGCAAATCATTGCCTGAACGTTTTATGGCTTCGCCAAGCACGCGTGCAAAGACCTTGAAGCAGGCTTCGACCATATGGTGTGCGTTATCGCCCTGCACTTTCAAATGCAGGTTCATGCCGGCGGTTTCGCAAAGCGAACGAAAAAAATGCGGTACCAATTCGGTGGCAAGATCACCGACCATTTCACGCGGGAACTTACCTTCAAACACAAAATAAGGCCTTCCGGAAAGATCCAGCAATGCACTGGCGTTCGTTTCGTCCATCGGCAGGCTGAAGGCATAACGCGCAATGCCGCATTTGTCACCCAGTGCTTGCTTCAAGGCTTGTCCCAGCGCGAGCGCGGAATCTTCCACCGTATGGTGTTCATCGATATGCAGATCGCCGGCGCAGCTTAATTCGAGTGCAGTACCGGAGTGCTTGCCGAGTTGTTCCAGCATGTGATCGAAAAAACCTAGCCCGGTCACGATGACGGGATTCGCGGCGCGATCAAGATTCCAGTTAACACGGATTTTTGTTTCCTTGGTGATGCGCTCAATGTTTGCCGTGCGAGGAGCATCGACCAATACATGGGCAATTTCCGCCCATGAATAGCCTGATGGCCCCAAACGGAATCCCTTCACGCCGAGATTTTGTGCGAACTGCATATCGGTCTCGCGATCACCGACCATTGCACTCGCAGACAAATCAATCGAGCGATCACGCAAATAATGCATCACCATGCCGATACCGGGCTTCCGGTTTGGCGAATTGTCTTCCGGCCTGGTGTGATCAATCAGAATTTCGCGAAATTGAATGCCTTGCGATGCCAGAATCTGTAGCAGCAATTGCTGCGGACCTTCGAATTGTTCGGTCGGAAAACTGGACGTTCCAAGACCATCCTGATTTGACACCATCACGAATTCGAAACCGGCATCGCGGCATTTGATCAAAGCGGGAATGACGCCTTCGACCAGACGGAATTTTTCATAGGAATCAATTTGCTCGTCGGCAGGCTCTTCGATCAAGACGCCATCACGATCAATAAACAATATTTTTGCCATTACACGCTCCCCAACGCTTTTAGCAATGCATCATTCTCTTCCGGCGTACCGATGGATATTCTCAAGGCATCCTGCAAAACAGGATTGGCGCGCATATCGCGAATGACCACTCCTGCAGACAGACAGGATTGAAAGGCTTTTTCGGCATCATCAAAACGAGCCAGCAGATAATTTCCCTGCGAGGCATAAACGTTGTTGACTGACTTCATGTCCTGCAATTTTTTATAGACCCGGCTACGCTCGGAAACTGAAATCGCGGCACGCCGCTTGGCAAGTTCGATATTGCCGTCATCCAGCCCCGCCAGCGCTTGCAAGACGCACGGTGTGGGCACCGGATACGGCGCGCAGATATTACGCAGTACCCGAATGATATTTTCCTGTGCCATCACAATACCGACCCGTGCTGCCGCCATCGCATAGGCTTTGGATAGAGTTCGCAGCACGACGATATTTTCGAATTCGCCGAGCAGACTTGTTGCGGAGGGTGTTTCGTTGAATTCGGCATAAGCCTCATCCACCACGATTATTGCCTTGTCCGTACTTGCTTTTGCCAGCGCCCGAATTTCATCCAGCGAAACCGACTGGCCAGTGGGATTGGCCGGTGTGCAAACGAAAACGAGTTTCACCGGCTCCCGCTTGATTGTTTCCAGCGCGGCAGGAAGATCGAATTGCCATTGCGTCTCGGCATCGATCAGAGGCACTTCGAACACTTTGGCATTTTGTACACGCGCGCAGACGGCATACATGCCGAACGTCGGCGGTGCTATCAACACACCGTCCTGCCCGGCTTTGCAAAAGGCGCGGGTCAGCAGATCAATACCTTCATCGCTGCCACGGGTAATCATCAAGCCTGTCGAATCAACGCCATAAAGTGCAGCCAATCGTTTTACCAATTGTTGCGGCTGCGGCTCGGGATACCGATTCAGATTCAAACCCATGTCGGTATCGTTGGTCCATGGCGATTCATTCGCGTTCAGCCAGATATTGCCGGTCACATTCGCGCGACGTGCGGAAGCGTAACCGGCAAATTCTCGCAAGTCTTCGCGCACAAGATCGAGTACGCTCATGGCTCGCCCATCCGCAACAACACAGCATTGGCGTGTGCCTGCAAGCCTTCTGCATTGGCCATGGTGATCGCACAAGGGCCAATCGTATTCAATCCCTTTTGGCTAACTGTCTGGATGCTGATGCTTTTCTGGAAGCTGGCCACACTGACGCCGCTGTAAGCACGAGCTGCTCCATTGGTCGGCAATACGTGGTTGGTTCCAGAGCAATAATCGCCCAATGATTCAGGCGCATAGTCGCCGAGAAAAACCGATCCCGCCGATTTCACTTTCGGCAAAAATTCCCGTGGATTGCGCAGCGCCAGAATCAAGTGTTCAGGCGCATAGGAATTGCTGATATCGATCGCCGCTTCAATATTGTCGACCTCAATCGCACGCGAATTGAGAAGAGCCTTTTCCGCGATGGCTTCGCGCGAAAGCCTGCCGAGTTGCGCCTGCACTTCAACTGCTACCCGGGCAATCAAATCGGCGGAATCGCTCAGAAAAATGACCTGCGAATCGGTGCCGTGTTCGGCCTGCGACAATAAATCCGAGGCCACAAAAACCGGATTTGCCCCGCCATCGGCAATCACGAGAACTTCCGATGGCCCTGCCGGCATATCAATCGCCGGTCCGCCGGGCATCATCGATACCTGCTGCTTGGCCTGCGTGACGTAACTATTACCGGGACCAAAAATCTTGTCGCAACGCGGAATGCTGTCGGTCCCAAATGCCATCGCAGCAATCGCCTGGGCGCCGCCAATTTTGTAGACATTCGTGATTCCGCATAATTGCGCGGCAACCAGTACGGCAGGGTCGGCTTCACCATCGCTTCGGGTCGGCGTGCACAGAACAACCCTGTCGCACTTTGCAATCGCGGCAGGAACGCCGAGCATCAAAGCGGTCGATGGCAAGGGTGCGGTTCCGGCCGGCACGTACAAGCCCACCGTGTCGATGCCTCGCAGAATGCGACCACAGCGAACGCCCTCGGCCGTATCAATTTCGAATTCCGATGGCTTGCCTGCTTCATGCCACTGACGCAAACGTTGCAGGGCATCACGCATTGCGGTTTTCAATTCATCGTCGACAATGGCTTGCGCACGATCAAATTCCTGTTCGCTCACCCGGAACGATGCCAATTCAACGCCATCAAAACGTCGTGTCAGCGCCTTCAGTGCAATATCGCCATCTGCCCTGACTTGCTCGACAATCAACTCGACTCTTTCAGCCAGATCTTTTTGCGTGGCTTGTACCGGCCTCTGCAATAACGACTGCTTCAGTGAATCACTGCATTGATTCCAGACAAAAGTTTTCATGCCAGCATTTGCTCCACCGGCAAAACCAGCATATTGGAAGCGCCGGCACGTTTCATGTCTTCCAACCGCTGCCAGGTCATCGCACTGCGGCAAAGGACTTGTACGCCGACTTCCTCTGCCCGGCCTTCCAGACTCATCACGGTCGGCAACTCGGCATCCGGCAAAAGCTTCATCAATTCCGGAAGCAATGTGCGCCGACTCTGGAACAAGACCAGCTTGCTTGCCCTGAGACTCAACACGCCTTCGAGACGACGCAACAGCATGGCCGCAAGATCGGCTCGTTCATCGCCGAAAGGTTTTGCGGGCCCGGCCAGTACGGCCTCGCTTTGAAGGATGACGGCAACTTCCTTCAATTGATTGGCGACCAGCGTCGCACCCGATGAAACCAGGTCGCAAATCGCTTCGGCCTTGCCGAGACGCGGTGCAATTTCGACCGAACCGGACAACAGTACCGCTTCGGCATCCAGCTTCTGTTCGGCGATCCATTGCCGCAGTAAATTCGGATAACTGGTAGCGATTCGCTTCCCGTTCAAGCGTGATAAATCGGCGCCATCCCATTCATTGGGAACCGCGACCGACAAGCGACAACGACCGAAACCCAATGGCTTGATGACTTTGAAAGCCGCATCAAGACCTTGCGACAGTCGCTCTGCCGCCTGCTCTTCAAGTACGTTCTGACCGACTACACCCAGATCGCAAACACCTTCGGCGATAAGACCCGGGATGTCATCGTCACGCACCAGCAAGAGGTCGATAGGAAGGGATTCGCCATAGCAAAACAGCCGGTCGCGGCTCTCGCGAAATTGCAGGCCGGCGCGCGCAAGCAGGTCCCGGGCGGGATCCGACAAACGCCCTGATTTTTGAATAGCGATACGTAAACGGTCGTGCGAACGCATGACGAATTCCAGTTTATTAAGAGAGATTAATGGTTGGTTTTGACGATACCCAGACGCTTTGCGGCAGCTTGATAGCCGCCTGCGCCGGTATTCAATGTGCGGGCCACGCGACCAATGGTAGTGACGCTGACACCGGTATGTTCGTGGATTTCGCGGTATGGCATTTCGTTGATCACGTAAGGCACCACCTGCCAACGGTCGACCAAGGCCTCCATTTCGGCAGGCGTACAAAGGTCCTGCAAAAAAGCCTTGATATCGGCGGGATTTTTCAATGCCGCAAACGCCTGCGCAAGGGCTTCAAGCCCTTGCTTCAGAGGCACTTCTGGTGTGATATCGCGCTTTTTCATTGCGCCAATGTAATAGCGCGCTATTACATTGTCAAGCAAAAGATGACACGAAGAGTGACAAATTCCCGGCCACGTCATAATGTGAAGGGATTCAGGGAAATCGGCAGCATGATGTTTCGATATTTCACGCCACTATGGATATTTTTGGCTCTGCTGCTCGCTTGTGGCCAGGCAGCGGCGCAGAATAATGTGGTGGTACTGGAAGCCGGCCGCAGCAAGATCGAACTGTCGCCCTATGTGAAATATTTCCATGATCCGGCAGGCGAAATCGATAAAACCCAAATGTTCGATATGGCGAAAGCCAACAAATTCAAATCATTGCCCAATGGCAATGCGACCTTCGGTTTCAGCAAAGGCTCCTACTGGTTTCATACCTATCTGTTCAACCAGGACAATACCGAACAACGCTGGCTGCTGGTTCTTCAATATCCACTGCTGGATTATGTCGATGTCTACGTTCGCTATCCGGACAACCATATCGAACATCTCACCTCGGGCGATATGCAGCCGTTCTCGGCTCGCGCCATACGTTATCGCCAACCGAATTTCTGGCTTGATTTACCGCAAAAAACGCAGGTGGAATTGCTGGTAAGCACGTCCAGCAAAAGTTCGATACAAGCGCCGCTTGCGGTCTACACGCCCAGTGCATTTGCCGAAATGGAACGCGACGCTCAATTCGGCATCGGCATTTACAACGGCATTCTGTTCGCCCTTTTTTGCTACAACCTGATCCTCTGGCTGATTCTTCGTGACCAGAACCATTTCTGGTACATGATGCACATCAGTGGTTTCGGACTGGTGCTGTTCTGCCTCAATGGCCTGGCGTTCGAATACCTGTGGCCGAATAATCCCTTGGCTGGCCAATCGGATGATTCCGCTGTCGATGTGTTTTTCGCAGCTGGCCATGCATCAATTTGCGCGATTGTTTCTCAACATGAAGGAAATGTCGCCGATAGCCAATCGCATTGGCCTGGGCTTCATCATCTTCTATAGCTTGATGGGGCTGGCTTCGTTTTTTATCGATTATGCGACGGCGGTAAAATACACCACGTACACGGTATTCCCCGGCATCATTTTCGTATTGACCCAGGCGTTCATCGCGATCAAACAGGGGTATCGACCAGCCCGGCTCTTCCTGATTGCCTGGGCCGCCCTGCTGATCGGCACTTTCATCTACGCATCGGTTTCCTTCGGCATTCTGCCAAAGGTATTCATCACCGAATACGGCATCCAGATCGGTTCCGCCATCGAGATGATCCTGCTTTCATTCGCGCTTGCGTATCGCTACGCCAACCTGCGCAATGAAAACGTCAAGATCGTTTACGAAGCCAACGAAAAACTGGAAAGCAATGTTGCCAAACGCACTTCCGAATTGAGCATGGCGCTCGAACAACTGGCCGATGCCAACAAGCGCTTGCGCGAATCGAACCAGCGCGACGCACTGACCGGCCTCTACAATCGCCGCCATTTCCGCGAGGTGTTCGAACAGATGATGCGGCAGACGACCGAGCGCCACCAGCCGCTCGGCCTGATGCTGATCGATCTGGATTACTTCAAGCGAATCAACGATACCTACGGCCACCTGGCCGGTGATGATTGCCTGAGATCGCTGTCGAAAACCATCACGATGACATTGACCGGCTATAACGCGATTGTCGCCCGATTCGGCGGTGAGGAATTCGTTGCGGTGGTGCCGAATGTGAATGCGGAAAAACTGGCACTCATTGCCGAAGAATTACGATCGCGGATCGAAAAAGAGAATATCCAGATCGCCAAACAGTCGATCACGATCACGGCCAGCCTCGGCATCATTACGATTACCAACGAAAAACGCCTTAGCCCTGATCAGGCGCTTCACCAAGCCGATGAAGCGCTTTATATCTCGAAGAACAAAGGGCGAAACCGCGTCAGTATCGCCCTGGATATCGCCTGATTTCAGACGGCGATGTCATCGCTGGCCTTCGCAGCCATCAATAATTCGCCCTGATCGAACAGGGACAAAACCCTGCGGATATCGCCATCCATCGCGCGATCCTTGGCCATGAAGCTTACGTCCATCCGCAAACGCTGCCACACGGCATGCACGGCCTTGCTCGCCTGGAATTCATCCGAGCCGGCAAGCTCCAGCCGCAAGGCTTCGACTTCCTGCATGAATACCGCGTAATCCGGCGAACTTGGCAATGGCGAGTTCTGGATCTTTTTGGCCAGCGCCGCTGCATCGGAATTCCTCGCCAGCTCGCGTGCCGCATTGATCATGTCGCGGCGGTAATCCAGCGCCTGTGCTGCGGTATAGATTTCCAGTGCAATCACGTGGGCAAGATCCTGCGTCATTTCGAGAACGTGGCGGGCTTCGTTCGCCCCCATCGATACATGGTCTTCCGCATTCGCGCTGGTCGGAATCGAATATACCGATGCGGGATGCGCACGCGATGCCAGATCATTGACGATGGCGGCAGCTGTGTACTGCACGATCATGAAACCGGATTCGGTCGCGTCTTCGTTGCCGATCAGAAACGGCGGCAAGCCGTCGTTGGTTGCCGGATCCACCAGCTTGTTCAAACGGCGTTCGGAAATACTGGCCAACACGGGAATGGAAGCTTTCACATAACTCATCACCAAGGCCAAGGGCATGCCATGGAAATGGCCGGCCGATACGACTTGATCTTCGATATGACGCGGGTTTTCAAAATCGGGGAATACCAGTGGATTATCGGTGACCGAGTTCAGCTCAACGTCGAGGACGCGCTTGGCTTGCTCGATCGCGTCGCGCACTGCGCCATGTACTTGCGGAATGCAACGCAGTGAATAGGAATCCTGCGGCTGGTGTTTTTTGCCACCACGAAACGGTTTGAAGCGGTGGTAGAAACGCTCGCGACCATGACGCTGGTTCAGTGGCACCCAATCCCAGGCAATGTCGAAAGCCAGCGATGACTGTGCTTCTGAATCCCAGCTTTCCGGCTGCCAGGATTTGAATTTTGGCACCAGATGATAGGCGATGTCGGAAAGCGTGGAGCCGCGCAATAAATCACGCAAATGTTTTGCCGAATGTACCTGGCCCGGATGCGGACGCAATGCATGCACATGTTCGTCAAATGCACGCACACGACCTGCGAAAGCATCTATCGTGATCGCGGCGGCGACATCGGCGGCATCAAGAATTTCATCGAGTTTATTCACTGCCAATACACCGGTGGCCAGCATTTGTGCCGTGCCGTTGTTCAGTGCAAGACCTTCCTTGTGCGACAGACGAATCGGCTGCAAACCCGCACGCTTGAGTGCCTCGGCGCCCGATAGGCGTTCGCCTTGATAAAACGCTTCACCGCCACCGAGCAACACGATGGCGAGATGCGACAGCGGTGCCAGATCGCCACTTGCGCCCACCGATCCCTTTTGCGGTACCACGGGAACGATGCCGGCATTCAACATCGCGACCTGTGCCTGCAAGGTGGAAACACGAATGCCGGAATGGCCGCGCATCAGGGTATTGATACGAATCACCAGCATCGCACGCACGACATCCGCACCGAAGGGTTCGCCGACGCAGACCGCATGGGTGACGATTAAATTGCGCTGCAATTCTTCCAGCACCGATTCATCGGAATGATCTGGCTGGCGCACGCGATGCGCGCCCAGAAGCTTGTCGGCATTGCTGCCGAAGCCGGTGGAAACGCCGTAGATCGGCTCCTGTCTTTGCACCTGTTCGGCAAGGAAATCCGCTGCGCGCTGCACTTTTTCAAGCTGCTTCGCATCCAGCTCGACACTGGCACCATAGGCAACGGCGACAACTTGTTCGCGGGTCAGCGACTGTCCATCCAATCGAATCGGTTTCATTGTTCTTACAACCCTTTCAAGACACGTTGCTGTTCTATTTCCACTTTCAGCGCTGCCGCCAATTCGGCGCGCGGCAATTCGAATTGCTCCTGGCGGCGCAGATCTTTCACCGTCACCACGCCACGCGAGATTTCATTTTCACCGCAGAGCACCATGAAGCGTACGCCGGCACGATCGGCATACTGGAATTGCTTTGCCAGTTTTTTTGTTTCCAGCTGCACTTCGGTATTGATACCGGCACCACGCAATATCTGGGCCAGCTCCAGCGCCTGTGGCAGATAGGCATCATCCATCAGACCGACCAGGGCTTCGACCGAACTTTCGGCGGTCGAGATGATGCCGGCATCGCGCAACTGCCAGAACAGTCGCGTTGCACCGATGGAAATGCCAACGCCGGGCAAATGCGATTTTGAATAATGACCGGCGAGATTTTCATAGCGGCCGCCGGAACATACGGAACCGATCTGCAGATAATCATCGAGCGTGGTTTCGTAAACGGTGCCGGTGTAGTAATCCAGGCCACGGGCAATCGAGAAATTCACCGCGTAATTTTTTTCAGGCACACCGTAGGCTTTCAGCAATTCAATCACTTCGCGCAATTCGGCGACGCCTTGATTGAAGCCTTCGGAACCCTGCCCCAGCTTGTCCAGTTGCGCGATGGCATCGGCATGCGAAGTGCTGCGGGTTTGCACGAAGTCGAGAATTTTTCCCGTGACTTCCGTACTCAGTCCAAATGCTTCGCCGGTCAGGGTTTCACGCACGTAGTCGGCACCGCGCTTGTCGAGCTTGTCGACTTCACGCAACACCAGCATTTGTTTTTCGCCATCGGCAACGCCGAGGTTTTCGAAAAAACCGCGCATCAGTTTGCGATTGTTCAATTGAATGGTGAAAGCACCGAAAGCCAGTTCGGTAAAAACGGCACTGATCACGGCCGGCATTTCGGCGTCATAGCGAACCGACAAGGAATCCTTGCCGATCACGTCGATATCGCATTGGTAAAATTCGCGGAAGCGGCCACGTTGCGCGCGTTCGCCTCGGTAAACCCGCTGCATTTGGTAACGGCGAAACGGGAAAGCCAGATCATGCTCGTGTTCGGCAACATAACGGGCCAAAGGCACGGTCAGATCGAAACGCAAAGCCAACTCCGGCGTGCCGCCCTGCTCCAGCGCACCGGTCGATTGCACGAAATACACCTGGCGTTCGGTTTCACCGCCGGTCTTGGTCAGCAATACATCGGACAATTCGAATACCGGCGTTTCCACCGGCAAAAAACCGAATCGCTCGAAATTGCGGCGAATCACGTCCAGCATGCGTTGAAAGGCGATTTGATCGCGCGGCAAAAGCTCCATCACGCCGGGCGGTGTACGTGGCTTAATCAAGGTCAGACTCCTGGTTCAAGCCGCCATTTTAACGTGAATCGGGACCCCGATGCTTGTCTTGATTGGTTGGAAAGCAGCCCATAGAATGAATCCCACGGGGTGTAGCTCAGTCTGGTAGAGCGCTACGTTCGGGACGTAGAGGTCGTAGGTTCGAATCCTGTCTCCCCGACCAATGCAAGTACGCATCAGAAGATAATCAGCTTCAAAGCCAGTGGCAGCAAGCTTACATACGCCAACAGCACTGCGTATGCGATACGACATGGTCGGCGCACCGGACGCTTGACCGGATTTTTCCGCCTGCCATTTCAGGCCGAATAAAGGCCGCAAAACGCTGATGCGCCGGATGACTTCATAACTCAGCAAACATCCGGCAATTGTCCCGACAACAATCAGCAGAGGCTCCAAAATCGGCCCCAACTGTAACGGTACAAGAACAAAGGCCAGAATCAGGATAAATGTCTGGTGCAAGATGTAATAAGGCAGCACCGCATCATTGAAATAACTTAGCTTCGCGCTCGGCTTGTTCAAATAAGTCGCGGCATAACCAAGCAAGGCCAGCACAGCCGACCAGCAATTGAAGATGGCAATCAGAGCCAGCCATTTCGCCCACCACATGGCTTTCAGCTCCGGGTTCAACCAGACGATGAAATAGGCAAACAAGATGGCGATGTAACTGATGACCGCAATGGACAAGAATCTCCGGCGATAACGTTTTATTTGTTCCCAAAGCCCGGCATTCCAGCCAATCAAATAGCCGAACAGCAGGAAGGTGAAACCGCTGGCGTTCCTGTTATCAGGAAATGCAAACTCGACCGCAATCAAGGGGATAATCGGCAACAAGAAAAGGCCGAAAAAACCGGTCTTGCCGGCAAACCAATCCACTGCCGACTGGACAGTACGACTATTCAGCAGCGGCGAGATGCACAGGGTGATCAGCGAAAACGTCCAGAGCTCACGCAAATACCACAGATGATTCACGTCAATATGCGGCAGCACTCCCGGCTTGTAGTTATCGAAAACCGGGTTATCCAGATCGAAAAAGATTTGATAGAACTGCCAGTAGCTCATATGCAGTTCGCCCTTGCCCGACATCTCGACAAACAGCTGCGGCGGTACCACGACCAGAATGCCGAACAACAGGGGCAACAATAAACGCAGCGTTCGCGCCTTCACGAATCGGATCGCCGACATCTTCTGCAGCACGAAACGGATCGAGATACCCGAGATCACCCATAACAAGGGCATGCGCCATTGATTGACTGCCAGCATCAGACCTTCCAGCGGCTGGCTCAGGTAATGGCTCTTGAAATGAAAGCCCCAATTGGCAACGTACAGCATGCCGATGTGATAAAAAATCAGCAGGCCGAAAACGAGCACGCGTAGCCAATCAAGATCATGGCGGCGAGTAGAGGATTTGTTTGAACTTCGGGCAATGCAGACATGGTTGGCCTCGTGTGTGGACGAGCCATGCTGACTTGCCGGATTGGCGTTCGCATTCCCTTAAGTGATCAATCCGCCGGATCCAGTGACCAAAGGCGAACCGCAGGGACAAATAACGGTCTGTGGGACGGGAAAGTGACGAATGACGGACAACAGGCCTACATGGATATCGTCAAAAAACCTTAGAATTGCCCCATGACCGCAGACCCCAAATGATTACAGTCAGTTACTTGCCCGCTACTTGCCATATCGCCGATATTTCGAAGTCGGTTTCTGGGTCACTCAATTTCGCTGCTGGCCGGCATCAATTTCGGTGATTGTGATGCTCGATCTTGAACGGGCAAGCTTGCACTTCGACAACTGGAAACCCATCGTCTGGGAATTCAGCAGCATTCTGGTCAGCTATGCCTGGTACCTGCCGTCATTGCCTTCGAACGTCGCTTTCCGCTGCAATACTTGGCGTTTACGCAAGCATCAATGCCTTGCATGTTCTCGGCAGCGATCGCTTTTCGCCTGTTGCATGTAGCTGGCATGGTTGCCCTGCGCAAGCTGGTCTATGCCAGCCAGGGCATCATCTTACGATTTCGGCAATTGGCCGCGTCGAAATGGGCTACGAATATCTGAAGGACTGGCAGACCTACGTCGGCTTCTACTTTGAGCTTGCTCTCTATCGATTATTGCTACTGCGTCTGCAAGGTGAAGCCCGTCTATTGGATGCCCCTGATGACGGCCCTGAACTCGAGCCAGTCGATAGACCCGAACGTTTTCTGGTCAGAAAACTGGGCAAGGAATTCCTGATTGCCGCCGCCGAAGTGGAATACCTGCAAGCTTCGGGCAATTACGTAAACCTGCATCTGCATTCACGCGACTACCCGCTTCGCACCACAATGGCAGCCATCGAACCGCGTATGGATCCGGGCAAATTCGTTCGCGTACATCGGAGTTATATGGTGAATCTGGATTTCATCAAGGAAATCGAACCGCTGGATACCGGCGATGCCCGAATCCTGATGAAAGACGGGAGTTTGATTCCCTGCAGCCGGCGTTACCGTGCATCGTTGAAGGGTTGAATCGTAGAATCGTAGCCCGGGTTGCGCTCCATCAACCCGGGTTGGTAAAGCGCAACCCGGGCTACGTTTATTCGAACCGCAATGCTTCGATAGGGTCCAGCGCCGCCGCTTTCGATGCCGGCATGATGCCGAAGATCACGCCGACCAATGCCGAGAAACCTGCGGCCGCAATCACGACCCACAACGGTGCCTGGGCCGGCGGAAAGCCGGGAATCATCGCAGCAATTCCCATGCCGACCAGATAACCCAAAATGATGCCGATGATGCCGCCCAGCAACGCGAGCAGACCGGCTTCGAGCAGGAACTGGACCAGGATGTCGCGACGGGTCGCACCCAATGCTTTCAGAATTCCGATTTCGCGGGTGCGTTCCGTGACCGACACCAGCATGATGTTCATGATGCCAATGCCGCCGACCAACAACGAAATGCCGACAATGCCGCCCAATACCGCAGTTGCGGTACCGGTGATTTTGTCGAACTGCTTGATGAAAGTATCGGCCGCTTCCACCTTGAAGTCGTTTTCCTGACCCGGCTTGAGTCCGCGTGATTGGCGAACCGCACGTTTCACGCGTTCGCGCACCTGCTCGACTTCTTCCATCTTCTGCACGGTGAAGGAAGCGGAAATAAACGGCTCGTTATTGTTCCCCATCAACGCACGGCCGACATCGAACGGGATCACGGCGTAATTGTCCTGGCTGAAGCCGAGCAACTCACCCTGCTTCTCCATCATGCCGACCACCTTGAACCATTCGTTGCCGATCCGGAAAAATTCGCCGACCGGATTTTCCGGCATATGCAAATCATCCCGCAGCTGCGCGCCGATCACGGCGACGCGACGTCGGCCCTTGTCGTCACTCTCGACGATAAAGCGCCCGAATTCCGGAAAGCGCGCACGCACTGCCTGGAATTCGGTCGTGGTGGCAATGATTTGCGGCGAACCGGTGCGGCCCTTGTAGCTTGCGCCGGCGGTCTGCACTTGCATGATCGGCGCTACCACGCCGACACCCGGCACTTTGTAGCGCAAGGCATCAATGTCGGCGAAATGGATATTGTTCAATTTGCCGGTGCGGAAATTTTCATTATTGTTTTCCGCCTGCAAGGTCATCGTACTGCCGCCGATATCGGCGAACTGGCTTTTGATGGATTCCGAAAAACCCTGCACCAGCGACACCACGGCAATCACCGAACCGGTGCCGATCAGAATGCCCAGCGTCGTCAAAAAACTGCGCATGCGATGCGCCATCAAGCTGGACAATGCGGCGCGAAAGGCTTCCATGAATGCGTACATTTATTGCGCCGCCTTTTTTGCATTGATGCTGTCTTGCACGATTTTGCCGTCGCTGACCCGCAAGGTGCGATGGCAATGTGCGGCGATATCCGGTTCATGCGTTACCACGATCACCGTTTGGCCTTGCTGATGCAATTCGTCAAACAAGGCCATGATTTCCGCGGAGGTTTTTGAATCCAGATTGCCGGTGGGTTCGTCGGCCAGCAGAATCGACGGCTTGCCGACCAACGCACGGGCAACGGCTACACGTTGACGTTGCCCGCCGGAAAGCTGATTGGGCCGGTGACCCATGCGATGACTCAAGCCCACCTTGTCCAATGCTTCGGTCGCCATTTTGATGCGCTCGGCTTTTGGAATACCGCGATATACCAATGGCTGCATCACGTTCTGCAACACCGTCATGCGCGGCAGCAAATGGAAGCTCTGGAAAATAAAACCGATTTCCTGGTTCCGCACTCTGGCCAAATCATTATCGTCCATGGTCGAAGTATCACGGCCATTCAAAACGTATTTGCCTTCGCTCGGCGTATCCAGGCAGCCCAGCAAATTCATCAGGGTGGATTTACCCGAACCCGAAGGCCCGATCAGCGCGACATATTCATTGCGCTGAATCTCGAGATCAACGCCATCCAGAGCCTTGAACTCTTCTTCGCCCATCTTGTAACGCTTTACGATATTGGTCAGCGAAATCATTATTTTTCTTCGTCGGCGCCGCTATCGGCATCTGCCTTGTCGTCTTTCGCTTTTTGTTTGACGTAGGCGTTCTCCTGCAACTGTCGAACCGTCTTGGCCGGTCCGATGATGACTTTGTCGCCCTGTTTGACGCCCTTGCTGATCGCTTGCCAGCTATCATCGGAATCACCGACAGTCACCACCGTCTTCTTGGCCTGGCCGTCTTTCACCAGCCAGACATATTGCGTGAACTTCTTGGTGTCGTTTTCGTCGGCTTCGGTGATCACCGCTTCCACCGGCACCGCAACTTTCTTGCTGCCGTCACTCAGGAAGATATTGGCGCGTGCGCTCATGCCGGAACGCAGCAGTAATTTCGGTTGTGCTTCCAGCGAAATCGTGACCTTGTAGGCGCGCCCCTGTCCTTCGATCGAAGGCGCCAAGGCAATTTTCTCGACCTTGCCGGCAAGTGGTGTTTCCGGATAGGCGGCAGCAAACACATCGGTTTTCTGGCCGATCGCGATTTTCGCGATATCGGCTTCATCCACTTTCAAGTTCCGCCTTGATATCCGAGGTATCGGCAATCTGCATCAATTGCGCGCCAGCCAAGGAAGAGGTTGATGGAATCGCGGTTTCGCCAACCTTGATCGGCAGGGACACGATTTTCCCGCTGATCGGCGCACGAATATCGGTCTTGCCCATTTGCTCGCGTGCTTCACTCAACACGGCATTCGCACGGCGAAGTGCTTCCTCGCTGCTCTTCAATTCGACCTGCGCCAGTTCGAACTGGTTTTTGTCTTCATCGAAGCGGTTCTGGTCAATCATTTTCGCCGCCAGCATTTTCTTGCTGCGCTCGAACTGGGTGGCTTTCAACTGCAAGGTGACACGCTGGCGTTGGATGCTGATTTCGCTTTGGCGCTTGCTGGCTTCTTCGCGATCAATCGCGTTGCGGTAGGTTTCCGGATCCAGCCGCATCAGCAATTGACCGGCCTGCACGATATCGCCCTCTTCCACTTCGATGGAACGTACCTTGGCGACCAGTTCGGAGGTCAGGTTTACTTCGGTTCGATAGGCCAACACGCCGGAAGCCAGAATGGTCGGGCGTATTTCGTGCGCCGTCACATCGCTAATATCCACTTCGAGCCCGCTTTCGCCCTTGCTCTTGCCGATTATGATCGGCAAGGCAATGACGGCCACCACGATGGCTGCGGCGAGCCACTTCTTGTTGAACTTCATGTTCTGGAATCTCTAGTGTTTTAGATCAATGCGAGCAATGCAAAAAAACCGTAAATGACAATACTCGGAATAACGGCAACCGTGATTGCTTCTGCCCAACCGGTTTTACCCCAGGTTTTCCAGCCCAGTGCCACCAGGAAAATATTCCAGAAACTCAGCAGGTCAAACGAGGTTGCCAGCTTTTTCCACGGACTATCAATCGGCAACTGCAGCAACAATGGATCGAGATGGGTCAAGCCCAGGGATTCAATACTGGTTTGTGGCGACATCATCACCACGCCCACCAACATGACTATCGTGCCGAGCAACATCGGCATGCTGCTCCAGCAGGCCAGACTCAATGCATGTTTGAAACCAATCGTGGAGCCGGTTATTTTTCCTGCCAGCAGATAATACAGGGCCACGAGCGTCACAATGACTGCCGTGCCAATCGGAATACTGACGACTGAGAAATAGCCCATCATTTTTGCACCGGGCATGAAACTCTTTGCCTGGGCCATTTCAGCCGCCGACATTTCCTTGCCACTGGCAAGCAAGGTATGGTCGATAAACCATGCGCTGTCCACTTTCATGAAATACATGAAAGTCATGACCATCGTGGCAGCCATCACCAGCAGCAATGGCACAATGAATGTGGGCTTTTCCTTTAATTCGGCAAAGACTTTGCCTGGTTCCAGAAAGATATTGATCAAATGTGACATGCATTGCTCCCCGTAATGATGATCATTGAATATTTTAGCAGCTTAGCGAGATAAGGAATTTTAGCTACGTGCATAAAGTAATGCATGGCGTAGCCCGGGTCATGGCTCCATCTGACCCGGGTTTAAAGGGTGGGAGGTTTTTGTCACCGCGAATATTCAGACCAGGATTTTAATTGGGGACCCCGGGTCAGATGGAGCCATGACCCGGGCTACGGAAATTCCTGCAAACGCTTCTTGAGAATATCCAAACCCAAATTGCCGGCTGCCCCGAGGGAAACGCGTGCTTTCAGGCTGGCCTCCGCGTCTGCACCAAAACTCGGCAATGTCGCTTTCGCCGCCTGCTGATAGGCTTCGCGAAACGGAACGCCGCTCGCAGCCAGCTCCATCGCACAATCCGTAGCGAACATGCCCGGCTCGATTGCTGCGAGCATTTTTTCCGGCTGCCATTGCATACGAGCCAGTAAATCCGGTACGAGAGCCAATGCCGAAAGTCCATGATGGAACGCGCGCAATAGCGGACCCTTGCTGAATTGCAAATCGCGGTGATAGCCCGATGGCAATGACAACAAAGATTCGATTTCCGTGCGGGCACCGGCCACCACGGCATAGCTGGCACGCAGTAATTCAATCAAATCGGGGTTGCGTTTGTTCGGCATCAGCGAACTGCCCGTCGTATATTCGGACGGCAATGTCACAAAAGAATATTCGGTACTGGTAAACAAGCTCAAATCCCAGGCCAGCCGTCTCAAATCGAGCAGTGATTGCGACAAGGCGGCCAATGCCTGCAATTCGAATTTTCCGCGCGATAACTGTGCATAGGTTGCCGCGACTTGAACGCGATTGAATTCCAGTGCAGTGCTCGTATGTTCGCGGTCAAGCGGCATGTTCACGCCGAAGCCGGAACCACTGCCCAGCGGGTTGGCATTGATCCATTCAATACTCGATTCAGCCAAGCCGAGATCATCGATAAAACTTTCGACCCAACCCGCCCACCACATGCCTGCCGAGCTGACCATCGCGCGTTGCATATGCGTATAGCCCGGCAATGGCAGCATCGCTTCCGATTCAGCCCTTTGCAGGGAAATTTCGGCAATTTTCCGATTATGGGAAGCCAGTTGCTTCAGAGCATCGCGAAGATACAAACGGCTCGCCACCAGCACCTGATCGTTGCGGCTGCGACCGGTATGTATCTTCCTTCCGGTGTCGCCGTGTTGTTCGATCAAATAGGCTTCAATGGCCGAATGGGCATCCTCGAAACGTTCGTCGAGCAAGAATTCGCCCGTCTTGAACAATTCCGCCAGCTTGGCCAGTGACTCGCAAAGATCCCGACATTCATCCGGTGTCAGGATACCGATATTCTGCAAGCCTTCTGCGTGCGCACGGCTTGCCTGTATATCAAAGATGAATAGATGCCGGTCATCAACAAT
The DNA here is from genome assembly GCA_963849575.1 of uncultured Gammaproteobacteria bacterium. Taxonomy (GTDB): domain Bacteria; phylum Pseudomonadota; class Gammaproteobacteria; order Xanthomonadales; family Xanthomonadaceae; genus Arenimonas. The sequence goes on along the minus strand of CAWKHT010000009.1, from coordinate 61,509 downwards.
ATCGTTACCCGCCAGAAAACGCTGGATGTTTTCATTGACGGTGACGCCAGGTTTTTGCCACAGCAGATGGCTCATAAGTGGATTCCCGCGAGTTCATCCAGTCCGAAGGCCAGATTGAGATTTTGAATAGCCTGCGTTGCCGCGCCTTTGAGAAGATTATCCAGCGTTGATACCACGACGAGTCTTTTCCCATCATCACTCAGGGTGAAACCGCCGATTTGCGCGCCATGCTTTCCGGCAATCCGGCTTACCCAGGGTGCGCTTTCGATGATTTCGATCAAGGGTTCTTCCCGGTAAAAATCGCGATAGCATTGAAGCACTTCTTCAAGTTTCACCGCTTCCTTGAGATGAAGATTACTGGTGACGGTCAGCCCGCGAAAGTGCGATGCCACATGCGGCATGAACTCGATCCGTTTGTCCAGATGGAAAGACACTTCGCGTTCATGCATATGCTCGACCAAACTGTACGGCATCAGGTTGTCGCGAAGTTTTTCCGGATCGTTCTTGTCCGAAGGCGAAGTGCCGGCGCCGGAATAGCCTGAGACGCCGAAGCATTGAATGGGTTCTTCAACACTGCCGAGCATCGGAGCAATCGCCAGTTGCATGGCGGTCGCATAACAGCCGGGATTGCTGATGCGGGTTTGTGCCCGGGCCTTGCTTCTTGTCAGTTCCGGTAAACCGTAATACCAGCCGGCCGAAAACCGGTAATCCGCCGACAAATCCAGCAGGACGGTATTGGGTGAATGCAGGTCGATGGCGTTCACGTAAGCTTCCGCCATATTGTTGGGCAAGGCCAAAATCAGTGCATCCACAGATTGCCCTGCGCTTTGCTCGGCATCCAGGTTCACGTAATCAAGATCGCCGTGATAGCTATTTTCATGCGCTGCCACTTTCTGGCCAGCTCTCTCGCGTGATGAAACAAACCTCAACTCGAATTCCGGATGCGTTTCGATTAAACGGATCAGTTCCGAACCGACATGGCCACGGGCACCGATCAAACCAATACGGATCGTCATGATTCTTTTCCGTAACGCTGTAATTGGTATTGCAGGTTTTTCTTCACGGCCGGCCATTCCGAATCCAGAATCGAAAAGACGACGGTATCTCGACGGGTGCCGTCAGGCATCAGCATATGATTTCGCAATACGCCATCCTGCTTGGCACCCAATCTGGCAATCGCCGTTCGCGAGCGCTGATTAAACCAGTTGGTGCGAAATTCGACCGCGATGGCTCCGAGCGTTTCAAAAGCGTTAGTCAACAACAGAAGTTTCGCCTCGGTATTCAAGGCTGTCCGTTGCACGCGTTCGGCATACCAGGTCCAGCCGATTTCCAGCCGTTTATGGTCTGCTTCGATATTGCAGTAACGAGTGCTGCCTACTACTACGCCATCGGCATCACGCACCGCAAACGGCATTGCTTTGCCTTGCTCACACAAGGCCAACGCCTGCTCGATATATTCCCGTGTCGATTCCGGCTTCGGCACCGAGGTAAACCACAAATTCCAGAGCTCGCCGTCGCGGGCAGCTTCCTGCAAGCCGGCCACGTGATCAAGTGACAAAGGCTCGAGACTGACATACCTGCCTTTCAATGCTTTGGTTGCTGACCAATGTTTCGTCATGTGAGGCTTTTATCCTTTCAGCGTTGCGGGACGTGCCCGGCAATGATCGACCGCATATTTTATCTGGTCAAAATTTTCCAGCCCGTACCAGAACACATTCCACTTATCGCCTTTCAGGCAGCCATCGGCTTCATCGAAATAGAATTCGTTGATCGTATTATCGGCACGCGAGCGCCAGAATAATTGCGAAATCTCCGACCGCATCACATGCCACGCGGCACGACCAAGACCTTCGCCCTGTGCATCTTCGCTGACGGCAAATTTATCCAGATGTGGGATGCCATTTTCCAGCGTCAAGACCAACGCGGCGCGATAGTGTTCGCTGACGAACAAGCGGTATGGCTGAGTGGTCTTGAAATAATCCGCCGCCAATTTACGGCCGAATCCGGATTCGATCAGGTGCTGCAGTTTCTTGCGGTCGCATTGTTTCCAGCTATCGAACACGTTGATTTTCTCGCCGCGACGCACCAGCGTGCCGGAACCGCGATGGGTAAACAGTTCTTTCGCCAATTCATCGGGCTTGGTAATCGAGACCGAGGATGAAGGCGGCAATTGCATCAGCAAATCATGAATCTGCTCGATTTTCACTTTCATACCCGAGTGCAGCCAGGGCTGTTTCATCAACTCCTCGTATTCGGTCGAAAGATTGATCGAATCGATCAAATCGCCTTCGCCATCGAGCAAGCCGCCGGTGCCGGTCAGGAAAATAATCTTGTAGGGCTGTAATGTCTTGACCAGTTCATTCGCAGCCCAATCGGCGTTGATGTTCAGTATCTGGCCACTGACGGTTTCGCCCAGTGAAGCAATCACGGGAATCGAACCGACCTTGATTGCCGCCTGGATCGCATCGGTCTGTACCTTGACAACCTTGCCAACCAAACCGTATTTGCGCTTGTTCAACAAATCGCACTCGAACATGCCGGAAGTAATCGAGGTTGCACGCACACCCACCGCTTGCAGGGCTTCGACCAGATGCAGGTTTTCCTGCTGGAATACGCGGCGTACGACGGACAACACTTCCGGCGTAGTGACGCGCAGACCATCGACGATTTGTTTTTCGATCTTTGCTTTTTGCATTTCCAGATCAAGCTGCGGACCGGCACCGTGCACCACGATGGGAGTGAGTCCAACCTGCTGCAAAAACGACAAAGATGAAACCAGTGCGTCCAGATCGTCGCGCAAGATCGCACCGCCGACTTTGACGACGGCAAACTTCGCCGCGTCGAGTTTCGAGAAGCGTTTCAGGTATTGCTGGATTTCTTTCGGGCTGGCCATATTGGACAGCAGCCGAACGATCGTGGAGCGCAAATCATTCATTGTGATCGGTACCGACATGGAAGTCTGATGGAAGCGACCTCCCCGCCAACGTGTGGCTGATGGTGGCGGCTGTATTTAAGGATGACGCGTTGAGTGAAACTGTCTGCGCGATATTCATTTGAGCTCCATTATTTCCTTGTACTTAGAAACCACCGTTGCCAACTGATCCAGCGCCACCCATTCGTCTGCGGTATGCGCCTGTGCAATATCACCCGGGCCATAAACCAGTGCCGTCATGCCGGCCTCTGAAAACAGTGCCGCCTCAGTCCAGAAATCGACAGCATTTCCTATATCAAGGCCAAGCGAATCGGCCAGATCGCGGGCTTCGAGACGGCGATTTTCCGCCGATGCAATATCACCAGCTGGCAAGCATGCACCACGAAAGGTCTCTTCGTATTCGGCCAATACTTTTTCCGATGTGAATGAACGAAAGGTTTGATGCAGCTCTTCAAAATCCTGCGAAGGCAATGGGCGAAAACCGAAACGTACTTCGGCACTGGGCGCGATCATATTGGCCTTGATGCCGCCTTCGACGCGACCGATATTGAAACGAAAACCGGTCAGGCCGCCAAAACGAAGATGCTGCATAGACTGCACATGATTCAAGGCTTTATCGCCCCAACGCATGGCTTGATGCACGGCACTGAGTTCCAGTGCGTTTACATCCGAAGCATGGCCAGCCTGCCCTTTGAACAACATACGGGCCGACACGATGCCGCGATGTGCCAACACAGCTTGCGCCATCGTCGGTTCGGCAACGATGGCTTCTTTAAAGCCGTGTTCTTTATTCCGTGAAAGAAACGAAGCGATGCAACGCGCATCATTGGCTTCTTCGTCGGTCGTGAATAAAAATGCCGCTGGGCCTTGAGTATTTTCCGCGGCAGTCAGCAGACAAGCGGCTGCACCTTTGATATCGCAGGCTCCGAGGCCAATCGCTTTATCGGCAGTCACCCGCAAGCGATGAGGGCTCGCTGTCCACGCAGGCGAATCAGGGACGGTATCCAGATGTACATTGAACACGCGCGAAGTTTCACCGCGCACGGCAAGCAAGGAAACGGCGCCAGCGCCATGATCGCTCAGTTCAATCCGGAAACCTGGAAGTGCTTCGCACAGATAATCGAAGATACCGTCGGTGCCGATCGCACGTGGCGGATTTCGGGTATCGAACGATACCAGTGCATCCAGATGCTCGAGTACCCGAGACAGCATCAGCCTTGCTCCCGATTGATTTCAGCCCACAGCGTACTGCTCATGCCATACAGTTTGATGAAACCTTCGGCTTCGGCCACACCCCAATCGGCGGCTTGTGCGTAGGTGGCGCCTTTCGCGTTCAGGATATGCGGGGATGAAATCGAAACGGCGGTGACTTGTGCGCCGGAAGTTTCGAGTACAACTTCGCCATTCACTTTTGATTGATTGGAAGCCAGGAAAGACTCAAGGTCGGTCTTCAAGGGATCGTGATAGAAACCTTCATACACCAGTTCAATCCATTTTTTCGCGATATCGGATTTGAAGCGGTTTTGGAGTTTGCTAAGCACGGCTTCTTCCAGCGCACGATGGGCGACCAGCAAGGCAGTCAAACCAGGTGCTTCGAAAATGATCCGGCCTTTCAGGCCGATCGTGGTATCGCCGGTATAAATGCCGCGACCGACGCCGTATTGCGCGAACAGGTGATTCAATTTGATCAGCATCAGATGGCCCGGCATAGCAACGCCATCGAGGGTTTTCGCTTCGCCATTTTCAAAACCGATTTTCACCGAAAGTTTTTCGGCTGGCCATTCGCTGCGTGGCTTGCACCAGCCACTCGCGCCCTCGCCCGGCGCCTGCCAGCGATCGATTTCACCACCCGACATGGTCAAGCCAAGTACGTTTTCATTGATGGTGTAGGCCTGCTGTTTGCTGCGAACGCCAAAGCCCCGTTGCTCCAGGTATTTCTGCTCGTAGGCACGTACTTCGGTATGTTCTTTCTGGATTTCGCGAATCGGCGCGATGATTTCGTAGTCGCCCAAGGCTTTCACGGCAAGATCAAAACGCACCTGATCGTTACCCATGCCGGTGCAACCATGCGCAATGATCTTCGTGCCCAGTTCATTGCAACGTTTCAATGCGGCTTCGACGATCAGATAACGATCGGAAACCAGCAAGGGATATTGCCCTTGATAGGCTTCACCAGCCCAGATAAAGGGTTTGACGAAACCCGACCAGATGGCAGGACCATCATCGACGGTGACATGCGAAGTAACGCCGAGTTCTTTTGCACGCTGTTCGATGAATGCGCGTTCTTCGGCATCCACGCCACCGGTATCGGCAAACACCGTATGCACCGAGTAACCACGTTCCTGCAACCAGGGTACGCAGAAACTGGTATCCAGGCCGCCGGAGAAAGCGACGACGACATCTTTTTTCACATTCGCAGCAGTGTTCATTATAAGCCCTGGTTAAATAATTATTGTTTGATCAACGCCGCCATCACCGCTTTCTGCACATGCAGGCGGTTTCCGGCTTCCTGTATCGCGATGCAGTTCGGCGAATCCATCACGCCATCGGTCGCTTTCACGTTGCGACGCAAAGGCAGGCAGTGACTGAACACGCCGTTGTTGGTCAGCGCCATCTTGGCTTCATCGACGATGAAATGTTTGTACTGGTCGCGAATCGGCTTTTCCTTTTCCCAATCGCCGAAATATGGCAAGGCGCCCCAGCTTTTTGCATAAACCACATCGGCGCCTTGATAAGCCGAAGCAATATCGTGGCTGATATTCAATGAACCGCCATTTTCGGCCACATTTGTTTTTGCCCAATCCATGTAACGCTGATCAAGCACGTATTCCGGTGTTGGACACAGCAAGGTAACGTCCATGCCCATGCGGGTGGCTATCGTCAGTGCCGAGTTGGCGACCGCGGTATTCAAGGCTTTGGGATGATAGGTCCAGGTCAACACGTATTTCTTGCCACGCAGATCGCTGGTCTTGAAATGTTCCTGCAATGCCAGCGCATGCGCCAATTCCTGGCAGGGGTGGGTGATGGTTTCCATATTGATCACCGGCACGGTCGCATATTTGGCAAAGCCGTTGAGGACTTTGTCCTGGCGATCTTCCGACCAGTTGAGAAATTTGGGGAATGCACGAACCGCGATCAAATCGACATAACTGCTCAGCACCTTGGCGACTTCGGCGATATGTTCTTCGGTATCGCCGTCCATCACGGTGCCCAGTTCGAACTCGATCGGCCAGGCATCTTTGCCGGGTGCGAGCACGACTGCATGGCCGCCCATCTGGAAAGTACCCAGCTCGAAGCTGGTTCGCGTCCGCAGGGAAGGATTGAAAAAGACCAAGGCCACCGCCTTGCCTTTCAATTGATCGCCCAGTTTCGAGGTCTTGAATGCGGCTGCCTGCTTCAGCAGCTCATCCAGTTCAGGCCTGGTCCAATCCTGCGTATTTAAAAAATGTTTCATTCGTGATCTACCGTAAAGTTAAAAACAAAAAAGCCCGGCGCATGGCCGGGCTTTTCCTGGAAACGTGTGAAAACGTCCGGGTTACCCAGCAGGATGGTGGGCTTCCGGTCGGCGAGCACGCGAAGTCATGCCTGCTGCCATATAAGCAGAGGTGAGCAGTTCAACGATGGCCAGTGACATTTTCATGATGGGCGGATTATGTCAGTCAATATCCCGAGCTGCAAGCCAGCCCATTAGTCCAAATGCTCTAAACCCTTAGTAGGAGGCCGCTTGCGGGCGACGACAGGCTAAATCATTACCACTTCGGGCCCAAGGGCCCTCCTACATTTCGCCCTCAAAACAGCCGCTTATTGCTAAACTTGGGCCATGAAAATACGCCTATACAACAACCGCAATCGCAGTCTCGAAGACTTCGCGCCCCTGAACCCGAATCAGGTCACCATGTACCTGTGCGGCCCCACGGTCTACAACTATGTCCATATCGGCAATGCCCGTGGCCCGGTAGTATTCGACGTACTCGCCAAACTTTTACGTCGGCATTATCCGAAACTGATTTATGCCCGCAATATCACCGACGTCGACGACAAGATAAACGCCGCCGCGGCCGAACAGAACGTTCCGATCTCGACGATCACCGATAAATTTACCGCGATTTATCGCGAAGACATGTTGAAACTCGGTGTTACGCCGCAGGATATCGAGCCGCATGCGACCGACCATATTCCGCACATCATCGCGATGATCGAAAAACTGATCGCCAGCGAGCATGCCTATGCGGCGGAAGGCCATGTTTTATTCTCGGTCGCGAGTTACGCCGATTACGGCAAGCTCTCGCGCCGTCCGATGGATGAAATGATTGCCGGTGCCCGGGTCGATGTTGCCCCGTATAAACGTGATGCCGGTGATTTCGTCTTGTGGAAACCCTCGACGCCGGAATTGCCGGGCTGGGATTCGCCTTGGGGCCGTGGGCGTCCTGGCTGGCATATTGAATGCTCGGCGATGGCCGAAGCGCATCTGGGGGAAACGATTGATATCCATGCTGGCGGCAATGATCTGTTATTCCCGCATCACGAAAATGAAGTCGCACAAAGTACCTGCGCCCATGGCGGCAAGGTTTTTGCGCGTTTCTGGGTTCACAACGGCATGCTCGATTTCGGCGGCACCAAGATGTCGAAATCGCTCGGCAATGTGAGCGTGCTGCACGGCTTACTGGAAGCACATCCACCCGAGGCGCTGCGTTACGCCCTGCTAACCGCGCATTACCGCCAGCCGCTGGATTGGACCGACGGCCTGATCGAACAAAGCGTGAAAACGCTGGATCGTTTGTATGGCACCTTGCGTGATCTAAGCGATATTCATGCAGAACCGGTAATGCCTGAATCCGTTGAAACAGCTTTGTGCGATGACTTGAATACGCCAATTGCATTATCTGAACTGGCACGCATTGCCAGTGATGCCCGCAAGGCGGACAGTAACGAAGAAAAATCGCGTTTGAAATCCGAATTAATTGGTGCCGGTGCGTTGTTGGGTTTGCTGCAGCAAACACCCGCCGAATGGTTCGCTCGCGGCAATGACAACAGCGACGATGCACGCATTCAAATCCTGGTCGATGAACGCAACGCGGCGAAGAAGGCAAAAGACTTTGCCCGCTCCGACGCCATCCGTGATCAACTCGCGGCCGAAGGCATTTTGCTGGAAGACACGGCGCAAGGCGTGCGCTGGAGACGTGCCTGATGTTTCCGATGGAATCCACCGCTGCCGAAGCGCAGAAAGCCATCGCTGATGAATTCGCATTCTTCGGCGACTGGTCCGAGCGTTATCAGTATTTGATTGATCTCGGAAAAAAATTGCCGGATTTGAAACCCGAATGGAAAACCGAGGTGCATCGTCTGCATGGCTGCCAATCGATGGTCTGGATCGTTCCGGAAGGTAACAAGGACAAGCTGGTATTCCATGCGCTCAGCGACTCGACAATTGTTTCCGGACTTATATTTCTTGCGCTTCGTGTCTATTCGGGTCGCAGCGCCGAAGAAATCATGAACACGGCGCCGGACTACATCAGCCAAATCGGCTTGGCGAAACATTTATCGCCGACCCGTAGCAATGGCTTGAAATCACTTCTGCAATTCATCCAACAAACGGCGCACAGCGCCCTCTCTGCCAGGAATATCGCATGAACCTTCGCTACTGTGCTTTGGCGTTAGCAATTACGTTCAGTCTCTCCCTGCCTGTATCGGCAGCCGATGTAAGCGCACCGAGGCCGGCGGATATTCCTGCCAGCACGCAGCAGCTCGCATTGATGATTCACCGTTTCAATGCCGACTTGTCCAGCATTGAACATACCCACGACATCACCGGCAGTTCAAAACGCGAAGCAGCACTACGCAGTCTTTACAACAGCTGGCTGCAATCGATTGGCACACTTGATTATGCTTCGCTGCAACTCGAGGACCAGGTCGACTACGCCCTGTTCAAGCGTGAATTGAATTACCGTCTGAAACAACTCGATTTCAACCGCAAGCGTTTTGACCAAGCCGCTACACTATTACCTCAGGCTGACAGCCTGATTGCGCTCGCCGAGGCAAGACGCGAACTGGTATATGCCGACGCCAAGACAAGCGCACAGGTTTTGAACCAGGCGCAAAAGGCAATCGAGAAAATGCATGCGCAACTCGATGGCGGCAATGGCAAATCCACGATCAGCCCGATCGTCGCCTTTCGCGCTTCCAAATACCTTTCCAGTCTTCGTGATGACCTGAAAGACTGGTTCACCTTTTACAACGGTTACGATCCCAACTTTACCTATTGGACCAAGCTGCCCTACGAGTCGCTCGACAAGGAAATGGAATCCTATTCCAAATTTCTGCGCGACAAGATAGCCGGAGCCTCGAATCCGGAAACCATTATCGGCGATCCGATTGGCCGCGATGCACTGATGGCCGATCTGCAACATGAAATGATCCCCTACACGCCGGAAGAATTGATCGCGCTGGCGGAAAAGGAATTGAGCTGGTGCCAGAACGAGATGACCAAGGCCGCTGCCGAGATGGGCTACAAGGATTGGCGTCAGGCGCTAGAAGCCGTCAAGCAACAAAGTCCGCTACCAGGCGAACAACCAAAACTTGTCGTTCAACTCGCCGACGAAGCAATCGATTACGTGACGAAGAACGATTTAGTAACGGTGCCGGAAATCGCCAAGCGCGATTGGCGCATGACCATGCTGACGCCGGAATATCAATTGCAAGCCCCCTTCTTTCTGGGCGGCGAAGACGTGTGGGTCGCCTACCCGACCGATGGCATGCCACAGGATAAAAAACTGATGACCCTGCGCGGCAATAACCGCTACTTCTCGCGTGCGGTCGTGCATCACGAATTGATTCCGGGCCATCATCTGCAATTTTTCTATAACCAGCGCTATCAGACACAACGGCAATTGTTCAGTACACCGTTCTGGACCGAAGGCTGGTCGCTGTATTGGGAAATGCAGTTGTATGATCGCGGTTTTGCCAAAACGCCGGAAGAAAAAATCGGCATGCTGTTCTGGCGTAGCCACCGCGCCGCGCGGATTTTATTTTCGCTGTCATTCCACATGGGCAAGATGACGCCGCAGCAATCGATCGATTTGCTGGTGGATCGCGTCGGCCATGAACGTGAAAACGCGGCGGCGGAAGTTCGCCGCAGTTTCGCGGGCGATTACAGCCCGCTCTACCAGACCGCCTACATGCTTGGCGGCCTGCAATTCCGTGCCTTGCATAAGGAATTGGTCGAAAGCGGGAAAATGGGCGAGCGCGAATTTCACGACAGCATTTTGATGGGCGGTGAAATGCCGGTATCGGTCGTGCGTTCGCGCCTGAAGAAACAGGCACCGAACAAGGATCTGCCAGCCGAATGGAAGTTTTACGATTTTTCAAAATAACCGTAGGGGCGCCTGCTTGCTGCGCCCTGGAGCTCGAATAAATCAAACCGTAGGGGCGCTTGCTTGCTGCACCCTGACACCTCGACAATCTTTGGGCGTAGCAAGCAGGCGCCCCTACGTTGACATCCCCTGCAAAGGATTGACTTTAAATGGATTTGATAACCAGCAATCTGATCATTATTGCATTGACGTGCGTGGTCTCATACACCGCATTCAATAATGCCAAATTGATGGACGACTGGATTCTGCGTCCATTCAAGGCGCAGCGCGACAAGCAGTATTATCGCTATGTCACCTACGGTTTTTTGCATGCCGACTTCATGCATTTGCTCTTCAATATGATGACCTTGTACGTCTTCGGCAGAGTGATGGAAGGCTTCTATGTATCGGCACTGGGGCCTTTCGGTTTTGCATTGTTTTATCTTGGCGGCCTGGTTTTTTCGGTATTGCCGAGTGCGCTCAAAAATCAGAGGGACCCCCGCTACGCGACACTAGGCGCATCGGGTGCCGTGTCCGCAGTCTTGTTTGCATTCATCCTGTTTGACCCCTGGACGACATTACTGATTTTCTTTGTTCCATGCCCCGCCATTGTCTACGCCGTGCTCTATGTTGCGTATTCCATTTGGCTCGATAAAAAAGGCGGCGACAACGTCAACCACAGCGCCCATTTATGGGGTGCAGCCTATGGTGTGCTTGCCACGCTTATCATCGAACCGGGCGTATTAGGCCATTTCCTGAATCAATTGATGAACCCGTTCCCGTAGGGGCGCTTGCTTGCTGCGCCCAAGATGTCGAATAAATCAAACCGTAGGGGCGCCTGCTTGCTGCGCCCAAGATGTCGAATAAATCAAACCGTAGGGGCCGCTTGCTTGCTGCGCCCAAAGACTCTCGAGGTGTCAGGGCGCAGCAAGCAGGCGCCCCTAAGGTTAATCGATATAAACGGTTTTGATATTCATGAATTCATGAATACCATGCTCCGCCAATTCGCGACCGAAGCCTGAGGACTTGGTGCCACCGAACGGCAAGCGAACATCGCTGCGAACCTGCGCATTCACGAAGGTCGCTCCGGCCTTGATTCGGCGGGCGATGTTCTCACCGCGTTTTTTATCCTGCGTCCAGACACTGGCGCCCAAACCAAACAAGGTATCGTTCGCGACTCGTACCGCATCGTCATCATCCTTCACACGAATGATGCTGGCGACCGGGCCGAATAATTCTTCGCTATAGGCCGGCATGCCGGGTTTAACGTTGTCGAGAATCGAGGCCGGATAATGCGACGCGCCTTGTCCCGGTTCACAACCGACTAGGGGTTTGGCACCGGCCTTGATACTGGCTTGCACCTGGCTCTGCAATTCATCGCGCAAATCCGCCCGCACCATCGGTGCGAGTGTAGTCGCGGCATTGTTCGGATCGCCGATTTTCAGCTTGCCTGCCGCTTCGACGAATCGCTGTACGAAAGCATCGGCAATTTTCTCGGTAACGATGAAACGCTTGGCCGCAATGCAGGTTTGTCCGGCATTGCTGAAACGCGAGGCCACTGCAATCGGAATTGTCTTGTCGAGATCGGCATCATCCAGTACTACGAACGGATCGCTGCCGCCGAGTTCGAGCACGCATTTCTTCAGGAATTTCCCGGCGGTCGCGGCAACCGAGCGCCCCGCACGTTCGCTACCGGTCAATGTGATCGCATGCACTCGCGGATCGCCAATCACTTTTTCTGCCATTGCATTGTCGATATGCAGCACGCCAAATACGCCATCGGGAATACCGGCGTCCTTCAGCACTTCGGCAATCGCGTCGGCACATCGCGGCACGTTGGTCGCGTGTTTCAGCAAGGCCACATTACCGGCCATCAAGCCCGGCGCCAGGAAACGGAACACCTGCCAGACCGGAAAATTCCAGGGCATGATCGCAAATACACAACCCAGCGGTTCGTATGTCACATAACTGCGGGTCGCTTCGGTTTTGATGTCGCTGTCACGCAGATAATCAATCGCGTGTTTTGCGTAATATTCGCAGGCGCCGGCGGATTTTTCTATTTCGGCCAGAGCCTCGCCATGTAGCTTGCCCATCTCGGCCGACATGATATTGGCGATCTGTTCTTTCTTCGAACGCAGAACCGATGCAATGCGTTCAAGAATTGCGCCCCGCTGATCTATCGACAATGCTGACCAGGCAGGAAATGCCGCCGATGATTTTACCAGCAAGCGTTCGACGGCATCTGCATCCATGTAGTCGTAGCGGTAATCCACCTGACCGGTCCAGGGATTGGTAATTTCGACACTCATTTTCTTTAATCGCCTTTCTGTAATGCCAGTTGAATATCACGTTGGCGGCGCTTTTCTTCACGATGGCTGATCGCCCAAGCAACCAGTGCAGTCGTCGATACGACTGCCACGATGATCGAAGCAAGCGCATTGATTTTTGGATTCAAGCCAAGCCGCACGGTCGAGAAAATTTTCATCGGCAAGGTGGTCGAGTCCGGCCCGGCAACGAAACTGGAAATCACCACATCATCCAGCGACAAAGTGAATGCCAGCAGCCAGCCCGAAATCAGTGCCGGAAAAATAATCGGCAAGGTGATCACGAAGAATATTTTCAGCCGGTTGGCGCCGAGATCCATAGCAGCTTCCTCCAGCGATTTATCCAGTTCCGCCAGGCGCGAAGAAATAATCACGGTCACGAAGGCCATTGTGAAAGTGACATGCGCAATCCAGATTGACAGCATGCCCTTGGGTGAAATGCCGAACGGTGAAAACAAGGTAACAAACATCAGCAATAGCGATAGTCCGGTCACCACTTCCGGCATCACCAGTGGTGCGGTAATCAGTGCGCCGAACAGTGTTTTCCCGCGAAAAAATTTGAAACGCGTCATCACCAGCGCCGCCAGCGTACCCAGCACGACAGCGGCAGTGGCCGAGGTGAACGCGATCTTCAGGCTCACCCAGGCCGCTTTCAGCATCGAATCATCATTCATCAACTCGCCATACCACTTGAACGAGAAACCCGACCAGGAGCTGGACAAACGCGATTCGTTGAATGAAAAAACCACCAATAAAATGATCGGCAAATACAGAAAAAGAAAACCCGCACCCAGAAAAATGCGACCGAACCAACTGACTTTGGCGTTGGGAGAGCTCATACGATCCTGCCCTCCAGTTCTTTCTGCTGGAACTTGTGGAAGATGATGATCGGAATCAGCAGCGAGACCAGCATGATAATGGCGACCGCCGAGGCCATCGGCCAATTGCCGGCGCTGAAGAACTCGCTCCATAGCTGGCGACCGATCATCAGCGTGCCAGGGCCGCCGAGTAATTCCGGAATCACGAATTCGCCAACGGCAGGAATCATGACCAACATGCAGCCCGCGATAATGCCGGCTTTCGACATTGGCAAAGTAATCGTCAGGAACGCTTTCCAGGGTTTTGCGCCGAGGTCGTATGCCGCCTCCAGCAATCGCATGTCGAATTTCACCAGGTTGGTATATAGCGGCAGAATCATGAATGGCAGATAGGCGTAAACGATGCCGATATAGGCCGCGACCGGCGTATTCATGATCTGCAATGGCGAATCGATGATGCCTATCGCAAGCAACATTTTATTCAGCACGCCATTGGTTTGCAGGATGCCGATCCACGCATAGATACGAATCAGGAATGAAATCCACGATGGCAGAACCACCAGCATCAAACAAATATTGCGCATGGAGGGCGACATGCGCGCGATCGTGTATGCCATCGGGTAACCAATCAGCAGGCACAGCAAAGTCGAAATAGCGGCGATTTTAAGCGAGCTTAAATAGGCTTCCACATACTGCGAGTTGGTGAACAGCTCGATGTAGTTGCCCAGATTCAGTTTGAGCATCAAACCTTCATCGACGTATTCCAACACCGGCGTATAAGGCGGAATCGCAATCGCTTGCGAACTGAACGAAATTTTCATCACGATCAGGAACGGGATCGCGAAAAAAAGCAGCATCCAGAAATACGGTATGGAAATTACGCCCCAGCGCGGATGCGGCAGAACTTTCCGGGTGAGAAATCTGGGCAGGTTCATGTGGTCAACACCACGCCGGCATCATCTCCCCACGAGACCCAGACTTGATCATTCCAGGTAAAGTTTTCACTGGCCCAGCGCTTTCTGTTGGCGAAATGGGCCATGATCTTGAAGCCGCTCGGTAGGCGAACGTGATACACCGAATGACTGCCGAAATAGGCGATATCCTCGACGATACCCTGTGCCTTGTTGTGCTTCTGTACTGGCTCGTCCTTGCTGATGGTGACTTTTTCAGGCCGCACCGCAAATGCCACCTGTTGCCCTTCAAATCCGCTGATGCCGTGACCGATATACACAGAATCAGGCAATGCGTCCGATCGGATCGTAACAAAATCCGCTTCATCTTCTTCGACCTTGCCTTCGATGACATTAAGCGAACCAACAAACTCGGCAGCGAAACGGCTGGTCGGTTGTTCGTAAATTTCGTCCGGCGTACCGACCTGGCGAATATGACCGGCATCCATCAGCGCAATGCGATGCGCCATGTTCATCGCTTCTTCCTGGTCATGCGTCACCATCACGCAGGTAACGCCAAGACGTTCGATGATATTGACCAGCTCCAGCTGCATTTGCGAACGAAGCTTTTTATCCAGCGCACCCATCGGCTCGTCGAGCAATAACAGCTTCGGACTCTTTGCGAGAGATCGTGCCAGTGCCACGCGTTGCTGTTGCCCGCCAGACAATTGATGAGGTTTGCGCTTCGCGAATTTATTCATTTGCACGATGCCGAGCATTTCTTCGACGCGCCTGGCGATCGCGTCCTTGGCCATGCCGTCCTGCTTCAAACCAAAGGCAATGTTTTGTTCCACCGTCATGTGCGGGAATAAGGCGTAAGACTGGAACATCATATTGATCGGGCGATCATAAGGTTGCAGATCGTTGATGATCTGTCCGTCCAGCTCGATTTTTCCGGAGGTCGGTTTTTCGAAACCGGCCAGGCAACGCAACAAGGTGGACTTGCCGCAACCGGAACCACCGAGCAACGCAAAAATCTCGCCCTTCCGAATCGACAGGTTTACCGAATCGACTGCGACAAAACCGTCAAACTCTTTTCTTACATCGATAATGCGGACGTAATTTTCATTGCCCAATTTATCCGTTCGTGGCACATGATCAGAAGTCGCGGCAGCCATTTCAGCACTCATAGTGATAATTCCGTCGAAAAAAAGGGCAAGCGGTTTAATGCTTGCCCCGAAAGGTTAATTGGTGGTTTTGAGTTCGGTCCACACCGCGGTATATTTTTTCATTACGTCCGGCGGAAGCACTGCCAAGCCATACAATTTGGTGTTGATGGTTTCCTTGGTCGGACTGATCATCGGATCATCGGTAATGCTCTTGTCGAGCATGGACGTCGAAGCGGCATTCGCGTTTGGATACGAGACGTAGTTCGACACTTCAGCAATGATGTCCGGGCGCATCAGGAAATTCAGGAACTGATGGGCATTTTTCGGGTGCTTGGCGGTCTTTGGAATCGCCATCATGTCAAACCACATTGCCGAACCCTGTTGTGGAATGCTGTAGCCGATGTTGACGCCATTTTTTGCTTCGGCAGCGCGTGCCTTGGCCTGGATGATATCGCCTGACCAGCCAACCACGATGCAGACGTTGCCGCTGGCCAAGGCATCGATATATTCCGATGAGTGGAAATTGGTGATGTATGGACGCAGGCTTTCTAGTTTTGCGGCGGCCTTGTCGATCACGGCAGGATCAAAACTGTTTGGATCTTCGCCCATCGCATACAAGGTGGTGGGAATGATTTCGGAAGCGGCATCAAGAAAGGTAACGCCGCATTCTTTGAGTTTGGAAAGATTTTCGGGTTTGAAAATCAGGTCCCAACTGTTGACCACGTCGGTATTGCCGAAAATCTTGGTGACTTTGTCCACGTTGTAACCGATGCCGGTAGTGCCCCAAAGGTATGGCATGGCGTGGGCATTGCCGGGATCGACATCGATAAGCTTGCTCAAGAGATTGGAATCGAGATTCTTCCAGTTGCCCAGTTGCGCCTTGTCGAGCGGTTGATAGGCACCCGCCTTGATTTGTCGACCAAGGAAAGATGACGAGGGCACCACGATGTCGTAACCGGTGTCGCCGGACAGGATTTTCGATTCCAGCGATTCGTTGCTGTCCATGACGTCGTAGGTCACCTTGATGCCGGTTTCTTTTTCGAATTTGGCGACGGTATCGGGTGCTATGTAATCGGACCAGTTATAGACGTTGAGCACTTTTTCTTCGGCGGCGGGGGCACTGGCAGTGGCCCCCGGAGCGGAAGCTTCCTTGTTACCGCATGCAACGAGAGTCAGTCCGACAATGGCTATTGTTAAAAGACGTAGTTTCATAACACCTCTCACTTGATTGTTAGAAATAATGTGACGACAGGAATCACTGGCAAACAGTTACATACCTCGTTATTTTCCCAAAGCTTCAGCGGTTTGATTCAAAGACTTCCAGGCTTTTTCGAACAATTCGTCAATTTGCCCGCGCGTGATAATCAGCGGTGGCGAAAGCAGCATGGCATCATTGGTCGCACGTAATATTAGACCGTTTTTAAGGGCAATATCACGGCATAACTGGCCTACCTTGCCTCGATCCTCGAAAAAGGCGCGGCTTGGCTTGTTGGGCACGAGTTCCAGGGCTCCGACCATCCCGACGACTCGTGCCTCGCCCACCAGCGGATGCTCGCCCAGCTCTTTCCAGCGGCTGGCAAGATAGGGTCCGGTATTACTCTGGATGTTCTCGACGATTTTTTCATCCTGCAAGATGCGAATATTTTCCAAAGCCACGGCAGTACAAACCGGATGGCCGGAATAAGTGTAGCCATGTGCAAGCTCGCCGCCCTTATCCCGTAATACATTCGAAACGCGATCATTGAACATCACGGCGCCGAGCGGTATATAACCGGAGGTAATACCTTTGGCCAGAGTCATGATGTCGGGTTGGATGCCGAAGTATTCCGAGCCGAACCAGTGACCGGTTCGGCCGAAACCGCAAATGACTTCATCGGCAATCAGCAAGACATCGTATTGACGGCAGATGCGCTGGATTTCCGGCCAGTAATTCATTGGTGGAATGAATACGCCGGCTGCGCCCTGAATCGGCTCTCCGATAAAAGCGGCGACACGATCGGGGCCGAGCTCAAGAATCTTGGCCTCGAGTTCGCGTGCGCGTTGTATGCCGAATTCTTCCGGCGATAAATCGCCACCTTCGCCAAACCAGTAAGGCTGATTGATGTGGTGGATATTCGGGATCGGCAAGCCGCCTTGCGAGTGCATACCTTTCATGCCGCCCAGACTTGCACCTGCGACGGTCGAGCCGTGATAGCCGTTGAAACGGCCAATCAAAATATTTTTTTCTGGTTGATCCTGCACGGCCCAGAAATGTCGGACCATACGCAGAATCGTATCGTTGGCTTCGGAACCGGAATTGCTGAAGAACGCATGATTCAAATCGCCCGGCGTGAGCTCGGCCAGCTTGGCGGCAAGATGCACGGTAGGCTCGGTGGTGCAGCCGAAAAAACTGTTGTAGTAGGCCAACGTGTCCATCTGTTTCGCGGCGGCCTGGCCCAATTCCTTTCGGCCATAGCCAATGTTCACGCACCACAGCCCGGCGAATGCATCGAGCATTTTATTGCCCTCGGCATCCCAGACGTAACAGCCTTCGCCCTTGGTCAATATGCGCGTGCCTTTTTTAGCCAGTGCCGCATTGTCGTTGAAGGGATGGATATGGTGAGCAGCATCCAGTTTCTGTAAAGCTTGCAAGTCCGAATTTTCCACGCTGGCTCCGATTATTTATCGTGCTGATTTTTTATTTATTGATGGCCGATCAAACATTCAACAACAGGAATTCCCGCTCCCACGAACTGATCACGCGGAAATAGGTTTGGTATTCCTTTTCCTTGACGTGGATATAGGCATTCACGAAACGCTCGCCCATCAAATTCTGCAGCGGTGCACAACCACGCAGCCATTTCAGCGACTCTTCCAGACTACGCGGCAACTCGTAGCCTTTGTCTTGTGCGCTGGTGGTCAATGGTTCGGTGGGTTTCAGTTTCTCGATGATGCCGAGATAACCGCAGGCCAAAGTCGCCGCCATCGCGAGATAGGGATTCGCATCGGAACCGGCGAAACGACTTTCGACGCGGGTGTTTTCGAGTGAATCCATCGGCACCCGCAAACCGCAGGTGCGATTGTCGAAACCCCATTGCACATTGATCGGTGCGACATCGCCCACCGCTAGACGTCGATACGAGTTTACGTTCGGCGCAAAAAACGGCATCGCCATCGGCACGTATTTTTGCAGGCCGCCCAGATAATTCTTGAACAGCTCGCTGTGCTGCCCTTCTTTCTTGCCGGCGAATAAATTCTTGCCGGTTTTTGCATCGAGCATGCTTTGATGGATATGCATCGCACTGCCCGGCTCGTTTTCCATCGGCTTGGCAAGGAAGGTGGCATAGATGCCATGCCTCAACGCAGCTTCACGCATGGTGCGCTTGAACAGGAACACCTGGTCGGCGCGCGACATCGGGTCCGAATGCACGAAATTCACTTCAAGCTGCGCGGCACCCGATTCGTGAATCAGGGTGTCCACGTCGAGCTCCATTTCTTCGGCATAGTCGTACATCAAATCGAGAATCGGATCGAATTCATTCACTGCATCGATCGAATACGATTGCCTTGCGGTTTCAGGCCGGCCCGAACGGCCCGCCGGTGGCTGCAGCGGAAAATCCGGATCGGTATTTTTCTGTACCAGAAAGAATTCCAGTTCAGGCGCCACGATCGGCTTCATGCCCTTGGCTTCGTACAAGGCAAGAATATTGCGCAACACATTGCGTGGCGCCAGTTCATGCGGCTTGCCATCGCGGGTAAAGCAATCGTGAATTACCTGTGCGGTCGGATCGGTTGCCCAGGGCACCATCCGCACGGTATCAGCATCGGGGCGCAGGTACATATCGGAATCCGACGGCGCCACCAATTCGTAATAGGCATCGGGATAATCGCCCGTGACCGTGGTGACGAAAATACCTTCAGGCAGACGCGTTCCGTAATCGTGCGAGAACTTGGCGGCGGGGATGATCTTTCCGCGCGCATTGCCGGTGATATCCGGCACCAGACATTCCACTTCGGTAATTCTTCGTTCTTTCAACCATTTTTTCAGCGAGCTTTCCTGCTGCTCGGCATTCATCGGTTTTTCATTGTTTTTCTTGCGACTCATAAAGATATCCGATTATTGGCACGGTCACTGCAAGCACGACCAAATGCCTGAAACATACTTAGATAAAAAGGATTCTCGCCGACTTTCCATTCGGGATGCCACTGCACCGCCAGAAAAAAAGGATGCGGCGACTTCAGCGATACGGCTTCGATCAGACCATCCGGCGCAGTGGCTTCAACATTCAGGTTGCTGGCCAATGTATTAATGCCCTGCCCGTGCAGTGAATTTACCATTGCCGTGGTCTTGCCGGATAAACTTTCCAGCAAGCCGCCAGGCGCCAGTGATATGAGATGCGAATCGGCGTATTGCTGATCGAGCTCGTCATCGGGATTTTCACGATGATCATCCAGCCCCGGCACTTCATGCACCTTTTGGTGCAGGCTGCCGCCGAGCGCTACGTTCACCTCCTGAAATCCGCGGCAAACGGCAAAGACCGGAATCTGCATCTCGATCGCGAGCGGAATGATCGGCAAACTGTTTTCATCACGATGCTGATCGTGCAAATTACCTTCGTAACTCGGCTCATTCGAATAATGACGCGGCTCGATATTCGAATAGGAGCCGGTCAGGAACAAACCGTCGGCATTCTGCAGAATCTCCCGGAGCGGCAA
Source organism: uncultured Gammaproteobacteria bacterium (assembly GCA_963849575.1). Classification (GTDB taxonomy): domain Bacteria; phylum Pseudomonadota; class Gammaproteobacteria; order Xanthomonadales; family Xanthomonadaceae; genus Arenimonas. The sequence continues at coordinate 41,332 of CAWKHT010000009.1, read as the reverse complement.
AGTCGGCGAAAGACTGGGCAATATATAAGGAATAGCGTTCGAGCCGAAGACCAGGGCAGACAGGTATTTTTCGCCAGCCGAATGGTAAGCGTGCTTGCCCATGATTTTTCGATCAGCCGGAACGATGACCAGTGGTCTTTGATGCATATTGCCTCCGCATGAAGCTCCTGAACCATAACCGGACTGTTTTATTTTATCAACAGGCGTTCAAAGTCCAGCAACACCAAAAGCAGTCTAAATACCTATATTTCGGGCTTTTATTGCATTGCCGCAAATATTTCCAATACTTTAACAAGCAGCAGCCCTCCAAACCGTTGAGTATTTTTTACAGTTAAAACATCCTCTGTTAGTATTCAATTTGGACCTAAACCGATGCGATGCCCATGAATTCCTATCCCTTGCCTGATGATGATGCCGCCGAGTTACAACAAATAGCGGGCTGCGAAATGGTGGACCTGCTGCTGCCGGATATGAATGGCCTGTTGCGCGGCAAACGCATCACACGCGACGCGCTCGAGAAAGTCTATGCCAATGGTGTCTGCCTGCCGATGTCACTGATTGCAACCGATATTACCGGCAATACCGTCGAAGAAACTGGCCTGGGCTACGACATTGGCGACGAAGACCGCATTTGCCGCCCTGTACCGGGCACCTTGAAGATTATTCCCTGGCAGAAAAAGCCGATGGCGCAAGTCTTGCTGGGCATGGAAGACGGTCATGGCGAAATGTTCGAAGCCAATCCGCGCGAAGTACTGAAGCGCGTGCTCGACCGTTTCACGGCAAAAGGCCTGACGCCGGTCGTTGCAGTCGAACTTGAATTTTATTTGCTCGATAAAACCTTGCATAAGGACGGCCGTCCGAAAACTTCGATCAATCCGGCTACCGGCGAGCGTAACAAGACGACGCAGGTCTATTACATGGAAGACCTGAATGACTATCAGGGCTTTACTGATGCAGTCACTGATGCCTGCCGGGCACAACACATTCCGGCCGATACCGCCGTCGCCGAATATGCACCGGGTCAATTCGAAATCAATCTGAAGCATCGCAAGGACGCCCTGCTCGCCTGCGATGATTCGATCATGCTGAAACGCGTGATCAAGGAAGTTGCTTCGCAGCAAAACCTGCTCGCCAGCTTCATGGCCAAACCATTCGTCGATCAGGCCGGCAGCGGCATGCATATCCACGTCAGCGTTCTGGATAAAGAAGGCAAGAACATTTTCGCCAGCACACCGGAAAAACCGGCAGATACGCTGCGCCACGCCATCGGCGGTATGCAGAAATCTTCCAAAGACTGCATGCTGATGTTCGCGCCGCATGCCAACAGCTATCGGCGTTTCGTGTTGAATGCTTTCGTGCCCTTGAACGATTGCTGGGGCTTCAATAACCGTACCGTCGCGATGCGTATCCCTCACAGCGATGAAGCCAATACAAGGATCGAGCATCGCATCTCCGGCGCAGATGCCAATCCGTATCTGGTCACTGCAGCCGTTCTCGCAGGCATTCTGCATGGGCTGGAAAACAAGTTCGATCCGGGCCCGCCCATCGTCGGCAATGCCTACGAACAAACCGAGCAACGCACCTTGTTCTGGCGCGACACCATCGATGACTTCATGGCCAGCGATTTCATCACCAGCAACTTCGGTGAGAAATTCCGCCATATCTTCGGACAGCAAAAGCTGAAAGAAATGCGCACTTTCTATACGCAAGTGACAACGCTTGAATACGAATGGTATTTGCGCGCGGTTTGATTTTTCATGTCCGATAAAAAAGTGCATGTAAATTCCTGGTACGCGGCCAGCGTGCCGGAGTTTCCGGAACAGCCTTCGCTTGAAGGCCTTGAAACAGCCGATATCTGCATTCTGGGTGCGGGCATTACCGGCTTATCAACGGCCATTGAATGTGCTGAAGCCGGCCTGAAAGTGATCGTGCTCGAATCACAGCGCGTTGGTTGGGGCGCTTCCGGCCGCAGTGGCGGCCAGGCGATTTTCGGTTTCGGTTGCGACCAGCACAAAATCACCTCGATGATTGGCATCGACGATTCCCGCAAGCTCTTTGATTTCTCGCTGGAAGGCGTTCGGATCATCCACGAGCGCTGCGAAAAATATTCGATTCATTGCGATTGGCGCGCCGGACATGCACATGTTGCCATCAAGCCGCGACACATTACAGAGCTGAAAAACTGGCAGTCGGACCTGGAAAACAATTTTTCCTATAAAACCCGATGGTGGGAAAAACCGGAACTGGCGGAACAGCTTGCCTCTGATCGCTACATAGGTGGTTTGTACGATGATCAAAGCGGCCATTTGCATCCGCTGAAATACACCCAGGGTCTGGCACGTGCGGCATTGTCGCTGGGCGTAAAAATATTTGAAGGCTCCGAAGTGCTGTCATTGCAGCGCGGTGCCAAGCCTGTTTTCAAGACGCGAACCGGTCAAGTGCAATGCGACTACGCCGTACTTGCAGGCAATGCCTATGTACATGGCATCGCGCCGGAACTCGACAGCAAAATCATGCCGGTCGGTACTTATATCGGCGCTAGTGAACCTCTAGGCGAATCAACCGCGAGAGCGCTCATTAAAAATGACATGGCTGTCGCCGATATCAACTGGGCGCTGGATTATTTCCGCATGAGTTCGGATCACCGGATTTTATTCGGCGGCCGTGCGAGTTATTCCACCTTGCCGCCGCCGAATTTGCGCGGCGTGATGACCAGTCGCATGACTCGAGTCTTCCCGCAATTGAAAAAGCTGAAGTTCGAGTATGTTTGGGGCGGATACGTCGATATCAGCGTCAATCGAGCGCCGCATTGGGGACGACTGGGTTCAAATATCTATTTTGCGCAGGGATTTTCCGGGCATGGTATCGCGGCTACCGGATTGGCTGGTCGTGTCATCAGCGAAGCCATCCGCGGACAGGCCGCGCGACTGGATGTGTTTGAAAAAATAAAACATCTGCCCTTCCCCGGCGGCCGCGTATTCCGCACACCCATGCTGGTTGCCGCAATGGCCTGGTATAAGTTGCGCGATGCGATGTTCTGAATATCTAAATCGCGGGTACCGGCAGCCCAAAATAAGGGCCGAGAAAGAAATACACACCGGCGAGCAATGCCAGGAACACCAGAGACTTGAACATGAAGCCCACGACCTTCTTCAATACCAGGGCAGCAATCACGATCAGGACTATGCCGACAATGCTCATTATTTCCATTTACCCGCATTCCTCATGTTTATGGACGGCGTAGCTTAGCTTTTTTAGTCGCTTTTGGGTGAATGCAGGCTGCGTCCCCGCCAATTTACACATCTTGTGAACCCTTTTGGCCCTAGGCTTGCTCTATAAGTCTGCAAGCTCGAATCCAGAGGGCTTGTCATGTCATGCTGACATCTACCGAATATTGACGAGGACCCAGAATGGCGTTTGAAAAGAAACACGCAAAATGGCTGATCGCCCTGGTTGCCGTCCTGGCCATCGTTGCCTTCTTCTATTTCGATCTGGGTGAGTGGCTAAGTCTGGAAAATTTGAAAAACAAGCAAGCCGTCCTGTTGAATACAGTTAACGAACACTTCTGGGCCTCGGTGCTTGTCTTCTTTCTTGTTTATGTTGCCGTTGCCGCGTTTTCCCTGCCCGGTGCCGCAGTACTGACCTTGGCTGGGGGTGCGATCTTCGGTTTGTTTACCGGATTCGTCACGGTCTCGTTTGCCAGTTCGATTGGTGCCCTGCTGGCATTTCTGGGAGCACGATTTTTATTTCGCGATGCCATCAAGAAACGCTTTGCCGACCAATTGGCCCCGATTGAAAAAGGTCTGGAAAAAGACGGCGCATTCTATTTGCTGAGCCTGCGCCTTGTCCCCCTGTTTCCGTTTTTCGTCGTCAATCTTTTGATGGGGCTGACCAATATTCCTGCAAGAACGTTTTACGGTTTCAGCCAGCTGGGCATGATTCCCGGCACACTGGCATTCGTATATGCCGGAACACAGCTGGCGAAGATTCAAAGCCTGAAGGACGTGCTGTCTCCCGGCCTGATCACGGCGTTTGTGATACTCGGCCTGCTCCCCATTACAACGCGAAAATTATTGCAATGGATCCAGGAGCGGAAAAATGCAGCCGCATAAGAAACCGAACAAGTTCGATTACAACCTGATCGCCATTGGTGCCGGTTCGGCCGGTCTTGTCACGACTTACATCGGCTCGGCGATCAAGGCCAAAGTCGCCCTGATCGAAAAACACAAGATGGGCGGCGACTGCCTCAATACCGGCTGCGTGCCTTCGAAAGCCCTGATCCGGTCTGCCAAGTTGCTGCATGAAGCGAGCAACAGCAAGAAATACGGAATCAAGAAATGCGAAACGCAATTCGATTTCGCCGATATCATGGATCGGGTACAAAAGGTGGTTGCCAAAGTAGAACCGCATGATTCGGTCGAGCGCTATACCGGTCTCGGTGTTGATTGCTTTCAAGGCGATGCGAAAATCGTATCGCCCTGGGAAGTGGAAGTGAATGGCAAGCGTTTATCGGCCCGCAGTATTGTGCTCGCGACCGGCGCGCGACCTTTGGTACCAAAAATTCCCGGACTTGATAGCGTGGAGTACTTGACCAGCGACACCGTCTGGAATCTGCGTGCATTACCCAAGCGGCTTGTTGTACTCGGTGGCGGCCCCATTGGTTGCGAGCTGACGCAAAGCTTCGCTCGTTTCGGTTCGCAGGTGACCCAGGTGGAAATGGCGCCGCGCCTGATGCCACGTGAAGATGCCGATGCCGCTGCGGAAGTCATGCAGCAATTCGCCAGCGAAGGCATTACCGTCGCCGTCGCGCATAAAGCGTTGCGTGTCGAAAAAGACGGCGATGGCGGCGTATTGGTTTGCGAGAACGAAGGCAAGGAAGTGCGATTCGCTTTCGACAAGATATTGTTGGCGCTGGGTCGCGTGGCGAATACCGATGGTTTCGGCTTGAAAGAACTGGGTATCACGATCAACCAGCGCGGCACCATTGACGCGAACGAATGGATGCAAACCAATTTCCCGAGCATCTATGTCTGCGGCGATGCGACCGGTCCCTATCAATTCACCCATGTCGCCGCACATCAAGCCTGGTATGCCTCGGTCAATGCCCTGCTCGCGCCGTTCTGGAGCTTCAAGGTCGATTACCGCATCATTCCGTGGGCGACATTTACCGATCCCGAAGTTGCCCGCGTCGGCTTATCGGAAGATGAAGCCAAACAGAAAAATATCGCCGTTGAAGTCACGCGCTATGGTATCGACGATCTTGATCGCGCGATTGCCGACAACGCCGATCACGGCTTCGTCAAAGTGCTTACCGTTCCCGGCAAGGATAAAATTCTCGGCGCCACGATTGTCGGTGCACATGCCGGTGATTTATTGGCCGAATTCGTGCTCGCGATGAAATGGAATATCGGCCTGAATAAACTGCTCGGTACCATCCATATTTATCCGACCATGGCCGAAGCCAATAAATACGCCGCCGGTAACTGGAAACGGGCGCATGCACCGCAAGCCGCATTGCGCTGGGCCGAAAGATTCTTTGCCTGGCGGAGGGGTTGAAATGCGAAGCATTATTTTCGCCTTTATCGTGCTGATGCTCTCCAGCCTACCCGCGCAGGCCGCCTTCGACGGCACGCATAAGCAATGGGATGCACTGTTGAAACAGCATGTGCACTGGAACAAGGATGGCACCGCAAGTTCGGTTGATTACGCCGGCCTTGCCAAAGATCGGGCAAGACTCGATCTCTATCTGAAAAACCTGTCCTCGGTGGACAAGCAGGAATATTCACGTTGGCCATTGAACGAACAACAGGCGTTTTTGATCAATGCCTATAACGCCCATACCGTACAACTCATCTTGACGCGTTACCCGAATCTGGCATCGATAAAAGATTTTGGCGGCCTGTTCTCTTCTCCATGGAAACAGGAATTTTTCAGTCTGCTGGGCGAAAAACGCAGCCTTGACGATGTGGAGCATAAATTGCTTCGTGGCGACAAGCGTTACAAGGAACCGCGAATCCATTTTGCCGTCAACTGCGCTTCCATCGGTTGTCCGGCCTTGCGTGATGAAGCTTACACCGGCGCAAAACTGGCAGCGCAGCTGGAAGATCAGACCATACGGTTTCTGCGTGACAACTCGCGCAACCGTTTTTATTTGAAGACGGGAAATTATGTTGTCTCCAGGATTTTTGACTGGTATCAGGAAGACTTCGATAAATATTCAAAAGGAGTCAAGTCATTCCTCATCCAGTACGCCGATAAAACCGGAATGCATCCTGCGGAAGTTTCCTACCTGAAACAGAACACTTTCAGCCTCGACTATTTCACTTACGACTGGTCATTGAACAAGGCCCACTAATGCTTATCGCACTCGCCATTTTCTTCAGCCTGGGTCTTGCCTTTGTCAACGGCGGCAACGACAACCTCAAAGGTGTGGCAACGCTGCTTGGTTCGAAGGTACTGAGCTATCGAAAAGCGCTGTGGCTTGCCAGTATCAGCACCGCATTGGGTGCGCTGACTTCTGTTTTTCTTGCCGGTGCATTGATCACTGCATTTGGGGGCAAAGGACTCGTACCCGACGCCATCGTGCAATCGAGTCTTTTCATCACTTCGGTCAGTGCCGCCGCAGCGATCACCATTGCATTGGCAACCCGTTTCGGGCTTCCGGTATCGACGACACATGCCTTGGTCGGCGGTTTGCTCGGTGCAGGATTCGCACTGGCTCCGCAGGCATTGGATGTGTCGGTACTGGGCAAAACCTTTTTTCTTCCGTTGCTGCTGTCGCCGGTCATCGCAATTGCCCTGAGTCTGTTGCTGGCTCCGTTGATGCGAAAGCTGGACAAGCCCGCCATTGCTAAACAGGAACTTTGTCTCTGCGAAAGCGAAACGCTGCCAGCAGGTGATTCCGTTGCCAGCGTTGCCACATCGCTTAGCATCGGGACGCAGGCAAGCTGCCCACCGATAAGCCACAACGCGATCGTCAGCCTGCCTGCATCGAAGGCTTTCGATTTTGTTCATTGCCTGAGCGGCGGTGCCGTCTGTTTCGCACGCGGCCTGAATGACACACCGAAAATGGCGGCCATTCTGGTTGTCAGTGGCTTGGCAGGTTTTTCGTCGGTCGTCGCCATTGGTATCGCGATGGTGGTCGGCGGAATACTGACCGCAAGACGCGTCGCAAAAACCATGTCGGAAGACATTACCAGCATGACGCATGGCGAAGGCTTGTCGGCGAATCTGGTGACATCGGCGCTGGTTATCCTTGCATCGAAATACGGGCTTCCGGTTTCCACTACCCATGTCAGCTGTGGCGCCCTGTTTGGCCTTGCCGCCGGCAATGGTCGCGGCAAGCTGAAGACCATTTTCACCATCCTGTTATCGTGGATCAGTACACTGCCTTTGGCGGCCGTTCTCGCTTTCGTCATGGCAAATTTAATCATCGTTCTCGGAGAAAACTAAATGTCCGGCGCATCATCCGAACTTGATTCGGTAAAAAACTATTACGGCGAAGTCCTGTCCTCGAGCAAGGACCTGAAAACCTCGGCCTGCTGTCCGACCGAAGCGATGCCTGTCTATTTGCGGCCGCTGGTGATGGACATCCACGAAGAAATCCGCGATCGGTTTTATGGCTGCGGCTCGCCCATTCCGGCTGCATTGAATGCTTGCACGGTACTCGATTTGGGTTGCGGTACTGGACGTGACGTGTACTTGCTCTCGCGTCTGGTCGGCGAACACGGCCGCGTGATCGGCGTTGACATGACGGCCGAGCAATTGGCGGTCGCACGCAAGCATCAGGACTGGCATGCCGAACGTTACGGCTATGCCAAATCGAATGTTGAATTCCATGAAGGCTTTATCGAGGATCTGGCGGCACTGGGCATTGCCGACAATTCGATCGATGTCGTCGTCTCCAATTGCGTATTGAATCTGTCACCGGAGAAATCGCGGGTTTTCAAGGAAATATTCCGCGTACTGAAACCGGGTGGCGAATTGTATTTCTCGGATGTGTTTGCCGATCGCCGAATACCTGTCGCATTGCGGAATGATCCTGTTCTTCTGGGCGAATGCCTGTCCGGCGCGATGTACGTCGAGGATTTCCGCCGGACGCTGGCCGATATCGGATGCAAGGATGCGCGCATCATTTCGAGCGGCGTATTGACCGTGGATGATGCAGAACTCAATGCAAAAATCGGCATGGTGGGTTTCACGTCAAAAACCGTACGCGCTTTCAAGATCGAACTCGAGGACAAGTGCGAAGACTTCGGTCAAGTCGCTTATTATCGTGGCGGCATCGCCGAATGCCCGGTCTTTTTCGATCTCGATGACCACCACCGTTTTGAAATCAACAAACCGATGCTGGTCTGCGGCAATACCGCCGACATGATTTTGCAATCGCGTTTTGCCGCCCACTTCGACGTAGTCGGCGAGAAGACCACGCATTACGGATTATTCGACTGCGCGCCGGATACCGCCGGAACGGGTACATCTGCCAACACCGGTGCCTGCTGTTGATATGTCCACACTGCAGCAACTCAGCATCATTATTCCGTTTGCACCGGGTGATATGACCTGGAAGTGCTTGCTGCAGGATTTGGTGGGCTTGCCCGACAATGCGGAGATAATTCTAGTTGCGGCAAATGAAAAAACGAAACAGGAAGCACTGGATTTTCCGCATGCGGCCAACGTAAAAATCATCAGCGCCACAATGGGGCGCGCATCCCAGATGAATGCCGGCGCCCGGGCTGCAAGAAATTCCTGCCTCTGGTTTTTGCATGCCGATTCCCGTCTGGGGGCTAACTGTCTGAAGGCCGTTGATGCTTTTGATCAAGCGAAAGATCAGCTTGGCTATTTCGGTCTGCGTTTTCGCAATGATGGTCCACGCAGGATGGGCATCAATGCCTTCGGCACCTGGCTCCGTTCGCGTTTACTGAAAATTCCGTTTGGTGACCAGGGGTTCATTATTTCCAAATCCTGCTTTGAATTGCTGGGTAGATACCGTGAAGATTTGAAGTCGGGCGAGGACCATGCCTTCGTTTGGGCTGCCAGAAAAAAAGGCGTTACCCTGAAACCGCTCGATGCCCGCATTGAGACCAGTGCAAGAAAATATGAGCGACATGGCTGGGGTAAAACCACCCGGATGCATCTCCGCGAAACCTGGAAACAGGCGCGACGGTTTTCCAGACAGGAAACTAAATCGTGAAAGGCGGGCTTGCCATCTTCGTGAAAACACCCGGAGTGTCGCCGCTTAAAACCCGGCTTGCGGTTGGCATGGGGATCGATAGCGAACGTTGGTACCGGCTTGCCGTCGATGCAGTAAAAAGCGTTGCTGTTGAGGCGCGGGACAAAACAGGCATCAATGCCTACTGGGCGGTGGCGGAACAGGAGGCCATGCAAAATCCACTATGGCAATCAATGCCAAGGCTCGCACAATCGGATGATGTGCAGGCCGGCCTCGGTGAACGCATGGGACGCGTTATGCGGATGCTGGTCCGCCAGCATGGTTTCGGAATTTTGCTGGGTGCCGATGCGCCGCAAATTAGCGCCTCCGATATTCAAGCCGCATCCGACTTTCTCGACCATGACAGCCCTCGCCTCGTGCTTGGGCCTGCACACGATGGTGGCTTCTGGTGCGTCGGCAGCAATCAGGCATTACCGATCGAACTCTGGCAATCGGTGCTGTATAGCCGGCCGGATACCTATGTCCATTTTGTCAACGCCTTTTCTCCGTTCGCTGAAATACTAACTCTCAGGAAATTATCGGACGTCGATGAATTCACCGACCTGGCAGCGTGTCAGCGGGAACTCGAAGCTCTTGACTACACAACACTCGAACAACAGATTTTGCTCCAGGCGTTTAGCCAGTTCGAGTTACCGGCATGAACATCCCGCAAGAGAACTTGATCGGTATCTGGACCCAGCTGGCCATTTTTCTCAGCCTGCTTGTCTTGCTCCCCGTTCTGGAATATTTCTTTTACCGAAGAAAATCTGGACACAAGGCAAAACGCTGGTTCAATAATATCAGCCTGATCGTCACCTCCACCATTTCGGCGCAGTTGGTATTTCCGTTTGCCACCGTCGGCCTGGCAATGTGGACAAATGCCAATGGCATCGGTCTTTTTCAATACTTTTCGCTGTCTTCAGACATGGAAATAATCCTGTGTCTCATATTGCTGGATTTCGCCATTTATTGGCAGCACCGATTTTTTCATATCTTTCCCTGGCTGTGGCGAATGCATCGCGTCCACCATAGCGACATGGAATTCGATGCCAGCCTCGGCGTGCGTTTTCATCCCTTTGAAATCGTGCTGTCGAAAGCCTACAAACTCGGATGGATCGTCCTGCTCGGCCCCCATGTCATGGCCGTCACCTTATACGAATGCCTGCTATTGAGTTTTTCGCTGATGACGCACGGCAATATCCGTTTGCCCTTGAAGCTGGACGCCATGCTCAGGCTGGTTTTCGTTACACCTGACTTTCACCGCGTACACCATTCCGTACATCGCGTGGAAACCAACAGCAATTACGGCAATATTCTGTCTTTGTGGGACCATTTGTTCGGCAGCTATCGGGCTCAACCCTGCGATGGCCATGAGACCATGCAGATTGGCCTGAACGAATTCCGTACTGCGCCGGAACAAACCCTTGGCGCCTTGCTGATCCAACCTTTTCGCAACGTAAAAATCATTCCGGACGACCAACATGCGTGACACCTGGCCATTGCTGAAAAACACCACCTTCCCCGCGATTGAGCGCGGCGTATTGAACACCTTGCAATTGAATCTCGGCTATCTGTGCAATATCAGTTGCATACATTGCCACGTGAACGCCGGCCCACGCCGGAAGGAATTGATGGACAAGGCAACCATGGAGATGGCGTTGCAGGTCGCGGAAAAACTGGGCATCCATACTTTCGATTTAACCGGCGGCACGCCGGAAATGAACCCCCACTTCCGCTGGCTGGTCGAGCAAGCCCGCGAGCGCGGCATCCATGTGATGGACCGTCTGAACCCGACCATCATGGAAGAACCCGGCTACGAATGGGTTGGCGAATTTCTTGCAAAGCATAAAATCGAAGCCGTTGCTTCGTTACCTTGTTACTCGGAAGCCAACGTGGACGAACAGCGCGGCAACGGCGTGTTCGAAGCATCTATCAAGGCATTGAAAACCCTGAATACGCTGGGCTACGGAAAACAAGATTCCGATTTGAAACTCAATCTGGTCTACAACCCGAACGGCGCGTTCCTGCCGCCGAACCAGGAAAAGCTGGAAGCAGATTACAAACGTCTGCTGGGCGAACAGTTCGGGATCGAATTCAACCATTTGTATGCGATCGCGAACATGCCCATCAAGCGTTACGGTTCCTGGTTGTTGTCAAAGGGAAAATACGACGACTACATGGGCACGCTGGTCGCTGCGCACCGCGACGAGAACCTGCAGAACGTGATGTGCAAAAACCTGATCAGCGTCGATTATCAGGGAAATTTGTACGACTGTGATTTCAACCAGATGCTGAAGCTGCCGATGGGCGCGGAAGACAAGCCGCGTCATATCAGCTCCCTGCTTGAAACACCCGCTCCGCGAAAAATCGCGATTGGCCAGCATTGCTATGGCTGTACGGCAGGTCAGGGCTCCAGTTGTGGCGGAGCACTGAACTGATTCCGGTCACGAAAGCATCACGCCGACTTCACGCATAAAAACAATTCAATTATTTTCGAACCTCTTTCCGCTTCGCAGGACTCTTTATGTCGAACCCATTCAATTAGGGGTTCACTACATTGATCAGTCCCTTAATTTTTTCGGAGCAACGCAAATGAAAGCACAAGCACTTCCTATGATGTCTGGCGCGGCACTCGCAATCGTCGCCGCAGGCCTGGCAAGCACGATGGTATCCAGCCCGACACAAGCCGCCACGGCAAAAAAGGTCACACTCCAACATTGCGCCAGCGTCAATGCATGCAAAGGCCATAACGACTGCAGCAGTGCATCGAATTCATGCAAAGGCCAGGGCTCTTGCAAAGGTCAAGGTTTCGTCGTTGCAACGGCTGAGTCATGTTCCGCAATTGGCGGCAATATCATCGATGCAAAACAAACAGTGAAAGTGGCGGCATCAAGCCAGATTCACTGCATGGGCGCCAATGTTTGCAAAGGTCATAACGATTGCAAAACCGCAAACAATGCATGCAAGGGACAAGGCGCTTGTAAAGGCCAAGGCTTCGTCGCATTGCCGGCGGCTACCTGCGCGAATGTTGGCGGCACCGCGGGTTGATGCATGATTGACTTGCCCTCAAAGTCAATCCGGGCAACTTCTGAAGCGAGAGCTTCAGAAGTTCGTCCATGGCTGGGCTTCGGACTGGGACTTCGTACAGATCATTTCGATGAAGTCTTGTCTACCCGACCAAGTGTGGACTGGTTTGAAGTCACCTCGGAAAATTTCATGGTTCAGGGTGGAAAGCCTCTGCATTATCTACATGCAATTCGGGAACATTACCCAGTGGTGATGCATGGTGTATCCATGTCGATCGGAAGTGCCGATCCTCTCGACATGGATTACTTACGTCGCCTCAAAGAGCTCGCGCTACAAATCGAACCCGAATGGATATCCGACCATCTATGCTGGACCGGCGTCGACGGCGTCAATTCGCACGATCTGCTCCCCTTGCCTTATAACGACGAAGCGATTGCCCATGTCGTTTCAAGAATCCAGCAAGTTCAGGATTTTCTTGGCCGCGAGATCCTGATCGAGAACTTGAGTTCCTATGTGGAATTCAAGCAATCCGAGATGCGCGAATGGGAGTTCGTATCACGGGTTTCCAGACAAAGCGGTTGCCGACTGTTGCTCGACGTGAACAATGTCTATGTCAGTGCCCGCAACCACCGCTTCGATCCGATCGAGTATATTCGAGGGTTGCCCAGCGAAAAAATCTGGCAAATCCATCTGGCTGGTCATAGTGATCACGGTGAAATAGTCATCGACACGCATGACCATAATGTTCCTGATGCGGTCTGGGATCTTTATGAAAATACCATTGCCATTCATGGCGCCATCAGTACGATGATTGAACGCGACGACCATATTCCACCGCTGCCTGAATTGTTGAAGGAACTGGACGAGGCGCGCAATCGCCATGACATTGCCCTGCTTAGGGCAGAAGCGGCCTGACATGAATACTTCATTGGTCGACATGCAACGCGATTTCCTGGCCAGACTACAAAATCGGAATGCGACGAAAATCGAAACGGCATTGGTGGAAAAGCCGATCAGCAGGCCAGGGCTTCGTGCCTATGTGCATGCCTATTCCGCCAGACTAGAGGAAGCGCTCAACAATGACCACCCCTGCCTAGGCGCCTATCTCGGTGACTTGCTCTGGCATTCGATGTGCAAGGGATACATCGAAGAATACCCTTCGCAATATCGTTCCTTGAGAAATTTCGGCGACAAGTTACCGGAATATCTTTTGCATGCCGCGGAATTCAGAAAATATCCCGAGATTTCGGAGCTCGCGCGACTTGAACGACAATTTCTGGATTGTTTCGACGCCCCCGATGCCGACAGCGTGGATTTCTCAGCCCTGCTAAAGATACCGGACTCTCATTGGCCGCTACTGCAATTTTCGTTTCATCCCAGCCTGCTGGTACTCACCCACCAATTCAACACGATGGAAGTCTGGCAAGCGATGAAAAGCAAGCTGAAAGCACCCGCAATTCGGGCTTTGGATAATTACTGGCTGCTATGGCGTGATGCTGAACGAGTCAGCAGTTACCGTTCCATCGATTACCAGGAATACCAAGCGCTTTTGTTCTGTATGAATGGTGGAAATTTTTCCCAGCTGTGCGCGCTGCTGCTGGAATCGCATGGTGCCGTGGAAGTACCCGCCATTGTCCTTGGCTTGATAAAATCCTGGTGCGCCGAAGGCTGGATAACCCATATAAGCGCCAAACCATGATCTCATGCTCCCATTGCCTCCGAAGCACTGCGATTGGTCGGCTTTCTTGAAATTTTTGCTGGTCAATCCATTAGAATAGACCGGTCCATTTTGATGAGTTTGCAATGACCGATTCAGTCCGCCCCGCTTTTCATGGCTTTGAACAAATTCCGCTGCGCGAATACGCCGAAAAGGCCTATCTCGATTACTCAATGTACGTGGTACTCGACCGCGCCCTGCCCTTCATCGGCGACGGCCTGAAACCGGTACAACGCCGCATTATTTACGCGATGAGCGAGCTGGGCCTGAATGCCGGCGCCAAACCGAAAAAATCCGCCCGCACCATCGGTGACGTGATCGGCAAATTCCACCCGCATGGCGACAGCGCCTGCTACGGCGCACTCGTCTTGATGGCGCAACCGTTTTCCTATCGTTACCCGCTGATCGAAGGTCAGGGCAACTTCGGCTCGACCGATGATCCGAGCAGCTTCGCGGCGATGCGTTATACCGAATCGAAACTCACGCCGATTGCAGAAGCCCTGCTCGGCGAACTCGAACAAGGCACGGTTGACTGGACGCCCAACTTCGACGGCACGCTGGAAGAACCCGCCTGGTTGCCGGCACGATTGCCGCATCTGCTGTTGAACGGTACTACCGGTATCGCGGTTGGTATGGCAACCGATATCCCCTCGCATAATCTGAATGAAATCGTCAGTGCCTGCGTGCGCTTGCTGGATGATCCCGATGCCAGCGTGCAGGATTTGTGCGAACACGTGCGTGGTCCGGATTATCCAACCACCGCCGAAATCATCACGCCGGCGCGCGATCTTCAAACGATGTACGAGACCGGTGGCGGCAGCGTCCGTGCCCGCGCCACCTATGTGAAAGAACACGCCAATATCGTGATTACTGCACTGCCGTTCCAGGTATCGCCTTCGAAAATCATGGAACAAATCGCCGCGCAAATGCGCGCGAAAAAACTGCCATGGATGGAAGATCTGCGCGACGAATCCGATCACGAAAATCCGGTGCGCCTCGTCTTGATCCCGCGTTCCAATCGCGTCGATGTCGAAGCGCTGATGGGCCACTTGTTCGCCACCACCGATCTGGAAAAGAGTTTCCGGGTCAATATGAATATCATCGGGTTGGATGGTCGTCCGCAGGTCAAGAACCTGAAAACTATCTTGAATGAATGGCTGAGCTTCCGGACCAGCACAGTTCGCAAACGCTTGACCCACCGCCTGGATAAAGTCGAACGCCGCCTGCATTTGCTCGAAGGCTTTCTGACCGCGTTTTTGAATCTGGACGAGGTGATCCGCATCATCCGTACCGAGGACGAACCGAAACCGGTCTTGATGAAACGCTTCAAGCTCAGCGAAGTCCAGACCGAATACATTCTGGAAACCAAGCTGAAGCAACTCGCCCGCCTCGAGGAAATGAAGATTCGCGGCGAGCAGGACGAGCTGGCAAAAGAACGCGAAAAAATCATCGCGATTCTCGGCTCGAATGCGAAACTGAAGAAATTGGTGAAAGACGAATTAATCGCCGATGCGAAAAAATTCGGTGATGCCCGTCGTTCACCGATCGTGCATCGCGAAGCGGCGCAAGCCATCAGCGAAAGCGAATTGGTCGCCAGCGAACCGGTGACCGTCGTACTGTCGGCAAAAGGCTGGATTCGTGCAGCGAAAGGCCATGAAGTGGATGCCAGCACGCTTAGTTATCGCGATGGTGATGCCCTGCTTCAAGCAGTACGTGGCCGTAGCACACAAAATGTCGGCTTCCTCGATTCCACCGGTCGTGCTTATGCAGCACTCGCACATTCATTGCCATCGGCACGCGGCAACGGCGAACCATTGACTGGCCGCTTCTCGCCACCGCCAGGCGCCGGTTTCGTCGGCGCGGCCATTGCCGATAACGACACGCGCTTCATCGTGGCATCGTCGTTCGGTTACGGCTTCGTCACCCGCTTCGAGAATTTCATTTCCAGAAACAAGGCCGGCAAGGCATTGATCAATGCAGATGATGCTGCGGATATCCTGCAACCAGCCCTTGTCACCGATGCAAAAACCGATTGGGTGGTTTCGATTACTTCGGCCGGGCATTTGCTGGCATTCCCGCTCAGCGAATTGCCGGAACTGGATAAAGGCAAAGGCAACAAGCTGATCCAGATTCCACCGGCAAAGCTGAAATCCGGCGAAGAAAAAGTCACCGCGATTGCCTGCGTAAGACAAGGCGGCGAGCTCACGCTTTATTGCGGCGCTCGCAAAATAACCCTGAGCTGGCGTGACCTGCAAGCCTACGAAGGTACCCGTGCTTCACGTGGGCACTCATTGCCGCGCGGGTTCCAGCGGGTGGATTCCGTCGAATCAAATTAAGGCTTGTGTGGGCGTTGCTCACCCAGCTCCCTTGTGGGAGCTCCTTTAGCAGCGATGTGACCCGACAGATTGCACGACAATTCGGGTCACTCAGTCTTCAATCGAAAGCGATGTCTTTTTAGCTGAATCACAAGCATTAAAGATTTCATCGCTGCTAAAGCAGCTTTTGTGGGAGCTGCTTTAGCGGCGATTTGACCCGACAGATTGCACGATAATTCGGGCCACTCAGTCTTCAATCGAAAGCGATGTCTTTTTAGCTGAATCGCAAGCATTAAGATTTTATCGCTGCTAAAGCAGCTCCCACAATATCCGCGGGCCTTAAGTTACAAGGCCTTTTCGTGTACGCCTTTCACCGCGCGACCAGACGGATCGGCCGCATTCGCAAAACTCGCATCCCAGGCGATCGCAGCCGGTGACGAACACGCAATCGATTTGCCGCCAGGCACGGTTTTCGCGCAGGCTTCCTTCGGAAACTGGGCGTCGAATAGACGGCGATACATCAGGGCCTCCTTGCTTTGTGGCGGGTTGGTTTCATAGCTCGATTTCGCTGATTCAAGCTCGGCATCGCTGATACTGCTTTCCGCCAGCGCTTTCAAAGAATCAATCCAGCCATAGCCGACGCCGTCGCTGAACTGCTCCTTTTGCCGCCACAAGATCGAATCCGGCAATGCGCCATCGAAGGCTTCGCGCAGTACGCGTTTTTCCATGCCGCCTGGCTTCACCATTTTATCGGCGGCGTCGAAGGACATCGCCGTGTCGATGAATTGCAGATCCAGAAACGGCACCCGCGCTTCCACGCCCCAGGCCGCCATTGCCTTGTTGGCGCGGGCGCAATCGAATAGATGCAGCGCGTCGATCTTGCGGACGGTTTCCTGATGGAATTCGAAAGCCGATGGTGCTTTGTGGAAATACAAGTAGCCACCGAAAATTTCATCCGAACCTTCGCCGGATAAAACCATTTTCACGCCCATCGCCTTGATCCGGCGGGCCAATAGATACATCGGGGTCGAAGCGCGAATCGTGGTGACGTCATAAGTTTCTATATGTCGGATAACTTCCGGAATTGCGTCTATGCCTTCATCTACCGTGTATTTGAAACTATGATGAATCGTGCCGATGGCTTCGGCGGCAACATGCGCCGCGGCCAAATCCGGCGAGCCCTCAAGACCAATCGCAAACGAATGCAAACGCGGCCACCAGGCTTCGGTCTTGTCGTCTTCTTCGACGCGCTGACGCGCGAAGCGCATCGCGCATGCGGCGACCAATGAGGAATCAAGCCCGCCGGAAAGCAAGACGCCATAAGGCACGTCGGTCATCATCTGGCGATGTACGGCTTGCTCGAAACTGCTGCGCAGGGTTTCGTTGGAAATTTTCACGCCTCTGGTTTTTTCGTAATCACGCCATTGCGGTTGCCAGAACGGTTTGATCACGCCTTCGCGGCTATCCAGATAATGGCCGGGCGGAAACACTTCGATCTGGTCGCAGACATCGACCAGCGATTTCATTTCCGATGCAATCCACAAACGACCTTGTGAATCACGGCCCTGATACAAAGGACAGACGCCTAGCGGATCACGTGCAACCAAATAGGTTTGTTGTTCGGAATCCCACAGGCAGAAGGCGTAAATACCGTTGAGTTTCGACAGGAACGCGGCGCCTTCCTGTGCATAGAGGGCATTGATCACTTCGCAATCCGAACCGGTCTGGAATTCGTAGGGCGTTTTCAAATCGCGTTCGAGCTCGCGATGGTTGTAAATCTCGCCATTCACCGCCAGGGCAAGACGACCATCGGCGGAGCGCAAGGGTTGCGCACCACCGGCGGGATCGACGATGGCCAAGCGTTCATGCACCAGTACCGCGCCGGGATCGGTATAGACCCCGCTCCAATCTGGTCCACGATGCCTTTGTTTGGCGGATTGCGCCAAAGCCAGACTTCTCAATGCAGACAAATCGGTGCCGGCCGTTAAATCAAAAATTCCCAGAATTGAACACATGGTCTTTACTCTCGTTAAAAAAATCGCGCAAATAAAAACGGCCCGCTTTGTGGGCGGGCCGTCGTATGAAAACTAGGAACAAAAAGCAGCTAGTCGCCGACCCGTAATGTGGGCAGTCGATTATTATTAATGCTGGCGTTGATTTTGTTCACGGCTTGACCATAACCCAGCTTTTTGATGCTTGCAAGCGGTTTTTGGATATGCCCGCAGGAGCGTCCTTTAGCCGCGACAAATATTGGCAGATCTGTCGCGGCTAAAGGACGCTCCTGCGGGGTCTGAAATTACATTAATATGCCCAATCGCTTGGAGACTTCCCATGTTCAAATGGCTTAAACGACTGGCAATCCTGATTCTGGTGTTGCTCTTGCTGGCGGCGGCAACGCTCTGGTATTTGATGCACGGCAGTCTTGCCAAACTGGACGGCGAGATTTCGATTCCGCATTTATCAGCGCCGGTCGAGATTGAACGCGATGCCCTTGGCACCGTGACCATTCATGCCGACAATGAAGCGGACATGGCCCGTACGCTGGGTTACATCCATGCCCAGGAGCGTTTTTTCGAAATGGACCTGTTGCGGCGCTCGGCTGCCGGCGAACTTTCAGAATTATTCGGTTCCATTGCGATCGAGAAAGACAAGTCTGCGCGCGTGCATCGTTTGCGTGCCCGCGTCGAAGCCAATATGGCGGCTTTTGCCGGCGATAAACTGGCTGTCGTAAATGCCTACACCGATGGCGTAAACCAGGGCCTGGATGATCTTGCCGTTCGCCCTTGGCCGTACCTGCTTTTGCAAACAAAACCGAGAAAATGGCAGGCCACCGATTCCGCCATGGTCGGCTACGCGATGTTTTTTGATTTGCAGGACGAAAGCAATTCGCGTGAATTGGCATTGTGGAAAATCAAACAATCGGTTCCGGATGCGCTCTATCAATTGCTTGCCGCCGATGGCACCGAATGGGATGCCCCTCTAATGGGTGAGGCTCGAGGCAATGTCGCCTTGCCATCTTCCGATATTCTTGATTTGAGAAAACTGCCAGCACCCGCGGCCGGCATGAGTTATGGCGACACCGAACCGGCTGCACCGGGCAGCAACAATTTCGCCGTCGCCGGTCAGCTGACGAAGGATGGCCGCTCGATTGTTGCCGACGATATGCATCTTGGTTTGCGCGCACCGAATATCTGGTTTCGTGCACGCCTGCTTTACAAAGATAGCAATGCTCCCGATGGCAAGGTCGATGTCAGCGGTTTCACGCTCCCCGGCATACCTGCGGTCATTGTCGGCAGCAACACCCATGTCGCCTGGGGCTTCACCAATTCCTATGGCGATTGGCTTGATTGGTATGCCGTACATCCCGGCGACAAGATTGAAACTTACAAGGAAAAAATTCTCGTCAAAGATGCCGCTCCGGTTGATTTCGATATTCGCGAGAGCCATGGCCGTCCGATCATGGCCAAGGATGTGAATGGCGGCGAACTCGCGTTGTCATGGGTCGCCCATGCGCCGGGATCACTCAGTACGAGAATATTCTCGCTTGCGGTAGTCAATGATAACGAGCAGGCATTGGCGCTGTTCCAGCAATCGGGTATGCCGCATCAAAATGCCGTGTTCGGCGATAGCAGCGGGAAAATTGCGTGGAAACTGACCGGCCTGCAAAAGTACTGGGCGCCCGGCTGCCAGCGCACACAGCCACTGGATGACAATAATCCGAACGATGATAAAAACCCGAACGATATCGCCTGCTTTACCGCACCGCCAACGCCGGATTACCTGCATCCGCAAATCGTATCGCCCGATTCCAATCGTTTGTGGAGCGCAAATGCCCGCGTGACCGATGCTGAAATGCTCAGGCAAATTGGTGACGCCGGTTATGCCAATGGTGCCCGCGCAAAACAAATCCGGGATGACTTGTTTGCAAAACAGCAATTCACCGAAAAGGATTTGCTGGCGATCCAGCTTGATGATCGAACTTTGTTTCTGCAGCGCTGGTGGCAGCAGCTTCGCAAGCTCAGCGAGAATAAAAACGATCCGATGTTCAACGATATACGTGGCGCAACGGAAAAATGGGACGCCCGTGCATCCGTGGATGCCCACAGTTACCGCTTCGTGCGCGCCTGGCGTCTCGCGGTCATTTCCCGCATCAAGGATGGTTTGACTGCACCGGCACAGGCGAAGCTCGGCAAGGATTTCATGATGCCGGATTTGCCGCAGATCGAAGGCGTCAGCTGGCAATTGATAACGCAACAACCGGAACACTTGTTGCCGCATAAATATGCGAGTTGGGACGCCTTGCTCAGTGATGCGGCAAAAGAAGTGTATGGCCAGCTAAAAGAAATCGGCCCATTGAAAGATCGCAACTGGGGCGAGAGAAATACCGCTGCCATCTGCCATCCGATTGCGCGGGCGCTCCCCGCTTTCAGCAAACGCTGGTTATGCATGCCTGCCGAACAACTCAACGGCGACATGAATATGCCGCGCGTTCAATCTCCTGACTTTGGCGCCAGTGAACGGATGGTAGTGTCTCCAGGGCATGAAGCCGACGGCATTATTCATATGCCCGGCGGACAAAGCGGACACCCGATGTCGCCGTTCTGGGGCGCAGGGCATGAGGCATGGGTCAAGGGTGATGCAACACCGTTTTTGCCGGGTGCCGCAACTCATAAAATTCAGGCCAAACCCTGATGTCTCATGTAGGGGCGCTTGCTTGCTGCGCCCAAAGATTGTCGGGCGGTCGGCAAAGCGACATCGTTTTTACAAACTGACAGATAAAACCTAATAGCACCTGCTTGCTGTGCCCAAAGATTGCCGAGGTGTCAGGGCGCAGCAAGCAAGCGCCCCTACGGTAGCCCAAAGATTGTCGAGGCGTCAGGGCGCAGCAAGCAGGCGCCCCTACGGTAGCAGTAGGCGTTCGGCAAACTCGCAATACAAATCCGGCAACTGCTCCAGTTCGGAAATGGCTACGCGTTCATTCACTTTGTGAATGCTGGCATTGATTGGCCCCATCTCGACCACTTCGGCACCCAATGGCGCGATAAAACGTGCATCGGAGGTGCCACCTCCGGTATTTTCCAGCGGTGTGATTCCGAGACGGGCAATAATCGTTTCACGCACGGCTTTCCGAAGTTTGCCATCACGCGTCAGAAAGGGTTCACCGCCACGATGCCAGGCGATTTCATAATCCAGGCAATGCAAATCGCAAACCGTATGCACTTCCCGAATCAGGTCATCGGTCTTCCAGCCGGGGTTATAGCGGAAATTGAATACCACCGAGCACTCGCCCGGAATGACATTGTTCGCACCGGTACCGGCATTGATGTTGGAAATCTGAAAACTCGACGGGGGGAATTCGGGATAGCCGCTATCCCAGACGCGCGCAGACAACTCGGCCAGCGGCGCCATCGCGTCGTGGATCGGATTGCGTGCACGTTCCGGATAGGCAACATGGCCTTGAATGCCTTTGACCTTCAAAGTGCCGGACAAGGTACCGCGACGGCCAACCCGCAACAGGTCGCCGAACTTGTCGATGGAAGACGGTTCACCGGTAATGCAGTAATCAATATGCTGATTCACCGTTTTGAAATATTCCGCAACATTGCGGACACCGTGGATGGCATCGCCCTCTTCGTCCGACGTAATCAGCATGCCGATGGTGCCCGGATGATTCGGATGTTTCTTCGACAAATTTTTCCAGTGCCAGCACGAAAGCCGCCACACTGCCTTTCATGTCGGCAGCACCACGGCCATACAGATAACCATCACGAATTTCCGGCTTGAACGGATCGCTCAGCCACTGGTCACGCGGACCGGGCGGCACCACATCGGTATGTCCAAGGAAAATCATGACCGGGCGTTCGCGACCATGGGTCACGAACAGGTTTTTGACATCGACGAAATCCAGTTGCTCGCACTTGAAACCCTTCGCCTGCAAACGTTCGCTCAACATGGCCTGGCAACCGGCATCCTCCGGCGTTACCGATTCACGGGCGATCAGATTGGAAGTCAGCTCGATGATTTCACTCATGTCGGTCGTTTATTTTTTAATGGAGAAGCGAAGTTTATACGCATTGTCCGTGAAGCCGACGGATACCACGTTATCTTTTGTTACAAGTACCGGACGCTTGATAAGGGCCGGATATTCTTTGAGCAACAATTGCCATTCGGGATCACTGCCCGGCTGTTTTCGGGTCTCCGGCAATTGCCGCCAGGTAGTACTGGCCTTGTTGATCAAGGCATCCCAGCTACCGAGTTGGCCAGACCATTCTTTCAACGTAGCTGCCTCGATTCGATGGTCGCGACAATCGACAAATTGAAATTCGATATCAAAGCGTTGCAGCCAATTGCGGGCTTTTTTGCAAGTATCACAATTGTTGAGGCCGTAAATCGTATTCATCAGTCAATCATTGTCATCGTAGGAGCGACGGTAGCCGCGTTTGTGATTGCAAGAACCCGCTATCGCGACTTCCGTCGCTCCTACGGATAGCATGATTATTCCACCGCCCCTCGCAACAAATCATTCACCGACGTCTTGCTACGGGTTTTTTCGTCAACCTGTTTCACGATCACGGCGCAGTACAGCGAATATTTTCCGTCTGCCGATGGCAGGGAACCTGATACCACTACGCTGCCGGCCGGTACGCGGCCATAGGAAACCTCGCCGGTCGCACGGTTATAAATGCGCGTGCTTTGCCCGATGAAAACGCCCATGCCGATCACGCTGCCACGTTCGACGACAACACCTTCGACCACCTCGGAGCGTGCACCGACAAAACAATCGTCCTCGATAATCGTCGGCGAAGCTTGCAGTGGTTCAAGTACGCCACCGATACCAACACCACCGGACAAATGACAACGCGCACCGATTTGTGCGCAGGAGCCTACCGTTGCCCAGGTATCCACCATCGTACCGGCACCGACATGGGCGCCGATATTCACGAAACTCGGCATCAGAATCACGTCTTTTGCCACGTGAGCACCACGACGCACGACGGCACCCGGAACAACACGCACGCCGAGTGCACGGAATGCCGCGTCATCGAATCCTTCAAAACGCGTTGGTACTTTATCGAAATAAGGGCCCGGCGCACCGTCCATCACCTGCATATCGTTGCAGCGGAAATACAGCAACACTGCTTTCTTCAACCACTCATTCACTTGCCAGCCAGCTGGCGATCGGCTCGGCCACCCGTACCTGCCCCGATTCCAGCAATGACATTACTTGCTCGACGGCAGGTTTCACTGCGCTATTGATTTCGTCATTGGTCAAGGATGCACGGCGTTCAAAGGCATCCTCGATAAACGGGCGCAGTGTTTCAATGTTTGGCATGGATGTCTCCCTCGACACAGGCGATTAAGTGCGTTTGCAATTGTTCCAGAATATGTTCGTCAACGATAGCGCGATCCTGCTCGTCGCTGATCAGGAAAAAATCTTCGACGCGTTCACCGAATGTCGCAATGCGGGCATCGTGTACGCGCATATGCTGCGTACGCAAGATGGCGGCAACCTTGGCGAGCAAACCCGGCTGGTCGGTGCACACCAAACTCAGGCGTGTGCGCGTGCCATCTTCGGATGCCGTGAAATCCAGACGTGTCGGCACCTTGAAATGCTTGATATGCCTTGGCAGCATTCGACGTGCCGGATGCACGCGGGAAGGATCGCGCAAAGCGATCTCGATGGCGCGAACAATATCCTGGTGGGTATGGCGATCGTCTTTTGCGGCTTGTACCTGGAAGCTGTCGAGTGCATGACCATCGCTGGAATTCAAAATGCGGGCTTCCAGAACACTCATGCCCAAGCGGTCTATCGTGGCTACCAGTGCGGCAAACAAGCCATCGCGATTTTGTGTGCGGACAAATATTTCAAGACTGCCGTCTGCCTGGTGTCCGCGCACCAGAATTTGCGATGGATGCACGAGGTTTTTCAATATCCCCTCGCTTTGCCAGACGATTTGTTCCGGGCGATAACGCAGGAACGCTTCATTCGGAAATGACTTCCACAGTTCAACTACAAGATCCGCATCGACGCCCAGATCCATCAAGGTTGCCAATGCCGTTTCGCGGGTATCGCTGATGATGTCCTCGGCATTGAGCTTGTTCTCGAGTCCGCGCCGCAAGACGAATCGCGTCGCAGTATACAAATCGGCCAGCAAACGGTCTTTCCAGGCATTCCACAATTTTGGACTGGTACCGGCGATATCGGCACAGGTCAGCAAATACAAATATTCCAGATGTTCGCGGTCTGCTACGCGTGTGGCAAAACGCGTAACGACTTCGGGATCGGAAATATCCTGCCGCTGCGCCGTGACCGACATCACCAGATGCTCTTTCACCAGCCATGCCAGCAATTCCGTATCGGCAGTGGAAATATCGTGCGCGACACAGAATTCGCGAACATCGTCGGCGCCAAGAATGGCGTGATCACCACCGCGGCCTTTGGCAATATCGTGGAACAATCCCGCCAATATCAACAAATGCGGCTTGCGAAGATGCGGCACCACTTCGTGTGCCATCGAAAACCCTTCCAAAGGTCCATGCATGTAACCGTCCATGATGCGCAATACGGTCAGCGTGTGTTGGTCAACGGTGTACACATGGAACAGATCGTATTGCATGCGGCCCACGACTTTGCCGAACGCAGGCAGATAACGCGACAAAACACCCAGCCGTGCCATTCTGGTCAAACTCAATACGGCGGTTTCCTGTTGCAGTAGGTGCAGGAATTTTTCGTGGACCTCCGGAGTTTCCTCGGAATAGGCTCGGATCAGTGGCAAAGCTTCCGCAAGCGAGCGTGCGGTTTCCGAATGCAATCCGCAATCGGATTTTTGCGATGCCCAAACTTCAAACAAATGCAGCACATTCATCATGCCACCCTGCAGGGTAGCCGGATGGGTCATGGCCAGATACCCCTGGCGCAATTCAAATCCGTTCGCCACCGGCAACACTTTCACCTTGCCTGCCAATTGCTCGTCGAAGCGCTGCAACAACCTGTCATTGATGCGGCGCATCGTGGCGGCACTGCGAAAGAAATCCTGCATCATTTGTTCGACGGCAAGATTGTCGGCGCTGATATCTTTCAGACCCATCAACGCGGCCAATACTTTCTGATGATCGAATACCAGACGCTCTTCCTTGCGTTTTGAAATCAGGTGCAAGCCGAAACGCAGTCGTGCAAGTACCCGCCATTCACGCTCCAGACTTTGATATTCGTCCTCGCCCAATACGCCAATCGGCACGAGATCATGCAGACTGTTGGCCGTGTAAAGACGCTTTGCCATCCAGCTCAGCGTATGGAAATCACGCAAGCTGCCGGGACCTTCCTTCAGATTGGGTTCGAGATTATCGGCGGTGTCGTTGAAGCGGGCATGGCGTGCGCGCTGCTCCTCGCGCTTGGCGGCGAAATACGCTTTCGCACTCCAGAGATTTTTTGTGGATAGTTGTTTGTTCAAATCCGGAATCACGTCTGGCCCGGCAAGCAAACGCAGCTCCATCAACGCGGTCAAAACGGTAATGTCCTCCTTTGCTGCCTGCTGGCATTCATCCACCGAACGGACGGCATGGCTGCTGGCCAAACCGCAATCCCAGAGCAAGGCGTAAAAACCGGATAAGGCACCCGAGTACTGTTTCTGTTGTTTCTTGTTGGCAACGATCAGCAGATCGATGTCCGAATGCGGATACATTTCGGTCCGGCCATACCCACCGGTCGCCAATAAACTGATATCGATATTATTTCCGAAGCAACGATGCCAGGCCGATTGCACGATGGTATCGACCATGGCACAACGGGCGGCAATCAGTTTTTCTATCGCTTCGTTCTTTTCAAATCGCTCGCGCAGTTGCTGCAAATGTTCCGCCAGCATTTGCCTGGCAACATCGCGCCATTCGTTCGCCGTCTCTGCATGCGCCAAACGCTCGGCCTTCGTTGCATCGGCCAAGCGAAAAGATTCACTCATAGCTCGTTATCGTCACCCGGAACGCGAGTGAGAATTTCCACGCCGTCATGCGTGACATACACCGTATGTTCCCACTGCGCCGACAATGAGCGATCTTTCGTGACCACGGTCCAGCCATCCGGCATCAGACGCGTATGGCGCGCGCCCTGGTTTACCATCGGTTCGATCGTGAAGGTCATGCCTTCTTTCAGGATGACGCCGGTGCCCGGCTGGCCGTAATGCAGCACTTGCGGGTCTTCATGATAGATACGACCGATTCCATGGCCGCAATATTCGCGCACGACGGAAAAGCGTTCGGCTTCAACATGGGTTTGAATTGCATGGCCTATATCACCCAAGGTTGCGCCCGGTTTGACGATACGGATGGCCTTGAACATGGCCTCGCGAGTGACGTCAATCAGACGCTTGGCGATTACGGAGGGCTGACCGGCGACGTACATGCGGCTGGTATCGCCGTGGAAACCGTCCTTGATTACCGTCACGTCGATATTCACGATATCGCCGTCTTTCAGGATCTTTAGCGGGCTTGGGATACCGTGGCAAATCACGTTGTTGACCGAGCTGCAAATCGTGGCCGGAAACCCCTTGTAACCGACATTGGCCGGGATGGCTTTTTGCTCGTTCACGATATGCTCGTAGCAAATGCGGTCCAGCTCTGCCGTACTAACCCCCGGTTTGACGTGGGGAGCCACTACCTGCAGCACTTCGGCCGCCAAACGGCCGGCAATGCGCATTTTTTCGATATCTTCGGGGGTTTTGATGGTGATCTTCATAGGGCGACATTATGGCAGTGTCTCAGTTTGAAACCCAGCCATTTTTGGCCGGTGTTATAATCGGCACCATGAAAAAACCTTCACGCCCTCGTGACACAAACCAGTTAGCCAAGCTCATAGTTGACATAGCTACGGGCGAGAAAGACGACACGGCACCAGATAACGGAAAAGACCCAGCAGCAGTAGCTTTGGGCCGGAAAGGTGGCCTTAAGGGCGGTGTAGCACGCGCAAAAAAACTGACCGCTAAAGAGCGGTCAGAGATTGCTAAGAAAGCAGCAGAGAAACGCTGGTCCAAGTCATATGAATAACTTTAATTGACCGTCATCTCTTGTTATTGGATAGCCTTTTTCCAAAAGAATTTTGAATTCATTCCAACTTCCAGACATTCTCATTAGTCCAGTCACCGCATACAAATGCTGAGCAAGCATGGGGTGCCCCACGTCTTCAGTTAGCCATTGGTGATGTTTTGCGGACCGGCTGTTTTTAGTTGTCTTTGGGTTAAGCCGCTCTAACTCTTCCAGAACACCCGGTCCAAGCCTTTTATAAACGATATCGGTGATGTATTTCCCGACAACTGATGGCCTTCTGCTGCTTCCGGTCCAAGCCCACCCCTTTAACCTGTAAATTTCCCTGAAAAATTCGTTTGGAAATTTTTGGACCCATGCTGCTAACTCCTTCCTTAATACTCGATTTAAGTAAGATTGGAGCGCGTCACGTGCCCTAAATTGCTGGTATCCGGTCGCCTCGTCAATGAGACCGGTTATGCCCGTTTTGGCTAATGATGTAACAAGAATTTCGGCTCTTTCCGCCAGCTGTACTTGTCCCGGCAAGAGGGCGTTTTGCGTTCTTGCATCCAAGTACATTTTGCATAAATCGACAATATCCTCACCTTCATAACAGTGAGCTTTCTTGCCATTCATTTCCACAACAATTGCGGCCTGGTCCAGAGACTTTCCCCTGAATTTTTCTGGCACAAACGGCTGTAAATTCTTAGCTTGCAAGTACCGGTCCAGATTCCCCTTTTTGCTGAGAGTTAATAGACCAACGACTTCACGCTGAACAATTACACGAATTACCTTATCGCCTTGCTCGATGACTGCGCACGGGATTTCCACCCCGGCAATATTGAGCATCCCCTCATAATTTGCTTTCGGAATATCTCCGGACCACCGCGCACTTGCTGCGATTCTAGCTATTTCCTTCCGGCGCTCAGGGTCCAATGCCTCTGCCCTTGCCACGCCGCCTTTTGCTTTGCCTGTCTTGATTGTCATGCTTGCATACTCCTGTCGGGATGCTTGCATTTAATATCAGATCAACAAATAATGCAAGCATTCGTACAAACTAATTGTAAAAATGCTTGCATTTCTTGAGCGGTCAAGTATAATGTTCATTATGAATCGTATGCCACTAAAACAACGCGCCCAAATCCTTTCCCTTCTGGTTGAAGGGAACAGCCTGCGCTCTACCTCTCGCATTGCTGACTGCTCAATCAATACTGTGACTAAGCTCCTTGTTGACGTTGGTATGGCATGTGCTGAATACCAAGACAAGGCTTTGCGTAACCTGCCTTGCAAGCAAATTCAGTGCGATGAAATCTGGTCTTTTTGCTACTCCAAACAAGCCAACATCCCAGAAGAATTCAAAGGCGTAGCCGGATACGGTGATATCTGGACATGGACTGCCATCTGCCCAGACACAAAATTGATTGCTTCTTGGCTCGTTGGAGAGCGCACTGCTGAGGTCGCTATGGCTTTCACTGAGGACTTGGCCTCCCGCCTTGCAAACCGCATACAGCTAAGCACAGACGGCAATCGGATGTACGTAAAAGCAGTTGAAAATGCCTTTGGCGGCGATATTGATTACGGGATGCTTATTAAGCATTACGGACACGATGCCAAGCAATTTGTGGACCGCCGCTATAGCCCCGCTCCATATACCGGCTCAACTAAAGCCAAGATAAACGGTGACCCAGAATTGTCTAAGGTCTCCACGAGCTATGTAGAACGCCAGAATCTGACAATGCGCATGGGCATTCGCCGCTTTACTCGCCTGACCAATGCATTCAGCAAAAAGGCTGAAAACCACGCTCACGCAGTCGCCCTGCACTTCATGTACTACAACTTTGGCCGCATCCATAAAACCCTGCGCGTTACCCCTGCCATGGAAGCTGGAATTTCTACAAAGGTTTGGAGCTTAGAAGATATCGCGGCCCTTGTTGTAGAGCCTGAAGCAAAGCCACGCGGCCCATATAAGAAAAAGACATAAAAAACCCCGCCAGAGCGGGGTTTAGTTTTAAGCTTGTTTCCGCATGCCCTCTCGGGCAAGGAAATTGTCAATCGGCTCCATGGGAGCGGGGGTCTTTTCACCCTTGACACTCTCTTCAAACTGCTTCGCCTTTTCGCTCATTGCTATAGCAATGCAGCGAATTTCAGACGTGGCAAATCTGTTCAGCAAATCGCGGATCAGCGGCTGATAGCCGACTTGGTGATGCTCGGCGATCATTTTCAATTTGTTGATCAAATCGTGTTGCAGACGAATTGAGATCAGTTGTAAGCCAAGCGCATTGTCAATCTGCGCGGTTTGTTCATCGGTCGCGGCAACTGTGTTTTGTTCCAGATCCGCATCCATGTCTTCCCACGGTTCGCGTTGGTTTGAGTTGCTGTGCGTAGCCATTGTCATCTCCATTTCTCTATATTCACTAGTTAAGTTAGTTTGATATTTAGTGTGTTAGTTAGGTTAGTTCGTTCAATTATTTGGCATATTTTTTATAAATGTTAAATACATCGTCTGTCGCCGGGTATGCTGATTTGACGTGAATTTGACCGTCATCGATTACAAACATAATTTTCAGCCGGCGTTTATGGTTAGTTTCGGCGACAAACCATGGGGAGGGTTGGCCGTTTCGGTCAAGGTGTTCAGGCCTTTTGTCGTAGCAGTATCGAATGCCGCAATGGTTTTCAAAACACTCATTCACTTCTTTTGGCGTGATTCGCCCATGGTCTACCTGGGCGATTTTGGCCTCAATACTTGGCGGGATTGTGATGTTCATAGTCAGCAATTCGATTCGGTAAGCGGCAAGGTATCATCAGCCAGTTGTATATACAATGTGCCAAACGTATATATCTGATCTGTGCACTGTCTCACATATAAACGGATAAAACCCCCAAACAGGTCACATTTTCGACCTAATCCTGTTCATATTCCTGTTACACAACAGCACATGCCGGTTTTAGTCAATTTGGAAGGCCAGAAACATGAACAAAGCTCTATTTCAAGCTAAATATTCAAACTGAGACACGACCGACATTATCCAATACTTGCAAGCACTTAGGCCAGCCCTATATAATCGCGGGCTTGCCAGAACTCAAGTCCTAGCAAGCGTCCACGCCGAACGTTATCGGTGAATTCACACACATGGAAGATTCCCGTCCCGGGGTGCCTGGTTTACCAGGTTCGGAACGGAGCCTATGTGGAGGCCCAACCCCGAAATCATTGCCTGACCGCCCTGATTTCATTCTTTTAGGAGCATCTCATGCCCCAGGTCACTATGCGTCAAATGCTGGAAGCCGGCGTTCACTTCGGCCACCAAACCCGTTACTGGAATCCGAAAATGGGTCCGTTCATCTTCGGCGCCCGCGGCAAGATTCACATCATCAATCTCGAAAAAACCATGCCTTTGTTCAATGACGCGATGAATTTCATCTCGGCCATTGCCCAAAAGCGCGGCACCATCCTGTTCGTCGGCACCAAGCGTTCGGCACGTGAATCGGTAAAAGAAGAAGCGACCCGCTGCGGCATGCCTTATATGAGCATGCGCTGGTTGGGCGGTACGCTGACCAACTTCCGCACCGTGAAAGCCTCGGTTGCCCGTTTGAAAGAACTGGAAGCCAACGAAACCAACGGCGTGTTCGAAAAAATGGTGAAGCACGAAGTACTCGGCCTGCGTCGCGAACGCGACAAGCTGGAAGCCTCTTTGGGCGGCATCAAGGACATGAACCGTCTGCCTGACGCGCTGTTCGTCATCGACATCGGCCATGAAAACATTGCCGTGCAGGAAGCCAAGAAACTCGGCATTCCGGTGATCGCCGTTGTCGATACCAACTACGACCCTAACCTGGTCGACTACGCAATCCCGGGCAACGACGACGCCATTCGCGCCGTCCAGTTGTACGTCCGCGCTGCTGCAGACGGCGTGCTGGAAGGCAAGGCCGCTGCTCCGCAGATGGCAGCCCGTGATGACGAATTCGTTGAATTGGATGCCGAAGGCAACCCGATGGCGAAGGAAGACAAGAAAGGCGCGCCACGCCGCGCACCGGCTCCAGCCAAGAAAGGCGCACCACGCCGTGACGGTGCAGCTCCACGCGCTGACAAACGCGACGCCAAATAATTCGTTTCTTGAATTGATACATCCACACGCGGCAGCTTCGGCTGCCGCGTTGTCTTAGAAATTTAGAGAGGTAATACATGGAAATTACAGCCGGTTTAGTAAAAGAACTGCGCGAGCGCTCCGGCGCCGGCATGATGGAATGCAAAAAAGCACTCTCAGTCAATGCTGGTGATATCGATGCCGCTATGGAATACCTGCGTAAAACAGGTTTGGCCAAAGCCGACAAGAAAGCCGATCGCGTCGCTGCCGAAGGCCGCATTGCAATGGCATCCGAAGGCGGCAAAGCCGTGTTGGTGGAAATCAATTCCGAAACCGATTTCGTTGCCAAAGACGACAATTTCGTAAAGTTCACTCAAGTAGTCGCCGATGCGGCGCTGAAAGTCGACGACATCGAAACCCTGAAATCGGCAGCAGTCGAAGGCGGCACGGTTGAAGAAGTGCGCGCTGCACTGATCGCCAAGATCGGCGAAAACGTCCAGGTTCGTCGCATGATCAAGATCGACTCGGCCAACAATGTTGCAGCCTACATCCACGGCGGCCGTATCGGCGTGCTGGTGGAAGTCAAAGGCGGCGACATGGATCTGGCTCGCGGCATCGCAATGCATATTGCTGCCATGAACCCTCCTTACAACAAGGCAGCCGATGTACCGGCCGACTTCGTTGCCAAGGAAAAAGAAATTGAAATGGCCAAGATGACCGACAAGGACAAGGCAAAACCTGCCGAAATCCTGGAAAAAATCATTGGCGGCAAAATCGCCAAGATCGTCAACGAAGTCACCCTGTACGGCCAGCCGTATGTGCTGAATACCGATCTGTCCGTTGAAGCCGCAGTGAAAGCTGCCGGTGCCGACGTTGTCGGCTTCCAGCGCATTGCCGTTGGTGAAGGCATCGAAAAAGTCGTTGAAGATTATGCGGCTGAAGTAGCAAAGGCAATGCAGGTCTGATTGCCAGCCTTCATGTTTGAAATAAAAGCCCGCGCCTGTCGCGGGCTTTTTTTCTGCTGTTTTGGCTAATCCCGTGTTTGCGCGTATAAGGTTTTCTGGAATGACTTCAATTCAGAACCGGAGAGTTAACGCCATGCCTATTTCATTTCGTATCGTGCTGCTCGCACTCGTTGTGACAGGTACGGCCATGGCCGACAGCAGCAAGATGAACGTCAAGCCGGGCGCTTGGCAGCTGGTGTTTGAAAAGACCGTGACCGGTAATTCCATACCGGCAAGCACTCTGGCGAAATTACCGGCAGACCAAAAGAAAAAAGTTCTGGCAGCAATGCAGGCACGCTCGGGCCAGACCAGCCGGCAGGTAGTGCTGAAATGCATCACCAGCGAGGATCTAAAACGTGGTGCCTTCAGTAATGACGGCAACAAGACCTGCAAAAGAAGTGTTATCACCGCTACCGAAACCCAGCAAAAATTCAAGATCGTCTGTACCGGCGAAAACCCCGGCTACGGCACGGCAAATTTCATTGTGGACACTCCGGCCAATATCCATGGCGAAATAGAGATGACGCACAATGCGGGCGAGATGAAGATTCGCATTATCGAAACCGGGCGTTGGCTCGGACCAAGTTGTTCCGGAGTGACTAACTGAACAAGCCACATGAATGCGCATTACAATGGGCTACCTGCCCCAAGGCTGCGCATCGTTTATCTCTTCATGCAACTTCGGCACCAAGGTATTTTCATGCTCACTTATCGACTTCGTTTTCTTCTCGTTTTCATGCTTGGCTGCTGCATTTCTCCCTGCTTTGCCGGGGATCCGTCGCCCCCTGCCGATATCGATCGTCGAATTGTCATCACCATTGATGATTTGCCCTGGGTCGTCGGCAGTGACCAGGCCTGGGAAGACCGGGGTTCACTATCGGCCAGGAGTATCAGGCAACATCATCGCCGACTGATTGGGGCAATGAAAAAAGCGAAAGCGCCGGTCATCGGTTTCGTGAATGAAGGCAAGCTGTATTCCGATGATCTGCTACAGAAGAACCGGCTTGCGATGCTGGATGACTGGCTTGATGCCTGCTTTGAATTGGGCAACCACACTTACGGCCATGTCAGTTTGCATGATGTCGGATTACAGGCCTACGAAGAAAATATCTTGAAAGGCGAGCAGCAATTGCGACCTCTGCTTGCCAAGCATAAACAAACACCGCAATGGTTTCGTCATCCGTATTTGCGTGCGGGACGAACGCCGGAAGATAAAGCGGCGTTGCAGAAATTCCTGAGCGAACACGGCTACCGGATTGCGCCAGTGACGGTCGACAACGGTGAATGGGTTTATGCATTCGCGTATCGAAAAGTTCTGGCCAAAGGCGGCGACAATAAAGAGACCCTGGCCCGCTTGCGCCGTGACTATGTTCCGTACATGGTCGCAAAAGTCGATTTCTTCGAACATGCTTCGATAAATCTACTCGGCTATAACCTGCCACAAATATTATTGATGCACGCCAATGAATTGAATGCCGACACCTACGGCGACCTGATTGCGGCAATCCGTGCAAAAGGCTATCGATTCGTCACGCTGGAAGAAAGCATGCGCGACCCGGCTTATCAAAGAGCTGACACTTTCACCGGCCGTTTCGGACCCAGCTGGATACACCGCTGGGCTTTGGCGGAGAAAAAGCCGAAAGCATTTTACGAAGGCGAACCGGTCGTGCCGCAATGGGTGCTGGATCTGGCCGAAGTGGAATCGGAATAAAACCAATACGCAGGAGGGCCCTCGGGCCCGAAATGTTGTCGCAGAACGGTCGGGCCCAAGGGCCCTCCTACGAATCAAATAGTGAAAATACCGGATAACGCCGCCACTCGGGTTCATTGAAACGCTTGCCGTTGGCGAAAATAAAATCGAGCACTGCCGTTCTGATCCGACAGCAATTCCGGATTTTCTTTTTTCCATTGCTCGAATTTCGTTTTCAATTCCGGTTCTTCCTGCAGCATTTCATATGCGCTGTCTTCGAAAACATAATCGGAAAATGCTTCCTTCTTTTCCAGCACGCTATTGAAGAAACCCCAGCGAAAAAAACTGTCATGCGCCTGCGGCTCTAGCGTTTCAACCGCGTAACGGGCGTTCGACTGATTAAGCGGCAGCAAGAAATCGCCGGCCCGGGCATGGATAGTTTCGGTTTGCGTACTTAATTCCAAGTCGTCATGGAACATATGGCCTTCGTAAGCCGTGGCGCGCGACGTGACATGCTTGATGCGATAGGTCTGCACCTTGAATTCGCGATCCTCGCCAAGCCGCCGCATTTCAACGCCATTCCATTGCAGCCGTTCGATCACTTCGCGCCAGGCTTGCGGAATCAGATAGGCTTTCGGCGTTGCAATGATCACGTCTTCGACAAAGTGATCGTAATAGGCAATATCTTTTTCCCAGGGCTGGTTACAGTCATAGGAAAGGCGTGTGTAGTTCCCGATCTTGCTGGGGGAATGAATCGCCTTGAAACCCTTGAAGCGGAATGTGGACGGCTTGCCGTGATCGGCTTTCCAGAGCACCGGCCATTCGGTTTTCTCCGTAGCGGCTTTCTTTTCCGCTGTACGCAATGCCTGTATTTTCCCGGCATTGGCAATCGTGAAATCCAGTACCGTTTCCACCAGCGCACGCATCGAGGCATAACGATCGGCAAACGGTTTGAGCATGTGCGTTTCCGGCATGAATCCGATGGTGTGATGCAAGGCGGCATAGCCGGTCGAGAAACGCGGCACTTCGAGAAAATCCTCGATGCCATCGTCCGGCGTTTGCTTTACCGGATTGACATACGGACAGGTCGGCCAGCCACGCGCCTCCATATCGTCGTAAATCTTCGGCAGCATCTCGTGCCGTAAAAAACCACCAAGCTCATTGCCAAGTTTATCTGCCTGGGTCTGAATCAATGTCATGGTGTAAAGATAATCGGCGCCATTCGATGTATGGGTATCCACCATCACATCCGGCGACCATGCACTGAAAAAACGATTGAATACCTGTGCCGACAGACTGTCACACTTGATGAAATCGCGATTCAAATCAAGATTGCGGCCATTCGCGCGGAAACCGAACATTTCCGGACCTTGCTGATTGACGCGGGAAGTATTCTGGCGGTTCAAACAGCCATCAACGTTGTAAACCGGAATGAATAAAAATACCGTGCGGCCCAATGCCGCAAGGCGTTCTGGTTGCATGCAGAAATCCCGCACCAATGCCATGCAGCTATCGATACCTTCCGGCTCACCGGGATGAATGCCATTGTTATTGAAAAATACCGGGCGGCCTTCGCGCTTCAGTTGTTCGCGGTCAAACACGGCATCCGAAGTAATGATGCCGGCATGCATCGGAATGCCGTTATCCGATACGCCTATCTGTTCGAAATGCAGCACCGATGGAAAATCGGCAGCCAGCTTTTCATAAAAAGAAATGCATTCGCGCCAGCTCGTCGTCTGGTTTTGATTGCCTTTTTCGTAAGGTGTCAGGTAGTTATCGGATGGAGTGACTGGCATGATCGTCGGCGCCTTTCGCAGAATCGTTGCGCCGAGTTTAGCATTTCACTTAAGGCTACATACCGATTAGAGCCTGTTGCAGCGGGTAAAAAGTAATTCCGGCATTCGGGATTACTGCTGCTTGTGCAGGTCAACGCTGTCTAGTTGCAGGAATATTCATTACGGTATCCCGGCGCACTTCCACCTCAAGCAGTTGCTGCAAATTATCTTCATCAACAAACCATGGTAGCGGCAGGTTGTCAGGAACTATGGTGACGGTATGCTTGCCCACGGCAACACGAGTAAATTCAAATCTTCCCTGCTGATCGGTACGCACGGTATAACGACCATCGAGCAAAACGGTGATATTTGCAGCCGTTTGCTCTGTCGCC
The DNA here is from genome assembly GCA_963849575.1 of uncultured Gammaproteobacteria bacterium. GTDB lineage: Bacteria > Pseudomonadota > Gammaproteobacteria > Xanthomonadales > Xanthomonadaceae > Arenimonas. The sequence continues at coordinate 5,106 of CAWKHT010000009.1, read as the reverse complement.
GAACGAACCTTATCGCCGTTTTCATCCAGAAAAATGGTACCGACTACCCGGCCTGAACCCGAATTGTTTGAACCGCCCAGAATGAATTTCGATTTGCCTGCATTGAAATCGTAACGGAGACTCAAATACATCGAACGGCTGCTGGGTAAAGCCTGAAAGTCGGCTGGATTCCCCAATGGGTCGAGCACAAAGGGCGAGCGTTGCGAACCACGCGAGGCCGTCAAATTACCCAGCAAGGACCAATGGCTCGATAACTTCCATTGCAGTGCAAGATTGGCATCGAGAGATCGCGAACTATCCGGGCCGTCATCATGATTCCAACGCACGGTGCCGTCAATACTGAAGCCATCACCCACATCAAAGCCGCCATAGGCCGCCACTGTCGCGGTGCGCGTGGTATCAACAGCATCGTTGGCTACTTCACCTATACCGGCGGAAATGGAAAGTCGTGCGCCTTGTTTGAGCGGCAAGCTGTGGTCCATCACTATTTGCCAGCTATTGGCACTGTTGCTGTCGTGCGCCTGATCGTACTGGAAACGTGTCTGCCCCATTCGCCACTGTCTATCGATAAAAATTTGTGCGGTTTGTGCACTTGCCCCGTCACTCTCGCGCATTGAAAAACCGCCGCCATAACCAAGACGCGGATTGGCCTGATAACGCACGTAGCCATTGCTGTACCAGCCTGCAAAGCCATTGCCCGAAATGCTGTCAATGCGATCAAGGCTGCCATTCCAGCTCCAGCGAGCTCTTTGGTAGTCAAGCCGGTAGTACGCACCACTGACATCGTTGTTGATCGGAAACGCCCCCCAGGCGAGGTCCGGTTCAAGATAAAAAATACCGTAACGATGGGTGAAGCGACCGCGATTGGCACGCGCATCCAGCCATGCACCTGTTGCCTGCAACGAATCGTTGTCGCTTGCCTGCAGGTTCAAGGTAAAACTATCGTGCAGGCCTTGCCAACGATTGCCGAACAATAAAGCTCTCGTTTCACCATTCTGGAATTGGGGCAAACCCTGGTCATCCGGAACAATACGACCATCGGTGGCCAGCAATGAAAATGCACCCGTGAATCCCGGCGCCCAACCCCATTGCGCACCCAGACTGGCAACAGAACCGTCGCCAGATTCAAAGCCATTCAAGCGTGCGCCAGCATACACACCACCCCGCCCGGCTGACGCCTGGATTTGCAAGCCGTCATCACGTTGCAGCCATTCGCTGCTGACACCCAGCATGGGAACGCTAGGCAGGAAAAACCGATACTGCTCGCGAAGCAAGTTAGGCAGCGGGGTATTCAAAACGCCCAACCCGTTATTGACCTGCCAGCCACCTGGCATGTTCAGCCCTCGTTGCCACAACGTGGCACTGCCCCGCCAAGCATCTCCGTCGGTGTAAGGATTGTCCTGATCACCGTAAAACAAAACACCATCGGCAGAAAAACTGCCCCAGTTTTCCGTTTCCCAAAAGCCGCCGACAGCAATGCCAGCTTCGCGGGTTTCGACATCACCTTGCCGGGATTGATGGGCAATCCATTCGACATGCATTGATCGTTGCAGAGAGTCCGATGATTCTTCATCGTCTTCATCTATGGGCAATGCTGCCAATTTGTCCGATACGATAATGCGATCTCGATACGGCAAGGCTTCCCTGCCGGCCTCTTCGTTTTCCGTCTGTTTTGCATTTATTTCATCAGCCAACGCGGCACTCGACAAGGCGAACAAAATCGCGAGCACAATAACGGCTCTTTGCGTGATGATGCGCGGCGTTTTGCACGACAGGTTTCTACACATCATTTCGATACTGTCAGCTCGATATCAATTCGTTGCTCGGCCGAATCCAGTCGGCCCTTGATACGCAACGGATAAGTAATGATCGGCACCGCTCCATTTTTGTCTTCGGGCTGTGGATACAGCGGAATATCACGAGTGGCTCCGATCAGAATCGGGCTGTTATCGGGTACCAGGATAATGCGTTTACCCTTGGCATCCACGCCGTCCAGAAAACCTTCCAGACGACCATGCATATTGCCTTGGTTCTGAAACTGCAAAACCGGCAACACATTGCCCTGCAAACTCGCGACGCTGCTCTTTTTCATCTGTAAATTGGACTTGGCATCACCGATCGCAAGATACACGATGACACCAATGCGACCACTTACCGGCATCGCGACCTGACCACCCATGATCTGTGGTTCGCCTTCTATCATGATGGCAAATGTGCATTCGCCCGGCGCAACATCAGCCGGAATATTGGCTTCAAACCGAAAGCGGCGTTTTCCGTTCGGCTTGACGATAATTTCGGCGGCTTCGATGCCCACCCATGGCCTGCAACTGCCCGGAGCAAGTGCTTGCGTAAATACGGCCGAGCCCGTGCCATCGAGCGTCCAATCGGCTGTCTGTATGCCGAATTTTGCCGCTTTTTTAGACGTATTGTTGATTTCAATAATATTGCGATACAGGTTGCCGGGCTTGGCACGATCTTCAATGCGCGGAGGTGTCACCACTACGGCAAATTCTTGTGCGTGAAGGTCCGTCATGAAAGCTTGCAGGGCAATAGCCGATGTCAGAAGTAGCCAGGCGGATTTCATGGTTGCGGCTCCAGTTCAATTTCAAATGAAAACGCCAAGGCTTGCGGACGTTCAACACGTTCCCCGTCGGCCTGAATGCTTAGACGGAAAGTATCTTCAAGTCGGTCCGAGTTAATGACACCGGAATACACCAGTGTTCTTTCGCCATCACGTAACGCGCCCGATAAAAGTGTACCGTTCGATGTCCATCGCGCATTGATGGCACCAGCGGGAACGGAGGGAAGCTTTTGATAGATACGAGCATGGCGACCACGCCACGGCGAAACGTCCAGACGAACCAGTACCACTACATGCCCGGTAATGGTGGAAGCTTGCCCAGGTTTTGGCAGCGCGGAATCCCAGCGCATTTTCAACAACCCCGGCCCCAGAACTTGGCTGGCGCTGTCATCAACAGGATAAGCCTGTGCAGCAGCATTGACCGGCCACGCGATAATCGCGATCAATAAAAACCCAAAGATAAATCTGTTCGTCATCATGGCGTTGACAGCGTGTAGGTGACGCGGGCGTTATAGGTGCCTGCGGCCACGATGGCATCATTGCCATAAATAAAACTATGGCAACTTTCATTCCAGGTATTGCGCAACAAGGTGGCCAGGGTTTGTGTGCCGCCGCTAAATGTGCCGGCAGGGATAGGCTGAGCACCTGTATCGCCGTTACCGCTGCTGGTCCAACGAATTTGCGACATCGGAATGGTATCGCCAGTGGCGTTGGTCAACGACGTGGGTGCCGTAACTCTTAGCGTGGCACTTTGATTGGCAGTGCTGTTGAGTCGGTAAAAAGCCCCGATATAGACCTGACCTGCGGCGCAGAACGCAAAGCCATCGTAATCACTCGTCAGACGACCCGTGCCTGTCATCGCCTGGTCAACGGTGTTACCGACGGATGCCGCAGGGACGGTCACGCTGACCAGATTGACTGTGGTGTTAGCGGCCGGCGTTCCACCGGCATTATAGAAACCGCCGGTAGTACTGCCATCGCCGACGCGTAAATAGGCGGCTTTGGTTCCGGTCGCGATATTGACTGTATAGGCATGCACTGACCGGTACGTATGCCAGCACCATGGCCATGCTGAATAGTACGGAGAGTCGTGAAATTCTGAACCCCTTGCCAATGGATGTAGCATTGATCATATCCATTCCTCTAAACGAAAGGGCCGCCCGGCGAAGGACAGCCCTTTTGTAAACGATAAGGCGTGTCGCTATTTACGGCAAGGAAGCAGTATATGTGACGCGGCCGTTGTTGACGTTGACGCCGCCGTAGCTGCCTGCGCCGACAAAGTTGGTGTTGCTATAGGCAAACGACCAGTTGGCGGTGCGGTTTACAACACGGGCACCCACGTTTGGCGTCACGGTAACGGCAGCACTGGTGCCACCATCAACCAATGTAGGCACGTTCAAATTCGGATCGGAACTGGTGGAAAGAATTTCAGCGAAGGAAATGTTTTCACCGGCACCGTTGTTCAACTGGCCAAGTGTTGTACCGGTAAGGCTCACATTGCCGTTATTGCTCTGCAGCAGCACTGGCACGGCGCCGCCATTGGTACGGGCAATATCAGTTCCGTCGCCGACATTGGCAGCAGGAACGGAGAATTCAACCAGGTCAACCGTTGCGCCGGCACTACCTACTTGAAAGCGCAGGAACTTTGGAATGACTACACGAAAATCCAGACGTGCGTTGGCGTTCAGCGCGCCGGCACCGGTTTGGAAATCGGATTCTGCGCTTGCCATCATAGGCAGGGCAGCAAGAAAGGCAGTTGCCAGCAAGGTTTTTGTAAAGCGCATATCTGTAATCTCCGTAAGTGAAAAGGAAGGGCTCAGTCGATGGGCGCAGTTTAGGCAACACAAATATTGAATTTCGGCGACCACGTCACACATTTATCGTTCCAGATGTGACAAGTAGTCAAAATGACTGCGTAACTGAATCAGCCCGTTACAGCACGTAAAAATGAACGGATTTTTCACGCCAAGTGAAGACGAGATTCGATCTGTCGAATCTCCCAAATGCCGTTACAGCCTGTCAATTCAAGGCTTTCGCGCAAATAATTTCGCATGCGAAAAACATTTCCGCATTATTTTTTTAAATCAGGAACTGCAGGAAAGCATCGAACAACCGGCACGATTTCGTGCCCATTCCGGTCTCGGCATGGCAAAGCGTTCCCGCCCAGCTTGTTCCGTGTATGGATTACGCAAGACCTCCATCAACGCATGCAATTCCGTTGCATCGCCCTGCTCGGCCGCATCGATCGCCTGCTGTGCCAGCCAGTTCCGGGGCACGTAAAGCGGATTGACTGCATTCATGCGATCGCGTCGCGCCGAATCCGGTTCTTCATGCAGGCGGATTCTGCGCGCGTAGCGGGCAAGCCAGGAAAGCAGATCCTCGCCATCGGAATTCCGCAAACCGGCATCGTAGAAAACCGGTTCGAATGGTTGCAGTGAAACCACATTCAAATCGATAGCGGCAAGCGCACGAAAAAACAGCGTCATGTCGATTTGCAGTTTTTGCATCAGCTTGAACAAGTCTTG
>CAWKHT010000008.1:0-41070 GCA_963849575.1 uncultured Gammaproteobacteria bacterium | reverse complement strand
GCCTTTTTCGTAAGGCGTCAGGTAGTTATCGGATGGAGTGACTGGCATGATCGTCGGCGCCTTTCGCAGAATCGTTGCGCCGAGTTTCATTTCACTTAAGGCTACATACCGATTAGAGCCTGTTGCAGCGGGTAAAAATTTCCGGCATTCGGGATTACTGCTGCTTGTGCAGGTCAACGCTGTCTAGTTGCAGGAATATTCATTACGGTATCCCGGCGCACTTCCACCTCAAGCAGTTGCTGCAAATTATCTTCATCAACAAACCATGGTAGCGGCAGGTTGTCAGGAACTATGGTGACGGTATGCTTGCCCACGGCAACACGAGTAAATTCAAATCTTCCCTGCTGATCGGTACGCACGGTATAACGACCATCGAGCAAAACGGTGATATTTGCAGCCGTTTGCTCTGTGGCCGAACGAACCTTATCGCCGTTTTCATCCAGAAAAATGGTACCGACTACCCGGCCTGAACCCGAATTGTTTGAACCGCCCAGAATGAATTTCGATTTGCCTGCATTGAAATCGTAACGGAGACTCAAATACATCGAACGGCTGCTGGGTAAAGCCTGAAAGTCGGCTGGATTCCCCAATGGGTCGAGCACAAAGGGCGAGCGTTGCGAACCACGCGAGGCCGTCAAATTACCCAGCAAGGACCAATGGCTCGATAACTTCCATTGCAGTGCAAGATTGGCATCGAGAGATCGCGAACTATCCGGGCCGTCATCATGATTCCAACGCACGGTGCCGTCAATACTGAAGCCATCACCCACATCAAAGCCGCCATAGGCCGCCACTGTCGCGGTGCGCGTGGTATCAACAGCATCGTTGGCTACTTCACCTATACCGGCGGAAATGGAAAGTCGTGCGCCTTGTTTGAGCGGCAAGCTGTGGTCCATCACTATTTGCCAGCTATTGGCACTGTTGCTGTCGTGCGCCTGATCGTACTGGAAACGTGTCTGCCCCATTCGCCACTGTCTATCGATAAAAATTTGTGCGGTTTGTGCACTTGCCCCGTCACTCTCGCGCATTGAAAAACCGCCGCCATAACCAAGACGCGGATTGGCCTGATAACGCACGTAGCCATTGCTGTACCAGCCTGCAAAGCCATTGCCCGAAATGCTGTCAATGCGATCAAGGCTGCCATTCCAGCTCCAGCGAGCTCTTTGGTAGTCAAGCCGGTAGTACGCACCACTGACATCGTTGTTGATCGGAAACGCCCCCCAGGCGAGGTCCGGTTCAAGATAAAAAATACCGTAACGATGGGTGAAGCGACCGCGATTGGCACGCGCATCCAGCCATGCACCTGTTGCCTGCAACGAATCGTTGTCGCTTGCCTGCAGGTTCAAGGTAAAACTATCGTGCAGGCCTTGCCAACGATTGCCGAACAATAAAGCTCTCGTTTCACCATTCTGGAATTGGGGCAAACCCTGGTCATCCGGAACAATACGACCATCGGTGGCCAGCAATGAAAATGCACCCGTGAATCCCGGCGCCCAACCCCATTGCGCACCCAGACTGGCAACAGAACCGTCGCCAGATTCAAAGCCATTCAAGCGTGCGCCAGCATACACACCACCCCGCCCGGCTGACGCCTGGATTTGCAAGCCGTCATCACGTTGCAGCCATTCGCTGCTGACACCCAGCATGGGAACGCTAGGCAGGAAAAACCGATACTGCTCGCGAAGCAAGTTAGGCAGCGGGGTATTCAAAACGCCCAACCCGTTATTGACCTGCCAGCCACCTGGCATGTTCAGCCCTCGTTGCCACAACGTGGCACTGCCCCGCCAAGCATCTCCGTCGGTGTAAGGATTGTCCTGATCACCGTAAAACAAAACACCATCGGCAGAAAAACTGCCCCAGTTTTCCGTTTCCCAAAAGCCGCCGACAGCAATGCCAGCTTCGCGGGTTTCGACATCACCTTGCCGGGATTGATGGGCAATCCATTCGACATGCATTGATCGTTGCAGAGAGTCCGATGATTCTTCATCGTCTTCATCTATGGGCAATGCTGCCAATTTGTCCGATACGATAATGCGATCTCGATACGGCAAGGCTTCCCTGCCGGCCTCTTCGTTTTCCGTCTGTTTTGCATTTATTTCATCAGCCAACGCGGCACTCGACAAGGCGAACAAAATCGCGAGCACAATAACGGCTCTTTGCGTGATGATGCGCGGCGTTTTGCACGACAGGTTTCTACACATCATTTCGATACTGTCAGCTCGATATCAATTCGTTGCTCGGCCGAATCCAGTCGGCCCTTGATACGCAACGGATAAGTAATGATCGGCACCGCTCCATTTTTGTCTTCGGGCTGTGGATACAGCGGAATATCACGAATGGCTCCGATCAGAATCGGGCTGTTATCGGGTACCAGGATAATGCGTTTACCCTTGGCATCCACGCCGTCCAGAAAACCTTCCAGACGACCATGCATATTGCCTTGGTTCTGAAACTGCAAAACCGGCAACACATTGCCCTGCAAACTCGCGACGCTGCTCTTTTTCATCTGTAAATTGGACTTGGCATCACCGATCGCAAGATACACGATGACACCAATGCGACCACTTACCGGCATCGCGACCTGACCACCCATGATCTGTGGTTCGCCTTCTATCATGATGGCAAAGGTGCATTCGCCCGGCGCAACATCAGCCGGAATATTGGCTTCAAACCGAAAGCGGCGTTTTCCGTTCGGCTTGACGATAATTTCGGCGGCTTCGATGCCCACCCATGGCCTGCAACTGCCCGGAGCAAGTGCTTGCGTAAATACGGCCGAGCCCGTGCCATCGAGCGTCCAATCGGCTGTCTGTATGCCGAATTTTGCCGCTTTTTTAGACGTATTGTTGATTTCAATAATATTGCGATACAGGTTGCCGGGCTTGGCACGATCTTCAATGCGCGGAGGTGTCACCACTACGGCAAATTCTTGTGCGTAAAGGTCCGTCATGAAAGCTTGCAGGGCAATAGCCGATGTCAGAAGTAGCCAGGCGGATTTCATGGTTGCGGCTCCAGTTCAATTTCAAATGAAAACGCCAAGGCTTGCGGACGTTCAACACGTTCCCCGTCGGCCTGAATGCTTAGACGGAAAGTATCTTCAAGTCGGTCCGAGTTAATGACACCGGAATACACCAGTGTTCTTTCGCCATCACGTAACGCGCCCGATAAAAGTGTACCGTTCGATGTCCATCGCGCATTGATGGCACCAGCGGGAACGGAGGGAAGCTTTTGATAGATACGAGCATGGCGACCACGCCACGGCGAAACGTCCAGACGAACCAGTACCACTACATGCCCGGTAATGGTGGAAGCTTGCCCGGGTTTTGGCAGCGCGGAATCCCAGCGCATTTTCAACAACCCCGGCCCCAGAACTTGGCTGGCGCTGTCATCAACAGGATAAGCCTGTGCAGCAGCATTGACCGGCCACGCGATAATCGCGATCAATAAAAACCCAAAGATAAATCTGTTCGTCATCATGGCGTTGACAGCGTGTAGGTGACGCGGGCGTTATAGGTGCCTGCGGCCACGATGGCATCATTGCCATAAATAAAACTATGGCAACTTTCATTCCAGGTATTGCGCAACAAGGTGGCCAGGGTTTGTGTGCCGCCGCTAAATGTGCCGGCAGGGATAGGCTGAGCACCTGTATCGCCGTTACCGCTGCTGGTCCAACGAATTTGCGACATCGGAATGGTATCGCCAGTGGCGTTGGTCAACGACGTGGGTGCCGTAACTCTTAGCGTGGCACTTTGATTGGCAGTGCTGTTGAGTCGGTAAAAAGCCCCGATATAGACCTGACCTGCGGCGCAGAACGCAAAGCCATCGTAATCACTCGTCAGACGACCCGTGCCTGTCATCGCCTGGTCAACGGTGTTACCGACGGATGCCGCAGGGACGGTCACGCTGACCAGATTGACTGTGGTGTTAGCGGCCGGCGTTCCACCGGCATTATAGAAACCGCCGGTAGTACTGCCATCGCCGACGCGTAAATAGGCGGCTTTGGTTCCGGTCGCGATATTGACTGTATAGGCATGCACCACCGGGACGTACGCCAGCACCATGGCAACACTGAATAGTACACAGAGTTGCGAAATTCCGGACACCTTGCCAATGGACGGAGCATTCATCATATCCATTCCTCCTAAACGAAAGGGCTGCCCGGCGAAGGACAGCCCTTTTGCAAACGATAAGGCGTGTCGCTAATTACGGCAAGGAAGCAGTATACGTGACGCGACCGTTGTTGACGTTGACGCCGCCGTAGCTGCCAGCGCCGACAAAGTTGGTGTTGCTATAGGCAAACGACCAGTTGGCGGTGCGGTTGACAACACGTGTACCCACGTTCGGCGTCACGGTAACGGCAGCACTGGTGCCACCATCAACCAATGTAGGCACATTCAAATTGGGATCAGAACTGGTGGAAAGAATTTCAGCAAAGGAAATGTTTTCACCGGCACCATTGTTCAACTGGCCAAGTGTTGTACCGGTCAGGCTCACATTGCCGTTATTGCTCTGCAGCAGCACTGGCACGACACCACCATTGGTACGGGCGATATCAGTACCGTCGCCGACGTTGGCAGCGGGAACCGAGAATTCAACCAAGTCAACCGTTCCGCCGGCACTGCCTACTTGAAAGCGCAGGAACTTTGGAATGACTACACGAAAATCCAGACGTGCGTTGGCGTTCAGCGCACCGGCACCGGTTTGGAAATCGGATTCTGCGCTTGCCATCATAGGCAGGGCAGCAAGAAAGGCAGTTGCCAGCAAGGTTTTTGTAAAGCGCATATCTGTAATCTCCGTAAGTGAAAAGGAAGGGCTCAGTCGATGGGCGCAGTTTAGGCAACACAAATATTGAATTTCGGCGACCACGTCACACATTTATTGTTCCAGATGTGACAAGTGGTCAAAATGAGTGCTTAACTGAATCAGCCTGTTACAGCACGTAAAAATGAACGGATTTTTCACGCCAGGTGAAGACAGTTTCGATCTGTCGAATCTGCCCAATGCCGTTACAGCCTGTCAATTCAAGGCTTTCGCGCAAATAATTTCGCATGCGAAAAACATTTCCGCATTATTTTTTTAAATCAGGAACTGCAGGAAAGCATCGAACAGCCTGCACGATTTCGTGCCCATTCCGGTCTCGGCATGGCAAAGCGTTCCCGCCCAGCTTGTTCCGTGTAGGGGTTACGCAAGACCGCCATCAAGGCATGCAACTCCGTGGCATCGCCCTGTTCGGCCGCATCGATCGCCTGCTGCGCCAGCCAGTTACGGGGCACGTAAAGTGGATTGACGGCATTCATGCGGTCGCGTCGCGGCGAATCCGGTTCTTCATGCTGCCTGATTCTGCTTGCGTAGCGGGCCAGCCAGGCGAGCAGATCCTTACCATCGGAATTCCGCAAACCGGCATCGTAGAAAACCGGTTCGAACGGTTGCAGTGAAACCACATTCAAATCGATAGCGGCAAGCGCACGAAAAAACAGCGTCATGTCGATTTGCAGTTTTTGCATCAGCTTGAACAAGTCTTGCACCAGAACGGCATCGTCTTCATGCGATGGCAGCAAACCCAGTTTGGCCGCATTCATTTCACGGTGTTTTTCATTGAATACATCACCGTAACGATTCAATCCGGCATGCAGGACTTCATGATCCGGCAACAAGGAAGCAATGGCTCCGGCAAGCCGGCTCAAGTTCCATTGGGCGACGGCAGGCTGCTTGCCATAGGCATAGCGGCGACCTTCGGCATCGGTCGTATTCGGCGTCCAGTCGGGATCGAAATTTTCAAGCCAGCCGTAGGGACCGTAGTCGATAGTCAGGCCGAGTATCGACATATTGTCGGTATTCATGACGCCGTGAACAAAGCCGACTCGCATCCAATGCGCCATGAGTACTGCCGTACTTTCACAAACTTCCAGAAACCAGTCGGCGATCCTGTTTTCTCCGCGATTTTTCAGATGCGGAAAATCGCGATCAATGCAGAACCCGACCAGTTGCCCCAGCAATTCGGTATCTCCTCGCGAAGCCGGTAATTCGAAATTTCCGAAACGTATAAAACTCGGCGATACCCTGCACACGATCGCGCCAGGTTCCGGCTTTGCATCGCCGCTGTAGAACATGTCGCGCACCACATCGTCGCCGGTGGTAATCAGGGACAATGCCCGCGTCGTCGGTACGCCGAGAAAATGCATGGCTTCGCTGCAAACAAACTCGCGCAACGAGGAACGCAAGACGGCACGTCCATCGGCATGCCGGGAGTAAGGTGTAGGTCCCGCCCCCTTGAGCTGCAACTCGTAGCGTTGCTTCTGTGGCCCAATGACTTCACCAAGGGCAATCGCGCGACCATCACCCAGCTGCCCGGCCCAATGGCCGAATTGATGGCCGCCGTAATTGGCCGCATAAGCCTGCATGCCCGGAAGCAAGGCATTGCCGGAAAACGCCTGCAGGAATGACTCCGAGCGGATATCTGCATCCTCCAGCCCCAGCATCAGGGCTACATCCGGGGAATACGCCAATAAACGGGGGTTGCTGACTGCCGTCGGTGACGCAAAGGAATACGCAGCAGCCTTTACCTGCCGGGTGCCTGGACCGCTTTGCGGATCCGCCGGTAATTCACGGACAAACCGGTTATCAAAATCCAGCTGCCTCACAGACCACCATCGTCGTTCTGGATGTTTCCAACGGCAAATGTACGTTCGATATTTGCCCCATTCACATTGCTGACAAGTACCTGAAAAATCTCGTCTGCTTCCTGTTTGGTGTCGCCGAAAACTTTCACATTGAAGCTCGCGCTGCTTTGGCCGGCGGGAATCGTGATCAGTGTCGATGCGATGCCGGCGTAATCCTGCCCGGCGATGGCGGCATTGCCATTGGATTTTACATTCGTGGTTGCCAGCCTGAAGTTCACGCCGCCCACGGGTGCTGGTTTCGATAAAGTCGCGACAAAGCCGGCGATGCGCACTCCGCTTCGGCCTTCGACAACGCTGACGTCGGCAAGACTCAGCGTGGGCGCTACATCGCCAATCAACACCTGCAAGGCATCGACACAATCAAGAAAGGGATACGTTCTGCCCGAGACAGTATCGGTCACACTCGTAGGCGCCAACTTCATTGCATCCATGCGCTGGCTTACGGTGGAAAAAGGCACTGCCTGTTTCAGGGCGATGGCACAGGCAGCCGCCATTGGTGATGCCATCGACGTGCCGCCAAACGTGGACGTGGCACCATTGAATCCGGTCGAGGTGACGAAAGCACCCGCGCCGTATATATCCGTCGTGGCGCTCCGGTTACTGAAGCAGGCCGGTTTCTTCGGCGCGGTGGAGGTATCCGTGCAGCCGAGAAAATTGATCGAACCGCCGGTGAAGTCCCAGGTCGCCCCGACACTGAGTGCATTTTGTACGCAGGCCGGAGCACTCATGCCATTGCTATTGCCCTGATTACCCGCCGAAGAACTCACGACTGCACCATTGGCAACCAGATTATTCACGGCCACGGCCATCGCCTGGGTAAAGGAAGTCGACGTGTCGCAGTTGCCGGGAAACAATGCGCCAGTACCCACGCTCAGATTCACCGCATCCACATCCGGATGGTTGCTCGCCACCCAATCCATCGCCGCCACCACATCGGAACTGCAGCAAAAACTGTTGTTGTTATCGAGTACCCGAACGACGACAAGCTGGGCACCCGGCACCGCGCCTCTGGGCGACACACTACCCTGCCCGACGATAATGCCGTTTACATTGGTACCGTGGCCGTGACCGTCTTCGGCAGCCCCCGCACCCGATTGTGTTGCCTGTCCATTCGGGCAACAACCACCAACGCCATTGCTGTTGGAGCAGAAACATTGCTGCGCGATCAGGCGCGGTTGCAGATCGACATGGTCGGTATCCACGCCGGAATCAATGACGGCGACTTTCATCCCGGTACCGTCGAGCCCGAGCCCCTGCAAAGGACTGACATTGTTCAATACCGAGGATTCATCCGGAGTGACCGCATCACCGAAACCTGGCGCATCAATATCGATGCGGCTCACGGCCGGGTCTGCCTGCAATTTCCGCAGCATCACCGGCGTTGCCTCGATCGCAAAGGCCGGCACGAAATTGAACCGGTGGTAGACGCGGATATTCCTGATCGCGAGTCGATTCAAGACCGAAGATATTTTCTGGCCGACTTCCGATTTTCGTTGCGCGGTGCTTTTCTTTTCTATTTGCGCACTGCTTTCATCCTGCAGCATTACCAGCACACGCACACTACCTGCCTGGTGGGCTTTTTTCATGGCGCCATCAGAAAGTACGCCGGCAATGCATGGGTTTAAGCCCGATAGGAGCATCGCAAGTACGAACAAGCCCGGGTATTTTTTCAACATGATGTCACCCTGCATTTGTCTAGTGCGCTGCAGCAAATAATACGGGAATTTGAAGCCACTGCCGTGAAGTCGAAGCATATGCATTGTTTGGACATTGTGGTTTCGGTATTCCGGAGGTCCACAAGGCAGCCCGAAAACTCCAGAATTTACCCACTGGCAGCCAGCCGGTATTTCAGGCACTCTAAGCTACAGATTGTGAGTGGCGTCCTCGAAACACCGATGTCTCTACTCGATTTTTTGACGTTTAATTCGCACTGTTTCGAAGGGACCGGCGATGACTGACTTGAAAGAACTACACGCAGCTCTGGAAAGTATCAGGCAAAATCGCAAATCGGCGAAACTTTTTTTCTATTTCCTGGGCAAAGACGATGCCCAGATGCAGTCTGGTTTTTTTTCGATCAGCGAGGGTGCCTCCTGTTGCATCAGCTATCTGAACAAGCCGAACGACATCGCATTGAATGAAATTCCGCATCTGAATTTAACCAAGGTCATGTCGCTACCGGCAACCCTGATGGATCTTTCAAATCAGGCATTTCCGGCATGCGAACTGGAAGAAGTCATCGATCGGCTTGATCCCGCAAAACATGTCAAGACGATACCCGTTATTGCAGCAGAGCCGGAACCGCCGCAGGAACACGCCGTTTCCGAAGCACTTCCTGTCGAGGCATCGGCCGTAACCCAGCCGCATGTTTTCTATTCACATGTCGCCATGCAGAATGACGTAACCCGTTTACTCGAATCCCTTTACGGCTCCGGTGCGGCAAAACGAGTGGAAGAAATTGCGCTTACCTTGCCCCCGCATCAATATCCGACCGAATTCCTGGACAAATGCAAATTGCACGCCAGCATGATGCTGGGTCCGAAAAAAGCCGACGACATGTTCAAGCCGATCTACGACAAGCTTGCCCATGGCCATGGTTCACATCACTGAATTAAAAAAAACAGACAGGAAATTTTTACAGCATGATTTCATGATGACGTAGCAAACCCAGGGGGGATTTCGTATGAATATGTTTTTAAAATCAGGGGCTATTATTTGGATAGCGGCCACTTTGCTGCTTTGTGTTTTTCCGTTCACGGGTACCGATATGCAGTTTCGACTGTATTACTCGAACGCCTTGCAAACCCTTTCAAGCCTGATATCGGCTTTTCTTTGTTTCTCCGCCATGAGTGCGTTTCCGGATCAAAGTCCGCTGCGCAAAGTATGGGCAGCCATCGGCGCCGGCGTGCTCGCATGGGGAATTGGTGCGACGATATTCGCGGCGTACCCTCTGCTTAACGGTGGCGCTGAAACGCCCTATCCTTATTACTCCGATATCGGATATCTGTTGACCGGTCCTTTCATGATCGCCGGTCTTTTGATATTCAAGCGTTCGCTGGGGCTGGAATCACCCATGTGGGGTACGGCATTGGCACTAGCCGCACTGGCGATATCCGGATTTTTCGCCTACAAGGCCAATCTGGAAGGACTGATGGATCCCGATCTTGTCGTGAAACTGGCGGCAATCGGTTATCTGGTTTTTGATCCGGTATTGCTGGCAGTCACTATCTTGCTCGCCTCGTCGTTTTCGGGTGGCGAAGTAGGCCGGGCATGGTGGTATGTGGTGATCGGCATTCTGCTTTATTTCATTGCGAACCAGGCTTATACCTATCTGGTCGGAATTGAACAATACGCTACCGGCAACCCTGTTGATATCGGCTGGATACTGGGTTTTGGATTTATCGCATGGGCTGCCGTCAAGACACGTAACCTGATGAATTGACATCTTTTCCGCATCCGAAAAAACACCCGCACTGGCGGGTGTTTTGTTTTATTAAAACGGCATGATTCCCGACAACAATACGGCAAAACTGCATCCGGACGACACCAGCAAATGGCCATTCAAAACAAAAAAACAATCTGGATGAACTCTTGCCTGCTATTGGTTCTCGGCCTGATGATGGCGCACGATACCTTTGCTCAAAACCCGCCATCGACTCAGGGGATGCAGTCGCAAAATGGTCAGCCTCCTACACCCGGCACACCACCTCCGCCGCCACCTCCCGGCACCCTGCCGCCTCCGCCACCGCCGCCACCACCGGCGACCATGCAGCAACAGCAAAATTTTCCTTTCCAGCCGGAACCTGCCGAGTCTGTTCCGAGTACAGACATACCGATATCACAAGGTCCACAGACCGGGGATTTCACGACCGACGAAAAAAATAAAAATTTTCCCGTTCCCAACAGACAAGGCATTCCCGTTTCCGAATTATCGCAACAAACTGTCAATGCCAAAGATCGTTCCCTTCCAGCTCCCCTTCCCGAAACCAAAATCATTCTGGTGAAAGAAGCGCCGGCACGCTGGCCATGGCTGGTGTTGTTGGCCAGCATCATTCTGTTTTTGGGCTGGTGGTACAGCAATAAACGCACTGCCCATCTCACTGCAGAAACAGAGCGTCTGGCCCGCAAACAGCGCCAACTGCAATCGGCACATCAACACCTGAAACAACATTCGGAACAACTGCGGGAAATTTCAATACACGACCCTTTGACTGGCACCCTGAATCGTCAAGCCTTTTCGCAGGATTTGCGAAAATCGCTCGATCATCTGGCCAAATTCAGTCGCACAATGAACCTGATCGTGTTTGATCTCGACCATTTCAAATCCATCAATGACAAGCAGGGGCATCTGGCCGGCGACAATGCCCTGAAACTGGTCGTCGGCATCGTGCGCCAGCATCTTGTCAGCGAAGATTTATTCTCTCGCTTCGGCGGCGACGAATTCGTGATTGCCTGTGCCGATCAGCCCATCGAGGCTACCTACGCCCTCGCGGAAAAAATTCGCCTCAGTGTCGAAAACGAAGCTCGAAATGCACAGCCCGACTTGACCGGTCTGAGCTTGAGCATGGGTATCTCACAATCCAATCCCGAATTGGGCTACGACGCCGACAGCCTGTTCGAACGCGCCGACAAGGCCTTGTATGCCGCCAAACACAGAGGGCGCAATCAGGTAGTCATTTGTGATGACAGTTTGCCCGAACTACCCGATAACGAATCAACCCGACGCCATCTCTGATCGAGTTGCCCCTGTAGCAAGATTTGACATCTCGCGTTTTGCAAAGCATTGGCCTTGAAGCTTGCATGCGTTAGTCTGGAATCTCTGCGTCCTAATCGCGAAACCCAGAAGCTTTCAGGGGATGTGCATGCTAGTCCGGTTTTTTTGCGCCCTGATTTTATATGCAGCGTCCTTTTCCCTTTTTGCGCAAGCAGGCAGTTCCGGTCTTGCCATTGACATCGAAAGCATTGGCAGACCTCCGATCGATTTATTCAGCGTGGGCGACGGCCTGCCTGATCTGACAGCAGTCTCGGTTTCAGCATCTCCCGATGGCCATGTCTGGGTCGGCACCATGCGCGGTCTGGCCCGTTTCAACGGCCTGCGATTTGTCAGCAGCGAGTTGCCCGGCCCTGGCCATTCAAAAATGATTACGTCGGTCTTGGCAATCAGTAAAAATGAAGTGTGGGCAGCACGCGCGAACGACGGTGTGTTTCGCTGGAATGGTCAACAATGGCAGCACTACGAGTCCGGAAAGGATTTTCCTGGTACCGATGTCAGGCGCTTCCGCCTTTTCAATTCAGTCCATGGCCGAAGATTATTCGCATCGACCGACTCGGGGGTCGTCGCCGAATTCGATGGCAAGCAATGGCATTCAAAAACATTACCCGCAGAATTGCAGCACCAGCAAATCTTCGATGTCCTGCTATTGCCGGCCGACAATGCCGACGAGGAAATACTTTATATCGCCACCTACGGTGCAGGCTTGTACCGCTGCATTGGCAAAGCAGCGTGCACATCGGTTCCCATCCAGGGTGAACCCCGTTTTTTTGAGATAAGCAGTCTGCGAAGCGTGCATGAGAACGATGGCAGTACCAGTATCTGGGCCGGCAGTTATGCCGGTGGTGTTGCCCGGCTGCAACATGGCGTATGGCAACGATTCACCGAAGAATCCGGCGCCTTGACCGGCAATTATGTTCATGACCTCGAAGTCATCCCGCAAGATGATGGCAACAGCGAAATCTGGGTGGGTACCCGCAACGGAATATCGCGTTTTCGCAATGGCCAGTGGCTGCGATACGACAATAAAGACCCGCTGAATAATCGACGCGTACGCTCCCTTGCCATTGCCCACAATGCACAGGGTCAATCGCAATTATGGGCTGGCACCGACGATGGCATGGCCCGCCTGCATTTGCGTGGCGATTTAAGAACCGTCAGCCGGATCAGCAACAATGCCAATGGTGTTTGGGCAGTGAAATTCGAACACGATCCCGATGGCCAGGAAAGACTCTGGCTTGGCAGCGATGGCGATGGCCTGCATCTTTTCGAAAACGGCGAATGGAAAAAATTCGGAACCGAATCCGGCCTGCCCGCAATGATTGTCCGCAGTCTGGCTCGCCCGCCAAGCGGCCCTTTATGGGTTGGCCTGTGGAATGGACAGATTGCCTTGCAGGAAGGCAAAAAATTCCGCGAATTGCCGACGCCGTGGCCGAAAGAAGAACGCGAAGCTGTTTCCACGATGTACGCAATGAACGATGGCAGGATGTGGGTCGGCCTGCGCCGCCATGGCATCGCGCTGTTTGACGGCAAACAATGGCAATGGTTTGAATCGGGCAAGGGCGAAGCACCGGAACGCGTGATGAGCATTGTCAATGCCGGCAGCGACGAAAAACCGGTGCTATGGATAAGCAGTTTTACCGAAGGATTGACGCGTTTCAGCAATGGCCAATGGAAACGGTTCACGGTCGGCAATAGCGAAATACCCGACAACGAATTGGCGATGGCGCATTTGTATCCCGACAAGAACGGCAAACCCGTTTTGTGGATCGGCTCGCGCTACCACGGCCTGATTCGGATTGATATCAGCGACTCCGACAAGCCAAGACTTGTCACGGAACCGAAACTGCCCGAGCCTCCGCATCATTTTGTCTATGGCGCGATTCAGAACAGCCGTGGCGATTTGATCCTCTGCAGCGATTACGGTGCGGCTTACTGGCATCATGAAAAAGATGGTCGTTATCGGGCGATCGATTACCATCGCGCCAATGGCATGCCGCATGATGAATGCAATAGTGGCGCATTGAATTTTGATTATCATGGCCGCGCCTGGCTCGGCACGATCGGCGGCGCGGCCGTTCACGTCAACACCAATACTGCCGAACTTCAGCCTGCACAATTGCATCTCGAGCGCGCACGCGTGAACTCGAAAGAACTGAACCAGGACAGCACAAAAAAGATCGTGCTGGAAAATGCCGAATCGAAAATCGATCTCGAATTTGCTTTGCTGACGGGCGAGCGCGAATCGGAATCCCTTTATCGAATGCAGCTGGTCGGGCTTGATGCAAAACCCGGCGAATGGCAGCAAAGCAACCAGCACAGCTTGGCCAATCTGCCACCCGGCAACTATGTTTTCAAAGTCGAGGCAAAAAACTACGCCGGCATCGAATCCAGACCCATCGAAATTCCGATTGTCGTGCCCAAGCCATGGTGGCGTTCTTACTGGGGTTTGTTGCTGATTGTCGGCATCGCGGCCAGCGCATTGCTGTTTTTCATTCGCTGGCGTGAAAGCTCGCTCAGAGAGAGAGCCAAAAAACTCATGCGCCTCGTCAGCGAACGAACCAGTGAACTGGAAAAGCGCGGACATGAATTACGCCATATGAACGACGAGTTGACCCGACTCTCCTATTTCGACCCCTTGACCGATCTTGCCAATCGCCGCCGCCTGCTCGAACGGCTGCACACGGCCTGGGGCGAAGCCCATCGCAAAGGCGAAAGCCTCGCGTTCATTCTTCTTGATGTGGATGACTTCAAGGCAATCAATGATCACTACGGCCATCTTGTCGGCGATGATTACCTGCGTCGGATTGCGGGAGTGATCGAGAGTGCTCTTGCCAATGGCGACTACACTGCGGGCCGCTATGGCGGCGAAGAATTCGGCATCGTCGTCACCGATAGCGATACAGACAAAGCCGGCGCCATTGCCAGGGAAATATGCAGACGGGTGGAAGCCGAGAAAATACCGCATGTTGGAAGCGCTCGCGGCATCGTCACCGTCAGCCTGGGCGTAGCAGCCATTCGTCCGCATGCCGGCGCGAACGCCGAATTGGTCATTGCCGCTGCCGATGATGCGCTTTATCTGGCGAAACAGAACGGCAAGAATTGCGTCGAGGTTTCCAGTAAATAATTTTCGAGTACCGTGCAAGCAAGCAGAAAGGATTATCCGATGACACCCAAACACTTCCATGCCTTTTCGGACCAGGCCGCCGAGCGCACCGACTACGATGTCGCCGACGAAAAAATGATCCGCGGTGACTCCCGCCAAAGAACCTTGAACATGTTTTCGGATCCCGGCAATGAATTCCACTGCGGTATCTGGGAAGGTGCACCGGCACTCTGGCGTGTCAGTTACAGCGAAAACGAGTTCTGCCACATTCTGCAGGGCCGCATCCGCATTACCGATGAATCGGGAATCGGAATTACCGTCGGCCCCGGCGATAATTTCGTGATCGCATCCGGCTTCAAAGGCACGTGGGAAACACTGGAAGCCGCCAGGAAGATTTACGTGATTTTCGAACGAAGCACGCCCTTGGCTTGAGCCTGCCGAGGCTGGCTGGCAAACAGTTTCCTTGGCGGTTTGCTTGGCAATTTCAATGAGCGAAACAAGACCGGAATCGCGATTTAGCGCGACAGCGATGGGCCAAATCCGCTAAACTCCCGCTGTTTGCCTAACCGGAGTAAGTGAAATGAGCCCCTCGCCCCTGAAATACCGTCGCGTCGTGCTGAAACTCTCCGGTGAAGCCCTGATGGGCAATGAAAATTACGGCATCGACCCTGTCGTCATCAATGCGATGGCGAAAGACATCATCGAGGCGCAGAAAGCCGGCGCACAAATCGGACTGGTCATCGGCGGCGGCAATATTTTTCGCGGTGCCGGACTTGCCGAAAACGGCATGGACCGCGTTACCGGCGACCATATGGGCATGCTGGCTACCGTCATCAATGCTCTCGCCATGGCCGACGCGCTTGAAAAACAAGGCGCCTATTCCCGCGTGATGAGTGCGATCAAGATCAATGAGGTCTGCGAGGACTATATCCGCCGCCGTGCCATCCGCCATCTGGAAAAAGGTCGTATCGCCATTTTTGCTGCCGGTACCGGCAACCCGTTTTTTACGACAGATTCCGCTGCCGCCCTGCGCGCAACCGAAATTGGTGCCGATTTATTGCTCAAGGCGACCAAAGTTGACGGCATCTACGATGCTGATCCGAAAAAGAACCCGAACGCCAAACGTTTCGACCACCTTACCTACGACGAAGTCATTGCCCGCAATTTGCAGGTAATGGACACGGCTGCGTTTGCCTTGTGCCGGGACAACCGGGTTCCGCTGCGTATATACGACATGATGCAACCGGGTGCCCTGATGCGAATTTTGCGCGGCGAAGAAATCGGCACCCTGGTCCACGCCTGAGCTTCCCATCGGCTTTTCCCGCGGGAACCATCGCCACGGGCCGCCCCGCAGCGGCTATAATCGAACCATCAACACGTTTTAGGTAAGCCCCATGTCCCTGATCGACATCAAGAAAGATGCACAAGTCCGAATGACGAAAAGCGTCGAGGCCCTGCGTCAGGATCTCACCAAATTACGCACCGGCCGTGCCACGACCGCCATTGTTGACCATATCAAGGTCAACTATTACGGCTCGGATATGCCGCTTTCCCAAGTAGCAACCGTTGCCGTAGCTGACGCCCGTTCACTTGTTATTACTCCTTGGGAAAAGCCGATGGTGGCCGCGGTCGAGAAAGCCATCCTGGCCTCCGACCTTGGCTTGACCCCGAATACTGCCGGCCAAATCATCCGCATCAACCTGCCGCCGCTGACGGAAGAACGCCGTAAAGCCCTGTCCAAGCAGGTGCATGGCGATGGCGAAGATTCCAAGATTGCCATTCGCAACGTACGCCGCGACGCGATCCAGCACATCAAGGAAATGCTGAAAGAAAAGACGGCTACCGAAGATGAAGTGCGTGCAGCGGAAGACGATATACAAAAACTGACCGATAAAGCCGTCAAAGACATCGATGATGTGGTGAAAGCAAAAGAGCAAGAACTGATGGCGGTCTAAGGCTTTGGCCACCGCATGACTGATTCTTCCCCACAACTTCCGAAACACCTCGCCGTTATCATGGACGGCAATGGCCGCTGGGCCGAGCGGCGCCATCGCCCGCGCAGCCTCGGCCACCGGGCAGGCGCGAAGGCCGTGCGTGTCTGCATGGAATTTTGCATCAAGCACGGCATCGCCAGCCTCACGCTGTTTGCATTTTCCAGTGAAAACTGGAATCGCCCCGCCGAAGAGGTGGGAGCATTGATGAAGCTGTTCCTGCACATGCTGGACAGCGAGGTGGAAGAGCTGCACCGCCGCGGCGTACGCATCACTTTTATCGGCGAACGCAAGGATTTTTCCGAAGTCATCCGCAACAAGATGCAGCGTGCGGAATTGCTTACACGAGATAATCGGCAATTGAACATGAATATCGCCGCCGGTTACGGTGGCAGAGCCGATATCACCCAGGCTACAAAATCCATTGCCGTTGATATCGCCAGTGGCAATTTACATCCCGACGATATTGACGAAGCACTGCTCGGTTCCCGGATGTCGCTCGCAGATCAGGCTGCACCCGATTTATTTATCAGAACGGGTGGCGATTTGCGCATCAGCAATTTTTTATTATGGCAATTGGCGTACACCGAAATGTGGTTTACTGAGACCCTCTGGCCGGATCTGGATGAAATTACTTTGCAACAAGCCATGGATGATTTTGCAAGCAGGGAACGCCGTTTCGGTTTAACGAGTGCGCAAGTCAAACCCGGAGATGCGGCAGCATGAGTCCGAAAATGACACGCATCCTCGCCGCACTGGTAATGGCGCCCATTGCCGTGGCGGCCGTGTATTACCTGCCGACACCCTATCTGGCGGCTGCCGTCGCCGCATTGCTGCTGGTCGGTTTATGGGAATGGTCGGCACTGGCGGGCCTGACCGAAAATATTCCGCGTTCGCTTTATATTGCCGGCAATGCCCTGATGATGCTTGCGCTTGCCTGGGGTAGTGGCCGTGGTTTGTTCGGGCTCAAATTAATCAGTTTGATTGGCGCCGTCTGGTGGCTGTTTGTCTGCCTCTGGTTATGGCGCTTCGATTTCGCCAAAGCCGATACCTCACTTAATCGCAGCCTGAAATTATTGGCCGGCAGTTTATGTGTCGTTCCCGCCTGGTGCGCATTGGCCTGGTTGCACGGCAATGGTGTCATCGGACCACGCTGGGCCTTGTTCGCAGTGGCCATTGCCTGGGCAGCCGATACCGGCGCCTACTTTGCCGGCGTGCGATACGGCAAGACAAAACTCGCGCCCCGCATCAGTCCCGGAAAAAGCTGGGAAGGCGTGATCGGTGGCGTAGTTGCGATTCTCCTGTTGGCCGTTGCCGCAACACCTTGGCTCGGCCTGTTCTGGAGCGAGTTGACCAAGCTCTTGCTGTTGACCATCGTGACGATGATTTTTTCAGTGGTGGGCGACCTGTTCGAAAGCCTGATGAAACGGCATTCCGGCTACAAGGACTCCAGCGACCTGATTCCCGGCCATGGCGGTTTGATGGATCGTCTCGATAGTTTGCTGGCGGTATTGCCGATTTTCGTCATTGGCAAATCATGGCTGTATCTATAAAAAATATCGCGTTACTCGGTGCCACCGGTTCGATTGGCTTATCGACTCTGGACGTGATTGCAAGACATCCGGATAAATACCGTGCCGCAGTCTTAAGCGCGAATTCAAAAGTCGACGAGTTGCTGAAACTCTGTGCGGATTTCAAGCCCGATATCGCGGTAATCGCGGAACCGAAGGGCTACCCTGCCCTTCGTGACGGCTTGAAAAAACTCGGGCTTGCAACGCAAGCAATGTCGGGGCCGCAGGCCTTGTGCGACGTTGCCGCCGCACCGGAATTCGACACCGTGCTTGCCGCGATTGTCGGCGCTGCCGGCATGCCATCGACACTCGCCGCCGCGAAAGCCGGCAAACGCCTGTTGCTCGCAAACAAGGAGTCGGTGGTAGTCGCCGGTGAGATCCTGATGCGCGCAGCCAGGGAAAACGGCACGAAGATATTGCCGATCGACAGCGAACACAATGCGATCTACCAATGCCTGCCATCGGACGGAAACCAGCAGGCAGTCAGACGGCTTTTACTGACAGCTTCCGGCGGACCCTTTCGCGGACGCACTCGCGAATCGCTTGCTTCCATCACCCCGGAACAAGCCTGTGCCCACCCCAACTGGGTAATGGGAAGAAAAATTTCGGTCGATTCGGCCACCCTGATGAACAAGGGACTCGAAGTCATCGAGGCGCATCATCTGTTCAACATCGGCGCCGATAAAATTGAAGTCGTGGTCCATCCGCAAAGCATTATCCACTCGCTGGTGGATTACGTTGACGGCTCGGTACTTGCACAACTGGGCAATCCGGACATGCGAACAGCTATCGCCTACGGCCTGTCATGGCCGGAGCGGGTGGATTCCGGCGTTGCACCGCTCGACCTGATTGCCTTGTCGCGATTTGATTTTGAAAAAGCCGATACTTCCGTATTCCCCTGCCTCGCCCTGGCGTTTCATGCTCTGAAGCTCGGAGGCACTGCGCCAACCGTGCTGAATGCGGCAAATGAAATCGCGGTCGATGCTTTTCTCAACGAAAAATTAAGATTTCTCGATATCGCCAATGTCATCGAAGCGACACTTTCTGCATTTTCTGCGGAACCTGTTCGCGATCTGGATGTCCTAATGGCCGTTGATAATCAAGCCCGTATCAAGGCCCAGGAGTTCGTGAACAAGATGGTGATGCAATGAACGAACTCATCGGATCGTTTTGGTGGCTCATTGTCACGATTGGTGTTTTAGTCACCTTTCACGAATTCGGTCATTACATCGTCGCCCGCTGGTGTGGTGTCAAAGTATTGCGTTTCTCGGTAGGTTTTGGCCGAAGCCTTTGGTCACGCACGGATAAACACGGCACTGAATTCCGGCTCGCCATTATTCCTTTGGGCGGCTACGTCAAAATGCTCGACGAACGGGACGAACTCGTTACTCCGGCAGAACGCAGCCAAGCCTTTAATCAGCAACCTGTCGGCAAACGCATTGCAATCATTGCCGCTGGCCCGATGGCCAATTTACTGCTTTGCCTCGTGTTCTACTGGGGCATGTTCGTCGCTGGAAAGCCCGACTATGTTCCGCTGCTTGGCGAAGCGACCGGGATTGCCGCACAGGCGGGTATCCATGAAGGCGACACACTGATGCAGGTCGACGGCACAAAAACCCCGACTCTCACGCAAACCGTACCACCACTGATGCTGGCTGCGATTGATCGGCGCGATGTGGATATCGTGCTGCAGGATGCTTCCGGCAAACAAAGAAGCAGCATTCTCAGGCTTAGCCAACTGCCTGCCGATTTTGATCAGACCAGAATGTTCCAGGCAATCGGAATCAAGGCCGCGTCCTCAACCCGACCTGCCGTTGTCGACTTTCTGGCACCTGGCGGGGCTGCCGTCGGGCGCCTGCAAGTCGGCGATCGAATTACAAAAATCGGGGCCATCGATATCACCGATGCCGCTCAACTTGCGCCCGCTGTAGTCAAACAAGCCCGTCCCGGCCAGGCACTCAGCGTCTTGTTCATGCGCGATGGCCAAACCCGCCAAGTGATGATCCAGCCCAAACAAGTCAGCCCTGAACCTGGGTTGCTCGACAAGACCAAGTCTTTATTGGGCATGGAAACGAAGAATAGCCAGCCTGAATGGAAAATTGGTGTCGGCTCGGCATCGACACCCCCTAAGAAAACCATACTGAGGTACGGGCCGATCGAATCGATCGGGAAAGCCTTCCAGCAGACATGGGAAACCACCAGAACCACGTTTGCCATGCTGAAACGGCTGATAAGCGGGGAAGCCTCAGCCAAAAACGTCTCTGGTACAATAACCGTCGCACAAGTGGCTAATCAGGAAGCCAATACCAGTTTTGGTTCATTTTTGGGGTTTCTGGCGTTTTTTTCGCTGAGCCTCTGCATCATGAACCTGCTGCCCATCCCGGTTCTCGATGGCGGACATCTGATGTATTACCTGATTGAGCTGGTGACCGGCCACCCGGTGGCCGAGCGCATACAAATGGCGGGGCAATTTATTGGCCTGGCACTGTTGGCTGGCCTTATGCTGCTTGCGCATTACAATGATTTCGCACGTCTGTTCTCGAATTGACGTTTGGAATTGGATTTTTGAATTAACCCGTAATTTACCCGTTAACTAATGGCGATAACCCCGCCACCATTTTGGATTAATCAATGAAGCGACCCATCGCCCGCCGCCATCTCCTCAGCCTTGCTCTCGCTGCCGCATTAGCTGGCCCCGTGAGCGCACAATCGATTGAAGCTTTTACGGTCAGCGATATCCGCGTGGAAGGCCTTCAACGTATTTCTGCCGGTACTGTTTACAGCTATCTGCCGGTTGAAAAAGGCGAAACGATGAGTGAAAGCCAATCGGCCGCCGCCATTCGCGCACTCTACAAAACGGGCTTCTTTACCGACGTAAAACTCGAACGCCAGGGCGATATTCTGGTCATCACCGTAAAAGAGCGTCCCGCCATCAATGCGGTAACGATGATCGGCAACAAAGACATCAAAACCGAAGAACTTGAAAAAGGGCTCAAGAATGTCGGCATCGCCGAAGGCGAAACCTACAATCCCCTTAATCTGGACCGTGTGACCCAGGAATTGAACCGCCAGTACAACAATCGCGGCAAATACAATGCCCAAGTGGTCCCGGAAGTCACCGAACTTGATCGCAACCGGGTCAACATCGTTTTGAAGATTACCGAAGGCAAGGCAACGCGTATCCGCGACATCAACCTGATCGGCAACGAAAAATTCTCGGATGCCGAGCTGCGTGAAACATGGGAATCCGGCACAAGCAACTGGCTGTCATGGTATCGCCGTGATGACCAGTATTCGCGCGAGAAGCTCTCCGGCGATCTGGAAAAACTCTCCAATTTCTATCTCGACCGCGGTTACGCCGATTTCAATATCGAATCGACCCAGGTCGCCATTTCGCCTGACCGCAAGGATATTTTCCTGAGCGCCAGCATGGCTGAAGGTGATATTTACAAAGTATCGAGTGTTCGCATTTCGGGTGACACCGTCCTGCCGGTGGAAGAACTGAACAAATTACTGCTCGTAAAGGAAGGCGATACCTTTTCGCGCTCACGTCTAGAGTTCACTTCGGACGGCATTACTTCGACGCTTGGAAACATCGGTTATGCCTTCGCCAAGGTTAACCCTGTGCCCGAGATTGACCGCGAAACGAAAACCATCGGAATCAATTTCGTCGTCGAACCGGGCCCACGTGTCCAAGTCCGCCGTATCCGCTACTCGGGCAATGTGCGTACCGCCGATGAAGTCTTGCGCCGCGAAATGCGCCAGTTTGAGGGCGCCTGGTATTCACAGGCCGCCCTTGACCGCTCGAAAATCCGCCTGCAACGCTTGGGCTTCTTCGAAACTGTCGACATCGAAACGCCCGAAGTGGCAGGCCGTCCCGATCAGGTCGACGTGGTGATCAACGTCAAGGAAAGAAACTCCGGCAGCTTTGTTTTCGGTCTCGGTTATCAGGCACTTTACGGTTTAACCACCAATGTCCAGCTGAATGAAAACAACTTTCTCGGAATGGGCAATCGCCTCGGCGTCACCGTGCAGAACAATACGTATTCGAAGCGGCTGACCCTGAATTATTTCGATCCCTACTTCACCGATGACGGCATCAGCGCCGGCTATAACATCAATTACTCGGACAACTCGACGGCCAGCGACAGCTCGAACGTCAATCTTGCCCGCTATAGCGGCAAGATTGCCTCGGGCGAGGCAATTTTCGGCTTCCCGCTGACGGAAACCGACACCATCCAGTTTGCACTTGGTATTGACCGGAACCAGCTTTCAACTGCCGATGGTTCCACGCCTCCGGCATTCATCAACTATCTGGTCAACACCTTGGGTGATCGACTCAGAAGCCCGCAATACAATGTTGACGATGACAATAATCCATTGACACCATCGACCAACGACGATGCAGATCCAAGCACCCAAGATACTCCGATCGTCATTGTTTGCGGCGCATTGACTCCCGTCTGCAGCCCCAACCGATTCTGGAACGTCAATGCCTGGCGCCTGCGCAGCTCCTGGGGCCGTGACACGCGTAATGATTATTTGCTGCCAACCCGCGGTACTTATCACCGTGTCGCTGCGGAAATCGTGCTGCCTGGAAGTGACCTGGAGTACTACAAACTCCAATACGATTTCGAACACTACTTCCCGATCAACAATTATCTGGTGTTCAAGGTCAGCACCGAACTGGGTTACGGCGACAGCTATGGAAAAACCGGCAATGCCGGTCTGCCCTTCTTCCAGAACTTCTATGCCGGCGGCCCAAACTCGGTACGCGGTTTTGAACAAAATACCCTTGGCCCGACCTATCAGATTAACAGCGCAAGCTTCCTGCAGCCTTTGGGCGGTGGTGTGAAAACGGTCGGTAGCGCAGAACTGTTGTTTCCGAAATTGTTCAGCAAATCACGCGGCACGCGTCTTTCTGCCTTTGTCGATTTCGGTAATGTTTTCTCCAGACCCAGCGATTTCGATATCGGTGAAATCCGAGCTTCGGCAGGTGTATCGCTCCAGTGGCAAGCACCCGTCGGCCCGATTTCGATCAGCTATTCCACCCCTTTGCGCAGCGAAGATGGCGACCGGGTCGAACGCCTGCAATTCAGCTTCGGCCAACAGTTCTAAGCAGGGGCGGTCATGTCAGGTCCATGCTTCACGCTGGCCCAGCTTGCCGAAAAATTTGATTTGAAAATCATGGGCGACGCCGATACGAAAATTATAGGCGTCGCCACTTTGGCGACCGCCGGTAAAAACCAGATCGGTTTTCTGGCAAATTCGCTATATAAAAAACAGTTGTCACAGACCAAAGCCGAAGCGCTTATCTTGCGTGAAGCAGATGCCAAATTGACGACAGTTCCATGCCTGATCGCCAAGGACCCCTACGTTGCCTTCGCAAAAATATCGGCATTGTTTGAAATAAAGTCCCTTGCCACACCCGGTATCCATCCAAGTGCCGTGATTGATTCAAGTGCAAGCGTAGATCCCACGGCAAGCATCGGGCCCTTTGTCAGCATTGGTGCATCTTCGCGAATTGAAGCCAATGCCGTGATCGGTGCAGGCTGTGTCATCGGCGAACATTGTCACGTTGGAGCCAACAGCGAACTCGTTGCCCGCGTCACCTTGGTAACACGCGTGCAGATTGGCCAGCGTGTACTTATACATCCTGGTGCCGTCCTCGGTGCGGAAGGTTTCGGGCTGGCGATGGAAGCCGGCCAATGGCTCAAAGTACCGCAACTGGGCGGCGTGATCATCGGCGATGGTTGCGAAATCGGGGCAAATACCACGATTGACCGTGGAGCATTGGGCGATACCGTGCTCGCGGAAGATGTCCGTCTCGATAACCAGATTCAAATCGGCCATAACGTACAGATTGGTGCGCATACCGCCATTGCCGGTGCTGTGGCGGTGGCGGGTTCGAGCAAAATTGGCAGCTACTGCCTGATCGGCGGGGCCGCCGGCATTGTCGGGCATATCGAAATCTGCGACAAAGTCCGCATCAATGCCTTCAGTCTGGTCACGCATTCGATCACCGAACCGGGCGAATACACCTCCGGCACACCGCTGCAGGAAAGCCGCGAATGGCGAAAAAATGCGGCTCGATTCAAGCATTTGGATGAAATGGCGCGTAAAATTAAGGGCAATAATCCAAAAGAAGATTGAAACATGCCGCTCACTTTGCCCGTCGATGTCATCAGAATCCAGTCACTGCTACCCCATCGCTATCCGTTCCTGCTGGTAGATCGCGTGATTGAACTGGAACCGCACAAGCGCATTCGCGCCATAAAAAACGTCACCATCAATGAGCCTTTTTTCCAGGGCCATTTCCCGGGTCATCCGGTAATGCCTGGCGTTCTGGTCGTCGAAGCCATGGCCCAGGTCGGCGGTTTGCTGACGCAATTGTCTCTGGCCAATGCCCCGGAAAAATCGGAAAAACTGTTTTATTTAGTCAAGGTGGACAAGGCGCGTTTTTCGAAAATGGTCGTCCCCGGCGACCAGCTTGATATCGAAGTCTTCCTGAAACGCACCATCCGCAATATGGCGATGTACGAATGCGTTGCACGCGTGGATGGCAAGGAAGCCGCCAGCGCCGAAATTCTCTGTGCAGAGGGTAAAGCTTGATGATTCATGCGACTGCCCTGATTGATCCAAGTGCAAAAATCGGCACGAATGTGTCGATCGGCGCCTACTCCATCGTCGGCGCCCGCGTTGAAATTGGCGACGGCTCCAGCATCGGTTCGCATTGCGTAATTCAAGGGCCGACCAGAATCGGCCGCGAAAACAAGATCTATTCCCACGCCAGCATCGGCGGCGATCCGCAGGACAAGAAATTCTTTGGCGAAGATGCGGAACTCATTATTGGCGATCGCAATACCATTCGCGAATTCACCACCTTCAGTCGCGGCACCGCGGATGGCGGTGGCAGCACGCGTATCGGCAACGACAACTGGATCATGGCCTATGTCCACATCGCCCATGATTGCCAGGTCGGCAACAACACGATTTTCGCGAACAATGCGACACTTGCCGGTCATGCCATCGTCGAAGACTGGGTGATCCTCGGCGGCTTCGTCGGCGTGCACCAGTTCTGCAAGATCGGTGCGCATGCCTTTATCGGCATGGGCAGTTTGATTAATGCGGACGTGCCGCCTTTCGTGATGGTGGCCGACAAATACGCCGAAGCGCGCGGCATCAATTCCGAAGGCCTCAAACGCCGCGGTTTCGACGCCGAACGCATCAGCGCGATCAAGCGCGCCTACCGTACCGTCTTCATGTCCGGCAAACCCATGGCCGACGTCAAGGAAGAACTGGCAGCCAGTGCGGAGACTTCCGCCGATGTCGGCATGATGCTGGAATTCATCAACCGCAGCGAACGCGGCATCCTCCGCTAAGTCGTGGGCAAGCCACTTCGATTTGCCCTGATTGCAGGCGAAGCCTCCGGCGACCAACTTGGCGCCGGCTTGATTGCCGAGATAAAAAAACGCCATCCCGATGCCGAGTTCGTCGGTATCGGCGGTGATTTGATGCGGCAAGCCGGATTGACGGCCTGGCACGACAGCCAGGAATTGGCCGTGATGGGCTTGGCCGAAGTACTTAAACACCTGCCTCGGCTGCTGCGACTTCGGCACGCGATTTTTGAACGCGTACTCGCTTGGCAGCCGGATGTTTTCATCGGCATCGATGCACCGGACTTCAATCTGGGGCTCGAGAAAAAACTGAAACGCAAAGGCATCAAGACGGTGCATTACGTCAGCCCGTCGATCTGGGCTTGGCGAGAATCACGTGCGAAAAAAATTGCCGAATCCGCAGATCGCGTTTTGTGTCTGTTCCCGATGGAACCTCCGATTTATGCGCGGTACGGCGTCGCAGCCGATTTCGTCGGGCATCCGATTGCCGACCGCTTCGAGATCGAGCCGGATCAATCTGCAGCACGCAAACTGCTGAAACTGCCGCAGGATAGAAAAATACTCGCGGTTCTTCCGGGCAGCCGACGTAGCGAGATTCAACGCCTGCTGCCGGTGTTTCTGGATGCGCTCAGCCTGTTGCAACAAAACCATCCCGACATGGCTTTCGTGATTCCTGCGGCCAACAAGAGTTGCCGCGATGTAATCGAGAGTTTGCTGAAGAGCAGGAGCATCGGTAATCTGCAAGTTATCGACGGGCAATCACATCAGGCGATGATCGCATCGGACGCGATACTGCTGGCATCCGGCACTGCAGCTCTTGAAGCTCTGCTCGCCAAGCGTCCGATGGTGGTGGCATATCGAATTTCGGCGCTCACCTATTTCATCGTCAAAGCCTTCGGCATGATGAAAATCGATTACTACAGTTTGCCGAACGTGCTCGCCAATGAAGCCGTGGTGCCCGAGCTTATGCAGGATAACTGCACGGCTGAAAATATTGCCACGTCGCTCAGGCCGATGCTGGATTCACCGCAAGACTATGATCCGCTGATGCAGAAATTTGCAGGCATTCATCAGGATTTGAAACGCGATGCCAATCATCTGGCAGCCGATGTCGTGCTTGAACTCGCACAAAAACAATGAGCAAGACTCCGCGATGGGTTGCAGGTGTAGATGAAGCCGGCCGCGGCCCTTTGGCTGGCCCGGTCGTGTGTGCTGCCGTCATACTCAACCCGGAAAAACCCATCGCGGGACTCGGCGATTCAAAAGCGCTGTCCGAAAAAAAACGCGAACAGCTATTTCCACTGAT
The DNA here is from genome assembly GCA_963849575.1 of uncultured Gammaproteobacteria bacterium. GTDB lineage: Bacteria > Pseudomonadota > Gammaproteobacteria > Xanthomonadales > Xanthomonadaceae > Arenimonas. The sequence continues at coordinate 14,254 of CAWKHT010000008.1, read as the reverse complement.
CCAGCAATATTCACTGGCCTGGAAAATCGTTTTTATCGAAGCGACCGATATTGATCGCCTGAATATTTTCAAGGCGACCATGGAAGGCATGCGACAAGCCGTGAATGGTCTGAATATCAAAGCATCACATGCGCTGATCGACGGCAATAAAATCCCGCCAGGGCTCTCCTGCTCGGCCGAGGCGCTGGTCAAGGGCGATGCCCTCGAAACCTGCATCATGGCGGCGTCAATCTTGGCGAAAGTCGCACGCGATGCCTACATGCTCAGGTTGCATGCGCAATTCCCTCAATACGAATTCGCGCAGCACAAGGGCTACCCGACGGCTGCACATTTTGAAGCGCTCAAGTTGCACGGCCCCTGCCCCGAACATCGCCGCAGCTTTGCACCCGTGCGTGATCTTATCGGGTTGTCGCTGTTCTAGTCGTTTCCGAAAAGGTCTGCAATATGTTCGGCAGCACCTTGGCAAAATGCGTTTCGATCGGACAATGTCCGGCACCGGGAACCATTACAAACTTCGCCGCCGGAATATTCTTTGCCAGCGTCCTTCCAACTTCGGGCTTAACCCAAGTGTCTTTATCACCCCAAATGATCAAACTTGGAATCGCGTTTATCTGCGAAGGCTTGATGTCATCCGCCCATTTTTTTGCATAGCCTGAAAACGCAGCCGGCACCGTTCCCGGCAGCAGCAGTGGTTTCAAATAACCCTGCGCTTCTTCGCGGGTTGCCGGCCGCGCGTAGGCTTGGCTTAAAATTTCGATGAATTTCTTTTCATTCAAATAATGCTTTTCGATCCAGCTGATCGCGGCATTGCGGATGAAACCCGGACTGGAAAACCATTTTTTCCTGCGCTCCGAAGAAACCAGCGGTGAGCCATCGGAATACACAATTGCCTGAACCCGGTCAGGCTTGAGTGCCGCCACTTGTCCTGCCAGTTTTGCGCCCATCGAATGTCCCAGCAGGCACCAGGATTGTCCGGGTCTATCACGTTCGAGCAATTGCCATAAAGCCATTGCCGCTTCGCCGCTGAAAGCGCTGCGCTGGCTATAACCGTAACCGGGCAAATCAACCGCCAATACCGGATGGCCCGCTTTAGCCAATGCCGGTGCCAATTCTCGAAACGAAAACGTCGAACCGGCAAAACCATGCACTAAAAGTACCGGGCACAGGCCGCTGTCGTTTCCAGCCCAATCGCGCACATGCAATCGCACGTCATCGACCAGCACATAGCGGGAATTATTGAAAACCGGTGCCATTTCCGTGGCCTGGGTCGAACCGATAAATGCCGTCTGCGAAAAAACGAGCAGTAATGCGCCGAAGAAGGGATGTTTCAAGGATTTCATTAGATTATTCAAGCAATAACTCCGTGATTTTTTCGTGACTTGATAACGAAAACGGCATGACTTCCGGCATGGCAAATAATCGAATCCGTATGACGATGGTCATTAGGACTTAGGCCACGCGTAAAAAACCTTGCAACCATACAAACTGTTCGTGCATCAAAACCAGTACAAACACTCAAGGAGATTTTTTATGAACGCCTACACACACACTGACAATGTCGCCAGTCTGCGCCTGCCGGTGTCGTATGGCGCCGCACGCCGCAACGAACTTAATGGCAAACCGCTCGAAGTGGATGCCGTGGTTCATTTCAACGCACTGCTTCGCACTCTATATCGCAAAGCGGAAACCGTGAACCCCGATTCGCTCGTGAGCCTGGCACGTCGTCTGCAAACACTGCCGGCCGAGCAAGTCGCCTCCATGATCGCAGAACGCATTGCCCGCGCAGAAACATTGCGCCGCATGCTGGGCGACAAGGATTGGTCGATGGATTCCAAATTGCGGGTACGTGCCCGTTTGTTGCTGGCTTATCTCGACAAGCATGATGATCTTATCCCCGACGGCCGCGCTTTGTTTGGTCATCTGGATGACGCATTGATGATTGAGCTTAGCTGGCCCAGCTTTGAAAATTCGGTAAATGACTATCGCGAATTCTGCGCATATCGCATAGACAATCCATCCGAGTTTCCGATGACCGCATGGCAAAACCATGTTGCCGTCGCCAGCGCCTGGAGGCGTCAGGCCGATCTGCGCCGTGAACGCAGTTACGTGTCGCCGGTCAACACGCGCCTGTTCCGGGTTTTGTAATTCCACCAGTCGTCTGGACGTGGGGATGCGCTTTCTCTCTCAAGCCATCCCCGCGTTTTTTTATGCGCGGGTGTTTTCCAAAAAGAAATAATCGTCGTGGGAGCGCCCGTCAGGCGCGAAAAACCACTCCAGATCTTTCGCGCCTGACGGGCGCTCCCACGGGTAGGGTTACGATACTTTCATTGCATTCCGGGAATAGAAAAGTTCCACGGATCAATGTTTCATGAGACATGCGAGCTATCTCGATAATTGAGACAACCCTGATTAAAAATCATGATGAATTTCATTCCATGACAGACGCATCGGCGTAAACTTGGTCGCCCGCGTCGAGGAAAACATCGTGACGCTACGCAGCCTGTTTGTAGATTTCAATTCCTATTTCGCCTCTGTCGAGCAGCAGGAAAACCCGTCGCTGCGCGGCCGCCCAGTCGTTGTCGTGCCTGTTGTTGCCGAGACCACCTGTTGTATTGCTGCCAGTATCGAAGCAAAAAAATACGGCATCAAGACCGGCACCCTTGTTTCGGAAGCGAAGCAGCGCTGCCCCGAATTGGTGGTCGCGTTGGCGCACCCCGCACTCTACGTCCACTATCATCATCGTTTATTGAAGGCGATTGATAACTGCATCCCGATACACAAAGTCGGCTCCATTGATGAAGCCGAATGTCTTTTGATGGGGCGCGAACGCGAACCGGAACGCGCAATCGAAATTGCGCACAGGATCAAGCAAAGCGTTAAAGAAACCGGCGACTGGCTACGTTGTTCAATCGGCATTGCGCCGAACGGTTTCCTGGCAAAGACCGCAAGTGACATGCAAAAACCGGACGGCCTAGTCGTGCTCGAAGAAAAAGATTTACCCGAGGCCCTGTTCAATCTGAAACTCGGCGATCTCTGCGGCGTTGGCTACAATATGGAAAAACGCCTGCGGTATTTCGGAATCCATAGCGTCGAACAACTTTGCTTCGCCTCGCGGGCGAAACTCAGGGAAGTCTGGGGCAGCATTGAAGGCGAGCGTTTTCACGACCGCCTGCACGGCGAGATAGTGGAACAGCCCGAAACGCAACGCGGTACGGTCGGACACTCACATGTGTTGTCGCCGGAATTCAGGAATACCGCCGGCGTCAATGCCGTGCTTAAAAAACTGCTGATGAAAGCCGCGATGCGACTGCGTAGCTATACACTACTCGCCAGCCGTTTGAATGTACGCGTGAAATACATTGGCAATGATGCCTGGGAAGCCGTCGAGCGCATGGATCCGACCGATGATTCGAGAATCCTGCTGCATCGTTTGATTCGCCTGCTTGAACAACGAAAAGACAAGCACAAGCCGCTGGCAGTATCGGTAACGCTGACCGGCCTGATCGAGCGCGAAGGAACTTGTGTTCCGCTGTTTTCGGAAATGAAAGAAAGCCCTGCCCTGAACAAACTGCTGGATAACATCAACAGGAAATACGGCAACAACAAGATGTATTTCGGCAGCATGCAGCAGGCGCTTGATTCCGCCCCGATGCGGATTTCATTTAACCAGATACCGGACGTAGCGTTGGAAGAAGAAAGCAGCAAGAATGAGCTATGGATGAAACGGATGAACCAGTTTCGCGTGTTGGCCGAGGCGGAGCACAAAAAGCGTGAATCGCACCAGTCGGGGGTCGGCCCGACATAAACAGCAGAAGTGAAATGTGGGAGCTGTTTTAGCAGCGATAAAATGCTCGCTACCGTAGATATCTGCCAACAAACTGGCAGATCAAATCGCTGCTAAAGCAGCTCCCACAGAGTCAGGTCTTTTACATCGCAGCCGGAAAAAACGCGGCCTGCAAATAACCGTAAATTGAAATCGCGGCCATGCTGAGCATCAACAGGAATGTGATCAGCATGCCGCTCATGCGGCCCGCCGAGATGCCTTTCTGGTGGCTCAAGCCCCAGGCGTGTGCGCAACGCGATATCAGGATGGCAGCACCGAATGAATGGATAAGCCATTGCGGATAGCCGTTCAATTCCATGCCGCCCAGCAGCAGGAACAGCATCGGCATGTATTCAACCGCATTGGCATGGACGCGAATACGCTGTAGCAATTCGACATTGCCGCCGTCGCCAATGCCGATTTTATGGGCGCGGCGGAATTGCACCACCCGCCAGGCCAGGAACAGCAGAAGCAATACGCAAAGGCCCGCATAGAATAAAGTCGTCATAATTTTCCGGTTTACTTGATTGAAATTGAAGTGGCGATGATTTGAAGTTCATTGCTTGCGACGGGTTCGGATTGTCCGGCATCTTCGGCAAGGTGTTTTGCCGCTTCCGGTGCGAGTTCGACGCGTTTCAATTCGCCGAAAACAACCGCTTCGCCTTTTGAATCTTTCGGGATCACGAATGCATGATCTTTCGTTTTGATGCGGGCTGCCTGCGCATTGGATTCAATCACCAACCAGCAACCTTCCATCTGGCAGACCTGGGTAATACGGCCCTTGAACTTTGCCGACTTGCCGACATAGGCATCCGTGTTTTTCGATGCGACGGCAATATCCATGGCCTTGCCTTTCGGCATATCGGCACCGTAGTTTTTTGCCTGCACGACTGCGGAGAAAAATACGAGACACGCAAAAACGAATAATTTTTTCGACATGGGGGTTCCCTTGAATTTAATTCAGATCAAACGCCGTCAATGATTCATGTTCGGCAATGGTGGAGAAACGTCCTTTTTCATCGACCTGGACATCCGCCATGGCGCATTCGACATCGTGGGTGAAATACAGTTTTACGCGGCGCGACAACTTGTCCTGCAGGAATGTTTTCTTCTCGTCGATAAGGATTTCCGGAAAACGGTCATAACCCATGGTCACCGGCAAATGTACCCAAGGCCTTCCGGGAATCAGGTCCGCACAAAAAACGACGCCACCTTGGTTATCGGCACCGACAATTTCCGCCAGCATCAAACCCGGCGTATGGCCCTGGCTGTAATGGAATCGCACCGACTCGCCCAATGCCCGTGAATATTCGCCTTCGACAATTTCAAGGCGACCGCTTTGTTCAAGCAGAGGAACCAGTTCGGGAATAAAGCTGGCGCGATCGCGGGCATGCGGTTTTTGCGCCCGCAACCAGCATTCCTTGCTGACCACGAATACCGCATTCGGAAACAACAGGCTGAGCGGTTTGTCGGCTTGCCACGGACTCAACAAGCCACCGGCATGATCGAAGTGCAGATGCGAAAGCACGACGACATCGATATCGCTGTCGGAAAATCCGGCCAGATGCAGCGAGTGCAATAACACATGCTCCGCTTCCTGCACGCCGAAACGCTCACGCATTTTCGGATCGAAAAACGCGCCGATGCCGGTTTCGAACAATACGCGTTTGCCATTCAGGCCATCGGCCAGCAGGGCGCGACAAGCGAGCGGAATCCGGTTTTCAGCATCCGGCACAATCCATTTTTCCCACATCGCTTTCGGCACGTTGCCGAACATCGCACCGCCGTCGAGTTTTTGCGAGTTGCCTAATATTGACCAGAGTTTCACGTTCATCAATCCCGGATGCCGTTCAATGAATGGGCGTCGAAATACAGTACAAAAGACGGCCCGCCGGTTTTTTCGGATTTTGCTTCAATCACAAATCCGTTGTCGTCGGCGTGTATTTGCGCCTTGCCGATCACATCGGGAGCTGCCGCCTTTCCAATCCAGCCCTGCTTCCAGCCCTGCACGACGATCTCGGCTGGCTTGTCCGCGAGCAATTTGAATGCCGCGTGTGCGAGCGCTGGATCGGCCGGTGTCACCAGATTTTCGCCAGCCTTGTCGGTCAAACTTTTGAACGGGACCGAAAACAGCGAATGCCCGCCGGATTGGATATCGAAAGTCCAATCGGTGCTGCCGAGGGTGCCATCATTGTCGACACGCAAACGCGCGAGTTTCAAATCAACCGCTTGCGACGAAGGGCTGGAGGGTTTCTGGGGCGATAGCGTTGCCGTTATGGCCGGAGCCGTTAAAGGTACAGCCGGGACTACCGGTGCTGCTGCGGCCGGAGTTTCCTGGTTGCTGTTTCGCAGATTGATAAAAACGGTGGTCAATGCCGCAATCAAGGCAGCCGAGCCGGTCAATATGCCGGGCAAATGTGCAGTCCAACCCTTCTTTGATTCTTCAGATGACATGTTCGCCTTCGTATATCTCGCAATTGTTCAATAAAAGTCTTTGTCCCGGGTGCCGCCTGCGAAACCGCTATTTTTTCACCGGCTTTTTCGGCACCACGATTGCCGAACCCACTTCGTTACGTGGATCGGCACCCGCATTCAATACATTGCTGCGTACATCCCAGTCGACCGAGTGCATCAGAGTGGTCCAACGCGTTTTGCTTGGTGTGACCTTGTGGCCCATGGCCTCGAGAATTTTTATCGTATCGGGTGTCAGCGCATCCGGCTCGGTAAAAATCTCGTCGGGCAAATACTGGTGATGGAAACGCGGAAGCGCAACGATCTGTTCCGAGCTCAGACCTTGCTCGATTCCCAGCATGCCCAGCAGAACCATCGTGATAATACGACTACCACCCTTGCCGCCCACGACCGAAATTTTATCCTTGCCGATCATGAAACTCGGCGTCATCGAACTGAGCATGCGACGACCGGGCGCTACTGCGTTGGCGTCATAACCAAGCACGCCAAAAGCATTCGGCGTTCCCGGCCGCAACGCAAAATCATCCATCTCGTCATTCAGCAGAAAACCGGCACCATCGACCACCATGCCGGAACCAAACGACAGATTTACCGTTTGCGTCGCCGCAACCAGATTGCCATCGCCGTCAATGATCGAGAAATGCGTGGTATTCACGCCTTCCAGCGGCGGGTTTGCACCCGGCAACATGGAACTTGGCGTTGCCTTGTCCGGCAGGATGGAAGCACGCAATCCCGCCGCGTAATCGTCGCTGGTCAAACGTGCGATCGGCATCTTCACGAAATCCGGATCGCCGAGGTACAGGGTGCGATCACGATAGGCGCGGCGCATGGCTTCGGTGACGATGTGCACGCGATGCGCTTCATCCAGCTTGGACATGTCCCAGCCTTCGAGCATTTGAAGAATCTCGGCCAACACGACACCACCCGAAGACGGTGGCGGTGCGGTCACGACATCCCAGTCGCGGTACTTGAAACGGATCGGTGTACGTTCTTTCACGGTGTAGCCGCTTAAGTCCGCCGCACTCCAGTTGCCACCGTATTTTTTTACGTCGGCAAGAATTTTTTGTGCAGTCTCGCCACGATAAAAACCCTCATTACCTTTTGCCGCCAACAGTTCCAGCGTATGCGCCAGGTCCGGTTGCAATAATTTTTCGCCGACTTCAAGACCATCGCCATCGGCAAGAAAAACCTTTCGGCTCCCGTCGTAACGTTCCAGCACATCTTTGCGATCAGCGTACTGGATGGCAATGCGCGGATAGATATCGAAACCGTTACGCGCAATGCGAATGGCCGGCGCCAATGACACCGACAAGGGCAAACGGCCATAGCGTTTCGACAGATGCACCAGCCCAGCCGGCAAGCCGGGAATACCGGCGGACATCGGGCCATTTTCGGCCTTGTCGCGATCAAGCTCGCCCTTGGCATCGAGATAGGCCGCCGGTGTTGCGGAAGCCGGTGCGGTTTCACGCGCATCAATCATGATATCGCGACCGGTTTTTGCATCATGCAAAAGAAAAAAACCGCCGCCGCCGATTCCGGAACTGACCGGTTCGACCACTGAAAGCACCGATGACACCGCGATTGCCGCGTCGAAGGCATTGCCGCCTTTCGCCAGAATTTCATGACCGGCCTGAGTTGCCAGGAAATGGGCGGATGAGATGGCCGCGCCCGATGGTTTTGTTTTCGGCTGCTGATTTTCCGTTTTGGCCTGGACAGTGAAACTCAGTATCAGGCAGACGGTGACGATAAAACGTTTCATGCTGCAGCCTCTTGTCTTAGCCTGGAAAGCTTGGCGAGTAATTGCTGTTCGGTTTCAATGTGTTCCGGGTCCTTGTCTATGCATTCGACCGGGCATACCACCACACATTGCGGCTCGTCGAAATGGCCGACGCATTCCGTGCAGCGATCCGGGTGAATTATGTAAATCGATTCGCCTTGCGTAATGGCCTGGTTCGGACAAGCCGGCTCGCACACATCGCAATTAACGCAAAGCTGGTTGATGATCAATGCCATGGCTTTATCCGAAAAAAAGCCGCGCAACGCTGCGCGGCTTTTCCAGAAATCGCTTATTTCGCTTCGACAAATACAAGCTGTGCACCGGTTGCTTCAACGGCCGGCTTGATACGCTCGCCGTCATCGGCTTTTCCGATGAACAACACCTTGGAATCCTTCAGGGCATCTTTGGGCGGATTGGCAAATGCTTCCGTGACCAGATCCGCCATGGTCTTGCTATCCGGCGAACAGAAAACCAGCATATTGCCCGGTAATACCGTCCGCTGAACGGCCAGATTCACCACTTCCATCTGGCGGCTGTATTTACTTGCCGTGAGATTGTCTTTTTGATCCGGTTCCATGCTGGCGCGCGGCAGGTAATACGGTATCAACTGGCCCTGGGTTTGAGCCTGATACTGGGCCGAAAGCAATCCGCAGTATTTGCGCCACGATTCGTCCTTGCCGTCTTTCGGCGCGGTGAGGATTTCTTCGGAGAGCTGGACGCCACCGGCAGTCTCGCCACCCTTGTTACCGCAGGCTGACAACAAGATGCTGGAAGCGATGAGTAGTGAAACTGTAAATCCTGTACGTAACATGGTCTTACCCCCTTTTGTTTTGTATGTGGCGCTTTTGATCAATTGAAATTTTACGATTGCTTCCATTTTGTCGCCAATGCTTTTGCAACCGCCGGATGCACGAAGCCGGAGACATCACCGCCAAGTCGCGCGACTTCCCTGACCAGACTCGACGAAATGAAGCTGTATTGTTCCGCGGGTGTCAGGAAAAGCGTTTCCACGTCTGGAATCAAATGCCGGTTCATACTGGCCAGCTGGAACTCATATTCGAAATCCGAAACCGCACGTAGACCGCGAAGCAAGACCCCAGCGCCGACTTCATGGACAAAATGTGCCAGCAAGGTGTTGAATCCGCGGACTTCGACATTCGTGCAGTGCGCCAATGCCGTTCTCGCGAGGGAAACCCGCTCTTCCAATGGCAGGGCAGGTCCTTTACCGGGGCTTTCGGCGATGCCGACGATGATTTTTTCAAACAAGACTGACGCCCGATTGATCAGATCGATATGACCATTGGTAATCGGATCAAAAGTACCGGGATACACCGCGATACGGCTGCGCGCTGGAGTCATGCTGATTGCTCTGGTGAACTGGGCGACAGTGTAGCAGTGTCATGCCTGAACAGCCGATACCAAACCTCGCGGGTACTACCCTCGCGATGAAGTTGGTATGTACTTGGCACTTCGATGCGGGTGGCGCGACCGGTTTCGACGTAGACCCAGGCTTGATCCGCCAACCAGGGTCCAAGCAACGGAATTACCCGTTGCGCATACTCGGTCCCGAATGGCGGGTCGATAAAAACCAGATCGAATCGCGTTGTTGCCGGGCGGCCAAGCCAGGCAAAACTGTCGCTGGTTTCCACCCCGACAGTATCGGCCTTCAGTCTGGCTGCCGTTTCGCGTAATGAAGCTGCCAGAGCCGGGACTTTCTCCAACAACACGACTTCAGCCGCGCCACGCGATGCGGCTTCAAAGCCCAAAGCACCGGTGCCAGCAAAACAGTCCAGAACCCTGCGTCCGGAGATGTGTGACTGAAGCCAATTGAAAAGCGTTTCGCGCACCCGGTCACTGGTCGGCCGCAAGCCCGGATAGGTTTCTACCGGCAATTTAGAACCACGCAAATTCCCGGAAATAATGCGGACTTGTCCAAAGGGTGCCTTGTTCATCGGGAATCTAGTCGCGAATGTTAAGATTGCCGCTATTGTCCGCGATTGAATGAAGCAATGTTTGATTTTTTCAAGAAAAAAACCGTAAGTCCTGAATCCGGCAAGGCTTTGCCGCAAGAAGCCGCTCCGCCCTTGCCCGCTGTGCCGGCAGCGCCCGGGAAATTGGGCTGGCGCGAACGCTTGAAATCCAGCCTGTTCGCCGTCGGCATCGGCGGCCTGTTCGCGAAGAACCCGAAACTGGATGAAAACCTGCTTGATGAAATCGAGACTGCATTGATATCGGCCGATGTCGGTGTGAAGGCCACGACCGAAATCGTGCAAAAACTGCGACATGGAATGAAGGTGCATGAGTTCGCCGATGCGCAGGCTTTATTGAAAACCCTGCGTCGGGATTTATTGAATATCCTGCATCCGATCGCAAAACCGCTTTCCTTCGACGGCGTGGAAAAACCTTTCGTCATTTTGACCGTCGGCGTCAACGGGGTCGGCAAGACCACCACCATCGGAAAACTGGCACGTCGCTTTCAAAGTGAAGGCCGCAGCATGATGCTGGCGGCCGGCGACACCTTCCGTGCCGCCGCCGTCGAGCAATTAAAAGTATGGGGTGAACGCAATAATGTCGTCGTCATCGCCCAGGGTCAGGATGCCGACCCTGCCTCGGTCACTTTCGATGCCCTGCAAGCGGCGAAAGCGCGCGGGTTCGACGTATTGATTGCCGACACCGCCGGCCGCCTTCATACGCAAGCGGGTTTGATGGCCGAGCTCGGCAAGATTCGTCGCGTACTTGGCAAGGTGGATGTCAGCGCGCCGCATGAAGTGTTGATGGTGATTGACGGAACCACCGGACAAAACGCGATCAACCAACTGCGTGCATTCCATGCCGCCGTGAACGTTACTGGTCTGGTCGTCACGAAGCTGGATGGCAGCGCCAAAGGCGGCGTATTGTTCGCACTTGCGCGCGAATTCAATATCCCGATCCGTTTTGTCGGTCTCGGCGAACAACTCGAAGACCTGCGCGTGTTTGATCCCGAAGCATTCGTGGATGCCTTGCTGCCGGAACATATCGACGGATGAGCTTGAGCAAACGTGCACGACGCATCTGGATTTTCCTGATCAGCCTTGGCTTGCTCCTCGCCATCGGTGCGTGGTGGGTAAACAAGCAACTCGAGCCGACAAAGCTAACGCATACCGTGCTCGGGAAAATCGGCGAAGAACTGAATTTGAAGTTTGAATTCGACGGCTTGCCGAGCTATGCGATGAAACCCGAACCGCGATTGGTATTGCCGAATATCCGTGTCATCAATCCGGCCGACAACAAGGTTTTCCTGAGTGCCAAACGCGTCGAGATATCGTTGCCGTGGAGTACGATACTTGGCGATACGCCGCATATTACTCGCATCACGGCAGACGACCCGACCCTTAACTTTCCCGGCATGCAGGCATGGCAGAAAACTCGCCCGGCAACGCCTTTTGAAATCCCTACTTTCACCAGGGGACTGGAAATTAATAACGGGCAGCTGGTAGATACCGGTTATTCAATATCAAAAATAAATCTATCGCTGCCACATCTCGAGGACCAGCAGCCGATCGAGGCAAGAATTTCCGGTCTATTTCGTCAAGAAAAAACGGCGGTCGGTTTTGACGGATATTTGACGGTAGCAAAAGCCGGATTGAATTCGGAATTCACTCTTGAAAGCAAAGGTGAACTAAATCTTGGTGACAAACCCTTACCCTATCAAATCAAGACTGCTGGCAACTTTGCCAGCCTGGAAAAAAGTTTCGACATCAAGAGCAAAAATCTCGACTGGAAAAGTGAATCGCCACTGCCAAATTTGCAGGCTAATCTTGAGGTGAGCTTCGGCGATTCGCTTGCCATCCATAGTGAAGGAACCATTTCAGAGTGGCCGAAAGACTGGCCGGTACTGCCTGCACCAATGAACCATCAGACAAAAAACATTCCCTACCAATTGGATTATTCCGGCAAGTCCGACTTCTCCGATGCGATCAGGTTGGAGCTGTCCGTGGATAAAAGCCAGTTCAGCAGCACGCTGAAAATCGCCGACATCCAGCAATGGGCCGAACAAAAAGACGGTTCGCCGTTGCCGCCTCTGACCGGCCAATTTGATACGCCGCTGATCGAACTTGACGGTGCAAACCTGGAAGGCGTCAGCATCGAAATTACACCGGACGCCGTCAAATAATGTTTGCAAGGACCCTGTTGACCTGGTTCGATAAATACGGCCGTCACGACTTGCCATGGCAGCATCCACGAACCCCTTATCGCGTCTGGCTTTCGGAAATCATGCTGCAACAGACGCAAGTCGCCACCGTTATCCCGTATTTTGAAAACTTCCTGAGTCGTTTTCCGGATCTGGATTCACTCGCAAAAGCGGAGCTCGATGACGTGCTCGCTTTATGGGCCGGACTTGGCTACTACACCCGCGCGAGAAACCTGCATCGCACTGCGAAAATTTGCAGCGAAATCCATGACGGCCAATTGCCGGATACGCTGGACGAGTTGATTGCCCTGCCCGGCATTGGAAGATCGACTGCCGCAGCGATTTTGTCGCAGGCGCATGACCGGCCTTTCGCGATTCTCGACGGCAATGTAAAACGTACATTATGCCGTTATTACGGGATTGCAGGCTGGCCTGGGCTTCCTGCCGTTGAAAAAGAATTATGGGCTTTGTCGGAAAATTTATTGCCCGAAAAACGCAATGCCGACTATACGCAAGCCATCATGGATTTCGGTGCAACGCTATGCACGCGAAGCAAACCGCGATGCGCTGAATGCCCATTCAACAAAAGCTGCGTTGCATATCTCGAAAATCGCGTTTCCGAATTTCCGAAGAAAAAGACCGGTAAAAAAATACCGACCCGCAATACCGTCATGCTGGTATTGATGAGCACCAAAAACGAGGTGTTGTTATCGCGCCGCCCCGCAAAAGGCGTTTGGTCCGGCATGTGGTCGCTACCGGAAGTTGCGGGCCATGATGAAGCAGAAACGCTCGTGACCACGCACTCGAAGAATTTCGGAACCGGCAATATTGCTTTGCCGGAGTTTCAACACACCTTCAGCCACTACCATCTGATGATCAAGCCGTATTTATGGCGTGAGCTGCAGGCGAAGCATAAAATTGCCGAGCCTGATGACACACGTTGGCTACCATTGTCTGAAATGCCCTCCGTCGGTTTACCGGCACCCGTGAAAAAATTACTCGAATCATTGAGCAACCAGGATCATAAAATATGAGTCGTACCGTTTTCTGTGTAAAAACCCAGGTTGAAACCGAAGGCCTTGGCTTTATCCCCTGGCCGGGTGCGCTGGGCAAGAAAGTTTTCGACAATATCGGCAAGGAAGCCTGGCAAAGCTGGCTGGCACATCAAACCATGCTGATCAACGAAAACCGTCTCTCGCCACTCGATCCCAAACACCGCGCCTATCTTGAAGGCGAAATGGAAAAATTCCTGTTCGGTGATGGAGCAGAGAAGCCAGCGGGTTATGTAGCGCCTGAAAATTGATTGTTGCTTGCAAGCCGCTTCATGGGATTCTTATTGAGTCTTCGATTTTGCCGTCTGCTTCAAGCCAGCCACATCGACAGGGCGAATCTGGGTCATCTTGCACCAGCCGCCGTTGCGTAATTCGATATAGCCATTTCGTGCATCCAGATCATTGATATTGCCGTCGAGACGAATTTTCATTTCACGATCCAGATCACGACAGGAATCCGATTTTTCCAGATCTACCAGATAAGCCTTGCTTCGTGTATGCCAAACCAGTACGGCCGTGTCGCCAAGCGGTTCCCAGTCATAGGCGATTTTCGGCAAACCGAAGCGGACATAGGGAACCGGCTTTCCGGCAAACCGGGTTACCAGCGCCAGACGCTCGGAATAATCACGATCCCGGGTAAAGCCCGGTGAAGAGCAAGCGGCTATCAACAGAAAACCCAAACACAGTACCGATAGTCGTTTCATCGCAGGCTCCGTGATATTTGATGCAGTCACGGCACCTTACTCTTTCGATGATGAAGCGCCAAGCGCAGGCATCCCGGGTGTTTACCGCAGATTTAATCGCTCATATTGCTTGCCAAAAACATGGTGCGCCGGTATCATTTGCGGCTCGTCGTGAAACTGTCCGGCGTTCGCAATACTTAGGCCAGATAGCTCAGTTGGTAGAGCAAGGGATTGAAAATCCCTGTGTCGGGGGTTCGATTCCCTCTCTGGCCACCA
>CAWKHT010000007.1:0-88475 GCA_963849575.1 uncultured Gammaproteobacteria bacterium | reverse complement strand
AACCAGTAGACCCCCAAAGTGGGGTGTTCGAAGAGTATGCCTAATTATTAGTTAGGGTAAAGCTTTTCCTACAAGCTTATGCGGCATTTCCTGACAGACTCGGAGCTTAACAAGAACGATCATATTGGCATATACACCTATCAGGACCTATATGACTTATGAATCCAAAACGGGGGGTAAATACAACCCCGTAAAGAACGATGTTTTAAAGCCGTTGGCAGTTGGGCGGACGCCGCATAAGTCCAAGTTGTTGGAGCTTTGTCGGGAGCGTTGTCGGGTAAAACACTATAGTTTAAGAACCGAAGAGGCTTATTTGGGTTGGGTACGGCGATTCATATTTTTCCATAACAAAAAACACCCGGCCGAGATGGGTGGGTATGAGGTGGAAAGCTTTTTGACGCATTTGGCGGTAAAGGGGCATGTTTCCCCGAGCACTCAAAACCAGGCACTGTCGGCTTTGCTTTTTCTGTATCGCGAGGTGCTCCATCTGCAATTGGAATGGATGGAAAACGTGGTTCGGGCCAAGCAGGCAATACGGTTACCGGTTGTCTTGACGGTTGAGCAGGTCAATAGTGTTTTGGCAAGACTGGATGGTCGGGAATGGCTGATGGCGAGTTTGCTCTATGGTACGGGTATGCGCCTGATGGAATGTGTGCGACTCAGGGTAAAGGATGTGTCATTTGAGAAAAACGAGATCGTAGTGCGTGATGGCAAGGGTGGAAAAGATCGCCGGACGATGTTGCCGGCCAGACTATGTGACCCAATGCGAACACAGTTGGAAAAGGTACGGGAATTGCACCGTGAAGATACGGATGAAAGCTGGGATGGCGTGTATCTGCCCGATGCACTGGAAAGAAAATATCCGAATGCGAACAAGCTGATGACCTGGCAATATGTTTTTCCTGCAACACGGCGTGCGAGGGATCCTCGCGATGGAAAGATTCGTCGTCATCATATCGATGAAAAAGTGTTGCAGCGCGCCGTTTCAAAAGCGGCACAGGCGGCGGGAATAGACAAGCCGGTTAGCTGCCATACCTTGCGACATTGCTTTGCTACCCATTTGATCGAGGCTGGTTACGACATACGTACGGTTCAGGAATTGCTGGGTCACAAGGATGTTGCGACGACACAGATTTACACACATGTTTTGAACAAGGGAGGGCGAGGTGTACAGAGTCCACTCGATAAATAATCAACATCGCGATCCTGTTTCAACGTTTTTGTGGGCGTGAGCCATTATTCGCTGAAAATTTCCACCGCACTTTTCCGAGGCAACTCATCATTCAACACCAACCAGTCGACATGCGTATCCCAGAAAGCATGGACCTGCGGTGCCTTATCAACAGGGGTCAGAAAGTTTGACAGGGTGACGTGAATTTCCTCCGGCCAGCGGCTGGATTTGAAAAACAGGGCGGAACCGCAGGTTTTGCAGAATCCGCGCTGGGCTTCATTCGAAGATTTGAACCATTGCAATTGAAGTCGCGGGTCGCGGATGACGCATCGGTTTTCTTCGAGGCCAACCCAGGTGATAAAGGCCGAACCGCCGGCCTTTTGACACATGGTGCAGTGGCAATGAGCTACCCAGCGACTGGGTAGCTCCGCGGTAAACTCAACGGCGCCGCAAAGGCAGTTTCCATGTGCGGGTGTCATCGTCAGTCTCCTTTAAAACGGGTGGCTCTTTACTAAAGAGTGAACCGGAGAAACAAACGATGCACCCAACGAAAGGGCTATGACCCTATTTTTTTTCATCCGGATTGACTTGAATGAACGGCACCGCACCACCTGAAACATTCGGCAGGTGTCCGTCCCATTTTGCTATGGCAGCGAGTTGCGCTTCCACGCGGCGTAATTCGATGAGTTCGGGAGTGACGGCATCACGTTGGGCTTTCAGGCCAATCGCCTGGGCTTCGGCCGCGAGTTTGGCGGATTCCGCTTCTGCCCTAGCTTGTGCGATGCGCTGTTCGGCTTCGACTTTGATGCGATCCAGGTCGCGTTCGGCTTTCAGTTTTTGCTGTTCGGCAACCGTCTTTTGTTCGATCGCGGTGTCGAAGGTTTCCGAAAAATGGAAGTTGGTGATCGAGAATTCATCAATGACCAGACCGTGGCGTTTCATCCTCTCCTGTAGCGCCAGGCGCATGCGATCAGCCACTTCCGGACGCTTGGTGACCAACTGCTCTGCGGTATACAAGGCGGTGATCGCCTTCATCGCTTCCTGTACGGCGGGATCGATAATTCGGGGTTCGACGTTTTCAAACGGGCCGAGATTTTGATACACATTGACCACTTGTGCTGCATCGATATGGTAATTCAACACGACAGTCGTGGCGACGCGCTGCAAATCTTTCGAGGCGGCTTCGCTTTGCGTCTCGGAGCGTTCGATCATGACCGGCATTTTGTAAATGCTTTGTACCAGCGGCAGGATGAAGTTGAGGCCTTCGCCGACAGGTACCGGGTCAGCTTTGCCGAACGTCAGTTTCACGCCGCGGTGTCCGTTGGGCACGATGGTGAATGGCTTGAAAATCATGAAGGCGACGACGGCAACGACTAAAATCAGGATATAGCGAAGAAACGGCATTTCTGTCATGCGAGGTAACATGGACGGCCTCTGTTGGTTTGAAAATAAAGTGGTGAGCGACGGCTTTTTTGGCGGCCCGGAATCTTGCGGCATTTCATTCTCGAAAAGCGGGAGTGTGCCGCGAATATTACACCGAACTTGAAGCATTCAAGTTTTGCCAGACAGGCTAAAGCCGCTGGTTCAGAGATTACGCCCCACGATTCTTCCGGCAACAGGCTTAAGCCGCGGTGTTGGCTTGCCCACGATCGAGTTGCCGGTAGCCGATGGCTTCGCTTAAATGTGGCGTGTTGATATTTTCGCTGCCGTCCAGGTCAGCAATCGTGCGAGAGACCCTCAGAATTCGATGGGTAGCCCGCGCGGATAATTGCAGTGCTTCCATTGCCCGTTCCAGAAGATTTTGGTCTTTGGTGGCGAGGGAGCAGTGTTTTTCCGTTTCCGATTGCGAGAGCCTTGCATTGGTTTTTCCACAGCGCTGCATTTGGGTTTCGCGGGCGGCGATTACACGGGCACGAACCAGGTCGGTTGCTTCGCCACGCGGGGCATCGCTGCGCATTTCATGGGGTGCGAGACGCGGTACCGACAACTGCAGATCGATTCTGTCCATCAAGGGTCCAGACAAGCGTGAACGATAACGCTGAATGGCTTCCAGCGAACAACGGCAACGGCCCGACGGATCTCCCGACCATCCGCAGGGGCAGGGGTTCATGGCAGCCACCAATTGAAATCGTGCAGGAAATTCGCTTTGTCGCGCCGCACGTGAAATGGTCACTACGCCTGATTCCAGAGGTTCGCGTAAAACTTCGAGCGCCCGGCGATCCCATTCCGCGAGTTCGTCCAGAAACAAAACGCCATTGTGTGCAAGGGAAATCTCGCCCGGTCGTGGTTCGGCGCCACCACCCACCAAGGCAACGGCCGATGCCGTGTGGTGTGGCGAACGAAAATTTCGCAAACGCCAGCGGGCAATATCGACGCCGCGTCCGCTGACGGATGCAATGGCCGCGCTTTCCAGCGCTTCTTCTTCGGAGGCTTCCGGCAGCAAGCCCGGCAAGCGTGAAGCCAATAAGGTTTTTCCACAACCTGGTGGCCCGATTAAAAGCAGATGGTGAGCTCCTGCCGCGGCGATTTCCAAAGCGCGACGTGCTTGCAGTTGCCCACGCACATCGGCAAGGTCGAGATAAAAAAGCGGTTCGTTGATCGTTGTTTTCGGCATCGCCAATGGCAGCGCGTGCACGCCGTTGATATGCGCGACCACATCGAGCAAGCTGCGCGCGACATAGGCCTCGACATCGGTGGCCAAGGCAACTTCATCGCCATTACCGACCGGCACGATCAAGGTCCGCCCTGCCTTGGCGCAGGCGAGTGCAGCGGGTAACACGCCATCCACTTCCCGCAATTCGCCGGTGAGAGCGAGTTCGCCAAGACACTCATACTTCGACAAGGCTTCCGCGCTCACTTCGCCGCTTGCAGCGAGGATGCCGAGTGCAATAGCCAGATCAAAACGTCCGCCATCTTTCGGCAAATCTGCCGGCGCAAGATTGGCGGTAATTTTGCGATTTGGAAATTCAAGATGGGAGCATTGAATCGCGGCGCGAACGCGATCGCGGCTTTCGCGAACGGCAGCTTCGGGCAAGCCGACAATATTGAAATGCGGCAAACCGCCGGCCAGGTAAATTTCGACCCGGACTTCCGGCGCATAAACGCCCGTCCGGGCGCGGCTATAAGCCAGCGCCAGTGTCATGAAAGAAGAGGCCGGTCTAGTTTTTGCTGTTGCTGGAAGGCGCGTTCAAACGTGCTTCCAGAACTTCGATGGCACGTTCCAAGGCATCGATTTTTTCGCGGGTACGGAGCAAAACGGAACGTTGAACATCGAATTCTTCGCGGGTCACCAGATTCAGTTTATTCAAACCCGATTGCAAAGCCGCCTTGAAATTCTGTTCAAGATCGGCGCGGGCGTCATTCAGGCCCGGCGGTACCAAGTCATTCAGGCGTCTTGCCAGCTCATCTATCGCTTTCAGGTCGATCATTACGTGTACTCCTTGATGGCGATATCAGTGTACTGATGAAAATGCGCAGTCAAAATCAGGGGAAATCGGCGCGACAGGTAGGAAAAATCCTACAGCCGCCCTTTTTCAGCGGGCCCATAATTAAACACGAAAATCGTGAGCATTCAATCCTATTGATGGTGTTTATAAACATCATTAACAAGGGGGTTGACCATGTTCAAGAAATTCATCGCGTTATCTGTTTCTCTCATCACGCTCGCTGCTTCGCCGGCCTGGGCTCAAACAGCGGCACCTACGCTTGATTCCGGTGATACCGCCTGGATGCTGACATCGAGCCTGTTGGTGTTGATGATGAGCATACCGGGGCTGGCACTTTTCTATGGCGGTTTGGTCCGCTCGAAGAATGTGCTCAGCGTACTCATGCAATGTTTCACTATTGTGAGTTTGATTACCGTGCTCTGGCTTGTTTACGGCTATAGCCTTGCGTTCAGTACTCAGGGTATGGAGGCCGGCGTTATCAATCTCAACAGCTTTATCGGCGGATTCGAGAAAGCGATGTTGCTGGGCGTTGGTCGCGACAGCCTGACGATGACCGTCCCGGAAACCGTCTTCATCATGTTCCAGCTGACCTTCGCGGCCATTACGCCGGCGCTGATCGTCGGTGCATTTGCCGAGCGCGTTCGCTTCGGGCCACTGCTGGTTTTTACGGCGCTCTGGTTTACCTTTTCGTATTTGCCGATTGCACACATGGCTTGGGCAGGTGGCGGCGGCGTATTCTGGGATTGGGGCGTACTCGATTTTGCCGGCGGCACCGTCGTGCATATCAATGCCGGTATCGCGGGCCTGGTCGCCTGCATCATGGTAGGCAAGCGCAAGGGTTACCCCACCACTGCAATGATGCCGCATAACCTCACTTCGACCCTGGTCGGTGCAAGTCTGTTATGGGTCGGCTGGTTTGGTTTCAATGCCGGTAGTGCAGTCGCTGCGAACGGCAGCGCCGGCATGGCGATGCTGGTCACGCAAATTGCCACGGCGGCAGCGGCCCTGAGCTGGATGTTTGCCGAATGGATTTCGCACGGTAAGCCGTCATTGCTTGGCGTGGTGTCGGGTGCCGTCGCGGGTCTGGTGGCGATTACACCGGCTTCCGGCAGTTGTGGGCCGGGCGGCGCTTTGGTGATTGGTTTGAGTGCGGGCGTGCTGTGTTTCCTTGCATCATCGCGTTTGAAACGTAAACTCGGCTATGACGACAGTCTGGATGTGTTTGGCGTTCACGGGATCGGCGGGATCGTCGGTGCCTTGCTGACCGGCGTATTCGCCGATGCCGCCTTGGGTGGCGTTGGTTTTGCCGAAGGGATTTCGATGGGCGCACAAGTCGGCAAACAAGCCATGGCAGTTTTGGTGACATGTGCGTGGTCGGGTGCGGTAACCTTCATTGCCTGGGGCTTGGTGAATAAAATATCGCCGATGCGCATTGACAGTGATGGTGAAACCGAAGGTCTGGATTTAGTCTTGCACGATGAGCGCGGATATAACCTGTAATTCGCCCGCTATCCCGAGACAGCCCTGAATATTTATTGCGAGGAGCAAACCCAATGAAAATGGTTATGGCGATTATCAAGCCATTTAAACTAGACGATGTACGCGAAGCGCTTTCCGAAGTCGGCGTGACCGGTGTGACGGTGACCGAAGTGAAGGGCTTCGGTCGCCAGAAAGGGCATACCGAACTTTATCGCGGTGCCGAGTACGTGGTGGATTTTCTGCCGAAGATCAAACTCGAGGTCGCGGTCAATGGCGACCAGCTCGAGCGTGTGGTTGAAGCGATCCAGAACGCGGCCAATACCGGAAAAATCGGTGACGGCAAAATTTTCGTTTACGATCTCGAGCGCGTGATGCGTATTCGCACCGGCGAGCTTGATGGTGATGCGCTGTAAAATTATCGTAGGATGGCCCTTGGGCCCGATATTTCGCAATGAAGGTCGGGCCCAAGGGCCCTCCTACGAAAGCTTCAAAGAATCGGCACCAATCCGGCGCCAAACGCGGTAACCATGCGCGTATAAATGCCTTTCAAAGGCAGATCCACTTCCGGAAAATCACCGACTTGCTCATAACAATCCTGAAACCGTTTGTCGGTGAATGGCACGGGCTGGCAATCTTTCTTCAGCTCGTAACTGGTGGCATAAGGGAATGGCCAGATATCGAAGATGGGAAGTTTCTCGGAAAGTTTTCCGAGATTGTAATTAAGGCCGGAAAAAATCGGTGGTTTCGGACGGGGCGCAATCGTCCAGGCGTTTTCCGGCAGCATGTCGCGATGAATGCTTGCGGCCAGAGCCTGTGCGAAATTTTTATCGGGAATGATCACCAGACTTTCGGTATTGAAATCATCCGAACGCGGATCGAAATTATGGCTGCCGACAATCGCGATGTGGCCATCGACCACCATCGATTTAGCATGCAAGCCAACACGGACGCCGGCACGTTTTAACGGCGGTACGCCGCTGGCGGAGCCGGAAGACCCCGAGCCGAGAATCGGCATGCCTTCCTTGTTGCTCGATGCGTCGGTCATCATCGCGGCCATGTCGAAAGGGGCGCTCACCGGAAAGGGCTTGAATTCGTGAATCTGGAATCCCAGCTCGCGCAAATATAGCCGCTTGTACTTGTGCGACATTGCATAAACCGGAAAGGCGTCGGTAGCCGCCAGCGAATTGGTTGAAATGATGATTTTCGGCGAGTGTTCTTTTTTATGCAAAGCCCTGAAGACTTTCCGTGCCTGGCGCGACATCACCAGGTAGGGCGTTTGCATAATGATTTCCTGCTGGCTGTTCCTGACCAGATCATAGAGAGCCAGCGAGGCTTCGGCACGACCGGGATTCACGTCGTTGTGTTTGCTCGGCAGGTCCGCGAGGAAATCGACTTCATTGACCCAGACCAGGTATTTCTCCAGCTGCATCGTTACCGCGGCACTATCGTGTACGGCGGCATCCATTTTTTCGGCCCGCAGTGAAAATGGCTTGCTGATAAACAGGTTCTTGATATCGGGTGGTGCGCCGTGTGTAATCAAGCGTTGTGCAACGTCCTTCAAGCTGGTCGGCGGCAGACTTTTACGGTAGGCCCAGAAGGCTTCGAAATTGCTCCGCATGTCTTTTGCGACGGGGCCGGCGATCAGCAGGTCGCGATCGCGGTAGTTGTAAACACTGTTCCAGTCAAAATACCGGTCCTGGACATTACGCCCGCCGATAATCGCAATCTTGTCATCCACCAACAGCAACTTGCTGTGCATGCGCTGATTGAGTTTCTTGAACGTGAAAAAAATACCGGCGGCAAATTCGAGTTTTTGCGTGCGCGCCTCGTCGAACAAGGGGTTGTATAAACGCATTTCGAAATTGCGGTGGTAACTTGCCAGATAGGCTTGCAGGTTGGGGTCCGCCAGACCGTATTGCTGGTCCAGTAGTATTCTGACCTTCACCCCGCGCCTGGCCGCGTCCATCAGGGCCTGCAGGGTGAGTTGCCCGGTGTCGTCCTGGTCGAAAATAAAAGTTTGCAGCTCGATTGTTCGCTTTGCGGTATGTATCAGATGCAGGCGTGCGGTCAGGGAATCCTGTCCACGATCCAGCAGGATGACGGCATGCTTTGGCAGCAGGGACGTGGATTCGCGATTGGCTTGGTCAGCCAGATCGTAGATCGGTGATTTCAGTGCGCAAGCATCTTCCTGCGGGCAATGGATGTTTTTATCCTGATGCTGCACGGCAACTGCATCGGCGCGCATGCGTTTTTCTTTCGGCAAATGCGAGCAGGCGCTGATCGCGACCAGCAGAAAAACAAATCCAAGCGATTTAAGCCAGTTCACGGTGCAGGTTCAGCCAGTAAACGAATATGAAATTCGAAGTCGACATTATCCTTGATACTGAAACGATACGCTTGCATGCCGAACTCCCGACGTTGCACGCTGCCATGTACGACCAGATCGCAATCATGGCCGGGACGTGCGCAGGCGGATTTTTCGATATGGAAACTCACCGGCTTTTGAAGGCCGCGCAGGAATAGCTGACCCTGCAACTCGCCACCATTCGACAATAGAGTCTGGCTGAAGGATGTCGATACGAATTTGATATACGGATGTTTTCCGGCATCGAGAAAAGCTTCGGAAGCCGCCATTTTGCTAAGCCATTGTGGACCATTGAAGCTGAGCGTACGGGCGTCAACCTGAACTTCCACTTTCCATTGCTGTTTGGCTTGGGTCAGTAATGCGCCGCTTAAGGATTCAAAGCGCCCCTGCGATGGAATCGGCAAGCGCGGATGAATCGTGAAGCTCGCGTTGGAAAGCGAGCTGTCAATGACCGAGGCGTGGGCATTCGCGAAAAGCGCATTTGCCACCAAGAGCAACAGCGCCCTGCCAAGGCGCATGGGTTTATGGCCACCAGAAAGCGGCTAACTCGGCAATTCCCGGTTCCAGGTCGGCATCGACGGGGAGTTTCAATACGGCAATGCCGCCTGCGGGCATGCCGCGGAAATCACCGGACTGGCCCGAGCTCAGCAAGGCGGCCAGTTGTTCCAGGCCGGGGTTGTGCCCGACCAGAAGCACACGAGATAGCTCTTTGTGCTCGTCCGCTACCGCCATCAAGTCACCTGGCGTTGCTTCATAGATGCGGGGTTCCTGTCTTTGCTCGACATAACCGACGACCGACAGCACTTGCTCCAGTGTTTCCCGCGCACGTCGCGCGCTCGAACAGACCACGCGATCGGGCAGATATCCGTTCGACTTCAACCAGTTTCCGGCGGCTTCCGCTTCGGCCTGCCCTTGTCGTGATAGTGGACGATCAACATCATCCTGACCGTTGGCGGCGGCTTCAGCATGGGCGTGGCGGAGCAGAATGAGTTCTCGCATTAAATTACCTTCTTAAGCCATTTGAGTATCGGAGCCCAGTCTTCCTGGTGGCTGCGCAATTGTTCGGAGTTGTAATCGAATACGCTCTTGCCCAGTGCAACCATCAGAACATAAGCCTGGGTATCGCGTAATTCGCCGACCACCGAATAGGGCCAGCTTTTCAATTGTTCGACCGCTTGCTGTGAGGCATTCGTCCAGGGCTTCAGGCGATTGCTGACCAAGCCAATCGGCAGTTTTTTCTTTTTGACGCGGGCATTTTTTGCCATCGAATTGAGGAAGGGTACGGTCGCTTCGATATCGATCATCGAAGGCAGCACCGGCACCAGCACGGCATCGGCCAGTTCGATATAAGGATCAAGATCATCACCCATCGCGCCGGCGGGCGAATCGATAATGACAACCTGAGTATTTTCGGGGATCTGTTTCTGCCAATTCTTGACGGTACCGTCGATCGGCAAAACGGCAGTATCCAGATGAGCCCGCTTTTCGCACCAGCGGGTCGAGGAGTGTTGTTTGTCGGCATCGACCAGAACGGTACGTTTGCCATCAACGGCGAAATGAGCGGCCAGGCTGGTGGAAAGTGTCGATTTACCGGCTCCGCCTTTAGAACTTGCTACCAAAATCGTCCGCATACCCGAACTCCAACGCTAGGAACAGGAGGCCCACTGTACAACGGCCAAGGGCCATGAAGGAAGCACTCGCCAAGGAATATGGAGCAACTGCTCTATCGGTCTATGTGACTTTTGGGGCAGGGCCAATGAAAGCCTGCTTATATTCACCAACGAAGGGTCAGGACTATGGCGACGAGCGCTACCGGCCCGGGCCTGTATGCGCCGGGCTTCGAACACGATAGCTGCGGCTTCGGCCTGATTGCCTGTCTGGATGCACGCCCCAGTCATTGGCTGGTTGAAACCGCCCTGAGTGCGCTTGCCCGTTTAAGCCATCGCGGTGCCGTCGGTGCCGATGGCAAAACCGGCGACGGTTGCGGTGTGTTGATTCATCGCCCCGGAAATTTCTTGCGTGCCATTGCTGCCGAAACCGAAATCAGCTTGCCACATCATCAGTTTGCGGTCGGCATGGTTTTCCTGCCGCAAAATGCCGACACCGCTGCACTCACCCGGGATTGTCTTCAGCGTGAATTAAAGCGTTGCGGCATCGAAACTCTTGGATGGCGCGTGGTACCCACTGAAAATTCCGTTTGCGGCGAACAGGCACTCGCGGCGATGCCGCGTATCGAACAACTATTTGTCGCAGCCGAAAAGCCATTGCCTGAAAACGAATTCGAGCGAGCCTTGTTTCTGGCGCGCCGTCGTGCCGAAAAAGACTTCCCCGATACGGCTTATGTCGTCAGCCTTTCCAATCACACGATTGGTTACAAGGCGATGGTATTGCCGGAAAACATGCCGGCATTTTTCCCTGATCTGGCGCGTGAAGATTTGGCGTCGCGAGTCGTTTTGTTTCACCAACGATTTTCGACCAATACCGCACCGGCCTGGGAACGCGCGCAGCCATTTCGTTTTCTCGCCCACAATGGCGAGATCAATACGATTGAAGGAAATAGACTTTGGTCGGTCGCACGCGGCGCGACCTGGAAGTCGCCGCTGATCGATTTTTCCGAATTGAACCCCTTGGTGAGTTTGCATGGTTCGGATTCGCAAAGCCTCGACAATATGCTCGAAGCTTTGCTCGCAGGCGGCATGGATTTACTGCAGGCCATGCGGATTCTGGTGCCGCCGGCGACATCCTCACTCGAACACCGCGATCCGGATCTGTCGGCGTTTTACGAATACCACAATCTGTCGATTGATCCCTGGGACGGCCCGGCCGGTATTGTTTTGTGCGATAGCGATTACGCCGCTTGCACACTCGATAGAAACGGCCTGAGACCGGCACGTTGGTTTCTCACCCATGACCGCCACCTGACGATTGCTTCGGAAACCGGCGTCTGGGATTGCCCGGATGAAAATATCGTCGCGAAGGGCAAACTGGGGCCCGGCGAAATGATGGCGGTGAATCTGAAGACCGGACATCTGCTCGACAGCGCCACGATTGATCGCATCAATTCCGCGCGCGCGCCTTACAAGCAATGGTTGAAAGCCGGCGTGCAGTATCTCGATGCTGCCTTGTTCGATCCGTCGCTGGCAGCGAAACCCTTCGATGCGGAAACCCTGCTGCAATTCCAGAAGCTTTTCCACTTGAGCCGCGAAGAAATCGAAAACGTATTGCGCGTATTGGCCGAAACCGAACAGGAAACCACCGGCTCGATGGGTGACGACACGCCGTTCGCGGTGTTGTCGCACCAGCAGCGTTCGCTTTACGATTATTTCCGGCAAGCTTTTGCTCAGGTCACCAATCCGCCGATCGATCCGCTGCGAGAACGCGTGGTGATGTCGCTCAGTACGCAAATTGGCCGCGAAGGCAACGTATTCGAATCGAGTGCCGAGCAGGCAAAATGCCTCGCGCTGAATTCGCCGGTGCTGTCGCAGCGAAAGCTCAACCAGATTTTGAAGTTGCCGGAATTTTGCGATGCCCGGCATTTGCTACATCTATATTGCACGGCAGAAGAAGGCTTTGAAAAAGCCATTCAACGCTTGTGTCTCGAAGCCGAACATGCGGTACGCGCTGGCGCGATCATCCTGATTCTGTCGGATCGTTATCCCGATGCCGAGAAACTGCCGATCCATGCCTTGTTGGTCACGGGCGCGGTACACAAGCATTTGATCAGTGTCGGCCTGCGTTGCGACTGCAATCTGATTATCGAAACCGCGACTGCGCGTGATGCGCATCATTTTGCCTGCCTGATCGGTTACGGCGCGACCGCGGTGTATCCGTATCTCGCATACCAGACCATCCATGCACTCGGCGAAAGCGGCGTGATCAAATTGCCGCGGGGAAAAGAAAATGCCGAACTCGGAAGAAACTACCGGCGCGGCATCAAGAAAGGCTTGCTGAAAATCATTTCGAAAATGGGTATCAGCACGATTGGCAGTTATCGCGGTGCGCAACTTTTTGAAATCGTCGGTTTGGCCGATGAAGTGGTGAACGCATGCTTTGAAGGCACGCCATCCCGTATTCAGGGCGCCGGTTTTGCCGAGTTGCAGGCCGATGCATCCTTGTTGAGAGAGCGGGCCAACGACAACTCGCTGGGTTTGTCCAATGGTGGTTTGCTGCGTTACGTGCATGACGGCGAATACCATATGTACAACCCGGACGTTATCGCCAGTTTGCAGTTGTCTGTGCGCACCGGCGAATACGTCGACTACCAGTTCTATGCACAGCATGTGAATGGACGCCCTGCATCGACGCTGCGTGATTTGCTGAAATTACGCGAAACCAACGCCATCAATATCAACGAAGTCGAATCCGCTGAAGCGATTCTGAAGCGTTTCGATTCGGCCGGCATGTCGCTCGGTGCCTTGTCGCCGGAAGCACACGAAGCCTTGGCCATTGCGATGAATCGCCTCGGTGCGCGTTCCAATTCCGGTGAAGGTGGCGAAGATCCCGCGCGTTATCGCACCGAGAAATCCTCGAAGATCAAACAGATTGCCTCGGGCCGTTTTGGTGTGACCGCCGAATACCTGATCAATGCCGAAGTGCTGCAGATTAAAATCTCGCAAGGCGCCAAACCTGGTGAGGGCGGGCAATTGCCTGGTCACAAGGTCAATGAGCTGATCGCAAGATTGCGTTATGCCAAGCCCGGCATCGGTTTGATTTCGCCGCCGCCGCACCACGATATCTATTCGATTGAAGATTTGGCCGAATTGATTTTCGATCTGAAACAAATCAATCCCGATGCCTTGGTGTCGGTGAAACTGGTTTCGCATGCGGGCATCGGCACCGTCGCGGCTGGCGTCGTGAAAGCCTATGCCGATTTGATTACGGTATCGGGCTATGACGGTGGTACCGGCGCCTCGCCGATCTCGTCAATCAAATATGCGGGCACGCCTTGGGAATTGGGATTGTCCGAAGTGCAGCAAACCCTGCGCATGAATAATCTGCGTCATAAAGTTCGCGTACAAGTCGACGGCGGTTTGAAAACGGGACTCGACGTAATCAAGGCCGCGATTCTCGGCGCGGAAAGTTTTGGTTTCGGCACTGCGCCGATGGTGGCGCTCGGTTGCAAGTATTTGCGCATCTGCCATCTGAATAATTGCGCGACCGGCGTTGCCACGCAGGACCAACGCTTGCGAGAAATGCATTTCACCGGTTTGCCGGAGATGGCGATGAATTTCTTCAAGTTCGTTGCGCAGGATGTGCGCGAACACCTTGCTTCGCTCGGCGTAGCCAGCTTGCAGGAATTGATCGGACGAACCGATTTGCTGGAAATCATCGAAGGCCAGACCGACAAGCAACGTCAACTGGATTTGAGTCCGATTCTTGCCGCTAGTGGTTTCGTTTCCGACGAGAGCCAGTATTGCACCGATGCGCAAAATCCGCCGCGTGATACTGCAGAGTTGGCCAATCGCATGCTGGCGGATTTGCAACACAGCATCACGAACAAAACCGGCGGCATCTTCAACTACGAAGTGTGCAATCGCGATCGTGCGATTGGTGCAAGATTATCCGGCGAGATTGCCAAACATCATGGCAATCTCGGCATGAGCGAAGCACCGATCACGCTGAAATTGTCAGGCGTTGCCGGACAAAGTCTCGGCGCCTGGAATGTTGGCGGCTTGCATCTGTATTTGCAGGGAGATGCGAACGACTATGTCGGTAAAGGCATGTGTGGCGGCAAGATCGTCATTGCTCCGGGAAAAAACGCGAGCTTTATTGCACGCGATGCGAGCATTCTCGGCAATACCTGCCTCTATGGCGCCACCGGCGGAAAACTTTTTGCAGCGGGTCGTGCCGGTGAGCGTTTCGCGGTTCGTAATTCCGGTGCCACGGCTGTGATCGAAGGCGCCGGTGATCACTGCGCCGAATATATGACCGGCGGAGTGTTGGCCGTACTCGGTCGTACCGGACAAAACTTCGGTGCCGGCATGACCGGCGGTTTTGCCTATGTGCTCGATCTGGAGCGGGATTTCGTGGATCACTGCAATCTGGAACTGATCGATATTTTGAGAATGTCGCCCGAAGGAATGGAAAGCCATTTGCAGCATCTGCGTTTCCTGTTGCAAACCCATCAGCATGAAACCGGCAGTGTCTGGGCCACGCAATTGCTGGAAGAATTCCGCGACGTGATCGGGAAATTCTGGTTGGTCAAACCGAAAGCCGCCAGCCTCGAGTCATTGATCGATGCACTGAGGCAAGCCGCATGAGCCAGAAAGATTTCCAGTTCCTCGAACTGCCACGCAAGATGCCGAAGGAAATTCCGTCGCAACTTCGCATCCATGGCTGGGATGAAATTTACGGCAGCTTCGATAACACCAACGCCGCTGCACAGGCGGGGCGTTGCCTGGATTGCGGCAATCCCTATTGCGAATGGAAATGCCCGGTCCACAACTACATTCCGAACTGGTTGAAACTGGTGCAGGAAAACCGCCTGTTCGAAGCGGCGACGCTTGCACATGAAACCAATCCTTTGCCGGAAGTGTGCGGACGCGTCTGTCCGCAGGATCGCTTGTGCGAAGGTGCCTGCACTCTCAACACCGGATTCGAATCGGTCACGATTGGCTCGATCGAGAAATACATTGTCGATGAGGCGTTCAAGCAAGGCTGGCGCCCGGACCTATCGAAAGTAATCGCGACCGGAAAACGCGTCGCAGTGATCGGTGCTGGACCGGCGGGATTGGCCTGTGCAGACAGATTGGCGCGCGCCGGCATCCAGGCCGACGTGTTTGATCGCTATGAAGAAATCGGTGGCTTGCTGACATTCGGCATCCCGCCATTCAAGCTGGAAAAACATGTGATGCTGACACGGCGTCTGGTGCTGGAAGCGATGGGCGTGAAGTTTCATCTGCGAACCGACATCGGCAAGGATATTGCTTTCGAGAAACTGCTAGCCGATTACGACGCCGTGTTTGTCGGTACCGGTTGCTACACGGCGGTTGATGCCAAATTACCCGGACAGCAATTGCCCGGACGACTGGAAGCACTGCCGTTTTTAATCGCAAATGCACGACAGATTCTGGCCAGCGATGTCGCGAGCGATATTTCGCTGGATTTCAAGGATAAAAACGTTGTAGTGCTGGGCGGTGGCGATACCGCGATGGATTGCGTACGAACCTCGATTCGCCTCAATGCAGCCAGCGTTACTTGTGTATACAGAAGAGATGAAGCCAGCATGCCGGGTTCGCGTCGTGAAGTCGGTAATGCCCGCGATGAAGGCGTGCAATTTTTATTCAATCATGCGCCCATCGCGATTGAGGGGAACGGCAAGGTCACCGGCGTACGTTTGCAGGAAACCGAATTCAGCGCCAAGGGAAAAGCGCGTGCCGAATTTTCTGCGACATCGGGTAATGAAAAAATAGTCGCGGCAGATATCGTGATTACCGCCTTTCGGCTTTCGTCCAAGTCCTGCGGCGTGGCTGGAGACAGCATGGCGTTCAATTGCAGGAAAGCGGTCGCATTCAGGTCTCAGGCGGTCTGCCGTATCAAACCAGCCAGCCGAAAATTTTTGCCGGCGGCGATAATGTGCGCGGCGCCGATTTGGTAGTAACCGCCGTGCATGATGGGCGGGATGCAGGGCTGGCGATTGCGAAGTGGCTGAAGAGCTGGGAGGGCCGTAAGGCCCGAATTTCTCCGACTATTCGGGCCTTACAGCCCTCCCACGACTTAAACCATGTCCAATATCCAATATAATTGGGCATGAACGAACTCCAAGATTTAACCGCGCTGCTGCGCTCGAACACCCCGTTTATCCTGATTGAAACCGAAGACGAAGCCCGGGTCATCGACCTGTTTCGGCACGCGCTGAAAAATGTCTGGCGTGCGCTTGTATCGCTGGTCGATTACCGAAGGCCTGCGTCGTTTCGATCTGGATCGTGAAGACGAAGCCGATGTCGCGCCGGATGCCAGTGCCACCTTGCATGCCATCCATTCGGAAACGCAGCGCGGTATTTTCCTGTTGCTCGATTTCCATCCCTATCTTGGCTATGCCAGCACGCAACGCCTGTTGCGCGACATCATCCAGCGTCGTCATTGCCTGGAGCACAGCATTGTCTTGGTCGGGCAGAAAATCGAATTGCCGGCCGAGCTTGAAACACTGGCCGTACGTTTCAAGCTGAGTCTGCCGGATGAAGCCACGCTTGCTGAAAATGGTCAACGACGAAGCCGACCTGTACAAGCGTGAAAACGAAGGTCGCCGCGTCGTGGTCGATCAGAATTCCTTGAAAGGCGATCGTGAAAAATCTTCGCGGCCTGGCGATGAACGAAGCCCGCCGGATTGCGCGCCATCTGATTTTTCGCGACGGTGCGATCGGTGCCGGTGACTTGCCGGAACTGGCAAAACTGAAATTCGAATTGCTCAATCGCAGCGGGCATCTGCATTACGAATACGACACCACGCAGTTTGCCGATGTCGCCGGTTTATCGCGCCTCAAAAAATGGTTGGGCCATCGTACCGAAGCCTTCATCAATGAAAACCTGCCGGTCGGTCTCGATCCACCCAAAGGTATTTTATTGCTGGGTGTGCAGGGCTGCGGGAAAAGTCTTGCGGCGAAAGCGGTGGCAGGCAGTTTCGGCGTGCCGCTGGTGCGTCTTGATTTCGGTGCGCTTTACAATAAATTCCACGGCGAAACCGAAAAGAATCTACGCGATGCCTTGTCGTCCGCAGAACAATTACAGCCTTGCGTGATATGGATTGACGAACTGGAGAAAGGTCTTGCCAGTTCCAATTCCAGCGAAGACGGTGGCGTATCGCGTCGCGTATTGGGATATTTTCTGACCTGGATGGCAGAGCGCAAGAGCAAGGTATTTCTGGTGGCGACCGCAAACTCGGTGGATGAATTGCCGCCCGAACTTCTGCGCAAGGGCCGTTTTGACGAAATCTTTTTTGTTGATCTTCCCGATCATGCCGCGCGTGGTGAAATCTTCCGCCTGCATCTGGACAAGCGTCGCATCGACTGGAGTAGTTTCTCCCTGACGCGCTTGGCCGAAAACAGCAATGGTTTTTCCGGTGCCGAAATCGAGCAAGCGATTGTCAGTGCCCTGTATGCCGCCCATGCCGAAAAAATCTCGCTCAGCGAGAGCGTGTTGACCATGGAATTGAAAAATACCCGACCCTTGTCGGTATTGATGGCCGAGAAAGTCGAAGCTTTGCGTGCTTGGGCACAGGAGCGCACCGTTCCCGCCGATTGATTTTGGTAGGAGCGTCCTTTAGGCGCGAAAAATCCCGCCAGATCTGTCGCGCCTAAAGGACGCTCCTACATCGGTCTCAGCAACCATCCCGTAATCGCCAATCGATCTTCCGTGGCGTAAGGCGCTATCAGGCTGACGGTATGCGATTGCGGTACCTTGAATAGCGATAACGAATTCCAGTGCGGAACGAAGGTTTGGATAACGTCGCCCTGATCATTTTCGAACTGAAGCAAACCACCCCAGTCGGCTTGCCAGTTTTTCGTCAGGTTGATCACGTAGGCATAGGCGCGATCTTCGTTTTTTTCCTTGTCCTGGTGACGGGTCAGAAAATGTCCTGGCCGGTAACGGGTTGCCTGGGCACTGGCATGGCTGATCCTCGGATCATTCGCCAGCCAGCGGGCGAAGCCGATGAACTCTTCGGAGTTAAGAAATTCAAGAATCGCATGCAATATCAAACCCGGATCGCGCCCTTCCTTCGCCGCCTTCACCATCATGTAGCTTTCATAGCAAAACTGGAATTCGGTTTTCGCGCGTACGTAGGCTTTTTGCAGTATTGCCGCGCGTGCCTGTGAATCCATCACCGCATAGTCGTCGGCAGCAATGGTCTTCGGTGTTCCGTCACTGCGTTCGGCCAGCGACCACGGCACTTCGTTTTGCAAACACGAACGCAAACGTTCGGCAGCCGGCAATTGCAGAAAATCCGGAATCTGCACCCGCGACTGTTTCGCAAGGTCGATTCGATAGCCTTCAAAATCGAGGTCGTTGTTGATCATGTTATGTCTCAGTAGCCTGCCGCTTGTCCGTCTTTCCGGCTTTCACTGGCGCCGGCATAAACACCGGTTTCGGGGTCGCGCATGATGGCCTGGTAGCCGCCGTAAGGTCCGTCGGCGAATTCTATTTTGTGACCTTTGCGCATCAGGGCCTGGATCACCGGATAGGAAAATCCGGATTCCAGATTCAATACGCCGCCATCGGCCATTGCCGTATTTTGTCCGGCCGGTTCGGTCGAGCCGTCGTGCTGTATTCGCGGTGCATCGCCGGCTTCCTGCAGGTTCATGTGGAAGTCGATCAGGTTCATCACGATTTGCACATGGCCCTGCGGCTGCATGGCGCCACCCATCAGGCCAAAGCTGATCCATGGCTTGCCGTTTTTGGTGATGAAGGCCGGAATGATCGTATGAAACGGACGCTTGCCCGGTGCAAAACTGTTGGGATGTCCGGCTTTCAGCACGAATTGCTCGCCCCGATCTTGCAAGATAAAACCAAGTCCCGGCGGGGCCATGCCGCTGCCCATGCCGCGGTAATTCGACTGAATCAGCGACACCATCATGCCGTCTTTGTCGGCGACCGTCATGTAGATCGTGTCGCCTTGGTTGAGTGCGACGCCCGCATCGACGGCCTGCATGGCGCGATCGGGATTGATCAGTTTGCGGCGTTCGGTGGCGTAGTCTTTCGACAATAATTTTTCGACCGGCGTTTTGCTGAATTCGGGGTCGGCGTATAAAGCCGCACGATCGGCGAACGCGAGTTTTTTCGCTTCGGTAAACAAATGCACATGCTCGGCGCTACCGAACGGGATTTTCGAAAAATCGTAGGCTTCGAGAATATTCAGCATTTGCAAAGCCGCCAAACCTTGGCCGTTCGGCGGCAATTCCCAGACATCGACACCGCGATAATTGGTCGAGATCGGTTGCACCCATTCGCCACGATGGTCGGCAAGATCTTCGACACTCAGAAACCCGCCTTGTGCCTGGATATAGTCGGCGATGGTTTTTGCGGTGCTGCCCTTGTAGAAACCGTTGCGACCTTCGCGGGAAATTTTTTCCAGCGTGTTGGCAA
Source organism: uncultured Gammaproteobacteria bacterium (assembly GCA_963849575.1). Classification (GTDB taxonomy): domain Bacteria; phylum Pseudomonadota; class Gammaproteobacteria; order Xanthomonadales; family Xanthomonadaceae; genus Arenimonas. The sequence goes on along the minus strand of CAWKHT010000007.1, from coordinate 68,935 downwards.
GATTCGGATTTCGCCAGATTTCGCCTTTTCGCGGAGCATGGCCATTGATCGTGAATTGCTCGGTAAAGCCGGGGAATTTCGAAAGCCTCGGCACCGAAAGATTCCAGTAGTAGGAAATGGTCTCCGCGACCGGATGCCCATTGCGTGCGTAGCCGATGGCCGGGGCGAGATTTTGCTGCATGGGCAATTTTCCGAAGCGATCATGCAGGGCAAACCAGGCATCGACGGCTCCCGGCACCGTAACCGGTAGCGGACCATAGGAAGGAACATCCTTGTAACCGTGATCGATAAACCACTGCAGGCTCAAATTTTTCGGCGAGCGTCCGGAACCGTTATAGCCGTAAAGTTTTTTTGTTTTCGGATCCCACACGATGGCGAACAAATCGCCGCCGACGCCATTACCGGTAGGTTCCATCAGGCCAAGCGCGGCATTGGCGGCGATGGCGGCATCCATTGCGCTGCCGCCACGCTTCATCACATCAAGCGCAATCTGTGTGGTCAGTGGATGCGAAGTGGCTGCCATTGCCTGCGGCGCAAATACTTCGGAGCGGGTGGCAAAATCCCGGCTTGCGATGCGGTCGCCGGCGATGCTGCTGCTGGCCATGCCCAGCCCCAAAACTAAATAAAGCCCGGTGCGGCAATGTCGGATAAAATGCGGTAATTCCATATCAAACCCCGGTAGATGAGCCATGCATCAGATTATCACGCGCTTTGCTACACCGTTTGCCTTCGAGCAACATCCCAATCCTGCTGCGCTGAATACCGCCTTGCGCACGCTCTTCCTGGCGCGTGAAAAAGAGGGCTTGAAGCATGCAAACCCGAATCCCTACACGGTACGGAACAAGGATTTGTTCGAAAGCCATTTCAATATATTCGATTGGCCGGAACCGGAAATCGCCGAGCTGCGGGAATTCTGCCTGTCGAATCTGATGCGCACCGTGGCGCAAATGAACAAGTACGATATGGCCTTCCTGAAACGCATCAATGTGGCGACCGATGCCTGGTTTCACATCACGCGCAGGAACGGCTATTTCGGTGTTCACAATCATCCGATGGCGAGCTGGTCGGGCGTTTATTGCGTGGCGCCCGGCGAGCATGATGCCAACCAGCCCGACAGCGGTAAATTAAGTTTCGTACATCCGAATATGGGCGGTCATATGTATATCGATGCCGGCAATGCCCAATTCCAGCAACCCTACATGATGGCCAATGTTGCCTACTCGCTGATTCCGGGGCAGCTGGTGATGTTCCCATCGCACCTGATGCATTACGTCATGCCTTTTTACGGCGAAGGCGAGCGTATTACGGTGGCTTTCAACTGCGCGTTCCAGGTACGTTAGGCGTTCGGATAATTCATGTTGACGAATTGCCGAAGACGTTCGGCACAGGTATGAACATCGGCACAGAGCGGCAATAACTGCGACCAGTCTTCGGACTTGGTTGCCAGCTCGAGCTCCATCGCGGCATGCGCCAGTTCCATTGCACCGACCAGTTTGGATGCGCCTTTTATCTTGTGGGCTTCGCGTCCGAGTTGGATTAAATCGCCCAATTCGCGGGCCCGCTGCATCGCGGCGGTATCGATATCCGTCGCTTGCAGGAAATCATCGAGCAGCATGCGATTTTCCTTCATGTCGCCGCCGGTCAATTCATCCAGTACCGATTTATCCAGCGGCATCGGCGGTAAATTTGCCTGCGGCAGCCGGACAGCGGCTGGCGTTTGCATCACAACGGCATTTTGCGATGTTTTGGTGTGCGGCAACCATTTCTGCAGGCAGGCGACCAACTGCGAAATACTGACTGGCTTCATCAGGTAATCATCCATGCCGGCGGCGAGGCAACGTTCCGATTCACCCTTCAGTGCAGCTGCGGTGAGCGCCACAATCGGCATGCGTGGCAGATGTTTGGACTGCTCCTGATGCCGCAGTTCGCGCGTCATCTGGTAGCCGTCCATCACCGGCATGTGTATGTCGGACAAGATCAAGGCATAGCGACCACTTTGCCAGCGTTCGATTCCCTGCACGCCGTCTTCGGCGGTTTCGCAGAGATAGCCTGCCAATGCCAGTTGCCGCGATACCACCAGGCGGTTGGTTGGATGGTCATCGACCAGCAGAATCAGGCTGTGTTCGGCAATGGCCTGTTCAACGGTCGGTAACGCGCGCGCGGTAAAACTTTGCGGCGCACTTATCGCGATCTCTTCTTCGATATCGGCTTCATTGGCAATCGGCAGGCTGACCGTGAGCCGCATCGTGGTGCCGGCACCGGGAGTGCTTTCCATCGTCACCTGGCCATTCATCATTTCGGCCAGGCGACGGCTGATTACCAGACCCAGGCCGGTACCGCCGAATTTGCGGGTCGTGCTGCCTTCGGCTTGTTGGAAGGCCTGGAATAATCTCGCCTGTTGTTCCGGCGTGACGCCGATGCCGGTGTCGGTAATGCGAAAAACCAGTTTCTGCTGATTGTTATTTTTCTCGACGAATTCCAGCGCCGCCTCGACAAAACCATTGTCGGTAAATTTGATGGCATTCGATAAAAAATTCGAAAGGATCTGGCGCAGACGCAGACCATCGGCCAAATGCGCCGCTGCAATTTTTGGATCAACGGTGACGGTCAGCACCAAACCCTTGCTTGAGGCAGAGCCGGTAAAGTTCGCCGCAGTCGACTGCAGAAGTCGAGGCAGGCTGATCACGGTCGGCGACAATTCCATGCGACCGGCTTCCACCTTCGAAAAATCCAGAATGTCGCCGATGATCTGCAGCAGGGATGCTGCCGATTGCTGGATCACGTGCACGGTGCGGCGCTGTTCGGTATCCAGGTTCGAATGCGTCAACACTTCCAGCATGCCGGTCACGCCGATCATTGGCGTGCGGATTTCATGGCTCATCGCGGCAAGAAAACTGCTCTTGGCAATATTGGCCTCGCGCGCGGCAATTTCGCTGGCACGCAGTTTTTTCTCAAGCTGCTTGATCTGGCTCAGATCGGTCGCGACGCCGAGATAACCGGTGATTTTTCCGGTACCGTCTCGCATGGCCGAAGTCGCGAGCAGCACGGTGACCCGGGTGCCGTCCTTGCGGACCAGAGTCCATTCCATCGGCTCGGTACTGGTCTCGATCAGGATCGGCAGCAGATTGTTGTCGGCACTGATTTTCCTGTCGAGCGCGGCGGTCAGATGATCGGCGACCTTCTGGATTTCTTCCTGCACCATGATCTTGTCGAGGCTGCGCTTTCCGATCATTTCCTCGGAACGATAATGCAGCAGCTTTTCGGCGAACGGATTGAAGCTGGTAAAGCGGCCCTGCAAATCCAGCGACATGACGGCAACCCGCGCGGCGGCAAACAGCGAGCGCTGGAACACTTCGCTTTGCTGCAGGCTGGCCCGCACTCTTTCGGTGTTGAGCAATTGTTCGTTCAGTTCGTTTTCGAAACGCTGCACGTCATCGCGCATCAACAGGAAAGTATCGAGCACCTCGCCGAGCTCGCCTTCGGAACGAAAGCGCGGCAAGGCCTTGTAATCATGTCGACGCATCTGTGCCGCCAAGATCGCGCAGACTTTCAACACCTTTGTAGATATTGCGAACGATGGCTTGTGCAATCAGCACGATGATGATCAGGAAGATCGCGACGATGGCGATACGAAGCCAGGCCGAATGTTGCGAGCGTTCGGCTTCGGCACGTACGCGCCGGTCGGCCTGGATCAATTCGAGATCGCTGAGAAGTTTCAGGCGTGTGGTGACCGGATCAATGGCCGGATACAACTCGGTATCGGCAAAACGCCCGAGCGCCACGATATCTTTTTTCTGCAGGATGCTTTTGAGTCGTGCCGCCGCAAGATCGGCACGCACCTTGGCCTGCGTGATTTGCGCGACCAGCACGGACTGTTCGTCATTTTGCTGTGATTGCAGCAATGCCTTCCAGTGCTCGTCAATCCGCAAGTTTGCCGAGTCCACCACCTGCACGCCTTCTTCCCAGCTGATCAGGTAGTTGCGGACGCGAAACGTGGTATCGACTACATCCAGACCATAGGCATCCGACACCGCCTTGATCCGGCGCAGTGAGCTGAGCGAATCGTTTTTGAGTTGCTCGAGTGCTGCGGTATTTTTTTGCCGTTCCCACTCATCGAGCAACAGCAAGCCGGCAAAGGCAAACACCATCAGGCTGAACAGGCCAAGAAGCTGTTTGCGTATGCTGAAGGTTTTCTCGAGTTTCAGCATAAATGGGCTGGTTTAATGATGCGCCTTGCGCCAGTTCTGAACGGCGTCGTGAAGTTTTTCGCCCTCGACCGGCGGTGAAATCAGATAGCCCTGTGCGAAATGGCAGCCCAGCTGCGCCAGCAATTGCCATTCTTCCATCGTTTCGACGCCCTCGGCGACGACATGCAAGTTCAGTTTGCGTGCCAGGTCGAGACTCGCTTCGATCACCGCACGTTTGCGTGGCTGGTTCGGCGAATCGTTGACGAAGCCGTGGTCGATTTTCAATTCGGTAAACGGAATTTGCGAAAGCTGTGCCAGGGACGAATAGCCGGTACCGAAATCATCCACGCTCAGGCCGAAGCCTTTCAGGCGGAGACGAGCCAGCATGCCGAGTCCGCGTGCGGTGTCGCCCATCACCGAGCTTTCGGTGATTTCCAGAATAATGTCTTCGGGCAATACGCCGTGTTCCCGCAATACTTTTTCGTAGCGGTCGGCGACTTCCGGGCCGGTGAGATTATGAGCCGAGACATTGACCGAGACCCGCAAGCTCAGGCCTTCCTTTTTCCAGCGCTGATGCCATTCACAGCTCTGCACCAGCATCAAATGGGTCAGTTCTTCGATCAGGCCGCCGTTTTCAATCATCGGAATGAATTGGGCTGCCGGTACCATCTGGCCATCGCTGGTACGCCAGCGAGCCAGAGCTTCCACGCCGACGACCTTGCCGTTGCCGAATTCCACCTGGGGCTGGAACATCGGAAATATTTCGCCGTTGTGCATGGCCTGGCGCAATTGCTCGATCGTGACCGGGATGACCGGCGCTTCGCCCACCGGGGTATGGCCGCCTTCGAACAGCGAGAGTACGTGGGTGAGCTTGCCCGGCGTCAGCGGTTTTTCGACAGCGCCCAACACCCGCAGCCCCGAGGCTTTCGCCATCACTTGCACGGTATGGAGCAGGGCGGGGTCCATCGCGCTGACAACGGCAATCGATTTGGCCAGCCGCTCTTGAGCCACGAAGCCCATGAATTCGATGCCATCCATGCCGGGCAAGTCCAGGTCTACCAGAATGACATCCGGCTTTTGAGTCGCGGCGCGCAGGATTTCCAGAGCCTGATAGCCATCAGCGGCTTCTTCGAGTCGGGTCAGCCCGAGATCGGCCAGCAGGCGCAGGCCCAGCCGGCGCTGGAAAGCATGGTCCTCGACCAGCATTACGTGTAATTCATGCACGCTCATTTGCTTACTCCCTGTCCCCTGACTGAACTGTAACGCGGCTTCGGTGAAAGATGAATCATTTTCAGTATTGCCCGAATAAAGTGACGAATTTACGCGTTCGGGCAGGACTTATTCCGGTTTCGCCGGGATGTTCACGGGCGTCGGGAGCCTGCTCGGGTTATAATTCCGAGTCTTTGCTCTATGCCACAACAGGTTTGCCATGTCCGTACCAATGATTGATAAGGATTACACCCTCGAACACAAATATACGCGCAGTGAAGGCCGTATTTATTTATCGGGTGTACAAGCCCTGGTTCGTTTGCCGCTGATGCAACAAATGCGCGATCGCGCCGCCGGCATCAATACCGCCGGTTTTATTTCCGGTTATCGCGGCAGCCCGCTTGGAGGCTTCGATCTGGAGTTGTGGAAAGCGAAAAAACATCTCGCTGCTTCCAGCATCGAATTCACTCCGGGATTGAACGAAGACCTCGGCGCGACCATGGTCTGGGGTTCGCAACAAACCAATCTGTTCGACGGCGCCAAATACGATGGCGTGTTTTCGATGTGGTACGGCAAGGGCCCTGGCGTTGATCGTTGTGGCGACGTGTTCAAGCACGGCAATGCCGCCGGCACCTCGAAATTCGGCGGTGTACTCGCACTCGCAGCCGATGATCATGCCTGCCGTTCTTCGACTTTGCCGCATGGTTCGGAACTGGAATTCGTATCGGCGATGATGCCGGTGCTGAATCCCGCCGGCGTGCAGGACATTCTCGACATGGGTTTGCTCGGTTGGGCGATGAGTCGCTTTACCGGCCGCTGGGTCGGCTTCAAAACGATTGCCGAAACCGTCGAATCTTCCGCATCGGTGAACGTGAATCCGCATCAACTCGATATCGTGATGCCGGGTGATTTCGAAATGCCTTTCGGCGGTTTGAATATCCGCTGGCCGGATCCACCGCTGGATCAGGAAATGCGTTTGCATCAATACGCGGTCAAGGCAGCCATTGCATTTGCGCGTGCAAACAAAATCGACAAAACCATTTTCGATTCGCCGAAGGCGCGCCTCGGTATTGTGACGACCGGCAAGAGCTATCTCGATGTGCTGCAGGCGCTCGAATATCTCGGCATCGGACATCAGGAAGCCGAGGATATCGGCATCCGCGTTTACAAAGTCGGCATGACCTGGCCGCTGGAGCCGGTTGGCATCCGCGAATTCGCACGTGGTCTCGAAGACATTATTGTCGTCGAAGAAAAACGTTCCTTCATCGAATCGCAGATGAAGGAATACATGTACAACTGGGATCATGCGACGCGCCCTAGCATCGTCGGAAAATACGACGAGAGCGACGAATGGATTCTGCCAAGTACCAATGAATTGACGCCGGCGAGAATCGCGCGCGTGATTGCAAAACGCCTGTCGCGTTTCTTCACCAGCGAACATATCGTCGATCGCCTGAACTTTCTTGCGGCAAAGGAAAAAGAACTCGCGATGCCGCGTCCTGTGTTCCCGCGTCCGGCGCATTACTGTGCCGGTTGCCCGCATAACAGCTCGACCGTGGTACCGGAAGGTTCGCGTGCGTTGGGTGGCATCGGTTGCCATTACATGGTGACCTGGATGGATCGCAAAACCGATACCTTCACTCATATGGGCGGCGAAGGCGTTACCTGGAGCGGCCAGGCGCCGTTCACCAATGAAAAACACGTGTTCCAGAATCTGGGTGACGGCACGTATTTCCATTCCGGCTCGCTGGCGATCCGCCAATCGATTGCCGCAAAAGTGAATATCACTTACAAGATTCTCTACAACGACGCAGTCGCCATGACCGGTGGTCAGCCGGTGGACGGCACGCTGACGGTACCGGATATCGCGCATCAACTGCGAAGCGAAGGCGTACAAACCATTGTGGTGTTGAGTGATGACATCGAGAAATGGAGCAGGCCGGAAATTTTCCCGAGCGACGTTGAATTTTTGAATCGCGACGAACTCGACAACGTGCAAAAACGTTTGCGTGAAGTGCCGGGCACCACCGTGATTATTTTCGACCAGACTTGTGCTGCCGAAAAACGCCGTCGTCGCAAACGCGGCAAGATGGTCGATCCGGCAAAACGCACCTTCATCAACTCGGCGGTCTGCGAAGGCTGCGGCGATTGCGGCGTGAAGTCGAACTGCGTCGCCGTGCTTCCGCTGGAAACCGAATTCGGCCGCAAGCGCGAAATCGACCAAAGCAATTGCAATAAAGATTTCTCCTGCGTCAAAGGTTTCTGCCCGAGCTTCGTGACCATCGAAGGTGGTGGTCTGAAAAAGAAAAAAGGCAGTGCGGCCGAAGTGAACTTCGACAACTTGCCGATGCCGACTTTCAAAACTGATTTGAGCGAGCCATGGAATATCCTGATCACTGGCGTCGGCGGTACCGGCGTGGTGACCATTGGTGCCTTGCTTGGCATGGCGGCGCATCTGGAAAACAAGGGCGGCAGCGTGCTTGACCAAACCGGTCTGGCGCAGAAAGGTGGCGCGGTCACGACGCACGTCCGCATCGCGAAAACACCCGCCGACATCAATGCCGTGCGTATTGCCGCCGGTGAAGCCGATCTGGTGCTCGGTTGCGACATGGTGGTGGTAAATGACTACTGGGCCCTGTCGAAAATTCGTGCCGATCGTTCCGAAGTCGTGTTGAACACCTACGAAGCGATGCCGGGTTCGTTCACCCGCAATACCGATATGCAATTCCCGGCCAACGATATCGTTGCCGCGATCAAGACCGCACTCGGCAATCGCGATCCGATGCTGGTGGATGCCAACGAATTGGCGATGGCCTTGATCGGTGATGCAATTGCGACCAATCTTTTCATGCTCGGCTATGCCTGGCAGCAAGGTCTGGTGCCGATTTCACATGAAGCGCTGATGCGCGCGATCGAACTCAACGGCGCCGCTGTCGAAATGAATCGCAAGGCATTCAACTGGGGCCGGATGGCGGCGCATGATATCAATGTCGTGAAAACCGCGGCAGGCATCGTGGCCGCGCCGACCACCTCCGACTTCGTAGGAGCGCCTTCAGGCGCGACCGCTCTTGCCACCTCGGCAGCGTTCTCGGGCGAAGGCGGCATCGCAAAATCGCTCGATGAAACGATCGCGCTGCGGGTGAAATTCCTGACCGAATATCAGGACAATGCCTACGCCGAGCAATACAAGTCTTTCGTCGAGAAAGTCCGCAGTGCCGAAGCGCGCCATGTGCCGGGCAAGTCAGGCTTGGCCGAAGCGACCGCGAAATACCTGTTCAAGCTGATGGCCTACAAGGACGAATACGAAGTCGCGCGCCTGTACACCACCGGCGATTTTGAAAAGCGCATCAAGGAAACCTTCGACGGCGATTTCAAGATCAACTTCAATCTCGCACCGCCGATGTTCAGCAAGAAAGACAGCAATGGCCATCTGGTGAAACAGCAATACGGGCCGTGGATTTTCACCGCTTTCAAACTGCTGGCGAAGATGAAAGGCCTGCGTGGCGGCAGCTTCGATATTTTCGGCAAAACCGAAGAGCGCAAAATGGAACGCCAGCTGATTGTCGACTACCGCCAGTCACTCGAAGAGTTGATGGCCGGTCTCAATCAGGACAACCATGAATTGGCGATCCAGATCGCGAAAGTGCCGGAACACATCCGCGGCTACGGCCATGTCAAGGAAGCGCATTTCGCGAAAGCCAAGGCGCAATGGAATGACTTGTTGTTGCAGTGGCGTAACCCGGAACCGAACCGGGCCGTTGCGTAAATCGAGGCAATAAAAAACGCCGCAGTGATGCGGCGTTTTTTTATTGACGATAGAAGGATTACGCAGCGGCCAATTCGGCGTGCGTCGGATAATCCGAATACCCTTGCGGGCCTGGCGTGTAAAGAGCATCCGGATTGAAGGCATTCAATTCGATATTTTTCAGCAAGCGTTCCGGCAAATCCGGATTGCCGATAAACGGACGGCCAAATGCCACGACATCGGCGAGTCCGGAATGCAATACCGCTTCGGCACGCTCGCGATTGAAATCACCGGCCAGCATAAGCGGGCCCGGGAAGGCTTTGCGAATAGCATCGACGGCACTGTCAGGAACGGCACCCGGTGTTGCAATCAGATGCAGATAGGCGAGATTGCGTTTCGCAAGTTCGCGCACCAATTCAAGATACTCGGCTTCTTCACCATCGTAATTGGCCGCAAGATCATTGAATGGATTGAATGGTGAAATGCGAATGCCGACATGACCGGCACCGATTTCCGCAACAACCGCATCGACGACTTCCAGAACATAACGACGACGATTTTCCGCCGAGCCGCCATATTCGTCAGTACGCACATTGCTGCGCGGATTCAGGAACTGTCCGAGCAGGTAACCGTTGGCGGCATGCAATTCAACACCATCCAGACCGGCGGCAATCGCGAGTTTGGCTGCGTGTACATAATCCTGCTTCACGCGCTCGAGATCGTGTGCATCCATGGCCTTCGGTACCGGATGATCCTGCATGCCTTGCTGGTCGGTCCACATCTGTCCGGCAGCGGCAACTGCAGAAGGGGCAATCAAGGTTTTGCCTTCAGGAAGATTCAAGCCGTGGCCAACGCGGCCGGTATGCATCAATTGCACCACCAGTTTCGAACCACCTGCATGCACTGCCGTTCCGATTTTGCCCCAGGCGTCGGCTTGTTCCTGGTTGAAAAGACCGGGGATGCGGGCATATCCAAGGCCATCGGCCGACGGCGACGTACCTTCGGTAATCAGTAAGCCGGCACTGTTACGTTGCCGGTAGTAATCAAGCATGGTGTCGTTGGGGACGTTGTTGATCGCGCGTGAGCGCGTCATTGGCGCCATCACAATGCGGTTTTGCAGCGGGATTTGGCCGATGGTTTTAGGTGAAAAGAGCAGATTATCTTGTGACATGGGGTTTCTCCGTGTGAGACATGCAAGATGCTGCCGATGCTGGCGTCAGCCAAGCCTTATCTGCGACATGCTGCGTTGCGTGTTTGCAACACAGTGCAGAGATGTAAGCGAGGCGTGAAAATCAAGCAATAAAAATTTCACACGGCTTCTTTTATAGTGCCCACGCCAACTATCACGGGGTATGTCATGGACCAGCGCGTCATCGATCTCTACAACAACTATATCCATGGCAGCATGCCACGCCGCGATTTCCTGAATCGGCTGGCCGGTATCGCGGGAAGCGTTGCAGCGGCGAGCGTTCTATTACCCTTGATCGAGCCGAACGAAGCCTATGCGCAGCAAATCGATCCTAAAGATAAAACGCTGAAAACCGAATACGTCGAATACGCCGGCACCAAAGGTCCCGTGCGCGCCTATGTAGCGAAACCGGCGAAAGCAAAAAAACCACTGCCCGGAATCTTGATCATCCACGAAAATCGCGGCCTGAATGCGCATATTGAAGATGTCGCGCGCCGTGCCGCACTCGCCGGTTACATTGCCGTTGCGCCCGATGGCTTGAGCGTTGCCGGTGGCGCTCCAGCAGATCAGGAAAAGGCCCGCGACTTATTCGCCGCGACCGATCGAGCCACCATTGATACCGACATCATCGCCGGCATTCCCTATATCGCCAGCCGCAGCGACGGCAACGGCAAAATCGGTGCAGTCGGATTTTGCTACGGTGGTGGCATGGCATTGCGATGTGCGGCGGAACGTAGCGAGGTCAACGCGGCCGTTTGTTTCTACGGTAGCGCCTTGAATGCCGAACAAATCCTGAAAGTCAAAGCGCCGCTGATGATGCATTACGCCGGCAACGACGAACGCATCAATGCCGGCATCAACGAATTCCGGACCGCACTTGATGCCCAAAAAATTGCCTACAGCCTGAATATGTATCCCGGCACACAACACGGCTTTCACAATGATTCCAGTGCCGCACGCTATGACGTCGCGGCCGCAAAACTCGCGTGGGCAAGAACGATTGCGTTTTTCGACAACACATTGAAACCGTAGGGGCGCCTGCTTGCTGCGCCCGCTCTTTTGTCGACAGCCAGGAAACAGCGGGCGCAGGTCGAGAACTGCTCCTGCATTCTCGACACTCCCGCCATCCATGGCGGTCGCAAGCAGGCGCCCCTACGGAAATACGCCGGACACGTAAAACCAGCGTCCGTCTTCAAAAACGAAATCACTGATTTCGTGCAAACGCACGGCAGATTGCCCACCGATTTTGTATCTCGCAATAAATTCAACCTGCGCCCGGCTGGCATCAATGACGGTATGCCGCTTTATTTCCAGACCTAGCCATTTAGTCTTGGCGGCATCCGAGAAATCCAGTGATGATGGGCGTGAGCTCGCATGCCATGTCGCCAGTAGATACTCTTCCAACGCCAGTACGTATGCACTGTATCGGGATCGCATCAATAGCTCGGCATTTTCTGCCCCTCCCAATCCCGAGTGGAAACGACCGCAGCAGGTCTCATAGGATTTTCCAATGCCGCAATGACAGAACCCCATTTGCCGCTAACTCCCGTTGACAGTTCACGCGAATCTGTCATTTTGTAAACAGAACACTGGGGAATTATATGCGCTTATTTGTCATGGCTATGCTGCTTTTTGGATCGTCGTGTGTTTCATTTGCACAGGAAAAAAAGCCGCCAAGCATCGAAGACAGCGATATAGATAGCTATTCCGTCACCATCGAATTTGACCGTCCGATGCAAACCTGGAGCGGCAAGGCCCAGCCATCGAATATCAAGATTACCCCGGCAATCGATTGCCAATGGACGTGGGAGGATGACAACGCACTTGCTTGCTACGCCGACGATGATACCGACAGCATCAAGCCTGCGACACGCTATAAAATTGATATCGGCCCGGGTTTCAAATCCCAGGAAGGCGTTCCGCTTGCAGCCAGAACATTGAACCTGGAAACCGAAGGGCCGGAAGTGCGGGCCACAATCATTGACTGGACAAAAGGCAACCCCAACATAAGCCTGAGTACCGAATTACCCGTCAGTGTGGATGCAGTCAGGGAAAAATTGCAGGTTTCGATCAACGGAAAACCGATTCCATTCGACTTGCTGGAAAACAAAAGAGAGCTGGATGAAGACGAGGAAGATACCGGCAGCGTTTTTACACTGAGATATCCGGCAAGCAACGAGGAAAATGCGTTGCTAAGCCTCACAATGAAACCGGGACTCAAAAGTCGGGCCGGTCCAGTGGCGGGCAAGCAGACGGGTGAATTTCTGCTTGCAAAACTTAATGCCGCTTTCAAGCTCAATGAAATCACCTGCACCAACAATCAAAGATATACCAAGACCGAACTCAAGAAAATAAAGACCGGCGCCGTGAAATGCGACCCGGGCACAGCAGTGATGCTCGGGTTTTCGAATGTGATTGATTCAGCAAGCCTGCTTGCGTTTTCAAAATCTCTACCCAAGGGCTTCACGATAAAAAAACAGGAAGATACGACGGGAAATTACTACTATTACAACAGTAAGGTTCCTGCTGAAGCAAAAAGCGTATTTTACGAATTAAACGACACAACGGCAGGCACACAATATCTACTGCAATACCCGACAGATTTTGCCAGCGGGGATGGAAAAAGGATTGAGCAATCGACGAAAATCCTGCTGGATTTCGGAGATTATGCCGAAGCTTTTACCGTAAAACCCGGCGTAAAAACGCAATTGCCCGGAGAAAAAGACATCACCTATCTCGAGGTGATGAATTCGTCTCTGGAAAACACAAAATTTGACTACCTCAATATCGCCGATTCGATGACGGCGGGTGAAATTGTTTTTCCGCTTGCGCATGAAAAAAACCGGAAGCTGACACTCGACATGCCTTTACCCAGCACCAAAGTGCAGACCACGGGTGGACTGATGCTTGCCGGTAGCCAGGAGATAAAGGACCTTGGTTTCAGTTTCGCCTATGTTCCGTTCAATGTCTTGCATGCCCAGTCCCAAAATCAAGTGCTGGTATGGGCGACGGATTGGAAAACAGGCAAGCCGGTTGCAAACGCGAAAGTGGAAATAATCCGTATCGACAAGGCGATGAAACTGCATATTGCAGCGAGCGGAACGACGGATGCTGATGGCGTGTCTGAAATAGTATTCGATTTCAAGCAGGTACTACCTGAAGATCGAATGAGCCTGATCCGGGTCTATGACGGTCAACGAGTCGTGGTCACGCCTGCGCTGTTTCGTTCGGGCAGCCTGCTGGGATTCGGTGAAACCTACGCTCCATGGCATTACCAGCGATCCATCGGTCGCGAAACCTTTACTTTCGGCGTCACTGAGTTGCCGCTCTATCGTCCGGGCGAAACGGTCAATTACCGTCTGTGGCAGAGGGAAAAGATCAATAATCACCTGCGAATCATTCAGCCTCGCGGCACGGTAGCTCTTCAACTAAAAGACAATAAAAATCAGAGAACGCTGCAAACATGGCAGGCCAATCTCGATGCCAATGGCAGCGTGGCGGCCAACCTTTCGTTATCGCAACTATTGCCTGACGGTATTTATTGCATTACCTCCAAAGATTCGGATGAGCGTGAGGACGGCGCTTGTTTCCAGCTGGCGCGATTTGAGGCGCAGCCACTCTGGGCCAAGCTGCAATCGGACAAGCAAAGCGTGCTGTCCGGGCAAAATCTGCAGCTCGATTTTGACAGTGGATATTTTTCCGGTGGTCCGGCAGCCCAGCTTGATCTGCGGTTTCATAACTTGAGTACGCCGCAGCGGTTTGAGAGTGTCTATACGGAGTTTCGTGATTACCGTTTTATCGATCCCTCGAATGATGGCGGCAGAAACCGAGGCGTGGATATTCTCGCGGGCAAAACAACCCCGACAAAAACCGGTGGCAATGGCGATGCCATTTACAAACTGCCGCTCGACAAGCCTGTTTTTGCCAGTGACGGCAAGACACCGATTGCTTTTGGTCTGCTGGAGTTTTCGGCAGAAGTCAGCATTCCCGGAAAAGCATCGGCAAGCAGCGGTACCGTTGCCGTGCAATATTCGCATTACCAAAAATTTATCGGACTCAAGACCAGGGATTGGTGGCTGCGACAAGATCAGGATCCCGGTTTGCAAGCGGTAGTAGTTGCTTACGACGGAAAAGCGATTCCCGGTGAAAGCATGACCGTCAGCATTTTCAGGGTACTGAAAGACAATAAGGAAAGCCTGGTAGCCGAATGCAAACTTGTGAGCGGACAAGCCTCACCTTGCGCTTTTCGCGCTAAGGACGCGGGGTATTATGTTTTTCGCGCCCAAGGCAATAATGCCGCGAGTACCGAGTTAAGACGTTATATCGGAAGCTCTTATCATAATGATCCGACCGATGAAGGTCCGGAAGCAAGCTTGGTGCTGGTAAAGGCGAGCGATGGCAAAAGCAATGCACGCGTTCGGATCATTCAGCCATTTGCCAGAGCGGTCGTATTGTTTACGCTGGAATACGACAGCATTGTGCGGCACTGGGTACAAACGATAGACGACGCAAATTCGGAAATTGAGGTTCCCGTAAAATCGGAATGGGCGCCCGGCTTGAGTTTGCGAGCCATCATCCGCCCTGCAAACGCAACTTCAGCGGCGGCTGCAAAGCAGACGGCAACTCTGGAAGCCGAGCTTGATCTTGATATTCCACGACTCGACAGCGGCATAGTCAGTGCTGCGACCTCGAAAAAAACATATCGGCCCGATGAGGAAATCGAAATACTCGTCACAAATTCGACCAGTATCGAAAAGCACGTCACCATGAGCGTCATCGACGATTCGGTTTATCAACAAGGCAGCCAAATCTGGGACACGCAAAATCCCGGCAACGACAATTGGATCGGGGTGCTCAAGAAATGGGATGTCTCATTTTGGTACGGATTCGAAACCTGGCAATACGCGGATAATATTTTCTACAAAGAGCTCGGCAAAGAGAAGAATTCCGCGCCGACGGAGAAAGATGGCCGCAATCAACCCGTGCAAGTGGTGACGCGTGCCGATCTGCAAAAAACGGGTCTTGCTTCCACGTTTGATTTGCTGAATCCAGTCGACGGCAACCGCCGGAGCCAACCGGTCGTGTTCCAGAGGAAGGCTCGTGAACGAGATAAAAACGGTCTGCCCGAGATTGATGCCGTTGAAGTGGTGGGCAGCAGGATAAAGCGGACAAGCGCAAATCGCACCCAGGATAATTATGTAAGCATAGGCTGCGATACTTGCTCCGTCGTGCAGGTTACCGGAGCGAAGCTCAAGGAAAAAGAACCCTTTCCGCGAAGCCCAACGGCCAATTTGATTCTTGACCGTGCGAAAAACAATCCAGGAAAACCAATGCCGCGTGTTCGCAGTCAATTCGTCGATGCGGCTTATTGGAATCCCGATCTTGTTTTAGGGCCTGGTCAAAGCAAGACAATCAAATTCAAGCTGCCGGATAATTTGACTCAATGGCGCGTGCTGTTGTGGGCAAGCGACAGCAGTGATGGCTTCAGTCTGACGCAAGCCACCTTCGATACGAATTTGCCGATCGAAGTTCGGGCCGGCTTGCCAACTCGGCTCTATGTCGGTGATCGCAGCAGTGTCCAGGTTTCTGCGCGAAACCAAAGTGACGCGGAATCGGCAATGACGATAAATACGGCCGTTAGTGGTGCCGGAGTGGCGCTGAACAAAAGTGAAAAGGCAGTCGTCAAGCCTTACGTGGCAGTCGAACAGTACTTGTCTTTCACGACAACGATGGCCGGGGATCTGGATGTTTTGTCTGTGGCGGATTCCGAAAAAGAAACGGATGGTCTATCGAGTGGCGCGATGGTGCAATCACGTTATGGAAATGAGGAAATAGTGCAATCAGGCTGGCTGGATTTGAACCAGATCAATTTAACCATTCCCGGTTTACCCGACACGGCAATCGAGTCGAAAATCGATCTGCAAGTTACCCGGGGTTTTGATGCATGGACCGATGGCTGGTTGAAAGATCTTCAGGAGTATCCGCACCGATGCTGGGAACAAACCCTTAGTCGGGCCATAGGTGCAGCCTACGCACAGGCATATGACGGAGAGTCGAACTGGAGTGACCGAAAAATTACGATAAACGATGCATTGCAGGCGGCATCAAGTTTTCAGGATGACGATGGATATTTTCGATACTTCCAGAACCAGACTCGCGATTCAAATAGCGAACCGAATCTGGTGCTCTCTGCCTATACCTTGAAAGGGTTCCGCTATTTGCAGAGTCTTGGTTATCCGGTTTCGGAAGATTTGGTGGATGAACTCAACAAGAAGCTTCCCGGACATTTGAAGTATGTCGAAGCCACTGACAGGGTTGTCCAGCCAGAAACTTCCTGGGAGACCTTGGCCACCATTGCCGGGGCCATCGAAAATCCGGCGCAACTGGATACGAATTCGCTCGCCGCTCTGTGGGATAACTGGGACAAGTTGAGTTGGTTCGCCCGTGCTGAACTGGTTCAGGCAATGACTCGGAAACCTGAATTTAGTGCCCGTGCCGCGCAGGGTGTTCAGCGCTTGCGGCTTGCCGGCGAACAGCGTGGCCTGAGTCAGTTGATCGCGGATTCGCGCGATTTCAGTTACTACATGGGTTCGAATTTACGCGACCAATGCGCAGTGGTCGGCACCTTGTTCAAGCTGGACAAGACCGAAGAAGGTCGTGCCGCCAGAGAGCGTTTGCTTCGGGGTGTTTATGATTTGTATGCCGGCGGCACCGCCAGTCTGGATACACAATCCAGTGCACAATGCTTGATGGCATTGCATGACGTCACGAGGCAGAGCGAAGTTGCCAAAATGGATGCCAACATCACGGTGGCATTGGCAAAAAAAGCGCAAACACTGTCTTTCGCCGCCGAAAAACGCGAAGTACGTTGGCAGTCTGCCTTGGAGCCGAGTCTGGCCGGCAATACCCTGGCATTGACGACCGATAAAAATGCCGGCGGCACGATGAACTACAGCGCCGTCATCAGCTATCAATATGATTTGCAGCAGGCCGAGGCGCGCGGAGTAGGTTTGAATGTGCAACGACATTACGACGTATTGCAAAACGGCAAGTGGGTTCCATTGCCGAAGACAGGCTTGCGTGAAGGCGATTGGGTCCGCATAAGACTTGAGGTTACGGCGCCCAAAGAACGCCATTTTGTCGCTGTAAGTGATTTCGTACCTGGCGGATTGGTAACGCGCGATATCACGCTCAGCAGTGTTGGTGGCGCCGATGTAAAAAACATTGGCGACAATGGTTCCTATTATTTTGATTCGCGACAAACCGGAGCCAGTGTCGTGCGTATCTATGCCGAGTATTTACCGGCCGGCCGGCATGAGATTTATTACTACGCGCAGGCCGTACACCCTGGCGATTACTTTGCGCCACCGGCAGTGGCGGAGCTTATGTATGGCCGCGCAAGCCGCGCCAATACAAGTGCGGACCGTGTCACGGTTCAGGCTTCGCCGTAGGGGCGCATGCTTGCTGCGCCCAGCTTTCCGGAATGCGGGCGCAGCAAGCAGCGCCCCTACTGGCCTATAATCGGCGCCATGAGCTCGATTCAAAAATTACTGGAAGATTGTTATGCCGTGATCCGAAGTGATCCGGCATTGATGGCGAAGTCGGATTGGGCTTTGCGTTTCGTGCAGGCCATAAAGGAGTTGCAAACGCTGGAATCCTCGCGTGCGCAGCAGTTGCAGGATGTCGAGGATGCGGAGCATGCCCGCGATGCCGCGAATCTTGCCCGCATGAAAATCATGGGACAGCTCAACACCTTGCACAAAAGTCTGGCAGCGGCCCTGCCGGAAATTGTGCATCATGATCCACAGGCAGCGGCCTTGTTACGGATTGAATGGTTGTTGAAGCATGGCACTGGCGATCCTGCGGCAGCAGCTGCCGCCAAGGCGGCGGAGATGGAAGCGCCAATGCCATCGCGCGAAGTGCTTGAAGCGGTGGTCGCAGGCAAGCGGCAATTCAATAAAGCGCAGCTCGAATTCACCGTCGGCGAAGTGATGGTATTGACCGGTTGGGAAATGACCCCGATCGAGTTGATCGAGAAAGGTGAGCCCTGGCTGGCGCAGAAAGTGCTGGATCACCAGAATAAATAAAACATATCCGTAGGAGGGCCCTTGGGCCCGATGTCCGAGTGTAAATACGCCGTCAATACGTCGCCCGCAAGCGGCTTCCTGCGAATGCATTATCGCTTCGAATTCATCCCCACGCATTGCATGAATTCGGCACGCGTACTTGGATCATCGCGAAAACTACCGAGCATTTTCGAAGTCACCATGCTGACGCCGGTTTTATGGATCCCGCGGGTCGTCATGCACTGGTGGCTGGCATCGACGATCACGCCGACGCCGAGCGGATGTAACACTTCCTGGATGCAGCGTGCGATTTGTGAGGTCATTTTTTCCTGCACCTGGAAACGCCGGGCGTAAGTTTCAACAACACGGGCAAGTTTGCTGATGCCGACTACTTTGCCGTGCGGCAAGTAACCGACATGGGCGCGACCGATGATCGGCGCCATGTGGTGTTCGCAATGCGATTCGAACGTGATGTCGCGCAGGATGATCATTTCATCATAGCCTTCGACTTCCTCGAAGGTGCGGGTCAGGAATTCCTGCGGATCATCTTTATAACCACTG
The DNA here is from genome assembly GCA_963849575.1 of uncultured Gammaproteobacteria bacterium. Lineage (GTDB taxonomy): Bacteria > Pseudomonadota > Gammaproteobacteria > Xanthomonadales > Xanthomonadaceae > Arenimonas. The sequence continues at coordinate 49,978 of CAWKHT010000007.1, read as the reverse complement.
AACCAATCGCCATAGGCATCGACGACTCGACGCGGCGTATCCAGCAATCCTTCGCGATTCGGATCTTCGCCAGCCCAACGCAGCATGGTGCGAATGGCTTCTTCGGCTTGTTCACGGCTGGGTTTGATAATGTCCGACATGGCGTTCTCCTGATGACAGCATCATAAGGCAAACAACGCGGCGGGAATTGAAAATCAGGTGACGAAGCCGTGCATAATCGACCGCAAACCGGGGGGAGCCATGCCAACTATCAGCGTGAATGGTGTCGAGTTGTTTTATACCGAGCAAGGCAAGGGCGAGCGGACCATCGTGTTTGCGCACGGATTGTTGATGGACAACAGCATGTGGGATTTCGTGACGCCGCATTTTGCCGAAACATGTCGGGTGATCTGTTTTGATTTCCGTGGCCAGGGTCGCAGCCAGGATCCCGGCCAGGGTTATGCGATCGATACTCTGGTGGAAGATACCGCCGCCTTGATCAAGGCGTTAAGCGACAAGCCGGTCGATTATGTCGGTCTTTCGATGGGAGGCATGGTCGGGATGCCATTGGCGGCAAGATATCCGCATTTGCTTCGTTCGCTGGTGTTGCTCGACACCAGTGCGCAGGCAGAGCCGCTACACAATCTTCGAAAATATGCCGTGATGACGTGGATCATGCGGGCATTTGGCGTGAAGCCACTGGTATCCAGAACACTGCCTTTGATGTTCGGAAAAACCACGGTGAATGATCCTGCCAAACGCGAATTGGTCAAGCATTGGAGACGCAAACTATCGGCATTGAAAAAGACGATTCTCGGACCGATTGCCGGGGTGACGCAACGGCGGGATATTACGCAGGAACTTCCGAAAATCGCATGCCCGACCCTGATCATCACGGGCGAAGAAGACCGGACCACGCCGGTATCCTGTGCGCACCATATGCATGCTTATATCGCTCATTCGGAACTGCAGATTATTCCGCGATGCGGGCATAGCAGTGCATTGGAAGAGCCGGAACAGGTGGTGGCGGCGATGAAAAAGTTTTATTTGAAATTCAATCAGGCACAGGATGTTTAGACGTGGGAGCGTCCGTCAGGCGCGAATGTCGTGTGTTGAAGTAAAGATCGATGCATTTTCGATACTCTGACTTTTTTCGCGAAAGAGTCACTGGTCCCGGATAAGAGCATTCTGGGATGACGAGTCCTATCTAATGACTGATTTCGGCAATATTCGCGCCTGACGGGCGCTCCCACGAAAGATAGTTTTTAACGCTCGCCGCGCGTCGAAATCCAGGCGATAAGCCCACCCATCGCAACGAAGGCACCGGCCAGATAGAAGGTGGCGCCGGAATGCCAGGAAGGAATGGCGACGGCCGAAACCCCGGCGAAAATATTCGTGTAAATCGGTGGCGCGATGATGCCGGCAACGCTGTTCAAGCTACCGATCGCGCCCTGCAGGCGGCCCTGTTCGTTCGGTGCAATATGCCGTGTCATGATTGCCTGGGCCGCCGGATTGGCGATGCCCCAGAAGGCCGAGATCGGAATGACGGCCCAGAACCAGTAGCCGCTTGGCACATAACCGTAAAGAACGAAGGCCAGGGTTCCCATCGCGCAGCCAAACATCAGCATGCGGCGTTCGCCCAGCCAGACTTTGATTTTTCCGATCAGGCCGCCCTGCACGATGGCGCCGGCAAGACCCACGATGGCCAGCGAGTAGCCCACCATTTTCGGGCCCCACTCGAAACGGTAATCGGCATAAAGCGCGAAGGTCATCGGATAGACCATGTGAGCCAAGGCCATCAGGAAAACCACGACGGTAAGCGCGAGGATTTCCGGTTGCGTCCGCAGCCACATCAACGAAGCAACGGGATTGGCGCGGCGCCAGGAAAACGGCGTGCGGTTTTCTTTCGCCAGTGATTCCGGCAATACAAAATAGCCATAGCAAAAATTCGTCAGGCACAGGCCGGCGGCAAGCCAGAACGGCCAGCGCGGATGGATCTCGCCCAGCGTGCCGCCAATCGCGGGCGACAATACAAAACCGAGACCAAAGGCCATGCCGATCATGCCGAAGGCTTTCGCCCTCTGATCCGGCGGCGTGACATCGGCGATATAGGCATTCGCGGTCGAGAAACTGGCCGAGGTGATGCCTGACAACACGCGGCCGACGAATAGCCACGGCAGCGTATTGGCCACGGCCATCAGGATGAAATCCAGCCCAAGCCCGAGATTCGACATCAGGATGACCGGGCGTCGACCGAAGCGATCAGACAGTGCGCCTTGTATCGGCGAAAAAACAAACTGCATGATCATGAACCACATGGCGAATTTGCCATGTTGCAAGGCGGCACGGCCAAGATCGCCGTCGAGAAAGCTGGCGATGAGTTTCGGAAATACCGGAATGATCAGGCCGAACGCCAGCACATCCAGAAATACGGTGATGAAAATAAAGGCGACTGCGGCGCGACGCGGGCTGGTCACAACATCCGAACTTGAATTCACGCTCAATCCTTTTGCAGAATACGAACGATGCGCCTTGCGCACCCAAGATGATTAAAACACGCGGCAGAACACGGCTTTCAGGTAACGGCTTTCCTGCACATGCGCCATGAACGGATGATCGCCGCCGGCACCGGATACCTTCAGGATTTGCACGGTACGTCCGGCAAAAAACGCGGCTCGGCGAATCATGTCGATGAATTGCTCTTCGCTGACCAGGCCGGTGCAGGAACAGCTCAACAAAATGCCGCCTGGCTTGACCACGCTCATCGCGAGCTTGTTCATGTCATTGTATTTTTTCAGCGCTGGAATGATCTGCTCGCGATCGCGGGTCATTTTTGCCGGATCAAGAATCACCACGTCGTATTCGTCGCCGCGCGCGGCGGAGTCGCGCAGGAACGGAAACAGATCGGCTTGCGTGAACTTGATTTGCGCTTTGTTCAAATGCGCATTTTTCTTCGCGACTTCGAGAATTTCTTCATCAAGATCGATGCCGGTCACCTCGGCTGCTTCACCACGGGTCTTGGCATAAATCGCAAAACCGCCGGAATTGCAGCAAATATCGAGCACGGATTTGTCTTTGGTGAAGCGGGCGAGATACTCGCGATTTTCGCGTTGATCGGCAAAGAAACCGGTCTTGTGGCCGGTGCCCGGACTGGCGCGGAACTTCACGCCGAATTCGGTAATAACCGCAGGTTGTGGCGCATCCGGCGAACGGAAATCGAAACTTTCCTGCTTCTGCACATGGTCTTCGGCGAACGCATAAAAACGGCAGCCGGGAAACTCTTCACGCAAGGCCGTGTAAATCCATTCGCGGTAACGGAAAGCACCGGCCGAGAAAAATTCGACCACCAGCAAATCGTCGTAGCGATCAACGACCAGACCCGACAGACCATCACCTTCGGAATGCACCACGCGCCATGCATTGGAAATTTCATCGATCTTCAACACATCGCGGCGCAGTTCGACGGCCTGGCGAATCTTGCGGCGGAAAAAATCTTCATCGACCGCTTCATCCGGATCTTCGGTCAGCACCCGCAAGGCAATTCGCGAATGGCCGTTGTAAAAACCGCGGGCGCACCAGGTGCCGGTCGCATCGACGATATCGACAATCGAGCCGGGCTTGGGTTTTTGTTCGGGTTTTTCGACCATCTTCTGGAAAATCCAGGGGTGAGTCGAGCGGCGTTCGATTTTCAGGTAAACCGTGGGAATGATGGCGCTATTGAGTGTATTCATGGCGCTATTGTAACCGCCCAAATGGCCGTGTTGACGCCAAATTCACCATTCCTTGCTATGATCTCCGCCAAGAAGGGGAGTAGCTCCCGCCTCCGATGTCGTCAATACGGGCCGTTTCACATAAGCCCCGGCACGGAAGACAGGCCAGTCCTGTGAGCAAGACCTTCGCCGCAAGGGCGAAGTCGTGTCTGAAATTCATCTCGGTACTTCACGTCCAGCATTTCTAAACACTTGTCTGGAGATTTTATGCAAAGCATTGGCACCCCGACCATGTGGTTGGTCTTTATCGCGCTGGTAATCGTCGCATTGCTGGTGGATTTGTTCGTGTTGAAACAGGGCGGCCCGCACAAGGTCAGCATGCGGGAAGCCGGCATCTGGTCCGTCTGCTGGATCGCACTGGCCCTAATATTCAATGCCGGACTCTGGTGGTATCTGAAAGGGGAGATGGGCGATGTCGAAGCCAACCGGATTGGCCTCGAATTCCTGACCGGTTATCTGGTCGAGAAAGCGCTCGCTGTCGACAATATTTTCGTGTTCCTGATGATATTCAGCTATTTCGCGGTGCCGCCGCAGTATCAGCAGCGGGCATTGATCTGGGGCGTGATCGGCGCCGTCTTGCTGCGTGCGATCATGATTTTCGTGGGTGCCGCCTTGATCGCACAATTCCACTGGATACTGTATTTCTTTGGCGCCTTCCTGGTCTTGACCGGAGCGAAAATGTTGTGGGCCGCCGGCCAGGAATCGGACTTGAACGATAATCCGATCCTGAAATGGTTACGCGGACATTTGCGCGTTACCGATAAACACCATGATGAAAAATTGTGGATTGTCGAAAACGGGAAACGGTTTTTCACGCCGATGTTCCTGGTGCTGATCATGATTGCGGTGACCGACGTGATTTTCGCGGTGGATTCAATCCCGGCGATTTTTGCGATCACGACCGATCCGTTCATCGTGCTCACCTCGAACGTATTCGCGGTGCTTGGCTTGCGCGCACTGTATTTCCTGCTGGCAGGCATGGCCGACCGGTTCCACTTGCTGGCTTATGGTCTGGCCCTGGTGCTTGTGTTTATCGGTACCAAAATGCTGATTGTGGATTTATACAAAATACCGGTCGGCGTGTCGTTGATGGTGGTTGGTGCCTTGATTGCTTCGGCGATGGTGCTGAGCTTGTGGATAAAACCGAGGCTGGAAAAATAAGGCAATGTGCCGTGGAAGGTCTTGTGTTCGGCGAGACCTTCCCCATTTCGAGTAGATGAGTAATCCTGATCCCATCGAAAGTTCGCCGATTCCGCAGCGGTTCCGTCGCGCATTGAACATCAGTCTCGGCTTTATTGCCCTGTTGTTTGCCTGTTTTTATCTGCAGCAACAATCGGAATACCAGAGCCTGAGTTTGCAGCCCGGAGTGGCAGCAGGTCTGGTCGGCATCCTGACTGCGCCCTTGCTGCATGGTTCGTTCGAACATTTATTTTCGAACAGTTTTTCCATTCTTGTATTGGGCACGTTGGCCGGCACGGTGTATCCGAAAGCCAGTGTCCGCGCGTTACCGGTAATCTGGATATTGTCCGGCATCGGTACCTGGTTTCTTGCCATCAAGGGCTTTCATATCGGTGCCAGCGGCATCACGCACGGGCTGATGTTTTTTCTGATGACTCTCGGCCTCTTGCGCCGTGATCGTCCGGCGATCGCGGCTGCGTTTATCGGAATACTGCTGTTCGGCGGCATGTTGCTGAGCGTGTTGCCGCAGCAACCGGATATCTCCTGGGAATACCATCTGAGCGGCGCCTTGGCCGGTGTGTTGAGTGCTGTCATCTGGCGCAAACTGGATCCGGCTCCGCCTCGGCGTGTTTATAGCTGGGAAGAGGAAGAGGCCGAGGAAGAGATCGACGAAGAGGCCGATACTTTCGAGCCGCCACGACCTCAGGAAGTCCCGGTGCTATGGCATCGTCCGACTAATGACGGGCCGGTCGTGTTGCCCTTTCGTCGGCCAGGTCCCGGCAAAACCAGCGAGTACGACGAACGCTGATTCAGGCAGTTCCCCGCGTTACTGAACTGCGGCTCTTTTTGGAGTAGCCTATCCCAGCCAAAACCAAGGGGTAGGGCTTGAGTCTGGATTTCGATATTCGTTCGGCAATCATGGTTGGCGCGCTGTTGAACACGCTGATCGCGATCATGTTGCTGATTGTCCGGAAAACCCTGCCTGCCAATTTTCAAAACAGTTTGAGTTGGTGGTGGTTTGGCCTGCTGTTGCAGCCCGCCGGTTTTGTGTTGATCGCCCTGCGTGGCCATGTGCCGAGCTTTCTCTCGGTCGTGCTGGCCAATATGATGATTGCCGCGGCACTTGCCTGCTTCGCGATTGCGATGCGGATGTTTACCGGCGTGCGCCAGCGCCGCGCCTATGCCGCCGCTCTGGTGTTGCTCGCCGGTTTTTTCGCGATCTTTTATTCCAATGATTTGCTGGCGCGAATCGTCAGCCTGTCTTTGTTGCACACCTTGCTGCTGGCTTTTTGTGCGCGCGCCATTTATCGGCAGGAACTGAAAATTACCCGGGTATCGCATGTGTTGGCAGGCTTGTTCGTGATTGGTGCGCTGTCGATGGCATCGCGCGCTGGTTACCACATCGTGTCACATGATCCGATCGTCGATATTTTCAGCATGCGCTGGCCGACGATTCTCAGTTACGGCATGGGTGGCTTGTTGCCGATTGTCGGCACGATCGGCTTCCTGTTGATGTGCACTGAACGCAGCCAGAAAGATCTTGAACGCATGGCCAGCGAAGATCCGCTGACCGGCGCCTATAACCGCCGCGCGCTGGCCGAATTCGGCATGCGGGAAATAGCGCGTGCACGCAGGCATGGCATCCCCTTGTCGGTGATCCTGATCGACATCGACTACTTCAAGAAAATCAATGACGAGCTTGGCCATGCTGCCGGTGATCTGGCCTTGATTGAAACCGTGCGACGCCTGCAAAAAAACCTGCGCAGCGAGGATTATCTCGGACGCATGGGCGGCGAGGAATTTCTGATTTTGTTGCCCGACACCGATATCCAGCAAGCACAGATACTGGCGCAGCGAATCCGGGAAGAATTTGCGAGCTATCCGATGCTGTTGCTGGAACATCATCGATCGATCACGCTGTCCGGCGGCATTACTTTATTGTCGGCCAGCGATCATATTTTCGACGATATGCTGCGGCGTGCGGATGATGCGATGTACACCGCAAAAGTATTGGGACGAAACCGCATGCAGCTGGATAAAAGCATCGGCACCATGTGATTCTCCGGAAGTGCTGGTTACTTCAAGCCCAACTGCCGGTCATGCCAGTGCGGCAGTATCAATAGCGAAACGATTGCGCCGCAAAGGCATAGAAACATATCCCATTGCGTATCCCAGACGTCGCCCTGGGTTGCGAGAAAGGCATCGGCTGCACCACCCCATAGAAGGGCGGACCACCATTCGATCATTTCAAAAAATGCACTGAAGGCAAGACAGGCGCAGGTCGTTAGTACCGCCAGCCATTTGCCACGTTGCAGTGGACTGGTACGCAGCAATAATTCGCGTACCAGAATGGCCGGTACGAAACCCTGCATGAAATGGCCGAGACGATCGTAATGGTTTCGGCTTAACTCGAAGGTTTCCTTGGCCCACAAACCCAGCGGCGTTTCGGCATAGGTGTAGTGGCCGCCATACATCAGCACCAGTGCATGGGCAACGAGTGCAAAACACAATAATTTGCTGAGCGGGAAATTTTTCCAGTGCCGGATAATCAGCGGCAGGCCGATAAATACCCACACCACTTCGAGAAACCAGGTCAGGGCATCGTGTGCACCAATGGCGGAGACCAGCAAGGCGAGGCAGACGAAAATCAATAAGCCTCGCGCCATTTTCGGGTCGGGCCTTGTTATCTGCATGGGGGTTCCGTTGTTGTGCGGCGTTGCCAATGTTAATGTCGCCCAGAAGGAGAAATCTATGCGTCTAGCTTATTCCAGTTTCCTGTTTTGTGCCTTGTTATGCGCCTGCAAGCAAGAGGCGCCAGTGGCGGAAGTGTCCGTTTATGCTCCAAGTGCACAAGCCTTGAACGAAGGGGCGCAACGCATTCAGGCCGATGTTGCCTATCTGGCCTCGGATGCACGCGAGGGCCGTGCTGCCGGATCACCCGGCTTCGATCAGGCAGCGGAGTATGTCGCGACCCGTTTCAAGAATCTCGGACTTGAGCCCGCAGGCGACAACGGTACGTATTTCCAGCGGGTTCCTCTGCTTGAGGCTTTGCGTCAGCAAGCCGGTGCCAGCCTGAAATTGCAGCAGGATAATTTCATACAGGAATTCATTTTCGAAAAGGAATTCCTGCCCGGCGTCAATTTCAATGCTCCCAGTCATAGCGTCACTGCGCCATTGGTATTTGTCGGCCAGGGTGTGTTTGCACCGGAGTTCAAACACAATGATTTTGCCGGTGTGGTATTACGCGACAAGATTGCCGTGATTTTCGATGGTGCGCCGGAAAATTTTCCGATTACCCAACGTGCCTTTTACAGTTCGCGCAATGAAAAATTAAGGCAGCTCAGCGAGCGTGGCGCCATTGGTGTGCTGTATATCAGCAATCCGAAGAAGGAAGAGAAGCGCCCCTGGGCGATGGACAGCGGCAACTGGGCGATTCCCGGCATGCGTCTGGTCGACAAGAGCGGCATGCCGATCGACAGTTTCCCGCAATTGCAGGCGAGTGCCAGCGTCAATCTTTCGGCAACGCGAAAAATTCTCGATGGCGGAAAATTTTCTGCCGATGTTGTTTTCGACCAGTTGAAAAACGGTACGCTGAAGGCATTCGATTTGCCCGGCATGCTGACCATGTCGGGAACCACGCAATTGAGCACATTGGAAAGCCGCAACGTGGTGGCGAAGTTACCGGGCAGCAGCCCGCAATTAGCGAACGAAAACCTGGTGTTCAGCGCTCATCTTGATCACCTGGGCATCGGCATGCCGGTAAAAGGCGATGCCATTTACAATGGCGCACTCGATAATGCACTCGGGGTCGGCATCATGCTCGAAGCCGCACGCAGTGCCAGCCTGCTGAGCACGAAACCGAAACGCTCGATGATATTTATCGCGCTCACCGGTGAAGAGAAGGGACTGCTTGGTGCCGATTATTACGCCAAGAATCCGACCGTACCGAAGAGTTCGATCGTGGCCAATATCAACATGGACATGCCGGTCGTGCTGACCGAATTGCTCGATGTGGTAACCATAGGCGTTGACCACAGTTCGCTGCAAAAACAGGTAGAGCAGGCGGCGACGGAAATCGGTTTTCTGCTGTCGCCCGATCCCGCGCCGGACGAAGTGGTGTTCGTGCGTTCGGATCAATTCGCCTTCGTTCGCCAGGGCATACCGGCGGTGTATCTGGATGGTGGCGTGATCGCGAAAGATCCGAACATCATCGGCAAGGATTTGCTGGAAAATTTTTTGAAAACGCATTACCACAAGCCCAGCGATGACCTCAAACAGCCGATTCATTACGCCACGGCAGCGAAAATGGCGGCATTGAATGCACGTATCGGACAACTTGTTGCGGACGATCCCTACCGGCCACGCTGGAATCTCGGCGATTTTCTGGGCCAGAAATTTGCCGGCCAGCCCTGATTGCCGTAGAGGCGATTGATGAATCGCCCCTACGGTCCGGTTTTGTTTTGGCCACGCCGAAGCGCTAAACTAGGCATATGAACACGCCCAACCGCATTGAACACCAGATGACCGACAAGGGTTATGTGCCGGTTTATACCACTGCGGTAGTTGATCAGCCCTGGGATAGCTATACCAAGACGGATCATGAAGTCTGGGCGACCTTGTTCAAACGCCAGCGCGAATTATTGCCGGGGCGCGCCAGCAAGGAGTTTTTGCAAACCCAGGACGAAATGGGAATGGGCGAGCAGGGCATTCCGAAATTTTCGGACCTGAATGCGCAATTGAAAGCGAAAACCGGATGGGAAATCATTGCCGTCGAAGGCCTGTTGCCGGAACTGGCTTTCTTTGACCATCTTGCCAATCGCCGATTCCCGGTCACCTGGTGGATTCGCAAACCCGAGCAACTTGATTACCTGGCCGAGCCGGATCTGTTTCACGACTTGTTTGGTCATGTGCCTTTGTTGATGGATCCGGTGTTTGCCGATTACATGGAAGCCTATGGCAAGGGTGGCGTGAAAGCGCATTCGCTAGGCCCGGAAGCTTTGTCGCAGCTGACACGTCTGTATTGGTACACGGTCGAGTTCGGCCTGATCAACACCAGCGAAGGGCTGCGGATATACGGTGCCGGTATTCTGAGTTCGAAAGGCGAGAGTATTCACTGCCTCGAATCGGCGGCACCCAATCGGATCGGTTTCGATTTGTTGCGTGTGATGAATACGCGTTACCGGATCGATACCTACCAAAAAACCTATTTCGTGATCGATAGCTATCAGCAACTTTTCGATGCCACGTTGCCGGATTTTATTCCGTACTACGAACAGATGGCAGGACGTGAAAGTACGCCGGCCGGTCAGATACTCGACAGCGACAAGGTATTCAATCGTGGCACTGGCGAAGGCTGGCTGCACGACGGCGACGTTTGATTCGGTAGGGGCGCCTGCTTGCTGCGCCCTGTTTCGTCGAGGTTATTGGGCGCAGCAAGCAGGCGCCCCTACATTCCATTATGAAACTCATTGCACAAAAGCGCGGCAGGAACGAAAAATATGATCGCCTCTGTTATGTCAGGATGGACGGTTCAGAAACTTCGTCGGAAATGCCCAGGCAGGGAATTCTTCCGCATGATCTTGTCCATTATGTCGTGGAATCCGGTCTGCCCTTGCGGCACGGCTTTCTGAGCCTTGTGGCCAATGGAGCTGATGCCAGTTTCGTCATGGAAGCCATTCACGATAAAACCAATTTGCAGGTTGAAATCGAAGCAGTTCAGACCGAAGCCATCGTCGAAGCCCTGCAGTCACAGCTATGGAGCGGCGTTTTTGATATCGATGCATTTCTCGATGGCGTGCGCGGCGCTTGCGAGGCAAGACAAAAACCCGTTTATGCATTCGCGGAAATCGATCCGGAAGCACTTTATCACCATGCGATTGAACTAAACCGGCAATGGATGTTGCTGGAAAATTACCAAAGTCTCGAACTGAATTTCCCGCACTGAATTTCCGTAGGGGCGCCTGCTTGCTGCGCCCAGAGCTTGTGGATAATTCCGGGCGCAGCAAGCAGGCGCCCCTACGGGGTTTATTTGATGGTTATCGGCGTCAAATTATCCAATTCCATCGTCGTGTTGAGCGGCAGGCGCGGTCCGAAGCCGACAATCGCAATCGCGCCCTCCTTCAAAGTCTGCAAGCCAAGCGCCTGCTCAACGGCATGATCATTGATGGCTGCCGTGACGAAGGCACCCAGGCCAAGATCCGCCGCTGACAAATACATGGTCTGCGAAAGATGGCCGACATCCAGATGCACCACGCGCCATGCTTTGGTATGCCGACGATATTTCCAGAACAGGCGGTCAAAACGTGCGGCCATCACCACCATCACAGGCACATCCTGGAACCAATCCTGCCCGGCAACGCACTGGTACATCAATGTCCGCATGTCTTCCTGACTGGAAGAATGCATGGGTTCGAGGGCATGGCGCATCGGCAAATAATGATAAATGCCTGGTGGTAATCCTTCGGCGCGTTGTACCAGCACATAGGCTTCGGTGGCATGCAATCCGCCGCCGGCCGGGGAGTTTTTCTTTACCGCGACGGCGCCAGGTGCCAGCTCAAGCGTGCCAATTGCACCCCAGACACGGTGCAACATGGTGGCGAGGTCTTCGGCTGAAATGGCTTTGTCAGGATCGAAATTGCGACAGGTTTTCCGCTTGGCCAGAATCTCGTTGAAGGCGGTGTTTTTCGGCGTTGATAAAGCAAGGGTTTCGGACTTTTCCGCACGGCGATATTCGGCTTCCGGTGCCGAACCAAAAGCATCGACCATGTCCTGGCTGCTCATCATCAAGCCGCGTTCATTGCGGGCGCCAATATCAACATCGCTCCAGCGACCATGCGTCATCGCAATCGCAGCGGGCGGCCACCACGCGACATCACGGACAAGCTGCTCGCGTTCACGCCACCGCACATGTTGTTCAGAATCATCCAGCAGCAGGCCTTTTTCCAGTAGGCCATGCACGAGTGACTCGCCATGTTCATTGGACAGGGCAGGCAGTTCACCCGGCGTGTCCGGGCTGATCGCTTCCAATGCCTTCAATTCGTCCATGCTTACTTGCACTGGTGCATCGAGATGGGCTGCATAGGCCATCCAGCGTGGCGTGCGATCCAGTCCATCGCCACCCGACAGCAGGCTTTCAAGTGCAAAGCGCGGCTCGGCGTCCAGTTCAATCATCAGTTGCGTACAGCGGTGTATCGGCATGGATATCCTTGTTAAAACTTATGACGTTCGGCCGCCTGGACTGACAAGGCCGGAAATTATGGATAGACTGAGTTTCGTTCATGGTGAACGTGGCAATTCTGACATAAACAGGGGATTCGACTATGCCGTTTCAACTTTCCGAAGAACTGGTAGACAAGCTGCTCGATAAACTGAGTAGTGATGAAGATTTTCGCACGAGCTTCCAAAAAAGCCCGCGCCAGGCATTGGCTTCACTGGGACATACTGCTGCAGCGAAAGCCAGCGATAGTGACAAGGGTGCATGGGCCTGCATGAGCTGCAAACAACTGGCTAGTGCCGCGGACATCAAGAAAAGCCGGGATGCCTTGCGGACGCAGTTGCTGAGTGCGAAGGTTCAATTCAATCCTATCGCTCTGGAAGCTGCAAAATAAAGAAAGCGACCATACAGGTTTCTTTCATTTGAAAGACAAGGGCTTAACTGTCCTTGTCTTTTGTTTTTTCAGCAGCCAGATAATAGGAATAAACATTGATCGGCAGCAGGAAATTATCGCTGCTGTATTCGGCGTATGCACGGCCACGATTATTGATAAGCCATTTATGCATTAAATCGGCGTTCTGCGTTTTGCCAGAGGCACGATAGGCACGTTCAAGTGTGGCGTGCAGAAGGTAAAGGCTGTTCTTCTGTTGCGCCCGGCTTGTCAGCAGGTCAATCGCCTTTTCCCCGTTGCGATCTGCGATTGCCATCTCGGCCTCGGCGATCAGCAGCATATCGGTGTTTGCATCCGGAATGTATTTCAAGTCGCTGGCTTTTGCCGCTTGGAGGGCTTTGCCCGCCAATACGGGATTGCCGTTTCGTGCCGCCATCCAAGCCGTTGCCGATAGGTTGAATTGCAACTGACGGCGGTCGGTAATCGTGCTCGATTTTAGCGAAGCAATATTTTTTTCTAGATAGGATTGCAGCTCGCCCTGGAATTTGGCACCTGGACGGATGCTTTCGAGTGAAAGGAATAAGCCTTCGTAGGTCGTACTGGACGGTGTTTTATTGGCGGAGGCTTCTTTCTTTATAACGCTTGCGAGCTTGATGCTTTCGTCAAGTTTTCCCTGACTGAGCGGCAATAATAATTCCGGCAGGCGATTGGCAATATCGGCGCCCGCCATACCGCTTTGCGTTTGTGATTTGACGGTTTTGAGTGCATTCCGGTAATCGTCGTTCGCCAGATAGGCCATCGCATGCTGCAGTTTGAAGCCGCGCACACCGTTTATTTCGGCCTGATTGAATGCCTCCAGAGCGGATTTGTATTCATTCTGATAAAGCATGACCACGCCTTTCAGATAATAGGCATTTGCGAGGCCGGGATTTTGCTGTCTGAGCGCCGATTCGATCACCTGGCGTTTTTCTTCATCGATATTCCCGTCCAGATAGGAATAGAAGACATAGTTGTAATGCGCCCTGAATTCGTCCGGATAAAGTTTTCCCAGTAACCGCCATTGTGGTATCGAGGCGGATGGGTTTTCCGCAATCAGCGATGTCGCATCCAGCAACAAGGCTTCACGATTGGTAAGGTGTGAACGGTTTTGGTTAGCGAGGGCAATATTTTTTTCGAAGCCCTGCGCATTGTCACTGAGGTAGTCAATCGAGGCGAGACCGAAATACGCCAGCGCGAATTGCGGGTCTTGCTTAATGGCTTGCTCGAATAGCAGGCGGGCGTCGTTGTAGCGGGACTCGCGTTTTGCTTCAAGGCCGAGCGAGTAGGCACGCAATGCTTCAAGACTTGGCGTTGTCGCCATTGCCAGTGGCTTGCTGCTCTTGTCGACCAGGCTAATCGACTCGCCTAGACGCGTACGGAGTTTTTCGAGGACTTCATCGAGGGCCGGCAACACATTACTCGTATTCGCCGCTTCCGCACTTTCGGTATAAACGGTCACACCGGTATTCGGATCGATCACTTCGGCTGTAATGCGCAGATGGCCGCCAACTTCCGTCAGCGTCGGCAGTACGAGGGCTTTGGCACCTTCACGCAAGGCCAGTTCCGTGCCGGTGACGCGATCAATGTTTTGACCTTCCCGCTGCATGCGCTTTAGTGCATCTTCTTCCTGGCTGTCGGATATCACATTCACGTACGCCGATTGTTCCAGCCCGATACGCAATGCGGTATCGAGCGAATCATCGAACATTTTTTCGCGGGTCAGGTTTTGCAAATCACCCATTACGATCCAGTCGCGTTCGTAAAAAGCGATGGCGGGCGGACTCTGAAAGGTACTCCAGATGAAACCGCCGATCAGGCCGGTGGTCAGCAGGATTTCCAGTGCCAGGATGGGCGGACGCCGCCAGAGTGGAATTTCGCGCCAGGCTTTCTGGGTGGAAGGCGGCGCACGCAGTGGTGAGAATTCCGGATCGCCGACTTCGTGAACCAGCATGGGTGCCGGCACCCCCTTGAAGGTGTAGCGTCCGTGCAGCAGCCAGCGTAATTTCTGTCCGCGTTCGCCCAGTTCAAGCTGCGCGCGTTGCGCCAGACTTTGTGCCATGCCCGACAACAGAATTTGCCCCGGCATCGCCAGGCTCATCAGGCGGGCCGCGACCGGTTTTGCAAAACCTTCCACTTCAAGTGGTTTGGCACCGGCAGCGATTTGGTCGGGTGCGTTTTCCCAGGTCATCACATCGCCGACATGGATGCCGATGCGTGCCTGAATCGCTTGCTGGTATTCGGCGCCCCATACGCGCATCTGTTGTTGGTAGCGCAATGCAAAATCGAGCGCCTGGATGGGGCGTTCGAACAGGGCAAGAATGCCATCGGATTTGTCGATCAGGCGGCCATGGGTATGCAACAGGGTCTCGCGGACAAACTGATCGTGTTTTTGCATCAGTCCGACGGCGCGAGCATCCCCCAGGGTTTCAATCAAATGCGTCGAGTCGGCCCAATCGCAAAGCAGTACCGTGCGCAACACCGACGAGACCGTGGGTCTGTCTGGTGGATTGTCGGACGTGTAGGGATTGGTGGCCATCAATTTATTTCATGGGGCGCTTAATCGTGGAACGCGAAAAATGGCGCTTTACGGCCATTATTCGGCGACACGCCAGGTGCCGCCGCCGCGTTTTTTTGCCTCGTACAAGGCGGTATCGGCAAGGCTGTACCAATGCGACCAGCCGCCCGGGTCATGGCAGAAGGCGCCGCCGACGCAAATGCTGAGCGTGTGTTCGCGCAGGCTGGGTAAACGCAGGCCGCGAACGGCGGCTATCAGTTCAAGCGCGCGGTTGCTCAATTCACCGCTATCGGCAACTTGCAGCACGAGCGCGAATTCATCGCCGCCGAGACGGCAGGGCAAATCCATCGGACCCGCCATGCGGCGGACTTCTTCGGCCACTGCACGCAGGGCGGCGTCACCCGCCAGATGGCCATTGCGATCATTGATTTGCTTGAAATGGTCCAGATCAATCAGCAACAAGGCCAGCCGTTTTCCCGCTACCGGATGTCGGCCTACTTCATCCATGTAGCGATAAAGACCGCGACGATTGGCAAGGCCGGTCAAATCATCGGTACGCACGAGTTGTTGCGCGACGGATAACTCACTGCGCGTCTGGCGCAGCGTATCAAGGGTTTGCATCAGGTCTTCGTTGCGGCGACGCAGGCTTTGCATCATCTGGTGTTCGCCTGCAACGAGATAGGTGAAGCTGCGTTGCATGAACTTGGCGACGATTGCCGGGTGGCTTGTCAGCAAGCGTTGAAAGGCTTCTGTCGTGATTTCATAGAGCATGCCGGGCGCTTCGGCGATGGCGTGGGCGAAGCGCTGGTGTTGTCCGATAAATACCGAAAGCTCGCCGAAGAAATGTCCGGGACCCAGCAGTTTGTCGACAATGCCGTCATCGAAACTCAGGCGAACTTCACCGGTATCGATCACGTACATGCTGTGGGCGTCATCGCCGCGGCGGAACAATTCTTCGCCCGGCAGCATCGCGCGGCTAACCGCTACCGAACACAATACCTGCATTTCCTCATCGGACAGCATCGAGGGAAGATGGGAGGTTTGTGACGCGGCGGGTTTGCGGGATTTTGATCGCACCAGTTCAATCACAGCATTAAACCAATCGGATAAGTGCTTGAGTGTAACCAAAAAGAAGCTGGCTGTGGGTAGCCCGGGTCACTCTCCACCGACCCGGGGAGGACTGCGATGCATTCAACAGAACATGTCCCTTAGGCCAATTACATCGTCACCAAACCCGGGTAAAAAAGCATTACCCGGGCTACGGATGCCGATGAGACTGGTTTTCAGTGGTGGAACTGCTCTTCTTCGGTCGAGCCCTTCAGTGCCGTGGTCGAGCTTTGGCCGCCCTGGATGGTCTGGGTGACCGAGTCGAAGTAGCCAGTACCGACCTCGCGCTGGTGTTTCACGGCCGTAAAGCCGCGATCGGCCGCCGCGAACTCGGCTTCCTGCAATTCGACGAAGGCGCTCATCTGGTTGCGGGCATAACCATAGGCCAGGTTGAACATCGAGTAATTCAGCGCATGGAAACCGGCCAAGGTGATGAACTGGAATTTGTAACCCATGGCGGCCAGTTCTTTCTGGAATTTCGCGATGGTGGCGTCGTCGAGATTCTTCTTCCAGTTGAAGGAAGGCGAGCAGTTGTAGGCCAGCATCTTGCCCGGATATTTTGCATGGATCGCATCGGCGAAGGCTTTTGCATAGGCCAGATCGGGCTTGCCGGTTTCGCACCAGACCAGATCGGCATACGGCGCGTAAGCCAGGCCGCGTGAGATTGCCTGATTCAAGCCTGGAATGGTTTTATAGAAACCTTCGACGGTACGCTCGCCGGTGCAGAATGCCTTGTCGTTTTCATCGACATCGGAGGTCAGCAAATCGGCGGCTTCGGCGTCGGTGCGGGCGACGATCAAAGTCGGCACGCCCATCACGTCGGCAGCCAGGCGCGCGGCGATCAGTTTTTCAACGGCTTCACGGGTTGGCACCAGAACCTTTCCGCCCATGTGGCCGCATTTTTTCACCGAGGCGAGCTGGTCTTCGAAATGCACGCCGGCGGCGCCGGCTTCGATCATCGACTTCATCAGTTCGAATGCGTTCAACACGCCGCCAAAACCGGCTTCGGCATCAGCGACGATCGGCTGCAGCCAGTCGATGCTGTCATTGCCTTCGGCATGATGCAGTTGGTCGGCACGCAGCAAACAATTATTGATGCGCTTGACTACTTGCGGCACCGAGTTCGCGGGATACAGGCTTTGATCCGGATACATTTCGCCAGCCAAGTTGGCATCGGCAGCGACTTGCCAGCCCGACAGATAAATCGCGTTCAAACCGGCTTTCACTTGTTGCATGGCCTGGTTGCCGGTCATGGCACCGAGCGCATTGACGAACGGTTTTTCGTTCAGGAATTTCCAGAGTTTTTCGGCGCCGAGACGGGCGATCGAATGATCGATCGCGACGGTGCCGCGCAAGCGTACGACTTCTTCGGCGGTATAGCCGCGTTTGATGCCGGCCCAACGGGGCGAGGTCGCCCATTCCTGTTTCAGTTGTTCGGCGCTGGGAAGTGTCTTGCTCATGGTGATGTCCTTGTTGGAGCGCCTTTAGGCGCGATGTTTGTTCAACTGTGATCGGGAAAAAACGAGTAATGAATCTAAATGGTGGATCATGTAGGAGCGTCCTTTAGGCGCGATACATCTGGCGGGATTTGTCGCGCCTAAAGGACGCTCCTACGGGGTTGTTTAATCGATGCGTTGATAGGCCGGCAAGGTCAAAAAGTCGGCGAGCGTGTCGGAATGGGTGAGTTCGTCCAGCAATGCGATGGCCTCGTTGAGCCTTGCCGCGCCCGGTACCCGCATGCGGTCTGCCAGTTTGCTCGGCAATGAAATCAGGCAGCGTTCGAACAATGCAAAATCGACTGCCGAACCATCGTCCAGATGCAGACTGCCGTGATGCAGCCATTGCCAAAGTTGCGTGCGCGAAATTTCCGCGGTGGCGGCGTCTTCCATCAGCCAGTGAATCGGCACGCAGCCGTTGCCGTCGAGCCAAGACGCCAGATAACGCACACAAACTTCGACACTGTTTTCAAACCCTTTCTGCGTGATGGTGCCTAGGCAGGGTTTGATCAAATCGTCGCGCGTGACTGAAACATCGTCGCGCAGAACATCTCGTTGATTGGCATTCGGCATGTGTTCGTCGAAAATCGTTTCGGCTTCCTTGATCAGGGCCGGATGAGCAACCCAGGTGCCGTCATGGCCTGCTTTTACTTCGCGCAATTTGTCGGCACGCACGGGATTCAACGCGGCTTCATTGGCTTCAGGATCGCCGGAAATCGGAATCTGCGCGGCCATGCCGCCCATCGCAAGTGCGCCGCGACGATGACAGGTTTGAATCAGCAATTCCGAATACGCTTTCAGGAAGGGCTGAGTCATCAGCACTTGTCCACGTTCCGGCAAGACTTTGTCGCGATGATTACGGAAAGTCTTGATGTACGAAAAAATATAATCCCAGCGACCGCAATTCAGGCCGACGATGCGTGATCGCAGGGCATGCAAAATTTCATGCATTTCGAAAGCGGCGGGCAGGGTTTCAATCAGTACCGTCACTTTCATCGTACCGAGTGGCAGACCCAGACGGACTTCGATAAAACTCAATACGTCTTCCCATAACGCGGCTTCTTCCATGCATTGCATTTTTGGAAGATAGAAATATGGGCCGCTGTTCTTTTCGAATTGGGTTTTTGCGTTATGGAAAGCGAACAAGCCCAGATCAAACAACGATGCCGACATCGGCGCGCCGGCCAGTTGCAAATGCTTTTCGTCGAGGTGCCAGCCGCGCGGGCGCACCATCAGCACGGCGAGGTTTTCCTTGTTCAACACATAGTGCTTGCTGCCATCCGGTGCCATCCAGTCCAGATCGCCCGTGACGGCTTTGCGAAGTGCGCGTTGACCGGTTAGCAGGTTTTCCCAGGTCGGCGAGGTCGAGTCCTCGAAATCGGCCATATAGACCTTGGCACCCGAGTTCAGCGCATTGATCACCATTTTCGGCTCGACCGGGCCGGTAATCTCGACGCGGCGATCCAGCAAGTTGGCAGGCAGTTCGGCGACTTTCCAGTCGCTTTCGCGGATTGTACGAGTGTCTTCACGAAAGTCCGGTGTGGCGCCGGCATCGAATTGCGCCTGACGAACTTGTCGAGCTGCCAGTCTAGCCTGACGTTCTGGCTCGAAGCGCTCGTGCAATTCGGACAAGAAAGCCAAAGCCGCCGGGGTCAATAAGTCGCCCTGGCCTGGCTGCGGGGTGGCAATGATTTCGAGTGAGGACATGGAAGAGGTACCTGAAAGCTGGCCTCAACCTTAAAACGCTTGTTTTAATTTGACAAACTAAATGTTTGAATAGAATCTATTAACAAACCTTATACTTAATTAGAGCTAATGCTTAAAAACCCTGCACAACGCTTCTATTACAAGGGAGACCGGCTCAAACCGCTCCGGGCTTTCTGTCAAGCCGCGCGTTTAGGCTCGATTTCACGGGCAGCTGAAGCCCTTTTTCTAAGCCAGCCAGCCGTCACCTTGCAATTGCAGGCGCTGGAACGCGATCTTCAGGTTCGCTTGCTGGAGCGAAGCGGACGACGGCTGACCCTTACCCGAGAAGGCAGTGCCCTGTATGAGCTGGCTAGACCCCTGGTCGAAGGCTTGGACGGGCTGGATGGCGAATTTCGCAACAAATTGAAAGGCCTGGAAGCCAGCGAGTTGCATGTGGCGGCCGGCAGTTCGACCATACTTTATTTATTGCCTGCCATCGTGCAGGCATTCAAACAGGCGCATCCGACCGTGCAACTGGTGCTGCATAACGTGACCGGGAAAGACGGTCTGGCATTGCTGCGTTCCGATGCTGTAGATCTGGCAGTGGGCTCGATGCTGGATGTACCGACCGATTTATCCTACGCGCCGGTGTATTCGTTCGATCCTATGCTGATCATGGCGAAAGGCCATCCCTTGTCGAAAAAGGAAAATCTGCAGCTTGAAGATTTGAGTCCCCATGGCTTGATCCTGCCGCCCAAGCGTTTGACGACCTGGCGCTTGGTGGATCTGGTGTTCCAGCAAAGACGAGTGCCCTATACGGTGGCGCTGGAAGTCGGCGGCTGGGAAGTGATCAAGCAATATGTGGCGATGGGTTTGGGCATTTCGATCGTCACCGGCATTTGCCTCAACGAGGCGGATCACGAGAAGTTGGAGATCCGCAATTTGCGGGATTACTTCCCGCCACGCAGTTACGGCGTGGTGGTGCGGAAGGGCAAGTTTTTATCGCCGCAGGCACGGGCGTTTTCCGATCTGGTCAAGCCCGGCGCCTTTGAGCGCAATGATTACTTCGAATCCGGGCATTCCGACCGGTAATTAATGAGATCTTCGCAGGAGGCCGCTTGCGGGCGACTACCCTGCGGGTTTTATGGTCGCCCGCAAGCGGCCTCCTACGGAAAATTATTTCTTTTCGTCGCCAATAAACCGGTAAATCGCCGCACCCATCACGGCACCGATAATCGGGGCAGCCCAGAACAACCAGAGTTGCGATAGCGCCCAGCCACCATCGGCAAACAAGGCGACTCCAGTACTGCGAGCCGGGTTAACCGAGGTGTTGGTCACGGGGATGCTGATCAAATGAATCAAGGTCAGGCAAAGGCCAATTGCAATCGGTGCAAAACCGGCTGGCGCGCGCTTGTCGGTTGCGCCAAGTATCACGATAAGGAACATCGCCGTCATCACGACTTCGCACACAAGTGCCGACATCATGGAATAGCCACCCGGCGAATGCTCGCCAAAGCCGTTGGATGCAAAACCGCCCGCGGCGAAATCGGATTTGCCGCTCGCTATCAGATACAGCACGCCACCTGCTGCGACCGCCCCCAGAACCTGCGCGATGATGTAACCGGGCAATTTGCCGGCCTCAAAACGACCGCCGGCCCATAAACCGATGGATACAGCCGGATTCAAATGGCAGCCGGAAATATGGCCTATCGCATAAGCCATGGTCAGCACCGTAAGACCAAAAGCCAGCGACACCCCGACGAAACCGATCCCGAGTTCGGGGAAACCTGCCGCGAGCACGGCACTTCCGCAGCCGCCCAGCACCAGCCAAAACGTACCGAAAAATTCTGCACCAAGTTGTTTCATAAACCTCTCCCGTTGATGAACACTGTATGGATGCGGCATTCACGCCCGCAATGCGAGTCTAACCGCTGCCGGTTAATCGGGTGTGTAGGCCCTAGTCGCTGCACACCGGCTCGCGTAAACTTGGGTCAGTTTGACGCATCCGGCCACAGCGCCTAGTCTTCCGCTTCTCACCATTCACCTTTTGATGGAAACATAGTCATGCCTTTAGCGATTAGTTTTGAACTCTCCGACCGCGATCTAGAACATTTCAATGCCGCCATCAAGGCTGCGCGCGATTCCGCCGGCAACAAGCCCGCCGAAGAAATCATCGCCGCTGCCGGTAAACTGCTGGAAGAAGCCAACAAGGTCGATTTGCCGGATTTCATCGCCGCCCGTCTTGATCACCTGGATGCCCTGATTGCGATGGTGCGGGATGAAGGCTGGTCGCTCGGTGATGCAGATCGTCAACACGTATTATCGGCATTGGTGTATTTCGCCGATCCGGCCGACATCATTCCGGACAGTATTCCGGTGCTCGGTTATTTCGACGACGCGATTGCGATCGAATTGTGCGTGAAAGAACTGAAACACGAGTTGGAAGCCTACGAAGAATTCTGCGAATACCGCGAAAACGAAGCACGCCGTCGTGGCGTCAGCGCTTCTTCGGTCGGTTCGGCCGAATGGCTCGCCGATCGTCGTCAGGAATTGCAGGACCGTATGCATCGCCGCACCAATCGCGAAACCGGTGGCGGTTACGGTGATGCCTCGGGTTACAAGCGTTCGGGCTATGCGCCGGCCTGGCGTCCGGGCTTGTTGCGCGTTCGCTGAGTTTGAACATGGCGAGTATTTTTCGCCGTCCGCGAACCCTTGAAGAACTCAATGCACACAGCCGCAATACGGCTGTGTCGCATTTGGGCATCGCCATTACCGAAATCGGCGAAGACTTTCTTCGCGGCACGATGCCGGTCGATCAGCGAACGAAACAACCCTACGGTTTATTGCATGGTGGTTCCTCGGCCATGCTGGCGGAAACGCTGGCCAGTGTCGGCGCCAATATGTGCGTTGAAAAAGAAGGCCAACAAGCCGTCGGTCTCGAACTGAATTGCAATCATGTTCGCGGCGTGACGCAAGGTGTCGTTACCGGCACCGCGCGCCCGGTGCATGTAGGACGCAAAACCCAGGTATGGGATATCCGAATTGAAGATGATCGCGGCAAATTATGCTGCGTCTCGCGACTGACTTTGGCAGTGATTGAAACAGCCCCGTAGGGGCGCTGCTTGCCGCGCCCAAACGTTGCGACGATGTTGATACAGGGCGCAGCAAGCAGCGCCCCTACGAAAGCATTCCGACAAAGACAGTACCCCTGCGTTGGGTGCGTGCTCTAATCTTTTTCAGGCACAATGGCCAGATGACAGCTTCCAACACGGCAAGCGGCGCAGGCCGTGACGGGCTCCGCCCACTGCGCTATCTATTGCGACTACCGCTGCTGGCATTTCATGCCTGCGTGTTTCTGCCGATTACCTTGCTGATGATCAATCCGGTTTGCGCGCGGATCGTGTTTCGCGGCGAACGCCTGGATCACCGCATCATTCGCTGGTGGTCGCTTGGCATGGTGCGAATTTTCGGTTTCAAGACCAAACATTATGGCACGCCATTGCCCGGCGCGGTGTTGTTCGTGGCCAATCATGTCAGCTGGATTGATATCACCCTGCTGCACAGCCAGCGCTGGATGGGCTTCGTTGCCAAAGCCGAGATCGCGAACTGGCCTTTGATTGGCTGGATGGCTTCGCGCGGCGGCACCATCTACCACCATCGCGGCAGCAATGATTCGCTGCACGGCGTGATGCACCAGATGGTCGAGCGTTTGCAAAAGGGTTTGGCCTGCGCGGTATTTCCGGAAGGCCGCACTACCGACGGTCGCGAGATCGGAACCTTTCACGCCCGCATTTTCCAGCCAGCCGTATTGGCAGAAGTGCCTGCACAACCCGTGGCACTGAAATACGGCGACCGCGGCAATGCGCAAACGATTATCGCGTTTGGCCCAAAAGAAAATTTTCTGCAGAACCTGATTCGTTTATTGGGCGAACCGACACGCACGGCGGAAGTACATTTTCTCGAACCGGTTGCGAGCAGTGAAGAAGGTCGCCGCCGCATGGCCGATACCTGCCGTGAACGCATCATGGCCGCCATGAAGTTATGACACGCGTCAGCAGTTACCGGGCGCGCGGCTGGTTGTTACGTAACCCGCATATGCAATCGATTTTCAGCTCGACTGCCTTCAGGAAAAATGCCGGCAACCGTGCCTTGCTCAAGACCGGTGCCGAGACCAGCGAACACGTGATTGATGCCGGCAATGGCGTTCGACTGCTCGGTTTCTACAGTGAAAACAAAACGCGGCCATCGCGCGGATTGGTGCTGTTGTTGCATGGTTGGGAAGGCAGCAGCGATTCGAGCTATATGTGCCATACCGCCGCACGTTTGCTGAGTGCAGGTTTCAATGTATTCCGGCTGAATTTTCGCGATCACGGCGACACCCACCATTTGAACGAAGGCTTGTTTCATTCCTGTCGTCTTGAAGAAGTGGTCAATGCAGCCCGCGAAATCGAAAAGAAATTTCCGGCGCCGGTTTTCATGGCGGCCGGCTATTCATTGGGCGGAAATTTTGCGTTGCGGCTTGCGTTGGCGGCACCCGATGCGGGCATCAATTTAAAACACGCAGTCGCGATTTGCCCGGCGGTCGATCCCTCGGGCGTGATGCGGCAATTGGAAATCGGTCTACCTTTGTATCACTGGTATTTCCTGAAAAAATGGCGTGGCTCGCTGCTGAAAAAACGCGCGTTGTTTCCGCAGAAACACAGTTTTGACGACGGCGTCCTGAAAAAGGATATGCGTTCACTCACGCAGTGGATGGTCGAGCGCCATACCGACAAAGCTGATGAAGAGGACTATTTCGATGGCTACTCGGTAGCGCACGGGCGACTGGCCAAACTACAGGTGCCGGTCAGCGTTCTGGCTGCCGCCGATGACCCGGTGATTCCGATCGAAGCCTTCAATGATTTGCAGTTGCCATCACATTCCCTGTTGGAGATTGCCGAACATGGCGGGCATTGCGGTTTCATCGAAGGGGCAACCATGCGTGGCTATGCCGAGCGCTGGGTCGTACAGCGATTGGCTTTGGCCCTGCAAAATGGCGCCATAGCCAGCTAGGAAGGCCTTAAAGCCGGGAACGGGCTATAATGGCGGCTTCCGTTTTTCGAGTCTGTCCATTCATGATTGCCACCATTACCCAAGCGCTGCAACGCGGCGATGTTGCCGCCGCTTTAAGCGCTGCCCAGGCATTTGCCATCAGCGATGCATCGAACCCGCAAGCCCATCACTGGCTCGGCATTTGCCTGCAGCAAAGTGGCGACATCGAGGGCGCCCGTGCCGCGATCGACGAGGCCATCAATCTCGCGCCCGATCGATCCGATTTCCAGATCAGCCGTGCATCGCTTGCCCTCGCACAAAAAGATTACCAAGCCGCCGAAAAAGGCCTGAAGGATGCGGTCAATCTGGACCCCAACCAACTCCAGGCCTATGTAACCCTGGCCCACATGGCGCTGGCGCGTGGCGAAAACGAAGAAGCCATAAAACAATTCAAGCTGGCCCAGCGCGTCGATGCCGAGCATCCGCAAGTCTTGCTGCTTGAAGGTCATATCGCGCAATACGGTGGCAGAACCGAAGATGCACTGAAATGCTTCACCGCGGCGGCCGAGCTTGATCCCGGCAATCCGCTGGTACAGGTTTCCCTGGGTATGGCTTATGGTGCGCGTGGCGTCTGGCCCTTCGCCGAACAGGCACTGAAAAATGCCAATGCACTGGAACCGGGCAATCCCGGCGTGATGCGTGGATTGATTCGCAGTCTGTTGCAGCAGGAAAAATTTCCGGAAGCGATTGATGTGCTCAGCCAGTGGTTGATCAACAAACCTGCGGACCATTCGGTACGCATGATGCGTGCACAGCTTCGTGCGCAAGTTGGTCAGGCCGAAGAAACTCTGGAAGACCTGCTGATGGTCAATGCCGCCAATCC
Organism: uncultured Gammaproteobacteria bacterium; assembly: GCA_963849575.1. GTDB lineage: Bacteria > Pseudomonadota > Gammaproteobacteria > Xanthomonadales > Xanthomonadaceae > Arenimonas. The sequence continues at coordinate 24,689 of CAWKHT010000007.1, read as the reverse complement.
GGGCAATCCAAAAGTAATGGCGCCTTTGGTCAATGTGCTGATTACCCTGGGCCGTTTGCCGGAAGCCATCGATCATCTTGAACAGGCACTGACGCTCAATCCAAAAAACAATGCGGCCTGGTCATTGCGCACCAGCATTTCGGCGCACCAGCTCGAAGAAACGCAGAAGGTTTTGCAACGCTGGCTCGCGGCATTGCCGGAAAGTCCGCAAGTGCATGAGTCGCTTGCCCAGGTTTATGAAACCACGGGTGATTTTGATGCCGCCGAAGCCAGTGCCGACAAAGCGCTTTCACTGGCGCAAAACCTTCCGTTCGCACAATTCATCAAACTGCGTGCCGAAATTCGCAAAGATCCCAAGCAGGCCTTGAAGCGTCTGGAAATTCTGGAACGCGCCGCCACCAATGCCGAATCCCAAAGAATGGTTCTGGCCTGGCGCGGTTTGACGTATGACAAGTTGCAGCAATACGAACAAGCGGCCGAGAGTTTCCGGCAAATGGCGCAGCGCGCGCTCGTGCAGCATCCCTTGCCGCCGATTTTTCCGGCCAGCGAAAATACGGGGCCGGATATTGCCGGCACCTTGTTGTGGGCGCCGACCGGCACACGTGTGGAAATCGTGTTGCAAGCCCTTTCGCAACCGCTCGGAAAAAGATTGCTGGCCGACCGCAATCTGCCCCATTCCCGCAATGACGGTTTCGGCCATCTGCGCGGCGTGCCGGGTAGTGCCGAAGCTGGTACCGCCGCACGTTGGCAGGAAGCCATCCGGGATTCCGGTCTGGAGCCGGAATCCGCTGTTGACTGGATTCCGCATATCGATGCCTACACCGTGTCGGCCTTGAAAGGCACACGTACGGTCGCAGTGATCAGCGATCCACGCGACGCATTGCTGGGCTGGATGGTATTCGGCAGCGCACAGGCTTATCGTTTTCATCCGAACGAAAATATTTCGGCCGAATGGCTGGCGCAGACATTCGAAGCCTTCGCCACGCATCTGGAAAACAATCCGGAAGCAGTGAGCGTGGTCAAGATCGATGGCCTGCCGGCACAGGCGGTCTCGGTGGCCCATGCATTGCAGGCAGCGTTCGCGCTGGAGCAGGCGCCGGAGACCGATACGCTCGGCAAAACCATACTCGCGCGCGGCGGCTTCGATAACCAGTTTGCGAGCGGCCATTGGCGCCATTACCGCGACAGCTTTAGAGCCGCATTTGATCGCTTGACGCCGGTTGCCGTGCGTCTGGGCTATTCCGAACACTGATATGCGCGTGCATGGAAGTCTGCTGCTGGTGTTTTTTTTGACGGCAGCAATGCCGCCGATAAATCTGCAGGCACAAGCCGTGTCGAAGCCGTTGGCATCGTCGACGAATGCAAAAGCGACCGTTGCGACCTCCAGCAAGTTGCCGCACCAGCTGGTGTATCCCGGTGATCTTTTTTATCCGGATGCGCTGGCCAAAAAAGGTGCACAAGGCGAAGTAATACTCGAGATCCGCTTGTCGAAAGAGGGCAGGGCGACGGCTGCCCGTGTCATCGCGAGCAGCAAGTCGGTCGAACTCGACAAACAGGCGCTGAGCCTCGTGAATACCGGCAATTACAAATTGCCGGACAATGGCCTGAAATATTTCGAAGGGCACTATACCCTCAACATCATTTTCATCCGGGATTCGGTGTTGACGATCAATTCCAAGACCTGTGCCGATCTGAATACCGATGTCGCTTATTTCCGTTCGGTGCGTCCGGGTGAAAACACGAAGAGTCTTGGTGCTTTCGAATTGGTTGCCGGTATTTTCACCGTGCAGTTGATGAAAAACCAGGGCTCGGCCGGTACCCTCAAGTTCGTCAAATCCATTGCCGACATCGAGGGCGACACGATCGGCGCCTGCGCAAAAAAACCGCGCGCATTATTCATCAAGACCTATGTCGATGCGGCGAAAAAACACGGCATCCGGTTCTGACGGATTGTCTGGCGCCTATTCGCCGTTCGCGAGAAAAAACAAAAGTCCGGCGCCGAGAATGATCCGGTAGTAGGCAAATGCGGTAAAGCGATGGGTCTGGATATACGTCAGCAACCATTTGACCGCGATGAAGGCGGTCAGGGTGGCCGCGATGAAGGCCAGGCTGATTTCCGACCAGGATTCATGTGGCGCGCCGGTCACGGCGAGCTTCAGCAATTTGTAGCCACTGGCCGCAAACATGGTCGGAATGCCGACCAGAAACGCGAATTCGGTCGCCGCAGCGCGATTCGAAGTACCGGCCAGCAAGGCAACGAAAATGGTAGCCGCCGAACGCGAAGTGCCGGGAAAAACCGCGGCGACTACCTGGGCCAGACCTACCAGTACGGCGACTTTCCAGGTAATGACGGCATTGTCTTTTTTATTCGCCGCGAAATGCTCGGCCACCAGCATCCAGATGCCGCCGATGATCAGCGCCCAGGCAACCGGCGTTACCTTGTCGGGCAATTGGAAGCCCTGCTTGACGATGATGTAACCCAGTATCGACGTAATCAGGAAAGCGACGAGAAGTTTCAGCATGTAATCGCGATGATCGCTTTTTGAAAATCCGGTTTCAAAAATGCCGGTAGCCAGTTTCCACAAACGTTCGCGATAAATTGCCACAACGGCAAGAATGGCACCGGCTTGAATGAATACATTGAAGAAATCGGTCTTGGCGCCGAGCCAATGTTCCGCAATCAGCAAATGGCCTGTGCTGGAAATGGGAAGAAATTCGGTAATGCCTTCGATAATGCCCAGAATCAGGGCGGCAACTAAATCATTCACTCGAAGGCATCCATGTCGGTCATTAGAGGGCGGTATTGTGACGGATTGATATCCCCAGCGGCAGTGGTCAATACCCGGGACTTCGCAAAATACCAATGAGGCCATCAGGTTGGTGCAAAAGTTTATATTGCGCTCTAATTTGGTGCATTTATAAAATGCCAGATAATATTAGTTCAATATAATCAGTAAGATGGGTTCTTGTGCTGCTGGCATGGGCCTTGCTAAAGCTTAACCGTCCCTCACCCTGCCGGAGTGTTTCATGTCGCTTGAAAACATCAACAAACTAGTCAAAGACCACAGCATCGAGTTCGTCGACCTGCGTTTCGCCGATATGCGTGGCGTGCAGCATCACGTGACGTTCCCGGTCAACATCATCGAACCTGCCCTGTTTGAAGACGGCAAGATGTTCGACGGTTCCTCGATTTCCGGTTGGAAAGGCATCAACGAATCCGACATGATCCTGTTGCCCGATGCCAGCACCGCGTATCTCGATCCTTTCTATGCCGATCCAACGCTCGTTCTGATTTGCGACGTGCTCGACCCGGCCACCATGCAAGGCTACACGCGCTGCCCGCGCGGCATCGCCAAACGCGCCGAAGCTTTCCTGAAAGCCAGCGGCATTGCCGACCAGGCTTTCTTCGGTCCGGAACCGGAATTCTTCATCTTCGACGGCGTTCGTTTCGCGAACGACATGGGCAAGGTGATGTACGAAATTTTCTCGGACGAAGCGTCCTGGGAAACCGGCAAGAAACAAGAAGGCAACAACCACGGCCATCGTCCCACTGTTAAGGGCGGTTACTTCCCGTTGCCGCCGGTTGATTCACTGCATGATATCCGCGCCGAAATGTGCAAAGTCCTGGCCGCGGTCGGTCAGGAAGTCGAAGTGCACCATCACGAAGTCGCCAATGCCGGCCAATGCGAAATCGGTACCAAGTTCAATTCACTGGTGAAAAAGGCCGATGAACTCGCGACAATGAAATACGTGATCCGTAACGTCGCCCATCAAAACGGCAAGACCGCGACCTTCATGCCAAAACCCATCGTCGGCGATAACGGCAGCGGCATGCACGTGCATCAATCGCTGGCCAAAGGCGGCCAGAATCTTTTCACCGGTGACGGTTACGGCGGTCTGAGCCAAATGGCCTTGTGGTACATCGGCGGTATTTTCAAGCACGCAAAAGCGATCAACGCATTCGCCAACTCGACCACCAACAGCTACAAGCGCCTGGTGCCGGGCTTTGAAGCGCCGGTGATGCTGGCTTATTCGGCACGCAACCGTTCGGCGTCCTGCCGCATTCCGTTTGTCGCCAATCCAAAAGCACGCCGCATCGAAATCCGTTTCCCGGATCCGATGAACTCGGGTTATCTGACCTTCACCGCCTTGATGATGGCTGGTCTCGACGGCATCAAAAACCAGATCGATCCAGGCGCACCGAGCGACAAGGATCTGTATGACCTGCCACCGGAAGAAGAAAAGAACATTCCGAAAGTCTGCCATTCGCTCGACATGGCTTTGGACGCACTGGAAAAAGATCGCGACTTCCTGAAAGCCGGCGGCGTGATGAGCGACGATTTCATTGATAGCTACATCGAACTGAAAATGGGCGAAGTCACCAAGTTCCGTGCCGCCACCCATCCGCTGGAATATCAGATGTATTACGGCATCTAATGCCGACTGCAAGATGCTACCTGTCATTCAAACGGCCCGAATTATCGGGCCGTTTTTTTGTGGCTGACCGGTTTTGTGCCGCAGGACTGATTTATCGAATCGGAAGACTGGTAAAATTCACGAGCACAGCACCCGCCTGGATCGGGAGTTGCTTGCACATTGCAAAATCAATTCTGGATGTTGCAAGGAACAACCGACATATTTTACTGCTATCTTGTATTTCGAGATAAGTTTTACATGGGGTCATTGGTTTATATGAATTTCAGGTGCAAGGCGCTATTTTTGGCGATTTTTACTCTAGCAACAAGCAATGTGCTGCATGCCAGAACCAGTGCGGATGCCAAGACAATCACGCCCAACAACACCGCTTTGGCCGTTTATGTTCCGCCAAGCTTTCTTGAGGCAAGACGTTACGATTCCAACAGCAATATGTGGATCGAGCCTGGCAATGCCTTTGAGAGCTCCATCAATATAGTTGGCCGGAAGTACTTTCCGAATTTGAATCTGATCAAATTCGAGCCCGAAACCCACTACGGTTTATTGCTTGACTTGGCTCCGAAATGGGAAACAGAGCAAGGAAAGTTGAAGCTGATCGTTCAATTCAACGTATTTGCACCAGACGGTAACAAATTGCAGACAGGAGAACAGAAAGTTCCTGTAGTTATCAAAGGCAACAACATGACGGCTACCGCATATGCTGCGGCCGGATCCGCTATCGCACTTATCATGCCGCAAGTGGTAAATCAGCTTCAGCCAGACACAACAAAATTTCCGGATATTGGCATAAGTTCATCCATCAATCGCGAAATGCTGGTTGACAAGAGCAAGCCGGTGCGGACGGGTACCGCCTTTTTCATCAATGACTCAGGCGACATGCTGACTGCAGCACACGTGCAACGCGGTTGCACGCATCTGGAAGCAACGCTGGCCGATCAGGTTTTTCCCGTGTTTCACCAAAAAAGCAGCGATCTATTGGATGTTGCTGTACTTAAATCCAATCGTAAAACTCCCAAAAAGCTGCCATTTAGGTCTGGTCAGGTCATCGAACTGGGAGAATTTGTTACAAGCGTTGGCTACCCTTTGCAAAGCATTTTAACGACATCTGCCACCATAACCCGCGGCAATATAAGTGCTGAAGGCGGAATTCAAGGGTCATTCGGGTTGTTCCAGTTTTCCGCTCCCATACAGCCAGGCAACAGTGGTGGGCCGATTGTCTCTGATAACGGTGAGTTGCTTGGCATGGCGGTAAGCACGCTCAGTGCGGAAAGTTTGTCCAAAAGAGGACTCATTCCGCAAAACGTCAATTTTGCCTTGAATGCGAAATACATCGCTGCCTTCCTTAGCCGTGAAAAAATCGCATTCAATGAAATTCAACCCAAAACGCCAGGTGAAATGCGGATTGCCAATGAAGCGGCCTTGTCAACAACCGCAAAACTCAGCTGCTACCAATAGAACAACTCATGAAAATACGTGAATTTTTAATTGCGTCACTACTTCTGTCGTCAATACCGTCAGCGTGTTGCGCGAGCGATTCCAGCGCGGCAACGAAGCCCGTGCAAAAGACGGAAGAACCGGTATCGGAAGAAGTTAAAAAAGCAGTGCCGTCTTCATCACAGGGCAACCCACTGCCCGCGATGAACTTCTACAGCTCCGTTGCCAGCGATACCATTTATGACACAATCAAGGCCAATCCCAGATTTTCAAAGCTAGACAAAGAACTTGTCGGCAGCCCGATCACGATCCTTGTAACCCACAGCATACGCCCCACTGCTGGGGGGCAGGCCGCAGGCCTCCTGACTGCCATGTTGTCCGGTGGCTCGTTGGGCTTGATCCCCATCGTCACGAATGAGCAATTCGTGTTGAGATACGAGATTTTACTGCACGGCAAACCCGTTTCCGTCTACAGCTTTGAAAGAACAAATACGCGCGCAATTAACTTGTGGTCGCAGGACACCAGTGCAGAACACGTGTTCGGGAAAGATGGCATGGAGTGGCTTAAGTCAACCATCAACGAATTCATTGCCAAATCAGCCAATGATCCGGAGTTGCTGAAAATTCAAGACGAAATCGATTTTTATTTCAACAAAAAATAGTTCAAAAATGCAACACGTTCTCGATAAAGGGGCTCGAAAGAGCCCTTTTCTTGTTGCTGGCTTTGCGCCTGGAGTTTTTTATTTTCGCAATATTCATCGAGTCAGTTGTGAGCATACGAAACAAGGTATTTGTAAACACACACTCAACACACACAAAGCACAATCACAGCACATACTGAATGACTAGACTGCTGCCATGAATAGCATGGTTATCGCCGTCTCGCCCAGCCGATGGGAAAAAATCAAAAGCCTTACGGGAGAGTTTTTCGCCTTCACGCAAAAGCAGATTCAGGCCTGCATTTTTGCAGGCAGCTTCTTTGTCTTGCTGGCAGCTTCCAGGTATCTGCCCCTCTTAGGCATGCCTCGCTACGATTTTTTGCTGATAGCAGCAATAGTGCTGCAAATAATCTTGTTGGTCAGCAAGCTTGAGACGCCGGACGAACTAAAAACCATTTGTGTATTTCATGTGCTGGGCCTGTGCCTGGAAATATTCAAGACCCATCCGGCGATCGGTTCCTGGAGTTATCCCGAGTTTGCCTACAGCAAAATATTCGGTGCACCTTTGTATGCCGGCTTCATGCACGCCGCTGTTGCCAGTTACGTGGTGCAATCCTGGCGTCTGCTGAATTTGAAGCTGGAAAATTATCCGTCGTATTCGCTCAGCCTGCCGCTGGCTGGCCTGATCTATCTCAACTTTTTCACGCATCACTTTATCGGTGATTTCCGCTGGTGGCTTTGCGCTGCATTGATTTTCGTATTTCGCAAGACCCGCATTTATTTCACGCCGTACCAGCGCGAATACCGCATGCCCCTGTTGTGCAGTTTCGTCCTGATCGGTTTTTTTATCTGGATTGCCGAAAACATCTCGACCTTTTTCGGTGCCTGGGTTTATCCGAACCAGGGCAGTTTCTGGCAGCACGTGCATGCCGGGAAAATCAGCAGCTGGTCGCTGCTGGTGGTCATCACCATCATCATCGTGGCCGATTTGAAGCACATCAAGCAGGGCCGAACACAACAGGGCAATTGAAATGCACTATCCTTACAGCATGCTTCACCATCGATTGAAATACGGTTTTTGCTGCCTGCTGGTTTTGTCGGCCTGCAGCACGCCGCCTGCAAAAAATCCCCTGGCGCAGTGGTCGCCGTCGCCGAATTTCGATGCACGCAAACCGCGCCTGGTCGTTATCCATCAAACCGAAATGGAAAATGCCGAAGCCGCCTTGCGCGTGTTGCATACGCAAAACCGGCAAGGGCGCGTAAGTGCGCATTATCTGATTGCCAACAACGGCAAGCTGTATCAATTGGTCGAAGACAATCAAAGGGCTTGGCATGCGGGTGTCGGTAGCTGGCAGGGAATCACCGACATCAATTCGATATCGATCGGCATCGAGCTGGACAATAACGGTAGCGAGCCGTTTGAAGAACGACAAATACTGTCGCTGATTCGTTTGCTGGATGATTTGTGTACGCGTTTCAATATCCCGCGCAATGCGATTATCGGGCATGCCGATTTGGCACCGGCGCGGAAAGTGGATCCGAGTCGTTATTTCCCTTGGCAGCGTCTGGCACAGGCCGGTTTTGGACAATGGTATGGCGAGAATCTTGTCGATGCTCCCGAAAATTTCGATCCCGTGCAGGCTCTGAAAACGCTCGGATATGACACCGGCGATTTGCCTGCGGCAGTGCGGGCATTTCACCGGCATTACCGCGGTATCGAAACCGATGTGATGGACAAGGAAGACGGAAAAATCCTGTTCAATCTTCAGCACTCGACGCCGTCCGGCTGAATTTTCGCCGGACGGCTGTTTGCATAAGCCAAATCTTCGGCCTATAACGCAAGGCGGGGAAGCGTGGAAATCCGAAGGGCGCGCATGGCAAATTCGAGGCTGCAAAACATATCGTGGCGTTACCGCATTCTGGGCGCCGTTCTCTGTTTCGGCATCGGTGTGCTGCTGCATTTCTCGTCGGCAGGTCGCTGGCTTGATGCCCAATGTCTGGATCTGCAAATACGCGCGCTGAAGAAATATTTTCCGACCGAAGTCAAAAACGATGTGATGGTGGTGGGCATCGATGAAGCCACCACGAAGGCCTTCGCCGAGCCGATGACGCTGTGGCACCGGCACTGGGGCGATTTCCTGCGAGCCATGCAGGCCGCCGATGCTTCTGCTGTCGGCCTCGATATCGTGATGCCGGATCGTTCCTTTGACGATATCGTTCCGGGTTACGACAACTCTCTGCTGGGCGGAATGCTGGCCGCGAAAAAAAACGGACCGGTGGTGTTGGCATTGACTGTCGATAGTCGAGGCAAAACAAGAACCCTTTACCGGAAGTTCGAACTGATTGCCGGCAAAAACGGTTTGGGATTCGCGTTATTCCCGCGTGATATCGATCAGAAAGTGCGTCGTTTCGACGAACGCCTTTCCGAACGGAGCGGGCAAGTCGATACCCTTGTCGGACAGATGGCGCGAGGCATGAATCTCAATCCGCAGGCAGGCTATATCGACCTGTCGACGGGCAGAGGTTTTCAATACATGCCGATGCATGAAGTGATTGGCCTTTACGAAAAAGGCGATGTTGAAAATTTGCGTCGGCAATTTGCCGGCAAGCCGGTGCTGTTGGGCACGGTGTTGCCCGGCGATGATCGCCTGTCATTGCCGGCGAACCTCGCTGCCTGGGAAGACAATGGAAATCAGGTGCCCGGAGTCTTGCTGCATGCACAGACATTGCGCGGTTTTTTGAATGATGGTCTGGTACAGCCGACAGGATTTGCGCTGGTGTGTCTGGGTATTTTTCTGGCAGCACTTTCGTACTGCTGGAGTTCGAGCGCATTCGCCAAAGGCTTTGTATTGTTTGCCTGCACTGCCGGACTGTTTTGTTTGGGTCTGTATTTGTTTCGACACGGGACTTATCTGCCGATCAGCGCAATGACGGCGACGTTGTGGTTTGCGATGCTGGGCCGGGGTGGTTTCGATGCACTCGGGCATCTCAGGGAGCGCCTCCTTTTGAAACGAGCGTTCGGCAATAGCGTCAGCCCGAACGTGATGGACGAAATCCTGTCGGGACAACTGACACCCGAACTCGGTGGCACACGAAAATTCGTCTGCATCCTGTTCTCGGATATTCGCGGGTTCACTACGCGCAGTGAGTCAATGACGCCGGAAGCGGGCATCCATCTGCTCAATCGCTATTTCGAAAGCGTGGTCGAACAGATTCATGCCAATGGCGGTGCCGTGATCAATTTCATGGGTGACGGCATCATGGCGATATTCGGCGAACCCAAGCCGCTGGAAAACCCATGTGCTTCCGGATTTGCCGCGGCGAAAGGCATGCAGGCTGCATTGGCTGTGTTGAATGCGCAATTGCAGGCGGAAGGCATCAAGCCGATTGAAATCGGGGTGGGTGTGCATGCCGGTGAAGTCGTGATCGGCCACATGGGCTCGAGCAATCGCAATGACTACACAGCCATCGGCGATGCGGCCAATGTGGCTTCGAGGGTTGAAGGTCTGACCAAGGACGTGGGCTATGCTATCGTTTGCTCGAAAGTGATTGTCGATGCCTTGCCGGAAAATGAAGGTTTGACCGCGCTGGGTCCGCAGGCAATCAAGGGTCATACGCCGGTTGAAGTGTATGGTTGGGGCAAGTTGTAGCAGCACGCATCGAGGTGTCCCGTGCAGAAGCGACGCAATCGTGTTTTAGGTTTGCTGCTGGTGGTCGGCATCGGTCCGGCCTATGCTGCTGCTCCGGCGATCGGTTTTTTCGGCGAGATCCACGGTAATGCCTATTGGCAAAACGACAGCAGCAAAAAGCCTGTCCGGGACCTGGATGAACTGGGTGAAAATTCAAAACTGGTTTTACTGAAAGGCAGCAAACTGACCGTGCTTTATCTGAAGTCGGGTCAGCAATACGAATTAGTCGGTCCGGCCCTGGTACAGTTCAAAATCCAGCAGCCGATTGTCTTGAATGGCGCGCCACCAAAAAAACTCGGTACGGCGTCGGTGATTGACGAAAATAAAATTCATGTCGATCCGAAGAATGTGCAGGGTGCCGGAAAAACACTGGTTTCCACCGACCGCAGGAACGATCCGGACCAGCCTGTGATGGCGGCTGCACCGACTCCTGCACCACCACCGCCAGCCTATATGCCAGCGCCGCCGGTAACGGCAGCCCCCGTTACGCAAGTCGCCGCATCGCAGTCGTCCGAAGAAGCAGAAAAGCAGGCGTATGCAGATGCTCTCGCCGCAAGAGAAGCAGAAATGGCGACTGCACGTCAGGCCGAAACGGAAGTTGCCGCTGCCCGTCGTGAAGAAGACGCTGCTGCTGCGAAGGCAAGACAAACGGCTGAAGCGGATGCTGCAGCGAAAGCTTCCGGTTGTTATCCGGTCGAATCCGATCCGGAGAAAGAGGAGCAGTCGGCAGAGTCGGAATCAAAAGTGCTCGACGAGAAAGCACGCGATTGCTCGATGATCACTTTCTAAGTTTGTCGATTCAAAGCGGCAATGCAGCCGGGGTTATGTCGGATGAAAAATTTTGGCAGTACTGATGAATCACATGTCCGTGATCTGATGTTTCATGGCGCGAAATGAAAACGGCGGCATCAGCATGAGCTAAAAAACGCATCACCGATTTCCGTCCGAAGGCATTCGTTTCTGAAGACTGATTCGAATACCCGCATGCGATGATCATGCGATGTCTTCGCAAAATCTATCCGCATAAAAAAAGCGCCCCTTTCGGAGCGCTTTTTCTTTTATCACTTCACTCGGTATCAGTAAGTCTTTTCCAGATTCAGCTGTACGCCGTGGCTATTGCCGGAACCGGAATTGCCGCTGCCCTGGAATTCGAACATGAACTTCCAGCCGTTATCGAAGCCCATGTTGGCGCCGATTCCGTAAACCCAGCGATTGCGGTCATAGCCACTGAACACGCCTTCGTAGATCGTACCCGACCCCACGAGAGCGTATTGCATGGAGGCTGTCGTATCGCCCTGGAAGTCGTGCTGGTATTCCAGTCGGAACTGCGGTGCGAAGCTGCCCCAGCTGACTTCATTCTCGTAGGAAGTACGGAAGCCCAGGCTCAGGGTATTGGTACGCACGGTCAACTCGTCATAGGCCAGCGCGTAGATCGGATCACCCGATTCGGTGTAGGCATCCAGATTTGCACGTGCCAGATTCCAGCGGGCATATGGCGACCAGTTCCAGCTGGCGTTGTGGAAATCACCGCCCACCGTGAGGCTGGCAAACCACTGGCTGGCATCGCGTTGACCGAATACCGTGTTGCCGTTGGCCGTGACATAACGGCGCAATTGGTAGTCAAGCCATTGGTAACCGACCAGTCCATCGACGAACCAGGTTTGATCCGGGTGGTAGCTGCTGTAAAGCGCGAAGGTATAAGCCTCGCCTTCATTGCGCGTACCGTTATTGCCGACACGGGATTCATCGCGGCCGTAACCGACGCCGGTACCAATCACCCAATCATTCGATAGGCGTTTATCAAAACCAAAGCTCAGACCGTCGGTCTCGAAGTCATAGCTGGCGGCACCGCCCTGGGCGTCCTGGTTACCCGAACGGATCGAACCACCTGCCCAGATACTGAAGGCCGGTGATTCATCCGAACCCGAAGATTCACCATTGGCGCTCAGGCCGGTGGCGCTACCGAGGGTCGTGCGATCGCAGGCTTCATTGCCGTAGCGGAAGCTGCCGGATCTGCAATCTTCATTGACACCACCGCTAAAGCCGACCTGGTTGTCGAAGCCCGCCTTGTCGCGGCCGCTGTGCAGGCTTTCCAGATGTTGCTGGAAGTTTCTTACCTGGGCATCGGCAAAGCGACGTGTGCTGGCGATCTGCGATTCAATCAGACCACGAACTTCGGCATCTGTACTCGGGTCAGGCAGGTTGGCGATGACCAGCTGGTATGGACGGCTGATGGTCGCTGCCGTGCCGGTGGTGCTATCGGTGGCGGTGACCGTGAAGCTGAAGGTTCCGCTTGCGGTCGGGGTTCCGCTGAGAACACCGGCAGCGTTGAAGCCCATACCTGCCGGCAGGCTGCCGGCGGTAATGCTGTAGGTGTAAGGCGCAACACCGCCACTGGCCGTAAACGAAGTATTGGCGTACGGGGTGAACTGTACGCCGGTCGCCAGGGTGGCGGGTGTCAGGCTCAGAGTCGGTACCGCGATGACGAGCGTGTAGTTGTTCGTCACCGTAGCCGCCGTGCCGCCGGTGCTGTCGGTCGCGGTCACACTGATATTGAACGAACCCGATTGGGTAGGTGTTCCCGACAAGATGCCGCTGCCGGCATTGAAGCTCATGCCAGCCGGCAACGCGCCGGTGAGGTTCAGCGTGTATGGCGCAATACCACCGCTGGCGACCAGCGTCTGGCTATAGGCCGTACCGGAGGTGCCCGGTGGCAAGGTGGCTGGTGTCAGTACCAGAGTGGGAACCGCTACCGTTACCGAGTAAGCCGTGCTGCCGGTTTGGGCATTGGCATCCGAGCCGGTGACCGTGAAGTTGAAGGTACCCGAGGTGGTCGTGGTACCGGACAAGGCGCCGGCCGAGCTGAGGGTCAAGCCATTCGGCAAGCTGCCCGCCGTGACCGAGAAGGTATATGGAGCAACGCCACCGCTGGCGGTTAGTGTCTGGCTGTAGCTTTGGCCCGCCGTGGTATTCGGCAGGGTTGCCGGTGCCACCACGATGACCGGTGCCGGTACATTCAGCGTGTAGTTCTGGGCAACCGAGAACGGTGCGCCAACGCCGGTCAGAACGGTGTCGGTGGCGGTCACGGTGATCGGATAGCTACCGGGTGCGGTAGGCGTGCCCGACAAGCTGTTTCCGCTGAAAGTGACACCCGCTGGCAGTGCACCCGTAAGCACATAGCTGTAAGGGCCCGGGCTACCACTGGCGGTGAAGGCCTGCGAATAGGCTGCCCCGTAAGTTGCGGTCAGCGTGCCCGCTGCCGGGCTCATGCTCAGGGTCGGTGCGGCGATGGTCACCGTGTAGGCACGGCTGCCGGTTTGGCCATTGGCATCAGTTGCCGTGACCGTGAAGTTGAAGGTGCCGACCGTGTTGGATGTTCCCGTCACGGCGCCGCCAGTGCTCAGCGTGATGCCGGTTGGCAAGCTGCCCGCCGTGATCGCGAAGGAATAGGCCGCGACACCACCGGATGCGGTAAGCGTCTGGCTATACGACACGCCAGCCGTCGGGTCAGGCAAGGTTGCCGGCGACAGCACGATGGTTGGAGCGGGGACATTCAGGGTGTAGTTCTGCGAGATCGAGAACGGCGCACCCACACCGGTCAAAACGGTGTCGGTGGCAGTCACGGTAATCGGATAACTGCCTGGTGCCGTCGGTGTACCCGACAGCGTGTTGCCGCTGAACGTTACACCGGCTGGCAGGGCGCCGGTCAATACGTAATTGAATGGCCCAGCGCTACCGCCGGCAGTGAATACCTGGCTGTAAGCCGTTGCATAGGTCGCCGTCAACGTGCCCGCTGCAGGGGTCAATGTCAGAACTGGAGCAGCGATGGTCACCGTGTAGGCACGGCTGCCGGTTTGGCCATTGGCATCGGTTGCCGTGACCGTGAAGTTGAAGGTGCCGACCGTGTTGGATGTTCCCGTCACGGCGCCGCCAGTGCTCAGCGTGATGCCGGCTGGCAAGCTGCCCGCCGTGATCGCGAAGGAATAGGCCGCGACACCGCCTGTGGCCGTAAGGGTCTGGCTGTAGGCCGTACCTGCGACCGGATTCGGCAAGGAAGCAGGGTTCACCACAATGACCGGTGCCGGCACATTGATCGTGTAGTTCTGGGCAATCGAGAACGGCGAACCAGTGCCGGTAGAGCCGTTGTCGGTAGCGGTAATGGTGAAGCTGTAGCTACCCGGAGCGGTCGGTGTGCCCGACACGGTATTGCCGGAGAAGCTCAGGCCTGGAGGCAGAGTGCCGGTCCGGGCATAAGTGTACGGACCGATGCCACCGCTGGCAGTAAAGGATTGCGAATAGGCCGCGCCGTAAGTGGCGGTGAAGGTGGTAGCTGCCGGAGCCAGTGCCAGCGTTGGTGCTGCCACGGTCAGGCCAAAGGCCTGGCCAACGGTGTAAGGACCATTACCGGTACTGCTGTCGGTAGCCGAGGCGTTCAGCGTGAAGCTGCCTGCTTGTGTCGGTGTACCAGAGATCGTCACGCTGTTTGCAGTGGTACCGGTAATCGACAGGCCGGCCGGCAGATTAGTGACCTGGAAAGCGCTCCAGGGTTGTGCACCACCGTTCCAGGTAAAGGTTTGCGAATAAGGCGTACCCACCGTTGCCGAGAAACCACCGCTGGCAGTGATCGTGATGACCGGGTCGCTAACGGTTACCGTCACGGTTGCCGGCGCCGAGGTGCCACCGGTGTTGGTTGCGGTGTAGGTGAAGCTGTCCGGACCTGCGTAACCGGTGGTCGGTTGGTAGGTAATGGTGGTGCCGCTCACGATTGCGGTGCCGTGGGTCGGCGCAGTGCCGATGGCAAGCGATGTTGCAGTTCCGCCACCCAAGGTCAGCGGCACATTCGTGGCCGCTGCGTTGTAAGCGACGGTCAATGACGAATTGGCGGCAGTCGGTGCCACATCAATCACGATGATCGAGTAAGCCTGCGTCGCGGTGTACGGCCCGGTACCAGTACTGCTATCGGTTGCCGTAATGCTGAAGTTGAAGGTACCCAATGCGCCCGGAGTACCGGTGATGGCGCCCGTTGTCGCATTCAAATTCAGGCCACCAGGCAATGCACCGGCAGTCACCGCATATGTCCGCGGAGCGGTACCACCGGTGGCGGCGTTGATCGTTGCCGAATAAGGCGAACCCAGGGTGCCGCCCGCGAGTGCCGTGGCGGGCAAGGTAATGATGGCGGGATTCACCGTCAACATGTAGGCCTGGCTACCACTGAACGGGCCCGGGAAAGGACTGCTATCGGTGGCCGTGATAGTGAAGTTAAAGCTGCCGCCTGCGGTTGGCGTGCCGCTGAGAACACCGCCGGAAGACAGAGTCAAGCCGGCCGGTAATGCACCCGCCGTTACTGCGAAGCTATAGGCTGCCACGCCGCCGCTGGCCGTAATATTCTGGCTATAGGCCGCTGCGACCGTAGCGTTCGGCAGGCTGCCGGGGCTGACCGTGACCGGAACGTCATCATTTGTGATGGTGCCCACGCCTTGGTTGTCGCTGATCGTCGCGTTGGTCGCGCCGCTGAGGTTGACGAAGAAGGTCTCGTTCGCCTCCGGCACGACTTCGCCGATCACCGGCACCGTGATGGTGCGGGTGATCTGGCCCGGCGTGAAGGTCAGCGAGCCGCTGGTGTTGGTGTAGTCGGCAGGTTGTGTGGCCGTACCATCGGCGGTGGCGTAGTTCACGCTCACTGTCTGGCCGCTGGCCGCGCTGAGGGTCACGGTGAACACCGCGTTGACCGTACCCGCATTGCCTTCGATCACGGAAACATCATTGATCGACAGACTCGGTAGTGGGTCATCGTTGACGATGGTGCCCACGCCCTGACCATCGACAACGACCGCATTGATCACATTGGTCACATTGACGAAGAAGGTTTCGGTCGGTTCGTTGAGCGTGTCGCCATTCACCAGCACCGTGAAGGTGTAGGTGCTGCTGCCGGCCGGAATGGTTTGGCTGGTGAGCGAGTTCGCGACGTAATCGACGCCTGCGGTCGCGCTGCCGTTGGCGCTCGCGATATCGAAGGTGACGCCGCCAGGACCTGCCGGTGCACTGAGGCTTACCGTGAAGGTGAAGTTGGTGATGCCGGCATTGCCTTCGTTCGCGGTGACATCGTTGATCGCCAGGTTAGGCAGATCGTCGTTGAGGATGGTGGCGGTAGCGCTGTTCGGTACGCCGACGGTGTAACCAGTGCCGGCAGCAAGCGTCAGAGTGACGGTTTCATCGGCTTCGATGGTGGCGTCTGCAGTAGGGTTGACGACAATCGAGCCGGTGGTTGCGCCCGCAGCAATGGGAAGAGGCGTAGTAACGTAATCGACGCCATCAGTTGCCGTACCGCTAGGGGTGTAATTCACCGAAATGGCTGATAAGGAGGCCTGGTTCAAGGTAACCGTGTAGATCAGATTCGGAGCGCCGTCTTCCGCCACGGATGCCGGGGACACGCTGATGGTCGCCGTCGGTACATCATCGTTGAGGATGGTGCCGGTTGCCGCCGAAGGGGCGCCGACGGTGTAACCGGCGCCGGCAGCGACCGTCAGTGTCACGGTTTCGTCTGCCTCGACAGTGCTATCGACCGTCGGATCGATGATGATGCTGGCGTTAGTCGCGTTGGCCGGGATGACCACCGTGGCGACGCCGCCGGCATAATCGGTACCGGACGTGGCGGTGCCGGACGTCGTGATGTTGACCGTCGTCGGCGAGCTCAGATTCAAACTGCGGGTAACGGTGTACGTCAGATTGGTCGCACCGTCTTCGCTGACCGAGGCAGGAGTCACTGCAATCGTAACCGAGGGCGGCGGGCTGACAGTGAGAGTGTAGTTTTCGACTTCGAAATAGCTGCCCGGGCCTGTGCTGCTATCGGTAACGCGGATGGTAACCGGGTAATTGCCCGGTGCTGCTGCTGTCGTTCCGCTGACGACGCAGCCGCTGGAAACGCTGATGCCGGCCGGGAAACTGCCGGTTTCGAGCAGGCAGCTGTGCGGTGCCACGCCGCCGTTGACGGACAGGGTTTGCGAGAAAGCAACACTCTGGATCGCGGTGCCACTGGCTGCGACGAGGCTCAGCGTCGGATTTTGTACCGTACCGGTGTAACCCTTGTCGACGAACTGTGCCGTGGGTGTGGTCGCATCGGTCGAGCGAACGCTGAAACTGTAACCACCGCGTTGAGTCGGGGTGCCGCTGAGCACGCCGCCACTGGACAAACTCAGGCCGACCGGCAGTACACCCGATTGCAGGGTATAGGTGTAAGGAGCCAGGCCTCCGGTGGAGGTCAAGGTTTGAGAAAACGGAGTGCCGGCAGTCAGCGTAGGAAGGGAAGCGGGGGACACAACAATGGCCGATGCCGGTGGAGTAATGGTGACATTGAAAAGAAGCGTGTCGCCATTTTCGTCTTCCAACAGGAAGGAATCGGTCGTGGTCGCCGAACCATCGTGGCTATAAGTGACGGTCTGATTGCCGGGGCCCGATTGCGGGCTCACAAGGATCGTACCGTGCAACGGGAGGGTGTTTTCCACCATGCCGATATTCAGTGGGCCGTCGCAGTTGATCAGATCGATCGATCCCACCGATCCACCGACCGTAACACTCAGGCTCTGCGTCGGGCAGTACGGCGATACCGCCGCCAGTGACATCGATGACCAGAGCATGCCAAGTAACAGGAGCAGATTTACGAAACAAAGCTGCGATCGCTTTTGACCATGACGCAGCTGAAACCCTGAAAGATATTGCATGCCCCTGCTCCCTTAAAGATCCATTACATTTGCATTGCGGATGAAGTGGTTTTACTTCGCTGGATTATTTCTTGCGTGCTTTCGATTTTGATATCGTGATATTGACGGTGACGAGACCGTTGTCGTTATCTTCCAGATAGAACACGTCTTTGGTTGCGTCATTTCCGTTATGGACATAAGTGACCATCTGGCTTCCCTGCTTGGTCTGAGGCCCCAATTTTACCTTGCCGTTCTTTGGCAAGAAACCTGGAAAGGGCCCGCCCATGCCGATATTGAATGGGCCATCGCAGGCACTGACATTGATCGCAACCGTGCCGCCTTTGGGCACGCTGGCGCTTAATGTTGGGCAAAATTCCGATGGTTTGGCAAATGCAATTGGCGCGGCAAGAATACTCAGGCTAACCAGTCCGGCCCGCCATGCGTTGCGCAGATTGACGACTGGAAGAATCCCCGAAACCTTTTCTGTACCCATGCGCCTGCCCCAAAATTCGGCCTTTGTCCGGGCACTATACCTAATGGACGAAATTAATTCTTCCTAAATTCTCGGCGTTTTGAAAGCGATGTGTTTGAGTTTTCAACTCGTAACATCTTATGGATTCCTTACGAAAAGGCTTTTGTATTTTGGCGATGCATGCCAAAACAAAATGATATAGAGTTGGCCCGGGCCTGTCGCAACGACTCGCTCTACAGACATGAATTCAGGAGGGGGGAAAGATGAGCGAATTCTTTATCGGACAAATCATGATGTCCGGCTTCAATTTTGCGCCGAAGTTCTGGGCACTGTGCAATGGTCAGCTGTTGCCGATCAATCAAAATCAGGCCTTGTTCTCTTTGCTGGGAACCCAGTATGGCGGCAACGGAACTACCAATTTCGCCTTGCCGGACTTGCGTAGTCGTACGCCGATTGGCTATGCCTCTTCGGTGGATCCGAGTTGGCAGCCGCCCAGCGTGCAAATCGGCCAAGCCTCGGGCGTCGAAAATGTGACCTTGCTGTCGACCAATTTGCCCTCGCACACTCATTCGGCGAATGCTTCGACGACAGCGGGCAACAACCGCAATCCCAGCACGCGCGTTTACGCCACCAGCACCAACACAGCCGGGGCCGCCATGCTCTATGCGCCTTCCTCGGGCCCCGCAGTTCCCTTGAATCCGCAGACGATTGCACCTGCAGGCGGCAATCAGCCGCATCCGAATATGCAACCTTACTCCGTGATCAATTTCTGCATTGCGCTGTCGGGTATTTTTCCGTCGCGGAACTAAACTACATTTATTCAAGATACGACCAAGGTCTTGGTCGTATCGGAAAATTTTCAAGGAGCTGGATACAATGAGCACACCTTATATTGGCGAAATCCGCATGTTCGGATTCGGAACCCGCGGAGCACCAAACGGCTGGCAAGCCTGCGATGGCAGCTTGCTTGCGATTGCCGAATACGATGCACTATTCGCGTTGATTGGCACGACCTATGGCGGTGACGGGCAGACCACTTTTGGTGTACCTGACCTTCGTGGACGCTTGCCTATTCATCAAGGACAGGGCCCGGGCCTGAGCAACTACGTTATCGGCCAGAAGGCCGGCACCGAAACCGTGACCGTGTTACCGACCCAGATGCCCGCACATACTCACACGGCCATTGCGACGAGTGCGGCGTCTACCTCGTTAACACCGGGCAATACTTTTCTACCGGGCGCTGTCAGCGGCGATGTCTTCTATGCCACCGACCTTACCGGTGCCACCGCAATCTCGATGTCCGCGCAATCGACTAGCCAGAGTGGAGGCAGCCAGCCACACGAGAACCGGATGCCCACGTTGACCGTGCAGTACTGCATAGCGCTCTTCGGCATCTTCCCGTCGCAGGCCTAATCTACCCACCCCACAGCAAAGTGCTGGAGCCGCTGCCACGTTTTGGCGCAGACAGCATCACCGGAGGACTTCAACATGACACAACCGTTTATTGGCGAAATTCAATTGTTCGGTTTCAACTTCAATCCCCGTGGCTGGGCGTTCGCGAACGGCGCCACACTTCCCATCTCGCAGAACACGGCCCTGTTCTCGTTACTTGGCACTATCTACGGCGGGAATGGGCAGACCACCTTCCAACTTCCGAATTTCGCTGGCCGTGCCGGCTGCCAGCAAGGCAACGGGCCTGGGCTTTCACCGGTGGTGGTGGGTGAGAACTTTGGCGTCAACACGGTCACGCTATCCAGCAATCAGATTCCGCTACATAACCATGGGGTTACTGCTTTCTCCCAATCTGACGGCACCAAGAAATCGGGATCGCCAGCGGCCAACGCAGGGCTTTCCACTTTGGGTAGCAGCACGGCACGACCGTTTATCGATACGCCGCTGAATACTACATTTGCTCCGAACATGATTCAGCCCAGCCAAGGCGGCGGACAACCGCATCAAAATCAACAGCCCTATCTGGGCGTGAATTTCTGTATTGCCTTGCAAGGGATTTATCCGTCGTTCCCATGATGGCGACGCATCTTCCTGCCTTTCCGGCCAGGCAGGACAACACGATTGAAACACCCGCATTCCTGACGGCATGCGGGTTTTCTTTGCGCCATGCGCAGGACGGAGATATTCCGCGTTTACGCCTGCTTTATGCCGATACACGCGCCGATGAAATGTCGTCAGTGCCATGGGCCCAGACGGCCAAGCAGCAATTTCTCGATCAGCAATTCAATCTTCAGCACCAGCATTACCTGAAACACTATCCCGATGCCGACTTTCTCGTGATTGAACGCGATGGCGTTGTGCAAGGACGCTACTACCTTTCAAGAAAGCCGCCTGAACATCTCATCATCGATATCTGCCTCATGGCGCAACAGCGTGGGCATGGCATCGGGCGAGTGTTGATAGAGGAATCACAACGCGAGGCTGCGCTACTCGGCCGGGGCATGCATTTGCATGTCATCAAATACAATACCCGCGCTCAGCAGCTTTATGAAAAACTCGGGTTCAGAATAGAGGGCGGCAGCGACATGCATCACCACATGTGCTGGCGGAGCAAACCGGATACGGCCTAGTTGAACAGAGCCTGATACAGGAAGCCTTCGCGTTCGCGCGCGATTGGCACGAGAAAAATTCCCACTTCGCCAATTTTCGGATGGCGCATTTGATAAATTTGTTGCGGAAACAAAAACACCGCCGTGTTGCGAAACAAAAGCGAGAACGGAGCTCTCGCGGCATTGGCCATTCGATGCTCGATCAACCTTGCCTCGACCAGTACAAACTCGATTTCCCCGTCATTCAATGCTGCGGTAAATGTTTCGTTGACACAGCCGGAAAAATGGTCGAGCGTCAGCAAATCCATAGTCGTTTCCTTGGGAGCAATTCGCTTAGTTTATTCAAAACTGTCGTCCGAGTCGCGGTATTTATCAATTACTTTTCAGTGTCGTGAGCGCAGGATCAATATCTGCTTTTCGTCAACGTTGAATCCACCGTTTTCAGTGCGGCTTCAATGAAACCTGATTCCAGATCCGTCAGGATTCCCGGCTCGATGTAATCGTGATGATTGCGGCGGGAGTCGACGCCCTCGGTCATGTTGTTGATCTTGTGTTGCAAGACTTCGCGTTTGATTCCCTTGAACGGAAGGAAATCGCAAAGCTCATCGACTATCCGGTCGGGTTCTTCTGTCAGCTCCTCATACCGCAAGATCAGTACCGCCCGGGCATGTTGCCATTGCTGCATGAACGTCAGGTGGGCTGCCCATTGCGCGCAAAATTGCTGCGTTTCCGCTTCGCTTCGTATCTCGCCCCAGGCCTTGGCGGACCGGACACAGTCGGCGAGTTCGCGAAAAATATAAATCATCGACGTTGCCGGTATCACATCAAACAGCATTCGTATCAGATGCGGCTGCCACCCAGGATATTTGAAGCCCCAGAGTTCCCGCCCATTATTTTTTGCATGCTGCTGGCAATAAGAAAGCCCGGCAAACGATCCCTCGCGCAGTGCGACCAGATAGCCATCGATATCAGGCATCAAATCCGGAATCCAGTCATTCGTATCGCCCTGCATCACGCGATCAAGACTGTTGGCAAAGCGCTGGCGCGAGTGCGTGTACACCATTTTGCGAGAGGCGAAAATCTGCAGCTGCAACTCGAGATCCTTGCCGATTTCCTCGCCGTAGATCAGGGTGTTTTCCGACGAGCACAGTAATCGCTGCAGCAGAGTGGTGCCGCAGCGTATCGTGGGTGAACTCAGCAAGATGGGCCTGGGTTCAAGCATGCGAAAAACGAATTCGAGCGCTGATTATTTTACCCGTGCAAGCGAATAGACTTCGCTGGCCGCACGCAGCCCCGAAAGCGCAGCGCCTTCCATGAAGCCCTGCCATTCGTAGAAGCTGCTGGTGTGTTCACCGGCAAACAGCAGGTTTCCTACCGCCTTGGCTTCATTGTCGGCAATGGACGTGAAGTAACCAGGGCGATTGCAGCTATGCGAGCCCTTGCTGAGCGGGTTGTTCGACCAGTTTTCGGTATAGGCCAAAACGTCGCCGCGGCCATTGCGTTGCGCGGCATCGTTCGCGCCCGGAAGTACACCCTCCAGATAGCTCAGGAATGACTTTGCATCCGCTTGCACCGTGCCGGATTTCATGCTGCGAGACTGCATGCCGCCAGCGTAACCAGCGAGGACTGCACGAGTATTATTCGACATGCTTGGATTGGCTTCCCAGGTCGATTGAATCGAAGCGCTGTCGCTGTAGCCGCTTCCGTTGAGGCCATGGCGTGTGTACCAATAAGGCTGTTTGAAACCGACCATCAGCTTGCTGTGGTCACCCATGCTGGCGTTGCTGATGGCGAGGCGTTTTGATGCCGGCAAGTTCAGGCTGGCATCGAGTTCGACATCGCGTAGTACGCTGAATGGCAGGGTCATCACGACCGCTTCGTGGTCACTTTGCAGCGTGCGGCCACCGACATCGAATGTCAGGCGCAGGCGGTGATTCGCAAGCTTCCGCACGGCGAGCAATTTGTAACCGAGCGCCACCGGTGTCGGCAGTGCCGCCGCCAAATTCGACGTGATGCGATCATTGCCTTCGGCCACGCGCAAATTTTCGCCGCTGAACACACCGAACGGCGACAGCTTGCTTCGTTTGTCGGAGTAGACAAAGCGCAGGAAACTGATCGCGCTAAGTTCGTCGATACCGGCGCCGTATTCGGCCATGTAGGCGGAACTGATTACCGTCCTCAACAGACCGCCGGCTCCGTGCAGGATCAAATAGTCTTCAAGACTCATGTAATCGAACAAGGCATCCGCTTCGGTAAAACTGTCGGCCGTTGGACAGGTAAGCGTATTCAGATCTTCGCGGATGGAAGCCGCGAATGCACGATATTCTTCCGCCACTTGGGCTTCGGAGTACATGCGACCACCGAACTGGTAATACGCCGTTCCGGGAAACATCGTGGAATCTTCAAGTGTGAGCCCCATCATCCGTGCATAACCGATCATGGTCTGGTGCGAGCCATTGATAAACTCGCCGCCGCGTTCGACGACTTGGCCGGGGAAGAAACCACGCAGACTCGAGCAACGACCGCCAACACGCTCTGAAGCTTCAAAGACGCGCGCCTGGATTCCCATGCGCGCCAATTCGGAAGCACAGGCAAGGCCGGCAAGGCCGGCGCCTACCACGGCGATGCCACCACCGCCCGAGCTACCCAATTCGATTATCTTGCCGCCAAGTTTGGCCATGCGAGACCAGGCGGTCGGAGAAAGCGCACCAACGGCGGCTGTTGCTGTCGCTGCCACAGCGCCCTTCGCAAATTTTCGACGGCCCGCAATACGCAGGTTTTCCTGTTCGATTGCTTCCTGTGAGCTTTCGCCGGTTCGTTCGCAACGTTCTGCCAAACGCGCCAAACGAAGCAATTGCGCCATCATGTTACTGCGACTCATAAGCACCCCATCCCCTGAATGTGTGAAATTAGATATACCGCGTTGCCATACTCTGTACAAGTCAATATCCGTGACATGTTTCTAGCAGGTCTGCCGGACGAAAAACTTGTGACACAGATCAAATAAAGTCTGCGGAATAACGGTATTCGATGACGACAAATAGTCGTATCAAACCGACGTTGCTCGGCAGCTTTCGGCAGTGCCCCGCGCGATGATATCAAGCACGCAATATCTCGGGTGGCGTACCGACGAAGAGTTGACGAGTTTTTACTTGCCGTTCTCCCGGTTCGCACTATTATGGTGCAATGTCGGATCCCGCTCACATCAGCGTTGAAAGTCTCGCCACCCCGGTAGCCTGGTTGTCCGCTGCAGGTGCCGTACAAAACTGCAATCAAGCCTTTGCCAGCTGGCTGGGTGTCAGTGTCAGACGATTGCAAGGCATGCCTTTGGGCGAGCTGGATGTCGAAGTGGGGCGTTTGTCCGAAGTATTCCAGCGACTACCCGAACACGGTCATACCTTGCGGGTGCATCGGGCACGGCTGGCATTTCCGGGCTCGGGTGAGCATTTTGCCGAGCTCTGGCTGACGCGCCTGGAAAGTGCTGAAGTCCGGCTTGAAGCACATCCAAGCGAAGAGTTTCTCGGCGAAGATCCGGCCAAGGTCTTGCCGGCGGCCTTGTCGGCGGCACTGAAAGGGCTGGCCCATGAAATCCGCAATCCACTCGCCGGCATGAAAGGTGCGGCACAATTATTGTCGCGTCGCGTCGAGGATCAGGACTCGAAGGAATTGATCGAATTGATCGGTACCGAAGTAGAGCGTCTGGCCGCACTGGTCGAACGCTTGTTGAATCCTGCGCCGCCGCG
>CAWKHT010000006.1:370000-801160 GCA_963849575.1 uncultured Gammaproteobacteria bacterium | reverse complement strand
TTTGCGGGCGACCCTTGCTGATGCCTTCTGCGGTGACGGTATGGTTGAGCTCGCCGAGGAATTTCACTTCCTCCTTCGTATCCCAGCTCATGCCTTTGCCGCCATTGCCCTGTGAATCGAGCAAGGGACCCAGCGAGGTGAATTTTTTGTACAGATTCGGATAGTCGCGTTCCACGACGACCATCGAAGGCATGGTCTTGCCGGGGATCGGTTCGCATTCGCCTTTTTTCCAATCGGTCACGCCAAACGGCATGGCCAATTCATTCGGTGTGTCATGCAAAATGGGCGTGAGCACCAAATCTTTTTCAATGCCCAATACACCCGGTGCCATCTCGCTGACGGTGCGTGCGATGCCCTTGAAAATATCCCAGTCGCTGCGTGCTTCCCAGGCAGGATCCACCGCTTTGGAAAGCGGATGAATGAAGGGATCATGTCGGAGGTATTCAGATCGTTTTTCTCGTACCAGGTCGCGGTCGGAAGCACGATGTCGGAATACAGGGCCGTGGTGCACATGCGGAAATCCAGCGTGACCAGCAAGTCGAGTTTGCCTTCGGTGGCTTCGTCATGCCATTTCACGTCCTGTGGTTTCGGTGACGCACCGCGTTCGACCAGATCTTTTCCCTGCAAGCCATGGCGTGTGCCCAGCAAATGCTTGAGCATATATTCATAGACCTTTACCCGACGAACCCAACAGGTTCGAGCGCCAGAATAAAGCGTGTTGCGTCGAAACTCTGCGGTACGTCGGGATCGGCGTAGGCAAATTCCAGCGCGCCGGATTTCCAACTTCCGCTACGGCATGCTTCACCGATAGAGGCCTGGGCTTCAGCTTCGCGAACGAAGTTGAGCGGATTTATGTTCAATTGCGGCGCGGAAGAGCAACCAACCATGCGCACGGCACGCAGATTGAAGTCTACCAGACTGCCAGAATATTTTTTCGGGTCTGCCAGCGGTGAAATGATTTCTGAAACATCCAGTTTTTCCATAACGCCATTAAATCGGAGGTTGAAATAGAAAAACAAGGTGCCATTCATTTGGCGTGGTGGCTTGCTCCAGTCCAGACCAAACGCCAGCGGTGTCCAGCCCGATTGCGGCCGCAATTTTTCCTGACCCACGTAATGGGCCCAGCCGCCGCCGGTTTGTCCAACGCAACCGCACATGATCAACATATTGATCAGGCCGCGATAGTTCATGTCGTTGTGATACCAGTGGTTCATCGCGGCACCGACGATAATCATGCTGCGGCCGCGGGTCTTGTCGGCATTGCGGGCAAATTCGCGGGCAATTTTCGATCACGTCGCCGCGTGCACGCCGGTGATGTTTCTTGACAGGCAGGCGTGCCCGGCACATTGTCGTCGAAATTACTGCGACGTATCCGCCGCCAAACTCACGGTCCGAACAGCAATCGCCAGTGACAGGTCAGTACACGCTCGCGACCAGGCAATCGCTGCCATCGGCGGTTTTAATGCGGCGTACCGCAGATTGCGTTTGAGAATGTCTTCGTGTTTGCTGGACGTCCATTTTTCATGCTCGACACCGCCGAAATAAGGGAAGCTGACTTCCACAATTTCATCGTGAATCTGCTCTGTCCAGAACTCAGGCGCAAACGGGTTTCGCGACCAGCGCTGTCTTTTTCTTCAATATTCCATTTGCCTTTTTCGCCCCAGCGGAAACCGACCGAGCCATTGGGAACGGTCAGTGCACCGGTGTTTTCATCAAAGGCCAGGGTTTTCCATTCGGGATTATTGCTTTCGCCCATGCCGCCATCGAGATCGGAGGCTCGCAAAAAACGTCCCGGGACGAAACTGCCGTCATCGCGTGCATCGTTCGGCACCAACATCGGCATATCCGAATATTGCCGGCAATAATCGAGGAAGTAGGAAGAAGGATTATCGAGGTGGAATTCGCGCAGGATCACATGGCCAAAGGCAAATGCCAGCGCGGCATCGGTACCTTGCTTGGGATGCAACCAGACATCGGTCAGCTTGGCGACCTCGGAATAATCCGGCGTAATGGCGACCGTTTTGGTGCCGTTGTAGCGCGCCTCGGTGAAGAAGTGGGCATCGGGTGTTCGCGTCTGCGGCACGTTGGAACCCCAGGCGATGATGTAGCGGCTGTTATACCAATCAGCTGATTCCGGCACGTCGGTTTGCTCGCCCATACCTGCGGCGAAGCAGGTGGCAGATCGCAATACCAATCGTAAAAACTCAGGCAGGCGCCACCCAGCAGCGAAAGATAACGTGCACCGGCGGCGTAACTGACCATCGACATCGCGGGAATTGGCGAGAATCCGACAACGCGGTCGGGGCCGAATTTTTTTGTCGTAAACAGATTAGCCGCCGCGATCATTTCATTGGCTTCATCCCAATTGACGCGAACGAAGCCGCCCATGCCGCGTTTGGTTTTGTAGCTCTTGGCTTTTTCCTTGTCTTCGACAATGCTGCCCCAGGCATCGACCGGGGATTTGGTTTTGCGTGCTTCGCGCCACAGCTTCAGCAGGGCGCTGCGCATCAAGGGATACTTCACGCGGTTGGCGCTGTAGAGATACCAGGAATAACTGGCGCCGCGCGGGCAGCCGCGTGGTTCGTGATTGGGTAAATCAGGACGGGTGCGCGGGTAGTCGGTTTGCTGGGTTTCCCAGGTCACCAAACCATTCTTGACATAGACCTTCCAGCTACAGGAACCGGTGCAATTGACACCGTGGGTGGAGCGGACGATTTTGTCGTATTGCCAGCGTTGACGATAGGAATCTTCCCAGCTTCGGTCTTCCGTTTTCAATGCACCGTGACCATTGGAGAACGGCTCTGCTGCCGGCTTTAGAAAGTTGAGACGGTCGAGAAAATAACTCATTGCCAGCACTCCGAAAAATTAATAATAAGCCGCGTAATCAGTAACAATTGTGACACTGCCATCAGCACGGATAAGGTGCCCGCTTACGGTAGTACCACCACCATGTGATGGCAATACAAGTAAAGTAAAAAATAATGAAGGCGTAAAGTGCCGCCTGCGGTCCGCCGGTCAATGCGATCGAGCTGCCGTAACTTTTCGGGATGAAAAATCCGCCGTAAGCACCAATGGCCGAACTGAAACCTATCGTGGCCGCCGACTCGATGCCGGCGTTGCGCAGGGACGCGGTCTTTTCTTCCGGCGTCGACTGCACTGATTTGCGGTCATGAAAGGTGCGGAAAATAATCGGAATCATGCGGAAGGTCGAAGCGTTGCCGATGCCCGACAAGATAAACAGGGCCATAAAGCTGATCAGGAAACCGAAATCGCCGCCCTTGCCGTCGACCGGCAGAAAATGCAGCACGCCGAAGACGCCCGCCACCATCAGGACGAATACCCAGAACGTCAACATGGCACCACCGGTTTTATCCGACAGCCAGCCACCGACGGGTCTTGCCAGTGCACCAACCAGTGGGCCGAGGAAGGCATAAGTCAGAGCGTTGATTTCGGGAAACTGGGTTTTGATCAACATTGGAAAGCCGGCGGAGAACCCGATAAACGAACCGAAAGTGCCCATATACAACCAGCACATCAGCCAATTCTGGCTGCGGCTGAAAATGACGGATTGTTTCCGAAAAAGTGGAACGCGAAGTCGTCAAATCATTCATGCCGAACCAGGCTGCGAGAGTGCAGACAAACAGGAAGGGTACCCAGAGAAAGCCGGCGATCTCGGCAGTAGCAAATACATTTCCTTGCCATCGCCTGTCATCTGCGGATTGCCGGCAATGGCACCGAAGATGCCCATCGATATCACCATGGGAATCAGGAATTGTGTTGCCGAAACACCGAGATTGCCTAGGCCGGCATTCATTCCAAGGGCATAGCCTTGTTTAGATTTGGGGTAGAAGAAAGAAATGTTCGACATGCTCGAGGCAAAGTTACCGCCGCCGAAGCCGCACAAAATCGCGATCGCGACGAAATGCCAGTAAGGCGTTGCGGTGTCCTGCACTGCAAAGCCGAGCCAGATGGCGGGAATCATCAGCGAAGCGGTCGAAATCGCCGTCCAGCGGCGACCGCCCACCCTGAGACCATGTAGGAATAGAAAATTCGCAGGGTTGCGCCGGACAATCCCGGCAGTGCCGTTAACCAGAAGAGTTGGTCGTCGGTAAAATGAAATCCGACGTCCTTCAACTGATGGCAACCGCCGAAAACATCATCCAGACGGCAAAACGCCAGTAACAGGGCCGGAATGGAAATCCAGAGATTACGACTGGCGACGCTGCTGCCGCCGGATTGCCAGAAATTTGCGTCTTCCGGTCGCCAGTCGTGGAGTACCGGGCCTTGGGCTTTAGGGGATGCGATGCCAGCCATGAAACAATCCAATAGAATAGAAAATCCAATTGAGGCGAATTATTTCATTGCTGAATTCAATTTAACTTGACCTGAGTCAATCGGCTAGGCTGAAAACAGGCTGAACGAAAAATCGGGCCCGAATTAAGGCGTTTTTCTGTTTCTGCCGCGTTTTTTCACGCTATCGCGCACATCCACCTCAAACTGGACCGTTAAAGGCAGCGAATCGGTGTTTCCCAAGGTGAAGGACAGGGCATCGCGGCACGGCAATCGTTCGACGTATGCCTCGACCATGGCTTTAGGCAAGTTCAAACACCAGTTCAGTTCGCGGGTCTCCAGAGCCGCCGTTTCGGTCTTCACCAAGCTGAGCGACTGCACAAAGGGCTCGCCATTGGGCAGGCGCAGCGTGTTTACCAGCACTTCTTCACTCAGGAGTGTTGCCAGTTCATTTTCATCAATGCGGAAACGAAGATTTTGTTCCTGTATTTGCAATTTCATCACACGCTCCAAAAAAACATTTCTGCAGAGTATTAGTGACCGGAAGCATGCTCGCCGGCATGTTGTGCATGGTCATGAACTTCGCAAAGCGAGCAGCCTTCGCTCCATTCGCTATTGCCGTCTTCGTAGTGTTCCTGCTCCCAGATCGGCGCCTGATGCTTGACCTTCTCGATGACCATGCGACAGGCACGAAAGGCCTCGTCACGATGCGGGCTGCCGACGGCAACGACGACCGCAAGATCGCCAATACCCAGTCGTCCCTTCGCATGCGTTACAAATATTTTCAGTTTTTCGTCGAATTCGCGCAGCGTGTCCGAAGCGATGTCATTGAAAATATTAACGGCAAGAACATCGAACAAATCATAGCTGACGCCGGCAACGCGACGGCCGTGATTCATGTCGCGTACCCGGCCGACAAACATGGCTATGCCGCCAAAGCCCGGATCCGAAACAAATTCAATTGCCGCCGAAACATCGAGGCCTTCGTTTGCGATATCCACCACGGCGCAATGCATCTTTTCCATCTCAACCTCCATTGACCGGCGGCAACAAGGCCATCTTGCCATCGGCAGGAATCGCATCGCGATCACGCAACAAGGTGGTCTCGCTGGCGAACGCCGAGGCTTTCAGAAGCCCGGGACGAAACTTCGGCCAATGCTGGCGGCCATAGGTATCAACGGCCACTCGCAAATCCGCAACGAGAGCGCCATCGGGCAGTTCCAGATCAATTCGGCCCGCCGGTTCCAAATCCTGAAAGGCGGCAAAAAGTGTCAGATCAATTTTCATGGTGGTGATTCTCGCTTGATTAAAAGGGTAGGGCCTGGTGACCCAGTCCAAAGACATCGACCAGACTATCAGCGGCGATATGCTCTGCAGACTCGGGCAAAACGACCCAGACATTGGAGTGCAACAAGGGGCGAATGCGAAACGATTCCTGACCCGACAAGACACTGACTTGCAGTTGCCCGTGCGTGTCTACACCAAGCTTTGCTTTTTGATGAAACCGGAAGCCGACTTTCTTTTTCATCGCCGATTTAATCGGCACCTTTATCGACCGCTCGGGCGGCAAACCCAATTGTGTGCGAATCGCGGCTTCGACAAAAAATCGCAGGCCCACCGCACTCGATACCGGATTGCCCGGCAAACCGAAATACAATTGTCCGCCGGCCAAACGGGCAAATAGCAGCGGCTTTCCGGGACGAATGGCGACTTTATGGAAAAGAATTTCCGCGTTTTCACCCCGCAGCGCATCGGGGATGAAATCATAGCGCCCCATCGACACCGCACCGGTGCTGATCACTATATCCGGTGTGAGGCTCAATGCTTTTTTTAGTGAGGCGATGAATGCGTCCGGCTCGTCGCTCACGGTTTCGTAGTGAACCACCACGGCACCGGCGGCAGCAATGCGTGCCAGCAAAAACGGGCCATTGGAATTTCGGATCTTGCCCTCGATCAATGGCTGGCTGACATCGTCAATCAATTCGCGACCGGTGCAAATAAGTGCGACACGTGGTGGCCGCGTCACTGAAACCTCGCGAACGCCCAGTCCGGCAAGCAACATGACATGCTGGGGTTCCAGGCGTTCACCTGCCTCCATGGCGATTTCGCCCAGTGCAATATCTTCGCCTGTGTGTCGTACATGCTGCCCCGGCAAAATGGCGGCGTTGCTGCGTATGCGTGCCGGTCTGCCGTCATCGCGAGTTTGCATGACCTGCACTTGTTCGATCGGAATCACCGCATCGAAACCATCGGGAATGCGAGCCCCGGTCATGATCTCCCATGCACCTTCATTGGCCTGTGTTTTCCCATCGCCGGCCGCTTGCTCGCCCAGTACGTCCCATTCGGTTCCGGCAGGCAATTCATGGCCCTTTGTGGCGAGCGCAAAACCGTCCATTGCGGTGTTGGCAAACGAAGGCAGATTCACCGGACTGACAATAGTCTCGGCCAGGACATGGCCCAAGGCGTTTTCGGAAAGCACGGTGACCGGTGCCATTTGCGAAGTGGTCGCGGCAATGATTTTCAGTGCTTCTTCGTAGTTGATCATGCGTGAGCTTCTCCTGCCACCATCGCCATCGCATGGGCCAATATCGGGCCGAGAATATCCATACCCTGAGCAACGGCTTTCGGGCTGCCGGGCAGGGCGATGACCAGCATGTCATTGAGCAGAACGGCCTCGGCACGACTCAGCCAGGCAAGTGACGTGTGGTGCCGGCTTTCAGAACGAAACATTTCACCCAGGCCCGGCACGTGACGTGCGTCCAGTGTTTGAAGCGCCTCGAGCGTCAAATCACGCGGCCCCAATCCGGTGCCGCCGGTACACAAGACGAGTTGGATGGACTGCGTCGATAAATCCCTCAAGCGACCGGCCAAAGGCTCGATACCATCGGGAAGAATTTCCGTGTGATGAATCTCGGCTCCCAACACGGTTAATCGTTCAAGCAATATCGGCCCCGAAAGATCGACATATTCACCACTGTGAGCGCGGTCGCTCAAGGTCAAAACGGCGGCGCGAATATTCTTCAGATGATGATGATTTTTGGGTCGAAACAGTTCGCGCTCGGCAACTGTCATGGGCTCGGGATGGCACCACAAGCCGCTTTTCCCGCCCTCTTTGAACAGCAGACGAACAGCGCCAATTTGCAGGGCAGGTTCTACCGGCTTGCAAAGGTCATACAAGGTCAACAAGGCGGCGCTGACGCCTGCGAGTGCTTCCATCTCGACGCCGGTACGGGCTTCGGTGCTGGCTTCGCAATACACGCGTAGCGCAAATTTTTCCAGAATCGGCAGGCAGCGCACCTGGACATATTCCAGCGCCAGCGGGTGACACAAGGGTAAAAGCAACGCGGCATTTTTAGCACCCTGAATGCCGGCGATTTCCGCCATCGCAACCGGATCGCCTTTCGGCATTCTCTTTTCCATCAGCATCGTAAAAGCGAGTTCGCCGAGTGAAATTTCGCCGCAGGCAACTGCGCGGCGTGCCGTGGGTCGCTTGCGACGGATATCGGCCATCTGAAAATTACCGATCATCGCTTCGGTCGAATCTTGTCGAGTCACTTCAGCCTCCAACGGATGCAAGATGAGGCGTTATTCCGGTATCGCCCATATGCAAGCCGTGGCCTTCTTGCTTGAGACCAAGTTGTTTGGCGACGGTGGCGAGCAATTCCGCTTGCTGATCGTCATGCTGCAATAAAGATCGTAAGGGAATGCCCATTTGCCCGAACAGGCAGAGTCGCAGATCGCCGGCGGAGGTGACGCGCAATCGATTGCAGCCGGCACAAAAATCACGCGAGTAGGGCGCGATGATGCCGATACGTCCGCAATAGTCGGCATGGCCATACTCGCGAGCCGGACCGGCATCGGCGGCACGCGGCAGCAGTCTCCAGCCCGATTGTTCAAGCTGCTGTTCGAGTATTTCGGCCCGCAAATGATGTTGACGGAAATACTCCAGATTATCGCCGGTCTGCATCAGCTCGATGAAACGCAAACTGATCCGACGATCACGCAGATAATCGAGCCACGCGGGCAGTTGATCGTCATTAAGATCACGCAACAAGACGGCATTCAACTTGATCGATTGCAGATTACTTTCAAGGGCGGTTTCAACGCCGGACATGATGGAGTCGAGTTGATCGTGACCGGTAATTTTCTTGAAGCAATCGCGATCGAGACTGTCCACGCTGACATTCAATGCCGTCAGGCCGGCATCACACCAATCTCGAATTCTTTTTTGCAACAGACAACCGTTCGTTGTCAGTGCCACTTTTTCAACACCGGTGGTATTGGCGGCAACGCGGATAATATCGGTCAGGTCGCGACGCAGGCTGGGCTCTCCGCCGGTCAATCTAACTTTTTGCATTCCCAACGTTGCAAATGCGCCAAGCAGGCGAGCGATTTCATCAATATCGAGATTTTTCGGCCGACCGGGTACCGCCTGGTAACCCTTAGGCAAGCAATAACTGCAATGATAATTGCAGGCTTCGATGACCGATAAACGCAGGTACGGAAACCTGCGACCAAATCGGTCGATTAGTGAACCCATCGATGTACTCCTTTCCAAACACGGGAGGCCGTGACGTTTCCATCACCGCCCTGGTGGTCAACATGACCACGGTCGGCAAGCCAGTTCATTCAAAACACAGGCTCGCCGTCTCGGAGGAGAATACCCAAATGCAAGATCCGGATATTTCAGTGGCAATTCTATACGAGGTGTTTAAGGTCGGGCTTTGACCCAAATCAAGATGGGGAGTGATCCTGCTTCCCTAAGGCAAGCGGAGTGCTCAGGTGAGGATTAATTTGCAGCCGGCAATCAGCAAGACCATCGCCAGAAACCGCTTGATAAGTTGCGGGTTGAAACGATGGCTTCCCAGATAGGAACCAATGATTCCACCGACACCCGCCGCTACCACCAAGACCAGTGCAAAGGCAGGGAATTGCCGGGTGCTGCTGATATTGCCGAGCAGCCCGGCAATGGAGTTCACCAAAATGAATAGCGCAGACACAGCAGCGGCATTTCTTGCCGGCGCCCAATTCATGAGGAGTAGCAGTGGCGTCAAAAAAATGCCTCCACCGGTGCCGGTCAGTCCGGACAAAAAACCAATCCCGCCGCCAATCAAGACCGCTACGCCACGAGGCGGGGTTGTTGATTCCATTTCCTGTGGTGGGCGCAGGAAAAAATGGGCCGCCGAATACAGCAGCACCATTCCCAGGATCAGTTTGAGAATATCGGCCGGTAAACTGATGTAGCCACCGAGAAAGGCCAGCGGTATCGACAAGAGCGAAAAGGGCCAGAACAAGCGCCAGGAAAAATAGCCTGCGCGCCAGAATTGCCAGGTGCCGATCGACGCGACCAGAATATTCAGCACCAATGCCGTAGGTTTGATGCTCGCCGGCGCCATGCTCAACAAGGACATGACCGCGATGTAGCCTGAAGCCCCCGCATGACCAACGGAGGAGTAAAGCAGGGCGACGAGGAAAATGCCGAGGGTGAGCAGTACAAGAAATTCTGGGCTCATGACAATCCATGGATGGCTGCGGTGATTACAGTCTGATTTGCGAAATATGGTAGGTTTAAAACAGCTTACGCTTGCTGGCGTTGCGGAAGATTGATCTGGGTCATGGCAGGTTCAAAGGGACGAGTGAATGTCCACCCTGAAGCACTCCATGGCTGCTAATGGCCGATTGCTGCCAGTCAACGCCAGCAATGTGGTCAGCTGATCGACACGATACGTCGAGTTCGCAACGCCAAAACGAGTGGCGGGGGTAGTCCTTGCCCTCATTAATACCTTAGAAGTCGTATGCAATTAATTTATGAGTGCATCTCGGTGTTTTCAGACAGTGGATACGCATTCTTTGTACTTGTCCCGTATTGAATCTCAGAGTAAGGTTCTCGCATGGAAAAATGCCTTCGCCAAAAGTTGGACATGGTGGTTCAGAATGAGCTGACGGGATGTCTCTATTCCGTAGAAGTCGATGTAGTGGTTGATGAAGACACGTACTTGGTTAAGAGCTTTGCCACGCATTACTTTCCTCGTTCAGAAAAAGAGCATGACGATCTGTCTGACTTTAAAAGCTGACACTTTTCGAGGCTTTTCCCATTCAAAATTGGTCACTTGCAGCTTTTCGAGCACTTACCCCTCATTCCTTGCACTAATTAAGTCGTTTTCCTTGCAGCAGTTTGGCGAGGGAGATTGAGATGTGTTGGTATTGATAGGGCGTGACTTGCAGCTATTCTGCTCGCCCACAAACTGCTTATCGTATAGGAAAGCTTCGTTATTATGACGAAGCTCGCAATGTAGAGTTTGGAACAGTACAAGAAATCTTAGACGATTTTGTAACATGGTTATCTGGGCTGGCATCTGTTGGTGAATCAGTTACTTTTGAGCCGGGCGAAGATGATTCTTTTCTTCGTGCGTATTGTTTCGATTCCCAACCAATTCCTGGAACTAATGCAGTTTTGATTGCTATGTGGAATGAGGCCGCGAATGATGAAGATTCGATACAGCTTTTAAGCGTTGCTTCAAGAATAGGGCATGCAGATGTCTCCAGCGCGACTATAGATCCGCAATCCAAGCCTGGTTATCCCGCCTATTTCGTTGTATTGCCAGATCGTGAAATTATTTTAAATCTTAAGTTTGAACATCGGCTCAATGGCAGTCAGTCGTTTAAAAGATATATTCTTGGATTCCTCAGGGACTGCACGCGGTTCTGTATTTGGGATGAGGGAAATCCTGACAAACTATTGGGTTATAGCCCCACGCAAGAAATTGAAGAAAATACTTCGTATTTGCCAGAATTCGAGTATCACCTTTTGAGACGACAAGGGAATATAGAGTGGTTGCAAGCTCAATCTTCCAATATTCGTAAAGTTAGGAGGCGCGCAGTGGTGAATCCTACAATTTCAAATCATAAGACCTTTTTGGACTCTTCATTTGAGCTCATGGGGTTGCCCGTAAATAATAGGTTAAAAGCAGAGATTAGATTTGAATATGAATTCAAAACACATCTAACGTTAGAAAAACTAAACAAAGTTATCGATGCCTGTTCAGTCGAAGGCGATGATAGCGCGTGGGAAGATGTTGGATTCGTTATGGCAAAAGCGTCGGGAAAAACTCACTGGGTCAGCGGTAGCTATGCTCGTGAAAAAACAAGACTTGAGCCACCAAGGACTCAGGGTGGCATGATTGATACAGAAGCACTAGCGCGATTGTTAAGTAACGGTCAGCTTGAGCGTCTATTAGCAGTCGCACTTTCGTCGTGAAAGTTAAGCTAACTTTCTATTTTTACAGGGCATTTGCGGTGCTGGTTGTCGTGCTCGGCTCAATGTTTTCCATAGAAAGAGGTGATTTCTCGGAACGAGTAACAATAGTTAATGCTATTTTGGGTGCTTCGGGAGTTGTCGTAACGGTATTCGGAATTTGGATCGCAATTATTTTTCCGAGATTTGTGGCGTCACTTGGAGAAGGTGTGGATTTAGAGAGTAATCCTGATGCGAGCAGATATCAGACTTTAATGAAATCCATCTATAGATCAGCATTCGTTTTAGCATGTTCGTTATTAGTTCTTATGCTAATTTCTATTTTCTGGGTCAGTTCGCCGATTGGGAAAGCGTTTTTTTTCGCTTATGCTGCTCTGTCTTGTGTTTCATTAGGTGAGTGTCTGTTCGCGTCAATTGTGGATGGTGAGCTAACTGCCTCAGATGCTATCAATAATGGAGTTTTTGTTGGTGTCGTAAGGCGGCGAAGAAGAAAGACATAAGAGATCATAAATGCGATAAGTCGGGCAAAGTTCTGTAAATGCGGTAAGCGCCGTAGCCCGGGTCACGCTTCACCGACCCGAGTTCTCTAACCCTCCATTTAAAGCATGCGAGTCATGTCTTTCCCAATTTCATTTGTGAAATTTGTGATTGTGGAATCTGGCTTCCCAAGGTTGATAAGGCGCGAGCCGGGCTACTTCGTGACTTGAATTTCAATAATTCCTTGTATTTCAAATTAACGAATCGGGGTCAGGTTCATTTTTTTGGCTCAATATGTCTGTCCGGAATTCTCGTCATGCTGCGTAAGATATTTAGAGTTAGACACTCGTAAATCGAATTTAATAAGTTCAATAGGGGGTCGTATGAATCGCCAAAAATACCCGCTTGCAAGAGCCAGTCTCTTTGTGGCCATTCTATTAAATGCATCTTCGGCTTATTCATACAAACTTTCACCGACGTCAACGCCGGAAGAGAGGCGGCTCAGCGGAATAACTTCTAGTTACTTTACGGACGTAGAACGTTCGATAGTAAGAATGGGCTTGGAAAACTTTGGTGAAGCAGTGCATGAAGAAATCACAAATCGCATCTATGGATGTGATGGCGATGAATCAGTTTGCGCTGGCCCGAATGCTGAATCAGCACCTCCCGCAGTCTTGGCAGGCGTACGCTGGAATGATGACCCGCCCTTCCGTCTGACGTCTGGACAAGCCAAAGGTATTCGCTGCAAGACAAGTGAAACAATTCGTTTCGAAATTCAGCCGACATGTTGGGCATCTTTATTTACGGCAGCAGAAGACGGAGCAGTTCTTGGAAAGCAATATGGCCCTGGCCATGCAATGCTCTATCGTACACATTTTGGAGATCTGCAGTTTCTTCATTCCATGGCAACAAAAGATGGTGAACTTGCAGGTGAAACCAAAGCAAAGATTATGGATTGGGCCGAGTTCACATGGCGATCTTCATTGGGTGATTACACCCTTGATACGCGTTTGAAAGAAGTGCCGAATCCAACCATACAACAAACATTTGGTCGGACTGAATGGCGTTTACTTGAGTTGTATACACTCGGTTCCGGTAACAGGTTGCGGACAGAAGTTGATGATGTTGCATTTGGTTCGCTTTTACACATGCTTGAAGATAGCTACGCCGAAGGTCATGCTGAACGTGAAGAATCTAGCGGGACTTCAAGTTGCGTAGTAGGGAATCTCTCGGTCACTGCTCCTGGCGCAATCCTTGAGTTTCATTCATACGGCAATCAAGACCACACTAAGCATGGTGAAGCTGACTCGCGTCAAGCTTTCATGCGGAAATTACAAGAGCGTGGCGATGTAGTTGAAGTTGGAAAAATGCTGGTTGAAGCGCGGAGACAAAAACTGACTTGGGATTTGATGCGGCCAATGTTTGAATGTATTTTCAATGTGCCGCGTCCGGATGCCAAGGCTGGTTCTGGTGACGGATTTGGAAAAGAAATTTAGCACCGTAGCCCGGGTTACGCTTCATCAACCCGGGTTCTCAAACACTCGATGCAATTCGCAAGAATCGTGTTTTTAATCAAAAAATTCTTGAAACATGCTTACCCGAAATCCGGCATCCCCGGGTTGGTGGAGCGTAACCCGGGCTACTTCCTGACGTTAATTGAAATAAATCCCTACAGTTCGAGTGAATGCGACAGTTCAAGCTGTGTCGATGGTCCTTTATCGTCGTGCACAATGCCAAGGCGGCACATTTGCTTTCACGTTTACCTTGAAGGATCGTGGCTCCGATCTTCTGACTCGACATTTTTCCGTATTCAAGGCGTCTTATTCTCTCGTCCAAAAACGCTGGCCGTTCGAGACCATTGCGGCCGTCGTGTTGCCGGACCACGTGCATGTCGTTTGGAAATTGCCGGAGGAAGATGGTGATTATTCCGTTCGCATCCGCTTGATCAAAACGTTATTTACGAAAGGCCTTGCAAGAGACGGCGTTCAATTCAAGCCATTGAGTAAAGCCGAACGTGCCTGTTGGCAAAGACGATTTTGGGAACATCAAATTCGTGATGACAAAGATTTGCAGCACCAAATCGATTACATCCATATCAACCCGGTGAAACACGGTTTTGTAGAACACGTTAAAGATTGGCCATATTCCACTTTCCATCGATACGTGCAAAAAGGGATGTTACCAATTGATTGGGCGAGTGATCCCCGGATCGGTGGAACGTGACCCGGACGACGTGCTGTAGAATCTACACATGGCAAAAACCGAAAAACCAGAGCCGTTTCTGTGGATTCCCGGTCAGGGTTATTCCCGCAAGTCGCTCGACAGAATGTGTGAGCATTTTCGCTGCCCGATCGAGCCGATGGGTGAAGCCTGGTTTATGGGCGAAACACGAAAAATGTATCCGGAGCTGGCGGGTGATTTGAGCAAGCTCTCACCCATGTTTCTGCAAGATCCATTAACGGACATCATCAGTGGCAATCGTTCTTTCGGCCGAATGGAAGAATGGACGGATTGGTATCACTACCTGCTTCCCAGATTGATACCTCGAAGCCACGAGCGTTTTTGCGACCCATTGCTGGAATACTTGTTGTGCGCATTCTTCGTTTTATATCCCGACGGCATTAAAGACGAGCCTTATCGATATTTTCGAAAAGACGTGTTTGCGACACTGGGCAGTTGCATGATGGACCCGGAATGCTGGGATGAGGGTCAAGTCCGCGTCGGAAGTTTTTTGCATCGTTCCAATGCAAATCCAAATCGAATCTGGTGTTGGTGGGATGCAAGCGGTGACTTTTCCGCGTCGGCATTTTTTTGTGCAAAATACCTGACGCCCGATGAAATTGAGCCGTGGCTCAAGTCCATGCTGTCCATCAAATCGGCGCACTGGAATGCCCAGGTAATCGTCTGGCTACTTGGTGCGCACGGCATGTTCACTGACAAGCAAACTCAACCCTCGGAATTCGAATTCGCTGACAGGCCCTGCGTGGATTGGGAGTGGTCGCACGTACTTGAAGGTGATTATTCAGGCATACACGACGGCAGTGCACCAAGACTCGTTGACTTTCTGCCTGCTGAAAATCGTGAAACGATATTGCGCGTACTCGATGAAAACCTGACGCAGAAATTATTTTTTGAATGGCTTGATGCCATCAAGGCATTCGATTATTTGGAAACGGAACTCGCTGAGCTTCCAAGCTGTTTTGCACAAGTTTATTTACATGATTAAGCGCAAGGCCATAAAGGCCATAAGATGCGTGAGAAATACTCCAAATTTTCGAGAAACATATGGTGCGTTTCAAACGCACCAACGCTTGATGGCTGAATTGTTCGCAGATCAAATAGTGCTGTAGGGCTCAATAGGCATGTAGGGGTTTATTGCAGCAGGTCGTCAGGAAAAATGGGTTTTGTGGGTGTCCTGAAAAAAGTTGCCATCGCGAATCCCGGTGGAAACGTCTGCGACAGTTCCACCAAGTAATGGCTCGCTCAGGGGCCGGCCACGATATCGATGACAAGTACGCCCTCGCGCCCTCGCTGCACTTTGAGCAGGAGATGCTCACCTGATTTAACGCCACCCAGTATCTTCTTCATCGCCAGTCCGTTGGCTCCCTTGACCGGCTTTCCATTTATATCGAGGATCAAATCGCCTACCTTCAACCCGGCTTTTTCCGAAGGGCTTCCGGCCTTCACCGATGCCACCTTTACTTCGACCAGTGTGCTGCTGAAATAGCCGTCGGTCGAGGCTGAAATGCTGAAGCCCAAGCTGGCTTTGGCAAATGCAGTGGCAGGAATAAGCAGGCCGAACAAAACGAGCGCATAGACAACAGAGGAGAGATGTTTCACGTTGGACCTTCAGGATTTGCAGGTACTGCAGTTTGCCACACGCCTGAAAAAAAAAGACCACAAGGCGTGTCAACATTTAACGCGGTAAGTCGGGCGTGTGTCGGGCGCCGACAAATGCTCCTGCATTTGACCAGACATACGTCTGTTGAAAACCGGCGCTCCCGCCATCCATGGCGGTCGCAAACTCGACCTACGGTTGGCTTGGTGAAGTAATATGCTCTGGAGGAATGAGCAGGTTTATGGATTTTCATGAGCGAATTAGAGACGGGGAAAGACGATGAAACTCAAGTCCGAGCTGACCATCAATGGCAGGGTATATAAGCCTGGGGACGAGGTCTCAGGCTGGTCGATCTATCCGTTTTTCCTGTTGCACATGGGGATGTTCGGTGCCTCCGGCTTCTTAATGGCCTATGGCGTCAAGGACGTGGAGCTGCCGTTCCTTTACATGCACGGAGGCATCGCCATCCTCGTCTACGTGATCTTTTACATCGCCATCTTCGGTGGCGAGGAAGTGAAATGGATGTTCATCAACGCGGGTCTCGGCTTGTTTGGCATCTATACCGAAATCAATTACTTTCTGTCCTCGTTCGGCAAGGTGCTGTCGGATTTTCCGCTGGCGGTGCACGTCACGCCCTTCCTCTACTACATCCTGTACACCTTCCTGTTGCGCCAGGCTTTGCTCGATGCCACTGGTTCGCGCGACAAGCCGGAACGACGACGCAAGGTGGAAATTGCCTATGTGATCGGATCGTTGCTGGTGTACGGAGCATTGTATGTATCGCGCTGATGTTGAACGCGGTAAGTCGGGCGAATACGTGTAGGTCGGTGCCCCGGCCCGACGCTTTTAACCAATTTCGAAAATCTGCGTTTCTAAATGCGAATTCCAGGCTTCAATACACATTGTGACATCGCCCAAGTCGGGCCAGGGACCGACCTACGAACTTCATGTGAAGTGACGCGATCTCATAAGCACCGTAGCCCGGGTTGCGCTCCACCAACCCGGGTTCTCAAATGCTCGATGCAATTCGCAAGAATCGTGTTTTTAATCAAAAAATTCTTGAAACATGCTTACCCGAAATCCGGCATCCCCGGGTTGATGGAGCGCAACCCGGGCTACTTCCTAATGTTCTGCTGCGGGTTTTGCTGCAACCCGAGTCAACCACTCGCAATACTCCTTGCCTTCGAGCTTTGTTTTGCAGTTTTTACTTGCAAGTTCAATTTCTGCATCCATGCCAAACACGCTCCAGACCAATGGCTCCAGTCGGGCAATTGGATTTCCAGTGTTGTGGCAATCTTTTATCAGTTCTAGCGTGCGTAGCTTGAACTCTGGCAGTAGATCCGACTTGTAGGCAGCGGCATTGGAGAGGCTGGCGAGAAACATAAGCTTTGGAACGTCAGCTCCGGGCCAATGCAGAGCTATGCGTAAAGGCCATTCAAGCATGTTTCGTTCTCCCCACATGCTTTCGCGTGATACAAGTCCATTGGCAACAAGCGATAGCATTAGGTTCTGACCAAGGCCTGCAAGGTACGGATCGATTGCATCTACAGACGGGCGTAAATAGAAAGGATCATGCGGTTGCGTATGAAGGTCTCCCAAATGTTCAAGCAGATGTTTTTCGAGGTCCAGCACTGCTGTACCGAGAGTTGCTTCAGGAACATCGATCTCTTTGGTAGTGAGACATTTCTTTAGGTGGCAATTCCACAATCGGCAGGAGATGCGCAGGCGGCCATTAGAGTCGTCAATTGTGCCAAGAACTACATAATCATTATTTTCGGCAAGTTGCTCGATGGTATCAATGTCGCTACCACTATCTCCAAATACAACCGGCCCCGATCCTTGGACAATCGGTATGTAAGTATGACCTTCGTGTTCGGTCCAATAATGTACTGCTTCGGCAAGATACAAAGGGAGTGAGCGGGTGAGGCGGCCGGTTGTATCTTCACGCTGTTGTTCGGCCTTATCACCAGCGTTTATATGCTTGGCGAAACTCATAAAAAGAACGCGCTTCGCAGTTGCCGGCTTTGGTGAGAACAACCATTTCGGTTCACGCAACCCATACATCCAGATCGGCATATCGAATGGAATGGTGACAATTTTCATCTGCTGCTCATCGACAGGTTGCGATGGGAACTCTTCCATGTGCAGTTTCTGAAACTCTTCCGAATAATAATCAAGATGTTGCTTGTATGGCGCCAAGTTCAAGGCATAGAGTCGACTCAATAATGCTTCTCCCTCTTTGCGCCTACCGAGATGGATATATGCCTGAAGCAAATTCATTCCAGCGCGTGGATCGTGTGCCGAAGTGTCAAACACAGGTGCTACAAGATCGACGATCATCGGCACCTGATTGTTGTTTCCGAGATCGCCGGAAATCATCATCAGTGCCTCACTGCTGTAAGTGCCGCTGGCCAAGACGTCGCGATACAGGTTCTGCGCGCCAGAAATATTTCCGGACTCCAGATGGTGGCGAGCGAGCCATAGTTGAGGCAACCAACTGCCTTGAAGCATTGCGGCTTTTTCAAGTGCTTTTAGGTAACCCTTCTCACCATCTCGTTCTTGCTGAATCGACAACCACCAGACCAAGCCATTACTTTGGTTCGGATCGAGCTGAATTGCCTGCCATAACAGGTCGTCAGCAAGTTTCTCATCTCCGCGTTCGGCCTCGACCTTGGCAAGATTCGTTAGCAATGTGCCTGTGGGTCCGATTTTATCGATAGCTGCATTCATGATGGTTTTTGCATCATCAAGGCGGTTTAGTTTCGTGAGTACTATTCCGCGAATGACATGACTACGTTCGATGATTGGATCAATAACAAGTAACCGATTGGTTGAATCTTCCAAGACTGCGACGAAACCATCATTGAGCCCGGAAAGGATTAGCTGGTAAAGCTCATCGGGAGCATCCCACTTTTCTTTTAAATTTGGGATAAGCACTTTTTCACACCATTCAGAACGAGAAATGCGTACTTCCTGGCCATATTTATCAAAGACTGTGATTAGCTCGTCATCAGCGGGTGTCTGCTCGGATGATGGGATCGGAATCGCATTTTCCTTTGGCTTTAGTCGATCCAGCAATCGTTTAAACATGGCTATCCTTGCAGTGCGGTGTGTTTTATATCGACAGGATTATTGTAACGCAAGGCTATAAGCCGCATTCAAAAAGGCCATAAGGTGCGTGAGCTATGCTACAAGTCACCGAGAATCATAGGGTGTGTTTCTAACGCACCAACGCCCGGCACCAGAATGGCACATACGAAAATAATCACGATGAGTTGGCATTGATCGCTTTTGGATAAGCATCCAGCATGGTGCGTTAGAAACGCACCCTATAAACCGGATGTGTCCTGTGTCACCATCCGTTGAAGGCAAAACAGGGCGTTGTGCCTCACTTAATGGCCGGGGGTGATGGATATGCGTCGCGTTGTTTTGGTGTTGATGGTCGCGATGGTGATGGCCACTCTTCCGGGTTGCCGGCGGATGTTGGGGTTTTTGCCTGGCTTCAATAACCAGGAGGTCACTCTTTCCGATAAGCCGGCAGTGCTGGGAAGAGAACCGATCCGCTTTTCCGGAGACCAGCCGATGAAAATCGTCGGCAAGACCAGCGATTTCTGCGTCATCCTGTCCAAGGATGAGCCCAACGTAGACGATACCGATGCCCAATTCGAAAAATTGATGGGAGGTGCAAAACTCTCGGCCGTGTTAAATGCGGCCGACGGAAAAAAATATCCCTGGACCTGCAATGGATGGAGCTTCTCTCCCGATCAATCCGGAAGAGGAAGCATGTCCGCGTGTTTTAGATGGGAATGCAATCAGACGCCACCAACGGGAACAGAAATCACATCAATTGATGTTACTTCGGATCGCCCCTTGCGCATTCTAGGCGCCGATTGGAGCTCTACTGCTGCGTTTGATCACATCTCCGATCCGCCGCCAGATAAACTGGCGATCAGCTCCAGGGAATATCGTGAACTTGAGGCAGCTTTTGCTGGCAAGCCCGCATGGTCGTCGCCTGAAATGCCCTTGTCCAAGTTGACATTGAGCAGCAACCGTCGGCGTGCTTCCACCAGCACATTCAATTCGACGGTATCTCTTCGCCTGACCGATGCCGGTATTCAGCTTCAACCTGACCCCGATGCCATCGCCAT
This sequence comes from uncultured Gammaproteobacteria bacterium, assembly GCA_963849575.1. Lineage (GTDB taxonomy): Bacteria > Pseudomonadota > Gammaproteobacteria > Xanthomonadales > Xanthomonadaceae > Arenimonas. The sequence goes on along the minus strand of CAWKHT010000006.1, from coordinate 781,152 downwards.
GGATGTCGTGACCATCCCGACCAGTGCAGTCAATGCATGCAGCATGACGTGCTGGGGCAATCTGGCGCGTGAAACGGAATTGCTGTTATCTGGGCCTGGTATCCAACTCAGCTTTCTCAACAAGCCCGAAGTCATCGATTGGTGTTGGCGCAATCGGATTCCCATGGTTTTAGGTAGCGACCATGATCCCTGGTACTACAACCAGAAAGCATTGCCTCCGCGAGAAAGTTACGCACAACAATTTGACTCCAAGGCTACCTACGACAAGCAGGCGCACCAGAGTTGCATGGGGTTTTGATAAGCATCATGCAACGGCAAGTCAAGCCCAGGCAGGCTGCTTCATGCAACTGCATATTGCTTAAGTCTTAGTAGTCCCAACCTACGGAAAATAAAACTTATGAGTCCAGAAGCGTTTACCTTTGCCGAACTCGACAAACGAATTGAACAAATGCCGAACTGGTCGGGCGAGTTGAAGTTATATCCAAAAGGGCTGACCGTCTGGGAAGTTGTCGGCGTTCTGGGAACCTTGATGGGCTTGCTGCCATCTTTGCTGGTGCAATTTACTGCGCCGGCGATGTGGATGGTCTATGTCGCCAAAGCCGGCGTGATAATGGCGGGCTTGGGCTTTCTGCCCAGCTTTCTTTATCAATGTTTGAGTCTGGCAAGGGCATTCTGGCAATGGCGAAAGGACTTTGTTGCCGCTGCCGATCATGCGTTTGAACAGCATCGCGAACTTCTGCAATGGTTGATGCGTTTTCCCAAGGAGGAACTGGAAGACCGCATGCAATTCTTGCGCGGCGTTCAAGACAGAATTGGAAACCGATTGGCCCTTGTTGCCGGTAGCCTGGTAAAGCTGGGATTTGTCCCCGCGTTCATTGCCGTCATCACCCAGATCCAGGAATATCGTGATCTGGGTTCTTTACCCGGCTGGCGAATCTATTTGGCCATATTCTTGATCTTGATATATGGCATAACCCTCGCATGTTCCTTAATGGTAATGCGCGCCCAGTTTTACGAAGGCCTGCTGGGCCGTGCGATCAATGCGATGAGCCGGGCAAACCTGTCGTAACGCACCTTATGAGTACCGTAGCCCGGGTTGCGCTCCATCAACCCGGGTTCTCAAACGCTCGATGCAATTCGCAAGAATCGTGTTTTTAATCAAAAAATTCTTGAAACATGCTTACCCGAAATCCGGCATCCCCGGGTTGATGGAGCGCAACCCGGGCTACGGCTTTGAATTTTGTGTTGACAGTGATGCATCACCAACCCGGGTTCTCAAAAAATAAAAGGGCCATGGTCGACGCGGAGCGCTGTGCGCCGGGCGACAATGGCTGCTGCCATCACGCACAATTCCGTGCTTATACTGGGGCTCTAAAAATCGGGAGTTCGGTATGGGCAACAAATCCGTTTTGAGTTTAATGATCGCCGTGTCGCTGCTCGCCGCCTGTGGGCCGCAGGATAAACAAATAACAGCCGCCGCCAGTCCGGCGTACGATCTGATTATCAGGAATGCCATCGTCTATGACGGCAGCGGCGATGCGCCGAAAAGTATCGATATCGCAATCAAGAATGATCGTATTGCCGCGCATCTGAAGCCTGGCGAAAATGCGACGGCAACCAGGGTTGTCGATGCGCAGGGCCGGGCGTTGGCGCCGGGTTTCATCAATGTGTTGAGCTGGGCGACCGAATCGCTGATTGTCGATGGCAGGGCACAAAGTGATTTGCGTCAGGGCGTGACGCTGGAAATATTCGGCGAAGGCTGGTCGATGGGGCCCTTGAACGATGCCATGAAAGCCGAAGCGATCAAGCAGCAAGGCGATATCCGTTACCCGATCGAATGGACTACCTTGGGCGAGTATCTCGACTATCTGCAAAAACGCGGAGTGGCAGTCAATATTGCTTCATTCGTCGGCGCCACCACGCTGCGCATTCATGAATTGGGTTATGAAAATCGTGCCCCAACCCCGGAAGAACTCGTTCGCATGCAGCAACTGGTCAGCCAGTCGATGGATGAAGGCGCACTGGGTGTCGGCGCTTCGCTGATCTATGCCCCGGCGTTTTATGCAAAGGAAGACGAGTTGACGGCCTTGGCAACGACGGCCGGCCAAAGCGGTGGTGGTTATGTGGCGCATATGCGCAGCGAGGCCAATCGCCTGAATGAAGCACTGGATGAGTTGATCCGCATCGGCCGGAAAGCCAATGTGCATGCCGAGGCTTATCATCTGAAGGCTGCCGGGAAAGAGAACTGGCCAAAGATGGCAACTGCCATCGGCCAGATAGAAAAAGCACGCAGTGAAGGCTTGTCGATTGCCGCCAATATGTACACCTACCCAGCAGGTGCGACTGGCCTGGATGCCGCCATGCCACCCTGGGTGCAAGAGGGCGGTCACGATGCCTGGGTGGCACGTTTGAAAGATCCAAAAATACGCGCACGCGTGCTCAGGGAAATGCGCTCGCCGAGCAAGGACTGGGAAAATCTTTATTTATTGGCGGGCACTGCCGATGGCGTCAAATTCATTGGTTTCAAAAACCCGAAATTGAAACCGCTGACCGGGAAAACACTGGCGGAGGTCGCCAGAATACGCAATCAATCGCCCGAAGACACCATGATAGATCTGGTCATTGAAGATGATTCCCGCGTTGAGACCGCCTATTTTTTGATGTCGGAAGACAATGTGAAACTCGGCCTGTCGCAACACTGGGTAAGTTTGGGTTCGGATGCGGAAGCCTCTGCCCCCGAGGGTGTTTTCCTCAAATCCAGCACGCATCCACGTGCCTATGGCAATGTTGCGCGATTACTGGGCCATTATGTTCGCGATGAAAAACTCATGAGTTTGCAGGAAGCGATCTATCGGTTGACGCGTTTGCCGGCAAGCAATTGGAAGTTGAAGGATCGTGGCTGTCTTGAACCTGGATGTTACGCCGACCTGGTCATTTTCGAACCTGCCAAAATCATGGATGTCGCCACCTTCGACAAACCGCAACAGTTTGCAACGGGTGTCAGCAATGTATGGGTCAACGGTGTCGAGGTCCTGCAAAACGGAGAGCCGACCGGCAAACTGCCGGGCCAGGTCGTTCGCGGCCCAGGCTGGAAAGGCTGGAAAACACCATAACTCGATAAGGTGCGTCAACATTATCACCGTAGCCCGGGTTGCGCTCCACCAACCCGGGTTCTCAAACATTCGACGCAATGCATTCGAGTCGTGATCTACCAAACTTATTTTCGAAACATGTCTTTGAGGAATCCGGCATCCCCGGGTTGGTGGAGCGCAACCCGGGCTACGTCACTATTGGTATGATTTCAGGATTCCACGTACCGCAGGAAACGACGCACATGCATCCCTCCCGTCTTCCGACCCTGAGTGTCGTTTTTATATCGACCATTTTTGCTGTGTTGTCCGCCTCATGCAGCGAGCGAGCGTTGGTAGCCAGCCCTATTCGCACGCAGCCGCAAGCAAGTGCAGCCGCCGATACTTCGCTTGCGGTGGGCTATTCACAGGAAGTGCCGCTTTGGCCGGAAGGCTCGCAGGTTTTGCAGGAAGGAATAAAGAAACTTGCCAATGAAAAATGGCCCATAACGCATCCATCATTCCTGCTTTATTCGCCTAAAAACAATTCGACTCGATCTGCTGTACTGGTGTTTCCCGGCGGTGGATATAAAGCCGTGGCGATTGGACCGAAAAGCACGATCGGGTTATACGGTGCCGATGTATGCAAGTGGCTGACTGATGCCGGAATCACCTGCATTCTGGTGAAGTATCGGGTTCCCAATACCGGTTGTAATTGGAACGCTGAAACCCGCAGGCATGACACGCCCGATATTCCAATGGCGCTGCAAGACGCGCAAAGAGCGATGTCCATCGTTCGCTACAACGCGAAGAAATATAAAATTGATCCGAACAGGATTGGTGTGATGGGATTCTCGGCCGGAGGAAATCTGGCGGTGCTGTCCAGCACGGCTTTCAATAAACGATCATACGATCCTATCGATAAGATTGACCGGGTAAGCATCCGTCCCGATTTCGCGATCCCGGTTTATCCGGGACACATGACGATGGAGCACAAGAACAAAACGCCAAAGGCCATAGCAGCACAAGAGTTGAATACCGACATCGTGATTTCATCGAAGATACCGCCGACCCTACTCATACACGCAAAAGACGACCCCATTGATCCAGTTCATTATTCCGAGGTGTATGAAAGGGAATTGAAGAAGGCTGGCATCAATGTGGAGCTAAACATCTATGAAACCGGTGGGCATGCATTCGGGGTAAGCAAGCAAGGCAAGGACACTGACCGCTGGATGGATGATGCGCTCCGTTGGCTCAGGAAAATCGGGATGCTCAATTAAAAGGAGCAGAGCCCTACGACTTACCAAGCAAAAAACGGTCAGGTTCATTTGATTGAACAGAGTGTCAGAAAATAAAATCACTCTGACCCCTATGAATTAGGTCATCCGCGGATAATCAGTGTAACCCTCGGCACCACCACCGTAATACAACTCCGGACGACCAGGATTTAGCGGAGCGTTTTTTTCTAGGCGCGCTGGCAAATCAGGATTGGCAATAAATGTCCTGCCCATGGCAACTGCGTCAATGAGATTGGCATCCAGAAGCGGCTGCGCTTTTTCCAGGCTATAGCCACCCGCGGCAATAATAATGCCGGGGAATTTGGCGCGTAGCTGTTCGCGAAATTCAAGTGTTAATGCTGGGCCGCCAGCCCAATCGGGTTCCGACAAATGCAAATAGCCCAGGCCACGCTTGGCGAATTGTTCGGCCAAATACAAGCCCATCGCTTCACCGGCGGTATCATCCAGGCCATTGAAAATGCCCAGTGGCGAAATGCGGATGCCAACATGCGCCGCATCCCATTCGCCGATCACGGCATCCACGACTTCGAGCGTCAAGCGTGCGCGGTTTTCCAGACTTCCACCGTATTGATCGGTGCGGAAATTGCTTTGCTCCGACATAAACTGATGCATCAAATAGCCGTGCGCGGCATGGATTTCCACCATGTCAAAACCGGCTTCGCGAGAATTTCGGGTAGCGATTCGATATTCTTCAAGCAAGCGCGGAATTTCATCGGTGCGCAGAGCGCGTGGCGTGCTGCAGGCGATACGCACCATATTGCCATGCTCGTCTTTCACCGTGGTTTTATTTTGGTAGGGCTTGTCTGAAGCCGACACCGGGGCTTGTCCGTCAATCTGCAAGCTGGTGTGCGACACGCGGCCTACATGCCAAAGCTGCATACAGATTTTCCCGCCCGCGCTATGTACAGCATCCGTCACCACTTTCCAGCCGCTCACTTGCTCGGCGCTGTAAATGCCGGGCGTATCGGCATAGCCTTTGCCTTCTGGCGATATTTGCGAGGCTTCGGTAATCACCAAGCCCGCACTCGCGCGTTGAGCATAATATTCCGCCATCATGGCATTCGGCACATCGCCGGGTTGCGTGGCACGCATGCGGGTTAATGGCGCCATGAAAATACGGTTATTCAAATGCAGCGCACCAACATTGATGGCGTCAAACAGTGTTACAGACATGCAGATCTCCAGGAATTCAACTAATCACGGTAAGGGCGTTACGCATTTTTCAGAAAGGTGGATGAAAGCGGATTTTAATCCGTGACCGGAATTTCTTCGCTCGTCTCTTCGAGGGCGATGCTGGCGGAGCTGTTCCATTGGTAGGCGAGGAACGACGCCAGCAGCACGGCAAAAAGATTGATGCCGATAGTGAAGGGTTTTTCCGGTTGGAGGATTGAATACTCGAACTGGCTACCAAGCCGGGTGAGCCAGCCGAAGCCCTCCGGAAACCTGTAATACACGTAGAACATCGCACCGGAGGTAAATGAATATCCTGCCACCGGCGACATGAGGTAGGGAATTTGCAAAGTCCAGAAAAGCGTCATGGGCATCAATGATCTATTACTGGCCTCCAGCAGGCGCATGCCGCACCAAATGCCAATGCAGTAGGTCAGGACGAACAAAATGGTAATGGATTTCGCCAGCCAGCTTTCTTGCGAAAGAATGAAGGGGATGGCTATCACCATGCCGAGAAAGCTGCCGCCGAGTGTGAGAACGCCGATGAGGCGTCGTTGCCATAACTTCATGAAGGGGCTCTTGTGATGTTGAATGCGAAATTCCGCAGCTGCCATCTTCTCAGATTTAAAGCCATTAGGCGCGTGTGAAATTCTCCGTGGACCACTGGATGCGTTTCCAGCACACCAACGCCTGATGCCTGATGCCTGGATGGTACGCAATTCAAATCATCGTGATGATTTGCCATTGATAACCTTTGGATGCGCATCCGGGATTGTGCGTTGGAAACGCACCCTATGAACTACTGCTTATCCAACCGGCCAAAGTAATTCGATATCCTGCTCTTGAATTACGACGGCGGAATCATCGTTTGCATTTGCTTTGTCGAGCTCGACGACAGGGCGGTCGATGATTTGACGAAGTGCGGTTTCGTCATGGCGAACAATGCCTTTGGCGATGACGTACTGACCGCCGTCGTTGCCTCTGAACGTCACGTAGATCTGATCGCCAGCATGGAAACTTCCGGAGCAGTCGAGCACATCGCCGGCCAGCAATGCCATGCGTTGCTGGCGTAACGCCCGGCCTGCTTCATTATTGATAATGATGATTCCTCTCATGGCAGCTCTGGAATAATCAGCATGTGGCGAATCACCCCGTTTTTTCAGCGTTCAAGATTAGTCGCCGCCACCGCTACCGCCGCCATCACATGACGAAGAACCATCAGCACAATTTGCGTCTGCTGATGATGCGGAATCATGGCTGGACGATGAGTCCGTGAACGTTGAGGAAGAACTGCCGTCGTTGGTCGCGGAGCGCGAACGATTGCCCGTGTTGCTACGTGAATAAAGAAGTGCAAAAACGACCAGTCCGGCTGCGACAACTATCCCTGCAATAATTGAAATATCCACGCGGGTTTTCCTTCGAAGTTTGGAAAAAACATTACGACAGTTTTATTTCAATTCAATGAATAACGTAACACTGATTATTTTCACGGAATTGGTCGCAAGAAAACTCTATATACTGTTTATATCGTTTATTCAGGAGCGCGAAATGACCACACGAAAACCCGGTTCCAAATCCAAGCTGAAGCCTGTCAAAGCCAAAGTATCGAAAGCGCCGCCGGTAAAAAAAGCGGCCAGCGCGGCAGCGCCCGAGTCTCCTGCCTCTCCGGCAGCGAAAGATGTAAGTATGGCAGCGGTAGCTCCGGTGAAACAGAAAGTAAAACTTGTGCGCGACAGTTTTGCGATGCCCAAGAATGAATACCTTGCGCTGAGCGATTTGAAGTTGCGCAGCGCGCGTCTTGGATTGCCGGCGAAGAAGAGCGAGGTTTTGCGGGCCGGTGTTGCAGTGCTGGGTAAAATGTCGGACAGCGAGTTCTCGGCAGCACTTGGCGCGATCCCCAGCTTGAAGACAGGGCGGCCAAAAGATTCGAAGAAAGCCGGTACGAAGAAAACCGCGAAAAAAACATCGTAAAAGCCTAAGCCTTAATCAAAAAGCATATCGACGTAGTTGGATCCTGCGGGCTATGTGGTATCCACCAGGCAGAGCACCGTAGCCCGGGTCATGGCTCCATCTGACCCGGGTTTTCACGTATTCGAAGCACAGCCTGAGAGTCATGTTTTTGTCGTACAAGTTTAGAAACTTGTGTCTGTGAAATCCGGTATCCCCAGGTCAGATGGAGCCATGACCCGGGCTACGAAACTGCTTTCTTCTTTGGTGTTTGTTTTTTCTTTGCTGGTGCTTTTTTCTTCTCCGATGCGATACGCAGCAGTTCCGCCGGCAGCCGAGCTTGCAGCAAATCCAACAATTCTCGCGCTGGCGCGCTGTTGCTGGTCTTGCCGGTTGGCAGCGCACCGCGAACCTCCGTGGTGAGGCTAGTGATCTCGTTGCTCAGCAACAGAGCCTTGGTCAGGATCAGGAATTTCTCGCCGCGGTATTCCACGGCATAAAGGCCCAACTTCTGTGCCCGGGTTTCATAGGTGACGCCATCCATGCGAACAAGCAGTTGCCCCACTGCGTTCCAGACGTCGAGCTCCGGGGAGTGAATCGTGAATCTGGCAGGGGGTGCCGGTATCTCGATCACCGCTGCAGGTGGCGTGTTTTTTTTCGGTGGTGGAGTTGAACTACAGCCGGCGATAATTGAAATGGCAGCAACAGGCAATATCAAACGGAAAAGAACAGGCATTGGGTTCATTGTGTGAGCTCGTGTCATCGTGCGGGAAATGTCTGGCCGCTCACGATGCCACGGGATGCATGAATGGTTGCTTGCGGATTGACCTGGTAAGCCAAACCACAGACTGATTCAATCGACTATTGTCGCTTCTCGCGCCAACGCGGATTGCCTGCGTTGCGATTTCACGATGGGGTATAGCAATTGCACCCACCAGCGTTCTGGTCCGTAGTCTAGATCGTCCTTCAGGCCGACACGTGGTGGATAACGTCGGGTGATCTTGGCGGTACCGAACAGCAGGTCCCAGAAAAAAAGCAGATTGCCGTAATTGCCCTTGTAGTGGCCGATGCCATCGTCTTGCGTAATTGCGTGGTGGGCAAAATGCGTGGCCGGCGTCGATATCGTGCGCTCGACGAGCCACGCCAATGGATGCAGCCACCGCCAGCGATACAGGAATGTATCCCAGCGCAATTCGCTGTGCGCACCGAATATCACGAGTGTCTTGACCAACACATACCAGGGAAATACCGGGCCGAGCCCGAGAAAGACCAGATAGGCGCTGATCCAGATGCCGGGCATCATCGCGTAGTAGAAAAAATTGTTGCGGTAAACCACGCGTACGCCCATATGCGGCGCAGAGTGATGGGCGCGATGCAAAGGCCAAAGCAGCGGCGTATGCGAGGCGCGGTGCCACCAATACTGCGTCATGTCGTCACAGATCAGGAGCAGCAAAATCATCGCCCACACGGGCAAGTGCGACAGCGAGTTGGCGAGATGCGGTGTGTACTGCCGTGCAAAGAAACCGACCAGCAGCAAGACGCCAGGATAGATCACCGCACCGAACAATAAAGTGATCACGGTTTCCAGCGGCGCATCTTCGCGGGTGGCGTGGGGGCTGCGAAAAAGACCGCGCATTGCCTCGATGGCGGCAATGCCGATGAACATGCCGAAAATCACGACCGCGGGATGTTGTGCGACCCATTGCAGCATTGATTCACTCCGGCATTGGAAAGCTGAAGAGTGGACAAACTGATGCGTGTTGGCGATGATCCGAGTGCCCTCAAATATGATTCGAGATGCCGCAAGCGTGAACACCTGGACCACGACGTCGATTGCTTCACGCTATCTGGTCGAACTGCTCGATGCCGCCGGTCAGCCCGTTGATGATGTGCTGCTCGATGCCGGCATAGCACGCGCGGCATTGGCGGGTCCCGAACTCGCCATGCCGCTTGCTGCCTTCCGTGAACTCTGGGCGAGAGTTGCCGCCATCAAGCCGGATATCGGCATTACCCTGGTCGAACTCTTCCCGGCCGGCCAGATGCATATGTTGGCCCATCTGGCGATGCGTTCTGCCACCGTGGGCGCGGCGCTCGACGATGTTTGCCGTTATGCCGGCGTGACCAGCACCGCAGACCGGCTCACGCTCGAGCGACGCGATGATGGTGTCCGGTTTTCATATAGCTGTCTGGCCAATAGCCCGCAGAATCCCTGGATGGCCGAACATTATTTGTCGATGGCGGTCGTTTTCCTCACGCGTGCAACCGGCAAGCCGTTCCCGATTCGGATCGTCGAATTTGCCTCTCGATCACAGGCGCCGCTTGAAATTTACCGGCAACGTTTTGGTGTCGAGCCGCGTTTCGAAACAGGCAGCAATGCCATCGAGTTCGATGCGCAGGCGCTGGAATGGCCACTGCAAACGCACGATCTTTATCTGCACGGCATTCTTGAGCGCGTGGCGAAACTGCATCAGACGGCCACACCGGATTCCGTCGCTGCCGATTCACTGCTTGATGTAGTTCGCAACGACATTGCCAAACACTTGCTGGAGGGCAGGACGCCTTCGATCGAAGCCGTTGCTGCCGCTTGTCGATTGAGTCCGCGGGCCCTGCGTGATCGGTTGACGCAATGGCAAACCAGCTTTCGCCGATCACTCGACGAAGTTCGTCGCGACCTGGTGCAGGAACATCTGGCACGCGGACTCTCGGTTACCGAGACGGCCTATCTGCTAGGTTTTTCGGAACCCGCCGCGCTTCAGCACGCTTGCAAACGCTGGTTCAAAAAATCGGCAGGCGATGTGAGGCAAACTGGAAAGCCGGGTTAGGGAAAAGGGGTCGAGTTCATTTGTCGAAAACCGTTCTTGGGTAAAATCGGTCTGACCGCGTTTTCTTTTCGAACAAGCTCTGGAGCATTCATGAAAATCACCGTTGAAACTTTCGTCAAGGCACCCATCGCAAAAGTCTGGAGTGCCTACACAACGCCAGACGATATCAAGCAGTGGAATGCTGCTTCCGATGATTGGCATACGACGAGTTCATCGGTGGATTTACGCGACGGCGGGGCGTTCTCGTCGCGCATGGAAGCCAAGGACGGCAGTTTCGGTTTTGACTTTGCCGGAACCTATACCCGCATTGTGCCGTATCAATCGATTGAGTATTCGTTCGGTGACCGAACCGGCCTGGTCGAATTCTTGCCTGGCGAAAATGGCGTGACTGTTCGTTCCACCTTCGACGCCGAATCAACACACTCGGTGGACATGCAGCGTCAGGGATGGCAGTCGATCCTGGATAATTTTGCCAGACATGTGGAAGCGAAACGGTAACGCACCCTGCGACGAAACGCGCTAAGCTGCCGGAGACGCTCACCTTGCAAGATACCCCTGACGAGTTGGCCTTGAGCGAGCACGATATTGCTCTTGCGGCAATGTCATTTTTGTTCGACCAATGATGGGAGCACCGTGAACGCAAAGCTGAAAAAATATCCAATAGGCATCGGTACCGCCTTGCTTGCTGCCATCTTGTTTGGCCTGAGCACGCCATTGGCAAAACTGCTGATCTCGGATATTGAGCCGGTGTTGCTTGCCGGTCTGCTTTATGCCGGCTCGGGCATCGGGCTTTCCTTATGGCTTGGCATTCGTCGTTTATTCAAAAAAGCGAGTAACGAAGCTCCGCTTCACCGTGCCGATATTCCCTGGCTATCGGCAGCGGTATTTTTTGGTGGTGTACTCGGGCCGGTTCTATTGATGATTGGCTTGGTGACAACACCGGCTTCCACTGCGTCCCTGATGTTGAATCTTGAAGGCGTGCTGACGGCTTTGCTGGCCTGGCTGGTGTTCAAGGAAAACGTGGATCGCCGTATCTTTCTTGGCATGCTGGCGATTATTGCCGGCGGCGTGTTGTTGTCGTGGCAGCGGGATGCAGTATCGGGAATTCCCTGGGGCTCATTGGCGATTGCAGGTGCCTGTGCCTGCTGGGCGATCGACAACAATTTCACGCGCGTGGTCTCGGGTGGCGATCCTGTGCAAATCGCGGCAATTAAAGGCGGTGTGGCAGGGATCATCAATATCGCCATTGCGTTGCTACTTGGCAATCGCTTGCCGGAGGTTTCGCATATTGCCGCCGCAGGTCTCATTGGCTTGTGTGGTTATGGCATCAGTCTGGTGATGTTTGTTCTGGCCTTGCGTCATCTGGGCACTGCGCGCACTGGTGCCTACTTTTCCACGGCACCTTTTGTCGGTGCCGCGCTTTCGCTCCTGCTGTTCTCTGAAATGCCCAATGCCTCGTTCTGGACAGCTGGCGGCCTGATGGCATTGGGCGTCTGGCTGCATGTCAGCGAGCACCACGAACACGAGCATGAACATGAGGCAATGGCGCACGAACATCGCCATGTGCATGACGAACATCACCAGCACGAACATGAATTTGAATGGGATGGCGTCGAACCCCATTCGCATGAACACGAGCACACACCCATGACGCATTCGCATCCGCATTTTCCGGATATGCATCACCGCCACACGCACTGATGAATGAAGTAATCTGCCGGGATGGGCTCGCCTTGCGCGATAAATCCGGCATGCACTCGTGATGACTTGTCTCTGTGGAATCGGGCATTCCCGGGTCAGATGAAGCCATGACCCGGGCTACATTTATGGCTAGGCTCGTAGTGTTCTTACCATTTCATTTCGCCGGTATTTACCTTGGCGCCAATGGCGACGCTGTCATCAACCGATAAATCCGGATAGGCTTTTTTCAAGTCTTCTATCAGTTGCGTAGAGTCCGGTTTTTTGCCGAGCAATTTTTCATACCTTTTCAGATAGTCGCGGGTAAATAAAACGGCTTTGTCACCTGCTGGCATTTCGCCTAAATAATGGCCGGGAATAACTTTTACTGGCTTTAGTGCGGCCAAACGTTTGAGTGCCGCAATCCATTCCGCGCGTGCAGTTCTGGTCTGGCTGTCGGCTGTCCACAAATGAATGCCACTGCTTACCAACACACCGCCTAAAGCCGTTTTGATTGATGGCACCCAAAGATACGCCTGGTGAGTGTTGATTTCACGAACTTCAATGGTGTTGCCTTCCAGAGTTAATCGTGTTTCGTCTGACACGCCGGGCACGATGAGTTTGGTTGGCGCTTGTGCTCCTAAAATCGGTCCCCAGTAACCCAACTTGCCCTCTTTTGTTTTCCGGATATGATCGACCACGCTGCTGCTTGCCAGCACTTTTGCATTGGGAAATGCCTCCACGATCGGTTCCAGACCAAAGTAGTAATCCGGGTCTCCACCGCTGATATATATAGTGGTGAGCCTTTTGCCGCTGGCGCGGATCATTGCCACCAAGGCTTTACCATCATCAAGGCGAAATTGAGCGTCGACCAGAATGGCTTCTTTGTCACCGGTCACCAAAGTGGAGGAGACAGGGAAGATGCCTTTTTCAGCGGGGTTGTAGGTAACGACTTTCAATGGATCGGCGTTTGCAGCACTTGCCCCGAGTAAGGTGGCGGCCAGCAATGAGTTTTTAAGCGTATTGAGCATGATCTGTTCTCCGTGATGACGTTGAGCAATTCGCTAACGGAAGACCAGTTTAGTGTTTCATATATCGAGCATATATAGCGATATACTGACAATACTGTTTCAAGAATAGAGCAAGTGCCATGGATAGAATTACGGCAATGCGGGTGTTTATGCAGGTGGTTGCCAGTGGCAGCTTTAGTGCGACCGCCGAGCAACTGGAAATGTCGCGAGCGATGGTGACTCGCTGCATCAGCGAGCTGGAAGAGTGGCTTAATGCGCGTTTGTTGCAGCGCACGACTCGCAGAGTAACGTTGACCGATGCAGGAGAACAATTTTTGCATCGTTGCCAGCAAATCCTGGCCTTGACCGATGAGGTCGTGGAGGAAACGGCCAATCTGGATAGCGAGTTGCGAGGGCAATTGCGGCTTACCTGTGGTGCTTCGTTTGGTCATGCACAAATGGCGAGTGCCATCGCGGATTTTCTGGCACTGCATCCGAAATTGAAAATCGATATGAACGTTAGCGATACCAGCATCAATCTGATTGATGCCCGTGTTGATCTTGCCATTCGCATCAGTAACAACCCGGACCCGATGTTGATTGCACGAAGACTGGCAAGCTGTGCGTCGGTACTGGTGGCATCGCCGGAATATCTGGAGCAGTACGGCACGCCGGTATTGCCGGATTCGCTCGTGCATCATCGTTGCATGAGCCACACCATCGCAGGCAAATATTTGTGGCAATTTACACGAGCAACCCAAACTATCAAAGTAGAAATCAAAAACCATTTTTCGACAAATGAAACTACCGTATTGCTGCATGCGTCGTTGGCGGGCGGTGGCATCAGTTTGCAACCGACATATCTGGCAAATGACTATATTGCGACAGGCAGGCTTGTAGCGTTATTGCCGGAATGGTCGGTTCCAGAGTTGGCAATTAATGCGCTTTACCCCTCGCGCCGACATCTGCCGATCACGTTGCGGGCATTTCTTGATTTTTTGGTGAAGCGTTTTGAAAAGGTATCCTGGTAAAGGATCACGCTATCGTGCGCGACAATTACCTGACTGTAATTTTCTTGTGGATATTATTCACTGACATCAATGCGGCAGAGGCATATAGCGAGTGATACTCGGCCACCATTTCACCATTCTTTATGACGGGATCGGTAGCGACCAGCAATTGTGCGTCCTCGATGCTGTCGACTGCAAAAATGAACATCCCGCGCCAGTCGTTCTTGTCTCCGAACGGACCCGCGATAGCCAGCTTGCCTTCATCGGCCAGCCGTTTGATATTGGCAAAATGGCCCTGGAACATTTCGTCACGGGCCTTGCCATCCGGAACACGATGTTCGCCGGTTTTCAGTATGACCAGAACATACTTGCGCATGCCGTTTTCATCGGCACCCAGTTGCTTTGCGAGCGCAGAGTCGAGTGCGGAATTTTCCTTTGGCATTGCGGGCTGATCGGCTAGTGCGGTATGGCCGATGCAGGCAACGGCCAGAAGAATAATGGCGGTAATTTTTCGCATCTTGCTGCTCCTCGTGTGCGATGACATGAATGAAGATGGTCAATGATAGGGCGTAGTCGCTACTGTTTTTCCATGGCTTGTCTGAGGCTCAAGGGGCGCATGTCTGTCCAGACGCTTTCGATATATTCCAGACATTCCTGCTTGCTTCCGGATTTTCCTGCTGCCTTCCAGCCGGCCGGAATCTCGCGGCTCTCAAGCCAGATGGAATATTGCTCTTCATGATTCATCACGACCAGGTAGAGACGATTGTCTTCTGCTTCATTTTCGGTCATGCCTTTCTCCAAAATTTTGCTTGAATGAATTACATCGGGAATGAAATCGGATAAACATGATTTTCCGGCAGAACCCGAATGCTGCGTTTTTTGCGCCGACAATAATTACTGCAAACAGTATGTATCAAAGCATGAAAATATTCTGCATTTTGGCATGAGCCCATCGCCTTGCTTTCAATATGCATGCAGCCGAAAGCGTTCGGGCTATGCCGGGCTTGACGCTGTATCGAAAGGAAAAAAGACATTTCTCCCATGCATTATTTTTCCAATGCGGAAATGAAATGCACCTTGTCCATGCGATGCGAACTGCACGCAGTTGCTCATGTATCAGAAGAAAAATAATGTTGCGTTGCATCAGTTTTTTTATGTGCGTTTGCACATCGCACAAACAAATTTCGATGATGCAATGCACAAGTATTTTCAAATGCGATTTGCATCACAAATCTGTTGACCGTTCTCTGTACTAGACGGTATGGTACGGATCGGCAAGGGGAGGCCTGTGCATGGGTTTTGCCGTTTCAGTTCGTGGTTATCGTTGTCCGAAGCCCCTCGGCTTTCGCTCGTCTATACCTAAATGAAGGAAGCAATAATGACTATCCGTTTCGGCAAGATTGTATGTGCGTTATTTCCGACCATCGCCCTGTTTGCCATGAGCTCTCAGACGATGGCCAGTACTCTGAATCAAAATGTTTCGTGGACTATCGACCGCACCGGCACCACGGCCAAATACCGTGTCGTCGCCTATGGCGATTCGATTTATGCAGGCTATAACGGTTCGACTACCAATGCGGCCAAATATTCGGCTCCTACCATCGAGTCCGAATACCTGTCATCACTCTGGAATGCCGATATCGAAAGCGTGCGCCGTACCAAATCGGGTGCCGTGGCTTCGGACGTCTACAACAACAAGATCGTCGCGGAAAAATCCTATATGCAAGCCGCATCCACACGCGTCGTCACATTTGAAATGTGCGGCAACGATGGTTTGCAGGCGCGCAGCAGTTTCAAGGGACAGACCGGCACCTGCAATTACAGCGTGCTGACCACGGCAGAAAACAATTGCAAGACCTATGTCGCCGCCGCGATGGATTACATCAATGCCAATGCATACTCGGGCACCAAGCTGAAAATCATCGGCAATCTCTATTACCCCGGCTACAACGCGGACAATGTGCAGAGC
The DNA here is from genome assembly GCA_963849575.1 of uncultured Gammaproteobacteria bacterium. GTDB lineage: Bacteria > Pseudomonadota > Gammaproteobacteria > Xanthomonadales > Xanthomonadaceae > Arenimonas. The sequence continues at coordinate 765,178 of CAWKHT010000006.1, read as the reverse complement.
TCCTGCAATGATCCAAGTACGGGTGCCAAGGTCAATATGCGCGACAAGTTTTTGCCCTCCATCGCGAGAATGAATTACTGGATGTGTACTTATGCCAGCCAGAAGGGCTTCAAGTGCGCCGATAATTTCGCCGACTATATGGGCGCCGATTACGACAGCAACGGTGACGGTGCCATCGATTCCAATGCCCTGAAATATGTCGTAGGCGAAACCGAAGCGAATTACGTGAACCGCATTACCACGACATTGCGTTCGACATTGCGTGACGCCAATACGCATTTCGTCTCCTCGTCGAGCAGCTACGATTACATCCAGTCCGACGATACGCATCCGACCTATACCGGCGGCACGGTATCTGCCGGCCTGTTCGGTGGAACTACCAGTTCCGGTGCGCCACGCTACACCACGTTCACCAATGGCAAGAATCCGATCTGGAACCAGTACGGCCATGAACGCATGGGCTACGGACTGTCGGTTTATGGCCCGACCGGTCCATTCTGATTTGATGCATAGAACGCATCGATGAAAGATTCCGGAAGCAAGAACGCCTCGCCGTCCGACAAGGACGGCGATGGCGTGCGCGTTACCGAATACGCCAATCACGGCAGTCGTTCGGTTCTGTTTTACAAGTTGCTCGCAGGCGTACTGGTCATCTGTTTCGCGATTTATGTCGGGACACTGATGCTCAATCAGGCCGAGTCGGGAGCTGTTGATATCGCTGACGCTTCCAGCGTTTCCGGAACTACCAGCTCGTCTTCATCGGATGTTGGCGACAGTGCCGCCGCATCATCATCAGCAGCTGGAAATCAAAGTGGCGGCCAACTAGTTGCGAGACCTGCGCATGCATCGAAAGATCCGGATGACCTTTCCAATTATGTTGCGCCGGGACAGGCGCCGCGCATGGAAGAAGTGATTGATCGATTGCATGATGCCGGCATACATACCGGTCTCGGTGCTTTTAATCCGCCCGGAACCAGTCCGCCAATGATCGGTCTGGCGGTGCCGGATGATTATGTGTTGCCCGAAGGCTATGTCCGGCATTTTCAGGCGACCGATGACGGGCAGCGTATCGAACCGATCCTGATGTTCTCGCCCGATTTTGATTTTTTCGACAGCGCCGGTCAGCGTATCGCCATTCCGGACAATCGCGTTGTACCGTCGAATATGGCACCGCCCGGGCTCGTGATCAGGCCCATCGAAATTCCTGAGCCGCTGGAGCCAGGGGGACCCTAGATCTGAACATGAAATGGTTTTCTCGCCCCGGCTGGCAAGCGCTTGCCGGTCTTGTCCTAAGTGCGGCCTTGCTGGGCCTGTACTCGCATGGCGGCTATGGTTATCTGATCGGTTTTATCGCGCTGGTGCCATGGATGCTCGTGCTGGACAAGATCCCGACCGTGGCAGGTGCCGCGCGCAGTGGTTTGTTGATGAGCATTTTTTTTGTTGCCGCCGTGTTTGGGTGGTTCGGGATTGCGATTGGTACCTATACCGGCATCGGTTCGCTGAGTGGCCTGCTCGTGGTGTTGATCGCGGCGCCTATATTGCAGTTCCAGATTTTTACTTTCGCGCTGGTTCGTCAACTCGCAGGCAGACGCTATGGTCCTTTTGTGCGCGCGCTTGCCGGCGCATCGGCCTGGGTGGCAACGGAATGGCTTGTTCCAAAATTACTGGGTGACACGATTGGACAGGGTTTGCATCCCTCGCAACTGCTGCGGCAAATCGCGGACGTCGGCGGTGCTGCCGGCCTGACTTTTTTATTGATCCTGATCAACGAGTGTCTTGCGTTTGCAATTACGCATCGACGCGAGAGGGCGAGTGTATTGCTTCGGCCACTGATACTTGCCGCCGGTGTGCTGATCATGATGGCTGGTTATGGAGCTTTCCGCATTTCCGCTTTGGCTTCCGAGCAGGAAGCTGCCGGAAACCCCCTGCGTGTCGGCATGGTGCAATCGAACATCGTTGACTACGAACGCCTGCGCCGTGAAATGGGCGCCTATGAAGTTGTTCGTCATGTACTCGATACCCATTACGCAATGTCACGCGAAGCCGTCGAACGTTATCGCGTCGATGCATTGCTTTGGTCGGAAACTGTTTACCCGACGACCTATGATCACCCGAAGAGTGAGGGCGGCGCGGAGCTCGACAAGGAGATTCGGGATTTCGTTACGGCGGTGAAGGTGCCTCTGGTATTCGGAACCTATGACAGCGACGCGATTGGCGAGTACAACGCGGCGGCCTTCGTCGAACCGGTGGCTGGCACGCTCGGCTTTTATCGCAAGACCGACCTGTTCCTCTACACGGAATATTTACCTTCATGGTTCGATAGCGCCGGTATTCGTCGCTGGTTACCAGGTGCCGGAAACTGGAAACCGGGTGATGGAGCGCGCGTGTTTCCCCTTCGACTTGCCGATGGTCGGGAGATTCCGGTCATGCCGATGATCTGTCTTGATGATGTCGATACCAAGCTCGGTATCGATGGCGCGCGTCTCGGTGCGCAGGTCATTCTTGGCATGTCGAACGACTCATGGTTTACCGAATTTCCGGTTGGTGCAAAATTGCATCAGACCGTGGCGGCGTTCCGCAGCATCGAGACACGTCTTCCGCAAGTCCGCGTTACCGCCAATGGCATCAGTTCCGTGATCGATGCAAGCGGAACCATAGTGGCGCAGACCACGATGGGCGAGAGAAAATTATTGATCGGCGAAGTGTCGGTCACTGAACCACGGCCGACCTTGATGGTGATCTGGGGCGACTGGGTTGGCCGCGCGGGTTTTGTGTTTCTTCTTTTGCTTGCAGTGTTTGCGATCTTTGATGGATTGCCACGACGCGGACTGACGCGTAGTGCGATCGCTTCGGCTACAACTTCAACGCCGGAAGAGAACTTCCATGCCGACACGGTGGTGCTGCCGTCTTTCTGGCGCGTCGCGGCGGGCATGCTTCGATTGTTTTCCGGCGCAGGCTTGCTCTGGATTGGAATGCAGATACTGTTCGGCGATAGCGAGCAGATCAATACCCTGATGCAAATCAAGATGTTTGCGGCACTGGTACTGACGCCCGAGTTGGCAGCCTGGGCCATCATGCGCTCCTTCGCCGCCAGTGCGCGTATTGAAAACGGAATACTTGTGCTGGAGCAGCGCGAACGGCGTATCGAAATTCCGGTAAAAGAAATCACGGCTTTGGAAGTCTGGAAATTGCCACTGCCTCGCACCGGCGTGTGTTTGCGACTGTCGTCGGGCAAGCGCTGGTCGCATGCGATTGCGCTGCCTGATCCGGCGGCTCTGCGGGCAAGCCTGATTTTCGCCGGTGGACAACTTGCGAATGCGGATTCCATGTCGGCCAGTGCTGCAAGCTATGCGCGGCTGCGTCATGCCATTCCACGTTGGCGCATCGATCATGCTTTCCTGAAGTTCGTGCTGTTTCCACTGGTACCTGCGGTGCCGGCTTTCCGCTTGCATCAACACATTGCTTTCGGTGGAACTTTCGGCGAGTACTACACGTTTGGCTTGAAGGCTTACTTGATTGCATTCGCGATATGGTGGGCTTCATGGGCCATGGGCATGGTGTTGTTTGCCGCTTTCTTGCGGATCGTGATCGAGACGATCACGGTGTTGTCGATGGCATTGAGCCAGGAACGTTCGATTGCCGTGAGACGTGTACTCGAGCATCTGGGCCGCGCATTCTTCTATCTTGGCGTGCCGGCCTGGTTATTGATTCATCTGGTGTGACAGCGAAAAGCCGGCGCAGTATCGAACGAAAAATTAAAACCGGATTCATTCGATGGATAAAAGCTTTCTCGAACGAATCCGCTTTTCTCAAGCCGTGTTAAATCACCTATTGAACAGTGCGAGGTGCATCGAGTTTTGCTTCGTTGCGTCCCTTCCAGGCAGATCTGGATTGTTCCGAGATCCGGTTGATTTCGGCAACGGTGCTGCATGTGCGGGTCATGCGATGGCTTCCGGTCAGTTGCTCGCGTTTGCAGACCAGGCGGCTGTCTTCCTGTATGCGATCGAGCAATGCATTGAGTCTGGTTTGTCTGGCAAGGACGTCGTTGCTGGCGAGACTGGCATTGGAGGTGTCTGCATTCGTTTTCGATGCCAGCTCGGAAAAAAACGACAGATCGGTATTGATTTTGTTCAAATCGGCTTGCGGCAATTCGCTGAACATCACACCTTCTTCAATCGCTTTCTTGATGGCCGATATCTGTCCGCCCAGATCCGCTTGGCCGACATTGATCCTGGGGCCGACGAGCGCCTTGCCGTTCTTGCTTGAGTCGGATTTCAAGCTGCCTTGCGGACTATTCGTTTCGCAGACGGCAAGGGAAGACAAAGTGAAAAGGACGCTTACCAAGATCAGGGATTGGGCGATTCGCATAAAACACCTCGAAATAAATCCGGAGAAAGAATCGAAATGACAGGCTGGCAGTCGATTATAGGCACCGGAAATATGGCATGCGCAAGAGTCAGTGCATGCCTGGCTTCGGTTCGCCTCAACATGTCTATGGGTGTCATGCAGGCGATTGCCGGGTGCCTGTGTCTTTCTTCCTGTTTTCCCCGATATTTCCCGGTATCGTCAGCCCATTGCGAAGGGCCATGACATGCGGCACCATGACGACATGAGCCGTTTCGACAAAAGGCAATATCCGCGCCGTCGCGTGAATCTGACGGCAGTTGTCGCGCCCAGTGCACCGGCAACGGCGGTGATTGATCTTTCCGAAGGCGGAGCCGCTCTGGAGTGGAATTTGCCGGCTGATATCGCGATAGGGGCAACGGTCCGTTTGCGTTTCCTGCTTGCCGGTGAACAGAGCATCGAGATTGACGGCCGTATCGTGCGTATTGCCGAAGGCCGGGCCGGAGTCGAATTCCTCAGCGCCCAGCAGAATCTGGTGCGCCAGCTCTTGGCGGAAGCAAGATCGTCAGACTGAAGTTTTTTATCACTTGGAGTGGAAACATCAAAATCCACGATGCCATTCGGGATAAAATTGCGGCTGCCCGTCTGACTTCTGGAATTTCATTTGTCCCAGCAAAATCGCGATAAAAAATCGATGCCGATCCCTGGGTTTAATCCACAATGATCTGGCTACTGCCCTGGAAAGAGGAAGATACCGCCAAGCACACGCCATGGGCCGTTTATACGCTTATATTTCTGAATATCGCGGTCTTCATCGTGATGTGGAAAGCGTCGGCAGATGGCCAGAGCAACTGGTTTGATCAATATGGTTTAACGCCAAGCCATTGGCATTGGTATCAATTCATCACGGCCAATTTCATCCATGGCGACTTGCTGCATTTGCTCGGCAATATGCTTTTCTTGTGGTTGATCGGCGACAGCGTGGAAGATGCACTCGGTCCGATGGGATTCCTGCTGCTTTATTTTCTTGGCGGTCTTGCCGGGGATCTGTGGTTCGTGTCTGCCAATCCCGAGACCATGATTCCTTCTGTGGGTGCATCCGGTTGCATCGCGACGATCGCCGGAGCCTGCGCGGTCATGTTTTTCAGCCAGCCAATTGCCGTGCGTGTGATGTTCCTGGTCTTCACCCTCACAACGATACGCCTGAAAGCTTTCTGGATGCTGCTTCTCTGGTTTGGCATGGACGTGTTCATGACCTTCGAGGGCCGTGGCGTGATGGATGCCGTGCAAGTCAACTTCGTCGCCCATGGCGCCGGTTTTGCCTTCGGTTTTGCCGTCGGTTTTTTTGCCTTGGTGCACGGCGTAATGCGTCGCTATCGATCTCTTTCGGAAGGCAGCAGCTGGTTCGGTTACTGGCCGGAATCGCTCGAACGGGATGTCAGACGCCGACGCAAAACGCGATAGGGAAAACTTGACAAGGCATTGATGCCGCGTAGCATCAGGCAAAAGTGAGTGCGGCTTTTCCGTCCGATCTATCAGGGCGCCATATTTTTGCAATGCACATATCAAAGGTGACACATGACGGAATGGTTTTATGCACGTGACGGTAAGCAAAATGGTCCGGTGACGTTTGAGCAACTGGCGGAGCTTGCCAGAACCGGTGGCCTCGATGCGATCAAGGACAGTGTCTGGAATTCCTCCATGCAAGGCTGGACACCCGCCGGTCAGGTGCCCGGAATCTTTGCCGTGACTTCCGCGCCGGCAATGCCGGCGTCGAATGCTGCCAATCCTTATGCAGCACCCGAGAGCAATTGGAGCGAGTCTTTCAATTCGACGGGTCCCGCATTGACGGAGATCGAACACGGCAGCGAACAGTTGGAACCGATGGCCTGTATCAGTCGCGGTTATGAAATTACCCGCAGGCAATTTGCCAATGTATTTCTGGTAGGGCTTGTCTATTTCGCGCTTGTGATGGGTTTATCGTTCATCATCGGCATCGTGCAGCAAGTGGTACTGGTCGTTTCTTCCCGCGACGGCGGGGCACCGAATGATTTTGGCACGCTCGCCTTGCTGGTGCAGGGAGTGGGGCAGGTTTTCCAGCAGGTATTGTCGATCTTCATGCAACTCGGTCTGGTGCGGGTTGGTCTGAATTTCGTTTCGGGAAGGGAAGTATCGATCGGTATGTTGTTCGGCGGCGGTTCCAAATTATTGCCGGCTCTGGGCGCTTCGATCCTGTTTGGAATCGCGATGATAATCGGCTTGCTGTTGCTGATTGTTCCCGGCATCTACATTGCCATGCGCTACGGCTATTTCCTTACCGCCATGGTTGATCGCGATCTGGGTATCTTCGAAGCCTTCGAATACAGCTCTTCGGTTACCACGAATAATCGTCTCAACCTGTTTTTGCTGGCGTTGCTGAACTGTCTGATCATCCTGGCCGGCTTTCTGTTATGCGGCGTGGGTTTGATCGTTGCGGCTCCGATCGTATGGCTCGGTTCATTGATCGCCTATCGCTGGCTGCAGTACGGACCGAATGCGGCGGCTGATCATCCTGGAACACAGATTCCGATGCTCAACAATCTGTAATTGCAAAAGACCTCGTTCCGGAAGCCGCGTTGATTCGCGGCTTTTTTGCTTACGTGTCCGGGATTTTCGCTTGTAGAATGGGCCATGCGCAAAGAAGTGCTCATCTACGGAATGCTCGGCGGCATCTTGATCGCCGGACTCAAGCTCATCGAATATCGCTGGCTTGTGGTGGAACATTCGATCGAAATCTATGGTGGACTGGTAGCCGCCATGTTTGCCGGTCTCGGTATCTGGCTCGGTCTCAAGCTGACGCGGAATAAAAGCATTGTCGTGGTACAGAAGATCGAGGTGCCGGCGCCAGCCATGTTCGAGCGAGACCAGTTAAAGCTCGCATCCCTGGCGATTACGCCGCGTGAGCTGGAGATATTGCAGCTGATGGCCGATGGCATGAGCAACAAGGAAATCGCGGCACACGTCTTCGTCAGCGAGAACACCGTCAAGACACATTCGAGCCATGTGTTCGACAAGCTGGGCGTGAAACGGCGGACACAGGCAGTGCAACTGGCAAGACAGCTCCGCTTGATCCCCTGAAGCGGGAGTTTTTTCCGTCATCGCCCTCATGCTTTTGCATGATGTGGCGATGGAGTATTCAAAATCACCCATTTGGGTGATGCGCCAGACAAGTCCGGCAGGTTGAATGGAAGCCTCGTGATCAATCAGGAGTTTTTATGCGAAAAATAGTATTGAGCTTTGGCCTCATCGGCGGCGCCATTTTATCGGTCATGATGCTTGGCACCCTGCCGTTTCAGGATCAAATCGGTTTCGACAAAGGCGCTATCATCGGCTACACCACGATGGTGCTTGCCTTCCTGATGGTGTTTTTCGGCGTCAGGTCCTATCGGGACAATATCGCCGGTGGCACAATCGGTTTTGGACGCGCGTTTCTGGTTGGTATCCTGATTACCGCGATCATCTGCATTTGCTATGTCGCTACCTGGGAATTGATTTACTACAAGCTCGCACCGGATTTCGGCGAAAAATATGCCGCCTACGCCATGGAGCAGGCCAGGGCATCCGGAGCCAGCGAAATGCAGATCGCAGCGCAACAAAAGGAAATGAACGAGTTCATGCAGATGTACAAGAACCCGCTGTTCAATATTGCCATCACGTTCATCGAGCCACTACCGGTCGGTATTATTTTTACTCTGGTGACCGCAGGCCTGCTTGGCAGGAAACGGCGTCCGGAGAAACCGGAATAAACCTGGCTTGATAGCGATATGAAGCTGATGAGACGATAAGGCTGTCAAAAAAAAGGCGGCCGAAGCCGCCTTTCAATTCAGGTGCCGAAAAAAATCTAGTTCGGCAACAGCACTTTGTCGATGACCAGGATTACGCCGTTTTTCTGATACACATTGTTGATCGTGATATTGGCGACGTTGCCTTTTGCATCGGTAACTTTCAGTTTGCTGCCGCTGCCGGAGACAGTGAGTTGTTCGCCTTGCACGGTTGTCAGCAATACCTTGCCGCCGCCGGCCTTGATTTGTTTGTCGAGTGCCTTGCTGTCCAGCGTACCGGCCACCACGTGATAGGTCAGTATGCCGGTCAACGTTTCTTTGTTTTCCGGTTTGAGAAGCGTATCAACGGTACCGGCAGGCAATGCGGCGAATGCTTCATTGGTAGGTGCGAATACGGTAAAAGGACCCGCGCTTTTCAGAGTATCGACCAGGCCGGCAGCCTTCACGGCCGCGACCAGCGTCGTGTGGTCTTTTGAATTGACGGCATTGTCGATGATGTCCTTGCTCGGATACATGGCGGCGCCGCCGACCATCGGATCTTTTGTCTGCATCGAACCGGCGATTGCCGTGGTGGATAAAGCGAGGGTGATGGCAATGGCGGAAGCGATTGTACGAATCTTCATGTGATGACTCCATTGGATTGGGGGGAGACGAATAGATCTGCGAGTTTGCAGGGATGCTTATTCGTGTGCTCACAATAAATGTCGTGCAGTCGGCGCGCGGTGAAAAAATACGGCTGTTTTTCTACATCAAACGCAAAAAAATCACGCGCCATTCGCATCAATGTGAAGCGAGCGCGAAAAAATATTTTTTTGGATACATGATTTTCACCATCATGAAAATAAATAGAATCGTGAGTGTGAAATCAATGCATTGCTAGCCTTGAATCGAATATCGAGATGGCTATCGAAATGGATAGCCATTGAAACGTATCAGGCAACACTGGACACTTCTTTCACGACCGAAGCGGTGGTGGACGCATTTTCATGACGTGCAACATCGGCAAGCGAGACGATCCCGACCACTTCATCATTGGCATTGACGACCGGTACCCGGCGTATCTTGTTGGCTTCCATCAAGGCACAGCAGCTCTGGATGCTGTCTTCCGGCTTGACCGTAATACAGGGCGAGCTCATGCAGTCCGAGGCAAAGGCTTCGGAGGAATTTTTCCCCTCCGCAACGATTCTTGTCGTGATGTCGCGATCGGTGATCACGCCGGCCAGTTTGCGCGTGGCCATGTTTTCAACCACGGGTATCTGTCCGCAATCATTGTCCACCATCATTTTTGCCACTTCGGTCAATGTCGATTTCGGGGTGCAGCAAACGGGTGTGTCGGTCATTACGCTGGCAACGGTCATGGATTTCTTCCTGAGGAATGAGCGGGCAGCGGAAAGCTGCTCAAATCGTGATTTCCATTCTGCATTCCGCGATGCATGAAGTTCCGTGCGAAAACACACAGATAAAGAAAAAGCCATGCACTTTTGATATGCATGGCCTCTCTGATCCTGTCAGTCTGTGTCAACTATTGTTCGGCAGGTACCATCACCATCCAGCCGATACCGAAACGGTCAGTCAACATGCCGTAGCAAGGAGACCAGAAGGTTTTCCCCAGCGGCATCTGCACCTGTCCACCATCGGAAAGCAGATTGAATGCGCGATGTGCTTCTTCTTCTGTCGGCACGCCAAGAGCAAGGGAGAAGCCGCGAAAACTCGATTTGTCATCACAACCGTCCGAGGCCAGCAATTCGGTTTCGCCGATGCGGAAACTGCAGTGCATTACCTTGCTTTCGAATCCGGCTTGCAGCACACCGGGCGGCATCGGTTTTGGACTTTCGTCGAATCGCATCACCATCTGTATTTCCGCTCCGACGGCTGAGCGATAAAAATCGAGTGCTTCCTCGCAGCGACCACCGAAGAAAAGATAGGGCTGGACCTGAGTCTTCATAGCGTCTCCTTGCATCAGAGCATGAATGTGACGAAACCGATGATTTGATCATACGAGAAAATTCCGTCTTTCGGTACTGAAAAGCCACATATCTGGCCATTGCCTGCCGGCGGTTTTGCAGGCTAGTCCTGCTTCTCGGCCCATTCACGGACATTCAGCCACTATGCACTACCGAAGTCGCAGGGTGGCAGCATGAACCGCACAGTCTTGATTGTTTCCGTACTTGTTTTGTCTCTTTTGGGAGTGACATCCGCCATGGCAACCGAAGAAGCAAAATATACCCTCGTCAGGAAAGAGGGAGTCTTTGAAATCCGCGATTATGATGCGCACATCCTTGCCGAGACACGTGTCGAGGGAAGTCTCGAAGATGCCTCGGGCAAGGCATTCAACCGGCTTTTCAAATATATCTCCGGCAATAATCAATCGCGCAATAAAGTGGCGATGACGGCGCCGGTGTCGCAATCGCCGGCGTCCGAAAAAATAAGCATGACCGCACCGGTAGGCCAGCAAGCCAGCGGTAATCCCGGCAGTAAGCAATGGGTGGTAAGTTTCATGATGCCGGCTTCGTATACCCTAGCTACACTGCCAAAACCCAATGATGCCGATGTCACGCTGCGGCTTGTGCCGATGCAGCGCGTTGCCGCCATTCGTTACTCCGGCTTATGGAGCGAGCAGCGATACCAAGACCATAAATCGCAACTGGAAGCATGGATTGCGAAGAACAAGCTTGCGATCACGGGTGCAGCAAGCTGGGCCCGATATGATCCGCCATTCAAACCCTGGTTCATGCGCCGCAATGAAATCCTGATACCGGTCACTGCTCGATAACGTATTGCCTAATGCCTTTTCATTGCTGCAAAGTGTGGCAACCAGCACGGGTTTGATACCTGAGCCATTGTCCGCATCGGTCGCGAATCGGCGTTTGAAATGTCATAACCGGCAATCCCGGTAAAATCGTGGCATAGCAAATCGGGGAATGACTTTATGCGGAATGCCGGGCTTTGGCGTAATCGTGCCCTGTTCGTTTTTGCCAGTGGAATCATGGCCACACCCGCCGCTTTTCTATTGCCCGAGGCATTTGCCGGTGATACTGCCAGGGCCCTGCTTTCATGCTACGGAATGACAGCCATTATTTTTGGTGGTTTGTTTTCCTTGATATGGCATCGGGATCAGCGTGCAACGGAAGCACTCGGTCGTGGGGAGGGTATTCTCGGACGCTGGCGCATCGACGCAGAGAGCTGGCGCCAATTCAGATTATTGAATGATGAAATCCATCGGCAGCCGGGCGTGCTGCTGAATGAGTTATCCATTCGCGAAGAAATTCCCGCAGACGGAATCGAGATTATCGTCGGAAAAACAGCTATCCAGATTGACGGCAGCATTCACCGAATGCCGACGCATGGAACGCCCGAGATAACCCATTCGGAATTGCATGATGGAGGAAGCGGTTCGTCCTATATCGAATTGTCACTTTACTATCCCGGTGGTGGGCAAGGTGCTTCGGACGTTCCGCATTCACCCACGCGAACTGCATTGCGTTTCCCCGTGCCGGTAACGGCATGGCGGGAGGCGAGAAAAATAACAGCGCATTTCGGAGGCTTGTTGCCTGGCAAACCCGATTTTTTTCATGGCCGGGGTGATGGCAGTGATCCGGAAGATCTGAGTCGCTGCGGGTCTTGCGGTTACGAAACGCATCAATTCAAATCACGCTGTCCGCAATGCGGTGCAGGACTGCAATCACGACGCTGGTCGCGACGATTCGGTCTTGGTCTAGTTGTCTGCGGGCTTTTTCTGAGCGGATTAATGGGCGCGGTTTGTTATTACACGGTGCCGATGTTGTTGCATCCCGGAGTCGAGGTGGACGGAACCCGGTTTTCGGGCAGTCCGGGCCAGGCATTCATCGTGCTGGGTATTTTCATGCTGGTGATGGCATTTTCATTGACCACCTTGCTATACGGTGTGTGGCAGATGAAAACCGGAAAGAGCAGTCGCCGGGTGGCGTATTTCATGCTTGGCATCTTCGTTTTTTTGATGCTGGTGGCCAAAGTCATCCAGATGCGGGGTATTTGAATATCGAGCCATGCTCCGAATCCCGTGAAAAAATCTTTCGCTCTAAAGCGGTTGAACTGAAACCGGAATGGGCGCATCGTGAAATGACCGGCCAGGTCTTGCATCAGTCGACCTATGTTTGATCAGGAGTGAATATGGATTTGCCAAAAGCCGAGGATTCGTCTGAAGTCGCCCACTCTGCATCCGTATTTCCGCATATCAGAAATCCGCCACCGACCGGCATGCTCGATCGTTTCATTCGACGCTTTGGCGTGTTCTCCCATGCTGCGGCGATTCTTGTGCTCTATGCAGTGGCCAGTCTTGCAATCGGATTGGCTCTGGCACCTGCGCTCTGGTTTCTTGGCAGCAGCTGGTGGTGGCTGGATAATATCAATCCCTGGTTGAAATGGCCGATATTCGGAGTTGCCTGCGGGCTTGCGTTTTTCATTGCGGGTTTTACTTTGTTGCTGGTGATACCGGTATTCAATTTTCTGTTACCGACACGCGTGAAACCCTTCAAGGGCAGTTATTACACCTATGCCGCTTTGCCCTGGTATATCCACAACGGATTGTTTTATCTGGTGCGATATACCTTCCTGCCTTTTGTGACATTGACGCCGTTCGGTGATGCGTTTCTGCGTGCGATGGGCATGAAGATTGGGCACCGCGCCTTCATCAATACCGAATTTATTTCAGACCCCTGTCTGCTCACCGTCGGCGATGATGCCGTGATTGGCGGCAGCGTGCATCTGTTCGCGCATTACGGCGGTGGCGGCCATTTGAATATTGCGCCAACAGTCATAGGCGCACGCGCCACGATCGGACAGAATGCCACCGTCATGGGCGATGTGATTATCGGAGAAGGGGCGACGTTATTGCCGCATTCGGTTTTACTGCCGGGCTCGCGAGTGGGCCCGCATGAAACATGGGGCGGGGTGCCGGCGCGATTGATCACGCATGAGGAAATGGAACACTTGAAGGAAGGCATTCACGGCGTGGTGAATGCCAGGGTACAAAGATAGGCAGATGATTTGACGAAGTGCCGGTCTTTGCCGGTATCAGTCAATGCGGTAGACACGCGCCTTCGGCAAGTCTTCATCCACCTGCAAAAACCAGCGACCCGCAACGCCCGGAACGACCAATACTTCCGGTGCCTGCATCGGCTTGCGAAGTTTCATGTAGCCCTTCAGTACTTTCCATTTCTGTCCGTTTTCGAGTTCGAAGATGGTGTCGACATCCCAGCCGTCTATCGAACCGGTCAGGCGACTTTTAATCGGTTTGTCATCGAGCCCGATATAGGAATCGCGAACTGGCTGATCCCTGTGCTGGGCTTTTTCTATTTCCACTGCTTTCGCCGTGTCTTCCCGCAGCAATTGGTTCAGGCGTTCAAGCTGGGCGGGCGAGAGCGTATCCAGGCCGGTTTCACGCAACTGTTCGCTGCTCAGCCTTTGCTCGATATTGATATAGGTCTGCCCCGCAAGCACGGCAAATGCGGAGAAAAAGAGTGCCAGCAATACCGCAATGCTTCGTGTCGTGGACATGGGTTTCCCGATCCTGGTTTTGTACTGCCACGGCGACATGGCGAATCCTGCCTGATCGGGCAGTTTATGCCAGCTTTATGACAGTTTTACTGCGATTCGGGATTGGTCGCCCGGGTTTATAGCACCGGGGGTATGACGTCGCAAACCAAAACGCAGGAGTAGCGTAGTCCTACCGCCTGAAAAAGACCGGACATTTCGCCCGATCGCAGGCGCCACAAGAGGAACGATAGTAGAACTATGCAAATTTTCTGGGTGCTGATGGGCCTTGCCATGGCAGGTGCGATTTTTATCGCGATTTCAGGTTTCAGGATTTGTCAGGAGTATCAACGTGCGGTGGTATTCCGACTCGGGCGGTTTCAGGCCATTCGTGGCCCTGGTTGGTATTGGAATATCCCGGTAATCGAGTGGCAAAGAAAACTGGATATTCGGACCAGCACGGTGGATATCGAGCGTCAGGAAACCGTTTCAAAAGACAGCGTCACCATCAAGGTCAATGCCGTTCTATGGTTTCGCATCGTGGATCCTGAGCGGGCAATCAACGCGGTTGAAGACTACCATTCGGCTGTATATCAGGTGGCACTTACCAGCTTGCGCAATATCATCGGCCAGCATGATCTGGACGAAGTATTGAAATCGCGCGATCAAATCAACAAGACCTTGCGTACCATGGTCGATACGGCAACCCATCCCTGGGGACTGACCGTTGAAATGGTCGAAATGAAAGATGTCGAGATTCCGGTCGGCATGCAGCGTGCGATGGCACGCGAGGCCGAAGCTGTGCGCGAAAAACGTGCCCGTATCATCAAGGCGGAAGCCGAACTCGAGTCGTCACTGAAACTAAGGGATGCCGCACAATTCATCGCGGAGAATCCTGCCGCACTGGAACTGCGTCGCATGCAGATGGTGACCGAAGTCGGTGCCGAACAGAACACGACGACCTTGATCATGATGCCATCGGATTTCATGACGCTGGCCAAGAGTGCGGGCGACTACCTGCGTGCAAAGACCCCGGTTGCGACGGTCGAGTAAGCCTCGGGAAATCAGCTTTTGGGCAAAGGGTGCGCTATGCGCACCCTCGGTATTTCAGGCGGTCTTGATAGTTCGTATTCTTTCAATCGGCCATACAGGTAGGTCGCTGAATCTTGCGTGTGGCCATCGCTGAAACGGATGCGGTATTTGCGGTGGCTAAGCCAGGATCCCGTCGCACAATTGTCGATAAACTCCCGCGCGGTGTTGATTTTTTCGCCGGCATAATCCAGTTTTTGGCGTAAATGCTCGGCGGCTTTTTCGGCATTGTATTCGCTGCCGTTACGAATGAAGGTCGCGCCTTTCAAATGGGCGATCGAGCTGATCAGATAATCGATTTTTTTCTGCTCGTGCGAATCACGTGCATGGGCGGAATGCATGAAAAAAAGCATCAGTACCAAAAGAGCAAATCGGCATTTCATGCGGAGTCCGTTCGAAAAAAAATCATAGCAGTCCATCAACCGGCAATAATTTCATCAGACGCATTTTAAGCCTTTGGCCCGCAGTGGTGTCGGGTTCATCATCCATCAATGTTTCCACGCCCTTATTGGTGGTGGACCACAAAAGACGTTGCTTGCCCGGCTTTGCATCCGTACTGAGCAACAGCCGGTAGGAGTTGGCCGGAAGTACTGCCGTGTCGAAAAACGCCTTGACTGCTTTTGCCAATCCTTCATTGTCGACGACGAGTCCCATTTCGGTATTCAGCAGTTTGGATCTGGGGTCCAGATTCATCGAGCCCACATAGGTAAAGCGGCCATCTATCACGAACGCTTTTGCATGCAGGCTGACACCGGAGGATTGGCCGGGATGGCTTTGAGGAATGCCACTTCCCGGCGCCGGACGCAGTTCAAAAATATTGACGCCAGCCTCCAGCAAGGGTTTGCGGTGTGGTGCGTATTTTGCATAGACCGCCAATTCATCCGTCGCTGCCAGAGAGTTGGTCAGGATATTGACGGAAACACCTCGCTTCGAAAGCGCCGCAAGATGTTCAACATTGCTGTCGCTGGGAATAAAGTAGGGCGACATCAGCAAGAGATCGCTTTTGGATGCACTGATCATGGAGTCCAGCGTGGGCACCAGAACCAGTGATTCCGGGGGTTTTTCGCCTTCGACTTTTTCCGGCGCATCGGCGACAAGAACGGCTTTTCCCCAGAACCATTGACCGCGCCGGTCTGCCGTCGCGCCATCGGGCAGTTCGTTGAAGGCGGCTTCGGCATAATCGGATTCGGCAAACTTGCGTGCATCTTTTGCCAAGGACAGACGCTGCTGTTTCAGGTCTTCGTGTTTGTTATCCGAGCCTGGGTAGGCGCTTACCGGAAACGCGGCATCGCTGTTCCAGTAATCGTCGAAGCTATGCGATGCGTCGATGACAACCGGACCGATGGCAACCAGATCGAGATCGCGGAAATTGGTATCGACGCTGGCATCGAAATAATCATCGCCGATATTCCTGCCGCCAATCACGGCAATCTTGTTGTCGACGATAAAGGATTTATTGTGCATGCGGCGATTCAGGCGCGAAGCTTCCAGCATCACTTGTACGATTTTGGAGGGTATCGAGGGTTCGCGGGTCTTGAACGGATTGAATAGTCGCACTTCGATATTGGGATGCGAATCGAAGGCATCCAGCATCGAGCGCTGTTCTTCCAGATTCAAATCGTCGAGCAACAAGCGGACACGCACACCGCGATCCGCAGCGATCAGCAGATGTTGTGCGACCAGTCGGCCGGTAGCATCGTTCTTGAAAATGTAATACTGCAGATCAATGGATTTTTCGGCATGGTCGGCCAGTGTGATTCGGCTGAGCAGGGCATTGGTACTCAAACTCAGGAGCCGGAATCCGGAAATATCCGACGGGTGTTTTTCGAGTTCGGATTGGATGTAGCGTGCCGAGGGCGTGTCGGTGGCAGGGCTGAGTGCCCTGCTCGTCGGTTTGTCGACAGGGCCGCGCATTGATGCACACCCCGACATCCATGCGGCAAAAACCACGATGGATGCCAGAAATAGATTGTGTCGTCCCATGATGCCCACCTCGAATTGACGTTGCTCCGCCGCAGAGTCAACTTTTCCCGAAAAAGTCTACCTTGATTCAATCGCAGGGTCGGTACGGCAGCACACAGACGGCGGTGCGGTATCAAAAGCGGTTTCTCAGGAAATTCAACGTTGCCAGATTTCGCTTGCGACCTTTTATCCCGCCAGTGCATCCTCAACTTTTGGCGGCGTCACTTGATGGGCATGTGTTCAATTCTTCACGACTGTTCAGTCGCAACCCGCTAAAATGCAACTCAACCCGCTTCAAGGAAATTGAATGTCGTCACTACCGCGCGTGCAATCCCCGGCCCGTCGTCGCTGGCTCTGGCCCGTCGTCATCGTCTTTGTTCTGGCCGCCGCCGCTTATTGGTTTCTTGGTTCTCGTGCTGACAAGGCCGAGCAAGGGTATCGCACCGATGCCGTTACGCGCGGTGAAATTCGCACGGCGATTTCCGCTACGGGAACCTTGAGTGCAACCGCAACCGTGGATGTCGGCACGCAGGTGTCGGGCATATTGCAATCCGTTGACGTTGACTACAACGATGCCGTGAAGAAAGATCAGGTGATTGCACGAATCGATCCGAGTACTTACCAGGCTCGTCTGGATCAGGCCAATGCATCGCTTGCCAGTGCACGTGCCGGATTGAATGAAGCGCAGGCAAGTGCCCGCAATGCGGAAGCCGATTATTCCCGTAAAGCGGATCTGGCCAAGAGGCAACTCGTATCGCGCACCGATGCCGATCTCGCCTTGTCGGTGCGTGATCAGGCGCGTGCGCGGATTGTTTCGGCCAATGCGCAGGTAAAGCAACAACAGGCGAATGTCGATAGCGCACGTCTGGATCTGGAAAAAACCGTGATTCGTTCGCCGGTAGATGGCGTGGTGCTATCTCGTGCGGTCGAGCCCGGCCAAACCGTTGCTGCAAGTCTGCAAACACCTGTGCTGTTCAAGATCGCCGGTGATTTGCGGCAAATGGAAATCGTGCTGGCGATCGATGAAGCCGATATAGGACAAGTGCGAAACGGCCAATCGGTAAAATTCAGCGTGGATGCTTTCCCTGACCGTAATTTTCGCGGCAAGGTAAAGCAGATTCGTCTTGCCGCAACGAATACTTCGAATGTCATTACCTATCCGGTCGTGGTGGAAGTTGAAAATGGCGATCAGACTTTATTGCCCGGCATGACGGCGAATGCCGAGATTGAAATCAGCAATCGCGACAACGTATTGAGTATTGCCAATGCCGCATTGCGTTTCAAACCAAATGATGCAGCCAGCCAGACAGCGACCGCAGGTGCCGGTGCACAGGCACGCAATGGCGTGATGATTTCCGAAAGCCTGGCCAAGGTCGCCGATGGCCTGAAGCTGGATGCCAACCAGCGTGCCGCATTCGATACCGCCGCATCGGCAATGCGCGAACGCGCCGAAGCGATGCGCAAGGCGGCAGCAGCAAGAGCCGAAGGACAGGCCGCAGGTTCCCGCACATTCGGTGGCCCGGCGGGTGGCGGTCAACGACAAGGCGGCAATGGCAATGGTGGCGATGGTGCACGCCGCATGGCCGAACGCATGAAGCAATCGTTTGCACCTTTTCGTTCGATGTTGTCACCCGAACAGCAAAATACCTGGGATGCGGAATTGGCGGTTTTGGCGACCGCCAAACGTGCGCCGGTCTATAAATTGGTCGATGGAAAACCCGAACAGGTTACCGTTCGTCTGGGTTCATCCGATGGCACCCGCACCGAAATCATGGGTGAAGCATTGGCCGAAGGCGACTTGATCATCATCGGTAGCGCACGCCCGACCGACAGCAAATGAATAATAATTTCGTGATTGAAACGCAGGCCTTGAGCAAGGTATACCATCCCGGCACACAGGCCGAGGTGGTTGCATTGAATGCGGTCGATTTGAAAATTGCGGCAGGCGAGTTTGTTGCGATTATGGGTGCATCGGGATCCGGGAAATCGACCTTGATGAATCTGGTCGGTTGTCTCGACAAACCAAGCTCGGGCCGCTATCTGTGTGATGGCGTGGATGTCTCGACACTGGATCGGGAAGAACTTGCAAAGCTGCGCCTGAGCAAATTGGGCTTCATCTTCCAGGGCTTTAATCTGCTTACGCGCATGGATGCCCTGCACAATGTGATGATGCCGCTCGGGTATGCGAATACACCGATTGCCGAGCGTATGTCGCTGGCGCAAAAGGCATTGGATGCCGTGGGCTTGAGTGGTCGTGCGACCCATCTTCCGGGCGAGCTCTCCGGTGGTCAGCAACAGCGCGTCGCGATTGCGCGCGCCATCATCAACAACCCGCCGATCATTCTTGCCGACGAACCCACCGGCGCGCTGGATTCAAAAACCGGCGAAGAAATTCTGGATTTGTTCAAGCGACTCAAGAACGAAGGCCATACGATGGTGTTGATTACCCATGACGCAAAAGTTGCCGAACACGCCGATCGGATCTGCGTAATGCGTGATGGCAAGTTATTTGAAGGGGAGAAAGCGGCATGACGCTGAACGATACCTTGCGAACTGCCGTCTTCGCATTGCGCGGCAACTGGGTTCGCAGTGCACTGACCTCGCTTGGCGTGATCATTGGTATCGCAGCGGTAATCATCATGGTGTCGGTCGGCCAGGGCACCCAGTCGGAAATCAATAAATTAGTCTCCGGTCTTGGTTCGAACCGTCTTGATATCAGTTCGGGCGCCGGCAATCAGGGTGGCATTCGCACCGGAGCCGGAAGCCAGTGGACATTGACCGATGATGATGCGGCCGCCATTCGTGCGCAGATTCCGGAAGTGCAATATGTTGCCGCCGGTATTCGCGGTGGCAGTCAATTGGTCTATGCGGAAAACAACTGGTCCACCAGTTGGCAAGGTGTGCAACCGGATTTTTTCGATATCAATAACTGGAAAATCGCGCAGGGCGAAAATCTGCAGGCACAGGATTACAGCAGTGCGGCAAAGTCGGTAGTGATTGGTGAAACCGTGCGCCTGAATCTGTTCGGCGAAGAAGATGCCATTGGTCAAAGTATTCGTATCGGCAAAGTGCCATTCAAGGTCGTTGGCGTTCTGGCGCCGAAAGGACAGGGCGGGTTTGGCCAGGACCAGGACGATATTGTGATGATTCCACTGGAAACCGCGCGCCGTCGCTTGTCCGGTTCGACCGCAAGACCGCCGGGTGCCGTGCAGCAAATAGCGATTGGCGTGACGCGTGCGGAAGACCTCGCCTACGTACAGGAAGAAGTGGAAGTATTGATGCGCGAACGCCACAAAATTGCACCGGGTGCGGAAGACGATTTTTCCGTTCGCAATATTGCCGAAATCGTCGCAACTCGAACCGCAGCCACGAAAGTGATGTCGTATCTGCTCGGCGCCGTTGCCGGCATTTCATTGTTGGTCGGTGGTATCGGCATCATGAACATCATGCTGGTCTCAGTGACCGAACGTATTCGCGAAATCGGATTGAGAATGGCGGTAGGCGCAGGGCCGGGTGATATTCAACGACAATTCCTGGCCGAAGCCATGCTGATTTCCTTCGGTGGCGGTGCCATCGGTACGGCGATTGGTGTGCTGGGTGCATTGGCGGTATCGAAATTCAGCCAGGACCTTCCGGTGCAACTCGATTGGCAAGTGGTCGTGCTGGCCGTCGTCTGTTCGGTCAGTACCGGATTGTTTTTCGGTTTTTATCCGGCACGGAAAGCATCGCAACTTGATCCGATTGAAGCGTTGCGGCATCAGGGTTGAATCTGATGACCCTGAAAATCGCTCGTGCATAAGACAATTGCTGCGCTTAGACTGGGCAATTGATTTGCATGTAGCCGGTGATGTGGTGATGAATTTTCGAGTTTCCAGACTTGGGCTGTTTTTAGCTTCTGCTTTTTCCATCTACGCCGGGCGTAATTTGTATATGTCGGCTCAAGGAGAGTGGCAGGCCCCCATTCTAAATGCGATTCTTACGCTGCCATTTTCAGTTCTGGCGAATTTTTTTTGCGATTGGCTGCAGCAAGTTGGCTCATTGACGCACCAAACAAGGAATGCAGTTGAATCATGTCTAATCTTCTCGATGGGGATTCTTGAATTCTATCTAATAGGCTGGATACTGGAAAAGCTACTCACAAGAAACTTGCCGGCACCCTAGAAAACATTTGGCTGTTCCCTAGGGTGTTTTCCTAGCTATGCTTTATTAACATCGCATAAAGCTGGTCTTTAAGATGCAGCCGTGTCTTCTTTTGCTCCTCAAGATATTCGTCGGTATTGGGTTCAATGCCGTTTTCAATCCGGACAATCGCCTTGTCGACTTCTTCGTAATTTTCGAAGAGATTCGAAAAATGCTTGTCGGCCATTTTCAATGCGTGGATTTTTTCCCGGAATTCCGGAAATTCCAGAATCAGCGGATGATGATCTACCAGGTTCATGCTTTCTCCTTGAAAGTGTTTGTTTACAGGAACAGTGTGGGCCTTGCAGCAAATTTGTCCTTGATTTCAGTCAAACGCATGCCTGCTGCTTGAAATAGATGTTCATAACCGGCAAGCGCATGACTTCGATCAAATCATCGGCTTCCGGTACGGCATAAACTTGAAGGGTTCCCCTTGATGGCGGTACAAAAAATGCCTCGACAGGCTGGCGATCAACTTAAGGCATATGCATTGGCACAATTGCAGCGAGCCAATGTTTGCCTTGCATGGCGTGGCTCCCGCGCACACGAGGGCGTGCATCAGGCTCGCAAGTCGATGCGACGTGTCAGAGCCTGTCTTGCCTTGGGCGAATCGGCTCTCGGCGCCGGTGCAAGCATGCTCGATGATGAACTGTCAAAAATCTGCGAAAGCCTCTCGAGTCTGCGGGATGCACAGGCGCGGGTGGAAAGTCTGGACCGCTTGCTGAAAAAACATCCTGATCAGGAAATTCATGCTTGCCTGAATGCAGCGAAGCGATTGGCCATTGCTGCCAGGGCCGAAGCAATGCGTTGTGAACAGGCGATCGACAAGGATTTTTTGACGCGGCGCGAACGCCTGCAAGTGGTTTTTGCCGCGATGCCGGTTTTGCCTTGGCAACATATCGATGCCGGGACGTTGGCGCTTTCGATGCAGCATTCGATACAGGCCTGCGAAGAAGCTGCCGAAATCGCCTTGAGCCGCGGCAAGGAAAAAGACTGGCATAGATTGCGTCGCCGCCGTCGTCGACTCATCCAGCAACACACGGCCCTGGAAAATTGCCATATCGAATTGCCATCGATTGCAGCACCTGACCGCAAGCTCGGTATTTTACTGGGAGAAGCGCAGGATATTTCCATCCTGCGTGATTTTTTCAGACAACATACGGCCATGTCGGAAGAAAATCAAAAGCGGCTACGCAAATTGCTGAAACATGAATTCGGACATTTGAGTGCCGAAGCCATGGCAGGCAGGTAGTTCGTTTTCAGATATTCCGGATCTTGTATTTCAAGTGCATCGCAGAGGCAATCGTGCATTCTGCAATCATGCTCGCGTTGGATTTTATTTTCGCCGCAGTACCACGATCCAGTCATGGCCGTCATTCGGTTTAATATGCGTTGAGCACTGGTGAAATAACTTGGTATCAATGAGCGTATTCTGCTCTCTTCGCCGATAAACAAGGATCGCTCCACGTGATCGAGACAGTGCAGCCAATCAAAAGTGCACCACGATTGACCCGAAGGCAGCTGCTTGTCGTTTTCTGTCTCGCCCTGACCCTGCTATTCGCCGTAGCGGCCCTTGTCTGGCAGCAGAGCCGACGTGAAGTTCAGGCCCGCAATATGGTCACGCATACCTTGCTGGTTTTGAAACAGGCAATCGAGCTCGAAAATAGTGCGCTAGGCATGGAAGCCAGCCAGCGCGGCTTTCTGATCTCGGGGCAGGCAGCACAACTTGCCAGTCGCGATGCCAGTTATGTTGAGGCCGGTCGTTTGGTGAGCACCTTGATCACCTTGGTCGGCGATAACAAAAAGCAGCGTGAGCATCTGAAAGAATGTGCGTGGGGATTGGATAAACGTTATGCCATCATGCGTGCGAATACGACTTTTTCAGCTGACGAAAACCTTACGAATGCGCGCGCCCGATTTCATGCGAGCGGCGAGGGTTCGATCGAGCCGGTGCGAAAAATATTGGCGTCGGTACGACTGGAAGAAAACCGGCTGCTGACCGAACGACTCAAAGCCTACGAAGTGCGTCGGGATCAATTCCAATGGATGCTGTTTTGCGGCATCGGACTTGCTATCGTGTTGTTGGGTGCCTGCGCTTTTGCCTTGCTTCGCCAGCTTGCCTACAGTGAACATGTTGCGGCCGAGCTGGCGCAGTCGAGCGAGCAACTGAAGTTTGCCTATGAAGTCTCCAGAATCGGCAACTGGGAATTGAATCTCGTCACCGGGAAAACAAAACGTTCATTGCTGCATGACCAGATATTCGGCAATAACACTGCTTTGCCTGAATGGGGCTACGACTCGTTTACGCGGTATGTACACCCTGACGATGCCGGGCGTGTTGACGCAGTGTTCCAGAAAGCCACGCAGGGCGAAGACCTGAATTTCGAATGCCGTATTTTATGGCGAGACAAAAGCCAGCACTGGATTTCAGTGCATGGCAGAATCTACGAATCTCCCGATGGTGATCGCACACGCATGCTGGGGACCATCGCCGACATTACCGCCCGAAAAGAAGCGGAGCAGGCGATTTCACAACTGAACCGTGAACTGCTTGGCCGCACCCAGGAGTTGCAGGCCTCGAACCAGGAGCTCGAAAGCTTCAGCTATTCGGTATCGCATGATTTGCGCGCTCCGCTGCGTCATATCGATGGTTATGCGCGCATGTTGCAGGAAGACGTCGCCGATCAACTGCCGCAGGAATCGCAGCGATATCTGCAGATCATTATCGCCAGCGCGAGAAGAATGGGAATGCTGATCGATGATTTGCTGGCGTTCTCGCGACTGGGTCGCAAGCCCTTGGACAAGCAAACGGTCAATATGGAAGATCTGGTTTCCAGTGTGTTGACTGAGTTGTCATCCGGCAAAGGCGATGCGATGGATAAAATCACAGTGTCCGCGATGCCGGCAATCTCCGGTGATCCGGCCTTGCTCAGACAGGTGTGGACCAATCTGCTTTCCAACGCCATCAAATATAGTGCACCCCGCGGGAATGAAGCGCATATTGAAGTCGCCGGTGAGCAGGAAGGGGATCATGTTCATTATTCGGTCAAAGACAACGGGGTAGGCTTCGACATGCAATATGCAGACAAACTCTTCGGCGTGTTCCAGCGAATGCATCCGCAAGACCAGTTTGAAGGTACCGGGGTCGGTTTGGCGATCGTGCAGCGTATCGTCAGTCGCCATGGCGGCCGGGTTTCTGCCATTGCCGAGAAAGACAAAGGCGCTTGTTTTTCATTTGAATTGCCGGTGAACGGGGCGGCTAATGAATAAATACCAGACGGTCGAAATTCTGCTCGTGGAAGATTCCGCACATGATGCGGAAATGACGATGCGTGTTCTGAAGCGTCGCGGCATCGTGAATGAAATTGCCTGGGTAAAAGACGGTGTCGAGGCGATCGAATACCTGTTTTGCGAAGGTGAATACGCCGATCGCGACAACGGCATGCCGAAGCTGGTGTTGCTCGACATGAAAATGCCGCGCATGGATGGACTGCAGGTACTCAGGAAGCTCAAGAGTACCGAGAAAACAAAACATATCCCCGTCATCATGCTGACTTCGTCCCAGGAGGAAAGTGATTTGATGAACAGTTATTTGTCTGGCGTGAACAGCTATATCGTCAAGCCGGTCGACTTCGAACAATTCGATGAAACCATCGCCCAGGTCGGCATGTACTGGGCAGTCGTAAACCAGACGCCAAGCTAAAGGGAGGTCACTTATGATGGATTCGTCAGTCGTGCCCTTGCGTATTTTGATAGTGGATGATTCAGCAGAGGATATTGCATTGAATATCCGCGCCTTGAATGATTTCGGCCGGCCTATTCTGGCTGAAGCTGTCAGCAGTGCTGTCGCATTGCGCGAAGCAATTGCAAGCTTTGAACCCGATGTGATCCTCAGCGATTTTTCGATGCCCGGTTTCAGCGGGCAGGAGGCGCTGGAAATCGCCAATCAAATTGCGCCTGATATTCCTTTCATATATGTGTCGGGAACGATCGGTGAGGAGTTGGCGATCGAGGCCATGCAGCGCGGCGCTTCCGATTATGTTCTGAAGGACAATTTGCGCCGCCTGCAACCAGCGATTGAGCGGGCATTGCTTGCGGCGGAACAAAGAGTGGAAAGGCAGCGCATGCAGGCGGCCTTGCGCGACAGCGAAGAACGTTTCCGGGCAATTGTCGAAACTACTGAAGACTGGATCTGGGAAATGGATCTCGAAGGTCGTCATGTCTACAGCAATGACAGCGTTACCGGAATACTGGGTTATTCGTCGGCGGAGCTGATGAAAAAAGCTTCGCTTGAACTGCTGGTAGAGGAAGATCGCAAACTGGTTGAGATGAAATTGCCCGGATTGATTGCGGCTAAACAGGGCTGGAACAACTGGGTGCTGCATTGGCGGCATCGCGACGGCAGTATTCGCCTGCTTGAAAGCAAGGCACAACCGCTGATCGATGCAAACGGAAAAATGGTCGGGTATCGGGGCATTGATCGCGATGTCACTTTGCGGATGCAGCAGGCGCGGAAGATTGAGCAACTGGCGCGGATTCAAGCGGTGCTCAGCGCGCACGGTAATTCGGTGTTGCGCGCCGGCGATGCCAACGAATTGCTCGATCTCACCTGCCGGGTTGCGGTGGAGCAGGGACATTTCAAGGCCGCATTGATAAGCCAGCCGGTACCCGGCAATCTTTTGGTATCGACCAATTCCTATGGCGACGAAGCCGTGATCGGCATGCTTGCCGCATTGGGTCCGGCGCCGCTGGAAGCCTCTGCCGCGCAAGATCGACCCTCGGTGCGTGTTTTCCTGCAGGCAAAAAGGATCAATATTCCGGATTTTTCCAAATCCGACTTGCCCGAATTTTTGCGCGACGGGGCAGCGCGTGCAGGCGTGTCGGCCCAGATCGTGTTGCCGATTGGTTCGCCGCCGTGGGCCGTACTGAATCTTTTTTCGGAAACGACGCAGGAATACGACAACGAGGAAATCGCACTGCTCGAGCGGCTCACGGCCGAAATCGATTATGGCCATGACTTCATCGCGAAGAGCGAGCGATTGGAGTATCTCGCCTATCACAACGCCGTCACCGGTTTGCCGAGTCGGACATCGTTTACCGAGTTGATCGGACCACGGCTCGAGCGCAGCCCGCATGTCGTGGCCATGATGGATATCGACCGTTTCCGTTACTACAATAATTCGCGCAGCCGCGGCTTTGGCGATAACCTGCTGCGTGCCGTGAGCTCACGCTTGATATCCTTGATGCCGGAGGACACCTTGTTTACCCATCCAGGTGACGATGCATTCCTGTTCGCCTATCCTTCGAGCGACGATATCGAGACATCGGTTTCGCATGTTGAATCGATATTGCAGAAATGTTGCGAGCAGGTTTTTCTGGTCGAAGGCGAAGAAATCAATATCGGATTGCATGCGAGTGTCTTGCTGGCGCCCGCTCACGGTATGAATGCCGAGCAAATCGAACAGAATCTGATCGCCGTTCTCGCCGAAGCGCAAAGTCGTGACCAGCCGGTACTCGCATTTACCGAAGAGGTTCGTTCACGCGCATCCCGGCGTTCCGAACTCGAACGGGATTTGCGCGCTGCCTTGCCGCAGGATCAGTTCGAATTATTCCTGCAGCCCAAATTCAATGCGGCAGTACATCGCCTGACGGGTGCCGAAGCCTTGCTCAGATGGCGGCATCCGGAACGTGGTCTTGTTTCCCCGGCAGAATTCATTCCCGTTCTTGAGGAAACCGGTCTTATCATCGATGTCGGTGCCTGGGTGCGACGTCAGGGGCTCGCGATCTGGCGGCGCTGGCATGCGCACGGACATTCCGGTTTCCGGATTGCGGTGAACGTATCGGCACGCGAATTACGCCACGCCAACTTCATCAACGACTGCACAGCATTGCTGAAGAGCTCCAACCGTGCGCATGGTCTCGATATCGAAGTGACCGAAAGCATGTTCATGGATGATATCGGCAAATGCATTCGTGTCTTGCAGGACTTGAGGGATTTGGGCTGCAAAATCGGCATCGATGATTTCGGCACCGGCTATTCTTCGTTGAATTATCTGTCGCGATTGCCAGCCGATGTACTGAAAATTGATCAAAGCTTCACGATGGCCGTCGCTACCAGTCCGGATACCTTGTCGCTGGTGACCAATATCATCGCGCTGGCCCACTCACTGAAATTATGCGTTGTGGCGGAAGGTGTGGAAGAGGAAGAGCAGACGAAGTTGTTGCGCCTGCTGCGTTGCGATGAATTACAGGGCTATTTGCTGGGAAGGCCGATGCCCGTATCCGAGTTCGAGCGAACTTTTTTCGGGCTGTAAAACCATGGTTTGCATTCGAGGCGAATAAAATAAAAAAAGAGGTGGACTAAAGTCCACCTCTTTAATTTTCAGCATATCGCCCGACTAGCGAATCGATTGCAGGCCAAGCACGGTAATCAACACTGCACTCAGCAGGGAATCCGAACCATTATTGTTGCGGCCATATTTGCGGCGACCGTAATAGCCATCTTCGTAGCCACGCTGAAAACCCTGGCGGAAGTAATAGTTGTAATCATCCTGCTGCACGTAATAGCCGTTATAGCCGTAGTTGGCATCTTCATAAATATAGGAATCACGATACGAATAACGCCAGTGATCCTGCTGGTCGGCACGGCCTGCGCGCATGCCTTCCTGGTAGCCGTAGTTCAATGCCTGGCGAAGAATGCTTGCGCCATACTGGTTGGTTTCATAGTAGCGACCGCCACGGTTGTAGCGATAACTTGAGGCAGTGTAAAAATAGGGATCGTTATTGTAATCGTAGCGTTCGTTCTGGTAACGAATTTGCTGCTGACGCATGCGTTCGTAATACTGTTGCTGATAATTGTATTGCGCCATGCGCTTTTGTTGCTGCAGCTGCATGCCGTGCTGGCGCGAGGCATTCTGTCTTTGCGCGACATTCTGGCGATACTGCGTTACGCGCTGCTGTTGCTGCACGATCAGCACGCGTTGCTGCTGCGCTGGCAAACGTCTCTGGTCTTTTGAATTGCCGGGCGCTTTCGAACGATTATCGTCTTTGGCTTCGGCAATACGTTGACGGGCATCCTGATTGCGGTTTGCAGGCGCCGGGGTGATGGGAAGCCTGGCATCGTTTTGTTTCCGGTTTGCATTGTCACGAGCGGTTTTTTCCCGCTCGATTTTCTGGCGCGAAGTCTGCGCCTGCATCCGGTTTTCCTGCTTGCGTTCGGCTTGTTCAATCCGCGGAAGCTGGCTCACGGGTGGCGCAGCCGCTTTTTCTGCAAGCTGTTTTTCTAAAGGTTTTCTTTGCTGCTTGTTACTTTGTTTTTCTTCGCCCTGCTTGTCTTTCTTGTCATTGTCGCTTTGTTCGTGCTTGCCTTTCGGCTGAGGCTGCGCGAGCACGGAACTGCCAAAGCCCGCCACGATGGTGCCGACAAACAAGCCCAGCAACAGGCGATTCATATGATTGACTTTCATGGGTGTCTCCGATGGATTCAGCGGTTTGCAGGCGCGATGAAATTCCGACGCACTGTTTCTTACGCGCTCAGGATGCACGCTGAATGCTGAACCTGTCTGTACGTTGAAACACATCAGGGCGGAAAATTGTGTACCCATTCATGTCAGTTCATGCATCTCAGTATCGGAAGTTGTTCGCAAAAAAGTGCATGCGATTTCCCGGAGGATTTGTACCGGCAATACTGTCTGTTCGCTGGCGCACATTGGGCAACGCCGTGCAAAAGCTGTGTTCATGCTGATCGGGTCATTATCAAGCTCTCTCCGTTCACAACAAGAAGCATCAAAATGACATCCCGCACTCTGCTTAAATTTTCCCTGGTGAATTCACTATTGGCTTTATCCATTTCCGGTGCGATTGCAGCCACTGCATCAGGTTCGCCATTGACGCTCGATATCGTCAATAACGCCGCCTTGCTCGATACGGTAGATGCCACGGCAAGCCATGCCGCGATTTTGCGAGCGCAGATATTGCTTGATCGTGCGCATTTCTCGCCGGGCGAAATCGATGCCTCGTTCGGCGGCAATATGCGAAATGCCATTTCCGCCTATCAGGCGAATCGCAGCCTGACTGTCAGCGGCGTGATTGATGCTGCTACCTGGTCGTCATTGAACAAGGACGATTTGCCAGTTCTGACCAGCTACAAAATCACGGATGCCGACGCCGCTGGGCCTTTTGTCGCCATCCCAGCAAGCATGCTGGCAAAATCGAAATTGCCTGCATTGGCGTATGCATC
The DNA here is from genome assembly GCA_963849575.1 of uncultured Gammaproteobacteria bacterium. Classification (GTDB taxonomy): domain Bacteria; phylum Pseudomonadota; class Gammaproteobacteria; order Xanthomonadales; family Xanthomonadaceae; genus Arenimonas. The sequence goes on along the minus strand of CAWKHT010000006.1, from coordinate 736,033 downwards.
ATCCACGGAAGCCCTGGGTGAAAAATTCCATGTCAGTCCGCGATTGTTGATGCAATTGAACGCAGGCAAACGTTTCGACAAGGCCGGTGAAGACATTATCGTGCCCAATGTGCTTTCGCCCGAGCCATTGCCTGCGGCCGCAAGCGTGGTGGTAGATCGCTCGGATGCTTCGGTGTCACTGCTTGATGCGGAAGGCAAGATCATCGCGCGCTACCCGGCATCGAGCGGCAGCAAATACGATCCGCTACCGGTCGGTAACTGGAAGATCAACGGCGTATCGTCCAATCCGGTCTTCCACTACAACCCGAAACTTTTTTGGGACGCCAATCCGAAAAGCGAGAAGGCAAAAATTCCGGCAGGGCCGAATAATCCGGTCGGTGTCGTCTGGGTGGATCTTTCCAAAGAACATTACGGCATTCACGGCACGCCTGAGCCGTCGAAAATCGGAAAAACGGAATCGCATGGTTGCATCCGCCTGAGCAACTGGGATGCCACATCCTTCGCAGCTGCAGTTTCGCCGGGCATGCCCGCCCTGTTGCAAGAGTAAGCAAGGCAAGGAGAGTGAATCATGATGCGTGTCCTTATATTTTTGCTCGGTACCGTGCTTGGCGCGGCGCTCGTATTGTTTGTCGTATTGATGCAATGGAATGCGCCCGGGAAATTAGGCGCGACGATTTCGTGGCTGCCAGTGCCCGCGCCAATGCATGAAGATCTCGCCGCTTCGACACGGATCCGTGCTATCCCGCTGGTGGCGGCTCCGAGCAGCAATGGCTATCCGGAACCGGACATGAGTGCGGAAATCATCGCCGAGCCCAGCCCGATGCCATGGCCTCCGTTTCCTGCCGATGCACCGGCCGTCACTCCGGTGCCTACCAGCTCCCTGCTGATGCCGGTTTCGGGTATCCGGGCGGAACAATTGTCCGATACTTTCAACGATGCGCGAAGTGGCGGTCGCATGCATGATGCGATTGACATCATGGCCCCGAAAGACACACCGGTCATTGCCGCGACCGATGGAAAACTGGTGAAGCTGTTCAATAGCAAACTGGGTGGACTTACGATTTACCAGTTCGATCGCGACGAAACCCATGCCTATTATTATGCACATTTGGACCGTTATGCCGCGGGTATCAAGGAAGGCGATTCACTGATGCGCGGCGACGTGATCGGCTATGTTGGCAGCACCGGAAACGCCAGTCCTGAAGCGCCTCACCTGCATTTTGCGGTTTTCGTACTTGGCCCGGAAAAGAAATGGTGGCAGGGCACGGCGATCAATCCATTTCCCTTATTAGGCGGCGTCGAAAAAAAATAGGCTCTATATTTCCATGAAGGAATTGGCATACTGCGCAGACAATCCAGTCCGGAAGTCTGCCTCATGCGTTATCGTTTTCTAATGCTCTTGCTGTTGCTTGCCGCACCACAGGCGAATGCATCCGCTCTGTACAAATGTGAAGGACCCAAAAGCGGTGAAATCAGTATCCAGTCGGATCCTTGTCCGGCAGGATCAAAGCAAATCTGGAAACGCGACGGTACGCCGGAACCTGAACCCAGCAGTGAACAATTGCAGGCGCGGGAACTACAACGACAAAAGGATGCGGAAGCTGCCCGCACACTTTCGCGAATGGCCGGTACCGATGGTGGCGGCAACAGATCCGCCGCCCGCAGCTCGAAAAGCAAGGTCAACCCGGCAGCAAAGCGTTGCACAACCGCCAAGCAGCAGGCGAAAGTCATTCGTGATCGCGATTGGAAAAAACTCACGGTCGAAAGACTACGGCAACTGGATTCCTGGGTCGATGCACGAGTGCCGGGACACGAATTAACAGAGCCGTTGAGCAAAATGTGAAAGGACTATTTTTCTGATACTGTCTCCTGCAAGGGGGACGTATGCCAATAGATCTTCCAACCTTGGTTATCTCGGCAGCGATTGCCAATATGGCGATGGCGCTTGCCTTGGCATTGGTCATTCATGGTCAGCCCAAGGCACTGCACGGCAGTCTGCCGGTATGGACTCGCGGCATCGCCTTGCTCGCGCTCGGGTGGTTTTTCATCGGGTTTCGGGGCGAATGGCCGGACATCATTGCCCTGGTCGGTGCCAACGGATTGCTGGCATTCGGCATGGCGGAATGTTGCGATTCGCTTCGGCGTTTCAACGACGAGCCACGTCGTCATCGAACGCCGTATCTGATTTCGATCCTGATCGTGCTGGTATCGATTCTATTTTCCTATGTATGGCCCGATCGTTATTGGCGATTGATGATAAATACCCTCTTGCTCGGCATTCTATTCGGCATTGCCGCCCGTCTTGCCTTCAGAGCGAGGGCAAATGACGACATGGTGGCAAGAAGCCATTTGCTGGTGGCTTCGGTATTCGCTCTGGCTTCCATCGTGTTGTTCGTGCGCGTGGTATCGGTAATGATGTCGGGGCGCGATCACATGCCGAGCATCGACCAGATCAACCTGATTCAGGGTCTGTTCTACACGGCCGCCACCCTGGGCCCAATCGTGGCGACACTCGGCTATGCCTTGATGTGCAATGAGAGGCTTGGATCGGAACTCGCAAGATTGGCAAACGAGGACGGATTGACCGGCGTGCACAATCGTAGAAGTCTCGAACAAATCGCGCAACGAATGTTGTTGCCGGAACGTCGAAAAAACCGTCCTTTCTCGTTGATCCTGGTGGATGCGGATCACTTCAAGCGCATCAACGACAACTTCGGGCATGGGGCAGGTGATCTTGCCTTGCGCGAGCTCGCGAAAATTCTCAAGTCGGCAACGGGGGATATGGGCGTGGTGGGCCGCTTTGGCGGTGAGGAGTTCCTGATTCTTCTGCCGGATGCCGATATTCGCGAAGCCTGCTTGATGGCTGATCGCATGAGACAGGAAATCTGCAGTCAGGTCTTGTCGTTCAGCGAACAAAAACTCAGCTGGAGTATTTCCGCCGGTGTTGCCCAGCTCGATAAACGCGATACCGATTTTGACATGCTCGTGCGGCGAGCCGATCAGGCCTTGTATCGTGCCAAAAGTGAAGGCCGCAATAGAGTGGCAGTGGCCGAAGAACTGGTTTGACCTATCGTTCTTTTTTTCCAGGAACCAGCAAATCGTCACCACCGAGCGTAGCTTCGAGCGGCGGCTTGATGTCATCGATTACCGGGACGGGAGTCAAGGGTTCCTTGACGGCATCTTCGGGTGTTTTGACGACATCGTGCGGTTTTTCCACGGGCGGTATTTTGCCGGGATTCTTGTTTTCGGCATTGTGATTTGAAATGTTCATCCGGATTCCTTCATTGAGACTGTCTTGCACGAATTCCTTCCGGCCCGCGTCTAGTCGAGCCGAAAGGAATTCACGGTAAAACAATCATGCTCGTCACGATCCGCTGGTCGGTGGCATTGCCGAGCCCCGGGCTTTGACATCCGGTCTCGAAGTGAAAGCGGAAGTGGAATTAACAAGCATTTTTTCGAAACTGCTTGTGGGCAACTTCAGTGGATCAATGTGCGTCAGACGGAGTTCATGATTACCGTAGGCTTCAATCCAGTCGCTGCGACACAAGGTGGTCATGGGTCAATATTCCGACTTAATGACGTTCGGCTTCTTTTTCGATTTTTTCGCCGGCTTTCTGGGTGTCCTTGCCTACGCCTGCCATGGTGTTGCAGGCAGTCAGGCCGATAACGAAAGCGCCGAGCAATAAAGCGACTGAAACCTTGCGAATAGTGTTGTTCATGGTGTTCTCCTGGTTAAATTTTATCTGCCACCAACAATCTTGCCGGTGGCTTCGATCCAATACTAGGAGCTGGGCAAGGCCATGTCCGTGCGCTAACACACCTAAAAATAATCGGCCTTGTGTGCGTTACCGTACTAATCATTTCCGCTGCTTGTCTTATGCTGTGGCTGACTAAATCAGTCAAAGCATTAAGGAGATCCACCATGTTGCATTACGCCGTTGTTTTTCTGGTTATCGCTCTCATTGCCGGTGTGCTCGGTTTTGGCGGTATTGCCGGTTCCGCCATCGGAATCGCGAAAATCCTGTTCTTCATCTTTCTGGTGCTCTTCGTGGTCTCATTGCTGATGGGCCGACGCGGACGCTGAATGGTTTGCCGCGCAAATGCACGGCAGCCAGGTTGAAATCATCAAGGCAAGGGGAACGATATGAACGGTATCAAATTGTTGGCCATCATCCTGATCGTAGCGGGCGCGCTTGGCCTGGCATATGGTGGGTTCACTTACACCAAAAAAACGGAACAGGTAAAACTGGGCCCGATCGAATTGACGGTGAAAGACAAGGAGACCGTCAATATTCCGGTCTGGCTTGGTGCCGGAGCACTAATCGGCGGCGTCTTGTTGCTTGTTGTGCGCACGAGAAAATAGCTGCCTGTTTTCTGGAGTGTGCTGCAAGTGTGTGGCTTATCTCGAGCTCAACGAGGCGCCTGATTTCGCTTTGGTATGCGCCGCCATCCACCTGTCCAGTTTCGCAATCTCGTTATTGTGCTCCGCAATGATATGCAGGGCCATATTGCGCAGTAGCTTGTTACTGCCATTGCGGATTTGTGCCTGCGACATTTCGACGGCGACTTGATGATGCATTCGCATATTGGCCGCATAGTCAAAATTGATGTCGCCGGTAGGAAACGACGAATGACGGTTACTGTTGCTGGTGTAATTGGCAGGTAATGCGAGGCTGCGACTAAGGTCTGGAATATTTGCCCGGCTGGCCTGGGCGGTGATGGCTAGAATCATGGCAATCAATGCAAGGCCGCTGGTAGAAAGAATAAAACGATTTGAATGGGTGTTCTTGTTATCGGATGACATGTCATCTGCTCCCTTTGCCGTAATCGGAAGTTACGACTCTTAAACCGCAAACTCTGTGCGCCATCGCACACCGGAACGACGGCATTCAGCATTGTTGGTTAAAGGTGGTTACAGCCTGAATGCAGGCCAGCCGAAAATCATGAATGTGCGTTTGCGAACATACATTCATCTGCCCACTGCCTATACATGAATTTCATTTTTTGGCACCGAAAAATCATCGGATGGCCACAATTCAATCGAAGGAAGAGCTTATGAATTACGTCGCGACCAAAGATAAAACCCGTCTGTATGTGAAAGACTGGGGCAGTGGACTGCCGGTGATTCTTTTACACGGCTGGCCGCTTTCATCCGATAGCTGGGATGATCAGGCAATGGCCATTGCCGACGCCGGTTATCGTGCCATTGCCTATGACCGACGTGGTTTTGGCCGGTCATCGCAAGCCTGGACCGGCTACGATTACGACACCCTCAGCGACGATCTGGCAGCCGTCATCGAACATACGGGAGCGCCGGAAGTTGTCATTGCCGGCTTTTCGATGGGTGGTGGCGAAGTGGCGCGTTACATGTCGCGGCATGGCGGAAAATCGGTCGTGAAGGCGGCACTCATTTCTTCAGTCGTCCCTTTCCGTCTGAAGACCGATGACAATCCGCTCGGTACCGAGCAGGAAGCCTTCGACAAGACTGCGCACGCCATCAACGAAGACCGGGCAAAATTTTTCACCGAATTTTTCCATAAATTCTTCGGTGTCGGTTCGCTTGCACGTCCGGTCAGCAGCGAGTTGCTGGAATGGGCACGAAGTGTTTCCATGCAGGGCAGCCTGAAAGCGACGCTGGAATGTCTGAAGTCATTTTCGACGACGGATTTTCGCGGGGATCTCGCCAGCTTCAAGGTGCCGACATTGATTATCCACGGTACCGAAGACAAGACCGTGCCGATTGAAGCTTCGGCACGTCTTGCCGCGCAAGGCATTGCACAATCGTTATTGATCGAATACGAGGGTGCGGCACATGGATTGTTTGCCACCGAAAAGGAAAGGCTAAGCAGGGATTTGATCGACTTTCTCCGCAAGTAACATCATTTCGATTACGAAATCGCAATCATGAACGGGGAGTTCCATGAGTGCCGTATCAGTGCGGTGTCGCACAGAAGTAATTTCCCACGGCGCCTATTGTCATTTCTCAGCTACGCATGCCGCGCTTTCACACGAGATAGCTCCCCCTACTCAGGCTGCTAGCTGTTCATATCCAACATAGAAAGGAAACCACATATGTCTACCCATTCAAACACTGCCGAAACCGTTGCAAAGAAAGCAAACCAGGTTGCGACGAATGCCTCTTCGGAGTTCCAGAATTTCATTGCCGACGTTGAAGACCTGGTCAAGGAAACCACGACCTTGACTGGCGAAGATCTGGCTCGCGCCAAGGCAAAATTGAGCAGTCGCATTGCCGACGCCAAGGATTCGGTCGTTGAAATGAGCGGCGAAATCGCCCAGCGTGCCCGCAAGGGTGCCAAGGCGGCCGATGACTACGTACATGAACAACCGTGGAAAGCGATTGGTGCCGGTGCGGCGATCGGTTTGCTTGTCGGGTTTGCGCTTGCCCGTCGTTGATAACGGAAGCCCGACTGAAATGAATCAGGAATTTCCTGAGCCGCCATTGAAAAATGCATCGGCATCCTTCAATCCGCTGGGCGCATTGAGACTGATGCGTTCAGCGGGCCGGGCCATACTGGGTCAAGCCGGTTTATACGGACAATTGGCAAGATTGGAGTGGGCCGAAGAAAAAAATCGCCTCGCAAAAATGCTTGCTTCAGGTGCCGCTGTATTTGCCTGCCTGCTTTGTGCCATGTTGTTTGTCGGTCTGTTGGTGCTGGCCTTGAGTTGGAACACGCCTTATTTCATCGCGGCCATTGTGCTGATGATCGCGATTTATATCGCAGGATTGGGCATTGCCTTTTATGTCTTGCAATCGCAGGCAGCACTGGGTGACCAGGCGTTCGCCGCGACGCGCGAAGAATTCGCCGCGGATATCGCCTTGATCAAGAGCAAGCTATGAGCGATATCGAAAACGCGGAAGCACTTGCTTCGATTGACGCACAACGGGATATCCTGCGCCGTAAAATGCAGGCACAACGTCAGCTTATCGATGCCCAGATGGGGCCTGATAGTGACGGTGGTCCAGTTTTTCCACGCAGCAACACCATGCGTTTTTTCTACGAAAGACCGGGGCTTGCGAGCAAGTTGGCGATCGAATTGGCAAGCGTGCTTGTCGGTGCGCGTCTTATCAAGTCGATGGGAAAAACACTCGGATTCGCGAAGATGCTGCAGTCGATGTTGAATAAATAATAAAAGTGGTCGCACCCTAGGCTAAACTTGCCGGATATGCAGAAAAATAAAAACCACTTAAGGCATGGTGTATGCAGATGAACGATAAACCCGATGTTCCCGAGCATTCCACGGACGAGCCTGGCATCACACCGAATCGGGAGCTAATCCAGACTGGCGAAAAAAACGCATCGTCCGGAACCTGGGCCTTGCCGGGTCTGTTGTTGCTGGCCGTGCTAACCCTGCTTTATCTTGCGCGTGAACTGGTATTGCCGGTTGTGGCGGCATTGATCCTGAGTCTGGTTTTTCTGCCGCTTGTTCGCGGCATGAAAAAAATCCTCATTCCGGCGCCGCTCGGTGCTGGTCTCGTGGTGCTGGGCCTGTTGGCCGGATTGGTGGGCGGCATCTACAACCTGGCCGATCCTGCCAGCGAATGGCTCGACAAGGCACCGCAAAGTTTGCGGGAAATTGACAGCAAGCTTCGCACGGTGACCGGCTCGGTTCACAACGTTGCCACCGCGACGGCCCAGGTGCAGGACATTACCGAAAAGCTGACCAATGGCGGCGAAACAAAGAAGAAACCGCGCGAAGTCATCGTGAAGGAACCCACGATAGCGGGTGCCTTTTTCTACAGCGCAAAAGACTTTACCGTATCGATTATCAGCACACTGGTGCTGCTGTATTTCCTGCTTGCCTCGGGTGATTTGTTCCTGCGGAAAACGATTGCGGTAACACCGAGATTTTCCGACAAGAAACGTGCGGTGGATATTGCACAACAGGTCGAAGTCGCGGTTTCCCGTTATCTGTACACCGTTGCTTTCATCAATGTCTGCCTCGGTGGCGCCGTTACGCTGGCGATGTATCTGCTCGGCGTACCGAATCCGGTGCTCTGGGGCGTGATGGTCTGTGCGCTGAACTTCATTCCGTATATCGGCGACATCATCAGTTTCAGCGTGTTGACGGTCGTCGGTCTGTTGACCTTCGATCAGCTATGGCAATCATTGATGGTGCCAGGCGTATTTTATTTATTGACCGCGATTGAAGGTTATCTGATAACGCCGATCATCGTGAGCCGCCGTCTCAGCCTGAATCCGGTCGTGATTATTCTGTCGGTATTGTTCTGGGGCTGGATGTGGGGCGTTGCGGGTGCACTGCTCGCAGTGCCGATTCTGGTCGCCATGAAAACGGTTTGCGATCGCGTCGATTCGCTCAATGTCGTGGGCGAGTATCTGGGGGAATAGGGCGATTTGTAAATCGCCCGTAGCCATCCGGCTTCATACTTTTGATGGCAGGCCTTCGAGCAAATCCGCCAATTCATCGGCATGCTCTTCTTCCACCGCCAGGATGTCTTTCAGCATCTTGCTGGTGGTCGGATCCTGATGGCCGAGGTACTGAATCAGTTCGCGATAGCTGTCGATGGCGACGCGTTCGGCGACCAGATCTTCCTTGATCATTTCGACCAGGGTTTTACCGGCAACATATTCGGCATGGCTTCTGCCGCTCAGGCTATCCGGAGCAAAATCCGGTTCACCGCCCAATTGCACGATGCGTGCCGCAATAAGATCGGCATGCCCCTGTTCTTCATTGGAATGGGCAAGAAATTCGTCGGCAATGCTTTTGGCCACGATGCCGCGTGCCATGAAGTGATGGCGACGGTAGCGAAGTACGCACACTATTTCGGTCGCCAATGCGTCATTCAGCAGTTTTACCACTTCGCCACGATCGGCCGAATAACCGGCAGTCACGGCGCCCTGTTCAATATGGATGCGCGCCTGTTCGCGCAACTTTTTTACATCGGTCAATGTTGTTTTGGTGTCCATGATTTTTTCCTTGTTGGGTAACTTGATCCTGATGCCGGCAGCATGCAAAGTCGGTGCGCTTTCGCACAGACTTGTACTATCCCGCAGTCCAATCATGGATGCCGATAAAGTCCGTTAAAACAAGGAATCACATTGAAAATACTTATGGTGCTAACTTCGCATGACAAACTGGGCGACACCGGCAAAAAAACCGGGTTCTGGCTGGAGGAATTCGCAGCGCCTTATTACGTTTTCAAGAATGCCGGGGCAGTCATCGTCGTTGCTTCGCCACTTGGCGGACAGCCGCCGCTTGATCCCAAAAGCGATGAGCCTGATGCGCAGACCGAGGCAACCAAACGCTTCAAGGCCGATCCGCTCGCACAGGCCGTTCTGGCCCATACGGTAAAGTTGTCTTCCGTTTCTGCCGAAGATTTCGATGCCGTGTTTTATCCCGGCGGTCACGGTCCGCTGTGGGATCTTGCGGAAGATCCGGATTCCATCGCTCTGATCGAAAAAACATTGGCCGCCGACAAATATGTGGCGGCGGTATGCCATGCGCCCGGCGTGCTGCGCCATGTCAAAACAACCAACGGTAGTCCAGTCGTGAAAGGCAAAAAAGTTACCGGGTTTACCAATACCGAAGAAGCGGCAGCAGGCCTGAGCAAGGTGGTTCCCTTCCTGGTGGAAGACATGCTGGTGGAAAATGGCGGACACTACTCGAAAGCGGAAGATTGGAAGCCCTATGTCGTGGTCGATGGTTTATTGATTACCGGGCAGAATCCCGCCTCTTCCGAACCTGCAGCCGAGGCCTTGCTGAAAAAACTGACATGACAAAATTGAACTCCCTCGAAAAACGCGAACCGGCCGAAGCGGCCAACATTGCCGAAATGACCGATATCCTGCGCCGTAAAATGGAACGGGATTACGAGAAAGGCGATACCCGGCGTGATGCCCATCCGAAAACAGTCGCCTTGCTGAAAGGCAGTTTCCGGATCGAACCCGACTTGCCGAGGGAACTCAAAGTCGGCGTTTTCGCCAAGCCTGTCAGCCATGACTGCTGGGTACGCTTTTCCAATTCGAGCGGAAAGATCCAATCCGATGCCGTTAAGGACGCACGCGGCATTGCGATCAAATTGATGGCGCCGAAAACAAAAGCTAAAAACGGCGATATTCCGCTTGGGCAGGATTTTGTCTTGTTGAGCTCGCCGGTGATGCCGCTGGGTACGGTCGCGATGTTTCGCGATGCCGTGTATTACACGATAGAAAGCACACCGGTCTTGATGGCGGCAAAATTTTTCATGATGGGCAAGGCAGGCGCTCTGCTTGGGCTGCTCGGTCTTCGCATCAGCCCGGATTCATTGCTGGATATTCGCTATTGGAGTACCACACCCTATCTGTTCGGAAAACAGCGGGCCGTGAAGTATTCGCTGTTGCCGACATCTAAATCTGCGGGCAAAAAAACAGACTCGAATGGCGAAGACTATCTGGCAGAAAACATGCAGGCGCATTTGAATCGCCATGCGGCGAGTTTTGATTTTTGCATGCAAATGCAGAAAGACGGCATGCCGATAGAAGATGCCGGCGTGCTGTGGGATGAGCAGGAATCGCCGTTCATCAAGCTTGCCACCCTGCATATTCCGGCACAAAAATTTCGCAACAAGGAACGCTTCGAACTCGCGGAAGCACTGTCGTTTTCCCCGGGCAATGCGTTGCCCGAGCATGCTCCGCTTGGTGGCCTGAATCGCGCCCGAATCGCCATTTACAAGGCGCTCTCGAAGTTTCGACACCAGCGTGATTCGCGTGACAATCTTGAATAATTCCTGAAATCCTGATTCCTTGCGTTTGCTAACGTACAGAAGATATATACGGCGGGATGCACCCTGATGCTCCGCAACAAGACCAGGAATGCAAGCCATGAAATTTATCAAGTCCGCCATTTTTTGTTCGGTCACCAGCTTGATGCTGATGACTGCCTGTACCACCAGCCAGCCGCGCAATCATGTTGTTCGTTCGGCCCCCGGCGATATGCGCAGCGAAAGCCGCATCGGCAATGTCAGCAATATTGAAGTGATCGAAACCTCGAAACGCACCTCTGGCGGTGGCGCCATTCTGGGCGCCATCGTGGGGGGTGCCTTGGGCAATCAAGTCGGCAAGGGTGATGGTCGCAAGGCAGCGACGGTGGCCGGTGTGGTCGGCGGTGCCGTTGCGGGCAATGCCATCGAAAGACATAACAAGCGCGATGGCGAATTCTTCCGTGTCAGCGTGCGCTTCGACAACGGCAGTACCGCGCAATACGATTACAACGATATTGAGGACCTGCAAGTTGGCGACCGTGTAAAGGTCGTGAATGGTCAGGTTAATCGTCTGTAGCACTGCCATTCGATAGGCGGTATTGGCGGCTGCCCTTAAGACAGGGTAGTCGTCATACTTCCAGGCGTATATGCCTGTATGTGTGGTATCGCACAGACCTGCGCTCGCCTGTCGCCCACTATGCGAGGTAGCGCCAGCGTCTAGCTAAAGTCCCCTTCAAAGAGTCGCCATTCAGGCAAACTCGATTGTTTCCGGCCAAGCACACGCGGTTCATGTTTTGAACCTGATGTACTTTTCACGGAAACAAAATGCAAACACTGGAAACTGGCTTCACGTTCACGGACGGCATCAGTGAGGAGCGGCGTCAGGCCGTCCTGCTGAAAACCGGTGCATTGCAGAATGCCATTCTGACCAGCGAAAATTTTTCGATTATCGCGACCGACGAGAAAGGCATCATCCAGCTTTTCAATGTCGGTGCCGAACGCATGCTGGGTTACGAGGCAAGCGAAGTCGTCAACAGGATCAATCCGAGCGACATCCACGATCCGCAGGAAGTGAAAGCGCGTGCGCAGGCGCTCAGCCTTGAACTGGCAACGTCGATTTCACCTGGTTTCGAGGCGCTCGCTTTCAAGGCCTCGCGCGGCATCGAAGACATTTACGAACTCACCTATATTTGCAAAGACGGAAGCCGCTTTCCGGCGATTGTTTCGATTACCGCCTTGCGTGACGATTACGGAACGATCATCGGCTATTTGCTGATCGGTACCGATAATTCCGTCCGCCATAAAATCGAACTGGATTTGCAGGCGGCCATGGCCGATGCGAAAAAGGCGAATCTGGCGAAATCCGATTTTCTTTCCAGCATGAGTCATGAATTGCGCACGCCACTCAGCGCGATTCTCGGCTTTGCCCAATTGATCGAGTCGGGCTCGCCGCAACCGACGCCGATACAGAAACGCAGCGTTGATCAGATTCTGAAAGCGGGCTGGTACCTGCTCGACCTGATCAACGAGATTCTCGATCTGGCATTGATCGAATCGGGCAAGCTGATTCTCTCGCTTGAACCGATTTCACTGACTGAAGTCGTGCGCGAATGCAAGGCGATGATCCTGCCGCAGGCACAAAAGCGCGGCATTGGCGTCAGTTTTCCGCTGCTGGAGTTTCCGTATATCGTCAAAGCCGATCGTACTCGCGTGAAACAGGTGCTGATCAATCTGCTTTCTAATGCGATCAAATACAACCGCGAAAGTGGAACCGTCGTTGTCGACTGCATCGCCGCTGGTGAAGGCCGTATTCGCGTTTGTGTAAAGGATGTTGGTGAAGGATTGTCCGCTGAAAAACTGGCGCAGTTGTTCCAACCATTCAACCGGCTCGGGCAGGAATCGAACGACGAAGAGGGAACCGGTATCGGATTGGTGGTTTGCAAGCGTCTGATCGAACTGATGGGCGGCACGATCGGAGTAGAAAGCACGGTTGGACAAGGTAGTGTTTTCTGGTTCGAATTGAATCTGACCAATGAAATTACGCTGGAACCGCATGCCGCGGAGCTTGTCGAGCTCAGCAATATCCATATCAATGCCGAAGCCCACAGTCATACCTTGCTTTATGTCGAAGACAATCCGGCCAATCTGATGCTGGTGGAAGATTTGATCGCGCGACGCCCCGATATCCGTTTGCTGACGGCAAGGGATGCTACACGCGGGATTGAAATCGCGCGTGCCGAATTGCCGGACGTGATCCTGATGGATATCAATCTGCCGGGCATCAGTGGAATCAAGGCACTTAAAATCCTGCTGGAAGATTCCTCGACTGCCAGTATTCCGGTGATTGCGCTGAGTGCGAATGCCATTCCGCGCGATATTGAAAAGGGTCTGGAAGCAGGCTTTTTCCGCTACCTCACGAAGCCGATCAAGGTAAATGAATTCATGAATACGCTCGATGTCGCACTGAAATTCGCCAAAGCCGATACGGTTTGCGAAAACAGGGATCCAGAACATGATTAGCACGCAGGAAATACTGAATGCCGCCATCCTGATCGTGGATGATCAGGAAACCAATGTGCAGCTGCTCGAGCAATTCCTGAGCCAGGCAGGCTATACCAACGTTCGTTCGACGATGAGACCGGAAGAAGTCTGCGTTCTGCATCGAAAGAATAATTTCGACTTGATTCTGCTGGATCTGCAAATGCCGGACATGGATGGCTTCCAGGTCATGAACGAACTCAAGTGCAATGACACCGACAGCTATCTTCCGGTGATCGTGCTGACGGCACAGCCGAATCACAAGCTGCAAGCCTTGCAAGCCGGCGCCAAGGATTTCATCAGCAAGCCGTTCGATTTGCTGGAAGTAAAAACCCGTATCAACAATATGCTCGAAGTGCGTCTGCTGTATAAAAAACTCGAGAGTTACAATCGTCTTCTCGAACACACCGTGGAAGAGCGCACCGCCGAGTTGCGCGAAAGCGAAGCGCGCTTCCGCAGCCTGACCGAGCTGGCATCTGATTGGTATTGGGAACAGGATGAGAATGGCGGCTTTACCCGGGTTTCCGGCCCGGTAATGGAAATGCTCGGTCTGCAGGGCGAGGCGGCGATGAATGTCTCGGGCTATCCACTGGCCACCTGGAATGAGGCGGAGCGCGCCCTGCTTCAGGCCAATATCGCGGCTCGCCAGCCCTTCATAGATTTCATCTTCAGTCGCATCAATGCCGATGGATCGCAACAGCAATTTCGTGTCAGCGGCGAACCCATGTTTGACTCGGCATGTCGTTTCACCGGCTACCGAGGCATCGGTGTGGAATGCACGCCGATGAAAAGTCCGGGCTTACTCGGGACATAAGCATGATGGCCCTGCATAGTCCAAATCAGAATCATCTGCTCGCCGCCTTGCCCGACGCCGATCGTGAATTGTTGGCGGCACGGCTGGAACTCGTACCTTTGAGGCTCGGTGAAATGCTGTACGAGCCCGGTATTCAATTGCAACATGCCTACTTTCCGACGACATCGATCGTATCGCTGCATTATGTGATGGCATCCGGTGCTTCGGCCGAAGCGGCTGGTGTCGGCAATGAAGGCATGCTCGGCGTTTCCTTGTTCATGGGCGGCAATACCACGCCAAGTTCGGCAGTGGTGCAGACCGCAGGCCATGCCTTCCGGATGGAACGCAGCGTATTGAAGGATGAGTTCAATCATGCGGGTGTAATGCAACGTCTGTTGTTGCGTTATAGCCAGGCATTGATGACGCAGATGATGCAAACCGCCGTCTGCAACCGGCATCATTCGGTCGAACAACAGTTAAGCCGCTGGCTATTGCTGACGCTCGACCGGGTTCCGACCCGCGAATTGATCATGACGCAGGAGCTGGTGGCGAGCATGTTAGGCGTGCGTCGTGAAGGCATTACCGAAGCGGCGGGCAAATTGCAGAGCGCCGGTTTCATCCGCTACCGCCGCGGGCATATTTCCGTGCTCGATCCGGCCGGATTGGCAACGCGAGCCTGTGAATGCTATGCCGTGGTCAAGACCGAATTGAACCGCCTGCTGTCGGATGTGCATTAACCCGCAGGAGGGCCCTTGGGCCCGACCGTTCCAATCGAATAATTCGGTCGGGCTCAAAGGCCCTCCTGCGGGGTGTTTATGCGCGTCGTCGCAAAGACTGGTTTCGGCAGCAGAGAATACTTGAAACCTCTCTCCATTGGATGTGGTTCACCCTGAAAACTCACGCATCCATTCGAAGATCATCTGCATGCGGCGGGTAAGGTGCAGCGCGAACGTGGCCAACCGGTTCACCGGCCAGCTTGCTGGAAAAACCATGATTGATATCGCGGTGATGGGCTTCATCGGCGCGTACCAGCACAATGACATCGCGCAAGGTCGCCGAATCCGGCAGTTTCCAGTAATGCTTTGCAATGGCGGGGGCGGGCATGTCCGGTGAACGACCTTCGTCGAGTTCCCGCAGGTATTGGGTATAGCTGATGACGGCTTCTTCCTCGAAATAGCCGACGACGCGATGCGCGGTTTTGGCAGAAACCAGGTACAGCAGAAAAAATCCGCTGAAGAAAATCCATTGCACGAACAGGATGACCGCGCGTTCGAAAAACGACGGCTTTGCAATTTCGACGAATGTCATCAGATGCATGCGCTCGTT
Source organism: uncultured Gammaproteobacteria bacterium (assembly GCA_963849575.1). Taxonomy (GTDB): domain Bacteria; phylum Pseudomonadota; class Gammaproteobacteria; order Xanthomonadales; family Xanthomonadaceae; genus Arenimonas. The sequence continues at coordinate 720,656 of CAWKHT010000006.1, read as the reverse complement.
TTCGGCTTCTTCCATCAGTGTGCGAATCCAGCCTTCATCATCGACCATGCGACGAAGGCATCTCAGATGGATGATCATGCCGCCGACCATGCCGGGCACTGCCGCCACGGTTTCCAGCACGATGGCGCGATGACCATAGCGTTTGGCAAAAAAGGTGTCGGCGCAGAAACGGAGAAATTTCGTAAAGCCAAGTGCAAACCGGTCGGAAAATGTTTTCGGCACATGGTGTGGCTTGTGATAAAGCTTGTTCACGATGCGCATCTCGGTATCGCGCTTTTCAATCCGGATGAGCGGTTCGCTGTCGCGATTCATTGCGAAGCAATCGAAGAAACCCGGAAGGGATGTTGGCGACTGCCATCCCTGCTGACTTCCTGTGTCGTTGCAGTACTCACGCGCCAGACCGTATTTCCCACATCATCGGCAACCAGCAGTGCACCCTTTTTATCGAGTGCCACGCCTACGGGACGACCATAGGCTTCGCCGTCCGTGCTCAGGAAACCGGTCAACACATCGATGGGTTTTCCGGCAGGCTTGCCGTTTTTGAATGCGACAAAAATCACCTTGTAGCCACTATGCGGTTTGCGATTCCAGGAGCCGTGCTGGCCCACAAACATGCCGTTGGCAAAGATATTGGGCAGGCTTGTGCCAACCGAAGAAGCGAGGCCAAGTGAAGCCGTATGCGGTCCGAGTGCGTAATCCGGCGCAATCGCGTTTGCGACCAGTTCGGGATTTTGCGGCTTAACGCGAACATCCACATGCTGGCCGTAGTAGCTGTAAGGCCAGCCATAAAATGCGCCATCGCGCACCGATGTCATATAGTCCGGCACCAGATCACTGCCTATTTCATCGCGCTCGTTGACCGATGTCCAAAGCAAACCGCTCTGCGGCTCCCAGGCCATGCCGACCGGGTTGCGAAGCCCGGAGGCAAAAACGCGATGGTCGCCCGATGCGATATCGACTTCCCAGATCGCGGCACGTTCGAATTCCACTTCCATGCCGCGTTCGGCAACATTGCTGTTCGAACCCACGCTGACATAGAGTTTTTTTCCATCGACGCTGGCAATGATGTTTTTTGTCCAGTGATGGTTGATGGTGCCCGCCGGCAGCGCGAGAATTTTTGTGCCTGCGGAAGTGATCCTGGTGTCGCCATTTTTATAGGGGAACCGCAACACTGCATCGGAATTGGCAATGTATAAATCATTGCCTACCAAAGCCATGCCGAACGGCGAATTCAGATTTTCGAGTAATACGGAGCGCAAGTTCGCGATGCCGTCGTTATCGGTATCGCGCAGCAGCGTAATGCGGTTTGCACTCGGAACGGCTGCACCGGCTTTTTTCATTACCGCGCCCATCACGGCACCCTTGATGCCCTTGCCGTCATCGGGCTTGGGAGGTGCATTGGTTTCCGCGACCAGTACATCGCCATTGGGCAGTACATAAAGCCAGCGCGGATGATCAAGTTTGTCGGCGAAAGCGGCTACTTGCGTACCGCTGATCGAGACCGGCTTTTTGCCAAGAGGCCAAGCGTTGGCCGGCGCGATATTGATTGTCGGTATCACTGTCTTCCGGGGTGCCGGCAGCGTGGGCTGTGGCCCAGTGCCGGCGGAAACGGATTGTTTTGCCATTTCACTGCAGGCGGTCAACGAGATGATCAATGCGCCGAAAAATACAGCACATGACGGTAATCGAGTTGGCACACCCAGAGCGAAATGGCGGGACATTACAGACGACCCATCAACACCAGAACAATCACGATGACGACCACGAGGCCAAGCCCACCGCTGGGCGCATAGCCCCAATTTTTGCTGTGACCCCAATTTGGCAATGCGCCGACCAGCATCAGGATAAGAATGATTAAAAGAATTGTGCCCAAGCTCATGTGAATCTCCTTGAAGTTTTTGTCATGTAAAAAAGCAGCGAAATCCTGTGGATTCCGCTGCCGGGTCAAACAGCAGAATTGCGTATCGTTTGCTTATTTGCGGTCGCTACCATCAACGCCCTGTTCGCCTTGAACACCATCGTTGCCCTGATTGCCTTGTTCGCCTTCTGGACCCGTATTGCCAGTATTGCCTTGGTCACCCTGGGCACCGGTGTCGCCGGTGTTACCCGTATTGCCCTGATCGCCCTGCATGCCGGTATTCCCGGTATTGCCGGTATCACCTTTTTCACCGGGAGGTCCGGCAATAATCACCGGATCCGGTTGGTTCACGGGAACCAGCACGACATCAGGTTGTTTTTCGTTGCATGCCGTCAGGCTTGCAGCGATCAGCAGAACAGGAATAAGTAGTAAACGCTTCATGAAAAAATCCTTTGAATATGAGAATAAAGAGCGGTGGCTTTTGCCTTCCGCCAAAACCTGGCAGGAATTGATTCATGCCTGACGCCAGCACAGGGTAGGGCGATCGAATCGATAGTTCGGTGCGCTTGCGAACACAGAGGCGGTCAAAAAATACGAGCGTTAAGCCAAGGAAGCATCAACCCGATGCCGATTTGCGCGATTGCGTATACAGGCCAGTGATGGCACCGCTGGCATCGCGCTCAATGGGATGGATGTTAGCGGCCGAATCGGTAATCAATACTATCCGCTCCATCTTCAGGCTGGAGGAATCCCAGTATTCCGCCATGTCGGGCACGAATTTCAGCAAGGCGATGTTGGTCGATTCGGGACCATCGGGAAACCAGGGTTTGGCAAACGGTGTCCATAGACGGTTGATATAAGAGCGTTGTGTATTCAGCTCGCCGTGGCCGGAGAACGTGACATAGGTTGCCCGACTTGAATCGACAAAATTGAGATTGATGGCATCGAGGTGCTTGATTTTTTCCGAGCGCAGATCGGTAAAGAACCAGAGCGCACAATTGCCATCGAGATAAAGTGGCAACATGGGACGGCTGACGAGTACGCCGCCATCATCGATGGTGGTCAGTATCGAGACCGTCATGTGCTGGATCATCTGGCAGAGTTTCGTCAGCCCGGGATTGTTTTGTTTTTCCGTTTTCATGTAACGCTCCGCGATTGAGATGCTCGAACATATTTTCCTGGATCGATGCACGACGCAGAATGCCGATTGAATGCAGTCAAGGATCAAGCAGTATTGGCGTCAAGTCGGTGCGCTACCGCTCATATCCAATGATCAAAACGGTCAAAGGAGGATGGCCAGCATTGCAAGGAAGGCAATAATAGTGGGCGTTGCAGGACGACCGGTGGGCAAATAAAACAGGGTTGCAAGGTCTTTGTGTGATAGCTTGTGCCTGATTTCACGAGTTTTCACCACTCGACTGGTTACCAATGCAAAGCCATGGGTATTTTTGTATTGGAAGAAGATCGGGATCGCAGCCTTCGTTGAAGCAAAGCAGGAAAGTCCGCGGAGATTTTTTTGCCTGGCCGGTAACGCCGTTTGTGTTATAACGAACATACAGCACCGACTGACATCGCGCACAGTAAGGTGCCGGTGATCGATTGCATTCCCTGACTGTTCACACGCTGGCCATGTGCTGCAGGATAAATAAATGTTGCTTGAAACTTCATCTGAAGTTGTCAATCGTTTGATTGAAGCGCTCTGCCTCGCAAGGAACGCAAGCGAATTCTCGATCATTGTGATCTGGTCGATCTGTCTTTCGGTGAAATTTTGTGTGAAAGCGATAAACCGATAAGCCATGTCTACTTTCCCGTGACGGGTTTTATTTCGCAATTGACGATAATCACCGGCCATCCACCGCTCGAAATGGGTTTGATCGGAAACGAGGGCATGTTGGGTGCAAGCCTGATGTTGGGAGTCAATTTTGCTCCTTTGCGTGCCTTGGTACAGGGCAGTGGTTCGGCGCTTCGAATCAGCACCGCCGAATTTCGCCAGAATTTGGGCGAGTGCCCATCCCTGCAGCGTGTGGTGAATCGTTATCTATACGTCACGATGGCACAGTTGTCGCAAACGGCTGCGTGTAATCATTTCCATGAAATCGAACCCAGATTGGCTCGCTGGCTGTTGATGACACATGATCGTGCGCATTCCGATCATTTCCATCTGACACATGAATTCCTGGCCGATATGCTGGGTGTGCGCAGAAGCGGCATCACTGTCGCCGCCGGTGCATTGCAAGGCAAAAACCTGATTGGCTACACCCGAGGCGAAATAAGCATTCTGGATCGTTCAGGCCTGGAAGCGGCTGCCTGCGAATGCTACGAAGCTGTCAACCATGACTATCGGCAACAGTTCTCATGAAAAAACGCACTCGTTGTAGCAGGAAGACGGTGCACTCAACAGTTCTATGTGCGATGCCGAACATAGCTTGGTATGGTGACAGACATATAAAGACATGAATTAACGTTATTCTTGTCGCATGAAAGGGATTACCCTTTAGATGGATCGAGAACGGTAATTTTCATGCCCGCTAGAGTTAACAACGTCAAACCCACGCCCCAGCAAAACGGACTGTTATCCGCTTTGCCCAAAGAAGTACAAGAGCGCGTGTATCCCAATCTTGAATTGGTTCCGATGGCATTGGGCATGGTGTTGTACGAATCCGGCGATACCATGCGCCACGTCTATTTCCCGACCGACTGTATCGTGTCTCTGCTTTACGTGATGCAGAACGGTGCATCGGCAGAAATTTCGGTAGTCGGCAATGAAGGTCTTGTCGGCATTTCCCTATTCATGGGAGGCGAAAGTACGCCAAGCCGTGCAGTGGTACAAAGTGCAGGTTATGCGTATCGCCTGTCCGGGGAAATAATGAAGGATGAATTCAATCGTCATGGTGAAACGCTGATGCTGATGTTGCGTTACACCCAGGCCTTGATAACCCAGATGGCGCAGACCGCCGTTTGCAATCGCCATCATACGATTGACCAACAGCTTTGCCGATTGTTACTGCTGTCGCTCGATCGTTTGCCGAGCAACCGTTTGACGATGACGCAGGAGTTGATCGCGAACATGCTTGGCGTCCGTCGGGAAGGCGTTACCGATGCCGCCGGCAAGCTGCAAAAATTGCACGTGATTGAATATTCGCGTGGTGAAATCACCGTGCTTGATCGTGCCAAGCTGGAAAGCCTGAGCTGCGAGTGCTATGCGGTCGTCAAAAAGGAAACGGATCGTTTATTGCCGGGCATCCATCCGACCGAACAGCTGAAAGATTCACATCTCGTCAGTGAGCATGAATCGGGACGTGGCATATCCCAGGACTGAAGTCGGCATTTTTGCATCGTCTTGCCCAGACAGGAAAATGGCCATGCATGTTTTCGCCGGTGACATTCCGTATGTCGTGCAGCGTACATAATTCATCATGCAAAATACCCGGCACCAATTTGCCGTGTTTCGCTAAATAGCTGATTCTTCCCGTAAAAATGGCTGGCATGCAATATGGAACGCCTGTTTCGAGAACTCCACTCGAAAAAACGGTGATCCCCATGTCTTCCATTCCATTTGCATTACAGCGTAATCATTTGTTGGCTGCCTTGTCGCCTGCTGTCATGGATCGTCTGCGGCCGCATCTTGAAATAAAAGCATTGGCTGCGGGTGAAGTTTTATATGAGTCCGGCGATGACCGTCGCCATGTCTATTTTCCGGTCGATTGCATCGTGTCGCTGTTGCATGACACCGAATCCGGATCATCCGCTGAAATCTCCATGGTCGGCAATGAAGGCCTTGTCGGCGTCACTTCCTTCATGGGTGGCCAATGCAGCCCGTGGCGTGCGGTTGTTCAAAACGCCGGTTTCGCTTATCGCATGCAGGCGCAAAAATTGAATGAGGAATTTGGACGCCATGGCGAACTCGCGGAGTTGATGCTGCTTTATACGCAGTCACGCATCGTGCAAATGTCGCAAACGGCGGTCTGCAATCGTCACCATTCGATCGAGCAGCAAGTCTGCCGCTGGTTGCTGCAGTCACTGGATCGCTTGCCGACGTCGACCATCAAGACGACACAGGAACTTCTGGGCAATGCGCTTGGCGTGCGCCGCGAAGGCGTTACCGTTGCCGCCTGCAAGTTGAACAGCATTGGTGCAATTGAATATAGTCGCGGGAAAATCGAGGTTCTTGATCGCGATCAGCTCGAATCCCTGAGTTGCGAATGTTATGCAGTGGTCAGGAAGGAAACGCAGCGCTTGTTACCCGCCAGTCACCAGCATTCCGAGCTGCTGAACAACATCATCACCGGCAGTGCACGTGAATCAAGCATCGGAACAATTGAGCCGGCAAAGAATATCAGCCGTCTGGTTGCCGCCTGAATAATAAAGCACAGGCCATCAGCCTCGGCCTGTGCTTTTTTTATGATGGGGATCCGCTTTTTCTGCGCACCGGATTACCAAAATCCGGATCACTGCTGACGCGGCCGGCTACCGTTCCTTTCGGGTGTCGATACCAGCCAGGATCCTTGTAATCCCCTTTCGCCAGATCATCGCGAACTTTTACCATGGTGAACATGCCGCCCATTTCGATATTGCCGAATGGGCCTTTGCCGGCCATCATCGCGAGTGTGTTTGGCGGGCCGGGCATATGTCCGCTGTCGGTATGGTTTTGGTGTTCGGACATGCCGTTTTCGCCCATCGCCATGTAGCCCGGCAGCATCGCCCGCACTTTTTCTTCAAGACCGTCCTGATTCACGCCCAATGTATTTGGAATCTCGTGGCCCATCGGACCCATCGTGTGATGCGACATATGGCAGTGGAAAGCCCAGTCGCCAGGCACGGCGGTGAATTCAATATCACGCACTTGCCCGACACCGACAATCTCGGTGACTTCGCTGCGCCATTGCGAACGCGGCCGGCGACCGCCATCGCTTCCGGTGACGAAAAACTGGTGGCCATGCAAATGAATCGGGTGATTCCACATCGACAAGTTGCCGACGCGGATACGAACGCGTTCACCCGTGCGGGCGACCATCGAATCAATCGCCGGAAATGTTTTGCTGTTGAAGGTCCATAAATCGAAATTCTGCATCACTGAGGGATCGGGTCTGCGGGTGCCAGGATGCAAAGCGAAGTTGTGCAGGATGAAAGCGTAATCACGATCTATCGTAAGCGCTTCACCTGCTTTCGGATGGATGATGAACAAACCCATCATGCCCATCGCCATCTGCGTCATTTCATCGGCATGCGGGTGGTACATATGGGTGCCGTGCTGGCGAAGGGTGAATTCATAGGCATAGGTTTCACCGGGCTTGATATGCGGCTGGGTCAAGCCGCCGACACCGTCCATGCCGCTTGGAAGAAGCAGCCCATGCCAATGCATCGAGGTGGATTCTTTCAAACGATTGGTCACGAAGATACGTACACGATCACCTTCGGTTACTTCGATGGTCGGGACCCGGTGTCGAACCGTTATAGCCCCAGCAAATCGCCTTCGAGCCCGGCGCGAATTCGTGTTCGATTTCCTCGGCGACCAGATGAAATTCCTTGATGCCGTTGTTCATGCGGAAGGGAAGTGTCCAGCCATTGAGTGTGCGAACTTTGCCGGGAGCAGAACGCGGTGATGAAACGGTAGGCATTTCCATTTTGGACATTTTCGACATGTCGTGGCCTTCGTGGTTTTGCGCGCGCACGAACGGAACCGCGCCGGCACTGGCCAGCCCGGCGCTGATCAACATATTGCGACGGGAAATTTTCATGATTGCGCTCCGTGATGTTCGTGTTCACCGGTGCTTCCGGATTCCGTTTTGTTATCTTCATCCACCGGTGTCGGTTCGGTTGCCGGATTTTTATCGACATCTTTCATGTTCGACATGTCATGGCCGGAATGATCCATGCCTTCCATACCGCCTTTCGGAGCGAGGATGTCTTCGACACTCGGTGTGGTTTCTATTTTTGACGCATCGCTCGGCAGGCGTTCGCCGACACTGCGGGTCAATTCAACGCGCGCCTGCCAGTAATCGCGGACCGCTTCGAGATAACCCTGATAGGCGTCGTATTCCTTCGCTTTAGCCTGAATCAATTCGAATACGCCGATCAGCATGAAGTTTTGTTCCTGCTGGCTGCGGGCCAATACGGTTTCGCGTTGCGGTATCAGCGAATTCCGGAAAATGCCGACTGCTTCGGCCTGTGCCTGCACGGTATTGGCATTCGTGCGGATCGTGTTTTCGATCGACAACTCCGCTTCGCGCAAGCGTGCCTGTGCATCGGCAAGCAAGGCTTGCGAGCGACTCATTTTGGCCTGGCCCTGGTTAAAAACCGGCAACTCCAGCGACAACGACGGCCCGCTCAAGCGAGTGCCATCGGCATCTTTCTCGCGTTCGTAACCGACACCGCTGCCACCCAGCCAGCGCCAGCCGCGCGTGGATTTGTAGGAGGCCTGCATCACGAGAAGATGTTGTCGCGCCGCCAGCAATTGCAGATTTTTCTCGTGCGCTATCGTGACCAGGTTTTCGGTGTCGTCTTCTTCCGCCACCGGGAGCGGCAGGCGATCAAGCGCAGCCCACGGATACTCGTTACTGTCGAGCCCCATCAGGTTATTCAATGAAAGACGGCATCGCGCTGCTTCCACTTTCGCCGCGCCTGCTTCAAGTCTTGCCTCGCTCGCTGCCGCACGTTCCTGGTTGAGCTGGAGTTCGCTGATATTCCCGGCAGCGTAAAAACGTTCTGCCAATTGCGCCGAAATATCGGCAGCATCGGAAACGGCGGTTCGCATATCGGCTACCTGCTGTGCACCGACATAGGCATACCAGGCCGACTCGACATCGAGTGCGACATCGAATACGGCTTTGGCGGTATCAAAACGTGCACGTTCGTAATCGGCATGTGCCAGTCGCGTGCGTGATGGCAGGAGGATCAAATCCACCAGCGGCAGTGAAAATCCCAGCGTGCGTTGCACGCCATTGCCGGGGCTGACATTCTGTCTCGACAATGAAATGCCCGGATTGCTGATTTGCACCGCTTCCAGCACATCGGCCCGCGCCAATCCCAGGCGTGCATATTCCTGCTGAAGTTTCGGGCTTCGCAGCATCGCGATGCGAACCGCGGTATCAGGCCCGATCGGCGACAAAATCCATTCATTGATACTCGCGCTGTCGCTTGGCGTATTTTGAAACTGCGACCATTCCATCGATGGGCCGCCGCGTTCCTGCAGTAGCTGGTTGATGGAAGCATCGGGCGGTCGTGTTTGCAGACTGGTACATGCGGACATCGACAATGCGATTGTCAGCACGAGCAAATTCGTTTTCGGTAACTTGTTCATGGAAAATATCTTCTTCAAAAGCGAGGGTCGAATTGGATCGACCAACACATGACGCCGACGGATACAAAACCCGAACCGGCGAATGGCGACAAAATTGGTGTGGCCGGGTCAAGCCCGGACAGAAGATCAGCTGATCGGTGGTCTTAAGCGTTCAGTGAAAGGCACGGGAACGAGCTGGATGCCGGCATCGAGAAAAACGCGGCTGTCGATGGGCGAGTGCGGAATAATTTCCAATACCGGCATGGACGCAATCGCGAAGTGCATCAGGCAATTTTTTGGCGAGCATTGCTTGTAAGGGCAGCAGGGCTGTGGCTGATCCGATGCTCCGGCCCTGGCACTTCCGGCGGTGATGCTTGTTTCGGCCGGAACCATCATGGCTTCATGACAGGGCATGTTGCTCGTGGCGACATTTTTTTCGACCGACTGGTCGCCGATTTTTGCATCCCGTCATGCAAGGTTTGCGACATCCTGATCGCATGAATGCTGTCGACGATTGGCGTACACAGAAACGTGAACGCCAAAAAGATCTGGCTGACAAGCGATAGGCAGGATGGGCGACGGTGCATGGTGCAAAACATACCATAGCACCTGTGGATTTTCCTTGTAGACAAGCCTGAATCCGGAAATTAACTACAGGCATGACGGACTTGTTGTCGTGCAGGCCGCATGCCTGACCGTGCGAAACACCCTGCTGCAAACAAATTTTGAACAATTAAGTGCTTGATTTTTCGTTCTCCAATGCCTGGCATGCATCTTGTAATGGCTATAGCGGCTTCCGGAAATTTCAATGGATGCCTCCCCCCAAAAAGCAGGAGTATACAAATGCGTAATTCCAAATCGACTTTCCGCTTTAATGTCACCAATGCCTTGCTCATGTCGCTTGCGATGGGCATCGTCGGCATGCCGATGGCAATGGCCGCCGATGTAGCGTCCGACACCAAAACGACAGCCTATGAAGAATCCCAAACGCCCGTTTCCGATACCTGGATCACCACGAAAGTAAAAGGTGATTTACTGGTTACCGAAGAAGTAAAAGGTCTCGATATCAATGTCAGCACGACCAACGGCGTCGTGACGCTCGCTGGATTGCTGGATTCGCAGGCACAGGTCGACAAGGCTGTCGCCGTGACGAAAGCCATCAAGGGTGTGAAAAGCGTCGAAACAAAAGCCTTGAAAGTGAAGCCGGCGAAATAAGCAAGCCAGCATCCATGCAGCAGACAAAAGCGAGCGAAAACCCTCGCTTCCATAAAGAACACACAAGGAATAACTCAAATGAATAACGACATCATCCAGGGCAAGTGGAAACAGATTAACGGCCAGATCAAGCAAAAGTGGGGCAAGCTCACTGAAAATGATTTGACCTATGTCGAAGGAACCCGCGATTATCTTTCCGGAAAAATCCAGGAGCGTTACGGCATTGCCAAAGACGCGGCCGAAGAACAAATCAAGGAGTTCGAAAAAACCCTTTCTTGATATGGCTTCCTGATACTACGAAGTTGATCCAGTCAAAGCCGGGCCATGCTTAGCATGGCCCGGCTTTTTTGCGGCGCCTTCTCGCTCGGCAACACTTTGTCGCAGTAAATGTTCATTCATGCAAAATGCATGAAGTGGGGTTTTCTTCGTGCAGTTTGCCTGCAAGGTATCCGGCAAAGCCTTGTCATATTGCGCTCTCAGGCCATGGCATGGCGCTTGCAAACAGTTTTACGTAAAGGCTATTCCCCCCACTATTCAAGGATATGTTCAATGGCGACTTCAGGCTCCGGCAAGAAAAAATCCGACAGGAAGAAAGACGATAAAAAAGCCCTGGCAAAAAAACTTCCCTTCGCGACCCGTCATGATCTGAGTGATGCCACACGCACGAAAGTGGTAGCGGCATTGAACCAGACGCTGGCGGAAATATTCGATCTGCAAAGCCAGATCAAGCAGGCGCACTGGAATGTAAAGGGAGCCAGTTTTTTCGGCCTGCACAAATTATTCGACGAAATTGCCGGCACCTTGACCGAGCCGGTCGATACGGTGGCCGAACGCATTCTGTCACTGGGTGGTTTTGCCAAAGGTAGCGTTCGTTTAGCAGCGGCAGCCAGTGCATTGCCGGAGTTGCCGGCCGAATTCAGGCAGGAAGATATCGTGGGCGATATTGCCGATCGGGTAGCGCTTGCCGCGAAGCTGGCGCGTAAACGCATTGATGCTACCGAAGACGCTGGCGACAAGGTCAGCTCGGATTTGTTGATCGAAATCACGGCGATTCTGGATAAGGCCCTGTATTTCCTAGAGGCATACCAGTTTCGTGCTTGAACCAGCGGATTTTGTTTGCCGCCCGTATTTACGGTCATGGCGTGAAGGATCGCTATAATGAATTTCGAACAGAAACAGACTGAGATGACATCCGTGAGTAAAAACGAAACGCCGGTAACGGGACGTATTCTTGCGATTGATGATGATCGTGGCCTGCTCGAGAATTTTTCCCTGTGCCTGACCAAGGAAGGCTATCGCGTGACGACGGCCGAAACCCTGGAAGAGGGGATTAAACTGGCGGCAACCCTGCCATTCCAGGTCTGTCTGCTTGATCGCAATATCGGCTATGACTCCGGGCTGGATGCATTGCCGAAACTGCGTGAGCTATCGCCGCTGATGCGCGTGATCATGGTCACCGGCAATGCCGGTGTCAGCGAAGCGATCAGCGCCATTGCCCAGGGTGCCAGCGATTATCTGGTAAAGCCTTGCTCGCCCGAACAATTGCTGATTGCGGTTGCACGTCAAATCGATACCCGACGCATGATGGACCGGCTCGATACGCTTGAGCGCGAAGCCGGCAGTGATACTCCGGAACTGAGCAGCAAGAACGAAGCCATGCGTGCCGCGATCAGTCTCGCTCTGCAAGTGGCCGGTACCGATGCCAATGTCTTGTTGCTGGGTGAAAGCGGTACCGGGAAAGGCGTGATTGCACGTGCTATCCACGAAGCCAGCCAGCGTTCGGCCGGTGCATTGGTCACCGTGAATTGTCCGTCGCTGACGGCGGAGCTACTCGAAAGCGAAATGTTCGGCCATATCAAGGGTTCGTTTACCGGCGCCAGCCAGAACAATGTTGGGCGCGTCAGTCATGCCGATGGCGGTACGATTTTCATGGATGAAGTCGGCGATTTCCCGCTGTCGCTACAACCTAAATTATTGCGATTCATCCAGGACAAGGAATACGAACGGGTCGGCGATCCGGTGACTCGAAAAGCCGATGCACGGATTATCGCCGCGACCAATCGCGATCTGGATGCCATGGTAAAAGAAGGGCAATTCCGTCTTGATCTGCTTTACCGGCTTAACGTCATTACCATCACTTTGCCGGCATTGCGCGAACGCATCGAAGATCTCGAGAATCTTGCGTCCGGTTTCATTCGCAAGTTCGCGGCGAGCTACGGCATGCCTGCGCGTCGCCTTTCCGCTTCGGCATTGGCGCAATTGCAGATGTATTCCTGGCCGGGCAATGTCCGTGAATTGCAGAACATGATGGAACGTGCCGTCATTCTCTGTCGCTCGGAAGAAATCGGTGCCGAATTGCTGGCCGTGGGCCGAGCCGACAATAACAAGCAGGAAGCGGTTCCGGGTTCCGCAATGAGCCTCGAAGCGCTGGAAAGGCTTCATATCGAACGTGTTCTGGCCAGCAGCGAAAATCTGGATTCTGCCGCCAGGACACTGGGGATCGATGCATCAACGCTCTACCGCAAACGCAAGGCTTACAAATTGTAGTGGCTTCATGGCTTGGGCATGTGCTTCATGCATGCCGTCAATTCGCAGGGTGAAAAATGAAACATGATCAGGACATTTCCGTGCTTCGCGGGCAATCCGCGGAGTATTTGCATCCTAAAACCGCACTGGCGATCTGGATCGTATTGATCCTCGGGCTGGGCAGTGGCATGGGAATTTTCTTCGGCCCCGGCACCTGGTTTCAGGGCCTCGCCAAACCGACCTGGAATCCACCAGGCTGGGTCTTCGGGCCCGCGTGGACTCTGCTCTATGTATTGATGGCAATCAGTGTGTGGAAAGTGAGGCGCAATCTACGAGTGTCGGAAACCGAAAGATCGCTGGCAATGCGATTTTTCTGGCTGCAATTGCTGCTCAATCTTGTCTGGACGCCGATTTTTTTCGGATTGCATCAGCCAGCATGGGCATTCATGGAAATTTGTCTTCTTTGGCTCGCGGCATTATCGACCGCACTGGCCTTCGGGAAAATATCCGCAGCGTCAGGTTATCTGTTGATACCCTATTTGGCGTGGTTATCATTTGCACTGGTCTTGAACGGTACTATCTGGCTATTGAATTCATGAAGAATTCGAGCCGATATTTTCGGCCTGAAATTTGACAAGCGATACTGCGACGCGGGGGAGTGTCGATGGAAGCTGGTAATAGTGGCAAATTCCGCCACCAGATAAACAATGGCTTGCTTGCGTTGGCATTCGTGCTCATTCTCGCGACCTCGGCCGTGTCGGTCACATCGACCAATGAGCTCGGTGCTTCGATCGGTCTGGTCAGTCATACCCACCAGACACTGGAATTGCTTACCCGGATGAAGGTGGCCACCGGCGATGCACAGGCCAATGGTCTGCGTTATTTGATTACCGGTGAATCCGCCAACCAGCTGGCACAGCGTAAGGCATTGGCGGAAATGTATGCCCTGAAAGTGCAGCTGGGTACCATCGTTTCCGACAATGCCCTGCAGCGTTCGTACATGGCGGATTTTGGCGAACTTTATGACGGATTCCTGGCACGCAGTATGGAATCGATGGCCTACAAGCAGAAGGCGCTCAAAACCGGCAACGAGATGGCGTTCGTCAAGCGCATCAAGGAAGGCGTCGGTTTCTCGATGATCAAGGATATGCGGCAGGTGCTCGACAAGATGACGGCGGAGGAAAATCGCCTGATGATCTTGCGCGTCGAAGAGCGCGACACGCTGGTCAAACAAACCAATGCCACTGTGCTGATTGCCAATGCGCTCGCGCTCGTCGCGGGCGTGATCGGATTTACCGCCATCCGGCGTTCCCAGGAGGAATCGAAGAAAATGCTGATGGTCGAGTTGCGGGCAGAACAGGCGCGCCAGGCCAGCGAGGAAAAGAGCAGCTTTCTCGCCAATATGAGCCATGAAATCCGCACGCCGATGAATGCCATCTTCGGCTTCACGCAATTGCTTTCGGAATCGGTGACGGCACCGGTCGAGCGCGATTGGGTCCGGTCGATCAAGAAAAGCGGGCAGATGTTGCTTGCCTTGATCAACGATGTGCTGGACCTGTCGAAGATCGAGGCAGGCAAATTGCAATTGCAACTCCAGCCGACCGATCTGCGCGAGCTTTCCGATGAAATCGTCGAGATGTTCCTGCCGGATGCACGTGAAAAAGGCATTTATCTGAGGCATGAAATAGACACGGCGCTGAACGAACCGTTGTTGCTCGATGGCCAGCGAGTGCGCCAGATTCTGATGAACCTGTTGAGCAATGCGATCAAATATACCGAGCACGGCGGCGTTATCGTCCGTCTGATGGTAACGCCGCAACATGATCCCTTGCTACGCAATCTTCGGCTGTTTGTGACTGACAGTGGTGTCGGTATCGATCCGGAACAGATCGTGAAAATTTTCGAACCCTTTCACCAGGCCGATAGTCCCGATGGAAAAGTCCGCCAGGGAACCGGTCTTGGTCTGAGCATTTGTCGCCGCTTGGTGAATGCCATGCAGGGCGACATACAGGTCAGCAGCGAACTGGGAAAAGGTTCGACCTTCGCCGTCGATATCCGGAATGTCCGGGTCTCGGAAATCAGGCCCGACGGCAACAAGGCAAATGACAACCGGATGGATTTCAACAAGCTGCGGCCCTTGAAAATTCTGGTAGTCGACGATGTCGAGTGGAATACCGAAATTGCCCAGGGCTTCCTCCGCAATAGCCATCACGAAGTACATATCGCCAATAACGGACTCGATGCCGTCGACATTGCGAGGGAATTAAAACCCGACGTAGTGTTGATGGATTTACGCATGCAGGGTATGAATGGCTTCGAGGCCAGCGATGCCATTCGATCGGATCCGGGCTTGCAGGATGTCCGCATCGAAATTGTCGCAGTGACCGCCTCGAGTCTGCACAGCGAAGAAAAAGCGCTGCGTGAAAGTTTTGACGGTTATGTTCGCAAACCTTATACGCCACTTGATCTGTTTAATGCACTGGATAACCTGTTCGGAAACAATGCAGTCATTCCAAAGAAAGCCGATGGCATTCCCGGAAAGTGGTCGGAGACAGAACAATTGCAATGGCTGCAATTGCAGGGAAAGAATTTGCGTGAATTGCAGAAGAGCATGCGCATGCGGCAAATCGGGGACTACGCGAAAAAATTGCAACAGTTTGCTGCGGATAGTGAATTTGGTGTTCTCGCGGAAAATGCCGGAATCCTGTCCGACGCGGTACAGCGTTTCGATGTCGTCGGTGTCAATGATGCACTCTCGATGATTGCGGCGATGCCGGAGGCTTTTGATGCCCGGTAATCGTTCCGATAGCGGTTTGCCGGTGGTGCTGGTGGTGGACGATCAGGAAGCCAATATCCGGGTGGTAGGCCAGTTGCTGGCACGCGCGGGGTATGAAATTGTTCCCGCCTTCAGTGGCGAGCAAGCTCTGGAGCGGATCAATGCTTCGTATCCTGATCTGATACTGCTCGATATGCGCATGCCGGGCATGTCCGGATTCGATGTATTGAAGGCATTGACTGACAATCCGGGCACACGCAGCATCCCGGTGATTTTTCTTACCGCGGATAATGAGCGCGACAATGTCGCGCGTGCACTGGCGGCGGGCGCAGTTGACTACATCACCAAACCCTTCGTCGCCGAGGAGTTGCTCGGTCGGGTGAAAACCCATATTGACCTGAAGCAGTCGCGCGACACGCTGCAGCGATTCGTCAGTGAAAAACAGCAGATGGTGGAAACCGTCGCGCATGATCTGCGGAATTATTTTGCCAATATTCAATTTGCGGGCGACATGTTGCGCGATCCCGATCTGGATCTTGCCGTCAGGCTCCGGCTGGTCGAATCTATCCGCACGTCTTCAGACTCGGGCGTCCTGTTTTTGCAGGCATTGCTGGATCATCAAAACGCACAGGAAAAAGGCATATCGGTACACCGGCTTTCGGCCCGCAAGCTGCTCGACGAGACAGCGGCAGTTCTTTCAAGAATGGCTCAGGCCAAGGATATCGAAGTAAAAATCGTGCTCGCGGAAGACTTTGAAATATGCGGTCATCAGGGCGGTGTTTTGCATGTGCTGCAAAACCTGCTGTCGAATGCCTTGAAATTTTCGCAGCCGGGCAGCGAGGTCATACTGAGCGCGGCAAAATTCGGAAGTCGTGGACGATTGTCAGTAAGTGACCGCGGGCCGGGCGTATCGAAGCAGGATCAGGAACGACTGTTCCAGCGCTATGTAAGATTGTCTGCAACCCCGACGCAGGGTGAATCCTCGACCGGTCTTGGGCTGGCATTGGCGAAGCAGCGAGCACGCACGATGGATGGCGATATCTGGCATGACGATCGCGAAGGCGGCGGTTCGGTATTTACTCTCGATCTCGCATTGCCAAGAACCTGATATGCGAATTCGCTGGTCGCTGGAACACAAGAAAAAAGCGCCGGAAACGGCGCTTTTTTCATATGCCCGATTCATGTACTTACAACTTTCGGCGTCCGAAAATCAGGGATACCACAAAAAGAATCAGAAAGACGAAGAACAGGATTTTTGCGATGCCGACGGCAGTGCCCGCAATCCCGCCAAAACCCAGCACGCCTGCGATGAGTGCGATAACCAGAAAAACGATAGCGTAGTGCAACATGGAAGTCTCCTTGCATTATTGAATGGCGAATCGGGTGACTACTTTCAATATTCGTGCCAGACCCGATAGCGCCGTACAGATGGTGCTTAGCCTCTTATCCGTTCTGGCAAGTGAAGCGAATTGCATGAAGCGTGAAAGCCTTCGTGCAAAATGCATTCGACAATGTGTTTGAAATCCGGATCATGCAGTTTGCGGATTATCGATGATGCATCGTGCATATATCCGCTCCGGTCTGCCCACACAAAGCGCGATGAGGTTGAATTGACGCTGTTTTTGGCTTTGGCACGCATCTTGATAAGTACTCCATGCACATCTGGAAAAGATGGCGTTCCCACCTACCTGAATACCCTGGAGTTCACATGAAAACTGTTACCCGCACACTGCTTGTTCTTTCCTGCGTTCTGGCTCTGTCTGCCTGCAAGCCTGAAACTCCGGCAGAAACCCAAGCCGACGTTCAAGAAGCCCAAACCGATGCCAATGCCAATACCACCGATGCAAAAGTCGATGCCATTGGAACTGCCGTTGAAGGCAACCAGGACATCGTTGATGCTTCTTCCGAAGGCGCAGCCGAAGTCAAGGATGCCACCGCCGGAGCACTCGCAGACAATGCCAAGGCTGCCTATGATGTTGCCGTCACCAAAGCCGATGGCGAACTGAAAGTCGCCAAGGAAAAATGCGATGCACTGCCTTCTGGCCAGCAATCGGCTTGTAATGCGACCGCAGAAGCAGCTTATGACACCGCCAAGGCGGCTGCCGAAACAGAAAAAACCGCTGCTGAAGCCAGCGCTGATGCAATGAAGAGCAAGTAAGCAACAAGTAAGCAAGTGAAATTACCGATTTCCGGAAATGGAATAGACGAAAAAGAGACGAACTCTCTATATGTCATCGGATTCAAGCATTTGTTTCATGGCCACTGTTCACTCCCCCGAACAGGGTCATCCTTCCCGGGTCGGTACTCGTACTGGCCCGGGATTTTTTTTGCCCAAAAGGCATGGGGGGTGGCCGTTTTCGCCGGCAATCGTCGTTTTTCCATCTGAGGTCGTAAATGACGCTTTTTGACGGAGACAGCAAGATGTCCGGTGATTTGAAAGATATTTCCCTGAACGGTATTGGTCTGGAGCCGATCGAGGGTGAAGTGGTGCAAAGCCCCAAGGGTGCGGCAAGATTCACCCCTAACACGCGCGACAAAACCGAAAGGCGCAAGACCGAAGACCGGCGGACCGAGCTCCGGTTCCAGGAAAACCGCCGCTCGAACAAGGATCGTCGTCCGGTCAAGACATGGGAAAAAGGCCATAATCTGTAAACTGATTTGAAGCCGGAAGCGGAGTTCACTTTTTGTAACAAAATTCTCCGTTGTACCAAGCTTCATCCGGTGGTGATGGTAGTAGACTGCGGCTACCAGGGAGTTGGATTTCATGCCGCAGTCCGGATCATTTTTTTCCAGCCAGAAAAGATTATTGCTTCTCGGTGCTTTTCTGCTGATTCTCGCCATTGTGGCGGGCTGGTTTTTTACCGGTTTCGTGATGCAGACCGGCGACCGGCTTGAGCGCGTCAGGATTGAATCCCTGGCAAACACGGCCGCCGCATCCATTGATGCCGGCAATGTCGAATTACTGGCCGGAAAACCCGAAGACGCCGAAATAGAATCCTTTTCCGCGCTGCAAAACCAGCTTCGACGCGTCCGCGATGCAAATCCGGATTTCCGCTTTGTGTATTTGATGCGACCGGCTGTCGGCAAATCGGATCAGATGGTTTTTCTGGTCGATGCCGAAGAATCAGATTCGCCGGATTACTCGGCTCCCGGCGATGTTTACGACGGGCCATCCGCTGCCTTGTTCAGCGTTTATCGAAGCGGCAAGCCGGCCATCGAGAGCCCGTATCATGATCGTTGGGGCGATTGGGTCACCAGCGTCGCGGCGGTGAAGGATGCAAAAACCGGAAAAGTCGTGGCGGTATTGGGCATGGATATCAAAGCCGATTCCTGGCTCGCCACGAATGCCCGCTACCGCAATTTCGCGATCACGATTGCCGGCCTGTTGACGGCTCTCGTGTTGCTGTTTTTGCTGGGGCTGCATCTGCAGGAAAAGGCCGCCATTCGCCTTGCACGCCACCTGCATGAACTCGAGCTGGCGCAGGAAGGTTTGCGGCTCGCCGATGTGGTGGTCAAGCACACCGGCGAAGGGATCATCGTGCTTGATGCCGACCTGAAAATTCAAAGCGTCAATCCCGGTTTTGAACGGATTACCGGTTATGCGACCGAGGAAGTCTTGGCGAAGTCACCGGACTTCCTCGAATCGAGCGAACACAATGCCGATATTTTTCTGCAAATCAGTTCCAGCCTGCAGAGGGGGACCCACTGGGAGGGCACGCTCTGGGCCAAGCGGAAGAACGGCGAGGCTTTTCCGATGGAAACCAATGTTGATGTGGTGCATGACGATCAGGGCACCGTGCTGCATCACGTGATGGTATTCCACGATGCCACCGTGCAAAAACAGCTGGAAGATCGCCTGCGTGAATTGTCCGCTACCGATGGCTTGACCCTGGTGGCGAACCGCCGGATGTTCGACGAGGTGATGGAACGCGAGTGGAATCGCGCAATGCGTCATAAGCAACCGGTATCCCTGATCATGGCCGACATCGATATGTTCAAAAGCTATAACGATCTATACGGCCACATGGCGGGCGACGAATGCCTGCGAAAAGTGGCGCAGGCGATTTCCGACAGTGCGCAACGCGGTAGTGATTTGGTGGCCCGTTATGGTGGCGAGGAGTTCGCGGTTATCTTGCCCAATACCGATGAAGCGGCTGCCCGCGAAATCGCCGAGAAAATTCGCGATGCTGTGGAAAAACTGAATATTCCGCACGACGGAAACGTGATGGCGAGACATATCACGATCAGCCTGGGCACATCGACAAGGGTACCGCCGCAAACCAATGATTTCATCGGCTTGATGCAAAGTGCCGACAAGGCTTTGTACAGGGCCAAGGAAAGTGGTCGTAATTCAGTGGCGTCTTGATCGTACTCGGGTCGGGTATTGGCTAAAACGGATTATCAGGCTTGGTCGGAAAGGCCGTACATCAACCAGCGTTCGGCATCTTCGACATAACTGAAGACACGAACATTGAAACCCACTGCACGCCCTTCAATTTCGGCATGTTCCGCGGCGGAAACAAACTCCAGCGAAGGTTCCACGATAGCCACCCAATCGACGATGTCACTGTGAACTTTCATTACGGAGGCCAGTTGCGTCATTTGTGCCTGACTGGCGGGAACCCGTTTCTTGCGATCCACGACCAGGATTTTTCTCAGACCTTCCCGTTTGATGATGTTGACGATCTCCTGCCAGTAGGCAACGCGGGCTTCCTGTGAATCGACATCGCCACTTACCTGAAAACGCAAAGTGTCCCCGTGCCTGCGATAAGTCACGTCAAAGTCGGGGTTCTTGCTGCTTTGCATCAGCACAGCGTACTCCTCGCTTATGTCATATCCGGGTGAAATACCCGGTTGCTTATCGACATATAACGCAAGAGTGATCAGCTACTGGACATGAGAGGAAGGCTTGGCGACACTGGGCCATGAAAATTACCTGTGCCGCAGTGCGAAATTTTTCCTCCAGACCTGAACCCATTTTTGATCTGATGGTCGATGCTGCGGGCTTTCCGGCCTGCTTTGACGGTTATGGTCTGATTCCCGCGATTCGCAGCATCCGTCTCGCCGAACCTCTGGCAGTCGGCGTGGTTCGTCATATTTACAATGCCGATAATTCGGTACTGAATGAACGCGTGACGGTAGTGGATAAGCCCCATCGCCATGCCTACATCCTGTCGGGATTCCAGGCGCCATTTTCATGGCTGGTGAGGCAGGGCGAAGCCGACTGGCGACTAAGCGAAAAGTCAGGCGGAACGGAAGTGAGTTGGACCTACGAGTTCACGCTGACATCGGCGCTGGTATTTCCCCTCTGTTTTCTGTTGTTGAAATTTTTCATGCAGCAGGCCATGCAGCGGTGTCTGGCGAATATGGATCAAGTGTGTAGCAACAAGAATACGGATTGATATGGAAGAGTGGATTTTGCTTGCAATGGCTCCCGTCTTTCTCGGATTTATTGTCTGGGAAGCTTGGTACTGGAAAGGTCGCCGCGATGTCTACAGTTTGAAAGACAGCCTGTCGAATGCGGCGCTCGCCCTGATGCATCAGGGAGCCGATGCACTTGCCTGGCTGCTCACCATCGGGCTTTATGTCTGGCTGTATCAACATCGCCTGTTCGATCTGCCCGTTTCGATCTGGACGATTGTGGCCCTGTTCGTGGCTCAAGATTTTTTCTATTACTGGTTTCATCGCGCGCATCACCGGATTCGCTGGATGTGGGCCTCGCATGTCACCCATCATTCGTCTGAGCGGCTGAATTTTTCGACTGCGTTCCGGCAAAGCCTGACCTATCCGATATCCGGCATGTGGTTGTTCTGGTTACCGCTGGCTTGGCTGGGTTTCGAACCGAAAAATATCATTGCCGTCGTCGCGATCAATCTCGGATTCCAGTTTTTCGTGCATACCGAAACCGTCGGAAAGTTGGGCTGGCTCGAAAAAATCTTCAATACGCCTTCGCATCATCGCGTGCATCATGCGAGAAACCCTAAATACATTGACCGCAATTACGCCGGCGTGCTGATTATCTGGGACAAATTGTTCGGCACCTTCGTCGAAGAGGATGCCGAGGTGCCCTGTGAATACGGCATCGTGGTGCCGATCCATTCGCATAATCCGATTACGTTGACCTTTCATGAGTGGCTGGCGATGTTTCGCGATGCGGCGAAACCACAAAGTATTCTTTCAAGACTTAAGCAACTTTTTGGACCGCCGGAACGGGCGCATTCGGGAAAGTAGCGGGCTTATACCGTATCGCCCGCAAGGCGTCTGCTTGTCAGGTAGTGCTTTTTATCGTGATGCTTGGGCGCAGAAAGCAGGCGCCTTATCGTGATGCCTGGGCGCAGCAAGCAGGCGCCCCTACTGTTTGGTTTTATGCAACGCGTAAGCAACCAGTCTTGCAGATAGTTTCAGTTTCATGCTGTGAGGCGATTGCAAATCCATGCGTTGCATCGCCTCGATGTCCGAAACAGAGGACGAAATCAGGGACATGGCGATCAATTTAATCTTGCCGAAGGTCGATGCCGTTTTTGATTTGAGAAAACCCAGGGCTTTCACTAGACGTAATTCCACCGGCGTAAAGTCGCAGCCCAGCGGGTATTCCGGCAATAGGTTGTTTTTTCGGTAAGGTGCCAATACCGCAGCAATATGTTCGGGGCGATTCTGTGTCCAGCTGGTCGGAGCTTCAAAACTGCCCGTGAGTTTCAACTCCCGCTTGGCTTTGTCCAGCAGCTTGGGTATGAAGCGGGCATCACATATCGACAGCATCGCCTTGATGCAATCCTCGTCGTCGGCACCTCGCAAATCGGCAACACCGTATTCATTCAGTGCGATATCCCGGAGATGGCGCGGGATGGTGGTATGGCCATAGTTCCACAGGACGTTAGAATGCGCCGTACCGGCTTGTTCGCGCGTACTGCGGAACATCAGGATGGATCGGCCATCGCGAAGCGTATGCGCCATCGCGACAAAATTGTATTGGCCGCCGACGCCCGATACCACGCGACCATCTTCGAGTGCATCCGATGTTGCCGCACCGAGTACCGTGGTCATCATGCAGGTGTTGTAGAAACGGGCATCGCGTCGTTGCAGTCGTTCGAGGGTTTCGTTGCCGCCATACAACTCGTTGATATGGGAAATACGTGTCATGCCGATGCCGTTTTTTTCGCTTTCCGGCATCTCGCGAAGCCACTGGTATAAATCCTGCGAACCCAGATAGAAACCGCCATTGAGCCAATGCCCTTCTTTTTGCAGACGTTCCCGGTCGGCATCGCTGAGGCAATCGTCGCGTTCACGCTGCATCAGCTCGAGATCATCCACGACGCGCCGCTTCAAAATACCGGCCTGATGCAGATATCGAAAACCGTCGTTCACCATTTCGCTTGCGCCATACAGGCCGGTCTTGAAGGGGTCGGCACCGCCGTATTGCCGGACAAGATCCGATTCGAGAAAACCGGGTGCGAGGCGGTTCATCAATTCGCGGTATTCGGCATTGTGCCGATGGCGCAGATACAGGGCCTGGCACAGGGCATCCGATAGCGATCCAATGCCGATCTGCAGTGTGCCGCCGTCCTTGACGAGTGCGCTGGCTCGCAAACCGATGGCGTATTCGGGATCGGTGACGGGCTGCAGCGGTAGTGCGAATAATTTTGGTGCAGGCCCCGGTAATTCCAGCACGACATCGAAAAAATCCGCGTCAACGGCAGCCGTACCGGCGATCCAGGGAAGCAAGGGATCAATCTCCGCGATCAGGAACGGGCGGGGCTTGCCGAGGCGTTCGATTTCATCGAGCAAATCAAAGGTCAGGTCCGGATTACAGCTCAAGCTCAGTCGGGAGCCGGCCGGCTCGCGCGCCACTTTTTGCACGAGCACATTGATATTTTTTTCCGCGACGGCAGCCGCCACATGGGTGTAATTCAGGCTGTTGTAATTCCGCTGTGCCTGCGACGAATTCAGCAGGCCGCCCGATTGCATATAAAACTCCTGCACCGAGATATTGCCGGGAAGGGCGTTGCAGCGTTGTGCAACGGCGTAATGCAGGCTCGGGAAATCGCGGCCGAAATGGCGGTCCAGAAAAGGTTGCAGAAAGCGTTTTTCCAGATCGCTGCCGGCTTTCGGTGGCGTCAACGACAGCGCGGTAAAAATTTTCAGGCTGCAGTCTTTGTCTTTTTCGACGGCGTCGTAAATCGCATTCAATAATCTGTGGGGCTTGCCCAAGCCCAATGGCGCAGCCAGCACAATCTTGTTGGCGGAGCGCTCGAGCAAAACTTTTACGACGGCTTCCAGATTGTCTAGCTGCACGATGCACCTTGCGTGGCCGGGTTTTTGCCAGTATCGCATTTTGTTCCAAAGCCGGCTTGACATCTTCGATTACGGGTGTAATCTACATGAAAATTACAGGTGTAATCTCAATGCAAATCAGTGAAGCGGAAAGTCTGGTCATGGAAGTCCTCTGGCAACGCAGCCCGCGTTATGCCGAGGAAGTGATCGCCCAATTGTGCGAGGAGCAGGATTGGCAGGAGCCGACCATCAAGACACTTTTGAACCGCCTTTTGAACAAAGGCGCGATCCAGGCCGAGAAGCATGGCCGGCGTTACAGCTATAGCGCGGTTCTGAAGCGGGAGGAATGGGTAACGACCGAAAGCAAAAGCCTGCTAAATCGCATTTTTGACGGCCGCATCGCTCCGCTGGTGGCGCATTTCAGCGAGAAGGGAAAGCTGAGCAAAAAAGATATCGCCGAACTGAAAAAATTGATCGAGGGGATGGACGATGAGCGCTGATTTATTGAGCCTGCTTATCGAGGCTACCATGGCGTCCAGCTTTGCGGTGTTGCTTGTGCTCGCAGTGCGCCGGCCTGTGCGGAAATTCGCCGGTGCCCGCATTGCATATGGACTTTGGTGCTTCGTTCCTTTGGCTTTGGCCGCGATCTTGCTGCCGGCTCGCGAGATCGTCGTGACGATGAAAGTACAGCCCGTACAAATCGGTGACGTATCGATCGGGCAGCTTACAGAAGCCCTGGTTCCCGCGACCGATTTTTTTTCGGTTGTGGTAGTCCTTGCCTGGATAAGCGGCATGCTGGCATGCGCTTTGCTGTTTTCGCGTCGGCAGAAAAATTTTCTGGATGATCTTGGCATGCTCACGCATAAAAACGAAAAAATATTTTCGGCCGAGAAAAATATTCAGGGACCATCGGTGATTGGTGTAGTGGCACCCCGCATCGTATTGCCGTCGGATTTCGAAACACGTTACAACCTGGAAGAGCAGCAGCTCGTTTTGTCGCATGAAAACATGCATCTGTCGCGTGGCGATACACGGATAAACCTGATTGCAGCATGCCTACGCAGCATTTTCTGGTTCAACCCTCTGATGCATTGGGCCGGTGCACGCTTCCGTTTTGACCAGGAGCTGTCTGCCGATGCGCTTGTTCTATCGAAGTTCCCCTCGGCGCGAAAATCCTACGCCGATGCCATGCTCAAAACGCAAATGGCCAGCGCCGGTCTTCCGGTCGCCTGTCATTGGCAGGCCCATCATCCATTGAAGGAGAGAATTCTCATGTTGAAAAATCCCGCCCCCGGAAAATCATCCAGATACATCGGTATTACGTTTGTTGCCGCGCTTTGCGTTTGCGGTTCTGTTGCCGTCTGGTCGTTGCAGCCTGCAAAAGTTGTCGCGGCAAGCGATAAGACCGCCTTCATGTACGAGATGAAGATGGACGTGGATGTCGATGGCGATATAAAAAAAGACATCGTCGTCCGTGAAGTGCCGGGAAAGACGGCGATGATCACGCAAGGCGAAGGAGACAAGCAGTGGATCCTTCGGATTTGTTCTGAGTCCGCAAAAAAACAATCGCGTCATGCTGGATGCGACCCTGAAGCGCGGTAATGAAGTGGTAAGCAGGCCCAAATTGCTGATCGAGCTCGGCAAGGAATCCGGGATCGGAGTCAGCACCAGTGACGGCAGTTCGGTATTCAAATTGAATATGCTGGTAAAGGAATGGCGCAATGCTGCAAACATGAATGATGTCAAACCGTTCCAGAATGAAGAAGTGATGCATGACAACCTGAGGATGTTCAGGCAAATGGCGGCGCGGCGCGAATACACCAGATTGCAATCCGAGCCGGATGCTTCCTGGCGCAAGAAGTTGAAAATTTCCTTTGTCATAGATCCCAAGAAAGAAATCGGTAAAGACGAAGGCTGCTAGGAGAGTGAGGAAGTAACGATAAAGTTCTATCAATCGGAATTTGATACAGATCAGGCCGTAAATGAAAAAATCAGGGGTTGGATGATGAGCGATGATGTTATGAAATTATTGACCGAGGCGACCTTTGCAAGCAGTGCCGCGATAGCCATTGTTCTTGTTTTGCGGGTGCCGATGAGACAGTTGTTTGGTGCCAGTGTCGCCTATACGCTTTGGGGCCTGATTCCATTGGCATTGATTGCCGTATTGATTCCAGCGCGGGATGTCGTCGTTACAACCATCATTCAACCGACGACTGCCAGTGCGAGCGCAGCAGTAGCACCCATGCTGACGGCCACCGCGGTGCAGGCAAGTGACAATCCGGTGAATCTGGCTCTAATGTTGTGGATTGCAGGCATGGTTTTCTGTGCATTCTGGTTTGCACGCCAACAGCAAAAGTTTATCGGCAGCCTCGGCGCCTTGAATCTGTGTTACGAGAAAGTATTCCTGGCAGACAATAACAGTCAGGGGCCAGCGGTGGTTGGCGTCGTCCAGCCACGTATCGTGTTGCCATTGGATTTTGAACGGCGCTACAGCAGTGAAGAGCAAAATCTGATATTGACGCACGAGACAAATTCATCTGGAGCGCGGCGATACGCGCATCAATCTCGTTGCTGCGGCTTTGCGCTGCATATTCTGGTTCAACCCCTTGTTGCATTGGGCCGATGGTCGTTTTCGTTTCGACCAGGAGCTGTCCACCGATGCAAACGTATTATCGAAATTTCCGGCAGCGCGAAAATCCTATGCCGATGCCATGCTGAAAACGCAGATGGCCATTATCGGTTTTCCCGTTGCCTGTCATTGGCAGGCGCATCATCCCTTGAAGGAAAGAATTCTGATGCTGAAAAAAACGACTCCCGGAAAAATATATCGATTGTCGGGCCTTTGTCTCGTGGCAGTACTTTGTCTTGGTGGTGCTTTTGCTGCATGGTCCACGCAGCCGGCCAGCATTATCGTTTCGTCAGTTGCACCGGAGTTGGTTTACGAAATACAAATCGACACCAAGATTGATCATGTCGACCTGTCGAGAATCAAATTACGCGAAGAACCCGGCAAACCGTTTGCCGTGTCGAACGGTGAAGGGGATCTGGACTGGTCTTATGTATTTTCAATTAGTCCACTTGACACTGACTACGTTCAATTGAAGGGAAAAGTCATGTTCGGAGGGGCGCTTATTTCAGAGCCCGTGATGAAGCTGCCGAAGGGACGGACGTCCAGTGTTCTCGTAGGTTTCAAAGAAAAAGACGGCCCCTTCATAATATTGAATATGGTAGTGACCGAAGTTATAAACGGAAAGCTCAGTCCGGTGCTTGAATCGAGATCGATGCTGGATGGCTATCATTTCTATCAGAATAAGGGTGACATCGCAAAGCTATACTCGGATACAGACATAAATAATATGCAAGTGGTTGCGGTGGATAACGATCAAATAGCAAAGCCTGCAAAACTGCTTCCTAGCGACAAGTTTCTGAAGCATGTAACAGCGGGCAAGAATGCCGGAAAAAAAATCGTTCGAGTATCCGTGCTGGTCGATGAAAAGGGATACATGACGGGTGGAAATTTCATCGATAGCTTTGCCGATACGAGCTCAGGCATGCTGAATCAGGCGCTGGATCTGCTGATGATGGAGAAATATCAGCCCGCGATCGGAAAGAACGGCAAGCCGGTAGCAAGCAATATCACCGTCGAGTTGTATGACAACTTCGAACCCAGGGCAATCGTGGCCAGCAAGTGATAAGGCTTGAAGTTTGTTATCGGAGTTGATGGACGCGCAGCGCCGCTGGTGGCGCATTTCAGCGAGAAAGGAAAGCTGAGCAAAAAAGATATTGCCGAACTGAAAAATTTGATCGAGGGGATGGATGATGAGCGTTGATTTATTGGAATTATTGATGGAAGCAACTTTGGTGAGCAGTGCCGCGGTTGCAATCGTTCTTGTTCTGCGAATACCTTTGCGGCACTGGTTCGGTGCACGCGTTGCCTACGCGTTATGGAGCCTGGTTCCCTTGGCCATGATGGCTGTCTTTATTCCGGCGCGGGAAATTGTCGTCACGATGGCAAGCCCGCTTGCCAGCGGTCAGGCACTCCCCGCGACGCTCGCAGTTCCTGCTGCAGTACCCGTCGTTGATTATTGGCCCGACATGTTTTTATTGCTCTGGTTGGCCGGAACAGTAATGTGCGCATTCTGGTTCGCGCGTCGGCAAAAATTATTTGTTGTCGGTCTGGGCAAATTAAACCGTCGTTCTGAAAAGATATTCCTGGCCGAAAACAATAGGCAGGGGCCTTCAGTAATCGGCGTCTTGCAGCCTCGTATCGTCTTGCCTTCGGATTTTGACGAACGCTATAACCCGCAGGAACAAGACCTGGTGTTGATGCACGAGAAAGTGCATCTTGCCCGCGGCGATACCCGTATCAATTTAGTCGCGGCGGTTTTGCGTTGCGTGTTCTGGTTCAACCCTCTGCTGCATTGGGCTGATGGCCGTTTCCGTTTCGACCAGGAGCTGTCGACCGATGCAAAAGTGTTATCGAAATTTCCAGCGTCCAGGAAATCCTATGCCGATGCCATGCTGAAAACGCAGATGGCCATCATTGGTCTTCCCGTTGCCTGTCATTGGCAGGCGCATCACCCATTGAAAGAGAGAATTCTGATGTTGAAAAAATCCGGACCGGGCAAATTCTTTCGGGTAATGGGTTTTTCGGTCGTTACTGTAGTCTGTCTCGCCTCGGCATTCACTGCCTGGTCGGTGCAGCCTGAAAAAATCATTCTCGCTTCCTCGGATACCGACTTGCTTTATGACATACGCATGGAGGCCAAGATAGATCATGTCGATCAAAAGCCAATAATCCTGCGTGAAGTGCCAGGCAAAGAATTTGCTGTATCGCTCGGCAAAAAAAATACCGACTGGTCATACCGATTCATGGTGACGCCGATAGACAGCGAATTCATGTTTATCAAGGGTGAAATCAGGTATGGAAAAAAATTGATATCAAAACCGGCAATGAAGATTGCGAATGGCAAAAACTCGGCGATCTCGGTGATGACGAAAGACGGCAGCTCGATATTCAACATGAATTTCACGGTAAGCCAGATACGCGATGGCAAGCGGGTACCACCGATGCCGTTCAATGGTGATAAAGGCGAGGCTAACGGTACTTATTTGATACAAGACAAGGACGGCAAAGGTGAGGTAATGACCTATGCGGACTTGTTGAGCCCAGGTTCCGGAGCCGGTAAGCGATGACAAGATCAAGACGCAAGCCAAAATTATTTCGGGTAGTCACTATGTCGAATTGCAAGCGGCCGCCAGAAAGGCGGGTTATAAAAGCATGAAAGTAGTGTTTACCGTTGGCGCGAACGGGCAATTGTTTAGAGCCAGTCTTGACGGTAACTACTCACTGGACGAAACCACAGCCAAGACATTGAATGCCTTGTTGGCACAACAACAATTCGAGCCTGCGAAGGGAATGAACGATGAGCCAGTCATCAGCAAGTTGAGTGTCGAATTCTGAATTCATGCAGTGAATTCACTTGCCGCATTCACAAGGTATCAATAGGCACTTTTAGATAAACCACGCCGTTATCTTCGGTCGCCGGAAAGATTCCAGCGGCGATATTCACCTGCACCGACGGAATGATCAGGGCGGGCATCGCCAGAGTGGCATCACGCGCGGTGCGCATTGCGATAAATTCTTTTTCGTTTATCGAAGTCGCTGCATGGATATTGCTTCGCTTTTGTTCGCCGACCGTGGTTTCACAACGCGGTTCGCGCCCGCCGGGTGAATAATCGTGGCAGACGAACATGCGGGTGGCGTCAGGTAAATCAAACAGCCGGTGAATGGATTGATACAGCAGTGCGGCATCGCCACCGGGAAAATCGCAACGTGCACTGCCGCCATCGGGCATGAACAGCGAATCGCCAACGAAGATCGCATCGCCAATCAAATAACTGACGCTGTCATTGGTATGGCCCGGTGTCGCGATCACGCGTGCCTGCAATTCGCCGATGGAAAATACTTCGTCGTTGTCGAACAAATGATCAAACTGCGAACCATCGGTGGCAAAGTTTTCATCAAGATTGAAAACCGGCTTGAAGGTTTTCTGGACGTCAGTAATTCCCCTGCCGATCGCAATGCGACCGCCCAGGTTTTTCTTGACGAAAGGTGCAGCCGAAATATGGTCGGCATGGGCGTGGGTTTCCAGTATCCATTCAACCCGATAGGTGTTTTGGAGTGCCGTATCTATCAACTGCTGAGCACTTGTCGTGCTTGTTCGGCCGGATTTTGAATCGTAATCCAGCACGGGATCGATAATCGCGGTAACGCGCGTTGCCGGATCGGCAACGACATAACTCCAGGTGCCGGTTTCCTTGTGATAGAAAGAATGGACGACCGGCGACGACATCATCTGCCCAATGCGTAATTGATCATCGCGGCAAGGCGCGCGCCGGCTTCACGCAAACGGCGTTCCTGCAAGGGGCGATATTTATTCAGGTAATCGTCCTTGATGATGTTTTTCGGCGGATAAGGGTTGTCTTTCAGGATGCGGCAAGACTGCATTGCCCAATCCACGGCCGGGCGATCCGAACGCTTGGTTTCATCGAATGGCAATGGCGATTGTTTCCACAAAAAATCGGCGTAGGTTTTCGTGTCACGGGTTTTGCTTTCGGTGATCATCGAGTCCCAGACGCTGTGGATATTCCAGCCCGAAGGCACGTAATCGCCGGGTTTCGGGTTGGCGAGCGGCTGCCAGGCCTTGCCTTGATAGCTGATCTGGAAAGTATTGCCGCCACGGTCATCGCCATAGCCGGCATGGAAGGGCTGGTGCACATCGCCAATGAAATGCACCAGGAATTTCAGGGCTTCGGTGCGTTCGAGATCGCTACGGTTCTTGTCGGAAAGAATCGTGAAGTTCTTGTTGATGGCGGCGACGACGCAGTTACCGTCGGGGCAATCACGTACGGGGACAAATTCGCAGGGAACGCCACGCGGAAAATTGATGTAGTGCAGACGGCTGGTTTGCTTGAAACGGTCCGGATCGCTGGCCCGCAGGGTATCGGCCCAGTTGGCGACACCCGCCAGGGTCGGCTCGGATTCAGCCGCCAGCAATCTTGTAACTTCGGCCTGGGCTTTGGCGTTGAGTTGGCGCTGCGCCAGATCGCCGACGATTTCGTGGCCTAGCTTGCCCCATGCCAATGTTTGCAAGGGGGTCAGCAGTAAGCAAAGGGCAATGAGGGCGGATCGGATAGCTTTCATAAGGATTTTTGAGGGCCTGAGGGGTGTTATGGGGAGGCTGCAAACGCTAAAATAGCGGTTCTCTAGCACTTATGCATCTTAGGAGCATTGTATGACGATTAAAGTCGCGATTAACGGTTATGGCCGCATTGGCCGCAATGTACTGCGCGCTATCTACGAGGCAAACCGTCAACACGAAATCAAGGTAGTCGCCATCAATGATCTGGGCGATGCCGAAACCAACGCACACCTTACCCAATACGATACCGCGCACGGTAAATTCCCGGGCACGGTTTCGGCAGAAGGCGGCGACTTGATCGTCAACGGCGATCGCATCAAGGTGTATGCAGTCCGCAATCCGGCCGACATTCCATGGGGCACCCATGATGTCGACGTGGTGCTGGAATGCACCGGCTTGTTCACTTCGAAAGCAAAGGCATCGGCCCATTTAACCGGCGGCGCGAAGAAAGTCATTATTTCGGCACCCGGCGACAAAGACGTCGACGGTACCTTCGTGTTCGGCGTCAACGACGACCAACTGAAATCCGAATTCACCGTGATTTCGAATGCCTCTTGCACCACCAACTGCCTCGCGCCTCTGGCGAAAGTGCTGCATGAAAAAATCGGCATCGTGCACGGCTTGATGACCACGATTCACGCCTACACCAATGACCAGGTGCTGACCGACGTGTATCACAGCGATCTGCGCCGTGCCCGTTCGGCCACGCACAGCCAGATCCCAACCAAGACCGGTGCTGCCGCAGCCGTCGGTCTGGTGTTGCCGGAATTGAACGGCAAGCTCGACCGGTTTCTCGATGCGCGTGCCGACGATCAATGTTTCGGTGGTGGATCTGAGCTTCGTTGCCCAGCGTGCAACGACGCAAGAAGAAATCGATGCCGTCGTCAGGAAGCCAGCGAACGGCGCACTCAAGGGCATCCTCGGGTTCAACAGCAAGCCACTGGTATCGATTGATTTCAACCACGACCCGCACAGCTCGATCTACGACAGTACGCTTGACTCAGGTTATGGGAGGCACGCTGGTCAAAGTCTGCTCGTGGTACGACAACGAATGGGGCTTCAGCAACCGCATGCTGGACATGACCATTGCGTTGATGAAAGCGAAATAAGTTTTTCGAAAATCAGACAAAGAAAAAGCCGACGAAAGTCGGCTTTTTTGTTGTTCTGGTGTAGGAGCGACGCAGCGTTGGGACTGCGCTCTGGACTGTCGTGATGCTTAGTCGCGACAACCGTCGCCCCTACAAAGTGACGAATCAACCCGCCAATTTCGCCTTCAACAATTGCGACACCACACCCATGTCTGCCTTGCCGGCGACCTTGGCTTTGATAATCGGCATCACCTTACCCATCGCCTGCGGGCCACTGACGCCGGCTTCGGCCAAAGCTTCGTCGATGATCACGTTGATTTCAGCTTCCGACATTTGCTCAGGCAGGTAGGCCTGAATAATGCCGAGTTCGTATTTTTCGATGGAAGACAGATCGTCGCGACCGGCAGCATCGAACTGGCTGATCGAATCCTTGCGTTGCTTGACCATTTTTTCCAGCACGGCCAGCACGATGGCATCGGTGATTTCGATGCGCTCATCGACTTCGCGTTGCTTCAGCGCGGCATTGATCAGGCGAATCACGGCGAGTTTTTCTTTTTCGCCGCTCTTCATGGCGGTTTTCATGTCTTCGGTGAGTTGGGCTTTCATGCTCATGGGAGTTCTCCTTCAAATTTCGGAAATACAAAAGGCCGGTGATGCTTTCGCAAAACCGGCCTCGTAGTCAGAACGCACAAGGCGTTCTAAAAATTAATACATGCGTTGACGTTTGGTAACGTCGCGCGAGCTGCGGCGCAATTGACGCTTAACGGCAGCTGCAGCTTTACGCTTGCGTTCTTGAGTCGGCTTTTCGTAGAACTCTTTCTTGCGGGTATCAGCCAGGACGCCGGCTTTTTCGCAGGTGCGCTTGAAACGGCGCAGGGCAAATTCAAAGGGTTCGTTTTCGCGGACTTTTACATTAGGCATTTGAAACTCCAAAAATCAGGATTTCGCTTTGACTCCAGGCCAACTGGGCAGCGAGCCGCGTATGATACGCGGCATCCCCACATCCGTGCAAGCCAAAACGGGCAGAAATTAGAGACGACATGCGAGTTTTAGGAATCGAAACCAGCTGCGACGAGACCGGCGTAGCACTGTATGACACGGCCTTGGGCCTGCGGGCGCATGCCTTGTACAGCCAGATCGCGCTTCATGCCGAATACGGCGGCGTGGTGCCGGAACTGGCCAGTCGCGACCATGTGCGCAAGCTTTTGCCGCTGGTACGCCAGACTTTGGCGGAAGCTGGTTTGTCGGTTTCCGATATTGATGGCGTGGCATTTACCGCCGGCCCGGGTTTGATCGGTGCCTTATTGGTCGGTGCCGCTGCCGGACGGGCCTTGGCCTGGGCTTTGGATGTGCCTGCGATCGGCGTTCATCATATGGAAGGGCACTTATTGGCGCCTTTGATGGAGACCAACCCGCCAAAACCGCCGTTTGTCGCACTTTTGGTGTCCGGTGGCCATACCCAGCTGGTGCTGGTGAAAGCCATTGGCGACTATCAATTGCTGGGCGAAACCCTGGACGATGCCGCCGGTGAAGCCTTCGACAAGACCGCCAAGATGATGGGCTTACCCTATCCAGGCGGTCCCGAGCTGGCGAAATTGGCGGAAACCGGCACGCCGGGCAAATACAAGTTTTCCCGTCCCGATGACCGACCGTCCCGGACTGGATTTCAGCTTTTCCGGCCTGAAAACCCAGGTTTTGCTGGCCTGGCAGAAATCCGACAAAACCGAAGCGACGCGTGCCGATATCGCCCGCGGTTTCGAAGACGCGGTGGTCGATACGCTGGCGATCAAATGCGAACGCGCCTTGCATCAGTGCGAGACCAATCAATTGGTCGTGGCCGGCGGCGTCGGCGCGAATACACGCCTGCGTGCCAAATTGGCGCAGACCTGCGAGAAAATGCGTGGACAAGTGTATTTTCCGCGCCCGGAATTTTGTACCGACAACGGCGCGATGATCGCTTTCGCCGGTGCCTTGCGTCTGCAGGCGGGGCAGGTCGAAACCTCCGCCATCACGGTGCAAGCACGCTGGGATATGGCAACATTATCCGCGTTGTAAGGTGTGCGCTGGCGCACCGATGTGTTTCAATAAATCATTAAAATCGAAGACGAAAGCAGTGCGAGACGGTGTGCTTTAGTGCATCGATTACTTTCAATCGTGGCTAAAGCCGCGCCCACACGAACGGAATTTATGGACAAGGTTTTTATCGAAGCGCTGGAAATCGAATGCGTGATCGGCATTTACGATTGGGAACGCAAAATCAAACAACCGATCGTGCTCGATATCGAAATGGCATTTGATAATCGCATTCCGGCGGCAAGCGACAATATCGAACACACGCTGGATTACAAGGCGGTAAGCAAGCGGCTGATCCAGTTCGTGAGCGAATCGGATTTCGGCCTGGTCGAAAAACTGGCCGAGCAATGTTGCAAGATCATTCTTGAAGAATTCAAGGTTTCGAACGTCAAACTCAAATCTCAGTAAAATCGGAGCGGTACGTGGTGCGAAAGCCGTCGGCGTGATGCTGGAGCGCAGTGCTTGAACAAGCCATTGCACGAGGTGTATTTGAGTCTGGGTTCCAATGAGAACCCGAAGCATTACCTGAAGCTGGCGATCGAGGCATTGAAAGAGAAGTTTGGCGACATACGATTGTCGCCTGTCTATCGCACGCCAGCCGTCGGTTTTGAGGGTCCGGATTTCCTGAATGCGGCGATAGGCATCAAAACGGATTGGGATGTGTTGACGCTCGATGCCTGGCTGCACGAGCTGGAAGATGCAAATGGTCGAAGACGCGATGTTCCGCGTTATTCAAGCAGAACTCTGGATATCGACATTATTTTTTTCGATGATCTGGTCATGTCTGGTCCCGGACAATCTGTGCATTCCAAGGCCGGAACTGAAACATCCTTTCGTCCTGAAACCCTTGGCGGATATTGCGCCGGATTTTCGTGATCCGGTATCCGGGAAAACACTGGCCCGTTGCTGGGCAGAGCACCCGAACTTCAAGCATGGTTTTGTTGAAGAATATATTTATTGAGTTGCGTTAAAGAAATTCCTACAAAAAATAATTCCGATTCCCGACATATCAGCGACATCAGAAAAGTGAAACTCCGTGGGAGCGCCCGTCAGGCGCGAATGCCCGATTAGCGGAGGGATATTGAAAATTGGTGTAGACACTTCTGGTTACCATGCATTGCGGCGGCATAGGGTTTCATTGCCGAATCAAATCTATTTGATTACTTTCACGACAGAAAAGCGGCAACCGGTCTTCTTTGAAAATGATACGGCAGCAAGAATTTTTTGTGCGGCGCTCAATGACTCAAGGCTCTGGCGTGAAGCCAAACTAATGTGTTGGGTGTTGATGCCGGATCACGTGCATTTGTTGATACAAATTGGCGATAAAGAAACGATATCGCAATTGATGAATCGGTTAAAAGCGAATACTGCCAGACAAGTAAATATCGCTCTCGGTAGGAAAGAACGCCTCTGGGAGAAAGGGTTTCATGATAAAGCGATTCGCGCCGAAGAAAATGTTGTCGATGTTGCTCGCTACATCGTGATGAATCCGATCAGGGCAGGAATTGTGAAAAGTGTTGGAACGTATCCTTATTGGAATGCAGTTTGGTTATAGTTTGCCTTCAAAAAAGCTTCGCGCCTGACGGACGCTCCCACGATATTCGCTTATGCTCAAGGCGATATGATTCGATAGCGTTTATTGGACACTGTGACGACAGGTGGTTTTTTTGCTCGATTGAAAGCATCAAAACCCGTTTTCAAATCACTCCAGAATGCTTGCCATTCCGAGTTTTGCCAGACGATTTTCGTGTTGTCGAAACGAAACGGAAAAACATGGACGTCGATATTTTTCTGTCCCGAATGCAGGGCGGCATCCATCAAGGAATAGATTTCCTCAATGGCGGCATCGCCCATCGCATAGCAGCCAATCGACACGCAATTGCCATGCACCATCAGGAAATTTCCGGTGCGGCCATTGGCGCGATCATAGGCATTCGGATACCCCAGATTGAAGGCAAGATGGTAATTGCTTTGCGGGTTTAGCTGGCTCAGTCCGACGCGATAAAAACCCTCGGGCGCCTGGTTGTCGCCTTCGCGAATTTTCGGGCCAAGACGACCCGAGTAAGTGCAGATCGGGTAGGTGTGAAATAAAACATAGTGGTTTTTTTTAGCTACCCAGACTTCCAGGACTTTTTCGGTCTTGAATATCCGGATGAAAATGGGGCTTCCATAATTCAGGTTCTTTTCTGCAAGCGCGGCTACCAATGCTGGCTTCACACGTTTTGCCGCCTGTTCTGCACGGCTTTCGGCAAGCGCGGTGCCGCCAAACACCAATAGCAATATGGCAAACAGGAAACGATGGAATCCCATTGGCATGGTCATATGTTCAGATGTCGGCCGCCATCAATGCGAATGATTTGTCCGGTACTGTAACTCGCATCCTCGATCAGCCAGCGAACCGCTTCGGCAATTTCTTCCGGGCTGCCGGCACGTTGCAGTGGCGTATTGGCAAGAATCGCGGTTTTTTCGTTTTCGGATTTGCCGGCATCCGGCCATAAAATGGCACCTGGCGCGATGGCGTTGACGCGAACCTGCGGCGCCAATTCCTTTGCAAGCGATTGCGTCATCATCGAGAGTGCCGCTTTCGCCATGCAGTAAACCGTGTGTTGTTTCAGTGGACGCTCGGCATATATGTCGACGATATTGACGATACTGCCCTTGCTTGCCTGCAAATGTGGCGTTGCCGCCTGCGACAGGAAAAACGGCGCCCAGGCATTGGATGCAAATAATTGTTGCCAGTCCTTGTCTTGCGTGGTGCCGATCGGTGTCGGGAAAAAACTGCTGGCATTGTTGACCAAGGCATCGAGGCGACCGAAACGACCAACGGTTTTCGCGATTATTTCGGGCAGGCGGTCGAATTCGCCCAGCTCGGCCTGCAGCACCAGAACGCTATCCGGCCGTGCCTGTTCCAGTTCCAGCCGAAGCTGTTCCGCTTCTGTGGCTGAATTCCGGTGATGGATGACGACGGAAAAACCCCGTGCATGCAAACACTTGGCGATGCTGCTGCCAATTCGCTTGGCGGCACCGGTAATCAGAACAACGGGAGCAGTTTGCATGGGAAACCTTTTCAAAACGGTGCATCGGACGGCAGCTTGCCATTACTTTAGACGCTTGTGTCATTTCGTCAAATTAACGCAATATTATGCCGCCATTGTGGCTGACTTCATTTCTGAGGAGTGTGAAAATGTTTGCTAAGTTTTCCCGCAGTTGGGAACTGGTAAAAGCAAGTGCAGGCGTGTTGCGTTCGGACAAGGAATTGCTGGTGTTTCCGGTCATCTCCGGCATTGCAGCCTTGATCGTGTTGGCAACCTTTGTCATACCCATCGTCAGTTTAAAACTATTCGAAGGCGGTACGGGTCCGCTGGGCTATGTCATCGGCTTCCTGTTTTATCTGTGCCAGTACTTCGTGATTTTCTTTTTCAACTCCGCATTGGTTGGTGCCGCGATGATC
This sequence comes from uncultured Gammaproteobacteria bacterium, assembly GCA_963849575.1. GTDB lineage: Bacteria > Pseudomonadota > Gammaproteobacteria > Xanthomonadales > Xanthomonadaceae > Arenimonas. The sequence continues at coordinate 682,914 of CAWKHT010000006.1, read as the reverse complement.
CGTTTGAACGGTGGCGACCCCACGGTGGCTGATGGTCTGAGAATCGCACGCGAACGTATGTTGCCGATTCTGGGCTATGCCGCCATTGCCGCAACGGTTGGCTTGTTGCTGCAGTTCCTGAAAAACAAGGACAACTTTGTCATCCGCATGCTGGGCAGTCTGTTGGGTACGGCCTGGACCGTCGCCAGCTTCCTGGTGGTGCCTGTGTTGGTCGCGAACAAGATTGGCCCGATTGATGCCGTGAAGAAAAGCATTGAGTTGCTGAAAACCACCTGGGGCGAGAATGCTGTTGGCCAATTAGGCATTGGTTTCGTCTTTGGTTTCATCATGGCCGGCGTGATTATCATGGGTGTCTTGCTGAGCATTCTTGGTTTTACGGTATCGCCTTATCTCGGCGGTACGATTGTGGTGTTGACCGTCTTGTCCGCCTTGACGGTCGGTATTATCCAAAGTGCCTTGTCGGGCGTTTATGCTGCCGCCCTGTACCGCTTCGCCAATGATGGCGTCGCGCCGCAGGGTTTTGAAGGCATGGGTCTGCAAACGGCATTTCAGGCTAAATAAATGATTCGGGACAAAGCCCACCCCTGTGAAGGGGTGGGCTTTTTTTGCGTAAATTCAAACCGTAGGGGCGCCTGCTTGCTGCGCCCTGGGTTTGCCAGCAGATTTAGGGCGCAGCAAGCAGGCGCCCCTACGTCAAGCTCCTCGCTATCGTGTCTGCTTTGCTGGAAAATATAAACATGAAAATATCTCTTCCAGAAGCCAGCCCGGAAGCGCTGGCACATAGCCAGGCCTTCACCCGCGCACTGAAACAGCATATTCGTGAAAACAATGGCGCCATTCCGTTCTCACGATTCATGGAGCTTGCGCTCTATGCGCCCGGCATGGGTTATTACAGTGCAGGTTCAAGCAAGTTTGGTGCCGAAGGTGATTTTGTTACATCGCCTGAACTTGGCGCCATTTTTGCCAAATGCATCGCTACGGCGAGTGTCAAAGTGCTGCAACAACTGGAAGGCGAGACGGTTTTCTTCGAGCTCGGCGGCGGTAGCGGGGCATTCGCCGAACATGCAATGGAACAGTTTTTCGAATTGAATGTCGTTCCGACGCGATATTGCATTCTGGAACCCAGCGCCGATTTGCGTGAACGTCAACGCCAGCGTCTGAAAGAAAATCTGTCTGCGGAATTGTTTTCACGCTGTGAATGGCTCGATGGTCCATTTGAATCTGCATGGCAGGGCGTGTTGTTTGCGAACGAAGTACTGGATGCCTTGCCGACGCCACGTTTTGTCGTGCGCGAGGGTGAGGTCTATGAAGAAATGGTGGTGCTTGATGCCAATGAAAATTTCATACGGGTCGATCAACCTGCCGATGCGATGCTGCGTGCCGCCGTTCGCCATATCGAACGCGATACCGAATTGCCGTTCGCCGAAAACTATTGCTCGGAAGTCCTGCCGCAGTTGCCGTACTGGATTCAAGCCGTCGGTGGCCTGATTGAAAAAGGCGTGATGCTGTTCGTCGATTACGGCTATCCGCGCCGCGAATATTATCTACCGGAACGCAGCGACGGCACCTTGGTTTGCCATTACCGACATCATGCCCATAACGATCCGTTTTATTTGCCCGGCTTGCAGGACATCACCGCATTCGTCGATTTCACCGCCGTCGCGGAAGCTGGCGTAAATGCCGGCTTTGATTTATCCGGATATTGCTCGCAAGCCAGCTTCCTGATTGGCAACGGCCTGCCGCAGGCGATGCAGGCGGTGGAAGATATCGAAGACGAAGTGGTTCGCTATCGTTTGCATCAGGAAATAAAAAAACTGACCTTGCCCGGCGAGATGGGCGAGCGTTTCCAGGTAATCGGCTTTCAGCGCGATGTTGAATTTCGTGATGCCTTTGCCATGGGCAATTTATCGAGACGTTTGTGATGCGCGAATTTGCAAAGCCTGGGCTGTGGCTGGGTATCTGGGTATTCGGATGGCTGCTGTGCATCGTGCTGTCGATGATCACGCCGCCGAATATCGAAATCGATATCAGCAATGGCGACAAGATCGGACATTTTCTGGCCTACGGTACCTTGGCCGCGTGGGCCGTGATGATTTTCCGGCAAAAACGCGGTTGGTGGCTAAGCGCATTCGGTTTGATTTTTCTCGGCATTATTTTGGAATTTGCGCAGGGTTATTTCACGACCACCCGCATGATGGATTGGCGTGATGCGTTGGCGGATACCATTGGCGTAGGTTTGGGTTTGTCCATATGTTTGATGCCAATACAAGTTTTTTTGCTAAAACTTGATCGGAAAATTTTTCAGAATAAATAAGCGATCGATAAACCCAGGATCTGCACTTTCGTAGGAGCGTCCTTTAGGCGCGAAAAATCACGCCAGATCTTTCGCGCCTAAAGGACGCTCCTACCGGTTACATTGCTGTTGCAATCGCTTTGATGCGCGCACGTCGCATCGCTTCGCTGATTTGCGGACCTTGCAGGCCCGCACTATCGATATCCTTGAACGTCACCGATATCGCTGCGGCATGATATTTGTTTAGTAAAGCGCGTGATGGATATGCGGTATTTTCCAGACCGAGACGTCCGCGTTTGTCGGCTTCGCAGACCAGTCCAAGTTGGTCGATACGCTCGGGTTTTCTAAAGCCATCGCAGCGCGCAATCAAATCGTGCACCGTGCTGGCTTTCATTTCATCGAGTCGATGGACGTTCAGATGTTCGCGACAGACGATTTCTGCCAGATCACGATAATCCGCGGGCACCTTGAAGCGTTGGCAAAGATTCGCAAGCGGTTCCAGGCCGCTTTGTTCATGCCCGATATGTTTGGGTAATTCGTCTTTCGGCGACAATGCCTTGCCGAGATCGTGTGTCATGGCGGCGAAGCCCAGCAGGGCATTACCCGGCGCCAGTTTTGCCGCCATATCGCAGACCATTTGCGTGTGCAGGCCTGCATCCACTTCGGGATGGAATTCGATGCGTTGCGGCACGCCGAACAGTGCATCGATTTCCGGAAACAATATTTTCAACGCGCCGCAATCGCGCAAGGTCTGGATGAATGCCGAAGGCCGCGGTTCTTCGAGCGCGCGTTTCAGTTCCTGCCAGACGCGTTCGGATACGAGTGCATCCACTTCACCGTTGGCAACCATCAGTCGCATCAATTCAATAGTTTCGGGTGCGATGCGAAACCCCAGTTCGGCGAAGCGGGCCATGAAACGCGCGGCTCGTAAAATACGAACCGGATCTTCGGCGAATGCAGGCGAGACATGGCGCAGGATTTTATTTTCGATATCCTGCCGTCCGTTGAATGGATCAAACAGATTGCCGTTTTCATCCTGTGCAATGGCGTTGACGGTAAAGTCGCGACGGACCAAATCCTGTTCAAGCGTCACGTCGGCATCGGTATGAAACACGAAGCCGTGATAACCGGCTGCCGTTTTCCGTTCGCTGCGTGCGAGCGCGTATTCTTCCTTGCTTTGCGGATGCAGGAAAACGGGGAAATCCTTTCCTACCGGCAGGAATCCAAGCGCCAGCATTTTATCCGGCGTGGCACCAACGACGACGTAATCGCGGTCGCCGGCCGTGCGTCCGAGTAATGCATCGCGAACGGCACCGCCCACCAGATACGTTTTCATTTGCAGGTGTATTGGGCCAGCAATGCCAGGATTTCCTTGGTCGAATCACCGCGACCAAAGGTACGGCGAATCGGTTCGATCTGGCTGGAAATATGCAAGGCCAATTCCGATTCCATGTCGAAATGTCCGGCATTCTCGAAAGTGAACATCACGATGCTGCGATAGGGAATATTCAAATATTCCACCTTGCTGCCGGTAATGCCCTGCTTGTTCGACAAGATCAGCCGGCGATCGGTGAAAACGAACAAGTCGCGAATCACAGCGTAGGCTTTTACCAGTTGTTCGCCTGGTGCGAGCAAAGGTCCGAATTCTTTTTGCAGTTTATCGAGATCACGTTCGCTGGCATTGCCCAGCAGCTGGTCTAGCAGTCCCATAAATTTCCTTGATTAGGCTAACGGTCGGCGCGGTTTCGATCGTAACGGGCTTGGCGATCGTTACCGTGGCCAAGAATGTCCGGCAGGATTTCCTGCACGCGGGTAGGGCGGATATTCAAGCGATAGAGGCCATCCACGCCGCCGACGGAATCGGTCAGCAAGGAGCGGAAATTATCGGATGAAAAAGGCTTGCCCGGAACGAAATCGAAAATCATCGCCTGCAGGCGGCCCAGAATGTCGGGTAGAGGAACAATGACCGTTTTCAAGCCAAGTTGCCGTGCCGACATTTGGACGATTTCTTTCAGCGTAAAAATCTCGGCGCCATAAAGTTCATAGACTTCGCCGATGGTTTTTCTGTCGACTAGCGCTTGCCGGAATGCCTGTACAACATCGCCGATATAGACCGGTGCGAATTTGGCATTCGCACGCGCCAGCGGCATGACCGGAGCGAGTTTCAATAGCTGGCCAAAGCGGGTGAACAAACCATCGCCGATGCCGAAAATGACCGAAGGCTCGAAGATGGTCCAGGCCAGGCCGGATTGTTTTACTGCCTGTTCGGCTTCGCCGCGGGATTTCAGGTAATAGCTTTCGCCGCGACCGGCATTGAGCGAGCTCATCTGCAACAAACGATTCACGCCGGCGTTCTTGCAAGCCTGGATCAATGTTTTTGTCAGCTCGACATGCGCACGCTGAAAGCCGCGGCCATTGTCGCCTTTTTCGTTGAGTATGCCGACGAGATTGATCACGGCATCGGCATCCTTGATCGCATGCTGAAGTTTTTCAGGATCGTAGATGTTGGCATTGATCTGTTTGACACCGGGCGGCAGCAGTCGCAGCAAATGAGCATTCAGGTTGCGGCTTAATACCGTGATGGCATGGCCATCCTGCTGCAGGCGGCTGACCAAGGCGCGGCCAACAAATCCGGTGGCGCCCAGTATGACGATTCGTAATGACATTAGAGTGGTTTCGATGTGGTGGATTGTGGGCAGACAAAAGCGCGGCGTTGGTTTTGATTGAAGCGCCCCAGCATTCGATCGGTCAATGAGGTGGCAGTTCGATCCAGTCGCCAATCGTATACCACGCTAAACGCCAAGACACGCGAAACATAGTCGCGGGTCTCCTTGTAGGGAATGGTTTCAATCCAGAAATCCGGATCCAGCCCAGGGCGTGCATCTTTCCAGCGCGATATCGGTGCCGGACCTGCGTTGTAGGCAGCGATGGCCATGTAGGGAAGGCCGTTGTAGCGGTCCAGCATTTGCCGCAGGTAGGCGGTGCCCAGCGTGATATTGGTCTCCGGTTCAAACAGGCTTTCGCCGCCGCGCCAGGGAATACCGAGACGTGCTGCGACCTGTGCGCCGGTGCCGGGAAGGATTTGCATCAGACCACGGGCGTCGGCAGCGGAACGCGCACGCGGCATGAAAATGCTTTCGGCCCGGGTTTCACCGGCGACCCATGCAGGGTCGAGTGCATTGATCTTCGCCTGCTCGCGCAAATGCCTTTCGTGATGAAGTGGAAAACGCAAGGAGTAATATTGCAAATCGGTCGGCGTGTTGCCGATCGAAAAGACGGCGCGGTCGTACCAGTTTTCATCCTGGGCCAGTGCGATGGCCACTTTCTTTTCTTCTGGCGTAAAAGCTTCCAGTGCGGCATTGAATTCTTTCAATGCAAAATTCACGCGATCAATCGCAAATAATTCGAAAGCGCGGACGATGCGGGCATCATTCGCCACTTTCTGAATGACGGCACGATTATTACTGGGCTCGATCGGGCACAGAAGATAAGGCTGGTTCAAACGGTCTGCCGCCAGCCAGCCATGGAAGTTGGCGCTTTGGGCCGCTTTGGCAAACAGAATTTTTGCCGATTCCTTCTGGTTCAGGCGTTCGCGCAAACGCGCTTCGAAATATTGGTACTGCGAACTGTTGCGTTGCGTGCTACCCATCTTTTCAATGGCGGCTAATGCGGCGACATCATCGCCGCGACTCATGGCTTCGCGAACGCGCCACTCGTGCAATTTTTCGTCGTAGGCAATATCGGGCACTGCATTGAGTCGTTGTGCCGAATTCGCACCATAGGAAGCCACCGTCCACAGTGCCACTTCGTTCAATACCCGGCCGCGTTCGCTTTCCTGCAAGCCGAGTGTGGTGGTTATGGCGGGGAGTTGTGCCTCGGCAGCATCAGGGCTGCGTTTTGCCAATCGCACCAGGCCTTGCACGGCGATTTGCCGACTGCGCAGGCTGCGCGGCCAACCGGCATAGCGTGCATGCGGGCTATCGATGAAATCGGCATAGCTTCGTGCCAATAAAGCCTCGTCAGCCGACAAAGGCGTTGCCAAGGCACGCATCAGAGCGGTCTGGTTCTGTGCTGCGGCCAGATCAATGCGCTGCCAGCGCAGGGCATTGTCGAGTTTGTTCAACTGGCCTAAACGCTGAAATGGCAGGTCGCAGGAATTGGGCAATGATTTTCCGCTCAGCCAGATTTTTTGCGTATCGGCAATCCAGGCATCATCGATCCTGTTTTGCGCCATGCGGGCATTCAGATCGCCGCATTGCAAGTCGGTATCGTCACTGCCACGGTAAAATCGCGAGAAGGTCGTCCAGTCTTTCTGGCTGCTCAAATAATTCAGGTAGGCATTGCGTAGCCAGTCGCCAGCGGCCATGGAGGGATAGCGCTGAATCGTGGCTTCGATGTCTTTTCGATCATTGTCATGAATCAATTTTGCATTCAGGCGTTTCTTGAACGAGAGAACTTCCAGCCAACTGAATAGGGGATGTTCGCTGAGGCTGTTCCGATCAAGTACGCCCAGTTCTTCGCGTTCACTGGCGGTCAGGGCGGCTTCAATGCTGCCACGCTGGGATGTCCATTCGCTTGCCTGCGCCATGTTGTTGAATGAACAGGCAATCGCAAAAATAGTTATGATGATTTTTTTCATGAGTCTAGTTTACCCGATGCCTCCAATATTACTGTGCAGAATTCGTTATGGGACTTGAATGGTTGCTGTATCCGTTGGCCGGAATTCTGGCCGGCCTGATGGCAGGCTTGCTGGGCGTGGGCGGTGGCCTGGTGCTGGTACCCATTCTTGTTTTCCTGCTGCCGCATCAGGGTGTTGATGAAGCGAGTGTCATGCCGATGGCATTGGCGACCTCGCTGGCAAGTATTTTTCTTACCGGCATTTCTTCTGCGTATGCGCACCATAAACGAGGTGCTGTTTTGTGGGTTACCACTTGGTGGCTTGCGCCGGGATTATTGCTGGGCGCCGCCTTGGGTGGAATCTGGGCCGTGCAACTTGAAGCCCGCACTCTGAAAATATCGGTGGCGGTTTTCTGTGTGTTGGTTGCGGCTCAAATGTTGCTGCAATGGCCCAAACCAAAAGCGAATGTCGAAAACAGGGAGGCACGCGGACCGTTTTACAGTGTGTCGGGCGTGGTGATTGGATTTGTTTCTTCGATTGTCGGCATCGGCGGCGGCAGTTTGACCGTTCCCTTGCTGGTCACGCGCGGCATTGTGCCGGTGCGCGCCGTGGCAACGTCGAGTGCCTGCGGTGTCGTGATCGCACTGTCCAGCGCGATCACCTACGCGAGCCTGACACCACACAGCACGATGCCGGTCGGTAGTATCGGCTTTGTGAATACGCCGGTGGCATTGCTGATTGCGCTAGCTTCGATCATTGCCGCACCGCTTGGCGCGAAGTGGGCGCATCGCTTGCCGGCCGCACGCCTTAAACAGATTTTTGCCGGATTCCTGCTGCTGGTCGCCGCGATTCTGGCAAAACACGCTTTCTGAAAAATGAAACTAGTTGCGATTGAAATGGCCGATGGTCTTGATAAGTTCGCCGAGGCAAATGCGTTCGACCTCGCTGAGGTAGGGGTTCCAGGTATCCATCAATAAAATGGCACGATGGCCATTGCCGCGGTTCCAGGCTTCATGCAGAAAAGTGTCGTCGAAGGCAAAACATTCACCGGCCTTGCCGGGAATGAGCTCGTCCTGAACTTTGAGTGCGCAATTGTCCGGAACGATCAGGGGCAGATGCACCACCGAGCGGATATTGCTGGTGCCGTAATGCGGCAGGATATGCGTGCCCGCCGTCAGTATCGAAAAACAGATTTCCGGCGCATGTTCGCTGATCCTGACCAGCGGCAGCGATTCGAGCGTCGCGGCGGTATTCGGGCATTCCAGATGATGCTGTTCGAATTTTTCACCGTGGCGATAGAAAAAATAGGCATCCCAATTCGGATGTTCGCCGCCGAGATAATCGGAAGCCTTGTCCTTTTCGCCAAGCGCAAGAAATGGCGATACAGCATTTTTGCGTTCGAGTATTTTTTCCGCCTCGTCGCGAATCGGCTGGAAATTGTTTTCAAGTTGTTCGAACCAGGGGAATAGACGGCGATCAAATACCGGTGTTTCGGGCAGATCCGGAAAATACATGAAAGTCGGCTTCTGGAGCTTGCTCATGGCCTTCAGGTTTTCAAAACCCAGCACGCCTTTCACGCAACGATCCACGCGCTGAAGATCGTCTGCACCGAAGCGATTGAAAAGCGGTTGCATCAGGCTGTCATAAATTTCCAGGCGGCCACGATTCGCGATATCGGCGGCATGCAGGATATCTTTCTGCAGCCACGGCGGTGTCGTTGATTCGTCGAGCCAGAGCCCTTCGCGTTGTGCTTCGCTCAGTGCCTTCAGATAAGTCTTGACGGCGTCGTTATGCAGGCCCTGTTGTTCAAAAGCTTTGCCGAGATGCAAGCGTGCGGCATGCATCCTGGGTGCCAACTGCAGGCATTGCTCCAACGCGATTTGCGCCTGCGGCCATTGATCGAGTGCAATATGCGCAAGCCCCAGACTGCGCCAAAGGGCGGCATTGGCGGGATTGACCCGTGTCGCGATTTGCAAATGCTCAAAGGCCTGTTGCGGCTTTCCAGATTGCATGGCAACGCGTGCCATGAAGGTTCTGGCTTCGACATTGAAGGCATCATTTTCCAGCACGGTGGCGAAGGCTTTTTCCGCACGCTTGTCATTGTTTTCGACATATTGTCGCGCCTGGTTCAACAGGGCCTGGATGATGGCTGTCATGCGGGGATTTACTCTTTCTGGGCTTCGACAAAAAGTGAATAGTAGTTGTCGCCGAATTTCGCACTGGCGACCTGGCTATGTTCATCGACACGCAAGGCGGCATGTTCGCTGCCCATGAATTGCGAACGATGAATCGTCTTGAAGCCGGCACGTTGCAATGCGCGTTCGAGCGTTTCGAAATCGTAGCCAAATTTGTGTGCTTCAAATAACCAAGCCGGATCGGGACCCGCACCGGCATAGGAGAGAAAATGTTCGAGTCGTGTTGCATTGCCATCGCCCGCGCCCCAATGCTCAACGCGTTGTTCGAAAAACGCCGCATTGTTTTCCTGATAGGCACGCAGGCATTGCTCGATATCCGGTACCACGATCCGGACGATGCCGCCGGGTTCGAGTACGCGATGGATTTCTTTCAGTAGACCCATCGCATCGGTCGGATAAAACAGATGCTCAAGCAAATGCGAAAGAAACACATAACGACATTGGCCATTGGTAAACGGTAGCCCCCAAAGCACATTGGTGGAAAGTTGGGCCGGGAAAATATCGAGATTGATCCAGCCATCCAGAATATAAGGGCCGCTGCCGATGTGCAGCTGCAGGTTTTTGCTGGTTTGATTGACGCCCAGGACTTGAAGCTGCTGGCCTAAATACGGTCCGCGCAAAGTTGCCAAATCGGCACGCAGTTGCTCGATGGCCTGTTGTATTTGACCGAGTCGCTGATGAATCGGCATCGCATTGCGGGACTTCGCAGCCTGCTCGGGAAAGATGCCGAGCCCGGCCAGATCGCTCGCCAATTCGAACACCGATTGCATCATGTTCTTCGCGATCTTGCGGTTATGCGCCGCGAGTTTTTCGGGATCGTTCATGGCTAGAATAAAAAATAGGTCGACAAAATATATTTATCGTTGCTGATCGGCGCTTGACCAATATGCTGGTACATCCAATAGGGCGGGAATATCACGAGTCGTCCGGCTTTCGCCTGGACCGTGATGCCAAGCTCCGGAAATTCGGTGCCGCCGCCTTCTGCAACATCATTCAAATACCAGAGAAATACCAGATAGCGATTGGCTTTTTCACCGATGGAATCGAAGTGCAGCTGGAAGCCTTCGTCGCCGGTCGGCTTGTACCGCTTCATGACCAATTCGCTGATTTTGTCTGTCAGGGGTATCGCGATAGTTTGCTTGAGTGATTCGTTGTACAGACCGCAATGCCGATGCATGTTTTCCAGAATCATGGCGCGGAAACCGGCATCGGAAAGCGGATCAAGATTCAGTTCGGTCCAGGCGCTTTCCTCGTGTCCTGGTCGAATACCGCGACCATTGGGGCGCTGAAATCGCTGCAAATGATGGAACGAGTCGATCATCTGCTGGCAAAGTGCCGGGCTGAAGGCGTTATCGAAAACCTGGATATAGCGGCTGAGGGAATCGGTTGTCATGGCGGTGTTCAAGGTAAACTAAGTCTCTTGTTATTCCATTTCCTGCTGATTTCATCATAACCTTTTTTGACCTATGTCCGATTCGATTTCCGACAATGCCGCTTCGCTAAATCGCGCATTCAGTGCCTTGGAGCAAGCCGATTTTAACAAGGTCTTGCAAATGGCCCTGCAAGCCGGCGACAAGGGGCAGGAAGCAATGAGCTGGAAAATATTGAAAGCATTGGCACTGAGTCTTTTGAAAAGACCGTCGGAAGCTTTGCCCGAGTATGAAGCCTTGTGCGCGGCGCAACCGCAAAACGCGGCGCATTGGTCAAACCTGGGCAATTGCCTGTGCGAACTGGAACGTGAAACAGAAGCGCTAGAGCCGCTTCAAAAAGCGCTAGTGCTAGGCGCTACCGATCCTGCGCTGCACTTTGGCCTGGCCCGTGCCTATGCCGTGGTCGGCCCGCTGGAATTGGCGCGTCGTCATATCGGTACCGCGATTGAACGTGCCCCGCACGATGCCGAGTTTCATTTGTTCAAGCTGCGAGTTTTGCAGGCGATGGACTTGTGGACCGAGGCAAAAGCCTGCGCCGATTATCTGCAATCGATCGTTCTGGATGATGGGCAGAGAGCCGACTTCGGCTATTTATTGTTTCGCGGGCAATGGTACGAACAGGCCATCGAACAATTCGCCGCTGGCTCGACTGATCCGGACCTGAAACAGGATTGCGATATCGGTTTGGTCATGACCTACGAGCGTACCAATCGCATCACGCTGGCGAAGGAAATACAGAGCAGGCTGCATGAAGACGCGATGCAAAAAAATCCGAAGCTGCTGGATAATTTTTTCCAGATGCAGGCCAAGATGGCGATGCGCGAAAAGGATTTTGCAAGGGCGAAAGACTATTTCGAGCGCGTGCTGCACAAACCGCATAATGATCCAAGCCTGAAACTCGGCCTGGAATTCGAATATGCCGCTGTGCTCGATAAATGCAAACAGCCGGATGCGGTGATGCAGGTGATGCAGAAAGCGCACGCACAGCGCCGCGCGCTGGTGAGCAAAAACCATCCCGCCCTGCGTGACAATACCGAAGCTTTCGCGGTGCTGGATCAGGCCATGCCGACATGGAATCCTGCCTGCCAAGGTAGTGACGAATTTCGTGATCCGGTATTCGTCGTCGGTTTTCCGCGTTCGGGCACGACCTTGCTTGAGCAATTACTGGATGCCCATCCGGATCTGGTCTCGTTCGACGAACAGCCGTTTCTGCAACACATCGTACCTCGATTGACGGCGAATGATAGCCATATATTTGACTGCATTCAAAACCTCACGCAACCGCAATGGCGGGAACAGCGCCGCGAATATTTCCGCGAAGTGGCGCTGGTGGCCCCGGATAAAAAAGCGCAACGCGCCGTCGATAAAAATCCCTTGAACATGGTGCGTTTGCCGACCCTGCAGAATTTTTTCCCGCAATCGAAGGTGATTCTTGCCATACGGCACCCCTGCGATGTGGTGCTCAGCTGCTACATGCAACATTTCCGCGCACCGGCATTCGCATTGACCTTCGAAACCATCGAAAGCACTGCACAGATGTACGACAGGGTATTCAGCCATTGGTATCAAAATGCCGAACAACTGAAGCTTCCCGTGCTCGAGTGGAAATACGAAGACCTGGTCGCCGACACCGAAGGCCGGGCCCGCGCATTATTCGAATTTCTCGAACTGCCCTGGCATGAAGAACTGCTCGCCTTCACCGAACGTGCCAAAAACAAGGGCGCGATCAAGACGCCGAGCTACACGCAGGTTGTGGAGCAGGTGAACGCCCGGTCGGTAGGTCGTTGGCAGGCATATGAAAAATATTTCACGCCAGCGGCGATGAAATATTTGGAGCCTTGGTTGGAGCGGTTTGGGTATCAATAAACTGCGCCGCAGCAATTTTGATGTAATGACTCTTAGCCATTTGCAACCATCCTTCTCATCGCATAAAAAAACCGCAGCCCGAAGGCTGCGGTTCTGGTGTTGCCAATGGAACGGTCTGATTAGAACGTGTAGGTCAGACTGGTCCAGTAGTAGCGACCGACCGTATCAAAGGTGCGCTCGTCGGTGTTGCCGTTGAGCGAGTTGTTTTGATAGAGGATAGGTGGCTGTTTGTCATTCACGTTATCGACACCAACGCGGATTTTGAGGCTATCCCAAAGTTTCACGCCGGCCTGGATGTTGTGATAGGTGGTTGCGCCGATATTCAACTGGCAGGCATAACCGCGATCAGCAGCATTGTCGAAACCACCGAAGCCGAAACGGTTGGCGCAGATGACGCCGCTGTTTGGATCTTCGCTACCGACCGTGAAGCCGTCGGTATAACGCATATTCCAGGAAACATCCCAGATGCCTTTGCTCCAGCTGATGTTGCCGAGTGCGCGCCATTTGCTGTAGTTACCATTGCCGCCGTTGGCCGAGGACAGGAAGGTGCCGGCATTTTCCTGGCTTTGCACAACTTGACCGGCATAGATCACGTCAACGTTATATTTGTCGGTGTAGGTCGAGTCCAGATTGAACTTGAACATGCCGAAATCGGTATCCCACTTGTAACGCAGGCCGATATCGACACCGCTGGTTTCCACTTGTCCGACGTTTGCGCGCTTGTCGAACAGGATTTCGATTTCACCGCTCGGACGACGCGAGAACAAGGAGCAGAGTGGAGAAACGGTGCCGCTGTTGACGTAGGTGTTGTAGCAAACGTTGAGGATGTTTTGCGTACCGATGGTGCCGATGGCGTTATCCAGATTCACGCGCCAGAAATCGACGGTGGTCGAGAAGCCGTCAAGCCATGAAGGTTCATAGACAAAACCCAATGTGATGGTTTCGCCTTCTTCCGGCTTCAAGCTGCTGGTGCCGCCTTTGATCGCATTCAGCTGTGTATCGGTTTGGCCAAAGCTGCCATCCGTGACAACGTTGACGCAAGCAGGGTTGCCGGCGGCAGTTTGACCGTTACAAGGATCAGTGAAGCCATCAGAAGCGGCCGTTTCGCCACCGAACAAGTCGGTGATCAGCGGTGCACGGAAAACCTGGGCATAGGTGCCGCGAACGAGCAGTTGATCGGAAGGACGCCATTCCATACCAATCTTGCTGTTGACGGTGTTACCGAAGGACGAGTAGCTCGACCAGCGGGTACCCAGGGAGAGGTTGAAATTGGCCGTTACCGGTACGAATGCTTCGCCGTAAACTTCCTTCACGGTCACATCGCCAGCGGTTGGCGCGGTGCAGAGTTCGGAAGAAATACCGCAGGTATAGCCGGCACCTGGGTCGATGATCGCACCATCATAAGGATCGAATACCAGCGAGTTTTTGCGGTATTCCACACCCACGGCTGCTTTTACGGTGCCTGCGCTGAGGTCAAACAGGTCGCCGTTGAAGTTGGCCTGGAAACCACGGAAGGTGGTTTTGGTGGTATGCAGCACATTCAAGGTAATGGCTTGCAGAGCCGTCAACTGTGCTTGGCCAGCTGGTGTGCTTGGATCAAAGTTGCCGACGAAGTCGATTGGTGTGCAGCCGGGAATTGGCGTGGTGAAAGTACCGTCGGTGTAGCAGACGCCACCCGAGGATGGACCCAGGCCCAAGGCAAGTGCGGCGTAATCGATGTAGCCCTGATTGTCATTGGCTTGATCGATTTTGCCCCAGCTGACGTTGTAGTCCCAGCTCCAGGTGGTATCGGCAAACGCACCGCGAAGGCCGGCATTTACCTGACTGACATCAGTGGTGTATTCGTAACGACGATTGCCCAGACGGCTCAAGCGCAGACGGATATCGTCAACTTGCACACCGAATACGTTGTATTGGTTGAATTGCGACAGCGAGATGCCATCGGACAAACCGTCGAAAGGCAGTGGCGCAATTTGCGAAGCAGAACGGGTGTTATTGACGAAGGCGTCGATATAACCAGTGACGTTGTCGGTAATGTCATAGTTACCGCTGATGAACAAACCGGTACGTTCCTGCGGGGTCAGCTCGAGGTTGCCCACGGCTTGGTAATTGAAGGCGTCGCGTCCGAAGTCCCAGCAACGGAAATCGCCAGGTGCGGTACCAGGAGTACTAGGGTCGAGGGTAACGGAGGCGCAAGGATAACCGGGAACGAAATAGCGACCGGTAATCGCACGGCTCGAACCACCCTGAACGATACCGCTCGAAGACGTGGAGCCCAGCGACAGTGCGAATTCCGAGAATGCACGGTCAGCAGCGCTGACTTCTTCCTGTTTATTGTAATTGGCGGTCAACACCAAATTGCCGCGATCACCAGCGACGCCCCAGGTGAGGCTGGCACCTTGACGTTGTCCGTCGTCGCGCGAGGAAATGCCGTAATCCACACGGGCTTCCAGGCCTTGGTAATTTTTGCTGAGAATGAAGTTGACCACGCCACCCACGGCATCCGAACCGTAAATGGCCGATGCGCCGTCTTTCAATACTTCAACGTTTTGCACCATCGACATTGGAATCGAGTTGACGTCGTTGGTCACGATGCGGCGACCGTTGATCAGGATCAGGGTGCGTTCTTCACCTAGACCACGAAGCGAAACCGTTGCTGCGCCAGTGCCGCCGCCGTTATTCACGGCCGGGTTGGTCGCTGCGCCCGAGATGGATGGAATATCCTGCAGGAAATCACCAATGGTCAGCGCACCGGTTTTTTCGATGGCTTCCTTGTTCACGGTGTAAACAGGGCTGGCATTTTCCGATTGCGTACGTGGAATACGCGAACCGGTAACTTCGACCGATTTCAGCGTTGCAGGTTCTTTCGCAGCTTCTTGAGCCATGACATTGGCGCCGAGCATGCTGGTACCAGCAACGCCGAGCCACAGAGCACGCCGAACACTCTCGGCAAGTAAATTTCTATTTTTCATTATGGGTAATCTCCTAGGTACAGGGTATGTAGAGATGGCGCGTTGACTTCCTACGATAGCCAGCTTGAGCAGGGTTTATCGACAAAAGACGGATTGTTACATGATGTCAACACAACGTTTTTAACGTTATTTTCATGTTCTGTCCAGTCACCTGAGGCGGGCCTAATAACTGGGCAGGGCCTGACTGCAGGCTGGTTTGGGGCAGACACATTTGTGCGCTGGTTGGCAGATCCGCCGGCTTCGCTAAATGCTGCAATGCAACCAGAAAAATCCGGCCAAGCTGCCGGGCATCCATTATGATGGCGGGCACTTTCAATAAAGGCCATCATGAAATACCAATATCCCCTGTTCCTGACTTTCAAGATCACGACGCTTTCAAGCGATTTCACCGTTACCGATGCCCGCGATAAATCGCTTTTCTACGTGCGGCAGAAAATGTTCAAGTTGCTGGAGGAAGTGGTCGTCTGCAAAGACTCGACCCAGGCGCAAAAGCTTTATACGATCAAGGCGAATAAATGGCTGGATTTTTCAGCCGCGTATAATTTCACCAACACCGCCGGGCAGGAACTGGGAAAGATCGCCCGCAAAGGCTGGGCTTCGATCTTTAAGGCACATTACGAAATATTCGATGCCCAGCAGGCGCTGAACTATACCGTTCGCGAAGAAAATGCCTGGGTAAAAGTGATGGACGGTTTGTTCAGCGAGATTCCAATTATCGGATTGTTTTCCGGCTATCTGTTTCATCCGGCTTACATCGTGACAAACAGTGCCGGTAATGTGGTGGTGAGACTGGTCAAGGAGCCTTCCTTGATTGGCCGTCGTTTCAAGCTTGAAAAGAAACTGGGTTTCAGCAACGAGGAAGAGGAAGAGCGCGTATTGCTGAGTCTTTCGATGTTGTTGCTGCTGGAAAGACGCCGCGGCTGATATTTCTTGCAATTCCGTAGGGGCGCCTGCTCGCTGCGCCCATGGCCTGCTAAAGATTCAGGGGCAGCGAGCAGGCGCCCCTGCGTGTAAGTAATTGTGAGTAAAAAATCAGCACGGCATCGTGCCGAGATTAATGGCGCCAGGGTAACGGCTTCGAATTTGCGCGGCGTGGTGACGATGTCGGCATCATCCGGAATAAGGGGTTGGTGTCGTGGTTGCGGCATTGTCCGGATTACTGATGATCGCGAATGTACTGAAATCGATACCGATACCGAATCCGCTGTACAACGCGGCAGTCACCGTTCGCCGTCATTACCGGCGCGTGTTCGGGGCATGAGCATTGCAATGGCAGCGATGGCGTAAACGTTTATCGCAAATGCAAACGCTGCCGGTATTTCAATTGAAGTATTGCATCGTGTCGCAGCGATGGCATCCGGCGGCATGGATACCCTGCAGCACAATGGTGCAGACATCACCCTGCTTGCGGTGACGGGTTTAAGTCATCGCCAAAGCTACAAGGATATTTTTGTCATTACGGTCATCAAGACGCTTGCCGTATTCGTCGTGATCGGTGCGTATTACGAGACAAGTCTGGTCTAGAGTATTAAAATCAATCTGCCGGGGAATTTTCCGACCTGGGTCACATACCGGGCAATATCGCGAATCACGTAACAAGACTTGACGTGAAATTTTACCAAACGGGCCTGTTTTCGCTTGCCTGCTTTTCACAAGCCAATAAGATCGTGCATACGAATAACTTTGTCTCTTACGTTCTTCTTACGTTACAAAGTTAGTGTCGTGACAGGGGATTCACGAAATGATTGCAGTCGGCCTTCAGGCCGATTGCATGTATTGGCAACACTACCAAGGTAGGTATTATGAAAATGCACGCCAGGAGAGCCGCGCAAGGCGGTTTCACATTAGTTGAAATGGCCGTTGTGCTGGTGATTATCGGCTTGATTTTGGGGGCGGTGTCCATCGGCAAGGACGTTCAACGCAACGCCGAATACACCAAGATAAAACAGAAATTCATTGATCAGTGGGGGGTGGCTTACAACACTCACACGCAGCGCACGGGTGTCGTTCCCGGTGATAACCAGACAACGCCACGCCTGATGGTGAATGGCGCCAATTACACCGCGATTGCCGGCAGCCCGATTTCGGGCGGCAATATGGCGGGTGTAACGGCGCCCAGTGCCATTTGCCGAGGTGCAGCGGGCCAGAAAATGGTTCGGGCTTTTGAAGCGGGTGCCGCATTCGATTTGCGTACCATCATGCAAAGAGCAGGCGTGCGTATGCCGCCGGGCCGCGCCGAAGGCTCTGAAGACCGCTATGTCTATCTCGACAGCAATGGCAACCCGCAGGAAATGCAGGTGTGCTTCCAGTGGAATCTGCCGTCAGAACCATCGGGTTCGGGCAATGTGATGGTTATTTCGGGTCTGACTCCCGATCTGGCCCGCGCGCTGGATCAAATGATCGATGGCAAGGCCGATGCGCGCGAAGGCATGTTCCGTCAGGAAGGTGTTGCCAACGGAACTCCGGGTGGTCCAGGTGCCGAGTGGTCGCTCACGAATACGGCGCAGTACAACGGTGGCGCCAATTCCAATCTGGACGAAGACCAGGTTGATGTGGTCGTCGGCATTTTGAAAATGAATCAGTAACCCAGTATCCAAGGAATGCAGCCATGACAATGCGATATCCCAAAGCACGCAGCACGGTAGCCCAAGGCGGTTTTACCCTGGTGGAGTTGGCCGTAGTGCTGGTCATCATCGGCCTGATTTTAGGTGCGATTTCGGTCGGCAAAGACGTCCAGCGCAATGCCGAATACCAGAAAGTCATCAATAAATTCGGCAATGGCTGGAAAAAAGCCTACGACGAATATTATCAACGTACCGGCGGCGTGCTTGGCGACAGCCAGACTTCGCCGACGTATATGGTCAATGGTGGTGAAGCAACGATTGGTGGCTCGACGACCAGTGCCGGCGGCAACCTCAACGGCGCGCTTCCGGGTATTCCCGAGAGCTTCAGTAATACCGGTCTTCGCATTTGCCATGGTCAGGGTTATCCGGCCAATTCGGTCGGCACCGGCGATCCTGGTCTGGCTCAGATCGACATGCATGCCTTGTTTGACCGCATCGGTCTGCGCATGCCTCCTGGTCGTGGTGAAGGTCGTGAAGATCGTTATGTCTATATCGACAGCAACGGCAATTCGACCGAGCTGCAGATCTGCTTCCAGTGGAATCCCGCGGGTACCATCAGCGGCGCAGGCAATGTCATGGTGATCCGTGGTTTGACGCCCGATCTGGCCCGTCTTTTCGATCAGTCGATTGATGGCAAGCCGGATGCTCTGGAAGGTCGTTTCCGTCAGCAGAATTCCGCGAATAACAATACTGAAACCAGCAGCCAGCGTCCCGGCACTGAATGGGGCTCAAACAATACTTACGCCCAGACGGAAACCGGTGCGACTACCTCACAGGGCACAGGGCGTGACAAAGACGAAGACCGCGTGTCACTCGTGACCGCGCACTGGGTCATGGACCAATGAGTTCGGGTGAGGCGAATCATGCCAGCCTCGCCAGCGCTCAGGGCATTCGCGATCAGCGTCGTAAATCGCTGATCGTTTTCACGGCGGCTTTGCTTTTATTGATTGTCGCAGTGGCATTGTCGGCCTGGGCGCACAAGCGCAAGAACGAGGCCCGCAGCGAGCTTGCACAGGCTGAAAACACGGTGATCAATGCCCGCCAGCAACAAGTGCTGGTGAACAAACAACGTTTGTTGCAGGAAGCATCCAGGCAATTGGCACAGCGTGCCGAAACTCTGGGTCTGGGCATGAATCAATGGTCAGAGCGCAAGATCAATCTGCAACAACAAACCGTTCCGCGTGATGCCGCCAACGATATTCTGGTCGGCACCGCTCGCGGTAATGGTCGTCTGTTTCTGACCGAGTCTTTCGATTTGTCCGTGACTCGTCCCGATGAAAATCTGTTCGTGGCGCCTACCGAGGTAAACCAGCCCTTGCGTCTGACACTTCGTGGCACTGCCTTGTTCGGAACCCGAGGAAATTACTGATGTCCACGTTGACACTGTTCCATCTTGGCGGTCGATGGCTGGCACTTGATGGATCTCGCCTGGTCACCATGCCGGCTTATCCCAAACTCGATGTTCCGGTTGTGGTTGTCAGCGATTTCGACAATGCATTGACTGGCGTCATGGCCATGGAAGCCAATGCCTCCATGGCGGCACCACTGATCGAACGCCGACTTCGCAAAGAAGGCATGGTTGAAGGTGAAACACGACTCGAGGTTGCGCATTCCATTTCGGTCGGTCGAGGTTTTCAGGCCCTTTACAGCGCCATTCCGATGGCGAACTGGCAGCGTATGTTGAGCTGGGCTGAAAGTTGTGAAGATCACTGCATCGTCGTTCCACTTTTGTCTGTCGCCAAGCGTCTGCAGAAACCGGGGCAAGCCCTTGTTTTACGGCATGGCAAGCAAGTGACATTTCTCGGTATTCAAAGCGACAATCTTCTTTACGCCGAAACGATGGCTTACAGCAATGACAATGATGGTGTGCTCGCCTCGGTCAATGCATTGGCTGATCGTGTTCGTGCATTGCTGGTAAAAGCTGTGCGCCCCAGCGCGGTGATTTGGTATGCGCTTGATGCCGCCGCGGATCATGACGACCAGAAGCTTGCTGCCGATTTCGGCAAGGCTCTCGGCCTTGATGTGCAATTGGCGAATCACCAATCCTTGGCGCTCCCGGAGGGTGGCCAGGTGCGCTCGGCAATACCTGCGTTGATGAATGCCATCGATACCACGGATGCCATTACTTCACGTTTCAGCAGCGTTCTCTATCGTGCAGAACGCTTCTTGCCTTGGGCTGCCGCGGCTTCGGTCTTGTTGGCAGTCGGATTATTCGCAGTCGGCGCTTACTGGTACACGCAGTCGAATAAACAGCTGCAACAGGCAGAACAACTTCGGGTCGATGCTGACCATACGACAGCCGAAACCCAGGCGCTTTTGGCAGAGTTGAAAAAAGACAATGGCGATGCCGAACGTTCGCGTCAATTCATCGAACGTCTCGCTACTGCAAGCGAAGATCAGGACATGAGCCTGACTCTGGAAAAAGTACGTACTGCCGCGCAAAACTGGGTCAGCATTTTGCGTTTGCGCAAGGGCGAAACCGATCAGCGCATTTATGTTGAAGGCTCTATCGACAAGGGGCCGGACGGTTCGCGAAACCTTGCCTTGTTTATTGCCAACCTGCGTTCGGTAGGCTTTGATCCGGTAGCAGTGGATCCGCCGCCGGGCACGCAATCTGCCGAATTTTTCTCCTATGCCTTGCAACCCATGGGCACTTCAATGCCGGAGAAACTTTGATGAAATATTACGGACTCATCGGTTTGATAGCCTTGGCTGTTACCGGCATTGTGGGCTGGCAGGTTCTCGAACCTGGACAATCCATCACTGTTATCGAACCTGTTGAACAAGGTGCTGCCAATACGGCTGCGATAGATCGTGATCTTGTCCGCACGCAGCAGCTCTCGGCCTCTCTGGACGCCATTGCCGCACGTGCTTTCGAACCGCGCGCGGGAACACCGGTCATTGCTTTCGTGCGCGGTGCTCCGATGGATAAATCGGCGATGGCCAATGTGCTTGGACCAGATGGCAAGCCTGTGCTTGAGGAACCTCAATACAAGCGAGAAGTTTCCCTGCTGTATTCCGGCAGAGGTTTCAACCGTGCCGTTGTCGATGGCAAGTATGTGCGTCGCGGCGCACGTTTGCCGGATGGCTCGAAGGTTTTAAAAATCACGCGGGATACCGTCGTCATCAAAACACCGGAAGGCCGGGAAGTGTTGCGCGTTCAGGATCCACGTACTGCACCTAAACCTGTTGCAAAGGGAAACATGAAATGAGTCGAGTTGCTCCCATCATTATTGCGGCCGCTTTGGGCGGTGTTGTCGTTGGCGGCATCGTCTGGTTTGCCAAGCCGGCGCCGACTGCACCTGCTGCCCCCGTGAGCGTCGAGCAAACATCGGCTGTTGCAGCGCCGAGCAATACTGGTGCACCGCCACCCTGGGCCGGTAATTCAGCTGCACCTGTGGGCTCAGATTTGGGGCCGGCGATTGGTTCTGCCAATGTTGATCCGAAGAAAAAAGCAGCCCGCGAAGCCGTTCGCGCCAAAATCCTTTCGCTCACAGCCAATGGTCGCCAGCCAACACCGGCTGAAATGAATACGGTATTGGGAGAGCTTGAGCGTATCGAAGGATCGAGCGTCATCAGTGGCGTCAATGTCGGAGCGCTGCGGAGCAATCTGGCCAAGGTCGATGAAATGCAGCGTCTTGGCGAGGAAATGAGAGTTGAATCCACCAAGCCCAATGGCGGCGATCCCCAAAAGCTGAAAGAACTCATGGGGCGTCTGCAAAAGCTTCAGGCCGAAATGCGTACGGATATCGCCGCTCCGATTACTCCGGCTCCTGTCGTGACGCAAAAATAAGAAATACGATCGATGCCTGCCTCCTGCCCATTGCATAGCAAACGAAACGGCTCCAAGTTGGGCCGCAAGTTTGTTTTGCAATCGATGAATGGTTATACCCTCGTGGAAATCGCTATCGTCATCACGGTGATGGGCCTGATTGCAGCGGTATCCATCGGGACTTATTCCGGTGCATTGGGTAATCGCGAAGTAAGAACCGCATCCGCGTCTGCAGAAAATGTTACCGGCGCCATTCTGGCTTATGCCCGCTTGAATAATCATTTGCCTTGCCCCGATACCGATGGCGATGGTCGCGCAGGTGACGCTTCCGGAACTTGTCCCGCAGGTCGTGAAATTGGCTACATTCCTTACGAAACCGTCGGCTTGGGTAATCCTCCAACGGTGGAGCGGGGTATCTACGGGGTTTACCGCAATGCCGCCATTACCGCCGACCTGGTGGTTCCGGCCGCAACATTAAGTCGTAGCAGTTTTCAGCGTGCATTGGCGAGTGGCTCTTCGGCAGCCGTCAGTGCAGCGCATGTATTCATCACTGGAAACAATGCTTCGACCGGCGCGGAAAATTGCGCCTCGCAGCGAGTGTTTCATCCCGCTTTCGTTGTTGTCATTCCTGGCAGTGACCGGGATGGCAATGGCAATAATCTGGACGGCATTCATGTCGGACTTCCGGGAGCCGGGCTGTGTATCGCCTCTTCCGACCGCGTTCCCGATACGGTTTTTGATGACCGTGTCGTTTCCACAGGTTTTACCACGCTGCTCGGTTTGATCTCCACCGATGCACCATGACTGACATTACAGGTTGAAAAGGCATTCACATGACAATGAAATCGACTTCTCGTACTAGCACCCGCGGCCTTATCCGACTCAGTCGCGGTGCGCTGGTTATTGGTCTGACGACTACGCTCGTTGCTGGTTGCGCCAATATGCTTCCGCGCAACAGCAGCAAGAATCTGAGCAAGGTAGATCAAACCACGCTGCCGAAAGCAGCCGATCAAATTGCTGCGGAATCCGCCATGTTGCAGGCCACGCAAGACAAGCTGATGGCCCAGCTGGAACGTGCGAAGGAAGCACGGCCGTTGCCGCCTGCACAACCTGTATATGACCCGATGGAAAACGAAATCGTTTCCCTGCACATGTTCGACGCCAATGTCGGCAACCTGCTCTGGGCAATGTCGGATCAGTTGCACATGAACCTGGTGCTCGATCCAAAAGTGCAGGCCATCGAACAGCGCGCAACCTTGAATCTGACCAACGTCACCGCGAGCGAAGTATTCGAACACATTTTGAATGCATTCGATTTGCACGGCGAAGTGAAAGGAAAAACCCTTTACGTCAGTCTGATGAGCGAAAAGGTTTTCGATCTTGATTTTCTGAATACCAAAATGAATGTCGATATCAGCGCCGGTGGCAATGTGTTCGGCGATAGCCAGGGCAGCGGCGGCGGTGGGAGTAGCGGCGGTAGCAGTGGCGGTGGTGGTTCGAATGCACTGCGCAGTAACTTTTCCCTGTCGGGCGGTATGGCCGAGCAAGGCGGCGTTTATGAGCAACTGGATAAATCCCTGAAGAGCATCCTCGGCGAGCAGGGCCAGACCAAAGCGAAGAGCGAACGCAAAGACACCGACAAACCTGAAACCATTTACACGCTGAATCCGACCACGGGAACGCTGTTTGTGCGTGCGCGTCCTTCGGAAATGAAATCGATTGAAAAAATGATCAATCGCTACCACGCGGTCATCGGTCGTCAGGTGCAAATCGACGCACAATTAATTGATGTGCAACTACGGGATAATTTTGAATTCGGCGTTGACTGGAATATCCTGCGCGACAATCTGGCAGGCATTATCGGCGACTCGCCAATTACGGTAGACCAGGCGTCCAACACGCTGCCGGGTGTGGGCGGCATGCCGCCTCGCACGGTCACCATTCCGGGCCAGATTGTCGGCAATGCAACCGGTCGTTCGATTGGCGTCGGTTATGCAACCGATACCTTCTCGGTAGCCGTCAACATGTTGCGCGGCTTCGGTAACGTGAAGGTCTTATCCAACCCGACCATTCGTGCCCGCAACGGCTCGCCTGCCATGTTGTCGGTAGGTACCAATATCCGTTATCTGGCAAGCACCACTACCACGGTGAGCAATCCCGGCGGTGGTGCCAGCACGGTGTCTTCCAATGCAGAAACCGATTCGCTTTTTTCGGGAATCGTGGTTGGCGTGGTTCCGTTCATTCGTGAAGACGGTACGGTGGAATTACTCGTGCATCCAATGCAATCGGATGTCGATCCAAACAGTCTGCAACTGGTCGATGCCGGCGGCGGCACGCGCGTTACCTTGCCTATCACCAGTTTCAAGGGCATGACCACCACGTTGAACGTGAAAGACGGCGATACCGTAAT
Organism: uncultured Gammaproteobacteria bacterium; assembly: GCA_963849575.1. Lineage (GTDB taxonomy): Bacteria > Pseudomonadota > Gammaproteobacteria > Xanthomonadales > Xanthomonadaceae > Arenimonas. Next base: position 658,734 of record CAWKHT010000006.1, on the reverse strand, counting down.
GATCGGTGGCCTGATCGATCAGCAAGTGGGCACAAGTCATGACGGTGTTCCGGGCCTTTCCGACATTCCCCTGCTGGGCAAGTTGTTCGATAAAAGCTCGGACGCCCATCAAAGCCGCGAGTTGGTGATGGTGCTGCGGGTCAAGGTATTGTGAGTCTGATTTTTTCCGCACTCTCGGAAATGGAGAAACAGGCCCAGGATGGGCAGCCTGTTCGCGCGCCCTTGTCCGGCATGCAGAGCTATGTACCGGAGCGCAAACAATGGCCGATTTTGATCGGCACGCTGGGAGCGCTCGGGCTTGCTACGTATATTGCGGTCAAATTATTAGCACCGGCCACACCTGCATCGGCTCCTGTTGCTGTCGTTCCACCTTTGGCAAGTGTCGCGACGCCACCTGCCACCGTAGTCGGTCCGGTTCCATCGGCACCGGCCAACACAACACCGGAACTCGCGCCATACGCTCAGGCGCAGCAGCCCGTGATGCTGCCTGATTCGGCATCACAGACCATGATGCTGACATCCAATGCAAGCTTGCCCGCCGCAAGTATGGCGGCAGCACCTGTTCCTGTTTATGGATCAATGCAAACGTCAGTGCCATCGGCGAACAATGCTGCGCCGGCAGACGTTCCTGCCGGCAGCAATCAAGCGGATGCCCCCGTGGCAGCGTCACAAAATGAAACGGCAATGACGGTGGAACCGGAGCCCGTGCAGCAAGCGGCTCCGATGCCAAGAACACCACCGGACAAATCCTATCTGGATAAAAGTACATTCAAGCTTGGCAGGCAGCCCGATAGTTCGAAAGATCAAGACGTAAGCCACTGGGTAAATTTGTTCAGTAGCGAAATGTCGGCCGGCAACTTTGAACAGGCGCGCGAGTATCTGGCAAAGCTGCAGGCAAAATTGCCTGCACAAAGCATTACCTTGCTACGCATGCAGGCCTGGTACTCCGTCGATACCTCGGATGACAATGCCGCACGCGAAATTTTTTTGCGTATTCTTGATCGTGTTCCTGATGATCAGAATGCCGGCGTCAATATCGCTCTGATTGACTGGCGTGCGAACCGTTTCAGTGCGGCATTGGCAAGAATCGACCGCTTGCACCAGATGTATCCCGATTCATCGCTGGTTAGCCAAAACTGGCGCTCGATGCATGATCAGCAGCAATGAACGCACTATCGCCGACTGCGACCAATTCACATCTTGATGTTCTGGGACTGGAACGGATTCCGTTCCCGACCACGCCGGATGCTTCCTGTTATTTCCATACTCCAAAACTTGAAGCCGAGTTGGCCGAAGCCGTGCATTGCGTTCTATCGCGCAAGGGATTTGTACTGATCACCGGTGAAGTCGGGTTGGGGAAAAGCACTTTCGTCCGCCGCCTGACCGAAACCGTAATTGCCAATGGCTGCGTTGTTGCCTTTGTACTGAACACTTTTTTACGTGGTGAAGAATTGTTGCGCGCCATCAATCAGGATTTCGGCATCAAGCCGGGCAAGACCTTTGCCGATGACGTTGCACGCCTCAATAAATTCCTGGTCGAACAACACAAGCGCGGTGGTACCGCGCTGATCATCGTCGATGACGCCCAGAACCTGTGTGTCGAAAGTCTCGAGCTGCTGCGCATGCTGAGCAATTTTGAAACCAGCCAGGAAAAGCTCGTGCAGATTTTGCTGGCCGGACAACCCGAGCTCACCGACAATCTGGCGGCGAATGCAATTCGCCAACTCACCAGCCGGATCGTGAAGCACGTACAGCTGGCGCCGTTCGATTTGAATGAAACGGCCAATTACGTGAATTTTCGATTGACGTCCGCCGGTGCTGCCGGTCGTATCGTTATTGCACCCGAAGCATTGCGTATTCTGCATCAGAATTCCGGCGGCAATCCGCGGCGAATGCATTTGATCATGGATCGCTGCATGTACGGTCTGGTGGCATTGCGAACCCGCTCGATCACTCCCGATCTGGTGCGGCGTGCTGCCAGCGAGTCCGGAATTCAATCCGCCATTATCGCAACGCGCAAACGTCGCACCGTGTTTGTTGTCGGTACGGCACTTGCATTGGTAGCTACCGTTGTCGCGGCATCGGTATATACCAATCAGCGAGTCGACGAAAAAGTACCGCTCCCTGGCAGCACAAACGCAGAAGGCGTTGCTGCGACGAGCATGCCGAACCCTGTCGCTTCGGCACGTCCGGCGGCTTCCGGCGCATGCCTTGCGCATTTTGGTTTGCGGGACCCAGATCGCCGTATCGATGGCTTGCTGCACAGTAATGACATGGTGTTGTTGAGCGCTGAAATACAGCGCCAAAAACCGGACCTGATGCTTGCCGCCTTGCCTGGCTCGATAAAAATCAACAATGCGAAATCGGATGCCTGCATTCTGGCTTTCGGCAATACGAGAGTGTTGCTTTGGCATCCGGCAAACACATTCGATACCTTCGCTTTCGGCACTCGTGGAAAACCGGTCATGCAATTGCAGCAGGCATTGGCGCGCACAGGGCAATACGGTTTCAACATCGATGGCTTGGCCGGTCAGCACACCATGATCGCCATCGCCGATTTTCAACGCAAGCATGGAATCGAGGCGACCGGTTATCCGGATGTCTTGACCCGTTTCATCATTGAGCAAGAAGCCGGGACAGTCAGTCCCGTCTCGCCATAGCAGGAGCATTCTTGATGCCATCGAAAATTTCATCGATCGTACGCACCCCTTCCGAAACCGCGGTTGCCAGTGATCGTCATCTGGGCGAACTGCTGGTGGAACGCGGCGTTGTCAGTACGGCGCAACTTGAATATGCCAGGCAAAAACAGACTATCGAAAACAAACGTATTGGCCAGATCATGGTGCATTACGGTTTGGCGCTTGAATACGATGTTGCCAAGGTACTTGCCGACCAGCGCGGCATTCCACTGGTAGCCGCGGACGAACAGTCCGAGGCGGATCCTGCCGTACTTGGCTTGTTCAACAAGGAGCTTTGCCTGTCGCGCGGCTTTCTGCCATTGCGCCGTGTTGATAACGGCCTGGAAATTCTTCTGGGCGATAGCGATCCCGAGGAAGTGGCGCAGATTGTCAATCGTCGCTGCGATCTGGGCTGTGTATTCAAGCAAACAGAATTTACCAAACTGCTGCAGCAGGTTCGCAAGAGTTATTACTTCTCGCAGAACCCGCTCGAAATTCTGATCTCGCGCGAAATGCGGCAACTGGCCGATGACGTCGACCATGCGCTCAGTCCCGGAACGTCTGATCGATCTGCTTTTGCATCTGGCAGTGCGCGAACGTGCCACCGACATCCATATCGCACCATCATCGGAAAGCCTTCATATGCTGCTTCGTATCGATGGCGTGCTGCGTCCGATGCTGGCATTGCCGCCCTCGTTGAACCGCATGATGGTGTACGTCAAGTTGATGGCGGAAATGGACATCTCCGAACAACGTCGTCCGCAGGATGGCAGTTTCCACGTCAACGTCATCGATCTTCCCTACACGATTCGCGTTTCCACTTTGGCCAGTGAATACGGCGAACGCATGGTGCTGCGTCTGTTGCCCGAACGCGGTGAACTTACCGGCCTGGCACAATTGGGCTTTCGCGAACGCGATGTCGATGTGCTGCAACGCATTTTCGACAAGCCTGCGGGCCTTGTCCTGATCACCGGGCCAACCGGTTCGGGTAAAAGTACGACGCTGCATGCGGCATTGCGTATGCAATCACTGATTGAGCGTAACGTACTCACCGTTGAAGATCCGATCGAATATCGAGTGCCTGGTGCCTGTCAGACCGAGGTCAATCGTCGTGCCGGTTATACCTTCGGAACGGCATTGCGACATTTTCTGCGTCACGATCCGGACGTCATGCTGATTGGCGAAATCCGTGATGGTGAAACCGCACAGGCAGCGCTGGAATCGGCAGCGACAGGCCATCTCGTGCTATCCACCCTGCACGTATCGAACGTGTTCGGCGTCGTACCGCGTTTGCGTCCTCTTGGGCTGGGTGCACAGGAAATTGCCGACAATCTCGTTGCCGTCGTGAATCAGCGCCTGGTGCGTCGCAACTGCCCGCGCTGCAGTGTCAGCACGCCCTTTGCCGAAGCCGAACAACATTGGCTTGGGATCCATCACAATGGTCCGGGCAAACGGGGCGAAGGTTGCGATGCCTGCCGTAACACCGGTTATCTCGGTCGTGTTCCGGTATACGAAGTATTGATCGTGAACGATGCCCTGGCCAATGCGATTGCCGACGATAAGGGGCGCGAGGCATTCCACCGTATTGCCGTCGATACCGGTTATGTACCGATGGTCGAAATGGCGAAAGCGATGGTCGCTTCCGGACAAACGACACCGGAAGAAATTATCCGCGTCGTTGGTGAAGGCCCGGCAGGAATGATGGCATGAATGCTTTTTACTATCGTTTGTTAACCGACGAAGGCCGCACGGTCAGCGGTTTCATCAGGCTGGCGGTCGAGCGTGATTTTTCGGCACGACTTTGGCTCGAGCGCAACAAGAACGGTATCGTACTGAGTCTTTATCGTTTGCCGAGTTGGTTGTCCGGGCTGTTTTCAAGCAGCGGCGGAATTTTCAGTTCCGGTGTGAGCCGCGAAGATATCGCCGGCTTTCTGCGTGATCTTGCAGTGATGACCGGGGCAGGTGTGCCGATGCTGGAATCACTGCGTGCCATCGCGGAAGAAAACGAATATGCCGATAACCCCAGGGTTGCCGGCATTGCACAATCCCTGATAAACGATCTGGATTCCGGTGCTTCGGTCACGGAAACATTCAATCGGCATGCCGATATTTTTCCCGAAACCGTGCGTAACCTTATCGCCATCGGCGATGAAACCGGTTCGATTGACCGTGTTTTGCTGGAAGGCTCCGAGCATATGGAGCGCATTACGCGCATGAGCCGCGGTTCGCGTCGCGCATTGATTTACCCGGCCTTCGTCTTTGCCGCCATTTTTGCAGCTGCCGCGTTCTGGATGTTCTATGTCATTCCGAATTTGAGCGGCCTGTTCCGGCAGTTGAATGTGGAGCTGCCGGCCATTACCAAGTTTGTTTTATTCCTGTCCGACTGGATGACGGCCAACTCGACACTGGTAATGATCGTCGTCGCGCTTATGATCGTGGTGCCAATCATAGCCGTCAGGGCCAGCAAGCCGTTTCGTCATCATCTTTATAAATTGGCGCATCGTTTGCCAATTGCACGCGTGATTGCACGCTCGTCCGGCATGGCATTTATTTCCGAGTATCTGGCCTTGCTGATTGCAGCGGGGATCGACATGGTGCGGTGTCTGGCCGTGCTGGAGCGCTCGATCGCCGATGAATTTTATCGCGAGAAAATCGGTCAGGTACGACGCGTTGTCGAGCGTGGCGAACGCCTCGCTTCGGCGATGCGGCAAGTGGGCGGATTCCCGGCGATGGCGGTTCGCATGATCTCGGTCGGCGAGGAAACCGGTACCCTGGATCGCCAGTTGCGGCATCTGGCCATCGAGTACCGCGCGCGCTTCGATCACGTGATGGAATCACTGGGTGAAATTATCCGCCCTGCGGTTATTCTGATCGCCGGTGCGGTATTCATTTTGATGATTGTTGCGTTATTGCTGCCCGTATACGATTTGGTAAAACACGCAGTAACGGCGCAGACGCTTTGAGCATTGGCAGGGGAAGCTGATCATGACCACAAACCATCTTTATAAATCGATCATGAAGAAGTCGCGGAAACGCAGCTCGATGACCGGCTTTGCGCTTTGGGATGTTTTATTGCTGGTTGCATTGATCGCCAGCATCCTGCTTGCCATTTTCCTGATTCAGCAATCACGCACGGAATTGCGCACAGTTGAACAACGCAATGCCCGTTTACTTTGGGCCGACCAGCTGGTCGAAGGTTTTGCATCATCCAACCTGCGACTGCCGTGTCCCGATATCGATGGTGATGGCTTCGAGGATTGTGGTAGCGGTGCGGTACAGGGCAGCCTGCCATTGCTGAGTCTTGGTTTGAAAGGCGATGCCGCTACCCGCGGGCCGCAGGAAATTTTTTATACCGTATTGCGTCCCGATGCCGCCAGGGATATTGCACAGCTCTCGTCGCTTTTCGAGCCGGTGGACTGGGAGGGCACGCCCTATGCCTATGACACCAGCAATGGTCTGGATTTTTGCCAGAAACTGGCGAATAACCCGGCTGCGATCGCCTATTCGCTGGGCGTGAAGCAGGACGATGGCGAACCCAATCTGGTCAAGCAGCGTGGAACCGACGAGTTGGCGAACAGCATGAGCTGCCTCACCACCATGATGTCGGTAAACGGAATTGCCTTGGCGGTCGATGTGGTCAATGAAGTCATTGATGAACAGGACAGCATCAGGGAAGAAGCCATCATCATGATTGCCTTCAACGTGTTGCATGTGGTGCTGGCAGGTATCGATGTTGCACTCGCAGCCATCAATCTGGCTACCTCGATAGCCATGCTTGGCACGGCATCGGGTTTGCTGTCGGGTGCAATCGCTTCCTGCATTGTGCTGGTGGGTTGTGCATTCATTCCGGTGTATACCGCCGCCGTAGTCGCGGCGGTTATTGCCATTACCTTGTCGGGGGTTGCAATCGCTGCTGGTGCTCTGGGCATTGCAGCGCTGGTCTATTCAACCGTACTTGCCATCGAAGTGGCGATAGCGACCGGGAACTCTTCCGGGGATCAGACCCTGGATATCGATCTGACACAGCAGTTGCAGACCGTGATAGATCTGGAAAATAAAGCTACCGCCGATGAAGCCGCGGCAGCAGCGGAAGCAATAAAACTGCAACAGGCATTGGCGGCAAGGGATGCTGCATTGGCCAATATCACCAACACCCTTGCGGCGAATGGCAATGCAAACGCGGCCTTGGTAAATGCGGCGGTAGCTGCATCGGTCACCTACAACAATGCGCGCGTTGCCCAGAATTCCGCCCAGGGTATTTTCGATGACGCCACCAAGAAATTGAACGACTTGAATACTGCCGTTACCAGTTCGATCAGTAATTGTGCGAGTGCAAATCTGCCGCAAGAGCAATACAAATGCGATGCCGTTCCGAGAGTGCAGGCACGCCAGGTAGTGGCACAGCAGGAGTACAACACTGCACAGGCGAACCTGACGGCAGCCAATAATCAGGTCACCACCAGCAAAGCGGCTTACGAGGCGGCACGCAAAGCGGTCACCGACGTAACCAACGCATATGGTTCGCCACCGTTGCCGCCGCCATTTGATTTCTTCGTTACCAACTATTTCGATGACTACCTCGAAAAATATTATTCATGGCAGCGTACAGTGATCAGCAACGATGTTCTGGCACAAAAAGCGCTCGATACCAGGGCTGCCGCGATCAGCTCACGGGCTGCCTATGAACAACTTAAATACAATGCCGAACATCCTGGCACTACACCGACGGGCAGTGCCGTGCTGGTATGGGACGGGGCGGAAGCCATCCTCGAACAGGCAGATGCAAACGGGGAGGTTGAATGATGGATGCCGTGATTAAAACACGTCGTTTTACCAAAGGTTTTTCATTGCTGGAAATGGCCGTTGTTCTGGCCATTGTCGGCCTGATCGGTGCTTTGCTCTGGCAATTGTTGCCAAGGCTGCAGGCGACTGCAAATCCGGAACCAACACCCATTGTTGAATTGCGTACGGCGACCGATGCCCTGCTGGGATTCGCGCTTGCACAGTCTAGGCTTCCTTGCCCCGACACCAATGGCGATGGTCTGGAAGATTGTGGCAGTGCAGCCAATAACGGTTTTTTACCGCAACGCACGATTGGCCAGGTATTTCCCAAGCGTCTGCGTTACGGCGTCAATCGTGCAGCGACTTCCAATTTAACGGTTTTGAGTAATCGCTATATTCCCAACATTCCCGGAACGGCACCTGCAACGCCGGTAATGAATGGTCTCGATTTCTGCATCGGTCTCAGAGATGGACAGGCGTCCTCCGGTAATTTGGCGGTAGGTATCGCTTCGGTACCCTCGGCATTTGCCTTGGCGAGTAGCGGTGCCGGCGATGCCTCCGGTGATGGAAATTTGTTTGACGGCCTGAACCTGACCGGTTTCGCGGCTCCCGGTAGTCCGCTCACCAACGGTTACGATGATTACAGCGCCGCGATGGGCTTTGGCGAACTGGCACAGCGGCTCGGTTGCATGAATCGTCTGGCAGAAGTAAACGGCGCCGCTCGCTCTGCGGTCGCTGCTCGCGATTTGTATGACCTCTCGGTTTTTTATCGTGATTTCCGTTTCTTTGCCTGGGATGCCACCCGCACGACCGATGTGACGATGGCGGTACTCGCCATCGCGCTTGCCACCACCGATACGCTGATTGCAGTCACGAATCTTGCCTTGGCTGTTGCCGAAACCTACGAGTCCTTTGGTGCCGCTGCCTTTGCCGTAGGGCTTGCCACCGTGGGTGTTGCCGACGCAGCCGCCAATCTGGCGCTCGCTATTATCGGAGAGATAGAGGCGAATGAAGCCGAAGCCATTGCGTCGGATCAATACGATGATTCGATCAACAAGGTTGCCGATTATCTTGCGAATGCCGATGCCACCCGAATACGCGCGCGTGCAGAAGATGCACTGGGGTTAATCAAATGAAAAAGACTTCTGGTTACACGCTGATCGAACTCAGTATTGCATTGGTAATACTGGGTATCGTGATCATGCTGGTTTGGCGCTTCGTCGGCTTCAATTCCCAGTACGCCGTTTCCAATAGCGAGCGCAGCATTCTGCGCTCTGCCGACGCGGCCCTGACTGGATTCGCATTGTCGAATAATCGGATGCCATGCCCGGATACCACCGGTGACGGAGTCGAGGATAACTGTGCCACGGGTACCGGCGCCGCAGTTGGCCGGTTGCCGAATGTCACGATCGGATTGTCGCAAGCCAATGCCAACCAGATTCGCTATGGCGTGTATCGCGGAGCATCGACCTCCCTGATAGCCGATGCCGATCTTGCGATTGCAAACGACCGGATGCCGATGCTCGCGACGACGGGAACGCCGCTGGCCGGCTATGATCTTTTCAGAAGCCAGCGCAATGGTATCGATTTGTGTGTTGGCCTTCGCAATGCTTCCAACAAAGCGGTTGATCCGAATTTACTGCATGTCGTCACACCGGAAGGCAACATCAATGTTGCCTATGCCTTGGCCATTGCAGGTACCACCAATGCCGACGGCGTCGGCGGCCTCATGGATGCTAACAATGCTTCGACGAGCCCGGCGTTCGAGGCGCCGTCGCGTGTCAATAATGCCAACTACGATGACCGCGTGGTGGCAGTCGGTTTCGACCGATTACTGGGTCGCCTGAGTTGCAGCGAATCGCTCGCTGCGGTGACGCATGCTCATGCCAATGCAGCAACTGCGGCGGAGATCATGCGTCAGGCAATGCTGGACTACAAGATCCAGCTCGACTGGATTGCCAAACTCGCCGAGGCGAACTACGCCGCCGCATTGGCCGGCATTGCGCTTTCTACCGCTGGCGTCGCTATAGGTGCTGCGGAAATTGCCCTGGCAATTGCGGAATCACTTACGACACTTGGCGCACAGGCGCCCGCCATCGCATTGGCCGTTGCCGCCGAAGTCGCGGCTGCCATCAGTCTGGCTTCGGCATTGCTGAATTTGATTCCCGCGACCGATGCATGGGACGAGGCAAAAGCAAATGTCACCCGCTTTGCTACCGAAGGCTATGTCACACGTTCTGCAACACTGGCCACCGATTTCCGTGCCAACGCGAATAGCGCTGATGCGGCCGGCACATATTGAATCACCACCTTACCGAATTCAGGCGTTATTTTATGACCTCCAAGCCTCTCGATTACCGATCCGCATTGATCCGACAATCCGGTTTTTCCCTGATTGAAATTTCGGTGGTGCTGGTCATTATCGGCATCATTATCGGCGCCGTTACCATCGGTCGAGACGTGCAACGTACGGCGGCTTATCAACGAATCGCTACCGAATTCGTGCAGGGCTGGGCGATTGGCTACGACACCTTCGCATCGAATAACGGAATCGTCATCGCGGACAGCCCTGCCAATCCTACCGGCTACGTCAATGCCGCTACCGGTACACCCTTGTGCCTGAACAATTTACGCACGGCGATGCAGGCTGCCGGGGTCCGGATGCCATCGGGTCGTGCGGAAGGTAGCGAGACACTGACGGCATATCTAGACAGCAATGGTTTGCCGCAGGAAATGGCCATTTGCTTTTCCAATGTGCCCTGGTCGGAACCCGGCGTAACACCGGGAACCTATGTTCTACGCAATCGAAACGTGATGACACTGACAGGCCTCAGCCCGGCGATGGCCAAGATGCTTGACAATCATTTTGATGGTCGGGTGGATGCGCGTTTTGGCAAGTTCCGCGAGCAATCCGTTGCCAATAATACGGCTGCGGCATCGATTGCCTGGAGTCAAAACGAATCCGCCATCGATGAATCGCAATCGGCCGTGATGAACGCTTATTTGCTGATGAATCAATGAACGAACGAATTTTATGCAATTCGATGTTTTATGGTTCGTCCACTTGTCTTGCTGTCGTCTAAAACCTCAATTCAAAATCCGGAATAAAGTAACCGCTTCGCGAATGCCGCGTAATTGTCCGATTCCCATCTTCTCGGTTTTCGCCTTTACTTTCTGCAAAGTTTCTTCACAGACGACAATGTCGCCGTCCTCTGCCGCAAGGCTAAGTCGATAGGCGATGTCCGAGCATTCTCCGAGTTCATCAAGCTGCCCATCGGGGTTGTCAAAGAAAACCTGATTGGTATAAATGCCGACGCGCATGTATTGCGGTACCGAAACCTTGTCGAGAATTTCCCTCGCGGCATCCAGGGCATTGCGGGCACTATTTCTCTGGTCTTCCGACCAGCCAAAATAGGCGAATACGCCCCTGCCGGGAGGTCGAACCACATAAGCGCCACTGCGACGCAGTACTTCGGTTGTTTCATCACGCGATTCACGGGTAATTTGCGTGCGGACCACGACATCATTGACCGATGGTGCGCAGACGGCATAAAGCACCGTCATCCATCGTAAATGTCCTTTGCCGGGACTGTTTTTTTTCCCACACGGGTAGGGCAAGACCAGGCCCTGCATGATTTGATCGCGCAGTGCCTGCGTTTCCACACTCGGCTCTACATCAAGCTCCTCGCGCAGGCGCGCCACAAACATATTCAGTTCCCGCAAGGCACGTTCCTGCCGGCCAACACTGGCCAAAAGGCGTATCAGTCGCAACTGGTTTGCTTCGAGCAATGGGTCGACCTGAACCGCCTTTCGTATGAATGTCAGTGCGGTCTCCATGTCGCCGACGGCTTCTGCACGATCGCTGATGTCCTCGTAAATGGTGATCAGGCAATCACTGAAATAATGCCGCTGATGGGCGAGCCACTCGGTAAACCCTTCGCAGTCCAGCAAGTCGAAACCGGCGAGGAATTTTCTGTTGGCAATATTGGGCGACGGTAAAAGACTTTCGATGTCAGCGAAGTTACTGTGCGAAATATCGGAGCGATGACGCAGATTTTCGCAAGCTGCCTGGATTTTACCGACATCGAGATCGACATGTTTTCCGATATAAAGACCAACGGTACTTCCGGTGACGCGCAGAAGCGGCATTCCCCGGTGTGCGGCGGGTTCCAGTACGCGAACCAGATTGCTCAATACCTGCCGCAAATTACTGCGTGCGGCAGTCAGTGGCAATTCGGGCCAAAGCAGGTCTGCAATGCGGTCGCGTTGATGCATCACATTGCATTCGACCGCCAGCAATGCAATCAATGCCAGACCTTTGCGATATTTGATGCTTGAAGTGCAATCCTGATTGTCAATCAGGATTTGTATGCTTCCCAGTAGCCTGATTTTTACGGTCGGCGAATCGACAGCCAGACGGTCGGCAACGGGGCCTGCGGGCAGTAACCGTGCATTCATGGCAATGCACCGGCATTCGACAACGGTATGTCGACAGGTCTTTTGAATGCCTGGATTATCAATTCCGGACTTGAACCAAATCCGTCACCTGTAGCAGAAATCATGCCCTTCCCCCCGAAAGACAAACGCAGCATCGATTAATGCACTGCAATATTCCGCTCCGAGCAACTACCCCTAGTGCTCGACGCCGCAGCGATGCGTTGGCTTAGTCTGTCTCATTGCGTCGAAAGCGTCCAGTCGCATCTGTTTGCCGCATGAACCAGGAGAGAATAGTCAGGCTTTCGGCCGCGCTTGCTTGTTCCGGCGTCAAGAATAATGATCAGGTTGACCCCAGATCTTCAACTCCTGCGCCGACCAGGGCGCGATCAAGCCTGTCATTGACCGCGAGCCATTCGGATATTTGCGGTGTCTGCTCGATCAGCAACAGATTGGCGTGGCGACTATCCAGTTCCCGCATCGCGGCGTACAAGCCATGCGCGTAGGCATGAGGGCCATTGCTCAAACTCAGGCCATTCAGGCCATCGGGCAATTCGTTGAGACAAAGCACTTCGCAAGGGATGCCTTGTTTTTGATTGCGGCGATATTCAAGGATCAACTGATCGCGTGGCAGCATTTGCATCGGTGTGCGCGGAGCGTAATGAGCCGCCAGGCTGCCTGATACACGCGGGCTTTTTTCATTCGCCCGGCTTTCGATAGGCCCGATCACGGCTTCGATATCATCCTGTGAAATCATGCCCGGGCGTAGCAGCCGTGGTTGCTTCGAACTCAAATCGATAATCGTGCTTTCGATGCCGACTTCGCATTCGCCACCATCGAGAACGACCGGTACGGCATCGCCAAATTCATCGCGCACATGCTGTGCCGACGTCGGTGAAATACGACCGAAACGATTTGCTGAAGGTGCAGCAACGCCACCATTGAATTGCTGCAATAAAACCAGTGCCAGCGGATGCGCGGGGCAGCGCACGCCAACGGTGTCCTGTCCGCCGGTAACTTCATCGGGAACCATTGCCTGCTTGCGAAGAATCATCGTTAGCGGTCCGGGCCAGAAATGCTGGGCGAGCACGTAGGCTTCTTCGGGAATGTCGATGGCCCATTTCGACAGTTGCGAACTGTCGGCGATATGCACGATCAGTGGATGATCGACCGGGCGTCCTTTCAGCGCGAATATTTTTCGCACCGCCGCCACATTCATCGCATCGGCGGCAAGCCCGTAGACGGTTTCGGTTGGCAGGCCAATCACATCGCCATGCTGCAAGGCATGCACGGCTTGTGACAGAAGTTCGGCGTCGGCGGAATTGAGTTTCATGCGGACCGGTAGTCTTCTTTCAGCAATCCAAGCAGCACACTGTCGCAGACTTCGCCGTTGACACGCCAGCGTTGGCGCAAAAAACCCTCGCGTTTGAAATTCAGTTTCTCCAGCAATTTTATCGAACCGGTATTCCTCGGATCGACATCGGCTTCGATGCGATAGAGATTCAGCGTTTCAAAGCCATACTTCAACGCGGTTTCCAGAGCTTCGGTGCCGAGGCCTTTGCCCTGCATTTTTTTCAGCAGCGAATAACCGACTTCGGCACGCGCATGCGGACCGCTGATCGAGAAAAAAGTGAGCGCGCCGATCAGCTCGTTCGATTCCTTGTCGGCGATGGCCCAGGCATGCACAGCGGTCGTCGGCTCGTCTTTGCGCAGGCTCAAATACAGATGCGCCTGGGCCGGGTCGGTCCAGGCAGGATGTGACCAGTATCGCGTTACCTCGGGGTCGCCATAGAGGGCAAACAGGGCCGTGGTATCCGAGTCCAAATAAGGCCGCAAGCGCAGTCGGGCGGCTTCGAGGGTTGGCAGTGGCGGGTGGGCTTGAGCATTCATGGGCTTATTTTCGCACGGGCCGCACTTAATTTGATGGATATTGGCGCACAGGCGAAAATAGCGCATCGGTATTTTGGAGAGATGGCATGACGGTTTTGCGAATGGCGGATCTGGATTTGGCAGGCAAGCGCGTATTGATTCGGGAAGATTTGAATGTGCCGGTGAAAGAAGGCCATATCACTTCCGATCAACGCATCACCGCGGCTTTGCCGACCATAAAACTGGCGCTGGAAAAAGGTGCGGCCGTGATGCTGATGTCGCATCTGGGGCGTCCGAAAGAAGGCGTCTGGACCGAGGAAGATTCGCTGGCGCCGGTTGCCAAACATCTGGGCGAATTGCTGGGCTTCGAGGTGCCGCTGGTAAAGAACTGGCTCGAAGGCGTGCAGGTTGAAGCCGGTCAGGTGGTCTTGCTGGAAAACTGTCGGATGAACATCGGTGAAGCGAAAGACGATGAAGCATTGTCGAAAAAATATGCAGCTCTTTGCGATGTATTCGTGATGGACGCTTTCGGCACCGCGCATCGCGCACAGGCCTCCACCCATGGCGTGATTGCGCAGGCAAAAATTGCCTGCGGCGGTCCTTTGCTGATGGCCGAACTGGATGCGTTGGCGAAAGCTCTGAAAAATCCTGCGCGTCCGCTGATCGCGATCGTGGCAGGTTCGAAGGTATCGACGAAACTCGAATTGCTTTCGAGCCTGGTGGATAAAGTCGACCAATTGATCGTCGGTGGCGGTATCGCCAATACCTTCATCGCCGCGATGGGGCATCCGGTAGGAAAATCCCTGTGCGAAAACGATTTGCTCGATACCGCCAGAAAAATCATGAGTGATGCAAAGGCGCGCGGTGCCGATATCCCCTTGCCCAGCGATGTGGTGGTGGCACCGGCATTTGCCGCCGACGCACCGGCGACCATCAAGAAGATCAGTGATGTCGGCAGCGACGACATGATTCTGGATATCGGCCCCGATACCGCCGCGCGCTATGCGGAGATGATAAAAAATGCCGGCAGCGTGATCTGGAATGGTCCAGTCGGCGTATTCGAGTTCGATGCTTTCGGCAATGGCACGAAAGTGCTGGCGAAAGCGATTGCCGACTCCAATGCCTTCTCGATCGCCGGCGGTGGCGACACACTGGCCGCCGTCGACAAGTATGGTGTCGAAGCGGGTATCAGTTACATATCTACCGGTGGCGGTGCTTTTCTCGAGTTTTGCGAAGGCAAGGAATTGCCGGCCGTTACCGCGCTGATGAAACGCGCGCACTAGTTTTTTCCGGAGTATTGAATGTTACGAGCGTTATCGTTTTTCCTGTTGCTGTTTGTCTGTGGCGACTCCCTCGCAGAAGAGAAAATCATCCAGCGCGGCGAATATCGTTTTTCGATAGCACCGACGCCCGCCTTTGTGGAGATTCAGCCGCTGGCCGAACAATGGCCGGCCGGTGCTCCGGGTGCCAAGGATTCACGCTGGCGCAATTGGTTGTTCGATTCGCAATCGGATTACCGCAAAGGCGATGCGCTGTCATTTCTGGACCAGGCTTATGAAGCCTTGTCGCCGGAATTGGTGGCGAATGCGGCGAAACAGCAGATCTATTTCAATCCCGAATACCAGACGCTGTCGATACACAAGGTGGAACTGCGCCGGAACGGTGTGTGGAGCAACCGGCTGAATCCCGAAAAAATAACGCTGGCCCGGCGCGAATCGGAATTTGAATCCGATATGTCGGACGGCATGGTGTCGGCACTGATCGTGCTTGAGGATGTGCGGGTCGGCGATGTAGTCCGCCTGTCTTACACCATCAAGGGAATCAATCCCGTTTTGAAAGGCATGGATCATGATGACGTGTATTTTTCATGGGTCGATCCGATTCTGCACCGGCACGTAAGTGCGCTGTACGATCCTGGCACCGTGATCATGCATCGCAGCTTCAATGGTGCGCCGGATGTCACCATCAAAAAACAGAACGACGCGGTGCTGGTCTTCGCCGAGGCAAAACAGATTCCGGCCTTGCGCGAGGAGGGTGATTACCCGCGCTGGTATCGGCCCTTTCCGAGCGTGATGTTCGCTCCGCAACGAAGCTGGGCCGATGTGGTGCGTTGGGCCAAGCCCTTATATCCGGATCCCGGCGCATTACCGAAAGAGCTTGAAGCGAAAATGCAGGAATGGAAAGCGATTGCGAATCCGGAACAGCGACTGATGGCTGTCTTGCAAACCATGCAGGAAGAGATTCGCTATTTCGGCATCGAAATGGGCGAGAGTTCGCATCGTCCGGCGCCGCCTGCCGAAACCTGGACGCGTCGATTCGGCGATTGCAAGGACAAGGCATATCTGATGTCGGTGCTGTTGTCGCGTCTCGGCATTCCTGCAGTGCCTGCTCTGGCAACGACGCGATACGGCAAGGGCGTCCGCGATTTTGTGCCGGCGGCCACCGCATTCAACCATGTGATCGTGCAGGCCCAGCTCGGCAAGCAGACCCTGTGGCTGGATCCGACACTCACCCAGCAGCGCGGTACCGCCGCCGCCATCGACATCATGGATTACGGCTATGTATTGCCGATTGCGGACGGCATTGTCGATTTGCGCGAAGTCATGCGTACGCCGGCTTCCCGCAAGCAGGTTAATGTGATGGAAAAATACCGCCCGAGTGATGATGGCAAGACGATTGATCTGCTGATTGTGTCGGAGTATCTGGGTGGCTCGGCTGACAATATTCGTCGCGATATCGCCGCTCGCGGTCGCGAGGAAATGGGCAAAAACTATGCCGAATATTATCGCAAGCGTTTTGGCGAGCTCGATGTCCTCAGCCCTTTCGCGACCAATGATGACCAAGTGCAGAACAAGCTGACGATTACCGAAAGCTATCGCCTGAAACAGGCCTGGGATGAAAAGACCGGCAGCACGAAAAGCCTGACGGTCTATGCCGATTCGATGGATCAGGACACCAAGCTGCCCGACACGATCGATCGCAAGGCACCGCTTTCGCTGAATTATCCGATGCAATATCGCCACGAACAGATTCTTGAATTGCCGAAAGGCTGGACATGGCTCGGAACGGCGGAAAACGAGAGCATCAAATCGAGCGCATTCGACTACGAACGCAGCATGATGCAGGCCGAACGGACGGTATCGATCCGGCAGAGCGTCAGGTTCAACGAAGACTCGGTACCGGTAAAGAACCTGCCGGATTTCCTTTCCAAAATGCGCGATGTCCGTGATGGCATGAACCGGCGTTTTGTTCTGTCGACCCCGGCTGCCATGCGTGACCAGGAACGCGATAGCCGCCTGAAAAACATCCTGCGCGATGCCATGGATTCCAAATGAGAAAGCCCGTTTTATGTAGCCACGTGATTTTTTTCGGCCTGTTTGCGATGTCGGCGCTGGCCCAGGATTCGTTGAAGTCCACGGCGGATATCGACAAGGCCTGGAACAGGATTTATCGCGAAGTCAATTACGACAGCTTGATGGAAAGCTACGATCCGGTCTTCGAGGTCGAAACGTTCGGCGAAGATGTCGACAAGGCCAAGTGCGAAAAAAACTTTGGTGCATTGCAGGCGGGGGCGAAAAAAATACCGGTCAGTATTTCGCTAAACTACTGGACTTATCGCTGTGCGAGCGCCCTCGAGCGAAAACAGGAAGAAGAACAATACCTGCAGAATTTTTCGTTGCTTGCCAAAAACGCCTTCGACCAGGCATCGGATTTCCGTCTGGCAAAACCCATCCGGGTGCTGCATAGCTCCGATATTTTTTCCCTGGTAGATGCCAGCGGCAATGTCCTGCTGGATCAATATATCGATCTCGAACGATTCGGCCGCCACCTGCCATGGGTCGTGGTGCTTCTGGACAAGGAAACGAAGCGCCAGCGCACGTATACGTTTGATTTTCTGGACCTGATATCACGAACATCGGAACCCAAAACCGGCGAGTATCGTGCGTATCGGGTTTCGCTTGCACGTGAACTGATCAAGAACTACAAAAAACAGGATTGGCAGGTAGGTGTCGATGCACAGGCGGTGCTGGATGCCGTGTCGTTGAACGACACGGCCGCGCAGCTGGAATTGCTGAAGCCGCTGGCATTGAAAGGCTACAAGAACGCTTCCGACTTGATGCTCGCGATCTGCATACGCGAAAAGGACAATGCCTGCGGACAGTTCATGGTGGACGCGATGCTCGACAGTCTTGAGCAGAAAGATACCGAAGCCATGATCCGGATGGCCGCGCTGTACTCATCCGGTGTTGGCATAAAACAGGATGCGGATGCCGCACTCGCCCTGATGAAGTCTGCAGAACAATTGTCCGGTGACAATGGATACGCCCTTCGTCACTTCGTGGTGTTGCATGACAGCAAACAAAGCGTGCTGAACTTGCCGCCCAAGGTACAACAGTTCCTGGAAACGGAAGCGTTCAAGCAGAACAAGCCGATACTGCTTGCCTCCTACATCTACATGCAGGCAAAAGCATCCGACATCACCAAAGTGCTGACGCAATACGGTGATCGCCTCGGCATCGCGGCGAAGGCCGGAAACATCGATATCTACAATCTTTATTCCGCCAGTTTCATCGTCAAGGGCAACAAGGCCGAACAGACGAAATGGCTTGAAGCGGCAGCAAAAAACGGCAGTGCCCGCGCACAAATGAACTGGGCCAAATACCTGCTAGAAAAAGATCCGGCGGCACAGGAGAAAGCGGCCGAATGGATGCTGGAGTCCGCGAAAAACGGCGAATTGGAAGCCATGCAGTGGCTGGTTACCTATTACTACGAAAAAGAGCAGTGGATCGATGCCGCAGGCTGGGCCGAGAGCGGGCTGAATTTTTCCGATTTGCGTTCCGGTTTGCAGCTTGCCTATCTCTATGCCCTTGAACCGAAAGGAAGCGGTTTCACCGAAGCAAACGCGATCGAGGTACTCGAAGCGCTATCCACGGAACATGACTCTGCCAAGGCTAGGACATTGTGGGCCGGGTTGCTGATGCACGGGAATAGCGTCAAGCACGATACGGCAAAAGCGAAGCAGCTTTTGTTACAGGATGCATTGAAGGACGATGTCGAATCGATGTATCTGCTCGGCATCAGTTTGATGAACGGCGATATCCAACCGAAAGACGTGAAAGCCGGCGTATCCTGGTTGGAAAAGGCGGCGAATCTTGGCAGCAAGAATGCCAAGCGCAGTTTGGCCGAATATCTGTATTCATCCAATGCAACCCCCGAAGAAATGGCGCGTGCGAAGAAGTACTGGTCCGAGCTGGCGGTAAAAAGCTCGCCCGCAAACATAAACACCTATGCCTGGACGCTTTGTACCAGCACCTATCCCGGTTATGCGGATGCAAAGACCGGTTTGAGCCTGATGCAATTGCTGGAGGAAAAGGATTTGTCGGCCAGCCGCCGCGACACCTACGCGGCCTGCCTCGCCGCGAACAATGACTTCAAGCAGGCCGTCGTGCAGGAGCAGCGCGTGCTTGACGAGCTTGGCAAACGCCCGGACAGCGACAAGAAAATATTGCTAGCGATGAAACAGCGACTCGCTCTTTATCAGAAATCACAGGTTTATACCGAAGCCCCGGAAGCAAGATGAAAACAAAAGTTCTTTTTTTTGATCTGGATGGAACGCTGATTGATTCCGCGATCGGTATTACACGTTGCGTTGCCTATGCACTGGAAAAATCCGGCGAGCCGGTACCACCCGAACACGAATTGCGGCGCTGGATCGGTCCGCCATTGCGCGACAGTTTCGGACCTTTGCTTAATGATGCGGAAAAAACGGAGGCGGCAGTGGTTTTCTATCGCGAACGTTTTGAAACCGATGGTTGGGCCGAACACGATGTCTATGACGGCATTCAGACAGCAATAGAAACCCTGGCGCAACGTGGTCACCGTCTTGCCGTCGTGACCGCAAAAAATGACGGCCATGCCCGCAAGATTGTCGAGCATCTTCCGTTCGGTCACCATTTTGAAATGATTTCCGGCGCGAGCCTGGATGGCCGCATCAGCTATAAATCGCAACTCATTCAAATCGCGATGGATACCATGAAGGTGGCTGCGGAAGATTGCGTCATGATCGGTGATCGCCATATGGATATCGACGGTGCCCGCCATCACCGGATGACAAACGTTGGCGTACTGTGGGGTTTCGGCGGCCATGAAGAATTGTCCCGAGCCAATGCGGACTTCATCATCGAAAGGCCTGAGCAATTGCTCACATTATTCCAATAATCCAAATTTCTGCATTAAGATGAACGCCTGAATAAAAAACGAAAAAGCGGGAATCAGGAATGCAGGCTCCATTACGACGCACCAAAATACTGGCCACACTTGGCCCGGCGACGGACGCCCCCGGCGTGCTGGATGAATTGATTCGCGCCGGCGTGAACGTGGTACGAATGAATTTCTCCCACGGCACGCCCGAGCAGCATGGCGCACGCGTGCATGCCGTGCGTGCGGCTGCCGCGAAGCAGGGGCGCGAGGTCGGCATACTGGCCGACCTGCAAGGTCCGAAAATCCGTATCGAAAAATTCGCCAACGACAAGGTGCATTTGAAAGTCGGCGATAAATTCAGCTTGATCTGCCGTGCGAATGCGCCGCTCGGCGACAACACGCAAGTGGCCTGCAGTTATCTCGGCCTGGTCAATGATGTCAATGCAGGCGATACCCTGCTGCTCGATGATGGCTTGATGGCATTGACCGTGTTGTCGGTGCAGGGGGACAGCATCCACACCGAAGTATTGACTGATGGCTATCTGTCCAATCGCAAGGGTCTCAATCGTCTCGGCGGTGGACTGTCGCTGGGTGCCCTGACCGACCAGGACAAGGAACACATTGTCGTTGCGGCAAAACTCGAAGTCGATTTCATCGCCGTATCGTTTTGCCGTTCGGCCGAAGACATGCACGAGGCCAGAAGGCTTGCGAAGGAAGCCGGCAGCTTCGCCAACATGGTGGCAAAAATCGAGCGTGCCGAGGCGATTACCAATCTCGACGAAATCACCATTGCCTCCGATGTCGTGATGGTGGCGCGTGGCGATCTTGGCGTGGAAATCGGCGATGCCGAACTGCCCGGGCTGCAGAAAAAAATCATTCGCACCGCACTCGAACATAATCGTGTGGTGATCACCGCGACGCAAATGCTGCAATCGATGGTGGACAACCCGATTCCGACCCGGGCCGAAGTGCTCGATGTCGCGAACTCGGTGATCGATGGTACCGATGCCGTGATGTTGTCGGCCGAAACTGCTTCCGGAAATTATCCGGTCAAGGCAGTGGAAGCGATGGTGCGCATTTGTCTTGGCGCCGAACGCCAGTTTCATCACGATACCGATTTCGAAGCGGCGCCGCGAAACTTGCAACGCGCCGATCAGGCGATAGCGATGGCGACGATGTTCCTGGCCGAACACATCCAGGTGCGCGCGATTATCGCGCTGACCGAATCCGGCGGCACTGCGCGTTACCTGTCGCGCTTCCGTTCGACTGCACCGATTTTCGGATTGTCCAAACACGATTCGGCTCGTCACAAGATGACGATGGTGCGCGATGTTTTCCCGATCAATTTCGATTCCACCGGATTGCCAACCCGTGAAGCCGCCCGCAGTGCCGTCAAGAAATTGTTCGACATGGGCTTGCTGGCCGTCGATGACCGCGTCGTTCTGACTTCGGGCGACAGCATGGAACAGCGCGGCGCCACCAATACGCTTCGATTGCTGGTGGTTGGTGCGGAAGGCAAGGCGGAAGGGCTGGGGGATTTGTGAGTCAATTGAAGAACGGTAGCCCGGGTCATGGCTTTATCTGACCCGGGGCTTCCTCCGAAAACATTGAAGTCCACATTTCCTCTGACTGTCGATGATCAATGAAGGCATGCATTGGTTAGAGATTGCGGAGTTCCCGGGTCAGATAAAGCCATGACCCGGGCTACGGGCTGGGCTATAATTACGCCCCTCAATCCCAACATCGGTAAGCCCCATGAGCATTGACCAACTCGCTGAAACCGCCCTGGCCATGGTGGCCCCCGGCAAAGGCATTATTGCCATTGATGAATCCAACGCGACCTGCGCCAAGCGCTTCGAAAGCGTCGGCATTCCCAATACCGAAGAAAACCGTCGCGCTTATCGCGAAATGCTGCTGACCACTCCGAATCTCGGCCAATACATTTCCGGCGCGATTCTGTTCGACGAAACCCTTCGCCAAAAGACCAAGGACGGCGTGCCGTTTGCGGAAGTGATGCGCAAGAACGGCATTATTCCGGGCATCAAGGTCGACAAGGGCCCACAGCCTTTGGCCGGTTTTCCGGGCGAAGTCTGCACGGAAGGCTTGGATGGTTTGCGTGAACGTCTGAAGGAATACGCCAGCCTCGGCGCACGTTTCGCCAAATGGCGTGCGGTGATCACGATCGGCGAAGACAGCCCGTCGGGCACCTGCATCGAAGCCAATAGCCATGCGCTCGCCCGTTATGCGGCGCTATGCCAGGAAGCCGGCATCGTGCCGATGGTCGAACCGGAAATCATCATGGACGGCGACCACGACATCGATACCTGCATGGAAGTGACCGAAGTCGTGCTGCGTTCACTGTTCGGCGCCCTGTATGACCAAAACGTGATGCTGGAAGGCACCATCCTGAAAGCCAGCATGGTGATTTCGGGCAAAAGCTGCCCGGAACAAGCCAGTGTCGAAGAAGTGGCCGAAATGACGGTGCGTTGTCTGAAGTCTGCCGTACCGGCCATCCTGCCGGGTATCGTGTTCCTGTCCGGCGGCCAAAGTGATGAAGATGCCACCGCACACCTGAATGCCATGAACCAGATGGGCCCGCATCCATGGCCGCTGTCGTTTAGCTATGGCCGCGCAATGCAGGCGGCAGCCCTCAAAATCTGGTCGAAAGACCTGGTTGGGAATGTTGCGGCTGCTCAGCAAACTGTTTTCGCCCGCGCCAAGGACAATGGCCTTGCTGCTCAGGGCAAATGGAAAAAGTAATTTCACCTGTTGTTTGATGTTCGAAAACACCGGCCATGCGCCGGTGTTTTTATTTGCAGGTTTTCAGGTTGCCCTCATTCGCATTTTCACCTCGCGATGACATCCCTATACGAACAAAACATACTGAAACTGTGATCGATCTCATGAAAAAACACCTAAATCAGCATGTTTTTGTCAAAAGGTGTTACGTCACGAAAACCCGCAAAAAAAAGGAGTATCAAGGGATCATGCTCATGAATTTAATGGGTGGAAGCGAGGCTCCCATGATGGCTAAAAAAGAGGAATTGCCGAAAGTACTTATCGTTGATGATGACGCCGAGATGGTGTATCTCGCCCAGTACCTGCTTGAGCAATCCGGTTATCAGTCCGATACGGCGATGGATCTTAAAGGGTTCCACAAAGCCTATGCCGAATTGCCGGCGGTGGTAATGCTCGATCTGACAATGCCCGACAACATCAGCGAGGATGTTTGCAAGATCATGGTTGAACACCATGCAAAACACCCGATTATTTTTGTTACCGGCATGCCGCCGGAAGAAATCGAGCGTCGCCGCAAACAGGCAGAAGCCCAAGGGTTGAAAATTGCGGCGATATTACACAAGCCATTCTGGATCGAAGATATCGCTAGTGCGATGTCGATAGCCATGACTTTAGTCATGGCCGAAAGCTGATTGCAACGATGCGTTGCATAACATTCTCTATACACGATCAGGCGGAAAGATAGCCTAGAATAGTGGCCTTCACGAGAGAAGGCCTGCTATGAGTGACAGCGTAGATTCCATCGTTAATCCGATCGTCTTTGATGTGGAAAAAGGCAGGGATTATTTCTGGTGTGCCTGCGGTTTGAGCAAGACGCAACCGTTCTGCGATGGTTCGCATAAAGGCAGCGGATTTTCTCCGAAAAAATATACTGCCGCACGCAACGAGCGGGTCTGGTTTTGCCTGTGCAAGAAAACAAAACACGCGCCGCTTTGCGACGGCACCCATAACAAACTGGAAAAAAAAGCATGAAGTATTTTTCTATTGCAGCGATTGCAATATCCACCGCACTTCTTGTCAGCGCTTGCGGCAAGGACGATGCACAAGCCGGGCCGGGCGCAGGCAACGGTCGTGGCGGACAGGGCGGGCAAGCTGCCGTCGTCATCAGTACCATCGTTACTGAAAAAAACTGGGGTGAACGCGTGCAGGCGGTCGGCACGGCGAAAGCAAGAGAATCGGTGGAAATTGCATCTCGCGTGAGCGACAAGATAGCGCGCGTACATTTTGAAAGTGGCGACAGCGCACGCGCAGGTCAGGTTCTGGTGACTTTGCAAACCGGTAGCGATACCGCGAATCTTGCCGTTGCTGCAGCGCAGGTTAAAGATGCCGACCGCCAGTACGTTCGCGGCGAACAATTGGCGAAAGAAAAACTGGTCTCCGCCAGCCAGCTCGATACGCTTCGCAGCAATCGCGATGCAGCACGCGCACGCGCACAGGCGGCACAGGCAACACTGGCCGATCGCATCATCGTGGCCCCGTTTTCCGGTGTGCTGGGTTTGCGCCAGGTGAGTCCGGGGCAACTGATCAGTGCCGGCACCGTGATCACGACTCTGGATGATGTCTCGAAAATCAAAGTCGATTTTTCATTGCCGGAAGTGCAAATGGCGGCATTGAAAACCAATCTCGCAATTGAAGCCCGCAGCGATGCCTATCCCGGCAAAGTCTTCACCGGTCGCGTGATCAGCGTGGATAGTCGCGTCGATATCGCCAGTCGCTCGATTGCGGCGCAGGCCGAAATCGACAATCCGGATAGCACATTGCGTCCCGGCATGCTGCTCGAAATCAATGTGCTTCAAACGCAACGCACGGCACTGGTAATTCCGGAGTTGGCACTGCAACAAATTGCCGGCGAAAGTTTCGTCTATCGGGTAACACTCGATGGCACGGCGGAAAAAGTGGTGGTGAAACCTGGTACCCGCAGTTTCGGTTTTGTCGAAATCGCCCAGGGCCTCAAGGCCGGTGATCGCATTGTGGTTGAAGGCACGTCGAAACTCAGGCCTGGTCAGGCAGTGAAGGAATTCGACAGCAAGCCGGCGGCAGAAACCGACGCAGGCAAAGGCAACGATAAAAAAGCGCAGGCGAACTGAAATGTCTTTATCGGATCTTTCCATCCGGCGCCCGGTCTTCGCGACCGTGATCAGCCTGATCCTGATGGTGCTCGGCATCATCGCGTTTACGCGTTTGCCTCTGCGCGAATTGCCGGATATCGATGCGCCGGTGGTGTCGATTGATACCGGCTACACCGGGGCATCCGCCGCAGTGGTGGAATCGCGCGTAACGCAATTGCTGGAAGACGCCGTATCGGGTATCGAAGGCGTTGACCTGTTGCAAAGCAATTCGCGCAATGGCCGTTCGAGCATCACAATCGAGTTCAACCAATCGCGCGAAATCGAATCGGCCGCGAACGACGTGCGCGACGCGGTTAGTCGCGTGGTGGATCGTCTGCCGGAAGAAGCCGACGCACCGCAAGTCAGCAAGCAATCGGCCGATGCCGACGTGATCATGTGGCTGAATTTCACTTCCCCGAAACGCGGCACGCTGGAATTGACCGATTACGCCGAACGTTATCTGGTCGATCGTTTTTCCAGTTTGCCTGGTGTGGCGCAAGTCCGTATTGCCGGCGGCCAACGTTATGCATTGCGCATTACCGTCAATGCGAAGGCACTCGCGGCAAGAAACCTGACCGTCACCGATATCGAAAACGCATTGCGGCGTGAAAACGTCGAATTGCCGGCCGGTCGTCTTGAATCGCAAACCCGCGATTTCATCCTGCGTGTCAGCCGCGCCTATGAAGGCCCGGCCGATTTTCAGGATCTTGTTTTAAGCAGCAAAGGCAATGAAAGGGTTTTGTTGCGTGATGTGGCCGTCGTTGCAAAAGAATCCAGCGAACGCCGCGCCTGGTTCCGCGGCAACGGTCAGTTGCAGGTGGGTCTGGGCATCATCAAGACATCCACGTCGAATGCACTCGATGTTTCCAGGGAAGTGAAAGCGCAAGTCGAGGAAATCAACAAGCGCTTGCCGGCCGACATGAAGATGGGCCTGACTTTCGATTCGACCGTATTTATCGATGATGCAGTAAAACAAGTTTACAAGACGCTATTCGAAGCCATCGTGCTGGTGTTGCTGGTGATCTGGTTGTTCCTCGGCAGCGCACGTTCCGCGCTCGTACCAGCGGTCACCGTGCCGGTCTGTTTGATTGCGGCTTTTATCGGCTTATGGATATTCGGTTATTCGATCAATCTGCTGACCTTGCTCGCCTTGATTCTGGCGATTGGTTTGGTGGTCGATGACGCCATCGTGGTGCTGGAAAACTGCCAGCGTCGTGTCGATCTGGGCGAACCGGCATTGCTGGCGGCACAACGCGGTACCAAGCAGGTGGCATTCGCGGTCATTGCGACCACCGCCGTACTGGTCGCGGTATTCGTGCCGGTGGCATTTATTGATGGTGCGAATGGCCGCCTGTTCCGTGAATTGGCCGTGGCCTTGGCGGGCGCGATCGTGTTGTCGGCATTCGTGGCTTTGTCTTTAACGCCAATGATGTGTTCGATTATTCTCAAACCGCATGACAAGGAAAACACGCGTGGTTTTGCGGCCTGGATTGATCGCAAGTTGAACAATGTTTCGCAGGGCTATGGCAAAACGCTCGCCCGCATCGTAGAACATCCCTGGCTGATCGTGATCGCGATGCTGACCACCATCCTGATTGCGTTTGGCCTTTCGAATTTTGTCCAGCGTGAATTGTCGCCGACCGAAGATCGCGGTGCGTTCTTTATCTCGGTCACCGGTCCGGAAGGCGCGGGTTTCGATTACACCGTTAGCCAGATGCAGCAGATCGAGAAAAAAATTCTCGCCGTCAGTGGCGACAAGGGTCCGGTGATGCGAATCAATGCGCGCGTGCCGGGCGGTTTCGGTGCCAGCGAAGAAATGCATACCGGCCAGGCCATCGTGATTTTGAAGCCCTGGAAAGAACGCGATGTCGATACGCAAACCGTGGTCGAACAAATGCGTAAATCGATGAATGATATTCCCGGTGTTGTCGCCAGACCTCAGGTGCGCTCCGGCCTGACGCGCGGTGGCGGCGGTGGTTTGCAAATCGTGCTCGGTGGCCCGGATTACGATGAAATCGTGCAGTGGCGTGATCTGCTGCTGAAGAAAATGGAAGAAAATCCGAAACTGCTTGGCGCCGATTCCGACTACAAGGAAACGCGTCCGCAATTGCGCCTCGATATTAATCGCCAACGCGCGGCTGATTTGGGTGTGTCGGTACAAAGTATCGGCAGCACGCTGGAAAGCATGATGGGTTCACGCAAAGTCACCACCTTCGTCGAAAAAGGCGAAGAGTACGATGTGATCGTGCAGGCCCAAGCTTCCGATCGTGCAACGCCGGACGATTTGAAAAACCTGACCGTGCGTTCGAGCAGTGGCATGCTGGTGCCAATGACATCGCTGGTGACCGTGCATGAACTGGCCGAGCCCGGCAGTTACGGCCGTTTCAATCGTCTGCGTGCGATTACCGTGTCAGCCAATCTGGCACCCGGCTATACGATGGGCGAAGCCATCACCTGGATGGATGCCGCGGTCAAGCAAACCTTGCCCGATACCGCGCAAATCGACTTCAAGGGCGAGGCGCGTGAATACCTGCAATCGGGCAGCGCGCTGTTCTTCACTTTCATGATGGCGCTGCTGATCGTGTATCTCGTGCTGGCTGCGCAATTCGAAAGCTTCCTGCATCCGCTGGTGATCATGTTGACGGTGCCGCTGGCGGTGTTCGGCGCGGTGCTGGGTTTGTGGCTGACCGGAAAAACCTTCAACTTGTTCAGTACGATCGGTATCGTGATGCTGGTCGGCCTTGCGGCCAAAAACGGCATCCTGATCGTCGAGTTCGCCAACCAGCGTCGCGATGCCGGGTTGGCGATTCGTGATGCGATTCTGGAAGCCAGTGCCACGCGTCTTCGCCCGATCCTGATGACATCGATTGCCACCGTGGTCGGTGCCTTGCCACTGGTGTTCGATGGCGGGCCTGGCTCCGGCAGCCGCAGTTCCATTGGCGTGGTCGTGGTCTTCGGCGTGGCGATTTCGACCTTCTTTACCCTGTTCGTGATTCCGACCATTTATCGCTGGTCCGCCCGTTTCACTACGCCGCCGGATCAACGCGGTGAGGAATTGGATGCATTAGGCGCTAAAATGCGGGATATCGAAGCGAAGCATTGAATTGACGGAGAACTGCCATGAGTGACGAAGAAAAACCATCGGGCAGTTCCCTGTATCGCGGGCCATCGGGTGACAAGCGCGACAAGCGCGAACGCACGCGTGATCGGGAACAAGGCCGAGTTCCCGAAGCACACGGGCGGGGCTATCAAAGCGAACGTCCTGCTGCGCGACCACGCGATGAATACTCGCCGCCACGCAGCGACCGCGCACCGCGCGATGAACGTAGCGCGCCGCGCCGCGAATATCCATCGCATGCACCATCATCGAATTATGATTCGCACGAACATGAATCGGCCGCACCGCGCGCCGCACGCGAACAACGCCTGTACGGCGTCAATGCCTGTCTGGCGAGTTTTGCCAAACGCCCCGAGGCACTGCGAAAAGTCTATTTGCTCGAAGCCCGCATTCCGCATTTCAAGGCCGTGCTTGCGCATTGCGTGAAAAACAAACTGGGTTATCGCGTCGTCGAAGAACAGGACTTGGCAAAACTTACCGGCAGCGTTCATCACGAAGGCGTCTGCTTCGATGTGCTGCCTGCAGTCGAAGAAAATCTTTCGCACTGGCTACAACATCTGCCAGCGGGACCGTGCGTCGCAATCTGGTTGGACGGCGTCGGCAATCCGCATAATCTCGGTGCCATTCTCCGCAGTGCCGCGCATTTCGGCGTCGCTGCGGTATTGCTGCCGAAGGACGATGGCCTGGGTCTCTCGGGCGCCGCCGCACGCGTTGCCGAAGGTGGCGCGGAACAGGTCGCGATTGTGAGATTGGGTCGCAGCGATAATTCCGTGGCGCAATTGAAATCAGCGGGTTTCCAGCTTGCCGCGACCCTGGTGCGTGGCGGTCAGTCTTTATACAAAACAAAACTGCCGTCGCGTCTGGTATTGGTAATGGGTGCCGAACAAATTGGTGTCGACAAGGAATTGAGCGCAATCACGAATCTGCAAATCGGCATCCCTGGTACCGGCCATGTCGAAAGCCTGAATGTCTCTGCGGCGACTGCGGTGCTTTTAAGTGAGTGGCAACGGCAGCAATCGCAATAAAAAAAGGCCGGGGATTCCGGCCTTTTTTATGCGTGATGAAGCCAATATCAATTGGGTTTGGCGGCATCGGTTTTTGCGGCTTCGCATTTGCCTTTGACCAAGGTTTCACCGGCTTTGCATTTCACGGCGGCGTGGTGTTTCACGGTTGCAGGTTTGTTCGTCGCGGCAGGCGTTGCTGCAGGGGTGGCAGCGAAAGCCATGGTGCTGGCCAGGCCAAGGGCGAGAACGGCGAGGGAAGAGCGAATGTTCATGAAAATCTCCTGTCAGTTTAGGGGGAATACCCGGTGTCCCACCGGTGAATCCAGATTGCCCCATTGCCCTTCACGCGAAGCTTTCAGTTGGATGACATTTTGTCCATGTTGCTGGCCATGTTGTGGTTCGCGACCGGAAACCGAAGTACGACGCGGAGTCCAGGGTTTGCATTTTGCAGACTGATATTGGCGTGATGCTGGATAGCGATCGCGCGCACCACGCTCAATCCCAAGCCGCTGCCGGGCGTGCCACGATGGCTTTCCAGTCGCACGAAACGGTCGAACACATGCTCGTGTTCTCCTGCTGCAATACCCGGACCGGAATCGCTGATGGCCAGCACGGCGAAGCCTTCCTGTCT
The DNA here is from genome assembly GCA_963849575.1 of uncultured Gammaproteobacteria bacterium. Classification (GTDB taxonomy): domain Bacteria; phylum Pseudomonadota; class Gammaproteobacteria; order Xanthomonadales; family Xanthomonadaceae; genus Arenimonas. The sequence continues at coordinate 629,110 of CAWKHT010000006.1, read as the reverse complement.
GTCAAGTTGCACATGAATACGACTTTCCATCGGGGCGTATTTGATCGCGTTGTCCAGCAGATTCGAAATCAGCTGGAATAACAGATTCCGGTCGCCATCGATTTTTACCGGATCAATCTCGGCTTCAATACTTTGCTCTTTGGCTTCCGCCAGCACCTGCCACATTTCCACGGCGTCGTTGACTACCTCGTCGAGTGCGAGATTTTTATCCGGCAATTCATGCGATGCCTCGATGCGCGCCAATCGCAACAGGCTGTTGAACGTGGCGATCAATTGGTCGGCCTCGGTAATCGCAGCATCAATTTTCTGTACGCTGTTTTCATTTCTACTTTCGAGCCGTGCCTGTTCGAGCCGCGTTTTCAATCGCATCAGCGGTGTACGCAAATCATGCGCGATCGCATCGGTTGACGATTGAATGCCGCCGACGAGCACATGGATGCGGTCAAGCATGCGGTTTAGCGTATGTCCTAATCGCGCAAAACCGTCATTGCCGACGCGTTCGGCGACCCTTTCATCCAACTGGCCGGCGGCAACGCGATCCACGGTATCCAGCGGTGCTTCCAGCGCACGATCCACAGCGCGTCTCAGCAACCAGCTAAACAATAAAGTGAGCATGCCGAGCATCGCCAGAAACAGGAAGCCGAGTCTGACAATCAATTCGCGCAAATGGCTTTGTGCACCGGAAGTGTGGCCCGTGATCAACAGGTCGCCGTTATCGAGTGGTTGTACAAAGGCCAATACCTGATCCGAATCTGGCTCGGCCCGCCAGGGAAAACGCACCCAGCCCTTATGGCGTGTCAGCGAGACGGGGAGTTGATTGCGATGCCCGGCAAGCACTGCGGCGTTTTTATCAACCAGCAAATAAAATGCTTCCCGGTTGACCGGTTCGCGCACGCGTTCGGCAATGATTTTTTTTACCGCATCGCGGCCATCATTGCGATACACCTCCATCAGGCTTTCATGCTCGACCTGTACCGTCTGCCTGATATCCAGATCGAGCAAGTGATCGAAACTGAGCAAGCCGATCGCACCGATCACGCCGAACACCAGAATCAAACCCAGGCCATAGGTCAGCACGAGACGGTTAAGCGTCGATGCAGCAAAATTCCGCAGGTTGGTAATCACAATCAAGCGCGCATGCCCAGCAAATAACCGGCGCCACGAATGGTGTGCAGCAAGGGCGGGCCGAGGTCGCGATCTATTTTCTGCCGCAGTCGTGATACGTGCACATCGATCACATTAGTCTGCGGATCAAAGTGGTAATCCCATACCGCTTCCAGCAGCATGGTGCGGGTCACGACTTGCTCGGCATGGCGCATCAGGAATTCCAGCAGGCGAAATTCCCTCGGCTGCAATTCGAGCGTTTGCCCGGCGCGCTTCACGCTGCGTTTGAGCAAATCCATTTCCAGATCAGCGACTCGCAAACGCGTCGGCGTTTCCGGCCCCGTTGCTTGCCGGCGCAACAGGCCCTCGAGCCTTGCCATCAATTCGGCGAATGAAAAGGGTTTGGCCAGATAGTCATCGGCGCCGGCACGCAAACCCAGAACACGTTGCTCGACATCGCCCAATGAAGACAGGATCAACACCGGAGTACGATGGCCGCTGGCACGCAGAATACGCAGCAGCTCCAGACCTTCCATGCCCGGTAGCATGCGGTCGAGAATCAGGGCGTCATACGTCTCGTGCGTCGCCATATGCAGGCCATCGGTACCGCTGGCGGTGTGGTCGACGTTATGCCCGGCCTCGCGCAGGCCCTTGGCAATGAATTCGGAAATGAGGGGTTCGTCTTCGACCAATAATACGCGCACGGATATCTCCTGATGACTGAAGTATCGTTTTCGACGGCTGTCCCATGCTTATCCGGAACATGAAAAATCGGTAATGTTGCTGGCAGATACGACCAGTGATGGGTGCCTTGGTTCAGTGTAGAACTTCGACGGTGAATGCCACAACGAAATGCGTAGCCCGGGTCATGGCTCCATCTGACCCGGGGCAATCAATACGTAGGCTTGATAAGTCATGCATGCCGATGTTCGCATCTCGCATTCCCGGGTCAGATGGAGCCATGACCCGGGCTACGCCGATGCGATGGCGTTATTATTTTTTTTCTTCCACTTTCGGCGCCGTACCAAAATCCATTTTGCTTTCCGCAGCGAGATACGCGAACGCGGCATACGCCGCGACCTGTTGGTCGAGCGCTTTCGGGTCTACTTTGTCGAAGGTGTCGTTCGCGGTGTGGTGCAGATCGAAATAATCGGTGCCGTCTTGCTGCAGTTCTGCCCACGGCATGCCGAGGGCAGAGATCGGACCGACATCGGGGCCGGCGCTGCCTTTGCCTCTTTCCGTAATGATACCGAGTGGCGCCAGCACGCTGCCGATTTGTTCGATCACCGGCCACACGCTATCGCTGACGCCGGCACCGAATGAATAAATGCGTCCGGCACCGAAATCACTTTCGGCCCCGATTTGGTGATCGGCAATATTGTTTTTATGGGCTTCGGCATAAGCCTTGCCGCCGTACAAGCCCTGTTCTTCGTTCGCGAAGGCGACAACGCGAATGGTTCTGCGTGGCGCCTGTTTCATTTGTCCGATAACGGCACCTGCTGCCATCGTGATGCTGACGCCGGCACCATCATCGACTGCGCCGGTTCCCAAATCCCAGGAATCGAGATGACCGCCGATCACGACGACTTCATCGGGTTTTTCGCGGCCACGGATTTCGCCGATCACATTGTATGAGGTGTAGGTACCGGTCAGACCCGCTGCGATATCGAGGCGCAAAGTGACCGGCTTGCCGCGCTTCAACATATGTTCTAGCAGATCCGCATCGGGCACTGACAATGCGGCAGCCGGAATTTTTTTCACGGCGTCGTCGTAACGCATCATGCCGGTATGCGGCAAGCGATTGGAATCGGTACCGACCGAACGGATGATCACGGCGAGCGCGCCTTTTTTCGCGGCTTCCACGGCACCGGTGCCTCGGCCTGCAACGACCGGACCATAACCGGAACCATCTTTGTGGCGTTCCATGCGTTTATTGATGAAGGCGATCTTGCCGTTCAAGCTGTTTTCCGGGGCCGCTTTCAATGCGTCCAGACTTGCGAATTCGACGATTTCGGCATCCAGTGTTTTGCCATTGGTACCGACGCTGCCGCCGAGCGCTGTGATGTGGAGTTTTTGCGGGAAGGGCGAAAGTACTTCGGCCTGTTCGTGTCCGCGTTGCCAGACCGGGTGTGTCACGGGTTGCAAATACACTTTGTCGTAACCCAGCGCCTTGAATTTTTCCTGTGCCCAGGCCACCGCTTTTGCATTGGCCGGCGAACCCGCCATACGCGGACCGATTTCGGTCGTCAGCGATTCCAGCAATATAGTCGCTTCGTTTTTTTGCAATGCGCTGTCACGCAACTCTGCCGCCTTGCCTAAACTTTTTGCATCCAGTAATTGATCGTCTGCCATCGCAAACGGGCTCAGTAAACACAGGCTTAGTGGCAGGACAAAACGTGACATGTGAATCTCCGGAAAGAACAACGCCGACGGTGGTCGGCGCTGCAGGAATGTGAAACGGAATTTTTATTTTTTCAGCAGATCGCGAATTTCGGTCAGCAACACTATATCGTCTGCTGGCGGCACCGGGGCGGCTTCTTCGGCCTTTTTAAGGCGATTCATGATCTTGATCACAATAAACAATACGAAAGCGATAATCGCGAAATCGACGATGGTCTGGATGAAAGCTCCGTAGGCGACCAGCACTGCCGGCGTGGTTTCCTTGCCATCCGCGCCGATCACGGCGGGAGCCAAGGTGTAGGCCAGATCGCCGAAATTTACGCCACCCACGATGTTGCCGATAATCGGCATGATCACGCCGTTCACCAGCGATGAAACGATCTTGCCAAAAGCAGTGCCGATGATCACACCGATGGCCAGATCCACCACATTGCCTTTCATTGCAAATTCCTTGAATTCAGAAAGCATTCCCATTGTTCTCTCCTGATATGTTTGAAGCATTAGACAGCGGCAATATTGCCATGAAAATCAATCAAGCCTTCCAGGCTGGCGGTAAAGCGATCGCCAGGCAGCATCGCGGCAACACCGCTGGGCGTACCCATGAAAATCAGGTCGCCGGCTTTCAGTAAATAAAGCTTTGACAGCTCGTGGATGATCTCGGCCACATTGAACACCATGTCGGATAGCGGTGCGCGTTGGCGCACGACGTCGTTGATCTTGAGTGACAGCATTAGATTTTCGAGATTGTCGATTTGCCGTTTCGGAATAATCGCGCTGAGCGGTGCGGAAAAATCAAAGCCTTTCGAGGTATCCCAGGGCAGGCGTTTTTCCTTGGCGAGATTCTGCAAATCCCGGCGGGTTAAATCGAGGCCGACGCCGTAGCCGAAGACGTAATCGAGTGCCGATGCCATGTCGATGACCCCCGTCGCATCGCGATTGATCGCGACCACCAATTCGACCTCGTGATGCAAATCCCTGGTCATGCCGGGATAGGGAATGTCACCGCCCTTGGTCACGACCGCGTCGGCGGGCTTCATGAAGAAGACAGGTGTGCCGCGAGCCGGGACTTCGGCGCCCATTTCCTTTGCATGCTCGGCAAAGTTTCTGCCGACGCAATAGATGCGGTGAACCGGGAAGAGGGCGGTTTCGCCGTGTACACGGACACTGGCCTGAGGTGGCGCGGGGAACAGAAATTCGTTTGATGGCATCGGCGGCTCTCCATAAAGAACCCCGATTTTATAGCAAGCGGCTTATTGGGCGTTGATCGACGCTTGTTTCTTGTCGACGATATGGAATTCGGCGTCGATAACGTCACCGGCCTCGGCCGATACGGCAGAAGGTTTGCGTGAAGCCAGCAGGCGACGGGCAGCCGCGAACAACAGCATGCCGGTGCCAATGAAGACGCCGAACACCAATAACATCAGCAGCAAGCAGAGACCGAGCAGACCGAATAGCAGGCGCATAAGCGGGCTGCGAGGCTTGCTGGGGCAGTAGCTAAATACACGATGGATAAAAATCGGCATGATGGGCGTGTCAAAATAGGCGGTACCGAAGTATGGCGAGCGATGAAATGAAAAGTGTAAGCAGAACGTTAATTTCACGCGAAGACTTGCCGAACAGGCAGATAATCGTCGTAAATGCTGATATTGACGGCGAAAATGAATCTATCCTGCTTTATCGTGATCAGGAAAATATCCAGGCCTGGCTCAATATCTGCCCCCATGCTGGCCGCCGGCTTGACTATGCCCCCGGCAAATTCCTGATGCAGGACGGCAATTTGGTCTGTGCGGCGCATGGCGCCAGTTTTCGACTCGACAGCGGCGAATGCGTTGCCGGACCTTGTCGCGGAGCCAGTCTCAAAGCCGTGGCGGTCGAGTGGCAGGAGGATCAGCTACATCTAAGTTCATCCGGTCTTGCACCCGAGTCGGATGGCTAAAAAACCAGGTTGACCGTTACCAGCGTAATGATCAGATACAGCAGGGTCAGTGGTGCCCCGGTACGCCAGAATTCCCGGGACTGGTAACCAGCGGGGCCGGAAATCATGGCCAGTACCGGATTGGATTGGCTCATGAAATTATTGCTTGCCGACAGCGCCACAAGCAGGGCAAATGAAGTCGGGTTGCCGCCGGCTGCGAGCGCGACATTGATGCCGATCGGCACCATGATGATGGTCGCGCCGACATTGCCGATGATCAATCCGAACAGGGTCGTCAGCAGGCAGATTGCGATCTGGAAAACAAAGATCGGGGTCTGGTCGCCAAAAATATCCAGCGTGTGTTGCGCCAGCCAGTTTGCAGCCCCCGTGGTATTCATCGCCCAGCCCAGGGGGATCAGGCAGGCCATCAGGAAAACGGTTTTCCAGCTGATCGAAGCATAGGCTTCGTCCATATTCAGTACGCCGCTCAGCACCATTGCGGAAGCACCGGCCATCAAGGTGAGTGACAAGGGTGCCACCGCGGTCAAAGCCAGCAGCATGCAGACTGCAAAAATACCGACAGCCCAATTGATCTTGTGCGGACGGTGCTCGTCTTTCGGATAATCGGTCACCACGACGAAATCACGGGATTCGCTGGCCTGTGCGAGATCCTTCCAGATGCTGTGAAACACCAGCATGTCACCGGCACGGATCGGTAATTTGCGGATATCGTCGCGAAATACTTCCTTGCCGCGTTGAATCGCGAGAAGGCTGATGCCGAATCGTTTGCGCAGCCTGAGGTCAGCCTGCGTGCGACCGATAAAATGCGATGTCGGCGGAATAACGGCTTCGGAAATGCCGGCGTGCGAGGGATTGAATAAATCGCCAAGCACCCGCAGGCGTGCGGAAAATTTCAGCTGTTGCTGCTTTGCATAATCCTGCACTTTCTCGCGTTCGCCCATCACGCCCAGCACCGTCCCAACCCAGAGAATAGTGTCCGCCGGCGGTGCCAGGCGCGAGTCGTTGCCCGTTTGCAATGCCAGCAGCAGAGGTGCACCCGCAAGCGCTTCCGCTTCACCAAGCGGCATGCCGACCAAGGGGCTCTCCGCCGTCACCGTCAGTTCGAATACATCGCCTTCTATACCGTAGGATTTTGCAAAATAACTTTCGGGCGTGCTCGGCATCACGCCCTTGTCTTCATCATCGCGCAGCCATTTTTTGCCGCGGGTATAGAAATAAATCAAACCGGCAGTCAGTAATAAAATACCGATCGGCAAGGGCTTGAACATCGGCAAGGGTTTCAGCACGGCAACGCCGGAAGGCAGGTTGCTGTTGGCCGACTGCAATAAATCATTCAGCATGATCAGAGGCGAATTACCGATCATGGTCAGGCCGCCGCCCATGATGATCGCGGTCGCCATTGGAATCAGAAGCCGGGACAGCACGATACCCGTGCGGGCCGACAGTCGTGACGCTACCGGCAGGAACAGGGCAGTGACGGCCGGGTTCTGCATGAAGCCCGACATCACGCCGGCGATCGCGGAGTGAAACAGGATCAGGCGTTCTTCGATGCCGTCGGAGCGTCGCAATAACCAGCCGGCAAGCCGGTTCAATGCACCGGTACGCTCGAGCCCCGAGCTTAGAATCATGGAAGCGATAATGCTGATGACGGCATTGCTGGATAAGCCCGAAAAAAGCGTATCGGCTTCCACCAGATTGCTGGCGCCAAGAATCACCAGCACGACGAGTGCCGTAACGTCACCGCGAATATGCTCGAACACAAACATCGTCATCACGAAGGCCGACAGACCCAGTACCAAAACCATATCGCCCGTCAGTGGTGTGATGCTGCTATTCATGCGGTTGAACGGATCTCCTAGCGTCTTGTGTAAAGCAAATCCCACACGCCGTGGCCGAGTTTCAGGCCGCGGGTTTCAAAATGCGTCTGGCGTCGCCATTCAGGGCGAGCGGCAAAACCGCGCGCACCGTTCCGGTTTTCGAGCATGGGTTCGGCATCGCAAACATCCCACATGTGTTCGGCATAGTTTTCCCAATCCGTCGCCAGATGCAGCAAGCCGCCGGATTTGATTTTCCGGCACAGCAGTTGCACGAAATCGCCTTGGATCATGCGGCGTTTGTGGTGCCGCTTTTTATGCCAGGGGTCGGGAAAATAAATTCGGACTTGCGACAATGAAGCATCGGGTATTTCGTTCTTCAATACTTCGACCGCATCGTGCTGATAAACACGAGCATTCTTCAGATTGTCATCGGCCAATCCATTCAGCAGGCGCCCCACGCCGGGGCCGTGCACTTCGACGCCGATAAAATCGCGCTCGGGTTCATGGGTGGCGGCGAATTGCATTTGTTCGCCATTGCCAAAACCTATCTCGAGAACGAGTTCGGCTGTCCTGCCGAAAATGGCATCGAAATTTTTTGTTTCGCCGGAATATTCGATGCCATAGCGTGGCCAGTGATCGGTGAATGCCCGTTTCTGTGCCTGTGTCACTCGGCCTTGACGCAGCACGTAACTGCGGATGCGACGTTTTTTCAAGTCTTCACTATCGGTGTTCGCAATGTCGGTGCTCTGATTCATGGTTCAGAAGAACAGACCATCAATCGGTGACGAGGCGTTGGCATTCCGTCTTTTCGGAATGCGCCCGGCCAGGAAGGCTTCGCGCCCCGCTTCAACCGCTTTGCGCATCGCGCTTGCCATCAGCACCGGATTTTTTGCCGAAGCAATTGCGGTATTCATCAATACGCCGTCGCAACCGAGTTCCATCGCGATCGCGGCATCGGAAGCCGTGCCGACGCCGGCATCGACAATGATCGGTACTTTCGCGTTTTCGATGATTTCGATCAGGTTCCATTTGTTCTGGATGCCGAGACCCGAACCGATCGGAGCGGCAAGTGGCATGACGGCAACGCAACCGATGGCTTCGAGTTGTTTCGCGATAATGGGATCATCCGAGGTGTAAACCATCACGTCGAAACCGTCGTGCACCAGAATTTCGGCGGCCTTGATGGTTTCAATCACGTTTGGAAACAGGGTTTTCGGATCGCCGAGGACTTCCAGTTTTACCAAGCGGTGACCATCGAGCAATTCACGCGCCAGCTGGCAAGTGCGCACGGCATCTTCCACGTTGTAGCAGCCGGCAGTATTCGGCAGCAGCGTGTATTTTTCCGGTGGCAACACGTCGAGCAGGTTGGGTGCGTTGCTGTCCTGGCCCAGATTGGTTCGGCGAATCGCAACCGTAACGATCTCGGCACCAGCGGCTTCGGTTGCCAGTCGGGTTTCTTCGAAATCCTTGAATTTGCCGGTACCGGTGAGCAGGCGGGAGCTATAGCTTTTTCCGGCGATGATAAGTGCAGCAGATGAGTTGGACTGATTCATCCCCGCATTATGGCGCGAAAACCCCTTTCCGATAAGGGTAAATCGAAGCCGATTTAACCGCCGCCAAGGGCATGGACGATTTCGACTTTGTCGCCTTCGCCGAGCATGTGTTCACCATGCCTGCTTTTCGGCACGATGCTCCGGTTCACTTCGACAGCGACGCGGCGTTGTGCATAGCCATGCTGTTCAAGTAGTTGCGCCAGGCTGATGGAGCCGGGCAGGTCGAGTGTCTGGCCATTGAGTAATATTTGCATCAGCGGATTATAATTCAGTCCTGCGGGTGTAGCTTAATGGTAGAGCTGTGACTTCCCAAGCCACTGACGTGGGTTCGATTCCCATCTCCCGCTCCAGTACCTTACTTCCCTGGCCGCTGCATCAAAGGAATTCCCATGAAGCTGGCCATTTTGTCCCGCAATGCAAAACTCTACTCAACCCAGCGCCTCGTGCAGGCAGCTCGGGAGCGTGGGCACACCGTACGGGTTCTCGATCCCTTGCGTTGTTACATGAAAATCGCCCCCGGGCAATTTCAACTTAACTACAAAGGCAAATCCTTGGCCGGTTTCGACGCCGTTATTCCAAGGATCGGGGCCTCGATCACGCGTTACGGTACCGCAGTACTCAGGCAATTTGAAATGATGGGGGCCTATACTCCGAACTCTTCCGACGCGATTCTGCGCGCGCGCGATAAATTGCGTTGTCATCAGTTACTGGCTGCCGAAGGAATTGGATTGCCCGTCACCGTATTTGGCGACAATCCCGACGACACCCAGGATCTGCTCGATCTGATGGGGGAGCCACCCCACATCATCAAGCTTAATGAAGGCTCGCAAGGTGCCGGCGTCATTCTGGCCGAACAACTGAGTGCTTCGCGCAGCGTGATTGAAGCGCTACGCGGGCTTTACGCGAATTTTTTGGTGCAGGAATTCATTCCGGAAGCCAAAGGGGCGGACATCCGTTGTTTCGTCGTCGGTGATCGAGTCGTTGCTTCGATGAAGCGACAGGCGGCAGCGGGCGAATTTCGTTCCAATCTGCATCGTGGCGGTGCTGCGACGGTCGTGGAGCTAAGCGTCGAAGAGCGCGATACGGCATTGAAATCGGCAAAGGCTCTGGGTCTGGCCGTTGCCGGCGTCGACTTGTTGCGTTCCCGTCATGGCCCCATGGTGCTGGAGGTCAATTCATCGCCGGGCCTGGAGGGGATAGAAAGCGTGACTGGAATCGATATTGCCGGCGCGATGATCGAGCTGTTGCAAACACAGGCAAGGATGACTGCGGGGCGGACCAGAGCCAAAAAGCGAATCAAAAGACTCGCCAAGTAGTTGTTTATCCTGATTGGCCGACATGCTTACCCATGACTTTCGTCCTGTACCGGAACTTGTGATCTCTGGCACAATCTAATGCCCACTTGATCCGAGGTTTTGCAATGCGCTTTTCTTCCATTTTGTTTGTAACGGCACTCTTGTTGTCTCCGGTCGCCTTTGCAGACGATGCAATCCAGCTCGACCTGGCCGGCAAACCATTCGCCGCACAGAAGCTTGTGGTTCTGCACACCGTGAACAATGACGAAAAATATTCCGAAATCACCGTCGAAAAACGCAACGAAGTGACGAAAGCGCTAGAGCGTATCAACGAAATTCTTGCTGACGACAAGCCACTGTCATCGGTAGATGCCAATGCTCGCCAGCAGGCGCTTGCCGATCAGCAGCTAATCAATAAAGCCCTTGAACAAGCCAAGCTGGATAGCCGCATGGTTTGCATGAAGGAGAATGTCATCGGTTCGAATCTGCCGAAACGCGTCTGCCGTACTGCAGCAGCCCAGAAAAGGCTGTATGCTGAAACTCAAGATGCACTGAAAGGCAAACAGAAATCCATGCAAGTCAACATGCAGAACAACTGATAATGCGCATCCTTGTCATTGAAGATAACCGCGATATCGCCGCCAACCTCGGCGATTTCCTTGAAGACCGTGGTCACACGGTCGACTATGCTGCCGACGGCGTCGCCGGGCTGCACTTGGCGGTGGTCAATGATTTCGATGCCATTATTCTGGACTTGAATCTTCCCGGCATGGATGGCCTGGAAGTCTGCAAGCGTTTGCGAGCCGAAGGCCGCAAACAAACTCCGGTATTGATGCTGACGGCCCGTGATTCGCTGGACAGCAAGCTGGCCGGTTTCGAATCTGGTGCTGACGATTATCTGGTCAAGCCATTCGCGTTGCAGGAAGTCGAAGCCCGCCTGTCGGTGCTCGCACGGCGCGGAAAAGCGGCACAGCCACGCGTGCTGCATGTCGCCGACCTTGAATACAACCTCGATACGCTTGAAGTGATGCGTGGCGGCAAAGCCATTCAGCTCAATCCGACTGCATTGAAAATCCTGCAATCACTCATGGAAGCTTCGCCTTCCGTCGTCACCAGGCTGGAACTTGAAAATCGCGTCTGGGGCGAAGAGTTGCCCGATAGCGACTCACTACGCGTCCATATCCATGGCCTGCGTGCAGCAATAGACAAACCATTCGACAAAGCTCTCATTCAAACCCGGCACGGGATTGGCTATCGAATCGCAGACACTGAGTCGGCCTAAAGGTCCGGCACGGCGTTAAGCGATGCAATACCGGCGCAGACTTCGCACCCGAATCATTCTTTCCTTTCTGGCACTCGGTTTTGGCCTGACCGCGCTGTTTGCCGCCTCGAGTCTGTATTTGCGTACCAAGCTGGAAGGTCAGCTGATTGACGATACCATGCAGAAGGAAGTCGACAGCCTGGTCGCGCAGGCGCGCGAAAACCCCAATGCACCGCCTTCGTTTTCGCTCTATACGGCCCGCACCTGGAGTGCGCGCGCAGCCTACAAGATGCCCCTGTATTTGCAGGGTCTGGATACCGGCGTACACAATATTTCCCAGCTGGATGAAGACGGAAAATTGCGCTTGTACAAATATGCGATTCGTCGCGACAAGGATCTTGTCAGCTATGTCCGCTACGACGTCACCGGCGCCTCGCTGGGTGAACAGCAAATGCTCGTGGCACTGGGGCTTGCCGTTATCGTGTTCTCCGCGCTCGCCTGGTTGATCGGTATCTGGTCTTCTTCGCGCGTCATCAGCCCGGTTACCGAACTCGCGCGCCGCGTTGCCGATCTTTCCGGAAGCGACAAGGCACAGGCATTGGCACCTTATTTCGCCAATGATGAAGTGGGTGAACTCGCCGCTACGCTGGATGATTATTCCGGACGCATGACGCAGCTGGTCAAGCGCGATCGTGAATTCAATGCCGACGTCAGCCATGAGTTGCGCACGCCGCTTGCCGTCATCCGTGGCGCCACCGAATTATTACTGGCAAATCCCGATTTACCGGAAAAAACCAAGCTGCGGCTGCAGCGGATAGATCGTGCTGCCCTGCAATGCACCGATTTGACGACGGCCTTGCTGATGTTGTCGCGAAACGAACGCGGTGTCGGCAATACCGATATCCACAAGCTGGCCAATAATCTTGCCGAAGCCAATCGTGCGCAGATGACCAACAAACCCGTCAAAGTCCTGGTGGATGGCTTGAATGATGTCTTCGTCAATGCACCCGAAGCCGTGCTCTCGGTTGCGCTCGGAAATTTGATTGGCAATGCCTGCAAATATACCCAGGAGGGTGAGGTCAGGATTATTGTCGAGACCGACCGCGTGATTATCCAGGACACCGGACCCGGCCTTAGCGAAGAAGATGCCGCGCGTCTCTTCGAACGTGGCTATCGCGGTTCGGGAATCGGCGTCACCACCGGTGGCGGAATCGGTTTGTCGATCGTGCGGCGTCTGTGCGATTTGTACGAATGGAAAGTCAGCATCAAGCCGCGCGAAGAAAGCGGTGCGGAAGCCTGCCTGGTTTTCGATACTGCAAAATAATGACGTAGCCCGGGTCATGGCTCCATCTGACCCGGGGATTCCCAAGCACGGCAGTGCATCAGAAGCATTGCAAATAATTCCATGCTGGTGAGAGAGATCCGACTTTGTCGTATCTCTCCCGGGTCAGATGGAGCCACGACCCGGGCTACTCAGTGCCAAAAAAATTACAGCGGCGTGAGCCAATTACGTTTGTCGGGCGTTTTTCCGCTAAACAATCCGAAGAACAACTCCTGGATTTTCAGGGTCAGCGGCCCGGGTTTTCCGGTGCCAACCTGGCGGCCATCAACCGAGCGAATCGGCGTGATTTCCGCCGCGGTGCCGCACATGAAAAGCTCGTCGCACAGATACAGAAATTCACGTGGAATATCGCGTTCGATCACTTCGATGCCATTGTCTTTCGCCAGTGTCATGATCGTGTTGCGGGTGATACCGTTCAACAATGCGGCACTGATGGGTGTCGTATGCAAGGCACCATCGAATACCAGAAACAGGTTTTCGCCGGCGCCTTCCGACAGTAAACCGGTCGAAGCGAGTGCAATGCCTTCGCCGAAGCCAAGGCGTCTTGCTTCACGTGCAATCAACTGGCCGGATAGATAATTACCGCCAGCTTTTGCGCCGGTCGGAATGGTGTTCGGAGCCATGCGCTGCCAGCTTGACACGCAGGCATCGATACCCGCTTCAAGCACACCTGCACCCAGATAAGGACCCATGTTCCAGGCAGCAACGGACACGCTGGTCGGGCAGTCGGCCGACAAGCCAAATCCACCTAGATCGCGGAATGCAATCGGACGCAAATAGGCTTTACCCAAACCATTCGCCTTGATCACTTCATGGCAGGCGGCGTTGATTTGTTCGAGCGTGTAAGGGATCGGCATCTCGTAAATTTTTGCCGAATCGAAAAGGCGCTTGTTGTGGTCGTTCAAACGAAAAATGGCGTGGCCATTTTGTGTTTCATAACAACGGATACCTTCGAAAACGGAGGAGCCGTAATGCAAACCATGCGCCATGACATGCACGGTCGCTTCTTGCCAGCGTTTGATTTCGCCGTTGTGCCAGATGTAATCGGGATAGGTTTGTGTCATGACGGCAAGGCTCCTGAATGAAGCCGCCATTTTACCTGATTACGGGTCGCTCAGAAGCGCACCCAATAGCATTGCAGGTATTTTTCCAGACTGAAGCGGAATGTGCCGATCTCAGTCTGTTTTTTATTGCGGTAGAAATCAACGCGAATACCATACGGTACCGGTGGGCCCCGGGAGGGTGCTTCGATAATGTTTCCATCGTCATCAAATCGCACTTGCGTGTTCTCGGTTTCCGGAAACAGCAAGTCTACCGATATCAATGACTGATAACTCACCTGGTTCAGTTGGTCGAGTCGCTTGTTGGCTTGGGCGGTATCGTTGCCGCCCCAGAGGAATAAGCCCGCTGCACGATTGATGTCGCCGATTTCGAGTGCTCCGCGCAAATCCCAGAGCAGATCCTCGGGGGTGCGGGCGCAGGTACGAACCGAACTGAAACCGATATTGCCGCTGGCTTTGGGCACAGCCTGGGACACGGCATCGATGTCTTCACATTTCTTGTCGGTATATATGATTTTGTCGTTTTTATCCCGACAGCGATTGATCGCTTGTGCATCGGCAGTGCCTGCACCAAAGGCGCAGACAAGATAAAAAAGAATGCCGGGAACGATAAAATGCATGCGCCTAGACTAGCGCGAGTTCAGGCCAGACGCGAGAGCACCGACTGCGTGGGTTTGGCGAGGTTCAGCGTATAGAAATGCAGTTCCGGAACGCCGTTCGCAATAAGGCGCTGGCACATTCCGGCTATGATATCTGCTCCGAATTCGCGAATGCTGGCAGCATCATCGCCATAAGCCTGCATGCGCTTGGTAATCCATCGGGGGATTTCCGCACCGCAGGCTTCGGAAAAGCGCTTCAATTGCGTGAAATTCGAGATCGGCATGATGCCTGGAATAATGTCCTGCGTAATGCCTTGCTTGCGGGCTGCTTCGACAAAATAAAAAAAGGCGTCGGCGTTGAAAAAATACTGCGTAATCGCGCTATGCGCACCGGCATCGATTTTTTCCTTGAAGCGTTTCAGATCATCCAGCGCATCCTCGGCTTGTGGATGCATTTCCGGATAGGCAGCCACTTCGATACGAAAATGATCGCCGTGTTCCTCGCGTATAAAACGCACCAAGTCGGCCGCAAAGCGGAAGTCGCCACTGCGCGCCATGCCTGAAGGCATGTCGCCACGCAATGCAACCAGGCGATTGCAGCCCAATGCTTTGTATAGTTGCAACAAATTGGAAATTTCTTCGCGAGATCCGCCCATGCACGACAAATGCGGAACGCCATTCAAACCATGGGTTTGGCGCAATTCGCGAACGGTTTCCGGCGTATAGCTCAGCGTCGAGCCACCGGCACCGAAAGTGACCGAGACAAATTCGGGGGAATGCGATTTGAGTTTTTTGACCGTGTTCGTCAGCAGCTCGCGCTGCTCTTCGTTCTTGGGTGGATAAAATTCAAAAGAGATTTTTGTCATGGCGTATTCTTCAATGCCGCAGGTGCATTTGCCCCCACCCAAAATCTCCCCCGCGAACGGGGGAGGGAGTTTTCAGCGTTTCTTTTCTCAGTAACGATAATGCTCGGGCTTGTACGGGCCTTCCACATCAACGTTCAAATACGCCGCTTGTTCCGGAGTCAGCTTGGTCAATACCACGCCGATTTTTTCCAGATGCAGACGTGCAACTTCTTCGTCGAGTTTTTTCGGCAGGATGTAAACCTTGTTTTCGTACTTGTCTTTATTTGCCCACAAATCGATCTGTGCCAGCGTCTGATTCGAGAACGAGTTCGACATCACGAAGCTCGGGTGACCGGTAGCGCAGCCGAGATTGACCAGACGGCCTTCGGCCAGCATGTAAATCGCATTGCCGTTCTTGAAGGTGTATTTGTCGACTTGCGGCTTGATGTTGAGTTTGACGGCGTCGGAATTGTTCAGACGATCGACCTGGATTTCATTGTCGAAATGGCCGATGTTGCAGACGATGGCCTGGTCTTTCATGTTCTGCATGTGTTCCAGCGTCAGCACGTCTTTGTTGCCGGTGGTGGTGACGTAGATATCGCCACGGCCCAGGGTTGCTTCGACCGTGTTGACTTCGAAACCTTCCATCGAGGCTTGCAGTGCATTGATCGGATCGATTTCGGTCACGACAACGCGGCAGCCATAGGCACGCAGCGAATGGGCCGAACCTTTGCCGACGTCGCCATAACCGCAGACGACGGCCACTTTACCGGCCAGCATCACGTCCATCGCGCGCTTCAAGCCATCGGCCAGCGATTCGCGGCAGCCGTACAGATTGTCGAACTTCGATTTGGTGACCGAGTCATTCACGTTGATCGCAGGCACGCGCAAACCGCCGGCTTCCATCATTTGATACAGGCGATGCACGCCGGTCGTGGTTTCTTCGGAAACACCGCGCCAGTCTTTCATCACATTGGTCCAGAAGCCCGGACGTTCGGATTGCGTGCGCTTCAACAGATTCTTGATGACTTGTTCTTCGTGCGAACCGGAAGCGGTATTGACCCAATCCGAACCCTGTTCCATTTCGTAGCCTTTGTGCAGCAACAAGGTCACGTCACCACCGTCATCGACGACGAGTTCAGGACCTTTGCCACCCGGGAAGGTCACGGCATCGAGTGTGCAATCCCAATATTCTTCCAGGGTTTCGCCTTTCCACGCGAACACCGGCGTGCCGGTTTTTGCGATCGCGGCGGCAGCGTGATCCTGCGTCGAGAAAATATTGCAGGAAGCCCAACGCACGTCGGCGCCGATGTCTTTCAGGGTTTCGATCAGCACGGCCGTTTGAATGGTCATGTGCAGCGAGCCGGTAACGCGAACACCTTTCAAGGGTTTCGCTGCGGCATATTTTTTGCGGATCGACATCAGGCCGGGCATTTCGTGTTCGGCGATATCGAGTTCTTTGCGTCCCCAATCGGCCAAGCTCATGTCGGCGACTTTGTAATCGGGTTTGATGTTAACTACTGCGCTCATTGTGAAGCTCCTGATATGTGTGTTTCGTCTATTGATTAGTGTGTAGACGAAAGGATATCGGGCGCCGTTGAAACGGTTTTACCTTCATCGAGCCTGTTCCCTTGCGAAAAAAACTTCACCGGGCTTGCAGCGCCCCTCGATGGGGTGGTGCTTTGTACGTAGGAGCGTCCTTTAGGCGCGATAGCTCACGCCGGATTTGTCGCGCCTGAAGGACGCTCCTACGTACGTATTTCTTTACTTCTTCAAACCGGCGTCTTTGCGCAATGCATCGGCGCGGTCGGTTTTTTCCCACGAGAAAGCGGTGGCTTTGTGTTTCTTGCCGGCGCCATCGGTGTAGGTGACTTCATGCGGCTTGCGGCCAAAGTGACCGTAGCTCGCGGTTTCCTGATAGATCGGATGCAGCAGATCCAGCATTTTGGTGATGCCGTACGGACGCAGGTCGAAATGCGCGCGGATCAGTTTTTCGATCTTGTCGTCGCTGATTCTGCCGGTGCCGAAAGTGGTGACCGAAATCGAAGTCGGTTCCGCCACGCCGATCGCGTAGGAAACCTGCACTTCGCAACGGCTCGCCAAACCGGCAGCCACGATGTTTTTCGCGACATAGCGTGCGGCATAAGCAGCCGAACGATCCACCTTCGATGGATCCTTGCCCGAGAATGCGCCGCCGCCATGACGGGCCATGCCACCGTAGCTGTCGACGATGATCTTGCGACCGGTCAAACCGCAATCGCCGACCGGGCCACCGATCACGAATTTGCCGGTTGGATTGATGTGGATTTTGCTTTTCGGCAAAGACTTCAACCATTCTTTCGGCAGAACCGGTTTCAGGATGTGTTCGTACACGGCTTCAACCAATGCTTTCTGCTTGATGCCTTCGTCGTGTTGCGTCGAGAGAACAACAGCGTCGAGACCCAACACCTTGTTGCCTTCATAACGCAGCGTGACTTGCGATTTTGCATCCGGGCGCAGCCATTTCAATTTGCCGCTCTTGCGAACCTTGGCTTGTTGCTCGACCAGGCGGTGCGAGTAATACAAGGGTGCCGGCATGAATTCCGGTGCTTCGTCGCAGGCGTAGCCGAACATCAGGCCCTGGTCGCCAGCACCTTGTTCTTCCGGCTTCTTGCGGTCAACGCCTTGATTGATATCGGGCGATTGCTTGCCGAGCATATTGATGATCGCGCAAGTATGTCCATCGAAGCCGACCGCGGAATTGTTGTAGCCGATGTCGTTGATCACCTTGCGGGCGAGCGATTCGATATCGACCCAGGCAGAGGTGGTGACTTCGCCGGCCACGATGGCGGCACCGGTTTTCACCATCGTTTCGCAGGCAACGCGGGCGCGCTTGTCTTGCGCCAGGATGGCGTCCAGAACGGCGTCGGAAATCTGATCCGCGATTTTGTCCGGGTGGCCTTCGGAAACGGATTCGGAGGTGAAGAGGTGGCTGCTCATTATGGGCTTATATCCTTTAATGCGGATGGAAGGATGAATTTGGGGTAGCGCATGATACACGTGTTTTTCCCAGCACGCATCTTGCCCTGTTTGCTGTTGCGGTTTTGTTAAGACCGGGCTGTCACCCAAACTTCATCTGACCGCCACAAGGCTGTTATATCGCGGCTTCAGGATTGCACAAACCACCGTGCCCGAAACCCATGATCGCACTCGAAAAAACGCTGAGCTCCCGCTACCCCGCCTGGTTCGCTGGCCATCGCGCGAAAATTTCCCGTCCCTTGATAAAAACCCTGGCGAAATTCGCCAAGATCGATGAAATCAACACATTTTTGAAAGCCAATTCCCACTTGACGGGCTTTTCCTTTATCGAAGCGGCTCTGACGTATCTGGATGCCCGTTACACGGTGGACCAGGTCGAACGCGAGCGCATTCCGGTCAATGGCCGTGTTTTGATTGTGGCAAACCATCCGTCCGGTGCTCTGGATGCGCTGGCCTTGCTGCATTTTATCGGCAGCATTCGCCGTGACGTAAAAATCGTGGCCAATGACATGCTCTGCGAGTTTGACGGCATCCGGGAGTTGTTGCTGCCGGTCAGGATTCTGGGCGGCAAGCCTGATCCGAACAGTCTGAAGGTGATCGAACAGTCATTGGAAAACGAGCAATGCGTGATTGTGTTTCCGGCCGGCGAAGTTTCCCGCCTGAGCTGGAAAGGCATTTCCGATTCCGAATGGCGGCGCGGGTTTTTGCGATTCGCGAAGAATACTGCCACGCCAGTATTGCCGGTGAAAATCCAGGCCAGAAACTCGGCGCTCTTTTATGGCGCCTCGATGCTGCGTAAACCGATTGGTACTGCCTTGTTGCCACGCGAAGTATTTTCCCGTCGCGGTAGTCGTATCGGTTTGCGCATTGGCTTGCCAATGAACATCGAACAGGAAAGCGAAACGGCATTCGATTTGCGTTCAGTACGGCAGGCGCTGTATGCGATCGGATCGCGCCGGGAAAACGCCGCTCCAGCACTTGAACCATTGGTGCATCCGGTCGAACGTGCGCGTCTGCTGTCGGATTTGAAATCCATGTCGCTATTGGGGCAGACGCCAGACGGTAAAAAAATCTATTGCGGACGTTTGCGTTCCGACGCGCCCTTGCTGCGTGAAATCGGCCGTTTGCGCGAGTTGAGTTTTCGGGCGGTCGGCGAGGGCACCGGAAAACGGCTCGATGTCGATGCCTTCGATACCTGGTACGAACATATCGTCTTGTGGGATGCGAACGAATGCGAAATCGCCGGTGCCTATCGGGTCGCACGCGGCAATGATGTCTATCTGGAAAAAGGCCGCGAAGGTTTTTACAGCGCCAGTCTTTTCAACTATCCCTGCGAAGTAATGGCGCGTTTGGCCGAAGGCATGGAGCTGGGCCGCAGCTTCGTCACACCGAAATACTGGGGCTCGCGCTCGCTGGATTATTTGTGGGTCGGCATCGGAGCCTATCTAAAGCAATACCCCGATATCCGTTATCTGTTCGGGCCGGTTTCGATGAGTGCCGCCATTCCGATTGCCGCACGCGAGCAAATGGTCGCGTATTACCAACAATTTTATGGTGATGGAAAAAGTAATGTCATCGCGAATCATCCGTTCCGCTATCTGGCCAATGCACCGCAATTTATCGATCTCGATGCCGAGGCAAGTTTCAAATGCCTGAAAGCCAATCTGGATGCACTCGGTGCGCGGGTACCGACCTTGTACAAGCAATATACCGAACTGTGCGAGCCCGGCGGCGCGAGATTTCTGAGTTTCGGCGTCGATCCCGATTTCAATAATTCGGTCGATGGCTTGATCGAAGTGGATCTGCATCGCATCAGACCCAAAAAACGCGAGCGCTATCTCGGTGTGGTTGCTGATCCTGCGTTGGATAAGACATCGGAAGCGGCCTGATGAAAGCCTTGCCGACACCGGAAATATGGCGAGCCGTTTTCATTTCCGACGTGCATCTGGGGTCGAAATATTGCCATGCCGAAGAGTTGGCGGAATTTCTCGGCCATCTTCGATGCAAGCGCTTGTATCTGGTGGGCGATATCGTCGATTTATGGTGGATGGCGGAAAAGCGTGCCGTGTGGCACCAGGCCCAGAATCGTGTGGTGGAAGCGCTGCATCAACTGACGCGACGCGGCACGGAATTGGTGTATGTGCCGGGCAATCACGACCGGCCCTTGCGGCGCTTCTGTGGCTTGATGTTGCCACAAATGAAAATGCGCCGTCGTGTCATCCATGAATTGCTTGATGGGCGCCGCCTGCTGGTTACGCATGGCGATGACTACGATGGCAAAACCCATTTCGGCGGTTTTCAGGAAGCGTTCGGTGACTGGCTGTATTACGTGATTTTGAATGGCAACCGTTTCATGAACGCGATCCGCAGACGCATGGGAAAACGTTATTGGTCATTGGCCGATTTCCTGAAACGGCAAAGCACGGTCGCCGAAAGTTTTATCGAGCGCTTCGTGCAGGCTGGTTTGCAGGATGCGAAACAACGCGGGCTCGACGGCATCATTTGCGGGCATATCCATCGTGCCGCCATGTTCGAAAGAGACGGCCTGATTTACGCCAATGACGGTGATTGGGTTGAAAGCCTTACCGCACTTACCGAAGATGCCGACGGTAATCTTGCGCTGATGGATTACCGCGGGAACGTGTTGTCGAAGATTGAAAGCCTGAAGCCAAGACCGGAGTTCAGGTTGGTCGCCTGAAGTTTTTTGACCGTGGGAGCTGGTTCACCAGCGATTGGATTTCACAAAACACGGAGCACTGAACCATCAATCGCTGGTGAACCAGCTCCCACGAATGCCGCTTGCATGGAGTCTTATAATCGCCTGCAGGCCACGTCGATATCCGCTTCCTTGCTGGTTGGGTTCACCGGACGCAATGTCATCGAATTACTGCGAATACGGACTTTGTTTTTGGCCAGGGCTTGCGTGTTTAATTGCTCGTTGGCGCTTCGTTGTGCCGCTTCAACGGGGTAATTCGGATTGTCGGAAGACAGTACCTGCACATTGGCGGAAATTGTCTGCAGCACATCCCCCGACAGTTTCCAGCTACCTGTAGTCTGGGTATTGAGTGTCGTCTTTACGCCATTGGTCGTCGTGATGGTCATGATGGAAAAATCGTAGTACTCACCGCCGCGTTTATAGTTCACTTTATTGCTGCCGGTGGCAGTGAATTTCGCAGTCTTCATCGTGTAGGGACCGCATTGCCAGGTGCCTTCGATGCTGATCGGCGGCGGGTCGGCGGCGATGGCGGAGGATGCAGTGATGCCAAATGCAAGCAAACAGAGAAATGGGATTGTAGTTTTCATGATGGTCTCACGTTGCCGAACAGGGTCATCTTAACCGCTCACAGATACCCTTGTCTTAGGCGCCATGTGGGAGCCGGTTTACCGGCGATTGAAGATTCAGCTTTCCATTCCGACAATTCGGCAGCGTGAAGACTCAATCGCCACTGAAGTGGCTCCCACAAAAAAGGACGCGATGGACGCGTCCTTTTTCTTTTTCATCAAACCAGAGATCAAGCCGCTTCTTCGTCGCGGTATTCCTCAGGCGTCGGGCAGATGCAGACCAGATTGCGATCGCCGTACACGTTATCGACGCGACCTACCGGGCTCCAGTATTTGTCATTGCGCGAGCTACCGGCCGGAAATACACCTTCTTCGCGCGAATATGGACGATTCCATTCGGCATCGACCAAGTCATGCACGGTATGCGGGGCATTGCGCAGTGGACTTTGCTCGATGGCAAAACGGCCGTTCTGCACTTCGGTGATTTCGTTGCGGATCGCGATCATCGCATCACAGAAACGGTCGAGTTCGACCTTCGCTTCCGATTCGGTCGGCTCGATCATCAGCGTGCCCGGCACAGGGAAGCTCATGGTCGGTGCATGGAAACCGAAATCGATCAGGCGTTTCGCGATGTCGTCAACGCTCACGCCGCAGGCATCTTTCAAGGGGCGCGGATCAACGATGCATTCGTGCGCGACGCGACCATTGTGGTTGCGAAACAGCACCGGAAAATGCGGATGCAAACGTGCGGCCATGTAGTTCGCACTCAAGATCGCGACTTCTGTGGCAAGTTTCAAACCGTCGCCGCCCATCATCAAAATATAGGCATAGCTGATCGGAAGAATCGATGACGAACCAAACGGCGCCGCCGAAACAGGACCCACAGGAGCCTTGCCGCCGTCGAGCGATGGATGGCCGGGCAGGTACGGTGCGAGATGCGCTTTCACGCCAATCGGGCCCATGCCGGGGCCGCCGCCGCCGTGCGGAATGCAGAAAGTTTTATGCAGATTCAAATGCGATACGTCGGCACCGAAATCACCGGGGCGCGACAAACCGACCTGCGCATTCATGTTCGCGCCGTCCATGTAAACCTGACCGCCGTGCTGATGCGTGATGTCGCAAATTTCGCGGATGCGTTCTTCGAATACGCCATGCGTGGAGGGATAGGTCACCATCAATGCAGCGAGATTCGCGCTGTGTTTTTCCGCTTTCGCGCGCAAGTCGTCAACATCGACGTTGCCTTCGCTATCGCAATTCACCACGACCACATCCATGCCGACCATTTGTGCGGAAGCCGGGTTGGTGCCGTGTGCCGAGGAAGGAATCAGGCAGACGGTACGATTCAAATCACCGCGCGCATGGTGATAGCCGCGAATGGCGAGCAGGCCGGCGTATTCACCCTGAGCACCTGAATTCGGTTGCAGCGACACTGCATCGTAACCGGTGATTTCGACCAGCCATTTTTTCAGGTCATCGAACAGTTCATAGTAGCCTTTGGCTTGATCCGCAGGAGCAAACGGATGCAGCGCGCCGAATTCAGGCCAGGTGACCGGAATCATTTCGGCAGTCGCATTCAATTTCATCGTGCAGGAGCCGAGCGGAATCATCGCGCGATCCAAAGCCAGATCGCGGTCCGACAATTTGCGCATATAGCGCAGCAATTCGGTTTCCGAACGGTAGCGGCTGAAAATCGGATGCTTCAGACAAGCGCCTTTGCGCGTCAGGTCAGCAGGGATCACGTTGTTGTCGTTGGCGATATCAGCAAACTTCAAGGAGCCGCCGAACGCGCGCCAGACCGCTTCGATAATTTCCGGTGTGGTCGCTTCATCGAGCGCGATGCTCAAATGCGTCGAACCCACGAGACAGAAATTGATTTTTTCGGCGGCAGCGCGGGCGATGATCGCATCGCGTTGCGAACCGGCATCGACGGTAATCGTATCGAAGTAATTTTTGTTCTGGATGTTGAAACCCAGTTTGCTCAAGCCAGCGGCCAATACTTTGCTGCGGTTATGTACGTCATGCGCAATCGCGGCCAAACCTTCCGGGCCATGGTAAACCGCATACATCGACGCGATCACGGCGAGCAAAACCTGAGCGGTACAAATATTCGAAGTCGCTTTTTCACGACGGATATGTTGCTCACGGGTTTGCAGGGTCAAACGATAGGCCGGTTGTCCGCGCGAATCGACCGAGACACCAATCAGACGACCCGGGATATTGCGCTTGATCGCATCGCGTACCGACATGTAGGCCGCATGTGGACCGCCGTAACCCATCGGCACACCGAAACGCTGGGTCGAACCAATTGCGATATCGGCACCGAGTTCGCCGGGCGATGTGAGAATCGTCAAAGCCAATGGATCGGCGGCCATAATGCTGACGGCGCCAGCGGCTTTCAGGTTTGCGATGGCGCCACGGAAGTCACGCACTTCGCCATCGGTGCCGGGATATTGGAAAATCGCACCGCAAACATCACTTGCGACCAGATCTTTATCAGGATTACCGATGATCAATTCCCAGCCGAGTGGTTCGGCACGGGTGCGCATCACGGCGATGGATTGCGGATGGCAGTTTTCATCGATAAAAAATTTTTTACTTTTGTTTTTCGATACGCGCTCGGCGACGGCCATCGCTTCGGCGGCGGCGGTGCCTTCATCAAGCAGCGAAGCATTGGCAACATCGAGGCCGGTCAGTTCACAGATCATGGTCTGGAAATTCAACAGCGCTTCGAGGCGGCCTTGGGAAATTTCCGGTTGGTATGGGGTATACGCCGTGTACCAGGCCGGGTTTTCGAGGATATTTCGGAGAATGACAAGCGGAGTCAGCGTGCCGTTGTAGCCTTGGCCGATCAGCGAAGTGAACACCTGATTCTTCGAAGCGAGTTCGCGCAAGCGGGCGAGTGCTTCGACTTCGGAAAGCGCGCGGCCCATGCTGCTCAAGGGTTTCAGGATGCGGATCGAATCCGGCAAGGTTTCCGCGATCAGCGTGTCCATGCTGTCGACACCGACGGCGTCGAGCATTTGTTGCACTTCCTGTGGCGAAGGGCCGATATGGCGTGCGGAAAAATCACGGGCAACGTGCGGAAGCGGCAGGGCAGTCGGTTTCGTCATGGCAATTCTCGGAGTGGGCGCGCATCGAATTGCCGAACATAAGCCTGTTCGGCATCGGCGCCCCCTCTGTCTGTGTGCCTGAGAGTGTTATCCCGTCGGCAGGCGTTGGTGCGCGAAGCACGTCGCCATTTTTCAGAGTTTTGGATGCCGGCGGTTCTTTTGCCTGAGAGTTTCCGGGGCGGTTGCTCCTTCGGCGTCGGGTAAGCGATCTCTCCCGCAGCGGCAGTGCATTGTATCGGTGTGAGCAGCCCGGGGCCAGGGATTTCTGGTGTAGCCCGGGTGATGGCTTCATCTCACCCGGGTTTCTGTTAAGCCCGGCGCTATCGCGAACAATGCGCCGATTTTATGAGGCACGAAGTTTGTATTCTTGCTGCACATCCCGGGTGAGATGGAGCCATCACCCGGGCTACGGCAATGGGCAGCCAACTGCGTTAGCATAGGGCAAGCGTATCAGGAGCCCGTGATGTCCCAGAAAAACCCGATGGAAAGCCTCGATTTATCCGGTCTGCCTGAGGCCTTGCGCAAAAAAGTGCAGGACCAGCTCAATCGCATGACGCCGGAAATGCAGCAGGAGTTCCTGAAGAAATCACGGCCAATGCTCAATCGCGCGATGGATGCGGCCAATAATATCGAACGCAAGGGTATCGAAGCGGTGCATCAATCCCATCGCATCAAGCCCAGTGGCCACTACAACGCAACCATCCAGCCAGGCGACGGCGGTTCAAACCAGATTCTGAAGTTTGTTGCGTTTCTGGTGGTCGCGGCAATGGTCTACAATTTTTTCAGGTGAGATGGGCTGGAGACCTTGGCATCAAGTCCTGCAAATGGTTGAAATAATCGCGGGTTAATTCCAGCTGCGATGCCGCGGTTTCGGCACGATTGACGATTTGCCTGAAATCGGCGTTTTCCGGTCGGTCTTTCGCGTACCAGCCGAGATGTTTTCTGGCGATTCTCACGCCCATCACTTCGCCATAAAACACATGCAGGTGTTCGAGATGGCCCAGTAGAATATCACGCACTTCTTCGGCGCCGGGTTCGGGCAGGTGTTTTCCGGTCATCAGATAATGCGAGATCTCGCGAAAAATCCAGGGTCGTCCCTGTGCACCGCGGCCAATCATCACAGCATCGGCACCGGTTTTTTCGAGCACGAATTTTGCCTGTTCCGGTGTGCGGATATCGCCATTGGCCAGCACCGGAATTTTCACGGCCGCTTTTACCGCAGCGATGGTGTCGTACTCGGCTTCGCCATTGTATAAATCCACCCTTGTGCGTCCATGCACGGCGAGTGCCGCGATGCCGGCGTCTTCGGCGATACGGGCAATCGCAAGTGCGTTTTTATTGTCATGATCCCAGCCGGTGCGGATTTTCAAAGTGACCGGAACGTTCACCGCATTGACCATCGCCGTGACTATTTTTCCGACCAGTATTTCATCGCGCATCAAGGCAGAACCTGCCCAAACGTTGCAGACTTTCTTCGACGGGCAACCCATGTTGATATCGACAATTTGCGCGCCATGATCGACGTTGTAGCGGGCGGCATCCGCCATCACTTCCGGATCGGTACCGGCAATCTGAACGCTTATCGGTGCCGGTTCGCCGTCGTGGTCCATGCGATGCATCGACTTGCTGGTTTTCCAGAACTTCGGATCCGAGATCGTCATCTCCGAAACACATAACCCTGCACCATGCCGTTTGCACAACATGCGAAACGGCTTGTCGGTAACACCGGCCATCGGTGCCAGCACGACATTGGGTTGGATTTCGTAGGGGCCGATGCGCATGCCCGGTATTGTAAACCGGAAATAAAAAAAGCCCCGCAATGCGGGGCTTTGATCTGGCAATCCAGTGTCGCGCGAATTAATCCAGTGCTTTTGCAAGTTTCATCTTGCCAATTTCGGCCTGAAAGTTCACTGCCGTGGAAGGCGTAAGGTTGGGACGACCGGAAAGAAGACCCATATTGACTTCACCCATGACGAAATAGGTTTCACCTTCTTCCACTTCCATATTGGTAACGTCTTTGTTTTCTGCGTGAACCGTATAAGCGTGAGTGCCAGGTTCAGCGTGATACAAAAAATAGGTGCCGTTGCGAAGTTTGCCGAGTTCTGCTTTCTCTTCACGAACCTTGAAACCGATAGCCCAACCAACAAAGCGATTTGGACGAAAGAACACGATCAATGCCTTGCCTGCTTCTGGCTTGCCGATTACGTCAAGAATTTCCTTTGGAAAATTTGCTTGACCATCGGCGACGGGTGCGGGGTTAGGTGCAGCTTCGGCGACTGGCGCTGCAACAGGTGCTGCAACGGGCATGGCATCGGTTGCGGACACGGCTTGAGTAGCTGGCGCCGCTTCTGTTGTCGCTTCGGTTTTGGTTTCCTGGGCCAGTGATGGGTTTGCGGTGGCAACACCAAATAAGGCAGCCAAGATAAGCGAAACAGGTAACTTCATTTTGAATCTCCGTTGGTTTGTACTTCAGTAGTTTCGGGTGATGGAATTTTTTCTGCTTCTTTGTTTTCGGTGGGCGATAGTGCTATTGGAGAGAGACTGGTTTCAAGAGCGAGTTGTGCTTCCACCAAAGTATTTTCCGGCATGATGATTTCACCTCCCTGAATAAAGCCAGCAAACAGGCCTATATAAGGAATCTGGCTGACTGCCATGACGGTACCGCTCTTGTTGCTTCCCTGATAAGGACGGAATGAGCGCATCTTGATGCGATTTCCGTTCAAGTCGATATAGCGAATGGTCACCAATAGTTCGCCGGCCTTGCCAAAGCCGCTGGCTTTCTGGGCATGAATAACTTCGCCAGTAGCAGGCGTGCCTTGAGGTATTAATACCTGCCCGTTAATCTTCAGATCCTGTGCGACTTTTAGCAGGAATTGCGTGCCTGGAAGTGCCGTTTTCGAGCTTACGGCGCTGTCCAGCGTGAATATCACCGGTGTTCTTGCAGGAATCAGGATAACCGACGATTCAGTTGGCAGAGCCGGGTCCGTGATAACGGTCGTCGTAATGGAAGGAGTGGGTGCGGTCTCGGAAGAAGTAGACTTGGAGATATCGGCGGGATCATCCACTTTAGCGAGAGCTTCTGGTACGGAGCCGAGAACGCATAACAGAACCAATACTCGCATGTACATCGGAAAGCCCCTTAAAGTAAGTGCGAGATTATAGTTGAATATGCAATTTTAATCAGCGAGTAACAGGCCGAAGTCGAGATGATGGCTGTTATGGACTTCCGTCACAAATTCAGATAATTCGGCCCCGCGCCACCTTCCGGCGTGACCCAATTAATGATCTGGTACGGGTCCTTGATATCGCAGGTTTTGCAATGCACGCAGTTGGCCGCATTGATTTGCAAACGCGGGCCGGCTGTCATCTTTCACGATTTCGTATACACCGGCAGGGCAGAAGCGGGTGCAGGGATTGCCGTATTCGGTGGCGCAGGTCGTGATGCAGATATCAGTATCCGAGACATGCAAATGCACAGGTTGGTCTTCATCGTGTTCGGTCGCGGCAAAATACACGCCGGCCAGTCGGTCGCGTGGTGCCAAGCTTCGTTCGACGTAATCGCGTTTTGGCGATTCCTGTTCACCGAGTTTGAACAGCGAGGAATAGTCCGGTTTCACGCGCCAGGTCCAGGGCGCCAAACCGGCGGTCACGGTTTCGAAACCGGCATTTATCATGCCGAACCAGAAGCCTTTCTTGAAACCGGGTTTCACATTGCGGACTTTTTTCAATTCATGCATCGCTGGTGAGTTGCGAAGTTCTGCATCCCAGCCTTCGGACGACAGATTTTTGGCGGCATGTTTTGCCGCGAGCATTCCGGAACGAATCGCCTGATGCACGCCCTTGATTTTCGGCACATTCAACAAGCCGGCCGCGCAACCGATCAGCAAGGCACCGGGCATTTCCACTTTCGGCAAGGATTGATAACCGCCGGTCACGATTGCGCGCGCGCCTGCGGACAAGATCGTGCCGCCTTCCAGCAACGACTTCACCGACGGATGGTTTTTCCATTGCTGGAATGCTTCATACGGCTGGTAGTTAGGATCCTGATAATCGAGCCCCGACACATAGCCGAGCGCGATGCGGTCTTTATCGAGGTGATAGAAAAAACTGCCGCCATAGGTTTTGCTGTCGGCTGGCCAGCCGACCGTATGGACGATTTTTCCGGGTTGCGAGGTGCCGGGTTTGACTTGCCACAATTCCTTGATGCCGATCGAATAACTTTGCGGATCGGATTCGAGATCAAGATGGAATTTGCGCACCAGTTGTTTCGTCAGATGTCCGCGCGCGCCTTCGCCGAGCACGGTCAGTTTGGCCTTGATATCGATGCCTTGTGTGTAGCTGTCTTTGTGATGGCCATCTTTCGCGATGCCCATGTCGCCGATGCGAACGCCGGCAACCGCACCTGCATCGTCGAAAAGGATTTCCGATGCGGCAAAACCCGGATAGATTTCAACGCCGAGCGCTTCGGCCTGCGGCGCCAGCCAGGCGCACATGGCGCCGAGCGACACGATGAAATTGCCGTGGTTATTCATCTGCGGCGGTGTCGGCAATTTGGTCGAGCCGGTTTTGCTCAACAGCAGGAATTCGTCGGTGGTCGCCGGTACGCAAATCGGTGGCGGATTTTCGCGCCAGCCCGGCAGCAGTTCATCCAGCGGTTGCGGTTCGATCACGGCGCCGGAAAGGATATGTGCGCCGATGGTCGATGCCTTCTCGATCACGCAGACACTGAGTTCCGGATTGAGCTGTTTCAGATGGATCGCAAACGACAAACCGGCCGGGCCCGCGCCCACCGTGACAACGTCGTATTCCATGATATCGCGCTCTGACATAGCTCACTCCTTGTAGGGCTCTATTGTCGCGTTTTAAGGGTGTTCGGGCAATGAATTCAACGGGTCGGCCCTTACAATAGGCCCATGAATTTCAATGATTCTGCTTCCAAACTCTCATTGCCAGGTGCCGATCTGCTTTTTTGTCCGGATTGGATAGAACCCGGGTTGGCCGATGCGTTGATGAAAACCCTACGGGGAAACATCGCATGGGAATGCCATCGCATCAGGATATTCGGTCGCGAAATCGATTCGCCGCGCTTGAGTTGCTGGATCGGCGATGCCGACGCGAGTTATGTGTATTCGCAAACGCGATTTGAACCTAGGGACTGGTTGCCGGAGTTGCAGGAAATTCGATTGCGTTTACAAAATGAATTCGAAACTTCATTCAATTCGGTCCTCGCGAATTTGTATCGGCATGGCCAGGACAGCATGGGTTGGCATAGCGACGACGAGCCGGAACTCGGCAAACAGCCGGTGATTGCATCGATCAGTCTGGGTGCGACACGGCGTTTTTCATTCAAGGCGAAAACCACGGGTGCCAAAGCCGTACATTTGGAACTGCCGCATGGCAGCCTGTTGCTGATGCGGGGCGATACCCAGAAAAATTATCGGCATGCGTTGGCGAAAACCGTCAAGCCGGTGGGGGAGCGTATCAATCTGACCTATCGCAATATCCGTAGCCCGGGTCATGGCTCCATCTGACCCGGGTCCTTCGAGTTATCACCCCGGGTCAGGTGGAGCCATGACCCGGGCTACGCTTATTTTTTTGCTGGCACATCTGCTGTCAGCGTCCAGTTCAAAATGTCCTGCGATACTTGTTGCAATGCGGTATCAAATGCCGTCATCACTTGCGGGATTTTTTTATTCTGGGCGGGAATGCTGATCAGGAAATGCTTGCTGGCGATGATGCGATTGGTCTTCTGCAATTGAATATTAGCCTGTACCGAGATCACCGCTGCCGCGCTATCGTCACCTTGTTCGTAAACTGCCTCGAATTGCCGGATATCGAGCAAAAGAATCGCGTCGCTGATGGTATTGCTGTCCAGGCCGGTAACGGCATTGATTTTGCCGCTGTCGTTAAATGTCTGGGTCAGGCTGTTCTGCAGTAAGTCAGGCACGCTGTCGGACCAGCGTGCTCCTCCGAAGACTTGCAGCGTATTGTTTGCGCGCCGTACGGCGATGTGCGTCGAGTCCAGAAAATCGCTGCTCTTGGGTGCGTCAATGCGAATTTGCCAGGGCACTGCCGTGTTCATGCTTGCGGTCGGCGACGATGCCCGCGGCGTATAGACCACGGTGTTTTTCGAACCGGCGGAAGAAAAGCAGCTTGTCAGGCAAAGCACCAATGCGGCGCTGACGAGAAGAGGTGACTTGAAGATTTTCATGGCTTGAATTCTTCCGGTTGATTGCGGCCCAGGATCAGGCCGGCGGGATTTTCATTAAGACGTGCCGACAGGCGATTCAAATCTTTTATCAGTGTCCGCAATTCGCTCAGGGTCGGCGCGACCTGGCTCAAGCCCTGGTTGGCGAAGGCATTGATCTGGTCGCGATTGTCATCGACCAGGCCATTGGCATTGGTGCTGAGTTTTTCCAGCTCGGTCAAAGTTTTTTCAAGTGAGGCCACCACTTTCGGCAATTCCTTGAACACGCCTTCATCGAGGCTGTCCATGCCTTTGTCGAGCTTGCCCATCGCACTGTCGGCTTTGGCCAGCGTGCTGTCGAGTTTGGTCGCGGCATTGCGGGCATCGGTCAGCAGTTTGGCGATGTCCTGTTTTTGCCCGGCCACGGTGCCGGTAATTTGTTCGATATTGTCGAGCGACTTCGAAATTTTCGTCGACATTGGCATCGCTCAGCATCTTGTTGATGCGGATAAGCACGTCGGCGGCCGTCGTGGTGATGTCGTCGGTGGAGTTCAGCAATTTCGAAATGGCGGATTCCTCGGCAAGGATGACCGGAACTTCGTCTGTGCGAACTTTCGATCAGCAGCGGACTTTCCGCCTTGCCGCCGGTGAACTGGATTTGCGCAACACCGGTCAGGCCGACAAAAGCGAGTTTCGCGACGGTATCGGTTTTTACCGGTGTGCCTTCTTCCACGCGAACGCGTGCAATGACTTTGCTGGGATCTTTTTTATCCAACTTCAAGTCGCGCACTTCCCCGATATTGATGCCGTTGTATTGCACTACGCTGCCTTTCGACAGCCCGGTAACGGCTTCGACAAACACGACATCGAAATCGTTGAACTTTCGGTCGGAGCCATACTTTGCCGCCCACAAGGCGAACATGACCGAAGCAATGATTACCGCCAGCGTGAATGCACCGATGAGCACATGATTGGCACGGGTTTCCATATTATTTCTCCAGCAAATGTTGTGCACCTTGAGCAGCGCGGCCACGCGGGCCATGAAAATATTCCTGCACCCAGGGGTGGTCAAACTTTTCCACTTCTTTTATCGGTGCATTGATCAGCACTTTTTTGTCCGCGATCACCGCGACGCGATCACAGATCGTGTACAGCGTATCCAGATCATGGGTGATCAGGAAAACGGTCAAGCCCAGGGCGCGTTGCAATGTAAGGATCAGTTGATCAAAAGCCGCCGCACCAATGGGGTCAAGGCCAGCGGTGGGTTCATCCAGAAACAGCAAGGCCGGGTCGAGCGCTAGTGCCCGTGCGATGCCGGCACGTTTGCGCATGCCGCCGGAAAGCTGGGAGGGATATTTTTCTGCGGCATTGTCGGGCAAACCAGACAGACGAATTTTCAGCATGCAAAGTTCGTGCACCAGTTTGTCGGGCAGGTCGCCGTAATGTTCCTTCAGCGGTACCGCGACGTTTTCTTCCACCGTCAGCGACGAGAACAAGGCGCCATTCTGGTAAAGCACGCCGGTATTGGTCTCGATCTTTATTCTGGCCTTGGAATCTTCGGAATAGACATCCAGGCCCAGCACTTCGATATGGCCCGCCTGCGGACGCCGCAAGGCCAGAATCGCCCGCATCAAGACCGATTTTCCGGTGCCCGAGCCGCCGACCACGCCGATGATTTCGCCGCGCCGGACATCGAGGTCGAGATTGTCGTGCACAACCTGATCGCCGAAGGTATTGCGAAGGCCGCGCACGGAAATCGCGACGTCATCGGGACTTGTCGGCGTATTCACCAATCCATCTCCATGAAAAACAGAGCGGCCAGTGCATCGAGCAAAATCACCAGAGAAATGGTTTGCACCACGCTCGAGGTTGTCCGCTCACCGACGGATTCCGCTGTGCCCTGTACCTGGAAGCCTTCAAGACAACCGATCAAGGCAATCACCACGGCAAAGATGGGTGCTTTCGAAATGCCGACCCAAAAATGCGTAATCGAAATCGATTCGTGCAAACGCACGGTAAACAATTCCGGCGATATGCCCAGACTCATCGAGCAGACCGCCATGCCGCCGGCGAGGCCGGCCATCATCGCGAGAAAGGTGAGTAGCGGTAGCATCAATACCAGGGCGAACAGACGCGGCAGCACCAGCAATTCGATCGGGTTCAATCCCAGCGTACGGATCGCGTCGATTTCCTCGCCGCTTTGCATCGCGCCGATTTGCGCAGTGAATGCACTCGCGGTTCGTCCAGCCAGCAAGATGGCGGTCAGCAACACGGCAAATTCGCGCAGGAAGGCGATGCCGACCAGTTCGACCACGTAAACTTCGGCACCGAATTCCTTCAATACGGTGGAGCCTAGAAACGCGATCACCGATCCGACCATGAAGCTGAGCAGCAGAACCAGCGGCACCGCATCCACACCGACCTGTTCCATGTGGTGGAAAGTGGAAGTCACCCGGAAACGCCGTGGCTGGAAGAGCGTTTTGATCGTTGTTTGCAATGCGAGTCCGCTGAATCCGACCAAGGCGAGTGTTTCCTTTGCGTAATCTTCCATTGCAAAGCCGAGTCGCTCGAGCATTTTGCGGAAACCGTAGTCTTTGCCGCGTTTGACCGGCGGTGTTTCGCATAATTGCCGCACTGCATTCATCAAGGCCTGATGTTCCGGCCGCACATCGATTTCTTTCAGCGCCAGGCCGGTGCGGGTCGCCAGTTGCGACAACAACATGGCACCGGTGGAATCGAGCCGGATGATTTCGCGGCCATCGATATCCTTTACATGCGATGGCGCTTTTTCCAGCAAGGCGATGCAGGCCTGCGCGGTTTGCAACGACCATTCGCCGGTCGCATTGATAATGTCCGGGTCGTCGCGGTGTGGGCCAATATTCGGGTCGGTACTCATGATCTAGCCCACAGCATGAACGAAACTCCGCTTAAGGTCAGCCCCACGCCGATCAATCCGCGCCTTGTCAGTGGCTCTTTCAGCCAGAGCCAAGCCAGTAGCAGGATGAATACCGAGGCCGTCTCATTAAGGATAGCCGCGACCGAGGCCGAGGTAAATTTATATCCGGCCAGCCAGAACACCATCGCGACAAATTGCCCGACGAAGGCCGCGATGATCAATGGCCTCCAGCGCATGGCTTTCGGTGGCTTGAGCAGGAACAATTCCTTGCGGAAGGTGGCAATCAGCATCATGCCGATGATGGCGCCCAGCATACGTAGACCCGTGACCCATAGCAGGGGTTGGGCCTCCAGAACCCGCTTCACGAGGATGATCGAAATCGCCATCAGGCCAATCGACAGTAGGCCGAACATCAATCCACGGAAATAATGCGCGGGCCTGCTGGCCTCGACGGCGCTGGGTTTCGATGCCAGAAACACGCCGCTACTGACCAGCGCGAAGCCGCACCATTGCCATGGATTGAGTCGGTCACCCAGAAATATGAAGCTCAGCAACAGAACAAATGGCGAATAAAAATTGCCGAGGATACCCATTCGGCCTGCACCCACTTCATTCAATGCGCGGAAATACAAGGTATCGGCCAGACCGATGCCGATCAGGCCGCTCAACACCGACAGGAAAATTTGTTGTCCGGAAAAGGAAGGGAGTGCAAAGCCATGCAGCAATGGAATGGCCGGAATCAGCATCATGAAGACCAGACAGTTCTTCAGGAAATTCAGCTGCAGTGGCGGCAGGCTCTCGCCGAGGCGGCGATACAAGATCACGCCCACGGCCCATGCGGCAGCGCTCAGGATTGAAAATAATTCGCCGATTCCGTGTGGCATCTGTGCGCTCGTCTGGAAGCGGGCATTGTTGCATGCTGCAAGAACTTTCGCTTTGCGTCATGCTATTGCCGAGCGACGCAGGGCGGCCACGTGCAACCAGAACATCAAACGGAACTGAAAAAGATTGAATTCATCGTGGAGTTGGCACGGCGTCTTCATATCTATGGCACTTCGGCGCAGCGACTTGAAGCGGCGGTGGAGAAAGTCGCCAAGCGATTGGCGATCGATGCCGAAGTCTGGTCGAACCCGACCGGCATGTTGCTCAGCTTTCACGATACCGAGCGCGGCACGCCGCATCGTATGACGCAGGTGATTCGTCTGGAACCGGGCGATGTGAATCTGGGGCGTCTGGCCAAGGCCGATGCGATTGCCGAAGATGTGCTCGAAGGCAAACGCGATATTGTTTCCGGATTGGCGGACCTTCGTGCGCTCGATAAACCGCCGCGTCCGATTACGATTCCGCTAACGATTCTGTGTTTTGGTTTGGCTTCGGCCTCGGTTACAGGCCTTTTGCCGAAAACCGGTTGGGCGGATTTGTCTGCCGCAGCGGTGCTTGGCGTTTTGATCGGCGCGATCACCATCTACACCGAGAAATCCAAGCGTTGGGTCGATGCACATGAAGCGGTCTCGGCATTTATCGTGACGTTTCTGGCGAGTGCGATTGCTACGTTCGTTGCGCCATTGTCCTTGCAGGGCGTGGTGATCGCTGGCCTGATCGTGTTGATGCCGGGCTTGACACTCACTACCGCGATTACCGAATTGTCGGCGAAGCAATTGGTGTCCGGCACGGCGCGTTTTGCCGGTGCGCTGACTATTCTTCTTAAACTCGTGTTCGGCACCGTAGCGGCCACGCAAATTGTCGAGGTGCTTGGCTGGGTTCCCTTGTCCAACGCGAATATGCCGACGCTACCGGAGTGGATGCCATGGTTCACCTTGCTGGCCGGTTCGTTTGCGTTCTCGGTATTGTTCAAGACGGCACGCCGCGACGTGCTGCTCGTGATGGCATCGGTATGGCTTGGCTATTTCATGACCAAACTTGGCTCGATGTTGCCTGGTGCGGCCGAAAGCCAATACCCGGTCGGCGTTTTTCTCGCCAGTCTGGTAGTGACGGCAGTTGCGAATGCCTATGGCCGAATTTTCAATCGCCCGGGTGCCTTGATACGCGTGCCCGGCATTATTTTATTGGTGCCGGGTAGCGTGGGTTTTCGCAGTTTCAGCTTCGTGTTCGAGCGCGATATCTTGCTGGGACTCGATCTGGCCTTTGCGGTGGTTGCGGCATTGATTGCGTTGCTGGCAGGAATTCTGTTCGGCAATCTGCTGGTATCGACACGACGCAGTTTGTGATGTTGTCGTAGGTGTAGGAGCGTCCTTTAGGCGCGACGAATCCCGCCGGATCTGTCGCGCCTAAAGGACGCTCCTACATCGAATCACGCCAGCTTATGCAGCAATTCCGCTTTATCCAGATTTACCGATTCGCTATCGCGTCTGCCGCGATATTCGAACGTGCCGGCTTCCAGGCCGCGTGATGACACCACCACACGATGCGGAATGCCGATCAACTCGATATCGGCAAACATCGCGCCGGGACGCAGGCCGCGATCATCGAGGCAGGCTTCGATGCCATTGGCATTGAGCTCGTCGTAGAGGGCCTTCGCGGCATCGTTGACGGCGGCATCGTTTTTCGGATTGATCACGCAGACCGCGACTTTCCATGGCGCCATCGCGACCGGCCAGATAATGCCGTTGTCGTCGAAGTTTTGCTCGATCGCGGCAGCGACGATGCGCGAAACGCCGACGCCGTAGCAACCCATGAACATCACTTGCGCCTTGCCCTGATCATCAAGCACGGTGGCATTCATGGCTTCGGCATACTTTTGTCCAAGCTGGAATACATGGCCGACTTCAATGCCGCGCGCAATGGTGATATTGCCTTTGCCATCGGGTGATACATCGCCATCGATAATATTGCGGATATCGGCGACGATGTCGGCTTCAGGCAAATCGCGGCCCCAGTTCACGCCGGCCAGATGGAAACCTTTTTCGTTCGCGCCGACCACGAAATCGTGCATGGCGGCGACCGAAAGATCGGCAATCACGAAAACCTTTTTCTTTGCGTTGACCGGTCCGAGAAAGCCGGGTTCGCTGCCGAGGTGTTCGGCAATTTCCGCTTCCGTGGCCAGGCGGTAATCTGCCATGCCGGCCAGTTTCGCCAGCTTGATTTCATTGACCATATGGTCGCCACGCACCAGCGCGAGCACGAAACCCTGTTCGCCGATCAGCGCGATCGACTTGGCGGTGCGGCTCAGCGAAATATCCATCAACGCTGCGACTTCTTCGCAGGTCTTCTGATAGGGCGTATCGATTTTCCGCAATGCTTCCGAAGCGGCTGCAGGCGATGCCGCCGGCGAGATGCATTCGGCTTTTTCGATATTTGCGGCGTAGTCGGAACCATCCGAAAACGCAATCGCGTCTTCACCGGAATCAGCCAGCACGTGGAACTCGTGCGAAGCGCTGCCACCGATTGCGCCGGTATCGGCATTCACCGCGCGGAATTTCAAACCCAGGCGGGTGAATATGCGAGTGTAGGCGTCGTACATATTCTGGTATTCCACCGCCATGCTGTCGGCAGTGAGATGGAAGGAATACGCATCCTTCATCAGGAATTCGCGCGCGCGCATCACGCCGAAACGCGGGCGGATTTCATCGCGGAATTTGGTCTGAATTTGATAGAAATTCACCGGCAATTGCTTGTAGGAACGCAATTCATTGCGGGCGAAATCGGTGATCACTTCCTCGTGCGTCGGGCCGTAGGCGTACTCGGCTTCCTTGCGATCCTTGATCTTCAGCAGCTGGCCACCGAATTTCGCCCAGCGTCCGGTTTCTTCCCACAATTCCTTGGGCTGGATCGACGGCATCAGTACTTCGATCGCGCCGGCACGGTTCATTTCTTCACGCACAATTGTTTCGACTTTGCGCAGCACTTTCAGGCCGAGCGGGGTCCAGGTGTAAATGCCGGCTGCATGGCGACGGATCATGCCGGTGCGCAGCATTAGCTGGTGGCTGATGATTTCGGCGTCGCTGGGAGTGTCTTTGGTCGTGCTGAGATGAAATTTGGAAAGCTGCATGGGAGCGGAGGTTTCTATAAAGAGTCCGCTATTGTAATGGCCAGCAGCGTTTAAGAAAGCTCTAAAAGCCGTTTTACGCCCGGCAGATATGCCGGGCAAAGGTCAAACGAGGGTAGGCAACGATAAATATGCTTATTGCGTGCAGTTAATGGTGACGGCAGCCTTCATGCGCTCTGCTTGTGCGGCGCGTTGCGCGGCGGTCAGGGGTTCGGGTTTGCCATCGCCATCGAGATCCATATTGATGGTGGCGTTTTTGCTGTCGGAAATCATGGAAACATTGAGTTTTGCCTGATCGCAGGCAGCCTTTTGCGCAGCGACTTTTTCAGCCTTTGCCTTGTTTGCCAGCTCTTCCGGCGTCAGGACCTTGGCATTCGGGTTCTTGACGACTTTACGCTGCGTGGTTTGCTTCGGTGGCTCAACATCGGAATAGTGGATGTTTCCATCCTTGTCGCGCCATTTATAGACTTCGCCTGCGTGGCAGAGCATCGGAAAAATGAACATCGAAACCAGGAGTAAAACGCGCATAAATGACCTCATTCGGGCAAATTCAAAGCTAATCCAATGTATTCCTTTCACTTTGGGCTGGCAATAGTGTCCCGAGCCGTTAAACTGTGGGAATGGACAATCCAGTCACTCCGAAAAATAAACATATCTACCTGCTGCCCAATTTGCTGACCACTTGCGGCATGTTTGCAGGCTTTTATGCGATCCTGGCCGCTGCCAACGGGCAGTTCGAGCATGCGTGCATTGCAGTATTCATTGCCGCTCTTTTTGATGGCGTGGATGGTCGGGTCGCCCGCCTGACTGGGACCTCGAGCGAATTCGGCGTCCAGTACGATTCTCTGGCGGATCTTGTGAGCTTTGGTGTTGCGCCTGCTCTGGTGATGTACCACTGGGCTTTGGTGAATATGAAGGCCGATGGCACCATGCTGGGCAAAATTGGCTGGGCAGCTGCTTTTCTGTACATGGCTTGTGCTGCCTTGCGTCTGGCGCGCTTCAATACGCAGGTGGGTATCGTTGATAAGCGCTGGTTTATCGGGCTGAACAGCCCGTCTTCTGCCGGCATGATGATGGCCTTCGTGTGGTCC
The DNA here is from genome assembly GCA_963849575.1 of uncultured Gammaproteobacteria bacterium. GTDB lineage: Bacteria > Pseudomonadota > Gammaproteobacteria > Xanthomonadales > Xanthomonadaceae > Arenimonas. The sequence continues at coordinate 590,307 of CAWKHT010000006.1, read as the reverse complement.
ATGAACGAGTTTTGGAGCGGTGAGTCTTTACGCTACTTTGCGCTTGCAATCACCGTCAGCTGCGGCTTATTGATGGTGAGCCGCTTCAAATACACCAGCTTTAAAGGTGGTCCGAAAGAAGACGCAAAAAATGATCGGGTACCGTTTTGGGTCATTTTGCTTATCGTAGCGATCCTGATTGCATTGTTCGTGTTGCGGGAAAAAGCACTTCTGGCCGTTGCAGCGCTCTATGCCTTGTCGGGTCCGGCAATGTGGCTGTATTCGAAAATAGTCCGCAAACCGGTGGCCTGATATGTGGTCGGCGCAACAGCACGCGATGTTGAATGCCATGGGCTACACCTTGTATGAGAGACAACGCGAGCGTTTGTTTGCGGAAACACCGGGTTCAGGCGAGAGTCCGCCATCATCGGCAGCAGGAATTTCAGGCATCGACTCGACATTGTTCAAGGCCGTGTTGAAAGCGGCACGTGGAAAAGACCTTGCGCCACTCGGTATTGATATGAATGCCTTGCGCAGCAGTCCACATGCGAAGCGTGCCTTGTGGCCCCAAATACGTAAATTGATGAAGTCCTGACATGAATGCGCAGGTTTCCAATACTTCACAAATGCGGCCGATGCAGCAGGCCGACATCGAAGCGGTTGATGCCATCGAACAGCGGGCTTACGAATTTCCCTGGACCGCCGGCATTTTTCGCGATTGCCTGAAAGCCGGGCATCAGGCCTGGGTATTGGATTGCCGCAGCGGGATCATTGGTTATGGCGTGTTGAGTTGTGCCGCCGGCGAAGCCCATCTATTGAATATATGTATCGCGCCAGAGCATCAGGGTCATGGCCATGGTCGTCGTCTGCTGAGACGGATTATCGATCTGGCGCGTTGGCATATGGTGGACCGGGTCTATCTTGAAGTGCGTCCGTCGAATCCGAATGCGATTGCCTTGTACCAAGACGAAGGCTTCAACGAAATTGGTCGTCGGCCGAATTACTACCCGTCGAAGAAAGGCCGTGAAGACGCGATCGTGATGGCGATGGAAATTTTGCCGCCAGCGTAGTTCTTCCGATGGGTGGGATCTGGTTTATCAGCGATGAGATCTCAAAGCTTCGTGGCAACATATTCGAAGACTTCAACATCAATCGCTGGTAAACCAGCTCCCACAGTTCCTTTGCGTTTAAATTTTTTCGCGCTGCTCTTTCAATGCATTCAATTGCGAATTCCAGTCCGCCAGACGCGTGCGTTCCTGATCGACGACCGCAGGCGGCGCCTTGCCAGCAAAGTTTGCGAGCTTGCCTTCTGACTTCGTAATCTCGATTTCAATGCGCTTGATTTCCTTGTCCAGGCGCGCACGTTCCGCATCAAGATCAATCAGACCGGCAACGGGAATCAGCAACTTCAATTCGCCGACGACGGCCGAGGCGCTAGCCGGTGCTTCGCCTTCAAGCCATTGCATCGATTCGAGTTTGGTCAGGAATTTCAGCGCCGAATCAAAACGTGCGATGCGGTTTTTATCTTCGGCACTGCCGGCTTGCAATAAAAGCGGAACGGCTTTCGAAGGCGCGATATTCATTTCACTGCGAATACGGCGAAGTTGCGTAACCACGGATTTCAGCCATTCGATATCGGTTTCGGACCGGGCAAAGTCTTTGGCGTTTTCGGTGGTTTCAGGATACGACTGAGTGGAGATCGAATCACCTTGAATACCGAGTGACGGCTTGATGTGCTGCCAGATTTCTTCGGTTACGAATGGAATCAATGGATGCAGCAAACGCAGCAGGGATTCCAATACATATAATAATGTGTGCCTTGTGGCATCTGCTGCAACCTTGTCTTCGCCTTGCAAGGCTGGCTTGGCCAGTTCCAGGAACCAGTCGCAATATTCATTCCAGGCGAATTCGTACAAAGCTTGCGATGCGAGGTCGAAACGATAGTCCGCGAAATGTTTTTGCACTTCGCCGGTGCAATGGTTAAGGCGCGACAGGATCCAGCGCTCCGCATCGGTTTTCGGCAACGGTTGGCCGGAAGCTTCGAAGCCTTCGCAATTCATCAACACGAAGCGCGCGGCATTCCATAATTTATTGCAGAAATTCTTGTAGCCTCCGCAGCGTTCCATGTCGAACTTGATATCGCGGCCATGGGTGGCAAGCGAGGCAAAGGTAAAGCGCAAGGCATCGGCGCCGAAAGCTGAAATGCCGTCCGGGAATTCCTTGAGGGTGGCTTTTTCGATCTTCGGTGCGTCGGTCGGTTTCATCAAGCCGGTAGTACGTTTCTTGATCAGTTCGTCGAGCGTAATACCGTCGATGATATCGATCGGGTCGAGAATATTGCCTTTCGATTTCGACATCTTCTGGCCGTCCTTGTCTCGAACGAGTCCGGTGATATAGACATCTTTGAACGGCACTTCGCCGGTAAAGTGGTCGGTCATCATGATCATCCGGGCGACCCAGAAGAAAATAATGTCGAAGCCGGTCACCAGCACGGAGGTCGGCAGGCGCTTGGCGTAATCATATTTCGCCATATCGTCAGGGTTCGGCCAGCCCAGCGTCGAATGCGACCAGAGTGCCGAGCTGAACCAGGTTTCGAGCACGTCGTTGTCGCGGACCAGGTTCACGTCGGCGCCGAGATTGTTTTTCGCGCGCACTTCGGCTTCGTCGCGGCCGACGTAAATTTTTCCGGAGTCGTCGTACCAGGCCGGAATGCGATGGCCCCACCAGAGTTGGCGGGAAATGCACCAGTCCTGGATATTGCCCATCCAGTGGCGATAGGTGTTGATCCAGTTTTCCGGCACGAACTTGACGTCGCCGTTTTCCACGAGCTCAAGACCGCGTGCGGCCAAGCTGTCCATCTTCACAAACCATTGGTTAGTCAGATACGGCTCGATCACCTGGCCAGTACGATCACCGCGCGGCACTTGCAGCTTGTGTTTCTTTTCTTCGACGAGCAGATCCAGTTCGATCAGGTCGGCGAGCACGGCTTTGCGTGCTACATAACGATCGAGGCCGCGGTATTTTTCCGGGGCGTTATCATTTATATGTGCCGTCAATGTCAGGATATTGATCATCGGCAGGTTGTGGCGCTGGCCAACGGCATAGTCGTTGAAATCATGCGCAGGCGTCACTTTCACCACGCCGGTACCGAATTCGCGATCAACGTAATCGTCGGCGATGATCGGAATTTCGCGATCCGACAAAGGCAGTTTCACCGTCTTGCCGATCAGGTGCATGTAACGTTCGTCTTCAGGATGCACCATCACGGCGGTATCGCCCAGCATGGTTTCCGGACGCGTGGTCGCCACGACCAATGAACCCGAACCATCGGCAAGCGGGTAAGTGATCGACCACATCTTGCCGTCTTCTTCCTCGCTGATCACTTCCAGATCGGAAATCGCGGTTTTCAATACCGGATCCCAGTTCACCAGTCGTTGGCCGCGATAGATCAAGCCCTGTTCGTGCAGCTTTACGAAAGTTTCGATCACAGCCTGCGACAAACCTTCGTCCATCGTGAAGCGTTCGCGAGTCCAGTCGCCGGAGGTTCCCATGCGGCGCATCTGGCGCGTAATGGTGTCGCCGGATTCCTTTTTCCATTCCCAGACTTTCTCGATGAACTTGTCGCGACCGAGATCATCGCGGGTCAGGTTTTCACGGGACAGGTTTCTGCCGACCACCATTTCGGTCGCGATGCCGGCATGGTCGGTGCCGACCTGCCACAAGGTATCGAAACCGCGCATGCGGTGATAACGGATCAGGGCATCCTGCAAGGTGTGCTGGAACGCATGGCCCATGTGCAGGGTGCCGGTCACGTTCGGTGGCGGCAACATGATGGTGTAGGGCTCGCCTTTGCCGGATGGCTTGAAGCAGCCGGTGCTTTCCCAGTGTTGATACCACTTGGTTTCGAAAGTGCTGGGCTCGTAACTTTTTTCCATGGGAAATGCTCTCGCCAGGGATAAGCCGGCATTGGGGTATAAAGGGATGCCACATCTTACCAAACCAAGGTTTTTGGCGCGAATCAAGGACTGTAGGACCGACGGAAGTCGGGATAAGCCTGCGCGACGATCCCGACTTCCGTCGGTCCTACGTACTTATATGTATAGAAGACTCGGATTGGACGAGGTGCGATAATGCGTATCTTTGTAGCCGCCGGAATAACTTCAATGAGCAAGCAAACGATTTATAACGCCAGCCACCGTGCGCTGAATGCCAAGATGGTCGACTTCGGTGGTTGGGACATGCCGATTCATTACGGCTCGCAGATGGACGAGCATCATCAGGTCCGAAAGGATGCCGGCATGTTCGATGTTTCGCATATGACCGTCGTGGATTTGCATGGCGAGCAAGTGCGCCCGTTTCTGCGCAAGCTGGTGGCCAATTCCGTGGACAAGCTGAGCAAATCCGGCAAGGCTTTGTATTCCTGCATGCTTAACGAGAACGGCGGCGTGATCGACGACTTGATCGTCTATTACATGAGTGAATCCTATTTCCGCGTCGTGGTGAATGCCGCGACGCGCGACAAGGACATGCCTTGGATTGAAAAACATGCGGCCGACTTTGGCGTGAAGGTAACCGAGCGCCGTGATCTGGCAATGGTGGCCGTGCAAGGGCCAAATGCCCGCGAAAAAGTCATGAGCCTGCTCTCGCCCGAAGCGGCGAAAGCCTGCGGCAAGCTCGGCAAGTTTGTCGCCTGCGAAGCCGATGGATTATTCGTCGCCCGCACCGGCTACACCGGCGAAGACGGTTTCGAAATCATGGTGCCGGAAACCAAGGCTGTCGAATTCTGGAATCAACTTTTGAATGCCGGTGTAAAACCAGCCGGTCTCGGTGCGCGCGATACCTTGCGTCTGGAAGCTGGCATGGCTTTGTATGGTCAGGACATGGACGACAGTGTGTCGCCATTCGAGGCCGGTCTTGCCTGGACGGTGGCACTGGATGAAGGACGTGACTTCATCGGACGCGCTGCTTTGGAAAAACAGAAAGCAAATGGCGTGCCAAGACAGACGATTGGTTTGGTCATGGATGAAAAAGGCGTGCTTCGGCATGGCCAGCAAGTTTTCACCGCGAGCGGCGAAGGCGAAATTCTGTCGGGTACTTTCTCGCCGACGCTTGGCAAGGCGATTGCACTGGCGCGCGTGCCTTCCGGCGAGCTTGGCAATGTCGAGGTGGATATTCGCGGCAAGCGTTTTCCACTCCGTGCCGTGAAGTACCCGTTCGTGCGCGATGGTGCGGCGCAAGAAGGCGTTTTGGTCTGAGCCTTCGAATCCAGGCAGAAAATAAATAGTCGCGACAGCTGAAACCTGCCGCAACAATCGTTAAACTATTCCCCACAAGTTATCCCGCCCCCACTAATAGAGATACTGCCATGAGCGAAATTCCAGGCGATTTGAAATTCCTTAAATCCCACGAGTGGGCCCGCGTAGAAGACAACGGCAAAGTCACCGTCGGAATTTCCGATCATGCTCAAGGCCTGCTGGGTGACTTGGTCTATGTCGAACTCCCCAGCGTTGGCGATACCGTCACGATGGGCAATGCATCTGCGGTTGTCGAGTCGGTAAAAGCGGCATCGGATGTCTATAGCCCGGTGACTGGAACGGTTGTTGCCGTCAATGAAGCCTTGTCCGACAAGCCGGAAACGATCAACGAAGACGCTTACGGTGAAGGCTGGATTTTCGTCGTGGAGCCAAGCGAACTTGAAGAATTGAATGAATTGCTGTCACCCGACGATTATGCTGAATTGCTGGAAGACGACGACCACTAATCCGTCGGCAACACGGAATGCGATGAAACGACCGGCCGCCAAGCGGCCGGTTTTTTTCTGCTCGGGAAAATAAACCCGCTTGGCTTGGCTGCAGCAATGAGCCGACAGACTGGCCAAAGATGTTGAGGTGATGAAAATGGATGCCCGAATATCCATCGTCACCATGCAGGCGGATAGAAACAGGAGACTGAAATGATTCTTCGCAGATCCGGGTTTCAAGCTCCGAAAACAAGTTTTACGAGTTGGTTTTTATCTCCGTCGCCTTGCAACGGCATTTGCTTGGCATGAAAATTCAGCTGAAAAAGCTGCGCAGTTTTGCCATTTCGACTTGGAAAAATAAAAAAATCTTCGCTGTTCGATTTAACCTGGGTTCGGCACGTTTCTGCAAAACATTTTTATGCACGCGCAGCTTGGTTTTTGCATTGGAGAAAAACCGGTGGTGCTGAAAGCCGCGTAATTGCTGCGTTTTATTTTTCCGATTGCGGAATTTGGCAAATTCAAATGTCGGCAAATCGATTTCTGCACTAGCACAAAATCATTCCTGCGGGATGACGGTACGTGATTATTTTTATCAAAGGTGTTGACAAGTGAAAAACACCTGATTAGCTTTCGCCCAACAAAGACTTTCTGCGGAAACGAGTGATAACAGTTCAGCCAACAAATCGCATTACCGATCGGGCCATTGCCCGGGATGTCGATTCTCCGGTCGCTGGCTTCGTTTCCTCCAAAAAACAGATCGCATCCTGCAGGGTGCCGAACTTCCAATACGCTCAAACCGGGTCCGGTTTGGGCGTTTTTATTGAACGACATATTCGCAATGCGACCGCATTGCCATCCAATCTACTGCAGGGCTTCGGCACTGCGGCAGTTCACCGCGGAAATGTTTCCGCAGTGGTGTACTAACTGGGCTTTACCTAAGCGTTATCTAGCCAACTGACGAGGAGTTGACCATGGCAACTAAGAAAGCTGCAAAGAAGCCGGCCAAAAAGGCCGCAAAGAAAGCTGTAAAGAAAGCTAAACCGGCCGCTAAAAAAGCCGCTAAAAAACCAGCCGCCAAAAAAGCCGCTAAAAAAGTAGCTAAAAAAGCCGCTAAGAAACCAGCTGCCAAAAAAGCCGCCAAAAAAGTAGCTAAAAAACCAGCTGCCAAAAAAGCCGCCAAAAAAGTAGCTAAAAAACCAGCTGCCAAAAAAGCCGCTAAAAAAGTAGCTAAAAAACCAGCTGCCAAAAAACCAGCTGCAAAGAAAAAAGCTGCGAAGAAGCCTGCCAAGAAAAAGGCTGCTGCTCCAGCTGCACCTGCTGCACCTGCGATGTAATTTCGCAAGCAACAGTCCTGAATCTCTCCCTGTGTTGCCCAGTCGGGGAGAGATCATTTCCAGGATTGCCTGCAGATTTCAAAAAAGCGCCGAAAGGCGCTTTTTTATTGTAGGGGCGCCTGCTTGCCGCGCCCGCTTTCGATGTCGAGAATCAGAGCGGGCGCAGCAAGCAGGCGCCCCTACATGTTTAATCGGCGCCAACCTCGTCGCTGACCGGACCCAAATCTTCGAGGCCGAGCCAGTTGCGTTTTGGCAGACCCAGTGCTTCATCGAAGAAGGTCGGCATCAGGCCGGATGGCATCGCCGATTCCGAATTCCATAACACCACGATTCCGACATCCTGGTCCGGCAGGAAAGCGATCAGACCGCGAAAGCCGCGAACCGCACCACCGTGGAAAATCATGGTGCGGCCGCTGTAGTTCATCACCCGCCAGCCCAGGCCGTAATAGGCATTGTTCAGGCGCTCACTGCGCCAGCCGGAAGAACGGATTTCGCCAGGTGTTGCGACTTGCGGTGTATGGATTTCATTAAGTACTTCTTTTGATAGTACGTCGGGACGATGCCCCAGCTGAGCCCGCAGCCATTGCGCCATATCCTGGATGCTGGCATTCACGCCTGCAGCAGGCGCCACCCGATAAAAATTCTCGTTGGGTGCGATGGGTAACCAGCCGCCCTTGCCACGGACATGGGGTTTTGCCCAGGAGGCACTCGACATCAAACCGTCGAGACCATAGCTGGCATTGCTCATTCCCAGCGGAACAAAAATCCGCTTTTCGACCTGATGCGGATAGAAATCGCCCGTTGCCGCGAAGGTAAGATCACCGATCAGGCTATAGGCAATATTCTGATAACCGTAGCAGTCGCCGGGTGAGCAGGTCATTGGTGCGTCCGACAGACGCTCGGCAATCAAGGCATAAGGTTGGTCCCCGGCCAGTGCGCCGTCATAAGTATGATCACGCAAACCGACACGGTGGCTGAGTACATCGCGCACGGTTACTGTGGTGCCACTGGCGAAATCCTTCAGTTTGAAAGCAGGCAGCTGATTGATGATGGGCGAATCCCAGCTCATCGCCCCTTCTTCGACCAACTGTCCGCTCAGCGTGCTGGCAAAACCTTTCGACAAGGAAGCAAGACGGAACACCGTGTATGGCATGACCGGGCTGCCTTGCTGGCTATCGGTAAGGCCGTAGCCTTTCATCGAGATTATCTGGCCGTCTTGAACGATGGCCATCGCCAGACCCGGCAAATTTTTTTCCGCCACCAGACGTTGTGCCAATGATTCGATATTACGAGCGTTGGCGCTTTGATCCGCCAATGCGCCCGGTCGTTTCACGATCGGTTTTGTGGCGACTGCGCTGGGTGCGTCAGCGAGGCGAGGTTGCCCGGGCACTAACAGGGCAAGGCCGAATACTGAAGCGAATAAGCTGATTTTCATGGCTTTCATGAGTCGCAGAAGATGCGTATGCTGGGGCGTTGGGTTATTTTACTCCGCGTGGCGGTATTTCACCTGAACATTTCTAGAGACATATTTCACATTACCGGGAGAGTTTTATGGGTATATCCGTCTTAGTATTGCTGCTTGTCGTCGTTATCGCCGGATTCATGATCGTCGGCATCTACAACGGTCTGGTGACTTCCCGCAATGCTTATAAAAACGCGTTTGCACAAATTGATGTGCAATTGAACCGTCGCTATGACCTGATCCCGAATCTGGTCGAAACCGCCAAAGGCTACATGGCGCACGAACGCGAAACGCTCGAGGCCGTGATCCAGGCGCGCGCAGCCGCTGTCAGCGGTTTGAAGGCAGCCAGCGCCAATCCAGGCGATCCGAATGCGATGGCGCAACTGGCGAATGCCGACCAGGGTTTAACCGGCGCTTTGAGTCGTCTGATGGTGGTCAGCGAGTCCTATCCGGATTTGAAAGCGAACCAGAACATGATGCAGCTCTCGGAAGAACTGACATCGACCGAGAATCGCGTGGCTTTCGCGCGCCAAGCTTATAACGATTCGGTGATGGGCTATAACAACAAGCGTGAAGTCTTTCCCTCGAACATCATCGCGGGCATGTTCAACTTTGCGGCCGCGTCCCTGCTGGAAATCACCGAGCCGGCCAAACGCGAAGCTCCGAAAGTCTCGTTCTGATCCCGATGCAAACGCCAGTGAGAACTGGCGTTTTGCTTTGAAGATCACATTGCCTGGTGCCGAGCCATGAATTTTTTTGAACGACAAACCGTCGTCCGCCAACAATCCAAGCGACTGGTGCTGTTGTTCGTGATGGCCGTCTTTGCGATCGTGGCGGCGATCGACCTGGTATTGCTGATTGCACTGGGCGGATTTACCGAAGGCGTGAATCCGGTTCCGATGTTATTTGCCAGCACCATTGCCGTGCTGGCAATTATCGGTTGCGCGACCCTGTATCGAATTTCCTCCTTGCGTAGTGGAGGTGCTGCAGTCGCGCATCATCTCGGTGCGATGCCAGTGCCGGAAAATACCACCGACTACCATTTGCGGCGTTTGCGCAATGTTGTCGAAGAGATCGCGATCGCCTCCGGCGTACCGGTGCCGCAGATTTTCGTGTTGAACGATGAGGCCGGTATCAATGCCTTTGCGGCCGGATTTTCGCCCAGCGACGCCGCCATTGCGGTAACGCGCGGTGCATTGAACAGCCTGAATCGCGATGAGCTGCAGGGAGTGATCGCGCATGAATTCAGCCATATCCTGAATGGCGATATGCGTTTGAACATCAAATTGATGGGCTTGCTGTTCGGCATCATGGTGATGGCATTGATCGGCCAGAAAATTCTCGAGCACGGGCGTTTCCGAGACAAGGAAGCGGCACCCATCATCGGCATCGCGCTCGGCTTGATGGGAATCGGTTATATCGGCCTCTTTTTTGGCCGCATGATCAAGGCCGGCGTCAGTCGCCAGCGTGAATACCTCGCCGATGCCAGCGCAGTTCAATTCACCCGGCAGACCAAGGGCATTTCCGGCGCGCTGAAAAAAATCGGCGGTCTGCACGACGGTTCCAAAATCAGTAATGCCGATGTCGAGGAAGTCAGCCATATGCTGTTCGGTTCCGGCAGCGCGATGTCGAGCATGATGGCAACGCATCCGCCACTGACCGATCGCATCAAAGCACTGGATCCGAGTTTCCGGCCATCCGAATTAAATGAACTGGCAGCGCGCTGGAGCATGAAGCCGCCGGTGGGTCTTGAAGAAGACAGGCTGCTGGGCTTCGCCGAAGCCGGCGTGAACATTCCGGCGGCGGAAAGCAATATGCGGGTAACGCCGCCTTCGATCATTCAACAAGTCGGTTCACCGAAGTCGGATGATTACCAACGTGCGCACGATATCGCCGGCAGCATTCCGGAAATTCTGCAGCAGGCCGCACGTAGTCATCATGGCGTCATCCCGCTCATGTGCGCGCTGCTGTACTCGTCGGACGAGAAAGTGCAAGCCAAGCAGGCCTTCGAATTGCGTGCCCGCCACGGCGACGCACTGCCTTCTGTCGTCAAGGATTTTTTCGCGCAGGTCAGTCAGCTCAATCCGATGCACCGGTTGCCGCTCGCTTCATTGTGTTTTCCGACCTTGCGGCAACGTCCACGTCCCGAGCTGGTGCGCTTCATGGAATCGGTTTATGCGCTCGTGCATGCCGATGGCCAGGTGGATTTGTATGAATACTGTCTCGGCCATTTGCTTGGCACCCAGGTGCGAGATTTGCTCGATCCGAGCAAAGCCTGGCGAATCGGCAACAAGCGCCTGAAAGATGTCGCGCCGCAGGCCAGCACCTTGATGGCCGTGCTGGCGCAAGTGGGTCACGACAATCCGGCCGATGCACAGCGTGCATTTCTTGCCGGCATGTCGCGGGTATTGCCGCGCGAAAATATCAACTATCAGGTCACCCGCTCGTTTGCCGATGCACTCGAAACAGTATGGCCGGCACTCGATAGCCTGGAGCCGATGAGCAAGGAATTGCTGATCGAGGGATTGGTTGCAGCGATCAGCCAGGACAATCAGGTCAATATTGCCGAAGCCGAACTTCTGCGCACGGTGTGTGCATCATTGCATTGCCCGCTGCCGCCGATGCTGGACAAGGTGTAGTACTTCCTACTTTGCCTGGCTCATGTGGGAGCTGGTTCACCAGCGATTGGACTTCAGGCTTCACGCAATGCTCAACCATCCATCGCTGGTGAACCAGCTCCCACAATAAATCGATCAGTCAATCAGGCCCGTGAAAACTCGTGCACCGCATCAACCAGCACTTTGACATGGTCGGGATTCATGTCCGGCGACATGCCGTGGCCGAGATTGAAAATGTGTCCTGGGCCTTTGCCGTAACTTTCCAGCGTGCGTTTCACTTCGCGGCGAATGCCTTCGGGATCGGCATACAAAGTCACCGGATCCAGATTGCCTTGCAGCGCGACTTTGCCCTGCGTGCGACGGCGCGCTTCTTCAAGCGAGACCAGCCAGTCGACGCCAAGGCCTTCGGCACCGGTGTCGGCGAGTTCTTCGAGATAGGGCGCGTTGCCCTTGCCGAACAGGATCAAGGGGGTTTTATCGGCGCCTTCGCCGCGTGGCAATTCGGCGGCGATGCGTTGCAGATAACGTAATGAAAATTCGCGATACATATGCGGCGACAACATGCCGCCCCAAGTGTCGAATATCTGCAAGGCTTGTGCTCCGGCAACGCGTTGTGCGCTCAGGTACGCGATAACGGCATCGGTCACGATGTCGAGCAAGCGATGCAAAGCCGGTGCATCGTTCAGCGCCATGGCTTTGATCTTCGAGAAATTATCGCTGCCGCCGCCTTCGATCATGTAGCAGGCGAGTGTCCAGGGACTGCCGGAAAATCCGATCAACGGAACACTGCCGTTCAATTCCTTGCGGATCAAACTGACGGCGTCCATCACATAGCGCAATTCTTTCGCCATGTCCGGTACGAACAGTTTTTCGATATCGGCATGGGTGCGGACAGGACGGGCAAAGCGCGGACCTTCGCCTTCGGCAAACGTCAGGCCAAGACCCATCGCATCGGGGATGGTCAGAATATCCGAAAACAAAATCGCGGCGTCTAGTTCGTAACGACGCAAGGGTTGCAGCGTGACTTCGCAGGCAAGTTCCGGATTGGTTGCCAGCCCCATGAAGCTGCCGGCTTGCGCGCGCGTCGCTCGATATTCCGGTAAATAACGACCGGCTTGTCGCATCAGCCATACCGGTGTCGCATCTACGGGTTCGCGGCGCAGGGCGCGCAGGAAGCGGTCGTTTTTCAAAGTCATTCTATTTTCTCGATGGGATCAAGGTGCGTCTGCACCCTGCACAAACATGATCTGGAATCCACGTTTGACCTGCGCGTCACGCGCTTTCTCAAAGGCGGAAATGGCAAGCTCGTGCTGCAGAAATTGCTCACGTTTCAATTGGCTGCGACCACCGGTCTGCCCGCTTTCTTTCACAAGGCACCAGCCACCAAGCAAATCCTGTTCCAGAATCAACTGGACGAACTTGGGGGACTCACCGGCATTGGGCTTTTGCTGAAGGAATAATCGCATGCCCTATTTTAACCGCTAAGCACACGTAAAATCGCTGTTTCAGGCACATCCGCCACCACATCGGCACGACCAAGGCCGCGCCAGAGAATCAATCTGAGCGAGCCGGACAGTGCTTTTTTGTCCAGTTTCATCCGCATCAACAGGGCTTCGCTATCGAGCTCAGCAGGCAATGAAGTGGGTAAGCCTGCGCGCTTGAGCAAGTTGGCAAGGCGTTCGGCATCGGCGGCGGGCGCGCGTTTCAATTGTGCCGACAGCCTGGCGGCCAGGCACATGCCGATCGCAACGGCCTCACCATGCAGGAAGCCGCCATAGCCTTGCTCGGTTTCAATCGCATGCGCAAAGGTGTGACCCAGATTCAGCAGCATGCGTTCGCCTTGCTCGGTCTCGTCGCGTGACACCACGCCGGCCTTGTGGCGGCAACTGCGCGAAATCGCTTCGGTCAATGCGGTTTCGTCGAGCACCAGCAATTCCTCGATGTGTTTTTCCAGCCAGGAGAAAAAACCGACATCGAACGCGGCGCCGTATTTGATCACTTCGGCTAGACCGGCTTTCAATTCTCGCTCGGGCAATGTTTTCAGGGTCGTCAAATCCGCGAGTACCGCAACGGGTTGATGGAAAGCGCCGACCAGGTTTTTTCCGCTTTCAAGATCGACCGCGGTTTTTCCGCCGACCGATGAATCGACCATCGCTAGCAAAGTGGTCGGAATTTGTATGAAACGCACGCCGCGCATCCAGCAGGCAGCCGCAAACCCGGTCAGGTCACCGACCACGCCGCCGCCGAGTGCGATCAGTGTGACATCACGGCTGGCTTTCATTTCCGCGAGCACATGCATGACTTCGGTAAAGCGGACCAGATTTTTTTCCTGCTCGCCGGGCGGGAATATCAAGGTCTGTATCGTCTTGCTTTGCAGTGCTGCCTGGATGGCCGGCAAATAGAACGGGGCGATATTTTCATCGGTAATGATCAATGCCTGCTTGCCCATGACCAGGCTTGCAAGCGCGGCAGTATCGGCAAGCACATCATTGCCGATCCGGATCGGATAACTGCGCTTTGCCAGACTTACTTGAATTTGCCGCATCAGGCCGCCTCGGCACGTTGCCATTGGTGTTGCAGTTGCAGATGCAAGGCAGCAACCGCATTGGTGACGGAATTGTCGTTGGATTGAAAAACAAGATCGGCAATATCGAGATAAAACGGATGCCGGACTTCGGCAAGCTTCAATAATTTTTCGCGCTTGTCGCCGCCCGCCAGCAGCGGTCGGCTACGGTCGCGCGCCAATCGTTCCAGCTGCTGTTCGACAGTGACTTGCAGATAAACCACGAAACCATGTTGTTGCAGCGATTTGCGATTGTCCTCTGACAATACTGCGCCACCGCCGGTAGCAATGAGTTGATTCTTGCCCTGGCATAATTCGTTGATCAGTTGCGATTCGCGTTGCCGGAAACCGGCTTCGCCTTCGCATTCGAAAATCAGCGGCACGGCCACGCCGGTAATTTCCTCGAGGCGATGGTCGGCATCGACAAAATGCAGGCCGAGCAAACCCGCGAGGCGTTTGCCGATCGAGGTTTTGCCGGCGCCCATCGGGCCGATCAGGATGATATTGGACGCGGGATTCATGAGGCTAATGCTAACATCGCTTGAAACCAGGGAATATGCCGTGAGTGATAAATGAGAAGCAGCACAATAATTGCCGGAGCCGGTGATATCGGTGGCCGTGTCGCCATCGAGTTGTGCAATGCAGCGCATGAAGTCATCAGCATCAGTCGCAGTATCAAAGAATGGCCGAGCGGCATTCGCTCGCTGGCGGCGGATTTGAATACCGGCGAGGGTTTAACAAAACTGCCACAACAGGCCGATGCGCTTGTCTTTTGCGTTGCACCTGACGAACGAAGCGCCGAGGCCTATCGCCGTTTGTATGTGGATGGGCTGCGACGCGTGATGGAACAGTGCGAGTTCAAGCGTGTGGTCTTTATCAGCTCGACGGCGGTCTATGCACAGGATGCCGGTGAATGGATTGATGAACAAAGCCCGGCCCTGGCCGACACTTTCAACGGCAGTATTCTGCGTGAAGCGGAGCTTCTGTGCGGACAGCACGAACAGGGTATCGCGTTAAGGTTCACCGGCATCTACGGCCCGGGCAGAAACTGGATGTTGCGTCGTGCGCAGTCAGGCGAGGCAGGCCGTGCTCACTGGACCAATCGCATCCATGTCGAAGATGGCGTTGCCGCCATTGTCCATGTGCTGGGCCTGCCATCACCGGCAGGGATCTATTGCGTGAACGATGATTGCCCTGCGCTGGAATCAGACGTATTGGCATGGCTTCGGATGCCGGAAACAGAAATCGAACCCGACACATATCATGGGGAATCGAGCGGCCGCCGTATTCGCAATGGCTTGCTGCGGGCTTCGGGATGGCAGCCGAAATACGCCAGTTATCGAGAGGGCTACCGACAACTTCTCGATCCGGCTGGCGTATAGTCGACAAGCCGGTTTCGGCATAACGAGAGGATTCTTTTTATGAGCAATACTGTCGCGAAAGTAATCGAAATTTCTTCTTCTTCCACCAAGGGCATCGAAGATGCGGTTCAAGGCGGCCTTAAGAAAGTATCGAGAAGCGTAAAAAACATCAGAGGCGCCTGGCTCAACGACATCAAGGTCGTGACCGACGGCGACGGTACCATTACCGAATGGCGCGTGGACATGAAAGTCACATTCATTGTCGGCAAGGAATGACGCATTCGTGCGTCGGGCCCAAGGGCCCTCCTACAAACAGTAGGAGGGCCCTTGGGCCCGAATGATGGGACTGCGGTTTTTATCCAGCAATACGACACGATCAACCAGGTTCGGCAATTTCGAAAAAACGTTTCGGCTGGTGCGTTCAAACAGCAAAACAAATTCTTCCGTTTCTTTCTTCGTCATCGCCTTCCGATCCGGATTCGCCGCCTGCAGGCTTTGCTCCTGTTGCCAACGCCATTGTTTTACCTGGTCGAAGCCGGGCCCCTGCAGAAACAGGCTGCGATCAATGCGTTTCCAGATTGACTCGTATTTTTTCAGCGAATCGTTGCAGTAACGCCGCCATACACGTTCGGAGTCCCGATCGCGTTCCAGTCGATTGAGCGGCTTTGCCAGCGCAGCTTCTGTTTCGGGTGTCGCAAACAGGAACCAGCCTTCGAAAAGAACCAGATCCACGCGGGTATCGATTTTTTGCCAACGCGAGGGCGGCAGCCGTGTATCGCCGATCTTGTCGAACCTTGGAATACGTACCGGCTTGCCTTGTTTGAGCTTGTCGAGCACCTCGCAGGCCAATGCAACATCGTGTGTTCCCGGTGGCCCGCGTTTGGCCAATAGCGGATGAATACTGCGGGCCAATACTTTTCGTTCGCGTTTGCCGAAGTAGAAATCATCGATCGATACGACGGCTATCTTCAAGCCCATGGTTTTTCCGAGCGCTGCCATCTGTGCAGCCAGCGTGGATTTGCCGGAACCCTGCAGGCCGACAATGCCGTAAACGCCGGGTTTGCCCGCAGTGACAAGCGCGTGCTGTAAAATATCCGCTACGAACCATGGGGCAAAGTCATTTTGCTTCGCATGGTGGATGTTTCGCATCGTGATCACCAGTCAGGGCAGGAAAGCATCATGCAGGATTTATACAAAGAGGCGCTCGACACTTTTGCACATTTGCTCGAGCGCGCCAAACAAAGCGGCGACCGCGAACCGACAGCAATGACGCTTGCGACTTTGGGCAAAAACGGACGGCCATCGGCACGTACCGTTTTGCTGAAAGCCTTCGATGCACACGGGTTCGTTTTCTACACCAATTTCGAAAGTCACAAAGGCCGCCAGCTTGCGAGCAATCCGCAGGCCGCTTTGTTGTTCCACTGGAAAGCATTGGACAACCAGATCCAGGCGCGTATCGAAGGCACCGTCGAGCCGGTGACCGCCGAAGAAGCCGATATCTATTTTGCATCGCGTCCGCGCGAAAGCCAGATCGGTGCCTGGGCTTCGAAACAATCGGCAATACTCGACTCGCGCGAAACTTTCGACCAGCAGATTGCTTTCTATGACAAGAAATTCGAAGGCGTCGATGTGCCGCGCCCACCACATTGGTCGGGTTTCCGCGTGGTGCCGGAAATGCTCGAGTTCTGGTATGGCGCCGAGTTCCGATTGCATGAACGCCAATGCTATGAGCGTGTGAACGGCGAGTGGACCAAGCGGATGTTGTTTCCGTAGTCTATTTGATAAAAAGCAACGTCATCCCGGCGAAAGCCGGGACCCAGGAACATCCGTTGTCAGAATTCCCGACACCACCGTAATCATGAAAGCTATTGACGCAAAGATTAAAAATTTCTCCGTATCCGGCTTCTGGGTCCCGGCTTTCGCCGGGATGACGGAAGTATTTTTTGATATCGGCCAAAGACTTTGAAAACCATCGGCCCGCAACGCATCGTCTGTCTCACCGAAGAACCGACCGAAGTACTGTATGCACTCGGCGAGCAGCATCGTATCGTCGGCATTTCCGGATTTACCGTGCGTCCGGCGAAAGCGCGCAAGGAAAAACCGAAAGTCAGTGCATTCACGTCGGCGAAGATTGACGAGATACTGAAACTGAAACCGGATTTCGTCGTGGGCTTTTCCGACATCCAGTCCGAGATCGCGGCGGCATTGATAAAACACGGCGTGGAAGTCTGGATCAGCAATCACCGCAGCGTGCAGGGAATTCTCGATTACATCAGGCGGCTCGGTGCCCTGGTCGGGGTTGCCGACAAGGCCGAACGTTATGCCGATGAACTCGAAAAAAATCTCGAGCAAATCAGCATGCAGGCAAGCCGCCTAAAACAACGCCCGAAAGTCTATTTCGAGGAGTGGGATGAACCACTGATCAGCGGCATCCAATGGGTCTGCGAGCTGATCCGGATTGCCGGCGGCGACGATATTCTTCCGGAACGCGCCGAGAAAAGCCTCGCTAAGGATCGCATCATGGCCAATGGCGATGAAGTGATTGCACGCAACCCCGACATCATTTTCGGTTCCTGGTGCGGCAAGAAATTCCGCCCGGAAAAAGTGGCGCAACGAGAAGGTTGGGCGAATATCAACGCGGTAAAAAATAAGCAGCTATTCGAAATCAAATCGCCGATCATCCTGCAACCCGGTCCCGCCGCCCTGACCGATGGCGTGATGGAAATCGCGGCGCATATCCGTCATTGGGCCGGCCGGGACTTGTAGGGCCGCTCCGGTTTCAGCTATAAGTTCGTCTCGATTATTTGAAGGGGCGGGTTCGTGAAAAAAATCATGTTGCCATTGCTTATCAGCGGCCTGGTCTTGACGGCTTGTTCCGCCAATAAAGAAGAGGCCGCGCCGGTTATTGCAGCGCCTGCTGCCGTCGCCGCTCCGGAGCCTGCAAAAAATGCCGCTCCGGCAGAAGCAACGGCAACAACAGCCGCTGCGGGTGCCACGCCGGCTGCCGAGTCTCCCGCGGCCCCGGCCGCACCAGCCGGGTTCGATATTTCCGCCGTACCGGTCGCCACTCCAACCCTGGGTGCATGGCCCTATGTCGGCCTGCTCGATGGTTATGAAAAACTGACGGTGAAAAATGGTCCCGGTGATTCGGCCCGCGAATACATGCGCGATGTCGCTTTCGATCACTATGAGTTTTTCGATGGTACCAAGCTGATTCCGGTCGAAGGTCGTCGTATCACCTACAAGGTGATCGGAAAAGGTGCCTCCTTCTTCCAGGTCAAGAAGAATTACGAATCGGTGATCAAGGGTTGGGGCGGCGTCACCGTATTCGAAGGCAAGGGACAGGCACTGAAAGACCACAACCTGAAATTCGAGGAAGGCGGCCACCGCGCGCGTTACTGGCTCGAAAAAGACGAGATGGGCGTGTATGTGCTTCGTACTCCCGACAAGGAAATCTGGGTCGAAACCTACAAGCCGTATCCACTGGATAACGAAGACTACTGGTTGACGGTGGTCGAGAAAAAAGCATTGCAAGTGACGTTGAAGGCGATACCGGCAGCGGAATTGAAGAAGTCGCTGGATGCCAATGGCCATGTGGCGCTCTACATCAATTTCGATACCAACAAATCGGTCATCAAGGATGAGTCCAAACCCATTATCGCCGAAATCGTGAAGCTGCTTGAAGCCGATCCGGAGTTGAAGCTGACGGTCGAAGGACATACCGATAACGTCGGTACCGCGCCAGCTAACCAGAAGCTTTCCGAAGCACGTGCTAATTCCGTGGTCGGTGCCTTGATTGCGCAAGGCGTGGCTTACGACCGTCTGCAACCGAAAGGTTTGGGTCAAACGAAGCCGTTGACGGAAAACACGACGGAAGAGGGGCGCGCCAAAAATCGCCGGGTTGAATTGGTGAAGCGTTAATTAATTTCATGATCGTAGGGGCGCCTGCTTGCTGCGCGCCCCACTACACTCGATAAGGCAGGGCGCAGCAAGCAGGCGCCCCTACGTTCTACCCGCGAATGCGTTGGGTGAACCACCACATATGGCCTTCCGGATCGAGTGCGTCGCCGTCTTCCCGCGCGAAAAATACTTTCGCCTTGTCACCCGGGAAAATGCGTTATCGTGACTTTTTTAACCAACTGAAAGGAGCGATAGTGATGGGGTATTTCATCCGCAGCACCGACTGCACCCCGATTGATGGATCTGGTTTCGACGGTTTGCAGACGGCGGCATTTTAGCCGTCGAACCGAGGAGGCTTACCGGTTCTGGATTCGGAAATATATTTATTTTCACAAGATCAGGCACCCACGCGATGTTGGTGTCGAGGGCATTGCGCCCTATATCAATTTTCTGGCGGTAGAAAAACATGTTGCCGCCACCACGCAATCGCAGGCCCTGAATGCATTGATATTCCTGTATCGCGATGTGCTGGAAATGCAGGTCGGCCATATCAAGGGTCTGAAGCGTGTCCAGCATATCAGCAGGATTCCCGTCGTACTGACGGTGGAAGAAGTACGACTCGTGCTGTCCCATATGTCGGGTACTCCGAGATTGATGGCCGAGCTTATTTACGGCGCGGGATTGAGAGTGACTGAAGCAATGACGTTGCGCGTCAAGGACATCGATTTCCAGGCGAAGACGATCAGCATTCGCAACGGAAAAGGAAGCAGGGATCGAACCAGTCTTCTGCCTTTGCGTTTGTCCGACGCGCTGCAGCGTCACTTGCTGAAGGTTATTGCGCTATACAAGGAGGATGCGATGAATGGTCGCGGATTTGCTCCCTTGCCCGGAGCCTTGCACAGGAAATATCCGGGCTCGGCCCGCAGTGTCGCATGGCAATTCGTCTTTCCCTCCACGGCAGTCAGGCCTTGTCCCGAAACCGGACGAATGCTGCGCTGGCATGCGCCCGATTCGACCGTACAGCGGGCATTCAAGGCCGCTCTGGCGAAAGCGGAAATACACAAACATGCCAGTGTCCACACGCTTCGCCATTCGTTTGCGACCCATTTGCTTGCGGACGGTACCGACATCAGGACCATCCAGCTCTTGCTTGGTCATCGCAACATCAATACGACGATGATTTATACGCATGTGCAACACGCGATTCGTCAAACGGCAAGTCCGCTGGACCGGCTTTAGTAAGGCCGCCGTGCCACTCGCAGCAGGCGAATATTCAGTCGAGTATTTTCAGGCCCATCTGTGCAAGCAGGGCAGTCATTTGTCCTGCCTGCATCGCCTGTTCGCTCGATGCATTGCCTTGCTGCGCTCTTTTGGCGACGCCCTGTGCAATGGCGGCGAGACGGAAAAAACAGAAGGCCAGCACGAACGGCCAGTCCTCGGGAATTTCGCGCCCGGTCAGTTCCGCATAACGCGCGAGGATTTTTTCTTCGGACGGAATGCCGAGTTCCTTGCGGTTCATGCCTGCCAAACCTGGTAGCGCGGGATTGCGCGGGAGCCGCAATGCCATGCAGAAATAACCGAGGTCGGCGAGCGGGTGACCGAGCGTGGATAATTCCCAATCGACGATCGCGGCGATTTGCGGTTTGTTTTTTGTAAACATCAGATTGTCGATACGGAAATCGCCGTGCACCAATGCGACGCTGCCGTCGTCATCCGGACAGCGTAGCGGCAGCATTTCGATCAGGCTGTTCATCGCCTCGATGTCGTCGGTTTCGGCAGCGCGATATTGTTCCGACCAGCGCGATATTTGTCTGGCAAAATAATTGCCGGGCTTTCCGTAATCCGCCAGCCCCGCCGCTTCGATATCGACAGAATGCAGCGCGGCCATGGTTTGCAGGATGGCTTCGTAGTAATCGCCACGTTGTATCGGCGTGAAGTCCGGGAAAGACGGATCCCAGAAAATATCGCCGTCGATATATTCCATCACGTAAAACATCGAACCGATAACGCTGTCGTCCTTGCATAAATGATAGGGCTTTGCGACCGGCACCTTGCTGCCGTGCAGTGCCGTCAATACGCGGAACTCGCGGTCCACCGCATGCGCTGACGCCAGCAACTTGCCCGGTGGTTTGCGACGCAATACGTAATTGCCGCTTTTCGCTTCCAGCAAATAGGTCGGGTTGCTCTGGCCGCCCTTGAACTTTTTCGACGTCAACGGACCACAGAAGCCCTCAAGATGTTTCTTGAGATAGATGGCCAGTATTTCGTCATCAAGATCGAGCGTAGTGGTGTTCATTCGGGGGTCCGGGGTATCAGGGTTTCAATATCAGGCTTTCAACATCGAACGTGCCAGTGCGGCAATATGCACTTCATCCGGACCATCCGCCAGTCGCAGGCAACGCGCGCCGACGAAGGCATGCGCCAGGAACGGATCTTGCAAGCCACCGGCGCCGTGCATCTGTATCGCACGGTCAATCACGTTGCAGGCCATGCGCGGCGCGATGATCTTGATCATGCCGATTTCGTCCTTGGCGGTTTTGTTGTTGCCCTGATCGAGTGCCGCCGCCGCATTCAGGGTAAGCAATCTCGCCTGTTCGATTTCGCAACGGGACAAGGCGATCGCTTCCTGCGCCATACCCTGTGCGCCCAGCGGTTTGCCGAAGGCCACGCGGGTTTGCGCACGATGGATCATCATTTCCAGCGCGCGCTGCGCCAGGCCAATCAAGCGCATGCAGTGATGGATGCGACCCGGGCCTAGTCTTGCCTGCGCCAAGGCAAAGCCGCTGCCTTCGGTCTGGATCAGGTTTTCTTTCGGCACCCGCACGTTCTGGAAATTCAATTCGACGTGACCGCTGGGGGCGTCGTCGAAACCGAAGGCTTCAAGCGCATGCGCGACTTTCAGGCCGTGCGTGTCCATCGGCACCAGAATCATCGAGTGTTGCGAATGTTTGTCGGCATCGGGGTTTGTTACACCCATCACGATCAGAATCTTGCAGCGCGGATCGCCGGCACCGGTGATCCACCATTTGCGGCCATTCAATACGTAATCATCGCCGTCGCGATGGATGCGCAATGCAATATTGGTGGCGTCGGAAGAGGCCACGTCGGGTTCGGTCATCGCGAAGGCCGAACGGATGTCGCCGTTGAGCAGCGGCGTCAGCCATTTTGATTTTTGTTCGTCACTTGCGAAATGTGCGAGTAATTCCATATTGCCGGTATCGGGCGCGTTGCAATTGAAGACTTCCGATGCCCAGAGCACGCGCCCCATTTGTTCGGCGAGTGGCGCGTAATCGAGGTTGGACAATCCGGCACCATGGGTTTTGTCCGGCAGGAATAAATTCCAGAGCCCGGCTTTCTTTGCTTCGCTTTTCAGGGTTTCGATAACCGGTGCCGAAGTCCAGCGCTTCGCGGAATCGGCATCCCAGACGGCGACTTCTTTCTCGGCCGGATAAACATGCGCGCTCATGAAGGCGGCAAGTTGTTGCTGCAGCTCGAGTGCACGCGGCGAGAAACTGAAAAGAGAGTTCATGGGGTATTCCTGATTGTAGGCATATCGTCGGCTTGCGATCTTGCGTGCAGCATAATTCAAATGGAGGAGCGCCGTAGGAGCGACCTTTAGGCGCGACCGGTCAGGCGGAATTTGTCGCGCCTAAAGGTCGCTCCTACGGGTCGCTAAAAATAGGTCCACATTTCTTTTGCCCTGTGCAAATGCGGCAGTGCGTTCCACATCCCGAGCCGCCATTGTCGATCGCGTGCATGAAACTCGCTCAATGCCGAGTTGCGCAGCGAGATATTCAGATCGACAGCGCGGTGATCAGGCACTTCCAGCGCCGCCTGTGCGATTCGCGAGATCAGCCCGCCGGAACTGATGACCAGGGTTTCGTCGCCGTCGACATCATGCAGGCGGCCGGCCGCCTCGCGTGCACGCGCACCGAAGCCCTGCCAGGTCTCGGGCAGTTCGCCGAGATCATCATTCATCCACGCAACAAGCGCAGCGTAAACCATCGCGCCGGTAGCACGGGTTTCGCCGCCGGCAGCGGCTTTGACGATATCGGTATGGGCGTGCTGTTGCATGTAGGCGGAAAAAACGCTGCCGTGATCGAATTCGTTCAAGTCTGCATCCACGTCGGCATTCGGCAATGACAGACCGCGTTCCTGATAAGCCTTTTGAATGCCTTCAAGCGTCTGCCGGTGGCGTTTCATATCGCCAATGCGAACATGCGAAAACTGATGCCGGTGATCAGCCAACCAAAGACCCAATTGATAGGCTTGCGAATGTCCGCGTTCGGACAGTTCATCGTAATTTGCCTTGCCGAAACTGGCCTGGCCGTGGCGTACCATTAATAGAGTCACTGGCTGAAAAACTCCTGGAAAAAAGTCATCCGCATCGGTTTCTGTTTATCGATCTGGGTAATGATTTCGAAGTTGATGGCTTCGTTTTTCGAAATGTTCAGCTCGCCCAGATAGTAAACATCCTGACCTTCCTTGGTGAGCTGCATATTGATGCTGTTTCGCTCGCCGTTTTTACGGATGCCGACCGCCGTAATTGTCGCAGGCAGGGTCTTGTCCTTGCCAGGCGTACCCTCGCGCACGACCACATGCAGCAATACCCGCGAGGCAGAACGGGTAATGCCGTATTGCCGTGCGACTTCGGCATTCAGTTGCGAGCTCGGCATGGCATTCGCGTAAACGCGGATGTCACCGGATTTCAGGAATTGGGCGCAGGCCAGATTGGTAATGGACAGGAGCAGCAGCAAAACGATGCCCTGAAATTTCGGGAATATTTTCATGGTGTCAGTACACTCCGATTAACAGGAAGGCCGAGGAAACGAGAGCTGCAAGAACAATGGAACCCGCCAAGGCATAGGCGATGCGGCCGCTGATTCGATGAATGAAAAAGTGGGTCAACTTGTAGGCAATCGTGGTGCAGACGAAGGCAAACAGGCTTGCCAGCGAAAAGATATACAAGGGTTCATGTAGTTGGAGTGATGAAGCAAGGAAGATGCCGAAGACAAAGCCGGCAATGCCCGCCAGGAACCATAAAATCATATTGGTCGGCGAATACATGGCCAGGTTTAATCATTCGCCGCCGACAGTGTCCGTCCACGCTGGGTCGCCGCTTCAATCGCATTGTTGACGATGCCGCGAAAGCCTTGCGCTTCGAAACTTTCAATCGCTGCCTGGGTAGTGCCGCCGGGTGATGTCACGCGTTGACGCAAGACATCGGCAGGCTCGCCGGTTTCCGCCAGCATGCGTGCGGCTCCCAGCAAGGTTTGATTCGTCAGTGCGCGTGCGGCGTCTTCGGACAAACCTTGTGCAACACCCGCCGCCTGCATCGCTTCGGCCAGCAAAAAAACATAGGCAGGGCCGCTGCCGGAAACGGCCGTTACCGCATCCATCAGGTTCTCGTTTTCAATCCACACGGTAATGCCGGTGGCCTGCATCAAATCCTGCGCATGCCGTTTTTGCTCCGCATCGACATAGGCATTGGCAAATAATCCGCTGGCCCCGGCGCCGAGCAGGGCGGGCGTGTTCGGCATGATGCGGACGACCGGCATATTGCCGCCCAGCCAGGCATCCAACTGTTCTGAAGTGATCCCGGCCGCAATCGACACGATCAGCGGTTTGTTTGCCTGTGCCAGTGGCGCCAATTGCTGGCAGACCGATTTCATCACCTGCGGCTTTACCGCAAACACCCAGATAGTGGAGTTACTGGCCGCTTGATTGTTGTCATTAAACGTCGCAACTGAAAAATCTTTCGCCAAGGCTTCGGCCAACGCGGCAACCGGTTCGGCGACCTTGATTTTATCGGCGGGCAAACCTTTCTGAATCATGCCGCCGATCAGGCTGCGCGCCATATTGCCGCCACCAATAAAAGTAATGCTGATGTTCGAGTTCGAAGACATGGGAAAGAATCTTGAAGGTGATGAATCATTATGGTCCGTGCGCAAAGCCGCGCGCTAGGCTTTTCGCGCGCCGAACAATGCCGAACCAATTCGCACGAGCGTGGAACCTTCGTGAATCGCCAGTTCGAAGTCATCACTCATGCCCATCGAAAGCGTATCGCAGTCCGGATGGTGCGATTGGAGACGCTGAAACAGGCCGTTCAATTGCCGGAAGCTGGAACGCCGTTTTTCGAGATCAGGCGATGGTTCGGGAATGGCCATCAATCCTCGCAATTTGAGGCGGGGTGCTTGGAGTATGGCATCGGCAATGGAATCTATTTCGTTCGGCGAGCAGCCCGATTTGCTGGCTTCACCATCAATATTGACCTGAATCAGCACATTGAGCGGTTTCGCATTTTCCGGACGATAACGGTTCAGTGGTTCGACCAGCTTGATCCGACTCACGCTGTGAACCCAGTCAAAATGTCGGGCCGCTTCGGAACATTTATTGGATTGAAGTGGACCGATCAGATGCCATTCCAGCTTCAAGTCCTCTAATTCACCTTGCTTGGCCAGCGCTTCCTGTACGTAATTTTCGCCAAAGGCACGCTGGCCCAGCAAGGCCAATTCACGGATGGCGGAGGCCGGCTGCATTTTCGATACTGCCAGCAAAACGGCCTTCTCTGGCCGATTGGCGGCATGGCTTGCGTTATCTATTTTTTGCAAGGTGGTGCGCAGTGCCTGGTCTAAAAGATTGTTCATGCCGGGGATTGTTGAGTTCGTCGAGAGGGTTATACTGCCCCGAGGACATAGCTTGTGCCTACACACGATTTGCACATTAGGGGAGTTTGGCAATGGATATCGCAGAATTACTGGCATTTTCGGTAAAGAACAAAGCCTCGGATTTACATCTTTCTGCGGGTTTGCCGCCGATGATTCGCGTCGATGGCGATGTTCGCCGCATCAA
Source organism: uncultured Gammaproteobacteria bacterium (assembly GCA_963849575.1). Lineage (GTDB taxonomy): Bacteria > Pseudomonadota > Gammaproteobacteria > Xanthomonadales > Xanthomonadaceae > Arenimonas. The sequence goes on along the minus strand of CAWKHT010000006.1, from coordinate 564,498 downwards.
TATCCCGGCGCTTGACCACAAGCAGGTGCATTCGCTGGTTTACGACATCATGTCCGACAAGCAACGTCGCGACTATGAAGAATTTCTCGAGGTCGATTTCAGTTTTGAAATCCCGGGTCTGGCACGTTTCCGCGTCAACGCATTCAATCAAAACCGTGGTGCCGGTGCGGTTTTCCGTACCATTCCGAGCCAAATCCTGACGCTGGAGGAATTGGCCTGTCCGAAAATCTTCCAGGAGCTGATCAATCAACCCCAGGGCTTGATTCTGGTGACCGGCCCTACTGGTTCCGGCAAGTCGACCACGCTTGCCGCGATGGTGGATCACATCAATAAAAACGAGTTCGGCCATATCCTGACGGTCGAAGACCCGATCGAATTCGTGCATACCTCGCAAAAATGCCTGCTTAACCAACGTGAAGTCCATCGTGATACCCATGGCTTCAACGAGGCCCTGCGCTCGGCATTGCGGGAAGATCCCGATTACATCCTGGTCGGCGAGTTGCGCGATCTTGAAACCATTCGCCTAGCGCTAACGGCGGCGGAAACCGGCCACTTGGTGTTCGGTACCCTGCATACCAGTTCGGCGGCGAAAACCGTGGACCGGATCATCGACGTGTTCCCGGCCGGTGAAAAACCGATGGTGCGTTCGATGTTGTCCGAATCGCTTCGTGCCGTTATTTCGCAATCGCTGCTGAAGAAAGTGGGCGGCGGGCGTATTGCCGTCCATGAAATCATGGTGGCGGTGCCTGCCATTCGAAACCTGATTCGTGAAGACAAGGTCGCACAGATGTATTCCGCTATCCAGACGGGTCAAAACGTCGGCATGCAGACGCTGGACCAGAATCTGCTGGACTTCGTCAAACGCGGTTTGATCACCAAAAACCAGGCCCAGGAATACGCCAAGGACAAGCGCATTTTCGATTAAGCCGGGACTTGTCTGGTGTCGGCTTGCCTTGCTGCTACCATTCGTTCATCCGGAAAATGAACGAATGGAAACCCGTCTCGGTGGCCTTCGAGGATGGGCAGACGCCATGCCCAAGTTGGGGTATCTTAGACAAACCTGATAAGGAACGGGCTCCCCCGGGCACGTTTCGTCACTCGCGGAGTTCGCCATGAGCAGCATTGATTTCACCTCGTTTCTAAAACTGATGGCGCACAAGAAAGCGTCTGATCTTTTTATTACCGCTGGCGTGCCGCCTTCCATGAAGGTCAATGGCAAGCTTTCGCCGATTACCCAGAACCCGCTCACACCTCAGCAAAGTCGCGATCTCGTGTTGAACGTGATGAGCCCGGCCCAGCGCGAAGAATTTGAAAAAACCCACGAATGCAACTTCGCGATCGGTGTTTCCGGCGTCGGTCGCTTCCGTGTCAGTTGCTTCTATCAGCGCAACCAGGTCGGCATGGTGTTGCGTCGTATCGAAACCCGCATCCCGACCATTGAAGAATTAAGCCTGCCGGCGGTCATCAAGACCCTGGCGATGACCAAGCGCGGCATCATCCTGTTCGTCGGCGCGACCGGTACCGGTAAATCTACCTCGCTTGCCGCGATGATCGGCTACCGCAACATGAATTCTTCCGGTCACATCATCACGATCGAAGACCCAATCGAATTCGTGCACAAGCACGAGGGCTGCATCATTACCCAGCGTGAAGTCGGCATCGACACCGATAGCTGGGAAGCCGCTTTGAAGAACACATTGCGTCAGGCTCCGGACGTAATCATGATCGGCGAAATCCGTACCCGCGAAGGCATGGACCATGCTGTCGCCTTCGCAGAAACCGGTCACTTGGTGCTGTGTACGCTGCATGCCAACAACGCCAACCAAGCGCTGGACCGGATGATCAACTTCTTCCCGGAAGATCGCCGCAGCCAGTTGCTGATGGATTTGTCGATGAACCTGAAAGGCATCGTCGCGCAACAATTGATTCCGACACCGGACGGCAAGGGCCGCCGGGTCGCGATGGAAATTCTGCTCGGCACGCCGCTGGTGCAGGACTACATCCGCGACGGCGAAATCCACAAGATCAAGGAGGTCATGAAGGAATCGACCAACCTTGGCATGAAAACCTTCGACCAGGCCTTGTTCGAGCTTTATCAGGCCGGTGAAATTTCCTATGAAGATGCGTTGCGTTACGCCGACTCGACCAACGAAGTCCGCCTGAAAATCAAACTGGCTCAGGGCGGCGATGCCCGCTCATTGTCGCAGGGCATGGATGGCGTGGAATTGTCCGAAGTGAAGTGATTTTTTGTTTCGATCAAGCAAAAAGCCGGGCAATGCCCGGCTTTTTTGTAGAAATCGACTGCGGGGGCTAAAATAACGCCATGCCGCCCAATTCATCGCTCACCGCGCACTTTCTTATTGCCATGCCGGCGATGGATGATCCGAATTTTGCCCAAGGCGTGACCTTGCTTTGCCAGCACGATGCCGAAGGCGCGATGGGTTTGACCATCAACCGGATCTCCGACTTCACGCTAGGTGAAGTGTTTGAACAGATGCAGATTGACTGCGAGTCGAAGGAAATGGCCGATATCCCGGTATTGCTTGGCGGGCCGGTTCAACCGGATCGCGGCTTCGTATTGCACGATGATTCCCGCGAATGGAGTTCCACCCTGCGTTTCGGCAATGGCCTGGCCGTAAGCACCTCGCGCGATATTCTGGAGGCGATGGCAAAGGGGCAGGGACCCAGGAACGCGGTCATCATGCTGGGTTATGCGGGCTGGACCGCCGGCCAACTGGAAGCGGAAATCGCTGCCAATTCGTGGCTGACCGTCGAAGCCGACCAGGCCATCCTATTTCATACTGCCATCCACGAGCGCTGGAAGGCGGCGGCAAAAAGCCTCGGCGTGAATCTCTCGCAAGTCACCGATTATTCGGGGCGAGCCTGATGAGCGTCACCACCGTGCTTGGCTTCGATGTCGGTGCGCGACGTATCGGTATTGCGGTCGGGAATTGCATTTCGATGAGTGCACGCGAGGTAGGCGTGCTGGATGTTTTCGACAACCAGGTCGATTGGGCAAGCCTGAATCGTTGGATAAAAGAATGGATGCCGCAGGCTCTGGTGGTCGGCGATCCTCAGACGCTCGATGGCGGTGACCAGGCTTCCCGGCAACGCGCGAGAAAATTCGCCATCGAGATCGGCAAGCGCTATCAACTTCCGGTCGAGCAAATTGACGAGCGCAATTCTTCGATTGAAGCTGCGCAGCGATTTGCCGAAGCACGTCGAGCCGGCACCAAAAAACGTCACCAGGCCGCCAATCTGGATGCCCTTGCTGCCGTCATTATTGTCGAGCGCTGGTTGAATGAACCGGGCGCACGTACTTTGGTGGATACCGCGGCATCCCAATCTTCTTCAGCCAATTCTTCGACATCAAATCCTGTTTCCGGAGTGGACCCCCTATGAGTCTTCAATTTTTTCCCGACGGTCGCTTCCGGCATTTTCTGAGCCTGGAGGATGTGCCGCGTACCGCTCTGGAAAAATTGCTCGAATCGGCACGCGAGTTCCGTACCGATGCGCTCGGCGGTAACGCACTTCGACAGCATTTGCAGGGCAAAACGGTCTGCAACCTTTTCTTCGAAAATTCCACACGCACGCGCAGCTCTTTTCTGCTGGCAGCCCAGCGTCTGGGTGCGGATGTCTTCACCTTTGATGCATCGACATCGTCCGGGAAAAAGGGCGAGACCGATATCGACACGCTGAAAAACCTCGAAGCGATGGGAGTCAATGCTTTCGTCATCCGGCATTCGGAAAATGGCGCCGTCGCAAAGCTCGCGGAAGCCGCGGGCCCCGGCACCTGCATCATCAACGCCGGCGATGGCCGCCATCAACATCCGACCCAGGGCTTGCTGGACATGCTGAGCATCCGCGAGTTCAAGGGCAGCGATTTTTCCAGCCTGAAGATATTGATTGCCGGCGATATCAAGCATTCGCGCGTCGCGCGTTCGGATTTGAATGCGCTGCGCACCTTGGGTGCCGGAGAAATTCGCGTATGCGGCCCCGGCAGTCTGTTGCCGACCGATGGCACCATCGATGGGTGCAAACGCTTTGAAGACTTTGATCAGGCGATACAGGGCGTGGACGTGGTGATGATGCTTCGCTTGCAGCGCGAGCGCATGGAGGAAGGCCTGATCAATTCTCTGGATGGCTATTTCCGTGATTATGGCTTGACGCAAAAGCGACTGGCACTCGCGAAGCATGATGCCATCGTGATGCATCCGGGCCCGATGAATCGCGGCGTCGAAATTGCCGATGAAGTGGCCGATGGCCCGCAATCGATCATCCTGCCGCAAGTGAGTAATGGCGTGGCTGTGCGGATGGCGGTACTGAAAACACTACTGACGTGATTTTTGTTTTTCACGTAGGGGCGCTGCTTGCTGCGCCCTAACACCTCGACAATTCTTGGGCGCAGCAAGCAGCGCCCCTGCAGTCAAAACGTTTCCAAATCCCCGTTCCCGTAAAACTTGAAAGTACGGGTGATGTAAAGCACGTCGATATTTTCCGAGGTTTTTGGAATCGGAGCGAAGGGTTGTGCCAGGCGCACGAATTTTATCGCAGCCTGATCAAGGACCACGATGTTGCTGGGTGTGGTCAGCACGATGTCTTCCACGCTGCCGTCCCGGCGGATCGCCACCGTCATTACCAGCGTGCCGGATAGGTTCTTGATGCGAGCCTGTTCCGGATAATTGGCGTTGCCTACCCGTTCCACCTTGCGCACCCAGTCGCGCATATAAGAAGCGTATTCATAAGCCTGGGTGCTGGCGGAAATAAACTTTTTCTTGGGCCGCTTGGCGTAAAGCTCCTGCTTGCGTTCAATTTCGGCTGCCAGTCGGGCCATCTCGAGACTTTGCTGCATCAATTCACGGCCGGTCGGCAGTTTTTGCGGCGTGGTGATGGGGTGCTCTTCCGGCTTGGCGACTTTTTGCTCGCTGTCGGCCGTTGTGCTCAAAACGCGTTGCTTCGAGTCCGGTTCCGGTGCAGGAGCCTGTTGCGTCATCTGGATCGGGGCAATGCCAGGGTCCGGCTTGGGCACGCTGGCCAGTTGGGATTCCCTTGGACGGCGCGCTTCATCCTTGTCGCCTCCGCCCTTATTGTTCGCCTGCGCAATAAAGTCGGCCTGCTTGGGCGCTTCGGTGGTCTGGGTTTCGGTCAGGATGACGTCCAGCGTCGGCATCACCGGCGCCGCGTCTTCCAGACTGAAGCCGACCCCCAGAATCACGATGCCATGCAAAATGGCGGCCAAAGCCAAGGTCGCGCTCAAGCGTTCGTTGGGGCCGATTTTTGGGGCAACGGGAGGCGTTGCAGTGCTCGAATCAGGAATGCCGCTCAAGTCGTACCTCGATAGCGTCAAACATTTGGCCGGCGATGTTCAATCCGAATTGTTTATCCAGTTCGCGAATGCAGGTGGGGCTGGTAACGTTCACTTCGGTCAGATAGTCACCAATGACATCGAGCCCGACAAAAATCATGCCGCGGCGTTTCAGTTCCGGCCCGACCTGGGAAGCAATCCAGCGATCCCGGTCGCTCAGGGGGCGGCCTTCGCCACGACCGCCTGCGGCCAGATTGCCTCTGAACTCGGTTCCCTGCGGAATTCTGGCCAGACAATAGGGAACCGGCTCGCCGTCAATCAGCAAAATACGCTTGTCGCCTTGGGTAATCTCCGGGATGTAACGCTGAGCCATCGTGAGTGAGCGCCCGCCATCGGTAAGGGTCTCGATGATCACATTGAGATTCGGGTCGCCGTGCTTGGAACGGAAAATGGAGCGCCCGCCCATGCCGTCCAGCGGCTTCAGAACGATTTCACCGTGGGTCTCGGCGAAGTCTTTCAACTGGGCCTTGTCGCGGCTGACCAGGGTTTCCGGGCAGCACTGCGGGAACAGGAGCGCTGCAAGCTTTTCGTTCAGGTCACGCAGGCCTTGCGGGTCGTTGACGACGAGTACGCCCGCTTTTTGTGCCAGGCTCAGAATGATGGTGTCGTGCAGATAATGCGAATCCACCGGTGGGTCGGTACGCATCAGCACGACCTGAGTATCGGTCAGGGCTTTGGCCTCGAATTCGCCGAGTTCAAACCAGTTTTCCTTGCTGTCGGCAACTTTCAAACTCGCCATTTGCGCCCATGCCTGTCCACTTCTTACGCTCAAGCTATGGGGTTTGATGTAATAAAGTGTATGGCCACGCCGCTGTGCTTCCAGCAGCATGGCAAAAGTGGAATCCTTCGCCGTGTTGATTGCGTTAATCGGATCCATTACAACGGCACAAACGATCGACATTCCAAGACTCCGGCTTCAAGAAGGTGTAGCCTAACAGGGCTAAGCTGCAAGGTGCAGAGTGTCACGTTTTGTTAAAAAAGTGCTTATAAGGCTTGACACCTTAACGGGTGATTGAGATATAAGTCAGTGTGTAAATGCCAGACATGGCGCCTGAAACAGGGAATGGGGATTGAGATGGAAGACAACAACCTGACCGGCTTGCGTGTCATGGTGATCGACGACTCGAAGACGATTCGTCGAACTGCGGAAACTTTATTGAAAAAAGAAGGTTGCAATGTCGTTACGGCGACGGATGGCTTCGAAGCATTGTCGAAAATTGCCGACCATCAGCCACAGGTGGTATTTGTCGACATCATGATGCCGCGCCTCGATGGCTACCAGACTTGTGCCCTGATCAAAAACAACCAGATGTTCAAGGGCATTCCCGTCATCATGCTGTCCTCGAAAGACGGCTTGTTCGACAAAGCCCGTGGTCGCATCGTCGGTTCGGATGAATATCTGACCAAGCCGTTCACGCGTGACGAGTTGCTTTCCGCAATTCGCAAATACGTGAAAGCAAGCTGAGGCGGCCATGGCAAATAACGCAGCCCCCCGCCTAAGTTCCTTTGACGTTTTGCAGGATTACGAACAGCGTTCGCTGGTGCATGCACCGGGACGTCCGGAAATGATCGAGGCAGCGGGTCACTGGCGTGGTGTTGGTTATCGCCTGGGCAAACGCCGGTTTGTTTCGTCATTCGATGAAATCGTCGAAATCATTACCTTGCCCAGCGTCACTGCAGTGCCCGGCGCCAATCCCTGGATGCTCGGTGTAGCCAACGTCCGCGGCAGCTTGCTGCCCGTGGTCGATCTGAAACAATTTCTCGAAGGCGACCGTACGGTGGTACACGACGGCCAGCGCGTACTCGTCATTCGCCAGGCAGGCGGCAATGTCGCCGTGCTGATCGACGAGCTATTCGGCCAGCGTACCTTCAATGACACCCATCGCGTTGAAATCGAAGAACAGTACGTAGGGCGCTACAGCAACTTTGTCAGTCAGGTTTACCAATTGAATGATTCACAATGGGGTGTGTTCAACATGTCTTTGTTGGCACGCACACCGGAATTTCGGCAGGCTGTCCTATGAAGGCGGCTTCTAATGTTTTTTTATGGGGTGAGGTTTAACTATGAGCAGCAAATTCAGCTCGGTATCGAATAAAGTCTCGGGTTTCGGCACCAGGATGTGGGCCGGCATTCTCGTCACTTCGCTCTTGGTGCTTGGTGCGAACGTCACCTTGCAAACATATTTGAGCGGACGGGAAAACAACGCCCGAGCCGTCAGCGCCGAGTTGCAGGTGCTATCGCAGAAGTTGGCGAAGTACTCGCAGGAAGCCGTGGGCGGTAAAGCCGAATCCTTCGATGCGTTCCAGACCACCAAGGCCCGCATCGATACCATCGTCAAATCGCTGAACGACGGTGGCAACGGGGTCGACGCCTACCGTAACAACCTCAATGCACTGGGCGTGAAATCTGCGTTGGCGAAGGTGACCGAAGTCTGGACCCGCATGTCCAAGGATGCCAACCGCATTTCCACCAGCCAGAAGCAGATTCTGGAATTCTCCGACAATGCCGGCAGCTTCTCGGCCCGCATCCCGCAAATTTCTGCCCGTCTGGATGAGGTGGTTCGCCAGATGGCCGATAGCGGTGCGCCTGCATCACAGATCAACCTTGCCAACCGTCAAATCGTGCTCGCAGACCGGATGTCGCGTCGTGTAACGGAAATCCGCGCCGGTGGCGACAATGCCATCACGGCTGCCGATGCTCTGTCGCGCGACTCATCGGTGTTCTCGCAAGTGTTGACGGGTTTGCAAAAAGGCGACACCCGCATGGGTATCAGCCAGGTGACGTCACCGACCGCTGCCAGTGCCGTTGGCGCGGTGGAAAAGCTGTATGTTGATTCGCAAAAGGAAATGGATGCCATTTTGCAGGCATCGACCGATTTGTTCGAAGTGCAACAGGCCAACGAACAAATTTCCGGTGATTCCAACGTGCTCGAAGAAAATTCGTCGGCACTGCTGAAATCCTTCGATACCATCAACCAGAAACGACTGTTCCCGAACGTCTGGATTGCAGGCATTTCGGCAATCGTTGCCATTTTCGCCCTGGTCGGCTTGTTGAGAACCGCCTCGGCAGCGCAACGCATCCAGTTGAGCGAAACCAAGCAAATCAACCAACGTAACCAGGAAGCTATTTTGCGCTTGCTGGACGAAATCGGTTCGCTCGGTGAAGGTGACTTGACTGTAAAAGCGACAGTGACCGAAGACATTACCGGCGCGATCGCGGACTCCATCAACTTCGCCGTGGATCAGCTGCGCTCCCTGGTGTCGACCATTAATGAAACCGCCGTGCAGGTGGCTGCTGCTGCACAGGAAACGCAGGCAACCGCGATGCATCTGGCAGAAGCTGCGGAACATCAGGCGCAACAGATTACGTCGGCTTCGCAACAAATCAACTCGATCGCGACCTCCATTGACCAGGTGTCGAAAAACTCCGCCGAGTCGGCCGACGTGGCATCGCGCTCCGTGCAAATCGCCGCAAAAGGCGCCGACGTCGTGCGCCAGACGATTCAGGGCATGGACAACATCCGTGACCAGATTCAGGAAACTTCGAAACGTATTAAACGACTGGGTGAAAGCTCGCAGGAAATTGGTTCGATCGTGGAACTGATTAACGACATCGCCGAACAAACCAACATTCTTGCTCTTAACGCCGCTATTCAGGCGGCATCTGCCGGTGAAGCAGGCCGCGGCTTCGCCGTGGTGGCCGACGAAGTGCAACGACTCGCAGAACGCGCATCCAATGCGACCAAGCGAATTGAAACACTGGTTCAAACCATTCAATCCGATACCAACGAAGCCGTGAGTTCGATGGAACAAACGACGGCCGAAGTGGTGTCCGGTGCTCGCTTGGCAGAAGACGCCGGCTTGGCACTCGGCGAGATTGAAAAGGTGTCGAACGATCTTGCAGATCTGATTCAAAACATTTCGACTGCCGCCCGTCAGCAATCCACCGCTGCTACGAATATCACCGCAACGATGTCCGTGATTCAGGAAATTACGACGCAGACCTCGCAAGGTGCCAGCCAAACGGCCGATTCGATTGGTAACTTGGCGCAGCTCGCTGCAGATCTACGTCGTTCGGTAGCCGACTTTAAATTGCCAGGCTGAGGCTTGGTCATTTAACGATGGATTTTTTGAATGCTGGTTTAAACGAGTTGTTTGGTTCGCCAAACAGCTCACCATGAGGACCTCGGCATGAGGCTGCACGACAATAACGATTTCACCACACTCACCTGGGTAAAGCCGGAACTTGACGAAACACTGCGTCAAGCCCGAAATGCTTTGCAGATTTACGTCGAAGAGGGTGAAGATCCCACGCAGCTGAAAGACTGCGCTTCATTCCTGCATCAGGTGCAGGGCACTCTCCGTATGGTCGAACTCTACGGCGCCGCGATGGTGGCCGAAGAAATGGAGCAACTCAGCAAGGCCTTGATTGACGGTAAAGTTGAGCAGCGTGACAACGCCTATGGTGTGTTGATGCAAGGCATCGTGCAGTTGCCGGATTATCTCGAGCGTTTGCAGACCGGCCATCGCGATATTCCCATCGTGCTGCTGCCCTTGCTCAACCAATTGCGCGCAAGCCGTGGTGAACAGGGTTTGTCGGAAAGCGTGCTGTTCTCGCCGGATTTGTCCAGACCATTGCCCGATTCCGCCAAGGGACCGACTTATCCATTGGCTGCAGATGAATTATCCCGTCGCGCCGACACATTGCGAAATCTGTTTCAGGGCGCCCTGTTGCGCTGGCTGAAAGACGACAACAGCTCCAGCAACATCAAGGACATGACCGATGTTTGCGACCAGCTGGTACCGATTACCTTTTCCGAGCCGGCCCGGCGTCTGTTCTGGGTGGCTTCCGGAACACTGGATGCCCTCAGCAAGGGTGCGTTTCAGGCCAGTAATGCCCTGAAACAATCGCTCGGCAAAGTCGAGCGTGAAATCAAGAGATTGGCAGAAGGCGGCGATGATGCATTCCGCAACGATCCGCCGATCGAACTGACGCGCCAGCTGCTTTATTTCGTCGCGCATGAAGCAACCGATGCCGGTCGTATCGGTGAAATACGCGAAGTTTTCGGCCTGAACGACAATGTCCCGAATGCGGCAGAGCTTGCGCATGCACAGGGCAGTTTGACCGGACATAATCGTGCCTTGCTTGCGACTGTTGCGGTCGCGATCAAGGAAGATTTGATGCGGGTAAAAGACTCGCTTGATTTGCATCTTCGCACACCGAATGCAACTTCCTCGGATCTGAACCTGCAAGTGGATGCACTGGATCGCGTTGGCGACACGCTCGGCATGCTGGGTCTTGGCGTTGCGCGTCGCGTAGTGCAGGAGCAGCGCACTGCGATCAATGATGTAGTTTCCGGCCAGCGTAAAGCCGATGAAGCAACCTTGCTGGATATTGCAGGTGCATTGCTCTATGTCGAAGCTTCGCTGGATGACCAGGTCGCCAGACTGGGTCAAGACGACAATGCGGAAGCCGGGACAGGCAAAGGCACCCCGTTGCCGAGTTCCGAAGCACGCAAAGTACTCGATGTATTGTTGAAAGAAGCGGCTACCAATTTCACCCAGGCACGCCAATGCTTTGTCGCCTTTGTCGAAACCCATTGGGATCATACCCAGCTCAATGAAGTGCCGCGTTTACTTGAAGAAGTCGCTGGCGCACTCAGAGTTCTGGATGTCGATAAGGCGCCGGATTACCTGACCGGCGTGCGCCGTTTCACCGAAAACGAATTATTGCGGCGCCAGCGTGTGCCCAATGGCCAGCAAATGGATCGGCTTGCAGATGCATTGGCGAGTCTGGAATATTTCCTTGAGGCGGTTCGTGACCGTCGCCCGAATCGCGATCAAATTCTTGAAGTGGCACAGCATAGCCTCGAGGCTCTTGGTTACTGGCCGTTGCCGGCACAGGAAGCGCCGGTTCCGGTCGCAAAAATCGAGCCAGCCAAACCTGCAGCGGTCGAACCTGTCGCTGCTGCACCGGAACCCTTTGTTCCAGTGCCGGAAGCTCCTCGTGTCATAGAAGAAATTGCTCCTGCCGCATTTGCTCCGGCAGCTGTTGTTGCGTCAGCCGAGGCCAGCGAACCAAGTTTTGCCGATATTTTGAAAGAAGCTGCTTCGGCACCGGCTTTCGATACCGAAACTTTTGAAATCCCGGCCATCCCGGTTGCCAGTGTTGCCGTTGCAAGCGTGGTCGCACCTGTGGTCCCGGCTTCGTCGGTACCCGTGGTGGGAGAATTGATCGGCAGTTTTGATGCCGCCAGCGACGAAATCGACGATGAAATTCGCGAAGTTTTTTCCGAGGAATTCGAGGAAGAGATCGGCAATCTGGAACAGTTGCTACCGCCATGGCGTTCAGCTCCCGACAATCCTGAACTGCTTAGACCGATTCGTCGCGTTTTCCATACCCTCAAAGGCAGTGGTCGTCTTGTGGGTGCAAAAACTTTGGGTGAATTCAGCTGGAAAGTCGAGAGCTTGCTGAACCGGGTTCTTGATGGAACACGCGCTGCCTCTCCGGCAGTAGTGGCCTTGCTGGACAAGGCTTTTCATACTCTGCCATTGCTGCGCGCCGCTTTGATGGGTGAAACCGTTTATGCCGACCTGAAAGGGATCGAAGCGATTGCTGAAAAATTGACAGCGGGTGAAGAGGTTTATTACGAAACGGCTCCATTGGCAGCTGTGGCTGCCAATATTCCCGTCGGCGGCTTGGTCGATATGCCGACGCCCGTTGCCGAAACGCCTGAAACAACCATCGTTGCCACCGACGCGGATACTGTCGAAGCGGAAGCCGATGTTGCCGATGGCGTTGAATTCTCGATTGATCCGGTTCTGTTTGAAATTTTGAAACCGGAAGTGGCTGGTCATCTGGAAACGGTCGAAAACTGGATCTCCGAATCCAGGGCGCATAACAACACCGCAGTGACCGAAATATTGCTTCGCTCCGTGCACACCATGAATGGCGCTTTCGGGATGACCGAAGTAACCACCATTACCGACGTGACTGCTCCATTGGAAGGTTATCTGAAGCGTGCGATGGCGCATTCCGTCAGTTTGGACGCCAATGCGGTCGCACTTGTATCGGAAGCCGCTGCGGCAATTCGTCAAACGATTACCGCACTCGATCGTCCGAAGCCCGTGTTGCCAAAATTTGAAGATTTGGCTGCCCGCATTCAAGGCTTGCGTGATGCATTGCCTGAATCGACCCAGCCATCCGTGCCGATTCACATGGATGCCGAGGCAGAACCTATGCCATCGGTTGCCATGATCGAGAAACCCGATATCTCCGCGATCCCGGATTTTGCAGGCGAAGCCGCCGCAGTAGAAGCCGCAGCAGCAGAAGCCGCAGCAGCAGAAGCCGCAGCAGCAGAAGCCGCAGCAGCAGAAGCCGCAGCAGCAGAAGCCGCAGCAGCAGAAGCCGCAGCAGCAGAAGCCGTAGCAGCAGAAGCCGCAGCAGCAGAAGCCGCAGCAGCAGAAGCCGCAGCAGCAGAAGCCGCAGCAGCAGAAGCCGCAGCAGCAGAAGCCGCAGCAGCAGAAGCCGTAGCAGCAGAAGCCGCAGCAGCAGAAGCCGCAGCAGCAGAAGCCGCAGCAGCAGAAGCCGCAGCAGCAGAGGCCGCAGCAGCAGAGGCCGCAGCAGCAGAAGCCGCAGCAGCAGAAGCCGCAGCAGCAGAAGCCGCAGCAGGCGAAATCAGCGATGTCGAAATGCCTCAAGATGCTCCTGAAGCAGAGCTTGTTTCCCTGGATGCTTTCCTGAGCATGGAGCCTGAAAGCAGCGAACTGGCTGTCAGTGAAATTGAAATCGTGGAACCTGTCGCGGCATCCGAAGAAGCCGAATTCATCATGGAAGATGCAACTTCGGCAGCGAAGATGGAAGCTGCAATCGAAGTCGTGCCCGAGCCTGCACCTGAATTCGTGGGTGCCGATGATGCACTTGCCGCGATGATTGCCGCTTATGGTGAGCAGCCGAGCGTTGAAGCGCAGGCGGCTTTCGCCGAAGAAGATGCTGCTGTTGCTGATGCTTCAGCAATTGAAACTGCCGCGCCGACAATGGCTTCCGAAGAGGCCGGTCTTGTTGTGCCCGCGCAGGCTGAAGACTCTGCAGTAACAGAAGCGGCAATGGCGGATGATGAATATTACGGTATGAGTCTGGATGAACTGGATGCGTTGACATCGCCGAGCGATGTGCTGCCTATGCCAGACGCTATCGTTGACGAAATTCCGGAACAGGCCAACTCCGATCAATCCGATTCGCATGAGTTGATCAGCCAGCCTGAACAAACTCCTGCCGAACTGTCGGTCGAGCATGTGGAAGAAGAAATCCGCTATGCCGATGAACCTGAAGAAGTGCCTGCCGTTGCCGAGTTGGAAGAGGCTGCTCCAGTCGCCAGCTTCAGCCGTGTCGCAGTGCCATTGGCAATCGATCCGGTTGATCCGGACGAAGCATTGGACATGAGCGATCTGGATACCGAATTGCTCGATATTTTCCTGGAAGAGTCGGGAGACATTCTGGATCACTCCGATGGCGTGCTCGCAAAACTGCGCAACCATCCATCGGACATGGATTTGATCGTCGACCTTCAGCGTGATCTGCATACTCTGAAAGGCGGCGCCCGGATGTCCGGTATTTTCCCGGTTGGCGAACTTGGCCATACGATGGAATCCCTGCTGGAAGCTGTTGCTGAGGGTCGCGTTCCGTTGGATAACACCGGCATCGTTGTTCTGGAACGTGGCTTTGACCGTTTGCACAGCATGGTGACCCGTGTGGGTGAACGCAGGGCCTTGGCAATGCCAAGCAACCTGATCGCACAATTTGAAACACTTGCACTCGGCCAGACTCTTGAAGTTGCTGCCGATACCGAGACTGCCGCTGCACCGGAAACCACCAAGATCATTGGCGAAGCTGCGCCGGTTTCCGATGTTACTACCGAGACGCCGACCCCGGCGGAACCGGTTGCCAAAGTTGCGCCAGCGGCACTCAAGCCACTATCGGCTCCGACCGAAGCTTTCGCCGACGAAGACGATGGTGCCGGTGTGCGTGCACCGCAGGAACAAGTGCGTATTCGCGCCGACCTGCTCGACAAGTTGGTGAACTACGCTGGTGAAGTCGCGATTTATCGCGCACGACTGGAACAGCAGTTGGGCGCATTCCGTGGCGCACTCGGCGAGTTGGGACAAACAACGACTCGTTTGCGCGAACAGTTGCGTCGTCTCGAAATTGAAACCGAAGCACAAATCGTTGCGCGTTATCAACGTGAAGGCGAAGACACCGGCGAAAGTTTCGATCCGCTGGAACTCGACCGTTTCACCACGCAACAACAGCTGTCACGTTCGTTGTCGGAATCCGCCAACGACTTGATCAACCTGGAAACCACGCTTGACGATTTGACCCGTCAATATGAAACCTTGTTGCTGCAACAAGCGCGAGTCAGCTCGGATCTGCAAGAAGGTCTGATGCGTACCCGCATGGTGCCGTTCGACGCACTCGTACCGCGTTTGCGCCGCGTATTGCGTCAGGCAGCTTCCGATACCGGCAAGCAAGTGCAATTGAAAGTGGACGGTGCATCCGGCGAAATGGATCGCAACGTGCTGGAACGCATGACCGCCCCGCTGGAACACATGCTGCGTAACGCGATGGCACATGGTCTGGAATTGCCGGCCGATCGCCGCAAGGCGAAAAAAGCCGAAGAAGGCACCGTGCGCATCGTGGTGCAACGTGAAGGTTCCGAAGTCGTACTTAAAATCATTGACGATGGTCGCGGCTTGAACAAGGAAGCGATCCGCAACAAGGCAATCGAACGCGGCTTGCTCGCAGCCGATGCCGAAATTTCCGATTCCGCCTTGTATGCCATGATTCTGGAAACGGGTTTCTCGACCGCTGAAACTGTCAGTCGCCTTGCTGGTCGCGGCGTCGGCATGGACGTGGTTTACAGTGAAATCCGCCAACTCGGCGGCACGCTGCAAATCAACTCCGAAGAAGGCAAGGGCAGCGAATTCATTATCCGCTTGCCATTTACGCTCGCTGTTACCCAAGCGGTATTCGTGAAAATCGGTGAAACCAGTTTCGCGGTGCCAATCGCTTCGGTGCAGGGTGTGGGCCGTATCGGTCGTACCGAGCTTGATACGCAGTTGTCCGGCGAGAACCCGGTGTTTGCTTACGCAGGTGAAGACTATGCCATCCATGATCTCGGTCGTTTGATCGGTCACGGTTCCGCCAAGGCAGCAGACAGTTTGCAGATGCCGTTGTTGCTCGCACGTTCCGGTGATTTGCGCGCAGCCATCTGTGTTGACCAGGTGATGGGCAGCCGCGAAATCGTGGTGAAGCCGGTCGGTCCGCAAGTGAACTCGATTCCGGGTATTTTCGGCGCCACCATCATGGGTGACGGTCGCGTGGTGATGATTCTCGACGTTGCACCCTTGGTGCGTCGTTTCAACATCATTCGTCGCGAAGATGCTCCGGTGGTTCCAGTGGCAGCGCCGGAAGTCAAACGTATTCCCGCCGTCATGGTGGTCGACGATTCCATCACGATGCGCAAGGTTACCGGTCGCGTCTTGGAGCGGAACAATTTCGAAGTGCTTACCGCCAAAGACGGCGTCGATGCGGTCGAAAAAATGGCCGAGCGCGCCCCCGATCTGGTTCTGCTCGATATCGAGATGCCGCGCATGGACGGTTACGAAGTCGCGCAGCACATGCGTTCGGATCCGCGCCTGAAAGACGTGCCGATCATCATGATTACCTCGCGTACCGGCGACAAACATCGTCAGCGCGCGATGGATATCGGCGTCGACCGCTACCTCGGCAAGCCATATCAGGAAAACGAATTGATGCGTAACGTGTTTGAAATTCTGGGCATGGAGCCGGTCAATGGCTGATGCAGGCGTACGCGTTGCTCTTCTGGCCAAGGCGGGTGAATCCCGCAATCAACTCCGCACTGCTTTGCAGGATCTAGGTGCGGATTTGGTATGCGAAGGCGATCCGTCCGAGCTCAGTCTTGGTGCAGTCAGTGATCTTGATCCAAAGGTGATGGTAGTGAGTCTGGAGCCGTCAATTGAAGCGGCGTTGGACAAATTTGATTCCCTGTTGAGCAGCTCGAATGTCGAAGTCGTGTATGACGATGCCGAAGTCAGCGGAAAGCTCGAGGGCTGGGACCTGAATCGCTGGGCACGACATCTTGCCGCAAAAATAATCGGCACCGATTTGATGCCGCCGGTGCCCAATGGTTCGGCCATGGCGTCGCAGGATGAATGGCAGCCCCAGCCCGGCGCACCTGAAACGCCGGCCGAAGCAATGGCCGATGCGAAGCTTGAAGATTATCTGCACGATACCCAATCTCTTGCGACGGATGTTCCGGTCAATGAAAGTTATTCGGATGCCTTGCAACGTGATGTGCCAGAGCCTCAGCCTGAAGCAGCTCACGAGACAGATGTCAGCATCGATGTAAATCTGGACGATCTTGAACAGGCAATGCGACTTGATGCACATGGTGAAGAACATCGCGAGTTGCCCGAAGCGAAAGTCGAGCTGGAAAACAGGGCGCCGGTGGTGGATGAATTGGCGCTGGACGAATTTGATGGCTTCATATCCGCGGAAGCGGCTGCCAATGCGGCAGCACAAATCGGAAATGATTTCATCATGCCCGAGGCAGCAGAAGAATTTCTCGTTGAAGATTTCACTGCCCCTGCCGCCGCGGCAGAAGAATCTGCCAGCAGTATCCATGAAGATGACTTCATCAGCTTCGATAATTCCCAGGCAGAAATAAAAGACGAAATCAGTCTTGGCGACGATGCGGATTTCGATATTGATTTGTCTGCACTGGAAAGTGGCGAAAATAATGTCACTGTTTCAGATGGTTCGTCGCTGGATTTCGAAGAAACAGTCAGTACTCTGGCTGACTTTGAAGTGAGTGAACAACCGGTTGTTTTCTCGAAATACCAGTCCGATGATGCCGTGGAAATGAGCAGCAGCATGGATGATGATGTTGCTGCACTGGCGGCCCAGCTGGATGAGTTCGAGAAAAACGATAATCGCGAAGTAGCGCGGAATATGGACTTTGGTAATCTGGAAGAGAAAGCGCCAGAGGCTCGCGCGCCTGCAAAAGATTCCGATCGAAGTGGCGGCTCTACGGCGACACAGATTACAAAGGAAATGCCGAAGTTCGATGCATCCTCGCTGACACTGCTGGATATGGATGCCGAAATTCCATTGCCCGGTGCGGCGCAGCCGGCATCGACCAGCGCATTGCTGAAACGGAACAAGTTCGTACTCGAAGCCATTGAAGGCGAAGCACCGGCCGAAAAGCCCTTGTCCGATATTGGTTCGGTCTTGATCCTGGCAGGCATGGGCGGTCCTGATGCCGTTCGTCAGCTCTTGAAAGCTTTGCCAAGCACCTTGAATGTTCCGGTCTTGCTTTACCAGCATCTGGAAGTGGGCAAGCACGACCGACTGGTCGCGCAACTTGAAAAAGTCAGCAATCTCCCGGTGTATCTGGCCATGCAGGGCAGAACGGCGGAGCCTGGCCAGGTAGCGGTCATTCCGGTCGGTATCGGCTTGGATCTGGTGGAAAACGAATTATTTTTTGGCGGCGCAGAAAGTCAGCAGGCCTTGGTCGAATCATTGCCTGCCCAGCACAGCGTCGTGATCGTGCTTAGCGGTGCCGCTGTGGAAACCGCTGGTGCTGCCGCACGCGTACAAAGCCAGGGTGGCTTGGCATTGGCACAGGATCCGGCGAATTGCTTTGAGCCTGCCGCCGCCGAAGCACTGCTGCAACAAGGCGGAAAAACCGCCGAAATTCCGGCACTGGCGGATATGGTGCTTGAGTATTTCAAACGATAAATTTTCCGGAGTTGCATGATGAGCACAGTAAAACAAGCCGATGTTCGAGGCGTTTTGATCAGCGTCGCTGAAGGCCGCATTCTGTTGCCCAATGCGAACATTGCGGAAATTATTACCTTCTCCGAACCGGAGCCGGTCGAGAATGCTCCCGATTGGCTGTTGGGCCGGGTTCGCTGGCGCGGTTGGCGCTTGCCGCTGATGTCGTTCTCGATGTTTGCAGGCTGGGGCAAGGAAGCCGGCACTTTCGGTACCAAGGTCGCCGTGCTGAAAGCGCTCGGCAATAACCCGAAATTGCCTTACTTCGCGGTCTTGTCCAGCGGCTTCCCGCGACTGGTGACGGTCAGTACGACAAACTTGCAGGAAGTTCACGACATCAAGGAATTGCCGCTCGGCATTTATTCCAAAGTGATGTTGAATGATGATGCCGCCATCGTCCCGGACATGCTGTCGATCGAACTCATGCTGGACAAGGCACTGAATCAGGCCGCTTGATTCCAGCGCAATAAACAACGAACGGGCTCGCGATGCGGGCCCGTTTTTATTTGGAATACAGATGGGATCCGGTGATGTAGGTGCCGAGCATTTGCGATTCTATTTCCAGCGTTGATAAATTGAGTTTCAGCAACTCAGCCTGCGGGCCGTAACTTATCCAGACGCCGCTTTTGTCATTGGACAAGACCAAGCCGCGTGCACGTGCCAGGTCCATTCGTTTTACCAGTTTTCCGGAACCCAATTGCCAGAAAGTCACCATCCCCGGCGTGGGATGCGTCACGACAAACAAGTCGGCCTCCGGAATTGCCAATACACTCAGTGCTTCACCAAACATATTGCCGACAATCTCGGCCGGTGCTGAAATGAGATCGAGCAAATCGGCTTTGCCCTGCATGCTGATTGCACCGAGATGATCATCACCCAAACCCCGGCGTGGTGCGGAGACCACAACCGAGCGGTGTTCGTCCAGAGGATAAAAATGCCCGGTATTGAAACGCTCATCCGGCATTTCGATTCGATCCAGCAGGCGTCGTGATTCAATATCGATGTAACAGATAGACCCGCGAATGCCACTGGATTTTTCGCTGCCGCCATTGCTGACAGCCAGTACGGTGCCCTGATCCAGCAGATGGCAGTCATGTGGGTGGCTGCCAAAGCTCGGGAAATCGTCGATATAACGCAAGCTTCCGGTTTCCCTGATGCCGATCGCGCCTTCACCCGATGGCGAAGTTTCTGTCGTGTATAAAAGCTGGCCATCCAGACTGCAGGCACCATGTCCGTAGAACAAGCGGTCTTTTACCGGCGCAATGGTGTTGAGCAGGCTCATGGATTCCAGATCGAACAATCCCGCGCCGGGACCGATTTTTTCGAAACCATAAGCAAAGCGACGATCGTCCGCCGTAAAAGCCAGGCCATGTGGAAAAAAACTGGCAGGCGCCATTTGCAAAAGGCCCTGCGACGGAATGACGCGCGACAGGGAAAAATTCACCGATCCTGTATTGCTGTCCAGATATCGGCTGCCGCCGAAGACGATGTCAGCGGCCAGCATGGCAAGCTCCGCACGGGATTCGCGACAAGGAAGCAAGACTCAAGTCAGATGTTTGCATACGCCGATTTCCCGATGTTCCCCACCAGCAATCCTACTTCAATACTGGCGAATCGGTGTGTACGCAGCATGCAATGGTCTGCTATTTCCAATCTCCGCATAAAACATTCAGCGCGGCAATTGCGGCGGGGCCTGCGGTTTCGGTACGCAGAATTCTGGGGCCCATCCGCAAGCCTTGAAAGCCGCCGGCTTTCAAGGTGGCGAGATCGCGTTCGCTGAATCCGCCTTCCGGGCCAATCGCGAGGCTTACTGCAATCGGTTTCGTACTGGCCAGGTCGGAAAAACCAAAGACGCCATTCGGATCCAGCGCAAATTTATTGAAATTCTTGTCGTGTTGCGGCCAGTGCGAAAGCGGGCAGGGCTCGATGATTTCAGGAAGCCGTGCACGACCGGATTGTTCGCAGGCCGATGCAACGACACCCATCCAGTGATTCATTTTTTTGTCCGAGCGTTCGGAATCCAGTTTCACTTCGGTACGGTCGGTGATCACCGGAACGATACGCTGGACACCGAGCTCGGTCGCCTTTTGCAGAATCCAGTCCATTTTTTCACCACGGGCGATGCCTTGCACCAGCGTGATGTGAACCGGCGATTCGTTCGTGACCGCGTGCGACGAAACAATTTCAACGCCAGCGCCACGTTTGAGGACACTGATGATTTTTGCCTGATAGTCGAAACCGTCGCCATTGAAAAGTACGCAAGTATCACCGACACCCAGGCGCAAAACACGAACCAGATGATTGGTCGCCAGTTCCGACAGGACAAGTTCCTGGCCAACATGAAGCGCATCGGAAATATAACTGCGGATAATGCGCATTAGCGGGTCGCCTCGTCCAAAGCGGATGCGGTCACCGATGATAAATGTTGAAGCGCATCGTCATCAATACAGTAAGGCGGCATCCAGTAGAGAATATCGCCAAGTGGACGCAATACCACGCCGTTGGCAATCGCATGTTGATAAGCCCGCAGGCCGCGACGTTCGCTGGCAGCGAAGGCAGCCTTCGATATTTTTGTCCTGCACCATTTCGATCGCGAGAATCATGCTGGTTTGCCGAACCTCGGCAACATGGGGATGTTCCTTGAATCTTTCGGCAAGTGTGGTCATTTTACTTGCGGTAATTTTGTTTTTTTCGAGCACATTGTCGCTGCCGAAAATGGCCAGTGATGCCAATGCCGCCGCACATGCCAACGGGTTTCCGGTGTAGCTGTGCGAGTGCAGGAAAGCCCGTTCGCGCGACACGTCGAGAAAACTCTCGTACACATGTTGCGTGGTCAGTACGGCTGACATCGGCATGAAGCCGCCGGTCAGCCCTTTCGACAGGCACATGAAGTCCGGACTGATATCGGTCTGCTCGCAGGCAAACAGGGTGCCGGTACGGCCAAACGCGACGGCGATTTCATCGGCAATCAGGTGTGCACCATGCTGCGTACAAATTTCCCGGGCGCGTTTCAGATACACGGGGTGATACATGCGCATACCGCCGGCACATTGCACCAGCGGTTCGAGAATCAGTGCGCAGATTTCGCCATCATGCTGCTCGAAGATCGCCTGCAGTTTATCCGCACAGCGCAATGCATAACTTTCCGCGCTCTCGCCTGGCTCCGCTTCGTAGGCATCGGGTGAAGGTGCGAACAAGGGTTCGAGCAATAAGGGCGCATAGACTTTCCGGTACAGCGGAATATCGGCCATTGATAAAGCGCCGAGAGTTTCACCGTGATAACCATTGCTTAGCGATATGAATTTCGTCCGCTTGAAATCGCCACGATTATAAAAATGATGGAAGCTCATTTTCAGCGCGATTTCGACTGCCGCCGAACCGTTGTCGGCATAAAAAACGCGGGATAAACCTTCCGGTGTCGCAGCGACCAAAGCTTCGGCCAGTTTCAGGCCGGGTTCGTGCGAAAAACCGGCGTAAATCACATGCTCCAATGTCTGCGCCTGCTCGGCGATGGCGGCGGCAATGCGTGGCTCGGAATGGCCGAACAAATTCGTCCACCAGCTACTGACGGCATCCAGATATTGCTTGCCATCGACACCTTCCAGCCAAACACCGTGACCTCGACGTATCGGCACCAGCGGCAATGTATCGGGGTGTTCCGCCATTTGCGTGCAGGGGTGCCACAGCACCGCCAAATCTCGCTGCCGCCAAGCCGCGGCCTCTGTTAGCATGTGCGTATCAGAGTTCTGCCCAGATAAATTTTTCATGGCGCAATGATGTCGGCTCACGTGCCCCGTGTCTATGCCTGCATGTATCGTCAGCCCAAGGAAAGCGATGCCAACATTACCCATTATTCATCACAGCGAGGAGCAGGACCTCGGGCCTTATCGCATGGAGCGGCTCGACCTGGAGTTCTCCAATGGCGAACGCCGTCGCTATGAACGCTTGAAAAGTCGTGGCCATGGCGCCGTGATGATTGCAGCCATCCCGCAGCCGGACACGATTCTGTTGATTCGCGAATACGCAGCCGGAAAACACGGCTATGAAATCGGCTTGCCAAAAGGTCGCATGGATGCCGGCGAAAGCATTCTGGATGCCGCCAATCGCGAATTGAAGGAAGAAGTTGGATTCGGCGCCAGAAAACTGACGCATCTGCGTTCCATCAGTCTGGCGCCGACCTACATGAGCCATGAAATCCATCTGGTGGTGGCGGAAGATTTGTACGAAGAAAGATTGCCGGGCGACGAACCCGAACCGCTGGAAGTGCTGCCCTGGAAATTCGACAACTTCAACGAATTGATGCTGCGCGAGGATTGTTCCGAAGGCCGTTCGCTGGCAGCCATGTATATCGTGCGTGATTGGTTGAAGACCCGAAAATAATATACAAGACAATGAAATTAAGCACTGAGCTGGAAAAAGCCATTCTGCAAATCGCCCGCGATGCCGGCGACGCGATCATGAAAGTGTACGCGCAGGATTTTGCAGTCGAATTCAAAGGCGATAATTCACCGTTGACCGCCGCCGATACCGCCGCGCATCACATCATCGAACAAGGCTTGAATGTCCTGACGCCGGGTATGCCGGTATTGTCGGAAGAGTCGGCCGACATTGACTGGCAAACACGAAAAATCTGGCCGCGTTATTGGCTGGTCGATCCGCTCGATGGCACTCGCGAATTCGTCAAGAAGAACGGCGAGTTCACCGTCAATATCGCCTTGATCGAAGAGGGTCGCGCGACGTTTGGCGTGATTTATGCTCCAGCCCTGAAGCTGTTGTGGTGGGGCGATGATGTGCAAGGTGCGTTTAGCCAGCAGGACGGCATAACGAAAAAAATCACTGTCGATAAAACATTGCAAAGCCCTTTGCGTGTGGCGGCATCGCGTTCACATCTGGACGAAACTACCGCCGCCGCGCTTGCGCGCATGGGCGAAGTCGAGCCATTGAGCATGGGCTCGTCGCTGAAATTTTGCCGTATCGCCGAAGGTACATTGGATGTGTATCCGCGTTTCGCACCGACCTCCGAGTGGGATACCGCGGCAGGCCAAGCGATTCTCGAAGCGGCGGGCGGTGTCGTGTTGAATCTCGATGGCACTCCGTTTCGCTACAACACCAAAGACAGTTTGTTGAATCCCCATTTTATTGCGTTGGCGAATAAGGATTTGCCATGGCGGAGCTGGTTGCATGACTGATATACAAAAACTCCTCGACATCATGGCGAAATTGCGTGACCCGAACGGTGGTTGCCCTTGGGATGTGAAACAGAATTTCGCTACCGTTGCGCCCTACACGATTGAAGAAGCCTACGAAGTGGCCGATGCGATTGATCGCAACGACATGCCGGATCTGAAAGACGAACTTGGCGATTTATTGCTGCAAGTGGTTTTTCACGCCCGCATGGCGGAAGAGGCGGGCCACTTCAAATTCTCGGATGTGGTCGAAAGCATTTGCGACAAGATGACGCGCCGGCATCCGCATGTGTTTGCCGGCGCCACCGTCGAAGACGCCGACGAGCAAACCCGTTTGTGGGAGCTGCAGAAAAAACGCGAGCGCGAAGAAAAAAACGGCGTTCACGATGACAGCGTGCTGTCCGGCATTTCGCGCGGTTTGCCGGAATGGCAGCGGGCGGTGAAATTGCAGAAACGTGCGGCGACTGTCGGTTTTGACTGGCCGGATCCGAATCCGGTATTCGACAAGCTGCATGAAGAAATCGAAGAGCTGCGCCAAGAATTTGCCAAGGGCGTTGGCCATGCCGAACTGGAAGACGAGCTGGGCGACGTATTGTTTGTAGCTGCCAATTTAACCCGGCACGGCAAGGTCGATTTCGGCGCGGCGCTGCGCCGTGCCAACCAGAAATTCGAGCGTCGTTTCCGCCGGATGGAAGCCATGATCCATGAACAGGGCAAACAACTTGCCGATTTGAATCTGGAGCAGCAAGATAGCGCTCTGGAACGCGGCCAAGGCCGAAGACAAGCGGGGTGAGCTATGAGCCAATACAGCAACTTCAAGGACTTTTATCCGTTCTATCTGGGCGAGCACGCCAACCTGACCTGCCGCCGGCTTCACTTCATCGGCAGCTCCGGTATCTTGATTGTGATCGCGTTGGTGATTGCGCAAGTATTGCCACTGGTCTGGCTTTGGGCGATTCCGATACTGGGCTATGGTTTCGCCTGGGTCGGGCATTTCTTCTTCGAGAAAAACCGTCCGGCCACGTTCAAGTATCCGTTCTATTCGCTGCTGGGCGATTGGGTGATGTACAAGGATATCTTGACCGGAAAAATCCGGTTTTGAGTAGCCCGGGTCATGGCTCCATCTGACCCGGGAATCTGCCAAGGTATTATTGGCTCAAGTTTTTTTGAGCAAGATTCTCGAAAGTGCGAATAGATTGGATAGGTACCCACGGCCCCGGGTCAGGTGGAGCCATGACCCGGGCTACGGAAACTGCGGCAGCTTTTTCTTCAGAATCGCGACGAGTTCCGGATCCATATAGGAAAAATTATCCGGTATGCCAAGGCAGATGATTTTCTTGCCCTTGAGTGAACTCCGGAATCGTTTCTGAAGTTTTTCCCGGTGCATGTTTTCCATCACGAATATCTTGTCGGCCCACTCGACCAGTTCAGGGCTCAACGGGGTGACGGCATCGTGATTGGTGCCGGCGGACAGCACCTCCAGTCCGGGTATTTCTGAAAAAACTTGCTCCGCCGTGGGGCTGCGCAGTTTGTTTTGGCTGCAGACAAAAAGAATTCTTTGCACTGTCTTGCCTAGGTAGCAGCAACGATCACTGCCGTTGCCTCTTCGATGCGCAGCACGGCTATCCACCCGACGAAAATGCGAACAGGAAGAGGGAGCGTATCCGGTAGGTCAACGACGATCGTGTTGCCAAGCATGCCTGCCGAATGGATGTCGCCGATAACATCGCCATCCTGCTCGATTTTCAGGGCCGAACTGAACCAGTTTTTCGTATCAAGGACATATTCTTTCTGGTTTAGATGAAACGCCAGTTTGGATTGCCAGGCACTTGGTTGCTCGACTTCCACGACTTCATTGTCGCCATCGAGCAATTTGTAAACATTATGCAGTACGCCGGTTTTCCTGAAGGCGTATGTTTTCCCCTGGATTTCAACCTTTGCAGTCTGCGACCACGTTGCACGGTCGAGTTCGGCAACCAGGACGCCATTTTCCTTGGCAATGAAATCATTGGAGAAAGAGCTTTTTCTGATTAATTCGAGCATGGTTTCACCTGTTGAATCGATCAGCGATAACGGTTGATTTCGTCGCGCAAGGCAAGGGTTGCTTCGCGAGCTGCGGAAGCGAAATCTTCGCCGGAGCCTGCATACAAAATCGCACGCGATGAACTGATCACCAGGCCGTCGCCATTCACGGTCTTGCCGTTCTTTGACCATGGCTTCGACATCGCCGCCCTGCGCACCGACACCCGGTACGAGGAAGGGCATGTCGCCGACAATATTTCGGACGTCGGCAAGTTGTCTTGGCCAGGTCGCACCAACAACAAGCATGCAGTTGCCGTGTTCGTTCCATTGTTCGGCAACGGTTTTCGCAACATGTTGGTAAAGCGGTTTGCCGTCGCTGAGCAAATCCTGGAAATCGCCTGCGCCCTTGTTCGATGTGCGACAAAGCAGGATCACGCCTTTATCTTTACGATCAAGAAATGGCTGGATCGAATCGCGGCCAAGATAAGGATTCAGCGTTACCGCATCGGCCTGATAACGATCGAATGCTTCGATGGCGTAGCGTTCGGCGGTGCTGCCGATATCGCCGCGTTTGGCATCGAGAATCACCGGAATGCCGGGGTAGGTTTCATGAATGTAATTGATGGTGCGCAACAGTGATTCTTCCGAACTCAATGCTGCGAAATGCGCTATTTGTGGTTTGTAGCAGCAGACCAGATCCGCAGTCGCATCCACTATCGCTTTATGGAATTCGAACAAGGCATCCGGATGGTTTTTCAGATGCGCCGGAAATTTCGACAGCTCGGGGTCAAATCCGACACACACCAGGGACTGGTTTTTTTTCTGCGTTTCGCGGAGTGCGGTGATAAAGCTCATGCAGGTCTCGATTCAATAACCATCTTGTTGATTCCGTCATCCCGGCGAACGCCGGGACCCAGGAGCGTGATAGTGCGTTGAAGCTTGATGACGCGAATACTTCTAGCCACTTTTCAGAACGTATCGGAGCAGATTCGTCATGATGCTCCGATGATATTTCTGGATCCCGGCGTTCGCCGGGACGACGTTCCAATTTTTATACCTGAATTATTTCAATGCTTTATAGCGCAAACGATGCGGCTTGGCGCCTTCGTCACCGAGACGACGACGCTTGTCTTCCTCATATTCCTTGTAATTGCCCGGGAAGAATTCGACATGCGAGTCGCCTTCGAAAGCGAGAATATGCGTGGCGATGCGATCCAGGAACCAGCGATCATGCGAAATTACCATCACGCAGCCCGGGAATTCGAGAAGGGCATCTTCCAGAGCACGCAAGGTTTCAACGTCGAGATCATTCGACGGTTCGTCGAGCAGCAATACGTTGCCACCTTGCAACAAGGTTTTCGCCAGATGCAAACGTCCGCGCTCACCGCCGGATAAAGTGCCGACCAGTTTTTGTTGATCTGCGCCTTTGAAATTGAAGCGGCCGATATAGGCGCGCGACTGGATTTCGACCTTGCCGATCGTGATGATGTCGGAACCGCCGGAAACTTCCTGCCAGACGTTTTTATCGCCGGCGAGTGCATCGCGGTTTTGATCGACATAGGCCATTTTCACGGTGTGGCCAATATTCACTTCGCCGCTGTCGGGTTGTTCCAGTCCGGTAATGAGTTTGAAGAAAGTCGATTTACCGGCACCGTTCGGTCCGATGATGCCGACGATGGCGCCGGGTGGAATCGACAGGCTCAAATCGTCGATCAACATGCGGTCGCCGAAAGATTTGGTCACGTTCTTGAATTCGATGACCTTATCGCCCAGGCGCTCGCCCGGTGGAATGAAGATTTCATTGGTTTCATTGCGCTTCTGGTATTCCTGCGCATTCAATTCTTCAAAGCGGGCCAGACGTGCCTTGCCTTTGCTGCGGCCGCCCTTGGCATTGCTGCGAACCCATTCGAGTTCTTTCGCCAGTGCTTTTTGACGTGCTGATTCGGCCGATTCTTCGCGTTTCAGGCGATCGCCTTTTTGTTCCAGCCAGGCGGTGTAATTGCCTTTCCAGGGAATGCCCTTGCCGCGATCGAGTTCCAGAATCCATTCGGCCGCATTTTCCAGGAAGTAGCGATCATGGGTAACCGCGACCACGGTGCCCGGGAAACGGGTCAGGAATTGTTCCAGCCATTCGACCGATTCGGCGTCGAGATGGTTGGTCGGTTCGTCGAGCAGCAGCATGTCGGGTTTCGACAGCAGCAGACGGCAAAGCGCGACGCGGCGTTTTTCACCGCCGGACAGTTTTCCGCAAATCGCATCCCAGGGTGGCAGACGCAGCGCATCGGCGGCGATTTCCAGTTGCAGTTCCAGCGTATCGGCATCGGCCGTGGCCAGAATCGCTTCGAGGCGTTGTTGCTTTGGCGGCCAGCTTGTCGAAATCGGCATCCGGCTCGGCATAGGCGGCATAAACTTCATCGAGCATCGCTTGCGCATGCAGCAATTCGCCGACGCCTTCTTCAACGGCCTGGCGAACGGTGTGTTCAGGATTCAAACGCGGTTCCTGTTCCAGGTAGCCGACTTTGATGCCCGGTTGCGGACGCGATTCGCCCTGGAAATCGGTATCGACGCCGGCCATGATGCGCAGCACGGTGGATTTACCGGAGCCGTTCAGACCCAGCAGGCCGATTTTGGCGCCCGGGAAAAAACTGAGCGAAATGTCTTTGATGATTTCGCGTTTTGGCGGCACGGTCTTGCTGACGCCGATCATGGTGTAGATATATTGCATAGGGGCTCCGGTTCAATCTGCTGACGCGCAGACGGATGCGTTGCCGAAGCAACGTTCGCCTTGGCGGTCGTTTAATTCCCAATTATCCCGCAAAGCATGACCCAACGCTATATTTTGTGGCCGGATAGAGGCTGGGGCGCTACAATTTGCGCCTGCCCACAGCTCCGAGGTGTTCATGTTTGCCCGTGAAATGCGTATTGAAGGCTACGATCCCGAATTGGCGCGCTCGATTGCGCAAGAACGCCAGCGTCAGGAAGACCATGTCGAGCTGATTGCCTCGGAAAACTATGCCAGTCCGCGCGTTCTGGAAGCGCAGGGCTCCGTGCTGACCAACAAATACGCCGAAGGCTATCCGGGCAAACGCTATTACGGCGGTTGCGAATACGTGGATATTGCCGAAACTCTGGCCATCGAGCGCGTCAAGAAACTGTTTGGCGCCGATTACGCCAACGTGCAGCCGCATTCGGGTTCGTCCGCGAATATCGCGGTTTACATGGCCTTGTTGAATCCGGGCGATACCGTGCTCGGCATGAGTCTGGCCCATGGCGGCCATCTGACCCACGGCGCGAAAGTGAACTTCAGCGGCAAGATTTACAACTCGGTGCAATACGGCATCAATCCCGACACCGGTTTGATCGATTACGACGAAATCCAGGCGCTGGCAAACGAACACAAACCGAAAATGATCGTCGGCGGTTTTTCCGCCTACTCGCAAATCATCGATTGGGAACGCATGGCCGCGATTGCAAAATCGGTCGGCGCGTATTTCTTCGTCGACATGGCGCACGTCGCCGGTCTGGTCGCTGCCGGTTTGTATCCAAATCCGGTGCCGCATGCCGACGTCGTGACGTCGACCACGCACAAAACGCTTACGCGGCCCGCGCGGCGGCATCATTCTGGCAAAAGCCAATGAAGCGCTCGAAAAGAAATTCCAGTCGCTGGTGTTTCCGGGCACGCAAGGCGGTCCATTGATGCATGTCATTGCCGCAAAAGCGGTCGCATTCAAGGAAGCACTGGAACCCGAATTCGTCGAGTATCAAAAACAAGTCGTATTGAACGCGAAGGCAATGGCGAAAACCATGATGTCGCGCGGTTACAAAATTGTGTCTGGCGGAACCGAAAACCATTTGATGCTGATCGACATGATTGGCCGCGAAACCACCGGCAAGGACGCCGAAGCCGCATTGGGCGAAGCGCATATCACCGTGAATAAAAACTCGGTACCGAATGATCCGCGTTCGCCGTTCGTGACTTCAGGCTTGCGCATCGGCACGCCTGCTGTAACCACGCGCGGTTACAAGGAGCCCGATTGTGTAGCGCTGGCAAACTGGATTTGCGATGTGCTCGATAATCCGAAAGACGAAAAAGTCATTGCCGGTGTGCGCGAGAACGTGACGATCCAGTGCAAGAAGTTTCCGGTGTACCAAGCCTGAGCTGAATCCCGATGCATTGCCCCTTCTGCCAGCATGACGACACCCGCGTGATTGATTCACGCGTCTCCGAAGATGGAACCACCATCCGGCGTCGTCGCGAGTGTCCGTCTTGCACGGAACGTTTCAATACCTTTGAAACGGCGGAACTGAAATTGCCCAGCATCATCAAAAGCGATGGCCGCCGCGAAGCTTTCGACGAAAAGAAATTGCGCACGAGCTTTGATCGGCCGTTGCAGAAACGCCCGGTGTCCGCGGAGCAGGTCGATCAGGCTGTTCGCAACGTGATGCACGCGCTGCGTTTGTCGGGCGAACGCGAATTGCCGTCGATGCGGGTCGGCGAGTTCGTGATGAATGAACTCAAATCACTTGATCATGTAGCCTATGTGCGATTCGCATCGGTCTATCGCAGCTTCGAGGACGTGCAGGAATTCCGCGAGGAAATCGAAAAACTCGAACGCGATTTGCCGGGTCTCGACAAGGCGCAGCTGTCTTTGCTTGAAGCCAACGTGAGCAAGGGAAAAGGTAAGCCTTAAGTGCTTGAGATCCGGTTTCTTGCCGATCTGCCGCAACATGTCGATCAACTCGCCGATTGGCATCATGCGCAATGGCATCACTACCATGCCGATTGGTCGCTTGAAGTCGCGCGCGCCGAATTGCAGTCCCATGCCTTGTGCAGGACCTTGCCGACAACACTAGTGCTGACGGATAACGATGTGCTGCTGGGTTCGGTCAGTTTGCTCGAAGATGATGCGGTCGAACTATCGGCAATCGGCAATGCCTGGCTGGCCAGTTTGTTTGTAAAACCGGAAGCACGTGGCCGAGGATTTGGTGCGCAGCTTGTCAATGCAATCATGCAACATGCGAAAAATATTTCATTGAAAGAGATTTTCCTTTTTACGCCCGAGCACAAGGCGTTTTACCAGACGCTTGGCTGGCATGTGCTTCAGCAGGCCAACGTGAACGGACAAAAGGTGGATGTGATGAGTTATCAAATTGCCGGAATGGCCGAATGACATTTTCCCAACGCGATAGCCAGATGATGGCGCGTGCTCTGCTATCTGGCGGAATGCGGTGCCTACACGACGAAGCCGAATCCGATGGTCGGCTGCGTGATTGCGCGTGGCGACAAAATCGTCGGCGAAGGTTTTCACCTGCGTGCCGGCGAACCGCATGCCGAAGTATTTGCGTTGCGCGAGGCGGGCGAGCTGGCGCAAGGTGCAACGGCCTTTGTAACGCTTGAACCCTGTTCGCATTTCGGCAAGACACCGCCTTGTGCGGACGCCTTGGTGCAGGCGGGTATCACGCGCGTAGTCGCGGCGATTGCCGATCCGTTTCATGCCGTTTCGGGTCGAGGTTTCGAAAAACTGCAGGCGGTCGGTATACAAGTCGAAGTCGGACTGATGGAACAGCAGGCGCGCGAATTGAACCGCGGTTTTTTATCACGCGTGCAGCGCGGCCGTCCATGGACAAGAATCAAGCTGGCGATGAGCCTCGATGGCCGCACCGCCTTGGCCAGCGGCGAATCCAAATGGATCAGCTCGGAAGATTCACGTTTTGATGTCGCCGAATGGCGTGCCCGCAGCGGCGCCATCCTGACCAGTGACGTGACCGTGAAACACGATGATCCGCATTTGACGGTGCGCATGCGTGAGCCGGAAAGTTTCAAGCCGCCGATTCGGGTGGTGCTGGATAGCCAGGGTTATCTTGGCGACAACTACCGTGTTTTCGATGACAGCGCCGAGAGCATTACCGTGCATGCGATGGATGTGGTGCCTGATTACGGAGCCCACCGTGATGCGATTGCGGTGCCGAGCAATTCCGGCCATGTCGACCTGCCCGCGGTGTTGACCCAGCTCGCGCAGCGCGGCGTGAATGAAGTTCAGGTGGAGGCTGGTCCGGGGCTGTCAGGCGCCTTCCTGAAGCAGGGTCTGGTAGATGAAATTCTTCTATACATCGCACCGGTTATCCTTGGCGACTCTGCAAAGCCCTTGTTTTCCGATATCAATATCGAACAGATGAGCCAGCGTTTCAATTTTTCGATAATGGAAAGCACCAACATCGGCGGCGATATCCGTTTGCTGCTGCGCAAGAAATGAGTGAGTAGAAAACATGTTTACAGGCATTATCCAGACAGTCGGCCATGTTCAATCGCTGCAGAAAGTGGGCGGCGATGTCCGCTTGTCAATTGACGTCAACGGTTTGCCGATGCAGGACGTCGAACTCGGAGAAAGCATTGCGGTATCAGGTGTTTGCCTGACGGTGGTGGCATTCGACGAGAATTATTTTGCCGCCGATGTGTCCAACGAAACCCTGTCGCGCACGACGCTCGGGAATCTGGCCGTCGGCGACAAGGTAAATCTTGAACGCGCATTGCAGGCAAGTTCGCGTATCGGTGGCCATTGGGTATCGGGCCATGTCGATGGTGTTGCATCGGTACAAAGCATTGGCGAAGATGCACGTTCGCAGCGCTGGCGTTTCGCGGCCGATAAATCCCTGCTGCGCTATATCGCCGAAAAAGGTTCGGTTGCCGTGAATGGCGTGAGCCTGACGGTAAATCAGGCGGATTTTGAAGGTTTTGAAGTCAATCTGGTTCCGCATACCGTCGAACACACGAATTTTTCCGTGCTTACGAAAAACAGCCCGGTCAATATCGAAGTCGATTTGATGGCGCGCTATGTCGAGCGCCTGATGCAATTCAACGTGGAAGAAAAGAAATGAGTTTCGCAACAATTCCGGAAGTGCTTGAAGCCATTCGCCAGGGAAAAATGGTAGTCGTCGTCGACGATGAAGACCGCGAGAACGAAGGCGATCTGATCATGGCGGCTGAACTGGTGCGGCCAACGGACATCAATTTCATGGTCACCCATGCGCGTGGTCTGGTGTGTTTGTCATTGACCAAGCAACGTTGCGAACAATTGCAGTTGCCGTTGATGGTGACCGACAACCGTTCGCCTTATCAAACCAATTTTACGGTCAGCATCGAGGCTTCCGAAGGTGTCACCACTGGCATCTCGGCCTATGATCGTGCGCACACCATTCGCACTGCGGTGAAGCCCGATGCAAAGCCGCAAAACATTACCCAGCCCGGTCATATTTTTCCGCTGATGGCGCAAGCCGGTGGAGTGCTGACACGCAGTGGCCATACTGAAGCGGCCGCTGATTTGGCCTTGCTCGCGGGCTTGGAACCAGCCGGCGTATTGGTCGAGATTCTCAATAGCGACGGCAGCATGGCGCGTCGTCCGGAACTGGAAATTTTCGCGAAAGAACACGGCCTGCTGATTTGCAGTATCGAAGAATTGATTCGCTATCGGCTGAACACCGAGCACACGGTGGAACGCGTCGATGCGCGCACATCACGACCGAGCACGGTGAATTCAATCTGGTGACTTATCGCGACAAGATCAGTCGCGATATCCATTTTGCGCTGGTACGTGGCGAAGTGAATGCCGACACGCCGACGCTGGTGCGCGTGCACGTCAAAAACCCGTTGACTGATGTATTGCATTGGCAGCGCGATGATCTGGCCGTGAGTGCACATCAGGCGATGGCGATGATCGCGAAAGAAAATGCCGGCGTGCTGGTCGTGTTATCGGAACCGATGTCGTCGGAGCAATTGCTGGAGCAAATCACCGAGCAGGATGGCCATGCCGCGACCAAGATCAAGCAATGGCGCCAGAACGGTGCAGGGGCGCAGATTCTCGCCGATTTGGGTCTTTCCAGGCTGCGTGTGCTCGGTACCCCTAGGCGGCAGGTGGCTCTGGCGGGTTACGGGCTCGAAGTTATCGAGTATGTGAGCCTGGCGCGTTAAACTACGCGTCTGCCTCCAGTGATAAACAGAAAACCATGTCCCTGATTGAAGCCGATCTGCGTGTCGACAGCCGTTGCAAAATTGCGATATTGGCGAGCCGCTGGAACCCGAGCATTACCGACACACTCGTCGTGGGTGCACGCACATGCCTGAAACAAAACGGCCTGAGCGACGAACAGGTTGATGTGGTGAGGGTGCCAGGGGCCTGGGAAATTCCGATCGCGGCGAATGCGCTGGCTGGCAGCAAAAAATATCACGCGATTATCGCGCTGGGTTGTGTCGTTCGCGGCGATACCCGCCACTACGAACACGTGGCGGATGAATGCGCCCGTGGTTTGATGGACGTGGCATTGAAATTCAATATTCCGGTTTGCAATGGTGTGTTGGCGGTCGAAGACTATGCGCATGCGCAGGCACGCGCCGGAGGTTCGGCCGGAAACAAGGGTGAGGAAGTCGCGCTTGCGGCGCTGGAGATGGCAAACTTGTTCAACAAGATAAGTGAGATTCAATAATGAAACACGCTCGCACCGATGGTATTGATCCCGCCGCTCGTTCGCGTTCGCGCCGTCGGGCTTTGCAAGCCGTGTATGCCTGGCAAATGTCGAACTCGCCGATCAATAAAGTCATCGAGCAATTCCAGCATGAGCAGGATATGGAAATTGCCGATCTGCAGTACTTTGAAGATTTGGTGCGCGGTGTTGCCGACCACCATGATGAACTGGATCTTGAACTGGTCAAATATCTTGATCGCACCCTCGAACAAGTTGATCCGATCGAACGCGCGGTTCTACTGATTGCGGCGTATGAATTACGCCATCGTCCCGATGTGCCGTATCGAGTGGTGATCAACGAGGCCATCGAAACCTCGAAGCGTTTTGGTGCCGACCAGGGGCATACCTATGTCAACGGCGTACTCGACAAGGCCGCCGCCGATTGGCGTGCAACGGAAATGCAGCAGAAGCGTTAATCACTCCGATGTCCGGCGAATTCGATTTGATTGATTTGATCCGCCGACGCGTGAAGCAGCGCAGCGATGTTGCACTCGGAATCGGCGATGATGCGGCATTGCTGACAGTGCCCAATGACCAGTATCTGGTGGTCAGTACCGATACCTTGAACAAAGGTGTGCACTTTCCCGAAGATACCGCACCGGAAGATATCGGCTACAAATCACTCGCGGTAAATCTAAGCGACCTTGCTGCGATGGGCGCGATGCCGGCCTGGGCCAATCTGGCGGTCAGCATGCCCGATGCGAATATCGACTGGCTGGAAAAATTTCTCGACGGTTTTTTTGAATTGGCCGATGAGCATAGTGTTCAACTCGTGGGCGGCGATACAACGCAAGGTCCGTTGTCGATCACCGTGACCGTGCAGGGCTTTGTTCCGAAAGACCAGGCCTTGCGTCGCGACGCCGCAAAACTTGGCGATGAAATCTGGGTCACCGGTTCGATTGGCGATGCGGCCGGCGGGCTTGCCCAGTGGCGGGCACAAGGATTGCAGTCGGCCAAGTTGCGGCACCGTCTGGACCGGCCAACACCGCGTGTCAATATCGGCATGGCATTGCGTGGTATCGCGAATGCGGCGATTGATGTCAGTGACGGATTGCTTGCCGATCTTTCGCATATATTGCTCGCCAGCAAACTGGGCGCCGAAATCGAGGTGTGCCGGGTACCGATGTCGAAACCCTTGCTCGATCATTTTCCCGATGACAATGAGCGTTACCGCCTGCAATTAAGCGGCGGCGACGATTATGAATTGTGTTTTACCGCGCCGGCGCACCAAAGCCTGGCAATTGAACAGGCGCTTTCAGATTGCGATGTGGTGGGTACGGTGATTGGCCATGTCGTGTCCGGATCGGAATTGAAGTGTTTCGACGAGAACGGTGGAATATTCGAGCTTTGGAAAAAAGGTTTCGAGCATTTCAGCACAACGGTAAATTAGCTGGGTTCGCTGTGAACCGTGGTGCGGAGCTCTGGAAATCAGCTGTCTGTACAAGAAATAATTGTCATCCCCGCGCAGGCGGGGACCCAGTGCCTTTGATCTGATGCGTGAAGTCACTGGATCCCCGACAAGAGCATTCGGGGACGACGGTTTTAATTTATTGAATAAGTATCATAGCCACGCTTGCCATCCAAAAAAGAGTATTCGAATGAGTGTTTTACCCGTTGGCACCCGCCGCCGTTTGATGAAGCATCCCTTCGGCTGGATAGCGGCCGGTTTTGGTGCCGGTTTTTCACCGAAAGCACCAGGTACAGTCGGCAGCTTGTTTGCACTTGTGCCTTGGTACTTCCTGATGCGCGATCTGTCGATCTGGGTTTATCTCGGCGTATTGCTGATCAGTTTCATGATCGGTGTCTGGGCATCAAGCTGGGCGATTGAGCAGACGAAAATCGAAGATCCATCGCTGGTCGTCTGGGACGAATACGTGGGCATGTGGATGACCTTGTTTCTTGCGCCTGCTGGCTGGCCGTGGATGTTGGCGGCTTTTGCCCTGTTTCGTTTCTTCGATATTCTGAAACCCTGGCCCGTCAGCTGGGCTGATCAAAAACTTCATGGCGGTTTCGGCGCCATGTTCGATGATGCGCTGGCTGGTGTGTATGCATTTTTATGCCTGCAATTGGCAGCATATTTTTTTTCGTAGGAGCGTCCTTTAGGCGCGAAAAAGCTGACGGGGGTTTTCGCGCCGAAAGGACGCTCCTACGGAGAAGCTGATTCGTTTGCCGGGAGTAATTCCATATTCGGGACCTGAATCGATCCCAAAAAAAAGCTAAACATTCGTTTAGCTTTTTCTTTTTGGGCAATGAAGCAGAAACTAGCGGCTGTGTCCGAGTGACTTCGTCGGGTCCCTCAATATCTGTCTCGGGTCATTGTCGTCGCGTGCCGTTGCAAGTGAAGGCAGATCAAGATCGCGTTGAATGCTTTTTATCATGCAACTGCTTGTGCCCACCTTCAGTTCCGAACCGACCGTTAATTGCTCCGTCGATTGCTTGTTGGTAGAGACATCGGAGTGCTTCAATGCCGTACAAGGTTTTTCAAACGTTACCTGGTAAAGCTTTGCATCGGCGTTGATGCTCATTTGTCGGTAGTTCCTGCTGGCCGAAATCGATGAAATTTCCTTGACGGCAATAACATCGGAGGCGGTGGCTGCATCTGCCGTTTGAAGGCCGGCTATTGAAAGCAGCATCAGGCTGGTAGTAGCGATGGTTTTTCGTGACATTGGGCTCTCCCGTGGTTTTTTATCTGGAGGATGCATCATGTGGTTATCGGTAGCATGGCGGCAGGATGGAAGCCAACAGTGCGACCGTGACCAAGACTAAAGGATCAGCCGGAAAAAAATCAGACAGCCAAAAAACATGGTTTATTGCAGGTTAATTCATCGGATCATCATGAACGGATAAATTAATCCCGCATACATTTTTCCTTAAGTTAGAACTTCCGCTACCCGCTTTTTCAGCTCAGGCAGCACATCAGATTGGAACCATGGGTTTTGCGTAAACCAGATGGTATTACTCGGGTTTGGATGCGGCAGCGGAAAATATCGCGGCGCATAATCTTCGAATGATTGAACGGTTTCGGTCAGTGATTTCTTGCGTTGCTCGCCAAGAAAATAAGCATGTGCGTAGTGGCCTACGAGAATGATCATCTTTACTTCGGTCAGTAGCGGAAACAGTTTCGGATGCCAGTTCTGGGCGCACTCGGCGCGTGGCGGTAGCTCACCGGAGGTTCCGCGACCGGGATAGCAAAATCCCATCGGCACCGCGGCGATATCGGCTTGCTGGTTGAATTTATTCTTGTCGATGCCCAGCCAGTCGCGCAGGCGCATGCCCGTGGCATCGCTCCACAATTGGCCGCTGCCTTGCACCATCGCCGATGGCGCTTGGCCGACGATCAAAAGCTTCGCCGTGTTGCTGACGCGAAAGACCGGCTTGGGGCTCAATGGCAAATGTTCTTCGCAGATCCGGCAATCGCGAATTTGCTGCGAAAGCGCATCCAGTTCGGATAAAACTCGATTCATGGGGGGAGGATTTTGCCCGGGTTCAAAATGCCCAGCGGATCCATGCAGCGTTTGATATCGCGCATGAGGGCGAGTGTGGGTGCATCGATGGCATGCGTCATGAAATCCCGCTTTGCTAGTCCGATACCGTGTTCACCCGATAATTGCCCGCCCAAACCGGTAGTGCAAGTAAACACTTGTGACATTGCGGCGATTGCGCGTTCAGATTCGGCTTCATCTGCCTTGTCGAACAGGATATTCACGTGCACATTGCCGTTGCCGATATGGCCGAAACAGACGATTTTCAGCGTCTGTTGCACGGCAATCTTGGCCACTTGGCGACAGAGGGCGGGTACTTGCGACACCGGCACCACGACGTCCTCGTTTATCTTGCCCGAGCTTATGCTTCGTAATAGCGGCGAAAGCGCTTTTCGTGCAGCCATCAGCTCGTTGATTTCATCCAGATTTCTTGCGGCACGGATTTCGATGCAGCCATCGTTGCGAGCAAAGTGCTCCAGTGTCGATAAAGCAAAAGGTAGCGTGTCGATATCACCATCGGCTTCGATGATCAGCATCGCGCCACTGGGCATTAATTCGACCCCGGCCTGTTCGCGCACAAGACGCACGCATTCGCCGTCTAGAAATTCCAGCATCGATGGAATAACCGGTTGCGACATGATGCCGGCGACGGCCTGCGCGGCACTTTCAACATCGCGATACAGCGCACGCAGAATCTGTCGCTGCATGGGTATTGCACTCAACTTCAAACTCGCTTCGACAATCAGCCCCAGCGTGCCTTCCGAACCGACAAGCAAACGCGATAAATCGTAGCCGCTGGAAGATTTGGTCACCGCGGCGCCGCAATGGACAAGATCGCCGGTGCCGGTGACGGCGCTCACTGCCAGAACATTGTCGCGACTCGCGCCGTATTTGACCGCGCGCGGTCCGCCGGCATTGCAGGCAAGATTGCCGCCGATGCTCGAATAAGCGGCGCTGGTAGGATCGGGCGGCCAGAACAAGCCATGCGATTTCAATGCCGTTTGCAAATCACCATTCAAGACGCCGGGTTCGACAATGGCGACGCGATCACCGGCACGAATTTCCAGAATGCGATTCATGCGTTCGAAACTGGCGACTATGCCGCCTTCAATCGGAACCGATGCACCGGTAGTATTCGTGCCGCGACCACGAGCCACGAGCGGTATTTGATATTCGCGGCATAAGTGCACCAGCGCCTGAACCTGTTCTTTCGTCGTCGGCATCACGACCGCTTGCGGCATCGCTTGCCTGCGTGAATTATCGTAGCCGTAAGCCAGACATTCCGCAGGATCGAACAAGCAGGCATCGGCAGGAAACATTACCTGCAGCAATTTTTTCAGGGTTTCGTCCAGCGTGTTCATCCGGCCAGATCATCTAGATCGAAGGCAGATTTGATCCATTCAAAACGGAAGGCGTTCTGATACCAGTCCACGGCAATCACATCGAAGCGGCAACCGATATTGGCTGACTGCTGGTGGCTTGAGAGCCATGCCTGTGCAGCATTCGCCATTTTTTTTCGTTTGGATGGAGTGACCGATTCGATGCCGCCGCCGAAACGCTGGCTGCGGCGAAATCGGACTTCGACGAAGACCAGTTCCTTGCCGTCCTGCATCAGTAAATCAATTTCGCCGAACGGGTAACGAATATTGCGTTCGACCAGTTTTAATTGTCTGGCCAATAAAAACTCGCAAGCGGCCTGCTCTGCGTTTTCACCCGCAACAAGATGGGCCGCCTTGCTCATGGATTAACGTGAAGCGGCGCGTGGTCGTCCGCCGCTAAAGACGGCCCAGGAGGGGTCACGTTGCACATTGCCCATGCTGTCCACACGCAGATTGCCGGTGGCTCCCGCGAGCATGAATCCGGCATCGTTTTGCAGGCGATCCAGATAGGCGCTGAGCTGCCAGGCATCGGCACCAAAGGCGAATAAACGCTGGGCCGGACCACGAATGCTCGGCATCGTTTTGGCAACGCTTTCGGCATTCGCCAGACCGCCATATTGATTCAGCAACCATGGGAGTTCAGGTATTTCGATGCCATCCAGAACGACGTCCTGCGATGCACTGGCGCCGTTGAGAATCAGGGATGCCGCAAGTTTCTGCGTTGTTGCCAGACTCGAGGTTTTTAGTTGTGCCATCAAGGCACGAGCCTGCGGCGCTTTCAATGCGATGTAGATGGCCGATGCATTTCCGCCATTACCGGCGAGCAGGGCGGTAATTTTTGCCGGCAAGTCAATCGCTTCGCCTTCAACCAAGTGTTCCGCAATAACCTGTCCGCCGCGAATTTTGTATTGGTCCTTGAAAGCGGAGACGGTGCGTTGTGCGGTATCGTCGCGCTGGGTAAAAATGATCACCGACATTTGATTGCGATTGGCAAAACGGTCTGCCGAAATCCAGCCTTCTTCATCCGGCGAAAGCGCAAAACTCAGATTGCCGGGCGCAGGCGGATTTTGACCGCGATTCAAAAACAGAATCGGCACGCCGATGTCGGTCTGGTTCGACACCGCATTGACTTCGTCGCGTGTCAGCGGGCCGACAATCATTTGCGCCCCGTCGGCAATCGCTTTGCTGGCTGCGTTTTTAGCTCCCTCGGCACTGCCGGCGGTATCGTAGAAATTGACCCGCGGGCGACGACGGTTTTCTGCGTAGTACTGGCTTAAAAATCCGTCGCGAACCGCCATGCCTGCACCGGCGGAATTGCCCGATAACGGTAGCAATACGGCGAGTTGATTCGGTGGACGGTAACCGTCGCTTTCGGCAGGTGGAAAAGCATTGCTGCGCTCATTCGACATTGAACTCGCGACCGGCATTGGCAAGGGCATTCCGCGTTTTTTGAGTTCACGTGCAGCATAGGCATACAGAGGATCGCTGGCGGATAAGCCGGCGCTTTTTTGCGTGAGTTCTGCGGCGGGTACAAGACCGAGCAAGCGTTCGATATTGCGTCCGGCAGCGGCACGTTCCTTGGGCTTCATGCCTTCCATCAACCAGATTTGCTCACCGGCGACATCGAATTTCATTCCGGCTTGATCGAATGCCCGAAAACGATCGGTATGCCAGCGGATTCTGTCGCCATTGGGAACCGAATCGCGGCGTTGATTCAGGAACGCAATCGCTTCACCGCCGCGCTTGTCGGCCAGCAAAAATTCAGCATTCAGCAAATCATGAAGGAAGGCCACATCACCCGATAATTTTTTCCTCGGGATGGGTGCGATCATGGTTCTTGCCTTGCCGTCATCGCCTGCCAGTTTCCAGGCATTCGCCGCACGTACGATGGCGGCATCGTGTGGTGCGCCTTTCGACATGGAGGCTTCGGATTCATACGCAAGCGCCGCTTCGCGGAATTTGCCTTCGTTGATAAGTTGTTCGGCAGCTGCATTCGCAGGCACATGGGTGGGCGTGGTGCTGACCGTTGCGCAGGCAGAAATCAGGAGGATGGCAAGAGCGGGGGCTAATAATTTGAAACGCATAAGGCAAATCCGGAGGTTGACGGTAAGATGATACCTGCAGAAGAGGGAGATGGCGGCATGGCGGCAGTAAAATCCGGCACTTTATATGTGGTGGCGACTCCGATTGGCAACCTGTCGGACCTTTCTGCGCGCGCGAAAGAAGTATTGACCGCAGTCTCGGCGATTTGCGCGGAAGACACGCGGCATACCAAGACTTTATTGCAGGCTTTCGGCATCGATAAACCGCTGATAGCCCTGCATGAACATAATGAAGGTGATATTGCCTGGAAGCTGGTCGAGCGCCTGAAGACTGGTGATAGTCTTGCCTTGGTGTCCGATGCGGGGACGCCCTTGGTATCAGACCCCGGGTATCGATTGGTGCGCGAGGTGCGCGCAGCCGGTTTTGCCGTCAGCCCCGTTCCTGGCGCCTGTGCCGCGATTGCTGCGCTGTCGATAGCCGGCATTCCAAGCGACCGCTTTTGTTTCGAAGGCTTCTTGCCGGCCAAATCTTCCGCGCGCCGCGAACGCCTGCAAAATCTCGCGCGCGAAGCAAGAACGCTGGTCTTTTACGAAAGTTCGCATCGCATTGATGAGTCCTTGATCGATCTGGTCGCGATCTTCGGTGCCGATCGTGAAGCAGTGATCGCCCGCGAGCTGACGAAATTATTCGAGACCGTGCTGGGCGATACCCTGGGCAGCTTGCTGGAAAAAGTGCAGGCGGACGAAAATCAGCGCAAGGGCGAGTTCGTGATCATTGTCCGTGGTTGTGAAGACGACACTGGCGTCGCAT
The DNA here is from genome assembly GCA_963849575.1 of uncultured Gammaproteobacteria bacterium. Taxonomy (GTDB): domain Bacteria; phylum Pseudomonadota; class Gammaproteobacteria; order Xanthomonadales; family Xanthomonadaceae; genus Arenimonas. The sequence continues at coordinate 522,838 of CAWKHT010000006.1, read as the reverse complement.
TGGCCGAGGGGCAACGGCTATACGCCAAACTTGTCGAACACATGAAGCCCTCGCAGGCGGCGAAACTGGCGGCAGAGTTGAGCGGAGCGCCGAGAAAATCCCTGTATGGCGGGGAAGCTTCCTAACCCCTCGGGAACCTTCGATGCGTTGTTCAATCACACATCAAACAAAAGTTGGCGGGGCTGCCATGAACTACAAACGAATCCTCCTTGCGGCAATATGTTCATCCTTTGTGGTATATGCATCGGCGCAGGAAACTGCAGCCATCGTCAATCCGGCGATAGATATGCCGGCCTATCTGAAAGTCGCGCAGGAAGCAGCCGCATATCGGGAAACCCACCGATTGACGGAAGCAGAATTCATTGCGATGAGTCGCGAGCCGAACACGATCATTCTTGATGCTCGCAGTGCCGAAAAATATGCCGAGTTGCATATCAGGAAAGCGGTCAATCTAAGTTTTCCGGATATTACTGTCGATAGTCTTGCGCAATTTTTTCCCGACAAGAACGTGCGCATTCTGATTTACTGCAATAACAACTTCAGCAATGCGCCAAAGCCTTTCCCGACCAAGCGCGCAGATGCTTCATTGAATATTTCGACCTATATCAGTCTTTATAGTTACGGCTATAAAAACGTGTACGAACTGGGCCCCTTGATCGAGATTGAAAAATCAAAATTGAAATTCGTGTCGGACAAAAAATAGTTCTGCTACGGATTACAGATATTTGAAGCCGGAAAAATCGCGTTGATAGCTGCTCGAACGGGCATAACCACTGCTGCGGCCATAACTGGTTCCCAGATTACGGGTTTGCGGTTGCGGTGCCGGGCTTGGTTTGGCAGAGTCTTTGTTCGGAGTGGTATTCGATTGGGTGGCCATGAGAAAGTCCTTGTGAGTTAGTGTGCTGGTAATCTACCACACTAAAGCAATGGCAAAATAGGCCGTAAGTCATGCCAATTGAAAAAACGGTATAACGTGTTGATTTTAATGAAAGTGGCGGAGTCGATCATTAAGCCGGGTTCTGTCGGGGACAACCATTCCTCTAGGCCTTGCATCACTGCAAGGCTCAAGCAGCGCACCCGTGTGCGAATCGAGCCAATTCATAGCACACCTATTTGGCCTTGCTCCAAGTGGGGTTTACCGTGCCCTGCGGCGTTAGCCCCGCAGGCGGTGGGCTCTTACTCCACCGGTTCGCCCTTACCACGCATGTTCGCCTCATTGCTGGGGCGGCACCGTTCGGCGGTATATTTTCTGTTGCACTAGCCGTCGACTCACGTCGCCCAGGCGTTACCTGGCACTTTGCTCTATGGAGCCCGGACTTTCCTCGGCACGGTCAAGCCGTGACGCGGTTGTCTTGACCGACTCCGCCGTGCGCATTGTCGCATAGCAGGCTCAAAAGCCCCGATTTTTGTCTTAATTTCTTGGTAAAGCTTGGCCAATCAAGCCAAAAGATCCCATTTTTTTGCGCAGGCCAGCGACAACAAGAACGATAAAGCCATCAATACCAGAGGTTTTGGCTTTGTCTAATAGTCCACAGTTTCGCCAATAAAATTTCGGCTTTTTCTGTAAAAACAACACTTACCAAACGACAGTTAAACCATTGTCTGAACAGTGGTGCAACATGTTGATTCTGCTAGACAAATTCATTGGAATTTTTGCTTGACACGCCATCTTCACAGGCATAACGTGGGCAGACGTGGAAAAACAATGAATTTTGTGGGGAATTGTGGAAATGTTTCAGGGCGAAACCGCTGTCACGCTGGATGACAAGGGACGATTGGCGATTCCAACCGCCTTCCGTGACCTCGTTTCGCGTGCGGGAAACCGCCTGGTCATTACCTATAACCCCTATGAAAGTGGTTGTTTGTGGTTATACCCGGAAAAAGCCTGGGAAGCCGTTCGCGATCAGGTCAATGCCTTGCCGAACGCCAAGCGCGTTCACCGCAACCTGCAATTGAAACTGGTTGGCGCCGCGACATTCGTCGAGCCGGACGGCAACGGACGAATCTTGATGCCCGGCAGTCATCGCAATGCGGTCGGCATCGAGAAAAAAGCGGTGTTGTTGGGAATGGGAAACAAATTCGAATTGTGGAGCGAGCTGGCTCACATCGAACAAATCCGTCAGTCGATTTCGGATGACGATTTGAGCGACGACATGCTCGATTTGAGGTTGTAGTCGTGATGGCACGGGTGTCAGGGATGACGCAGAACCCAGGCCATCTTCCAGTGATGTTCACGCAGGCGATGGAAGGTCTGCGGGTGCTCAAGGATGGCAGGTATCTGGATGGCACGTTTGGTCGTGGTGGCCATGCGCGTGGTGTGTTGGACCGGCTTGGGCCGGAAGGAAAATTGTTGGTAATGGACAAAGACCCTGTTGCGATTGCGTGCGCCGCCGAGCTGCAAGCGGAAGACGCCCGTGTCGCTGTCTATCAGGGCTCGTTTGCCGATTTGTCACATTGGAGCGAAACCGCCGAGGGCCTGGATGGCGTGCTGTTTGACCTCGGCGTCTCTTCCCCGCAACTGGACGTGGCGGAGCGTGGATTCAGTTTTAGAAATGATGGTCCCCTCGACATGCGCATGGACAATCTTTCGGGCCAAAGTGCTGCTGATTGGCTTGCGCATGCTTCGGAAAAAGAAATCGCCGACGTGTTGTGGCAGTACGGCGAAGAAAAACTCAGCCGGAAAATTGCCCGGACAATCGTTGAACGTCGCACCGAAACACCATTGCTGCGCACCGCGCAATTGGCCGAACTAATCGCATCGGTCCTTGGCCGTGGCGACGGGAAAATCCATCCTGCCACCCGCAGCTTTCAGGCCATTCGCATCTTCATCAATCGCGAACTCGAAGATCTCGAGCTCGGTCTGGAAGCGGCTTACGCAAAATTGAAAGTCGGCGGTCGCCTCGCGGTGATCAGTTTCCATTCGCTGGAAGACCGCATCGTCAAACAATTTATCGCCAAGTATGCAAAAGCGCCGGCAGGAAATCGCCGCATGCCGATCGAAGTGGAATTCACGCCGGGCCTGAAAGATATCGCCGGCGCCATGCGGGCAAACGACGAAGAAACAAGAATCAACCCGCGCTCGCGCAGTGCGGTGTTGCGTGTCGCGGAGAAACTATGAGCCCGCGTCATTTCATCATTCTGCTATTACTGCTTGCCACGGTTGTCAGTGGTGTCGGTGTTGTCTATGCCCGCCACAAGCATCGTCAGGCCTACATAGAATTGTCGCGCCTGGAAAAACAGCGCGATGAATTGAATATTGAATTTTCGCGTTTGCAACTGGAACAGGCGACCTGGTCGGAAACCAATCGCATCGAACAAATTGCCACCGAACGTCTGGGCATGGGTTTTCCACAGGATGTGGATGTCGTGTTGGTGCGCCCATGAAATTGAAAGCGCGCGCCTATAACCCGAGAGTCCGTTTGCAGATTCTGGCAGCCTGTTTTGCCGTGTTCGCCTTGTTGCTGGTAAGTCGCGCCGCATGGATGCAATTGATTCATCGCGATTTTTATCAGCAACAAGGCAATGCCCGTTTCCTGCGCGAGTTGCCGATTGCCACTTCGCGCGGAATGATCGTTGACAGGAACGGCGAGCCATTGGCCGTTTCGACGCCGGTGGAATCGGTATGGGCGAATCCGAAAGAGTTATTGCAGGCGCCGGAAAGAATGCCGGAGCTGGCAAAAGCACTTGGAATTCCGCGCGACATGCTGACGCAGCGCATTGCACAGAAAGCGAAAAAAGAATTCGTCTACTTGCGACGACATATCAACCCGGATGATGCACAGGCCGTGGTCGCCCTGAAAATTCCCGGTGTTTATTCGACCCGGGAATTTCGTCGTTTCTATCCGCATGGCGAAGTCATGGCGCACGTGCTGGGCTTCACCAATGTGGACGACCTCGGGCAGGAAGGTCTGGAGCTGGCATTCAACGACTGGCTGACCGGCAAGCCGGGTTCGCAGAAAATCATTCGTGATCGTAGCGGCCATATCGTCGAGAAAGTCGATTTGATTCGTGAAGCACAACCGGGCAAGGACCTGACGCTTTCCATTGATCGCCGTATCCAGTATCTGGCTTATCGTGAACTCAAGTCTGCCTTGATCAATGCCCAGGCACGCAGCGGTTCGGCCGTCGTGATCGACATCAAGACCGGTGAAATTCTGGCGATGGTCAACCAGCCTTCCTACAATCCGAATTCACGCGAATCGTCATCGCCTTATTTGCATCGCAATCGTGCGGTTACCGATGTGATCGAGCCGGGCTCGGTGATCAAGTCCATTACCGTGGCTGCCGCGCTGGAAAACGGCGTCGATCCGAATATCCGCATTGACACCAACCCCGGCATCATGACGCTCGATAAATATTCGATTCGTGATACCACCAACCACGGTGTTGTTTCGCTGGAAGGTTTGTTGCAGATGTCATCGAATATCGGTGCTGCAAAACTTGCCCAGAACATGAGTAATGCGCACTTGTACGACGTGCTGCATCGCTTCGGTTACGGACAAAGCACCAATAGCGGATTCCCGGGCGAATCGGCAGGCGTATTGTCGCCGCCGCGCAACTGGGGGCCGGTGGAAAAAGCGACCATTTCCTATGGCTATGGCCTTTCCGTCACGCCGCTGCAAATCGCACAGGCCTATGCAACGCTGGCCAATCATGGTCGCATGATGACGCCAACTTTCGTAAAAGCGGAAGACAAAAAAACCGGAACGCAAGTGATGGATCCGGCGATTGCCGATGAAGTACTGGCGATGCTCGAATCGGTTACCAATCCTGGTGGTACGGCGCAAAAAGCTGCTATTACCGGTTACCGCGTCGGTGGCAAAACCGGAACTTCACGCAAATTCAATGCCGGCGGTTACAGCAAGCGGCATATTTCGCTGTTTGCCGGTGTCGTGCCCTTGACCGATCCGAAATTCGCGATGGTGGTGGTCATCAATGAACCCGCCGGACATGATTACTACGGTGGTTTGGTCTCAGCACCGGTATTCCATAACGTGATGGAAGGTGCGCTGCGCTTGATGGACGTTCCGCCGGACAATATTGCGGCCTGGTATGAAACAAAAAAACCGGTGCCGGCGGCTACGGTAAATCCGGTGCCGATGGCGGCCGCCGTTCCAGCCGCAGGCAATGAAGAAATCATTCCCGACGATGCTGTCGTTCCCGGAGTGCAGCCATGAGTGCGACTCGCAGCATGACATTGCACGAGCTGCTGGCAGGCCAGGTTGCCTCATTGCCGGCGATCAATCCGGTGGTGCGTGGCATGAGTGCCGACAGTCGCGCCTTGAAAAAAGACGACGTGTTTATTGCTTTGTCGGGCGCCACGACACACGGCTTGAAATTTGCGAAGCACGCACAGGACCTTGGTGTTGCTGCAGTTCTGTTTGAAGCGCCGGCGCCGGATGCTTTTGTCGAATCGACCAATACGATCGCGGTTTCAGACCTTAGAAAAAAATGCGGCTTACTGGCAAACCGTCTTTTTGACAAGCCGTCGGAGCAGCTCGAAGTGCTCGGTGTCACCGGCACCAATGGCAAGACATCAACGGTGCAATTGATTGCGCAAGCTCTGAGCCTTGACGGCGAGACAGCAGGAACGATCGGCACTCTCGGCGTGGGTCTTTACGGGAAGCTGGTCGAAGGCGAACGCACCACGCCGGATGTCATCGCGGTACATGCCGCCCTGGCCGATATGCGCGATGCCGGTGCCGGCCATGTGGCAATGGAAGTGTCTTCCCATGCACTGGATCAAGGTCGCGTTGATGCCGTTGCCTTCGATGTCGCGGTCTTTACCAATCTGACCCGTGATCATCTTGATTATCACGGCAACATGGAAGCCTACGGTGAAGCAAAGGCAAAATTATTTTCCTGGCCGACATTGTCCACAGCCGTCATCAACTGCGACGACATATTTTCCGAAACATTGATTGGAAAACTGTCGGGCAATGTCAATCTGATTGCACTCAGCTCGCGCGGTCATGAAGCTGCCAATCTGCATGCGAGAAATGTCCGTCTGAATGCCGGCGGTATTTCGTTTGATCTGTGCCGCGCGGATATTTCGCTTGCTGTGCAATCGCCGCTACTTGGAAGATTCAATGTCGACAATTTGCTGGCCGTTGCGGGCAGTTTGCTGGCGCTGGGCTGGTCACTGGAAAAAATTGCCGAAATATTGCCGCAACTTTCACCGGTGGGTGGCCGCATGAGTCGTGTCGGTGGCGAAAACGGCAAACCCTTGGTGGTTGTCGATTACGCCCACACACCGGATGCACTCGAGCAGGCGCTGGCGAATTTGCGTTCGCATACCGAAGGCAAACTGATTTGCGTTTTTGGTTGTGGCGGTGATCGCGACAAAGGGAAACGCCCCGTGATGGCGGCCATTGCCGAACGTGCCGCCGATGTCGTTATCGTCACCGACGATAACCCCCGTACCGAAAACGGCGATGCCATTGTCCAGGATATCCAGGCGGGTCTTTCCCATTTGTCGCGCGTACTGGTACAGCGGGATCGCGCCAAGGCCATTGCTGCTGCAATCAAGCAGGCTGGAAGCGACGATGTTGTCCTGATTGCCGGAAAAGGGCATGAGACTTATCAGGAAGTACATGGCATCAAAATGCCTTTTGACGATCTGGTGCAAGCGCGACTTGCGCTGGGAGAAAACGCATGAGGCCGGTGCTGCTTTCCCAAATTGCCGAATGGTGCGAAGCCCGTTTGATTGGCGATGACTTGAGCATCTCCCATGTGAGCACTGACACTCGTGCCTTGACCCAAGGTAGTTTGTTTGTAGCGTTGCGCGGCGAAAATCACGATGCCCATGATTTTATTGCCAATGCGGAGCAGGCAGGTGCAGCGGCCGTATTGGTATCTCGCCTGGTAGAAACCTCGTTGCCGCAGATTCTTTGTTCCGATACCCAGGAAGCACTGGCAGAATTTGCCGCCGGTATGCAACAGGGTCGCAAGGCGGTCGTGGTTGCACTTACCGGCAGCAACGGAAAAACTTCCGTCAAGAATCTGATCACCGAAATTCTGAACCGCAGCGGACGCACGTATTCCACGCCCGGCAATCGCAATAATGAAATCGGTTTGCCGATGGCGGTGCTCGAAGCGCCTGAAGATGCCGAGTTTGCCGTTTATGAAATGGGTGCCGGGAAACCTGGCGATATCGCGTACTTGTGCAGCATCGTTGCGCCGCAGGTATCGGTCGTCAACAACATCGGGCCTGCCCATCTGGAACGCATGGGAAGTCTGTTTGGTATCGCTGAAACCAAGGGCGCGATTTATGAAGCCTTGTCGGACGATGGCGTTGCCGTGATCAATGCCGACGATGCCTTTGCACCGTATTTCGCACAGCGTGTCGGCCATCGCCGGATTTTCCGCTACGGCATTGAAAACGATGCCGATATTCGTGCGACGAATATCCAGTTGCGCAGCGAGTCTTCGGTTTTTGAATTGCATACGCCTGCGGGAAAGCAAACCATCAAGCTTGCTTTGCCAGGCAGGCACAATGTGATGAATGCACTCGCGGCAACAGGGCTGGCACTTGGCGCCGGTGCGCATTTCGATTCGATCGTGCAGGGATTGCAGCATGCGGCGCCGGTCAAGGGTCGCCAGATTTCGCATGTGCTCGACAACGAAGCGGTATTGGTTGACGACAGTTACAACGCCAATCCGGGCTCGGTGGCCGCCGCCATTCAAACCCTTGCACAAAGCAAATTGGGAAGCTGGCTGGTACTGGGCAATATGGCCGAGCTCGGTGATAACGCAGCCGAGCTGCATGCCGAAATCGGTGCGCTCGCGAAAAAAACCGGTATTGAAAAACTCTGGACCGTGGGCGAATTGGCAAAACAGGCCAGTCAGGCATTCGGCCCGGGCGCGCGTCATTTCGACAACAAGGTCGCATTGAGCGAAGCCCTGATTCACGAATTGCATGTGGGTGTGCGCTGCCTGGTGAAAGGCTCGCGATCCAGCGCCATGGACGAAGTCGTCAGAGCTGTGTTGAAAGAATTAAAACAAAAAGAAGCATTACAAGAAGAAAGACAACAGAAAATTCCGGGGGGAAATTCACATGCTGCTTGAACTGGCACGTTGGCTGCAGGGTTTTGCACGATTCTTCGCACTGTTCGATTACCTGACCATGCGCGCCATTCTTGGTGCCCTGACGGCACTCGCATTTTCGCTCTGGTGGGGACCGAGCGTGATTGCGCGTCTGGCGAAACTGAAAGGCGGTCAACCCATCCGTACCGACGGGCCGCAATCGCATTTTGCGAAAGCGGGTACGCCGACCATGGGCGGCATGCTGATCTTATTGAGTCTTGGTGCTTCCACCTTGCTGTGGGCCGACCTGCGTAATCGCTATGTCTGGATAGTGCTGGCGGTCTTGGTGGCATTCGGCCTGATCGGCTGGCTGGATGACTGGATAAAAATCGTCAAGCGCGATCCGAACGGACTGAAGTCGCGCCACAAATATGCGTTGCAGTCGCTGTTCGGCTTGTTGGCCGCATTGGTACTTTTTTACACGCAGGATGCCGCTTCCAATACCACGCTCTATTTGCCGCTGTTGAAAAATGTCGCCATTCCGATGGGGGCGATGTTTATCGTGCTGGCCTATTTCTGGATTGTCGGTTTTTCGAATGCCGTGAATCTGACCGATGGACTGGATGGTTTGGCCATCATGCCGACGGTGATGGTGGCGGCAGGTTTGGGCATCTTTGCCTATGCCTCGGGTAACTCGGTGTTTTCGCAATATCTGCAGATTCCCGCAGTGCCCGGTGCCGGCGAATTGGCAATCGTCTGCGCCGCCATTGCCGGTGCCGGTCTCGGCTTTCTCTGGTTCAACACCTATCCCGCGATGGTATTCATGGGCGACATCGGTGCGCTGGCGCTCGGTGCCGCGCTCGGCACCATTGCGGTCATCGTTCGCCAGGAAGCCATTCTGGTCGTGATGGGCGGTATCTTCGTGATCGAAACACTGTCGGTCATGATCCAGGTCGCAAGCTTCAAGCTCACCGGAAAACGCGTATTCCGGATGGCTCCGATCCATCATCATTTCGAATTGAAAGGCTGGCCCGAACCGCGCGTCATCGTGCGTTTCTGGATTATCTCTTTCATTCTCGTCCTGGTCAGTCTTGCGACGCTGAAGGTGCGCTGATATGGCATTCATCCCCGATCGCGCCAGGCAGGCATTGAAGTTCGACGAGCTGAACGGACAGTTTGATCCGTGGTTGCTCGCAATTTCGATTGCGCTGGTTTGCGTCGGCATCGTGATGGTGGCATCGAGCTCGATGCCATATGCCTTGAAAATGCATATGGGCGAATTTCATTATCTGACTCGCCATATCGCGTTTCTGGCGGTCGGTTCGATGATGGCACTGGCGATCATGAAAACCGATTTGAAAACCATAGAAACCCATAGTCATACCTTGTTGCTGCTATGTGTATTCCTGCTGGCTTTGGTGATGCTGCCGGGCATCGGGAAATCGGTAAACGGTGCGCGTCGCTGGATCAATCTTGGCCTTTTCAGCTTCCAGCCAGTTGAAGCGGTGAAGATTTTATTCATTGTATGGCTGGCCAGCTATCTGGTGCGGTTCCGTGATGTGATCGGACATCAATGGAAGGCCCTTCTTAAGCCCTTGTGCGTGGCGATTTTTCTGGTTTGCCTTCTGCTGGTCGGCAAGGATTTTGGCTCGTCGATGTTGCTACTCACTATTGCACTCGGCATGGCCTATCTGGGCGGCGCGCGACTGAAACACCTGAGCTTGCTTGTCTTGTCCGGTATTCCGTTCATCATCGCCGCCATTCGATATGAGCCTTACCGAGTCGAAAGATTGATTTCCTATCGCAACCCATGGGCTGATCCTTTCGATAGTGGATTTCAACTCGTACAGGCATTGATTGCCATCGGCCGCGGCGAATTTGCAGGCGTGGGTCTGGGCGGAAGTATTCTGAAACTGGATTATCTGCCCGAAGCCCATACCGATTTCATTTTTTCGGTGCTCGCCGAAGAGCTCGGTTTTGTCGGCGTATGCGCCGTCATTCTCCTGTTCGCTGCATTTACCTGGCGTGCTTTCAATATCGGCCAGCGTTGCCTGGAACTTCGCCGTCCGTTTGCAGCCTACTGTGCCTTCGGCATCGGTATCTGGATTGCATTGCAGAGCATGATTTCGATGGGCGTGAACATGGGCGTGCTACCCACCAAGGGTCTGACCTTGCCATTGATTTCATCGGGCGGTTCCAGTGTGCTGATGACTTGCGTGGCGATTGGTTTGCTGCTGCGTATAAGTTATGAACTGTCATGCGCGGAGCGTACGGTGAACCTGCGCCGCAACGAAGGCCTGATGACATCGCCACGTTCGGAATACGACGAAGACGTTACCTCGCCAAAGGCCGTTACTTTGCCCGTCACCGCCAGCCTGCCGCGTACCACGCGTGATCGTCAGGAACCGAAGTGGGGCACGCGTGCATGACTGCGATGAATAACGGACCCGTGATGATTCTTGCCGGCGGCACCGGCGGCCATATCTTCCCCGGCTTGGCGGTGGCCAATGAATTGCGTACACGCGCCGTGCCCGTGATCTGGATTGGTTCCGATGGCGGCATGGAAACGCGCCTCGTACCGCAACACCAGATCGCGATTGAAACCATTGCCGTGCGCGGTCTGCGTGGCAAAGGCATGCTGGGTTTGCTGGCGGCCCCTTTCGTGATTTTGCGTTCGGTTTTCCAGGCCATTGGTAAAGTTCGCAAACACAAACCACGTGCCGTGCTGAGCTTTGGCGGTTTCGCCGCAGGCCCAGCCGGCATCGCCGCCTGGATTCTACGGAAACCGTTATTGGTGCATGAAGCCAATCGCGCACCGGGTTTTACCAATCGCGTGCTGGCGAAAGTGGCTGACCGCGTGCTCTGCGGATTTCCCGATAGTTTCAAGCATATTCCGAACGACGTGGTCGGCAACCCGGTGCGTCCGGAAATCGCCGCGCTGCCCGTTCCGGAATTGCGCCTGGCGCATCGTTCCGGTGCCATTCGTTTGTTGGTGCTGGGCGGAAGCCAGGGTGCTCGCGCAATCAATGCTGCCGTACCGAAAGTGGTTGCGGCGATGAAGGGCAAAGTGGAGTTTGAAATTCGTCACCAGTGCGGTGAAAAAATGCTGGTCGATGCAAAACAGTCTTACGAAGCAGCCGGTGTAACCGCGAGCGTCGAAGCCTTCATCCAGGATATGGCCGCCGCTTATGGCTGGGCGGATCTGGTGATTGGTCGCGCCGGTGCATTGACGGTGGCAGAGTTATGCGCGGCCGGTGTCGGAAGCATCCTGATTCCGTTTCCGGGCGCCGTCGATGACCATCAGGCTCGCAATGCGCAATATCTGAAAGAATGCGGTGCCGGTAACTGGCTCCGTCAAACCGAAACACTCGAGCATGATTTGCAGCAGTTGCTGGGCGAGTTTTGCGAAGACAGAAATTTCCTGTTGCAGCTTGCCATCGCTGCACGAAAAGCGTCCTTGCCCGATGCCACCAAAGATGTGGCAGATATCGTCTTGTCGGAGGCTCAAGCATGATGCGTCATCGTTTCCAGCAAACAGGCGATTTGGCCAAGGCTTTCCCGCGCATCCATTTCGTCGGTATCGGCGGCGTCGGCATGAGCGGCATTGCCGAGGTGATGTTGACGCTCGGCTACAAAGTATCGGGTTCGGATCAGAACGAATCGGCAGCCACGCGCCGTCTGGTCAGCATGGGTGCGAAAGTCATGCGCGGCCATGCTGCGAGCAATATTGAAGATGTCGATTGCGTGGTCGTCTCGAGCGCAATCAAGGCCGATAACCCGGAATTGCAGCAGGCCCATGCGCAGCAAATTCCCGTCGTGCCGCGTGCGGAAATGCTGGCGGAATTGATGCGTTTCAAGCGCGGCATTGCGATTGCCGGTACGCACGGTAAAACCACGACGACTTCGTTGACCGCCAGCGTGCTGTTCGAAGGTAATCTGGATCCGACCTTCGTGATTGGTGGCCAGTTGCTGAGCGCAGGCGCCAACGCAAAACTCGGCACCAGCCAGTGGCTGGTAGCCGAAGCCGACGAAAGCGACGGCAGTTTTTTGCGCCTGAATCCATTGATCGCGGTCGTTACCAATATCGATGCCGATCATCTGGAAAATTACGGCGGTGATTTCGAACGCGTGAAAGCGGCGTTCTCGGAATTCCTGCATCGCCTGCCGTTTTATGGTTTGGCGATCTTGTGCATAGATGATCCACTTGTTGCCGAACTGGCAAAGCAAACGCCACGTCACACGATTCGCTATGGCTTGTCGGAACAGGCCGATGTGCGCGCAAGCGATGTCGTACAGGACAGCGGCGCCATGCAATTCAAGCTGCATCTGCCGGATGGCAGCGAGCAGGCGGTTACCCTCAATTTGCCGGGTCAGCACAATGTATTGAATGCATTGGCCGCCGCCGCAGTGGGTTGGCAGCTCGGTGTTTCATCGGAAGCGATTGCGAGCGCACTGAAGAAATTCCAGGGCATTGGCCGCCGTTTCAACATCAAGGGCGAACTGGATTTTGGTAACGGCAAGGCATTGGTGGTAGATGACTATGGTCATCATCCACGCGAGCTCGAAGCAGTATTCGCAGCGGCACGCGGTGGTTGGCCGGACAAACGTCTGGTCGTGGCTTTCCAGCCGCATCGCTATAGCCGGACGCGCGATTTGTTTGACGATTTCGTCAGCGTGCTTTCCACCTGCGACGCCGTCGTATTGACGGAAGTGTATGCCGCAGGCGAAGCCGCAATTAATGGTGCAGATTCCAAATCACTCGCCCGTGCCATTCGCGCACGCGGTCGTATCGATCCGGTCGTGGTGAGTAACGCACGTGAATTGGCCGCCGTGTTGCCAGATGTTTTGCATGAAGGTGATCTGCTTTTGATGATGGGCGCAGGCGATATCGGCGCGATCGCAAATGACATCGCCAACAAAGGGTTTGAAGGAGCCAGACAGGCATGAAACGTATTACCGACGCGAAAGAATTTGGCCGTGTCGCCGTGTTGATGGGCGGTACCAGTTCCGAGCGTGAAGTGAGTTTGAATTCCGGCGCCAATGTGCTGGCGGCCTTGCTTGCGCGCGGTGTGGATGCGCAGCCCGTGGACGGAATTCCGGCGCTGGTCGAAGCGCTGCACCAGAAAAAATTCGATCGCGTTTTCAATATTCTGCATGGCACCAAGGGTGGCGGCGAAGACGGCATTTTGCAGGGTTTGTGCGAAGCCATGAATATTCCCTACACCGGTTCGGATGTGTTGGGTTCAGCCTTGAGCATGGACAAGATCCGCACCAAGCAAGTGTGGTTGAGTCTTGGGTTACCGACGCCGCGTTATGTGCGCCTGAGTGTCGGCGATGATGTGCATGCCGCCGCGAAGTCACTGGGTTTGCCGGTGATCATCAAGCCTTCGTGCGAGGGTTCGAGCGTTGGCGTCAGTCGCGTTTTCAATGATGCCGATCTCGACGCCGCCGTGGAACTGGCTGCGCGCTATCCGGGCGAAATGCTGATGGAACAATTGATCGAAGGCGGCGAATACACGATCGGTGTACTCGAAGGCAAAGCCTTGGCGAGTATCCATATCGTTCCTGCCGGCGAATATTACGACTATCACTCGAAATATATTTCGGATGAAACCCAATACATTTGCCCCGGCTTGCCCGAAGCCGAAGAGAAAGTCGTGCAACAGCTTGCCGAAAAAGCCTTTGCCGGCGTCGGTTGCCGTGGTTGGGCACGAATCGATTTCATGCGCGACAAGAACGGCGGCATCTTCTTGCTGGAAGCCAATACCGCTCCTGGCATGACCAGCCATTCGCTGATGCCGAAATCCGCCAAGGCATTCGGTATCGATTTTGAAAACCTGTGCTGGCGAATTCTGGAGTCGAGCTTCGCATGATGAAAGCCCTTTTCCGCCTCACTGCATGGACACTGGCAATCGCCTTGGTGGTCTTGCCCGTGGCTGCGGTTTTGAATGGCTGGATCGGCGGCGAACGTTGGCCGATGCGGCATCTTCGTGTATCCGGCGAATTTCATCTGGTAACCGATCAGCAAGTGCGCGACACCGTGTTGCCGAACGTCGGCAAGGGCTACTTTGCGGTGAACCTGGAGCAGGTCCGGAAAAACATTGCCGGCTTGCCATGGGTGAAGCAGGTGGATGTCCGCAAACGCTGGCCGGATCGTCTTGAAGTAACGGTAACGGAATACAAGCCGCTGGCACGCTGGGGCGAGAAAAAACTGCTTGCAGAAAACGGCGAAATTTTCGCGATACCGAAAAACGCGACATTCAAGCTGCCCTTGTTCGAAGGGCAGGAAGCCAATGCCAGCGAGATGATGTCTTTTTACAGCTATGCCAAGCCGCTGTTTTTGACCATGGGCTTGCAGGTGCAAAGCATTCGCATGAGTGCGCGCGGGAGCTGGAGCTTGACGCTCAGCGATGGTCTTGAAATTGAAGTCGGGCGAGGTGAGCCACAGCAGCGTCTCGCGCGTTTTGCCCGACTGATGCCGCAGATAAAAAACGACGAACCCAATCGTCAGCTGCAACGCGCCGATCTTCGTTATACCAATGGCTTTGCCTTGAGCTGGAAACAAGCACAAGGCAAAAGCGAAGTTGCAAACAATTTACAACAGGGCAGCACATGAATCGCAAGGGTGATAAATCACTAATTGTCGGGTTGGATATCGGCACTTCAAAAATCACGGCCATGGTCGGCGAATATTCTCCCGGCCAGGAACTGGAAGTCATCGGTATCGGTTCGCATGAATCGCGTGGCATGAAGCGGGGCGTGGTGGTGGATATCGAATCCACCGTGCAATCGATCAAGCATGCGATCGAGGAAGCAGAACTGATGGCGGGCTGCGAAATCCGTTCCGTTTACGCTTCCATTTCCGGTAGTCATACTCAATGTCGCAACTCGCCGGGTATCGTGCCGGTTGCGAGCGGTGAAGTTACCTATCAGGATCTTGATAATGTGCTGCAAGCAGCAAAAGCCGTGGCCATTCCTTCCGACCAGAAAATCCTGCATGCAATCCCGCAGGAATACATCGTCGATAATTCGCAGGAAGGCATTCGCAATCCGGTCGGCATGTCGGGCGTTCGTCTCGAAGTGCGTGCGCACATCATTACCGGTGCCTTGTCGGCTGCCGCGAATATCACCAAATGCGTGAATCGTTGCGGTTTGCAGGTTGATGATCTGATCCTGTCTTCGATCGCATCGAGTACTGCCGTTCTTACATCGGATGAAAAAGAATTGGGCGTCGTGCTGGTGGATATCGGTGCAGGTACGACCGATATCGCCGTGTTCGTACAGGGCTCGATTCGCCATACCGCATCGCTGCCGATTGCAGGTGACCAAGTCAGTAACGACATCGCTCATCTGTTGCGCACACCTACGCCGGAAGCAGAACAAATCAAGGTGCGCTACGCCTGTGCTTTGGCGCAACTCGCCACTGCCGAGGAAAGCATCCAGGTGCCGAGCGTCGGTGATCGCCCACCACGTCGTCTGGCGCGCCAGGCATTGGCCGAGGCAGTACAGAACCGTTACGAGGAAATTTTCGAAATGGTACAGGCCGAATTGCGTCGTTCCGGTTTCGAAGATCTCGTGCGCGCCGGCTTGGTGCTGACGGGTGGCTCTTCGCGTATGGAAGGCGTGGTTGAACTTGCGGAAGAAATGTTGCACATGCCGGTTCGCGTCGGCATCCCGCAAAACATCAAGGGCCTGGGTGAAGTCGTAGGCAATCCGGTGCATGCCACCGGTGTTGGCTTGTTGCTGTGGGGAAGCGCGAGCGAGAACCCTCGTCGGCCATCCCTGTCCAGCAGCAAGGCTGGCAACCTGTTTTCAAAACTTCGCAACTGGTATCGCGGAGAGTTTTAGTCGTTGCTACATATATAAAAAGAATATTCATTTAAATCACGGAGGATCTGAACATGGCACATTTTGAATTAGTGGAAAAATTGGCACCGAACGCGGTCATTAAGGTGATCGGCGTCGGCGGCGGCGGCGGCAATGCGGTTGCACACATGGTGAATGCCGGTGTCGATGGCGTTGAATTCATCACCGCGAATACCGACTCGCAAGCAATTAAAAACGTCGGTGCGAAAATGCAATTGCAACTCGGCGGAAATGTAACGAAAGGCCTGGGCGCAGGCGCAAATCCGGAAGTCGGCCGTCAAGCCGCGCTGGAAGATCGCGAACGCATCGTCGAAGCTTTGACTGGTGCCGACATGGTATTCATCACTGCCGGCATGGGTGGCGGAACCGGAACCGGTGCGGCACCCGTTGTTGCGCAGTTGGCGAAGGAAATGGGAATCCTCACGGTGGCCGTTATCACCAAACCTTTCCCGTTCGAAGGCCGTCGTCGTATGCAGGTCGCTTTAAAAGGTATCGAGGAATTGGCGCAACATTGCGATTCCCTGATCACCATTCCGAATGAAAAATTGATCACGGTGCTCGGTCGCGATGCGACGATGATGCAGGCCTTCCGTGCCGCCAACGACGTATTGCTTGGCGCCGTGCAGGGTATTGCGGATCTGATCGTGCGTCCGGGTTTGATCAACGTCGACTTTGCCGACGTGCGCACCGTGATGAGCGAAATGGGTCTGGCCATGATGGGCAGCGGTACCGCCCGTGGCGATGATCGTGCACAGGCAGCAGCCGAAGCTGCTATCAGCAATCCATTGCTGGACGAAGTCAATCTTGCCGGTGCGAACGGCGTGTTGGTAAATATCACCGCAGGTCCGGATTTCACCATGCGCGAGTTTGATGAAGTCGGTCGTATTGTGGACGAGTTCGCTGCGGAAGATGCAACGGTCGTTGTAGGTACCGTGCTGGATCCGAATATGCAGGACGAAGTGCGCGTGACCGTCGTTGCTACCGGTTTGAATCGTGGGGTTGCCCGCGGAAGCGTGCGTCCTGATCGCGTCGAGTTCGGCAGCAAGGAACCGATGCGCAATCCGGTCAAACTGGTTCGCAACGCCACGACCGGCTTGCCCGATTACGACAGCATGCTGAATGCCGAAACGAATATGGCAGGTAACAATCTGGGTTTGCGCGCCGCTACCCGTGTCAGCGAATCACAGCCGCAAACGGCATTAAGCGATCTGCCGACTGACCATAGTTATCTGGATATTCCGGCGTTCCTGCGTCGCCAGGCGGATTAAGTCCTGTTGAATCAAGTCCGGGCTTGAATATCCGGGCTGAGTTAAAAACAACATCAAGGATGATGTTGAGTGTCTTGTTCTCTTTGATTTACTTCGAGCCCGCCTTTTGGCGGGCTTTTTTTATGGGCGTAGGGGCGCCTGCTTGCTGCGCCCAGGGTTTGTCACAGATTCTGGGCGCAGGTCGAAAATTGCTCCTGCATTTTTCGACACTAACGACATCCATGGCGGTCGCAAGCAGGCGCCCCTGCGGGCCATTTTCTGCCAAGCGTTCCACATTTAGAACATATAATTGTTGCAAGTCCGTGAAAAACAGGGGCTTTTTGGCTTTCGTTCAGCGGGAGCTGTGATATCCTCGCGGGAGTTTTGAGCTGTTCCCGGAAAGCGTCAGGCTTGGGTAGATGGAATAAACCATGATGATGAAACAACGTACCTTGAAAAATGTCATTCGCGCCACTGGCGTGGGTCTGCATAGTGGACAGAAGGTTTACATGACCTTGCGTCCAGCCGCGCCGAATTCGGGCATTATTTTTCGCCGTACCGACTTCGCCAAACCGGTTGAAATCAAGGCTCATGCATTATTGGTCGGTGAAACCAGCATGTGTACTGCGCTGGTGCAGGACGATGTCCGCGTCATGACGATCGAGCATTTGATGTCGGCCTTTGCGGGTCTCGGTATCGATAATGCGTATGTTGATTTGTCGCATTTCGAAGTGCCGATCATGGATGGTTCCGCCGGCCCTTTCGTATTTCTGCTGCAGTCTGCCGGCATTGAAGAGCAGAACGTAGCCAAGCGTTTCATCAAGATCGTCAAGCCGATCCAGGTGGTGGATGGTGACAAATGGGCCCGTTTCGAGCCTTTTGACGGTTTCAAGGTCGGTTTTACGATCGACTTCAAGCATCCGGTCTTCAGTAAATCAACCTCCAGCGTGGAAATCGACTTCTCGACCACCTCGTTTGTAAAGGAAGTCAGTCGGGCCCGCACCTTCGGTTTCATGAAAGACATTGAATTCCTGCGTGACCGTAACCTTGCCCTGGGCGGCAGCATGGATAACGCGATCGTGCTAGACGACTACCGCATCCTGAACGAAGACGGCCTGCGCTACGAAGACGAGTTCGTGAAACACAAGATTCTCGACGCGATCGGCGATCTGTACCTGCTCGGTCACAGCCTGGTCGGCGCGTTTTATGCCTATAAATCAGGCCATGCCCTGAATAACCAATTGCTTCGCGCCATGCTGGCCGACCCGAGCACCTGGGAGGAAGTCACCTATGCTGATGACCCGGCAACGGCCCCGATTTCCTACGCCCATCCGGCGCACGCCCAATAAAACAGGGCATTTTGCCTTGGTGATCTTGCACTTTGCGGCTTGTATCACATTGAAATAACAGGTTTTTAACGGCGGCTCTAACGTATTCCGGCACAATGACCGGCCACAGCGATGTTGGCTTTAGGGCAAGGATGCCAGTTTTAGGAGTTGTTCCCGCAGTTGCGGGTCTTCCACGGAGTGGGCGGTGGCTCGCAATGAATCGCGAACTGCCTGAGTAAGAGGCTTACCGGTTGTTGGACTCAGGGGGACCGAGTCCGGGGGAGTCACTTTTATCGTCAAAGCCTGGACTCGAAACCCGGCTGCACCGGCCGCGCTAAGTAAAGCGTCGCCATAAAGGCGCAGTTTGGACTTCCAGACCGGATTTGATACCGAATACACCAGTTTTTCCTGACTGATATTGGCGAGCC
This sequence comes from uncultured Gammaproteobacteria bacterium, assembly GCA_963849575.1. Taxonomy (GTDB): domain Bacteria; phylum Pseudomonadota; class Gammaproteobacteria; order Xanthomonadales; family Xanthomonadaceae; genus Arenimonas. Next base: position 503,944 of record CAWKHT010000006.1, on the reverse strand, counting down.
GACACTCTTTCGCCAGTGCAGGGGGCAAAATTTGGCGCAGTGTTTGGTCGAGCTGGTCCAGTTGTTGGGCCCGTTTGATCAGTTTCATCAGGTTTGATTCGTTCGCTGCCTGCAGCGCCTGAACCGGACCACCGGATGAAGCCACCACGCCATGGACCTGATTGTGAGAACGTTTAAGCATGATGAACATTATCATCGTTTCAAAATTCTTTCGCACGCCCAAGAAGTTGGCGTTCGATGATCCAAAAACCGCCGCCATTGCCGGTGGTTCGATATTCTTATTGTTGGCACTCGCTTTCAGCATCGGCTTTTTTGGCCGTGGCGCCAATGGCGCCGCCAAAGCTGAAATCGCCCGTCTTCAGGCGCAGCTGACCGAACAAAACAAAGAACTCAAAACCGCAAAGGCAGATGCGCAACGCGAAATCAACGCAGTTGCCGCCCGCGTTGGCGAACTGCAAATTCAGGCCAACCGCTTGAATGCGCTTGGCGAGCGTCTTGCAAAAGACGGCAAATTTACCGATGGCGAGTTTAATTTCGATAAACTGCCCGGCGCCGGCGGTGACGAAACCGTAGAAGATGTAAAGTCGAAAGACCTGTTGAGCGACCTGAGCGCTCTGCAGGTCCAGTTCGATAACTCGGGCCGCCAGCTTTCTGTTCTGGAAGCCATGTTGTTTGACCAACATCTTGAAATGAGCCGCACGCCTTCAACACTTCCGGGCCGTGGTTACATCACTTCCACCTTTGGTACCCGTTCCGATCCGTTTTCCGGCGGTCGCGCCCATCACAAAGGCATTGATTTTGAAGCCAATACCGGTGATCCGGTGTATGCAGCTGCCGATGGCGTGGTCAGCTATGCAGGTGTCAAAAATGGTTTCGGCAATGTTGTGGAAGTTGATCACGGAAATGGCTATACGACGCTGTATGGTCACAACTCGGGCTTTACTGTCCGTACAGGCGATCTGGTGCGTGCAGGCCAACAAATTGCCAGGGCGGGTTCGACCGGTCGTTCAACCGGCCCGCATATTCATTTTGAAGTGCATGTGAATGGCGTCGCCGTAAATCCGATGCCCTTTCTGGAAAGTGTAAAACGATAATTGTCGGGGATTGATATCGCTTAATCCGCCCACAGGTTAAACTATGCGGCCGCCATGTAAGCATGCGCGGCCGTTTTCATGATGAGCCTTTTATTTTCTCGCGCGGACTTTGTCTGCCTCACACGGTGGTTTGATTTTCCCATGCTCAATAGTCTTCTTACCCGCATCTTTGGCAGCCGTAACGAACGTCTGCTGCGTCAATTCCAGAAAAACATTGATCGCATCAATTCCCTCGAGCCGGAAATGGAAAAACTCGGTGATGACGGGCTTCGTGCAAAAACAGAAGAATTCAAGGCTCGTATTGAAAAAGGCGAGACGCTGGACCAAATACTGCCTGAAGCTTTCGCCGTTTGCCGCGAAGCTTCGAAGCGGGTTTTGGGTTTGCGCCACTATGATGTGCAGCTCGTTGGCGGCATGGTTTTACATTCCGGCCGCATTGCGGAAATGCGTACCGGTGAAGGCAAAACGCTGGTGGCTACTTTGCCAACCTACCTCAATGCATTGTCGGGCAAAGGCGTCCACGTGGTGACGGTGAATGATTACCTCGCACGTCGTGACTCGGCATGGATGGGCCGTCTCTATAACTTTCTCGGCATGACGGTTGGCGTTGTCTATCCCGGTATGCCGCATGGTGACAAGAAAGGCGCCTATGCTGCCGATATTACCTACGGAACCAATAACGAATACGGTTTCGATTATCTGCGCGACAACATGGCCTTGTCGAAAGATGACCGTTTCCAGCGTGGCCAGAATTTCGCGATTGTTGACGAAGTCGACTCCATTCTCATCGATGAAGCGCGCACGCCGCTGATCATTTCCGGCCCTGCCGACGAGTCGCCAGAGCTTTACATGAAAGTGAATCGCCTGTTGCCGAAACTGGTTCGTCAGGAAAAAGAAGACGGTGACGGTGATTTCTGGGTTGATGAAAAACAGAAGCAGGTGCATTTGTCCGAAGCCGGCATGGAGCACGCGGAAAAACTATTGCGTGAAGCCGGCATCATCAGCGAAGAAGACAGTTTGTATTCGGGCCAGAACCTGACCGTCGTGCATCACCTGAACGCAGGATTGCGAGCACATGCGCTGTACCAGCGTGATGTTGACTACATTGTTCGCGATGGCGAAGTCATCATCGTTGACGAATTTACCGGTCGTACTCTCGCTGGCCGTCGCTGGTCCGATGGTTTGCACCAGGCGGTCGAAGCGAAGGAAGGCGTGCCGATCCAGCGTGAAAACCAGACGCTCGCTTCGATCACCTTCCAGAATTATTTCCGGATGTACAACAAGCTTTCTGGTATGACCGGCACAGCCGATACCGAAGCCTATGAATTCCAGTCTATCTACAATCTTGAAGTCGTCGTGATTCCAACCCATCGTCCGATGGTGCGCAAAGATCATGCAGACCTCGTGTATTTGACGCGTGATGCCAAGTTCAATGCAGTCAGCGTGGATATCAAGGATTGCTACGAGCGCGGACAGCCCGTGCTGGTGGGTACGACTTCGATCGAAACCTCCGAATTGCTTTCCAGCCATCTCAAGAAAGCCGGTATTCCGCATGAAGTGTTGAACGCCAAGCAGCACGAACGCGAAGCGCAAATCGTGGCCCAGGCCGGCAGTAAAAAAGCCGTCACCATCGCCACCAATATGGCGGGTCGTGGTACCGATATCGTATTGGGCGGCAGCCTGGAGGCGCAATTGCACGCGTTGGGCGAAGATGCGAGCGAGCTGGACAAATCGCGCGTGAAATCGGAATGGCAGAAGCATCACGACGAAGTGCTTGCTCTGGGTGGTTTGCATATCATCGGTACCGAACGTCATGAATCGCGCCGTATTGATAACCAGCTGCGCGGCCGTTCCGGTCGTCAGGGCGATAACGGGTCATCGCGTTTCTATCTGTCGCTGGAAGATAACCTCATGCGCATCTTTGCGGCCGATTGGGTGCAAAACGCGATGCGTCGCATCGGCATGAAAGAAGACGAAGTCATCGAAAGCGGCATGGTGACCAAGCAGATCCAGAACGCGCAGAAAAAAGTCGAAGCGCATAACTTCGATATCCGTAAAAACCTGCTCGATTACGATGATGTCGCCAACGATCAGCGCAAGGTGATCTATCAACAGCGTAATGAATTGCTTGAAGCCGATTCCGTGAAGGATGCGATCGATGCGATTCGTGACGACGTCATTTCGATGACGGTTCGCCGCTACGTGCCCGTCAACTCGATTGACCAGCAATGGGATATCGAAGGTCTCGAACGCAGTTTGACCGATGAATTCGGCATGACGCTCGATCTGAAGGGTCTGGTCGAAAAATCGGAAGAGCTGGATGACAACGCTTTGTTGGATCATGTGTTGAAAGCGGCCGAAAAACTGTTCGTCGACAAGGAAGCGCAGATTTCGTCGGAAATGATGCGGCATCTTGAAAAGCACCTGATGCTGAATGTGCTCGACCAAAGCTGGAAAGAGCATCTGGCACGCATGGACTACATGCGCCAGGGCATTCACTTGCGCGGTTATGCCCAGAAGCAGCCGAAGCAGGAATACAAGCGCGAGTCTTTCGAACTGTTTTCGGAAATGCTCGACAAGGTGAAGCAGGATGTCATCACCCTGCTGGCACGGGTTCGCATTCGCGACGAAGAAGAAGTGGCGGCCATGGAAAACGCCGAGCGCCAGCGTCTTGAGGCGCAAGCGAAGAACATGCAATTCCAGCATCCTGAAACCGGTGATTTTGGCGTCGATGATGAAATGCAGCAGGCGATGGCATTTGCATCCCAGGATGCCGCCGACATGCAGCCCAAAACGATTACCCGCGATGCCGACAAGATTGGCCGCAATGATCCTTGTCCTTGCGGTAGCGGCAAAAAATACAAGCAATGTCACGGCCAGCTGACTTAATCGGCGTGCATGAATCCGGGGTCTGAAACAGTGACCCCGATTCATGTGGTGGCGGGTGTTTTGCGTGACACCCGTGGAAGAATTTTACTGGCTCGACGGACCGAGGGGCGTGATCTGGCGGGTGCATGGGAGTTTCCTGGCGGCAAGGTCGAACCGGGTGAGTCACCTCTGCAAGCGCTCGAGCGGGAACTGCTCGAAGAACTCGGCATTCGAATCGGCCATTGCACACCACTGATTTCGGTACCTCAACATTATTCGAACAAGAAGATCGTGCTGGATGTCTACACGGTCTCATCGTTTAGCGGCAAGCCCAAAGGCCTTGAAAAACAGGCATTGGCGTGGTCCCCGCTGGAAAAACTTTCCTCCTATCCCATGCCGCCTGCCGACAAACCCGTTGTTGCGGCACTTACCCAGCCGGATCTGTTGGCGATTACCCCGGAATTCGACGGCGAAAAGGCCGGTTTTCTGTCCCGTATCGAAAAGCAGCTGATTTCAGGAATACGCTATATCCAGTTACGTTGCAAAACATTGCCGGCAAAAAAACTGAAAGAGCTTGCGCTGGATATTCGTACCTTGTGTCATGAACATGACGGCGTGCTGTTGATCAATCAGGATATTGAATTGGCGATGTCACTCGATTGTCCCGTGCATTTGAAATCCACCCAATTGATGCAGCCCGATATCGAAATCCAATTATCGGCACATCCATTTTCCGCCGCTTGTCATGGCATCGACGAATTGAAAAAAGCCGAAAGCCTCTCGGCATTATTCGCGGTATTGGGGCCGGTGCTTTCCACCAAGTCGCATCCTGGTGTCCAGGGAATGGGCTGGTCCGGCTTTACCAGGATGCGTAACGAGGTCTCGTTGCCTATTTTTGCATTGGGTGGACTGGCTTCGGGCGATATAGAAACGGCACGCCGGCATGGCGCCCAAGGCGTAGCAGGGATCAGCGGCTTCTGGCCGGCAAAGCCTTAGCCAATTGACGATAGATCGAATCAAGACGTTTGACGCTATCGCCCAAGGATACAAGATCATGCACATTGCTTATCACGTCGTTCGCGATAGCCAGTCGTTGTGCCCGGCTTGCCTGCCCATCCAGCATTTTTTCGGCAAGTGATACGCTGATATTGTCACGAGCAAGCAGCCGTGATTTTTGAGTTGCACGCGGCACATCGACCACAAGAATGCGCTTTATCCAGCCGTAATCTGTTTTACCCGCTTCCGCCAGCAAGGGAATGGCAACGATGGCGTAGGGTGATTCGGCGGTTTTGCATTGCTGCGTCAACAGTTCACGGATACGAGGGTGGGTAATGGATTCCAGTTTTTTCCGGGCATCGGCATTTTCGAAAATTAGCTCGCGCAATGCCTGGCGGTTTAATTGCCCCGCAACGACAAGTTGCGAGCCGAAACAGGCGGCAATTTCTTCAAGCGCTGCTTGGCCGGGTTCAACGATGGTGCGCGCGGCAAGGTCGGCATCGGCAATTCCGATGCCCAGCTTATTGAAGAAACCGGTCACGGCAGATTTACCGGATGCTATTCCGCCCGTGACGGCAACAATAAATTCAGCCATGACTTCGCAGTCTCCTCGTCGTTGCCCGCTGCAATGTCAGTGCCTAAAATCCATCGCAAACAATCGAGTCTTGATTTTGTGTGTTGGAACTGTGCAATCAGACTTGAATCGTGGCTGCTTATTCATCAGCAGTCATTGAACATTTGCATCAAGTCGGCATCGCCCAGTGCAGATACGCAGCAATCAGATCCATTCCAAGAATGAACTGTACCCAGCCAGCGGCAGCCAGGTAGGGGCCGAAGGGTATGGGGGTACTGTTGTCGCGACCTTTGATAGCCAGATAAATCGAACCGATAATTGCGCCAATGAACGATGATAGAAGAACAATCGTCAGTATCGATTTCGGTCCGCACCATGCACCGAGCGCAGCCAGCAATTTGAAATCGCCGTAGCCCATGCCTTCCTTGCCGGTGACCAATTTGAACAACTTGTAGACACTCCACAAGCTCAGGTAACCTACTGCAGCGCCCATGACGGCATGCCAAGGGTCCTGGAAAAGGGGCACCAAGCTGAGCGTCAAGCCAAGCCACAATAGCGGCAGCGTGATGTCATCGGGCAAATATTGAGTTCTGACATCGATGCCGGCAAGCGAGATCAGGCAGGCCGTAAAACCCAGTGCAGCCAGGCCTTCCAGGCTAGGACCGAACTTCCAGATGCAGATGGCAAACAAAATGCCGGTCAGCAATTCGACGGCCGGGTATTGCCAGGAGATTGCCGTTTTGCAGTGGCGGCAGCGGCCACGCAGGACAAGATAACTGATGAGCGGAATGTTCTCGAAGGCAGACAGGGGATGTTGGCAATGCGGGCAATGCGAACCTTTCACCACGATATCGGGTGGTGCAGGCTCGTAAACTTCCGGCAGTTCCAGCATTTCACGACTTTCATGACGTGCTTGCCACAGCAGGCGGTTCGGCAAGCGGAGGATGACGACATTCAGGAAACTGCCGATCAGTAACCCGAAAAAGAACGCCACTGTGATTAACAGTGGCGTATTGCTCAATAGTATTTCCATCGTTTTTACATCGCCGCAGCAAGTTTGAAGATTGGCAGGTACATACCGACCACCATGCTGCCCACCAAGCCACCAATGACGACCATGACCATCGGTTCAATCAGCGTGGACAGGGTGTCAACGGCGTTGTTGACTTCCTGTTCGTAGAATTCAGCCACCTTGTAGAGCATGGTATCCAGTGCGCCGGCTTCTTCGCCGATGGCAACCATCTGGATCACCATGTTGGGGAACAGGTTTACCTGCTTCATCGACATATTGACCGAGTAGCCAACAGCGACGTCTTCACGAATACGGGCGACCGCATCTTCATAAATAATATTACCAGTAGCGCCGCCGACAGTTTCCAGGGCTTCAACCAGAGGCACACCGGCCTTGAAGGTAACGGCGAGTGTCCGTGCAAAACGTGCAATCGCCGAGTTGTGCATGACCTGTCCGATCACGGGCACCTTCAGAATCATCCGGTCAAGAAAATGGTTGAACGGACGCGATCGTTTTTTTGCTGCAAAAAAAGCAATGACGAGTGCGATCACAACACCGAGGATCATCCACCAATAGGCAATAACGAAATCAGAGCAGGCCAGAATGAACAGGGTGAACGCAGGCAAATCGGCACCAAAACTCTGGAACACATTTCTGAAGGAAGGAACCACGAAAACAAGCAAAACGGCACTGACGATCACGGCCACCGCGATTACCATGGCTGGATAGAACAGGGCTTTTTTGATCTTGCCTTTCAGTGTTTCGATGTTTTCCTTGTAGTTGGCAATCGTGTGCAATACGGTATCAAGCACACCGGCGCCTTCACCGGCCCGCACAAGATTTACATACAGGTCATCGAAGTAGAGCGGGTATTTGCTGAGTGCTTCCGAAAGTGACGAACCGCCTTCCACCTCGGTTTTTACGCCCATCACGAGATCTTTCATCTTCGGATTTTTTTGTCCGCCGGCAATGATTTCAAAACTTTGCACCATCGGCACGCCCGACTGCATCATCGTCGCAATCTGGCGACTGAAGATGGCAATATCCTGCGGCTTTATTTTCGCACCGGCAGATCCAAAGAACGGTTTTGTTTTTGGTTTGACGACGGTGGGGTTGATACCCTGTTTGCGAAGTTCGGCTCTCAGCAGATTGGCATTTTTGGCGGTGGATTCGCCTTTCATCTTGATGCCGCGTTTGTCTGTACCTTCCCAGACGAATTCACCCATGGCGGAAGTTGCTGCACGCGCTTTGGTTACTGCTGCTTTGGAGGCTGCCATGGCTTAGTCCTTTGTTACACGGTTGATTTCGGCAAGGCTGGTCATGCCAACACTTGCCTTGATGAGAGCGGAGCGTCGCAAATCATTCACTCCGGATTTCAATGCGGCTTCGCCAATCTGCAGGACATTGCCGCCGAGCAGAATAATTTTCTGGATTTCTTCGGTCATCGGCATTACCTGATAAATACCGACGCGGCCCTTATAGCCTTCATTGCAGTCTGCACAGCCGACGGCTTCATAGAGGCGGATGCCGGCTTTCAGGTCTTCCGCAGTGAAACCTTCAGCAAGCAATGCAGCCTCCGGTAAATTAATCTCACGCTTGCAATCATGGAGGCGTCGCGCAAGCCGCTGTGCGATAACCAGTGTGACCGATGAGGTAATGTTGTAGGGCGCGATGCCCATGTTCATCAAGCGTGAAATGGTTTGCGGTGCATCGTTGGTATGCAGCGTCGACAATACCAAGTGGCCGGTCTGTGCCGCTTTCACGGCAATTTCAGCCGTTTCCAGGTCACGAATTTCGCCGACCATGATGATGTCGGGATCTTGTCGCAGGAAGGAGCGGAGTGCTACGGCAAACGTCATGCCGCGCTTTACGTTCATCTGGACTTGATTGATGCCAGGTACCCGGATTTCCACAGGGTCTTCGGCAGTCGAGATATTTCTTTCTTCTGTATTCAGAATGTTGAGACCGGTATATAGCGAGACGGTTTTTCCGGAGCCGGTTGGACCGGTTACCAGAATCATCCCGTAGGGCTTGGCCAGTGCATCCATGTAAAGTTGTTTCTGGGCATCTTCGTAGCCGAGCTTGTCGATACCGAGTTTAGCAGCACTGCCATCCAGCAAACGAAGCACGACTTTTTCACCAAACAGGGTCGGGCATGTACTTACCCGGAAATCCATTTGTTTGGTTTTGGAAATATTGAGTTTGATACGACCGTCTTGCGGAACCCGTTTTTCCGCAATATCGAGTTGCGCCATGACTTTCAGGCGAGCAGAGATCCGTGGCTGCAACTTCACGGGTGCTTTCGCGACATTTTTCAGAACACCATCGAGCCTGAGACGAACACGGAATTCGGTTTCGTAGGGCTCGAAGTGGATATCGGAGGCGCCTTTCTTGATGGCGTCCAGCAATACCTTGTTAACGAATTTGACGACGGGAGTGTCATCACCCTTGGCTTCGACGCCGGTGTCGGGACCATCATCATCGCCGCCGGTGGACTCAAGATTTTCAAGGCCTTCGTCATCATCGTCACCTGCATTCAGGGTGTCGCCTGCTGTCAGGGCCAGTTCGAGTGATCTCTTTAAAACGTCCTCACTCACCAGGATAGGCTCGACCGTCATATTGGCGGCGAACTTGATCTCATCCAGGGCGCGGGTGTTGGTTGGGTCGGAAATACCGACATAAAGGCGGTTGCCGCGTTTGAACAAAGGGAGAACATGATGCTTTTGCAGCAGCTCTTCACCGATGATCTTGACGGCGGACTGGCCTAAATCCAGTGCGGTGGTATCAAATAGCGGCATCCCGAATTCGACGGCATTGGCGGCGGCAATCTGGGTTTGTGTGACAAGGCGTTGTTCAAGCAGGTAGAGCTGGACTTGCTTCTTTTGCTTCGTGGCCTCGTCAAGGGCTTGGCGAGCATCGACTTCGCTGAGGGCGCCGTCCAGTACCAGGCGTCTTGTGATGCCCGTAATGCCCACTAAATTGGCAACGGCAGTGTTCATGCCAGCCCCCTTTCTCTATGAATATCTGGACTTTACCGCAATTTCTTCATCCAGCGAAGTAATAATTGCTTTCAGGTCTCGCAATTCCGAAAATGTAGCCGCAATAGGGCAGGGAATCAATACTGGCGGAGACTGGGGTCCGTGCATAAGACAATAAAAAGCCCGGCGATTGCCGGGCTTTTTTGTAGAACCAAATGCGGAATCAATTGCGGCATTCTTTCGGCACCCAGCCAGGGTTGGTAGCAGTGACCGAGCTTGAGCAAACCCAGGTGACTGCCCCCGTGCTTGAACCTGAGCCAGGCGCTGGTGTGAGGGTGTATACGACATTGCCTCCCGTTGCCTGGGTAGTCATTTGGATGGCGCCGCTGGCCTGTATCTGGATATCTTGGCAATACTTGGTGACGGAAAAGACATAACCTGCCAATGCATTGCTGGTAGGGAAGGTGCCTTCAGACTGGCGGTAATCGGCTACGGCCAATTTCGCAGCTGCGCCAACATTCAAGCATTCGGTATTCTTGGTGCGAATGGAATAGTCCTGATAGGCCGGCAATGCAATGGCAATCAAAATGCCCAGAATGGCAATGACGATCATTAATTCGATAAGTGTAAAACCTTGCTGTGTTTTCATTTGAGTAACAAGCCCCCTGTAGTAGCAATAATTCGCTCAAGCTATGAACAGCAAGTTTCATGCCATCCGTTACAAATCGTTACATTTTATTTTTATGGGGCAATGGAAGATTTCTGCAATAAAAAACCCGGCGAAGGCCGGGTTTTTTATCAGACAAAAATCGCCTGTATTAGTTGCGGCACTCTTTCGGCACCCAACCTGGGTTGGAAGCGGTTACGCTGCTCGAGCAGGTCCAGGTAATTGAACCGGTGCCTGCAACTGGAGTCAGGGTGTAGACGGCAACGCCGCCGGTAGCCTGAGTTGTAGCGGTGATCACGCCTGCAGCGATGGTGATCGAAGCGCAGTACTTGGAAGCCGAGAAGGTGTAACCGGCAGCAGCGGCATCAGCCGGGAAAGCGCCTTCTGATTGACGAAATTCGCCAACAGCCAGTTTGGCAGCGGCAGCAACGTTCAAGCATTCAACGTTCTTGGTGCGGATGGAGTAGTCCTGATAAGCAGGCAATGCGATTGCGATCAGGATGCCGAGAATTGCGATAACGATCATCAATTCAATTAAGGTGAAGCCTTTTTGGGTTTTCATGATATTTACTAGCCTCCGTGTGAGGAAAAAAATATTTCGGTAAAGCCGCTAATTAACCTGCGTCAGGCCGAAACTAAATGTTTGTTGAAACAACCACGATTACTCTTACTCTGCAAGGAAGTCCGGCATGCGCCGGACTTTCAGGCTGCTGCAATTATATTAGTTGCGGCATTCTTTTGGCACCCAACCTGGGTTGGAAGCGGTTACGCTGCTTGCACAGGTCCAGGTGATCGAACCGGTACCAGCAACTGGGGTCAGGGTGTAGACAGCAACGCCACCGGTAGCTTGGGTGGTTGCAGTAATCACGCCTGCAGCGATGGTGATCGAAGCGCAATACTTCGAAGCCGAGAAGGTGTAGCCAGCAGCAGCAGCATCAGCTGGGAAAGCGCCTTCCGACTGGCGGAATTCACCGACAGCAAGTTTGGCGGCTGCGGCAACGTTCAGGCACTCAACGTTCTTGGTACGGATGGAATAATCCTGGTAAGCAGGCAATGCGATGGCAATCAAGATGCCGAGAATTGCGATAACGATCATCAATTCGATGAGGGTGAAGCCTTTTTGCGTTTTCATGGGTAAATCCCCTAGGGTTTATGAGTTCAATAGTTACTCGTGCTTGGAGCCAGCGTTCCCTTCCTTGGTAGGCAGACGCCGTGCACGTGCAAGTACGACTTTGCATTATCCATGCCAACCAGTCAATTAAATCAGTGTGTTTTACAAAACTTGACGCAGTTCACGGAAGCGGCTTCATTGTTCACTGCAGCAAACAGATTGTGTGATGGACAGTGTGATTCGACGTGTCGACGTCAGCCTCGTGAAATTTCGTTTTGTCAGTGTGTGACACTTTGCGTCACTTGAAAGTCGATTCCATGCCCCAGGGGTTCACGTTTATGGCGGCGAGTGGTTTTTTGCCGGCTATCTCCAGGACCATGATTCCGCTACCGCGACTGCTGTTTATTGGAACGTAGCGCAGACTTTCCGGTTTCATATTGTTTTTCTGTGCCCACTTCCTTACGGCAGAAGTTATCGATTTCGGGGTGGCATTATTTTTGTCTGCAATGACAGGTAGTGATTGTTCCATCAGCGCTTCGGCATATTTTTCATACTTGCCGAAATATTGCGGCTGGTTCTGGATATCGGGAATCGAACCGAACGAAATCGTTTTCGATAGGTCGACCGGAGCGCTGGCCGATACCAGTTTTGCTCCGGTCAAGCTCAGGGAAGAATATTCCTTTTCCTTGGCAAGACTGAGCGCGACGGGATCGATTTCATTGGCGAATACAAGATAGAAACGATCATCGGCAGCCACCATGAAAACAGGGCGCGATTGCCAGATGGTGTAAAGCCCGAACGATAGTGCACAAATCTGCAAGAGTGCAATGACACTCAAATCAAACTTCAGGCTGGGCTTTCCTGTCTTGAAAACGATCAAGGTCAGCAAGGGGCCAATCACGATATCCACGCCTGCCAGCAGATAGATAAGTTTGTCAGCTTTGCTGATGCCCATTATGGCGGGCGGATACCAGGTGAAAAGGAGAGCAAGCAGGATGCTGCCGACGACTAAAATGCTGATCAATAAATGAATGCCAGAAGCTTTCCAACGATTCATCATTCCATCTCCAGTTTTTTCAACTTGTAGCGTAGTGCGCGAAAGGAAATGCCCAAATGTGCCGCCGTTTTGGTTTTGTTGTAGCGGCAGGCTTCGAGCGCTTTCTGTATGGTATCTCGCTCGATTTTTTCAAGAGCATCTGGCAGCGCGGAGTTATTGGACGTCGATGTTTGCACGGTGTTTGTCTGGACAAAATCCTGCGTCCTGCTATCGGGCAAAAGCGGTAGTTGCAGGTCGTGGGCTTCAATGCTGTCGCCTTCACACAGTGCAACGGCACGTTCGAGAATATTTTCGAGTTCACGCACGTTGCCGGGAAAGTGGTAATTGCCGAGTGCGGACAGTGCCCCTTCCGATAATGGTGGTGCAGTATCGCCCCAGTCATCGCCAAGACGCTTCAAGACAGCGGCTGCAATGACAGGAATATCTTCATGGCGCTCACGCAGTGGCGGAACCGGCAGTTCGATGACATTGATCCGGTAATAAAGATCGTGCCGGAACCGGCCATCTTCCACCAGTCTGGCGAGATTCTTGTGAGTCGCTGAAAGAATGCGCACATCGATCGACACTTCGTTCGCGGCACCAATGGCACGCACGGTCTTTTCCTGGATCACCCGCAACAACTTGACCTGCATGTGCAAGGGCAGTTCGGCGACTTCATCAAGAAACAAGGTGCCTCCGTTCGCAGCCTGGAACAGGCCTTCCTTGTCGCTGGTGGCGCCAGTGAAGCTGCCTTTTTTATGGCCGAACAATTCGCTTTCCATCAACTCGGTGGGTATTGCTCCGCAGTTGACGGGAATGAACGGACCAGTCGCACGACCACCCTGTTCGTGAATCGAGCGTGCGACCAGTTCCTTGCCGACACCGGATTCGCCGCTGATGTAAACCGGCGCCTGGCTGCGGGCAACTTTTGCGATGGTGCTGCGGAGTTGCTGCATTCGCGGCGCATTGCCGAGAAGTTTGCCACTAGCTTGCTGTAAATTGGCGGCGCGGCGTTGCTCATTCAATTCAAGCGCATGCTGCACCAAGCGCCTTAATACGGACAGATCCACGGGCTTCGACACAAAGTCGAAAGCACCTGCCTTGAGTGCATCGACAGCGGCTTCCACATTGCCGAACGCAGTGATCATCGCGACCGGGGTTTCCGGAAATCGCTGATTAAGATGTGCGATGACTTCGAGGCCATTGCCGTCGGGTAATCGCATGTCGGTGAGGCAGATGTCGTATTTGTTCGCGGCGAGTTGGGCTTTTGCCGATGCCACGTCGGCGGCGGTATCGACCCTCAAGCCCATGCGGCCCAGAGTGAGCACCAGTAACTCGCGGATATCGCGTTCGTCGTCTACCACTAATGCGCTTCGGGGGGGATTGGCCATAAATCACACTTTTGTTATCACCGACACCTTAGCGCAAGCTGACCATGCGGCCAAGCAGCCAGTCAGGCAAATGCCGGTTAAAGATTGTTTCATGCTGCTTTGGCTTTTGTCGGAATATTTCGAATCACGCGGAATGGGGAGGAAAATCCTTCCGGTACTCTCATGCAAAATCAAGCAATGCTGATCAGGTTCTGCGCACTTTGCATGCTGATTCGGAAGCAGGAGCCACCGCCTGGCACAGGCTCGAACTGCAAGGTGCATTGGTTCGCCTCGCACAATTGCTTGGCGATATACAAACCAAGTCCGGTGCCATGTTCGCTGGTGGTGTAGAACGGCGTAAAAAGTTGTTCGGCAACTCTGGGCGGAATTCCGGGCCCCCGATCAATCACTTCGATCAACGGGGCGCCAGTATTCCTGTCATGGCGGACGGAGACGGTGACCTGGGCCGGCTTGCCCGGTTCCCGGCCATAGTTCAGCGCGTTGTGCACCAAGGCGGTCAATACCTGGTGCAGTTGCTGAGGGTCAGCCATCGCCACCAGCAAGCGTGCTTCGTTTACCGATTGCATCACGTCGGTTTCAAGCGGGTGGTTTTGCCGGTATTCCTCTACGAAGCGTCGGGTGAAGGCCGTCAGCTCGATACTCTCGGGCTGCGAGCGCTCCCGGCGTGCAAGGCCCAGAATGTTTTCCACAATGCCGTTCATGCGTTGGCACTGGCTATGGATGATTTCCAGAAGGCGGCGGTCTGCTTCCGGAAGTCCGACGGATTCATCCAGCAACTGTGCCGAATAGCTGATGGCTGCGAGCGGATTGCGAATTTCATGGGCGATGCTGGCCGACAAGCGCCCGAGCGTCGACAAAGTCAATTCTTCGGCGCGAACGGAGTAGATACGGCTGTCGTCGAGAAAAATCAGGAAAAGATTGTCGGTCACATTGATCGACACAAAACGCGGCAAAACTTCCGGCGCGCCTTCGGCCAGAGTCATTGCCTTCGGAGTTTCATTACGGCTACGACGCCATTTCCACAGGCTCTCGTGCAGTTGCGGGGCGACTTCGTTCAGGGCGCGTCGATCGGGTGACGGATTGCCAAGCAAGGCCCAGGCAGCTTCATTTGCCAAGCGGATTCGGTGTCCGCCATCCACTACCAAAATGCCGGTTCGCATCCGTCGGATGACCAATTCGTTGATTTCCGACAGGTTGGCCAGTTCTTCACCGCGCTTCTCGGCAAGGGCCTGGCTCTCGCTCATTTCCCTGCTCAGCAACTGGAACAGTAGCGCGGCGGCAAGATAAGTCACCGAGTACATGACAGCCTCGGCAGCGGTATTGGCCGAGTCAATGTCCCAGATTCGATTGGCGATGTAGTTTCCCAACACCAGAATGGTGGCAACGAGTGCAAAACCAATACTGGCCCGCAGTGTCAGCATCAGGCCGGCAGCGGCGATGTTGAAGATAAGGAGCAGGCAGACACCGCTATCCAGCCCCTGGAAAGCAAACAGGGCGGCACCGGCTGCGCACAGGTCAAACAACAGCCCGATCGCGATTTGCCGTCTAACCCGCATGGTTGAGCGTGTGCTGGCCCACATGAAAAGCCCGGCCACCATCAGGTAGATGACGGCGCCGCTCTTGGCCAGCCAAGGGTATTCCTGCTTTGCGATCAACATGCCGACAGGTGAAAACGCTACCAGGGCAAACAAGCCTGCTTCAAGAATGCGATACAGGGAAAAGAAATATATCTCCCGTCTTTTCAGGGTTTTAGCAACACCGGCACTCAGTCCGTGGCTTGAAAAGTTCGCAGACAAGGCTCAAATCCTGATTCTGGGGGTGGCCCAGTATAGAGATGTCAGGGAGCTTTTTGCCTTTGCTGCTCCGCTCGGCGACAATAGCGGTCTTTCCCGGGGCTGTTCGGCCTCGTTTTTTGCGGCTCGTCCGCTGTCTTCATATCGATAAGGTGTTGCATGAACTTCCACGAGTATCAGGCTAAACAATTGTTCGCCGATTACGGCATTGCCGTACCCAAAGGCATCGTCGCGCGCAGTCCGGAAGAGGCGGTTGCCGCTGCCAAAGCCATTCCCGGCGATTTATGGGTCGTCAAAGCCCAGATCCATGCCGGCGGTCGCGGCAAGGCGGGCGGCGTCAAACTTGCCCGATCTTTCGATGAAGTGCGTGACTACGCCAAGGCGATGCTCGGCACCAAGATGGCGACTTACCAATCGGCCGGTATCGCATTGCCGATTGATTGCGTGCTGATTTCCGAAGGCACCGATATCGCCAACGAACTGTATCTGTCGGTTTTGACTGATCGCGCCAGCAAGACGATTACTTTCATCGCCTGCGCCGAAGGCGGTGTCGAAATTGAAAAAGTCGCCGAAGAAAATCCCGATGCGATCAAGTCGCTGCACGTGAATTATGTGCAAGGCCTGCAGCCGTATCAGTGCCGCCAGATGGGTTTCGACCTGGGCCTGAATGCGAAGCAGGTCGGCCAGCTCACCAAAATCATGATGGGCCTGTACAAACTGTTCAATGAAAAAGATTTGGCGCTGGTCGAATTGAATCCACTCGCCATTTTGACCAACGGCGATCTCGCCGTGCTCGACGGCAAAATCAATTCCGACGACAACGCGACTTTCCGTCATCCGGATCTGGCCGCGATGCGCGACATCCGCCAGGAAGACGAAACCGAAGTGCTCGCCAGCAAGTACGACCTGAACTACGTCACGATGGACGGCAATATCGGTTGCATGGTGAACGGCGCAGGTCTCGCTATGGCAACGATGGACGTGATTTCATTGAATGGCGGTTCGCCTGCGAACTTCCTCGATGTCGGTGGCGGCGCAACGAAAGAGCGTGTCACCGAAGCGTTCAAACTCATTTTGTCGTCAGACAAAGTGGAAGCGATTTTTGTCAATATTTTCGGCGGCATCGTCCGTTGCGACATGATTGCCGAAGGCATCATCGCCGCAGTGAAAGAAGTCGACGTCAAAGTGCCAGTCGTGGTTCGTCTTGAAGGCACCAATGTCGAAAAAGGCAAGGAAATTTTGAAAAATTCGGGTCTGGCAATTACTGCTGCAGACGACATCAACGATGGCGCGAAGAAAGTTGTCGCGGCTGCCAAAGCCTAAGCACGAATCAAGGAATAGAAAATGAGCGTTTTAGTAAATAAGAATACCAAAGTGATCGTACAGGGCTTCACCGGCACCCAGGGTACTTTCCACGCAGGACAAATGCGCGAATACGGCACCCAGGTCGTTGGCGGCGTGACGCCGGGCAAAGGCGGTACCACCCATATCGGCCTGCCGGTATTCAATACCGTGCAAGATGCCGTCGACGCGACCGGCGCCGATGCATCGGTGATCTACGTTCCACCTCCGTTTGCAGCCGACGCCATTCTTGAAGCAGCCGACGCCGGCATTCGCGTGATCGTCTGCATCACTGAAGGCATTCCGGTGCTCGACATGCTGCGCGTGAAAAACACGCTGCGCGGTTATGACGATGTCACCCTGATCGGCCCGAACTGCCCGGGCGTGATCACTCCGGGCGAATGCAAAATCGGCATCATGCCGGGTCATATCCATATGCCGGGCAAGATCGGCATCGTGTCGCGTTCCGGCACGCTGACTTATGAAGCCGTGCATCAAACAACGCAAGCCGGTCTGGGGCAATCGACCTGTATCGGTATCGGTGGCGATCCAATGCAGGGCATGAACTTCATCGACTGTCTGCGCCTGTTCCAGGACGATCCGCAAACCGAAGGCATCATCATGGTCGGCGAAATTGGCGGTAGCGCCGAAGAAGAAGCGGCCGAATTCATTTCGCAGTATGTGACCAAGCCGGTGGTCGGTTTCATCGCCGGTGCCAGCGCGCCGGAAGGCAAACGCATGGGCCATGCCGGTGCGATTGCATCGGGTGGCAAGGGCACTGCAGCAGGCAAGTTTGAAGCGATGGAAAAAGCCGGTGTTACGACGGTGCGTTCACCCGGTGACCTGGGTGCTGCGATTGCCAAGCGTCTTGCAAAATAATCAGCACTGCATTCAGTGAAATAAAAAAGCCGCGAAAGCGGCTTTTTTATTGCCGTAGGGGCGCCTGCTTGCTGCGCCCGCTCTTCGCTCGCCAAATCGAGGGCGCAGCAAGCAGGCGCCCCTGCGGGACATGGCTGGAGTAGAATCTGCTGAAACACAATGCTGCCTGCCGTGAACAAGAAAATATGACCAAGCAATCCCTTCGCATCGCACTTGCCCAATACGATTTTCCGGTCGGCGCAATCCAGGCCAATGCCGAAAAAATAATTACATTGGCGCATCAGGCGAGAGATCAACATCAGGCCGATGTCATCGTGTTTCCCGAGTTGGCCATCAGTGGCTATCCGCCGGAAGATTTGCTGAATCGCCCGCAATTCCTGAGTGATTGTGAAAGCGCGATAATAAAGGTGGCGGCATCGGTTGAGGGCATCGTGGCTATCGTGCCGTGGCCGCATGCGGTGGGTTCGGTCGTCTTCAATGCGGCATCGGTAATTCGCGATGGCCGGATTGAAACGACTTACCACAAGCGCGAATTACCGAATTACGCGGTGTTCGATGAACGCCGATATTTCGCGGCCGATAACGAAGCCTGCACCTTTGTGGTGAACGGCATTACGATGGGTTTGGTGATCTGCGAAGATTTATGGTTTGCCGAACCTTTGGCGGAAACGGTAAAGCAGGGCGCGCAGGTGGTGCTGGTGCCGAACGCGTCACCATTCGAGGCAAACAAAACCGCGCAGCGTGACACTTTGCTCGCGCAGCGAGTCAGCGAATCGAAATGTGCGATTGCCTATCTGAACGTGGTCGGCGGACAGGATGAGGTTGTCTTCGACGGTAGTTCGGTTCTTGCGGATGCCGACGGTACCGTGCATCCGAATGCCGAAGCTTTTGCGGAACATTTGCTGATTGCCGATTTCGATTCGAATACGAAAAAATTCAATCGCGTTCATTGGCCTGCCGAAGTGGACGAGTCGAAAGAAAGTCTGGCATGGCGTGCGATCGTGCGCGGTATTCGTGATTACTGCGGCAAGAATGGCTTCCACAAAGTATGGCTGGGTGCTTCCGGCGGCGTTGATTCCGCATTGGTCATGGCGCTGGCAAGCGATGCGCTTGGCGCGGAAAACGTCAATGCCGTTCGTATGCCGTCGCGTTATACCACCGGCTTATCAAACGAACTGGCGGATGTGCAGGCCGACAAATTAGGCGTGAATATTTCCGAAGTTGCCATCGAAGCGCCCTTCAAGGGATTTCTTGAAACACTCGCACCGATGTTTGCCGGCAAGCCGGTCGATGTTGCCGAAGAAAATCTGCAATCACGAACCCGCGGCGCTATTTTGATGGCATTGTCGAACAAGCTGGGTGGTTTGTTGCTCACGACAGGAAACAAGAGTGAATACGCCGTCGGTTACGCCACGATTTACGGCGATATGTGCGGCGGCTATGCCCCGATAAAAGATTTGTACAAGATGGAAGTATTCGCGCTGTGCCGTTGGCGTAATGCGCAAGGCGACGGTGAAGTCATACCCGATGCCGTTATCGAGCGCCCGCCGACTGCGGAGCTGAGAGATAACCAGAAAGACCAGGATTCCTTGCCGCCCTATGAAATACTCGACGGCATTCTTTATCGCTATGTTGATCAGGAGAAATCGGCAGCAGAAATCATTGCCGATGGTTTCGATGCCGCCACGGTACAGCGCGTGCTTCGACTGGTGAAAATAAGCGAATGGAAGCGTCGCCAGTCGGCTCCGGGCCCCAAATTATCGCGCCGTGCATTTGGTCGTGAACGGCGTTATCCAATCACCTCGGGTTATTGATTAACCGTAGGGGCGCTTGCTTGCTGCGCCCTAGGTTGCAAGCGAAGAGCGGGCGCGGCAAGCAGGCGCCCCTACAGAAAAACGCCGGAATTTCCGGCGTTTTTTTTCGACAAATCAAAAAAATTATTTGAACTCGCCGGAGAACGGATTCAACTGGCGGAACAAGCCTTTCTTGCGCGGCCATTTGCCGACGAGGTAGGGATGATCAGGTTGGTTGGCTTGCAGTACGCGGCGTGCATCATCCGCCAACACCTTCTGGCCGACAGCATTGTAGGAGGTCGCCATCAATGCCAGTGCATCGCCCTGATATTCGCTTTGCGGATAGGTTTCGATCAGGTATTTGCCACGGTTGGCTGCCGCAACGTAGGCACCGCGGCGAAGATAATACAGGCCGACATTCAGCTCGTAACGGGCCAGCATATTGCGCAGATACACCATGCGTTTGGCAGAGTCCACGGCATATGGGCTGGTCGGAAAGCGGCGAACCACTTCATTGAAGTCGTTGAAGCTTTTCGTTGGTGCGCCAAGGTCACGCGATGACATGTCGAGGCGGGTGATTCTTGCGAATATCGCGTTTCTTTGCTCGAAATTGATCACGGCCTTCAGGTAATAGGCGTAGTCAATGTTCTTGTGCGTGGGATATGTGCGAATAAAGCGATCGATGGTCGAGGAGGCATCTTCGCGTTTGCCCTGCTTGTACTGCGAGTAAGCCAATTCGATTTGGGCCTGTTCGCTGTAGGCGCCAAAAGGGAAGCGCGATGTCAGGCGCTGGTAATACGTTTGTGCCTTGTCGAAGTCCTCTTTATCGAGTGCCTGTTTGGCTTCCGAATACATGGCTTCTACCGGCAGGGTCTCGGTTTTTTCTTCTTTGCCGCCGCCGAACCATTTGTGCATGGTTTTGCAGCTGCTGAGGCCCATGGCCAAGCTGATAATTAACAAAAAGCGAAACGCGGCGGAAAATCGAATCATGGGGCAACCAGTTTGAGAACGCCCGAAGGGCATCGAGAAAGGGGATAATAACGGAAAGGAGCCGTCCGGCTCCAATCGAGAGACCAATCCGGCATGCACCAGACCGATTCCCCAGAAGATAGCGACCGCGAAATTGTGGAAGCTATCGTGCCTTTGGAGGCCGCAGGCAAGCGTTTTGACGCCGCTTTAGCCGAAATGTTCCCCGAATTTTCGCGTTCCCGCCTAACCGAGTGGATAAAGGCCGGCGACGCCCTTCTGGAGGGCGAAATCGTCAAGCCAAAGGTCTCGGTGCGCGGTGGCGAGGCCGTCTCGCTGAGTATCCGGGTGGAAATCGAGACCCGGGGTGAAGCCGAGCAGATGGATCTGGATGTGGTCTATCAGGATGCCGATGTGCTGGTGATCAACAAACCGGCCGGCCTGGTGGTTCATCCCGGCGCCGGCAATCCGCGCGGTACCTTGGTCAATGGCCTGCTCTACTTTGACCCCAAGCTGGCGGAATTGCCGCGGGCAGGCATTGTTCATCGACTGGACAAGGACACCTCGGGGCTGATGGTGATTGCCCGTTCCCTGCGCGCTCATGCGGGTCTGGTGGAACAACTGTCTGCGCGTGAAGTGCATCGCCAGTATCTGGCCGTCGTCGCCGGCACCATGGTCGCCGGTGGTACGGTCGATGCGCCGATTGATCGTCATCCGAAAGATCGCGTTCGCATGGGAGTTACCAAGGAAGGTCAGGGGCGCGATGCCATCACCCATTATCGTCTGCGCGAAAAATTCCGGAATCACACCTTGGTCGAATGTCGCCTGGAAACCGGGCGAACCCATCAAATTCGCGTGCATATGACCCACATCAAGCACGCGATTGTCGGCGACCCGATGTACGGCCTGCTTCGATTGCCGAAGGGCGCTACCGAAGATCTGGTGAATATGCTACACAGCTTCAGACGTCAGGCCCTGCATGCCGAGAAATTATCATTCATCCATCCCGTGACCGGCGTGGAAATTACCACCGAAGCTCCCATGCCCGAAGACATGCAGAATTTATTGCGCGTACTTCGCGAGGACACGGCACAGGCAAAGCTGTAAGAGCGATGGACGTCGCGAAATGACGAATCCCGAGCCTATCCTCCACGCCAATTGGTCGGCTCCAAAAAATATCCATGCCTTCACGACACTGCGTTTTGGAATGGGTGTTTCGAAGCCGCCATTCGATCAATTCAATCTTGGCAACCGTAATAGCGATCAGGGCGATGATCCTGCACTGGTCGAGACGAATCGCGAATTGCTGCGCAGGAAGTTTTCCCTGCCCGGCAGGCCGCATTGGTTGCGACAGGTGCATGGGGTGGATGTGTTGCGATTTGACGAGGCGCCGGAGTCTTCCGGTGACTTCCTGCGTGATGAACCGGTTGCTGATGCTTCGGTAAGTTCAACGAAGAATATTGTCCTGGCCGTGCTGACGGCCGATTGCCTGCCCGTCCTGTTCTGCAACCGTGATGGAACCGAAATCGCGGCCGCACATGCCGGTTGGCGGGGTTTGGCCAATGGCATGCTGGAAAATACGGTGCATGCAATGCACGACAAGCCGGAAAACATTATGGCCTGGCTGGGCCCGGCGGCAGGCCCCAAGGCTTATGAAGTTGGTGCAGAAGTACGCGATGCTTTCATTCAGCACGACAACACTGCGATCAGTGCGTTTACCTCGACGAGGGAGCACCACTGGCTTGTCGATTTATACCAATTGGCGCGTATGCGTCTGCAAGCCTTGGGTGTCGGCAATGTCAGCGGCGGCGAGTATTGCAGCATCAGCGAGTCAGGCCGTTTCTTTTCGCATCGTCGTGATAAAACCACGGGTCGAATGGCCAGTCTTGTCTGGATATCCTGAAATCTGCAAAAGCCAAAAATGACTTGCGGCAGGTTCATCGGGCATTTTGATATGAAACACTAAGCTTCGGTTTTCCAAATCCAGGGTCAGGTTTATGCGCTTTTTCTTTTCTTGTCTGTTTCTGTTTGTAATCAGTGCGTCTTCTGCGTTCGCGATAACGACTGCGGATGTCAGAAACCTGGTGGAAGCCCGTGACAAGAAGGCTTTGGCAAGTGCCGATGCGCTCGTCAAAGCCGAACCAAAAAATGCCGAGGCCTGGATACTGCTGACACGGGCACGTCTGCAAGCAAATCTGGCGGAGACCGCGATTGTTTCAGCGGAAAAAGCGGTAAAGCTAGCGCCCAATAATTCACAGGCACAATTCATTCTGGGCAACGCCTATGGTTCGCGCATCGGCCAGGTCGGCATGTTTTCCCAAATGAGCATGGCGCCGAAATTATGCGATGCCTTCGAAAAAACGGTTGCGCTCGATCCCGACAATCTGGATGCAAGGGAAGCTCTCGTGCAATTTTATTTGCAGGCTCCGGCAGTGATCGGTGGCGGTAAAGACAAGGCGAATTTGCAGGTAAATGAAATTACCAAGCGTGATGCGGCACGTGGACATCTGGCTCGCGCGCAGGTTTTCATCTCCGAGAAAAATAATGCGGCCGCCATTAAATCCTACGAAGCCGCTTATGCCGCGAAGCCCTCCGATAAAAATATTCGCATGGCTCTGGGCGTTGGCTACCAAATGACCGAACGCTGGAATGAGGCATTCAAGCATTTTCGTGCATGGACGATGCAGGACGACAAGGCAGGACCCGCCTGGTACCAAATCGGCCGAACCAGTGCCTTGAGCGGCCTGCAGCTGGAAGAAGGAATCGCGGCCCTGCAGAAATACCTTGGTATGCCGCATGCAGTAAATGATCCGCAAAATAAAAATGCTTATCACCGGCTGGGGCAGCTGTACGTAAAAATCGGCAAGAAAACCGAGGCTAAGGCCGCTCTGCAGGCAGCATTGAAGCTGGACCCGAAATTTGCCGATGCAAAGACGGAACTTGCAAAACTTTGAATGTATTCCTGATTTTTAGGCTATGTCATTAATACCATCGCATGGAATAAAGTCGTGCTGAACGCCGAAACTTGATTTCAATCAAGCGGGCACCCGCCTTTAGGGGTGACACTGGCTCGTGGGGCTTGAAAGCCTGCGTAGTGACCACACAAATGAGTGTATCAGCGGCGTTTGCCGCCCAATCATTTTTATAGGTGCTTTCATGCGAATGGAAAAACTGACATCGAAATTTCAGGAGGCGCTTGCCGATGCGCAATCGCTTGCGGTTGGTCGCGACCATAATTTAATCGAGCCCAGCCACTTGCTGCTGGCATTGCTGGATCAGCAAGGCGGCTCGACCAAGCCATTGCTGGCACAGGCTGGCGTCAATGCGGCAACGCTGCGTTTGCGATTGGTCGAAATTCTGGACCGGATGCCGAAGGTGTCTGGCCAGGAAGGCAGCCTCAATGCGAGTAATGATTTTTCGCGCTTATTGAACGTTACCGACAAGCTGGCACAGCAACGCGGCGATGCCTTCATCGCGAGTGAATTGTTCGTGCTTGCCTGTCTCGATGACAAGGGCGAAGCGGGGCAGGCTCTGAAAGCCGCCGGCGCCAACAAGGCGCGGCTGGAAAAAGCCATCGAGGAATTGCGTGGTGGCGAAAAAGTCTCTGACGCGAATGCCGAGGAAAACCGGCAGGCGTTGGAAAAATATAGCATCGACCTGACAGCGCAAGCGGAGAAAGGCAAGCTCGATCCGGTGATCGGACGCGATGAAGAAATTCGCCGCACGATCCAGGTCTTGCAACGCCGCACCAAAAACAATCCGGTGCTGATCGGCGAGCCCGGCGTGGGCAAGACGGCTATCGTCGAAGGTCTGGCGCAACGCATCATCAATAACGAAGTACCCGAAGGCCTGCGTGGTCGCCGCGTGCTGTCGCTCGACATGGGCGCGCTGATTGCCGGCGCAAAATTCCGTGGCGAATTCGAGGAACGACTGAAAGCGGTGCTGAGCGATCTGTCTAAACAGGAAGGCAATGTGATCCTGTTCATTGATGAATTGCATACGATGGTCGGCGCCGGCAAGGCCGAAGGTTCGATGGACGCCGGCAATATGCTCAAGCCCGCGCTCGCACGCGGCGAGTTGCATTGCATCGGCGCCACCACGCTCGATGAATATCGCAAATACGTCGAAAAAGACGCAGCGCTTGAACGTCGCTTCCAGAAAGTCTTTGTCGGTGAGCCAAGCGTCGAAGACACGATTGCGATTCTTCGTGGCTTGAAGGAACGTTATGCCGTGCATCACGGTGTCGAAATCACCGACCCGGCCATCGTCGCTGCGGCAACTCTGTCGCATCGCTATATTGCCGATCGGCAATTGCCCGACAAGGCGATTGATTTGATGGATGAAGCGGCCTCGCGGATCCGGATGGAAATCGATTCCAAGCCGGAAGAAATGGATCGCAAGGAACGCCGTCTTATCCAGCTGAAGATTCAGCGCGAAGCATTGAAGAAAGAAAAAGACGCCGAGTCGAAACAGCGTCTCAAAGATCTCGAAGACGAGATCGAAAAACTCGAACGCGAATTCAACGATCTGGAAGAAATCTGGAAAGCCGAAAAAGCGACGCTGACCGGTGCGACCAAGATCAAGGAGCAAATCGAACAGGCCAAGCTTGCCTTGGAAGCTGCGCATCGCCAGCAGGATTTCGCCAAGATGAGCGAAATCCAATACGGCCAATTACCGGAATTGGAAAAGCAATTGAAAGCCGCTGCCGAAGTCGAGCACAAGGGCTTTACCCTTTTGCAGGACAAAGTCACGGCCGAAGAAATCGCCGAAGTCGTCGCGCGCTGGACCGGCATTCCGGTCTCGAAAATGCTGGAAGGCGAGCGAGACAAATTGCTGCGGATGGAAGCCGAGCTGCATCATCGCGTGATCGGCCAGGCCGAAGCGGTGAAAGCGGTATCGGATGCGATTCGTCGTTCGCGTGCTGGTCTCTCTGATCCCAATCGTCCGAATGGTTCTTTCCTCTTCCTCGGCCCGACCGGTGTCGGCAAGACCGAATTGTGCAAGGCGCTTGCCGAATTCCTGTTTGATTCTTCCGACGCGATGATCCGCATCGACATGAGCGAGTTCATGGAAAAGCATTCGGTCTCGCGTTTGATCGGTGCACCTCCGGGTTATGTCGGTTACGAAGAAGGCGGTTACCTGACCGAAGCCGTGCGTCGACGTCCGTATTCGGTGATCCTGCTCGATGAAGTCGAGAAAGCGCATCCGGATGTTTTCAACGTCTTGCTGCAAGTCTTGGATGATGGTCGCTTGACCGATGGCCAAGGCCGCACCGTGGATTTCCGCAACACGGTGATCGTGATGACATCGAATCTTGGCTCGCAGCATATCCAGGAATTATCCGGTCGTGGCGATTCCGCCTATCTGGAAATGAAAGCGTCCGTGATGGCGGCCGTGCAGGGGCACTTCCGGCCGGAGTTCATTAACCGTCTCGACGATATCGTGGTTTTCCACCCGCTGGAAAAAGCCCATATTGCCAAGATTGCCAGCATCCAGACGATTCAGTTGTCGAAACGTTTGCTTGAACGCCAGATGAAACTGGACATCAGCGACGAAGCACTCGCATTCCTCGGCGAAGCAGGGTTCGATCCGGTTTATGGTGCAAGACCCCTGAAGCGCGCGATCCAGACCTATCTGGAAAATCCGTTGGCGAACAAGATCCTGTCCGGCGAATTTATTGGTGGCGATACGATAAAAGTAACGCTGAAAAACGGCAGTCTCGTCTTCACGAAATAAGCGAAACCCTCATCTGCTAGCAAGTAAAATCGTAGCCCGGGTCATGGCTCCATCTGACCCGGGGCGGTTTGGCGATCTTTGGTTTGACCCATCGATTGTGGCTGGCGCCATCAGTAAAACCGAGTGCCTGGGGATTGAAATTATTTTGCAGATTCCCCGGGTCAGGTGGAGCCATGACCCGGGCTACGTTTAATTACCCAGGCTCACTTTCTTGCGGTTATCGACCGAAACCCGATCGATCAATTTATTGTTTGGATCAAAGCCAGCCTGGGTCGGCAATTGATCGACGACGATGGAGATTTTCAGATTCTTGGTGGTGACGTGATGGCGTTTTAGATACAGGACCTTCTGGTCTTTGTCGTCTTCACCGGAATACACGCCAACTTCAATCCAGTCATCCAGCTTGCCAGGTGTTTCCTTGCCCTTTCCGTCGGAGTAGAGCTTGTCGGCATGCAGTGACAGGGTCACGTCGTATTTGCCATCGCTGCGTTTTTTCGCGATGGCTTCTTCGACTCGATTGTCGTAGAAGCTGATTTTTTCGAACAAGTCGGTAATCAATACCTGTTGCTCAGGTTTTGCTTCGGCGCGGATATAGGCAATCAACTCTTTCGAGGTGGTGAAAGGAGCTTTTTGATATGCCTTGTCGGCGATGAACTTGCTTAGCGCCCGGTTCAATGCCGCTTCGCCCATTTCTTCGCGCAAGCGATAGAACACCATCGAGCCTTTACGGTAATGGATGTATTGCTGGTTTTCAACGCGATACAAGGGCTGTTCTTCCACCAGCTCGCCACCGCGGTCGGACAGATAGCGGTCCAGTTCGTATTTCAGGAAGCGGCGCATTTTTTGTGGGCCGTATTCCTTTTCCATCACCATCAGCGCCGAGTATTGCGCCAGTGATTCCGATAGCACGGTTGCGCCTTGTACGTTGGCGCCAATGACTTGATGTGCCCACCACTGATGTGCGATTTCATGCGCAGTTACGTAGAACACGTAATCGATATTGTCGGGATCGCGCAGATCGGCGACAAAACCGATATCTTCCGAATAGGGAATCGTATTCGCGAACGACTGCGCAAACCGGGCATAACCGGGGAATTCGATGATGCGGACCTGCTTGTGCTGGTATGGCGAGAAATTAGCCTCGTAATAAGCCAGTGATTTCTGCACCGAATAAATCATGCGGTCGACATTGAAGGCATGCTTCGGATCATAATAAATCTCGATCGGAATATTTTTGTACATGCCTTTCTTGATCTTCCATTTTGCCGAAAGATAGGCATAGAAATTCAACATCGGACGATCCATCGTGTAACTGAAGCAATGGCGACCATCGCGCATGAATTCCTTTTGCAGGTAGCCAGGTGCGAGTGCGGTTTGATCCGGAGCCGTACAGATGGTGGTCCTGAAATCGATCCAGTCGGAATCATTGCTGATGTAGGTATTCGCGCGCGCGGCTTCATCTTCCAGTTTCGGCATTCTTTGTGGATCGCCCATTTTGCGTTTGCGGCGTTCGTTGGGATCCGATATTTCCGCACGCTCTTCGTAGCCGAAACTCGGTAGCATCTGGTTGTTGAAGAAACTGCCGTTCTCGACAATTTGGCTCTGGTTGCCCGAATTTGTGAAACCCTGTTCTGCGATATCCACCCGGAATTTCATATCGCGCTCTTCGCCCGGCAACATCGGTTTTTCAAGCGTGTAAATCCGGTAGCCGACATCTTTATCGTGCAGGCTCATCTTTGCCTTGCCGAAATCGATCGAAGTCAGCGCCTTGTCGTCCTGCATCTGGATATGGATTTCTTTCAGCGCCTGAGGGTGGTTGTTGCGAATGCGATATGTGCCGTTGAAATGTACGCTCTGGTCTTCCGGACGTAAATCAACATCGAGGCTGGTCGCGACAATCCGGGGCTGCGGGGTATTTTTATATTTCTTGAAGTCTTTTTCGTAGCGCGCCTGCAGGTCCAGCTGCTGGTTCGGGGTCAGGTAATCATTGAGTACATTGGTGTTGTAGAAAATAAAACTGCCTGCGCCGAGAAAAGCCATCGTCACTGCAGCCAGTGCCAGACCGGATTTTCCGCGAAGTTTTTTTCTTGCCAATGCCACACGATCACGTCCGGTGAGCGCGACGCCGCGAACCCAAAATGCCGAGGCCAGTATCAACAGCGCCGCGAGGAATAGTGACCAGTAAGCGGTGAACCATAATTGCGCCTTCAGGAAATGACCGTAACCGTTCATGTCCGAATATTGCGCGTTGGGGGCGCTACCGTAGGTGTAAAGGTTGTGGCTGAAATCCATCATGCCGAGCACGCCTTGTGCAACCAGGATGGCAATCAGCAGGCCGTAGCCGATAAATTTATTATTGGTAAACACTTGCAGTACAAGCGCAAGACCACCCATCAGCAAATAGGCAATCGAGTTCAGTGCCAGAATTTTTACATAGACCATCGGTTCAATCTGTGTAAAACCTTTACCGAGTTGAATCAGTACGGATGTAATGCCACCCAAGGCCTGAAAGCAGATTACGACGAAAACCAGTGCGGTGAATTTCGCAGCGAGTGGCACCCAGTTTGCTACCGGCATTGCATCGATGACTTCGCCGAGTTTAGCGCCGCGTTCCTTCCAGACCAATTCGCCGGCGTAGAACAGGGCAATGATGATCAATAGCCAGCTGAATGTGCCATTCAAGGTTCCCAGCATTTGCGAAGTGACGGGGTAGATCGGTGTTTCGAACAGTGACTGCGTGTTCAGGGCGGCGGGTATGAAGTTCACCATGCCGAATGCGAGCATCACCAGAAAGGGAATGCTTTTGAAAACCCCCATCGCATCGAATCGGACCTGGCGGATGAATTGAGCGACGCTGGTGCTTGATCCGAAGGTCGGTGTGACTTTCGAAGGCTGCGCTGCAGTTGGGCTTGTCGCTTTGGGCGTGTCCACGACCACCGATACTTTGTTTTTTCCCGAAAACCAGGCTTTTCCCGTTCCGGCGCGTTCGGTCTTGAACAGCTTGAAAGCTGCTGCCGTTATCAGGAACGCCACGGCCACCCAAAGCGCCCGATTGGCCAGAATATAGCCTCCAATCGCAGGTAATCCGCTGTTCCGTTCCGCGCTTGACCAATAACGCACGGTGCGTCCAAAAGCACGCATACCGAATGGATCCAGCAGGGAAGCCATCCAGACATTGTCGAGTTTCGCCAGCATGCTTCCGCTGACGAAATAGAGCACCATGAAGCCGAGTATTCCGATGTATACCCAGAGCACGCTGCGGGTAGTCACGGCCATGAATGCCAACAGCGCGCCCGTGAATAAAACATTGGGCAAAACGATGATGAAAAAAGCCCATGCGAGCGGTTGGATGCTTGCTGGCCCGAGGCGTTCCGGGTCTATCCAGGGCATGAATTGCGCAATAAAAATGAAGCATGCAATCACGACATAGACGATGAGGCTTGCCAATATGGCTGCGCCAAAACGGCCGATTAAAAAATCACGCTTGCGAATCGGATTGGAAAAAATAAGATCCGCAGTGCCTAGTTCAAAATCCCGCAAAAGCACGCTGCTTACCAGCATGCCAATAATCAGCATGCCAAAGATCGTGAATATGCCCATGAACTGCACGGTCACCGTCGGCGCATTGCGATAGACATTGCCGATGGCGCCGCCGATTTGAACGGCATCCGATGCGACGGCACCGAAGGCCAGAAGGCCGAACAGGGCCGATAGCAGCCACAGTAATGGCGAGCGCAATTGTTCGCGCAGTTCGAACTTGAAAAATTCCCGAATCATGCTGTCGCTCCTTATGCCGCTATGGCTTTGTGAGCGTTCAGGCGTTGGAAATACACGTCTTCAAGATCGGGATCGATTTTGTGAAAACCGGCTTCGGGCTGGTGTTCGCTGTATACATGAATCACGGGCTGGCCACCAACCAGTCGTGTCGAAAGCACATTGTATTTATTTTGATATTCCAGCAATTCGGATTTTCCGACAATCGCGGACCAGACCCGGTCATTCAACGCGGCAATCGCATCGTGTGGTTTGCCGGTCAGCAATACCTTGCCTTTGTTGATGATGGCCATATTCGGGCAGAGGTCGGTCACGTCTTCAACGATGTGCGTGGATAAAATCACCACGACGTTTTCACCGATTTCTGAAAGCAGGTTCAAAAAACGATTGCGCTCTTCCGGATCAAGGCCGGCGGTGGGTTCATCCACGATCACGAGTTTCGGGTTACCGATCAATGCTTGCGCGATGCCGAAGCGTTGGCGCATGCCGCCGGAGAATGTGCCGAGTTTGCGTTTGCGGGCATCCCACAGATTGACTTGCTTCAGCAATCCTTCGACGACTTCCTTGCGCTGACCCGATT
Organism: uncultured Gammaproteobacteria bacterium; assembly: GCA_963849575.1. Classification (GTDB taxonomy): domain Bacteria; phylum Pseudomonadota; class Gammaproteobacteria; order Xanthomonadales; family Xanthomonadaceae; genus Arenimonas. The sequence goes on along the minus strand of CAWKHT010000006.1, from coordinate 473,355 downwards.
GGGTGAGTCCTTTCAATACCGCGAAATGCGTTAGCAGGTCTTCGGCGCTGACTTTCGGATACACGCCAAAATCCTGCGGCAGATAACCGAGTTGCCTGCGAACCGCGTCCTTGTCTTTTAGTACATCGATGCCGTTGAACTCTATGCTGCCGCTGTCGGCTTCCTGCAGCGTTGAAATGGTGCGCATTAATGACGATTTGCCTGCACCGTTCGGGCCAAGCAGCCCAAACATCCCGTTTGGAATTTCAAGATTGACGTTGTCGAGGGCGCGCACGCCATTGCTGTAGGTTTTGCTGAGAGACTTGATGCTGAGCATGTCTGGTCGCCGGTGATGGATTATCGACACCATAATCCACTGTTGCGAGTTTCTGCTATGGGGCTAAAGTCATGTTTTCGATGCTTTCGTTTTCTTTGCAGCGGTTTTAGTCACTTTCGACACGGGCTCGATCGGCACCTCAAGCAAATCCTTAGGCAGGTCGCGCAATACTTCGGCCATTTTTTTCAGGAACTCACCCATCGCCGAGCTCTTGCGCCAGACGAGAGCAAGGCTTCTTGTCGGCGCGGGTTTCTTGAATGGCAAAAGTTGAATGAACTCCGATGCGGCAACCGGTGGTTTGATGGCGAGAATGGGTAACAGTGTAATGCCGACACCTGCAGCGACCATTTGTCTGAGTGTTTCCAGACTCGTGGCGCGAAAGCCTTCTTTCTCACCGGCGCCTGCGAGAGCACAGACTTCCAGTGCCTGGTCCCGCAGGCAATGGCCGTCTTCGAGCAGCAATAAATGTTGTTCGGATAATTCATTCAATTGCAGATTGCGGTGACTAGCAAGCGGATGTTTGGCAGGAACCGCTAGCATGAAAGGTTCATCAAACAGGAATTCGATATCCAGCCAGTCTTCGTGCAATGGCAGTGCAAGTACCGCGCAATCGAGCCTGCCTTCGCGCAACATCTGCAAAATCACTTCGGTTTTTTCTTCGACCAGCAATAATTCAAGCCTTGGAAAGCGGGCGCGAATATTCGGAACGACATGCGGCAAGAGATAGGGCGCGAGTGTCGGAAAAATTCCAAAACGCACACTCCCGGCTTCCGGATCGGAAGTGCGTCTTGCCGTTTCGCGCATCTGGTCGACTTCGGCAAGCACCCGCCTGGCGCGCATGATGATGTCGCTGCCTGCAGGCGTCAGCATGACCTGCCGGGGCGAGCGTTCGATCAGTTGCACGCCAAGCTCTTCTTCCAGTTTCCTGATTTGCGTGGAGAGCGTAGGCTGGCTGACATGGCAGTATTCTGCCGCACGGCCGAAGTGCCGAAGGTCGGCGAGGGCAATCAGATACCGCAGGTCACGCAGATTCATGGAAATTCTTAATTATAGTTAAAAGCTATTAATTGGATCATAACAATTAATTTGATAAATCACTATCAGAAGCGGAAAGTGAGCTTCTGTCATCAGCCTGTATCAGGTTGATAACCAGAATTAATGAGTTCGAGTACTGCGCAAGCGCAAACACTGAACCTGGTAGTAGAACAAACAGCCAAAGGAGAGGAACCATGTCAAACGAATCAAAATGCCCATTCTCGGGAGCCGGCAGTCATGCGGTATCTGCTGGTCAGACCAATGCCAGCTGGTGGCCGAATCAACTGAATCTAAAGATTCTTCATGGCCAGTCGTCCGAGTCCAACCCGATGGGTGAAGACTTCAATTACGCCGAGGAATTCAAGACGCTTGATCTCGATGCCGTGGTCAAAGATCTCACCGTCTTGATGACCGATTCGCAAGACTGGTGGCCGGCCGATTGGGGCCATTACGGTGGCTTGATGGTTCGCATGACCTGGCATGCCGCGGGCACATACCGCATCGCCGATGGTCGCGGTGGCGCCGGTACCGGCAATCAGCGCTTCGCACCGCTGAACAGTTGGCCCGACAACGGCAATCTCGATAAGGCGCGACGTCTGTTGTGGCCGATCAAACAGAAGTATGGCCGTAAAATTTCGTGGGCTGACTTGTTTGTGTTGGCCGGAAATGTCGCAATGGATTCGATGGGTTTCAAAACCTTTGGTTTCGGCGGCGGACGCGCTGATATCTGGGAACCCGAAGACGAAATCAACTGGGGCGCCGAAACCGAATGGCTGGCCACCAGTGACAAAGCCAATAGCCGTTACTCGGGCGATCGCGAACTTGCCAATCCATTGGCCGCGGTGCAGATGGGTTTGATTTATGTGAATCCACAGGGTCCGGACGGTAATCCCGATCCGATTGCCTCCGGTCGCGATGTCCGCGAAACCTTTGCCCGCATGGCGATGGACGACTACGAAACCGTGGCACTGGTCGCCGGTGGTCACACCTTCGGCAAGGCCCACGGCGCAGGCGATGCCGCTCTGGTCGGTGTCGAGCCGGAAGGTGCCGACATCGAAGAGCAGGGTTTTGGCTGGATCAACAAGTTCGGCAGCGGCAAAGGCGTGCATGCGATCACCAGTGGCATCGAAGGTGCGTGGAAACCCAACCCCACCACATGGGACATGGGTTACTTCAACATGTTGTTCGGTTACGAGTGGGAGCTTTCCAAGAGCCCGGCCGGCGCGCATCAATGGACGCCGAAAAACTGCAAGCCCGAAGACCTGATTCCGGACGCGCATGATCCCTCCAAAAAACATCCGCCGATGATGACGACGGCCGATATGTCGCTGCGCATGGATCCGGCTTACGAAAAAATTTCGCGTCACTTCCACCAGAATCCGCAGGAGTTCCACGATGCCTTCGCTCGCGCCTGGTTCAAGCTGACTCATCGCGACATGGGCCCGCGTGCCCGCTATCTGGGCAAGCTGGTTCCATCCGAAGTGTTGATCTGGCAAGACCCGGTTCCGGCAGTCGATCATGCACTGGTTGATGCACAAGATATCGCGGCGCTGAAAGCAAAGATTCTTGCTTCCGGCCTGTCGATCTCTCAGCTTGTTTCGACCGCATGGGCATCGGCATCCAGTTTCCGTGGCAGCGACAAGCGTGGCGGTGCAAACGGCGCACGTATTCGTCTTGCACCACAGAAAGATTGGGAAGCCAATCAGCCGGCGCAGTTGGCAACAGTACTGGCCAAGCTTGAAGCCATCCAGACCGAGTTCAACACTTCGGCTTCCGGCGGCAAGAAAGTGTCGCTGGCCGATCTCATCGTGCTGGGCGGTTGTGCAGCCATCGAAGCGGCTGCGAAAAAAGCAGGTACCGACGTGACCGTACCTTTCTCTCCAGGCCGCACGGACGCGACGCAGGAACAGACCGATGCTCATTCGTTCGCTCCGCTGGAACCGAATGCCGATGGCTTCCGTAACTACGCCAAGAAAGAATTTGCAGACAAACAAGCGGAACTGCTGATCGACAAGGCGCAATTACTCAGGCTCACAGCGCCGGAAATGACGGTCCTGGTCGGCGGCTTGCGTGCCTTGAATGCCAACGTCGGACAGGCCAGGCATGGCGTGTTCACCAAGCGCCCGGAAACCCTGAGCAATGATTTCTTCCTGAACCTGCTCGATATGGGCACGAGCTGGAAGCGTTCGGCCGGTGATGCCAATGTGCTTGAGGGCCGTGATCGCAAGACCGGCGAAGTGAAGTGGACGGGAACGGTCGTTGATCTCGTGTTCGGCTCCAACTCGCAGTTGCGGGCCATCGCCGAGGTCTATGCGACCGGCGATGCTCAAGCGAAAGTTTGTAACCGACTTCGTCGCGGCCTGGACCAAAGTCATGAACAATGATCGCTTCGATCTTGCGTAATTTCTTCACGGCGACAAGTATTTAAGGCGTCATTGCAGCACAAACCCGACCCGGTTCCGGATCATTCCGGACCGGGTCGTGTTTTATCCGGAGCCGGCAAGCATTCTGTCCGACGGCACCCGAGCAAGCGGATTGCGCGTTATCATTCCGCTACCCGAGGTGCCGCAATGACGACAAATCCGCAAACCGAAAACCAGAAAATCGAAGAGGCTTTCGCTGCCATTCCGGAGCGAAATACCAGCGACAATATGCTGCGAACCATGCAGCAACATCATGTCCAGTTGTCGGTCATGGCCGACAACAAGGCCAATATCCTGATCACCGTTTCGTCGATCGTATTGACGATGATTCTGGCCAATCTGAAAGATCCCGACCTGCGTGCGGCCATGCTGACTCTGGCCGGATTCGTGCTGATTGCCTTGCTGCTTGCCATCATCGCAGTGTTGCCGAAGTACCGGCCATTGCGCGTCGGTGCCGGCGAATTGCCACCGCAATTCAACCTGATGTTTTTCGGCCATTTTGCCGAATTGTCGCGCGACCGTTTTCTCGATGAAATTTCCGAAGCCCTGAAAGCCGATGGTTCGGTATACGAAACCATGGCGAAAGACGTGTATGCGATCGGTTACTACCTTGCGCATTTCAAATATCGTTTTCTTCGCCTTTCCTATCTGTTTTTCCTCGGCGGTTTTATCTGCGCCTGCCTGGTGGAATTGATCCATCTGCTGGCAGCGTAATGGCAACGCATTGCCACCTTGCTGCGCGAGGCAAGTTCGGAAATGGGATCGGAGTCCGCCCGCATCGATGCCGAGTTGCTGCTCGGCTTCGTGCTCGAAAAAAACAGTGCATGGTTTATTGCGCACGGAGACGACGAATTGCCTCCCGCGATGCAGGCAAAATTCCTTGAACTGCTGCAGCGTCGCAAAGCCGGTGAGCCTGTCGCCCATATCATTGGATCACGCGGATTCTGGACGCTGGATTTGGCAGTCACTCCCGATACCCTGATCCCGCGGCCGGAAACGGAACTGCTGGTCGAATTGGCGATTTCAAAATGTTCGCCCGATAGAAAACTGTGCATTCTTGATCTCGGCACGGGAACGGGTGCCATTGCGTTGGCCATTGCAAGCGAATGCAGAAATTCCGAAGTGGTCGCCGTTGATAAAAGTGCGAATGCGCTTGCCGTGGCAATCGAAAATGCGCAGAGAAATCATCTGCACGTTGAATTTATCCAGAGCGACTGGTTCACCGGACTGGAAAACAGGAAATTCGATTTGATCGTGAGCAATCCGCCGTATATCCCGAATAGCGATCCGCATCTGTCGCAGGGGGATCTGCGTTTCGAACCGATGTCTGCCCTGGCTTCGGGTTTGGACGGTCTGGATGATATCCGCCTCATTGTTTCGCAGTCGCCACAGCATTGTTTGCCGCAGGCATGGCTGATGATCGAGCACGGTTTTGATCAGGGTGAAGCCGTGCGCGGATTGTTTTTCGAAGCGGGTTTTGTCCACATTGAAACAGTCAGGGATCTTGAACATCGCGATCGTGTGACAGTCGGGCAATGGGCCGAAATGCGTTAGGAGCGACTGACGTCGCTCCCTTGGAAAATTCTTCTATCGCGTATCGGCCTAGTTTCCCCGTGGATGTTATGTGGTCAATCAACGTTGCATCAGATCAGCGTGCGCGCTGTAAATCATCCAGCAATGCACGAAGGAAACGTGCCGCTTCGCCGCCAGTGCAGGCGCGGTGATCGAAGGTCAGCGAGATCGGCATGATGCGATGGGTTTCCACGCCGCCAAGTACGGGTACCAACTCATGAAACAGGCGGCCGGCTCCCACGATGCAAACGCAGGGCGGCGTCACCACGGGCGTTGCATACTTGCCGGCAAACACGCCGAAGTTGGACAGCACGATCGTGAAGTCGCGTAATTCTTCCGGCGGAATCGCGCGTGTTTTCACCAGTTCGCGAATGCGATTGATGGCTTGACGGGCATCCTGTGCAGTCATGTTTTCGCAATTTCGCAGGGCCGGTACGAACAGACCGTCGTCGGTGTCGACCGCTATGCCGATATCGACTCTGGAATGTCGGCGCAAGGTGCCTTCCTTGCCGTTGAACCAGGAATTAAGAGCCGGTACGGCTTGTGAAGCAACGACGAGCGCGCGAATCAGGCGCACGGTAATGTCTTCACCGGGTGCCCAGGAATGGATGTCGGCATCGTCCATCAAGGTCGTCGGCACGACTTGCGCATGGGCTTCGCTCATCACGCGGATCATGTTGCGGCGCACGCCGCGAATGGGCTGGTCCACATCCAGCGGGGCATCGGCTTTTTTCACCGCAGGCGTTGTTGAAGGCGCACGCAAGGCAGGTGGAGGCGTGTCGTTGCCGAACAATGACGCGGTCGCCATCGGTGCTGCTTGTGCATGTACGGCAGCTTGCGGTTTTGCACTGCCATTGGCCGCCGCATTTTTGACATCGCTCATGGTCACGACACCACCCGCACCCGACGCATTGACGCGGGAAAGATCAACGCCGAGTTTTTTGGCAAGCGCGCGCACGGCGGGAACCGCTTTGACGCCACCAATCGCCAATGTCTGCTCGCTGCGGATGGCATCGCTGCTTTGCATCGCGCCGACCACGGTGCCGGCATCGGCAGATTTTGCCTCTGTTGCTGGAGCTGCTTCTGTGGGAGCGGCTTCAGCCGCGATTGCACTTTCTGGTTGCTTCGCAGGTTCAGCATACGCCGCTGCACCATGCTGATGCCCGGTATCCTGCGCTTCGGCGCGCTGCGGAAGACTCATGTCCATTTCGAATTCCACCAGCAAGGCGCCAGTGTTGATCACGTCACCGGGCCCGCCAGCGAGCTTCAGGATTTTTCCGGAGACCGGCGATGGCAGTTCCACCACGGCTTTCGCGGTTTCCATCGAAACCAATGGTTCATCAAGACGAATGACGTCGCCGACTTTTACCATCCACTCGACAATCTCGGCATCCGGCAAGCCTTCGCCGAGGTCGGGCAGATAAAATATTTTCGTATTGCTCATGTTTTATTTCTCTAAAATAGTTTTTCGTAGATTCGTTCGCGCCTGAAGGCGCTTCTACAAAAGCATCGCGACTTCCGTCGCATCTACACCGATAAGGTACGTTTTACCGCGGCAAGAATTTTTTCCACGCTGGGCAGGTATTTCATCTCGAGACGGAACAGCGGAATGTGGGTGTCGTAGCCAGTAACGCGTTCCACCGGAGCCTGCAAGTCGTAGAGTGCTTCTTCGGCAAGGCGCGCTGCAATTTCGGCACCGAAGCCGGCGGTCTTTGCCGCTTCATGCACGATCACGCAGCGTCCGGTTTTCTTCACCGATTCCAGAATGGTGTCGAAATCCAGCGGCTTCAGACAGGCGACATCGATCACTTCGGCGCTGATGCCTTCTTTTTCGAGAGCATCTGCGGTTTCAAGCGTTTCCTTGATTTGTGAGCCCCAACTGACCAAGGTGACGTCGCTGCCGTCACGCAACACGAAGCACACATCGAGCGGAAGCGCCTCTCCGTCATCCGGCACTTCTTCCTTGTATTGGCGATAGATTCTTTTCGGTTCGAAGAAAATGACCGGGTCGGGATCGCGAATCGCGGCCAACAATAATCCGTAGGCACGTTGCGGCGATGAAGGCATCACGACACGCAGTCCGGGGACATTGGTAAATATCGATTCATTCGCTTCGGAATGATGTTCCGGTGCACGAATGCCACCGCCCCAAGGCACGCGCAATACCATCGGGCAGGTGAGCCTGCCGCGGGTGCGATAGCGCATGCGCGCGGCATGGCAAACAATATGGTCCACCATCGGATACATGAAGCCGTCGAATTGCGCTTCGGCTACCGGTTTCATGCCTTGCGTCGCCAGGCCGACCGTCAGTCCGGCAATCGTGGTTTCATCGAGTGGCGTGTCGAGTACGCGCTGGTCGCCGAATATCTGTTGCAAGCCGGCGGTGGCGCGAAACACACCGCCGTTCACGCCGACATCTTCGCCGAGTACGATCACGTTTTCATCGTGCTTCATTTCGTAAGCGAGTGCCTGCGTAATCGCTTCAATCAGGGTAATGGCAGCCATCAGCGTTTCTCCCACGCTATGGCATCGTCACGCTGGGCGAGAACGTCCGCCGGCATGTCGCCGTAAAGATAATCAAACATGGCTTCCACCGGTTGCACCTTGGTTTCGAGATAGGCGTTTACTTCGATATCGACCAGTCGGCCGCATTCTTCCTTCCAGGCCGCTTCCTCGGTTTCACTCCAGAGTTTTTCATTGATCAGGAAAGTGCGCAGCCGCGAAATCGGCTCGCGTTCCCAAGCGGCTTTTACTTCGGCGTCATCACGGTAGCGACGTGCGTCATCGGCCGTGGTGTGATCGGACAGACGGTAGGTAATGAACTCAAGCACGCTGCCGCCATGGCCATTACGCGCGAGTTTCAATGCATGATCCATCGCCGCTCGCACGGCAATAATGTCGTTGCCATCGACCTGCAGACAATGCAGGCCGCCAGCCAATCCTTTTTGCGCCAGTGTTTTCGCACCGGTTTGTGATTTACGCGGAACTGAAATGGCCCAGCCATTATTAATGATGCAGGAGATATAGGGCAGGTTGTAGGCACCGGCGGAATTGATGGCGGCATAGGTATCGGTCTTCGATGATCCGCCATCTCCTACACAGGAAACCGCAACGCGAGGTTCTCCACGCAGCTTGAAACTCAATGCAGCGCCTGCGGCGTGCAAACACTGGGTGGCGATCGGCACGCACCATGCATAGTCATGCGGCGGACCGGAAAAATTATTGCCGCGTTCATCGCCGCCCCAATACATCAGCACGTCGCGTGGTTTTACGCCGCGCATGAATTGAGCACCGTATTCGCGATAGCTTGGTGCAAAAACATCGTCATACTGCATGGCGCTGCCAATGCCGATATGGGTCGCCTCGTGGCCCAGGCAGGAAGCATAGGTGCCGAGTTTGCCCGTGCGTTGCAAGGCCACGGCCTTGGTGTCGAAGCTGCGCACATACAGCATGTGCTTGAACAGTTCGAGAATGTTTTTGCGGTCCTTGGCAAATTCCGGCAAATCGTCGTTGATCAAACGACCATCGGCACCGAGGTATTGCAGATATTCGATTTCAAAATTGGCAACTATTGGCATTGTCATAGCCCTCCCAGGCAATCCGATAGATAGCAGTCATCGCACCCCGAGTGCAAGCCGTTCGTAGGCGAATGGATAAAAAAACCCGGCCTAAGCCGGGTTTTTTAACAAATACCAAACGCAAATTAATTGCTTGGCGTGGAGGGCGGGCCAATCCTGCGCACGACGTTGACAAGTAACGAGTAGCTGTCTTCGTTGTTGCCGATGTTGGCATCGGCAGTATCGGAAGAAACGCCGGTGCCCACGATCAGGCTGGTGGATGCCATCGAGGCCGGTGCCGTGAATGTCAGCACGAACTCCGGACGATTGCCCACTGCAAGCGGACTGCTGTCGGTGATGTTGCAGAGGAAACGTGCCGTCGGGTAAGCACCATCAAGATTGCAGGTCCAACCCGCTGGCGCAGCGATTTTGAAGGCACTGGATGGCGCATTGGTCGTGATGGCGACCGCGACGTTACTGGCGGCATCGGGGCCGTAATTGTCGACAACGACATTGATACGGGCCTTGACGCCAACATTGACCGAAGACGGACCGCGTGCGCGGATGGCGAGGTTTGCGGTTTGCCCGATGATGCTCACGGTGTCCGACGCAATATTGTTCGTGTTCGCCGTGTCGCTTTGATCGGCGGAAATCGCTGCACTGAGTGTCAGATCGCTGGTCGGGAAGTTCGCCGCAACGGGAACCGCAACACTGAAGCTGGCATTGCCGGCCGCTGCAAAGCTTGTCGCCGAGCAATCGATCGTGGTGCTGGCGGCTGCCAACACCGGTGCGCCACAGGTCCAGCCTGCGGGTGCAAGGACATTGACGCCACTGATCGCGGCATCCAGCACCATGCTGAGTTGGGCATTGTCGACTGCAACGGCTTGATCCAGATTATTCGCATCCACCGTGAACGTGGTTGTATTGCCGGAATTCAGCGTGGCATCCGGGTTGTTTACGCTGACGGCAAGATCGACGTCAACGAAGGCTTTCGGCTTCACGTAAAGCACGACAGGATCATGATCGGAAACGCGGGTAGGCACGTCGTAGATGCCGGGCGTGGATTGCGTATAGACACCGAACAGGATTTCGGCGAAGTCCGAGTTGATGCGTGCATGTTCCGAACGGATTCCGGCATCCATCAGCAATGCTTCATTCACGACGGCGTGATCAAGTGATTGCGAGCTGCCGTCAAACGAGAACGAATATTTGTCGGAAGGCGCGCTTACCGTCGTCATATTGGTCAGCGGAGTGCTGACGACAAAACCGGAATGATTCACGACGGTACCGGCGGCAGTTTCCTGGCCGGTGATGATGCCCATGGAATCGACATAGCCATCGCTGAATTCGAAGGCATTGAAGTCGCCGAGCAACATGATTTTTTCATTGGGATCTGCCAATTGGCGCGCCTGAATCAATGCGGCCAAGGACTCTGCCTGCTTCAGGCGTTTGGCACGAATGCGCACGCCGTCTACCGGATCATTGACGCCACTCAGCGAACGCAAATGGTTGATCATCACCGTGACGGGGTACGAAGCACCATTGGCATGATGCACGATCGCTTGCAAACGCAGGGTCGGACGATCGTTCAAAATGTCCTGTGTATTCGTGGCGGGGTTGGTATAGGTCTCGCCGGCATTTTCCTGCACGATACTGAGAACTTCAACGCGCGGCGTGCTGCCGCCGTCGACAATTTTCGTGCTGATCAGGAAACCGACATCAATACCGCCGACGTCATTGCCCTCGACGAGATAAGGCACATAGTTCGGAGCGCTGTCGCAGGAAGCAACGGTTGCACCGCCGGTAACCGCACCATTGTTGATGGTGTCGGCAAGGCGTTGCAGTACGCCAAGATTTTCCACTTCGACAACACCCAGAATGTCCGGCGTTTTTACATATTCGCAGATCGCATTGGCGGTTTTGCCAAGACGGTTATTCAGCGCGGTGGCAGTCAGCACTGGGTCGCTGGTAGCAGGGTCATTGGCGCTGTCGAAGAAACGCAGCAAATTGAAACCCGCTACCGTAAATTCTTCCTGATCGGCCGTGCTGACCGGTGTTGGAACGGTTACGGTGGTGTAGGCTTGGCCTGAGTAGGGCACCAGTGTGTAGGCGCCAAAACCGTAATCGAGTACACCAGAGATATTGCTCAGGGTATCGCCGACATTGGCATTCATCGCAACGCCGCCGAAGCCGGTACTTTGCACGCGAATACGTTCGGGGTTGCTGTCCCAGGTATCTACGCCTGGCGGTATGGCGTAGGTATCAAGAACACTGATTCCCTTTTCGCGGAATGGACGGCCAACACCCGGCAATACGCCGTAGAAAACGCCAGTGCCGGTGGAAGTTGCATTGGCTTCATTGATATTGCCGGCAGCCGGTGCAACCACAGTCAGTGAAGCAATGACGCGCATGCCTTCGTATTTCTCGAGGGAATCCAGCGCACTGGCTGCATTGGCATCGGCCGATGTCAATGTGATGGAAGCCGGCAGAGGATTGCCGCTGCTCAGCACGACGATGCCGGAAGGCGTGGTCAGTTCGGTCAACGGTAACTGATTCGATGACGCAGGAATGAATTCCGCGACATTGCCGGTTACCAGAATAAGGTTGCCGATCGAAACGGTGGGCGCACTGCTGGTAAAGACAAAGATACCTTGTGAAGTCGCTGGGTTTGCATCGACATTGGCATCGGCGGTTTGCAGGAAGAAACCATTGCTGCGCAAGCCCGTCACGATGCCTCGCGTCGTAACGCTTGAACCGACCAACGGAGATGTTGCGCCGCTACCCTGGATATCATGGATTTCGGTGACCACGACATCGTCGTTGGTGATGGTGCCGAGGCCCTGGCCATCGGTTACGTTTGCATTGGTGACGTTGGTAATGTTGACGAAATAGGTTTCGTTGGTTTCTACCGTAGCGTCGCCGTTAATCAAAACATCGAATGTGTAATTGCTGCTTCCGGCGGGGATGGTTTGGCCGCTCAGGCTTTTTGCAACGTAGTCGTTATCGGCCGTGGTTGCTGAGCCGTTCGCCGTGGCGATATCGAACGTTACTCCGCCCGCAGGTGCAACAACCGACAAACTGACCGTGAATGTAGCGGTGACAGTCCCTGCATTGCCTTCGACCAGGCTGACATCGTTGATCGACAAATTAGGAGTGGCACTGACGCTGCCGGCTGTCAGCGAGAAATCATCGACGGCAAGACCGTCATCTGCACCGGTGGCATCGGCATCGGACCAGCGAATCCAGAAGGTCGCGCCATTCGCGATACTCAGCGAGGAGATGGTGCTGCTTTTCGCGGTGCGGCTGGCGACAGCATTGCCATTTTTGGCGCCGGTCGTTGCCGTATCGGGAGTGACGAAATTCAGTGCGGCAACGCCGGTCCAAGTGCCTGTTACCAAATCGGTCGCGTTTGTGCTGTATTCGAAATTGATCTGATCCGTGCGGGCTGCCGTACCCAAGCGCCATTGTTCGCCGGTGTAGGCAAGGTCGAGGCTGCTGAGGGTCGAGCCTGTGTTATTTGTGAAGCAGGCGCCAAAGGTGGATATCAGCGTGCCGCTGCGCAAGCTGCCAAGTGCACGTTCGGTTGCCGCCGCCGCGCCATAGCTGTAAGTGTCGCCCGTGGTGCTTGCACCTGTATCGACAGCGTACTGTTCGTTATCGCGCGCGCCGCCGCCGCTTTCGGTCATGAACCAGCCACTGACCGTCAGGTTATTGGTGGTGCTGCCGGCGGTGTTGGAAAGCGTGTCGAAATTCTGGGTATAAGCGCCACCCGTCAATGACACGCATTGTGCAAAAGCCAATCCAGGCACAATAAACAAACATGTAGCTAAAAGTTTTATCCAACCGCGCATACCGCTTCCCCTGATTAATTGCTGTCACGTGACCCGCGAGTCTAACCAAGGTTTGCGTCTAAATCATGACGTTTTTTTCAGTGCGAAGAATTTGTGAAGAAGATGCGCTAAGCTGTTGATACTTAGTCCGCTTGTTGCACTGCCACATGACCCAGCCCACGAACCAACGCCCCATTGAGCAAGAAATAACCACCGACTTGCGCGAACGCCTCAGTTACAGCGGCTATCTGCGGCTCGACACTTTGCTTTCGGCACAAAAGCCCTTGTCGAATCCGGAACACCATGATGAATTGCTCTTCATCATCCAGCACCAGACTTCCGAGTTGTGGATGAAACTGGTGATTCACGAACTGACGGCAGCCATCGCCCATTTGCGTGCGAATAATCTGGATCCTTGCCACAAGATTTTCGCGCGGGTAAAACACATCCAGAAACAATTGACCGAGCAATGGTCGGTATTGGAAACGTTGACGCCTTCTGACTATATGGGTTTCCGCGATGTGCTCGGCCCGGCGTCCGGGTTTCAATCCCTGCAATATCGCGGTATAGAATTTTTGCTGGGCAATAAAAATGCCGAGATGCTGAAAGTATTCAGCTACGACACCGAAGGCCAGGCCTGGCTGAAAAAAATTCTCGAAGCGCCGAGTTTGTACGATGAGTTCCTGCGCTATTTGTACAATCACGGACACGCTGTTCCAAAAGAATGCGTGGAACGGGATTACTCGCAAACGCATGAACGTCAGGAAGCGCTGATGCCGGTGTTCGAAAAAATTTACGAAGACACCAAATCCAACTGGGATGCTTATCACTTATGTGAACAACTGGTGGACATCGAAGTGAATTTCCAGCTTTGGCGCTTCCGCCACATGAAAACCGTCGAGCGCATCATCGGCTACAAGCGCGGCACCGGCGGCAGTTCGGGGGTGGCCTTTCTTAAAAAAGCGCTGGATCTGAGCTTTTTCCCGGAGTTATTCGAAGTCAGGACATTGATCGGCCCGTCGAAATGACGCGCCGCAACATTTATTCAGATTAGACGTGCAGGCCAGTTAGCGGTTACATTCGCCCTGATTTCAAGGCTGGGGCTTCCCCGGTCCTGCTCTAGAAACCAGGGAGAAAATAATGAGTGGCGTTGCCAATAATAATTCAAACGATTTTGTACCACCGCCGCCGGGCGAGTTCCTAGGACATCCTAAAGCCCTGTGGAATTTGTTTGGTGCAGAGTTCTGGGAACGCTTCATGTACTACGGCATGCGCGCTATGCTGGCCGTGCATGTTGCCGCCGCGTTTTTTGCCCATCTGGGTGATGGAGCGCGGGCACAGGCAAGTCTGACCTTTGGTGGTTATACCTCGATGGTTTACATGACCGGTATTGCCGGTGGCTTTGTTGCTGACCGTATTCTGGGGTATCAAAGATCCATCATGCTGGGTGGTGCCTTGATGGCAGCTGGCATGCTGATGTTGATGTCGCCGGACTTGACCAGCTTTCTGATTGGTCTTTCCATCATCGTCGTCGGCAATGGTCTGTTCAAACCGAACATCTCAACCATGGTGGGTAAATTGTACTCACCGGGCGACGCGCGCCGCGATTCCGGCTTTACCATTTTCTACATGGGCATCAATGCAGGCGCACTGATCGCGCCCATCGTATGTGCATCGATCATCGGTCAGAAATACGGTTATCGCTGGGGCTTCTTTACTGCCGCGATGGGCATGATTCTGGGTCTCATGGTATTCCAGGGCCTTAAATCCTGGCTGGGCCACGTCGGTACGGCTCCTGAAGGCAAGAAGGGTTTCGGTCCGATGCTGCAAGTTCTTGTCGCAGCTTTGGTACTTGCGGTGCCGGTGTACTTTTTGTTGAGCCAGAGTGAAGTGCTCGGTGGCCTGCTGATTGTGATGATGCTTGGTCTGGTCGCTTACTTTATCTGGAGTGGTATTCAAAGCGGTGAAAAGGAACAGTTGCATCGTTATATCGCCATGCTGATCCTGTTTGCAGCCAACATTCTGTTCTGGGCATTGTTCGAGCAAGCCGGTTCTTCGCTGAACTTCCTCGCACAGGATTACGTTCGCATGCCGGACGTCACTATCTTTGGCTGGACCCCGACGTTTGAAATTTTCCAGTCGGTCAATCCGATTTTCATCCTGCTTCTGGCACCGGTTTTCGCAACACTATGGCCGGCACTTGATCGCAAGAATATCAATCCGTCGATTCCACGCAAATTTGCCTACGGCCTTGCCGGTGCGGCCATCGGTTTTTACGTACTGGTCTTTGCCATTCAGAACATGGTCGAAGCTGATGGAAAAATCTCGTGGGTCTGGCTGACTCTTACCTACCTGATCCACACCATGGGCGAGTTGTGCCTGTCGCCGATTGGCTTGGCGATGGTCACAAAACTCGCACGACCAAAAGAAACCGGCCTTGCGATGGGCGGCTGGTTCCTTTCCATCGCAATGGCGAACTACGTTGCGGGTCGTATCGCCGCGATTGCGTCCGGCGGCGGTTCGGGTCATGAAGCCGCGGGTTCGTTGACGCAATATGCTGGCGTGTTCCAGAACATGTTCTATCTGGGCATTGCCATTGCACTCGCGTACTTCCTGCTGGCGCCGTTGATCAACAAGTTGATGCATGGCGTGAAGTAATCCTTGCCCTGTTAGGGAAATTAAAACGGCAGCCTTGGCTGCCGTTTTTTGTTGATAACTATAAAGTAATCCCGAGAGTGTTGATCGCTGCAAATACGGGTCGTGTTTGCTACTCTGTAGGTCTGGTAAATCCAAGGTGACGACATGGCAAATGCAAGCGAAGCGGAAAACGTCAACACGGCGATGATCACGGCCGATCCCGTAGTGCTTGGCGTTTTGGCAGTCGTGCTGGGGCTTATCTTTCTTTCGGAAAACTCATCGCATACATTCTGGAAAAAGTTTTACACCTTCGTGCCGGCCTTGCTGCTCTGTTATTTCATCCCCGGCTTGCTGAATACCTTTGGCGTAATAAATGGCGAGGCTTCGAAACTTTATTCCGTGGCACGGGATTATCTTCTTCCATTGGCGCTTGTTCTGCTTTGCCTGGCTTGCGATTTGAGTGCCATTTTACGTTTAGGGCCCAAGGCCGTGATTTTGTTTTTGACTGGTACAGTAGGCGTGATTCTCGGCGCGCCACTTGCGTTGTGGATCATGGGTTTCTTTGATCCTTCCTTACTGGATCCCGATGGCGCCAATGCCGTCTGGCGCGGCATGACAACCACTGCAGGCAGTTGGATCGGTGGCGGTGCCAATCAGGCCGCGATGAAAGAAGTTTATGAAGTGGGGCCGGACGTCTTTGGCAAATTTGTTGCTGTAGACGTGATTGTGGCCAATATCTGGATGGCATTTCTGCTGTTTCTGGCCGCGCGTAGCGCTAAGCTGGATGCCATACGCGGTGCCGATACGCGTGCACTTGAAGACTTGCGGCACCGCGTAGAAAAGGTGCAGCTGGAAAATGCACGCGTGACGAAAACCAATGATCTGATCCAGATTCTTGCCATTGGCCTGGGTGCCACCGGTCTGGCCCATTGGCTTACCGGTTTTATCGTGCCATTCATCAAGGAAAACGCGCCGCATCTCGAGCGTTACAGCCTGACGGCGAATTTTTTCTGGGTGACGGTATTGGCAACGACGTTTGGTTTGATCCTGTCATTCACGCGCGCAAAAAAACTGGAAGGCGCCGGTGCATCGAAAATCGGATCTGCCGCCATCTATATTCTGGTAGCCACGATCGGCATGCAGATGAACCTGGCTTCGATTTTTTCGGATCCGGAATTATTTGTTCTTGGTCTGATCTGGATCGGTTTCCATGGTGCGCTGATGTTGTTGATGGCTTGGTGGATCAAGGCACCGGTGTTCTATATGGCTGTGGGTAGCCAGGCGAATATTGGCGGCGCAGCGAGCGCCCCGGTAGTGGCAAGCGCATTCCATCCGGCGCTTGCGCCGGTTGGTGTATTGCTTGCCGTATTTGGCTATGCATTGGGTACCTATGGTGGTTGGCTATGTGGGCAGTTATTGCGTTTGTTGGTCGGTGCGTAAAGCCGCTAAGCCGTGGGAGCGCCCGTCAGGCGCGAATATTCAAAGAAACAATGGAGCAGCACGGCTCGAAGTTGGCGGAAAATGCGCAGGATGCAATAAGAATTTTGATCGCAGGCCATTCGCGCCTGACGGGCGCTCCCGCGAAAGCAGTGTTGGGCAGGAGGGCCCTTTGGGCCCGCGGGAATTATCCGTGTACCGACAGTTCTGCAGCGGCCAATTTGTCCAGCAACAAATTCAACAATACCCGTTCCTTGTCGTCGAAATCAGCAAGTAATGCATTCTGCAATTTTTTTGCGAGTGGAGCGACTTGCGAATAAATTTTTTCGCCTGCCGCACTGAGACTTAAAACTGAACGGCGTAAATCGTTTTTATCGAATTTGCGCTTCAGCCGTTTCTGTTTCAGCAACGATGCAACCGCACGGCTGACCGCAACTTTATCCATCGCGGTCCGTTCAGCCACTTCATTGGCCGATAAATCCGGGTAGCGGCCCAGGATGGCGATGATCCGCCATTCGGTAATGCCCAGATTGAAGCGCTCCGCATACAGCGAGGCAATATCCTGGCTGATGCGATTGCTGAGTACCGAAAGCCGGTAGGGAAGGAAATGTTCGAGGTCGAGCAGGTCGGAGGTCATCGGTTTATTGCAATTAGTTTCATATGAAACTATATTGTGCCACACGAAATTGCCATCCAGGAAACACCATGAACGCCCAACCCAATCTCGGCATGCAAGTGACCACCTTTGAGAACCCGATGGGGATCAACGGTTTTGAATTCGTCGAATTTGCCGCACCCGATGCCGGCCTGTTGCACGCCCTGTTCAAGCGCATGGGTTTCAGCGCCGTGATGAAACACAGGTCGCGCGCCATCACCGTTTACCGCCAGGGCGGCGTGAATTTCCTGGTGAATGAAGATCCCGATTCTTTTGCCGCGAATTTCGCGAAAGCGCATGGCCCCTGCGCCTGCGGATTTGCCATCCGTTTCAAGAATCCGGTTGATGGAGTTTTTGCCGGCGTTTTGGGCAATGGTGGTGAAGCGATTGCCGATATGGAAGCCAGCAAGGTAGTGCAAACCCCGGTAGTGAAGGGCATCGGCGATTGCATGTTGTATCTGGTGCAGGACGGCAAGGATATCTATGCCGACGATTTTGTGGCCATCGATGGCGCCGATCAAAATCCGAAAGGTTTCGGCCTGACCTTCATTGATCACCTCACGCACAATCTGTATTTCGGCAATATGCAGAAATGGTCGGATTATTACGAACGCCTGTTCAATTTCCGCGAAATCCGCTACTTCGACATCAAGGGCGTGAAAACCGGTCTCGTATCCAAAGCGATGACGGCACCGGACGGGATCGTGAGAATTCCGCTGAATGAAAGCAATGATCCGAAATCGCAGATCAACGAATACCTCAATGCCTATCACGGCGAAGGTATCCAGCATATCGCCTGCTTCACGGACGATATTTACACCACAGTGGAAACCATGCGCGCTCAGGGCGTCGAATTTCTCGACACGCCATTGAGTTATTTCGAAGTGCTGGACGAACGCATTCCGAACAATGGCGAAGATGTACCGCGCCTGGCGAAAAACAAGATCCTGATGGACGCCGATCCGGAAACCAAGCAACGCAAACTGCTGCAGATTTTTACGCAGAATGCCGTGGGCCCGATCTTTTTCGAAATCATTCAGCGCAAAGGTAATGAAGGTTTCGGCGAAGGCAACTTCCAGGCCTTGTTCGAAAGTATCGAACGTGACCAGATCAAGCGCGGTGTACTGTAGTCATTGCTCTTGCTCCCTCTCCTTCTGGGAGAGGGCTGGGGAGAGGGTAAAATTACGAGGCACAGGTAGGAAAAATCCGACACACAAATTAGCCGAAGCCTGATGTTTAACTTTTTCTCAATCAACAAAGATTGAGGAATGAATAAAAACATCAAGCCACCATTGCCAAGTTCAACTTTAGCGATTGCCAAGAAATTGCGGAAGCAAAGCACAGATGCTGAATTACGGCTTTGGTACTACCTTCGTGCAAAACGTACAATGAATTTGAAATGGAGAAGACAGCATCCGATTCCACCTTATGTAGCTGATTTTTATTGCCATCAAGCCAAGCTGGCACTAGAACTTGATGGAGGTCAGCATAACGGCGATCTGGATTCGAGGCGAACGGCATATATCCGTTCGCAGGGCATAGAGATAATAAGATTTTGGAACCATGATGTTTTGTTTAATACTGAAGCAGTCATGGGTGAAATTTTGAGGGTGGTGCAAATGCGCACCCTCTCCCCCGGCCCCTCTCCCGTTGGAGAGGGGAGAAAAGCATGAAGGATTTTTATGGCTCTGAAATACCAATCCGGTTTCGGCAACGAATTCGCCACAGAAGCGGTAGCAGGTGCATTGCCTGAAGGCCGAAACTCGCCGCAAAAAGTCGCTCACGGTTTATATGCCGAGCAGATTTCCGGCACGGCTTTTACCGCACCGCGACACCAGAATCTTCGCAGCTGGTTTTATCGCATCCGCCCGGCGGCATTGCATGCCCCTTTTGAATTGATGGAAATCGGTAGTTTCCATAATCGCTTTGACGATCAACCCGTCACGCCGAACCAATTGCGCTGGGATCCCAAACCCTTGCCTCAAGTACCAACCGATTTTATCGATGGCTTGTTCACGATGGCCGGCAATGGCGGCCCTGCCGGTCAAAGTGGCATCGGCATTCATCTCTATGCCGCCAATCAACCCATGCAGGATCGTTTTTTCTACAATGCCGACGGCGAAATGCTGATCGTGCCGCAGCAGGGTCGTTTGAAAATTTCGACCGAGTGTGGCGTGATGGAAATCGAGCCACAGGAAATCGCGGTGATTCCCCGCGGCATCCGTTTCTGCGTCGAACTGCTCGATGCGACTGCACGTGGTTACGTATGCGAAAACTTCGGCGCCCATCTACGTCTGCCCGATCTGGGGCCGATAGGATCGAACGGTCTGGCCAATCCGCGTGATTTCCTGACGCCGGTTGCCGCCTATGAAGAGCGTGAAGGCGAGTTTGAGTTGCTGGCAAAATTCCAGGGTCATCTGTGGTCGGCGAAAATCGGGCACTCGCCGCTGGATGTCGTGGCCTGGCATGGCAACTACGCGCCTTACAAATACGATCTGAGAAAATTCAATACGATCGGTTCGATCAGTTACGACCATCCGGATCCGAGTATTTTCCTGGTCCTGAATTCACCGAGCGATTCGCCCGGCGTCGGCAATCTTGATTTCGTGATTTTCCCGCCGCGCTGGCTGGTAGCGCAAAACACGTTCAGGCCGCCTTGGTTCCATCGCAATATCGCCAGCGAATTCATGGGCCTGATCTTCGGCCAATACGACGCCAAGGCTGGCGGTTTTGCACCGGGCGGCGCTTCCTTGCACAACAGTTTTACCGGCCATGGCCCGGATGCCGCGACATTCGACAAGGCTTCCAATGCCGATTTGTCCAAGCCTGATGTGCTGACCGACACGATGGCTTTCATGTTCGAAACACGTGCGGTGATCAAGCCGACCAAACAAGCTTTGCAAAGCCCGGAATTGCAGCAGGATTACTGGCAATGCTGGCAGGGCCTGAAGAAAAATTTCAAGGCGTAGGTCGGGCTCTGGTCCGATACGCCACTGGAAGTTGTTGCACTGAATATCCGTGTCAGTAGGGAGTACAAAATGATGAAATCAAAAATTGTCATCTACTCCGTCTGCTTGATGATCCTGCCAATCATCGGTTGTGGTACGCGGGATCCTCTGGTGTGGTCCAATCCGGAAAATATTCCCGCCGAAGCCATCGAAAAAGCATTCGAACTTCGCATCGAAATGCATTCCGGTGCTGCCGCGCATTGTCTCGATATCGAAGGCTCCAATCCACCTGAGCCGGTGATGGAAGCGCTATTGGACAAGCATTACAAGGTAGTTCCCGGTTTGGATTGCAAGGAAGTGGCAGGTCAGGAATTCAGCTATCAATCACCCGATGGCCAAGCTGCCAATCTTTATTCATTCAGCCGGTTCAAACGGAATAATACGGCTGACTGGGATGTTTCCTGGATGGAATACATGCCGAATGCAAAAGCAAAGAGCGGCGCCTCAAAGTTGATGAAGGCAGGCGACCAATGGCAAGCCCATGATTTGCTCGACAGCCGTCAGGCCTGGGGTCAATAAAACCCATCAACTCGGGTTATTGAAATTGAAACTGCGACGAACCGTGATCGGTTCATCCAGTGGGCCGAACTTCCAGCGCTTGACCGTCAGCACCACATTGCGATCAAAAGCGCGCTGACTCGAATTCAGTACGCGGACTTCCGATACTTCGCCGCTTCGTTGCACCACGAACTCGATTTCGACGGCGCCACTCAAGCCGCGATTGAGTAAATCACTCGGAAATGCCGGATCCGGCGTACGGATGGCAATCAACTCGGCTTTTTTCGCCGTTGCCACCATCAAGGGGGCGGAATTGTTGCTGGGCAGAGACGGCGAGGCTGCTGGTATGGAAGTGTTTTGTGGAGGAACACTGGTAATGGAAGCCGATGTGTTTGGCGCTTGAATGGCCGATGGTGTCGGTTTTATTGCGGTTTCCGTCGCTATTGGTTGCAAGGCTTCCTGTTGTGTTTTGACTGCTGTAACAGGCAGTGCAGCTTCATCTATTTCCTTTTCTGCAGCAGCAAGAGCTTCTGCATTCTTCAAGCCAGCGCTAATCGCCAGGCTGATTCTGGGCAAGGCTGGCGCATTGGCATC
Organism: uncultured Gammaproteobacteria bacterium; assembly: GCA_963849575.1. GTDB lineage: Bacteria > Pseudomonadota > Gammaproteobacteria > Xanthomonadales > Xanthomonadaceae > Arenimonas. The sequence goes on along the minus strand of CAWKHT010000006.1, from coordinate 451,793 downwards.
GATGGCGGCAATCAAATTGCGCAGCCGACTTGCTTCTTCGTAATCATTGCGGCTAATGGCCTGTTCGGCGGCAATCACGGTATAGGGCGTTAAATCCATCAATGCGCTTTCCGTCAAAGGATCGGGCTGCTCCGATTTTTTCCTGATGGCCAGATAGTATTCCACGGCATTGTTTCCTGCCGGAGCATATAGACGTTGTTCCCGGAAAGAGTTGCTGGCCAATTTTCTCAATTCTTCAAAGGATAATGCCGCCATCTGTGCCTGCGCCTTCCTGGCTGCCTGCTGATCTATTGCCGACGCTTCCTCGTTCAGGAAATTCGTTGCAGAGGATTTTTCCTGGCTGCAAGCCGAAATCATGATGCAGAAAGCGATTATGGAAAATAATCGTGCTGTCGTGATGGCTTGGCTTTGCTTCGATCCCGCGAACATATCTGATTCCCTTTTAATATGAGGCTTTGCACCTTTGCTCGGTGAAAATCTACGCTGCACATATGAATTATTTTCGATGGAAAGGTGAAGGATTTATGAGCCTGTGACGAAAATCGCATTTATTGGCCTGATGCTGATGCGACCAAGTGTCACAAAAAGTAAGCAATGCATTCACGAACGGGTAATGCCGGAAAGCTAGATTGCGCCTACTTTTCCAATGGGCATTTTGCATGAATCGTTTATCCGCTTTTATCTTCGTTGCATTGTTCAGCACAGGCGCCAACGCGGCGCAATGGTCGCTGGCCAATGTCATAAAATCGCCAGCGACAAAATCCGATCGCCTTAAAATCGATAAAAAGCCGTCAAGCCAAAGCGAGGCCAACTACAACCGCTTTGGTTTTTATTCCGATCTGGTTTACGACAAGGCAGGCAATACCTGGTTCGCATTGTCGGATCGTGGCCCAGGCGGCGGCGTACTCGATTATGCAACCCGGGTGCAAAGAATCACGGTGCCGACCAATATGTCCAACGGCGTCATCCGGGAGCCGGTCGTGTTTCGTACCATTCTGCTCAAAGACGCAAACGGCGTTTTATTGAACGGCCTGAATCCCGGTGCGCTCAACGGCAATAAATCCGTTCTCGGTGCAAGCTTTGATCCTGAAGGCATTGCGCTTGGCAATAATGGAAAAATGTTTATTGCTGACGAATATGGCCCGAGTGTTTACGAGTTTAACGCCGACGGCAGTTTTATCCGCAGCTTCACGACGCCGGATAATTTGAAGCCGCTTGAAGCCAACGGCGCCATCAATTATGTCGATGGTCGCCCGCTTGTCGTAAACGGCCGCCAGGATAATCGCGGCTTCGAAGGTTTGACCACCAATATATCGGGCACGAAATTGTATGCCGCCATGCAAGACCCCCTGGTCAACGAGGGTAGCAGCAACGACGGTCGCCGTAGCCGCAATGTACGCGTGGTGGAGTTTGATATCGCGACCGGCCTGAGCACTGCACAGTATGCCTATCAGCTTGAAAGCCGTACCACATTAAACGCTGTCGATCCGAGTACCGCCGATGACTTTAGCTCGACCCAGCAAGGCAGAAGTATCGGTCTCAGCGCCATTTATGCCTTGTCGGACAATGAATTTCTGGTGCTCGAACGCGATAACCGCGGACTGGGTGTCGAAGTCACCGCAACGCCGATTCACAAGCGCATTTATCGCATCAATCTGCAGGGCGCGACGGATATAAAAAACATATCGCTCGCCGGCTCAGATTCCCTGCCTGCCGTTGTGGTGCCGGTACAGAAAACCGCCGAGTTCGATTTGCTGGCAGCATTGAAAGCGCAGGGCATTACCGTTCCCGAAAAAATGGAAGGTCTTGCCATCGGGCCGCGTCTTGCCGACGGTCGCTATCAGGTTCTCGTGGGTACCGACAATGATTACAGCGTGACCCAATCGGGCAGTGGCGAACAATTCGATGTCTGCGTGAATCCGGTCACCGATGCCAGAACGCAGGTTCCCTTGGATGCCGCATGTCCCGCCGGAAGCTCATTGATTCCCGGTTACCTGATGAGTTTTGCGGTCGATTTCAGGTTGTAGGTTGAGCCCTGGCCCGACATGATTGCAGGGTGGGCATTGCCCACCCTGCTGCTGCTAAAGTATCAATATCGCGATAACGGATATTGATCATGGTAAAAGTTTTTTCCTTGTTTCTGATGTTGTGCATGAGCTGTTCAATATCGGAAGCGATGGCGGCGGACAAGGCCGCCACGCGGCCCCGGATAACTGTATTCGCCGCGTCCAGCCTGAAAGAAAGCCTCGATGCGGTTTCCAGACAATGGGAAAAAAAGTCGGGCCAGAAAGTGCTCGTTTCCTATGCCGCCAGTTCGGCATTGGCGAAACAAATTGAACAAGGCGCACCGGCGGATATTTTTATTTCCGCCGATGGCGAATGGATGGATTATCTGCAATCGCAAAACAAGATTGACGTCGATACGCGATTCAATCTGGTCGGCAACCGGCTTGTGTTGATCGGTCCGGCAGCTTCGAAACAAGCTTCAATCTCGTTGAAAAAACCGGATGCCTTTTTGAAAGCACTTGGCGATGGCAGATTGGCAGTCGCAGAAACCGGCAGTGTTCCTGCCGGTCGTTACGCGAAACAATCGCTGATAAAAATGAAAGCCTGGGACGGCGTATCCGGCAGATTGGCGCAAGCCGAGAATGTGCGAGCCGCGATGGCATTCGTTGCGCGTGGTGAATCGCCTTTGGGAATTGTCTATGCCACTGACGCAAAAGCAGAGCCAAAGGTGCGGGTTATCGCCGCGTTTTCGGACGATAGTCACGACGCGATTATTTATCCCGTTGCACGGGTGGCAACGACGAATGCCGAATCCACCAACGGATTTATGAGGTTTCTCCGAAGCAGCGAAGCGAAGGCAATTTTCAAGCGGTCAGGGTTTACACTTCCACCATGATCTTTTCACCGGACGAACTCACTGCCATCACGCTGAGCTTGCGCATCGCCGTGCTGGCGGTCGTGTGTGCTTTGCCGTTTGCGGTGGCGATTGCCTATGTGCTGGCGCGCTGGAAGTTCAGGGGAAAAGTCTTGCTGGATGCTCTTGTGCATCTTCCCTTGCTGATGCCGCCGGTTCTGACCGGTTACGCGTTGCTGGTTTTGCTTGGACGACAAGGTGTAATCGGTTACTGGCTCGATCACTGGTTTGGTTTTACATTCGCCTTTCGTTGGACCGGAGCCGTTGTTGCGGCAGCGGTGATGGCATTCCCCCTGTTCGTGCGTTCGATCAGGCTTTCGATAGAAGCCATTCCGCGCGAGATCGATGAAATGGCGGCCAGTCTTGGTGCGAGGCCATGGGCGAAATTCTGGCAGGTCATACTGCCCTTGAGCATTCCCGGCATCACCGCCGGCATGACGCTGGCATTCGCAAAAGCGCTCGGCGAATTCGGCGCGACGATAACTTTCGTTTCCAATATCCCCGGCGAAACCCAGACCATTTCGCTGGCGGTGCACACGCTGACGCAAGTGCCCAATGGCGAAGACGGCATTGCGCGTCTTGCGGTGGTTTCTTTATTGCTGTCGGTGGGCGCCTTGGTGGTTTCGGAATGGATGGTCAGGCGTTCGGCGTATAAGCGGCAGAGTGAGTAGGGTGTGGGTTGCCCCTGATTTCCGTTGCGCAGAAATGCCGTTACGAAATTCGTAGCCCGGGTAACGCTCTTTTTACCCGGGTTGGTGATGATGTAGTGAGTTTCGGATCGTGCGAATTTCTTTAATGTATCGCAATGCTCCCCGGGTCAGATGGAGCCATGACCCGGGCTACGATTCTACGATTCAAAGAACGAAATGTGGGCAGGACACACTTGATCAACCCAAGCCAATCGCCTTTTCTTTCCGCTCGGCCAAGCGCTTTTCCAGATAATGGATATTCGTGCCACCTTGCTGGAATCCGATATCGGCCATGATCCGCGATTGCAGCGGAACATTGGTCTTGATGCCGTCCACGACCATTTCCGACAGCGCGACTTTCATCCGCGATATTGCCTGCGCGCGCGTGTTGCCGTGCACGATCAGTTTGCCGATCATCGAATCGTAATTCGGCGGAACTTTGTAGCCTTCGTAGATATGCGAATCCACGCGTACGCCAGGGCCGCCCGGTGCGTGGAAATGCTTGATCAGGCCGGGCGAGGGCAGGAAGGTTTCCGGATCTTCGGCATTGATGCGGCATTCGATCGCGTGGCCGCGAATGACGATGTCCGATTGCTTGAGTTTCAGTTTTTCGCCGGAAGCAATCAGCAATTGTTCGCGCACCAGATCAACGCCGGTCACGAATTCGGTCACCGGATGTTCGACCTGGATGCGGGTATTCATTTCGATGAAGTAGAAGCGGCCGTCTTCATATAGAAATTCAAACGTACCGGCACCGCGATAGCCAATGCGAACGCAGGCATCGGTACAAATCTTGCCGATCTCGGCGCGCTGTTCGTCGGTGATGCCCGGAGCTGGCGCTTCTTCGACCACTTTCTGGTGGCGACGCTGCATCGAGCAATCGCGTTCGCCCAAATGGATCGCGTTGCCCTGTCCGTCGGATAGCACCTGGATTTCGATATGGCGCGGATTTTCCAGAAACTTTTCCATGTACACCATGTCGTTGCTGAAAGCCGCCTTGGCTTCGGCTTTGGTCGTGGTGATCGAAGATAACAACGAAGCTTCCTCGCGCACCACGCGCATGCCGCGTCCACCGCCACCACCGGCAGCTTTGATGATGACCGGATAACCGATTTCTTTCGCCATGCGAATGCATTCATCGCCGTCGTCGCCAAGCGGACCACCGGAACCCGGTACGCAGGGTACGCCGGCTTCTTTCATCGCACGAATGGCTTCGACCTTGTCACCCATCATGCGGATCACGTTCGCGGTCGGGCCGATAAAAATAAAACCGGAAGATTCGCAGCGTTCCGCGAAGTCTGCGTTTTCGGATAAGAATCCATAACCCGGATGGATTGCCTGCGCGTCGGTGACTTCGGCAGCAGCAATGATCGCCGGAATGTTTAGATAGCTTTCGCTGGAAGGCGCGGGACCGATGCAAACCGATTCATCGGCCATCGCCACGTGTTTAAGATTCCTGTCGACCGTGGAATGTACGGCGACCGTTTTGATACCGAGTGCGTGACAGGCGCGAAGTATTCGCAGCGCAATTTCACCCCGGTTGGCAATGACGACTTTTTTTAGCATGTGGGTGTTCTCATTATTTTTCGATTCCGGCGGAAATGCGGACGAATGAATCTTTCGCTCAGGAAATCACGAACATCGGTTCGTCGAATTCAATCGGCTGCCCGGTTTCCACCAGCACGGCGCGCACGGTGCCCGAGACATCGGCTTCGATCGGATTGAACATTTTCATGGCTTCGATGATGCCGAGCGTGTCGCCGGCTTTCACGGTCTGGCCGACTTTCACGAATGGCGCCGAATCGGGATTTGGCGATGCATAGAAAGTGCCGACCATCGGCGAGCGAATCATGTGGCCATCGGGAACGTCTTTGGACTTGCCGCCATGCGATTCGCTTGAAGGCGCGGCGTGCGCAACCGGCGCAGGTGCGGCGGCGCGCGGCGCTTCAACGTGATGCACGACCGGCGCCGGTGCGACACCGCCGCGCGGCATGCGGGCAAGACGCACGGATTCTTCGCCTTCCTTGATTTCAATTTCGGCAAGATTGGATTCTTCCAATAGATCGATCAGTTTCTTGATTTTGCGAAGGTCCATGGTGGCTTCGTCCTTATTGTTGGGATGTGATTAGGAATTGGCGGCCGTATGCGGGCCGTGCGAAATGAAAAATTCGAGTGCGTAGCTGTAACTGTCGGCGCCAAAGCCGCAGATGACCGCCTGCGCCATGTCGCTGAAATAGGAATGTTGTCGGAACGGTTCGCGTGCATGCGGGTTCGACAAATGCACTTCGACAAACGGAATGCGTACCGCGGCAAAGGCGTCGCGCAGCGCGACGCTGGTGTGGGTAAAGGCCGCCGGGTTGATCAGGATGAAGCTGGTACCGTCCAAACGTGCGGCTTGCACTCGGTCGACCAGCTCGTGTTCGGCATTGGATTGGAAGGTTTCCAGCGCGTGTCCGGCCTGTGCGGCGCGCTCACCGAGGCGGCTATTGATCTGTTCCAGCGTGGTGCGGCCATAGATTCCCGGCTCGCGCTCGCCAAGCAGATTGAGATTAGGACCGTGTAAAACCAGAATCTTCGCCAAAATGCCTCTCCCCAGGGCAGGGCAGTGTGAGCGAAGCTGGGGGATTTGTCCAGACGATACCTGCGTTTTCGCAGCAGATCGCAACCGTTTGATTTTGGTTAAGCAGGATAAGGCCGGCGTTTTGAACGGGATCTGCCCCAAAAATGCGCAAACCCCGCAGAGGGTTTACGCATGATGCACTAGAGTTCGCCTTCCAGGTCAATTTCTTCCACTTCCGGTGACCAGCTGAAGTATTTGCGTCCCGCAACGCCGGATTTGATCTCGTAGGCACCACGATCGACGCAGTAGCCGCCAATTTGTTCACCGGAGTCCTCATCCAGGGGGCAGACATAAAGTTTGACCTGTTCGATGACTTCTTCGACGCTGGCGCCGCTGATATAGCCGTAGCTGCGATCACTCGAGCTTGCTGTCAGGCAGACGCCGGGGCAATCAGAGCCGTTTTCTGACGCATCATTGAAGAAATCTCTGGCTTCGTCGCTCATTCCATTGAAGTTGTCGCTCGGAAAGTAAACGATGTCGCTGAACACCACTTTGTAGGCCATGGGGTAGGAGTTTTCGACATCCATTTTTTGTTCTTCATACAGCACGATATATGAGGCCTCATCGGCCTTGGCTGTTTGATACGCACTGAAGCAGACCAATACCAACAAAACCCGGCATAAAAATTTGTTCATCCCTGATCCCCTGTGCTTTTTTTGAAAATGCCGTTCGATCATAGCGAATACGATCATGGCAAGCGAATCGAGGGCTGGCGCACACTTATTGTTTCTTCATTCCCTTACTTAACCATTCGCGCAATTGACGTTCGTCGGCAAATGGACCGGCATGCTGCCTGAGCAAGCGGCCATCTGGACCAATCAGGACGGTGAATGGAATGATTCCACTCAGATTGCCCAGTTGTGAGGAGCTGTCGTCCGGACCGGCTGTTTCCAGAAATTGCGGATAGTTCGCCGGCGTTTCTTTCAGGTAATCATTGACGTCTTTCATTTCATCCAGCGCGATGCCAATCAGCATGACGTCATTCTTGCCTTGCGATTTTGCGAATGTATTCAGGAGCGGCATTTCTTCGAGACAGGGGCCGCACCAGGTGGCCCAGTAATTGATCAAACGATAATGCCCATTGCCGGGGAGTTTGGCGGGTTGCCCTTTCAGGTCGGTGATTTCCAGTTCGGAAATCACACGTGTCGAGCTTGCGACAAATTTCGGATCCGGCCTGAAAGCCTCTTCACGCGCCGCATTTCGCCAATCGCCCGACTGGAACCACAGAAAGCCCAGACCGGCCAGCATGGCGGCAATCAACAGAATGCGGATTACTTTGCTCAACATGGTTTTTATTCTTCGCGCAGGGCTTTATCGATAATGCCCGGCGTCATGATCGTGGGTAATACCTTGCCTTCGGGGTATTTGCCGGAATACACGACGTACAAAGGAACGCCAACCGACTTGTGCAGATCCAGAAATTTCGTGATTTCGGGATCGACATTGGTGTAATCGCCCACCATGTAGACGGTGTTGGTTTCCGCCAATAATTTTTTGAAAGCGGGGCGGGAAAAAACAGCGGCTTCATTTGCCTTGCAAGTGATGCACCAGTCGGCGGTCATGTCCACGAAGACTTGCCGTCCATCTTTTTGCAAACGGGCCAATGTCTCGGTTGAAAAAGCAACGTGGCTTTCAGAGATAATTTGTTTTGGCGGCGTATCATTTATTTTGTGGATGGCGAAGACGCTATAGGCCGTCGCCAACAAGCCGAGCAAGGCGAACACGCGCACGAATTTCTTTTCGCTGTACCGCGTGCGTTCCCATAACCACAAGGCGAACGCGAACGCGGTAGCACCGGCAAGAATCAGCATCACGCCCATCGAGCCGCGTTGTGCCGCGATCACCGATACCAGCCAGGCAGCCGTCAGATACATCGGGAAGGCCAGTACCTGTTTCAGCGTTTCCATCCACGCGCCGGGCTTCGGTAACCGTTTTGCGAGTGCGGGAACATAGGCGATCAATAAAAACGGCAATGCCAGACCCAGACCAAGCGCAAGGAAAACACTGATGGCGAGCATGGGCGAAGTGGCAAATGCAAATGCCAATGCACCGCCCATCATCGGAGCCGTGCAGGGGCTGGCAACGACAACAGCAAGCACACCGGTAAAGAAGTCGCCTTTGTAGCCCGAGCTTTCCGTCAGTTTTTGGCCAACGCCAGCCAGGCCCGCGCCGATTTGAAAGACGCCCGAGAGACTCAGGCCAACGCCCAGCATCACCAGAGCAAGCACGGAGACGATAACCGGTTGCTGCAATTGGAAGCCCCAGCCCAGTGCAAGACCGGCATGTCGCAATCCAATCGCAATCGCGCCGACCGCGGCAAAGCTGATCATCACGCCAAAGGTGTACCAAAGTGCTTTCTTGCGCGCATTACCGTTGTTGTCGGCGCCTTCCACGAGTGACAGTGCCTTCAGCGATAACACAGGTAACACGCAGGGCATCAAATTCAGAATCAGGCCGCCGCCGAGCGCCAGCAGCAAAGCCTGGATCCAGGCAATCGCACTGAACGGAGTGGTTGTTTTGACAGCGGGAATTTCTCCGACCTTTCCGCCAGCGGGAATCGACAGCGCAATTTCGCGTTTCATCGGCGGATAGCAGATGCCGTTTTCCTGGCAGCCGATGAAACTCGCCTTCAATGTGATGTTGTGTGCCTTCGAATCTTTCAGCTGCAGGGGAAGCTTGGCTTCGACCAGATCGAAAAACACGGCGACATCACCGAAGTGTTCGTCTTTGTGTGATTTCGCCGGAGGCCATTGCAACTCACCTGCAATCACGAGATCGTTATCGCTGACGATATTTATTTTTGTTTTGTCGCGATAAAGATAATAGCCGGGTGCCGGCGTGAAACGCAGCAGCAGTTCATTCGATGCATTCACGATGGCTTCGAACTGGAATGCCTGCTCGGCAGGCAAGGGCAAGCTGTCTGTCGTAATTTTCGTATTGCCGAATAATTCCGCTTTTTTACCGGCATTCAAATTCAGGCTGCCTGCATTGTTTTGCGATGATGCCGGCAATGTCACGCTGATGGTCTTCTTGTGCGGCGGATAACACACGCCGACGTCGGCGCAGCCCTGATATTTCACCAGAAAGGAAACGCTGTTTACGTTGTCGTCGGCAGTGCCGGTTTGAATACCGATAACTTCGTTGCGGTAGGTTTGCACATCGCCGAAGAACTGGTCTTTCTTGTGATGGCCTTCCGGCAGTTCGAGAGCATCGGTTTTGAATGCGCCATCGCTGCTGGCAACACTCATCCGGTGCCGATAGAGGTAATAGCCTGGTGCGATTTTCCAGGTGAATTCGATCTTGTCGCGTGAAACCGCTTTCGCACTCAATGCGAAGGCTTGGTCGATCGGCAGCAAGTCTTTTTCATCGACTGCGTGCGACATCGGGGCAAACAAGAGCGCGCTGAACAACAGCAATAACGAACGCAACATTCAAATTCCTTCGTTTCAATCCGGGTTCCGAAAGCCTGCCCGTCAATATTGAGCGCTATCGGTTAGATACAAGAGCGCAATTGTAGGGCCTTGGATGTGAAGCATGAACAAAAACGCAAAAAAACGGCATTTGCCCGCCTTAACCCCCGGTTTTGCCGGGATTTGTGACTCCAAGACCATAATTTCAAAGGTATTGATCTGCTTGCCAGACGTCATGAATGTTAAAATGGCGGGCTTGTGCATTTCCGTGCGAGTCAGATGCATGATCGACGCCAGGGACAATAAATGCGCATTCTCCAAAATCAATCCGGCAGCTTGGACGGGTTATCGAATCTCCACCCTGGGGCGATCTTCGCCAACCACGTTAAATCATTTTTCGGAAATGTCGCAATCATGAAGTCGCTGGCAATAGTGTTCGTCCTTTTTCTCGTTTCGGTTACGGCAGCTGCGCAGACCATCACCACGGTGGCGGGTAACGGCACCGGCACTTATTCGGGAGGGGATGGCGGCCCTGCACTGAATTCCAGCATGACACCCGCTGACGTCGCGATAGATACTTCGGGCAATTTGTATGTCGCGGATGGTTCCAATCGTCGTATTCGAAAAATTTCGCCGGGCGGTACCATTAATACCTACGCAGGTACCGGTAACCAGGGCTTTTCTGGTGATGGTGGATTGGCTGCTGATGCAGATTTGGCCTGGCCGGACCGTTTGACGTTCGACGCAACTGGCAATCTTTATTTCATTGATGGAAGACGTGTACGCAAAACTACCGCGGCCGGCATTATCAGTACGGTTGCAGGGAATGGCACTTCCGCGTTTTCCGGGGATGGCGGGCCAGCAATTGATGCAGGCTTGCCAGGACCCCACGATATCGCTGTCGATACTGCAGGCAATTTATATGTCGCTGACAACTTTGCTCATGTGATACGAAAAATCACGAGCGATGGCAATATTCAGACGATCGCAGGTACTCCCCTGAGTTCCGGCTTCAGCGGTGACGGTGGTCTCGCAATCAATGCCAAATTGTCGCAACCGGCTTCTGTCAGCATCGATGCAGATGGCAATCTCTACATTGCCGATACATCGAATCACCGTATCCGCAAAATCTCAGTGGACGGAATTATCACGACAGTAGCAGGCAGCAGCGTGAGAGGTTTCGACGGAGATGGCGGCCCCGCTACATCGGCCGCGTTGTATTACCCGTCATTTGTTCAAGTGGAACCGGATCAGAGCTTTCTTGTTTCTACCGATCATCGCGTTCGTCACGTGAACCTGGCAGGCATTATCTCCACGCTTGCCGGCACTGGCGTAGCGGCATTTGGCGGTGATGGCGGTCAAGCAGCTGCGGCAAAGTTGAATTCTCCTTACGGAATGGCAGTTGATTCTGCTGGCTCGGTTTATATAGCCGATTGGGGTAATAACCGCGTAAGGAAAGTCACGCGCCAAGTACCTGGTGCACCTTCAATCACCAGCACCGTGCCAGGCAATAACCAGATGCAGGTGAATTTCAGTGCGCCTGCCAGCAATGGCGGTGCGGCGATCACGGGCTATCAGGTAATTTCAAGCCCAGCAGGTGGTATCGATACCAATACCGGAAGCACAAGCCTGAGTCATTTGGTGACAGGGCTCAGCAATGGTGTCAGCTATACATTTACTGTTGTCGCAACGAATTATGTTGGTGCTGGACCGGCTTCCACGCCTTCGGGAAGTGCTGCTCCGGGCAATGTGCCCTCGGCACCTTTGTCGGTCAGCGCAATGGCAGGAATAAATCAGGCCGTTGTCACGTTCAGCGCACCTTCGAACAACGGCTCGCTTCCCATCACCAGTTATCGGGTGTCATCTTCGCCAGCGCTGCCTGCCAGCAGCATCGACATGCAAGCCGGTACCAGTGGCTTGTCGCATACGATTATCAATTTGAACAAAGCCACGACCTATACATTTACTGTTTATGCCATCAATGCTGCCGGTGAAAGTATCGCTTCTGCGTCTTCCAACCCGGTCACTACGCCCGATACTCCGAGTATTCCCTCTGCACCGACGGCGACAATGTCCGGTGCTCAGGTCCAGATCAGTTTTTCGCCATCTACAAGTAATGGCGGCAGTGCGATTACGGGGTACCGAATCACTTCCGTGCCCAATCTGGTGTTTGATACTCAATTGACCACAACACGGACATTGACTGTGCCGCCGGGAACCTATCGCTTTTTCGTTCAAGCGATCAATGCGGTGGGAAGCAGCGCGAATTCTCAGGTCTCCAACACTCTGGTAGTGAAGACGGTGCCCGATGCTCCCATGATCAGCGGTGTTGCGCCAGGCAATAAATCGGCCAGTGTCGTGATCATGCCGCCATGGAATGATGGCGGCAGCCCAATCACCGGATACACCGTGATTTCGTCACCTGCCGGGGGCGTTGATGCTGCATCTGGTACGACCAATCGTAATCGCACCATTACTGGCCTTACCAACGGAACCACTTATACCTTCAAGGTTCGCGCAAGCAATGCAGTCGGTGCAGGACCTTTATCAGCCGCTTCCGCCGCAGTAAAACCTTCCAGCAACGAACCGTCATATCTTTGGATCGGTGATGCACAGGTCGTCGAAGGCAACACTGGCACCAAATCGATGGTGTTTACGGTGTCGCTGACCAAGCCGGTCGGCAGTGATGTGACATTCAATTTCTTTACTTCGGATGGCTATCCAAACGCAAATGCGGCACCAGGCAGCGATTATGTTTTTCCATCGCTCAGCGGGTTGAGCATTCCCGCCGGATCGCTGTCGACCACGGTGTCGGTGACTATCAACGGCGATACCAGCTACGAGCGCGATGAAACATTCGCCGCGAACGTCAATCTGGTCAATGGTGTCGCCGTGCTGGACGGACAGGCGATGGGAACCATCATCAATGACGAGCCCGCCACCAGCCGCATGGAAGCTTTTGTAGGCACGGGCGGCACAGCATTCAGTGGCGATGGCGGATCGGCAATACAGGCGGGTATTGATTTGCCGCAGAAAATGACCCGGGATAATCAGGGTAATTTCTATTTCAGTGATAGCCGCCATCACCGGATTCGCAAAGTGAATGCGGATGGCATCATCAGCACGATCGCAGGCAATGGCACACAAGGCTTCAGCGGCGATGGTGGTCCGGCGGTTCAGGCGATGATCAACCAGCCATTCGGCATTGCCGTTGATGCCAATGGGAACGTCTTTTTTTCCGACAAGGGCAATATTCGCGTAAGAAAAATTTCGCCAACCGGAATTATCTCGACCATTGCCGGTAACGGAACCAGCGGCGGGGGAGGAAATGGTGGTCTTGCGGTGAATGCAGTCTTGCAAGCAGCGAATGCAGTGGCAGTGGGCACCGATGGACGTTTATATATTGGCGAGCAACACGAGGTTCGCGTGGTTGGACTCGATGGCATCATCAACCGTTACGCAGGCGGCCAGTGTTTCGGCGGGCTGGGCGATGAAGGCCCCGCGCTGGCGGCGAGTGTTTGCGACATTGCCGATCTTGCTTTCGACAGGGCGGGCAATCTGTTTATCAACGCCGCCGGACACTACCGGATTCGCAAAGTCACTCCGCAGGGAATCATCAGCACTGTCGCTGGCAATGGTGATAACACATTCAGTGGCGATGACGGATTCGCCATCGAAATGGGCTTGAGCTCACCTTCCGGCATTGCGCTCGATGGCGCGGGAAATTTGTATATCTCCGAAATATTCAGCCATCGTGTTCGCAAGGTGACCCCTGAGGGCATTATTTCCACCGTTGCCGGTGACGGCCGCCAGAGCTACGACGGTGATGGAATGGATGCACGGGTTGCCGGCTTCGATCAACCATCGGACGTTGAAACTGATTCACTGGGCAATGTGTATGTTTCCGCCACCGGTGATCATCGCATTCGGAAGATTGTTCCGCTCGTGCCCGGTGTGCCGGATAACGTAGTGGCCACGGCCGGTAATCGACAAGCCATCGTCACTTTTTCAGAGCCTTTTGCCGGTGATACTCCGATCACCGGTTACACCGTGCAATCCATTCCTGCGGGCGGCCTTGATTCAAATGCCGGCAGTACTGCCTTGTCGCACATGATAACCGGCTTGAACAACGGCACTGCCTATACCTTCGTGGTAACAGCCAACAATAACGGTGGTTCGGGTGCGCAGTCGCAAGCTTCAAATAGCGTGACGCCGTTCGATCCGTCGATACCGGGGCTTTCAATCACGGATGCCAGTGTCACCGAAGGCAATGCCGGTGCACGGGTGATGAGCTTCACGATCAGTCTTTCGGTCCCCGCCTTGGCGGGTGGGGTGACGTTTGATCTTGCCAGCAATGATGTAAAAAGCACTGGCAACGGCGCGCGCGCCGGAAGTGATTATTCGGCCATCAGCAAGATCGGCATGACCATTCCCGCAGGTGCAAGCAGCACGACAGTCGATGTAAAAATCATCGGTGACAAGCTTGTCGAGCCCGATGAGATTTTCACGGTGAAGATAAGCAACTTGCAGGGTGCCGTTCCACTGGTAATGGAAGCGGGCGGAACCATCATCAATGATGATTCTTCCTCCATTGCCACTACCGACGATTCATCGCCATTGCAGACGGGCAGCGGTGCTCAGCCTGATCCCGATTCATCGAATCATGCATCTGCCAATGAGTCGGAAAGCAATCGGATAATGGCGATTCACGATATCCAGGGTGCGCAGCAGATATCGCCACTACTCGGCCGCAACGTCGTGATCGAAGGTATCGTGACGGCGAGGAGCAATGACGGTTTCTTCCTGCAGGCTGCCGATAAAGAGCGTGATCTGGATCCCGCCACATCGGAAGGTATTTATGTATTGACTGTCACCACGCCACCGAGCGCAGCCGCAGTTGGCAATCGAGTGAAAGTCAGTGGTCGAGTGAATGAGAGAACGATCGGCGAATCGGCACAGGCATTTACCTTGACGCAAATCATTTCAAGCGATGTTCAACGCATATCGGGCAGGCATGCCTTGCCGACCGCAATGTCGCTAACTTCTACTTTCTTGAACGCAGGCTCGTCTTACGGCGGACTTGAACGCTACGAAGCGATGCGTATTTCGATTCCGGCGTTGACGGTGATTTCGCCGGTCAGCGGCAGCATTGACCAAGCCAGCAATGTCGTGCACATCGATGGCCTTTTTTATGGCGTACCGGCTGGCGTCGCGCGACCCTTTCGCGAACGGGGAAGAGCTGTGCTCAGCCAGCGAGCGAGCTCCGATACAATGCCCGTGTTTGACGGTAATCCAGAACGTATTCTGATCGACAGTGCAGCACAAAAAGGCGCTTCTGCGCTGGCCGTCGATGCCGGCGATACCGTCAAAGGCCTGGTCGGTGTGCTTGATCATGCCGAGGATACTTATCGCCTGTCGCCTGAACCGGGCAAGACTTTCACCATCCTATCTGCTGCCAATCCGCGCGCTGCGCACAGGCATGCTGCCTCCGATGTCACGATAGGCCAATTCAATCTTGGTGGCCTGCACAATGATGTCAATGATCCGGAAACAAAAGAGCCGGTGATGCTGGCTTCAGCGTATTCGCTTCGACTGGCAAAAACCGCGAATGCCATCTGCACTTACGCCAAATCGCCGGATATATTGGGTGTCTCGCAGGTGGAAAATCTTGCCACGCTGTCAGATCTCGCCGCAGCGGTGAATAGCCGCTCCGGCAATATCCTTTTTCCCAATGCCTGTCGTTCCGATCCCGATTACCAGCCTTATCTGTTGAAGGGGAATGGTCTTCATGCTTCCAATGTCGGTTTCATGGTGAGCACCGCCGAGGTGCGCAAAGGCGTGGCACGCGTGCAAGTACTGTCGCATTTGCAGCTCGGCAAAAGGGCTTCGTTCTCACATCCCGATGGCAAGCGTGAATCACTTTATGATCAGCCACCGCTGCTGTTGAAAGCACGTATCAATCATTCCGATGGCAGTGCCTTGGAAGTCGCTGTCTTGCTTGCCCAGTGGCAGGGTATGCATGAAGTGGAAAGTTCTGAACCCGGAGAAAATGGCTGGCCAACTCGTGGCAGTTATGTACGCGCCAAGCGTCGGGCACAGGCATTGGCACTTGCCGATCTGATTCAGGCCACGCAGCAGGCAAACCCAAAAGAAAAATTGATCGTGCTCGGCGGTTTTGATGCCTACGAGTTCGGCAATGGCGACGATGATCTGATGGCACTGGTCACCGGAAAACCGGCGGATGCTGCCGTCAATCCACTGAAAAGTCCGATTGAAAAGCCATTGCTCAACACGACACTGCAAAGCCCTGAAAACGAAAGATACAACGCGACGGATCATGGCAATGCGGTGGCGACGGATCATATCCTGATCAGTCAGTCATTGATCGATAGTGGCTATTCGCAGCATGTTGACTATGTGCGCCTCAATGCCGATTTCGGCGAAGACAACGCTGGGGATTATGCCGTGCCGATGCGCGTTTCCAGTCATGATCCGCTGATTCTTCATTTGCTCAGTCCGGTGCAGTCCCCAAAAAAAGCTGCAGCGGCGATCAATAAATAACGGATGCAGAGTGGGTAGCATTAAAAATGCCGGGCAAGCCCGGCATTTTTCATTCTATGGAATCCAGGAGTTATCTTGAATTCGGAACCGGTTTTTTGTCGGCGCCGGGTTTTTTGACATCATTTTTCAGGTTGCGAAATGAGGCCGTGTTCAAGGTGCAGCTCGCAGGCTTGCTGGAAGTAAACAATGCCTCCGTCGCCCATTCCGGATGGTCGATAAACGGATTGCGGTTGCCCTGGAAGCTATAGATAACCTGATTGCGCGCCAGCTCTGCAGCATCCGGTGGATCTGCCTGATGCCATTGCAGCAGGTCGGTCAGCAGCCCCATGTAGGCTGGCGAGGAAGAGGTGCCGACAATCAGGCTGCGGTTGTCGGTCAATTCCAGATCAGGTTCGTTCTGGCCGGTAACGGTGTGGGTACCGCCTTCATAACGGATCGCCATGTACATCACCGCACGTGCGACATCGCCCTTGCGTTTGCTCCAGGTTTCGAAGGAGCTGCCATTGGTCCAGTTTGAATTTCCGGGGTAAACGCCGGTGCCGCCACCACTGCCATTGTTCACTTCGGTCGCGCGTTCGCCGCAACCCGAAGCCATGCTGCAATTGGCATACGGATCATTGCCCCGATCGGCGTTGTAGTTAGTGTCACTCAGATAAAGCATATGCGTGTCGGTATAGGGAGCATGGGGCAAGCCCAGGTTTCCCGTCGTGGTACCGAAGCCGAGCGAGTTTGGCCAGGTGTGTTCGCGGTTATAGGTCAAACCGCTGCCAGTACCGGCGCGACTGCTGCCCTTGGTGTAACTACGGTTGCGATAGATATCGAGAATCATGCCGCTGTTGTTCGGATCTTCATCGGCGATTTCCAGAATATCCCAGGTACTCGTGGTGCCACCCGAGTAGGGGTAAACCGTATGGCCACGAATCACGGTGTTGAGCGAACAGCGCAATTGATCCGGGCTGCTGGTATTGACGCGATTGTAGTAAGTGGAAACATTGCCACCGGCAACGGTGAAATGGCCAACATAGTTTTGTGCCATCGCCAGACCGTCGTCATCGACAATACCAGGTGCGATCACGGTCAATGTGCAGGTTTCACCGGCTTGCAGTGCGGTGAAGGTTCTCAGGGTCAATGCGCGACCGGCACCTGTGACCATTTCATAGCGCTTGTTATTGAAGCTCAGCGGTATGAGACCCGATGCACTGCATTGAAGCACGAAAGATTCTGAATCGGCTGCGACATTTTCATTGAAGACGACGCGGATATCGGTAGCTGCCGGCACACCGACGGCATTGTTCGAGGGTGTGGTGGAGAAAACCGTTGGCGCAGTATTTGGTGGTGGCGAGACGGTGAAATTCACCACGGTATTCGCCGCCGGGTTTGCTGCATCGGCATCGGTAATTTGATCGGCATTCACGGTCAATGCACAACTATCTCCGTCCTGCAGGCCGGCAGCGCTGTTGATTGCAATATTGCTGCCGCTCGGCGCGTAGCTCAGGCTTATCGTGCCGGACAGGCTGCAGCTCATGGTCAAGGCAGTTGGAGTCAGATTGACGTTTTCACTGAAGTTCACACTGAAAGTATTGGTGCCCGGCAGGACATTGCCGTTGTTTGCCGGATTGGTCGAGCTGACCGAAGGCAATACATTGACCGGTGGGCCGAGATTGAAAGTCTGGTTGTTATTGCAGGCGCCGAAGGTGCTTGTTGCTGAACTATTCCAGCTGAAGTTGGCGTAGCCAGCGCCGGTTCCACCCAATTGCAGCGATGTGCCCTCTGCCGTGCTATTGGTTTCTGAAACCGGAATATTGACGCTGGTCATGCCATTGGCAGGGCCATTGGTGGCAGTAGCCGCACCTTCGTAACTGATGAATTGAACAACCGCACTGTCCGAACGGCGTACCACGGCAACGGCATCGTTCCCACCGTTTTGGATGCCATTGATAGGATAAGTGAGTACGGCGATACGCACATTGGATCCACAGGCAACAGTTGTACCAGCCGGGATCGGATCGGTGTCATATGTTTGCGCGGAAGCAGGGGTGCTGCCGTTATAAAGCACGATGTCGTAAAGCGTCAGGTCTTCACCCGCGGTAGCGACGATTTCCAGTGACTCGTTGGTATCGCCGGATGTCGGCGTATCGGCATCGTCATAATGTATTTCGTTGATGAACACTTCGGCACTGGCCGACAGGCTTGCAAAGACAAAGACTCCCCCGAGCAGACAGGCTGCTGCTGATTTTTTAAGCCACATGATGTATCCCTGATAAAGAAATGACGCGTAGATTAATATTACCTGCCGATTGTGACAGGAAATCCTCAAGTATTTGCCACATGGAAACACGGCAACCAGCGATGTGATGCAGCATATCAAGCCCCAAAATGGCGGATGGATTGACGCCTATCGAATGTTTTGACCAGGCGGTTTTGGAGTGGGCAGCGGACGATTTCGTTTAGGCGGCTTGATTGACACCGGATTCGGTGTGCAACTCGCCGGCTTGGCCGAAGTAAACAATGCTTCCGTGCCCCATTCGGGATGGTCAATGAATGGATTGCGGTTACCCTGGAAGTTGAAGATCACTTCGTTGCGGATTAATTCGGCGGCATCCGGTGGATCGGCCTGATGCCAAAGCAGCAAATCCGTCAGTAAGCCCATATACGCGGGTGAGTTGGAGCTGCTGACGATCAAGGCCGCATTGTCGGTCAATTCCAGATCCGGCTCGTTTTGGCCGGTCACGGTATGCGAACCGCCTTCATAGCGAATCGCCATATACATCAAGGCGCGGGCAACATCGCCCTGGCGTTTCGACCATGTTTCGAAAGCATTGCTGTTGAACCAATTGGAATTGCCCGGATAAACACCTGAACCGCCGCCACGGCTATTGTTGATATCGGTGACGCGTTCGGCGCAACCGGCGGCCTGTGTGCAATAGGAATAAGGACGATTGCCGTGATCGGCGCTGTAGGAAGTATCTGCTAGATACAACATATGCGTATCTGTGTATGGCGCGTTGGGCAATCCCAAATTACCGGTGTCGCTGCCAACGCCAAACGAGTTCGGCCAGGTGTGTTCGCGGCTGTAGTTGAAAAAACTACTGCCGCCGACACGGTCATTGCCTTTGACGTACATGAAGTTTTTATAAACATCCAGAATATGGCCTGGGGAGTTCGGATATTCATCGGCGATTTCCAGAATGTCCCAGGTATCGGTTGTATCGGCACTGTACGGATAAACCGTGTGTCCGCGAATCACGCTATTCAATGAACAACGCAATTGTTCGGCGCTACTGGTGTTGACTCGATTGTAGTAGGTGGAAACATCCCCGACAGCAACCTTGAAGCTGATCACCTTGTCCTGCGACATCGCAAGCTCGTAACTGTCGGTAACCCCTTGCTTGAGAATGGTCAGCATGCACATTTCGCCGGGTTGTAATACGGCCGGGCTAACGAGCGTTATTGCACGGCCGGCACCATTCACCATTTCAAGTCGCTTGTATTGAATCAGGTTGGCGATCAGGCCCGACACGGCGCACTGCAAGACGAAAGCTTCGCTGTCCACATTGACCATTTCATTAAACACGATTCTAAACTCGGTGACGGGAGCCACGCCGATGGCATTGTGGGCAGGGGATGTACTGACAACATAGGGAGCTTGAGGTGGATCTTCGCCAATGGTGAAATTAATTACCTTGTCTTCACGTGGGTGCAAGTTTTCCGAGTCCGTGATCAAGCTGGAAAAAGCCGTCAGTACACACGTTTCACCATTCTGCAAAATCATCGTCTTGGTCAGCATGAAAGTTTGAGCGGAATTGGCATAACTCAAATTGACACTGCCTGAAAAACTGCACTGCAGCGTAAATGCGCCGGGTGCCGCAGTTACTGGCTCGCTAAACTGCATATAAAATGAATTTGAATTCGCAGCAACGGGGTAGGAGTTATAGCTGTCCGGTGAAGAGCTCATCACATAAGGAGGCACGTTCACCTCCTGAATGACGCTGAATTGAATGTGCGTGTCGCCTGTCGGATGCGCGCCTTCGCTGTCGGTAAATGGCGCTGCATGAACAGTCAACGTACAGTTATCGCCAACTTGTAACGGCGGTGTGCCGGGTGCCTGAGATAACAGGCCGATTGATTGGACACTGTCAGGCGGAGATCCAGGTCTTCCATTGGATGAATACGCCTGCAGGGCGCCCGACAGGCTGCAAACCAGGCTGTAGGGAGAGCCATCACCAATCGAAACGGGTTCGTTGAACGTGACGGTCAGTGAGCGCAGCAGGGGAGGCGCAATTTCAAATGCACCGCCAT
This sequence comes from uncultured Gammaproteobacteria bacterium, assembly GCA_963849575.1. Taxonomy (GTDB): domain Bacteria; phylum Pseudomonadota; class Gammaproteobacteria; order Xanthomonadales; family Xanthomonadaceae; genus Arenimonas. Next base: position 431,294 of record CAWKHT010000006.1, on the reverse strand, counting down.
CGGCTGGATTGCTGGAAACAATAAATGGCAACACATTTGTATTGAATGTCTGGTTATTGTTGCATTGGCCGAAGTTGTCGTCGGCAGAAGTATTCCAGCTGAAGTTGGCGTAACCGGCGCCGGTGCCGCCCAATTGCAGTGATGTACCCGCTGCGGTGCTGCCTGATTCTGAAACCGGGAGGTTGGTACTGGTCATGCCGGTAGCAGGTCCACTGCTGCCGGTGATTGCGCCTTCGTAACTTAGAAACTGCACGAGGTAGCCGTTCCAATTGACCAGGGCAATGCCGTCATTCGGGCCATTTTGTATGCTGTTCGTGGCATAGCTCACCGTTGCGATTTGCACCGTGCTTCCACAGGTGACGCTGTTTCCGGCGGGTACCGGGTCGCTATCGTAAGGGACTGCGGCGCCGGGAGAATTACCGTTGTAAAGTTGAACGGAATACCTGCTCAGGTCTTCGCCCGCGGTCGCCACGATTTCGATTCGTTCGCCTACATCGCCTTGTAGAGTGCTATCGTCATAATGGATTTCGTTGATGAACACTTCGGCGTGCGCCTGCCCCGGCAGGTAGGCGAGCACAAAAATACCCGCAAGCAGGCAGGCTGCCCCCATTTTTTTGACCAACATGCATTTCCCCGGAACGAATAGTGACGCAGGCTGCGACTATCTAGGCGCCAATTATGACAAATTGCCGACGGCAGAACCTAAGTTATAGGTTTGAGTTGCCAGTTATTTCGTTCACCCCTTGAAAGCGAGCCGGTGTCGCCCCCATGAAGCGTAGGTCGAAACATTCCCCTGTGGGTATGTTTACGCGTTAAAATTGGCACTCGGCAGGGTAGAGTGCTAATAAAACCCAAAAAACATCAAAAAATCACGTAAGTATCTGTTTTTATTGACCAAGAGGAAGCTATGAATATTAAACCGCTCTTTGATCGCGTCGTTATCAAGCGTATGGAAGAAGAAAAACTGTCCGCTGGCGGCATCGTTATCCCGGATTCGGCCACTGAAAAACCTATCAAAGGTGAAGTGATCGCTGTGGGTGACGGCAAGGCCCTGGACAACGGCAGCACCCGCGCACCAAAAGTGAAAGTGGGCGACAAAGTGTTGTTTGGCAAATATGCCGGCACCGAAGTCAAGCTCGACGGCGTCGAATACCTGATTGCCAAAGAAGACGACATTTTCGCCATTTTGGGTTGATGCATCGGGTGCGCTCAAGCGCACCGATGAAATGCGATTGAATTAAACGGTGCGCCACGCGCGCACCTTGATAAACAAGAATTTATTTTTGAGGTAATACATCATGTCAGCTAAAGATATTCGTTTTGGTGAAGACGCACGTTCACGCATGGTCAAAGGCGTCAACATTCTCGCCAATGCAGTGAAAGCCACCCTCGGTCCGAAAGGCCGCAACGTCGTGCTGGAAAAAAGTTTCGGCGCACCGACCATCACCAAGGATGGCGTTTCGGTAGCGAAAGAAATCGAACTTGCCGACAAGTTTGAAAACATGGGCGCGCAAATGGTGAAGGAAGTCGCGTCGAAAACTTCCGACAACGCCGGTGACGGCACCACCACCGCGACTGTTCTGGCGCAAGCCATGATCCGAGAAGGCATGAAGGCCGTAGCTGCCGGCATGAACCCGATGGATCTGAAGCGCGGCATGGACAAAGCCGTTATCGCTGCGACCGAAGAACTGAAAAAAATCAGCAAGCCTTGCGCCACCAGCAAGGAAATCGCTCAAGTCGGTTCGATCTCGGCCAACTCCGATCACAACATCGGTGAATTGATTGCCAAGGCAATGGACAAAGTCGGCAAAGAAGGCGTGATCACCGTTGAAGACGGTTCCGGCCTGGACAATGAACTCGACGTCGTCGAAGGCATGCAGTTCGATCGCGGCTACCTGTCGCCTTACTTCATCAACAACCAGCAAAGCATGGCGGCTGATCTGGAAGATCCGTTCATCCTGTTGCACGACAAGAAAATTTCGAACGTTCGTGAATTGTTGCCCGTGCTGGAAGCCGTTGCGAAAGCCGGCAAGCCATTGCTGATCGTTGCCGAAGAAGTCGAAGGCGAAGCCCTCGCTACTTTGGTCGTGAACACCATTCGCGGCATCGTGAAAGTTTGCGCAGTGAAAGCACCTGGTTTCGGTGATCGCCGTAAAGCGATGCTCGAAGACATGGCGATTCTCACCGGCGGCACCGTAATTTCCGAAGAAGTCGGTCTTGCATTGGACAAAGCCACGATCAAGGATCTCGGCCGCGCCAAGAAGATTCAGGTCTCGAAAGAAAACACCACGATTATCGATGGTGCCGGCGAAGCCGAAGGCATCCAGGCCCGCATCAAGCAAATCAAGGCGCAAATCGAAGAAACTTCTTCCGATTACGACAAGGAAAAACTGCAGGAACGCGTTGCCAAATTGGCCGGCGGCGTTGCGGTGATCAAAGTCGGCGCAGCAACTGAAGTCGAAATGAAAGAAAAGAAAGCCCGCGTTGAAGATGCCTTGCACGCCACCCGTGCAGCGGTCGAAGAAGGTATCGTTCCCGGCGGCGGCGTGGCACTGATTCGTGCCCTGACTGCGATCGGTAGCCTGAAAGGGGCCAACGACGACCAAAACGTCGGCGTGCAAATTGCCCTGCGTGCGATGGAAGCGCCTTTGCGTGAAATCGTTGCCAACTGCGGCGAAGAGCCTTCGGTTGTGTTGAATGCAGTGAAAGCCGGTAACGGCAACTACGGCTACAACGCAGCGACCAGCGAATACGGCGACATGGTGGCCATGGGTATTCTGGATCCAACCAAGGTAACCCGCACTGCATTGCAAAACGCAGCGTCGATCGCCGGTTTGATGATCACCACCGAATGCATGGTGGCAGAAGCTCCGAAGAAAGAAGAAGCCGGCGGTGGCCATGGTCATGGCGGCGGCATGGGTGGCATGGGCGGTATGGATTTCTAATCCAGCGCTTCATCTGCCACAAAACAGAAACCCCGCTTCGGCGGGGTTTTTTTATGGTGCTAATTCTACTGTCGATTGCTTTTGATGAACCCCGCAAAGCCCTGCAAGAAACCGCTCAATAATTTGCGGGTGGCTTCATCGCCGATGTTCCCGTCCTCGCCAATCATTTGATGTGCACGCGAGAGCATCAATTTGCCGCCGGACCAATGGCGTGTACCGAGAGTTTTCAATACCGGCAGCCAGGCGTTCTGCGAAAGAATCGTGCCAAAGCCGCCGGGCGATGCGCCCATCACGGCTACCGGGCGATCCCCGAAAATCTTCGGAATATCCGAACCCGGTCGCGACAGCCAGTCAATCGCATTCTTGAAAACACCGGGAATGCCATTGTTGTATTCCGGTGTGGATAGCAGCAAGCCGTCATTCACGAGTATGCGTTCTTTCAAGGCAGTTACTGCAGCGGGAATACCTTCGCGTTGTTCGAGGTCACCGTCGTAGAGTGGGATGCCATGCAAGGTAGCGATCTCCAGTTCCACATCATCGCCAGCAAGCGATTGTGCAACTTTCAACAATGCCGTGTTGTAGGACTGTGCCCGCAAACTTCCGGATATTCCGAGAATCTTAACCATGTCGTGTCTCCTTCAGATTTTAAGATGCAGGCCGGAGGGGTCGGGCGCAACAAGCCGTTTCAACGGCGAATTTTTCACTTCGGCAAAATGATTATGCTTGTTCCAGTCTTCCGTCGCCCTGATCACTTCTTCCGGAGTACGCGCGACGAAATTCCACCACATCAGGATATTTTCCTCGAATGGCTTGCCGCCGATCAGCAATGCCTGCGCAGCATTTTTGCAAGTGATCGAAATGGAATCGCGGCCCAGGCCAAGATACAGCAAGGTTCCCGGTTCAATCAGCTCGCCTTCGATTTCCAATGCGCCATCGAGGCATAGCACGGCATGTTCAAAGTCCGGGTTCAATGGCACATCGGTTTTTGCCGCGTTCTCGCTTTTCAAGTCCATGCCGACCAATGGCGTGTAGACCTGAGCAGGTGCCGTAAGATTGAATGCCGTTCCGGCAAGCAGGGTAATTTTGAATCCGCCATTGTTGATGATCGGCAGGTCAGGATAGTGTTTGAAATCCGGCGCGCGACGGCGTTCTGCCTCGGGTAAGGCTATCCACAATTGCGTGATGTGTATCCGACCGGCATCGTCGTTCAGGGATTCTTCCGCGTGGGTAATGCCGTTGCCCGCCGTCATCAGATTCACCTGGCCGGGACGAATGATTTGTTCGAAACCCAGGCTGTCGCGATGCAAAATCTCGCCTTCGATGACCCAGGTAAATGTCTGCAGACCGATATGCGGATGCGGCCCGACGTTCATGCCGCTGCCGCGATCAAAATTCGCGGGGCCTACGTGATCCAGAAAACACCAGGAACCCACCATGCGGCGCGCTTTGGTCGGTATCGCGCGGCGCACGGTAAAGCCTTTGCCGACTTCGGCGCTATTCGCGGTAATTCGTTCAAGTGCCGAATCTGTCTTGTGGTCGCTCATGCAAATTCCTTCTCAGGCAACCAGCGAACTGGCAATACGAACCTCGCCCGTCAATATTTTATGTACCGGGCAGACATTGGCAATTTGCAGCAAACGCTCGCGTTGTTCGGCACTTAGCTCGCCTTTCAAACCAATTTTCCGGACGATGCCATTGCCCGCCGCTGGATCGCCATCGGGATTTAATTGCAATTCGACGTCAATCGATTCGAGCGGCCATTTTTTTCTTGCCGCATACATTTGCAGGGTGATGGCGGTGCAGGCACCCAGACTGGACAGCAATAACAGTTTTGGCGTTGGCCCGATATTGCCGCCGCCCTCGTCGAGCGGTTCATCGGCGAGCCATTCGTGACCGAGATCGTCGCTCAGGCTGACCGAGTAGGGAGTTGTGCCGGCGAAGGCACGGACAGTGTGGATGATCGTCATGCGTGTGGCCTCGTAATGCGTGAGTCGATGTTAGCACCCGTCAGTAACCGTAACAGGTCCATAAATGCATCGGTTCGTTGCAGCCATCTAAACCAATAGTCGGCTGGCCGCATCCAATTAGTCACAAGGCTGACGGGACGGCGATATGGCGGTAGAAAGCGAAATTTCCAGCAAGTTCAGCCATAACGGTTGGCGCGAAAAAGTGGACTTCCTCGTCGCCGTTTGCGCGCTGATTACCTCAATTGCATCGATCTGGTTGTCGGTCACGCAAAGCGACGATATGCAGCGTCTGGTGCAGGCTCAGTCATGGCCTTTCCTGGGGTTCAGCACCAGCAATACCGAAACCAATACGGTGACCGGAAAACCGGAGCCGGTCATCAGCATGACGATTGAAAATCTGGGTGTCGGGCCGGCAAAAATCCAGTCATTGGAAATTTTCTACAAAGGGAAAAATGTCAAAACGAGTCGCGAACTATTACGTGCCTGTTGTGCCGATGCCTCGGGAAAAATTCAGGAAGACGCATGGAAGCAAACCCCTATCCTGACATCCTCGGTGGTTGGCCGGGTATTGCGAGCCGGCCAGACGGTGCCTTTTCTTTACTGGTCACGCCCCGAGACCGATAACGCAATGTGGGAGAAATTAAATATGGCCCGTTTCGAAGTCGAAAAGAAAATCTGTTACTGCTCGGTATTCGACGAGTGCTGGGCCAGTGATCTGGAGTCAACCCAAGCCATACCTGTGAAAAGCTGCCGGGTGCTTGAGAATTCCTATCGTCAATAAGTTAACGGTAGGAGCGTCCTTCAGGCGCGACATATATGGCGGGATTTGTCGCGCCTGAAGGACGCTCCTACGGGCCGTTTTTTAATCAATGATTCCGCGATGAAGAAGCCGCAGCGCGATTGGCGAGGGCATAGCCATCATTGCGGTATCAATGACGGCAATCCACCGGGCTGCCCAAATCCTCCAGGATCGGGCAGTCGGGCCGGTCATTGCCGTGACAGTTTTTTGCGAGATTTTGCAGCGTCTTTTGCATCGACTGCATTTCCCTGATTCTTGATTCCAGTTCCGCGATATGGGCGTTCGCCAGTTTCTTGACTTCCGAACTTGCGCGCTGCGGATTATTCCAAAGCTCCAGCAGAGCCGAGATCTGCTTCATCGAAAACCCCAGGGTTCTCGATCGCTTGATGAAACGCAGCCGGTGCAAATCCGAATCATTGTATAAACGGTAATTCGCAAAAGTACGGTTGGCCGCGGGAATCAGGCCGATGCTTTCGTAATGCCGAATCATTTTCGCCGATACATCGGTCAGCGCCGAGGCTTCACCAATATTGTGAAAGCCTTGGACTTTGGCATCGGATAATTCCGGGCGTGGCGTGTGGCGTGGCATTGGGCAGCTCCCATTCGGCGAATCGTTGGCATCAGGTTGGGGCTTCCCATAATGGGAAGGTCAAACCCGTGATGCAAGTGCCATGGTTACTCGCAGCAGATCCTGTTTCGCGTCGTGGCCCATTCAAAAATACATAACAAGGTAGCGATGGCCGAAGCCAGGGCAATGCGCGCGAACAGCGCGCCGGTGTAGCTCAAAAAATCTCTGGTGGAAGTCGTCATGGCAGGCCTGAAGGTATCGGTGGAATCCGGCCGCCCGGTGGCGGCCGTTCCGTTTGAACAGATTGGGATGAGCCCGGTTTACTTGCCGCATTGGCAATCGTTGCATTTGCAGCATTTGCACTCGGTGCAATTGCAGTTGACACATTTGCAACATCCGCAAGGGCTTTTGCCTGACGATGACTTGCTGGCGGTATCTGTCGTGTTTGCGCTGGTTTTCTTGTTCATCTTGAAGTGTCCTGAAAAGAGCGGCCAATTGCCGCAGGACACACGATCAGGCTTCACCCTGTGGGAAGGTCAACAGGCAAAAAAGGATGTTCGAAAATACGCGGGTGCATCAATGATGCGCATGGCCTTCATGCGACTGCTCCACTTGACTGGCGACATCACAGGCCTTGCTGCCGCAGGCCGTCGACTCCATCTGCAAGGTCAGGTGATGGATGTCGAAAGCTTCCTTGAGCTGGTCGGCAATCGTTTTTCGCAAACCATGCAAATCGGTGACTTCATCCGCGGCCACGATATGCGCGGTCATCGTCGGCGACTTGCTCGCCAGCGACCAGATATGCAAATCGTGCACATCAACCACGCCGGGAGTATTCAGCAAAAGCTCGCGAACTTCCGAAAGGGCAATATTGTCCGGCACGCCTTCGAGCAGGATATGGATGCTTGCTCGCAGCAAGGTCCAGGTGCGGGGAAGTACCCACAAGCCGATCAATACCGCAAGAATCGGATCGAGAATCCACCATCGCGTGAAATAGATAATCACGGCGGCAATCAATACCGCGAGTGAGCCCAGCATGTCGCTCCAGACTTCCAGATACGCGCCTTTCATGTTGAGGCTTTCTTCGCTGCCGGCCTTGAGCAGGCGCATGGAAATCAGGTTGACGACGAGCCCCAGCCCTGCAATCACCAGCATGCCGGTGCTGGCAACTTCGGGCGGTTTCGCAAAACGGCCGACGGCTTCCCACAAAATATAGGCAGCCACCAAGAACAGCAACGTACCGTTGATCAGTGCGCCGAAAGCTTCGAATCGTGCATAGCCATAGCTGCGTTTCGCATCGGAAGGCAAACGGGAAAGGCGCACCGCGACGAGTGCGATCACCAATGCCAGTGTGTCGGTTGCCATATGCGCTGCATCCGACAGCAAGGCAAGACTATTGGTGATGTAGGCGCCGACGATTTCGGCAATCAGGAACGACGCCGTCAGTGCCAAGGCCCACCACAAAGGTTTTTCGTGCTTGATCGTATCCAGGCCGTGATCGTGATCGTGTGCGTGCGATGCCATGGTGTCCGTCATCAATCTGGTCAAGACAGCATGATAACGGTTGCCCTCACTGCAATACTATTGCAGTGATAATTGGTACTGGTGTTTACGGGAATCAGTTTTACCGATTAGTCACGCCTATTGCTTGAGTCTTGCCGCTTTTTTCGGAAACAACAGGATGCAGATCACGATAAGAACGAGCAGTGTGGCCGATGCCGAATAGCGGCTTAATTCGAGGCCGCCCTTGCTCAGCGGCTTGTCGAGGAAGTCGCCAACCACGGCCCCGAGCGGGCGGGTCAGGATAAATGCGGCCCAGAATAATGCCGTGCGCGAAATCGATGTTCGCAAATACAGCACGGCGACGATAGCCAGCAAGCTGCCAAAGATGATTGCGGCGCCACCATAGCCGAGCCCTGCCGTATCGGCAGACCAGTCGCCGAGCGCAGTGCCCAGAGTCTGGGAGAACATGATCGTGACCCAGTAAAACATTTCGGATCTCGGCGAGCTGACGCTATCGATGGCAATCGAACCCATCGTGCGATGCCAGAGCAGCAGGGATGCCGCGAGCATAACCAATAAAAGTGCGGATCCTCCGGTATAGCCAATACCCAGCGATCGATCGGCAAAATCTGCCAGCGTCGTACCAACGGTGGTCGTGGCGATGATCGTCGTCCAGTAAAGGAAGGGATGGAATTTTTTCGCTAAAATCTGTGCCGTCACTGCCGCCATGAAAACCACGCCGAAAATGCCGGTGCTGAGCAGATAACCAAGATCCATCGACATCGAAACAGCATCGCCCCCGGTTTCACCCAAGGTGGTGGCAAGAATTTTTATCACCCAGAAGCCAAGCGTGACTGCAGGAAGCTTGCTGTATGAAATATCGTTACTGGTATTCATTGGCTGCCCTAATGCGATTGTTTGAAACGGAGGGTTTCGTTTAGAGCGGACGGGATGTCTTTATCTTTTGGGCCGGACTAAATTGCAGCACGACCAGCACCGACAAAATCGACACCACGGCACCAAAAATAAAAGTCGCCGACGGGCCTGCGTGATCCCAGAGTACACCAGCGATACCACTGGCCAGCAATAAGCCGAGCCCTGAGACAAGATTGAATACGCCGAATGCAGTACCGCGATAAGTTTCATTGGCCGTGTCGGCGACCATGCTGGCAAGGATGCCCTGACTGAAGCCCATATGCAGACCCCAGAGCGAAATTCCCGCGAACAGCATCCAGTAGGTTTTTGCGATGGCCAATGCGAAGCAGGCAAGCGCCAGCAGTACCATGCCGAGTGCAAGCAGATGATGACGCGGCATGCGGTCCGATAATTTTCCTGCCGGATAGGCCGACAAGGCATAGATGATGCTCATCACCACCAGCACCAGCGGTATATAGGTCAGCGGCAGATGCAAATCCGAGGCACGTAGAATCAGGAATGCTTCGCTGAATCTGGCGAGTGCAATCAGGCTGCCTATGAAGACCAGACGCCAGAAGGGCCTGCCCAGTTGTTTCAGGCCTTCGCGGTTGATTGGCAATCGCGCCGATTGGGTATTCGAAGAATTCGGCTCGGGAACGAACGTGAATAATAAAAACACGGCGATAAAACCGGGAATCACGGCAACCCAGAGCACCAGATTGATGTTGTTGGTCGTTAGCCAGAGCAGTCCGACAGCCAATAACGGACCCAATACGGCACCGACGGTATCCATCGATTGCCGCAGGCCGAAACTGGCACCGCGAATTTCCGGCGGCGCCAGCTCACTCACCATCGCATCGCGCGGTGCGCCACGCACACCCTTGCCGAAACGATCCAGCATGCGTGCGGTGGTAAACAGCCAGACCGAATCGGCCATCGGGAATATCGGCTTTACGATGGCGGCAAGCCCATAGCCGAATAATACGAGTGGTTTTCTTTTTCCAATCGCGTCGCTCAGGTAGCCCGAGAAAACTTTTGTCACCATGACAAGCGCTTCGGCGCTGCCTTCAATCAGGCCGATGATGGTCGCACTTGCACCGAGGCCGGTAGCGAGCAATAGCGGCAGCAGGCTGTGGACGATTTCCGAACTCATGTCGGTGAACAGGCTCACAAAGCCCAGCATCCAGATGGTTTTTGGAATCGCTGGCCGGTGTCTTTCGATAGGAGCGTTCAATAGGATTTCCGTTCGGTCAGGATGCAGCTGCGATCTAACAACGGAAATGCTTTCGATCTGCTTGGGAAGCCGAAAGCATTAACGGAATCAGTGTTGTACGTATTTGCCGCCGTTGAATACCTCGTCGACACGCTGGAAGAGGGCAACAGCCTTGTCATCCCGACCTTTATCGCCCGGCACTTTGGTCAGATCACCATCGGAATTCACCGAGTAATTTTCCAGGCGTTTCTTCGGACCCAGAAGGGTCAAATGCCGTTGTCCGTCCGGTGTCGGTGTGAGGTAGCCCAGTTCCTGGTAATTCACCAGATACGCTCTTTGCTCCGGGTTGTCGCCCAGCAGATTCTGTCCGAAAAAAACGCCCTTCGTCTTGATGCCGAGCATTGCCAGGATCGTCGGAGGCAAATCGATCTGGCTCGACATCAGCTCGATTTTTTGCGGCGGCAACATCTTCGGGGCATAGAACAGGGCAGGAATAATGTACTTGTTCGGCGGCAGGCTTATCTTTCCGGCGACAGAGGCATTGTGGTCGGCCACGATGACAAATAACGTGTCGTCGAACCAGGGTTTTTTCTTCGCTTCTTCGAGAAAATTGTGAATCGCCCAGTCGGTGTATTTCACCGCACCATTGCGCCCGGTTTTCGAAGGAATATCAATGCGACCTTCCGGGTAGGTATAGGGTCGGTGATTACTGGTGGTCATGATATGCATGAAGCGCTTCACGCCATGGCTTGAATCGGAATCCAGTTGCTTGATGGCCTCGTTGAAGAGCATTTCGTCGGCCACTCCCCAGATAGTCGCAAATGCCGTGTTCTCTTTCGAAAAATTATTTCGGTCACTGATGGCATAGCCATTGCCGCTGAAATAGGCATTCATGTTGTCGAAATAACCATAGCCGCCATACATGAACATTGGTTGGTAAGACTTCGTGCGCAGCATGCTGCCGAGCGTGTAAAGATTTTTGTTTTCGGATTGCCTGACGATGGATTCTCCGGGCAGTGGCGGCAATCCGGCCGACATGGCTTCGAGGCCTCTCACAGTTCGCGTACCGGTGGCATAGAGGTTGGAAAACCAGACGCCGTGATTGAGCAATTCATCGAGATGTGGCGTGATGTTGTCGGTATTGCCATACGAACTCATGAAGCTCGCGCTCAAACTTTCAATTTCAATGATCACGACATGTTTCGGATTCAGCGGTTTGCTGCTCGGCTGGTCACGCGCCGGATCTGGCCATGCAGGCGCATTGGCCAGGTATGTTTTTTCAGGCAGTGTGGTGTAGTAACGCTTGAAGTCCAGCTCGTTTTCGCGCGATGCCAGCAGAAAACTTGCCGGTCCATTGTGCGACAGTTCCTGATTTGCCAAATTCTGGCTATTGATCCTGTTGGCATAGTCCAGGGATTGCGTGCCGACGACGTAGAACAGCACGATGCCCAGTGCCGCCATGCCAAGGCGCGGGAAAAATCTCAGGCTCTGTCCGGCTTCGAGTTTCCAGTAGCGGAATACCAGTAGACTCACAATGCCGGCTGCCAGCGCCATGCCACCGAGCAGGGCAGGCATCGAATAGGATTCGCGGATGTTGCCGATGACTTCATTCGTATAAAGCAGATAATCGACCGCGACAAAATTGAAACGTGCGCCGAATTCATTCCAGAACACGAATTCGGAAACGGCGACGAATAATAAAAAAGTACTGAGTGCAAATATCGCGAGGCCGCGCTTTGCCCGGAATGGCCAAATGGCAGGTCGGCCGGTGTGGCTAAGCGAAGTAAAGAAAAGCAAAAAACCGGCGAAGGCTGAAGCAAATAAAAGGTCGCCCACCGCACCGTAGAGGAATGCCGGCAATAACTCGCCAATCGAATGATCCAGCGTCGACCAGGCAAATACGGTAAGTCCGATTCGGGTCAGGGTAGAAAACCCCCAGCTCAGCAATAGTGCAAGAACGGGCAGATACCAGGCTTGGTGTCGGAGGTTTATTTTCATCAGGCGAGTTCGCTCGTATTCGAAATATCAAGTATGAATATGATAACGCAATGCCTGACGGGAGATTGAGCAGGCAAAGCTTATCGACGGTTTGGGATTGCTAGAGATGAGCATCACTCAATGGCTTCAGATCCTGCACTGCGAGTGCGGGTCATAAGACAAGCCATGACTCGCATTGGTTCGATCCAGTGCGCGTCACCAGATTTTGGGTCTTGGCTTTCGTTGTCTCATGGCCAGAGCGGGGATGGGCTCCAGATTTCCCCATGGCAGGAAACGTGTATTCCATCCGTATTTGCAATAGGGGCAAATTCACCAAGCCGCAGCAAAGCCGAAGATGCTGTGTTGACGATGCCATCTATTGCCGATATCTTGTGTTCGTCGGTCCCGGGTCTTGCGCCTGGGTTAATAGGGAAGCCGGTGTGAATCCGGCGCTGCCCCGCAGCGGTATATGGAAACGAACTCGCCACACGCACTGGGTTAAGGCCCGGGAAGCGGCGAATAGTAGGAGAAGCCAGAGGCTTCATGTCCATGAGTCCGAAGACCTGCCGACAACCGTGTGAAGCACACCGCACGGTATCGGCCAAGAAGTCTCCGGGGGGAGATCGCCGATGTCGCAATCACCCTACATGGGTGCGGCATTCCGTTTTTTCCTCCGATGGTTTCTTGCCCGCGAGTGCTATACGGCATCGACGGACTGATGTTGTGGCTCTCGTGTTCGCCATCTCCGTGGGAGAGATCGCGATGTGCCTTACGCACTGGAGAAAAAACATGAGCCCTACGGCTGACAGCGAAGTCGCCCGCAACATCGATAACGAAGTTGCAAACACACAACAACAAAATCACACACCGCCAAATTCCGAGTTCCAGTTGACGCCGCCGCCGCATACCGGCGTGATGGCAGTAACGAAACGTAATGGCCGCCGCGAAACCGTCGATCTCAACAAGATCGTCCGCGCCATTACCCGATGTGCTGAAGGTCTGTTCGCCATTGATCCGATGCGAGTGGCGACTCGCACCATCTCGGGTTTGTACGACGGCGCCAGCACGCGCGAGCTGGACGAGCTTTCCATTCGTACGGCGGCTTTGCTGACCGCGGAAGAACCGGAGTATGGCCGCCTGGCAGCAAGATTATTGGCAGGCTTCATCGAGAAAGAAGTCAGTGGCCAGGAAATCCATGCCTTTTCGCAATCAATCGCACGCGGCCATGAATTGGGTCTTATCAATGAGCGTTTGCTGAGTTTCGTTCAAGCCAACGCGCGCAAACTCAATGACGCACTCGATAACAAACACGATGCCCTGTTTGATTATTTCGGCTTGCGCACTTTGTACGATCGTTATTTACTGCGTCATCCGACTGCGCGCACCGTGATCGAAACACCGCAGCAATTCTTTCTGCGGATAGCTTGCGCGTTGAGTGAAGATGTTGCCGAAGCATTGGCTTTGTATCAGCGCATGGCGCGTCTCGATTATCTGCCGAGCTCGCCAACCTTGTTCAATGCCGGCACCACGCACGAACAATTGTCATCCTGCTTTCTGCTCGATTCGCCTGATGATTCGCTCAGTTCGATCTATCAGCGTTATGGCGATGTTGCGCAGTTGTCTAAGTTTTCCGGCGGTATCGGTCTGTCGTTTTCGCGTATCCGTTCGCGTGGTTCGCTGATTCGTTCGACCAATGGTTTATCGAATGGCCTAGTGCCGTGGTTGAAAACGCTGGACGCCTCGGTCGCTGCAGTGAACCAAGGCGGAAAACGCAAAGGCGCGGCCTGCGTGTATCTGGAAACCTGGCATGCCGATGTCGAAGAGTTTCTCGAGTTGCGCGACAACACCGGCGATGAAGCGCGTCGCACGCATAATCTGAATCTCGCCAATTGGGTTTCCGATTTATTCATGCGTCGTGTCGAGGCCGATGGCATGTGGTCGCTATTTGATCCCAAAGTCGTTCCGCATCTGGTCGATCTTTGGGGCGATGCATTCGAGCAGAGCTATGAAGCCGCCGAAATCGCCGGACTCGCCGTCAAGCAAGTCAAGGCTCGCGAGCTGTATTCGAAAATGATGCGCACGCTGGCACAAACCGGCAACGGCTGGATGACGTTCAAGGACAAATGTAATCGCGCCAGCAATCAGACCGCGAATGCAAAAAACGTGATTCATCTGTCGAATCTCTGCACCGAAATTCTTGAAGTCACTACCTATGACGAAACCGCCGTCTGCAATCTGGGTTCGATCAATCTTGGTCAGCATCTGAACGAATACAAGGAATTCGATTTCGAAAAACTGGCTGAAACCGTGCAGTTGGCGGTGCGTCAGCTCGACCGCGTAATCGACCTGAATTTCTATCCGATTGAATCGGCTCGTCGCGGTAATCTGCGCTGGCGTCCGGTCGGTTTGGGCATGATGGGTTTGCAGGACGTGTTCTTCCAGATGCGCCTGGCCTTTGATTCCGAAGCCGCACGCAAGTTGTCGGCAAAAATCGCGGAAGAAATTTATTATCAGGCTTTGTCGACTTCGGCCGAGTTGGCATTGGAACGCGGTGTGCATCCATCGTTTGCCGAAACACGGGCAGCGCAGGGCGAACTCCAATTCGATGCCTGGAACATCGCACCGGAAAACACGGTGCGTTGGGATGCCTTGCGTGAGCGCATCAAGCAGCAAGGCCTTCGTAACTCTTTGCTTATCGCGATTGCACCGACGGCAACGATTGCCTCGATTGCCGGTTGCTATGAATGCATCGAGCCACAGATTTCAAACCTGTTCAAACGTGAAACCCTGTCGGGCGATTTCCTGCAGGTGAATCGTTATCTGGTCGAGGAGCTGAAAAAACTCGGCCTATGGACGCCGGAAGTACGAGATCGCATCAAGCTGGCCGAAGGTTCGGTACAAACGATGTCGGAAATTCCGAACGAGTTGCGCGAAATCTATCGCACGGTCTGGGAAATACCGATGCGTTCGCTGATCGATATGGCGGCCGATCGTGGCGCGTTCATCGATCAATCGCAATCGCTGAATTTGTTCATGGAGAGTCCGAATATCGGTGCGCTAAGTTCTATGTACATGTATGCCTGGAAGCGCGGCATCAAGACGACTTACTACCTGCGTTCACGACCCGCAACCCGCATCGCCAAAACAACCGTCACCAGTGCGGAACAGGACACGGCGGCCGTGATTTGTTCGCTGGAAAATCCGGAAAGCTGCGAGGCCTGCCAATAATGAGCAACTTACTCGACCCAGGCTTTGCATTAACCCTCAGGCCAATGCGTTATCCGGTTTTCTACGAAATGTATCGCGACGCCGTTCGTAATACCTGGACCGTTGAAGAAGTCGACTTCTCGCTTGATGTCAATGATCTTCGAAATAAATTCGGACCGGCCGAGCGCCATCTGATCGAACGCCTGGTGGCTTTTTTCGCGACCGGCGATTCGATCGTCTCGAATAATCTGGTGCTGAATCTGTACAAGCATATCAATGCACCGGAAGCTCGCTTGTATCTGTCGCGGCAACTGTATGAAGAAGCCCTGCATGTGCAGTTTTACCTGACCTTGCTCGATACCTACTTGCCGGAACCGGAAGCGCGCGCCAAGGCATTCACTGCGATTGAAAGCATTCCGGCCATTCGCCACAAGGCCGAGTTCTGTTTCCGCTGGATGGATTCGATCAACCAGATTGATCGAATCGAAACCAGGGAGCAGCGCAGGCAGTTTTTGCTGAACCTGATTTGTTTTGCGACCTGCATCGAAGGCCTGTTTTTCTTTGGTGCCTTTGCCTATGTCTACTATTTGCGTTCGCGTGGTCTGCTGCATGGCCTGGCATCGGGCACCAATTGGGTATTCCGCGATGAAAGCGGGCATATGGCATTTGCATTTGAAGTCATTCGCACCGTGCGCGAAGAAGAGCCGGAATTGTTCGACGACGAATTAAGCGAACAGATTCTCAAGATGCTGCAGGAAGCGGTCGAGTGCGAAATGGTTTTCGCCCAGGACGTTCTTTCCTGGGGCGTCGCCGGTCTGTCGATAAAAGACATGCGGGAATACCTGCAATACGTTGCCGATCAGCGCCTTGCCCAGCTGGGTCTGTCGAAATATTTCGGTGCCCGCAATCCATTCCCGTTTATGGAGCTGCAGGATGTGCAAGAGCTGACCAATTTCTTCGAAAGGCGAGTCTCGGCCTATCAGGTCGGCGTGGAAGGCGATGTGGCCTTCGATCATGCCTTCTGATTATCGCCATCCGGACTATTGAGTCCGGGTGGCGGGAACTTGTGATGTGCAGCAAGGTCGGAAACCTGCTTAACTTTAGTTCATGCAGCGGCTTGCATCATGCCAGCCCCTATCCTTGCCACAAAACAAAAAAGAACGGATGGTTCGAATGCGTTTCATTTTCCCGATGACTTTACTGCTTGGATTGGCGAGTTTTTCTGCTTTTCCGCAAACGGCTACCGAAAACACGACGGTCGAAGAAGACGACACGCCATTGCCGGAGGGCGTAAAAGTCCTTGATGTCATGGTGGTTTCGGGCGCGCAACCCGGCCCCGGCATGTGGAAAGTATCGAAGGGCGATAACGTGCTCTGGATTATGGGAACGCAATCGCCCTTGCCGCAAAAGATGGACTGGGTCTCGCGCAATGTCGAAAAGACCATTGCCCAATCGGATGAGATCCTGTTCGAGACCAGTGTGAGCGTTTCCACCGATCGCGGCATGTTCGGCAACCTGATGCTGATTCCTTCGCTTTATGGAGCAAGGAAAAATCCGAATGACCAGGAACTCAAGGACGTGCTGTCGCCCGAGCTGTACAAGCGTTGGTCGGTGCTGAAGGCAAAATATATCGGTCATGACAACGGCATTGAAAAATGGCGGCCGGTTTTCGCGGCACAGGAGCTCTACGAGAAAGCCATCAAGAAGTCCGGTCTTAGTCCGGACAACATCGTCAGGCCGGTGGTGGTCGATGCCGCCGACGAATACAAGAAAAAAATCATTCGCCCAAAAATCGAATTGAAAATCGAAAAGCCGAAGGCCGTGATCAAAGAGTTTTCAAAAACCTCATTGGCCGACATCGACTGTTTCGCCAAAACGATGGATCGGCTTGAAACCGATCTGAATGGCATGATCGAGCGTGGCAATGCCTGGGCAATTGGCGATATCGAGAGCCTGAAAAGGCTTTCCTATACCGACCAGAACGTATCCTGCATTACCGCATTGACCAATGCCGCCATATCGCAGAAAAACGGATTCGCCGATATCCGCCCGAAAGCAATGGCGGAGTGGCTCAAAGCTGCGGATGCCGCATTGGCCAAAAATAAATCGACTTTCGCCATCTTGCCGATGAGCGACATGTTGAAACCGACCGGCCTGCTGGCATCTTTGCGTGCAAAGGGATACGCGGTAGAAGAGCCTTGATCACGCAGCAGCGATTCATGAAAGCCCATTCATGCTCGCGTTGAAGGTTCCCGAGCTCATAATTTAGCCAAATGGACACATTTTTCGGCTACCCTTAGCGGACTCATTTTCCAGGTTCCGGGGTTGTAGTGGCTAACGAATCCGATTCTCTCGCACAGAAAGTCGCCGCACTGGATACCAAGACGGCGATCGAACGGCTCGATCTGCGCAATCCCGCCGAGGTCGCCAAGTTGCTCGCGGGGCTGCCTCCCGCCCGAGCCAACAGCATTCTTGCTGCGATGAGTCTGGAAGCGCGCGAGCGCATCATGGCAGCCGCACCCGCCGGAACCGACTGGATGGACGCCCAGCGTTATCCGGAAGGCAGTGTCGGCCGGTTGCTGGAAGATCCGCCGGCGGTATTCCGAAGCGGTACCAGTGTCGCCTCCGCGATCGAAGTCTTGCGCGATACCGTCAAGCAGCGAATGGTGACCTACTTGTTCGTGGTGGATCGCGAAAATCATTTGCTGGGTGTTGCCGCATTTCGCGAATTGCTCTACGCCGAAAAAATGCAGACCCTCGACGAGGTCATGATTCGAGGTGCCTTTGCCCTGCGCCCCACCATGCAATTGGTGGATGCCATGAAAGAGGTGGTAACACGCCACTACCCGGTGTATCCCGTCTGCGAAGAAGACGGCACCTTGGTGGGCCAGGTGCGTGGCCAGGTATTGTTCGAACAACAAGCTTTTGAAATATCGGCACAAGCCGGTTCGATGGTCGGTGTCGAGAAAGAAGAACGTCTGGCAACACCCTTGATGCGCAGCTTCAAATTTCGCCATCCCTGGTTACAGATCAATTTGCTCACGGTGTTCGTGAGTGCTGCCGTAGTCGGCATCTTTGCCGACACGATCAACAAGATTGTTGTACTCGCGATGTTCCTGCCGGTGCTTGGCGGGCAATGCGGAAATCTGGGTTGCCAATCGATGGCGGTATTGCTCCGGGGCATGACGCTGGGTGAATTGAAAGGCATGCCGATTGCAAAATTGATTGCGAAGGAAGCTATGCTCGGATTGATGAATGGCACGGTCACCGGCGCATTGGCAGGCGTCGCGATGTATATTGTCGCTGGCCATGATTCCGGTGCTGATCCTCTTGGGCTTGGCCTTGATCACGATGGGCGCGATGTCCTTCAGCTGCATGCTGGCAGGCATTGCGGGTACGAGTATTCCGCTCATTCTGAAAAGACTCGGTGCCGACCCTGCGACGGCATCCAGCATCTTTCTTACGACGATTACCGATGTCGTGAGCATGGGAACATTCCTGAGTCTTTGCGCCCATTTTCTGTTGTAATCCGATACGATTTTTTTGACATTGCTGCACCGCAACGTGCAAGCAATGGGTGGGTGGGCGAGACTGCCACCACTCCGTCATGGGGGAGGGAGCCTAAAGCCCGAAGCTGTCATGCAGTTTCGGGCTTTAGTTTTTTATAAATTCCGCAATGCCTGTGACACAATCCCCGCATGACCGATTTCGAATCCCAATTGCAGGCTTTGGTGCAGCGCCATCTGGATCGTTTTGCCGAAGCCGGCACCGGGATTGCCGACAAGGCCGAGATCGAAAAAAAATATTTCCCACTCGCTCTCGCCAGTGATTTTGCCATCGATACCCTGTGTCAGCAGCCTGCAGCAATGGCATGTGCTGGATCAGTCGAGTATCGCTCCGCTGGAATTTTCGGTTGGTGACGAGAGTGCATGGCCGGGTGAATTGCGACGTTGGCGCAGAATGCAGTCGGCGCGGATTATCTGGCGTGATTTGCATGAACACGATGATGTTGAAGCCAGCCTGGGTGCGATCAGTGAAATGGCCGACATCGCGCTGGGGGAATCGGTCCGGGTTCTTTCGGAACTTTTTTCGACGCGGTACGGCCAGGTAAAAAATGCCAATGGCGAAGTGCAATCCTTTGTCGTGTTCGGATTGGGAAAACTCGGTGGCGGCGAATTGAATTTTTCTTCCGATGTGGATCTGGTCTATGCCTACCCACAACAGGGCGAAAGCGATGGCGTCCGCAGTCTCGATGGTGAAGCCTACTTCACCCGGATGGGACAAAGGTTGGCCCAATTGATGGGCGATATCACGAGTGACGGATTTTCGCATCGCGTCGATTTGCGTTTGCGACCCTATGGAAATTCCGGACGCCTGGCCTTGAGTTTTGCCGCGATGGAACATTATTTCCAGACCGAAGGACGCGATTGGGAACGCTATGCCTGGGTAAAGGCGCGACCGGTTGCGGGAGATATTGTTGCAGGCGAGCGATGCCTGGAGTCGCTGCGACCGTTCGTCTATCGTCGCTATCTTGATTACACCGCGCTCGATGGTTTGCGCGAAATGAAAGCCATGATTGCCGCAGAAGTTGAAAAGCGCGAACTCGCCGATCATTTGAAATTGGGGCCTGGAGGCATTCGCGAAATCGAATTTCTGGTGCAGGCTTTGCAGTTGATACACGGCGGCCGCGAGCCGGTTTTACGGCAGCGCTCCTTGTTAAAGGCGATGCAGACTTTGGTAGATGCGGGTCATTTGCCTGAAGCAACGGCAATAAAATTGAAAGATGCCTATCTGTTTTTGCGACGCGTCGAGAATCGCGTGCAAATGCTGCGAGATGAACAAACCCACAGCTTGCCGCAGGATGCTTTCACCCGTTACCGGATAGCACGCGGGCTTGAATTACGCCAATGCGGCCGAACTGGAAACCGCATTGCAGATACATCGCGATATTGTTTCGGAAGAATTTTCCCGCTTGCTGGCATCGAAGCGACACAAGGCGAAAGTCAGCGCCTATATCGATTATTGGCGCGGTTTGCCGGACACATCGGATGCACGCCAGTTATCCGAATTGGGCTTCAACAATAGCGAAGACCTGCATCTCGCCTTGCAGGATTTTTGCAGGCATTCCACGGTGCAAAGCTTCAATGAAAAAACGCGTTCGCGGCTTGATCATGTCTTGCCCCTGATTCTGGAAGCGGCGGCAAAAAGCGTAGCGCCGGAGTCGGCAATGACTCGCAGTCTGAGTTTGCTGCATGCCATCGCAAAGCGAACCAGCTATCTGGCCTTGCTCGAAGAAAAACCGGCTGCTCTGCAGCGTTTGGTCGATGTGGTCGCGCGCAGTGCCTGGCTGTCAGAACGTCTTGTCGAGCATCCGCTATTGCTCGATGAGTTGCTGGATCACCGGGTTGCTCAATCATTTCCCGACCGGCAACAACTGCAGGTGCTCGTCAAGCAGGCATTGGCAAGCGGAGATACCGAACAGGCATTGCACGGACTCAATGAAATGCGGCAAAGCCTTTCATTCCGGATTGCCCAGGCCACTTTGTTTCAGCAACAGGCGGCGAGTGAAAGTGCCGAACAATTGGCGGTGCTTGCCGAAGTAATTTTGCAAGCCGTGCTCGCATTGGCGCAAACGGAAATTTGCCAGGCGCATGGCCTTATTGATAATGCCGGGTTCGCGATAATCGGTTACGGCAGTGTCGGCGCAAAAGAATTGGGGTTTGCCTCGGATCTGGATCTGGTGTTTTTGCACAATGCATCGGCCAGCGCGACATCGAATGGAAGCAGGTCGCTGGATGCGCCGCGTTATTTTGCGAGGCTGGCGCAAAAAATCATCAGCCTGATGCAAACCATTACGCCGGCCGGTCGCCTGTATGAAGTCGATATGCGTTTGCGCCCCGATGGTGCGAAAGGTTTATTGGTGTCGAGCCTGGACAGTTTCGAGGAATACCAGCGTGAGCGTGCCTGGACCTGGGAACATCAGGCGCTGGTGCGCTCGAGGTCGCTTGCCGGCGATGTCGATGTCTGTTCGCGTTTTGAAAGCATCCGAGCGCAGGCTTTGCAGGCTCACCGGGATCTCGCACAAATCCATTCCGATGTCGGCGCGATGCGGCAGCGCATGCGCAACGAGCTGGACCGCAGTACGGGAATACGCTTTGATCTCAAGCAGGGATTTGGCGGTTTGGTGGACATGGAGTTTTTCCTGCAGGCGCGTGTGCTGGCATTGGCAAATACCGACAGCCGCATGCTCGGCGCCCAGCGCTCGCCGGAAATTTTACGTGTGCTGGAAGCTGTTGGCGATATTGCAAAAACCGAAGCGGAAATTCTGCATTCGCATTACGAAAACCTGATCGCGCATTCCATGATTTGCAGTCTTGATCAACGGCCAAGAATCGTGAATATGTCCGATGAGTTACAAGTGCAATGTAACCGGACATTGGAAATTTATGCCGCAAAAGGACTGGATTTCAACCCGTAGGGGCGCCTGCTTGCCGCGCCCAAATACCTTCAAAGCAGGGCGCAGCAAGCAGGCGCCCCTACGGGGTCAAAAATCGTTTTAGTTGTTCGATTACGTCCGGCATCGTGTTCAAAGCCGTCACAGGAAACGGAATCAAGTCCCTGTTCAATGGCCTGACTCGTCCCGTTTTCATCAGCTCAGCCAGAAAAATCTGTAATCGGCCAGTGGCGCGTTCTGGCTGCGCAATATAAACCGGCAATTCGTGTCGCACAGGCTTCCGAAATCATGTTGACCGAATCCGGCGTCAACACAATGCGGTCTGCATGCGCCAATGCAGCGTGATAAAGGTTTTCACCATCACCGTCATCAAACCAGACCGGGAAATGCGAATCCGAAAAACGTTGCCGGATTTTTTTTGCGGCCAAGTTGGGCGTGCGACGCGAGCCACAGATAATCAGGCTGCCACCCCGTTTTGCCAGATCGTATTCGAGTTGACTGAACAATACTTCGATCAGGCCTTCGTTGAATATCGCCATCCGGCTTGGTCCGCCGATGAATACGGCAGTGCGTGGTGAATCCAGATTTCCGAATGCCGGCTCTTTCGAACGCCAGAGCTCAAGCGAGATATCATTCACATCATGCAAGCTGCCATTGCAGGCAATCACATTTTCGCCTTGCATCCGATCATGGTTTGGTGCGATGACAACATCCCAATGATGGCTCGCAATTCCGGGGTCTAGAATCTGGATCGCAAAGCTGCCGGCTTTTTTCATCAGTCGTGTCGCCAATGCGGCTTGGCGACCACAGCCAATCACATACGCCGGCGCATTTTGCATGTCGATTGCAAAGTCGCTGCCGAAAGGATGTGCCGTGAAAGGCGGGATGCGCGGTGCAAACAGTCTTGCCAGTCCCTTCGCATGCAGGGTTTTTTCATCGAAGGACCAGCCGATCGCCTCTGCCAAAGCTACAGCCTGGCGCCGATTGCCAGCGGCTCCATCATGAATTACCCAGCAATGCTCGGTCTTGATCGTCATCACGCAAGATTAACAGAAGCCTGTTGTTATGGCTGCTGCAACAATACGTTGTATCGCCGCCACTATCAAAATCCCCGATTGGACATACACTTGCAGTCTTGGAAAAACCCCGCCCGTTTGGAGATGCAGATGTCCGTGTTGAATGATGCAGCGCTTGATCAATTGTTCCGTACCGCCCGTACCCATAACGGCTGGCTAGACAAGCCGGTGACCGACGATCAATTGCGCGGTATCTACGAGCTGATGAAGTGGGGGGCCACCAGCGCGAATTCCTGCCCGGCCCGTATCGTTTTCATCAAGTCGAAAGAGGCAAAGGAAAAACTGGGTCAGGCCATTTCCGATGGTAATCGTGCGAAGACCCTGGCTGCGCCGGTCACGGCCCTTGTCGCTACCGATTATGCTTTCTATGAAAAACTGCCGCAGCTGTTTCCGCATGCAGATGCGAAAAGCTGGTTTGTCGGTAACCAGGCATTGATCGATACCACGGCATTCCGCAATGCCACTTTGCAGGGTGCCTATCTGATGTTGGCGGCACGCGCACTCGGTCTGGATTGCGGACCGATGTCGGGCTTCGATAATGCGAAACTCGATGAACTGTTTTTTGCCGGCACCACGGTCAAGTCGAACTTCCTGATCAATCTTGGCTATGGCGATGTTGCCGCCTTGTTTCCACGCTCGCCGCGTCTCTCGTTTGACGAAGCGGCCAGTATTGCTTGAGTTGTTTCACCGTTTGATTCGTTTTATCCCCACATTTTTTTTTGCAAGGAGATTTTCATGTTGAAACCATTAATTCTTGGCTTGATGTTAGTCGGCAGCATTGGCGCGGCCCAGGCAGAAACCAAAGCGTATGCCATCGATCCAGGCCACACGCAGGTTTACGCCAGTTACTTGCACGCCGGCTTTTCGAATATCGCCATTCGCTTCAATACCGTTGAAGGCGAGTTCCAGTTTGACGCGGCCAAACCGGCCAACTCCACACTGAATGTCAAAGTGCCGATCAGCAGCCTCGACAGCGGCGTTGCAAAACTCGACGCCCATTTGTCCAGCCCGGATTTTTTCGACGCTGCCCAGTTTCCCGAAGCAACGTTCAAAAGTACCAAGGTGACCGCGGTCGGCAAAGGCAAGCTGAAATTATTGGGCGACCTTACCATTCACGGCGTAACCAAGCCGGTAACTTTTGACGTGACCATCAATGGCATCGCCGTGCATCCGATGTCGAAGAAACCTTCTGCCGGTTTTGATGCCGTGACCAAAATCAAGCGTTCGGAATTCGGCGTAGGCAAATACGTGCCGATGGTAAGCGACGAGATTACGATGCGCATCACGATGGAAGCATCAGAGGCCAAGTAAGAAAATGCTTATTCACCGCCCCGCCAATGAACGTGGAAAAGCCAACTTTGGTTGGCTGGATTCCGCGCACACCTTTTCATTCGGTCACTATCAGGACGATACCTGGATGGGCTTCGGTCCCCTGCGTGTGATCAACGAAGACCGGGTTGCGCCGGGCGGTGGTTTCGCCACCCATGGCCACGCCGATATGGAAATTATCAGCGTGGTACTGGAAGGCGCATTGCAACATAAAGACAGTATCGGAACCGGGTCGGTGATTCGTCCGAACGAAGTGCAGCGCATGAGTGCTGGTTCGGGTATTCGCCATAGCGAATTCAATGCCTCTCAAACCGAACCGGTACATTTTTTGCAGATCTGGATCATTCCGGACAAGCAAAGCATTCCACCGACTTATGAGCAAAAGGCATTCCCGGTGGAAGATCGGCAGAACCGCCTGCGTCTGGTCGCCTCCGGCGATGGCGCGGAAGGCTCGCTTAAAATTGCCCAGCAGGCCAGCCTTTACAGCACGGTTCTCAGCCCCGGTGCTGCCTTGAAGCATCCTTTGAAACCCGGGCGTCTGGGCTGGGTGCAAGTGATTTCAGGGCAAGTGACGGTGAATGGCCGGGTTTTATCTGCCAGCGATGGTCTGGGCTTGCGAGACGAGTCCGAAATATCCCTGCAGGCGGATCAGGCCGCCGAACTTCTGGTATTTGATCTGCCGCGATAAGGGTGAAGTGGTTAGAATAGCGGCATTGATCAAGGATGCTATATGACCGCCGACTCGATGCTCACCGCAGCCAATACCAAAACCCATTACGAAGTTACCCGCGACGCGTTGCCGTTGAGCTGCCCGACGCCGGCGATGGCTTTATGGAATTCGCACCCACGCGTCTATTTGCCGATTGAAGAAGAAGGCAAATGCGTCTGCCCGTACTGCGGTGCCGAATACGTTTTGATCGATTGAAATGAAGCGCATCACCGTGGTGCAGTGTCTTCCTGCATTGCACAGTGGCGGCGTTGAGCGTGGCACCCTCGAAACGGCACGCGCCCTGGTGCAGAGGGGACATCGTTCCATCATCGTTTCTGCCGGCGGTCGCCTGCAGGCCCAATGCGAAGCGGAAGGCAGCGAGCATTTCAAATGCGACATCGGCGAAAAAAGTCTGCTGATTCTCCGCTCCATCCATAAATTCCGCGAATTCCTGAAAGAACGGCAGCCCGATATCGTCCATGCGCGTTCGCGCTTGCCTGCCTGGTCGGCTTTGTTCGCCATGCGGGGGCTGGAACATCCACCAAAGTTTGTCACCAGTGTGCATGGCCTGAATTCGCCGGGTTTCTATAGCGGCGTGATGTTGCGCGGTGAAAAAATTATTTGCGTTTCCGACACCGTAAAAAAACATGTGCTTTCCCACTGGCCACGCACCGACGAAAAAAAAATCCTGGTGATCACGCCCGGCATTGACCCGGCAGAGTTTCCGCCGGCTTTGAAAGTCGATGAACAATGGCGTCGGGATTTCTTCCGGGATTATCCGCGTCTGCAGGGCAGGAAGTTATTGCTCTTGCCTGCGCGTGCCACGCGTCTGAAAGGACATGCAACGGCGTTGAACCTGCTGCTTGCCTTGCGCAGGGAATTTGGCGATGTGCGTTTGTGCTGTCTTGGTGCGAAACAGCAGAGCCGTGAAAAATATTGCATCGAACTGGAAAAACAGGCGGAGCATCTCGGGCTTTCCGATTTTCTCGAATTTACACCTCCGATAAAAGACGTGGCCAATGCCTATGCGCTTGCCGATCTGGTATTGCAGTTGTCCAGCAAGCCAGAAGCGTTTGGCCGCACCGTACTTGAGGCTTTGAGTATCGGAAAGCCGGTACTCGGCTGGAATCTGGGCGGCGTTGGCGAAAATTTGCAGCGGTATTTTCCGCAAGGCCTGGTCGACGCTTTCGATGAACAAGCCTTGTGCCGGTCCGCCAAAAAAATCCTCGAAGAAAATATTCTTCCGCCAGAGCAGGCATTGCCAAGTCTGTCTTCGATGCAATCGAATATGATGGCCGTCTATGAACAGCTCTGCTCCTGATTCCGTCTTTCGCTGGGCACCTTACTGGATACTGGCCTTTGTTGCCTTGTGGCCAACAGTAGGTGTTGCCGAAGCGGTTATGAGTCTTGGCGCGCTGTTGGGGTTTTTTCTGATGCTCTGGCAGAAACTGGCACATCGTTCGACCTGGCTGAGTCGTGAAGCCTGGTTGATGACACTGGTATTTTTTCTCGCTTACTGGCTGCCGGAATTATTTTCGGCCTTTGATGCCATCAACGCAAAACGCGCATGGCGCGAAGTCTTGTTGGATCTGCGCTATCTGCCTTTTCTCTGGTTGATTGCCTTGTCGGTATCGAATGAAAAAGGCAGGCAACTGATTTTTTCCGGCCTGGCGATCATCAGTTTGTTCTGGGCGCTGGATGGCATGATTCAGGTCTTGACCGGCTTCAGTCTCGGCGGTGCGATGACCGAAGATCGACTCAGTGGAATTTTCGGTTCCGATAATTTGAAACTGGGTCTGGTGCTCGCAGCCCTGTCGCCGTTTACGCTCGATTGGGCGAACAAACGTGGCGGAGTTTGGTCCTGGTGTGGCGTAGCATTGCTGGTCGGCACCGTCGTGTTGTGGGCAGGTGCAAGGGCCGGCTGGGTAATGTTCGCGCTGGTTTTATTGATCAGTGGCTGGCAGGTGCTTGGCAGAAAGAGACTGCTGCTTTTCTTTTTTGCCTCGACTCTGGTGTTGCTGCTGAGCTACTTTGCCTCGCCGGAATTGCGTGCCCGTTTTGAACGTACCGAAACCGCCCTGGTCGGTGAAACCGGTGGCGTTGATCATGCGCTTTCGGGTCGAATCAGCATCTGGAAGACCGCATTGAAAATCACGGCAGACCATCCCGTGAATGGTGTCGGCGTCAGAAATTTTCGCGACGTCTACAAACAATATGCCGACAAAGATGATCCGTTTACCAGCGCCGACCAGCAAGGTGCATACCATGCCCATCACTGGTTGCTTGAAGTCCTGTCCGAAACCGGAGTGATCGGTTTGTTGTGCTGGTTGACGGGTTTCTTCGCAATGTGGCGTGCATGGCAATGGTCACCGCCAAAAGCGCGTCAACTGGCATTCGTGCCGATGCTTGCCTGCGTCGTGGTGGCATTCCCGTTGAATACCCATCTCGCTTTTTATGCGACTTTCTGGGGCGGATGCTGGTTACTGCTGCTGGCCCTCTACGCAGGTTGTCTGGGTGCACGGGATCGTTTCGAGACATGAATACCCTCGGTGCGGTCGTCACGACTTTCAATAATGAAGACACTTTGCAGAGGTGTCTCGAAAGCTTGAGATTCTGCGACGAGCTTATTGTGCTCGATTCGGGTTCGACTGACGGCACCCGGGATATTGCTGAAAAATATTCGGCAAAAATCCACATCGAGACCTTCAAGGGTTACGGCCCGCAAAAACAGTCAGCCATCGACAAGGCGGTTTCCGATTGGGTTTTGCTACTGGATGCGGACGAATATATTCATGGCGATGCGGCGGATATTATCCGCAAAGCGATTGCCGAAGACTCCGTCGATGGCTATCGCTTGCCGCGCCGGGAATGGTTGTTCTGGCAATGGCCGCATGCATGGACTCGTCCGAATTGGCAGTTGCGTTTATTCCGGAAAGTGAAGGCTGCCATGAACCTGGTGCCGGTACATGCCGCGCCTGAGGTGCAAGGCAGGGTAGAGAATTTGAAGCTGGATTTTTTTCATTACGGCGAAAAAGATCTTGCCCAACGAGTCGAAAAAATAAACCGGTATTCCAGCGGCCTGCTTGAACAGAAAAAACAGAAAAGCTTTCCTGGTTTACGAGTCCTGTTTTATCCGAGCTTTGTGTTTCTCAGGTTTTATATATTGAAACGCTATTTTCTGAATGGCTGGGCCGGCTATTTCGCGGCGAGGACACAGGCGTTCTACGCTTTTTTGAAATACGCCAAACGTCTGGAACAAAAACGCCAGCGGGAGACGGATGACGCATGAACGCGGTCTGGCATTGCATCTTTGTCCGGCCTTTCTTCTGGCTTGCCATGCTGGCTGCCCGTTTGCCGCAGTCATGGTTGATGCGCGTTGCCAAATTAGCCACGCTGGCTTGCTGGCCATTTCTGTATCGCCGTCGGCGGGTCGCTTCCACCAATATCGAACTTTGCTTCAAGCATCTGCCACTTTCGCAAAGACAGGATCTATTCAACCGCAATTTGCTGGCGACGGTAGCCGGGGTGCTGGAATTATTCCGGGCCTGGTATGCGCCGGCGAAAACCTTGTCCGGTTTTGCGGATATTCACGGATTGGAACGGCTGCAAGCCGCATTGGCGGAGGGCAAGGGCGTATTGCTGCTGACCGGGCACTTTACCCACACCGAACTCGCGGTGCGTTTATTGGGCGAAGCTTTGAACAGGCAAGTTCGCGTGGTGGTCCGGCGTCATAACAATGTCTGCATCGAGCAGGCATTCGAGGAGGCAAGATCGAAAGTCTTTGGCGACAGTATCGAAAAAAAGGATCTGCGTGCCTTGTTGAAAGCTTTGCGTGCAGGCGAAGCCGTGGTGTATTCATCCGATCAGAATTTCAATTATCAGCATGCATTCGTGCCCTTCTTCGGCATCCCGGCTGCGACACTGACCGCAACGCCAGAGATTATCGAACGCAGCGGTGCTCGCATACTGCCGTTCTGGTTTTACCGCGATGCGGATAACCGTTATCAGATCAAAATCGACGAGCCCTGGGAAAATTGGCCGAGTGGTGATGCCGTTGCCGACACTCACTTGTATATGCAAAAACTCGAAGCGGTTGTGCGCGAACATCCCGAACAATATTTGTGGGTGCATCGAAGATTCAAGACGAGACCGGCAGGTTTGCCAGGATATTTACTCGTAGGAGCGTCCTTTAGGCGCGATGAATCTGGCGAGGATTGTCGCGCCTAAAGGACGCTCCTACGGTCGCTCCCACAGGCATCAGGAATAATGCGCCGATTTTCCATCCGGCGTTCTTTTGAAGCGCTGGTGTATCCACAAATATTGTTCCGGTGCACGGCGGATCAATTGCTCCATCGTCGCCATGATGCGCGCGGTGTCCTCCACAGCATCTTTGCTGGGGAAATTCTCGAGTGCCGGCCATATCTCGAGACTGTAACTGCCATCGTGATTGCGTTGATGAAAAAAAGGCAGCACGGCCGCGCCGCTCATTCTTGCCATCTGGTGGGTCGAAGTGAGGCTGGAAGCGGGTTGCTTGAAAAAAGGTACGAACACGCTTTCACCGCGACGGGTTTCCTGATCAGGCGCGAACCAGAGTACGCCGCCTTGTTTCAGGCAACGCAGGGCCGGTCTTAATTCATCGCGACTGAACATTTGCTTCGTATAACGCGCACGCGCTTTTTTGACTGCCCATTCCAGCGCTTCCGATTCATGCGGGCGATACATGCCATTGATCTCGACATCGCGGCATAAAAGACGGACGCAAATTTCCAGTGTGGTGAAATGCGCCGATACCAGAATCACGCCCTTGCCGAGTGCCTGCGCAGCACGAAGATGTTCCAGGCCTTTTACGCTATAGGCCGGATCATTCGGGCTCAGTCGCCCCCACCATGCACGTAAAAATTCGAATACCCCGAGTCCCAGCGCCGTAAACATGTCGCTCAGCATCTGCTCGCGCCGTGTTTCATCCAGTTCCGGAAAACACAAGGCGATATTGGTACGTGCATTCCTGCCGCGTCGCCACATCGTGGCCTGCATCAGTCTGCCGAGAGCCCGGCCACCCAAGGTTTGCAGTCGCGAAGGCCAGTGCGCGAGGGTCCAGCCGAATGCAATCGCGATCCAGTTGGGCCAATGCTGCGGACCGATTGGCGGGCGGGTGCTTTTGTTTTCATCAGTCATGGTGAAATTCTAACGTGCTTTTGATCCTGGTCGGCTATGCCTCGGGCTTATTCAAGGATAAGCTCTTGTCCATGAGACCGACATTTTTACAACGCATCAGCCTCGCTGTTTACTCGCTGGTGATGTATGCGTTGACTCCCTTGACTCTCTTCCATCTTGTTTCGCGCGGTTTCAACCAGCGTGAATACTTCAAGCGCTGGAGTGAGCGTTTCGCGATGTATCGCGCTCCGGCCAAGGTGCCTTGTCTCTGGTTACACGCGGTATCGGTGGGGGAAGTCAATGCGATCACGCCTTTATTGCAGAGTCTGCATGCGCATTATCCCGAAACGCCGCTTCTGATTACCACGACTACGCCGACCGGTTCGGCACGGGTAAAGGCCTTGTTTGGCGAGCAGGTGCAACATGTTTATCTGCCCTACGACACTCCCGGCGCAGTCAATTATTTCCTGAATTATTTCCAGCCCAGAATCGCGATCATCATGGAAACCGAAATCTGGCCGAATCTGTTTGCCGAAATAGGCAAGCGTCATATTCCCCTGTTGATCGTGAATGCGCGACTGTCCGAAAGATCAATGCGGGGCTATCGCGTGATTGCCTGTCTGATAAATGTGGCGATGCAGGCGGTCACACAAGTGGCCGCGCAATCATTGGCGGACCTGAAGCGCTACCAAAAGCTCGGTATCAGGCGCGAGCAGGGTCAGGTGACCGGCAATTTGAAATTCGATGTCAAACTTCCGACCCACACCAGTGAACAGGCTCAGCAATGGCGCGCCGAATGGGGCGTGCGTCCGGTCTGGATTGCAGCCAGTACGCATCCCGATGAAGAAGCCATCGTGATTGCCGCGCACAAACGCATACGCGAGCAATATCCGGATGCCTTACTGTTGTGGGCACCGCGACATCCCGAACGTTTCGAGTCGGTCATGGAGCTGGTCAATGAACAGCAATGGCGAGTAACCGATCGGGTCGCACACCGGCAACCTGGCAGGGACTCCGATGTTTTCATTATCAACACACTGGGCGAATTGCTGGCGTTTTATGCCTGCGCCGACGTTGCTTTCGTTGGCGGCAGTTTTCAGGCTATTGGTGGGCATAACCTGCTGGAGCCCGCGTCGCTTGCCATTCCCTCGGTCGTCGGGCCGCATACCTTCAATTTTGTCGATATCACGCAGTTGCTGCTGGAAGTGGGCGCGGTACGGCAACTTGAAAGCCCGGAGGAGTTGCCGGAAGCTATCCTGCGTTTTATCAATGATAAAAAACTGGCACGACAATGCGGTGAAGCAGGGCGTAAACGAATCGAACGCGAACGCGGTGCGCTGGATCGGACATTGAAATTGATCGAGCAGTATTTGAAATAAAGCGCGGCATCCGCATCATGCGCTTCATGAAAAACGGCGCCATCGGCGCCGTTTTTATTTCGCATGAAACTTTACTGATCAGTTGTTGATCAACGAAGCTTCCGCATCAACAGTCAAACTGCGATTCACGTTTTGTACGTCGCTTAGTTCAAGCACGCCAGCAGCCTGACGCAGTCGCAGGGTGTTCACGAGGAACGCATGGCGGGCACGGGCATATTCGCGTTGGGCAAGATACAGCTGTTGTTGCGCGATCAATACATCCACGATGGTACGGGTGCCGACTTCCAGACCGGCCTCACCAGCTTCATAGGCTGCCTGTGCGGAGACAACCGCCAGACGACGTGCTTCGACTTCTGCCTGGCCGGCCGCCAGTGAACGATAGGCACTGCGGGCTGAACGCGTTATCGAGCGCCTCTGTTGTTCAAGCTGATCGGCAGCAATGTCACGCTGATTGATTGCCTGGCGAACGCGGGACTGGGTGGCAAAGCCGCTGAAAATGGGAACGCTCAATTGCACACCGAAACCGGTCGATGTACTGCCGTTTTCAAATGCGGTTCCGTTGGGCGGAGGAATGAGATTATTGATGTTGTCGCCGTCGGAACCATTATCACGCCAGCTTGCGGAAGCGGACAAGGTAGGAAAGTGCGCCGCATAAGCGGTTTGCACGTCTTTCTCGGCAGCTTCCAGCGCCTTTTGTTTGGCGGCCAGCGAAGGGTTGTTGGCGATCGCTTGTTGTACCCATTCTTCAACGGTACGCGTGTCGCTGTTTTCGGGTTGGTAATTGGTGGCAAGACCGCGAATATTCTCGATGTTTTGGCCGGTGATTTCTGCCAAGGCTTCACGTGCATCATCCAGCGCGTTTGCCGAAGCAATCGCATTGGCACGTGCGCTGTCGAACCGTGCCCGAGCTTCGTGAACATCGGTAATAGGAGCCAGGCCAACTTCAAGGCGCTTTTCAGCCTGGTCGAGCTGGCGTTTCACCGAGCGCTCTTCCGCTCTGGATGAGGCCAGTGTTTCAATGGCGGTGAGAACATTGAAGTAGGCGTCGGCTGTTCGCACGATCAGCGCATCGTTAGCGGCGTCGTATTCGTAATCGGCCTGGCTGGCGCGGGCTTTGCTCGCTCCAAGACGCGTGTAGTTGCTGTGGTCGTAAATCGTTTGACGCAAGGTTACCCCGGTACTGGTCGAGGTTGTCGTGCTCGAGTTATCCGATGTGAAAGCCGTGCCGCCAAGAATCTGGGTGCCGTCACTGTCGCTTTTGCTCCGATTCCAGCTTGCATCGGCACTCAGTTGCGGCAACAAGGCTGAACGCGATTGCACAATGCCTTCGCCCTGGGCAAATTTCTGCGATTCGGCAGCCGATAATTGCGGGTCGCTTTGGCGTGCCAGATCATAGGCCTGAAGCAAATCAGTGGCCTGCGACTGGGCGCTGATTCCGGTCAGTAATAAAGCTAAAGCGAGAGGGTGCAAACGCATAGTGAATCCCTTTGAAATTATAAAAATTTATAAAGTGAAGCTGGGTTTAGGTTCGGCGCCGTGCAAATACGGCACATCGGTTTCAAACAGACTTTCTTCGTGCAGGCTCTCACCGCGGTGGGTAACACGCAGTGCTTCCTGTACTGGCGACAAACCACGAATGATGAACATGCGGCCATTTGGCTTCAGCCACTGGCCGAAAATTTCCGGAATATTCGTCACGGCGGCAGTCACGGCAATCGCATCAAAGCGACGATCGTTCTGCCAGGTTAGTGCATCGGCGCATTCCAGGCGGACATTGCGAATGCCGGTGGCCAGTAATTTTTGTTTCGCCTGCTCGACGAAATCGGCATGGATATCCAGACTGACGACTTCACGTGCCAGATGCGACAGACAGGCAGTGACGAAGCCGGAACCGGTACCGATTTCCAGCACGTCGTCCTGCGAATTCAAATCCAGCGCTTGCAACAAGCGGCCTTCAAGTACGGGTTTCATCATGACTTCATCATGACCCAGTGGCAGTGCAATATCCGTGTAGGCCAGATTGCGGTATTCGGCGTCAACGAAATCTTCGCGTTGCAGCACATGCAATACATCGAGTACGCGTGGATCGAGCACATCCCAGGGGCGAACCTGCTGCTCTACCATTGCGAATCGGGCTTGTTCAAAATTGACTGACATACTCAAAGGTCCTTGTTGCGCAAAGAGCGATATTTTACGCTCGAAGCGGCTTGGCTGGTGAAAATAATGCCGTATTACCACACCAGCACTCAGTGCCGGAAGTCATCGGGACCAGAGTCACGCTTTCTTGATATCCCGTTAACAGATGCATCAAGTGTCCTCCGGGTTGCGTCTTCCATAGGCTCGGATAAAGACATCGACCACTTCTTCGGCGTGTGCCAAACGTTCTGCGGCATCCGGGAGCGGGGCAACGCCCACCAGCGTTCGCATATGTCGCACGCCCTTGAGCATCACGAAAAAATGTTCGGCAGCCTTGCCTGGGACTGGAATGTCGAGATCGCCGCTTTCGCAGCGCTGGCTCAAAAACATTTCCATGTCTTTCAAGGTGCGGCGCGGGCCAACCTTGAAGAAGATCTCGGCGAGTTTGGTGTTCTGCCCTGCCTGAGCGGCCATCACGCGGAAAAGCTGGATCGCGCATTCATCCATCGTCAGTTCAAGGAAGCCCTTTGCGATCAGCATCAGAGCTTCACGCAGGCTGAGCTCGGGGTGGAGCTCGAAAGCCTGATGCGGCAACTGGTGCTCGCAAAACTCTTCCACGGCAGCGCCAAACAAGGTGTCCTTGTCGGTGAAATGGCTATAAAGCGTAAGTTTTGACACGCCCGCGGCCTGTGCAATGGCATCCATGCTGACAGCGTCATAGCCTTTTGAAGGGAACAATGACTGTGCGGCAGCCAGGATGGCGGCACGTTTTTCGGGGTCCTTGGGGCGACCGGGGGCATTGGGTGGGCGGGAAACAAGATTCATGAGGGTGATTGTAAATAGATATTGAACTGACCAGTAAACTAAATATACTATACCGCGAAGTTCAGTAATAGAGACCTCCTATGAAATTGCATCAAATGGCCGGCAGCATTGCCCTGATTTCCTCCCTTTTGCTGCTGACAGCCTGCAAAGACGAGCCTCTTGCTGAAGCAGCACGTCCGGCCCTGGTCGTTCAGCCGGGAGCAGGAATAGCCTCCGCCAGCGTCTATTCCGGCGAAGTGCGCGCGCTGGAAGAGCCGCAACTGTCGTTCAGGATCGGCGGAAAAATCGCCAAACGCTTCGTGGATGTCGGCACTCCGGTCAAATCCGGGCAGGCTTTGGCGCAACTGGATTCCAGCGATGTCTCTTTGCAGGCGCAGTCTGCGCAGGCAGCCTTGGCATCGGCGCAATCGGATCTGGCCTTGGCCAAATCGGAACTCGAACGCTACAAAGCTCTCGTAGATAAACAAGTCGTCAGCCGCTCTTTATACGAAACCCGCTTGTCGGCATACCAAGCAGCGGCTGCCAGGGTCAAGCAGGCGCGTGCTGCGGCCAATGTCTCCTCGAATCAGGAAACCTACGCAATTTTACGTGCACCAAAAAATGGCGTGATCGCCCAACGGCTGGCCGAAGCCGGTCAGGTCGTCGGTGCCGGACAAACCGTGTTCGTGCTCGCGACTGATGGCGAACGTGAAATCTCGATCAGTGTTTCCGAGCAATTCGTTTCGCAATTTCAGCCGGGCCGCAAAATGCAGGTGGAATTATGGGCGGCGCCCGGAAAAATCTTTCCTGCCACCTTGCGCGAAATTTCTCCTTCCGCCGATCCGCTTGCCCGCACGTTTGCCGCAAAAGTGAGTTTCCGTGCCGAAGGCGTTAAAGCGGAAGTGGGCCAAAGTGCGCGCGTCTATGTGCAAGATGAAAATGACAGCAAGATGAGTTTACCTTTGTCGGCCATTTACCAGCTCAATGGCAAGCCGGCTGTCTGGGTGCTGCAAAAACTTTCGCCACCCAAGGACAAAGCCCTGAGTGACGAAGAGAAAAAAGATTTCGATGTCCAGGCGAAACGCGAACAGCAGGTGCATCTGGTGCCCGTGCAGATTGGGCCCTATGGCGAAAATAGTGTTCCGGTGCTGTCGGGTGTTAGTGAATCCGATTGGGTCGTGATTGCCGGTGTGCATCTGTTGCGTGAAGGTCAGAATGTCCGCGCGGTAGACAATAATAATCGTGAAGTTGCCGCGGCATTCAATGCCATCGCTGCCAACAAGAATACGGCCAACTGATCATGAGCAATTTCAATCTTTCGGCCTGGGCGCTGAATAACCGCACCTTGGTGCTGTTCATCATGATAGTGCTCGCGTTCGCGGGCGTCGTCAGTTACCAGAAACTCGGTCAATCGGAAGACCCGCCGTTCACCTTCAAGATCATGGTGGTTCGCACCATGTGGCCTGGCGCTACGGCGGAAGAAGTGTCGACGCAGGTGACCGATCGCATTGAAAAGAAATTGATGGAAACCGGCAGCTACGAATTCATCCGTTCGTACTCGCGCCCTGGCGAATCGCTGGTGATGTTCATCGCGAAGGATTCGCTGTTTTCCGACAAGCTGCCCGAGTTGTTTTATCAAATCCGGAAAAAAACCGGCGACATCAAGCCGACCTTGCCGGAAGGCGTGGTAGGGCCGTTTTTCAAC
Source organism: uncultured Gammaproteobacteria bacterium (assembly GCA_963849575.1). Taxonomy (GTDB): domain Bacteria; phylum Pseudomonadota; class Gammaproteobacteria; order Xanthomonadales; family Xanthomonadaceae; genus Arenimonas. Next base: position 395,454 of record CAWKHT010000006.1, on the reverse strand, counting down.
GACGAGTTCGGCGATACCTTCGGCAATATCTATGCTCTGTCAGGTGATGGTTTCGACTACGCCACACTGAAAAATTATGCCGAACGACTCGAGCTGGAATTGCATCGCGTCAAGGATGTAAACAAGGTCGACCTGATCGGCCTGCAGGATGAAAAAATCTGGATCGAGCTTTCCAACACCAAGCTGGCAACGCTCGGTATTCCGATGACGAAAGTGCAGGAAGCCATTGATCAGCAAAATGCCATTACGCCGACGGCGTTTTTCGAAACCGGCAGTGACCGAGTACAGCTTCGCGTGGATGGCGCTTTTGACAGCGTCGAACAAATCAAGAATTTTCCGATTCGCGTCGGCGACAGAAGTTTGCGTCTGAGCGACGTGGCGGAAATCAAGCGCGGCTTTACCGACCCGGCCCAGCCACGCATGCGTTTCATGGGCGAGAACGCGATCGGCATTGCCGTGTCAATGCGGCCGGGTGGTGACATCATCGAGCTGGGAAAAAATCTCGACGAAGACTTTGCGCGCTTGAAAGACAGCTTGCCGGTCGGTATGGAATTGCGAAAAGTCTCCGACCAACCGGCCGCCGTCGCCAGCTCGATCAGCGACTTCGTGCGTTCCCTGATCGAAGCGGTCGTGATTGTGTTGATCGTCAGTTTTTTCTCGTTGGGAAAACGCGCAGGCGCCGTAGTTGCCCTGTCGATTCCGCTGGTGCTGGCAATGACATTTGCCGCAATGGCCTATTTCAATATCGGCTTGCATAAAATTTCCTTGGGCGCATTGATTCTGTCGCTCGGCTTGTTGGTGGACGATGCCATCATCGCGGTAGAAATGATGGCGGTAAAAATGGAGCAGGGTTTGGATCGCTTCAAGGCGGCCAGCTTTGCCTATACCAGTACTGCGTTCCCCATGTTGACCGGCACCCTGATTACCGCTGCGGGTTTCCTGCCGATCGCGACCGCACAATCCGGTACCGGCGAATACACGCGTTCGATCTTCCAGGTCGTCACGATTGCGTTGATTCTGAGCTGGATCGCCGCCGTTATTTTCATTCCGTATCTCGGCGCACGTTTGCTGGCCGATCCGAAGCCGCTTGAGCACGGACAAAGTCACCATGAAGTCTACGACACCGCTTTCTACAAGAAATTTCGTAGGCTCGTTGCCTGGTGCGTGAATTATCGCAAGACCGTTATCCTGATTACGATTCTGGCGACCGTGATGTCGGTATTTCTTTTCAAATACGTGCCGCAGCAATTTTTCCCGTCATCAACGCGTCTGGAATTGATGGTCGATCTGGAGCTGGCCGAAGGTTCTTCCTTGAAAGCCACGGAAGTCGTCGCCAAGCGTTTTGAAAAACTGATCAAGGATCGCAGCGAGCTTGATAACTATGTCGGCTATGTCGGCACCGGTTCACCGCGTTTCTATTTGCCGCTGGATCAGAAACTGCCGCAGGCAAACTTCGCGCAATATGTGTTGACCACGAAAAGCAATAAAGAGCGTGAAGCCTTGAGGCATTGGCTGATCGAAAAATTCAAGACGGATTTTTCCGATGTGCAGGCGCGCATCAGCCGTCTCGAAAACGGTCCGCCGGTCGGTTATCCGATCCAGTTCCGCGTATCGGGCGAACACATCGACACCGTGCGTGAGTTGGCGCAACAGGTAGCCGAACAGGTCCGCGCCAATCCGAATGTTGAAAACGTGCATCTGGATTGGGACGAGCCGAGCAAGGTGGTGCGCATCCATATTGACCAGGAACGCGCGCGCGCGCTGGGCGTGAGTTCTTCACAAGTCGCCTTGTTCCTTCGCGGCTCGCTGTCGGGCACTCATGTCAGTACTTTCCGTCAGGACAATGAACTGATTGAAATCGCGTTGCGTGGCCCGAATCAGGAACGTGAAAGTTTGTCTTTGCTAAGTAGCTTGGCAGTGCCAACCAACAACGGTCGTGCAGTGCCGTTATCGCAAATCGGCACGCTGGAATATGGTTTTGAAGAAGGCGTGATCTGGCATCGCAATCGTCTGCCTACCGTGACGGTGCGGGGCGATATTTATAAAAACGTGACGCCGCCATCGGTCACTGCGGAAATTTTACCGAGACTGGAATCGGTGCGCGCGCAATTGCCTAGCGGTTATTTGCTGGAAACCGGCGGTACCGTCGAAGATTCCGGTCGTGGCTCGAAATCTGTCGCGGCGGGCGCACCATTATTCCTGTTGGTGGTGGTCAGCCTGTTGATGATCCAGCTGAAGAGTTTCCGCCGCATGTTCATGGTGCTGATGACGGCACCTCCGGGCTTTATCGGCGTCACCTTGTTCCTGCTGATATTTCAGGTGCCGTTTGGTTTTGTCGCGATGCTCGGAACGATCGCGTTGACCGGCATGATCATGCGCAACTCGGTGATTCTGGTGGACCAGATTGATCAGGATATTGCGAGCGGCCATTCGCCGACCGATGCCGTGATCGATGCCACCGTGCGCCGCTTCCGCCCGATTGTATTGACGGCGCTTGCCGCGATGCTCGCGATGATTCCGCTTTCGCGCAGCGTGTTCTTTGGTCCGATGGCAACGGCGATCATGGGTGGCTTGCTGGTGGCAACGGCATTGACCTTGTTGTTCCTGCCGGCACTTTACGCCGCTTGGTTCAAGGTGCCGTCGCCGGATATGAAGCAATACGGGTTGTAGGTTTTTCTAAAAGTTTTCGCGACCGAGTCTGTCTGCCTGGCTCCCTCCCCCTTGTCACGGACAGACTCGGAACGCGTTTTTTATTTTGTCGTAGGAGCGCCTTCAGGCGCGATAACACCCGCCAGATATGTCGCGCCTAAAGGACGCTCCTACGAAAGAGAGAATGGAATTTATCTATGCAAGCAATCCAAATCACCGTGCAGGAAAACGACCAGATCGCTGCAACTTTCTTCCCTGCTAATACCGAAAAGAAATTACACCGCAGCGTGATCGTGGGTCCAGCTGCTGCCGTGTCGCAAACCTACTACACCGGCTTTTGCCAATATCTCGCCGAGGCGGGTTACGATGTGATGAGTTTCGATTTTCGTGGCGTCGGCAAATCGAAAACAAAGCATATCCGCGAGTATCGCGATATCGGTTTTCTAGCCTATGCCGAACATGATTATCCGGCGGCGGTAAACACGATGTTGGAAAGATTTCCGGACCAGAAATTATTCATCGTCGGTCACAGCGTCGGTGGCTGGATGCCGGCCTTGACGAAAATCAGCAGCAAGATTGATGGATTGATTACCGTTGCCGCCTTGTCCGGTTACTGGCGTTTGATGGCAAGGCCGGCGCGTTATCTGCATTTCATGGCCTGGTATTTGATTGCGCCGCTGACCATCAAGCTCTATGGCTATTGGCCAGGCTGGGCCGGCATGAAAGCCGATACATCGGCCGCACTCGGATTGGATTTTGCGCATTGGGCAAAAAAACCGGGTTTCATTTTCGACGAGCCACGGATCAATGCCACCGAACACGCCAATCGGTTTCTTGGCCATCTGCATTTATTCCAGATCGCCGATGACAGCTGGGGCACGCCGGCAGCGGTAAAGGCCGTTCATGATCGCTATCCGAATGCCAAAACCCGCGCAATTGAAGTCGTCGAGCCAAAAGAACACGGTATTCCGTTTATTGGCCACTTCAATTTTTTCCGCATTGCTCATCGCGATACCTTGTGGGCGCTGGCCCTGAAGCGCCTGAACGAGTTCGGTTGAATATCCGATTCCACTGGCACCTGTCGCCCCTTCATGCTGAAATAGCGCCTGAAGCGGGGGTGCCGTCGTACTGGCTGAGAAATACCCTTTGAACCTGATCCGGTTAATGCCGGTGTAGGGAGCTCGCAAGTCTGACCCCACCACGGGTTTTTCTGGCATCGCCGTTTCGATGATCACTCAAAGGACGATGCCATGAATGCTTTACCCAGTGAACTCTTGCGCCAGGCGCAGGAACTTTCCGAATCTGTCACCAAGCCATTCACCGGCTCGAAAAAAATCTATGTGCAGGGTTCGCGTGAGGATATCCGCGTACCGATGCGCGAAATCGAATTGACCGATACCCGCAAGATTGTCGGTGTCGAAAAGAATGCGCCATTCTGCGTCTACGACAATTCCGGCCCCTACACCGATCCGAATGTGTCGATCGATCTGGCGCAGGGCTTGAGCCCGTTGCGGGCAAAATGGATCGAAGAAAGAAACGATACCGAATTATTGTCGGGCTTGAGTTCGGAATTCGGTCGCGCCCGCGAACACGATGCCAAATTGAATTCGGTGCGTTTCGGAAATCGTCCGATGCCGCGCAAGGCAAAAGTCGGCATGAACGTATCGCAAATGCATTACGCACGCCGCGGCATCATCACACCGGAAATGGAATTCATCGCGATTCGCGAAAACCAGAATATCCAGGCCATTGGCGAAGCGCATTTGTTGAAGCAACATGCCGGCGAACATTTCGGCGCGAACCTGCCTAAATTGATTACGCCGGAATTCGTGCGTTCGGAAGTTGCCTGTGGTCGCGCGATTATTCCGGCCAATATCAATCATCCGGAAATTGAACCGATGATCATCGGCCGCAATTTTTTGGTCAAAATCAACGCGAATATCGGCAACTCGGCCGTCAGCTCGGGCATCGCCGAAGAAGTCGAAAAGCTGGTCTGGTCGATGCGTTGGGGCGGCGACACCGTGATGGATCTTTCCACCGGCAAGCACATCCACGAAACCCGCGAATGGATCATTCGCAATTCGCCGGTGCCGATCGGCACCGTGCCGATTTACCAGGCGCTGGAAAAAGTCGATGGTCGTGCCGAAGAACTGACCTGGGAATTGTTCCGCGATACCCTGATCGAGCAAGCCGAGCAGGGCGTGGATTACTTCACGATCCATGCCGGCGTCTTGCTGCGTTATGTGCCGTTGACTGCGAAACGCGTGACCGGCATCGTCTCGCGCGGTGGTTCGATCATGGCGAAATGGTGCCTGTCGCACCACAAGGAAAATTTTCTGTACACGCATTTCGAAGATATCTGCGAAATCATGAAAGCCTACGACGTCAGTTTCTCGCTCGGCGATGGCCTGCGTCCGGGTTCGATTGCCGATGCCAACGATGCCGCGCAATTCGGCGAACTTGAAACGCTCGGCGAACTGACCAAAATTGCGTGGAAACACGATGTACAAACCATGATCGAAGGTCCCGGTCATGTGCCGATGCAATTGATCAAGGAAAACATGGACAAGCAATTGCGTGAATGCGGGGAAGCGCCGTTCTACACGCTCGGTCCGTTAACGACCGACATCGCGCCAGGATACGACCACATCACCAGTGCGATTGGTGCGGCGATGATTGGTTGGTATGGCACCGCGATGCTTTGCTACGTGACGCCGAAAGAACATTTGGGCCTGCCGAACAAGAACGATGTGCGCGAAGGCTTGATGGCCTACAAGATTGCCGCACATGCGGCCGATCTGGCGAAGGGTCATCCGGGTGCGCAGGCACGTGATAATGCTCTGTCGAAAGCGCGTTTCGAATTCCGCTGGGAAGACCAGTTCAATCTCGGCCTTGATCCGGATCGCGCCCGCGAATACCACGATGAAACCATGCCGAAGGAAGCGCATAAGGTCGCGCATTTCTGCTCGATGTGTGGTCCGCATTTCTGCTCGATGAAAATCACGCAGGACGTTCGTGATTACGCCGATGCCCAGGATCTTGAAGCAGCCGAAGCGCTTGAAAAAGGCATGGCCGAAAAATCGAAAGAATTTCTGGCGCAAGGCGCGGAAGTTTACAAGCCCGAGTGAGAGCGGCCGGTATGACTTCGGTGGATTCAAAACGGCGGTGGATGTGTGCTGCACTCGCTGCCGGGGGTGCGATGGCTACGATGCCATCACTGGCAAAATTGAATTTTGCGAGGGAGGGGTTTTCATGGGATTCGGTTTTCGAAGGTCTGGGTCAGGAACAGCGTTCGTTGTTGCTGGATCCTTCGCGTGAAATCCAGATCCTGTATTCGCAAATTACTCGTGATGCCGAAGGCAGGGTAAAGCTTCATCATCATGCCTTCCATCACGCACCGAAGCGCTGGTTCTTTCCTGCCAGTACGATCAAGTTGCCTCTGGCGTTGCTGGCCTGCGAAGAAGTGGCGAGAGTCGGTGGCAATCTGGAAAGCGCCATCCAGTTGCGACAAGCGCCGGAAACCGGAATCTGGGATGAAAGTGAGCCACTGAGCGAATCGCTGCGTCGCAGCCTGCGCCGCACTTTTACCGTCAGCGACAATATTCCGTATAACCGTTTCTACGAATTGCTCGGGGCAGACAAAATCCATGCTCGTTTGAAGGCATTGGGTTATCCGAATACACGCGCGATTTCCCGTCTGGGTTCAAGAGACGTGAATGCCAATCTGAAAACCGGCTCGGCACAAATTATCGATGCCGATGGTAAACCCCTGGCAGGCTTTGCACCGAGAATTGCAAGGAAGCGTTCTTTTCCGTTTGGCCGCGCTTTGAAAGGAGACGGGTTTGTCGGCGATGATGGCGTTGTTGTAGCAGGGTCACACGATTTTTCTTTCGGCAATTTCATGCCGCTGGCGGATTTGCACCAGATGCTAGTCGCATTCGTCTTTCCGGAAGCCGTGCATGAATCGCAACGCTGGAAAATTCCGTTTGCTTGGCGCGAAGACATTTTGCGCGAAATGGGGCGTTATCCACGAGAGTCGGACGATCCGGTTTATCCATCACCGGAATATTACGATGCCTATGCGAAGTATTTTGTGCTCGGGGGAAGCAGGGAAAACGCGCCCGACGGCTACCGTGCCTACGGAAAAATCGGCGAGGCTTACGGTTATCTGAGCGACTCGAGCTATCTGGTAGACAAATACACGGGCAGCGAATGTTTTTTATCGGCCGTCATCCATTGCAATGCCGATGGCATCTACAACGATGACAAATACGATTACGAAGAAACCGGGTTACCGTTTTTGGCAGCGCTGGGGAAAAGTGTATTGGCGTTTGAAGCGACACGCGTAAAGTAGGGTGGCATTTACCATCGCGCGATGGTGATGCTTGAAGTCGCTGGGTCCCCGACAAGTGCATTCGGGGATGACGAAAATTCTTAATGAAATTAAAAAAGCACCGTCGTCCCTGCGCAGGCGGGGATTCAGCGTCGTTGCTGTCCCGCAGTGGCGATTCATGAATCGCCCCTGCGGGATTTCTACAGCATTCGCGGATGACGGAAATTTTTATTTATCTCGAAATAGAAAAGGCCACAATGCGGCCTTTTCTATTTCCATTTCAATGTGATGCGTCAAAACAATGGTTTGTCCGGTACCGAGTTATAGCGTTCAACCGCTTCGACAATCATTTCCTTTGCTTTGCCGGCATCGCCCCAACCATTGATCTTGACCCATTTGCCTTTTTCCAGATCCTTGTAGTGTTCAAAGAAATGGCCGATACGGGCCAAAGCCAATTCACCAAGATCATCTGCGTTGACGACATGGTCATAGCCAGGGAATACCTTGCTGACGGGAACGGCAATGATCTTCTCGTCGCCGCCGGCTTCGTCGGTCATCAACAGCACGCCAACCGGACGCACGCGAATCACCGAGCCGGGAATCAGGGGCACCGGCATCACCACAAGTACGTCGGCCGGATCGCCATCGCCCGACAAGGTATGCGGAACATAGCCGTAGTTGCACGGGTAACGCATCGGGGTAGTCAGCACGCGATCGACGAAAATCGCACCGCTGGCTTTGTCTACTTCGTATTTGACCGGCTCGGAATCTTTCGGGATTTCGATAATGACGTTGACTTCATTCGGCACATCTTTGCCGGTCGGGACTAAATCTAGGGGCATCGGGTATTCCTGCTGTGTTTCAATGCGCGGAGGATACGGCAAAAGCGCCGAGCAATCACTCTTTCGCAGGACTGTGTTTTATGCATCAAACACCGTAAAAAGTTGCCATTTGCAGCGGCTTGATTGCTTTTGTTCACAAATCAAATACTTGGCTTGCCGGCTAATCAACGACAATCGAGATTGGCCCGAACGGGACATTGAAGGCAGGGCAATCTTCGATGGTTCCATTTTTTACGAAAGCAGGCTAGATTGCTGACCGAGAAGGAGAAATTATGCGAACCGATGCAGTGCTAGACCCCGCGGCGATTGCTTTATTACGCTCTCTGGATGAGCAAAAACCGGGATCGTTTAGAGACTTCGTGCGCATGTTCGTGACGGAAGCACCCGAACGCGTAAAGAAAATTGAAGCGGCTTACAAAGCGGGCAATGCCAGTGACCTCAGCCAGCATGCCCATTATTTGCGTTCGGCCTGTCTTGCGCTGGGTGCCGGCCAATTGGCCGCGACCTGCCATGATCTGGAACATCTGGATCCGCAGTCTTTGACTGCCGGAAATACCGAATTGAATCTGGGTCCTTTGCATGCACGTTTGCGTGAAGCAATGATTGCCCTGCTGGAGTTGGCGGAAGCAAGTTAGGACTGTATGCAGTCATCGATGTCATCGTCGATGCAAAAAAAGCCCCGTAGCAGCGGGGCTTTTTTCATTCTTTCGTGCAATGCATCTTGAGTGATTTCAACACTTTCATCATCAGATCCTTGTCATGGCCTTCGGTCTGCAGATCGGAATTCTGGATGACAGCGACAAGACCTCCCGTCGCGATCGGGCAACCGACAATATAGCGATCATAGCTATCGGTGTTTTTTTCGGTATGGATATAGCGGCCGGACAATGTTTCGCCGTTATCCAGTTTTACTTCAATATCCTTGCCGGTCTTCGCATAACCGACGCCAACTTCTTCTTTTGTCATTTCCTTTTCGAGCAGTGGTATCAAGGCTGATCCGTCCATTCCCTTGTAGAGTTGGACCAGGAACAAGTCGCCGTTTGCCTGGGCGAGCAGTACTTGCTTGATTTCATCGCTCAATACCGAAACGGTCGGATTCATCGATGACGGATGCTCGAACGCGATGCCGTCAATCGTGAAGATGCCAGTTGCTTTTTTCTCGAGCGAGACATTGATGTTGCCTTTCGCACTCTGGACTGTTTTCTGTTCGCCGATGTCAATTTCATAGGTTTTGCCGTCCACTGTCAGGATGTAATTGCCGGCAAAAGCTGCCTGCGCAAGACAGAAGGCAGCAAGGCCAAGTAGCCATTTGTTCATTCGGTTTCTCCGTGTGGATGTTCGGATTCAGGGTAACAAAAAAGCCCCGCCGAAGCGGGGCCTTTTTCGAAGCGAAACCAATCAGAGAACGGTCAGCATAGGCACCAGCAGCAGTGCCACGATATTGATGATCTTGATCAGCGGATTGATGGCCGGGCCGGCCGTATCCTTGTAGGGGTCGCCGACGGTATCGCCGGTAACGGCAGCCTTGTGGGCTTCCGAACCTTTGCCACCGTGATGGCCTTCTTCGATGTATTTCTTGGCGTTATCCCAGGCACCACCACCGGTGCACATCGAGATCGCGACAAACAAGCCGGTCACGATCGTACCCATCAGCAAGCCGCCGAGGGCATCCGCACCCAGCGTCATGCCGACGATCACTGGAATGAACAATGGCAGCATGGACGGGATGATCATTTCGCGGATCGCCGCTTTGGTCAGCAAGTCCACGGCTTTGTCGTATTCCGGTTTGCCGGTGCCTTCCATGATGCCTTTGATCTCGCGGAACTGGCGACGAACTTCTTCCACCACCGCGCCTGCCGCACGACCCACGGCTTGCATGGCGAATGCGCCGAACAAATACGGAATCATGCCGCCGATCATCAAGCCGATAATCACATCGGTATTGTTGAGCGAGAAATCGACCGACTGGCCGGGAAACTTCTCGATCAGTTTGTGCGAGTAATCGGCAAACAAGACCAGTGCAGCCAGACCGGCCGAACCAATCGCATAACCCTTGGTCACCGCTTTCGTGGTGTTGCCCACGGCATCGAGTGCGTCGGTGATTTTGCGGATATCGGGACCCAGTTCGCTCATCTCGGCGATACCGCCGGCGTTGTCCGTGATCGGACCGTAGGCATCGAGCGCAACAATCACGCCAGCCATCGAAAGCATCGCGGTAGCGGCAATCGCCACACCATACAAGCCGGCCTGGTCATAGCTGCCCCAGATGGCGAGCGCCACTGCCAGCACGGGAGCTGCGGTGGATTTCATCGATACCGCCAAGCCTGCAATCACGTTGGTGCCATGACCGGTTTCCGAGGCTTTTGCGACATCTTGCACCGGCGCATATTCTGTCGCGGTGTAGTACTCGGTAATCACAACCATCGCTGCCGTCAAACCGAGGCCGATCAGGGTGCACCAGAAAAGCGGCATGCCCAGATCCTTGCCGAACAATTCATCGGTCACGAAATAGAACGCCACCGCAGCCAGTACGCCGGATACCGCCAAACCACGATAAAGCGCATTCATGATCTTGCCGCCATCGCGGACTTTCACGAAGAAGGTGCCGACGATCGAAGCGATGATCGAGACCGAGCCGAGCATCAACGGATACATAACGCCGTTCGCGCCATAGGTATTGAAAGCGATACCGGCGACCAGCATCGCGGCAATAATCGTTACCGCATAGGTTTCAAACAAGTCGGCCGCCATACCGGCGCAATCGCCCACGTTGTCACCCACGTTGTCGGCGATCACGGCAGGGTTGCGCGGATCATCTTCCGGAATCCCGGCTTCGACTTTACCGACCAGATCGGCACCCACGTCAGCGCCCTTGGTGAAGATACCGCCACCGAGACGCGCGAAAATGGAAATCAGCGAGCTGCCGAAAGCCAGGCCAATCATCGGCTCAAGCGCCACTTTCAGCGATTCGGCAGTAATGCTGCCTTGCAATACGTACATGAAGAAACCGACCACGCCGAGCAGGCCCAGACCGACGACCAGCATGCCGGTAATAGCACCGCCCTTGAAGCTCACGTTCAGCGCGGCATTCAGGTTTTGCGTTGCGGCTTGCGCGGTTCGCACATTGGCGCGTACCGAAACGAACATGCCGATAAAGCCGGCGGCGCCGGACAAGACCGCGCCGATCGCGAAGCCAACGGCCGTCAGCCAGTTGTGCAGGGCGAAACCAATCACGAAGAACAGCACCACGCCGACAATCGCGATCGTCATGTACTGACGACGCAAGTAGGCGCCCGCACCTTCCTGGATGGCCATGGCAATTTTCTGCATGCGCTCGTTTCCGGCCGGTTGCGCCAGGACCCAGCGGGTGGTGAAAATGCCATAAAGAATGGCGATAGCCGCACAGGCCAGCGCCAGCTCAAAACCGTATTGCTCAAACATGCCTCTTACTCCCCATAAGTTAAACACTAAGCAGTCAACAAAAAACGGCTGAACGCCGCTAACCCCGAGTATCGCAGAGGAAACGGGGTGAACGCCAGCCGGGGCTGTGCTTATCGGGATGCCGGTTATTTATTACCTTGGCGAGGCTATCTTGTGCCTAGTCGGCAGCAGCCATGGCTTGCTGGAATTCCTGCACAGTGGATACCTGTAAAGTCGGCTGGCCATCGAAAAAACTGCCGTTTCGACTCGCCTTTACATATACGGTTTGTCCCGCAACAAGATCGATCCTGAAGACCTGCTTTGTGGAAGGGTCGGCCATGTAGTAGTAGGTACCAGGAGCAAGAGTCTGCTCGAATTTTTCGCCTTTCTTCAGTTTTACCAGTTCCTGGTTTTGACTGGTCAGGGAATATGCCCTCCCGCCATCATCGCTGGCACGAAAAAAAACGAGTTTTGCGCTGGTCTCGCCTCCACTGGTCTGTCCCTGTGCTGAAAAACAGGCAAAGAACAGCAAGAAGCCGACAAAGACGATGGCAGTCAGATGTTTCATGAGATTTCCCCGGAATACCTACGCTTCGAGTATTGCAATCAAATTAAGAGCTAAGGCTCAAAAGCGCGGAGCTGAGCATATACCGACAGCGGCAAGTTTCAAATGGGGGAGGCGGCAATTGCAAATTGTTAAAAAATGTTACCGCCAAGTTATTGTTATTGAAACGGAATATAAAGATGAATTGGTATGGTTCAGGTGGTAATGCTGTCAGGGGTTTCTTTTTAATCATTCATAGGGGAGGGGTCTATGCGAATTCATTTGCTCGGTTTGATGGCGACAAGTCTTTTAATGAGTACGGCCGGTTTTGCAAAAGGCGAGGCCGAATGGAAGGAAACCGCGAATGCCTACAAGAGCAAGCATGCCGTGCCTGTAAAAACCATCGCAGTAGGGGCAGTCAACGTTGACGTCGGCGTTCATCTGGAAAGACTGACCCTGCTTAGCGGTGAGGGGCATACCGGTAAAAAGGTTTTTTCGGGACTGCTTGCCGGCGCCGCGACCATCGCTGGCGTAGGCGGCGGCGTGGATTTTGCGTCCCGCGAACCGCTGGAAGAACATCTGACACCGGAGGATGCAAAGAAGATCGCCAGCGAAGTAGCCCAGGTAGTTTCGGAGCGGTTCAAGAAAATGGAAGGGTTCAAGGTGCTTGCGGGCGAAGAAGTCACCTCGGCGGCTTTTTATGCTGGTCTCGGTGGCAGCAATGAGCAGGATACTGGCAAGAAACGGGTGCAGGATGGTCGCTGGTCTCCCGAATACTATTTCGGCTATTACTCGACGCCGGCCGGTGGTTATCGTTATCACCCCCTGTCCAAATTCAGTTTTGGCGACAAGACTTTTTCGCCCGTGATTCGTCAAAACCTGGCAGCCGATGCAACGGTCAGGGTTGATGTGTTTCTGGTGAATACCCGCAAGGATTTCCGCATTCAGGAAATGAATGTGAGCCTGAATGGGTTGCAGTGGGAAGGTCAGAAGAACGGTGACCTGCCGACGCTGATGTACGCATTGAACAATGCCGGTGAATTATCCGTGCCGGTGGAAAGCAAGAGCAAGGATAACTATGCCGCATGGCAGGCGATGAAGCCGCAGTTTGAAGCCAAGCTGGATGCCCTGGTTGCCAAAATTCAGACAACACTGCCTCCGGTAGCGGCATCTGCGCCGTCACCGGTAATGCCGACAACTTCCGATGTTGCAACAAAGCTTCAGCCATCTACGCAGACAGAGATCGTGGCATCCCCTGAAACTCTGTCGGTGCCAAGCGTTGACGCCGCCACTCCTGCCAGTAGTGTCGAAGCCACGGAAGCAACGCAGGCTGCACCTGCGCTTGAAGAGTCCCCGAAGAAGGATGAATAAGCTGTTGGATGGCGCCGAGTAAAAAACAAAAAAAGACCCGGCAAAACCGGGTCTTTTTTGTTTATTGCCTTCGACGGATCAGTGACAAAAATGACTGCGCAAACCGAACAGGCGCGATGACTTTATTTCCTGATTTCAACCGGTACGCTGACAGCGGGTTTCACCGTTACCAGCAATGAACCGACATTGGTGAACGTCCGCACCTGTACCGAATCCTTGCCCGAGGTATAGGTGAAATAACCCAGTCCAACCGGCACAACAAGGGTGTTGGCAATGCTGGCGTATTGCTTCTCGGATTTCCCTACCTGCGGATCGTCCTGACCGACGGCAATGTATCTGACGGTGTCGGCATTGATAAATACATCGGCGGAGTAGGTGTTCCCGCGATTGATGAATTTATCAAAACCGGTGTATGAAATTTCATTGAAGTCAGCATCCAGCAAGGTGGCTTTCGCTGCCAGCACGCCAAAGGAGGAAGAGCTCAGTGAAACTTTCACTACTGCTGGCGGATTGATCCCCTCGAGCTTATAGAGAGCGACCGGCGTTCTTTTGCCATCAGGAGTCAGCAGGCATTTCGCCAGGCTTGAATAGTCGACCGGTTTGAGTTTTTTCAAGGCCGCTTCGGTCTGCACACTTAAAGCGAAGGCCGGAATGGCGGACATCGTGCTGTAGCAATTATCGGCAAGATTCACTTTCTTGGGCGGCGGCACCGAAGCGCAGCCGACCATCAGGTTGAATACCAGCACCGCGAACAATATATGGCGCATTTTCACAGCTGTTCTGCCAATTTGTCGGCGAGCGATTCAACCGCCAGCTTCATGCCGTTTGCCGCTTCCGGACCTGCTGCTTCCACATCGGAAAAGTTCGGGTAGGTATGATTTTCATCCGGTGCCACCGTGATGGCACCCTGTACATTGAAAACATTGTGATAAACGATGGTTTCGGTAAAGAGCTTGGACTTGCCGTCCGCGCTGACCATCTGGACAATCACGGAGCCTGTCGGGCGGTAGGGTGCATTCTTGCCGGCACCTGCGGCGGCATAGCCTACAAAGCCGAAATTGAGATCAAGTTGTGCATCGGCGTCGGTGATCGCAGCATAGGATTTACGCAAGCTGTTGTTGTCTCTTTTGGATTTTGCCTTTTCAACAACGGGCTCAGGCCAGACCAGGGTGTAACCGCGTTTTTCCATGGCTGCCGTGAATTGGGTCTTGAAGCTTGCAACATAGTCCACGTTTGCGCTGCTGAGTGCTTCGCGTAATTTCTTGCGCTTGGCGGCGAGATCCGCTTCGGCGATCAGGCCACCGATCAGGCCAAAACTGGCGCCGGGATTGTTCAGAATGAACACACTTGGCTCGGTTTCCCGCATTTGGAGAACCTTGATTTTCTTGATGCTCTGATTGGATTGCTTGTCGTATGACTGTTGCGGAGGAAGACTCACGCAGGCAGACAAAATGGCGACAAGAAAGATCGCGCCGAGCAGGCGTGCCTTTGAAAATGAAAGCATCTGGATTCCCCTGGGAAGATGTGAAGATAGATTGGTGTTATGCAACTGGAAAATTGAGCGGCGAGAATCCCGACAGTCAACCGAAATTATAGCGTGTCACCCTGACGCATGTGTCTGTTTCACATTGCCAATTATGTGAAGCCAGTCCTAAAAAAATCGATCCAAGACTTTTTTCTTCATGGACATCACGTAGCTGAACGCTTCTGGTCGAATTTGAGATAGTTCGGAAGTCCCGACTTCGTGTAAGGCACAGCGGCTTCACCTGCAATCAAGGGAGCAAGATAATTGCGGCAGGCGGCGGTGATGCCATAGCCGTCTTTGCGGATGTAACTGGCGGGCATTTTTTTTTCGTGGTTGGCAATTTTTTCCAACGATGCAGCTTCGATTTTCCAGCGGTAAGGTTTGTTGGAAACGCGTTTGATCACCGGCATGACGCCATTCATTCCTTTTAGTGCGTATTCCACTGCCGCCTTTCCGACGGCGAGGGCATGTTCGAGATCGGTCTTCGATGCCAGGTGCCGAGCAGAGCGTTGCAAATAATCCGGTACGGTCCAGTGGACTTTCATGGATAATTTATCCTTGACCAACCCTGCAATCAGCGGACCTGCACCGCCAAGTTGTGAATGCCCGAACGCATCCTTGCTGCCTTCTGTTTCGGCAAGGAATTTTCCGTCCGCATCGCGAACCCCTTCAGAGACAACCACGACGCAATAGCCAATGCGATTGACGGTGGCTTCGACCGTCTGCAAAAACCTGGCTTCATCGAAAGCGATTTCCGGAAACAAGATGATATGCGGTGCGTCGTTTTTGCCTTCGCCGGCAAGTCCGGCCGCTGCAGCCAGCCAGCCTGCATGCCGACCCATGACTTCGTATACGAAGACCTTGGTTGATGTTTCCGCCATGGCAGCAACGTCAAGGGCAGCCTCAAGCACGGACACCGCCGTGTATTTCGCGGCGGAACCAAAGCCGGGGCAGCAATCGGTAACCGCCAGATCATTGTCCACGGTTTTTGGCACGCCGATGCAAACCAGATCGTAGCCAGAAGCCTTGGCCAATTGCGAAACCTTCAATGCGGTATCCGCCGAATCATTGCCGCCGTTGTAAAGGAAGTAGCGGATATCGTTTTTCCTGAAAACCTCGAGCAGGCGTTCGTACTTGTCGCGATCCTGCTCCAGCGATTTCAATTTCACGCGGCAGGAGCCGAAAGCACCGCCCGGCGTATGCGCCAGCGCTTTGACATCGGCCTTGCTCATGCGGCGGGTATCGATCAGCTCATCCCGTAGCACCCCCAAAATACCGTTTTTTGCCGCGAGAACCGGAATTTTTTTCGCGCGCGCCGCCTCAATTACGGCACTGGCGGTGGCGTTAATCACGGCGGTAACGCCGCCGGATTGTGCGTAAAGGAGCTTTCCTTTGCTCATAATAATCAATCTCTTGCTGTTGTTTATTGACTTGGTCGCCTCGGGCCGTTAGCGTGACGGTGTCCGCACGGCGAATCTTGGGCTCTACTATATCTAATTAGGGGCGACGACAGCCGTGCGTTTATTTTTCTGGAGTTTTTCATGCGATTGGTATTGTTAGGGGCGCCCGGCTCGGGCAAAGGGACTCAGGCAACTCGGCTGCGCGAACATCTGCAAGTGCCGCATATTTCAACCGGTGATTTGTTGCGGGCCGCTGTCGCCGCGGGCACCGAACTGGGCATGAAGGCAAAGGTCGTGATGGCTTCAGGGCAATCTGGTATCCGATGACATTGTGCTGGGAATGCTCGAAGAACGCTTGCTGAAACCCGATACTGCCAATGGTTTCATTCTCGATGGCTATCCGCGCAACCTGGCGCAGGCAAATGCGTTGGAAAAATTGCTCGAGAAAATCAGGCAGCCGGTCGATGTGGCCGTGCAGCTGGATGTGAATACCGATTTGTTAGTCGAGCGCATTGCCGGTCGTGCGAAGGCCGAGGGTCGTGCCGATGACACGCCTGAAGCGGTTCGCCATCGTTTGAACGTTTATAACGAATCGACCGCACCCGTGGTCGACTTCTATCGTAATCACGGCAGTCTGGTACATGTTGACGGTGTCGGTGGTCTGGACGATGTGTTCAATCGCATCATTGCCGCCATTTCCCACACGCACGATGTGGGCTGATTTACAAAACAAAGCGAAACAATGAAATTACATATTCTCGGAATTTGCGGCACCTTCATGGGTGGCGTGGCGGCACTCGCGCGCGAGTTGGGTCATGAAGTCGATGGCTCGGATCAAAACGTATATCCGCCGATGAGCACCCAGCTCGAGCAGTTGGGCATCACGCTGACATCGGGCTACAAGGCGGAAAACATTACCGCCGACACGCAGCAGGTAATCGTCGGCAATGCCTTGTCGCGAGGCAACCCTGCCGTTGAATATGTATTGAACCAGCAACTCAATTACATTTCCGGCGCCGAGTGGCTGCGCGAAAACGTGTTGCCGAAACGTACGACGCTGGCGGTCGCAGGCACTCACGGCAAAACGACCACAACCTCGATTCTCGCGTTCCTGCTTGAAGCTGCGGGCCGCGATCCGGGTTTTCTGGTAGGTGGCGTACCGGAAAATTTTGGTGTCTCCGCGCGATTGGGCTCAGGAAAGGAATTTGTCGTTGAAGCCGACGAATACGACACCGCCTTTTTCGACAAACGCAGCAAGTTCGTACATTACCGGCCGACGGTCGCCATTTTGAATAATCTTGAATTCGATCATGCCGACATTTTCGATGATGTCGCCGCGATTCAAAGACAATTTCATCATCTGGTACGAATCGTTCCCGGCAACGGAAAACTGATCGTCAATGGCGAAGATAAATATCTCGCCGAAGTCTTGAGCATGGGCGCCTGGTCGCCGGTTGAACGCTTCTCCCTGGAGGGCGATACCGAGTGGACTGCGCGCCTGATTGAAAACGACGGCTCCAGGTTTGCAGTCATCTACAAAGGCACGGAATTGGGGATTGTGGAGTGGTCATTGCTGGGCCGTCACAATGTGCTGAATGGTTTGGCGGCAATCGCCGCTGCAAATGCCGTGGGTGCAGATGTTGTCACGGCATTGCCACGACTGGCAGAGTTTCAAAGCGTCAAGCGCCGTCTGGAAAATCTGGGCAATGCCAATGGCGTGACGGTCTATGATGATTTCGCCCATCACCCGACAGCCATCCGCACGACGCTGGAAGGTTTGCGGGCGAAAGTCGGAACTGCACGGATCGTTGTGGCGATGGAGCCACGCAGTAATTCGATGCGCCTTGGCTCACACGCCGCGGAAATTGCCCCATCGCTGGACGAGGCCGATGTGGTGGTGTTCCTGCATCGGCCCGAGCTCAGCTGGGATGCCGGCAAAGTAATTTCGGCCTTGCGGGGCCATGGCCAAACGGCAATGACCGTCGATGCCCTGATCGCCGAATTGAAAGCCTTGGCGAAAGACGGTGACCATGTCGTGTTCATGTCCAACGGTGGCTTTGAAGGTGCACCAAGAAGATTCCTGGCCGCGGTCGCATGATCCCGCAGGAGTGCCTTTAGGTGCTACAGGGTTGCGCGTAACCGGTCGCGCCTAAAGGCGCTCCTACGTTACACTTTCTTTCGTGAGCCATTCCGAACTGCCTCTATTTCCCTTGAATACCGTCCTGTTTCCCGGCGGTGTTTTACCTTTGCGAATTTTCGAACCCCGTTATCTCGACATGGTAAAAGACTGCATGCGAAACAATCATGGTTTCGGCGTGTGCATGATTATCCAGGGCGAGGAAGTCGGGCAGAACACCGCATCGGCTGCCCTGGGTTGCGAAGCCCGCATTATTGATTTCGACCAGACGCCAGATGGTCTGTTGGCCATTACGGCGCTGGGTGAAAGGCGTTTTCACGTCGAACAGGTCAAGATCCGCAGCAACGGATTGGTCATGGGGGAAGTTTCCTGGCTGGCGGCAGCTCAAGACGTTGCGCTCGCTCCTGAATATTTCGTTTTGTCACAGATACTGCAGCGCGTGTTGGACAAGGCGGAAATTTCATTCGATAAAAAGCAATTGGAAAATGCCGACTGGGTAAGCTGGCGACTGGCGGAATGGCTGCCTCTTTCCAATCTCGAGCGTCAGGAGTTACTGCAGGAATCCGATGCACAGCTGCGATTGCAATACCTGTTGGAAAAAATCCCGAATTTTCAGAGCATCTAGATATCATGAGTAATTTGAAAGGAAAGACAGTTTTCATCACCGGAGCGTCGCGCGGCATTGGTCTTGCGATCGCCGTGCGTGCTGCACGTGACGGTGCCAATGTAGTGATTGCGGCTAAATCGGATGTTCCGAATCCCAAATTGCCCGGCACTATCCATTCTGCGGCGACGGCCGTTGCGGAAGCCGGCGGCAAGGCCCTGGCCATCCGATGCGACATACGTGAAGAAGATCAGGTGAAAGCTGCCGTGAGGGAAACGGTGGAAACATTCGGCGGCATTGATATTCTGGTCAACAATGCCAGCGCCATCTGGTTGCGTGGCACGCTGGATACTCCGATGAAACGTTTTGACTTGATGAGCCAGGTCAATTCACGTGGCACCTTCATGTGTTCGCAGATTTGTTTGCCGCATCTATTGAAAGCGGACAATCCGCATATTCTGACATTGGCGCCGCCGATCAATCTCGATCCGAAATGGTGGGCTCCGCATACCGGCTATACCCTGGCAAAAATGGGCATGAGTTTTGTGACGCTGGGCTTGGCCGAGGAGTTCAAGGGGAAAGTCGCGGTCAACGCCTTGTGGCCGCGAACCGTCATTGCGACCGATGCCATCAACATGATCCCGGGCGTTGAATTATCCAAATGCCGCACGCCCGAAATCCTGTCCGATGCCGCGCATGCGATCTTCGTGACACCGCATACGCAATTGAGCGGACAATTCATTCTGGATGAAGATTTCCTGCGCGAGCGCGGTGTCAGCGATTTCGATCGTTATGCCGTGGATCCGTCGCAGATTCCCCTGCCGGACTTGTTCCTCGATTAACTGACAGGCCTGGAGAGAACGAAATGAAATACCTGCATGCCATGGTTCGCGTTCGCGACCTGGAAGAGTCGATGATGTTCTATCGTGATGCGCTCGGCCTGATCGAAACCAGGCGCAAGGATTATCCGCAGGGCAGATTTACGCTGGTCTATCTTGCCGCGCCGGAAAACCCGGATTCGGAAGTCGAGTTGACCTACAACTACGATGACGAAGATTATGGCAGCGCCCGCAACTTCGGACATCTGGCGTTCGCCGTGAATAATATTTACGAGACATGCGAGCAGCTTCGGCAGCATGGCGTTGTCATCAATCGTCCGCCGCGTGATGGACGAATGGCCTTTGTGCGTTCGCCGGACAGCATCTCGATTGAATTGCTGCAGAAGGGCGAGGCGTTGGCACCGCAAGAGCCATGGACTTCGATGCAGAATGTCGGAAATTGGTGAGTCACGTAGGGGCGCTGCTTGCTGCGCCCAAAATCTGCGAGCAGGCCCAGGGCGCAGCAAGCAGCGCCCCTACGAGATTATTTGACTAGCGCCTGCCTCAAATCCTCGATCAGATCATCCGGATGTTCCAGCCCTACCGATATTCGCAACAGGTTCTGCGGCGATACCGGGTTCGGACCTTCGACCGATGCGCGATGTTCGATCAGTGATTCGCAGCCACCGAGTGAAGTGGCATTGATGAATAATTTCAGCTTGCCGGCGAAGGCCAGTGTGGCTTCGCGACCGCCTTTGACATGCACGGACATCATTCCGCCGAAGTCATGCATTTGTGATACCGCGACAAGATGGTTTTCATGCGAAGCCAAACCGGGATAGTTAACTTTTTCGATCGCCGGATGCACGCTTAAGAATTCGGCAATCTTGCGGGCATTGCTGCAATGCCAGGCCATGCGTGCCGCCAGTGATCGGGCGCCACGCAGAATCAGCCATGCGCTGAAGGGCGAAAGAATATTGCCGGTGATATGACGGCGGTGCGACACTTTTTCATGGAGTGCATCGCGTTTTGCAAATACCAGTGCACCACCCATGACATCGCTATGGCCGCCGAAATATTTCGTGGTGGAGTGCATCACCACATCGGCACCCAGTGCGAGCGGTTGCTGCAATACCGGTGTGGCGAACGTGTTGTCGCAAACAAGCAGGATATTTTTCTGTTTGCACAGCGCGGCAATCGCCTTGATATCCGATACTTCAAGCAGGGGATTCGAAGGTGTTTCAAGCCAGACGCAGCTAGTGTCTTCGGAGATCGCATCGCGTACTGCCTCTGCATTGCACATGTTGACAGCACGCATCGTGATGCCGCGCTCCGGCAAAAATTCCTGTCCCAGGCTGCGCAAGCCACCGTAGCAATCCCTTGGCGCCAGTATGTGCGTGTTGGGCGGCAGGCATTCCAGCAAGCCGCTCATGGCTGCCATGCCGGAAGCAAACGCCAAAGCGGCCTCGCCATCTTCCATGGCTGCCAGACATTCTTCCAGGCGCGATTGCGTTGGATTGGCCTCGCGCTGATATTCGAAACCGGCAACTCGCTCTCCGGCCGGACCATGCTGGAAAGTGGTTGCCAGATGAATGGGTGGAGATACCGCGCCGGTTGCTTGGTCGGGCTCGCCGCCCGCATGTATCGCCAGGGTTTCAATACGCATTCGATGCTCCTGCAGTCAAGTCACGTGTGCTTAATTCGGAAATAAATTGTTGTTCGTTTTCAAAAACAAAAGCATCAAGCCCGGCCAGCCTCGCGCCTTCGACGTTGCCCGGTTTGTCGTCGACGAACAAGGTGGAATAAGGCGCAAAGCCCAGACGCTGCAAACATTGCAAATAAGCAAACTCGTCAGGTTTCGAAACGCCGATCGAACCCGAACAGACAAAGCGCTGGCGGAATAGCGGAACCAGTTCGGGAACGATTTGCCCGATATTCTGGTAAAGCCAGTGCGGGTTGTTGCTGAACACACCGAGCTGTATCTGTTCGGACAATTGTCCGCAGATATCGAGCATACCCGGACGAACGCGGGTTGCATGTTTACGGGCCGCAATAAAATCACTGCCGGGAATGCTCAGGCCCCATTCGCTTCGCAGCAAATCCATATAGGTATCCAGATCGATTTCGCCACGGTCGGATTTAGCTTCGAGACCGCTGGTAAACACGGCATCGTGCACATATTTCTCGGTAGCACCGGTCATTTCCGCCAGCGTGCGGCAGCGCATACTGTGGCTGTAATCCACCAGCACGTCATCGAGATCCAGCAGCAGTAGTTTGGGTTTGATCATGTGAGTCTTTCTAGTTTGCCGATTCCAGAAATGCTTCGCGTGCTGCTTCGATCGTATGGTTTATCTCGATGTCGCCATGCATCGAGCTCAGGAAACCTGCTTCGTAGGCGGAAGGCGCGAGATAGACGCCACGCTTGAGCATGCCATGGAAAAATTTGCGGAATGCAGGAATGTCACATTGGGTTGCATCGGTGAAGTTGTCGACGTGCTTATTGGTAAAGAACAGACCAAACATCGCGCAACTTCGATTCGTCGTAACGGCAACGCCGGCATCGCGCGCCGCATTTTCGAGTCCGTCGCAAAGCTGGTGTGTCCGTTTTTCCAGGTTTTCGTAAAAGCCGGGCGCCTGAATCAAATCGAGCGTGGCCAAGCCGGCCGCCATGGCGACGGGATTGCCGCTCAAGGTACCAGCCTGGTAAATCGGGCCGCTCGGTGCGATTTGTTGCATCAGGTCGCGTCGACCACCGTAGGCACCGACTGGCATACCTCCGCCGATGATTTTTCCGAAAGTGCTCAGATCGGGAGTGATGCCATAACGAGCCTGCGCGCCGCCCAGTGCGACTCGAAAACCGGTCATCACCTCATCGAAAATCAGGATTGCGCCATATTGCGTGCAAAGATTTCTAAGATGCTGCAAATAGCCTTCTTTAGGCAGAATACAATTGGCGTTGCCGACGATCGGCTCGACGATCAGGCCGGCAATATCCTTGCCCACTTGCTCGAACAATGTTGTCGCCGCATCGAAGTCATTGAAAGGCAGCGTCAAGGTTAAGTCGGCCAGTTCTTTCGGTACACCAGGAGAGTCGGGAATGCCGAGTGTCAGCATGCCGGAACCCGCCTTGACCAGAAACGAATCGCCGTGGCCGTGATAGCAACCTTCGAATTTCACGATTTTATTGCGACCCGTCGCACCACGCGCCAATCGAATGGCGGACAGTGTTGCTTCGGTGCCGGAATTAACCATGCGGATCATTTCGCAACTGGGCACCAATCGCGTAATGGTCTCTGCCATCGTCACTTCAAGCGCATTCGGCACGCCAAATGACAAGCCGTTCTTCATTACATCTGACACGGCTTGCAATACTTTCGGATGTGCATGTCCGGCAATCATCGGGCCCCAGCTGCCGATGTAGTCGATGTAACGATTGCCATCAACGTCAATGATATAGGCGCCCTCGGCACGTGCCGCAAAAAACGGTTCGCCACCGACGGATTTGAATGCACGTACTGGCGAGTTGACGCCGCCCGGCAACAATAATTTTGCGCGGGAAAATAACTCATGACTTTTTTCAGTGTTCATTGGCTTGCTCGGGAAGGTGTTCAAAAACAGGAATTAAAATTTTCAATGGTCAGCACGGGATCGGCTGCATCGAATACTGCGCCGATCACGGCCAGGAAATCGGCGCCGGCAGCGAGTGTCTGTGCTGCATTGTCGGGTGTTATGCCGCCGATGGCTACCATCGGTAAATCGAGTGATGCTGCCTGTGAAAACAATTCAAGGCTTGCATTGCGTGCCAGCGGCTTGGTACCCGAAGCGTAAACTGCACCGAATGCAATGTAGTCGGCGCCGGCGAGAGCGGCTTTTTTGGCAAGATCAAGCGAGTTGTAGCAGGACATGCCGATAATGGCATTGGATCCCAAAAGGTTTCTCGCTGACGCGATATCGCCGTCATGCTCGCCGATATGCACGCCATCGGCTGCCAGCTCGTGCGCCAGCACAAAGTCGTCATTGATGATGAGTACTATGCCCAGTTTGCGGCAGCGCTCGAGTAAAACTTTTGCCTGTTCACGCATTTGCCGGGTGTTTGCCAGCTTGTTCCGATATTGAAGCATGGCGATTTTGTCGCCAAGCAAGGGTAAAACACGCGCCAGAAAGCGTTCACTGTCGATGTCGTCGGGAGTGATTAGATACAAGCCATGTTTTGGAAAAACAGTGCTGGGGTTCATGGCGATGTGATCGGAAAAATGCGAGAATAAAAACCAATTTTAATGGGTTTTGCAGGTCTTATGAGTGATTCAACGGCATTTCGCAGCTATATGTGTGTTGTTTGTGGCTACATCTATCATGAAGCCGATGGCTGCCCTGAAGAAGGCTTGGCTGCGGGTACCCGGTGGGAAGATATTCCGGATTCCTGGGTCTGTCCGGATTGCGGCGTAACCAAAATGGATTTCGAACTGATCGAAATGTAGTTTCAAGTTTTAATTCAGTTTCGTTCGGATGCTGCTCAATTCGACTAGATGGTTTCTGACGGCTTCCTCGTCCTCTGCGCCAGGTACGAGCTGCAGGTATTTCGCCAAATCATCGCGCGCCCCTTTCACATAACCAAGTTCCCGGTAGGCGAGCCCACGATCACGCAAGGCATCCGAGTTGTCGCTGCTGATTTTCAGCAGACGGTCGGCACTGCGCGCAACGCGCTCCCAATCACCGGCTTCAAAGTACAGTCCTTTCAGGTTTCGCAGCATGCGCGACAAAATCATCCGGTGTGTCGCAGGCGCCAGGATTTGATAGAGCTCCTGGTCGTCCGGCGGATGGCCGTTCATGTGGGGCGTGGCGCGTTCCTTCAGTTCTTCGACACTCACCGGGCGCCCTTTGTTGAACGGATCCATCACTAGAATGCCGTCGTCAACCGGTAAACGAACGAGGAAATGGCCCGGAAATGAAATGCCGTCCAGCGCGAGCCCGAGTTTGCGCATCAATTCGATTTGCACAACGGCCAGTGAAATCGGAATGCCAAGTTTGCGATCGAAGACTTCATTCAGATAGCTATTGCGTGGGTCATCGTAATGACTGTGGTTGCCAGCAAAGCCCTGTTCCTCGAACAGATATCGATTGATCGCAGTCAACTGCGAAGGCAGGTCGAGCTCTGGAGTGACATGGGGTTGCAGATCGGTTGCAAATCGCCGGATCTGTTCGATATAGAACCCCGCATCAAGATTCGGGTATTCATCCTGTGCGATCAGCAGGGCAGTATCAAGCAAAGGCAGTTCATCGTCGTCGTAAGCGGCGAGTGTATTCCAGTCTGGCAGTAGATAAGTGGATGTCATGACTGCTTGATGGTAGCGCTCGTGTCCTAAATCAAGGTGTGGCGTTTAGCTTGATATCGGGAGAAATTTTCATTTCGTCTCCGGCCTGTATTTTGTAAAGCTCTACGGATCCTGCATTCAATTCGAGCACATACAAGGCCGCACCTTCGCTGGCATATGGCGGGCAACGGTCGCCAGCGCTGCAAGCGGGAACGCGTTCTTGCGCAGAAACCAGTTTCCGGTCTTTGTTGAAATAGAGGATGTCGAGTGGAATGTGGGTGTTCTTCATCCAATAGGCTTGTGTCTCTTCGTTATCGTGAATAAACAACATGCCACTGTCTTTTGCGAGTTCATCGCGAAACATCAGGCCACGCTCACGCTCTTCGAATGAGTCCGCTACTTCAACCGTAAAGCGTTGCCCCCGAATTTCGACCCAGGGCTTTGATTGCATGGCGGAGCAGGCCGGCAGTGTAAAAACGAGAAGCAATAGACAAAGTAA
>CAWKHT010000006.1:0-365000 GCA_963849575.1 uncultured Gammaproteobacteria bacterium | reverse complement strand
GTGTTTGGCACCTCGATGTCGGCTCATCACATCCTGGGGCTGTAGTCGGTCCCAAGGGTATGGCTGTTCGCCATTTAAAGTGGTACGCGAGCTGGGTTCAGAACGTCGTGAGACAGTTCGGTCCCTATCTGTCGTGGGCGTTGGATATTTGAGAGGGGCTGCTCCTAGTACGAGAGGACCGGAGTGGACGAACCCCTGGTGTTCCAGTTGTCTCGCCAGAGGCATTGCTGGGTAGCTATGTTCGGAAGCGATAACCGCTGAAAGCATCTAAGCGGGAAGCGCGCCTCAAGATGAGATATCCCGAGACTTAAGTCTCTTAAAGGAACGTTGAAGACTACGACGTTGATAGGTCAGGTGTGTAAGTGCAGTAATGCATTGAGCTAACTGATACTAATGATCCGTGCGGCTTGATCATATAACCTCAAGTTGCTTTTACAGTTCAAGCCTGTAACAGCACTTAACCTCGCGAAACATCGAGACGAAACTCAAACATTAATTACATCCCAAGAACTTATTAGCTGAAAGGCGGATTGCTGTATAATCCGTCCCAAGCAACCCCATGAGAGCGTGTGCGCTTGAATCAATCCATCGATTTAATGCGACCCTCCACCCTCTCCCTGGTGAACATAGCGTTGTGGTACCACCCGTTCCCATCCCGAACACGGAAGTGAAACGCAACCGCGCCGATGGTAGTGTGGCTCAAGCCATGCAAGAGTAGGTCATCGCCAGGGTTTTATTTAAGACAAACCCCGTCTCGTAAGAGGCGGGGTTTTGTTTTGCGCGGTACATAGGCGCCGCCATCAACAAGTCCGTAGGGGCGCATGCTTGCTGCGCCCATAGTTTTTTCGTAACTGTTGGGCGCAGCAAGCGTGCGCCCCTACATCCGAGCGGGCCGATAGGCGACGATACCCGTCAGGAATTATTTCTTCTGACTTTGATACTCGTCACGGATGCTGTTTGTATCGAGTTTTTTAGACAGGTCTGCATCATAGCTCAGCTTTACTTCATCACCGAGTCCCGGCAGGTAAAGTTCGATCAGTTTTTCGCGATTTGAATATTTGCGCACGACAAGTACAACGTAATCGCTACCTTGATACTGGATAACGTAATCCCTACCGTCATAAGCCGCCGGCTTCGGTGCTGTACGAATGACTTTGCCGTCATAAGGACTATTGATGCCGGTTACTTTTATATAAGCGACATCTTCACCATCGACCTCGGCTACTGATACTTCTTCATTTTGCGGACCAAGAAAAACTTCGCCGTATTTCTTCATGCGTTGCAGAGGTACTGCAGGCACTATTTCTTTTGCCGGCTTCTCTTTATCTGCAGGCAAGATTTTTTCTGTTGCTATAAGATCTTTCTTTTCAACGGGCAGCTTTTCGGGCGCAGTCTTTTTTACTGATTCCGACACAGGACTGATCGTCGCGATGGCCGCAGCTGCAAGCTCAGCACTATCAAGTGCTTTATCGTTTACGGACTGTGGTGTTTGAATTTTAGAGTCGATTTTCTCAGGTACTAAGTCCGGATTGGCCGGACGATTGACCCATAGCAATCCACCAATAGCTATCAATGCAATACCGACAATCGATGGCCAAAAAAAGCTACCGGAATTATTAGCACGAGCATCGCTGCCTGACTTAGCGGTCTTTGCGGCATCTGTTTTGATCAAACCCGGTGTCGCGAGCATGGTGCTGGCGGCACCTGAAGGCAGGCGCGCATGCACCGATAAAGACTGATCGGTTATCTCAGCGTGTTTTGCAATTGCCGACAGCAACTGGTCAGCAGATTGAAAGCGATCTTCCGGATTCTTCGCCAGCAGTTTGTTTAAAATCGTGACAGTTTCTGGATCAATTGATTGATTGAGTTTGCGTATGTCCGGAACTTCCGACTCCACAACGCTGAGCATCAACTTCAGCGGGCTTGGGTCATTGAACGGGATCTGCCCGCTCAACATTTCATATAAAACAATTCCCAGCGCAAACAAATCGGAGCGCGCATCCACTGGATTACCCAGGCAGACTTCGGGCGACAAATACCCAGGTGTGCCGACAACATCGCCCGTTGCCGTAAGTTTTTTTGAAAAATCCTTTTGCGTGAACGCGATTCCGAAATCCGCAATTTTGAGCTGGTCCCGCTTGTTCAGCATCAAGTTACTGGGTTTGATATCACGATGGATAACGCCTTGTGTATGTGCGCTTGCAAGGCCCCGTGCTGCTTGCTGGCAAATCTTCAAGGCATCGGCAGTTTTTAACGGGCCTTCGCGTTCCAGCAATGATGAAAGACTTTCACCATCAACAAACTCCATGGCGAAATAGGGCTGCTCGCCATCCTGGCCGATGAAATGGATTTGAATGATATGCGGATCATTCAACGCAGCCATCGCACGCGCTTCACGAATGAAGCGCTGCACCAAATCCGGATCATGCGACAAGGATGAGGATAATTCCTTGATCGCGACATAACGCTCCAACGCGGGTTCGTATGCCTTGTAGACAACGCCCATGCCGCCACGACCAAGTTCGGAAACCAATTGGTAGTGGGCGATCTGGCGTTTCATCTGTAATTATAAGTAGCTTGAAAATGCTTAAAGCGGGAACCGATCAGGATTCCCACCACATCCAGAATTCATCCCACAGGCGACCGAAGAAGCCGGCTTCTTCAACATCGTTCAATGCAACCAATGGACGTTCCGCAATGACTTTACCATCGAGGCTGACGCGTACCGTGCCGACCTTCTGGCCTTTCTTGAGTGGTGCGACGACAAACTTCGGCAAATCCATGCTGGGTTTCAATTCCTGATAACGGCCACGCGGTACATTGATCTGCATGTCTTCGGCAACGCCGAGTTTCACGAGATCAGCCTGGCCTTTCCAGACTTTAGGTTCTGCGATTTTTGCGCCGGCGGCATAAAGAGTATGCGATTCAAAGAAGCGGAAACCCCAGTTAAGCAAATTCAGATTGCCCATTTCGCGCAGACGGAAACCTTCGGCTTGCGATTTACTATCGATGCCCATTACAACGGAGATCAAGCGTTGGTTATCACGTTGTGCAGAAGCCAATAAGCAGAAACCGGCTGTTGATGTATGTCCCGTTTTAATACCGTCAACGCTTGGATCTTTCCAGAGCAAGCCATTGCGGTTGTGTTGAGTGATGCCGTTGACGGTGAGTTCTTTCATCTTGTTGTAGGCATAGGCATTCGGGAACTCGCGAATCATTGCGCGGCCCATCAATGCCAGATCGCGTGCCGTCGAAACATGGCCTTCGGCACTCAAGCCATGCGGATTCATGAAGTGCGTGTGCTTCATGCCGATGCGCTGGGCATAGCTGTTCATCAATGAAACAAATGCCGCTTCGCTGCCGGCGGTATGTTCTGCCAATGCAATCGCGGCATCGTTGCCCGATTGAATGACCATGCCTTTCTCGAGTTCGGCGAGTTTGATCTGTCCATTCAGCGGGAGAAAACTGGTGGAGCCGTCAGTGCTGCCACCGCCGCCACGCCAGGCGTTTTCGGAAATGGTCACCATGTCGGTGTCTTTGATCTTGCCGTTTTTGATTTCAGCAGCCACGACATAGCTGGTCATTACTTTGGTGATGCTGGCGGGTTCTACCGGCATGTCCACATTTTCACCAGCCAGAATCTGGCCGGTCGCGGAATCCATCAACAGCCAGGCTTTCGCGCCTTGGGGGGCCGGAGCAGGCGGCATGGGCGCGGCGGTTGCCGTTGGACTCGCTGCGGGACTCGGCGCAGGTGTTTGCGCGATGGCGAGGCCGACAGTGGCGGTGCAAAGGGCCGCTAGAAACAGGTGTGACAAACGCATAGATACTCCAACAGACACGGTTAATTTCAATGCCGCAATTCTAAAGCTTTTGCGCGAGAACTTTCGGTTTAGGCAGGCCCAATTGGCGGATTTTTTCGAAAATGCCGTCCAACTGTTCATTTTTTGCCGATTGCATCAGAACCCGCCAAAGTGTCCGTCCTTGAATATCGACTTTATCGAGTTCTATATCGCCAATATCGGCATCTTGCAGTCGATCCTGAAGACGTTTCGCATTGTCCTTGTCGGCAAAGCTTCCGAATTGCAGTGAGACTTCATCGTTCTTGTTTTGGTTCCGGATAATATCGGGTTCGGATCTTGTCGCGTTTGGCGAATCACCGGCTCTGACGAGTTCGACACGTACAGGTGCTGTGCCGGTTTTATCAAGACCAATACGGATGGCGGCAACGTAACTAAGGTCAATAATGCGACCCTCATGAAAAGGCCCGCGATCATTCACGCGCACGATGACGTTTTTTCCGTTTCTGGTATTGGTGACGCGCACATAACTCGGCAATGGCAGGGTTTTGTGTGCAGCGGAAAATTCGCAAATCGAATAGATTTCACCGCTCGATGTTTTTCGGCCATTGAATTTTTGGCCATACCAGGATGCAATGCCGCGCTGGTCATAATCATCAGACTGATCAAGCACGTAGTAGGTCTTACCGAGGACGGTATACGGTGATTTATTGCCGTATCTCGCCAAGGGTTCCGGCTTTGGCGTTGGCTCGGCTAGCCGGTCGACATCGATTCCGCTGGGCGGTGCACTATCGGAAAGTTCCGGTGCATACAGCCCTCCCGCGGTGTAGCGTGTTTCGTCATGTTCGTAAATGGGGGCGCAGGGATCGTGTTTTTCCGAATCCGTCATCCGACCTGAAGGCGCATCACTATTTCTGTTGGGCGGTGAATCATGTTGCCTCGGTGCAGGCATCTCATGTGATTTTCGAACCGGCTTGCTGGCGCACCCGACAATCGAAAATGCCAGCAATACTGCCGTGACAGTCCATCTCATTGCGCAGCAGGAATATTTGAAGCAGGAGCGGCGATGGCTTGCGCCAATTGGTAAACCGACATGGCATATAAGGGCGAGCGGTTGTAACGCGTAATCACATAGAAATTATTGAACCCGATCCAGTGCTCGACTGCCTTCGCTGCCATCCAGTGTCAGCAAAGTAGCTGGAAGATCGGGAACATTCGATGTCGGGCGATAGCCTTTTTGTGCAAGCTCGGCAAGCGAATACTTTGCCTCGAGGGTTTCGGGTACGAAAGGCAACGCGGTGCCATCCATGCTGGCACGCACGAACACGGGCTCACCCTTGCGCCAGCCATAACCGACAAAATAATTGGCTACTGATGAAAAGACATCGTCGAGATCGACGAAAAGATTTCGGCGCCCGTCGTTGTCGCCATCCTTTGCATAATTCAGATAGCTCGAAGGCATGAATTGCCCCCAGCCCATGGCGCCGGCATAGCTTCCCTTGAGTTGCTGGATATCGAATTTTTCGACTTTGCTCAGCTCAAACAAGTGCGCCAGTTCGCTAGAGAAAAACGCTTCGCGTTTCGGATAGTAAAAACCGAGTGTGTACAGGGCATCCAATACCTTGTAGTTGCCCATGTTGGCGCCGTAGCTGGTTTCCACGCCGATGATTGCCACGATGATTTCCGCTGGCACACCGGTACGATCCTGTACGCGTTGCAATTCAACGCGATGTTCGGCCATGAATTTGCGGCCGCCATTGATCCGGGCATCTGTAATGAAAATCGGACGGTAGCTTTTCCAGGGTTTGGCTTCGGCCGGCCGGGTAATCGCATCGATAATGCTTTGGCGATATTGCGCTTGTGCAAGCGTCGCACGAATTTCGTTTTCGGGGATATTGAATTTTTTCGAAGTGTCGGCGATGAACAATTCGATTTTTTCTTCGGGTCTCAAAGGCGGAATCGTTGCGGCACTTGTCGTGGCCGATGTAGTCGGAGCAATTGCGACAACAGGTGCTGGCGAGGGTGTTGCAGCAACGATCGGGGTTGCGGGTTCGTTCTTTTTGACTTCGCCGGCGCAGGCGGCAAGAAAACAAAGTGAAGCTGCCAAGAAAGCAATTCGCATAGTGGTGTGACCTGAAGTTTTCGCTAATCTAACATGGCTTGAATAAAGATTTTGTTCAGCCTAGGCGCCCAGGAATTTACGGTGGGCTTTCGCCGACATCACGATGCCGAAACCCGCCAGCAGGGAAACGGCCGAAGTACCGCCGTAACTCAACAATGGCATAGGTACGCCCACGACAGGCAATAGCCCGACCACCATGCCACCGTTGACCAAGACATACACGGAGAATGTCATTGCCAATGCGCCAACCAGAATGCGTGAATAGCCATCGCGTGCGTTGGCGGCAATCCACAGGCAGCGACCGATGACAAAAATGTAGAGACTGAAAACAAAGATCACGCCAATCCAGCCCCATTCCTCGGACAGAACCGAAAACAAAAAGTCGGTAGTGTGTTCCGGCAGATAATCCAGTTTTGCCTGCGTACTATTGCCCAAGCCTTTCCCAAACCAGCCGCCGGAACCAATCGCGATTTTCGACTGGATGATATTCCAGCCTGTGCCGAGTGGATCGGATTCGGGATAGACGAAGGTCAAAATGCGATTTTTTTGATATTCATGCAGGAATTGCCAGGCGATGGGGAGCGATGCCATGCCGGAGCCGACGAAAAGACCGATTCGCCACCAGTGCATGCCGGCAAGATAGAGCGCAAATGCTCCCGATGCAGCAACCAATAAGCCCGTGCCAAGATCGGGCTGCTGGATAATGAGTGCTGACGGAATGCCGATAATCAAGCCGCAAATGGCAATGCTGGTCCATGATGGCGGAAGTACGACGCGATGCAAATACCAGGCCACCATCATCGGAACGCTTAATTTCAATAATTCGCCTGGCTGTAAATAGAAAAAACCAAGATTAATCCATAAGCGCGCACTGCGACCGGAGCCTACGGCGAATACGACCGGCATCAAGGCAAGAGTGAATGCGAAAATGATCGGTGTCCAGGCGCGGAGACGATGCGGCGGGATGCGGGCAATCAATAACATTGCCACCAGTCCTGCAGCAAATCGTGCGCCCTGCGCCAGTACAAAATGCTGGCCTTCGGCAGCGCCTGCACTGGAGAGTACGATCAGGCTCGTGCTCAAAATCAGCAGCAAACCAACGAGCAGCGGAAAGTCGATGCAATCCATCCAATCGGCGACCCATGCCTGCAACCAGCGAATCATGGCGTTGCATCCGGTGCAGGAGTCGCGGGAACAGGAACGGCATTGGTCGCTTTGGCGGGTTCCGCAGGTGCCTGTGTCGGCGGCAATTTGGGCAGTAGCCAGGCATCCATCATTTTTCTGGCAATCGGTGCTGCAGTAGTGGCACCGAAGCCACCATGTTCGACAACAACAGCAACGGCGATTTTCGGATTTTCGGCCGGTGCATAACCGATAAACAGTGCTTGGTGACGTTGGTTCAAGGCAAGCTGGTTCGGATTCAGGCTGACATTTCCCTTCCGGCTTACTTTCTGGGCTGTCCCCGTCTTTCCTGCGATGGTGTATTGCGCACCAACAGCTATGGCACGAGCAGTGCCGCGAGATCCGTTCACGGTTCCCCACATACCTTCTTTTACCGCATTGATGTGCGCTTGGTCATTCGCGATTTGTTCGCTGGCGCGCAAGGGCTCTGGCTGCCATTGCCCTTGAAAGCCCTGGCGTTTTGCCTTCAGAAGATGAAGATGGTTGCGCTCGCCATTGTTGGCCAGTGCTGCAGTCGCTTGTGCCAGCTGGAGTGGCGTTACGATCCACATGCCTTGTCCGATGCCCGCGTTCACTGTGTCGCCGGGATACCAGGCCTGCTTGAATCTTTTCTGTTTCGATTCGGGAGAAGGCATGACGCCGGTATTTTCGCCGTAAAGATCAATCCCCGTTTTTTGACCGAAACCGTATTTTTTCATATACGCATCGAAGCGTTGGATGCCGAGATCCACCGCCAGTTTGTAGTAATAGGTATTGACCGATTGCGCGATCGATTCCTGCAGGTTTACCCAACCATGCCCACCATGATGCGAATCGCGAAAGCCGCGCGAAACACCTGGCAAAAAGAATTCGCCGGTCGAAAGAATTTTATCTTCCGGTTTACGCAGCCCGGACTCGAGACCCGCCAGACCAACGAATGGTTTGATGGTGGAGCCTGGCGGCGTTCCGCCGTGCAGATTGCGATCGAACAGGGGGCGCGATAAATTTTCGGTCAGCGCACGGTAATCGGTATGCGAAATACCGTTGATAAACAGGTTTGGATCAAACAGCGGCAGACTGACCATCGCGAGTATTTCGCCGGTACGCGGATCGACTGCAACGGCCGCACCTTGAAGCTCACCGAAGGCTTCAATCGTGGTTCGCTGCAAATCGGCGTCGATGCTCAATTGAATATCGAAACCCGGGCTTGCCTGTTGCATGCCGATTGTCTTCAAAGGGCGACCCTGTGCATTGGTCTCGACGGATTCGTAACCGATTTCACCGCGCAGAACTTCTTCGTAATATTTTTCCAGGCCGGATTTGCCGGTATGCGACAAGGCAGCAAATTTGCTGTCGCCCATTTTTTCAAGATCTTTTGCATCTACACGGCCGACATACCCGATGACGTGGGCAAACATGTTTTCGTAAGGATAGCGCCGCGTAAGATACGGCACGACTTCCACGCCGGGCAGACGGTAGCGATTGATGGCGAGTTTGGCGCGCTCTTCTTCATTCAAGCGCAGTTTCAATACCACCGGACGAAATCGACGTGTCGCCTTGCGAGCTTGCTGGAATGCCTCGATATCTTCGTTTCCGAGCGAAATTATTTTTTTCAGGTCCAGAACCGTTTTATCAATGTCCTCGATTTGCTCCGGCACCAGTTCGAGACGGTAGGCCGGAATATTGTCGGCCAGTAATTTTCCGTTACGGTCGTAAATCAGTCCGCGTGCCGGCACAATCGGGCGCGGCTTGATGCGGTTGGCATCCGAACGCAACTGGTATTCCTGGTGTTGCAGTACCTGCAGCCTGAAATACCCGAATGCCAGGCCTCCCATTGCCATGGCAATACACAAAAAACCAACGAATGAGCGCCGACGGAACTGTTCGCTTTCCGCGATGTTATTTTTTATGCGTTGACGGCGTAAGCTGCGTATCACTTAACTTCTCTCGCGGGCACGCAGACGCAACATATCGATGCCGACGAAAAGCCAAGGCCACACCAGCATTCCGAGTACGGGCGATAACCAGGCAACCCAAGACAGGCCGTGATCATTCACCAGCCAATGCAGCAGGCTCATGATCAGTCGGTCATTCAACAGCAGGGCGAAGACGGCGAGTGCCTGTTGCCACAATGGAAAAAAACGCAAACGTGCACGAAACCGTGATACCAGAAAGGCGAGGATCACGAGCCGCAACGCCTGCTCACCCAGCATGCCGCTGGAGAACAAATCCGATAGCAGGCCGTAGATAAATGCCGTTCCAAGACCGGTTTTTTCGGGGGTTTCAAGACACCAGTAGCAAAGAAACAATGCGAGCAGGTAAGGCCTTGCCAGATCGAGTCCGGAGGGCAGCGGAATAATCTGGAATACCAGGCCGGCCAGCAAGGTGAGGGTGCGCATCAGGCTGGAAGACTGGCGAATCATGGGCGGTCGTTATTATTGTCGGCGTTGGCATCGATATCCGATGCTGGCACAGGCGATTCTGTCGGCTGCTTTGGCTTGCTGTTTGCTTCAGGCTTGATCGGTGGAGTTGCCGAGCCACCGGCTACTGGCGGCTTACCTGTTGGAGTGACTACGCGAGCGGGGCTCGGCGGGCTGGGAACGATTTCATTGACCAGCAAGACCTCGAGGCCGCGGTCCATGCGTGCGGCCGGTTTAGCCTTGCCCACCATGAACAAACCGGTATCGTTGGGGCTGAGTTTTTCAATGGTGGCCACCGGAAAGCCGGCCGGAAAACGCCCGCCCATTCCCGAGGTAACCAAAAGATCGCCTTTCCGAATGTCTGCACTTTGTGGAATATCGGAAATCAATAATGAGCCCGGGTCTCCTGTACCGAATGCAATGGCACGAAAACCCGAGCGTGCCACTTGCACCGGAATCGCGTGATCGGCATCGGTAACCAGCAATGCGGTGGCCTTGTTATCCGAGACTTCGATTACCTGCCCCAACATGCCGCCGGCATCCATGATGGCCTGGCCGACTTTGACACCTTGTCGGGTTCCGGCATTGAGCACAATGCGTTGGCGATAGGGGTTCAAATCGACATCGAGGATGCTCACCATCTGCACTTGCAGGCTGCCATTTCGTTTCGCATGCAGCAAATCGCGCAGACGCTGGTTTTCATCATTGATCGCGCTCATGCGTTGCATGCGGGCGTTCACGACTTGAAGTTCGTGCAGTAATCTTTCATTGCTGTCCTGCAATGCCTGGCGCGTGGCCAGTTCGTCATCGACTCCCGACCACATGCGCGAGGGTAGAGACGCAAGCCACCAGACGGGTTCGATAACGACTGAAAGTTTTTCACGCGCTTGTTGTCCGACATTCATGCGGTGATCGGTCAACATAAGCACGCTGGCCAGAATAAGGTATGCCAGCAACGGAAGCGTTTCGCTCGCGCTATCACTGAATCGTTTTGTGGATGACGACGCGTACACCACGAATAGAATCCCGAGCCTCTGTCAGTTAAAAAAAACCGGCGCGATGAACGCGCCGGCATTGAACTTCTGTAAAAAATGCGGAATACAGATTCGCATTTTTGAATTACTCATTCAGAGTGAAGCCTTGAATTATTCCGGCGAGAAAAATTCATTGCCATGCATGTCGACCAGTTCCAATGCCCGGCCGCCGCCACGCGCGACGCAGGTCAGCGGATCATCGGCGACATGAACATGCAAGCCGGTTTCTTCCGAAATCAGCTTGTCCAGATCCTTGAGCAACGCGCCACCGCCGGTAAGCACGATGCCGCGCACTGCAACGTCGGCGCACAACTCGGGTGGAGTTTGCTCCAGCGCCTGTTTGATTGCGCTGACAATGCCTGCCAATGGTTCATGCAATGCTTCGAGTACTTCGGTCGTGTTGATTGAAATCATGCGAGGTACGCCTTCCGCCAGATTACGGCCGGAGACTTCCATTTCGCGGACTTCGGCTTGCGGGAAGGCATTGCCGATTTCCAGCTTGATGCGTTCGGCGGTGGTTTCACCAATCAAGGTGCCGTGGTTGCGACGGACATAATTGATGATCGCTTCGTCGAAGCGGTCGCCACCGATACGCACCGATTGTGCGTACACGATGCCGTTGAGCGAAATGACCGCGATTTCGGAAGTGCCGCCGCCGACATCGATGACCATCGAGCCGCGTGCTTCATGCACCGGAATACCTGCACCGATGGCAGCAGCCATCGGTTCTTCGATCAAATACACTTCGCGGGCGCCGGCTTCTTCGGCCGATTCCTTGATCGCGCGGCGCTCGACCTGCGTTGAGCCGCAAGGCACGCAAATCAGGACACGCGGGCTGGGACGCAGAAAACGCGAGGTGTGTACCTTGCGGATAAAGTGTTTCAGCATCGCCTCTGTGTATGTGAAGTCGGCAATCACGCCATCTTTCATCGGGCGAATCGTGGCGATATTGCCGGGAGTGCGGCCAAGCATCTGTTTTGCTTCGGTACCCACCGCCGCAACGATCATCGTATTGCTACCTGTGCGGTCACGACGAACTGCTACAACGGAAGGCTCATTCAGGACAATGCCTTGGCCACGAACATAGATAAGGGTATTTGCGGTGCCGAGATCAATTGAAAGATCGTTTGAAAACAGCCCGCGGAGCTTCTTGAACATCGTTGAAGCCTGCGCTGGATAAGAAAAATGAAGTTGTTAGAGTATCAATTACGGGGGGCTGAGAGCAAGGAATAATCACGGTTTCTGGCAAATACTTCGTAGAAATATTTAATGCCATAACGTACAGCTCGCGTTAATATAAGCGCCCCCGGCAAGTTTGATCCGGACGGGTACAGTTTGATTTCATGGCCTTCGCGCCATTCCCTTTTGAAGGATTCATGATGGCATCGGCATTGATTTGTGGTTCGCTCGCGTTTGACACCATCATGGTGTTTCCGGATCAGTTCAAGAACCATATTTTGCCGGACAAGGTACACATCCTGAATGTCTCGTTTCTGGTGCCCCGCATGCGCCGCGAATTCGGTGGCTGCGCTGGCAATATCGCCTACAACCTCAAGTTGCTCGGCGGTAATCCTGTGCCCATGGCCACAGTCGGGCAGGATTTTGCTACTTATCGCAGCCATTTCGAAGAATGCGGCATCAGTCTCGACCATGTTAAGGAGCTGCCGGATTTATTCACTGCCCAGGCCTTTATCACCACCGACCTGGACGACAACCAGATTACCGCCTTTCATCCAGGCGCGATGATGCGTTCATATGAAAACCATGTCCGTGATGTGCCCGATGTCGGCTTCGGGATTGTCGGGCCGGATGGCTATGAAGCGATGCTGCAGAATTCGGCCGAGTTTGCCGAATGCAATATCCCGTTCATTTTCGACCCAGGCCAGGCGATGCCCTTGTTCAATGGCAAAGAGCTGACCCAGATGATCGAGCAGGCGACCTATGTCACCGTGAATGATTACGAATCGAACCTGTTGCAGGAAAAAACCGGTTTGAACGAAAAACAGATTGCCGAGCGAGTACAGGCCTACCTGATTACCCGTGGTCCGAAGGGATCCGAGATCCATTCCAAAAACGGGATGATGCAAATTCCTGCTGCGACGGCCATTCGCGTCGTAGACCCCACCGGCTGCGGCGATGCTTATCGTGCCGGTTTGATTTACGGCTGGATGCACGGCATGGATATGGCGACAACAGGCCGCATTGCTTCATTGATGGGGGCATTGAAAATCGAGAATGTCGGTCCGCAAAACCAGCGCTTTGATTACGAAGAATTTGCCGAGCAGTTCCGCCAGCAATTCGGATATGCGTTGCGGTGATCTTCAGTCGGGCCGTGGCCCGACTGGCTCACTTACAGGCGATCTTTGATGCTCGCCGCAATTGCCAGATGGTCCGAGCCGGCCGCTACCACGGCTTCGTAATCGCACATATCGAAACCGGCGCACAAAATATGATCAAGCGACCGCGTCGGCGCCCAGCTTGGAAAAGTGGCGATACGCTGCGGAGGAGCTTGTAGCCGGGTCCGTCGATACAGCACCTGCATTTCCGGCGCATCGGCTTCGCAGTTGAAATCCCCCATCAAGACCAATCGTCTGCAATCACCAAACAGGTCCGCCAGAAAATTGCATTGCAGCTGGCGTGACTTTACGCCGAGCGACAAATGCGTGATGGCCAGTTGCCAGCTCTGTTTTCCGCTGCCGAAAGTGGCAATCAGCACGCCGCGTCCGGCGAGTCGTCCGGGCAAGACGTAATCCAGCATTTCGCTAGGCTCCAGCCGGCTGAGCAAGGCATTGCCACTACCGGCAATGCGACCAATGCGACGATTGGCCTGATGGCTGTGAAAGGGAAATTTTGCCAGCTCGGCCAGCACATTGCCCTGGTTGTCGAAACCTGAGCGCAGGCTTCCGGGGTCACTTTCCTGCAGGCCAACAATATCGAATTGCGATGTCAGCCTGGCAAGATCATCAAGATTTGCCCGTTTGCCATTGGGTAGTACATGTGACCAGGAACGTGTCACGTACTCTCGATAGGCCCGTGTTCGCGAGCCGGCCTGGATATTGCTGCTGAGTATGCGGATGGCTGTCGGCGTGTTTGTCATTGGCAACTAGTCTGGCCCCAAGCGGCGGTGCATGCAATCTGCAGCGCGGGCAATAAAAAAGCCGCTAAGCGGCTTTTTCAGGACGGAAATTATTTCTTCGGGACCGGCGGCTTGCTTGCTGCAGGTTTTGCCGGTGTGCGGGCGGCAATGGCGGCCCGTTCCTTGGCTACCAGAAAATCAACCGTTTTCATCATGCCCTTGAAGCCACCTTCGCGCGTCACGTTGACGCGGTACTTGCCTGCCACGATGATCGTCGGCGTGCTGTTTGCACCGGTGCGAATGCTGAACTGTTTCGAGCGATTCAATTTGGCATTGATGCTGGGGCTGTTCATGATGGCCAGCATTTGCGAGGCGGTAACGCCGTATTTGCTGTAGAACTTTGCGATGTCTTCAAGCGAAGCATCGTATTTGAGGCTTTGCTCGACAAACACGGCCTGAAAGACCTTCTCATGGGTATTTGCCTGGATTTTCTTGGCTTCGGCAGCGTAGAAGCCCCTCGCAAAGCGTTCCCATGCGGGTTGGCCAATCGCATGCACATAGACGAAATTGACATCGGGTGCTTTTGTTTTTGCCCAAGCGCTGACGGTAGAGCTGGCATCGGCACAGTGGGGGCAGGCATAACTGAAAACTTCCGCGACTTCAATTTTGCCTTTCACCAATTCGTAAACGGGCTGCGGTGTTTCAAGTACAAAGTAATCGACATTCAAGCGTGGCGCGGCAGTTTGCGCGACTGTCGCGAGAGGCAGCATCAGCAGGCTTGCGGTAAAGATACGACGCAGAATGGCATTCATTGCAAAAATTCTCCCGGAAGATTTCGAGGCAGCTACGTCGATTTATTTCGAAGTTGCTGTTTTGGTTTTTGGCGCTTTCATCGCGGCGCGTTCCTTGGCGAGAATGAAATCAACGGTTTTAATCATGCCTTCAAAGCCGCGATCCTGGGTGGCATTGAGTTTGTATTTGCCGGCGATAATGATCGTCGGCGTGCTGTTTGCGCCGGTGCGCATGGTGAACTGTCTCGATTTGTCTGCACGTTCGTTGACTTGCTTGCTGATCATCAGGTCAACGAACGCCTTTTTATCGACACCGAAACTTGAATAGAAGCCTGCAATTTCGTCAAGTGATGCATTCGGCGAAAGTTTTTGTTCGACGAATATCGCGTTGAACAGGGCATCGTGCGAGCGGGTCTGGATCTTCTTGCTTTCCGCCGCGTAGAAGCCGCGTGCGAAGCGTTCCCAGGAGCCCTGGCCAACGGAGGGGACGTAGATGAAATTGACATCGGCCGGAATCTTTTTCTTCCATGCATTCACGTAGCTCTGGAAGTGGGCGCAATGCGGGCAGGCGTAACTGAAAACTTCGACGACTTCGATTTTTCCCTTGACCGGGGCAAAGGTCGGTTGCGGTGCCTGCAAAACTTCGTAGTCAATGCCGGCACGTGGCATGCCCGGCGCCATGGGTTGCGCTACTGCAGAAAGAGGCAACAAAAAGGACAGGGCAACCAGCAAGCGACGCAACATGGGACTCTCCTGAATAAACAAATTTTCGGCACTCTGCACAGAGCCGGCATAACCAGAGCTGAAAGCCGGAAGCCGGCAACGGAACTTTTTTATTTTTCGGCTACGGTCTGACCGTCGGAGGCATCATGCAAGCCTTGCAGATAAGTCGCCAAAGCCTGGATTTCTTCATCGCTCAGGTTTTTTGCCACTGCTTTCATGATCGCATTGGCTTTGTCGTCCTTGCCCCAGATCGTGCCGGTTTTAAATGCTGTCAGTTTGGCTACGGTGTAAGCAGCATGCTGGCCGCCAATCGCAGGATAGGTCGGGCCGGGAACGCCGCGACCGGTAGGGCCATGGCAAGCGATACAGGAAGGTGTGCCATCGGCTTTGCCGCCACGGTAAATGCGCTCACCCACTTGATAGAATTTTTTGTCCTGATGCGGGCCTTCCTTGATCACGGTGTCGTCGGCAATTCCGGCCAGTGTTTTTTGGGTTGCGAAGTAGGCGCCGACATCGCGCATATCCTGCGCGGTCAATGCGGCAGCCATACCCATCATGATGGGATTTTCGCGACCACCATTTTTGAAAAGAGCGAGATGGCGGGCGATATACAGCTCATGCTGGCCGGCCAGCTTGGGGTATTGCGGGTCGGCTGAGTTGCCGTCTGCACCATGGCAGGCCGCGCAGGAACCTGCCTTGGTCTGCCCACGGGTCGCATCGCCGGCCGTTGCGGGTTTTTCATCTGCCAGCGCAACTACTGGCGCTGGAGCGGCTTCTGCAACAGGCTGAACGGTTGCCGCTTGCTGCGCAGCAATGGCACCGGTGACGAGGACAGCAGCTACCACACCAATAATGGGGGAGAACTTCATGGAAAGGCTCCGAACAAAGATTTGAAGGGCCGCAAACCTAGCGGCTAAGGCGCTAATTATCCCAGTCTGCGTGGGGAATGGTCAATGTAAAGCGAGGATTCGAGCCGCTTCGCGTAAACTAGCGCCATGAAGAACCCACTTGCCCGCGCCGAATACCGGCTAGCCGCCCATTTACCAAGTCAATTGCCGACCGACACCGGCTTCGAAGTCGCCTTCGCAGGCCGCTCGAACGCCGGCAAATCCAGCGCCTTGAATACCCTATGCAACCAGAACAGTCTGGCGCGCACCTCGAAAACCCCCGGCCGCACCCAGCAACTGGTCTATTTTCAGGTGGCGCCGGAAAAACATCTGGTCGATTTGCCGGGCTATGGCTATGCCAAGGTGCCGGAAAATTTGCGCGTGCACTGGCAGGAATTCATCAATGAATTCTTTCATACGCGTCAGGCACTGGCCGGCTTGATCGTGGTGATGGATATACGCCACCCCATGCGCGAATTCGATCAGGGTATGTTGAGTTATGCATTCCGCCGCGGCATGCCCGCGCATATTTTGCTGACCAAGGCCGACAAGATTGGTCGTGGCGAACAAACCAAAACCATCCGAGAGGTGAAAGCGCAGCTTGCCGGCACGGCATCGGTGCAATTGTTTTCATCGGAAACGAAACTGGGTGTGGATGAAGCGCGCGGAGTCGTCGCGAACTGGTTGCAGCTCGGGGTTTAGTTTTTGATTTTGTGGGAGCGGGTTTACCAGCGATCAGAACTTTCAGATCTCGATACACTGAATCATCAATCGCTGGTAAACCTGCTCCCACAAGAGAATCTGGAGACCTTACGAATCTCGCAATCGCGGATCCATCCGTGTCCGCAGCGCATCCACCAGCGCATTAATGATCACGATCGCCGTACCAATGCACAGCACAACGCCGAGTACCAGCGTGTAATCGCGATTCAATGCGCCCTGCACGAAATAC
This sequence comes from uncultured Gammaproteobacteria bacterium, assembly GCA_963849575.1. Taxonomy (GTDB): domain Bacteria; phylum Pseudomonadota; class Gammaproteobacteria; order Xanthomonadales; family Xanthomonadaceae; genus Arenimonas. The sequence goes on along the minus strand of CAWKHT010000006.1, from coordinate 348,037 downwards.
CGGCCAATGCCTGGAATGCCGAATACTTGTTCGACCACGGCCGAGCCGCTGACGACATTGATCAGTGCCGGTGAAAGCCAGGCAATCACTGGCAATAGCGCGGGTTTGAGTGCGTGACGAAACAGCAGGCGCGCGCCGGAAAACCCGCGGCCTTTTGCGGCACGCAAATAATCGGCGCTCAATACTTCCAGCAAACTGGCGCGAGTGAGCCGTGCGCAGTAAGCAAGATTCGGCAGCGACAAGGCGATAATCGGCAACAACGCACTTTGCCAATCGTTATTCCAGCCGCCGGCTGGCAGCCATTTCAACGTCACCGCGAACACCAGAATCAGAATCGGTGCAATCACGAATTTCGGAATCGACAGGCCAAGCCCTGCGCCAAACATCAGCACACGATCAAGCAGGCTGCCCGAGCGTAATGCTGCCCAGACGCCTACCGGAATTCCGACCAGCAACGACAGCAATAACGCAACGCTGCCATTGATCAATGTGATCGGGAAACTGCTGGCGATCAATTCGGTAACGCGGTAATCGGTGTATTGAAAGGATGGTCCAAGATCTCCGTGCACCACATCACCCAGCCATGCGGTGTATTGCGAAAACAGCGGCTGATCGAGACGATATTGCTGATTCAGCGCTGCCTGTACTTCGGGCGGCGCGGTTTTCTCATTGTCGAACGGGCCGCCAGGCGCGCTGCGCAACAGAAAGAAGCACAGGGTCGCCAGCAACCACAAGGTAAGCACGGCTTCGAGAATGCGCGACAGCCAAAGCTTCATGGATTGGTTCCCTGCAAACGCAGGAAGCGGGAAGGGTGCTGATCCAGTAAATTGGATTCGTAGCCCTGCACTTTTGGACTGACAAGATGTTTCGATACGTAAAAATAGACCGGCATCACGGCGTGTTCCGACAATAGTCGGATCTCTGCCTGTTGCATTAATGCCGAACGTTGCTGCAATGTGCTTGCCTGGTCAGCCTGATGCATCAATGCATCATATTCCTTGTCGTTCAAGCCGCTCCAGTTCACGACATTGCCGCTCTGGAAATTCGAAAGAAAATTCCTTGCATCGTTCACATCGGCAATCCAGCCGCCGCGAAACACCTGCGTAATGACTTTCTGTTTCCGGTTATTGACGAAAACTTTCCACTCCTCGTTTCGCAGCCTTACCTGAATGCCAAGCACGTCGCGCCACATAGCCGCGACAGCAAGCGACAGGCGACGATGCGGAGTGGACGTGTTGTAGCGCAACTCGATTTCAAGCGGCTTGTTTTTATCGTAGCCGGCGGCAAGCAATTTTTTGCGGGCCAGATTTTCACGTTGTGTTTGCGTCAGTTTCGACCACTTCAATGCGACTGGCGAATAATCGGCAGTGCCCGGCGGAACCAATGCATAAGCCGGTTGCTCGCCAAAGCCGGTGATATAGCGCGTCAGTTTGTCGCGATCAATCGCCAGCGATAGAGCTTCCCGCAATGCACGATTATTTTTCAGCGGAGGCTGCGTCAGGTTGAAGCCGAACCAGAAACTGCCGAGATAGGGCGAGATCCGAAGTTGAGAGCCGAATTTTTGTTTCAATGCGAAGAGAGGCTGCGGTGGAAGTGTCTCGGTGATATCGAGGCCGCCGGATTCAAAACGTTTCAATTCGCTCGATGCATCCTCGGTCACGTGATATCGCACATTCGGAATGCCGGCTTGTTCGCGGAAGTTCGGGTTGCGCTCCAGTTTCACGAATGACTGCGGCGTCCAGGCATCTAGGCGATAAGCGCCATTGCTGACCAGATTGCCGGGGCGCGTGTGTTGTGCGGAAAATTTTTCGATGGCCGGTAAATACACCGGATATGCGGTTGGCAATGTCAATAATTGCAGTAGTGCGGCACTACGTTTTAGCCTGATCACGATAGTGCGCGAATCGGGTGATGAAACGCCGAGTCGCGATGGCGATTTTTCTCCGCGCATGATTTCACCGACATTTTCGATCGCCTCGAAATGTTCGGCAAATGGTGCCGCGGTCATCGGCATAAACGCGCGCTGGAAACTGCGGACAATATCGGTTGAGGTCAGCGTTTCGCCGTTGCTCCATTTCAGGTTGCCGCGAAGATGGAATGTCCATGTTCGACCATCATCGGAAACTTCCCATTTCTCCGCCATGCCGGGGATCAGCTTGCCCTTGCCGTCCTTTGCCACCAGACCTTCGTAAAGATCGCGGAGGATATTGCCGCAGGCCACTTCCGGGCATTTGTGGGCATCGAGTGTCGAAGGTTCGGGGCCATTGCCGCGCTCCAGTGTTTGAGCGGAAGCAGGCGCAATGGCAAGCAGCAATATGATTGACAAAATAATACGCATGCTTGGGTTAAACTCGGCTCAATGGCTGGCTTGTGATTGTAGAGTCTAGCCCACACCTTTGCGGAATACTTATCGAGATTTTTATATGTCCGGTCCAAGCAACGTGGCAGAACAGGTAATTCGGAATAAACAGGAAATCATCGATTTTCATGCCAAGGGCAACAAGCCCGAATCGGCCTGGCGGATTGGCACCGAACATGAAAAATTCGGTTTTCGACTGGATGACTTGCGTCCACCCACCTATGACGGCGATCGCGGCATCGAAGCCATGTTGCGCGGCTTGATGCGTTTCGGCTGGCAACCCTACGAAGAACACGGAAAATTGATTGCACTCACGCGCGATGGCGCCTCGGTCACGCTTGAGCCGGCCGGGCAACTGGAATTATCCGGTGCCATGGTCGAAAACGTGCACCAGACCTGTTGCGAAGTCGCCAATCATTTGTTTGAAGTGAAATCGGTTGCCGACGAACTGCGACTGGGTTTTCTCGGCATGGGTTTCCAGCCGAAATGGCAGCGCGACGAAATGCCATGGATGCCGAAAGGCCGCTACAAAATCATGCGCGACTACATGCCGAAGGTCGGTACGCTCGGCCTGGACATGATGACCCGCACCTGCACCGTGCAGGTGAATCTGGATTATGCCTCCGAAGCCGACATGATCAAGAAATTCCGCGTGTCGCTGGCCTTGCAGCCGATTGCGACCGCGCTCTTCGCCGATTCGCCGTTTACCGAAGGCAAACCGAATGGCTATCTGAGTTATCGCTCGCATATCTGGACCGATACCGACAAAAACCGTACCGGCATGCTCGATTTCGTTTTTGATGAGGGTTTCGGTTTCGAGCGCTATGTCGATTACCTGCTCGACGTGCCGATGTATTTCACCTATCGCGACAAGGAATACATCGATTGCGCCGGTTTGAGTTTCCGCGATTTCCTCAAAGGCGAGTTGCCGAATCTGCCGGGTGTGTTGCCGACCATGAAGGACTGGGCCGACCACATGACGACCGCATTTCCGGAAGTGCGTTTGAAGCAGTATCTGGAAATGCGCGGTGCCGATGGTGGTCCATGGAATCGTTTATGTGCGTTGCCGGCGTTCTGGGTCGGTTTGCTTTACGACCAGACCGCGCTCGATGCCGCCTGGGATCTGGTGAAAGATTTCACGATGGAAGAACGCAATCATCTGCGCGATAACGTGCCCAAGATGGGTTTCAAGGTGCCGTTCAGAAATAACAGCCTGCGTGAACTCGCACTCGAAGCCTTGAAAATTTCCGGCATGGGTTTGCAGCGTCGCAATCGATTGAATTCGACCGGTGCGAGTGAAGCCGTCTTCATCGAACCGCTGATTGAATTTGCGATGGCGAATCAGACGCCAGCCGAACGCAAGCTGGAGTTGTACAACACTGCGTGGAATCAATCGGTTGATCCGGTGTTTCGCGAGTTTGCATATTGATATTAAAAGTGGGAGCGTCCGTCAGGCGCGAATGGTGGGAAGCATTCGCGCCTGACGGACGCTCCCACAATGAAGGTATTGCAGGGCTTTTAAGCCGCTTTAACATCGCTCAGTTGCCAGTTACTGCCGGCCAGTAATTTCATGCGATGTTTGAACACGGCGCCGGGAACCGATGTCACCACGACAAGATCGATTTCCAGATCTTTGTGGGTTGCCGTTACCGTGGAATTCAAATCGACAGCGGCCAGGCTTTGATCCACATCGTCGGGTTCTTCCTGTTTTGCTTTCCAGCGATCAAAAAGAACGGTGCTGCGCAAGGCATCTTCCAGTTCGGATGCAAAGCCTTCCGCACCTTCGCTCTTGAAGGCCAGGTCGGCATCGCTGCCGCGTGCTTTTGCGGGTTCGGGAAGACGAATGTAATAACGTGTGGCCATGAGCGTGCTCTCTTTGTTTTCGTTATTCGATAGTACACGTCCGCACTGAACAAGAAATGACGAACATAAAAAATCCCGGCGTAGGCCGGGATTTTTCGCGTTGATGGATTGCAACAATCAATCGTTGTCCTGATCCGTGCTCGGCCCGTTTTCCAGACCGATGCTCTCGCCGGACATGCCACCGGCACGTTGCCAGAAGAAAGTCGGTGCAGGGCGTTGTTGTCCGCCGATTTCCGCCATTGTGCTGGTATCGAACAGGCGTCCGTTGACCATCACCATCGAGGTGTCGGCGGTCGCCTGGATATTTTCCAGCGGATTGCCGTTGACGATCACGAGGTCGGCACGTTTGCCTGCTTCCAGCGAACCCAGGTCTTGCGAGTAACCGATGTAATCGGCGCCATCAATCGTACCGGCACGCAATGCTTCCCAAGGCGTCATACCACCTTGCGTCAACATCCACATTTCCCAGACGGTGCCCAGACCTTGCAATTGACCATGGCCACCGACCTGGATTCTGATACCGGCATCGCGCATTTTCTTGGCAGCTTTCGCTACTTCGACATGGTAGTAATCCCACTCAGGGCCGATTTCGCGGCGAATGCTGCGGGCGTCCAATGCCTGTTGCGGAAAGAAATGGTTGAGCTTCTTGTCTTCCCAGGCATTCGTGTGCCCGTACCAGTAAAACTCGCCGTTTACGCCGCCGTAATTCACGATCAGTGTCGGTGTATTGCGTACGTCGGTCTGGCGCCAGGTTTCAATGACGTCGCGATAAAGCGGAGCAATCGGAATATTGTGTTCGATGCCGGTAACGCCATCGAGCATCATCGTCATATTGTGGTTAAAGGTACTGCCACCTTCTTCCACCACCAGCATGCCAAGTTCCTTTGCCGCTTGGTTGATTTGCTGGCGCTGTTCACGACGCGGCTGGTTGTAACTTTTCACGCTGAAGGCGCCATTGGCTTTCAGGCGACGCAGATTGCTGCGGGCGTCATCGAGCGAGTTCACCGTGACTTTGAAATCGCCGTCTGCACCGTAAAGAATACTGCCGGTCGAGAAGACACGCGGGCCAACCAGTTCGCCGGTTTTTTGCAATTCCGATTGCGAGAACACCATCTCGGTCGTTGCGGACGGATCGTGCAAGGTCGTCACGCCGAAAGCGAGATTCGCGTAGTAAGCCCAATTGTTTTGCGCCATCACGCCGCCACCGAAATGGTTGCCGTGTGCATGCACATCGACGATGCCGGGGTAAATCGTTTTGCCGGACGCATCGATGGTTTTGGCATTTTGCGGAATCGCGACATCACCTCGCTTGCCGACCGCAAGAATATTCTGTCCCTGTACCACGACCACGCCATCTTCGATCACTTCCTGCTGGCTTTGCGCATTGCGCATTGTGATCACGCGACCGCCGGTAAAGGCGACAACGTCGGCGGGTTTATCGGTAGCCACGCTCAATCCGATGGCGACTCCGCTATCGGCGGCACTCGCGTTGATGCCGCGCGAGACATAGCGGTCACCGACCAGCCAATGCACCGTTTTCGAATCATGCGACCAATGCAGGTAAGAACCGTTATCGGTGCTTAGTTTCGTGACCGGTAATGTGCTGATGTCTTTCGAAAGTTCGAGCACGCCGCCGGTTTGTGGAATGGGTGCGAGATAGGCGTTGAACAGTTCGGTGAACGCGATGTACTTGCCGTCTGGACTGATCGTGACGAAATCCGGATATTTCATCGTGAAAACATCGCGCGGTTCTTCGCCGTTGATGCCGACGCTCTGCAGCTTTTTCGACAAGCCGCCGCCGGTCAGGAAATAAACCCGTTTGCCATCGGGGGCGAACTGCGGATCACTGCCGTTTTTCGCAACGCGTTGCACGTTCTTGCCTTGTGCATCCATCACGAATACGCCGCGTTCGCCGGCCCAGACACCGCCGGTCAGATTGCCCCCCGATTGCTTGCTGAACAAAATGCGCGAGCCATCGTTCGAGTAGCGCGGGCCGTAGTAATAGCCAGGATCGTTGGTGAGCTTGCGGCTTTGTCCGGAGGCCAGATCCATTTCCATGATCGCGCCGAAATTTTCATCAGACCAAGTGGTGTAAAGCAGTTTCCTGCCGTCGCTGCTGTAGGCCGGTTGATATTCGAATTGTTTTGCGTCCGAGGTGAGACGAGTTGGCGTTCCATTCGGCAAGGTTTTTTTCCAGAGTTTGCCGACGGCATGGAAAACAATGCTGTTGTTGTCCGGGCTGGTCGTAATATCGCGGATCATTTTCGGCGAAAAAGAATTGCCGTCGACGCGATGCGAAAAACGCAGTGGCGCCACCAGGCTTTGTTGCACAGTGGCGGTGAACGGAATCGCGGTTTGTGCGCCGGACGCCATGTCCACGCGCCAGAGTTTGCCTTGCGCCCAGATCACGACGTTCTTCGAATCCGGGGTCCAGTTGAAATTCGGATAGGGTCCGAAGATTGCCCAGACTTCCTGCTGGTCATGCGACAAGCCATCCCAAACCGGACGCACGGCACCCGATTGCAGATCCATCACGTGCAAGACGGATTTATCGCGAATGCGCTTGACGAATGCGAGCGATTTTCCGTCCGGCGAAGGCTGCGGACGAATCGCGCCGCCGGGTGTTTGAATCAATGTGCGTACTTCGCCGGTTTCGCGATCAAGGCGCTTGATCGCATAAATCACGCCGTAAACATTCTTGTTGTAGGCGAAGGTGTCGCCATCGCTGACGTCTTCGGAGTAATAAACATAACGGCCATCCGGACTGATCGCAGGCTCTCCGAGATCCATCTGGTCGTTCTTGCGCTTGTTCAATTGCAAACCGTCGCTGCCGCCTTTCAGGTTGTACATCCACAATTCGCCGGCACCGAGCGAGCGTTCGGAGGTGAAATGTTTGCGTCCAATCAGGTATTGGCCATCCGGTGTCCAGACCGGATTGTTAAGCAGGCGAAAACTTTCCTTGGTCACCTGTTTTGCATCGGTACCATCGCGATTCATGCGCCACAAATTATTGCCGCCGGCGCGGTCCGAGGTGTAGGCGATTTGTTTTCCGTCCGGAGAAAAGCGTGGCTGCACATCGAAGGCCGGACCGGAGCTGATGCGTTTCGCGGTGCCGCCATTAATCGGCAGCGTGTAGATATCGCCCATCATCGAGAACGCAATCGTGCTGCCATCCGGACTGACGTCGAGATCGAGCCAGGTACCCTCGTCGGTCGTGAACGAAACAGTTTTCGCGCCTTTGTGGAAATTGTTGATATCCCATTTGGCGGCTTCTTTTTTATCGGCGGCAGTCAAGGTGCCGGTGGAAAAAGTCAGCAGGATGGCGGTGGCAAGCAAATGAAGTTTCATGTAGTTTAGATTTGATAACTCCTCTCCCGGGGAGGGCAGAGGTGAATTATGTTTTGGCAAAAATGGAATCTGGCGTGTTCTACCTCTCCCGGCGCTGCGCGCCACCCTCTGATGAAACTACCCCCTGCGGGGGAGGGGAGGATGTAGATTATTTTTGGTACGCACGCGGCATGCCGTTTTCTTCGCTCATGTAGCGATCGCGCAATTCGGTTTGCCGGGAGGTCATCGGCATGGCTTGGCCACTCATCCACACTTGCTCGGCAAATGCATTTACTTCGAGCGGATCGCCATTCCACAATACGAGATCGGCCATCAGGCCGACTTCGATGCGGCCGACTTTATCGCCGACGCCGAATGCATCGGCAGGTACGCTGGTGATCGCGGCAAGCCCGGCTTCCCAAGGCAAGCCATAGGACACGGCGTTGCCGGCGGTCTGGCGAACCTTGCGCGCGTTTTGCGAAGAATCGTCGCTGCGATACAAACCGACGCGCACGCCGGCTTTTTGCAACAAGGCCGCGTTGTCGATTCGTGAGCCAATCTGGTCGAAACTCGACGGCAGGTTTTGCAATGCATCGACGAACACGATCACGTTGTCGGCTTTCAATTGCGCCGCCACTTTCCAGGCTTCGCTGCCACCGACGATAACTGGACGCATGCCGTTCTTTTTCGCGAATGCCAGTACTTGCCGGATATCGGATGCACGTTCGACATGGAAGACGGTACGGCCGCCGAGCAAATATTTATTCAGTGCCTCGCGTCCGGCAGGTGTCAACAATGCCTGTTTATAGTCGTAGGGTGACAAACCGCGTGCTTCGCGAATCGCCTGGTCCAGCAGCATGTATTGCGCCGCACGCGAACTGCCGCTGAGTTCATCGGCGCTGCTACCCATGCTGGCGAATAGAATGCGCGAACCAATCGGATTCTCGAATTTTCCGTCAAGGCGCATGATGGCGCCCTGACCGCCCAGCAAGCTGCTGCCGGCATTGGCGCTCAATGCCGTGAAAGTAAAACCCTCCAGACGAGTCATCGGGATCAATATCGAATTCGGGATTGAATGCCGGTACCACATCGAACTCGGGCCGCATTTGTCCGGTGACGCCTTCACCCAGCGAGAAGCTGGCATCGACGGTGGATTTTTCCGCCGAGACTTCTTCCAAGCCAATGTCACCAAGACCAGCAAACAGTCCCGGTGTGAGCGACTTGCCCTTGGCGTCAACACTGGTGACGCCAGGCGCCGACAGGTTCGATCCGATGGCGCGAATGATGCCGCCCTGCACGAGCACGTCGGTATTTTTCAGGGTGCCGCGCGTACCGGCGGTATGCACGGTCGCATTTTTTATCAATACGTTTTGGGCAAAGGCGGAGCTGGACAGCAAGCAGGCGATTAAAAGAAGACGTTTCATGGGCTTACTCCTTGTCCAATCATAAAGTCCGACACCGGTTGCAGGTTTTTGTTATTGATATCGAACATCAATGCACCATCGATATACACTTTTTCGGCTTTCGCGTAGACGCTGAAAGGCGTGCCGTTCCAGAGCACGACATCGGCATTTTTTCCTTCCTCAAGCGAACCGGTGACTTTGTCGATACCGATCGCTTTGGCAGGATTCAAACTCAGCCAGCGCATCGCATTTTCCGGGCTACCATTCATGCCCAGCGCGTTTGAACGTGCCATCACCTTGGCCGCTTCCTGATTAAGGCGTTGAATGCCCTCGGCGGAATCGGAATGCACGATCGCGCAACTGTTTTTCTTGCGATCCACCAACGCGATGTTTTCCTGGATACCGTCGAGCGCTTCCATTTTGAAGCCCCACCAGTCGGCCCACATCGAGGCGCAGATCCCGTTGTCGGCCAGAGGCTGCGCAATCTTGTAGGCTTCAACCGCATGATGGAAGGACGAGATCTTGAAGTTGAATTCTTTCGCAAGATCCATCATCAACATCATTTCGTCGGCGCGATAGCAGTGGATTTGAACTTTGATGTCGCCGCGCATCACGGCAGCCAGTGTTTCGAGACGCAAATCCTGTGCAGGTTCGTCGCCTTTTTCCTTGCCGCCGGCATTGTATTTATCCCAGGATTTCATATAGCCCTTGGCATCGATAAACGCGGCACGGTAGCCGGCGACATTGCCCATGCGGGTAGACGGCGATGAACCCTTGCTGCCGTAAACGCGTTTTGGATTTTCGCCGCAGGCCATTTTCAGGCTGTGCGGTGCATCCGGAAATTTCATCGATTGATAGCTGTTGCCGTAAACGTTTTTCACGACCACGCCGCGACCGCCAATGAGATTGCCCGAGCCAGGCAGCACGAGCATGGAGGTGGTTCCGCCGGCCAAGGCCTTGGCGAAGCCGGGGTCTTGCGGCCAGATCGAATGTTCGGCCCAGACATTGGGCGTGGTGGGGTTGGTCAGCTCGTTGCCGTCTTCATGCGCGCTGACACCGGGGCTGGGATAGACGCCGAGGTGAGAGTGGTCGTCGATAATGCCGGGCGTTACCCATTTGCCGGTGCCGTCGATCACGGTGCCATTGTCGGGTGCAGCGAGATTCTTGCCGACGCCGGCAATTTTGCCATCACGCATCAGCACGTCGGCGTTGTCCATGCGCTCACCGGTGCCGGTAAGCACGGTGGCATTGCGAATCAGGACAGGCCCGGAACCAATACGTTGATAGGTACTTGGATAGGGGGCGGACACCGGCTTCGGTGCTTCGATTTGGGCGGGCTTGCCGGACGCGGCAACAGAAAAACTAAACATCGCCATCGCGGCGACGAGACAGGATTTACGCATGAACACTCTCCCCTTGGACCTCGACACATTAACCCGAGCGCGTTGTACTGCCAACATGACTAAGGTCATGCCTAAACGTGGCAAAATAGCGGGGCACAGGAGAGAAGAATGAAAGACAAACAGGATATTGTGAGTAACTGGTTGCCGCGTTACACCGGCGTGGCTCTGGAAAATTTTGGCGAGCATGTATTGCTGACCAATTTCGGTGGTTATCTGGACCATTTTGCCCGCCTGACCGGTGCAGAAGTCGTAGGCCGTGATCGTCCGATGCCGAGTGCCACCATTGACGGTATCACCATGATCAACTTCGGCATGGGAAGCGCCAATGCCGCGACCGTGATGGATTTGTTGAGTGCATTGCCGCCGAAAGCGGTTATTTTTCTGGGCAAATGCGGCGGCCTGAAACGCAAGAACGAGCTGGGTGATTTGATCCTGCCGATTGCGGCGATTCGCGGCGAAGGTACCTCGAATGATTATCTGTTGCCTGAAGTGCCGGCGTTACCGGCATTCGCATTGCAACGCGCCATCTCGACGATGACCCGCGATCTCGGGCATGATTACTGGACTGGCACCGTTTACACCACCAACCGCCGGGTCTGGGAGCACGATGTCGAGTTCAAGGAATACTTGCGCAAGACCCGCAGCATGGCGATAGATATGGAAACCGCGACAATTTTCGCGACCGGTTTTGCCAACAGCATTCCGTCTGGTGCCTTGCTGCTGGTGTCGGACCAGCCAATGATTCCGGAAGGCGTGAAAACCGAGGCGTCCGATAAAATCGTTTCATCGAACTTTGTCGAAAAACACATCAATATCGGCATCGAGGCCCTGAAGCTGATTCGCCGCCACGGCAAATCGGTAAAACATCTGCGCTTTGACGAATAGGCTTGCCATTTTGTCGGCAATAAAAAACCCGGGCATTGCCCGGGTTTTTTATTGGTTTTGAGTACACCTACCAGATGAAGTTGACGGTCAGGACTTCGGGTTTGTCCGTCGCATCGAATCGTACTTCGCATTCGATCGATTGTTTGACTTCGGTGGTCAGGCCGGGCTCGATGATAATTGGCGCCATCAAATCGGAACCGCCGGAGGTATTGGCTTTCATGCTGGCTGCCAGGACCGTTACATCGAGTTTGTATTGCTTGCCTTCCAGCTTGCTTTTCACAAAGGTATCGCAGGCCGTAGCCGCTGCGCCTGCCTTTCCGACCGGACCGCTTGTTTCACCCGAGCAGGCCGCCAAACCGATTACCAGCAGAGCGATTGATATCCATTTCATAGAAAGCCTCATGGTGCAGAAAGGTTATTACTGGACGTTGGATTCAGCTTACCCCAAATTTAGCGTAAATGCTCTACGCCAATCAATAGCGTTGTAACGAGTTGTCAATTTTTTCGGCCCAGGCATCGATGCCACCTTCGACATTGAAAATACGCGTGAAGCCCAGATGACGAAAATGCTCTGCGGCCTGTCGGCTGGAATTGCCGTGGTGGCAGAGAAAGGCAAGACGCGTGTCCTTCGGAAGTGCAGAAAGCCGTTCAAAACTGTCTTCGTCGAGAACCTCGTGCGGGTGGGGGAATGTTGCGACTTCCCGACCATGTGCCGGACGCACGTCGATGACCACGAAATTCTGCAAGTCCTCGTTCAGAGCTTCGACCGAGAGTGACTGTACTTTGGCCGGTGCATTTGGGTTATCGATCGCCAGGCCTGAGCCGCGGGCATCTTCAATCCAGTCGATCGAAATGCCGTCTGCACGAGGGGCACTGGCAAGATCAAAATAGACTTTAATGCCTTCGACCTCGCTCAATATTTCATTACCGCTCAGCGGCTTTAGCTGGAACTGTGATTGGAAACGGGCGTCGACGCTCAAGTGAAGTGCATAACCGGGCTCGGCGTTTTCCATCGCCTGCCGAATGGCTTGCGCTGCTGCCGGAGTGATATGCAGGGCAGGCGTAATGCGGACGGGGGCCGGTACTCCGAGTACCTGATGTAATTCGCCGCTATTGAACATTTGATCGATGATGTCGCTGCCACCGATCAATTCGCCTTTCACATAAAGCTGCGGAATGGTCGGCCACTGGCCATAGACCTTGATGCCTTCTCGAATCTCGGCGTCGGCCAGGACATCGATATGCGTGTAGCTATCCAGCAACTCATTCAATATTCCGGATGCCTTGGAAGAGAACCCGCAACTCGGTTGGGAAGGCGAGCCTTTCATGAATAAGACGACGTTGTTGCTGTTGAGTAGTGTGTCGATGCGTTGGCGTAGTTCTGGGCTGAGCATGGCGGATCCTTGATTAAGAGCAATATTTTACTCTCGTATGGAGCCGCTTGCGACCGCGTTAGAAATCCCTGCAAACCGGTGGCGGACAATTTTCCTCGGCCTAATCAGACGCTAGGGTTGCAGGCAGTCGGCCTATTTTTCGCCAAACCTGGCTTTCACCTCGGCACGGTTCGGCATGGCCGGCGCAGTGCCGATGGTCTCCGTGGAAAGTGCCGCGACACGTCCCGCGTAATGGATGGCATCGGAAAACGGCTGTTCACCGAGACAGGCTCAGTGCGGCGACCAGGCTGCCACTGAAAGCATCGCCGGCCCCGGTGGTATCGATGGCGTTGACGGCTTCGGGCTCGACCCGGTAATAGCTGCGGGAATCGCGGCGCAGATTTTGGCCATGTGATACAAAACAACCAAAGCGCCCGAGCGTAATCACGACCGTATTGGCGCTCAGTGCCCGGCAACAATCATGCAGTTTTACGTCGTCGGCCTGTGCCACTTGATCTGCCGGAATATCGATGTCGGCAAAGCGTTTGCATAGCAGGGAAAATTCGGTTTCGTTGGGGGTCAGCACGTCGGCCGAATCGAGCAGTCCACGTTCGAGTTCCGGATGAACCGGGGCCGGGTTCAGCACGCGGAGTGCATTGTTTTTGCCAGCCAGTTGAAAGGCAAGCTGGATGGCATCCAGATTGTTTTCGAGCTGGCATAACACGGTGTCGGCAGCTTCGAATTGTTCTGCCTGTTCATGCAAAAAAGCCAGGTCCAGAAATTCGTTTGCTGCCAGATTCACAGCAATCATGTTTTCGCCGTCGGCGTTTATCACGATACTTGAAGCCGCCGTCGGCATGTCTTCGCGAATATGCCAGTAGGCCTGCAAGCCCTCGTTGGCAGCGAAACTCTTTGCACACTCACCGAGTGAATCACGGCCAATGGCACCGATGAAAACCGTGTCCACACCCTGTCTTGCACAGGCAATCGCCTGATTAAAGCCCTTGCCGCCTGGGCCGCTCGAAAAGCCTTTTGCCCGGCGTGTTTCACCGGGAATCGGAAATTTATCCACGACCCAAGCGTGATCCTGCACATAACTGCCGATGATCAGGACGCGCGGAGACATGTTCGGTTTACTTGATCAGGCCCAGCAATACGCCGGCGATAGTGGCCGTCATCAAGGTGGCAATCGATCCACCCAAAACAGCGCGTAAACCAAAACGGGCCAGGTCACTGCGACGTTCCGGCGCAAGCGCACCAATACCGCCGATCTGGATTGCAATCGACGCAAAATTGGCAAATCCGCACAAGGCATAAGTCAGAATCAGCCTGGAGTGTTCGCTGATCGCACCGACGCCATCCCCCACCGGCGTAGCTGCCAATTGCAGATAGGCAACAAATTCGTTCAGTACCACTTTCTGGCCAATCAGGCCGCCGGCAATTACCGCATCGTTCCATTCGATGCCGATTACCCAGGCAATTGGCGCGAGGATATAACCAAGAATCAAGCCAAGATTAAGCTTGATCGGTGTGGCGCCAACAGCGGCACCTTGGTTCAGCATCATGTTCAGGCTGTTGTAGCCGCTCATGTGAATATCGCCACACCAGCCGATAAATGCATTCACCATTGCAATCAGGGCAACAAAGGCGAGCAACATCGCGGCGACATTTAGCGCAAGCCGCATACCATCCGAGGCGCCTGCAGCTGCAGCATCGATGATGTTTTTGCTTTCACGTTCGAAATGGACTTCCACCTTGCCGGTAGTCAGCGGTGTGCCGGTTTCGGGTATCAGGATTTTTGCAATCAGCAAGGTAGCCGGTGCCGCCATGATGGAAGCGGCAAGGAAATGTTTGGCGTACATCACTTGGAGTGTTGTATCGCTGCCTGCAAGCATGCCGATATAAATTGCCATTACGCCACCGGCAATATGTGCCATACCGCCGATCATCATGGTAAGCAGTTCGGAATCGGTCATCTTGCTGATATAGGGGCGCACGGTAAGCGGTGCCTCAGTCTGTCCGATAAAAACACTGGCACAGACCGATGTGGTTTCTGCTCCGGAAACTTTCATTACTTTGGTGATCAGCCACGCCATGACTTTCACGATCTGCTGCATGATGTTCAGGTGATAGAGAATGGCCATCAGCGCAGCAAAGAAAATGATGGTGGGCAGGGCATGGAAAACGAAGATAAATCCGAGTTTGTCGGGCTTGCTCAATGCGCCGAAAATCATCTCGGAGCCGGCATTGGTGAAGCTCAGCAAGGTAACGAAAGCTTCGCCCAGCTTGCTGAAAAACCAGCTTCCGAACGGTGTAAGCAAAACAAATGCAGCAAAGGCAATTTGAAGGAAAACGCCGGTGCCGACCAATTTCCAATCGACCCGCGATTTATTATTCGAAAAAATCCAGGCGATACCGATTAGCACAGCCAAGCCAAACAAACCCTTCAAAATATCCATGTGTCTTGATCCCCAAAGCAATGACGCAGGGTAGTGCAGACACGGGTTTGGAGCAAGTAATCGGCCTAATCGCGCGCTATGACGCGATTTCGCCCTTGTTGCTTTGCGGACCTTAATCTGCGGTCGGCATGTTTGAGCAAGCCTGAAATGTCGCTGGCATCATGCGGCGAGCAGGCAATGCCGGCCGAAAAACTCAGGACGCGCGGCACACTACCGGCTTCGGCCAGGAAAGGCTTGTCATTCAGTCGTTTGCGCAGGAATTCGATCCGTTCCCAGGCGCTGCCGATCGGCATGCGCATGACCAGCAGGAATTCTTCTCCGCCGATACGAATGAGAGGCTCTTCATCATGAAGCTCTTCACGCAGGGTCTGGACGACATGACGCAATGCCCTGTCGCCGACAATATGGCCAAGATCGTCATTGATGCGCTTGAACAAATCCATGTCGATGATGGCGATCGACAAGGTCGCATTGTCTGTTTTCGCCTGCTGCAGTAAATGCGGAACGCGGTGGTTCAGGTAAAGCCGGTTGGGCAGGCCGGTCAAACCATCCGTTCCCGATAACTGCACCAGAAGCTGCATGCGATAAACCACAACGGCAGTCAACATGCTGACCGCCAACAATACGACGACTCTCTGTACCTGGTTGGAGGCCGAAACCACGCCGTAGTCTAGCGAAGCAACCGCGGCATCCCCTTGATTCATGATGAACAGGGAAAGCAGTGAAAACTGCACGATGGCCAGCGCACCGGTCAACAGACAAATGCGGACATCGTTTCGCAGAGCGGTTGCCATGATGGCGAGCGGGTAGCAGCACCAGACGACAACACTGTTCAAGCCGGCCGAGGCATTGTTGAGTGATAGCAGGCACAGGACGGTACTGACCATGCTGACATCGCAAGCCGCCGAGACAAATGGCAGCCAGCGATAAAGACGATGTTGCCGAGACAGCTTCAGCCAGAGCAGGCTCAATAAAAACGCACCGGTAGTGCCTAGCGCACCGGTCAAGCTTTCATAATAGGATCCGCCGAGAAGCAGATTGGTAATCGGGAGCAGGAACAGCAGAGAAATCGCAGCGACCCGGATACGCGCGACCAGAAGTTCGCCGCCGGCACCGATTTCGAGCATGATTTCGTCAGGACGTTCTCGCAGGCTGCGCGATAAATCATCCAGACTTTGTTTGACTGTTTTCACAGCTTATCCCCGGTAGTCGCTTCATCATACGGGCATTGCATGTGAATAATCTATTTAACAGGTTTGCCGGCCCTTGGCTTGTATTGCCTTCGGACAAAAAAATCCCGGCCTAGTGAGAGCCGGGAATAAAAGAGAGATTGTCTTAACGGAAGATAGGAGACTGTCGAAGCCGCAATAGTTCCCGCGACACGTTATCGCGCAAATTATCTTGCTATCTCAACGTGTTCAATGCGGATATCCTGATGAATGCCGTTGTCTGCATCGACATTCTGGCTGATCAAGACCGTCGAGTCCTGATCATCATCATTGAAACGCATGCCCATTGGCGGAGCCGGCGGTGCGGGTGGTGCCGGTACTGGCGTGTGATCAGGTGCCCGCGGCGGCGCAGGAGGCGCCGGTGGTGCAGGCGGCGGTGTCAAAAACGGCAATGCCTTGGCTTCCGGCACCGTGATATCGACCGTCAATGCCTTTCGTTCGCGCAATACCTGCAGACTGATCTTTTCACCGACTTTCTTTTCGCGAAGCACGCGCATCACGTCGCGAGGAGATTGTGTAGAGCTGGTTTCCACACGCTGGATGATATCGCCGCTTTGCAGATTTTTCATGTCCGGGCTGGCACTGATCACCAATACGCCTTTCTCGGTTCCGAAATATCGACCGAGCTGGGCATCCAATGAGGCAAGATTCAAACCCTGCCAGCGCAGCGCTTCGAAAATGCGCGGTGGAGCGCAGTCTTTCTTGCCGGATTTTTCGCAATCGCCAAATGCCATGATTTCAATGTTTTCACGGGCATCGGGCCTGCCCATCATCATGCGTTTTCCATGTCCGTAGGCACGAGGTGCGAATTCGCCATCGCGACCACTGAACATCATTACGCGCCCGATATTGTCGACCTTGATATTTGCTTTTCCGGTTTTGCCGGCACGTGCGTAAACCACTTGCACAGTCTGTCCGACTTTCAAATTCGACAATAATTCGCGTGCCTTGTCGAGACCATCCCGGCCACTGCTGCCGATATTTTTTCCATCAATGCTGAGCAAAACGTCACTCGAGCGAAGGCCTGCTTTCGATGCCGGACCATCAGGCGTAACAGCACCGATCAGCACACCGTTGGCGGCGGCATTGGGTGCCATCACGATGCCGATACCGGGTTTGGATCGCATGACTTCTGCTTGCGCACGTGCCGTCGGAGCCATGCGGCGCTCGATGACGACTTCGCGCGGGCCATGGCCGCCGGGCGGCGGAGTCCATTCGGAATCATGCTTGCGGATATCGATGTTGATCGAGTTGCCGGGCCCCAGTTTTTTCGACAGTACTTCGATGCGTTCGATCAGGCTGTCTATTTCCGCCTTGGCGGCTTTCTGCTCGGCAGGGCTAGTTGTTGAAGGTTCTGCCGCGAACACACCGTTCATCAGTGTGCAGGCCAGAACCAGGCTAAGGGTTTTTAATTTCATCTTGAATCTCCGTGTCGAATTTTCTAAGGGCATGGTTTTCAATACGATTCCACCATGGCAATTTCATAGGGTTGGCCTTCGGCTTGTCGATAACGTTGCGAGGAATACAGCCTTGTCGCTTCCTGCAGAATATCGACGCGCTGTTGCCAGAGGTTCAGTTGTTGCGAGACACCCAGGCTGCCCGAAGCAAGTTGGCTGTCGATGGCGTGGATGCGGTCTTCCAGAGCGAGACTGATCACCTCGGCGCTTGCACTGCTGGCGGTGGAATTGCGTGTTGCCACGATGATGTTTTCGAGCTGTGATGATTGTTGCATCAGCGATTGCAAGTTCCCGTCGCCTGCACTTGCGTCCTTGGACGGTGAATGCAAGCCAAGCGGAATGATCGCCAGCAACGTAAGCCCGGCAGCGAGTGCCGCAGGAAAATAACGCCGAGATTTCTTTTTCGGAATCCGCTCCGAAAGCATGGGCCACGCGGAATGCATGGGTGCTTCCAGTGGCAGGTCACGCAATACCTGCCCGATATTGATGCCGTAGTGCTGTGCCGAGATATCAGCCATGGCTTGGTACCTCCTTGTCGATATTCAGAAGTTCACGCAATTTTTTTCCGCCGCGCGCGCATTGCGATTTCGAAAACGAAATCGTTTTATCCATCAGGCCCGCGATCTCGTCATGGGTATAACCTTCCACGTGGTAAAGCCAAAGCACGCTACGGGTCGTTGCGGGCAGGCGGTTCATCGCTTCTGTGAGCAGTCGCGCATCGGCCGCCTGTGGCGGCAATAAAATATCCGCTTCCAGAAACTCCGACTCCCCGTCAACATCCGTTTCCAGTCCGGGATGGCGTTTGCGGAGTCGCATCAGGCATTCATTTACCGCAATTTGCCGTAGCCAGCCCCAAAAGGGCGATTCACCGCGAAATTCCGCTATTTTTCCGAGTAGTTTCAACATGGTCTCTTGCAGGATGTCCTGCGCCTCCTCACGCTGGCCGCATAAGCGCAATGCCAGTGTGAAGACGGGCCTTTCAAACCAGCGATAAAGTTGTTCAAAGGCCTCTGCCTCGCCATTTCGGGCTCGGTTCAGCAGGCTGGAAGGAACATCTATGGCGAAAGGGGATGTCACAGAAAGGGAGATGCAGGCGGGCCCAAAAGGGTCGCAACAAACCGACGGCCGAAACCAATATACTTGACCCGACATATCAAGGAGTTCGTCATGGGCATGTTTCTGGTTTTGGTACTTCTGCTGTTTGTGGTGATATTCGTGGGCAAAATGGTGCGCATGGTCCCTCAGGGTTACGAGTGGACGGTGGAGCGTTTCGGTAAATATACCCACACGTTGAGCCCCGGTCTGCATTTCCTGTTTCCTATCATCCAGGGCATCGGCCGCAAGGTGAACATGATGGAACAAGTGCTGGAAATCCCGTCGCAGGACGTGATCACCAAAGACAATGCCGTGGTCAAGGTGGATGGCGTGGTCTTTTTCCAGGTCCTTGATGCAGCCAAGGCAGCCTATGAAGTTTCCAATCTCGAGCAGGCGACTATTGCCCTTGTAATGACGAATATCCGTACTGCCATCGGTTCGATGGATCTGGACGAATCCCTGTCCAAGCGCGATGAAATCAATGCCAAATTGCTGGGTGTAGTGGATCAGGCCACGCATCCCTGGGGCATCAAGGCAAACCGGATTGAATTGAAAGACATTCAGCCGCCGCGCGATTTGATCGATTCGATGGCACGGCAAATGAAGGCCGAACGTGAAAAACGCGCCAATATTCTGGAAGCCGAAGGTTTGCGTCAATCCGAAATCCTGCGTGCCGAAGGTGAAAAGCAGGGCGCCATTCTGCAAGCCGAAGGTAAACGCGAAGCGGCATTCCGCGAGGCCGAAGCTCGCGAACGTCTGGCCGAAGCGGAAGCCAAGGCGACGAGCATGGTGTCGGACGCCATCGCATCCGGTGATGTACAGGCGATCAACTACTTCGTGGCGCAGAAATATATCGAAGCGCTGAAAGATTTTGCCAATTCGCCAAATCAGCGCCTGATGATTTTGCCGACCGATGTCACTGGCGTGATGGGCAGCATCGCGGGTATCGCGGAGCTGGCGAAAGACAGTTCTGACAGACAAAAAGCTTCCATCGCCGCGAAAGCCGCTAAATAATCGAAGGAAATAATATGAGTCCGAAAATGATTCTGTGGGCCTGTCTTGCGCTGCTGCTGATTGCGGCGGAGACGATGGCACCCGGTCTTTTTCTTCTGTGGCTGGGATTGGCAGCGGCCGTCGTGTTTTTTATCGTGTGGCTGTTGCCGGCTCTGTCCGTGTTGACGCAGGTCGTGTTGTTTGTGATTTTTTCCTTTGTCTCGATTGCCGTTTACGTCAAATTCTTCCGCGAAAAAGAATCCCCCAGTGACCAGCCGCTGCTGAATCGCCGTGGCGAACAATTGGTAGATAGAGTGCTGAATCTGGAAACGGCCATCATCAACGGACAGGGCAGGGTCAAGATTGGCGATGCCTTCTGGACCGTACAGGGTCCGGATTTGCCGGCCGGCACGGCAGTGCGGGTTGTTGCCGTGGACAGCATGACGTTGAAGGTCACGCCGGCCGAGTAATCGTGGCGGGCAATTTGCAGGAAAAATATTTTTTGTGATGAAAAAAACGATGCAAACTGCAAGGCATGCAGACAATATCTGCCTTTGATGGAATGCAATTTGCAAGCTGAAAATCCCGGCCATGGCCGGGATTTTTTTATGGGAATTACTTTTTTCAAAACTGGCTTAACCAATCGTAACCATTATTCAAAAACGGCTTAACCCCTTATTGCTACCGGCGTGCGTTGAATCCAGTATGGCCGGCAAGCCATGCTGCCGAACCATCATTTCAACCAATCGTTCAACTTCAATCAGGGGAGATTCCGTAATGCGCAAGATCATATTGTCGTTGTCATCGGCAGTGTTGCTAGTCATTCTGGTGGCATGTTCAAAATCACAGGAGTCGCAGGAATCCTATGCCGATGCGCCCGCTGCGGATGCAGCGGCAAGCAGCGACGCCGCAGTAGCGGAAACGGCGAATTTTGCAGCGGCACCTTCGGCACCGGAAGCGGCCAGTCGTGCGCGAAGCGACAGTGGCATGATGGATAAATCGTCTGAAGAAAAAATCACGGCCGATCAGCTCGTTTCAAGTGCAACTTCCTATGTGGACGGCGAACGGAAATTCGTCCGTACCGCCAGCGCCGATTTTCGGGTCAAGGATGTTTACCAGTCGGCGATCGCCATTGAAAACATCGTAGCGAATCAGGGCGGATTCGTGGTGGGCAACCAGATCAATTCCACTATCGAACGCGTCAACCGCTATCCGGTAGGTAATGCAAAATTGATGGAACTGGCCGAATACACAGTACGCGGAAATCTTACGGTAAGAGTCCCGAGTGCCAGAACCCAGGATTTCCTGCGCGCGTTGGTCAGTCAAATCGAATTTCTGGATCAGCGCAATTTCGAGGCACGCGACGTGCAGTTTGAATTGCTCAGGAAGCAACTGGAATTCCTGCGTAACCAGGAAGCGCAAAGGCAGTTGGGCGACTTGAGTACTTCCCCCGGAAAAATCAGCGACAAAGCAGCTGTCATTTCCGGTCAGAACGACGCCAAGGCCAATCGCGATGAAGCTGTTGTGGTGCAGAAGGAAGTGGAAGACAAGGTTGCCTTCAGTACGATCAGTCTTTCGCTCTACCAGTTGAGCAAGGTACGCAAAACCGAAGTCGACGATGTCGATGCGATCGCCAAGGCGATTCGTCCCGGCTTTTTCAGCCGCATGTTCAGTGCCGTTTCGGTCGGTTGGTACGCTCTGCTGGATATCGTGATCGACGTGATTGCGATATGGCCGCTGTGGCTGTTGATCGGTTTGGTCGTATTCGCAGTAAAACGCTTCCGCAAAAAATAAAACGGATTATCGATTTTAGCGGTTGATGAAATCAGGGTGCGCTGATCGCGCACCCTGTGAGTCTAGTCGTTTTGGATTTCGCGGAATGCATCACGCGTAAGGTTTTCAGCGGCAGCATCAGTGCAATGTACTTCGTCTTCGATCCGCACACCGCCGAAGGCAGTCAGGTGTTCGACATTCCGCCAGTTGACGGCATCGGAATTTTTTGAAGACTTCAGCTTGTGCAGCAAAGTCGGAATGAAATAAATACCCGGTTCAATCGTGACTACCATGCCAGGCTTCAGTGTGCGAGTCATGCGCAGATAAGGATGACCGTTTGGCTTCGGAATCAGGGAACCGCTTTCATCGGCTGCGAAACCGGCAACATCATGAACTTGCAAACCAATCGGATGGCCCAGCCCGTGCGGGAAAAAGGTCGACGTGACACCAGCCTCCATCATGCTGCCGGGATCCATATCCACGATATCCAATGCTTTCAGCACACTGCCAAGCCGCAAGTGGCATTCCAGGTGCAGATCGCGGTAATCGACATTGGCCTGCACTTTGGCCGCCAGGGCAAGTTGTTCCTTGTCCACGGCATTCACCAAGTCGGTGAAGCGAGTGTCGCCATTGCTCCAGGTGCGCGTGATATCGGAAGAATAGCCGTCAACTTCGGCGCCGGCATCAATCAATAATGAGCGATGTTCACGCGGCTTGTCGAAGCTCTTGTATTGATAATGCAGCGTGGCGCCATTTTCATTCAATGCCACGATATTGTTGTAGGGCGTATCACTATCGGTGTGTCTGGCGGCTTTCAGGAATGCCAGATTGATGCCGGCTTCCGATTCTCCGGCATGGAAGGCCGCAGCGGCCGCAAGATGTCCATGCACGCCGTTCCGCTGTGCCTTGCGCATCAGGCTCAACTCATACGCTGTCTTGAAGGCGCGGTGAAAATGCAGATGATGGATAACGGCCGCGGGATTGTTCGGTGCAAACTCGCCAATGGCGGCATCGGCTTCGCCAATGATGGCGGACTTGCCCTGCGGCAGGAATTTCGCCGCTTGCTCTGGACTGTCAATGATATGGATATCAAAATGTTCAACCCAGTCACCGGCCGGTGCGCTTGGCGGAACATGCCAGTAATCGTCAGGCTGGAAATAGACCAGCGAAGGTTTTTTACCTGGGGTGTGGATAATCCAGCTATGCGGATGCCGTGTCAGTGGCAGCCAGTATTTGAATTGCGGGTTCGTTTTGAACGGATAGGGCATGTCGTCCAGAAAACGGAATTTTTCGATGCCTGATGCAATGACAAGATGCTCGAAGCCGGTGGCAGTCAAAGCCAGGTCGGCGCGTTTTATGACGGTGTCGAGATGTTCGCGGTATAGGCTCATGGTCTTCTCTTTTTCAATTTATGCAATTTTGCCGCATTCGGAATTTTTTTGTTGTTAATCTGGCCGGCCCATGCCCCTGTTAATGACAGCTATTGCCATTGGCGATAGGCTTTGCCCAGAGGAACCGGATCACGGAAAAATTTGATGCGCTTCTTCATTTGCGTGGTGATCAGCAATTCATTTTCCTCAGTCACCATCATGGCGCAAGCCAGTTTCATGCGAATGACCAATCGGCGGAATTCGCCTGGTCCCGCCGCCATCAGGGCAGTGGAAGCCACATCCGCAATCACCGGGTCGCCATGCAGTACGACCACGGCGGCAGAGCCTTGTGCAGGCTTTCCGGTGCGGGGATTCAGTACATGCCCCCAACGCGAACCGGTCGGTGCCATCCGGAATTTATTGAAATTTCCGGAACTGAACAAGGCTTCATTGCCCTGCATGTCTATCTGGCCCAAATCACCGCCAAAGGGGTCTCTCAGTTTTACGGTCCATGGCCGGGTGTTTTCATCGCCGATGGTGATTTGGTCCGAACCCATGATCACCATGGCATCATGAATTTGCTGTTTCGCCAGGATGCGTTTGATTTCGTTCGCGGCAACGCCTTCCAGAAGGGTGGAGAAGTCGAGTTGGGTGTACGGATTTTTAGCAGTAATGATATTTCCATTGACCTTGATATCGAGAAAGTCCGGTTTGTTGGCCAACCAGGAAGAAATCGTTTCGGCCGAAGGTGGCTTTTCACTAATCGGAAATTTATCGGTATAAAACCCCCACATTCTTACCAGGGAACCGATACTTGGGTCGTAGTAACCATCGCTCGCGATATAAAGCGGCTTGCTGGTTGCCAGCAATGCGAGATTGTCTTTTGAAATGCTTGCGCCACGACCGGAAGCGAGCGCGGCATTGATCGAGCTTAATTCCGAAGCCTTCCAGGCATGGGAATACCGGTGTTGATCCTGCAATACCTTCCTGATGGCCTCGATGGCTTGGGCTGCCGATTGCGGCGAGTCATCGCGGATTTTCAACAGTGTGTCGGATCCGTCAACACTGATTTTTTTTACGTCGGGTTCGGTGTCGCTGCAACTGCCTGTCAGGCAACATGCCACTATCAAAAAAAATATTTTGACAGCTCGCATATCAGACGTAGTGGCCACCGGGTGCGTCTACCCATTCACGTATAAACGCAACATGGGCCGGAGAGACATCGATAAAACGAAAGCCGATCCAGACCTGCCCCGGTGCTGCTGCTTCATCGGCCCAAAGCTCATGTGCACCGACATCGATGGTTTGTGTAACGCCGAGTTGGTCCGGCAAGCTCAAGCGGAGTTGGTAAAGGGCATCATTCATCAGAGGTTCGTGCATGATCAGCAGCATGCCGGTTTCGGACAGGTTGCTAAGGCGTCCGATCACGGCTTCGGTCATGGTGTCGAAGACTTCGACGTTGTAGCCCACCTTGCGACGGCGAGCACGGCGATATTCGTTGTTCATTTTGCCTCCGCAACGGATTGGCCCGCGAATGACCGCAATGCATTCATCACGGATTTCCAGGCGCGATCGATAATGCCGCCTGCTTGTTCTTCAACAATGAACAACTCACCGCGAACCAGCATTTTTGCCAACACTTCAAGATGGTATTCACCGACTTTCTGGCCGCGCTGGTTTACGAACAGGCTATGGCCGGTGGTGGTGCTGTACCATGCCATCCGCCTGCGAACACGATCACCTTGCTGATTGGTGACGAACTCGAACCAGGTGCCGAAGGCCAGTAATTTCAATTGCTCGCAACGTGCCTGTTCTTCCGCGCTCAGTTTTACTTTTTTTGCTTTCGATGCCGATACATCTTCGCCGAAACGTGCCCGTGATTTAAGCCGCATCGTCAGTTCGGTGCGACTTGCCGAATCGCCTTCCTTGCCGGATTGCGGATCGATCAGGCGTTCGGTAATCGCCGTTGCCTCATCGGTTTGATAGCCGACTTGGGTCAGCGAACTTTCCAGTTCCTGTTTTAGCTGGGCAGCCTCTTCCGACGATATCGGAGATTGGCCCGGTGCTGCCTTCGCCACCTGGATCAGGCGCTCGGCAACATTCAGATGTTGTTTCCAGGCTTCCGAATCTTCTCCTGAACGTAGCGCCGTCAAGGCCATGACGTCAGTCCAGGCTTGGCTCAGCAGGGTATGGGTGAAGCGGGGTAGTGATTGGTCTTTCAGCAGGCCATTGACTGCAATCGAGGCCTGGTCGCGCGCCATGGCCAGTTTTTCTTTGCCGCGCGCTGCTTCGATATGACGTTTTTCTGCCACTTCCGCCTTGCGCGTCAGGATTTGCAGATGCGAATTGATGTCGGTCAGCAATTGCTGGAACAGACCCATGTCGCCATCGAATTCACGCACGGTCCGGTCAACGACCGCATTCATTTTGCCAAGCAGGGCGGGATCGGCATCATCGTCACCCAGCCAGTAAGCGCCGGACTCGGCAATCGCGCCCAACATCTGCCGGGCCGGATGGTTTTGTTTGGTGAAAAAGCCTTTGTCCTGCAAGGCAACACGCAACAGGGGAACCTGGAGCTTGGACAGTAAATGGGCGGCCGGGCTGTTTGCCTTGACGTCCTTGTTGATACTGTCGAACAGCATGCCGACCAGGTCAATCGCGTCATTGTCCTCGTCATTCAGGACCGGCGCTTCCTGACTGTCGGAGTTCATCCTCAGCTGCGACATCAGGTCTTGCTTGATATGCTGGATGTTGCGAGCGACCGGTTTGCCTGCACTCAGAACGGGGGTTGCCGGCTTGCCCTGCAGCATTTGCAGGGTTTTTTGCAGAAGGGAAGGCGCTACCGGTTCGGCCTTGCTGGTACCAACCTGTATCTTGTCGGGATTAAGCTTGCCGAGCAGCTGTTTTCGGCTTGCCAGCAACTGGCGCATCATGTTGAAACTGGCTTCATCCAGTTCGCCGCCGGATTCGGCTGTATCGCCACCGGATTCCTGCCCGTCTTCGTCTTTGTTTTGTTCTGCAAGATTGCCGCGAATGCTCAGGCCGGAACTGTTGCCGATGCCTCTTTGTACTCCGCCACCGGCGCCGGATTTCTGCATGCCGGCCATTCCGCCGGTGAACGGATTTCCGGAAAGATTCTGGCTGCCGTCGGGCAGCTCTTTTCTGGCTGCATCAGGGCTTTCGCTGGCTCGCAGGGAGGATCGTGCCGTGCCTGACCGACCGTCATCGGCCAGTGACAGACCTATATTATTTTCGGCATGCCCCTTCGCTGCCTGCTGGTTGCGCTCAGTCAATTTTTCGACCGGTACATTTTGCGATTTTGGTCTGGCGCGGATCGGTACGTACTGCAAATTCGGCAGTACATTGTTTTTGGCAAGATAGTTGTTTACCGATTCGATCAGGTTGCCGTAAAGCGGCATGATCTGTTTCTCGAAAATCTTGAAAAACATCAGACGATGTTCTTCGCCAAGGCCGAGGCAGTCGGAGGCGTCCCGCAGCATGCGGCATAGAGCCTGTGGCCCGATCGGCAAGGACTCCGAATCGAGGGCCGGCTTGCCGGCGAGTACACCGAAGCGCTGCCCCAGCAAATACAGTGGCAGGCTGTTGCGCATTTCTGCGCGGTTGGAAATTTCGATCAGGATCGTTGATTCATCCATTTCCAGATCGTTGACCAGCGACAATTCAGTCCCCAGGCCGACACCGCTGCGAGACATGAACAGGGGTTTTGGCTGGTAGGGGTCACGCAGGATGGAGAGCTCGGCTTCCAGGGCAATCAGGAATCTCGGCACCAGGTCGTGGCGGGTACGCTTGATCAGTCTTTGTGCTTCAAGCCAGCGTGTTTGTACGGTAGCGCTGCGTGCTTGTTCGGCAAATTTGAATAATTGCTGTTCGAATTCGTTGAGGCTGGACATCAGGCCGCTTTCGAATTCGTCCGATGCAAATTCGAGAATTCCTTCCAGCAAATGCCGGACGCGTCTCGGCAGGTTTTTCGAGGCCAATGTCGGCGCAGTGTTATGCGACGCAATGCTTGAATCTGACATGCCAGGCTCCCGAGATAATTCCCCACCGTGATTTTAGGCACAGCGGGGCATTCGAAGCCAGTCAAAACACATCTTTTTACATCTCGATGGATCCATCCAGAAGATGGCCGAATTTCTAGTTTTTGCCGTTCCAGCGCAAGCTGACGACGCCACTTCTGCCTGCCGTGTTGTAGCCCTGGATCAGCTGGTAGTCCTTGTCGCCGAGATTTTCGAGGCGTGCTTCCAGTGTCCATGCATCGGCAAAATGGTAGCTGATGCGGGCATCCACACGACCATAGCCGGCCGTACTCGTGCCGAAGTCGGGTCGTTCCGAGGCAGCCTGAAAATCCAAGCCCCAGTTCCACTGGTCATTGATCTTGATATTGGTGGTGATATTCAATTTGCGATCGGCGCGGCGCAACAATTTTTCATTGGTGATGTCGTTGCGGGCATCGAGCCAGCTTACATTGGTCGTCAGGGAAAAAATCTCGCCCTTGAATTTGTAGCTGGCTTCGGCACCGTCCAACGCAGCCTGGCTGATGTTGATGGCGCTGGAGTTGAGCCCCTCAAATGCAATCAGTGCGTCGACGCGGGTGCGATAGGCCGACACTTCCCATTGCTGTCTCGAATCCTGATCCCAGCGTAATCCCAGTTCGACACTGTTCGACTCCTCGGGACGCAAATCTGGATTGCCTGCGTAAAAACCGAAGAAACCGGGATAATAGAGTTCATTGAAATTCGGCGCGCGGAAACCCTGGCCCCAACTGGCGCGGAAGCGAAGACGGTCGTTGATCTGCAATCCCCAGGCGGCCTGCGCTGTGGTTTTTCCGTCGAATTGGCTATTGTCTTCGTGACGCAGGGCGAGCTCGAAACGATTCGCGTCGAACTCGCCATACCAGGAGGCAAACAGGCCGGTATTGCGACGGGTTTCGTCGATGCTCAACACGCCGTAATCTTCGCTGAAACCTTTTTCGCGACTCCAGTTCACGCCGATGTTGAAACGGTTTTTCTCATTGACATCGATTGTGTTGACCCAGTCCATAGCCAGTCGGCGACTGCCAAAAACACTGCCGTAAGCCGGAGTCTCGAGGTTTTCGTAGCTATTGCTCAGGCTCAATGAATGCTGCCAGCGTTCGCTGATATCGCCCGACAGATTCAGGCCGATCTGGCGATTGTCCTGATCGGTGACGCCCTGATCAAAATCGATATTCGCTTTCGTTGCCAAGGCAAATGCCGATACGCGCTGGTTGCCTAAAACCGTCTGGCCACGAACCAGAATATGGCGATTGTCATAACCATCATCATCGGGGTTGAAACCGTATGCGGCCGCATTGGTGGCGGAAAAACCGGTCAGACGGCCATAGCCCAGCACCACGCCAAAATTGCTTTCTTCATCGCCCACGCCAAAACCGGCGTCAAATTCTGCGCGACCATAGCTGCCGGCACGCAATTCCGCGAATTGCCCGGGTTCGCGGGTAAAAATCTGGATGACGCCACCAATGGCATCCGAACCCCATAACGCCGCACGCGGGCCGCGCACGATTTCAATACGCTCCACCATCGCGACAGGCAGGTTGCTGACATCGAAACTGCCTTGAATTGCATTGTTGACGCGGACGCCATCAATCAGGATCAAGGTGTGATTCGAATTGCTGCCTCGGGTGAATATCGACACGATCGAGCCGGAGCCGCCGGAACGGACAATATCCAGGCCCGATTGATGGCTTAGCAGGTCGGCGAGATCCGGTGCCTGGCTTTGTTCGATGTCAGCCCGGGTAATCACGGTCACGGACGCCAGACTCTTCTTGATTGCCAGCTCGCTGCGCGTGGATGTCACCTGTATGGTGTCCAGCGAATTTGCGTCCTTGGCGAGGGCCGGGATGGCGCAGCCGATGGCCGCACCCAGTATCGTCAATTTAATGACGTGTGTTGAATTCAGACGTTTCAATGATGTTCTCCAAAATGCTCACCCGCAATGCAGCGAGTTTCGATGGAGAAAGACAAACGATGGGCGCCATCTGTCGACAAGCGCCCGCGCCGCCCCGTTGCCCACCGCAACTCGCTGTTGGGTCAAATGACCCGGCAACAGGCCGGTCTCCGGACTCGTCAAACAGCCAGGGCGATTGCCAAAGCTGTCTCTTTCTCCTTCCCAGAAATCAAGATTTCCAGTGGTCACTGAAAGATGCATCGTGCTCGATGCCGACTTACCGTTGCGGGGGCAGTGTTGGATTCAAACCAACTTCCCGACACCTGTTACGGTGAATATTGTAAACGCTGCGTGAAAGTCAGGCCAGCTAAAAGTCCTGTTCTGCGTCCAGGCCGTCGAACTCGCCATGCTCGTCAGTGCGGCAATGCATCATGATCGGACGGCAGCAGACGGGGCAGTCCTCGACATAGTCGGCATCGCCGCCTGAAGCATCAATCAGTGCTTCGAAGCGTTCGCCACAATGCGGGCAACGGATGTATTGAGTGTCGAGCATGTCGGATGATAGTCCTTGCGTGGATCAATCTGCCAGAAACAATGCCATCACATCATTGCTGAAACGCTGGCCAAACTCGGTAGGAATAATCACATCTCCCTGCTCCAGCAGCCAGCCCATCAATTTTGCATGTGCCAGTTTTTTCTCGATCGCGGCGCGCTCCAGCGCTGTCCTGGCTTCGAAATCCTTGATCGAAAAACCTTCAGACAAACGTAGCGCGTTCAACATGAAATCGAAGGGACGATTCTCCATCGTGATGTATTCGTCGCCACCGATGCGTTTTTCCGTTTTTGCATGCTGCAGGTAGTCACGCGGATTTTTCAGTTTCCAGCGACGCAGAATGTCACCGCTGGCACCGGATGAAATTTTTCCGTGCGCACCGGCCCCGATACCGAGATAGTCGCCATAGCGCCAGTAATTCAGATTGTGCGCACATTGCATATCTGCCTTTGCGTAGGCAGAAATTTCGTATTGCCGAAATCCATGCTCCGCCAGTATTGCCTGGCCCTGTTCCTGGAGTGACCAGGCGGCATCTTCATCCGGCAGATTCGGTGGTGGTTTTGCGGCGAAAACCGTATTGGGTTCGAGTGTCAGATGGTAGTAGGAAAGATGCGTGGGCGATAATGCCATCGCCCGTTCCACATCATGACGTGCCATCGCAATATCCTGGCCGGGCAGGGCAAACATCAAATCGAGGTTGATGTTTTTGTAGCCGGCATCCTGCGCCATTTTCACGGCGGCTTCCGCTTCGTTCGAATCATGGATTCGCCCCAGCGTTTTCAGGCAATCGTCGTTGAAACTTTGAATGCCGAAACTCAGGCGATTAACACCCGCACTTAAATAATTTTCGAAGCGACCGTGTTCGGCGGTGCCGGGATTACACTCCATCGTGACTTCGGCATTGGGTGCAAATTTCAGGCGTGCGCGGCAAGCATCGAGAATGCGTTCGATGGCATCCGGCGGAAACAGGCTCGGCGTGCCGCCACCGAAAAAAACCGAATGGATCGAGCGGCCCCAGACCAGCGGTAAATCCTGTTCAAGATCGTCTGTGAGTGCCGCTATGTAGTCGTCAATCGGCAGTGCGTCTTTTTGCTGGTGCGAGTTGAAATCGCAATACGGACATTTGCGGACACACCACGGGATATGGATATACAGGGAAAGTGGAGGTGGAATTAAAGCGGGCATTTTATTTTTCAGCTATTGATACGCGCGTTCAATAATTCGCGAAGTTTCAACAAGGCGCGGCCGCGATGGCTGATGTGATTCTTGATGTCGGCTGGCAATTCGGCGGCACTGCATTGATGTTCCCGCACGAAAAAAATCGGATCGTAACCGAAGCCGTTTTCACCGCGTGGCGATTCGAGGATTTCGCCTTCCCAGATGCCTTCCGCGATCAGGGGCTGCGGATCATCGGCATGTTTCAGCATCACGATCAGCGAATAAAAACGCGCGCTGCGTTGTTCTTTCGGAACGCCGTTCAATTCCGCAAGCACCTTTGCGATATTGCCTTTGGCATCGCCATGCACGCCGGCATAGTGTGCGGAAATAAGTCCCGGTGCGCCGTTCAGCGCATCGATAATCAATCCCGAATCGTCCGCAATCGCAGGCAAACCGGTGCTGGCACTAGCGTGCCTGGCCTTGATCAAGGCGTTTTCGACGAACGTATGGCCATCTTCAATCGCATCCGATACGCCTAGTTCGGTTTGCGTAATGATCGTGTAGCCGATGTCTGACAACAAAGGCTGCATTTCGATGACCTTGCCGCGATTGGAAGTGGCGAGTACCAGTTTTTTCATGTGAGTTCTGTAGGGGCGCCTGCTTGCTGCGCCCGCTCTTCCTTCGAAATCAACCGCCCGCCAATGCCTGTTGCTGCAACGCCAGCAACTCGCGAATCCCTTTTTCGGCGATGACGAGCAGGGCGTCGAGCTCGTCGCGACGGAAGGCATGGCCTTCGGCAGTGCCCTGCAGTTCGATGAAGCCGCCACCGTCGTTCATCACGACATTCATGTCGGTATCGCATTGCGAATCTTCGGCGTAATCCAGATCCAATACCGGGTTGCCCTGATAGATGCCGACCGACACCGCAGCGACTGCGCCAAGAATCGGATTCTTCGTGATGTCGCCACGTTTCTTCAATACGGCGACGGCATCGCAAAGCGCAACGTAAGCACCGGTGATGGCAGCCGTTCGAGTGCCGCCATCGGCCTGCAGAACATCGCAGTCGAGCGTGATGGTGCGTTCGCCAAGAGCCTTGCGATCAACGCAGGCGCGCAGTGCGCGACCGATCAGGCGCTGGATTTCAAGCGTGCGGCCACCTTGTTTGCCGCTGGCGGCTTCACGATTCATCCGGTCATGGGTCGAGCGTGGCAGCATGCCGTATTCGGCCGTTACCCAGCCTTCGCCCTTGCCACGGAGAAAACCGGGCGCCTTGTTCTCGATGCTGGCGGTGCACAGCACGCGAGTGTCGCCGAAGCTGATCAGCACCGAACCTTCCGCATGTTTGGTGAATTGGCGTTCAATGCGCACATCGCGCATCTGGTCTGCAAGTCGATTACTGGGACGGGTGCTGGAGCTGGACATGGTATTCCAATCAATTCGTTATGCAGGGTCGAATAGATTACCATTGTCACCCAATGTTTCGGGAGTTCAGCATGATTCGTAGTATGACCGCGTTTGCCGGCAGTGAAGCACCCGCTACCGGCGGCAACCTGAGTTGCGAGTTACGCGCCGTAAATCATCGTTATCTCGAATTGTCGGTGCGCCTGCCGGAAGAATTGCGCGCACTGGAAACCACGTTCCGCGAACGCGTCGCGCAAAAAGTATCGCGCGGAAAAATCGATCTGAGTTTTCGTTATCGTCCGGCGGTGGGAAATACCTCGGACCTGAAAGTGAATGAACGTTTGCTCGATCAGCTTTCGCAGCTCAGCTACCGGTTGGCGGAAAAATTCCCGGAGCCGAGAACCGAAATAACCGAGCTGCTCCGTTTCCCTGGCGTACTGGAAGAAGCCCCGCTCGATCAGGCCGGTTTGCAATCGGAAGCGCTGGCATTGCTGGATCTCACCCTGATCGAATTCGTGGTGTCGCGCGAACGCGAAGGTGAAAAACTCGCGGCCGTGATGCAGGAAAAAATCAACGGCATTGAACGTATCGTCGCTCAGGTGCGCGAATGGCTGCCGGAAATTCGCGTTGCCCTGCGCAGCAAGATGGAACTCAAGTTGGCCGATCTCAAGCTGCCGCTGGATCCGGGTAGGCTGGAACAGGAAGTGGTGCTGAATCTGCAGAAAATCGATGTTGATGAAGAGCTTGATCGCCTGACCAGCCACGTCGCAGAAGCACGCCGCATTTTCAAATTGCCGGAAGCCGTGGGCCGCCGCCTGGATTTCCTGATGCAGGAATTCAACCGCGAAGCCAATACGCTCGGCTCCAAATCGGTCGACAGTCGCACAACGCAGGCCGCCGTCGAATTGAAAGTGTTCATCGAACAATTACGCGAACAAGTGCAGAACCTGGAATAAAAGGGGATCCAACATGCGCGGAACTTTATACATTGTCGCAGCGCCTTCCGGGGCTGGAAAATCCAGTCTGGTGAATGCGGTGCTGTCCCGCGAAACCGGTATCGCCTTGTCGATTTCCTTCACGTCGCGCAAGGCAAGGCCCGGCGAGCGTCATGCCCAGCATTATCATTTCATCAGCAAGGAAGAATTCGAATCAATGATCGCCAATGGCGATTTCTTCGAGCATGCGTTGGTACATGGCGATTACAAAGGCACCGCCAAACAATCGGTTGAACCGCAGTTGGCTGCCGGCAAGGATGTTTTGCTGGAAATCGACTGGCAAGGTGCCCGGCAAGTGCGGGAAAAGCTTCCGGATGCCATCAGTATTTTCATTTTGCCGCCATCGAAAGAAGCCTTGGAAACAAGGATGCGCAATCGTGGTCAGGACTCGGAGCAGGTGATAGCGCAGCGGCTTGCCAATGCACGTGAAGAAATGTCGCACTACAACGAGTTCGATTACGTGATCGTGAATGAGCATTTTGATGCGGCCGTCAGCGAGTTGCGGGCCATTTTCCAGGCCCAGCGCCTGAAGTGCCCGGCGCAGCAAGAGCGCCATTCAGCCTTGATCGGGCATCTTTTGGCCTGAAATGGCGCGTCAAGCGGGTTTTTCATTGCCACGGGTCGCTTAGACGCGTAAAATGCGCGGTTCATTGTAACTTATTGATTTTTAGGGTTTCGCTCGGCCGAGCGAGTCCCTTCAGGAGACATCATGGCCCGTGTAACCGTAGAAGATTGCTTGGATGTAGTGGGCAACCGTTTTGAATTAGTGGTGATGGCTGCCAAACGCGCTCGCCAACTGGCCAAAGGCGTTGAGTCCACCGTTGAAAATCACGAACACGAAGACAAACCGACCGTTCTGGCGCTGCGTGAAATCGCTGCCGGTAAAATCGATGCGGAGTTGATTGATCAAGTGGAAAAATCCGAACGTGAACGCCGCGAACGCGAAGCTCTGGAATGGGCCGCTGCAGAAGTGGTGGATGATGATTTGTCGAAAGGTGGCGATGACTAATCGCCCCGGCGTGAAAGCGCCGTAAAGCCGAAGCTCCAGATAAAACGACCTCGCAAGCGAGGTCGTTTTTTTATGTGCAGGCATTGAAGCAAAACGCTTAGCCAAGTAGTCTGGGTCTATGCCTCATGTAAAAGCCACCATCGATCCCGCGCTTGCGCCTTGTCCCGACCCTTGTCCGGATGCCGTGCGAGCTTTGGAATTGCGTCTGACCGAATATCTGCCTTCGGCCCAGATCCTGAAAGTCAGGCAGGCTTATCAGATCGGCGCGATGGCGCATCATGGCCAGACGCGTAAATCCGGCGAAGCCTACATCACACATCCGGTTGCGGTTGCCGGCATTCTGGCGGATCTGCGATTGGATGCCGAGGCACTTTGCGCCGCCATTTTGCACGACACACTGGAAGACACGCCCTTGCCGCGCGAGCAAATCGTCGAGCTGTTCGGCGAAACGGTTGCCGAGTTGGTAGATGGCGTTACCAAGCTCGACAAAATCCAGTTCAAGAGCCAGCAGGAAGCAGTCGCCGAAAGTTTTCGCAAAATGATGCTGGCGATGTCACGCGATTTGCGCGTGATCCTGATCAAGCTGGCAGATCGTTTGCACAACATGCGCACGCTCGATTCGATGAGCACCGCGTCGCGCCGCCGCATCGCCCGCGAAACCCTCGAAATTTACGCGCCGATTGCACAGCGACTCGGCATGAACCGGATCAAATCCGAATTGCAGGATCTGGGGTTTCGTGCGCTTTATCCAATGCGTCATCGCGTGATTGCGAAACGAATTGCATCACAACCGGTGATGCGTCGCGAAGCACTCGCCACCATTGAAGCGCAACTGGCTCAAAAGCTGACACAGGAAGGTCTGCCGGTTCGCGTGGTGAGCCGCGTCAAGGCGCCCTGGAGCATCTATACCAAGATGCGTCAGGAAAACAAAAGCTTCGATCAGGTGATGGATGTTTTCGGTTTCCGTGTCGTGGTCCAGAAGGTCATGCAGTGTTATCACGCGCTCGGCGCCGTCCATTCCCTGTTCAAGCCGCTCGATGCCAAATTCCGCGACTTCATCGCCATTCCGAAAGCCAATGGCTATCAAAGTTTGCATACCTTGTTGTTCGGTCCCTACGGTTCGCCGGTCGAAGTGCAAATCCGCACCGAAGAAATGGATCTGATTGCCGAACGCGGCGTCGCTGCCCACTGGCTCTACAAGAATGCCGGACGCACCAGCAATAGCGCACAAATCCGTGCACAAGACTGGGTGCGTGGCCTGGTCGATTCGCAGGACACCTCCGATTCGTCGATTGAATTTCTGGAAAACGTCAAAATCGATTTATTTCCCGACGAAGTCTATTTGTTCACGCCAAAAGGCGACATTTTTTCGCTGCCGCGAAATGCCACCACGCTCGATTACGCTTATGCCGTGCATACCGATGTCGGTAATCATGCGGTAGCGGCCCGCGTCGATAAAAAGCTCGTCCCCTTGCGGATGAAATTGATCAGCGGTCAGACCGTGGAAATCATTACTGCACCCTCGGCAAGCCCGAGCCCGCAATGGCTGGAATTTGTCGTGACCAGCAAGGCGCGTACCGCGATTCGCCATTCGCTGAAACATCTCGAACACGAAAACGCCGTCGACCTCGGGCACCGCATGCTGGATCGCGCGTTGGAGAATCTGGGCAGCTCGCTCGATCGCGTCACCGGTGCCGGGCTCGATCAGTATTTGCAGGAAAACCGTTACCGTCGTCTGGAAGAATTATTGTCCGATATCGCGATGGGCAACCGGATGCCGGCAGCCGTCGCGCAAATTCTGATTCAGGACGAAAACAGCCTGCCGCTTTCAAAAGGCAATGCGACCAAAAACTCCGGCATGCCGAGAAGCGGCGAACAGATTCTCATCAATGGCAGCGAGCGCGGCGTGTTGAGTTTCGCCGCCTGCTGCTACGCGATTCCGGGCGATGACATCATGGGCTACCTCAGTGCCGGCAAAGGCGTGGTCGTGCATCGCATGGATTGCCCGAACATGGTCGATTACCGAAAGCATCCGGAACGTTTCGTGCCGATGGCCTGGGACCGGATTGTCGAAGGCGACTACCGCGTCAGCCTGCGTATCGAAACCGACAACAAGCCCGGCACATTGGCACAAGTAGCGGCCGCGATCGCCGAATGCAATTCCAATATCGATTCGGTGCAATATCGCGAACCCGATGCCCAGATGTCGATCATGGAATTCGTGATCGAAGTCCGCAATCGCAAGCATCTGGCCGATGTCATCCGCCGTGTCCGCCGCCTGTCGGTCGTACACGGCGTCGAACGTATGTAGCGTGGTGGGACCGACGGAAGTCGGGACAAGCTTTTGCTGTCTATAAAACCTGCCCATCATCGTTCAACCACCACGCATCCCAAAACGGATACTGCCCAATGTCGGCAACCAATCCCGCCCGAATTGGATTCGCAATAATGTATTCGGCGACTGATCGAATATCTTCTTCCGACCTCAGCCCACGATCAAAAAAACACTTTTGCCAAACCGAATCGGTACTGTTTCGGATGAAATTAATATTCTTTGCGGAAACAGCCTTAACCCGTTGCATCAGTTGCGATAGCGATTCCTCATCGGCCAGCTGAATAAGCCCATGCCAGTGGTCGGGCATCAATACCCAGCAAAGCAATTTGGAATTTCTCCACAAGCGCGTTTCAGTGAGGATTTTTGCTGCGCTTAGGGCGCATTCCCGGTTTGCAAATATCTTCCTCCTGTCGTGGCAAACCATTGTTATGAAATAAACTTGGTTGGCAATGGAAACTCTGCCTTTACGCAGAGATTTTTCACCTGGGCGGAGATATAGCGTCATTTGTGTATTTTCAGGATTCAGGTTTTTTGCGGTATAGGGGGAACGCCCTGTCATTCGTAGGGATTGTCCTCGGGTCAATGGGCCTTTGTGAGGACTGTCCCGACTTCCGTCGGTCCCACGGGGGCCACACCGCAGCGAATGTCGGCACCTTGCGGTAAACTTGCCAGCTAAACACTCTGAAGATGGCCGAGGGCAGGGAATGAATTGGTTAAGTGATTTGCTGGAAAACGACCGCGATCCGAACGAAACCCGTGAATGGATGGAATCGCTGAAAGCGGTTCTTGATCACGATGGTCCGGAACGCGCGCACGAATTGCTCGAACGCATGGTCGAATTGACCCGCCGCACCGGCGCGCAATTGCCCTTCCATCCGACGACCGAATACATCAACAGCATCCCAGCGCATCTTGAACCCGTTATGCAGGGCGATCCGGCGATGGAATGGCGCATCCGTTCGATCATCCGATGGAATGCGATGGCCATGGTCGTGCGTGCAAACCGCAAGCCTTACGAACTCGGTGGTCATATCGCCAGTTTTGCTTCCTCGGCCACCTTGTACGATGTCGGCTTCAATCATTTCTGGCGCGCACCAACGGCCGAACATCCCGGCGATCTGCTTTATATCCAGGGCCATAGTTCGCCCGGCATTTATGCCCGCGCATTTCTCGAAGGCCGCTTGAACGAAGGGCAGCTCGACAACTTCCGCATGGAAGTCGATGGACAGGGCATTTCTTCCTATCCGCATCCGTGGTTGATGCCGGATTTCTGGCAAACGCCAACCGTCTCGATGGGCCTCGGTCCGATCAGCGCGATTTACCAAGCGCGTTTTTTCAAATATCTCGAAGGCCGCGGCCTAATGCCGAAAACTGATCGCAAGATCTGGTGTTTCCTCGGCGATGGCGAAACCGACGAACCGGAATCCCTCGGTGCGATTGCCCTGGCCGGTCGCGAAGGTCTCGACAATCTTTGCTTCGTGGTCAACTGCAATCTGCAACGCCTTGATGGACCGGTACGCGGCAACGGCAAAATCATTCAGGAACTCGAAGGTTCCTTCCGTGGCGCCGGCTGGAATGTGTTGAAAGTAATCTGGGGTAGTTACTGGGATCCGCTTCTGCAGCGCGACAATCAGGGCTTGCTGAAAAAATTGATGATGGAAACCGTCGACGGCGAATACCAGAATTGCAAGGCCTTCGGTGGCGCCTACACGCGCGAAAACTTCTTCGGAAAATATCCGGAAACCAAGGCAATGGTCGCCAATCTGTCCGACGAGGATATCCGCCGCCTGAATCGCGGTGGCCATGATCCGCACAAAGTGCATGCCGCTTACGCTGCTGCCGTCGCGCACAAGGGCCAGCCGACCGTCATTCTCGCCAAGACCGTCAAGGGTTATGGCATGGGTGCTTCCGGCGAATCCTTGAACCCGACCCACAATACGAAAAAACTCGACACCGAATCGGTGAAAGTTTTCCGCGATCGTTTCCAGATTCCGGTCAGCGACAAAGATATTGAAAATCTTTCTTTCTACCACCCCGGTGAAAACTCGCCGGAAGTGAAGTACCTGAAAGAACGCCGTGCCGAAAAAGGCGGCTACCTGCCGCAACGTCGCAGCAAGGCGACAAAAAGTTTTGAAGTGCCGAAGCTGGAAAATTTCGAACGTTTGCTGAAATCCTCCGGTGATCGCGAAATCAGCACCACGATGAGCTTCGTGCAGGTGCTGAATATTATTTTGCGTGACAAAGAAGTCGGCCCACGCGTTGTCCCCATCGTTGCCGACGAAGCACGCACATTTGGTATGGAAGGTTTGTTCCGCCAAATCGGTATCTACGCACCGTTCGGCCAGAAATACAAACCGGTCGATGCCGACCAGTTGATGTATTACCGCGAAGACACCGCCGGGCAAGTATTGGAAGAGGGCATTACCGAAGCCGGTGCATTCTCTTCCTGGCTTGCCGCAGCGACCAGTTATTCGACCAACGACCAGCCGATGCTGCCGTTCTATATTTTCTATTCGATGTTCGGCTTCCAGCGCATTGGCGATTCCGCCTGGCAGGCCGCCGACATGCGTGCGCGTGGCTTCCTGCTCGGTGCCACTGCAGGTCGCACGACATTGAACGGCGAAGGGCTGCAACACGAAGATGGTCATTCGCATCTGCTCGCCGGCGCGATTCCGAATTGCAAATCCTACGACCCGACCTTCGGTTACGAAGTCGCCGTGATCGTGCAGGAAGGCATGAAGCGCATGATGGAAGAACAGCGCGACGAGTATTACTACCTCACGCTGATGAACGAAAATTACACCCATCCGGAAATGCCGGCCGGAGCCGAGCAGGGCATCCTGAAAGGCATGTACCTTCTGCAGGACGGCGGCAAACCGAAGAAAGGCGCACCGCACGTTCAATTACTCGGTAGCGGCACGATCCTGCGTGAAGTGATTGCGGCTGCAGAATTGCTCGACAAGGATTTCGGAGTCAGCAGCGACATCTGGTCCTGCCCAAGCTTCAACGAACTGCGTCGCGATGGTTTCGACGCCGAGCGCTGGACCCGCCTGCATCCGGAAGCCGAAGCTCGCAAAGCCTATGTCACCGAATGCCTCGAAGGCCGCCAGGGTCCCGCAATTGCCGCGACCGATTATGTGCGCGCCTTCGCCGATCAAATCCGTGCCTTCGTACCGATGAAATACACGGTACTCGGCACCGACGGTTTCGGTCGTTCAGATACCCGCGCCAACCTGCGTCGTTTCTTCGAAGTTGATCGCTACTACATTGCCCATGCTGCGATTGCCGCATTGGCCAGCGAAGGCAAGATGAATGCGAAAGACGTGGCCCGTGCGATCAAGCAGTACAAGATTGATCCGGAGAAGGCGAATCCGATTGGGGTTTGATTTAGCTACACGATGATTGTCTGAAGCGTTCTTTTCATTCAAGAGCCCCTATCTCTCTGCAGGCATCTACAGTCCTGCTGGATGAATAGAGGTCTGGTATGTTCTTGCTGGCAACACGGAATTGGCTTCGTTTCTTTGACTTTGGAGCCGTAGTCATGGCGTCTTCCAGTTTGATGCCGGGGTCATAATAAACCTTGCCTTCATGCACAGCATTGAGGAGTAACCGAAAATCGGCGCCCTCACCAAGTAGAATTGCGCGTCCAAACCGATACTGCCGATCCGGTATGTTTCTGGGCTGAGACGGTATAAAAGCAGCATGAGAATGTTTGACTTTCCAGTGATCCATCAGCTTTGTAAAAGGCCATGCCGCCGCAATATTATCCCTGTTATCCAATAACTGAATCGAGCCCGTGGATGTGTAATTCTTAGTACTGGCATCGAAGCCATCTAATACTAATCGCAATCCCGTTCGGTGATGAGCCAATTTTCCTGCGCGGTAAACGCCGCCGAAATTCAGTCTATCGGGACGCCCCTTGGTGTCGGGATATCCGAAACGTCTTACAAACTCTCCAACACTTACATCTGCGTAAATTCCCGAGGTGGGCTCCGGTGTGAACAACGTCACGGTACTTGCCCCGGGCTTGTCCACGTTGGCTACATTGCGGGCCTTCACTTCCCAGCCGCGAAAATCCGGAAGGGAGAAGCCATTCGAACGAATACCAAGCAAAGACTCGAGTGTGTTGCCATTGCAATTTGGCGCATTACACGCGACTAGTTGTCCATCTTTATCAAGCCGCGCGGAGGGCACCCACGAACGATGATGTATGCTGCACAGTGCGCTCATTAGCTCAAGATATCCGTCCCCTTCCTTTTGGCCCGGCATAGCTAAAATTCCGAATGCACCGTAAACATCGTGAGGCTCCGTAGCACGAATTTCTTTCGCGGCAGGCGACTCTGGTGGCAGAGTAATGGCGTAAATCTTTTTGCCATTGCCGATACCCAACAGCAAAATTCGTCCTGGTTCTTGTCCACGCTTATCTTTTGCCCAGAGTGCTGAAGGTGGATTTTTGCAGCCTTTCAAGAATCCGGAAAATCGAACCTCCGGATACTGCGGGTAAAAAATGAGTTTCGCTTCTGGCGCATGGCTGGGATTACCATTTTGTCCAATCCAATAAAATTCCAAGGGCGCTTGGAATACAGCTTCTTGTCTTCCATTCTTTTCAGACACGGAGACATGTGCTGTCATCTCGCCTGCAGGGATCTTGCCAAACTGAGACAAGTCTGTTCCACCTAAATACACCTGATTTTTGCTATTGGCATTCCTCGGAAGGACCTTGTAGAGGACCTCGGTTACGCCGTTGTCTTGGAGCATCGTAAACGCCGTTGTCAAGTCAACGTCAGACAGCCATTGGCTTGCATAGTCATCTCGATTCATATCTGCATTCCTGTTCCTGTTCCATGTTTGCGGATGCTATGCACTAGTTTCGAAAGCTCTGGCGAACTCAAACAGCAGGACCAAACTATTTCAACATGCCAACCTTTCTCTTCAATCTGATATTTTACACGGGTATCTCGTAGCATATTCCCGCCAAACTTTTCCCTCCAGAATTCAGGGTTAGTGGCCGGCATGGTGGCAAACCTACATCCTTCGTGTCTGTGCCAAAAACAGCCATGTACAAATACCACAACTCTATACTTAGGTAGTACCAAGTCAGGCTTACCAGGCAACTTGGCATGCAATCGGAATCTCAGCCCTTCCCGATGGAGGCAGCTACGAACTATCAACTCCGGTTTCGTATCTTTGCCACGAATGCCAGACATCATCCGACTTCGCGTTTTTTTGTCGACTACATCGGTCATATAGCCATCATCGCTTGTCAAATTGCAAAGTTAAGCCAATGTCAGATTTCCTTGATCGCTTGTTGCGGTATCCCGCATGACAAGTTCCATGACACGCGGAACCATGATGCGGGAAACTTCTTCGATAACCGGTACGACAACGCTGTTGCCGAATTGTTTGTATGCCTGCGTGTCGCTAACAGGAATCTTGAAGTCGGATTGAAATCCCATGAGCAGGGCGCATTCCTTCGGCGTCAATCTGCGAGGCCGTTTGCGCGGGCCCCGGGATACTAGAACCTCGGAGCCATCCTTGTAATATCTTGCAGAAAGAGTTCTTGCAACGCTGTCGCCTGTTACCAATCCGTAACCGAAGCCGTTTCCGGCAGCCTTGTGCTTGGCGGCATAATTTTTAAGGTACTGCCAGAGTTTCGGGCTTAGCGTGTACTTCGGATCAACATCATTGTCCGATAGAAGGATGTCAGACATTCGAGGGGACTGCGTAGGCAGCTTCAAGTCCTCCCAGGTAAATCCTGCTGGCTCGCGGAAGCCAACGATGATGATGCGCTCACGATGTTGTGGAACAAAGTGTCGCCCGTCGATCACGCGGTAATGAACTTCGTATCCCAACTCTTCACGGAGTACACGCAGAATTGTTGCGAACGTATTGCCCTTGTCATGCGAGAGGAGGTTTTTGACGTTTTCCAGCATAAACGCCTTCGGCTTTTTCTCAGCAATGATTCTGGCTACGTCGTAGAAGAGTGTTCCCTGCGTGGTGTCTTGGAAGCCGTGTGGCCTGCCGAGTGCATTTTTTTTGGAGACACCAGCAATGCTGAATGGTTGACAAGGAAAGCCTGCCAGAAGTACATCGTGATTGGGGACATCTGCGGCATCCACCTTGGTAATATCGCCAACCATGACGTGCCCTTCCTCATGAGGGAAATTCGCAAGGTAGGTTTTCTGGGCGTAGGTATTCCATTCGCTTGTGAAAACGCAGCGACCTCCCTGTTTCTCGAAACCGTAACGAATGCCGCCAATACCTGCAAAAAGATCAATAAATGTGAACTTCGCGCTGTCATTTGCGGGGGCCATCAACAAAGGTAAAATTCGCTGCCTGATGGAATCATCGCGATAACGTGGTACATCTTCGCTGATCTTCCAGCGACGGACGGTGCTTTCATTTACTTCAAGCAACTTCGCCAATTCTTTGTAAGTAAAGCGTGTATGCGCCTCTTGCAAAAGTTCTATGGAAGACAGTTTTACATTCATGGCTTTCCTTTTTTCGCTGGGACACTTTGCGTGCATATTGCACGTTCTATTACCCAGAAACAAGTGTGATTAGTAGTAATGCTACTAAATTAAGCTAGGTGCGTCTAAATTCTTGAGACGGCCCCCAAATCGTTTTGATCCACGCAGCACCATAGCCAAGTCACGCTCCACCGGCCAGAGAGAACTCGCGGAGTCGCCAACTTTGTCGCCTTGTGCAGCACCGTAGCCCGGGTCATGGTTCCATCTGACCCGGGTTGCCTGACAAAAATGGAATCCCAAAATTTATCCGGCTTCCTAAAACCTGATCTGGCTTTCATGTCGTATTGCAAACCTCGCACGTTCCCCGGGTCAGGTGGAGCCATGACCCGGGCTACTAATTGCACTTTGCTCCGTATGCGGGTCGATTTCCGCCATTCTTTGCATCGGTTTCCGACATATAACGCCCGGGTTTTTTTGCGCCGTAATATCGGCTTCCCGGGCAGTGGTGGACGCAGGATTTGGTGTTGACCCAGATTTTTCCGTCGGCAGCCTGCGTATCAGGAATGCTGGCAAACAGGCCGCAAAACATCAACAGGCCAAGCAACATGTTGCGAAGCGTGGAAACGGATATCGCCATCGCCCTGTGACCCCCTGCGCCACGTGTCGATCATCAAGACAAACGTAATGCGAGGCAATAAGCACCGTAGCCCGGGTCATGGCTCCATCTGACCCGGGTTGCCTGACAAAAAATGGAATCCCAAAATTTTTCCGGCTTCCTAAAACCTGATCTGGTTTTCATGTCGTATTGCAAACCTTGTGCGTTCCCCGGGTCAGATGGAGCCATGACCCGGGCTACGTTTCCTGACGCCAAATTCGGGATATCCCTACATATTTTCTTTTCGAATCTAACTAATGTGTGGCGATGGTTCAATATCGACGCGCACGATGCAAAGGCGGCACTTTTGCACTTACGTTCACCTTGAATGATCGTGGTTCCAATTTGTTGGTGGAACATTTCGATCTATTCAGAAGTTCTTATCTATGGGTGAAACAAAATCGGCCATTTGACACGTTGGCGATTGTTGTTTTACCGGATCATGTTCATTTGGTTTGGAAGTTGCCGCTTGATGATGGCGATTTTTCAACGCGGGTTCGTTTAATTAAGAGATTATTTACGCGCGGCATTACGAAAGCCGGGGTTTCATTGCAGAAGCGAGCCAATGGCGAATGCTTATTTTGGCAACG
Organism: uncultured Gammaproteobacteria bacterium; assembly: GCA_963849575.1. Classification (GTDB taxonomy): domain Bacteria; phylum Pseudomonadota; class Gammaproteobacteria; order Xanthomonadales; family Xanthomonadaceae; genus Arenimonas. The sequence continues at coordinate 303,936 of CAWKHT010000006.1, read as the reverse complement.
GCGTTTTTGGGAGCATCAGGTCCGTGATGAGCAAGACTTGCAGAATCAGGTCGATTACATTCACTACAATCCCGTGAAACATAGATTGGTGAAGTGCGTGAAGGATTGGCCATATTCTTCTTTTCATCGTTATGTTCGGGAAGGAAAATTGGCGCTTGATTGGGGTGGTGATTTCCCGGGTTACATCGATTCTGTCGCAGGTTTCCCCGGGTGAGGTGAAGCCATCACCCGGGCTACACCGGAAAATCAAACTTGTAAGCCGTCGCCATGGCCGAGCTGCGCATTGCAAAACGTTGCGCAAACACCCGCAATTCCGGATAAGCATCAAGTGCCAGCACCTCGCGAAACTCAAGATGTTCCAGCAAGCAAAACAGCGACACTTCGAGGAAGCTGAGGTCGCGATCTGGCGGTAATGTTTCGATGGCACGGCCGGCGTTGAGTTCCAGCCATTCCATCGCACCGAGCAGGCTGGCGCGCATCTTGGCTTGATGGCTGTTGTCGGCTGGCACGCCGGTGGCTTTGCCCATGATCAGGCCGACTTCGGTGGACATGGCCGTCAGTACCAGTTCCTGTGCGTTGGCCGCGACGGGGCGATCCAGGTCTTCCGGCCAGACGACGTGCAGGCCCGATTCGGAGCAAGCCACAAGTTCGCGACAGATTGGCAGCGAACCGAACCAGATGCCGGCTTCGGTTTGCAGTGTCGGCATTTTCATCGCCGGATGGCCGCCGTAATCGTCCGGGTTTTCGGACATCAGATCGCGAATGATGATGAAGTCGATGGCGACCTCCGCCTCGGCGGCGAAGATGCGTGCGATGCGCGTGAAGTGCGAACTGGAACGACCGAAGAGATGCATATGTCAGGCACCAGCAAACCAGAGGTCGGAATATGTTATCAACATTAGCACCGTAGCCATGACCAGTGACACGTGATGACGTTTTTCCACAAGAACTTGTAACGCCTTTTAACCGCCGAACATTGCAATTTGCAGGGCTCGACCGCAGACTTGTCGCCTTCATGGCGAGGCTGCAAGTTCAGGGAATTGGATGCCAAGATCAATTTATTTCGGTGCAATGCGCTCCCTGTTGTTGACGTTCTTGTGCTTCCTGTTTTCGCCAGCTTCGTTTGCGGCGGATGCCGTCCGTTGGGATTCACTGAGGCAACCCTATTTTCAGCATATTCCGCTGGATGGTCCGGTCAGCGCATTCGCGCAGGATCGTGAGGGTTTTATCTGGTTGGTGGCGGGCAATGTGCTGTGGCGTTGGGATGCATACCAACTGGCGGCTGCCATAGCACCGGTCAACGAAGCGCCGTTGATTGTCCAGACGATCAAGTCGGATCCCGATGGCGAGATTTGGGTGGGTACCGGCAATGGACTTTTTCGCTTGCCGCACTATTCCCTTCAGATGCAACGCGTGAATGTTCAAGCGTTGAATTCCATTTCCATTCAACATCTGGCCTTTGACTATTCGAGTGGACGCAAGCGGGTATTTATAGGGGGCATCAACAAACTGTTTGAATGGAATATGGACGGTCGCGATGTCATTACCGACGGGATCGGCGGTACGGAAAACAATCGCATCCATGCCATGCAGCTTGATCGAGCCGGCCAGCTCTGGCTTGGGACCACGGAAGGCTTGCAACAAAAAACGATTTCCGGCCCGGCAAGTGAAAGCCTGCATCCGTCCACGCTCTGGCCTGACAATACTCGAGTGGCATCCCTGTTCACTGATCAGGCAAACAAGCTGTGGGTCGGCACAACGAAATACGGCTTGTTTTTACTCGACGGAAAGCGGCCATTAGAAAAAATCGAACTGCCGACATACAAAACGAAAGTACCCTGGATTTACGCGATCAATGAAATACGCCCCGGCATGTTTTGGCTCGGTACTTTCGGTAATGGCATGCTTGAATACGATTCGGTACGAAAGACGTTCAAGGCAATCCAGAGCAATCGTTTACTGAAGTCCGGTTTGCAGGATGACAATGTCTGGACCTTGTTTCGCGACAGGCGCGGCTTGATTTGGACGGGTGGCGGGCAGGGTATCGATTTGTACGATGCAACCCAGACAGCGTTCACGAACATTCCCGGCGATATTGATGAGCAGGGTTTGTCGGATGCAAAAATCCATGCCGTACTTGCAATGCCGGATGATCAGGTCTGGCTGGGTACCGAGAAACATGGAATAGACATCATTCATCCCTTGCGTTCGGATGTTGGCCATATTCCTGCGGGCATCAGTGGTGATGCCAATTTATCCACCGATCCGATTGAAGCGATGATGCTTGCCGATCCGCAGAACATTCTGGCCAGTAGTAACTGGCTGAGTTTCATTATTGACCGGCAAAGTCATGCCGCAAGATTTCTGCGTCCCGAAGGTCGTGCACTGGATGCCTACTCGAGTGCGTTTGCGAATTATCGCGGTAGCACATGGATTGCCGGAACGGATGGCTTGTGGCGTATGCCCGATATTCGGAAAAACAGCGCGAAAAATGTTTTCAGTTCCTTGCCGGGTGAGCGACGAATCGCCAGTCTGTTTTCAGACGATGATGTTTTGTGGCTGGGAACATGGAAGGGGCTTAAGCAGTTGTCAGAAGACCCTGAGCCACCCTTTGCGATCCACGTCAAATCGATAGTCGAGCCAGAACTGGACCAGCAATTCATTACCAGCATGGCGAGAGACGCAAAAAAACGCCTGTGGTTCGGCACATCCAACGCCGGCTTGTTTATCAATTCACGCGGGGGAATTGCCACAGGAGCGGGCTGGAAAAAATTATCGGAAGCCAATGGGCTGCCATCCAATGTGATCGCCAGCATCCAGATGGATCAGCGCGGCGGTATCTGGGTAAGTACTTCACGCGGCATTGCCCATATCGCCCTGGATTCCTTGAAGGTGGAGGGGATTCTGGCCAATGAAGGTGCAGCTGCCGCGCCTTATACACGGGCGGCCGGCAGCACGAATGCAAGCGGCGACATTATTTTCGGTGGTGCGGAAGGTATTACCGTGGTGCAACCCGCGAAATGGCGAAGCGCATCGTTCAAGCCCGGGATAGTGCTGACCGGAATTGAAACCAATACCGATAAAAACATGCTGGCGACGACAGCGGCAGGCAATGACGGGAAACAAAAAGCCCGAGTACTGATCACACCCGAGGTTAACCGGCTGACGATTGAATTTGCCGCACTGGATTATCTGGCTGCCGATCGTATTCGCTATCGATATCGCTTGTCCGGTTTCGACGAGCATTGGCGCGAAACGGACGCCATGCATCGTGCAGCAAGCTTTACCTCGCTCGCACCGGACCAATACGAAATGCAGGTGCAGTATTCCTATGATGGCAGCGAATGGCAGGACAGCAGTCTGTCCTTGACTGTCGATGTTCTGCCGGCCTGGTACCAGAGGTGGTGGATACGTTTGCTGTTTCTCGCATTTTTTGCCTGGTTATTGATACAAGGCTTCGCGTGGAGAACACGGCTTTATCGTGAACGCCAGCGAGTGCTCGAACAAAAGGTGGCGGAGCGAACATCGGAACTTGAAGGTGCGAATCGACTTCTGCAGGAAAAATCGCACGAAATAGAAGAGGCGAGCCTGACCGATCCACTGACCGGCTTGCGGAATCGCCGCTTCCTGACCCAGCACATCGATGCCGATACCTCGCTGGTTTTGCGACGTTATCAGGATCATTACGATGCCAGTAAAATGCCGCCTCAAAATGCGGATCTTATTTTCTATTTGATCGACATCGATAACTTCAAGCGCGTCAATGACAGCTGGGGTCATGCCGTGGGCGATGCCGTATTGATTGAAATGCGTCGCAGGCTGATGTCGGTTTTCCGGAATTCCGATTATCTGGTTCGCTGGGGCGGTGAAGAGTTTCTTGCAGTTGCACGTGACACGTCGCGCGAGAAAGCGGTAGAGCTTGCGGAACGCATTCGCCAGGCGGTGGTTTCCGAACAATTTCCCGTTGCCCAAGGTCGCCAAATCAGCGTGTCATGCTCGGTCGGCTATGCCGTTTTCCCTTTTGTCACGCAGCGTCCGGATGTATTTACCTGGAGTGAGACACTCGCTATTGCGGATGCTGCGCTATACAAAGCGAAGGAAATGGGTCGCGATATCTGGGTAGGCGCAGACACGGCTGGAATCGAATTATCCGAAGAAGAGATCGCGGGTTTGAAGCTGAACCCCGAATCCATATTCAATATTCAGGCTGTAAAAATACAAGTGCCGTAGCCCGGGTCATGGTTCCATCTGACCCGGGTTGTCGATGACATCAACCGCTGAAACTCCTTCGATACCATCAAACACTCATATGTCTTTCGTGTCATGTTGGTAATTTCGCAAGTTTCCCCGGGTCAGATGGCGCCATGACCCGGGCTACGTTTTTCTTACAGATTCAAATTGCCGCCGACCAAACCCAGAATGCCGATAATGATCAGGTAAATCGCGACGATGAAGTTCAGCAGTTTTGGCTGGACGAGAATCAGGATGCCGGCGAGTAATGCGAGGATGGGGGCGAGAGTGATGTGCATGTCGAATTTTCCTTCAATGTGTGCGGGATGGTTCGGGCTCACTATGTCGTATTCGTCAGCCCCGGTCTATTGATAACGCAGCTGTCGTGGCCGGTCTGTACGCTGTCGAACACAACAGGGATCACGCACGATCAACCCGGCATTGGAAGCAATTGAATTTCGACCGGATATGCACGTAGGCAACCGAAACGTCAGCGAGAATGTTCCGGCATGCCGTTGTCAGGTCTTTTCCCGCGACGGCCCTGCCAGTGTCGTAGCGAATGAAATGTGCTTCGCTGTAGCCGCGAACGATGGCGGGATCGAAATGCTCGAACCATGCCGGCATCACGTCACTCTCGTAGCGTTCGCATGAATCCCTGTGGAGAAATATTGGTCCGGTTTCGGCATAAGGCTGTAATTCATCGAATGGCCGATAAGCCAGCAGCAACATCGCGTCGCCTTTCGCAATCAGGCCAAGACAATGCCGGCAGGGATTGGATTTGCCATCGGAAATCATTTCTACCGGTTTCTGGTCATTCGCATCAGGTGCGAGGTTTTTGAACCTGATCGCTTCTTCCGTCGCCATGCCGCGGATTCGTAAATATGTATCGGTATTCATTGTCATCTTCAACGCCTGTTTTCAGTGTGTTGAAGACTTTAATCCCGGATATTTCCGTCGAATATCCGAATCCTGTCATGCCGGTTTTGTCATCGCGGTCCGGACACTTTCTTGTAGACGATTTGAATGCCGCTTCTACCGATCGGCATGGTGATTCGCATCGTATCGGCAGTACAGGTGTAGGTGCGCGTGGTGTTTACCATTGTGACGGGCGTCGTGGGAACCGTCTTGCCGGTTCGGGCATCGGTCAGCGTGCCTTCGTGATGGCCGGCGTCGGGACACATATTTACCCTGCCGCCGGACGCCGACCAACGGCCGCTGGATTGGCCGGAAAATTGCGCGACGGCACTGCCGCCGTCGCCACTGATTCTGGCATTCGTTCGTGCGCCGGAGATAAAGGTACCGTCCTCATTAATGGTCATGATCGAGCCATCTGCCGAATAGTTCGCAAGCCGTGCTTTTCCTGCCGGTACAAATTGCCGCATTACCTGTCCGGCGCCATCTGATGTCATTTGCCAAGTGCCGATCAGACAGCGATCAATGCTTCGTGTGCCGGCGCATTCGGTGCAACGATGTGCCAATGTTCCGGTTATTTGCATTGGTGTATCCGCATTCGCCGACGCCATCGCGACGAAGCGGTATTCCCGCCTGCGGCCATCTCTTGCATCGATGCTGGAGGGAATCGCCGCCCAGACGGTGGCATCGCTTGCCTTGGCAGCATGGAAGCGGGCAGGGCGTGGGCTGACATTCCAGCTTCCGCATTCAAAGAACAGGTCGCCGCGATTCAGCACGAAGGGAACCAGATTGATGCGCTGCGTACGCGTGGCATTCCAGAGCATGCTGTTGCCGCGCTGCGGTGTGGAACCAATGGAAGCGCCCTGGCCATCGCGGATGCGTTGATCCATGTAATCTTTGGCGAATTGCAGCCATTGGTCTTCGCCGAGTGCGGCCATCATCGCGGTACGCTGTGCTGACACATTCGAACTGGTAGCCATGCGCGAGAGAAAAGGCAGTATGCGAGTGCGCGAGCGGCCCAGCCATGCAAAAAACACGTAAGCCTCGTATGCCATGCGATGGAGTGGTCGCACGCGTGATTGTTCGTCGAAGATGCGGACGCGATCCGACGAATACCAGGGCGCTGTCATGGCGGCGGTGATAAACCATTCGGCAGAACCTTCCAGCCACCAATCACCACCGGCGCCGCTTCCGCCCGCACCGGACAACATTTGCGGCTGGGATAAATTTGCCCGTTGCACACAATGGAATATTTCATGCGCAACTACCGATGCGGCGGTATCCGGCCTCGCAGCTTCACCCAAGAGCCAAATCGAAATCAGGCATTCGTCGCCGGGCAGAAAGGAAGTGCGTGCCGCGATTTGTCCGAAACGCTCGGTGCTACCACCGGGTGGCAAATCGTCAATCAGCAAAATGGTGACATCGGTAAAGCGGAAATTACCGAGCGAGGGCAGTGCGCGTGCACTCGACTGGATTCCGTTATTGAAAGCCCGTATCACGCCAGGTAATGCGGCCCAATCGGCGGCGACATGGTGCACCAGGCGAATATGCGAGGTGCCGGAGCTTGAGTTGACCGAAGCTCTACCCGCTTCGACACATAAAAAATCGGTGCTGGATGCCAGCCGTGCATCAAATTTTGCGAGATATGCCGCACTTCTGCAATTGCCCATTGCGGCATTTGCCGGAGCGCAAAAAACCAGAAGCAGGAATAAAAGCGCAATTCGTACGGCGGCATTTTGCATGGTCATCACTCCGGGCGGGCGAGAGAATGTAACGAAGACCATCGATAATCTGGTCTTGGCTTGCAACGAACACTGCCAATAATAACGACAATTATTCCGTGGCGAGGACAGTCTTGATTGCCGATTATTCAGCTTGGCTGCATGAATCTTTTACGCATTTTCAATCAGGCTAAGCACGGCTTCGGGAGGTCTTCCAATGATGGCTTTGTTACCGATCAGAATAATCGGGCGTTCGATCAGGATCGGGTATTGCACCATGAATGAAATCCAATCGGCTTCGTCACGAATATCGGTACTGGACAGTCCAAGTTCCTGTGCGATGGGTTCGCCGAAACGTATCAGAGCCCTGGCTTCAAGATCGAGCTGGCTCAGAACAATTTCCAATTGTCCGGATGACAATGGCGTTTCCAGATAATCGATGATCACGACCTCCACGCCATTTTCTTCCAGCAAGGCCAATGCAGCATTCGATTTGCTGCATTTCGTGTTGTGGTAGAGCGTCGCTTTCAAAGCCGTTTTACTTTTTTTCATCGCCGGTTTTGATGAACCGATATTCGTCGGTTCCGTCCAGCCCGATGCTGGCCACTTTTCCGTTTGGCGCGAGTTCAAATTGGAGCATGCTCCAGCCATAGCGGCCATCACCGAAACGCGCGCGAAAGCTGTCGTAATTCCAGTGTTGAAGAATGCCTTTGTTTTCTTCGCCGGTGCCGAAGCGGATCTTGAGTTTCCCCTCCTGTTCGGTGATCACGATGTCACCCCAGGCAGGATGTACGTAACGACCGGCGTATTCCTTCAAGGCAAGGCTGGGTCGGGTTCCTTTGACGCGACTCTTTTCCTGCTCGGCGATCGCCTTGTCCTGCGCGGCTTTGCCGTCGCCATAGAGCTTCAGCAGATCGGCACTCCAGTCACGTGCAGGAGCGTCGGTGTAAAGGTCGAAAACCTTCAGCATGATCGCGTGACGGATTTCGACATGGTCTGCATTGCCGAATACATAAACACCGACATGGTCATCGGGAAGCAAGCCGATCAGTGCGGTACGACCATCCATGCTGCCGGTGTGCATGGCCACGAATTTGCCGCGGTAATCCTGCAAAAACCAACCCAGGCCGTAGGCGGTCCAGTGGGGTTTGGTCAAGGCGGTGCTTGGATAAAAATCGTTGGCGGGCACCAGTGCCTGCGGCGAGAACAACTCGTGGAAATTTTCTTCGCTGACTAGACGCTTGCCTTTGTATTCGCCGCCTGCGAGCAAGAATCGCAGCCAATGCCCCATATCGCTTGCGGTCGACCAGGTGGCACCAGCTGCAGGAACGCCATCCACCGGCACTTCCTTGATCACTTTCAATTGGTGGTCGATTTCGAAATGCGCCGAAGAACGGTTCTTGTCGTTCGATGCCAATGAAAGAGCCAGAGTGGCATAGGAGTGATTCATGTCGAGCGGTTTCAATATGCGCTCGGTGACGAATTTTTCCCAGCTCGTGCCGGAAGCTGCAGCGACCACTTCACCGGCCGCACCGTACATCACGTTTTGATAGACGAAACCGCTTCGCAGCGAATAGGCGGGTTTCAAGTAACGCACGCGTTCCAGAATTTGCCGGGTAGTGAAATCACCACGACCCCAAAGAATGTCGGCGTTGCCGAGCCCGGCGTTATGCCGCAACAAATCGCGAACCGTCACCTGCTCGGTCAGGTAGGGCGTCGGCATCTGGAACCATGGCAGGTATTGGCTTACCGGGTCGTCCCATTTTATTTTTCCTTCGTCCACCAGCATCGCGATCGACAATGCGGTCATTGCCTTGGTCGTGGACATGATGCCGAATTGGGTGTCGGCATCGACGGGAGTACTATCGCCCAGTGTTCTCAGGCCGAAGCCCTTGAGGTAAACCACCTTGTCATCCTTGACGACCACGATCGAGAGCCCCGGCAGTTTCCAGTCCTGCATGCCCTTTTCGATAAAGCTGTCGAGTTCTTTCTCCCTGGCTTCCGGCGCCGTTTGCGCATGTAGCTGATGTGTCGGGAAAAGCAGCAAACATGCCAGAGTCAACGCTGGAAAAAAACGCATGGGGATTCTCGCCGGATTGTGAAGTCGGCCTATCTTAACCCAGAGGTAAGGCAGAATAAAAAAGCCCCTTATCCGGGGATAAGGGGCTTTGCGTTTCGAGCTGACGCGCTATGTCCTAGTTATGCCAATTGCTGAAGTTCAGAATCAATCGGAGTACCGAATCATTCAGCGAATAGCCGTTGTTGTGATAACGACCATAGCGATAACGACTGTAGTAACCATCGTCATAACCACGGCGGAAACCTTCGCGGAAATAATAATTGTAGGTACCGCGATCCACGTAATAACCATAGTAGCCATAGTTCGCATCCTGATAGGCATAGGCTTCACGATAGTTGTAACCCCAGCGATCCATGCGGTCGGCGCGACCGGCATAAAAGCCTTCTTCGTAACCGTAGTTGATCGCTTGGCGCATCAGGTCGGCCTGATAACGATTGGCATAGTAATAACTGCCGCCACGGTGGTAGCGATAGATGATCGGTGAGTAATAGTAGGAACCACGGTAGTAGTCATTTCTGTGATCATCGAAATGGCGACGTTGCTGGTACAGGCGATCGTAGTAGCGTTGCTGCGAACGATATTGTTCGTTGCGGTGCTGGTCGCGCAGACGCTGGTTGAAACGCTGGGCGACGGATTGCTGGTTGTCCAGATGACGGCGATAGTCATCCGACTGGCGCTGCTGCTGATCCTGCCATTGGCGTTGCTGGCGTTCCTGTTCGGGGCGTGGGAGTTTTATCCCGATCAGGTTTTCGTTGTTGTTGCGATTGCCGTTGTTGTTTCGACCATCATGACCATCACGATCTTGGCGATCTTCAGGCAGACGATTGTCGCGAAGGTCGGGGCGATCGTTTCCATAGTCGCGGTTCTGGCGATTGCGTGCATCGTTATTGTTGCGGCCATCATTGTTGCGATCAGCGAGGAAATCCGGACGTTCGTTCTGGTCGTCGCGCCCCACGCGTGCCCGGTCTGCATCATTGCGTTGCATCGCAAGGCGTTGGGCAGCTGCGTCACGATCGGCGGACTGACGATTCAACAGATTTTGTTGATCATCCTGCTGGCGACGACGCACGTCTTCGCGTTCATTTTGCTGGCGGGCGATTTCGACTTGCTGATTATTGCGTTGCCCATCGCGGCGATTGTTGACGGATTGACCTTCCTGTACGCGTTGGCGATCCTGTTGCTCACGCGCTTCGCGCACGGCCTGTACCGCTTGCTCCTGCTCGGTGCGGCCGCCGCCGCGATGACGCGGACGTGCCTCTTTTGCATCGTCATCCACGACGACGGTATTTTCGCGTTCGTCGGCAGTGCCTCGTGGCCCGGATCTCTGCGCCAACGCAGATGTGCTGATTGCCAGCGTAAACAAACTGGCAATGGCGGGGATTAATAAACTTGCGGATTTGGTGTGGCGGGACATGATAGGCCTCGTAGTGAAGGATTTCACGATGCCTATCAGGCCCGAATTCTGCTGAACGAAGTCTGAGGCCTCCGGTCTTTTGACAAGTTGCAACTTCGCGTATTTAGCGCTTGTTTAATTGCTGAATAGCGGTTCAAGAAGCGAAGTGTTGAGCGTCAACCGATGTCCTTGATGCCTGTTACCGGGGCTTCTGGTAAACATGCACAAAGCGATCGGTCTTTCCTTTTATGTTGGCGTTGAAGACATTGAGACTGTGATCGTCTTCGCTATTACGCAAATCCGGAATCGAACCGACGAACTTCAAGCCATGGGCGTTGAAATCTGCGATGGCAAATTTTTCCTCGATGCGATGCAGGACTTGCGCATCGGTTTTTCCGCTTCCGTCGCGCGCCGCATGGTCAACGATCAGCAATTTTCCGCCCGGTTTCAGTGCCGTGACGATTTGGTCGATGAATTGCGAGGCATCGATGGCTGGCCAGCCATCATTGGGGTCGGCCACATACAAGTCATGATAGGACATCACGATCAGCGCGCCATCCAGACTGTTGCTGCCCAGATTCATGTTGTCCGGCGGCGAAATTTCATACTTCACGTTCGGCAGGCGATTGTCCGCGAGCCTTTTTTCCAAACCCTTCCTGGCATAGCCGTCGTATGCCTGATTATTGATCAGGCGAACTTCACCTTTGGAGCCAACAAGATCCGACAGGATTTCGCTGTAATAGCCACCGCCGCCGAAGATATCGGCAATCACCATGCCGCGTTTGAAGCCGGCCAGTGTCAGTACTTGCTGCGGCTTGTCGCGAATGTCGCGCTCATGGTCTGCTTCCGAACGCGCCGGATTGGCAAGTGCATTCGCCACGGCATCATGTGAGGTAGTTCCGGAGCTGGTACAGCCTGCAAGCGTCATCAGCAAACCGGAAAATAAAAGTGTCAATGAACGCATGTCGGACTCCTCGAATCTTGTTTGTATTGTTGCCGGAAAATTCGGCCGTTCGGCCAATTTTCCTTACCAGACTTTCACTCGCTGATCTGGCGGCAAATAACGCTGTTGTCCTTCTTTCACGTCGAATGCGGTGTACCAGGCATCCTGGTTGCGGACGGTTTCCGCGCGGTATTGCCCCGGCGCATGCACGTCCGTGAGTACGGCGTTACGAGCAGCGGGTTCGCGTGCTTTTGAACGCCATGCCTGCGCCCAGCCCAGAAAGAAACGCTGGTCCGGAGTAAATCCATCGAGCGTGGTGGAAGCTTTGCCTTTTTGCGATAACACAAAGGCATCGTATGCAGTCGCGAGACCGGCAACGTCGGCGATATTTTCACCCAGCGTCAGCTTGCCGTTGACCGCAAGATCCGGGAAGGGTTTGTAAGTATCGTATTGCGCAGCCAGGGCAGCGCCGGCGGCATCGAATTTTGCGAGATCTTCAGGCGTCCACCAATTCACCATGCGCCCCTGTTCGTCAAACAGTGCGCCGCTCGAATCGAAACTGTGCGTGATCTCGTGTCCGATCACTGCACCGATGGCGCCGTAATTCACGGCATCGTCGGCGGCAGCATCGAAGAATGGTGCTTCGAGAATCGCGGCGGGGAACAAGAGCCGGTTTTCCAGCGGGACATTCAATGCATTTACGGTTTGTGGCAGCAGATACCATTCGTTGCGATCCATCGGTGTGCCAAGCTTCGCGATATTGCGTTGATATTCGAACAGGCTCGCACGTTCCGAATTGCCCAAAGCGTCATCGGCATTGATTTGCAAGGCCGAATAATCGCGCCAGTTTTCCGGATAACCCATGCCGACTTTCAGCGTGGCAAGTTTGGCCTTTGCATGCGACTTGGTGGCGGGCGTCATCCACGCGATGGCATCAATGCGTTTGCCGAATGCCGCCAGCAGATTGCTGACCATTTCATCCGCACGTTTTTTCGTTTCCGGGCTGAAATGGCGTTGGACGTAAATCTTGCCGACAGCCTCGCCGAGTGATTCGTTAAGCTCGTTGATGCCGCGTTTCCAGCGATCCTGTTGTTTCGGCGTGCCGTTGAGTTTTGCTTCGTAAAAATCAAAACGCTCGTCGGCGAATGCTTTCGGCAAGTTCGGCGATGCGCGGTCGAGTGCGTGAAAGGCAAGATAGTCCTTCCAGGTTTCAAGCGATTGTGTATTCACCAGGTTTGAAATGCCAATGGCAGCACTCGGTTGCCATACGATGAAGTTCGCCTGATCCTTCAGGCTCGCACCTTCGAAGTAGGCGTCCCAATTCAGGCCCGGTGCTTTGCTTGTGAAGTCGGCGCGGACCCAGTAGTTCGCGCCTTTCTTGACATCATTGCTGTCTTCCTGCGTGGCATGGGTACGGGCTATCGCAATTTCCAATGCGAGGATCTGTTTCGCTTTTGCATCGGCAGCCTTGATGCCTCCAAGCGTCAGCACCTTTGCAATATGCGCCTGGTAATTCTTGCGCATCTCGACCATGCGGCCGCCTTCAAGATAAAAATCGCGATCAGGCATGCCGAGACCGCCTTGCAGAAGATAGGCCGCATATTCATTCGGCTTGTCGAGATTTTGCGAAACCCATAAACCGAACAGGCGGTCGGTGTAGTAATCCGTGGAGTTCAACACATCGACATCGGCCCGCAGGGTTTGTCCGAGTGCACGGGCCAGTTCGGTTTTGTCTTTCAATGCGGAGATCGCGTCGAGTTCTGCCTGAACCGGCGCAATACCCTTGGCTTCGATACCGGCTTCATCCATGAATGCCTTGTAGAAGGCGCCGATTTTTTTGCTGTCGCTATCCGAAGTTTTATCGGCGGCTGCTTCCTCCGCAATGGTGCGCGTACGCGCGAGTGCTTTTTCAGCCAACACGCTGAAGCTGTTGTAGCGTGAACGATCAGCGGGAATCTCGGTATTTTTTACCCAGTTACCGTTAACGAAATCGAAAAAATTATCGCCAGGGGTTTTCGTCCGATCCATGCCATCCAGATCAATTCCGAAACTTCCGAGTGCCGGTTTGGCTGTGGCATCCGTATTTTTCACGGCAGCGGATTCCGTTGCCGATGGAGCTTCAGACTTTTTGCAGGCAGTCAGATTGGTGCCCAGCAAGAGGGTGCCGGTCAGAAGCAGCATCGAGCTGCCGCGAAGCAGGGTGGTCATGGCGAACTCCGTAACGTTAAACAGTAGCCCGAGCATAAGCCCTTGCAGGAGCTTGTGCAAAGCTCGGAAGTCATGGGCCAGAGCACATTTGACGGGTGGATAGATGGTTATACTTGCCGCTGGAATCTGACTTTTTTTGCCGGGGTAGCTTATGCGACATTTGCGACATTCCATCATTTCACTTTGCATTGCGGTAGCGAGTTTTACTGCCAGTGCACAATCAACCACCGAGGTTTTAAGCGCGGACCACATGCTGGATGTTCGCACGGGCCGACTCATCAACAAGCCGAGCATCCTGATTCGCGACGGTCGCATCATCGAAGTCGCGAGTAACGGGGCATCGGTCAGTGCCCCTGCGGATGCAAGGCATATTGATTTGCCCGGCATGACCTTGTTGCCGGGATTGATCGACATGCATGTCCATCTTGATGCCGACCCGCTGTATGGCGGTTATAACAGCCTGCAGTTTGGCGATCGTTTCTGGTCCATCCTGATGGTGCCGCATGCCGAAAAAACGCTCGATGCCGGGTTCACCACGGTTCGCAATGTCGGTGCCGATGCATGGAACGATGTCGGCCTGATGCAGGCGATCGACGAAGGCAAGATTAAAGGTCCGCGCGTGGTACCGGCTACCTATAGTTTTGGCGCGACCGGCGGACATTGTGATTCGACGTTCTTCCCGCCCTCGATGGACGAGAAAAGTGCTTACAACGCCGACAGCCCGGAAGAAGGGCGCAAGCGTGTTCGCGAGCTGCGCAAGTACGGCGCACAAGTCATAAAAATCTGTGCGACCGGAGGCGTGTTTTCACACAACACCGAACCGGGCCAACAACAACTGAGTCTGGAAGAAATGAAGGCAATCGTGGAGGAGGCCCATATGTGGGGACTCAAAGTTGCCGCCCATGCGCACGGAACCTCGGGAATCAAGGATGCAATCCGTGCCGGTGTGGATACCATCGAGCATGCAAGCCTGATTGATGACGAAGGTATCGCGCTGGCGAAGAAATACGGCTCCTTCCTGTCGATGGATATCTACAACACCGATTACACGCAGGCCGAAGGCAAGAAGAACGGCGTGCTGGAAGACAATATGCGCAAGGACCGCGAGATTGCCGAAATACAACGTCAGGGCTTCAAGCGTGCGCATGCCGCCGGTGCAAAAATGGTTTACGGCACTGATGCGGGCATCTATCCGCATGGCGACAATGCACGCCAGTTTTCAGTGATGGTGCGTTACGGCATGACGCCGCTGGAAGCGATTCAGGCGGCGACCATCAATGCCTCGGAAGCCTTGGCACGCAAGGATGTCGGCATTATCGAAAAAGGCCGCTGGGCCGATATCATTGCGGTAAACGGTGATCCGACCGCGGATGTCAAAACCCTTGAATCCGTCGGCTTTGTAATGAAAGGCGGCGAGGTGGTCAAAACGCCGTAAACCTAGCCCGGGTGATGGTTTCATCTCACCCGGGATTTACCTCGTTCGCCTATTTCCAATTCGCCAACTCGCTTGCCGTGATATAGCCGTCGTGATTGCGGTCAACCAGGCGAAACTCGAATGTGAGTGCATGCGTGGCCGGAATTTCACGACGTGATAAACGGCCATCACCATTTCTGTCTAGATCGGAAATTTGAACGGCATAGTCCGAAGCATTCGGTAGAGTGGATGACTGGCTGGAATTGACGGTTACCGGCCCGGTACTGGCCTGTATTTGCGTGCTTTCCGACGTGTTTGCCGTCTGTGAAAAAACGGCGGGTGAGATTGCAAGCAAGGCAAAACCGAGTAGTGAAATTTTATTCATGATGCTGCGCTCCAATGGTGTTCGGGAGCTCAAGCTAGCACCGGATTTGGCAACCTGTGATGAACAAAATAATGCCGGTTTTATGTGTGCTGCCGAACGGAAATGCAGCGATACGGCGGATATTCTTGAGCGTTTATATTCGAGTCATTCCGGTGGAACGGATACTTGAAAAATCCGGTATCAATTTCAAGTCACCCATGAAAACCGGATGGCGGATTATTGCCCGACGACGGTTTGATAATTGGCCCGGCCAGCCGCTTTCGCCGCATACAGGGCATTGTCGGCTAGACGCATCAATTCTTTTGCCGATGGCGTCTGCGCGCAGTAGGCAACGCCGATGCTGGCGGTCACGACCAGTTTTATTTCGTCGACGATGATCGGCCTTTCCATGATCGCCCTGAATTTCTTGGCGATATTTTCGCCGTTTTCCGGGCTTGGATTTTCAATCAGCACGGCAAACTCGTCGCCGCCAAGACGCGCCACGAGATCATCGGTTTGTACACAACGCTGCAGGCGCTCGGCAAACGTCGTAATTACCGCGTCGCCAACGGCATGGCCATTTTCGTCGTTGATTTTTTTCAGGTGGTCGATATCCAGATAAAGCAAGGTGATCGATTTGTTTGCCAAATGCCCGCGTACCAGAGCTGCGGACAGGCGCTCCTCGAAATGGCGACGGTTCGCAAGATGGGTCATGCTGTCAATTCGCGACAGGCGCTCCAGTTCCGCTTCCGCCAGCTTCAGGTCGGTGATATCGAAAGTGAGCGCGAAGAAACCCTGTACTTCGCCATTGCTCTTGCGATCGGGAACATAGCTCGTCTGGTAAAAATAGAGTCTTCCATTGACATCGCTTTTACCTTCGAAACTCACCGATTCGCCATTCAATGCGGCTTCGATATAGGGCTTGAGATCCTGGTAAAGCTGTTCTCCGCGAATTTCACGAACCGACTTCCCGATCATTGTCGTGGTATCCATGCCGAATACCTGGCCGGAAAAGGAGTTCGAGAAAAGATAGCGTTGATCTCTATCCAGATGCGAAATGAGTGCGGGGATATTATTCGCAATGGCGCGCATGCGGGTTTCACTCAGGCTCAATTGCTCGTTGGCCATCTGCAATTGCAGGTTGAAACGGCGCTGCGACAGATAGAAAACGGCACCAACGAACAATAGTAAAATACTGAATGCGGCAAGCGTGAGGTAGAAACGTTGCTGTATCTCCAGATTTTTTTCGCGCTGGCTCGCCAGCGCTGCGGAAACCTTGAGTTGTTCGACTTCGTATTCCTGCTGGACGTATTTCAAGCGTGCATTGAAATCGTCATTGGCTTGGGTTCGATCATAGGCGTCGAGCGCGGTTTCCAGTTCGATTAATCGCGCCATCAGTGGCTCGAGTTTCGCACTTGGCCTGTCATGCCCGAGCATGACCTGGACCAGTGCACGCAGGGCCTGTCGTTCATCACGCTCGAGTTTCAACTTGCGATAGGTTTCCTGTGCCAGCAATAGTTCGCGCTCGGCCACCACGCTGTCGGAATTATTCGCGGCAGCCAGCCCCAGCACTTCATGGCCAAGACCAAACAGTTGCGCATTCTTGAGCTGTTCGGCCAGCGCCAGGATTTTCTGGCCATTTGCCACTTGTGTCGGAACATCGTTCTTCATGCGTGCGATGCGGGCATCTTCCAGAAAGAGTTCCGCGCTCAATTTCGGATCCTGTATTTTCTCCGTGAGGCTAAGCGCCATCTTGAGGACATTTTGCGCCTGGGTAATATTGCCCAGTTGCGCCATCGCGCGAGACTGGTTTCTAAGTAAGCGGGTGCGGATCAACAAGGCAGGGTTGTCACCCAGAGCCACCAGGCCACGGGCTGCATAATCTTCTGCCAACGCGTGCTTGCCTAGCGTGTAGCTCATGGAGGAATAGGCAAGATAGACATCGGCAGAGAGTTCGGCATAGGGGTGCAGTTTAAGCAGGCTCACCGCTTCACCCAGTAGACGTTCGCTGCGATTGAATTCCTGCAGCGGCATCAATCCGCGGCTTTCGGAAACCAGGCCCCTGATCTCGAGCTCAGGCAAATTCGCAGCTTGCGCCGCCATTCTTGCCTTGTGCGCTGATAAGGCCTGGCAGGACCAATCGGCAACCACGCGACAGGCATTTGATTGGGCCAGGTATAACAAGGCCAGTTCTTTATTGTCATTCGAGCTTTCGGCTTGTTTCAGAAGCCCCGGTAGCTCAGTAAGAACACCTTTGGGGTCCACCAAGGCACGCGTTTCAAGCGGGTGTCTGGATAAAGACGAAGCAATCGCCGCCGCCGGATCACTCGGCAGATAAACCAGGACGGCAAACAGCAGAAAGCCAAGCGTTTTGAAGGCCAGCGGCATAACCAATGATTGCCTGCTCATGCTAATAAGCGCATCCCCCGTTCCGATCCCGCCGGAGTATAGCGCGGAAAGGCTTGGGAACCGCAACGGGGCGGAGTCAGGCGTGATTGTCCGGCTCGAAGAACAGCCACTTTATTTCCGGGAATTTCTGCCGCATGTCGACTTCGATTTTGTTGATTTGCCTGATCAGGTCGCCGGTACGCAGTTCCGGATCCATGCCGACTTTGACCGACACCATGATTTCCGGGCCGAGTTGCAGGGTAATCACATTGTGGATTTCCATGGTATCCGGATGCGAGTGCAGGTAATCCTCGATCTCTTTGCGTCTTGCCGGCGCTGCGCTCTGGCCAATCAGCAATGCCTTGATTTCGATGGCAACGAAGATGGCGATCACGATCAGCAAAACGCCGATCCCGATGGTACCGATCGCATCGTAAAGCGGATTGCCGGTGATCATGCTGATGCCGATGGCAGCAAGCGCGAAGGCCAAACCCAGCAATGCCGCCAGTTGTTCACCGAATAGCACGATCATTTCGCTGTTGCGGCTTTCCCTGAACCAGTGCCAGAGGGAATTTTTTTCACGTGCCTGGTTGATTTCCTGCAGGCAGGCGCGCAGCGACAGCCATTCCAACACGATGCTGAAAACCAGTACGGCGATGGCCAGCCAGGGTTTTTCGAGTGGTTCCGGATGGGATAGCTTGTGTATGCCTTCGTAAACGGAAAATGCGCCGCCGACCGAGAACAGCATCAAGGCAACCAGGAAGGACCAGAAGTAGGTTTCCTTGCCATAGCCCAATGGGAAATCCGGTGTCGCCGGTAATTTGGCCCTTTTCATGCCGAGCAGGAGCAAGCCCTGGTTGCCGCAATCGGCCAATGAATGCACCGCTTCTGCCAGCATTGCACCGGAACCGGTAAACAAGGCGGCCGCCAATTTCGCGGCGAAAATGCCCAGGTTTGCACCAAGGGCGTAAAAAATGGCGCGGGTCGAGTTACCGGGATTGGACACGATTATTTCTTTTCGGCGGTATCGAGAAAGTAGGCAATCACTTCGCCGCTCACTTTCATCGTGATGGCATTGCCCCGGCGATCTAGCGTTTTGCCGAATGGCAGACGGACCCAGCCTTCGCTGATGCAATATTCTTCGACATTGTGTCTTTCTTCGCCCTTGAAACGGATGCCGACGCCGCGTTCAAGAATGGCGGCATCATAAAAAGGACTCTTCGGATTGACCGCCAGACGGTCGGGAGGGGTATCGCTCATGAAGGCATCTCGGAGAAAGGGGATGCCATATTTTAGCAGGGCTTTATAGCGCCAGTGCAGCGATTACGGACCAGGAGTGGCTTCTTGATGGATATTCGCACCGGATTTCTGTTCACCATACCTGCTCACGCGATTGCGGCCCTCGCGCTTCGACTGATACAGCGCCTGGTCGGCCTGCGAGAGCAGGGTGTCGAAGGTGTAACCGGAAATCAGGGTGGTGGTAACGCCGAAACTGGCCGTCGCCGTGAAAGTATTGCCGGTTTCGGCGGTATTGATATTGGCAATATGTTCGCGGAAGCGTTCCGCCATGCTTGCTGCACTTTCAAGATCGCTGCTGCGCAGAAGGATTGCAAATTCCTCGCCGCCAATCCGGCCAATGCAATCCTGTTTGCGACACACGGGACGGATGGCTTCGGTCACTTTTTTCAATACCCAGTCACCGGTGGAATGGCCATAGCGATCATTGATCGATTTGAAATTGTCCAGATCGAACATGATCAAACCGAGTTGCTCGGATTTTTTGGCGGCTTCGCTCAAAGCCTGTTCCACATTCTTGGTGAAGTGGTCGCGATTGCTTATTCCGGTCAGGGTATCGGTTTCCGCAAGGCGGCGGAAAGCCATTTGCATGCGTTTGGTCCGGTAGGCCCACAAAATGATGATGGCCAGCAACGCCGCAAGCAAAATTACCAGTAATGCACCGTAGTGAGCTTTTTGTTTGGCCACCGTTTGTTCCAGTTGCAGCACCTGGTTTTTCTTGTTGAGCAAGGCGATGGTCTGGTTTTTTTGCAGGGTCTCGTGCTTGACGAGTTGGTAGGCAAGTTCCCTTGCCTTCACGTCGGTGAGGTAGGCCTTGTCGGCATCGGCGTATTTTTTGTAATGCTCAAATGCGGCCGCAGTATCTTTGCGCTGCAGAGAAATTTCGTAAAGGGTTTTTTCGGCCACAACAAGTGATGGTGAAAATGGAATGCCAGCGCTTTCTTTAACGGCAATGTTTGCGTGGTATTCGGCTTGGTTTAACTCGTTCGATTTTAACTGGTACTCAGCAAGCATCGAATGCATTTCGCTGATCAGTCTGGGATATTTTGTGCTTTCTGCATCTGCTAGATATTTTTTCAACAAGGCGATTGTTTTTTTGTACTCACCGTTCCCTGCCCATTTTCGGGCAAGATAAACACGCGATGCATTGGCCAGCAATATTTCGCCATGCTCCGCACACGAGTTAATCATGCTGTTTATTTCAGAATCATCTTCAGGGAGTGAGTTTAAGTTGTACTCGGACTCAAGTATCAAATTATTTGCGTAGCAACGCGATCTCGCCGCAGGATTGTCGGACAATACTTGTTCCGCATAATTTTTGCCAAGTTCATATTGCCCTACTTGATTGTAGAGTACTGCAGCAACCGCAAGTCCATCATGGCGTAATTGCCTCTCGGTAATTTTATTTTGAAGCAGCAGCGTTTTATCCAGAAATGTAAAGCCGGCACCGAAATTTCGGGTAACCGCATAGCTGTTGATAGCTAACAAACCGGCCCTGTACTTCAGATTGATATTTTTTGTTTGATCGAAAATGGCTGTGGCTTTTTGAATAGCGAGATTGTACTGGCCAGTGAATGCAAGGCGATAAGCTTGAAGGTAGCGCAACTGTTCGAGTTGCTCGGTAGTTGCATTAGCTGTGTCGGAGTCCAGCTTGTCCAGTATTTGGACAAATTGGGCAGGATCAGAGCTTCTCAGGCTATCTGCCAGCTCGAGCTGTTTTCTAAAATCTGTTGAAGAAAGGGCAATAGACGACAACAGGCACAGGCTCATAAAAACAAGCCCGTTAAAAATGCTCCGTACGTCAATATGCATGCTATTGCCCCGGTAACAATTAGTTTGCCGAGATTTCTTCTTCTTTATTCTGATCATCGTCTTTATCGTTATCTTTGCCTTTGCCTTCGCCTTGATCATCGTCTTCAGCTGGAACCAAGATCATCATCATTTTCTTGTAGTTGCCTAAGGAATCATTGAGCGCACACTGGTCGCGATTTAGTAGCGCATGTTTTGCTGCATCATCGATAGTTAAAGATTTTACGGCAGCGGTAAATTCTTCAGATGACATATTGCCTAGTGCTGCATCTTTGCCCATCGATTCAAGAAACTGAATAATATTCGACATCTTCGACTCCCTGTTATTGGTGTTTGGGTGTTGCGGGTAAATTGGAATTTAACACACGATCCAGTTCCTCGATGCGCAATAGCATGGCGTCGTTACGCGCGAGGGGCTGGCATGGCGGCAATACCATGGTCGATTGCAGGAACAACTCGGTCTCGATCAACGCCGATAAAGGCAGTTTCTGCATTCGGGGCTTGCTGATCGGCAAAGTTGCGGCCTCGTAAATGATCACCTCGTGGTGCGGAGGATAATATTCCGTCAGCAGCTCGACCAATAATTGCCGATAGGCGCTTCCGGTGGCATAGCGCCTGAAACTGCGGTCCCCGGCAATGCCGACCTGCCAAAGCACGAGGTAGGCGGAGGTGTCGATTTGACGGCGATAGAACATGAATTGGCTGGCTTCGTAATGCTGGCAACCGACCCTGCCGGGGTCGATGCCTAGATCGGCGTACAGACAATCCTCGGCTGAAATACCGGGCTCCATATGCGCGATAAAACCCTCGGCGCGCGCCAGTTCGATAACTCTGTGCGGCGCATAGGCGAATACGCCGGGGTGCCCGTAGAAAGCGCCGCATACTTTCTTGCCGCCACGCAGCTCCGCCAGCATGAGGTTCACCATTTCACGATAGGTGTCGTGGCGGGATTTGCCTTCTCCGTAAAGCGGTTGGAGGCTTCGTACATCCCTGTGCATTTCCTGTAGCCAGAGTTCGACCACGGGGTCCGAGACCGCAGCAAACACAACATCGGCCTGCTCGATATAGCTGCGTGACCTTGGGCTGATATGAGCCCCGAGCATCATGCCGGTACCTACGCAGACCAGACTTCCGGAAGTATTCATTCGATCTGGCCGCCCCTTCGGCCCTGAACCCCAGGCGGCTTACCCTGTAGGAAGCCGCCGTCATTGTAATCATACTGCATTCGCCATTGCTCTTAGTGCTTGCCAACGGTCACGTGATAAAACCCAGCGACAGGTTGTCGGCTTGTCTGCAATGCCGCTTTCGCGCAGGAAGCAAAGTCTTTCAACAATGCGGATGACGGCCCTGTTTTCGTTTGCATGATTGACGATGATTCGCTCCAGTTGAGTCGTCCCAAATGCAATATCCATCATTTGATTGATGACTTCCGTGGTGTATCCGCGATTTTGGTACTCCGCCAGCATGATGTGGCCAAGTTCTGCATGCATCGGTTCCGGCATCAACTGACCGAAAGCCAAGCCTAGCAAGCCGATACTTGCCTGCGATATTTTTTCCTGGATCACCCATGTGTAGTGCGGCAGGTGAACTGCCGTGCTTGTATTCAGGACAGTATTGAAATTTCTTGATGCCGCCTCTGCTTTCAGCGGCTCTCCGATGTGTTGCATCAGTCGCTGGTCGGTATAGCAAGCGCAATAAAACGCCCTGTCTTCGGCAGCAAGAAGCCTGACCAGCAAACGTGTTGTTTCGAAAGTTTCCATCAATCTTCTTTCGCCTTGGCCATTCGCAAAACCCCGTCACCATCGGCACGCCGATCGAAGATGCAATAGTGGCCACTCATCAAAGGCAAACCCAGGATGCTTTGGTTCGGCCACTTTGGCATTTGCCGCATCAGCAGAAAAAAACATTCGCCGGCATTCACCGAATTCCGCTGCCAGTAATTGCCGGGAGTGCAACTGAAGGTGACTTCATCGCCGGAAGGCGATTCAAGATGGAAATGAAGTTTGGGCCAGTCGCGGGTATTTATCTCATCGTTGGGCAGGCCATGCTCTTTCTGGAAGCTGGATTGAAAGCGGGTTATCAGATCCGGAAAGCTTTTATCGTATTCGGCAAAGTCGGCAATGACGGCGTCATAGATAGAGGCTTCCAGCACCAGGAAGCTGCTTCCGGTATCGAATATGGCATTGCTGGCATAGCTGTTCGCATATTTTTCCAGCAATGCAGGCGCGGGTATTCTTGGACGATCGCCCACCTGCACGGCAATGAGGTTGGCGTTGTAGTAAAGCTCGTGCACGATTTTCGCAGTCTCGAAGCCACCCTCGTAAAGCGACTGGCATTCTTCACCGCCGCCGAGTACGAGCACTCCGCTGTTCAATGGGTCCGAGGCAAGCTGTTCCGGGCTGGCATTGTCATGGAGCACATGGACGAGCGCCCGTTTCACCAGCATCGAGAATTTATCCGAGATGATTCCTTCTTCTTCAAGCGCACTGAAACAGGGCGTCAAATTGACGAGCGGTTGTTCATAGAGCTGCGTCTTGAATTCCGAGAAGGCACTCGGTTCCTGTGTGTTGAAAGGCCAGGGCCAGGTATGGGTGGGCTCGATCATTTTTTCGGCCAGCAGGGCGCTGACATCGTGAGCCTTGTCGAGTTTTTTGTAGGCCAGGCCCAGCAAACCGTCGGCGTCCCGGAAATTCTGCGCCGATGTTTCCACCAGTGCGATCTCGGCATCCGGCAACACGCGCGCATGCCGTTTGTCACCGAACGCGATTTCCGTTTTCAGTACCGGTCCGGCCCAGGTGCCGACGCCATAGGCGATGGATTGGGCCAGGCTGGTGGCGTGAAGGCAGGAATCATGCGATGGATCATAGGCCTGCGGTAATACCACCAGGCTGCTGCTGCCACTGTCCAGCAGGACGTTGGCCACACGTTTTTGGCTGCCTATTTTTATTTCGACTGTATAGGCACCCTTCGCATAAGCGAGGGTCGTGCGCAGCTTCAGGTAGTTCTGTTCCATCCATGGGATCCATTTGAAAGCGAATGGCTATTCTTATGGGATTCATGGAAGAAAGTAAACGCATCAGGGTCCGGGGTCTCGATGGCGTAAAGCTCTCTGTTGCAAGCGGTCATTGGCGACAAGGATGATCTTTTCCCGTTCGCTATTCGTCGCCTGATGCCAGGCCAGGATTTCATTGATATGGCGACCGCAGCCCATGCAGACATCGGCCTCATCCAGACAGCAGTTGCGGACGCAGGGCGAAGGTAGCGGATTTGCTGGTGACTGGTCGACCATTTCGACTCCCGATATAGAGTGATCCCAGAACAGCATTGTCACTAAAATGAAATCCTGCTGTTTGGGAAGAAGCGCCCGATTGCAAGTTCAATTGCATCAGGCTTTTTGAATGTGTGTTTTATTTCGGATCGAGTTTCCGGTTGATGCGTTGCAATTTGATGCGCCGGATATTCTCATGCACACGTTGCCTTAGCGAAGGGTTTTTCGCGATCGTTGCCGAAATTGGAGTATGGGATTTTCCAACCGGGGTGAAAATCGCGGGGGCTGCAAACACATCCGTACGATTTGAAAAATCACCGCTATTGGTTTTTACAAAAAACGGTATGAATACGTTATTGCTGCTGACAAGACTTTGATAATCACCGAGGAAATAGCCGCCGGCAAAGGGTGCCGTTGTCAGATCAAATGTTTCGGTAATGCGACTCTCGCCCCAGCTTATCCCGTCAGCCGATGTCGCGAGCCAATAATCCGTCAATAACGTGGCCGCATCAGTGGTATTGCTCCGCAAATCATAGTAACTGACGCCAATGATCCCGTCCGGCCTTACATGCACGGTAGGAACAAGGGCTTGTACATTATCGTTGGAGTTTATGCGTACCGGGCTGGACCATGTAAAACCGCCGTCTGCCGATTGCGAAAAAGCAATGCCATCCCGAACTCCGCCGCTAAAGCGGGAATCTTGCCAGACAACATAAAGCTTTCCGTTTGGCCCTGCCGCGATTTGCCCCAGGATCGAGCCATCGCGAATCAATGTGCCGGTCTCGGGGTCGCGGGTCCCGATCGCAAGCAAATCCGAAATTAGAAAAGGTTGCGACCAACTAATGCCTTTGTCGGTTGAACGCATTACTTCAAGCGTGGCGACATCATTGCCGGCAATTGTGACTATTTTCGTGAGCAGATTGACCAGGGTGCCATCAGGCAGCACTGTAATTACGTTGCCGATGGTTTGCCCGGTACCACCGGGATTATAGATTGACCTTGCGGTCTCCCAGCTCAGGCCGCCATTGATCGTGCGTGCAAAATACGTCGGGCCGTTGCCGTTGGATGCAAGGCGATCCCAGACGGCATAAACAAGATTCGAATCGGTCGGGTCAGCGGTAATCGAATTTTTATCATTGAAAAATGCGATGCCGTCGGGATCCACAATCAGGCTCACCGGAGTGTCCCAGGTTAAACCGCCGTCAGTTGAGCGGCTCGCCAACATCGCATTTTGCGAATTTGCGGTTCGGTTAAGTGCGAGGGCCATGACATAAGCAGTGCCGTTCGGTGAAAATGTCACCCACGGGTCGGTTGCACGTTCATAATTCCCACCGTTGAACCTTGTCCCGCCACTGCAACGCGAAAAGGGAATCAGACTTTGCGTCCAGGTTTTCCCGCCATCGAGCGAGACGCCCGAAGATAGCCCGCGTGCGGCACCATTCGACCAGCGATCCTGCTGCCAGGCGCCGATTAGATTGTCTGGATTGGATGGATTGACGGATACCGACGGCTCAACTTCCGCATGTGAATAGGCAGTGCCTGTTTGACTGGCGCCCTCGCAGTTTTGCAAAAAAGGTGAAGCAGGTGAAACCCGATATTGCGGTGGCAATTCCCCTTTTGCAGGCTTGACCAAGCGTTGAATCGGAACGAAATTCGGATATTGATCGTATACCCAACCATCGATACCTCGGGCCGGTGCCGTTGGAGGCGGTAAATTCGGCTGGGAGGGCTGTACAGCTTGAGAACTAAACACAAGCCATGAAGAATAGATGGCGATTATTGACAATGCCGAGACAGGCAATGATTTGGAAGCCGCATGCAGTAACTTCATGGAAGCACGTCCTGCGATGAAATCATTGCCAGCCTATTATTAAAAGCCAATAAAGACAATATGCGTAATTAGTCGTAGCCGTGTAGGCAATCACGTGCAAATCATTGCGGTCTTGGCAGAGGCGGGTCGATACTGCCAACGGGCAATGCAATAGCAGCACCTGAGCATTGCATGGTATTGGCATTGCAAACGATATAGCTTGGCCGGAGATTGCTACCCAATTTTTCGGAGTAAATGCCAACATTGTCGATCGTTGCCCGCAAGCTGCCATCCCGATAGATGTCCACGGTGGCGGTTCCATTTTGCCAATTCAATATGACAAGTTTCGGACCCTTGCGATTGGGCTGCGAAATCCGGGCTTCAAGATTACCGGGGACGATCAATGGCGGTTCGGCATTACGGACGCAGTCATAGGTTTCCACGATGCGATCACCGGTGTCGATGACCGAAAAATCCTGTACCCGTACCGGTGAAGCGGGAACGGATTGGTCGAATATACGCGAACTGATACCCAATTCGCTCCATTTGTGCGTGGTATAAATATCGTCTTCGGCGGTCAATGCAATATTGCCGCCATCGGAAAGAACGATGCCGTAGCGCTGCATGGTGCGCAAAATAACCTGGGCAGCAGGGTTGTAAGAACTTACTGGAAAATCCAATCTCAGGCGCAAACGCGAACCATAGGGAATCGTTGTCGGCGGGCCACTGGGACCACCGGCATGGCTGCCGGGTCTTACATAAAGAGGAATGCGATTGGTCGTGTTCGGCGAGGGATCGTTCGACGCCATGCGGGCATTGGGCAAAATAAAACGGATGGCATGCCCAAGATCGCCATTGCTGATTTGCGTTGCCGCGTAAACTTCATCGGCATTGAATAAAAGCGGTGCGATGGGAAAACCCGCCGCATCGGCGCTGGTGCAATGTTCGCCACGATTACTCGCCTGATAAATGCGGTCGAGTTTCCAGATCGCGAGGCATTGCGCCTGCAATCCGCTTGCGCCAGACGCGTTGGCACGATACGCCTCGTATAAAACATTATCCTGCACGACCAGCAGATGGCAGTCCTCATTATTATTGTCGCAGACCAGATTGCTGGAGCCTTCGATGGCAGCATTCGCAGGTACCGGCATGCTGGTGCCAATGGGCTCGCAGTCGGGGGCGTAATACTGGTTGGCGGCCGGGAATCCGATAATCGTGCGAGTCTGCGAACCCGCCGGAGCACGGACAATGCGCATTGCGAAATCAATCTGCATGCGGCCAAAGCCGAAGCCGCCCAGATTGGCAAGGCTGGTAATCATGGAAGCCGATTGAGGATGCAGCGGAGCCTGGCTGATGTTTTGATGCCAGACCGCTTGCGCCGGAAAGCGTGGCGGTGCTTCCGCATGGGCGGGCATGCATAAAATTCCGAACAGCAGATAAAGACTTGCTTTGGTAATCCGGTGCATATCCACCTCAAGCTTGGCACAGGCAAAAAGCATATACGTTTCGATTCGTTTTAGTAGATGTCAGAGCTTAGAAATGCCCAATTCTGTTACATTTGGTTCATAAAACCCAGTGACAGCAAATGAAAGCATATTCGATCAGACGCATCAAAATTCTATTCTTGGTTCTATTGCTGTCGGGGCTTGCAGACACCTGTTTTGCCGGCAAAGGTGATCCGATTTTTTTTACGCTGGAAATCGACGGTCAAAGAGTCGGTTACCAGAAATTCGAGTGGAAACAGAAAGACGGGATGCCGTATTTTTCCGAACTGATGGTGCTTGAGCTTGTGCACGGAAATTCACGGTCGGTCGTGAAGCAGGAGTTTTCAAGCTGGCGAATGCGGAATGATGAGGCCTTGTATTTTTTCACCCGAATCGATGCAGGCACGATGCAGGAGCAACGATCCGGCCGCATATTGAATAACCGGCTACAGTTGAAGAATAACAAGGGTTCTTATCAGGACAAAGCCCGCTTGTTGCGTGCGGATTCAATCTACCCCTCGGGGCAGTTTGAATGGTACTTGGACAAAACATCAATACCGGATGTGCAGCAGGATTTTCACTACTTTGATCCGTTAAGCCTGTCTTCAGTGGATGTATCGATTTCACCCTGCGTGAACTCGCAGGATCAAATAGACGGGGCTCGCTGTTTTTTGAAGAAACAGGACAAGAATGGCCTGAAAAACAATGAGCGCTGGGTTTTTGATGCCGCAGGAAAGTTGCTGAGAATCGATGGCCGTTTCGGTGGGGTCGATATGATTAAAAAACCCTGCGAGGTCCGTTGTACGGAATCGGTGGATGTTCCCTGGGACTTTATCGGCAGGCTGTTGGTGCAGTCGCCATACAAAATTCCGGAAAAACTTGCGTCAGGGAAAATCAATTATTTGATATCCAGCAAATCCGGTCGAACATTGTCTTTTCTGGAGGGCGCCGAACAAAAAGCTGCTTTGTCGGGAAACAAGCATGTTGTCAGCGTCTGTGCCAACTGCAAGATTCTTCCCCAGGTCGATGTCCAACCGATCGCCGAGTATTTGAAGGCCAATGCCTGGGTCCAGAGCGACAATTACCAGATTCGTCGATTGGCTTTGTCGGTTGTCCCCAAACATGCTCCCATCAAGACGAAAATGCTCGCGTTGGTAAAATTAACCCAGAGCAAAATGAAAGGAAGCGCGAGTTATATCGGTTATTCAAGTGCACTCGCGGCACTGCATTCCGGCAGCGGTGATTGCAGCGAATTTGCGCTGCTGCTCGCTGCATTCGCCAGAGCGCAGGGAATTCCCACGCGAGTTGTTTTTGGCATGGCCTATTCCAGTCGATTTACTGGTCGGGCGAATGTATTCAGCCCGCATGCCTGGGTGCAGGTGTGGGACAGGGATCACTGGGTCAGCTACGACGCTGCACTTAACCAGTTCGATGCCACCCATATTGCACTCGCAGAAAGCAAGGGAAATCCGGCCGATATTATCGAAGGCTTTAACCAGTTAAGCGATATAAGAATAGATAAAGCGTCCGCCATTACTGCCGATCATTGACGATCGGCATGAATGGAATTATTTGGCCGGCGTTTCCAGCCAGTGCATTTCGGTTGATTGCGGCAATTCTTCGATATTGGCGACAATGACTTCGGTCTCGTCTACCCAGCGCGTGGTCCCAGGATCCAGCACTGTGCCGCCGACAACAACGACCGATCCAATTTCCTTTGATTCGGATTCATTCCAGTCTTGCGTAGCCTGTACCAGCTTGGATTCAATCGTTTTGAGGTCTGTCGCCTCTTGTGCGCTCAGGCTGCCACTTGCGATGCCCGCAGCCAGCCCAAGACCGAGGGCGATATTTCTGGCGGAAACAGGTTTGCGAACCGTATAGCTCACACAGACCTCGCCGCTGCAGCTCTGCATGAAATCCGAACGCTGTTCGGCAGACATCAGATCCAGATTATGGACCTGACGTTGGCATTGGCCGCAAAAGTCCTGGCCTGGAGTCGGCATGTTGCTCCAGCGGAAGGGGCAGGGCGAATTGATGACCGGGACTCGACTCATGATTTTTCTCCAGTGCTTTTACTGGAATCTACACCAGAGCATCTCACCTGTCACGCCTGCATATTTCAAAAAATATTGCCGCCCCTTGCTAGAACAAAGGGGCGGCGGTTGAGGCTTATCTGGCCCAGATATCCACCCGTGCCTGATCCCGACTGCGTTCGGTATCGCCAATGATGCCGATTTCGGCCACACAGCGGCTGCCGCCACGCAAATCGATCCAGCGGGTCGAACCGCCTTTTGAAATGCGATCACGGACATTCAGGTTATCGCGTTCGCCATTCGCATAGCGAACCCAGAGTCTTTCGATTTCGACTTGTCCGCGACTGGTACGCAGCTGGATGGCATGGATGCCGTTGCGGCAGTTTCTGAATCGCAGCACATCGCGATCATTTTCCGAATGGCTGAGTCGTGTGCTGCCGAGATGTTTCACCTTGTCGTAGCGTGCAGCATCGGCCGTGGTGGCAAAGCCAATGCAGAGAGCCATGGTGGCGATCACTATTTTTTTCATACGGACTTCCTTTCGTTTGGTTTCAAATTGGTGACACGAAGGAAAGAACGGGATTCACCAAGAATAGTTTACCGATCAAATGTCTGCGTTCAGCTCGGGGCGAGGTTTATGTATGGCTATTCAGTTATAAAAAAACGCCGCAAAATGCGGCGTTTTTTCAGCAAGAAGCGATGATGCCTATATTTTGACCAGCTCAACGCGGCGGTTTTTTGCGCGCCCGGATTCGTTCGCATTATCGGCAATCGGCTTGTCCGGACCGAAGCCTTTCGAGCTGAGTCGGGCGGGATCGACACCCAAGCCAACGAGCGCACCCAATACACTGCGTGCCCTCGAAGTGGATAGTTGACGATTGTGATCCGCGCTGCCGGTGCTGTCGGTATGACCTTCGATCGAAAGTTTCAGATCGGGATTGGCAGTCAGCAGTTTATTGATTTCATCCATCACCGGCTGGCTGTCGGGTCTGAGCGTCGCCTTGTCAATATCGAAATTGATATACAGGGCGACATGGCCATCGGTATCCAGTGCTTTCTTCATCGCACTCGCATCGAGAAAACCGAGGGATTGTTTCATCGCTTCCTTTTCAAGCACGGTGACATAACCATGAGGAGGAAAGGCACCGGTCGCAATGTGAATCCAGTATTCCTTGTCGGGCGTGCGAATCAGATAGCTGTAGTGTTCGTATCCGGAAGTCGGCGCCACACTGCGCCAGGATTTTTCTACGACAGCCAGGCCGCCGGCATCATCCACGATTTTGCGGGTAAATTGCGTCGTGCTGATTTTCTGTCCGCCGAGTGCGGTGATTGCATTTTCGTAGTTGCGATGAAATTCCAGTTCGGAATATTTGCGTCCGGTATCGGGGTTGGTCAGGTTCATCAGATTGTTGTAAAGCTTTCCTTCCACCGGAACCAGTTTTTTACCGGCCAGGAAAAAATGGCGATCAAAACCGATCAGGCTGTCCTTTTCATCCTGTGCATACACAAGGCCTTCGGGTGTTTTGAAGAAAGGAAAAGGCGGCAATGCCACGGTGCTTATCGGCACACTTTCTACACTGAACTCGGTACTGGCAGGTGCTGCAGTTTCAGTGGCCGGTGTTGTCGATTCGGTTGTATCAGCGGGTTTTGCAACAGCTTCGGGCGCTGCCGGTTCAACAACGCTTGGTGTGGTCGGGGCAGCTTCTTCTTTTTTACAGGACACAAGCAAGAGCATGAAAAATGCACTGTTGACGAACAAGGGATTCAATCGCATGGGGTTCTCCTTCTGGCGCGAGGCCGATTTTAAGCATATCGGATTGCATTATTAAACGTGAAATGGCAATAAATGGGCCAGTCGGCATTCAGTGACATGGCAATCGCGGTAAAATTACCGGCATGACTGAAGCCAATGCTGCGTTTACCGCCTTATGGCACCCGTTTCTGACCGGTGCAATCGCATGGAGCGATTCCTGTCTGTTTTTGCGTGCCCGGGCCGGGAAAATTCCGGACGGGATAAAAACACGGGGTGTCGACTGCGTTCAGAGCTTCAAGCCGTTTGCGGATGAACTGCTGCGATCAGGATTTTCCCTTCTTGAAACCATCGACAAGAAATATCCGCTTGTGCTCGTCTTGCCACCGCCACAGCGTGACGAAGCACGTGCCCTGTTTGTGCAGGCCTTGCAGCATGCCGAAGAGGGTGGACTCGTGGTCGTCAGCATGGAAAACAATGAAGGGGCAAAATCCGGCGAAAAAGATCTGCGGCAATTGGCGCCGGACCTGCAGTCCGTCAGTAAAAACAAATGCCGGGTTTTCTGGGCCAGGAAACAGCGAATCAATGAAGCACTGATGCATGCCTGGTCGATGCAGGACGCACCACGTTTGCTTGAGACGACAGGTTTTGTCTCACGCCCCGGAATTTTTGCCTGGAATCGTATCGATACGGCTTCAAAATTACTCTCGGGATATTTTCCGGAGGATTTGTCCGGCCGAGGTGCCGATCTCGGCGCTGGGTTCGGTTATCTAACCCATGCTCTTTTGATGCGAAACAAAAATATCGAAACCATGGATGTATTTGAAGCCGAAGCACGTGCGCTGGAATGTGCAAAATTGAATCTGGCGCGATTCGAGGCAGGTACGAAACTGGCCTACCACTGGCAGGATGTTTCGAAGGGAATTCAAGGTTTGCATGACTTCGTTGTAAGCAATCCGCCATTTCACGCTGGTCATGCCGAGGTACAGGGAATCGGTCAGGCTTTTATCAAAGTGGCAGCAGAGTCACTCAGGCCAGGCGGCCGTTTCTACATGGTTGCCAACCGGCATTTACCCTACGAAGTCAGCCTGAGAAATCATTTTTCTAGTATTGATGTGCTTGCTGTCGAAGAGGGCTATAAAGTGTTCAAGGCAGTCAGGTAGAACCACGGGAAAACAATGAAATTAGTCAAGCATATTTCCAATCTGGGCTATGGCAGTCGCAAGGAAGTGACATCGATGTTCCGCGAAGGTCGCATCACCGATGCTGCCGGCGAAGTGTTGTATGCGGACGATGTGACCAGCCATGACAATATCCGGGTCGATGATGAGCCACTGGATCCGCCTTCCAGCATG
The DNA here is from genome assembly GCA_963849575.1 of uncultured Gammaproteobacteria bacterium. Taxonomy (GTDB): domain Bacteria; phylum Pseudomonadota; class Gammaproteobacteria; order Xanthomonadales; family Xanthomonadaceae; genus Arenimonas. Next base: position 271,478 of record CAWKHT010000006.1, on the reverse strand, counting down.
ATCCTGATGCTGCACAAGCCGGCGGGCTATACCTGCTCGACGAAGGACAAGGGACGTCTGGTTTATGATTTGCTGCCAGACCGTTTTCGCATTCGCAAACCGGTATTGGCCCCTATCGGACGATTGGACAAGGAAACTACCGGCCTGCTGCTGATGACGGATGATGGAGATTTGCTGCACCGGATCATTTCGCCGAAAAACAAATTGCCGAAAGTTTACGAAGCCGAATTGGAGAAACCGCTGCGTGGCGATGAAATCGAATTGTTTGCCAGCGGCGAGATGATGCTGGAATCGGAAAATTCGCCGCTCGCACCCGCCGTCTTGCAATCCGTTTCGGAACTGCGGGTCCGCCTGACGATCATTGAAGGCCGCTATCATCAAATCCGGCGCATGTTTGCCGCCGTGGGCAACCATGTGGTGCAGCTGCATCGCAGCCAGATTGGCGGCCTCGACCTTGGCGCGCTGCCAGCCGGGGAATACAGGTTGCTCGACGAACAGGAGCAATCACGTTTGTTCGTCAGGGAAAAATCATGAGGTTCCTTTCCTTGCCGCTCGCTTTTATTGCCATTGGCCTGGTGATGTTGAGTACTGTGCTGCACACCTCGGTGCTGTTTGTCATGTCTTTGTTGAAATGGCTGTTGCCCTTCCATGCCACTCGCAAAGGGCTGTCTGTGCTGCTGATAAAAATTGCTGAGAGCTGGGTGGGTTTCAACAGCTTTTTGATTGACGTTGTCACCCCGACAAAATTTATCGTGACCGGCATGGAGTCCCTGAAGCATGAAGGCTGGTACCTGGTTATCAGCAATCATCAGAGCTGGGTCGACATTCCGGTATTGCAGAAAGTATTCAACCGTAAAATTCCGTTCCTGAAGTTTTTTCTGAAAGGCGAATTGATCTGGGTACCATTTCTAGGCCTGGCCTGGTGGGCGCTCGATTTTCCTTTCATGCAGCGCTACTCGAAGTCGAAACTGAAAAAAAATCCGCATTTGAAAGGCAAGGATATCGAAGCCACCCGCAAGGCCTGCGAGCGTTTCAAGTTCCAGCCAGTGTCGGTAATGAACTTTGTCGAAGGAACACGTTTTACGCCCATCAAGCACGAACGGCAGAATTCGCCTTTCGCCGATCTTCTGAAGGTCAAGGCAGGCGGGATTGCCTTCGTACTGGATGCGATGGGCGATAGCATGAAATCCATTCTCGATGTCACGATTGTCTATTCCGACCGCAGGCCGGGACTGCTGGATTTGTTCGCTGGCAGGATCCGCAATATCCAGATCGACATCGCCGAACGGCAGATTACGCCGGATCTGATTGGTGACTATGCGAACGACACGGCGTTCCGTATTCATTTCCATGCCTGGTTGAACGGTGTCTGGCAGCAAAAACAGCTGATGATCGAACGTTTGAAAGCCAATATGGATTAGCCCATGCCTTATGGGCCATGACAGCCCGGTGCCTGAGCTGGTGTCATCGGGAGATTAAAAGGGGAGCTTTATGAAAGAAACGATACGCGTTGCCTTTGCGAGCCTGTTTTTGTTGTTTTGTTTCAGTGCATCGGCGATGGTAGCCAATGAAACGCAGACACCCGCCGTCAAAGGCGAGCTCCCTCCCGGTCTGATTGTTCCGGAAGCGGCAAGGCCTGGGCCGGCTTTCAATGTCGACAAGGCAACCGAAGCTTATGTAAATCTATTGAACGACGAGCAGCGGGCGAAGTCCGACGCCTATTTCGAAAATGGCTATTACCTGGATGTCGTGGATACCTTGATTGTCGTTCTCATCGCTGCTTTCCTTCTTTTCAGCGGCATATCTCGCCGCATGCGGGAAATGGCGAAGCGTGTCAGCCACCGCCCATGGCTTTACACCACCATTTATGTCGCCATGTATTTCGTTCTCATATTCCTGCTCACCTTGCCCTGGAATATTTACATGGGCTTTTTCCGCGAGCATGCCTACGGCCTGGCGACGCAAAACTTTGGCTCATGGTTTGGCGAGACCTTGTTGGGACTTGGCCTGAGCGTATTGTTCGGAGCCCCGGTGCTGGCCATCATCTATGCTGCCGTGAGGCGCGTGGGCAAGAGCTGGTGGGCCTGGACTGGCGGAATTTCTTTCGTATTCATCATTTTCTTCGCGATGATCGCCCCGGTTTTCATTTCGCCGATGTTCAATGAATACAAACCGTTGCCCGCCGGCGAATTGCGTGAAAGTCTTTTGTCGATGGCGCGTGCCAGCGAGATTCCCGCCGATAATATTTACGTTTTCGATGCGTCAAAACAGACCACGCGTATCAGCGCAAATGTATCGGGCATGATGGGTACCACTCGCATTTCGCTAAACGACAATTTGCTCAATCGCACTTCACCGGAAGAAATTCGCGCCGTGATGGGGCACGAGATGGGCCATTATGTGCTGAATCACTCGCTGCGTCTGGTGGTTTACATCACGCTTGTTCTCACCTTCGGTTTCCTGTTCGTGCATTTTACTTTTGACGGCCTGCTTAAACACTTTGGCAAGCGTTGGGATGTCGGCGACCGTGGCGACCCGGCAGGCCTACCTTTGGCAATGGCCTTGCTCACCATATTCATGACGGTGATGACGCCGCTAAACAACAGTATTACCCGTCAGGCGGAAGCGGAAGCGGATGCCTTCGGTCTTGCCGTTGCAGGCGAGCCGCACGGTTTTGCCACTGCGGCCATGCGCTTGTCTACCTACCGGAAAATACGCCCGGGCGAGCTCGAGGAAATCATGTTCTATGATCACCCGAGCGGCTATGCCCGTGTCTATCGCTCGATGACCTGGCTGAAGGAAAACCAGCAGGATTCAAGAGTCGTCAAGGCGATGCAGAATAATCAATAGCGAAAGGGTGCGCTGATAGCGCACCTGTTCTGATTCATTTTCTTGCAGTTGCGTTATCGGCGCAGCTGCAACTTAATCCCGGAAATTATCGAATTGCAGCGGCAGTTCGATATCGGATTTCTTCAGCAGCGCCATTACTTCCTGCAAGTCATCCCGTTTTTTTGCCGATACCCGCAGCTTTTCGCCATTGATCTGCGCTTCGACTTTCAGCTTGGCGTCCTTGATGATGCCGACGATTTTCTTGGCGATCTTTTGTTCGATGCCTTGCTTGATCGTGACTTTCTGCCGGGCTTCGGCCAGATTGATTTCCGGATCGCCGACTTCCATGCAGCGAATGTCGATGCCGCGCGCAATCAATCTTGCCCGCAGGATATCCAGCATTTGTTTCAATTGGAAATCACTCGGTGCGCGCTGGGTAATGACGAAGCCATCGACTTCGAATTTTGCATCGCTGCCCTTGAAATCGAAGCGTGTGCCAAGCTCGCGGTTGGCGGTATCGAGCGCGTTGGTAAATTCGTGTTTGTCGATTTCGGAAATGATGTCGAAAGAAGGCATGGATGGCTCCTGGGGTTTCCCGCATTTTAAGCGATCAATGGGCGCGCGTCAGCTAAACAGGGCTTGCTGTGTCGTGATCTGGTTGCTGTCGATAAAGTTTGCCAGACCGATGCCCACCAGGCGGAATCGCATATTCGGCGGCATATTGACTCGTTCACGCAGTTGTATCGCGATCGACTGGAAATCCTCCAGATTATCGACGGGAGTGTCGGGCGTATAACTACGCGTCAGCGTCTGGAAGTCCGATGTTTTCAGTTTCAGCACAATCGTGCGGGCACTGCGACGTTCTTCACGCAAATAAGCAGTCCAGGTTTTTTCGGCAAGTCGCAGTATGTGCGGCGCAAGATCCTGCAGCAGTAAATCATCCTGGAAAGTGTCTTCGCTTGAAATCTGCTGTGTTGGGCGTTCGGATTCCACCTTGTGATTGTCGACTCCCATCGAAAGCTCATGCAGGCGAATTCCCCAGCGACCGAAATACTGTTCGAGACTTTGTGCCGGGTGTTGCCGAATATTGCCGACGGTGGTGATGTCCAGTTTCGCCAATTTGGCTTCCATTACCTTGCCCACGCCCGGCAATCTGCCTACCGGTAAAGGAGTTAGAAAATCGAACACAGCGGAAGGCTTGATGACAAATTGCCCGTTGGGCTTGTTCCAGTCGGAAGCGATTTTTGCCAGAAATTTGTTGGGTGCGATGCCGGCCGATGCGGTGAGTCTGGTTTCCTCGAAAATGGCATGGCGAATCTGCAATGCCACTTCGGTTGCCGAGGTCAAGCCAAGTTTATTGTTCGTCACATCGAGATACGCTTCATCGAGAGACAAGGGTTCGATCATGTCGGTATGACGCGAAAAAATTTCCCGCACATGTCTTGAAACGGCTTTGTATCGTACGAAGTCGGGTGGAACGAATACCGCATCGGGGCAGAGTCGCTCGGCACGCACCGCCGGCATCGCGGACCGGACACCGAATTTTCTTGCTTCGTAGGACGCAGCGCAGACTACCGAACGTGCGCCGCGCCAGGCGACCACCACCGGTTTGCCGCGAAGACCGGGATCATCGCGTTGCTCGACGGAGGCATAGAATGCATCCATGTCGATATGGACAATTTTTCGCTGCGACATCGCCTATTTCGGTTTACCCATGCGTGGAGTGCCTTTGCGACAGGCGTCGGAACAGTATTTCACATCATCCCAGACATTCTGCCATTTCTTGCGCCAGCTGAATGGACGTTGACAAACGATGCAGGTTTTTTCGGGCAGGTTGGATTTTGCGATGCGCTGTTTCACGGAATTTTTTTATGGAAATCGAGGAAGGCCGCCAATACGGCGCCCGGTGCTTCGACCTGCGGATAATGCCCGATGCCTTCGAGTTCGACTACATCTGCATTCGGAATCAGTTCGCGATATCGTTTCACCAGATGTTTGCCGGAAACGGGATCCTCCAATCCATTGATAAGGCGCAAGGGCACTCTGGTGTTTTGCATCGCGCTCAACCAGCGGTCACGGTGTTTCCGACGTTCAGGTATGTATTGCAAGAGCCGGTGAGCCAATTTCTCGCCACGATTGAGTTCAATCAAATGCCAGAAATCGCTCAGATCTTCCGCCGAAGGCTGTGTGTTGGTACCGAAGACAGCGGAAAAACTTTCCCTGAATTTCCTTTCATTCAAACCCTGCACCAGCAAAGGACCCAAGGGGCTGCGTAACAGGGTCTGGATCAGGCGTGGCCGATGCACTTCGGGAAACAAGCCGCCATTCAGAAAACAAACTGATCCGATATCAAAGGCAAATATGCCGGTGCCGGTTTCCTGCCGGGCAAGACATTCCTGCGCCACGCTGTCGCCCAGATCATGGGCCAATATATGGGTGTGCCTGATGTTCAGTGATGCCAGTAAACCGGCCACGATATCGGCCTGTTCCAGAATCGAGTAATGGTGGCGGCGCGGTTTGTCCGAAAAGCCGAAACCTAGCAGATCAAATGCGATCACTCGAAAATGTTTTGCCAGCGAAGGCCATATTCTTTGCCAGTCATAGGACGCAGTCGGGAAGCCATGCAGGCAAAGCAGCGTATCTCCCTTGCCATGATCCTGATAGAAAATCGAATGTTCCCGCCATTTGAAGTAATGGCCTGAAGTTTTCCAGTGTTCGAGCGATTTGGATGTCATCAGTCGGATGTCTGCTTGTTTGTTAAATGAAAATAACATTCATGAACCGCCATGAAGATCGTACGTCAAAAATATTTAACGATGGCAGTTGCCGGCGAGGAATCCCGATGATTTTTCCTGGAAAGTCGTCTTTTATGTGAAGTCTGTCCGGTTTTTCGGGGCTACCGCGTACTGATACATGCCCACCCATGACTTTAGGCATGTCTCTTGAAAGTCGGGCGGTACCCTTGGAACATCATTAGGAGCTTTGTTGTGAAAAAAAGTATCGTTGCTCTCTCCCTTCTTGCATTCAGTGTGACCGCTGCCATTGCAGCCACCAATCCATCTGGCCTGATCAAAAAAATCACGCCGGCCCAGAAAAAACTCCAGGCAGCCCTTCGTAACGAGATGCGCGAATACCTGCGCACCGATGGCATGATCGAAGTGCCTGCCGCAAAAGCACCCAGCACTACAAAAGCCTACACCGATGAAGAAGTGGGCGATGCCAACTCTTTCGGCCGCGCGGTGAATTTCATCGGCACGGTACAAAGCGGCGTGCTGACCATTGCCGCCGATTGCACACCTGATCCGGCATTTCCGCCGGGCCCGAATGATCAGTGCGTCGTTCCCGATGTCAATGGTTTTGCCAGCATCAATTTCCCGGACATGGGCAAGGTTCTGATTCCAGCGAAAAGTGCAAAAACGCTTTTCTGCCATTGGCAAACACCTTTCGGCACCATGATCTATTCCAATCCAACCGGCGTTTACCAAGGCCAGGCACGTGCCATTTTTACCGCCACCTACAAAATTGAAAACGAAGTCCTCAACGATCCGGCCTTGATCGATCCAAACACCGGCCTGCCATACGGTGGTGTCATCAATATCAGTCTCGGCGCAGTACGCGATGGCCGCAGCCTGCAACCGGGCGAGACGCAGGTTTATCGTGATAATTACACCCGTGCCTGTCTCGGCGGTTTGGTCTCGAAACGTGCATTGATGGAAGGTTATGGCCTGAGCGATGCGCAAGCGACCAAGTTCTTCAAGAAAGACACCAAGATTACCATCGGCATGATCGGCAGCACGCGACATGTCAGCGATGGCAGCATGATTATCGGTACCCGTTTTGTCGGCGACTGATTGACAACTCTCTCCAGGGAAGGAAAAAAACGGCAGCCGCAAGGCTGCCGTTTTCATTTCGGATCCGGACAAGAATTCCATGCCACAATAAATGCGTAAATAAACGGGCGAATGTAATGTCGAAACAACACAACTCCATTCGCGGCATCTGGGCCATGCTGATGGCCGTTTGCCTGTTTTCGCTGATGGATGCCGGGCTTAAATGGTTATCTCCACATTACCCCGCATTGCAGGTGACAGCGATGCGAGCGATCGCATCCTTGCCTTTCGTCATTGTTTATATTTTTCTGCGTGGCAGTGCCGCCAGCCTGCTTGCCATTCGCTGGCCACTGCATATTCTGCGAGGCGTGCTCGGCATCAGCATGCTAGCGTTGTTTACCTATGGCCTGAAGAGTTTGCCGCTATCCGAAGCCTATTCCCTGTTTTTTATCGCCCCATTGTTGATTACCGCTTTATCGGTTCCGATGCTTAAGGAAAAAGTCGGCGCAGCGCGCTGGATCGCGATTTTCGTTGGCTTGTCCGGCGTGCTGATCGTATTGAGACCGGGAACGGAGAATCTTGATTCCCTTGGCAGTCTGGCGGTACTCGCTGCTGCGGTTTGCTATTCGGTATCGGCGATCAGCGTTCGCCTGATTAGCCGAACCGATTCTTCCGACAGCATGGTGTTCTGGGCAATGACGATGATTGCGATTGGCGCGAGTATCATGGCCGCTCCACATTGGCAGCCGATCGAGCATCGTCATTTGATGGTGCTGGCCGGCATTGGACTTACCGGCTTTTTTGGGCAGGTCGCCATTACGGCTGCCTTCCAGAAGGGCGAGGCATCGGTGATTGCACCGTTTGAATACAGTGCGCTGGCACTCGGGCTAGGTCTGGATTGGCTGCTTTGGAAAACACTGCCGGATGCTATTGCCTTATTGGGAGCCCTTGTTATTGTGGCAAGCGGTTTGTATCTGATTAAAAAAGAAAAAGTGCACGCAGAAGCCGAGCATCCTTAGTTTGTCATTTTCCCGGGAGAAAGTTATGTGGATTTTCAGATCGTTTATTGCGGGTTTTATTTCCACTCTGGTATTTCATCAGGGGCTTTTCCATCTGCTTTATCTTGCCGGAAAAATTCCAAGACCCGCATGGGACATGACGGCGACTCCGCCACTGCAAGTGCCCGCCGTGATTTCACTGGCGTTTTGGGGCGGTGTTTGGGGTGTGGCCATCTGGGCGATGATCAAAAAACAAGGTAATGGCCGCCAATGGTTGCTGGCCATAGTATTGGGAGCGTTGTTGCCCAGTATCGTTGCGCTGCTGTTCGTGTTCCCGCTCAAAGGCATGGCATTTGCGGCCGATTGGGATCCCAAAATGTGGATCGGCGCCTTTTTGCTTAATGGTGCATGGGGCTTGGGTGTGATCCTGTTCATGAAAGCGTTTGGCAGGAAGTAAGTTCAAACATTGTCGCTGCGGGTTTATCTGTCAACCGCCTGCGGGGTGCTGCGTTTTAATCAGCACTCCCAGGACAAACAGCGAGACACCCCATGAAAAAAGTAATTCCGATCCTCGTCATCGGCTTTATGTCGATAAGCATGCTGGCGAATGCGCAAAGCCAGTCAAATGACCGTCGTGCCGATATGCAGGCCAAGGCACAAGAGCGCTTCCATGCGCTTGATGTCAACCATGACGGAAAAATCAGTTATGCCGAGTTCCAGAACAATCCCAAACAACGCGAGCGTTTTGACAAAGCCGATTTGAACCGTGATGGCGGCTTGACTCAGGACGAGATCAGGCAGGCCCATCAGCAAATGAAGCAGCAGCGTCAGGAACGCCGTGCGAAGGGCCGCGAAAAAATGCAGGCGATGCGCGAAAAAATGAAGCGCCTCGATGCCAATAATGATCAGGCTCTGACTCGGGCCGAGATCGGTAACGAATTGCCGAAACTGTCGGAAAATTTCGATATCATCGACGGCAACAACGATGGCAAGATAACCCGCGAAGAAATACGTGTCGCCCGGATGGCAATGCGTGCCGAACGCCAGTCGCAGTCAAGATAATTTTTGTTTTTGCAAAAATAAAAAAGACCGCTTGCGGTCTTTTTTATTGCACGGGGTTCCGATTCGACAAATCTAGAATTCACCGGGAATGGTGTATACCAGACGATCCTGGCTCGTCTTCTCGTTCTTGTCGGCAATGGCGCCGAGGAAAATCGGGCTAATGCCTTTTTCCTGCAATGCAGTCTTGAAATACTGTTCGTTCTCTCGCTTGAATACGAATATCCGTTTACCGGGTTTCTGTTCGAGCGCCTGGTCGAGAGGCATGTCGAATTGGCTATCGGAAATGTCTTTTGGCTGTGGCTTGAAGCTGACCTTGTTGATTTTCGATCCGAGATAGAGATGCAGGCCGTAGCGCGCCATATCTTCGACAAAAATGATTTCCCGTGGTTTTTCCTTCGTGATCACCAGTAATTTCTGCGCGAAGACTTCCGGATCCTTGCTGTTGTTATACGTAGCCAACAAGGCATGAAGGCCGAGCAGGGAAATGACAAGCAAGGCCAGCCATGCCAGTTTTTTCGTCGTTAGTTCAAAACTGAGGAGCGCATTGCCCAGCAGCAGGGCGAAAGGCGTGAACAAGGGCAGGACGTAAAGAAGCATGCGCGAGCGAGAAAGGCAGAACACGATCAAGGGCAGCAACAACCAAAGCCAGAGAAAGCGCTGTTCCGTCGTATGTTTTGACCACGGCCTCAGATTTGCATAAAGCTTTTTGCCTGCGATGACCAGCCAGGGCAAGGCACCAAGCAGGAATACCGGAAGATAGACGATCAGCGGTCCGTACCACTCGGGGTTGCGTTGCATGCCCTTGTCGGCAACGCGTGCGACCACTTCATGTCCAATGAAATAATCCAGAAGTCCCGGATGTCTCTGGATCACAACGCCATACCACGCGAGACCGATGATTCCGAAGGCAAGGAAACCCATCGGCCTGAACAATGATTTCAGGTCTTTTTGTTGCCACAGAAAAACGATGATGGCCAATAAGGGCAGCAAGCCCGGCGGACCTTTGGCAAGAAAGGCGAGTCCGAATCCAGCCCACATTGCATCCATCCAGAATTTCGACTTCTTCAGGAAGGCATATTGCGTAAAACATAAAAGGGCAAGGGTTTCGCATGCCGCCAGAATGAAATCGGTGCTGATGTAGTTGTTGGCAAAAAACGGAAATGGACTCGTAGCGAATATCAGTGCAGGCAGCCATGGTTTTTCGCGGGTAAAAACCTTGCCGAGCTGGTAAATCATCAAGACGCTGAAAATATAGGCAAGCGCAACCGGTAGTCGTGCTGCCCAGGTATTGAATCCAAACGTCTTCACGCTGGCGGCAATTGCCCAGTAGGTCAGAGGCGGCTTGGTGAAATGCAGCGAGTCCGGATGGCGATGAAGTGATATCCATTCATTGGTATCGGCAATCATCAAGGCTACGTTCGTGTAGCGGCCTTCGTCGGGTTCAAACAGGCTGCGACTTCCCATGAATGAAAAACCCAGAATCGATGCCAGCAAAAAAATCAGCAGATAGGGTCTTGTACGGAGAAAATTCATTCGGCGGGCTCTTTATCGCGATGCACAAGGATAAGCCAAACTCATCCCCAAAAGAAAAAAGGGTGCCGAAGCACCCTTTTTCAATCGCCAACATTGTGGCTTAGAAAGCGACACCTGCGCTGATGCCGTAAATAAGCGGATCCACATTGGCAGTGCCTACTGCGGCGCCATTAACGGTGACATCGCTGTCGAAGTTCAGATAACGCACATCGCCGCGCACGAAGAAGTTGTCGTTGAAATAATAGTCTGCGCCGAAGTTTGCCGTCAGTCCGCTGCTATTGTCTGCGCGTAGTACAGTGCCAGCCAGCGCACCCGTGGATTTCTCGTCGCTGACATTGACCCAGCCATAACCAACTCCCAGGAACGGCCTGAATTTACTGTCTTTCATGAAATGGTAGTTCACGCCGAGGGTGGTCGGCCGATGTTTGACAGAGCCGACAGTACCGAGGCCCGCCAAGGAAACGTCATGTTCATACTTCTCGAGTCCGGACCACAACTCTACCGACCAGTTGTCGGCGAATTGATAGGCAACACTACCGGTGACAGCCCAGTCGTCGTCAACGCTGGCATCTGCGCCAGCAAGCGTGCCGTTATCCGACTTAGGATTCACATTGTGAAAACCCAGTGTTGCGGTGAGATTCTCTGCATGGGCATTGGATGCCAGTAAAACTAAACCAAGAGCAAGACCTAAAGTGGAAATGCGGGGCATGGGGGAATACTCCGTTATTGTTCATGCCGGGACATACCGGCCAATACATGGTTGCAAAATAAAAATGAATTCCCGGTGAGCTGTGCGTCAAGCAGACGTGAACTATTTTTGCCGGTTCATAAACCATGACGAAAGTCATTGCCTCAAAAGGCACATGTGAAGCATTCGTCAAAAAACTATGCTGGCACTGTCTAGAAAGTGAGGTAACCATGAAACATCTTGTTCTTGCCACGGCATTGAGCTTAGGCGCAGTTTCGGCAGCCCATGCTCATACGCAGGGTAGTTCCGTGCAATGCAATTTCGAAAGTGACTACACGTTTTCGCAGCAGGGCCGCACCCTGATTTTCAGCAAGGACAAGTCGCCGGGTAAACGCATCATGATCCAGGACAGTCGATTGATCGTTGACGGCAAGGATTTGGTGCTTAGCCCGGAGGACAAGCAACGCGTCGGCGAATTCGAAGATGAAATGCGTCTGCTCATTCCGCAGGTCAAGCAGGTAACCACCGAAGCGATTGATATTGCCTTTCTTGCATTGATCGAGGTTTCACGCGGCCTGAACGGTGAACAGGATAATTCAACGGTCAGGAAACTGCAGAATGCACAAATCAACTTGCGCAATTCGATCAACAAAAATCCCGAGCTCGTTATCAATGATGATATCGATGCAAAAATCATCGAACCGATCATTGCGGATTTTGTTCCCGATGTCGCCGGTGCCGCGCTGAGACAGGCCTTGTCGCTTGTATTCAGCAGAGACGAGGAAAAAGCCAAGGCGTTTGAAAAACGCATGGACGCCATGGGCGATGAAATCGAAACGAAAGTCGAAGCCCGTGCGAAAAAACTCGAGCCTCTGGCGCAGGCCATGTGCAGCCGGGTCAGGAATATGGATCGCATTGAAGACAGTATCGGCGTGCGACTGGGCAACAAGGAAAAAATCAATCTGCTTGATACAAAGGCGCCCTGAACCTTTCCCCTATCGCTCGACATCTGTCCCCGGGTGTCGGCGTTACGCCTTCCTGCTTATGGCAGGAGGGCGTTTTTTTTGTCTCCGGGATTTGTCTCGGGGACACGTAAATGCCCTGAAACAGCTTCCTAAGGTACAAAGCTTGGCGGCAGCGCCCTTCGCAGGCGACAATAGCGGCTGCGCCAGTAGGGCGGGAGGATTGCATGTCAGCATTGAAAGAAGTCAAGGTGCCGGATATCGGCGGCCATAAAAACGTTCCTGTCATTGAAGTGTTGGTCAAGGTCGGCGACACCGTCAAAAAAGATCAGGGTTTGATTACCCTGGAATCCGACAAAGCCACGATGGAAGTACCCGCGCCCTTCGCCGGTGTCGTGCGCGAGCTCAAAGTCAAACTGGGCGATGAAATTTCCGAAGGCGATATTGCACTCGTGATAGAAGCGGCAGATGAAACGGTTTCTACGACCAAGCCCGAAGTCCAGGAAACGGCTGCGCCGAAAAAAGCGGATCCGCCCGTCGCTACCGAACAAAAGATCGTTGCGCCTGCGCCTGTTGCACAAGCATCAGCACCGCTACCTGCCGTCAATCCTGTTCGCACGCCGCCTGTGAGTTTCGATGCTGATGCGCTGATGCCGGCCAACGTTCCCTATGCCAGCCCTGCGGTGCGGGTATTTGCACGCGAGCTCGGCGTTGATTTGGCGAAAGTAAAAGGCAGCGAGCGCAGCGGTCGAATCTCGAAAGCGGATGTGCAGCAGTTTGTCAAAGCCGCCCTGGTGTCAGGAGTCGCGGGTTCGAGTGGCGGTTCCGGGTTGAATCTGATTCCGTGGCCGCAAGTGGATTTCGCGAAATACGGCGCGATTGAATCGCTGCCGCTATCTCGCATCAAGAAAATTTCCGGCGCCAATCTTGCCCGCAACTGGGCCATGATTCCACATGTCACACAGAACGACGAAGCCGATATCACCGAAATGGATTTGTTCCGCAAGAAACTCGCGGAAGAGCACAAGGACGTCAAGGTCACGCCGCTGGTGTTCATGATGAAAGCGGTGGTCGCGGCATTGAAAAAATATCCCAATTTCAATGCATCGCTCGAAGGCGACAATTTGATTATGAAAAAATATTTCCATATCGGCATTGCTGTGGATACACCCGACGGTCTGGTGGTTCCGGTGATTCGTGATGTCGATAAAAAAGGCTTGCTTGAGCTGGCACAGGAACTCGCCGTGATCAGTGCGAAAGCGCGCGACAAGAAACTCGGCCCGAATGATATGCAGGGTGGCTGCTTCTCGATCTCTTCGCTGGGCGGGATTGGTGGTACAGGATTTACGCCGATCATCAATGCGCCGGAAGTGGCGATCCTTGGCGTGTCGAAGTCGCAAATCAAGCCGGTCTGGAATGGCAGCGAGTTCACGCCGCGTTTGATGCTGCCACTCTCGCTTTCGTATGACCATCGGGTGATCGATGGTGCCGCCGCCGCAAGGTTTGCAAGTTTCCTGACACAATCTCTGGCGGATTTGCGCCAGCTGTTGCTGTGACTCTCGAAGGTAGAACAGCATGAGCAGTATCGAATTGAAAGTTCCGGATATCGGCGGCAGCACCAAGGTTCCGGTCATTGAAATCCTGGTCAAAGTCGGCGATGAGATTAAAAAAGACCAGGGCTTGATTACCCTGGAATCCGACAAAGCCACCATGGAAGTACCGGCGAGCGCAGCGGGTACTGTTAAAGAATTGCGCGTCAAGCTCGGTGATGAAATGTCCGAGGGCGATGTGATCGCCATTATTGAATCCGGTGAGGCCACGGTCGAAAAACCGGCTGCGTCAGTTGTTGAAAATAAAATACCAGCGCCTGTTGTCGCGGTTTCGGCAACTCCCGTTGGCCTTGCAAAAGACAATGCCGATATCACCTGTCAAATCGTCGTGCTTGGTGCTGGTCCCGGCGGCTATACCGCCGCATTCCGCGCCGCCGATCTGGGCATGGATGTCGTCTTGGTTGAACGCTATGCGCAATTGGGCGGTGTTTGCCTGAATGTTGGTTGCATTCCATCCAAAGCATTGCTGCATGCTGCCGAAGTTATCGAGGAAGCCAAGCATGCTGCCGATTACGGCGTGAGTTTCGGCGAAGCGAAAATCGATCTGGCGAAATTGCGTACGCACAAGGAAAAAGTGGTCGGTACTCTGGTCAGCGGCCTGACCGGTATGGCGAAACAGCGAAAAGTTCGCACGGTAACCGGAATCGGTAAATTCATTTCGCCTAATCAATTGGAAATTGAAACGGCTACCGGCAAACAAATACTCGGATTCAAGCAATGCATTATTGCGGCCGGTTCGCAGCCGGTGAAGTTGCCTGGCTTTCCCTGGGAAGATCCGCGCGTGATGGATTCCACCGATGCACTGATGCTTCACGACATTCCGAAAAGTCTGTTGGTGATTGGTGGCGGCATTATCGGGCTGGAAATGGCGACGGTGTATCGATCGCTGGGCAGCGAAGTGACCGTGGTCGAGTTGGCCGAACAATTGATGCCTGGCGCCGACAAGGATCTGGTGAAACCTTTGGCGGATCGTCTGAAAAAAGCCGGTGTCGCGATTCATCTGAAAACCAAAGCGGCAAAGGTGGAGGCAAAAAAAGATGGCATCCATGTCGGCTTTGAAGGCGCGGCTCCCGAGAAAACCATTTACGACCGCGTGTTAGTCGCCGTTGGCCGTGCGCCGAACGGCGGCAAGCTCGATGCGCAGCTTGCCGGAGTGAGTGTTACCGAGCGCGGCTTCATTCCGGTGGATCGGCAAATGCGCACCAATGTTCCGCATATTTTTGCGATTGGTGATCTGGTCGGCAATCCGATGCTGGCGCACAAGTCCACGCACGAAGGAAAACTTGCCGCCGAAGTGGCGTCGGGCGAAAAACGCGAATGGGTCGCACGCGTCATTCCATCTGTGGCTTATACAGATCCGGAAATTGCCTGGGTCGGCGTCACCGAAACCGAAGCGAAAGAAAAAAACCTGCAAATCGGCGTCGGAAAATTCCCGTGGGCTGCCAGCGGCCGCGCGATTGGCATTGGCCGTACCGAAGGCTTCACCAAATTGATTTTCGACGAAGCAACACATCGCATCATCGGCGGTGGCATTGTCGGCGTAAATGCCGGCGACCTGATTTCGGAAGTGGTGCTGGCGATTGAAATGGGCTGCGAGGCAGGTGATATTGGCCACAGCATCCATCCACACCCGACCCTGGGTGAGTCGATCGGCATGGCGGCGGAAGTCTATGAAGGCACGATTACCGATTTGTATATTCCCAAAAAGAAATAAGCGAATCGCAAAAACGAATATCCACAAGGGGCAATACCATGCTGACGAGTACCGGATTATTTTTCTGCGGATTGCTGTTGCTGTTGTTGGGTAGTGATTCCGCAGTGAAGGGGATCGCAGGTTTTTGCCAGCGTCTGGGTCTGTCGGGTTTCAAGACTGGCGTGCTGATGATGTTATTCGCGACTTCGGTTCCCGAATTATTCGTCAATGCCTATGCTGTTTACACGGGCCATGCCGACATTGCTCTTGGTAATGCCGTCGGCAGCAATATCGTCAATATCGGCCTGACGCTGGCTTTGGCGGCGGTCTCTGCCCCGATGCTGCTGGCCATGCGTTCACTGGCATTGCAAATCGTTTTTCTGCTGGTGGCGACCGGTTTTGTTCTGCTGCTGGGTCTGGATGGTGGTTTGCAACGATGGGAAGGTGGACTCTTGCTGCTTGCATTTGTCGCAGTTGTTTTCGTGATCATGCAAAAATCAGGTCACGAAAGTGTCGAGGTCCAGAAGGAAGTCGGCGAAGTCTTCGAGACAAGCACGGCGACGGCCATCAACCTGGCGAGAATTGCGATTGGTGCAGGCGTTCTGTTTTTTGGCGCCAAGCTGGTGATTGACGCGGCACCGGCCATCGGTTTGTCACTTGGCTTTGGTCACTTGCTGACCGGTCTTACCGTGGTGGCTATCGGGACCGCATTGCCCGAAGTGGTGATGGCCATTCTGGCGGCGCGCAGCGGCCGGGCGAATCTTGTTGCCGGTCTTGTTCTGGGTGCCTGTCTGTTCAATCTGCTATTCATTCTCGGCGGCATGGCCATCGTGAAGCCGGTGATGATTCCGGCCTCCTTTATCGGATTCGAGCTGCCGGCGGCGATGGCTTTCACGCTTGCCTTGTATCCGATTCTGGGCGGTGATTTGCGTATCAACCGCCAGGAAGGTTTTATCCTGTTTGTGTTGTTCTTATCCTGGCTTGGCTTCGAGCTGTTCAAGACATGGGCATGATGCATGCCTCAATGAAATGCTACCCAGCAGGCCGCCGATAAAATAATCACGCACAATAAATCCAGCACGGCGCCTTCCTTGATCATCTGACGCGTGCTGACACACCCGGTGCCGTAAGCGATGGCATTGGGGGCTGTTGCTACTGGCAACATAAAGCCCACGCTTGCGGCCAATACAGCGGGGTACATCAGCAATGCCGGCTCGACATTGATCGCTTTGGCGGTCGCCGCGAGAATCGGCATCAACAGGACTGCGGTTGCCGTATTGCTGGCAATTTCCGAAAGCAGGACGACCCCCATCATCAAGCCGAGTAACAGCAGAGGAAGCGGCAGGTGCTGAAGTCCGGTCAAATTTTTGCCAATGGCATCGCTCAATCCCGATTTATCGAATGCCGTGGCAAGCGCGATACCGCCACCAAACAATACCAAGGCTCCCCATGGAATTTTTTCCGCCGATGCCCAATCGAGCAAACGCCCATCGCGACCATCGGGTATCAGACACAAGACGATGACGGCGATCAGCGCAACGCTTGCATCGTTTGCCTTGTCGAGACCCAGTAACAGGCTCCAGCCACCGAAAGGTTCGGTGCGGAAAATCCAGGCAGCTGCCGTGATCGCAAATACTCCCAGCACCCGTCGTTCGGCCACGGTCCATGCACCTATGTTGGGAAGCTCTGCAGCAGGTGCGGTAGTCAAGTTGCGGCCAAGCCAAATCGCCAGTGACAGCAAGCCCAGAATCACGACGGGTACGCCGACTTTCATCCAGTCAAAAAAACCATAGGCAATACCGGTGCTCTGCTGATACACCTGCATGAAAACGAGATTGGGTGGCGAACCGATCGGAGTTCCCATGCCGCCAATACTGGCTGCGTAGGCAATGGATAGCACCAAGGGCACTTCGAGTCTTTTATCGGGGTAGGTTTCGAGAATCGCCATTGCCACCGGCAGCATCAGCAAAGTGGTCGCGGTGTTGGAAATCCACATGCTGATGAAGCCGGTCGCGGCAATGAATCCGTAAAGAAGATGGCGACCACTGCGACCGCCGAAGGCATTCACCATTTTCATGGCCAGGCGTTGATGTGCGCCGGATTTTTCCAATGCCTTTGAAAGCATGAAGCCACCGGCCAAGAGCAAAATCAATTCATGGCCATAACTTTGCGCGACTTCTTTTGCATTGAGCACGCCCAGCAAGGGCAGCAATGCAAGGGGTAATAATGCAGTTACCGGTGCGGGTAGTGGCTCTGTCATCCACCAGATGGCACAACAGACGGTGACTGCGACCGTGATGGCCAGTGCAAAAGTCTGTCCGTTTAAAATGCAAAGATACGCCGCGAATGCCGCGACTAACGGACCGGCAAACAGGCTTATGCGTTGTAGTGGCATGCCATCACGCTCATTTCGATATTCGATTGGCTATACTGCCACGAGACGGAAATATTGGAAGCACCACATGACGCAAAACGGCAGTTCCATATCCATGCGTGCCTATTCGAGCTTGATCGAATTTTTCCGTCTGGAAGCCGCAGGCGGCATCATGCTGGTGGCGGCATCCGTCATTGCTTTGATCGTTGCCAACTCTTCGCTGGAGGGGCTCTATCAGGGATTTCTGGATTTTCCCGTCCATATCGGGCTTGCCGATTTCGCGATTAAAAAGCCATTGGTGCTCTGGATTAACGATGGCCTGATGGCGATTTTTTTTCTGCTGGTCGGTCTTGAACTGAAACGTGAATTTGTCGAGGGCCAATTTGCCGACAGAAAACAAATCATGCTGCCGGCGATGTGCGCTATGGGCGGGATGGTAGTGCCGATGGCAGTGTATGCCGCTTTCAACTGGAATGATCCGGTCGCGATGAACGGCGTTGCCATTCCGGCGGCAACCGATATCGCATTTGCATTGGGCGTGCTATCGCTGTTGGGTTCGCGCGTGCCGGTTGCATTGAAACTATTGTTGACCGCAATTGCAGTGGCAGATGATCTCGGTGCGATTATCATCATAGCGATTTTTTACACATCGAATCTGTCACTGCTTTCGCTCGGCCTGGCCATAGTCGCGATTTTTGGCTTGTGGCTGTTGAATAAATTCAAAGTCATGCGCCTGAGTGCCTATCTGCTTGTCGGCCTTTGCATGTGGGTAGCGGTGTTGAAATCCGGTGTGCACGCCACCCTTGCTGGCGTTGTACTCGGTCTTTTTATTCCGATCGGTGGTGGTCAGGAAGGTTCGGCGCGCCCTTCCGAAAGCCTGGAACATTTTCTGCATCCCTGGGTGGCCTATTTGATTTTGCCTTTATTTGCGTTTGCGAATGCAGGTGTTTCACTTGAAGGCATTCAGTGGTCGAATCTGGCCGATGCCATTCCGCTCGGGATCGTGGCGGGTTTGTTTGTCGGCAAGCAGATAGGCGTTTTCGGTGTCGCTTTTATTCTGCTTCGATTGAAATGGGTGCGCCTGCCCGAAGGACTCAATCTCAAGTTGTTATGGGGCCTGTCGATGTTATGTGGTATCGGCTTCACGATGAGTCTGTTTATCGGATCGCTGGCGTTCGAAGGGCAGGGCGAATCACTGCAGGTCAGTTATCGTCTGGGAATACTGTTGGCATCTTTCATTGCCGCGATCGCCGCGTTTGGTTTTCTTAAATGGCAGGTACGGAAAATAGAGGCATGAACCGGATATTGATATTCGGTTTATCAGGGCAGGTTGGTGATGCATTGCTGCCCTTGCTGCTTGATACGTCGTTTGTAGTGACGGCAATTTCCCGGCAACCCAGGGCCAGCGAAAAAAACATCATCTGGAAGCAAGCGGGTTTTTTCAATTTCGCATCACCGGAAAAAAACTACGATGCGATTGTCAGTCTCGGTCCACTGGATGCCTTTGCTTCCTGGCTGACATCGTCAGGGTTCGCCGCAAAGAAAATTATCGCGCTAAGTTCGACCAGTATCGTGACCAAGAAAAATTCGCCGGATGCAAACGAGCGAAAGTTATCGGAACTGCTCGAGCGCAGCGAGCAGCTCCTCATCACTCAGGCAATCAAGACCGACTCGGCACTTTTCGTTTTGCGGCCAACCTTGATGTACGGCAACGGGCGTGATCAAAGCCTGTCACGTTGGCTGAGTCTGGCCAAACGCTTCAAATGGGTGGTTTTGCCGAATAATGCAGGCGGCTTGCGTCAGCCTGTGCACGTGGCCGATGTGGCTTGTGCCGTCTTTCAGGCTCTGGTGCAGGTGCAGGTGGATTCCGGTTTTGTAGTGCTGGATTTGCCGGGTGGAGAAATCCTGGCTTTCGATCAAATGCTGCTACGCACCCTCGAAGTCCAATTGCCTTCTGCCAAAGTACTTCGAATACCTGATTTTTTGTTTTGGTTGATGCTTCGAATGGTCTCGCATACTCGCTTTGGTCGTGGTCTGGGTTCAGGCTTTTTTGCGCGTTTGGGGGAAGACTGGGTGTTTGACCCCATACCGGCCCGTATGATGCTTGCTTACACTCCTAGGGCGTTCAGCCCGTAAATTAGAGGAAAAGCTCGATTTTGTGCATTGCAACATGGAAATATTTTGTTAAACCGTACGCTCGAGCATTGCCATTTTCTAACGGACTCTTAATATGCAAGTACTGGAAACCGAGTCTCCGGGGGGAGCGTCCGCACTAAAGCTACGGAATTGCGAAAATTTAACGATTTTCCCAGATCTGTCTCGCGGGGCTTGTAATTCAAAAAATTTTTGCTGCTGATCAGGAATAAACCAATGAAAAAACTAAATCGTTCCACCGGGCTTCGAGCCCGCGCACCTTTGGCAATGGCAGTAGCTTTTGCATTGCTTTCTGCACCTGCAGTACAAGCCTTTGAATTCGAAAAAGGTGAATTAACCGGTAGCATCGATACCACTGTTTCTCTTGGTTACTCGTGGCGCACGGAAGATATCGATCCTGATTTGATCGGCAAAGCAAATTTCAATCCGCTGATCGGCGGTGCCAACCAGACGATTGCTGCACCGTTCAATGCCTTGGGAAGTTTCCCCGGCTCAACCGCACAGCAACTCGCCCCGGGACGTTTCTCGATCAACCGTGATGACGGTGATTTGTTGTACGGAAAAGGCGACCCTATTTCCCAAGCCTTCAAAATCACGTCCGAAATGGATCTGAAATACAAGGATTTCGGTGCTTTCGTGCGCGCGAGTTACTTCTACGACGCGGCCAATGCAAATAAAGCCGAATTATCCGAAGCCGCAAAGGAAAAAGTCGGTAAAGACTTCCGTCTTCTGGATGCGTTTATCTATGGCAATTTCGACATCGGCGATCACAAGGCAAGCGCACGTATCGGACGCCAGGTGATCAGCTGGGGTGAAAGTACTTTCATTCAGGGCGGCATTAACGTCATCAACCCGATCGACGTTTCGAAACTTCGCGTTGCCGGTGCAGAGCTGAAAGAAGCCTTCCTTCCGGTCGATGCACTCTGGGGTTCGTTTGGTATCACCGACAACCTCTCGGTTGAAGGTTTCTACCTGACCGAATTCGAACAAACCGAAGCGGATCCGGCCGGTACTTATTTCAGCCAAAACGACTTTGCTACCAATGGCGGTACTTACGTCATGCTCGGCTTTGGTATTGCGCCACAGCCTGTTGCAAATCCAGAAAGATTTGCCGCTACCTGCTTGCCGGGTGGAAGTGTTGCCAACAGTGACCGCTACGCAGGATTGGTGGCCACTTATGGCGCACCAACTGCTGGTGCAATCCTGACAACCGCATGCCGCAACGCGGTGCCTCGCGGTCCAGATCGCAATACCAGCGACAGTGGTCAGGGTGGTATCGCCGTTCGTTATTTCTCGGAAGCGTTGAATCAAACCGATTTTGCGTTTTATGCCATGAACTATCACAGCCGCGTGCCGCTGCTCTCGGGTTTTGCGGTTAATGTTCCCGGCTTCATTGCCGGCGGCGGTGTATCGCCAGCCAATAATGCTTCCTACTTTGTCGAGTATCCGGAAGATATCCATTTGTTCGGCATGAGCTTCAACACCACATTGCCCGGCGGCGTGGCTTGGCAGGGTGAACTGAGTTACCGCCCTAACCAGCCATTGCAAGTTGATGACGTCGAGCTGCTGTTTGCCGCATTGACTCCGCTCAATCCCGTCCTGCAAGCAGGCGGCATGCCGATTGCAGGTCTTTTCTCCAGTCAACTCGGTACGTTCAGTTCCGGACAGGAAGTGAAGGGCTGGCGCGAGAAGGAAGTCAGCCAATTGCAAATGACCTTTACTAAGGCATTCCCGCAGGCACTTGGCTTTGACCAAATTGCACTCGTCGGTGAAGTCGGCGCTACTCAGGTCTGGGACATGGAAGACCCTTCCGTACTCCGCTATGAAGGCGAAGGTACCGATACCGGCGGTGGTGTATCCCTGAGCAATGATCTGCTTGCGCTGATCACCGCTTATAACGCCGTGCCGAATCTTGCGAACCTGATTGCACTGAACACCGCTTTGAATAACCCGGCCTATGCCGGCGCTCTGCGTAACCCAACTACCACCACCAACGGTTTCCCGACTCCATTCTCATGGGGCTATCGTTTGGCCGCACGTGCCGATTACAACAGCTTCATGGGCACGCCGATTACCTTGTCTCCACGCATTGCATTCAGTCATGACGTCAACGGTATTAGCCCAGGCCCAGGCGGCAACTTCCTGGAAGGTCGTAAAACACTCACGATCGGTGCCGAAGCAAACTATCTGAATAAATTGGTCTTTGATTTAAGCTGGACGCGCTTTTACGGTGCCGAAGGTCTGAACCAAATCGGTGATCGCGATTTCGCATCTTTCAGTGTCAAGTATTCGTTCTAAGCCATATAGGGAGGGCATCGAATGAAATTGTTTAATAAATCAGCACTTGTCGTTTTAGCGAGTGCGGCAGTATTTTCAATCGGTACTGCACAGGCAGCGGTAAGTGCAGACAAAGCGGCACAACTGGGCGGCAAATTAACGCCCATGGGTTCTGAGAAAGCCGGTAACGCCGATGGCACCATTCCTGCATGGGATGGTGGCATCACGCGTCCATTGGCAAGCTACAAGGCCGGCATGTTTCATCCGGATCCTTATGCTGCAGACAAGCCGCGTTTCACCATTACGCCGGCAAACTACATGCAATATGCCGAGCAGCTGACCGTTGGTCAGCAGGCGATGTTCAAGAAATACCCGACCTTCAAAATGATCGTGTATCCGACCCGTCGCAGTGCTTCGTTTCCGCAGCGCATCTATGACTTCACCAAGAAAAATGCAACAGCTTGCAAATTGATTGCCAACGGTGAAGGTATCCAGAACTGTGCCGAAGGCTTTCCGTTCCCGATTCCACAAAATGCCTATGAAGTCATCTGGAATCACAAGCTGAAATACAAAGGCATCTCCGGTGTACGTTATGCCAACCAGGCGGCGCCATCCGCATCGGGTGCCTACCAGATGGTTCGTTTGAAAGAAGAGCTGCTCGGCCTGTATTACAAGCCAGGCAATACTTCCGAAAACATCAACAACATTCTCATTTACTTCAAACAGGAAGTATTGAGCCCGCCGCGTCTGGCAGGACAGGTATTGTTGGTGCATGAATCCTTGAATGCTGCAGCCCAGCCTCGTAAAGCCTGGATTTATAATCCTGGTCAACGTCGCGTTCGTTTGGCGCCTAACGTGGCCTACGATAATCCGGGTACCGCAACCGACGGCCTGCGTACCAATGACATGACCGACATGTTCAATGGTGCGATGGATCGCTTCACCTGGACGCTGGAAGGCAAAAAAGAAATGTTGGTGCCTTACAACTCTTACAAGGCTCATAGCGGCAATACCAAGGTCAAGGATCTGATTCGTCCCAACCATTTGAATCCGGATTACCTGCGCTACGAATTGCACCGTGTATGGGTGGTCGAAGCAAAACTGAAACCCGGCAAGCGCCATATCAACAGCCGCCGTACTTTCTATCTTGATGAAGACAGCTACCAGATTCTGGTTATCGATCATTACGATGGACAGGGCAATTTGTGGCGTTACTCGGAAGCTCCATCGGTTAACTACTACGAAGTGCCAACTTTCTGGTCGACACTGGAAACCCATCACGATTTGAAATCGGGTCGCTACATTGCCGGCTTGCTGGACAATCAGGAAAAACCGTTCGACTTCAGTTATCAAACCTCACCGGCGAACTTCTCGCCGCAGGAACTTCGCAGTAGCGGCGTACGCTAAGCAAACGTTCTGAAAGCCGCGCCCGCAATGGGCGCGGCTGTTTTGGGGGCTTCAAAAAACGCCAAGGGACCATCATGTCGAATTCGCATTCTTCGAGTAAGCGTTATCTCCTTACTTTTCTGTTCGCGATGACTCTGCCGCTGTTTGCACAAACAGCCGGGCAGGCATCCACCGACTCTGCGGAGTTGCCAGCCGAAATGAAGGCGCTGGCTGCCGACGCGCTATTACTGGATATTGCACGAACCAACAATGGCTACTTTGCCGTCGGTGAGCGTGGCCATGTGCTTGCTTCTCTCGATGGAAAATCCTGGACGCAAACAGGCAATATCCCGACTCGCTCAACGCTTACGAGTATTGCTGCCATTGACCAGAATCTCTGGGCCGCAGGCCACGACGGCATTATTCTCGCCTCTGCCGACAGCGGTAAAACCTGGACACGCCAGAGAATTGATATTCTCAAGCCCGGTTCCGAGGATCCCGCACAAGGCGCACCTATTCTTGACCTGTTGTTCATGGATGCCAAGCATGGCTTCGCCATTGGCGCCTACAGCTTGATGCTGGAAACAAAAGATGGAGGTACTACCTGGACTCCACG
Source organism: uncultured Gammaproteobacteria bacterium (assembly GCA_963849575.1). Lineage (GTDB taxonomy): Bacteria > Pseudomonadota > Gammaproteobacteria > Xanthomonadales > Xanthomonadaceae > Arenimonas. Next base: position 247,466 of record CAWKHT010000006.1, on the reverse strand, counting down.
AAAGATCAACACGACTGTTGCCGCGCCCAAAGCTGCGCCGGTAGCGAGCGAGAGCGGTACCTTTACCGAAGCCGATCTGGCCTTGGGTGAAGAGTCCGATCCGCATTTCAATGCGATGACACAACTGACTGACGGCACCCTGGTCATCGTCGGTGAGCGCGGCACGGTCTATCGTTCCGCCGACAAGGGCGAAACCTGGAACAAACTGGCTTTCCCATACAAAGGTTCGATGTTCGGTGTCATGTCATGGAACGACAACAATATCCTGACCTACGGATTGCGCGGAAATATCTACGAATCCACTGATCGTGGCGATAGCTGGAACAAGCTCGAGTCCGGCAGTAATGCAAGTTTGATGGGTGGTATTGACATGTTGAATGGCGGAGCCGTTCTGGTCGGCGCCAACGGTGTCGTGCTGCGGAGAAACGATGCCGCTTCTGCATTCACGGCCAAGGTTGTGCAAACGAAATCGGGCGAAGAGCCGGTATTTTCGGCAGCAGCGACTTCGAGTGATGGTCAATTGGTCTTGGTCGGCGATAAAGGTGCCGAACTGGTCACAGCAAATACGGAGACACCATGAGCCTTCCAAGCAATAACCCGCCATCGGCATTCTGTAATTTTGCTGAAAAAATAGTCTTCAGCTCGCGGCCGTTTGTTCTGATCCTGTTTACCGCAATAACGGTGGCGATGCTTTATTTCGCATCGCAATTGACGGTTGATGCAGGCTTCAAGAAACAGATTCCACGCGAACACGAATACATGAAGACCTTCGAGCAGTATGAAGAAGGTTTTGGTGGCGCCAACCGTGTATTGGTGGCGGTATTTGCCGAAGACGGCAATATCTTCAGCGATGAATACATGACGACGCTGGAGCAGGTCAGTAATGAAGTGATGAGTCTGGATTCGACGGACGATGCACGCATGCGCTCGCTGTTCACACCCAATGTACGATTCGTCGAAGTCGTCGAAGACGGTTTTGCCGGCGGCAATGTCATTCCGAATTCCTACTCTCCCTCCTCGAAAAACGGAACGCCGGAGCAGTTCAACACCATTCGCAGCAATATCGTGAAGGCGAATATTGTCGGCCGTCTGGTGGCGAAGGATTATTCCGGCACCATGATCTGGGCCGATCTCATTCCCGAAAGCAAAGACAAGAAAACCGACTATCCTAAAATTGCCGCCGATTTCGAGGCACTTCGCAAGAAATACGAAAAGGGCAATATCAAGATCCGTATCATCGGTTTTGCCAAGGTGGTAGGTGACATCACGGACGGTGCCAAATCGGTCGGTTGGTTCTTTATCATCACGATCGCGTTTACCTGGCTGCTGTTGTTCATTTATTCGAGCTCGATAAAACTCGCCTCGCTTACGGTATTCGTGGCGATGGTGTCGGTGGTCTGGATGCTGGGCGCCTTGCGACTGCTGGGCTATGGCATCGATCCGATGAACATGCTGACGCCATTCCTGATCTTCGCGATTGCGGTCAGTCATGGCGAGCAGATGATCAATCGATTCCGTGGCGAAATTTTCTTCGGCGGTCTCGAAGAAGGAACCGTTGCCGAATTGAGAGAGCGCGCCAAGAATGCGCATCCGCCGTTGGAGGCTGCCCGCAATTCCTTCCGCGCATTATTGATTCCGGGTACGGTTGCACTCGTGGCGGGTTGTATTGGTTTCGCCGCCATTATGGTGATCGACATCCAGATGATTCGCGAGCTGGCGATCACGGCGACGATTGGTGTGGCTTTCACGATTCTGACCGATCTCGTTTTATTGCCGGTATTGCTCAGCTATACCAAGCTCCGCAACATGGACAACAAGCGTGCTTATCGTCTGCGCCAGTTGACGCAGTTCGATAAAATCTGGGCATTCCTCAGCAAGTTCAGCAAGCCGAAGCCAGCCGCGATCATCATCGTGCTCGGTGCCGTGATCTGGTTCTTTGCCTGGATGCAGGGCAACAAGGTGTTGATCGGTGATGCCGAGCAGGGCGTGGCCGAATTGCGTCCGCCGGTGCAAAGCAAATTCATGAAAACATTCGGCATTCCGGCATCGCGCTACAACCAGGATGCCGTCGCGATCAGCAAGGAGTTTGGCCTGGGTGTCGACATCCTGAATGTGATCGTCGAAGCCGGCCCGTCGGCCTGTACCAGTAGCTACAAGGCGATGGAAACGATTGATCGTCTTGCCTGGCATCTGAACAATGTCGAAGGCGTCGAGCAGGTGATGACGTTGCCGATAGCCGCGAAAATCGCGAATGCCGGCTGGAACGAAGGCTCGATCAAATGGCGCACGCTGCCGCGCGACAGCGATACGCTTCGCCAGGCAACGCAAAGCTTCGACACCGATAGCGGATTGCTCGATTCCGATTGCCGCACGATGCCGGTGATGGTGTTTGCCACCGATCACAAAGCGACAACGATTGATCGTATCGTCAAGGAAGTGAAAGATTTCCGTACGGAAAACAAGTTGTATGCCGAAGGTTTTGCCAAAAAACGTGATGCGGCAGAAGCCGCGGCGACCGAAAAAGGCGAAACCTACAGCACAGATGACATCAATATCCGATTGGGTACAGGTAGTCTGGGCGTTGCGGCCGCGATCAATGACACGGTGCGCGAGTCTGAGCACTGGATTCTCGGCTTGTTGTACGCCGCCGTTTTCCTGATGTGCTGGATCAGTTTCAAATCGCCACGCGCTGCCTTGTGTGTGATGCTGCCGCTTGTATTGGTGACCGAGCTTGGCCATACCTTGATGACCTTCCTCGACATCGGCATGAAAGTGAACACCCTCACGGTGGTGGCACTCGGTGTCGGTATCGGTGTCGATTACGGCATCTATATTTTCGCCCGTATGCGCGAAGCCATGATGCAGGGTCATACCTTGAGCGAGTCCTACTTCATTGCGTTGAAAACGACCGGTATCGCCATCTCCTACACTGCGCTGACATTGGCGGTCGGCGTCGCGATGTGGATGTTCTCGGATCTGAAATTCCAGGCCGATATGGGCATCATGCTGACCTTCATGTTCATCGTGAACATGATCGCCGCGATCATCTTCCTGCCGGCACTCTGCCGCTGGTTGCTGCGTCCAGGCGAAAAAGACGATTGGAAGCCGGTGCTGTAAGTTTCCAATGCATGAAAACAAAAAACGGGCTTCGGCCCGTTTTTTATTGGATTTGTGTGGGAGCTGGTTTACCAGCGATTAGATTCCACAGATTACGCAGTTCTGAACCATCAATCGCTGGTAAACCAGCTCCCACAAACTCAAATCCTGTTTTTGTTCTTCACGATATTCCGGTAGGCAATAATCAGAACGCCGCCAATCACCATCGCACCACCGATAAATAATTTCGGCCCGGGTTTATCACCCCAGACCAGAATGCCGAATATCACGGCCATCAGCGGCGCACATAAAAGATACGGCGTGATTTGCGCCACCGGATGTCGCTTGACCAGCGCGAAATAAAGTCCGTGCCCCAGCAGCGAGGAAACAAGCGCTGAGTAGCTGACGCAAGCCCAGGTCGTCAGGCTGGCATTTTTGATCGAGGGAATTACATCGGATTCCAGCAGGAAACTCACCAGTACCATCGGCAAGACACTGATCAAGGCCGACCAGCCCTGTTGCTGAACAACATCGATGCCCTGCAGGCCGCGCATCCAGATGGTGCCAAGCGCCAGGAAAAAAGCCGCCGCCAGCATCGTCCACAAGGCAGAAGGTTTATCAAGCACGATCGGATCAAAACCGAGAATCAGAACGCCGCCGAAACAAATCGCAATCGCCAAACCGGTGCGCCAGGCAAAACGTTCGCCGAGCAGCCACCAGGCGAGCAAAGCCGACATCGGGACATAGCTTTGCAGGGCAATGGCCGGCGATGCCAGATCGCCTGCAAGCTTCAGCGCAATCGCACACAGACTGAGATGAATCGCGCCGTTGTTCAGTGCGACGATGGTAAGGCGCGACCATTGCTCGCGCGCGGGAATTTTCAGGAATGGCAGCAAGGCCAAAGCCAGAATGCCCATGCGGACGGCGGAGAATAAAATCGGTGGCAGTTCACGGACGCCAAGTGCGGTGGTGATGAAATTCCCGGCCCACGCGAAACAAATCACCGCGATGAGCAGGCCATCGCGGGTGCCGATTTTGTGATGGCTCATTTAGGCTTTTATGCCGAGGCGATAATAAAGTTTACGCAAGGTCCACATCGGGCCGACCAACAGATAGACCACATCGGTCAGGAAGCTCGGGCGCTTGCCTTCGATTTTGTGACCGATGAATTGAATGATCCAGGCAACGACAAATACGCCTACGGCGAGGCCGAACAAAACATAGATGCCGTAGGTATACAAAATCCAGCGATTCAGGAATCCGGCAGCGGTAAAGCTCAGCAGTAAGCCGATCGCCAGTGTTTTGGACATTTGCCAGTAATACGTCCAGGCCAGAAACATGGCCAACGCACCCCAGAGGCCCGGATTCAAATAGTTGTAAGGTGCCGGCAGGTACGGAACCGGAATGCACCAAAGCAGCGCACTAACCGACCAGACAATCGCCGGCACGCAGAAGACATGAATCAACTGGTTAGTCGGGTTTTGATGATCCATCGAATAATTATCAAGTAACTCGTCGACTCTGCGCATGGCGGGCTCCGGTGTGGCTAATCCAATATGATATCGGCAAGGCGATGCAAGGCCTCGGCGTATTTTTCGCGTGTGACTTCGATGATATTCGACGGCACCGTCGGACCCGGCGCTGTCTTGTTCCAGTCGAGCGTCTCGAGGTAATCGCGCACGAATTGCTTGTCGTAACTCGGCGGGCTGATGCCGACCTTGTAGGAATCGGCAGGCCAGAATCGAGAGGAATCCGGTGTCAGCATTTCATCCATTACGTGCAATACGCCATTTTCATCCAGACCGAATTCCAGTTTGGTGTCGGCAATGATAATCCCGCGTTGAATCGCATACCGTGACGCAAATTCATAAATTTCAAGCGTGGCCGCACGAACCTGCTCGGCCAGATCGGCGCCGATTTGTTCGACGATCACGTCGAAGCTGACATTTTCGTCATGATCACCCACGGCGGCTTTCGTCGATGGTGTGAAAATCGGACTCGGCAATTGCTCGGCCTGACGCAAACCGGCGGGCAATTCAATGCCGCAAATGGAGCCGGTCTTTTGATAATCCTTCCAGCCGCTGCCGATGATGTAGCCGCGCGCAATGGCTTCGACCGGTACCGGTTTCAATTTCTTGGTAACGACCGAGCGCTTTGCGTACAAAGAAAGATCAACACCTTCGGGTAGAACCGAGGCAACCGATTCATGCGTGAGATGGTTGGGAATCAGATGCGCCGTTTTATCGAACCAGAAATTCGAGATCTGGCAGAGCATTTCACCCTTGCCGGGAATAGGGTCGGGCAGTACCACATCGAAGGCTGATAAGCGGTCGCTGGCGACCATCAGCAAGCGTTGCTTATCAAGGCCATAAACATCGCGGACTTTGCCCCGGTGCAGCAAGGGCAGGCCGGGCAAATGGGAAGTGTGAAGGGTCGTCGTCACTGTCAATATCCGAATTTCCGAAACTGTCGCTATTGTAAGGCCGAAGGGCACATTGGCGCTGTTACAATATCGGCATGAAAGCGATTATTTCGGTATTTTTTCTCATTCTTGCATTCCCGACACTCGCCCGGGCCGACAAACCGGCCAAGCTGGGTTTGTGTGCGGCCTGCCATGGCGAAAACGGCATCAGTCGTACTCCCGGCATTCCACATTTGGCCGGGCAGGACGAAACCTATCTGCGTAAAGCCTTGAATGATTACCGTAGCGGTGTTCGCAAAGTGTCGCCCATGAGCAGCATCGCCAATCAGTTGCAGCCGAAAGATATCGCCGCATTTGCAAAATGGTATGCCGCCCAGCCGGGTTTCCGCCGGGAAAGTACATTGAGAGCAAATAAATGAAATACAAATGGACACTGGTCGGTTTTTTGCTGGGCCTGTTTACGCGCCGTCCGCAATTGATTGTGCTGGCTTCGCTGGTAGGCTTTGCCATTGATTCCGGCTGGTTCGACGCCTTGCGGTCACGATCATCCGGCAACGCCGAGCCCGATCAGGCTCCTCTGGCGAAAGATCCCTACCGGATTCTCGAAGTTGACCCACAGGCAAGCGATGAGGATATCGAAGCCGCCTATCGACGCCAGATTGCGCAATACCATCCGGATAAAGTGGCGGGCGCTGCGAAGGAAATTCGTGAGCTTGCCGATAAACGCGCTTCCGAAATCAATGCGGCATACGATCAAATACAAAAAATTCGCGGGAAGAAATAATCATGTCAAACGCCATCATCGCGCCCTCCATCTTGTCTGCCAATTTCGCCAAACTGGGTGAAGAAGTCGATGCCGTTCTGAAAGCCGGTGCCGACTGGGTGCACTTCGACGTGATGGACAATCATTACGTGCCTAACCTCACCATCGGCCCGATGATCTGCGAAGCCCTGCGCAAGCACGGCGTGACTGCGCCGATTGATGTGCATTTGATGGTGAAGCCGGTTGACCGCATCGTTCCCGATTTTGCCAAAGCGGGTGCAACCCTGATCAGTTTCCATCCCGAAGCCAGCGAGCACGTGCATCGCACCATTCAATTGATCAAGTCGACCGGTTGCCAGGCGGGATTGGTGTTGAATCCGGCCACGCCGATTGATGTGCTCGATTATGTGCTGGAAGAACTGGACCTGGTTTTATTGATGTCCGTGAATCCCGGTTTCGGCGGCCAGAGCTTTATTCCCTCGGCGTTGACAAAGCTGAAGCAAGTGCGACAAATGATTGATCGCACAGGCAAAAACATTCGGCTCGAAATCGACGGCGGCGTGAAAGTCGACAACATCGCCGAGATTGCCGCCGCTGGTGCCGATACCTTTGTCGCGGGTTCTGCGATCTTCAATGCACCGAACTACCAACAAGTTATTGGACAAATGCGCGCGGAAATCGCTAAAGTACGGCCATGATTCTCTCGGCCCACAATTCGTCTCCCTGCTGGCAATGGTCATGGCAATCGCACACTTGTGCCCGTCAAACCATGTCCATGAATAATGTCTGCAAGGAAACACCGCGTGATCACTCAAGAACAATTCCAGCAATTCGCTGCTGAAGGCTACAACCGCATCCCCGTTGTCCGCGAGGTGCTGTCCGACCTCGACACACCGCTTTCGGTCTATCTGAAACTGGCCGACGGCCCGCACACCTATTTGTTCGAATCGGTGGAAGGCGGCGAAACCTGGGGCCGCTATTCGATTATTGGCTTGCCCGCAAAACGCGTATTCAGTTTGTATGGCCACGACATGCAAGTCCATGAATATGGCGAACACGTCAATACCGTGCATTTGGAAAATCCGCTCGAAGAAATCGATGCGCTGCGTGAAAGTTTCCGTGTTCCGAAAATTCCGCAACTTCCGGCATTCACCGGTGGCCTGGTCGGTTATTTTGGTTTCGAAAGTATTGCCTATATCGAGCCGCGACTGGCGGCCGGCAATATCAAGAAAGACGAACTTGGCACGCCAGATGTTCTGTTGATGCTGAGCGAAGAGCTCGCCGTGTTCGACAATCTGAAAGGCCGCTTGTATCTCATCGTGCACGCCGATCCAAATGAGCCGCAGGCGTATGCCAAAGCGCAACGCCGTCTCGATGCTTTGACGCATCGTTTGCGACATAGCGGCGCGACCTATCCCGATGTGCTCGATCCCTCATTGTTGAACGAAAGCGATTTTGTTTCCGGTTTTACCAAGCAGGGTTTTATCGAAGCGGTTGAAAAATCCAAGGAATATATCCGCGCCGGCGATATTTTCCAGGTCGTGTTGTCGCAGCGCCTGAGCGTTCCGTTCCGCGCGCGGCCGGTAGACGTGTATCGCGCGCTGCGTGCATTGAATCCATCGCCGTATATGTATTTTCTCGACCTTGGCGGTACGCAGGTTGTTGGGTCGTCACCGGAAATTCTGGTGCGTCTGCAAGGCGGTGAAGTCACCGTGCGCCCGATTGCCGGCACGCGTCCGCGTGGTGCCACGCATGAAGAAGATATCGCGCTAGAGAAAGAATTGCTGGCTGACCCGAAAGAGCTCGCCGAACATCTGATGTTGATCGACTTGGGTCGCAACGATGTCGGGCGCGTTGCGGAACCGGGTAGCGTTACCGTGCCGGATCGTTTCCTGATCGAACGTTATTCGCACGTGATGCATATCGTGTCGGAAGTGCAGGGCAAGCTGCGCGATGACCTGAAATTTTCCGATGTGTTCAAGGCGACCTTCCCGGCTGGAACCGTTTCCGGCGCACCGAAAATCCGCGCACTGGAAGTCATCCAGGAACTCGAGCCGATCAAACGCAATATCTATTCCGGCGCCGTCGGTTACCTCGGCTGGTGGGGCGATGCCGATACCGCGATTGCCATTCGCACTGCCGTGATTCAAGACGGAAGACTTTATGTGCAAGCCGGTGCCGGAATCGTGTACGACTCGGATCCAGAAAAAGAATGGGATGAGACGATGAACAAGGGGCGTGCCTTGTTTCGGGCGGTGGCGCAGGCGGCGGGTGGGTTGTGAGCGATGGATTTTATTACGAGGACTGGTACGGAGATGCAATTAAGCTTCGTATAAAAGAAGCTGAGTACTTTCTTGAAGAGCATAAAATAGCTTGTGGACCACCCTGCGTGAATTTTTTCAAAGCAATTGCCATGGCTGACGCTGCATTATTTGCAATTGTTTCTTTAAAAGACATGGTTGATGGTGAGAAAAAGGATTTGGTAGAAAATGATGGCTGTTTTAGCTTGTTGAAATGCATTAGGAATCTCACGGCTCACCACAAGGTTTGGCCAAACAGAACTAACCTACTAAGGTCCTCATCTATAAAAGAAAATTTAACGGAAGAGTCAGTTGGATTTTTCTGTACACCATTCAAGTTGGATGAGGAGCTGGAATGGCTGATGAGCCACAACAAAGCCAATAAAAAATCTGCTGAGAGAGCGAGATTTTTTTTAAAGCCTTATATAGAAAACACAAAAACGCCATTCTATTTAAGTGAAATTATGCAAGCTGGAATTAGCTTGGTTAAGAAAAATGTCGCATGAGTAAAAAATTATGCTTTTAATGATCGACAACTACGACAGCTTCACATACAACCTCGTTCAGTACTTCGGTGAGCTAGGACAGGCGGTGAAAGTCATTCGCAACGACGACCTGAGCGTCGATGAGATCGCCGCGTTAAAGCCGGAGCGCATCGTCATTTCGCCGGGACCATGCACGCCGAATGAAGCCGGCGTGTCGCTGGAAGTGCTGGAAAAACTATCCGGTAGCGTGCCGATTCTCGGTGTCTGTCTGGGCCATCAAAGTCTGGGTCAGGCATTTGGTGGCAAGGTGATTCGTGCGAAAACCATCATGCACGGTAAAACATCCTTGATGCATCACAAATGCCAGGGCGTATTTTCCGGTTTGCCGAGCCCGTTCGAAGCCACGCGTTACCATTCGCTGGTGGTCGAAAAAGATTCGCTGCCCGATTGTCTGGAAATTACTGCCTGGACCGAAAACGAAGACGGCAGTTTCGACGAGATCATGGGCTTGCGCCATAAAACCTTGCCGGTGCAAGGTGTGCAATTCCATCCGGAATCGATCCTGACGCAACACGGTCACGCCATGCTGAAGAATTTTCTGGAGCAAACGTAGGAGCGTCCTTTAGGCGCGCTAAACCACGCCGGATCCGTCGCGCCTAAAGGACGCTCCTACGAGAGAACATGATGAACTTTACACCCCAGCAAGCCCTGCAACGCGTGATCGAACATCGCGAAATTTTCTTCGACGAGATGGTCGAGGTCATGCGTTGCATCATGCGCGGCGATGTGTCGCCGGCATTGACTGCGGCTTTGCTGACCGGTTTGCGGGTCAAGAAAGAAACCATCGGCGAGATCGCGGCGGCGGCGAGCGTGATGCGCGAGTTTTCGGCGAAAGTGGTCGTGAACGACGCCAGCAATCTGGTCGATATCGTCGGTACCGGCGGCGACAGCGCGCATACTTTCAATATATCGACCACGGCGATGTTTGTTGCAGCGGCGGCCGGTGCGAAAGTCGCCAAGCATGGCAACCGGAGTGTTTCATCGAAATCGGGCAGTGCCGATGTGCTGGAAGCACTTGGCGCGGCTATCGAATTGCAGCCCGAGCAGGTCGCGCAATGCATGAATGAAACCGGATTTGGCTTCATGTTTGCGCCTATTCACCATCCGGCAATGAAGAATGTCGCGCCGGTGCGAAAAGAACTCGGCGTGCGCACCATCTTCAATATTCTCGGCCCGCTGACTAATCCGGCCAGTGCCCCAAATATCCTGATGGGTGTGTTTCATCCGGATTTGTGCGGCATCCAGGCGCGCGTGATGCAGAAACTCGGCGCGCAGCATGCGTTGGTTGTGCATGGCTATGATGGTCTTGATGAAATTACGATCGCCGATAAAACCCTGGTTGCCGAATTGCATGAAGGCCAGATTCGCGAATACGAAATTTCGCCGGAAAAATTCGGATTCCAGCGCAGTAATCTCGACAGTCTGCGGGTTGATTCACCACAAAGTTCGCAAGCCATGCTGATGGCGGTATTGGAAAATAAACCAGGGCCGGCACGAGATATCGTCTTGCTGAATGCCGGTGCTGCCCTCTATGCCGCCAACAGTGCTGGCGACATTGGATCGGGTGTTGCGCTTGCACGCCGCGTACTGGAAAACGGCGCAGCACTGGAGAAAGTACACGAGTATATTGCGGCGACACGTCGAATCGCGAGCGCATGAAATGAGCATGGATAATTTTGCCAAAACACCGAAACCGCCTTATTACGCGGTGATTTTTTCATCGCAACGATGTGCCGAAGAAGCCGGTTATGGTGCTACTGCGGATCGCATGGTGGAATTGGCAGCGCAACAACCGGGTTACCTCGGTGTTGAAAGTGTGCGCGGCAGCGATGGCTTCGGAATCACAGTGAGTTACTGGCAAAGCGAAGAACATATTCTTGCCTGGAAACGCAACGCCGAACACAGCCTCGCGCGCGAGCGTGGCCGCAACGAGTGGTATGAACATTTTGAATTACGTGTCGCCAAGGTGGAAAGAGCTTATGGCAGCCCGGTAATTGAAGACGTAATCAAGGAATGAAATGAGCGATATCCTGAATAAAATCCTGGCGCGAAAGGCCGAAGAAATTCGTGCGCGTGCCGAAACGGTTTCATTGGCCGCATTGAAAGCGCAGTGCGAACAACAGACGGCGACGCGGGGATTCACCGCTGCACTGCATCGCAAGATAGAAGCCGGAAATGCCGCCGTTATTGCCGAGATCAAGAAAGCAAGCCCGAGCAAGGGCGTGATTCGTGCCGATTTCAATCCAGCCGAAATTGCAAAGAGTTATGAGCTGGGCGGCGCGGCCTGTTTGTCCGTGCTGACCGATATCGATTTCTTCCAGGGTGCCGATGCGTATCTGCAGCAGGCGCGTGCCGCATGCAGCTTGCCGGTGCTGAGAAAAGATTTTACCGTCGACGAATACCAGGTTTATGAAGCAAGAGTCTTGGGCGCCGATTGCATCCTGCTGATCGTCGCCGCCCTGGGCGATACGCAAATGTCCGAGTTGAACAATCTGGCGATGGATCTTGGCATGGACGTGCTGGTCGAGGTGCATGATGTCGAAGAACTCGAACGTGCGCTGCAAATCGATGCGCAATTGATCGGCATCAATAACCGTAATCTGCGGACTTTCGAAGTCAGTCTTGAAACTACCATTACCATGAAAGACATGGTGCCGAAGGACAGACTGCTGGTGACCGAGAGCGGAATCCTGGTGCGCAACGACGTGCAGCTAATGCGGCAGAATGACGTGCATGCATTTCTGGTCGGTGAAACCTTCATGCGTGCGGAAAATCCCGGCGAAGAACTGGCGAGATTGTTTTCGCAGGAATGCCCTCAGGCCTGATAAACCCCGGCAAACCTGTCGCGCCCAAGGGCGCTCCTACGAAACAAGTTTGGCGCGCGGCAATATCAGGTGAATCGCGACGCCATCCAGCAATTGCGACGGTTCGGCATACAGTTTGCCTAGCATCGAAGTTACGGCGGTCTCTGCCCAGGGTAAATTCAGCCCGGTCTCGATATTCGCGTTCGACCAATTTTCGGAAAGATACTGGCTGAACTCGTCATTCGTCATTAGCGCGCGATCATCGTCAAAACAAAAATGCAGGCGCGCACTGCCTTGTGTCACCTCGGTTCGGCAGGTAATTCGCAAGTGCAGGGGTGTTGCGGCCAGCTGTTCGGCGGCGCTGACGTAGTGATCCAGCAATACGTTGATCACCTGCTGTAACAGATTAGGCGAAGCTGCTGCCGGTGCTACGCGGTAAACAGCCGGATCAATATCGATGGTCAGCAGTTTCTTTTCGTCGGCACTCAGTTTTTTCGATGCCGTATTCAACAGGCTGGCAACCGAAACCACACCTGTATCGCTAGCTTGCGAAATAAACTTTGAATAATCGGAAATGACTTCCTGCAACTGTTCGATATCGATTCGCAAACGCCGCATTTCACTGCGGGCTTCCGCGAGCAGCAGGGCCTGTTCATTGTTCAAATCCATTAACTGCTGGGTAATTTCAATGAATCGGTGATTGCCGACTTTGATGTCGGCAAGCTCGTGAATCAGGCCGGCACTGGTGCTTGTGTGCGCGCGATCAAGCAGGCTTATCGGCAATTCGATATTTTCACGCAGGGGCTGGATGTTCTTGTTGATATCCTGAATCACGCCGCTGGCCATCTCGCTGGCGCCGCTTTGATAGCTCTGCTTGAAAAGCCGTTTACGTGTATCGCTCAAGCGTTGCAGCATTTGGTCGAACTCGTTGGCGAGATCGCCAATTTCGTCATTGCGTTCCAGTTTTATGCGGGCGGCAATGTCTTCCTGATTGCCGATATGGGCGAGGTGTTTGGTAATGCGGCTGATGGGCGCGATTACCGATCGGTTCAGCAGATAGGTGAGTATCAGGCTCAGGAATAGTCCTGCCAGAAATATCGCTATCGTGATGCCATCCAGCGTTTTCTTGCCGCGTTTGGTGATATCCGATGGCATGGAAACCAGCATGTCTATGATTGGCTTGTCGTCGATGCTAAACAGCGTGGTGGTTACCTGGGTGAGTTTGTCGGTGCGCGAGATGATCAGCTGTGTATGTTGAAGGCGTGCGAATTCTTTTTTTCTGGAGGCAGGGCGTAGTTCGGTCTTGCCTGCAATATGTGGCGATAGTGTTAATTCCAGCCCGGCCTGAGTTGCGATGCGCCGGATTTTTTCCGGGTCGAATAAACGACCGAAAATAAAAGTCCCCTGACTGGTACCGGTTCGGTCCGAGTGTAGTATCGGCGTAGATGCCAGGAAGATCGGACCGTATGAACTATTCATGATGCCGGCCCGCGTTGTCGGGCTGTCTTCGTGCGAGAGCATGGGGTGGCTTAACGGAAGTTTTTCCAGCTCATACTCGTCCAGCGAAATTATTTCCTGACTGTCGAGCAACATTGCGCGGGCCCAGACCTTGTTGCCTTGCCGGTCGTAAATTGCGATCAGATTGGCCTGCAGGCTTATTTGGGATCCGGCTTCCAGATTGGAAGTAATGTATTCCCGGTTTCTATCGTGTACGAATTGGTAGGTATCGTCCCAATAACCCCAGTCGGGTGGGCGATCTGCCATGAAATTGACTTCGCTGTTTAAAAGTTCGAGCCCGATATTGGCGTTGCGAATGGCCTGCTCGTCTTCAAGCTGTATGAATTTCGGGTACAGATAGTAACGACCTGCCAGAGTGAGACTCAATGCCGCCAGCGCGACAAAGAAAAATACCAGCGATATGGTTCTGGTGCGTAAGCGCATCAGTTTTTTCCGGCTTCCGGCTTATTCATGCATCGCCGAGACGTTTTACGAAACGCAATGAAGCGTTTTCATAACCGCAGGCTTTATAAAACAGGTGTGCCTGTTCGCGATGCAATGCTGTCGTCAGCTCTACGCGCGAGGCGCCGGCCTGTCTGGCTTTTTGTTCGGCTTCCCGCAACAGGCGTTTGCCAATGCCGCGACCATGGAAGGCATCCAGCACGACCAGTGCCGTAATCCGGCAAGTACGTGCGCCGAGCGGCAGGTAATAGCGGATATCCATCGCAATCATCGCGATCGCTTCGCCATGTTCCTGGGCTATCCACAATTGTTGCTCGGGTTCCTCGCGGAGGTTCAGCAGCCTGACGGCTGCCTCTTCGGCACTGCAGGGATAACCCAGTGCCAGCAGCAAGGCCGCAACCCCCGGCGCGTCCTCCAAAACAGCAGGACGAATATAGACCTGTGTATTGGAAGCGGCCGGGTTGGCTTCCATTATCGGGTTCCGAACACCACGATGGTTTTACCGCGCGCGGTCAGTTGACCTTGTTCTTGCAACTGTTTCAGTACTCGACCTGCCATTTCACGCGAGCAACCCACGATACGGGCAATTTCCTGTCGCGAAACGCGGATCTGGGTCCCCAGCGGGTGCGACATGGCATCCGGTTCCTGGCAAAGGTCGCCGAGAGTCCGGACGATACGGCCAGTGACATCGAGAAAGGCGAGGCGACTGGCTTTGCGGGAGGTATCCAGCAGGCGCTTGGAAAGCTGCGAGCCGATGGCATATAAAATTCGCGGGCATTCGGTGACGAGTGCGCCTTCGAACAATTGGTGCAGGCGTTCATAACTCAGTTCAGCCAGTTCGCAGGGAACACGGGTACGCAGCAAAACTTCCCGCTGATCGGCGGCGACAAACAAGCCCATTTCACCGATGAACTCACCGGCATTGATATAGCCCAGTACGAGTTCACGACCGTCGGATTCCTCGCTGATCACGCTGAGTGAACCGCTGATGACGTAATAAAGGGTATTGGCTGAGTCACCGGGACGGAAGACGTCGCTGCGCGTAGGATGCTTGCGGCGATGGCAGTGATCCAGAAAGCGGCTAAGCGAGGCCGGATCGAGCTCGAGGGGGCTATGAACTGGCGTAAATGCCTTAACGACGCTCAAGGTGGTGCGGTGCGGTGTCATAAGCGCTCACATTCAAAAGTATGTCGCTAAGCTTAGGCTGTGACGCAGTTCTCAGCAACGGTTTATGTGTTAAAAATTGAAAAGGTTCCCCCGCCGGGTCTTTTGCCCGATAATGCGCCCCTTAGTCAACTCGCCCCTGGAGGGCACCGCCGTGGTCAAGCCGCTTCCGCGCTTACGATTGCAAGGCTTCAACAACCTTACAAAGTCATTGAGTTTCAATATTTATGACATCTGTTATGCAGTGTCCGAAGAGCAGCGCCAACGCTATATCGAGTATATCGACGAGGTGTACAACGCAGAGCGACTCACGCAAATCCTGACGGAAGTGGCGCATATCATCGGTGCAAACATCCTGAACGTCGCGCGTCAGGATTACGACCCGCAAGGCGCTTCGGTGACGATCCTGATTTCCGAAGAGCCGGTGATCGACAAGAAGGCCGCCGGCAAGGATCTGATTTCCGATGCCGTGGTTGCCCATCTCGACAAAAGCCACATTACGGTGCATACCTATCCTGAAACGCATCCGCATAACGGCATTGCGACTTTTCGTGCCGATATCGACGTTGCCACTTGCGGCGTTATTTCACCGCTGAAGGCATTGAATTACCTGATTGAAAGTTTCGACTCCGATATCGTGGTGATGGATTACCGCGTTCGTGGTTTTACCCGCGACGTGAAAGGCAAGAAACATTACATCGACCACAAGATCAATTCGATCCAGGATTACCTGTCGAAATCTTCGCATGGCAAATACGAAATGATCGATGTGAACGTGTATCAGGAAAATCTGTTCCACACGAAGATGCACTTGAAGGAATTCGATCTCGATACTTATCTGTTCGAAGAAAAGGCAAAGAACCTGAGCTTCAAGGATCGTCAGCGTATCGAGATGCAATTACGCCGTGAAATTGCCGAGCTGTTCCATGGCCGTAATTTGATTGATTGATTTCGTATTGTTATGCAAGAAATAAAAAACCGCCGAAAGGCGGTTTTTTTTGTCGTAGGCGCGCTTGCTTGCTGCGCCCGCTCTGGCATCGTGGAGAATTTTGGGCGCAGCAAGCGAGCGCCCCTACAGGCGGTACGCCACGGCTTTCATGATCGATGATGTCAGCGCCATGATTCTCGGAATCGGTTGCGGCAGCTTGCGAGCGCCTGCTTGCTCGGCATGCTCGGCATGCCGTGCTTCGTCTTCCTTCATTTTTTTCAGGATGACCCGGCTGCGTGCATCGGAAGGAGGCAGGGTTTCCAGATGTTCTTCCAGATGAGCTTCGACTTGGCGCTCGGTTTCCACCACGAAGCCCAGATTCCAGCCGTCGCCGCGTAGACCGGCTGCCAAGCCGATCGTGTAGCTGCCGGCATACCAGATCGGATTAAAGATGCTGGGTTTTGCATCGAGCTCACGCAGACGATCGGCGCACCAGGCAAGGTGGTCCTGTTCTTCCTGCGCGGCATCGAGTAATTGCTTGCGTGTATGTTCGTCGCGGGCAACAGCAGCTTGTCCGACGTAAAGCGCCTGTGCGCAGACTTCACCGGTGTGATTGATCCGCATCAAGCCGGCAGCATGGCGTTGATCTTCATCGTTCAAGATGCCGTGCAGGGTGTTTTCCGCCGGATATTCGCGTTCGGCGAAAGCATTGCCCAGACTGGTAGTCATCGCACGCTGCGCCTGGATGATGGCCTTGTCGAAAAAACTGAAATGACGTTCGCTCATGCTAGATGTTCCGCCAGAAAGTCGATCGGATGCCGCACCGGTATTTTAAGCCCATTGGCGATGTGCAAACGACAACCGATATTGGACGATAGCAATTCGGTGACATCGGTTTCGTGAATTTTTTCAATCAGCGGCGTACGCAATCGATTCGCGCGTTCCGGTTCGGCAAGCATCTGCAAGCCGGCTGCGCCGCAGCAGCCGCGATCCGGAAGCTCTTTGATTTCCAGTCCGGGAATCATTGCCAATAGTTGCCGGACGGCCTGGTCACTCTTGACCACAGTCGATTGGCTGCAGGGGATATGCAGCGCAATTTTCTTGTTGGCCGCCTTGAATTTCAGCAAGACCGAGCGCCGGGAAACAAAATCGAGTGCATCGATCACCGTATTTTTATTCTGTAGGCTTCTGGAAAGCTGCTCGTGACAGCCGGTTGCGAGGCTAAGCACGGTAATGCCATTGTCGAAAACGATACGGTTTTTTTCGGCGAGTGCACCAGCAGTTCGACGGTCGCCGAGACTGATTGCGGCGGTGCCGCAGCAGGTCTGCCCATTCGCTGGAAGCACTGAAAAACCTTGCGCGTTCAGGATTTTCTGCAGATTGAGTCGGGTGTTTGCTTCATAGGCATTGGCGATACAGCCGATAAAAATGGCGACCTTGCCAGTCTGATCGCCGGGACGGGACGCGTTCCGGACGGCAGTGCTTGGCAGTGTGGGTAACTGCCCGGAGGCCCGTCCAAGTGCTCCCGCGATCCTGACGAGTCCTGGTTTGGCCAGTACGCCGGCTAAAAGCTTGAATTTGTATGGTGGCGGTTTGCGTAAATATTGCTGCTCGCGCGCCAAGGCCAGCAAATCACCGTATTCGACATTTGCCGGGCAAGCCGATTCGCAGCGCCGGCAGCCCAGGCAATGGTCCAGATGACGATCCCCGGCATCGCTCGCCATTATTTGTCCGATAGCCAGCGCTTTCATATATGCTATGCGCCCACGTGGAGATTCGGCTTCGGAGCGATCCAGCTGATACGTGGGGCAATGCGGCAGACACAGGCCGCATTGGACGCAGCGATCGGCCAACCGGGCTATGTCAGAGGCGTCATTGGAGGTCGGAAAGGGCTTTGCCATGGGCAAAATCCTAACACGGCCTGTTTTGACAGCTGGGGTGGGCTTGCGCTGAACGCGCGGGATGGTTACAATTCCGCTTCTTATTCACCCAATTTTTCCTTTGGAGCCGTCATGAAGAACATGACCGTTAGCGCCAAGGCTGAGACTGTTAAGCAAGACTGGTATGTTGTTGATGCCAGCGGTAAAACCCTCGGTCGCTTGTGCACAGAACTTGCTCGTCGCTTACGCGGCAAGCACAAACCCGTTTACACCCCGCACGTTGATACGGGCGATTACCTCGTTGTAATCAATGCCGACAAAATCACCGTGACCGGCAAAAAGCTTCAAGACAAGATGTACTACCGTTTTACCGGTTACATCGGCAACATGAAGTCCGAAACCCTGGGTCAAGCCATGAATGCGCATCCTGAGCGTGTCATCGAAACCGGCGTCAAGGGCATGCTGCCCAAGAATCCGCTGGGTCGTGCCATGTACAGCAAGCTCAAGGTTTATGCAGGTCCAAACCATCCGCATACGGCCCAGCAGCCTCAAGTGCTGGACTTTTAAGGCTTTAGGATAACTCATGGCAACTTCGCAAAATTACGGCACCGGCCGTCGCAAATCCTCCACCGCTCGCGTTTTCCTGCGTTCGGGCAAGGGTGCAATCGTCATCAACGGTCGTTCGATTGAAGAATTCTTCGGTCGCGAAACCTCCCGCATGATCGTACGCCAACCACTCGAACTGACCAAAATGACGGATAAGTTCGACGTTAGCGTCACGGTTGAAGGCGGCGGTATCACCGGCCAAGCCGGCGCTATCCGTCTGGGTATCGCTCGCGCCTTGGTTGAATACAATGACACCCTGAAGCCAGAACTGCGCAAAGCCGGTTTCATGACCCGCGATGCCCGTGAAGTGGAACGTAAAAAAGTCGGCTTGCACAAAGCTCGCCGCGCGACCCAGTTCTCGAAGCGTTAATCCGCTTTGTCGAAGCCCTCGGGCTTCGCTGGATCCATCGAAAACCCCGCTCAACAGCGGGGTTTTTGTTTGCCCGGAGTTTGCAAATTTTTGCAGCCGCAGGCTTGCCCATGAAAATAGAATGGGAAATACTGAAAACCCTCGGCTTTTAACGCCAGTCGGGCTAGACTGATCCTATATCAGGGAGATTCATATGCCGGTGTCCGCTTCAGATCTTGCCAAACTATTTCCTCTGGAGTCGCTGCGCGTCGAAACACGCGAACAATTGGGTCGCGATGCCGTTGTGACCTCCTATTCGCGGCATGATTATGTGTTCGAGGCCGGCAGTGTCGACGACGATACGGTGTATTTGCTTGAAGGTGAATTGCAGTGTGAGTATCCCGACGGGCGCAAGGTGGCGCATGTGGCAAGCGCGCAGCACGGACGTTATCCCCTGAATGATGCTATTCCGCGTCGCTTTTCGGCAAAAGTCATTTCCAGCAGTGCCAAAATCATGCGTCTGGATCGCCGCTATCTTGAAAAAATAATTACCTGGGATCAGGTCAGTCGCAGCGAGAGCTATAAGCATTTTGATTCGGCACCCGGTGCCAATTCCTGGGTTTTCCGATTGTTGAACAGTCATGCTTTTCTGAAATTGCCGACCGGCAATATCGAGAAAATGTTCCAGCGCTTCGAGGAAATAAAGGCGCTGCCGGGCGAAATCATCATGCGCGAAGGCGATGCGCCGGATTATTTCTACGTGATCCGCGAAGGTACCGCATCGGTTTCGAAATATCTCGACGGCGCCCCGCAAGTCGTTGCGTATCTGCGCGAAGGCGATATTTTCGGCGAGGATGCCTTGCTGGCCAATGTGCCGCGTAATGCGACCGTGCGTACCATGCAGGGTGGTCGTTTAATGCGGTTGAAGAAGGAAGATTTCGAAGCGGTGTTGAAGCCACCCATGGTCCATTGGGTGTTACCTGCTGATGCCGCACGTTTGGTCAGGGACGGTGCCATCATTCTCGATGTTCGTATGCCCGAAGAATATGCCTTGCGTGGAATTGATGGTGCCGTTAACGTGCCTTTGTATCGTTTGCGCGAGGATGCCGCGATGGCATTGCCTACCGGCAGCCACTTGGTCGTTTATTGCAATACCGGCGAACGTTCGGCTGCGGCGGCTTTTATCCTGAATGGTCTTGGATACACCGTGCATGCCCTGCATGGGGGTTTGGGTGCAATGGTCAGAATGTTGGCAGCGAGTCAGGCTGCGGCAGAGCAAGCGGCGTTACAGCAACAAGCGTAGGTCGGGCCCCGGCCCGGCATAAACACATCGCAATCTTTATGAAGCGGCGGGCCAGGGCCCGACCTACAAATTACTTACGTTGCATGCCATCCACAATCACGATGTCGGCGGCACGTTTCGCGAACAGGCCAACGCAAACAACGCCGGTGATTTGATTCAGCTCGGCTTCCATCCCGACCGGGTCGGTAATTTGCCAGTTATAGACGTCCAGAATCCAGTTGCCGTTGTCGGTGACTTTTCCTTCGCGCCAGACCGGTTGACCGCCTCTCGCCACAATCTCCCTAGCTACGTAGCTTCGAGCCATCGGGATAACTTCGATCGGTAGCGGAAACTTGCCGAGCAATTTTACTTCCTTGCTTGCGTCGATGATGCAGACAAATTTCTGGCTGCAAGCGGCAATTATTTTCTCACGGGTCAATGCGCCACCGCCGCCTTTTATCAGTCGGTTATGCGGATCGCATTCATCCGCACCATCCACGTAAAGCGAAAGTGAACCCGTCGAGTTCAAATCGAGTACCGGAATGCCATGCTGTTTCAGCAGTGCCGTGCTTTGTTCGGAGCTTGAAACGGCACCCTCGATTTGATGTTTCTTGCGGGCGAGTGCTTCGATGAAAAAAGCAACCGTAGACCCGGTGCCGACTCCGACAACGGTACCTTCCTCAATGAATTTTGCGGCGGCTTCACCGGACAGGCGTTTGCCTTCGTTCTGCGACATGGTTTACTCCAGGGACAAGATGAATTTCCATTGCGGGGCGGTGACCGGCAATACCGACAGACGGTTGCCACGCCTGAGCAGGGCAAAATCTTCCAGATGTTCTGCCTGCAATTTTAATTCATCCAGCGAGATAACGCGCTTCAATTTGCGTTTGAAACTGACATCCACCAGCCACCAACGGGGATTTTCAAGCGTACTGGCCGCATCGTAGTAATCCGATTTCTTGTTGAATTGGGTTGGGTCGGGATAACTGTCGCAAGCCACTTCGGCAAGCCCCGATATGCCCGGAATGGCGGTATTGGAGTGGTAGAAAAAAATGCCGTCACCGACTTTCATGTCTTTCATCATGTAATTACGGGCCTGGTAATTGCGAACGCCACTCCAGGGTTCGCGTTTTACCCGTTTCAGGTCATCGATGGAGAACTCTTCGGGTTCCGATTTCATCAACCAGTAATTCATGAAAATACCGTCGCTGCCAGACTTGGTTCCGATTTCATCAGCCAGTAACACATCGTGATCACCTAAAAATAATATGGAAATTTCAAACCAGGGCGAAACTTATATTTTATGAAAACGTAATACTTCCCGCTCGTTGATCAACATGTCCAGTTTTACATCCCAGTCTTCCACAGGTAAATTTTCGACTTCCTGATCCGAATAGGCGACACCGATTAGCAAAGGCGGAGCAGCATGCGATCTGCGGAAGGAAAGGCTGCGGTCATAATAGCCTCCGCCCATTCCAAGCCGAACGCCGCTTCGGGTATAGGCAAGCAGGGGCAGCAATATGATGCTTAGATCGGAGGCATCCAGCGCCGAAGTCGGTGCAATATCGGGCTCGGGAATGCCGTATTGATTGCTGACGAGATCATCGCCGGAGCGCCATGGCGCAAACTTCAAGGTCTTGTCGTGCTGGATGATCGGCAGGCACCAGACTTTCGGTGTTTGTACCCGCATTTGCACGATATGAAGCGGAACTTCACCTTGGGTGGCCCAGTAGCCGGCGATATAGTTTGCAGAAGCCCATTCGGGAAGATCGAGTAGTTGCCTTGCTATTGCGTCTGCCGTTTGCATGCGTTGCGGGGCAGTTATTGCAAGGCGTTTTGCGCTGAAAGCCTGCCGCAAAAGTCTTTTCTCCGCGCGTATTTTTTTATTCACGTTAGTTGTTTCGCGGGAATTCAAAATTGCATCCTCCACCATGCCGATGCGTACGAAACGACCTTGATCCAGGAGGATCAAGTGGGCATCTGGACGAAAACTTCAGGCTTCCCGCAACAGGGCGGACATGCACACCGTCGTCGTCGACAAATTCCCGGGCCGTAATTATGGGTCAAGGTGAAATGTTTGCGTACGCTGTCAAACACAGCAGAGGACACGGACATAGTATAGAACCTAATCCGGAAAAAAATGTGAACGAAACCGGGAAATATTATTCCTGTTACCGTGGAAATGAATCGAACAAACCATCCAGTTTTCGATTCATGTCGCCGAGAGTCTGATGGAGAACGCCATCGCGTTCATCGGCGGCTTTTTTCAGCTGCAGGAATTCATGGGCAAGATTTAGCGCGGCGAGTACGGCAACCTGATCAATCGAGACCATGCGATTGTTGCCACGAATTTCGCGCATGCGGGCGTCGAGGAAGCGAGCCGATGCCTGAAGGCTTTCCTGTTCTCCTGCTTCAACGCCAACGGTAAATTCACGGTCCAGGATTTTTACGTTGACCGGAGTACTCACGCGTTTTGCTCCAGCGATTTCAGGCGATTGATCATCGCTTCAACCCTTGAGCGTGCAAGTTCATTTTTGCTCATTAATTGCGAACGTTCGCTGGTTAACTGTTCCTGGCTTTGCCGCAAACTGCGGTTCTCGTCCTGCAAGCGGCGTGATACTTCGATCAATCGATCCACGCGTTCGGCCAGGGCCTTGATTTGTTGATGTACGTCGGGCGAGTTCATAGGCTTCACGATAGTGTCAGTTCAACAGGCGGTCAAGCAAAATTCGGATCTAGCAGGACTTAGTAGGGCGCCGGAATTGCGGCCACATTGCTCGGTTGCCAGCTACGGATAAAAGCCAGACAACGATGGCCGTCAATAGGAGGAGACAGCCAATAGCCCTGGATTTCATCGCAGCCCTGTTCACGCAGATAACGCAGCTGCTGCTCGGTTTCCACGCCTTCCGCGATGACGTTCAAGCCAAGCGAATGGCTCATCGTGATAATGGTGGCGGTAATGGCCTCATCGTCCGGATCGTGATCCAGGTCGCCGATAAATGCCTTGTCGATTTTCAAGGTGTCAATCGGCAGACGTTTCAGATACACCAGCGAGGAATAACCGGTACCGAAATCGTCAATTGCCAGCGTCAGGCCCAGCGCACGCAATTCGTTCAACACGGTGGTCGCCTGTTCGGCGTTTTCCATCACCATGCTCTCGGTCAGTTCCAATTCCAGGCGGTTGGCCGGAATTTCGGTTTCTTCCAGAATGCGTTTCAGGGTCTGAGCCAGATTGCCGCGCAGCAATTGCATGACCGAGACATTTACCGCCATCGATAACTCGGTCAGTTCATGTTTGCGCCAGCGTTTGAGTGCCATGCAGGCTTCTTGCAGAACCCATTCGCCGATGGCGAGAATCAAGCCGCTTTCTTCCGCCAGGGGAATGAAGGTCACCGGACTGATGTCGCCCAATTCGGCACTATGCCAACGCAACAGGGCTTCGACGCCAGTAATGCGGCCATCGGCCAGCGACATGCGCGGTTGATAGACAAGACGGAACTCGCCCTTGTCCAGAGCCTTGCGCAAGCAAGTCAGAATCTGGGCGCGCCGACGTGCTTCGGCGTCCATCGTTTCATTGTAGATCTGGAAGGTATTGCGGCCTTCGGCTTTCGCCTGGTACATCGCGGTATCGGCGAATTTCAGCAAATCGGTCGGCACCAGGGCATGGTCGGGATACAAACTAATTCCCAGTGAAGGCGTGATATTGACATCGTGGCGTTCATCGACTTCCAGCGGCATCGAAAACGCGGTCAGAATTTCGCGCGCCATGCGTTCCACTGCGGCAAGACTTTCGACGTCTTCCAGAATTACGGTGAATTCATCACCGCCAAGCCTGGCCACCGTATCGGAGGCACCGACGGTGGCTTGAATTCGGGAGGCTGCCGCCTTCAACAATCGATCGCCGGCAGCATGGCCGAGTGAATCATTGATGTCCTTGAAACGATCAAGATCCAGAAACAGCACGGCGACCCGTGTTTCCTGACGGCGTGCCCTGACAATCGCGCGGCCTAGCCGTTCGGAAAGCAAGGCGCGATTCGGCAAGCCTGTCAGGGTGTCGTAATTGGCCAGGTAACGAAGTTCCTGTTCGGCCCGTTTTTTGTCGGTGATGTCATTCACCACGGCCACGAAATGACTGCGAATACCGTGGGCATCGCGTACTTCCGACATCTCGATCCATCCCAGAAACTCGTCGCCATCCTTGCGTTTTTGCCACATCTCGCCAGCCCAATGGCCGGTGCGCTCGAGAATGTCGCGCACACGGCGATAAAAATCGGCACCATGCTGGGTCGAGTCAAGAATGCGGCTGTTCTGTCCAATCACTTCTTCATCGTTGTAGCCGGTGATCCGCGAGAAGGCGGGATTGACCGAAATGAAGCGGAATTCGAGATCAATCACCGCCACTGCTTCACTCATGCTTCGCAACACTTCGAGTGCCACGCGGCGTTCGCGTTCGGCACGGCGACTCAAGGTGATATCTCTAGCGGTACCCGCCATGCGCAACGGCTTGCCATCGGCATCGCGCTCTACCAGCTTGCCGCGGGAACGAACCCAGATCCACTCACCGTTACCATTGCGGATACGGTGTTCGGATTCAAACACTTCGCTCTGGCCGATGAGATGTTCCTGTAAAAGTTTTTGTACGCGGGGCAGGTCATCGGGATGCAGCGAGTGCGTGCGCCAGTCATCCGTACTCATCGATTCGGAGGCACCCTGGCCGAGCAATTGGTTGGCACCAAGCCGGTACAGGCTGTTTTCGGGGATATTCCAATCCCAAAATTCATCGCCCGAGCCCCAAAGGGCCAGATTCAAACGGGCTTCGCGCTCGCGAATCTCTTCCAGCAAGGCGGCTTCCTGGACGACTCGGCGGCGCCATATGCGCCACAGGATCAAGCCGAGAAATGCGGCGGTGACCAAAAGCGCAATTTGGGGGGCAAGACTGGCAGCGCTGTAACTATTTGCCGCATCGGCTTGTGCATTGTCGGGCGTTAAAAGGATGCCAGCCATCACCGCTGCAGGAAGAATACGGAGCAAACAGCAAGCTGGTGTATCGCGCAATGGCACCGATCAGGCCTCTCTCGAATGTTTCCCCGCCTGCCAGTGTAGTGGGCGGAGGCACAATGTCACAAGACGTTTCGCGCACTTGCTAGAATGAGCGCCTGCCTTTCAGGGTTTTGTGTATGAATCAGCCGGTACTTCCCTTGTATGCCACTCTGGCGCAATCACCGCTCATGAATTCGCTGGGAGTTGAAGCCCCCGAGCTGCATGGCGGTCTTTGCGGTTACCTGTGTGGCGGCGGACAGGCAAATGCAGAAAACTGGCTTAGCCTGGTCTTGAGCGACGATGCCGTGCATGAAGTGGAGCCAGGTACCGACCTGGCGCAATTGTACGAGGCCACATGCGCCGGTTTGGCGTCGGAAGAATTCGAATTCGATCTGCTCTTGCCCGATAGCGATGCACCGGTCGCCGAGCGCGGCGACGCCTTGCTGGCCTGGTGCCGCGGATTTCTTGGTGGTGTTGGCCTGTCGGGCGCCGATGTAAAACGCATGTCGGAAGAAACCCAGGATGCCTTGACCGATTTGGGGCGGATAGCGGCCAGCGAATTGAGTTATGAAGATGCAGACAGCGATGAGGAAGCATTTGAGGAAGTTTCCGAATTTGTTCGCGTAGCCGCCATGCTGCTGCATAGTGACTGCGTACTGGGCCCTCGCCATCGCCGAAAATTACATTAATCGTAGCGAAAACATGATCTCTCAAAAAGAATTTGCCAAGCGTCGCAAACAATTGATGCGTATGGCCTCGGACGACGCCATTATCATCTTGCCGTCGGCTCCCGAACGCATTCGCAGTAATGACACGCACTATCCCTATCGGCAGGATTCCGATTTCTGGTATCTGACCGGTTTTGCCGAACCCGAAGCCGTGCTGGTGATGGTGCCGGGCCGCAAGCATGGCGAAAATTTGTTGTTCTGTCGCGAGCGAAATCCCGAGCGGGAGGCCTGGGATGGTCCGAGAATCGGTCCCGAAGGTTCGGTAGAAACATTGGGCATGGACGATGCCTATTCCATTGATGATCTCGATGAAATCCTGCCCGGCTTGCTGGAAGGTCGCCGTCGCGTTTATTACCATTTCGGCCGCGACAAGGAATTCGATCTGAAATTGATCGGTTGGCTCAACCGTGTCCGCGCGCATATGCGGATGGGTGCAGAGCCGCCACACGAATTTCTCGAGCTGGGCCACTTGCTGCATGAATGCCGCCTGTTCAAAAGCAAAGATGAAATCAGGTTGATGCAGCGTTCGGCCGATATTGCCGCACAGGCACAAATCGCCGCCATGCATGCCACCCGTCCGGGGCTGCATGAATATGAAATCGAGGCGGCGCTGCAATATTGCTACAAGAAAAACAATGCTACGGCTTCTTATGAGCCGATTGTCGGCAGCGGCGCCAATGCTTGTGTATTGCATTATCGTGCGAACAACGCGCGTTTGAATGATGGCGATTTATTGTTATGCGATGCTGGTGCCGAATACGATTATTACGCATCCGATATCACGCGGACCTGGCCGGTCAATGGTCGCTATTCCAAGGAACAGCGCGCGCTCTATCAGATCGTGCTCGATGCACAGACGGCCGCCTTGTCGAAAGCGCAAATCGGCCAGGCCTGGATTGCAGGCCACGAAGCTGCCGTTGAAGTTCTCACAGAAGGTTTGCTGTCACTCGGGTTGCTGAAAGGGAATGTGAAACAGAATCTGGTCTCCGGCGAATACAAGAAATTCTATATGCATAAAACCGGCCATTGGCTGGGTCTGGATGTGCATGATGTCGGCGAATACAAGATTGCCGGTGATTTTCGCGAACTCGAAGCGGGGATGGTATTCACCATCGAGCCCGGGCTGTACATTCCGCCTGGAACAAAAGGCGTGCCGGAAAAATACCAGGGCATCGGCATCCGAATCGAAGACGACGTATTCATCACCAATAAAGGTCCACAGGTACTGAGCGACAAGGTGCCGAAGACGATCGATGCGGTGGAAGCGATCATGGCGGATCGCCAATAGCGGCTACCCCAGAACTTTCTGCTGCCTGAAAGTTCCAATGCCGGTGGCTGTTGAGGGCTGTTCGTTAAGCTTCGGTTTGCTAGATTGAACTGATGCAATGTCGGCAGCATCAATGCAAGCCATGGTTTCTTGGTGAATGGAACCAGAAGTGAACAATACCCAGGACGGATTATTCATGCATAGCAAAAACATGACGGATATCCGCATCATTACGCAGGATAACGGTGCCGGTCTGGTGAAAGACGCCGAACTGCTGACTGCTGCCTTGAAATCAGGTTTTTTCCGAGTCATGCAAAACCGTTTCAAGACAAACAAAGTCGGCAAATGGCTCCAGCGAATAGCGATACAACAAAGTGCCGTTACGCCTTCCATCAATATCTTTCTGGAAAGGCTGCATCCTTCCTTGTTTGGCAGTGCGAAGCTCAATGTGTTGATGCCGAATCCGGAATGGACATTGCCCAAGTGGTTGCCGTATCTGAGGGATCTTGATTTTGTATTGGTAAAAACACGTCATGCCGAAACCATTTTTTCCGGGCTCGGCTGTAGAACCCGCTATACCGGATTCAGCAGCGAAGACCGTTGGCTGCCCGAAGTGGCTAGAGAGGCTGGTTTTTTCCATCTGGCGGGCAAGAGTTCAAACAAGGGCACGGAAAGCCTGATCGCACTATGGCGTAAACATCCGCATTGGCCATTGCTGACGATTGTGCAGCATCCCAACAAGGCTGAGAGCGATGCCAGCACACACAATATCCGTCATGTATTGCGTTATCTCGACGATGCCGAATTGAAATTGATGCAAAACCAGCACCAGTTTCATCTTTGCATATCCGACACCGAGGGTTTCGGACATTACCTGATGGAAGCGATGAGCATGCAGGCCGTCGTGATTACCACCGATGCGCCTCCGATGAATGAATTGGTGACGGCCGAACGAGGATTGCTCGTGGGGTATGACAGAACCAGCCGGCAGAATCTTGCCACCTGTTATCACGTCGCCGAAGCACAACTCGAAGCTACGATTGAAAGCGCGCTCCTCATGAGCCAGGAACATGCAACAAGGCTGGGTCGCGAAGCCAGAAAATTCTTTTTGCAAAACGACATGGAATTCAGGCAGCGTATTCACATGCAGATGGCAGATATCGCCAACTTTGCGCGCACTGCAAAATCCCATTGATGCATACAAAAATCTTACGAATTTCTTTCGGTACTGAAATCCCGTTGATAATGCATTTTCATTGATCTCGGATGGCTTGGCCGTTTTATTTTCCATTTTGCGTGCTAACTTTTGCCCCTTCAATTTATTGATGCCTTCAGGCATTGATCGCTGCGATGCAGTGCTGAACGTGGCAACTGTTTGAACGCTGTCGCCTTCATGTAACAGGAGGCTGGTAGCGTCCCCCCGATACAGTGTCGAAGTGAGGGCCGCATGCTTTCCGTATCCTTATTTGGCTCCTTGCTGGTCGAGCTTGTTGGAAAGGCTGATAGCGAAGTTATCGAGATTCCGCCCAGAAGCCGGGCGCTGCTTGCGGTTTTGGCTTTGGGAGTCGGTCGAAGTTTTACCAGGACGGAACTGCTGCAAATCATCTGGGGTGAAAGTGATCGCGGCGGTTCCTCGGGTTCGCTGAATACTGCGCTCTGGCGTTTGCGTTCCGCCATCGAACGCTCGACATGCAAGGCCAATGAATTTATTCGTTCGGACCATCGCGGCGCGATTGGACTGGCAGAAAATGTCGTTCGGCTGGATGTTGTCGAGTTTCAGTCACTGGCCACTCCGGCATTGGGAAAATCGCTTGAATTGACGGATGCCGACGATATCGCCCGGTTGAATTCGGCGATCGCCTTGTACAAGGCGGATTTGCTGGTCGATAATTCGGAGCAGTGGGCATTGCACGAGCGCGAGCGATTACGCAGGATTTATCTCAATGCACTCGGTCGCCTGATGCGCGTCAGCGCCCTTCGAAACGATTTCGAATCGGCCATCCGCCATGC
Organism: uncultured Gammaproteobacteria bacterium; assembly: GCA_963849575.1. Lineage (GTDB taxonomy): Bacteria > Pseudomonadota > Gammaproteobacteria > Xanthomonadales > Xanthomonadaceae > Arenimonas. The sequence continues at coordinate 218,323 of CAWKHT010000006.1, read as the reverse complement.
GCAGAAAATTCTTGATATCGATATGTTGCGTGAAGACATTCATCGCGAGCTGATGCGCTACTTTCTGCAGAACGGCCAGCGTGCGCATGCCTTGCTGCAGTTCGAAAAATGCCGTTCCCTGCTGCGCGCCGAACTGGCGATTCAACCGATGCGTGAAACCACCGATCTCTACAGGCAAATCGTGGATACGGCGATTGCCAGCAATGTCGTGCCATCGGCAACGTCAAGCGAGCGAATTGCGATGATGGAATCGCCGGCTATTCTCACGGATATTGCACAGCAGCCCGCCTATGAACATATCAAGGCAGCCCGGCATTGTCTTGCACTGGCAGATCAGCATCTTGCATACAGCTTCTCGGGGCCCGAATTCAATTCATGAATTAAAGTGCACAAGCATGGAAACACGGCCCCGCAAACGCGGGGCTTTTTTATGGCGTCGTGATAGAGCGACACCTGCCGGAATTGGCAGGCATAAACGCATCACGATCGGCAATTCGGCCAAATAGTTATCGGTGATGCAAGCGTGATGCAGCGGTGACCGAGTGGAGACATGGCGCGCGCAATGTCGCCCCAGTGAGCAGAAATTGGTCTTGTCATGGCGCTGTTAGAGGATCGAACCGCTTCTTTCATCGTACGCGTCTGGCTCGAGTCGGGTTCTGATGCAGCGTCAGCTCGTGAGTGGCGCGGCGTGATCGAACAGGTGGGTTCCGGCAAGAAGATTTATTTTCGAGAGCTCAATGCCATTGTTGAATTCATGAAGCCGCGATTGGAAGAAATAGGAATTGATTGGCGCGAAAGGTTCTGGGAACAAATGTCGGAAACCATCGATAGCCCTTCAATCCAGGATTTTCCGCCGACAGAAGAAAATTCGGCAGTGGGACCGGAAACGCTTGATAAAAAAAATTCGTTAGGAGACTGACATGCCTGTTATTCGTGCCAACCGTGAGGCTATCGATGATCGCTTTAGCGTGCTCGGATTTACCATCCGCACCGAAAGCCCGCTTTATGAAGTCGGTATTGCCGCAGACCCCGCCTTGTTTCGAAGTGAAAACAGGGGGCGCAGGAACAAACGGAATTTTTTTTCCAGCCGTGTGAATGGCGCACTCAGGGCGCGTCGCGGTGAAGCGGTTTATCTGGTGCCGCCGGAAGTATTGTCGAACTTCGTCGGTCAGCAAAAATTGTATTTTGGCCTGGCGACCTATACCGAAGGCAATCGTTCGAAACCCGATTTCGTGCAATCGCCCAGTGAAGGCAATATGTATGTGAGTCTCGGTGCATTGACCGAACGCGGTCTGCGTCGCACGAATTCCAAAACCGGTAACGGTAATGCCTACGGCAACGTGGGCAATGGTGCCGATACCAGTCTGGAATGGGGCGGTGATGCTCTTGCCGCAGCAAGCCCGCTACCACCCGCCGTGTCTGCCCCGGCACCCAATCCGAATTCCGCTGCACCTGAAAATAATGCGGCAGTCGCTGCCGGTCTGGAATACGACGATGGTTTCTCCAGCAAATTATGGAAGAACCCACCGGCAGTTTCGAAGGCGCAGGATGTCCTGCTGCAACCCTTTTATCGTTCGAATAATACGCTGCAGGCTTTGCGTGACCAGTTGGGTTTTCTGGCCGGAAGCGTGGCCTGGTTCGTCGGCGTCGAAGATACGCGGGCTTTTCCGCATAGCGCGATTTGCCAGGTGCGAACGGCCGATACCGACGAGGAAATCGGCAGCGCGTTTTATATCGGCCCCAATTTATTGCTGACAGCCGCACATGTTGTTGCAGGCTCGAGCAGTCTGACTTTTGTTCCAGGAAAAAACGGTGCGAGCAGCGAACCGTTCGGTCGTTTCACCGTATCGTCCAGTCAATGGCGCTCGCATGAAAGTTATACCGGCGCCAATCACGATTTTGATTTCGCCATCATCAAGGTACCGAATGCCGCGCCGCACGGCCAATATTTCTCGCTGGAAGAACTGCGTCAATCGACGGTGGAAGGCGTGGTGGTCTGCGGTTATTCGATGGAATCGCGCGGCAAGGAACTGATTCATCGCCTGGTCAACCGTACCATCGATACCAACAAGCAGCATTTGCACGGCGGCCATATCCGCGTCCTGCAGGATGAAACCTTTGAATACGATATTCAAACCCTGATGGGTGCCAGTGGTTCACCGGTCTATCAAGTCCTCGGCAGCGGTGACCAACTCTATGTCAGCTGTGTCGGCATCCATGTAGGTGGCTCTACCGATACGACCAATATGGGCTGTCGCATCACCGACGCGAAAATTGCCTGGATCACCTCCAAGGCGAGTGCGCTGGGTGTTTCCTTGGCCTTTGGCGAGGCGCCGGTATCCTTGCGCTCAAGTAATACCCGGTCGCAGGGTATGGCAGTCGTTTCGAGGGCGAGTGATTACGAGCGTCCCAATTTCAATGCATTGAATGATGTCGATTTGAAACTGCGAGTATTCATTCCTTCCCCTGCGATTCTCGCCGAACGCCCATTGCTGAGTGATCACGCGTTCAGCGGTGATGGTCGCAGCTTCCAGTATGAGGGCGGTACCAGTCGCGCCGAGATTCACGCACGAATGAGTTTCGATCCGGATACAAACAGGGCAAGCCTGACGATACTCGATCAACACTGGGGCGAGAGCAAGGAATACCGAATTGAGGATACCGTGGCCGTCAGCGGCAAGCCGAGCTGGTACCGCAATATTCGCGAAGGCGCACATCACATAGATCAAGCCACCTTGACTCGCAGCGAAAGCAATTTGTCGGCTGGTATGGGTGGCGACAGTTTCAACGGCATCATCAGTGTTGCAGAACGTTCCTATTATGCCGGCTTCCATGTCGATGGCGGTCTGCCGTTGCTAACGCTGACTTTCAATATCAATGCCAATCTGTATGTGCATGTACGCAGAAATGGCGATCGCATGCAAGCCAGGGTCGTGGGTAGCCACGACGGCTTCCCGGCCTATGAAATCTATGCAAATCAAACACGACTGTATTCCTATGATCCGATCAGTGCGGGTTCGGATCCGACGGCCCTGTTCGGTACCGGCGATTGGGATCAGCAAGCAGATACCAGTTATGTCGATATCGGGCCTGCAACGCAATGGCGAATGATTCCGGTCCACGTGAATGGCATGTCGCAGGCACAGGAAATTCCGCTGGATCCCGGCGTCGGTGGTCAGTCGATCGATGTGAGTGCCCTGCAAGTGGGCGACATCATCGTGTCAACCGCACGGCATCCGGTGTCCTACCTCATTCGAGGCGGCACAGTGTCATCGATCAGTCACGCGATGATTTACGTGGGTAACGGAAATATTGTCGAAGCGGTGGGCTCCGGTGTGCGTGAAGTGCCGCTGGCAACGGCAATCGACGATGCCATTCTGGCGGTGGCGTATCGCCATTCCGCCATTACGGCGAGCCAGGCACAAACGGCTGCCAGTTTTGCGAGGGCGCAAGTAGGTCGTCCCTACAATTACGCCGGTGTCGCCGGCGTTGCGAATCGCATTCTGCATCCGATACTCAGCCGGGTCGGCGATGCGATTGCGAATCGCATGGGTTTCCATCGCGATGAAGCACGTTCCTTCTATTGTTCCGAATTGGTGTTTGCCGCATTCGAACAAGCGGGCGCACCTTTGGTTGCCAGTTCGGCGGGGACCAGTACGCCGAGTGACATCGTCGATTTGTCCAGAAACATCGTGTCCTACGTCGGTCACCTGAAAGCCGAAGACACACCGTTCGGAATTCCGTTTTCATTGCCGATGAGCAACGCTCTCGGTGGCCCGGGTTTTTCCGTGTACTGGGATGATGTGCCATATTTGCCGCAATCTTCCACCGGCTCATGCTGGGCCGCGGCGGCTGCGATGATCGTCGGATGGCGTGATCGCATTTCCATCAGCGATCAAAGCATTGCAGCCGAAGTGCCGGCATTCAATGCCTACATCGCAGGCTTGCAGGCGAATCAACGTCCGGCGCTGGCGAGCACCTGGAATCTGGTCCCGGAACCACCGGCTTCCTACACCATTGAAGCCTGGCGCGACATGCTGGAAACCTATGGTCCCTTGTGGGTTGCCGGCATGTGGTCTGCCGCAGGCGGTGGCCATATCCGCGTCGTGATTGGTTTGGAAAGCGATGGCAATGCAGACGGTTCCGGAACTACCGTTTATTTGTACGATCCTTGGCCCGGCAGTGCTGGCCGGATCAAAATGCCGTTTACTCAATTTCTGCAATTGTACGAAGGCAGATTTACCAACAGTACCGGTTACTACCAGATGCAAATTCTGCATGCGGAAAGCGCTGCGGGACGCGCAACGACGACATCGGCACCGTTCGCGATGGCGCAATCGCTGAAACAGATTCAACAGCGGCAGCAATCGAATCTTGCCCTTGTTCCTGCACGCGCAGCATCGTACTCCGGCAGTTTGGCGAGCATGGATTCCAATCATGATGTTCCGTTGATTCCGCAAACCGACAAGAATTCATGCTGGGCCGCGGCCATGGCGATGTTGTTGTCGTTCCGTCGCAATGCTTCCTACGAACCGGAAACGCTGGCAAACGAAGTGGGTCGTTCACTGATGACTTCCTATGGCTGGGACATGCTGGCGGCGGTGCGTGATCGCTATGGTTTCCAGACCATCGAAGTGCCCTCGAATTCCAGTTTGTACTTCCAGCCAAGGCAATGGGCCGAATGGTTGAATACCTACGGACCATTGTGGGTCGTGATCGTCGGCATGCCACATGCCGTGGTGCTCGCCGGTATTCGTGGCGATCTCGATCAGCCCGATTCCGTGCAGGTGCGTGTGCTTAATCCGTGGGATACCCGCGTCAGTTTCGATAGCGATCCGGTAGTTTTCAATCCGCGCAACAATGGTTACGCCGATTGGTTGTCGTTCAATCGTTTCGCGAAAGACTTCGGCACCATGGCGGAATCGGATTACGGTCGCTGGCGTGTCCTGCATTTGCCCGCGAGCGCCGCGACCAGCCAGGGTTTGTCATCGGCAATGTCGCAAAGAGTCTCGCAACGTGCAACGCCGCCACGTCCGGTATCTCCCTTGAATATCGGCAACGACAGCGCAGCCCGACATGAGCCCATCGAACCTTCTCGCGTACCCGGTACCACGATGTATCGCGTGCGCGGCCAATCTGGTCGAGTGACGTATATGCTCGAGCAGCTGGAGGGCTTTAAAAGCACCGACACTAGTCCAGCGCTCGTCGCGCCTCTTGTTCCGCAGCAAATTTCGCTCGATGCATGGCCACGATTGAATCAGGATCCGGTGCCATTGCCATTGATGCTCCGTTTCGTCAGCGATGGCAGCCGGGTGGGCGATATTCGCATCGAACCGATCGGTGGCGATGCGGCAAGCCTGCCCTGTGATGTCGATGTCAGCGCGATGATTCTCGACGGCAGCAATGCCTCGACCACCGTTGCCGCCATCAATGTGCGCATCGACTATCTCTACCGCGCAAGTGATGGCGAACATTGTGCCTCTACCGAACTGACGCTGTACGGCAATGGCCGTCATGCCATGAACAGTGCCTGGAAGTAGTCAGCAAGGACCACCCATGTCAGATCGTCCACGCCAAGATAGCGGCAGTATTTTCCCGGCACAAAGTGTCGCGCGCACGCGCACACTGGCCGACGCGGACAATGCTAGTGTCACACCCGCTAGCACGGCGAAACCACCTGCCACCGAAGCGATATCGCGCCGCATGGGCGCGATGGTGGATGAAGTCGATTTTCCCGGCTTTGTCGCGGGTCTGGTACACGGCACCTTCGACGCCATCGTCGATGCATCGATCAAGCAGATGGAAAGTTTTTCCAGTCTGGTATCGGCCGTCGCAAAATCGCTGGACCAATTCACCGAAGAAAACGTGACCAATAATCAGGCGCGTGACTGGCTCGCGCAACGCTATCCCGGCGATGTGCGTCTGTTATTGCCAGATACCGAACATGCCGAACCCAGGCTGGAGCCACGCGAAGAAGGCAAGTTGCCAGTGTGGTTGTCGGACTTCGATCTGGATAACGAAGAGCTGACCAGCGATTTGCTGGAGCAAACGGTCTTGCCGCAGGTGCGCCGGAAAATAGGCGAGCAACGCCAGCAAATGCTGGCGACGATGGTCACGCTCGGCATGAATCGCGTGGCCGTACGTGACGGTTCGATTACCGCGAAAGTGATGTTCCGTGCTGCCGCGCAGGATTCCGCGAAAGTGGGTTATGCCACCAATAGCGATCCGGCGAGTGTCGGCAACTGGGGTGAGCGCGGCAGTTTAAGCCAGGGCGGTGCATCGACGATGGTGTCCACGCTTGCCGTGAATGCGCAAAGCGATGCCAGCGTAAAAGCCGATCTGTTCGGCGAAGTGAAATTGAATTTTGTCAGTGAAACATTGCCGCTCGATCGTCTGGTCGATCCGGTCAAGATGTCGCTGATCAATCGCAACTCGATATCCGGTCGTGCCACGCAGGAAACTTCGCGTGGCAATAACGCAAGCACTCCCGCCGCCAATGACGGCAGGGGAGACAACTGATGTTGCGTGAACTGTCCACCTTGTTGCTGGATTTGCAGGAAAGCATTTCGAACATGGAAATTCCGTCCATGGCGCATCTGGACATGCGCGTTAACGGCCTGAGCATCGATGTGCCGGTAGATGTTCAATTGTTGTTCGGCAATGGCGGCGTCGTGATGCTCGCCGATGTAGCGAGAAGCCGTTACAGCTCTGGCCTCGATGTCGGCAAGTCACGATTGATGGCCAATTTCGAATTGTTGCCCTGTCACGACAACGAAGGCGAGGTCGCCATTCCATGAGCAGCCGCATGCCGCCACTGATTCAGGACAACGGACTGCCATTCGATGTTTTGCTGCAGGCCCTGACCGAGCAACTCGACAAGGCGCAGGCCGCGATGACGATCAAGGCGCGGGTCGGGAAATTGCCGCTGACCTTTGCGATAAAAGAGATAAGTCTGGATTTGCGCGCCTTCATCAGCGTGATGGACGATGATATTTACGTGCGTCCGGCAGCGCCCGGCGATACGGATGCCAGTACCTTGAAGCTCGGCTTCACCACGATTACCAAGCCGATGATCGAAGAGAACGCGGCGGATTTTGTAGCCCGTGACAGCAGCCCGAGTTTGAAAGATGCACTGGGCGATTCGATTTCGGAAGGCGAGCAACGCCAGCTCGAACGCATCGGTGTTCGTACCGTCAACCAATTGCAGGACTTGCGCAAGAATGCCGGTGCCGATGTGATCGCAAGACTGTCGCGCATGCCGGTCAATCGCCTGCAACAGGCCTTGCTGAGAGCCTCCGCCCCGAGAGTCACTCGCGTGGAAACCAATATCGCCGCCAATAACGGCTCGGCTTCCAACGACGGTAATCGCGTGCATGTACGCGCACCGATGGTAAATCCCGGGCGCTTGCCGCGTGTTCGTGCAGCCGGGTTCGATGTTCCCTTGCTATCGGTCGGCGATGAAGAATTCGTGCTGGCGCCGCACGCAACACAAATGGGCATGCTGGCCGAGATAGATCTTGGCGATGGCAAGCCGATGTCCATGCATTTGTCCGACGGCGCCATTGCCACGGGAGCAACGGCATGAACGTAAATCGTCCGCATGCAAAACGCCGCTTGTTGCTGACATTACGTCTGGGTGAAATGCCCGAGCATGTGCCGACGATTCGCGAATGTTTGCGTGGTATCGCCACGATGACCGATCGTATTGACGGTGGCGTGATTGATCGCCTGCTGCGGCATCATGGTGGCAATGCACGTTCGGCCCGCCTTCACAGCGCACGCCTTGCCGTCGCAAGACATAGCCCTGCCGCGCAACTGCGCCGTTATGACGGCATCGAACAAATTACCGGCGTCGCCCGCGTATTGCGGGTAGAAGTGGCCGATGACGTGAACATGTTTTCTCTCATAGACGCTCTGCGTCAGTTGAATATCGTCGATAGAGTGTCGCCGGATTATTTGACCACGATGCCGGCCGAACAAATACAAACGGCAGGCAATAACGATGATGCAACAGCATTGGCCTGGCAACCCAGAAACCAGCTGCGTTTGCCGGAAGCACTTGGCTATGAATCGGGACATCCATCGGTCGTCATTGGCCTGGCCGATACCGGTGTTCGTCTTGAACACGGCGAACTCGATGCAAGACTGCGCCGGGGTTTTGATTCGGTTGATCTGAGCCAGCAATTGCTCGGGCCGGGCTACGAATTACTTGGCGACAATATCCAGCGCGATGAAGATCCCAATGATGAAGTCGGTCATGGCACCGCGTGTGCCGGCATTATTTCCGCGCTTGGATCCGGCATGCCACCTGGTGCTGCCGGTGCCTGCGGTTTGACACCGGCCCGCGTACTGGGTGCCGCAAAATTCGAAGGCAGGAAAGTGGTCGGCATAGGTGCGTTGGCCAATATTGATTTGGGCATGAAACGCCTGATTGACCTGGGTGTTCGCGTCATCAACATGAGCTTCGGTACGCCGGATTCCGCATTGGGTGCGGATGATCCCAAGCCGCATAGCGAAGTCGTCCAATACGCATTGGCGCGTGGCTGCATCCTGGTCGCTGCAAGCGGAAATTCCGGACGCAACGAACGCTATTATCCGGCCGCCCATGAAGGCGTTATCGCGGTCGGTTCCGTGGATGCCGACGGTACGCCCAGTAAATTCAGTACGCGCGGCGATCATGTCGCGATTTGTGCACCTGGCAACAAGATTTGGACTGCCGGTCTCGATGCTTACCAATACGCCACTGGTACCAGTTTCGCATCACCGTTTATCAGCGCGATTGCCGGGCTTCTGGTCGCGCGTGCAGATCGCAGGGCACAGCCGATTTCATCGGAAGACGTAAGAAATATCCTGATGGAAACGGCACGGAGTTTCGGTGGCGGCGATACCAAGGGATGCGGCGCCGGTATTGCAGATGCGCTGGCCGCGCTACAGCGTCTGGATAACACGATCGACGAAAGTATCGAGGCGGCGGCATAGGCATGCACAACATCAAGCGATTGGAGTTTTTATGAGCACTAAAAAATCGAGCAGCAAGAAAAAAAGTTCCAGCAACAAACCGAAACCCAAAGCCGCCATTGTCGGCAGTTCGACCTCGCCTGCGCCCGGAGGCGGAGCCACATCTTCCCCGGGCCCATCGTCAACAGGAGTCACAACTATGAACACCATGAAGCCCGACATTCTTTTTGTCGATTTAAGCGAGCGCGAACTGCAGGCGCGACAACAACATCGCGAGAAACTGCGTCGCCTGATGATCATCGAGCAAACCAGGGATAAATCCGGCGGTTTGAGCGACGAGCAATACCGCGAGTTGTTCGCGACCAAGCAAAGCCTGCTCAATGAAAAGACGATTGATCCGTTTTTCCGCGAAGTGCTGGCGGCCTACAATCAAATCACGCCGGAAGACATCAAGTCGAATACGCCCTACCAGCATATCCACGGCTTTTTCGGATCGCAGCAATTTATTCCCGGCGACCCGGCCAGCGAAAACGAGCAGGAGCTCGCCGCCATTTGCGGCTTGCTGCAACTGGACAATATGGCGGCCTCCTACAACACGGGAAATTTTGTCCGCAAAGTGGTCGAGGCACAGGGCGAATATCGTCAGAGCAAGAAATTGTTTGAAGCCGTGTTCTCGCAATTAAGCGATCGCTTCCGTGTGCCGATCAAAAGCCAGATTGCCCGCAAGGTACTCGATGGCGAAGTGACGCAAAATGAAATCAAGGTCGCCACGCTCAGTGAAGCAGGGCAGCCCGCGGTGGAAACCGCCAAGCGCAAGATGGTCCGTCATCCGGAAGAAATGGTGTACGCCATCAGTGCCAAAACCATCGCCGCAGTAGTCAGGCGCCTGGTCAATGATCGCGTCAGTCCGAACGATCCCTGGATCAGCAGCAATATCGACAATGCATTCGATACGCAGACCGGCGTGGTCAATGGCGCGGCCCCTTCGTCGCTCGAAATCAGCCTGCCCGATCTTGAAGAGCCGGTGGATGTCGATATCGTCGAAGCCAATCTGCATGCGATCCAGGCGATTTATTTCTCCTATATGCTCGAAGAAATGCGCCTGTTCCAGGTCGTGGACCGCATCGTCGAATTATTCCGTCAGGGCATGTTGCCACTGGGTCGCGGCAAGGCCGGCGATTACCTGTTCCGTTACTTCAAGAATTCATCCGAGCGTATTACCGAAGGCGAACGCCGCGATTTGTACATGCGTGCATTCGGTGCGCCGGGCGGTGATCCAAACGGTCCGATGCCGAACCGCGAATTCAACGAACTATGGATGCGATTCGTTTCGGCAGTATCGAATTTTGCCCGTCAGCTGACGGTCGAAAAAATGTTGCGCAACGCGGTACCGATGGCCATCTCGCAGGAGCAGGTACGCAAGGCAGCCCGCGACCTGGCTGCCAATCTTTCCCTGCATGGTTATGGCATCGCCTATTTTGCAGCGACCGAATTGCAGCAAACGATTGTCGAGTTCCGCGACCTGTTGCAGGATCAGGAGGTACGTACTGCCTTTGGTGCACGCGACATGTGGCAGGTGATCGATCAGGTCAATGCCAATTATCTCGGTGGTCCGAAAAATTCGCAGCGCTATCGCACACAGGCACGCTCAGGTGCCGTCATCATCCGCTGGCTCGCAAAAAACGGTCGTCGCATGTCGAGTGGCTACGGAACCGACGTTATTTCGATCGACGCGATTACCAATCCGCAATTGCGTGCGCTGGGCAGCGATCAGCCGATTACCAATCCGACCGATTGGGATTTGCTGCAAGCCTGCGAACAGTGGCTGGCCGTCGGCGGCGTGCAGGATCAAAGCATCGAACATTATTCGCAGCCGATCGAATCGCCGCTCACCACGTCGAAACCCATCAGCGGAGGTATTCCGCAGGCTGCCCGCGATGTACTCGATGGTATGGGAATCAGTTTACCGGGCGTTTGATTGTTTAATTGGAGTCAATCATGAAAGACAAAGATTTTCCCTCGCGCTTACCGATGGCACAGCATGTAAAGCGCTCGCTCTCGCATGCTGCCAGCAGCCTCGGCGTAAAAGATCCGCTGCCCCTGATCAATGGCTTGCTCGACCGCAGTTTTGCCTTGATGGACGATGATACTTCCTATGCACGGAATGCATTGACGCCGGGTGCGGTTCCCTACGAGCCCTCGTTTTCGGAACAGGAACCGAATGTGTTGCGCTTCACCATAGAACCACTCGGTCCCGATGCCAGCCCGGTCGCGCGTCGCGATGAAGCCACGCGTGAAATGCGGCGACTGGTACAACCGATGTTCGGTTCGGATGCCCTGCGCTGGTTCGATGCCCGTAGCGAACAATGGCGGGGCATGAGTGGACTGGGCTGGATGAATTTCGGTGCCTGGTTTGGCAGTGCTTTCGACGAGGACGGTTTGTACGCAGCGAAAATCTACTATGAATTATCGCCCGGACAACTCGATGCACTATCGCCCGGTTTATCACGCATCACGCAATTGTCGATGGCGGTGATGCCGAACCTGATGCCGATTTTTACTTCGGTAGGATGCAAGCGCGATGGCGGTAGCCAGCGCGTCACCTTCATGCATCGCGGGCCGCTGTCGATTACGGCGCTCGGCCCCCTGATGAATCAATTGGGGATCGGCCACCAGCTACCAAGTTTGATGCGCGTGGTCGGTGTAGCCCTCGGCGGACGCTTTGAAATTCCCAATGGCGGCGTGCTGATCGGTTTGCGTGATACCCGTGACGGTGTGGAATTGAAACTTGAATTATTGCTGGCGGCCATTCCGGATTTGCCCGCGCGTTTTCTCGATTTGTTGCGACTGGGTCTGGCAGAACGGCCAAGGCAACTGGCCGCATTGCAGCGCTGGCTTGAAGCCTTCGAAGTCGGCGACGAAGCGGAGCAGGGCCATTTTTCCGTGCTCAGTATCCGGGTTTCGCCAACATCGCAGGCGCGCATCAGTCTATACGTCAGGCCGATTGAATTCGAAATACGCGACAGTCTTGATGAGCGTGGTCGGTTGAATTGAATCATTGCAGGTATTCGGGAGTTGCAACATGTACACGCCATCCATTTTTCCATCGCAGGCATCACCGTCTCGCAATACGCCAATAAAGAATCCCTCCGGCAGCAATGGCCCGAACGGGTCCAGCCGCGAAGCGCAGGATGCCGCACGCGTTGCGGTTCGCGACCTGCTGCAACGCAGCCAGGCATTTTCCGCACTGGATGAAAACAAGCGCCGCGAGCTTGCCAACAATCTGGTGCAGATCGGTACGTATCTTGCAGAACCCGACGGCGTGCGTCTTCCCAACGACAAGCAGGCGCCTGCGGTACGTGCATTGGCGACGCCGGTATCATCATCGAGGTCGCGCAGTGCCGGCAACAATACCAATGGCGATGGCGTCTTCTCCGCGCAAGCCGCGCGCGAAGGTGCTGCAGTGGCTGGTGCATTGCTGGATGCGGTGAATTTTCCCGAGTTTGTCTCCGGCTTGATTGATGGCGTATTCCATTCCATCGTGCAGTCCTCCATTCAGCAGATGGAAGCCTATGCCAAGATGGTGGCCGACGTGGCCAAGAGCATGAATGATTTCCGCGATGACAACACCACGCAGAATCAGGGCCGCGACCATCTGATTTCCAAGTTTCCTGATATTTTCGAATTGACGGTCGACACCGGTGACTTCGGCGCTTTCGGCGACGATGGCAATACCGCAGCGGCAGGACCGCGTGTTGCCGTACGCGAAGGTGTAAACGAAACTGCGGCGCTGGAAAGAATCAATCGCGAGTTGCCGGTTGGAGATCGTCCGCTGACAAGGCTCGATGACGAAGTCGTCGAAGCCGCTCTGGTACCGGCAGCGCGTACGCAACTGGCGACGGGTCGCCAGCAACTGCTCGCCACCATGGTCATGTTGGGTATCAATCGCATCGTTGTCACCGACGGCAAAATTTCCGCCAAGGTGATGTACGAATTCAAGGCGCGCGACAATATGCAATTCAAGCGCAGCGCCCAGCAGTTTGACTATGGTGACCAGTACAGCACCACATCCAGTGGCGAAAATGAAACCGATAGCCAGGGCGGCGAACGCACGCGCAGCTATAACAAGGACGGCGGCGAATCTTCTGTACGCGATGGCAGTTATTACTCGAAAGGTACCTACAAAAATACATCGCAGCCGGTACTCAAACTTGCATCGGCCAGCCAGACCTCGATCAATGCGAGCCTGGATACCAAGGCGAGCCTGATGGGTGCGGTGGAAGTCAATTTCAAAAGCGATTATCTGCCGCTCGATAAAATCGCGACGCCGGAAGCGATGGCGCAAATACAGATGAATGCACAACCCGGCATGGTCAGCAGTCTGGCGAAAAACCGTCCGGCATCGAACGCGCCGGCCACGGCGACGCCGAATACGCCCGCCAGCACACCGCCAAGCCAATAACCGAAACTCCGGGAATCACTCATGACCGCCACGCCTTCCCAAAAGACATCGTTCGTCGAGCCTTCATGGCTTGACGACGACACATTGCGCGCAGTGCGGCCACAGGTGCGCTCCCTGCTGGAATCTTCGCCGGGCTTTCGCGCACTGTCATCCGACCAGCAGAAAGACATAGCGAAAACCATGGTGAAAGTCGCTTCCTATATGGCGAATCCTGACGGTCTGGCGAAGAAGGAACTGGATCCATCGCAATCGATCCTTTCACGTGCCCAGGCCGGGGAAGTCGATCAGGCAAAACGCAAAGCCTCCGACAAAGTCGGCGAATTTGCCGGCAAGGATTTCGAAGCGGGGGCGGTGAAGCAGGGTACGCAGGCATTCAAACAACTGGTACAAGCCGTCGACTTCCCGCAATTTGTCGGCGGTCTTATCCAGAATGTTTTTCAGGCGATCGTGACCGCCTCGATTCAGCAGATGACGGCCTATGCGGAATTGTTGAAGTCGGTGGCGCAGACCGTCGATCAATTCGCGCAGGACAATATCAGCCAGAACAATGCACGCGACTGGCTGATGGGAAAGTATCCCGGACAGCTGACACTCGATGATTCGGAATCCGATGACAACGGTAATGTCATTCCGCGACTGAATGCCGCCGGTGACGACAGCTCGACCTTGTATGCGCAGTTGAATGAAGAATTGCAGTTGGCCAATCCGCTCAGTGATATTTCCGATGCGGCGCAGGAAGCGCGACTGGTTCAGGCCGCGCGCCTGCAAATGGCGAAAAGCCGTCAGCAAATGCTGTCCTCGATGGTGATGCTGGGCATCAACCGGATCGTGGTGACCGACGGCGCGATCAATGCAAAAGTGGTTTTTGACATGCGTGCCAGCGATCAGGCCCAGCGTCATGCACGTGCTTCTCTTTACGACAGGGATTCTTCGAAAAATACCAATGTGACCGGCGGCGGTTTCGTCGCCCCCTGGGGCGGTGCAGCCTCGATGAATATCAATGAGCAAAGCCATGTCACGACGGTATCATCGTCGGTCGATGAAAATTCGGAATCGAAAGCGGAAGTGAAAGCCAAACTCAGCGGCGAAGTGCGGGTTAATTTCAAATCCGATTATTTCCCGATGGACAAGCTGGCATCGCCACGCATGATTGCCGCGATCCAGGGCAATGCCACGCCATACGATACCAATCTTGATTCGCCGCAAAACAGGTCGACGGCAAATAATGGCTCGGCTGCTGCACCTGCGCGGCAGTGAGGTGGGCCCATGCAAAGCGAGCCCACCCTGTTTCCGGAATCCATTCGATATGAAGCAATGTTGTCGCAGGCGCTGGCCCAGGCGCAGAAGAAATTGCAGCAATATCATCGGCAAGTGGCGCAGTCGCTTGCCGAGCTTGGCGATATCGATTTGCCCGATTCTGCTTCGGAACAATTTTCCGCACAGCAATTGCACTTGCTCGGTTCGCTGTATGTCGTGGCGGAACTGGAAAGTACCGGCATCATCGCGGCAGTCGAAGCGATAGCGAGCCTGTTTGCCAGCGGTTCCATCAATATGCCCATCGGCGAAGCGGGCCCGAAGCTCGCGAGGTTCTGGAAACAGCGCAGTCAGCGCATGAGTCAGGGTGAACGCTATGCGATTTACCAGCAGGTGTTCGATGCCAATACCTTTCGCCATTTCATGCGGCGCTGGTGCGAATCCATCATGGCGCTTGGCCATCATGGCGCATCGCCCGATCCACAGGCCAGCGTCGCCTATGAATACGCCGCACAATCACTATTGGGTTCGATGTCCGGACGTACCGAGGGCATGGTGTCTTTTGCCGCCGGTGAAATTCTTCAGGTGCTGACCGACGCCTTGGCGATATTGAAGGATAAAAATCTGCAGATGGCATTCGGCGTAAAAAATCTATGGGCACTGGTACTCAGTACGCAGCAGGAAGGAGACCAGAATCTCGCGCGGATTCAGAGTTATGTCGATCGCGGTAAAGCAGGGCAGGCCTTGTTTGATGCCTTGGCAGAAAAAAATCCGCAGTCGGGATCGCTTGCTCCGCCGGGTGTCGCGGAATTGCCGAAATGGGTGGCCGATGCTCATCGCTGGATACTCGCCGATACTGCATTGCCTGCGACCCAATACGAGCCGGAGCGGGTCAATGCAATTCCATGGCAACTCGCCTTGTCACTCGATGGCAGTCTTGGCATGCGGGGATAAGTGAATGTCAGCCCTTGCGCATGCCCACGCAGTTTCGCATGCAAAAGCCGAGCCAGCGCCTTGGCTGCGTCAGGCCGTGCGCGATGTGCTGCTGCAATCGGAGGGCTACAAGGATTTGGCGCCGGAACAAAGGCAATCATTGGCGAAAGCGATGGTCACGGTATCGGCGATGGCAGCCGAATGGATCGATCATGAAAACGAAGCGCAGAAGGAATTGGTGGCGAGAAAAAAACCGATGGCCAGGGCTCAGGAAGCCCCCGGTTTTGCCGCTGCTGCGGATCGTGTCGCATCGACGACGCGTAATGTATTGAATGCAGTTTCGTTTCCGCGCTTCGTTACCGATCTGATCAATGGCGTCTTCCGGGCGATGCTCGATTCCAATTCGCAGCAGATGCAGCAATACGTGCAATTGCTCAATAGCGTTTCCGCGTCGGCCGAAGGATTCGAACGCACGCAATTTTCAGTCAACTATATTCGTTCATGGTTGGCGGATCATTTTCCCGAGAATTTCGAATATGAAGCACCGGAGGTCGAGGATGATCCCGGCGGCATGTTCGAGCCTGATCCGGAAGCGGAAGCTCCCAGCGGTTTATTGCGACTGCGCAGCGGTGCGAGCATGCCCGCGCGAAGAAACGATTCGGGCATCGCTTGGCGTAGGGCCTGAGGAAAGCATTGAAGCGAGCAATCCGGAGCAGCTGGTACCGTTTGCACGGCGGCAAATTGCACGGCAGCGCCAGCAAATGCTGTCGACCATGGTGATGATGGGGATGCAGCGCATCGTGGTGGAAAGTGGTCGCATCAATGCCTCGATGCGCTTTCATGTCGACACCCGCAGTGCCGCGAACCAGGATCGTGGCAATCAATTCGGAATGCAGAACCGGGTGAAAGGCGGCGCCAGTTTTGGCGTGGGTCCCTGGGGTTTCAATGCCGAAGTGGAAAATACGGTGAGCTATGTCACGACCGAACGCACGCAGACAACGGAAGAAATCAATACCGATCTGGATTTGAATTCCTCGGTCGAGCTGGTTTTCCGCAGTGACTATATTCCGCTGAATCGCATGGCCGCACAAGCGCATGCCGATCGCATACGTAACAATAGTTTGAATCCGGATGCCGAAATGGAAGCGGCGCGAACGGAACGCACGACACGTGCGGCAGCTCAGCGGGATGCAGAAGCGACAAGACGCGGCGCTGTAGACAGTAGTATTTCGCGTGCCAGTGCGCCATCAGTTCCCGCGCCACCCATCAGCACTGCACCTGCGCGCGCGCCCACAACAAGCCCTGTCGCAACGGCTCCTCGAACAACGACACCACCCACAACGACAGCACCACCCACAACGACAGCACCACCCACAACGACAGCACCACCCACAACGACAGCACCACCCACAACGACAGCACCACCCACAACGACAGCACCATCCACAACGACAGCACCATCCACAACAACAGCACCACCTACAACAACAGCACCTACAACAACAGCACCTACAACAACAGCACCTACAACAACAGCACCTACAACAACAGCACCTACAACAACAGCACCTACAACAACAGCACCTACAACAACAGCACCACCGCCCACAACGGGAGTAGGCAATAGCATCGGTTCGGTGATTGGTGGAGTGGTTGGTGGCGGGGTTGGTACTGCAATCGGCGGTCCTGTCGGAGCGCCAATTGGCCAGATTATCGGGAGTGCCGTTGGTGGGCCTGTTGGAGGCGCGGTAGAAGGCGCCATCGGCAATGCAATTTCACGATAGCCGGAATTACATGTCGATTTTTTTCAGCTCGAATCCAAGCGATTGATAATGTTTCCAGCGTGCGCGCAAGGGATCGCGCGATGAAGCATCGGCCGGAACCACTTCCAGCACACGGTCAAACTCTCCGATCACCGGCGCGTTGCGGAGATTCAGTACCAGCGGCCGCATCGGCACATCGGTTTCCGGCGTAACGATCAGCACCGGTGTGATGTCGTCGTCTTCATCATGGCCGGCGATTTGATGCGGGATATACGCGTCAGGGTCGAATTCCCAGAGTAAATCATCCAGCACTTCCGCCTGCGTGGTCGAGTTCACGAGGATCAGCAAACTCTGTCCGCTGTCGTGCGCTTTGCGCGCCAGTTCGCAAACCAGCAGCAGCGGTTTCTCGATGAAACGCGGCTTTGCGATCAGATAGAAGTCGGCTCTTGGCATGATGGCTTGTCGGCTTGCAAGACGAAGCGAACGGTTTTCCGTTCGCTTCGCAACAAGCGCATCTTATTTGGCTGCTTGATCAAGCAGCCACTGGGTCAGCAGGCCGACTGGACGGCCATTGGCCATGCCTTTGCGGCCTTCGTCCGACGAGGTGCCGGCGATGTCCAGATGTGCCCAGCGCTGGCCTTCGGTGAAGCGCGAGAGGAAGCAGCCTGCCGTAATCGCACCGGCACCTTTGCCACCGATGTTGTAGATGTCGGCGAAGGCAGACTCGATCATGGTTTGATATTCGTCCCACAAAGGCAGGCGCCATGCGCGGTCGAATACCTGTTCGCCGGCCTGGTAAAGTTCGTCGGCCAGGTCATCGTGTTTGCTCATCAGGCCGGTCGCATATTTGCCAAGTGCGATCACGCAGGCGCCGGTCAGCGTGGCGACATCGACCGTTGCCTGCGGTTCGAAACGCTGAACGTAGGTGAGTGCGTCGCAAAGAATCAGACGACCTTCGGCATCGGTATTACCGACTTCGATGGTTTTGCCACTCATCGATGTCAGTACATCGCTTGGACGATAGGCATCGGCATCGGGCATGTTTTCAACCGCAGCGACCACCATCACCAGATTCAATGGCAACTTCATCATCGCCGTGCTCAGGAAAGTGCCCATCACGGTGCCGGCACCGAGCATGTCGAATTTCATTTCCTCGATACCGCCCTGTGTCTTCAGGTTGATGCCGCCGGTATCAAACGTAATGCCTTTGCCGACCAGCGCGTAAGGTTTCGCGTCACCGCCACCGTTCCACTTCAGCACGACCAGTTTCGGTGCATTGTGCGAACCACGTGCAACGGCGAGCAAGGAGCCCATGCCGAGTTTTTCCATGTCGGCGCGTTCGAGTATTTCGCAGGTAACGCCTTCGTGTTCGGAAGCGATTTTGCGTGCCTGTTGTGCAAGGTATTCCGGGTTGCAGATATTCGGCGGCAAGTTGCCGAGTTCGCGCGTCAGCTGTACACCGGTCGCGATGGCGATACCGTTGGCCAGTGCTTTGGCCTGGCTGGCGTCGGCCTGAAGGCTGACGTGTTTCAGTGTCACTTCGGCTTTCTTGCTGCGGGTTGCGGTGTATTCGTAGGCGGCATGATCGGCTGCGATCACGGCCTGACGGGTATTCCATTCGGCATCGCGTGATTTCACCGCGAGCTCGGTCAAGGTGATCAAGGCATTTTTTACCGGACCGATGCGCAGTGCGCGGGCGGCATCGGAAATGGCTTTGATGTATTGCGGTACGCCAAATTTGGCGGCTTCACCCAGGCCCACAACCAGTACGCGAGGTGCCTTGATGCCGGCGATATCGTGCAGGAAACTCGTGCGTCCGGTCTTGCCGGAGACATCGTCGCGCTCGAGCAGGGCGCTCAAACGTCCGCCGCTGGCCTCGTTCAGGGCTTTGGCACTCGGGCTCAGGCTTTTATCGGCATAAACACCCACCACAAGACAGTCGGTTTCGGTTTCGAGGGGATTTTGGCTGTTTAACTTAAATTCGAGGGCCATGGGTGTTTTTCCGTACAATAGAGGTCAATTGTTGAGATGGGCCCGACAGGCCCTGCTTGCAAGCCCTCAAGTTTAAACTAAAACCAATGTCTCTAATTGAACGATATCTAAGGCGTGAGTTCGTATCGACCTTCGCCGCAGTAGTGATCATTCTCTTGCTGGTCAGCATGGGCGCCCTGTTCGCCGATCTGGTGCAGGAAATTGCACGCGGCCGCGTACCGGCTGCCTTGCTGTTATCGCAATTGGGATTGCGCACCATACGCTGGCTGCCCCTGGTTTTGCCGCTCGCACTTTTTGTGGGTCTGCTGCTATCGATTGGCCGTTTATATGCCGATAGCGAAATGGCCGTGCTGTTTTCCGTGGGCGTGGGCCCGAAAGCATTGTGGCGGCCCATTTCGAGACTACTCTGGCCCGTCTTCATTTTCATTGCCTGTTGTTCGCTCTGGTGGGGCCCTTGGGCTTCATATAAAGCCAAGGAAATGATCGACACGGCCAACAGGTCGTTCCTGATTGCGGGATTGGAAGCGGGGCGTTTCGTCGAATTACCCGGACGTGCCGGTATTCTGTATGTCGGCGAATTGGCAACCGATGGCACCAAGTTCGGAAAAATGTTCGGGTTGACCGAGCGTGATGGCCGTTTCGACGTCATCACTGCAAAATCCGGTGATCTCGCGCTTGAGGGGGACACCCAACGGATTCTGCGGCTGGAAGATGGTTACCGGGTGGAAGGCAGTTACGACAAGATTGATTACCGGATGATGCATTTCGAAAAGAACGAAATCCGTGTCCCTGACCGGGAACAGGAGCAAAACAGCGCGGTGGAAATTCGCTCCAGCATGTCGCTGCTCAAGGACAAGAATCCGCTCGCGCAGGCGGAATTGCATTGGCGTTTCGCTATGCCGCTGTTCACTCTTGTGCTCGCGATCCTGTCACTGCCATTGGCGCGCAGCGAGCCGAGACAGGCGCATTATGGTCGCCTGATTCTGGCCTTCCTGAGTTATCTGGTCGGCATGAATTTGATGTTGATCGGTGCCAAATATATTGGAAGCAGCGCGATACCCAGTTGGGCCGGTTTGTGGTGGTTGCACCTGCCGATGTTCGGCATCGCGCTCTGGATGTATGCACGAGACGGCAAATTGGCCGCACCTTCAAAAAGATCGGCTGCATGAACGCCTTTGGTTTGATGGACCGCTATCTGGCGCGCAACGTGTTGGTGTCTACGCTTGCGGTTTGGGCGGTATTGCTGGGCTTTGATGTCATCGGCGCCTTTGCCGGCGAAATGGGCTCGGTAGGCAAGGGCAGTTACACGATCAGTCATGCCGCGTTGTATATCTTTTTCACGATTCCGCGCCGTCTGTATGTTTTGTTTCCCTACGTCGCCGTGATCGGATGCCTGCTGGGTCTTGGCCGCCTGGCGGGCGGTTCCGAATTGACGGCGATGAGAGCGGTCGGCATCTCGAAGCTGCGTATCGGGCTCGGAGCATTGATTGCCCTGGGAATGCTGACTGTTATCATGATGGTCAATATGGAAAGTGTTGCGCCTGCCAGCGAGCAACACAGTGAAAGCATTCTTAACGAAGCGAAGTCGAACAAAGTCATCATGGCGCGCTACTCCGGCATGTGGGCGCGTGATGGCAAGATATTCCTCAATGCCCATAGCGGCGGCGAAAAATTACTGAACAATGCACTGACCATCGAACTGCAGGGCGTGCGTTTGTTCGAGATTGACGACGATGGAAAACTGATTAGCCTGACCACCGCAAAAACCGCTTTGCGTATGGACAAGGGTTGGCAATTAACTTCGGTCGAGCGCACCGATTTCAAGAAAAATGAAGCCCTTATCACCCGTCAGCCACAATGGTTCTGGGCCAGCGGGCTGGATAGAAGAGCCCTTGAGTCCGCATTGTTTCGCGGTGGTTTCCTGAGTACGCGCGAGCTGCTCAACAACATCAACTATCTGCAACGCAACCAGCTGGATGCCGAAAGATTCATCGGTGTGTATTGGGAACGGTGGTTCTACCCAATCAATGTGTTCGCACTATGTCTTGCCACCTTGCCGTTCGCTTTTTCGTCCTTGCGCTCGGGCGGATTCGGCAAGCGCCTGTTCTTCGGTATCGTGATCGGCATCAGCTTCCTGATCATGCAGCGTCTGTTCGTTGATTTGGCCAGCGTCTATCGCTTCGATGTGCGCATCGCGCTGGCCTTGCCGCCGATGATGCTGATCGGCCTCAGCGTTTTCCTGTTCCGGCGCTTGCGTTAGCCTGCTTTCGTACCAGTAATGTTCCGCTCGCGATATCGTGCAGACCGCGTTTTTGCGGGTCAATCAGGCACCATAGCAATGCTAGTCCGCCACTAAGCGAGGCGATCGCATAGCGCAGGCTGAGTGCTTTCGCATTAGCACTTTTGCCATCCAGATTGACGACCATCAAGCGCCAGGGGCGCATGCCCATGGTTTGTCCGCCGCGTCGCCATGAAATCACGGCATAGCAGCCGACAACGGCCCAGTAAAAAAACATTGCGAAATAGGCCAGGAAAGTACCGGGCACCACGGCTTTCCCGCCGTGCAACAATAAAATCACGATGCTGCTAATAAAAAGTAGCGGAATCATCGGTAAAAAATCATAGACAATGGCCATGATCCGCCAGCCGAGATGGGCGGGGTAGGCCGAATCGCGCGGCGTCGAAATCGTTTCTGTATTCATCTGCATAGCATAACGAGCTTTTGTCCGGGTTGTCAGATTTTGGGCGCAACAAGCAGGCGCCCCTACATTGCAAAAAATATGATTACTATTCACCGTGAGAAATAAATCCAGCACCGTCACCGATCGCAGAATGATGGCTCAGGCCATGCCTCCCGTTACCGAAACGGAATCCCTGCTTATTCGACAATTCCTGGAACGCAGCTGGGCTGAAAACGGTCTTGCACGACCCACCCAGGAAAGTTATCGCCATGATCTGGAAGGCTTGTCGCGTTGGCTGCAGCATCGTTCGGGTCAGCTGTTGGGTGTGAAGCGGCAGGATTTATTCGACTATCTTTCCGAGCGCAGCGGGCAACATTATGCCGCACGCAGCAACGCCCGTTTATTGTCGGCATTGCGTTCTTTTTATGCGCAGCAGTTGCGTATCGGTACCATCAAGGAAGATCCAACTGCCTTGCTTGAGTTGCCGAAATTGAGCAAGGGTTTGCCGAAAGCCCTGTCGGAAAGCGAGATCGAGGCTTTGCTCGGCGGCCCCGATACCAGTACGAACGAAGGCCTGCGTGATCGCGCCATGATCGAGCTGATGTACGCCACCGGCTTGCGCGTGAGTGAATTGGTGACACTGCCCACTACCGCGATCAATCTTCGACAGGGGGTTTTGCGTGTCATGGGCAAGGGCAGCAAGGAGCGCCTGGTGCCAATGGGGGAAGAGGCGCAACACTGGCTCGAACGTTATCTGCAACAAGCAAGGCCGGTGTTCGCACAGAAAAAAAACCTTTCCGCGCTTTTTTTAGGCGCGAACGCAGAAGCCATGACACGGCAGCAGTTCTGGAGCCTGATCAAGAAAATGGCGGTGCGGGCAGGCATCGATAGCGGCAAGGTGAGTCCGCATGGTTTGCGGCACAGCTTTGCCACCCATTTGTTAAACCACGGCGCCGACTTGCGTGCCCTGCAAATGCTGCTGGGTCACAGCTCCCTGTCAACGACGCAAATCTATACCCTGGTCGCAAAAGAGGGACTCAAGCGCCTGCATCAGGCCCATCATCCGCGTGCGTAAAGCTTGATGCTGGCTGTTCACGTCCAACAAACACGGCTTTTCGGTTATCGTGGCAAAATATTTGAACTCCCGTCTTCGGCGTGGGTCATTCTCACAGCTTAAATAAAGGTCGCCAGATAATGCGTTTATTCCGTATTTCGATGTTTATGGTTCTTGCCTGCACAGCCGGAGTCATTCACGCTCAGCCTCGCCTGAACAAACCGCAAGCCCCCGCCGCCGCTCCGGCAGCTGCCAATGACACAGCCATTCGCGTGGCGCTCGAAAAAGCGATGCCGGGTACTCAAATCGACAGTATCAAAGCTTCGCCCATTCCGGGTTT
This sequence comes from uncultured Gammaproteobacteria bacterium, assembly GCA_963849575.1. GTDB lineage: Bacteria > Pseudomonadota > Gammaproteobacteria > Xanthomonadales > Xanthomonadaceae > Arenimonas. Next base: position 194,886 of record CAWKHT010000006.1, on the reverse strand, counting down.
TCGCGAAGTTGCTGTTGGCGGTCGAATTATTTATGTCTCGGCGGACGGCCGTTATCTGTTTCAGGGCAGCCTGTTCGATTTGACGACACGGACAAGCATGACCGAAGCCAGCCAGGCCCAGATTCGTCGCGGAATATTGGCGAAAGTGGGGCCAGAGCGTCGAATCATTTTCGCCGCAGCCAAGCCGGTGCACCGCGTTACGGTCTTTACGGATATTGATTGTGGCTACTGCCGCAAAATGCATCAGCAGATTGCCGAATACAACAAACTGGGCATCAGCGTCGAATACCTGTTTTACCCTCGTGCCGGAGTCGGTTCGGATTCCTCGGACAAGGCAATCAATGTCTGGTGTTCGGCGGATCGCCGCAAGGCACTGACCGATGCGAAGAATGATCGTCCGGTGCCAAAGAAAACCTGTGCAAACCCGATTGCAGCGGATTACGCCTTGGGTCAGAAAATTGGTTTTGATGGAACCCCGGCGGTGTATTCGGCCGACGGTACACAAGTTGGGGGTTATCTGGCACCACAACAGATGCTCGCCACGCTCGATAAATTGGCCAAAAAACCGGCCAATTGATGGATTTTGGCCAGGCAGAAACTAAATTGCCTGGCCCCAGACTTGCATAAACAGGGCGATTCGCGAATCGCCCTACTGGGCCAATATTCACCAGCCTGCTAGAATGACAGCCCCGAATATACGGATTTTTTGGACATGATCGTCCTTGAGGGCCTTGCCGCTCTGTCGCCATTTCGTCGCGACCGTCTCGAAACACGTTTACGCCAGTTATCTCCCAGCATTCGCATCCTAGGCGCCTGGCATATCTACTTTGTCGACCCCGAGCCAGGACAGTCCCCCGACACGGTTGCCATTGGTCGAATTCTTGAGGGCTGCCCTGCCAGCGAGCCACTGCAAAACAACGCAAAAAGTGTATTCGTGACGCCGCGTCTGGGCACCTTGTCGCCCTGGGCCAGCAAGGCGACTGAAATCCTGCGCGGAGCTGGGCATCCAATCCTTCGGGTTGAACGCGGTCTGCGTCTGGATATCAGCGGAATGCCGGAAGCAACGGAACAAAGTTTCGATAAAGTACAACGCGTCTTGTTCGATCCGATGACGCAATCGCTGCTGCAATCACGCGAACAGGCAGCGCAATTGTTCAATCATTTGCCGGCCGGAAAATTGCAGCACATCGCCATGTCGAATCTGGCAGAAGCGAATCTTCGACTTGGTTTGGCCCTGTCGCCGGATGAAATCGAGTATCTGCAAGCCTGTTATGTCCAGATGGGTCGCGATGCCACCGATGCCGAATTGATGATGTTTGCGCAGGCGAATTCCGAGCATTGCCGTCACAAGATTTTCAATGCGAATTACATCATCGATGGCGAAGCGCAGCCGCAATCGCTTTTCCAGATGATTAAAAACACGCATGCACAATCACCACAATTCACCTTGAGTGCCTACAAGGACAATGCAGCCGTGGTACAAGGTTTTCCTGCTGCGCGTTTTCGTCCGGATTCCCAGTCGGGCGAATATCAACGCAGCGCCGCCTACGACAGCGCGTTTTGCATCAAGGTGGAAACCCATAATCATCCGACCGCAATTTCGCCTTTCCCTGGCGCGAGTACCGGTGCAGGCGGCGAAATTCGTGATGAAGGTGCCACCGGCCGTGGTGGTAAACCGAAAGCCGGGCTGACCGGATTCTCGGTTTCGCATTTGCGTATTCCGGGTCTTGTCCAGCCTTGGGAAAAAGAGCGTTCACTGAATCCTCGCATGGCATCGGCATTTGAAATCATGCTCGACGGCCCGCTTGGCGGCGCCGCTTTCAACAATGAATTTGGCCGGCCGAATTTGACCGGTTATTTCCGCAGCTTTGAATTGCCGACGGCAACGCCCGGTCTGGTGCGCGCCTATGACAAGCCGATCATGCTGGCCGGCGGATTGGGCGCGGTCGAGCCGAGTCTGGTCAAGAAATTATTATTGAGCCCCAACGATCATGTCGTGGTGCTGGGTGGCCCGGCCATGTTGATCGGCTTGGGCGGCGGTGCGGCTTCTTCGGTTGCTTCCGGACAGTCTTCCGAGGCGCTGGATTTCGCTTCGGTGCAACGTGACAACCCGGAAATGGAGCGCCGTTGCCAGGAAGTTATCGATTGCTGCGTAGCCCTTGGCGAACGCAATCCGATTTTATGCGTACACGATGTCGGTGCTGGCGGTTTGTCGAATGCGATTCCCGAACTGCTGCATGACTCGAATGTCGGCGGCATTATCGAGCTGGATAAACTACCCAGCGATGATCCTTCGCTTTCGCCGATGCAATTGTGGAGCAATGAATCGCAGGAACGCTATGTCATCGGCGTGGCGGCAAAAGATCTGGCCGAGTTTGAAGCCATCTGTCAACGCGAGCGTTGTCCTTATGCCGTCGTGGGTATTGCGACCGAAATCGAACACCTGACATTGCAATCGGCAAACGGTGAAAAGGCGGTGGATATGCCGATGGCCGTCTTGTTCGGCAATGCGCCGAAAATGTTGCGGGATACGCAGCAGCCGGTGGCAATACGTTGGCCGAAACTGGATACGTCGGAAATTTCGTTGCGCGAAGCAGGCCTGCGCGTGCTGTCGCATCCGACTGTGGCATCGAAAAACTTTTTAATCACGATTGGCGATCGCAGTGTTGGCGGCATGAGTACGCGCGATCAGATGGTCGGCCCATGGCAGATGCCGGTAGCCGATTGTGCCATCACCCTGAGTGATTTTTTTGAATACGCCGGCGAAGCGATGTCGATCGGCGAGCGAACACCTTTGGCCCTGATCGATTCTGCGGCAGCTGCGCGCATGGCAGTTGGCGAAGCTATCACCAATTTGGCCGCGGCACCGGTAGCGAGTCTGTCGGAAGTGAAACTCTCGGCAAACTGGATGGCGGCTGCAGCATTTCCAGGCGAAGACGCCCTGTTGTTCGAAGCGGTGAAGACAGTGGGATTGGAATTGTGTCCGGAGCTGGATATCAGCATTCCGGTGGGCAAGGATTCTCTCTCGATGCAGGCAGAGTGGCAGGCCGATGGCATCGAACAAAAATCGGTATCGCCGGTTTCGCTGATCATTACCGCATTCGCGCGCGCGCACGATGTCCGCACACAGCTGACACCCCAGCTACAAAGTAATATCGATTCGGATTTGTGGCTGATCGGTTTGGGCGCCGGCAAATCACGTTTGGGCGGCAGTGTGCTGGCGCAATGTTACGAAGCCTTCGGCGGTGCTTGCCCTGATCTGGATGATGCACGTTTGCTGAGCTCATTCTTCGATCTGATCCAGAGCGCACGTGCGGACCAGTTGTTGCTTGCCTACCACGACCGTTCCGATGGTGGTGCATTTGCGGCGCTATGTGAAATGGCATTCGCCGGTCATGCCGGTCTTGATCTCCATCTTGATGCCTGGGGTGAAGATGCTTTCAAGGTCCTGTTCAATGAAGAACTCGGTGCCGTGGTGCAGGTCGCCAGCGAAGATCGAGCAGCGTTCGCTGACCTGATCAACCGGTTTGACTTGACCCACTGTGCACAAATCATCGGCAAGCCGGTTTCGCAACCGGTCATTCGTGTCAGCGAAGAACGTGAAGTGGTTGTCGAATGGTCTTGGCAGGAAGCTTTTGATGCCTGGTGGCAGGTTACCCATGCCATGCAGCGCCTGCGTGACAATCCGGAATGCGCCGATAGCGAAAAAGAAATTGCCCGTGATTTCGAAGCGCCTGGTTTGCAGGCACAGTTGCATTTCGATCCAAATGAAGACATTGCCGCGCCGTATATCAACCGCGGCGTGCGTCCTAAAGTGGCGATCCTGCGCGAGCAGGGCGTCAACTCGCAAATGGAAATGGCGGCCGCTTTTGACAAAGCGGGCTTCACTGCCGTTGATGTCCATATGTCCGACCTGATTTCGGGAAGGATCAATTTGCAGCAATTCAAGGGTTTCGCCGCCTGCGGCGGTTTCAGTTATGGCGATGTGCTTGGGGCCGGTCGCGGCTGGGCAACGTCGATTCTGGAGCGACCTGCAATTCGCCAGCAATTTTCGGAATTCTTTGCCCGTAACGATAGTTTCAGTCTGGGTGTCTGCAATGGCTGCCAAATGCTGGCGCAACTGAAGTCCATGATCCCCGGGGCCGAGCACTGGCCGCGATTCCTGCGGAATCGTTCCGAACAATTCGAGGCCCGTTTGTCGCTCGTCGAAGTCCAGGCATCGCCGTCACTCTTCTTTGCCGGCATGCAGGGCTCGCGGATTCCTATCGTGGTTTCGCATGGCGAAGGTCGTGCCGTATTCGACGCCCCTGAGCATATTGCCCAGGCCCAGATAGCTCTGCGTTTCATTGACGGCAATGGCCTGATGGCAAGCGATTATCCGGTCAATCCGAATGGCTCTGCCGGAAGGCATCACCGGGCTCACCAGTCTTGATGGCCGTAGTACTCTGTTGATGCCACATCCGGAGCGTGTCCATCGCACGGTGCAAATGAGCTGGCATCCGGCTGATTGGCAGGAAGCATCGCCATGGTTGAGGATGTTTCGTAATGCGCGGGTCTGGGTATCTTAAATTCCTGGAGCAAGCTTGAGGCGGACGTTAAATTTTGTGTAATGGCTTGTTTTAATGCAGGCCTCGGTCTATAAAGCGAAAAAGAGGGCTATGTTGCCAACCTGAACGAATCTCATCGGTATTTTTGTCCTCTTTTTTCCCTGATTAGCGTTTATTTAACTTGTGAGGAAAGTAACCTCATCGCCCTTTAAGGTGTTTAACAATTACTGGAGAGTTACATGAAAGTACAACTTTTTGCTCTGATGCTTGCGGTTGCAGCCCCTTTGTCCGCACAAGCTGCAGATACCAACAAGAGCTATATCGAATTCGGTTATGCCCAGACCGGCACCCCGTTGACCGACCTTTACAGCTCGGTGATTCATGATTATCGCGGTGGTGCAATCAAGGGCCAATGGGCTTTTAGCGAAAAATGGAATGCAAGCCTCGCGTTCGCCCAAGGTGGTTCGGGCAACAGCGGTCTGGACCTCGACAGCAAATGGACCTTGGGCCTTGGTTTCAGAAATCCGATTTCCGACAAAACTGATTTGTTGCTCGGCTTGACCTATTCCGATGTCAATGAACAACTCGGCCCTAACAATATTGATGCACAAGTCTGGGGCGGTGAAATCGGTATTGCCGGCGGTAGCGACAAAGTGAGCGGTGAAGCAGCACTTGGCTATGAAAGCTGGGATTACGATATCGGTTCCAATGTCCTGAACGATGACCAAGCCTACCTGCGTTTGAACGGTGCTTATCACTTCAACGATAACTGGAGCCTGCAAGGTGAATACAAGCTCGGTTTCGGCGATTCGAACACAGCATTCGTCGGTGCCCGTTACAGCTTCTAATCCTTGTTGATTGGAAACATCCGTCGCAAAAAAAGCCCGGCCATGCCGGGCTTTTTTCACGGACCTAATTTGTCCTGCATACCTTTAAGTTTGTCGGCATAAGGCTGCCAACGGCCCACACCTTCACGATTGATTTTTGATCGTACCTGGGCGCTGCTGGCGGTCGAGACCGGACGTTTGTCGGTTTCGATCGAAAGATATCCGTTCTTGAACTCCAGTTTACAGGCAGTAAATAAAAGGCTTGCACCGACGCTTGGCTCGTCAATCATCTCTGAGTGATGGCAATCATGAATCCGGCCGGGAATGGCGTTTTGCAAGCTTTCCATGAAATTCCGGTAGCCAAGATAATGATTCGCCATGTCGTCGGGCGAATAGCTATGTTCGTAGCCGTGATCGAAACATTCCTTCAGTTGCGAATAACAGGTGTCCATCGGGTCGCGGACACTGTGGATGATGATCGCCTGCGGCAGCGCTTTGGCGATGAATGCCGTCAACAAATAATTCGGAGGCAGTTTGTCCACCACGAATTTTTTGCCGTCCGCACGCCATTTGATGTGTTCGAGATAACGCTCGCCCAGGTTTGACAGATCCTGTGTCGCGACACGCTCTGCCGCTTCAATGGAAACAAAACCGCGTGCCGGAATATCGGCGCACCAATGCAATTGCTGGATGAAATCGAATAGCTCGCCGGCGGCATGGACATCGGGATGTTGTGCCAGCAGGCGCTCGATCAATGTGCTGCCGCTACGAGGTTGTCCCAGAATAAATACGGGAATCGGATATTCGTCTGTCTGTGAGTGTTCTGTGGATTTCAGTTTGTTGGTGAGTGCCGATAGCCTTTCAAACAGCATGGATTCTTCCGCCACGCGGTAGCCTTTTTCGGTACGTTTGGCACGCCAGCCGCGTTCCAGTTGGGGCCAGGCGGATGCGTAGTCGCCGAGTTCGTCGAGCTCCTTGAATAATGCATACGATGCACAGGCTTCCAGTCGGGTGTTGGGTTTGCATCGCGATAACAGCTTGCGCAAATTATCGACATGATTAAATTCGGCCGTGGCCCGTTGCACCAATCCGCGACCCAGATACGATTGCGGATAGGCAGGGTCAAGCCGTATCGCTTTTTCATACGCGGCATAAGCTTCTTGCTGGCGGTTATGGAATCGCAATATCTCGCCATGGAAGGCATGGACGATGGAATGTCGGGCATCGTTTTTCACTTCCGATGCCGCCTGTCCGATCCAGATCAGGGCTTCATCCAGCTTGACGATGCGGTGCAAGGTAGCGGCAACGCCGGCTTTGGCCAAAACCGGCATGGCTGTTTCCGGAGCTCAGTGTCTGGATAAGCCGAAACGCCGCTTCGGATTCACCCACGAGGCTGAGTTGCTCGGCAAGTTCTGCCAGCCAGTGCGGTTCCTGATCGAGCATCCTGCTGGCATCGAGTGCATGCGAGCGCGCCATTCTGGGTTGTCCAAGCATGCTGGCGCAGGTCGAGAGTTTGACCAAGGCTTCAATATTGCCGGGATCCTGCTTGGCGGCGAGCTGGAAAAAATGCTGCGATGACCGGTAGTCGCCGTTCTGGAAGGCTTTGCGGGCAATCATCAAGCTGTTGTCGGGTCGTTGCTTCATCGTGACATCCTGAATATCGATGGCAAGTATCCCTTATCGCCTCACTATCGGACAGGCGTGCTTGAGGCGCGTGCCTCGGAAGCCCAAGCAAGGCCATTTCTGCTAAAGTTTGGCCTCAAGATTTGGAGAGATTTGTGAACGCGGCCTTGAATGACATTCCAGAAGCTTCAGCAGACGAGCGAATCGCCCAGGCATTGCTATCTAAAGGCCGTTTGAAAGAAGCCGATCACGGACGCGCCCTGCGCCTGCAAACGGAATCCGGCGGTGCCTTGTCGGGCTTGCTGGTTCGTCTTGGTATGGTCTCGGAACGCGATATGGCCGAGGCAAGTAGTGAAGTTTTGGGCTTGCCGCTGCTGCTCTCGAAAGATTGCCCGGAAGCCGGGCCGGAAAATTTATCCTTGACCGTTCGCTTCATGAAGCAGCATTCGGTCTGTCCCATCGCCGAAAAAGACGATGTGCTCGAGTTGCTGGTTGCCGATGCCCAAGACGATTACGCGGCACAGGCGGTGGAGTTGGCGACCGGCAAGAACGTGAAAGTGCTGGTCGGTTTACGTTCGGAAATCTCGGATTTGATCGAACGCTATTTCGGCCAGGGTCGAAGCGCGATGGGCACCATCGTCGAAAATATTGGTGACGATTCTAGTAGCGGCGACGAAGACGATGTCGAACATCTTCGCGATTTGGCTTCAGAAGCTCCCGTTATCCGCCTGGTCAATTTGATCATCCAGCGTGCCGTAGAAATGCGCGCATCGGATATTCACATCGAGCCATACGAAAATCGTTTGAAAGTCCGCAATCGCGTTGATGGCGTTTTGATCGATGCCGAATCGCCGCCAGCCAATCTGACCGCCGCGATCATTTCGCGTATCAAGATCATGGCGAAATTGAATATCGCCGAACGTCGCTTGCCGCAGGATGGCCGCATCATGGTGCGCGTGCAGGGCAAGGAACTGGATTTGCGTGTCAGCAGCGTACCAACGGCCCATGGTGAATCGGTCGTCATGCGTTTGCTCGATCGCGAATCCGTCGTGCTCGATTTCAAAGCATTAGGTTTTACCGATGAATTCCTCGGTGACTTCGTCAAGGTGCTGGAACAGCCGCATGGTATTTTGCTGGTGACCGGCCCGACCGGTTCCGGCAAAACGACAACGCTTTACGCGGCGCTCAATCAACTCAATACGCCGGATGTAAAAATCATCACGGTGGAAGATCCGGTCGAATACCAGATCGAAGGTATCAACCAGATCCAGGCCAAGCCGCAGATCGGGCTTGATTTCTCGCATGCACTCAGAAGCATCGTGCGGCAGGATCCCGACATCATCATGATCGGCGAAATGCGCGATCTGGAAACTTCGCGTATTGCCATCCAGTCAGCGCTGACCGGCCACTTGGTGTTGTCCACCCTGCATACCAATAATGCCGCTGGCGGCATTACCCGTTTGCTTGATATGGGTGTGGAAGATTATCTGCTGACGTCAACAGTCAACGGAATTTTGGCGCAGCGCCTTGTAAGAAAGCTTGAGCCAAACAATGCCGAAAAATACGAAGCCAGCATCGAGGAAATCGAGAAATTCGGTCTGCGTCGTTTCCAGCCGGACGGCATCATTTATTTGTATCGCGCAAAACCTTCCGCCGTTTCTCCCACGGGTTATCTGGGCCGCACCACGATCATGGAATTCCTGGTGATGAACGACGTGTTGCGGAAACTGGTGATGCAACACGCCGGCATGGGCGATATCGAACAGGCCGCGCGCAACAGCGGCATGCGGACCATGTACGAAGACGGTTTGTTGAAAGCCATGCAGGGCGTCACGACGATTGAAGAAGTTCTTCGTGTGACGGAAGAAGCCTGAGATGCCTCTGTTTCGTTACAAGGCCCTGTCATCGGCAGGCGAAAATCTTGTCGGACAAATGGAAGCGGCTTCGTCCGAGGAAGTGATTGCGCGTTTGCAAGAGCAGGGGCATTTGCCGATCGAAGCGCAACGCTCGGATAATTTGTCGGAACAGGGGAGCCTGTTTTCGCTATTCAAGAAAAGCGAAATGAGCGATGCGCAGGTGCTGCAATTTACCCAGCAGCTGGCCACCTTGCTCGGTGCCGGGCAGCCGCTGGACAAGGCACTTGGCGTGTTGCTGGAATTGCCGGAATCGGCGAGCGGGAAGAAAGTACTGGAACGCATCCGTGAATCGGTACGCGGCGGCGGCACTTTGTCCAATGCGCTGGAACAACAGCACGGATTGTTCTCGCGCCTGATGGTCAATATGGTACGAGCCGGTGAAGCCGGTGGCGGCCTGCAAATCAGCTTGACGCGCGTCGCCGAATATCTGGAACGCAGCCGCGAATTCCGGATGAAGCTGGTCAACGCTCTGATTTATCCCTGCATTTTGATGTTGATGGTAGTCGTCGCGTTTTTTCTTTTATTCACTCTTGTCTTGCCGCAATTCGAATCGATGTTTGAAGATTTCGGTGCCGAAATTCCCTGGTATACCGTCATGCTGATGTGGATCAGCAAAATGGTCAGGGCATGGTGGTGGGTACCCATTCCCCTGTTGTTTGCTGGCGCATACTGGCTGCAGAAGCAGTGGCAGAACCCGGCCTGGCGTTTGGCGGTGGATCAGCGAATACTGAATTCGAAATTGCTCGGAACCCTGATTGCCAGAATTGATACCGCAAGATTTGCCCGGACACTGGGAACCCTGGTGCAAAGCGGTGTTCCCTTGCTGAACGCCTTGAACTTATCGCGCCCGGTTTTGTTTAACCAAGTGTTGGGGCAGTCGGTGGACGTGGCGAGTAACGAGGTGAAGACAGGTTCAGGTCTCGCCTATGCCTTGGCAAAACAAAAAAGTTTTCCGAGGCTGGCGGTACAAATGATCCAGGTGGGAGAAGAGTCGGGTGAGTTGGATACCATGCTGCTAAAAGTGGCGGACACCTTCGATACCGAAGCGAACCATTCCATAGGCCGTTTGATGGCAGTGTTGTTGCCCGCGCTGACATTGCTGATGACGTTCATGGTTTTCATAATTATTCTCGCAGTCTTGCTGCCAATTTTTGATATCACAGGAGCCGTTCTCTAATGAAATACAAATTTCGTGCTTTACCAAGGCAAACCGGCTTTACCTTGATCGAATTGGCCGTTGTGATTGTATTGATTGGCACCATCATGGCGGTGGCAATCAGCAGTATTTCCAAAAACAGGAAGCAGGCGAATGCCAGGTTGGCAACGACCCAGTTGAATTTGCTTGCACAGAAAGTCAGTGAATATCAATCCGATGTCGGTACTCTGCCTGACACCCTTGATGCACTGGTCAAGGCTCCTGGCAATGTCGAAGGCTGGCTCGGGCCCTATGCAGATCAAAAACAGTTGAAAGATCCGTTCGGCAGTCCGATCGAATATCACAATCCGGGTACCGATGCCGAGTTCGAATTGGTCTGTTTGGGTGCCGATAAAAAAGCGGGTGGCGAAGGCTTTGATAAAGATATTGTCGTCAAGCCTTGATGTATGAAAGCAGGCCGCTTCCGACATTCCGTCTCCTGCGGCACGCCTTCATCGGGACGCATCGCCCGAGGTTTCACCTTGCTGGAAATCATTATCGTGATCGGTTTGATTGCGCTCTTGATGAGCTTCGCAGCCTATACCCTGAATAAGCAATTGCCGGGCCAGAAGTTGCGCTCGTCGGCAAAAGAGCTTGCTGCCGAACTACGCTTCACGAAAAGCCAGGCCATGCTGACCGGCGAAGCCCGGAGTTTCCAGATCAATGTAAAAACCCGCGAATGGAAAGGGCCGAAGAACCATTCGGGTACCTTGCCAAAATCACTGGAAGTGATCGCCACCACGGCGCGTCGCGAACAGCCTGAAAACGATATCGCCGCGATCAAGTTTTTCCCCGATGGTGCGGCAACCGGTGGACGCATCGTGCTGCAGCATGACACCGCGAAATGGCAGATTGACGTGAAGTGGCTTACTGGTGAAGTGACCGTCACGAAACCGGGTTTGTCGCCATGAAGATGTCGCGCGGCTTTACCTTGCTGGAAGTCCTGATGGCGGTCGGTTTGCTTGCCGTTACCAGCGCGCTGGTGATTTCAACGATGTCGGGTGGTTTGCGGCAAGTCCGTTGGTCAGGCCAGGCAAGCGAAGCCAGCATGCACGCCCAGTCCTTGATGGATACCATCGGCACGATGGAATTTATCGAGCCCGAGAGCAAGAAAGGCGAATGGGAAGACGGTAAATACCGCTATCAACTCGATATCAAGGAAGTGCCCGATCCGAGCATCGGTGAAGATGCCGTGTCGAGTGGCATTGAAGCGCTGAGTCCACCCGTCTTGTACCAGGTCAATTTACTGGTCAGCTGGGGCGACAAGCCGCAGGAACAGCTGCGTTTTGTCAGTTACAAGGCACGGCAGGCGCCGGCCAATAATATCGTGCCCGAATTATGAGAACGACAGACTGCCAACAATTTTCATATCGACACACGCGCATGAACCTGCACAGTGAGAGTGGCTTCACCCTGCTTGAGATGCTGGTGGTAACGGGTTTGATGGCTTTGCTGGTCATGCTCGGTTTGAACCTGATGCGCAGCAGTGCTTCGGCCTCGGCAAAATCGGAAGCCGCTGCTCAGCGCAATGAGCAACTGCGCAGCGTACAGAGTTTTCTGCGTCGGCAAATTACCGGCGCATTGCCGATCGCCTACGAATTTGATGCGAGCAATGGCGAAGCCACTTTTTTTTCCGGTGATCGCAATAAACTGCAGTTCGTAGCCAATATGCCGGGCTATCTGTCTTATGGTGGCGCTTATCTGCAGACCTTTGAACTCAAGCGCGGTGGCGAAAACTATCAACTCGAATTCAGTTTTCGGCAAATCACGACCGAAGGCCTGCTGAAAGATGAACGCAAGCCGGAAATTCTGCTGGATGGAATCAAAAGCGGTGAATTTTCCTATCGCACGCTGGACGAGCAATCCAAGCCGGGCAGCTGGAAAAACGACTGGGACGTACCAACGCAGATTCCCTTGCAAACCAGTTTGAAAATTGAATTCGCCGATAAAAAAATGCATTGGCCGCTCTTGGTGGCGGCGTCGAAATTGTCTGCCGCAACGGCAACCGGCGGTAACCCCGGTTTGCAACAAGCGCAATTCAATTCTGATCCGGGCATAGGGGACGGCGAATGATTCGCCGCGGCAAGAAAAAAACCGAATCCGGCATCGCCCTCTTGCTGGTGCTCTGGATGCTGATCATTCTGGTCGGCATCATCGGTGTGTTCGCCTTGGTCGCGAGTACCGAACACCAGCAGGGCAAATTGCTCGCTCGCACGGTGCAGGCACACTACGCTGCGGAAGGTGGCATTGATGTGGCGACAATGCGGCTCAGCAACCCCGACCCACTATTGCAATGGGTACCGGATAATCGCGTCTATAAATACACGGTCGATAAAACCCGGATTGAAATTCGTACGGTCGATGAATCCGGAAAAGTCGATATCAATGTGGCAGGTGCGGATGTCATTTATACATTGCTGCTTGCCGTGGGTGCCGATGCAGAGCAGGCACAAAACATCAGTTCTGCCATTATGGATTGGCGTGACCCCGACGATTTGCTGACCTTGCCTGGGGGTGCGGAAGACCCTCAATACGCAGCGGCAGGCCGGCCTTATGGTTCGAAGGATGGCGCTTTTCAAACCATTTCCGAATTGCAGCAAGTGTTGGGCATGACGCCGGAGTTGTATGCAAAGTTGCAGCCGCTGATCACGATCTACAGCGGCCTGAACCGGCCCAACCCGAGCTTTGCATCGCCCGAGGTACTTGCTGCATTGGGCCTGCAAGCCCCGCAAATAGCGCAATTATTGGCCCAGCGTGAAGCCTGGAAACCCGGAATGCCTGTTTTTACGCTGCCTGACGGTAACCCACTCGCGACCAGCGGCACGGGAACGTATAGTATTTCCAGCCTTGCCATCGAGCCTGATGGCAGCCGTGCCGAAATTACCGCGACCTTGCGTGTGGGTAGCAACGGTAACTTTGGTCAGCTTTACACCCCCCTCGCATGGCGAGTGGGAGCAAACGACTAAATTATGACTGCAAATACAAAATCCAATTTGCTGGAACCCATGCGCTTGGCCTATCAGGGCAGTGCGCTGTCGTCCTGGTGGTCGCAGGTACGCCGGCATGGTTTCTCCTTGCTGCCGTTGTCCTGGCAGGAATTGCTGGGAGCGGCCGACCGCCGTGTTTGCATTCGTGTGCTGGACAACCAACTGCATTTTTATGCCGCGAACAATGGCCAGCTGACGGCATTGGGAAGTTTGCCTTCGGACGACGAAGCCCTGCTGGAAACTTGCCGCGTACGCCTGCAGCATCAAGCCGGTGCTCCGCGCTATTTGTTGCTCGACAATAAACAGATTTTGCGCAGGATACTGAGCCTGCCGCTGGCTGCGGAAAGCAAATTGCGTGAAGTGGTGAGTTTCGAAATAGACAGACAAACGCCTTTTACGCCGGATCAGGTGTATTTTGAAGCCCGTATCCTGAGTCGCAATCAGCAGGCAAAACAATGCCAGGTCGAATTGATCGTGCTGCCGAAGATCACGCTGGAAAAAGCATTGAAGCCATTGGGCGTGCTTGCCGGTGATCTAAGCGGCGTTGATGTTGTCGATGACCAGAAGCAAATACTCGATATCAATTTGCTTCCGGTCAGCATGCGGATGGCAACGTCAAATCAAAATGCATGGTTGAATCTTGGCCTTGCGATAGCGGGCTTGGTGCTGCTGTGTCTGGCGATGAATTTGATCCTCAACAACCGCGAAAAAGTGCTTGGCGAGTGGGAGCAAAAAGTCGCGGCGGCGGAAACCCAGGCAAAACAGGCGAATATCTTTCGCGAGCAACTGAAGCAGACGGGCAAGGCAGAACTTTTCCTGCAGAAATTCCGGACATCGCAACCGACCATGCTGGCCCTGATCAACGATCTGACCAAGCGCATACCCGATGACACTGCCTTGGACAAACTGTCGGTGAACGAGGGACGCCTAGTCCTGGTCGGCCAGAGTAAACAAGCCGCTGCATTGGTCAGTCAGTTGCAAAGTTCGCCCTATATCAATTCCCCCGCGCTTGTCGGAGCGGTGCAGCCCGATGCCCGTACCAATCGCGATCGCTTTACGCTCACTGCAACGGTGAATGGTTCGAAGGAGGCTGCCAATGGCAACAAGCCCCGATAAGAACGCATCGCCGGAAAAAGTGGAACGCTGGAAAGTTTTTCTCGGCGCGGCCTTGGTATTTGTATTTGCTTATTTTCTGTTGGTGCACTGGTGGTTCACTGCGCCGATGATGGACATGGGTGATCAGATAAATCAGTTGCGTGATCAGGAACTGCAATATCGAATGGAAGCCAGTCAGCGCCCGGCGCTGGAGAAAAAACTGGGCGAGGTCAGGCAACAGCAAGCATTGACGCCGCATTTTTTGCCGGAAGCCAACAAGGAACTGGCAAGTGCCGCGCTGGTGCAACGACTGGAACAAGTCGTCAGTGCGGCGAGTCCGAACCCCAATGCCTGCCAGATCATTGCACGCACGCCGACCGACAGCTCGGTCAAGGAAGATTTCCAGCGCGTGACGGTGCAGGTGCGTTTGCGTTGCGGCATGGCTGAAATGGCCAATATCATGCATTCGCTGGAAGGCGGCAGCCCGCAATTGTTCATCGACAATCTCGAATTACTCTCGCGCAGCAGCTACAACAATGCCGGGCCGGTCGGCGGCGCCGTCGACGTGGTGTTTGATCTGTTCGGTTACATTCAAGTGCCGCCGGAAAAGCAGGGGAAACCCAATGGCTAAGCTAAGCAATACCGGCACGATGTTATTGGCGAGTTTCGTTCTCTGGGCTTTCATGGTGCTACTCGTTGCTTTCTTCGGTCTGGGCGCGCGCTTTGATGCCCTGCCGGTGGATATGAGTCTGGCCAAGCCGCTGCCGAACGTGAAAATCGCGCAGAACAAACCGACGCTCGAACCGATGAGCACTTATCTCGAAGTCGGTACGCGGCCATTGTTGATGCTGGATCGCCGCCCCGGCGTCGTGCAGGCAGCGCCGGGGGATACCTCGGCGGCCGAGCTGGATGTCTCGCTCGGTAGCGTGTTGATCACATCCAATCTGAAAATGGCCTTGTTCCGCGAGAATCAGGGCGGCGCGAGTCGCCGTGTGCGTCTGGGGGATCTGATTGAAGGTACTGCCTGGCGTCTGGTGCAACTCGAGCCGCGCCGTGCGGTGCTGGAAGGGCCGACCGGTCAACGCTCGATGGACTTGTTGGTTTTTAACGGCAAGGGTGGCGAATCGCCGACGCCGGTCACGGTCGCCGCGCCACCGGAAAATAACGGTGCTGCGCAAAACCCGATACCCGCACCGGCGCCCGTCGTGCAGGTAGCACCGACGTTTGTCGCACCGGTTGCCAGTACAACGGCGCCGGTAAATCAAGGCATGACCCAGGAACAACAAATTGAAGCGATACGCCAGAGAATTGCGGCGCGTCGTGCACAGATGCAAGCTGATGCCGCAAAAGCGGCATCGGAAGCGAAAAAATAACGAGAGTAGACAAATGCTTAAATTACGACTGCCAATGATTATCCTGATGACCGTGTTCACGGTGACAACCGCCTGGGCGGTAGAACCCGCGAAGTCCGAGATCGTGATGAAACGCGCGCCGGTATTGATCGACACCGACAAGCAGTCGGAAGCAAACAAGGACGAAAAGTCCATCGGCAATGAAGATCCTGCCAAAAAGCCATCGACTGCGACCATCCGCAACGGCAACGGCCAATTGATCAATCAGCGTGTGGCATCCCTGCCAGCGCCGAATTTGAGTTCCGCCGGTGACGCCACGTTCAATTTCGAAGGTGAATCGGTTCAGGCCGTAGTGAAAGTCATTCTTGGCGATCTGCTGCAACAGAATTATGTGATAGCGCCAAACGTGCAGGGAACCGTGACATTGGCGACGCCGCGTCCCGTCAGTCCGGCTCAGGCAGTGTCCCTGCTCGAAATGGTGTTGGGCTGGAATAACGCACGCCTGATCTGGAGCGACGGTCGCTACAATGTGGTGCCGAGTGACCAGGCCGTGGCAGGCAATTTGTCGCCGCGCACTGGCTCGCCTGCGAACGCACGCGGTTATGAAATTCGCGCCATACCGCTGAAATACATTTCGGCGACCGAAATGGAAAAACTGCTGAAACCCTATGCACGCGACAAGGCCGTCATCCAGGCGGATAACACCCGCAACATGATCGTGCTGGGTGGTACCCGTGCCGAATTGCAAAATTACATTCGTACCATCGAAATTTTCGATGTCGATTGGCTTGCCGGCATGTCGGTCGGCGTGTTCCCGCTGCAATCGGCCGAAGCCGGCAAGATCGTGACCGAGCTGGAAAAAGTATTCGGCGAAAACGGAAAGACGCCGCTGGCCGGCATGTTCCGTTTCATGCCGTTGGAAGGACAGAATGCGGTGATGGTCATTACCGCGCAGCCAAAATATCTGCGTGACGTGGAAAGCTGGATCGAAAGAATGGATGCCGGCGGTGAAGGCGTGCGTTTGTACGTGTATGAAGTCAAAAACGTGAAAGCCACCGATTTGGCCGATCAGTTGAGCAGCGTATTCGGCAATAGCAGCGGCAGCACCAAAGGCAATGGCTCGGCCCCGATTCAACCGGGTCTGGAACCGGTGGAAGTACGCACCATCGACAACCCCTCGCCGACAAATACCACCAAGCCCGGTTCCATCGCGGCAGCAAGAAACTCCGAACTCTCCATCGCGACCGGCGATGTCAGCATCAGCGCCGTCGAAGAAAGCAATTCCCTGCTGGTTCGCGCCAGCCCCGGACAATGGGAGTCGATTCGTCGCGCGATAGAGCGACTGGATAACATGCCACTTCAGGTGCATGTCGAGGCACAAGTCATTCAGGTGACTCTGGGCGGTAAACTGGAATATGGCGTGAGTTGGTTCTTCAACAATGCAATTACCAATGCAGGAGAACTCACGGCATCACAAACACAGAATGATTGGAGCACCTACGGTTCCTCCATTCAGCCAACCGGACAAAGCTGGACCTTGATTGGCCCGAGTGCAAAAGCGGTCATCAGTACGCTGGATACTCTTTCCAATGTAAGAGTTCTTTCTGCACCTTCGGTATTGGTAAGAAATAACGTGGAAGCGAGTTTTGATTCCGGTGAACAAATTCCGGTTGTCAGCACCATTTTGAATTCCGGCGGCAACAACAACGCCGACAACACCTATAGCCAGGTTCAATTCCGCCAGACTGGTATAAGTTTGAAAGTGAAGCCACGCGTCTCCACGGACGGCATGGTTTTTCTCGATATTACTCAAGACGTCAGCAAAGCTTCGGATGTTGCCGACGCGACCGGAAACGTGCGGGTCGATACCAACAAGTTGAAAACCGAAGTCGCCATACAAAGTGGAGAAACCGTTGTGCTGGCAGGCTTGATCGCGACGGATCAATCGAAAGGATCGGGGGGTATACCATTTCTGAGTCGTCTGCCTTTCATCGGTGCCTTGTTTGGGAAGCAAACCAAGAACAACAACAGAAGTGAAATTCTGGTTTTGATTACTCCCACTGTTGTTCGCAATCCGTCCGATGCCCGCAAGCTCACCGACGAATACGGCGAGCGTTTCAAGGCACTTGAGCCTTTGCGCAAAGAACGCGAGAAAGCCGCCAAGAAATAATGAAACCCGCATATCGTTCGGTTTTCCGTGAACTATTGCGTCGTGAATTGGGCGAGCGTTATCGCGGCAGTTTTCTTGGCGTGCTATGGCATCTGCTATTGCCCTTGTCGCAATTGCTGGTGCTGTCATGGGTGTTTTCGCATTTGCTGCAGGCACGCACGCAGTTTGAAAATCTGAGTTATGCCGCGTTTCTCGCCTTGGGTTTATGGCCGTGGAATCTTTTCGCGAACGCGGTAAGCAATAGCGTTGCGGCATTGACCGGCAGCGCTGCGCTGATTGGCAAGATTGCCTTGCCACATCATTTGCTGGTGGATGCAAAAGTCAGTGCCAGCGTATTGCTTGATCTGGCCGGCTTTGCGGTGGTGCTGGTCGTGTTGGTTTTGCTTGGCAGCCCGTTGAAACTGTCCGGCCTTCCGGCCGTATTGCTGAGTTTGGCAGTGCTGTGCGTTTTCGCGCTTGGCTTCGCGAATATCATTGCCGTATTGAATGTTTTCTTGCGCGATGTGGGGGCGGCCATTTCGCAAATACTCAGCCTGCTGTTTTTCCTGACGCCGGTTATCTACGATTCCGGACAATTGCCCTCCGAGATTCAGCGATGGCTGAATCTGAATCCGTTCGCTGCCCCCATTATTGCGATTCGCCATGCCTTTCTCGGCTTGCCGGTGGATTGGCGGCATCTGTGTGTTTCCGGCATGGTGGCACTGATCATTGCCTATCTTGGTTATGCCTTGCTTCGCCGTGCGAGACCGCATCTGGAAGATTATCTGTGAGCGATAAAAACCTGCCACTGGTCGAGGTCAATCACATCAGCAAGCGCTATCCGGTGCTCGCCAATAGCGGTGACCGTCTAAGCGCATTGTTCGACATGCTGCGGGGCAGGGCGCCGACGCGGCACACCACGGTGTTGAGCGATATCAACTTCAAACTGATGCCGGGCTGTTCAATCGGCATCATCGGCGAGAATGGTGCCGGTAAATCCACCCTGTTGAAATTGATAACCCGCGTATTGACTCCCAGTGAAGGTGAAGTCATCACGCGAGGCGCCATCGGTGCCCTGCTGGAATTGGGTGCCGGTTTTCATCCCGAGTATTCCGGTCGTGAAAATGTTCGCCTGTCTGCCGCCTTGTACGGCATTGGCGATGCCGAGCTAAAGGAAAAGATGCTCGAGATTGAGCAATTCGCCGATATCGGCCGCTACATCGATGAACCCACCAAGCATTATTCCTCCGGCATGATCGTGAGGCTTGGCTTCGCGATTATCGCCGCGGTCCGGCCGCCCTTGCTGATTACCGACGAAGTGCTTGGCGTCGGCGATGAAAGTTTCCAGAAAAAATGTTCGCGCTGGATTGACGATTACGTCAGTTCGGGTGGCACCCTGTTGCTGGTATCGCACAGCATGTATCACGTGCAGAAACTGTGTCGCGAAGCGATTTGGCTACACCATGGCAAGGTTGAAATGCGCGGGGATGTCTACAACGTTACCCAGAGTTATCTTGCGTGGCACGAAAGCAGGCAGACGCAGCAGGCGCATGTCGAAACCCGGCATGCATCGGAGTATGAATTCGGTATCGAGTCGGTCGTCTGCAATGGTTTGGATGTCGCTGCCGAACTCGTTTTCCCGGCGGGGGGCGATTTCGGGATAGAGGCCGTGCTGACTTCGAAAGATGGCACGCCGCCTACGATGATGTGTGGGTGGGTTCGTGTCGATGGTACCCCCGTTTATGGCATTAGCTCCGAGATGGAAAAAATTACCGCACGCGAACTTGGCGACGGACGCTATTCGTTTCGATTGGTATTTCCGCAGCTGGCACTGTTGCCGGGCACTTACAATTTACGCGTGCATTCGCTGGACACGGCTGGTTTGAGATTGTTCCAGACCTGGCAATGCGACGTGAAAATTAGCGGCGAGTCACGTGCCTTCGGCCTGATGCAAATGCCGCATCGCTGGGAATAGAAAACATGTCGTCGTCCCTGTTCCCCGTGATTGTCGTGCCGGTCTTCAATGCCTTTGAGGCCCTGGATATCTGTCTTGGTTCATTGCTTAAAACATTGCCTTCCGGTGCCCGGGTGTTATTGGCTGATGATGCTTCCACTGATCCGCGCGTCGCCGATTTGCTGGTTCAATTCAAGAACCGTGCAAAATTCCATGTGGATATTGCAAGACGCGATGAAAATCTCGGCTTCCCGGCGAACTGCAACGCGGCATTTCGGGAAACGGGCGACAGCGACGTGCTGCTTTTGAATTCGGATACGATTTTTACTTCGGGCTGTCTCGAGAAAATCACGCAATGCGCCGTCAGCGATGCAAGCATCGCCACGATAACGCCATGGTCGAACAATGCCGAAATTTGCTCCTATCCGAAATTTTGCGAAAACAATCCGCTACCGGAGAATCTGGATCTGATGGCGGAAGCAGCCGCCTTGATCACGTCCACCGACTTGCCCGAGCTTCCTACCGCGATGGGCTTTTGCATGTGGATACGAAGGGCCGCGCTCAGGCAATGCGGTAATTTCGATGCCGATACCTTTGGCCGAGGCTACGGCGAGGAAAACGATTTTTGTCGTCGCGTCGCGGCGATGGGATGGCGAAACGTCCTGTGCGTAAATGCCTATGTCGCCCACGCCGGCTCTGCTTCCTTCGGACCACTCGGGCTCGGACCCGGTGGCGATAATTTGCAGCGTTTGCTGGCGCGTTGGCCCGATTACCACGAGCAAGTTGCGCGGTTTATTTTGCAGGACCCATTGCGCGAGCTCCGCGAGCAGTTTTCTGCCAATATACTCGGCATTCAAGACAAGGGTCCGCAAGGTGACTTGTTCGGTGCAATAAGCTTATGACTCAGGCAACACCGCAATCCATATTGCCGTTTACCGGCGAACGCTTCACGCCCGAATGCGTGCGCGAGATTGCCTATGAGCATTGGCATCGCTATGCCTTTGCCTTGTCGCTGGTCGCCGGCAAACACGTACTTGATGCTGCATGCGGTGAGGGTTTCGGTGCTGCCTTGCTGGCCTGCAAGGCAGCCAGTGTGCAGGCCATCGATATTGATGCCGCGAGTATCGAACACGCAAAAACGCGTTATGCATCATCCGGCAAGCTGCAATTCCATCTGGCCGATGTCACATCGCTTGATCAGCTTCCGGTGGAAAGTTTCGATGTCATTACCAGTTTCGAGACACTCGAACATGTCATGGAACATGATCGCCTGATGGCGGGTTTCCATCGTCTGCTGAAAAAAGACGGCATCTTGCTGATATCGACACCCGACAAGAAAAATTATACCGATGCGACCGGCGTGGTGAATCCGCACCATGTCCGCGAATTGTATTTCGAAGAATTTTCGGAGCTGCTGGAAAAGCATTTCCCCGCAAGGAAGATCTATACCCAGAAGCTCTTGTTTCAATCCAGTCTGTGGGCGCTTGACCGGCAGGGCAGGGTCGAAGCATTGATGCACAAGGCTGAAGAAATTGAAAATGGCTTGAATTATCCGCCGATGTATTACGTGGCGGTCTGTGCGAAATCGGAAAAGGCGCTGACCGCCTTGCCGGCATTGTCGCTTTATGGCGATGCCGAAGAATCGGTCTATGCCCACTACTACCAGGAAATTCGTTTCGGTATCTGGGCAAGACAGCGCATCGCCGAACTCGAAGCGGAAGTGTCCAGTCTTCGGCAGCAAGCGCATGACTAGCCCGGTCAACAATAATATCGCCGTGGTCGTGGTGACACATGAGAGCGCCGCGACGATCGGCATGTGCCTGAGAAGATTGCGTCGCGCTGTCGGCCTGCGCAGAGTCGTCGTCGTGGATAATGCTTCCAGCGATGACACCTGCGCCATCGTTGAAAAAATACTTCCGGAGGACCAGCGCATCAGCCTGGTTCGCAATACCGAAAATCTCGGTTTTGCCGCGGCCTGCAATCAGGGCGCGAGCGCTTTGTCGCAGCCATGGTTGGTGTTTCTGAATCCGGATGCCTACGTCGAGCCCGACAGTCTTTCGCGTTTGCGCGATAGCGCGATTGAATATGCCGGAGCAGGACTTATCGGTGTCGATCTGGTTGATGAAAAAGGCGTGGCCGATCGAGCGTCGCGGCGATTCGATCTCTCCCTTATTTCATTACTGAAAAACCATGCCGATCTGGATCTGATTTACATGGGGCGGGATCCCGACAAAAAAGTTCAGGCCGTGGAAGCCTGCTCCGGTGCATTGATGATGATGCCGGCGACGGTGTTTCACCATGTCGGCGGCTTTGATCACGGCTATCGGCTGCATGCGGAAGATCTGGATTTGTGCCGGCGCGTGCGCATGGCGGGCTATGAAGTGCTGGTGGATAACAGCGTTCGGGTTATCCATGTCCGTGGTGCATCGGGGTTGACCAAGCCAACCTGGGTCGAGTGGCAGAAGCACCGAAGTCTTTGGCGTTATTTCCAGAAATATGAAGCAGCACAAACGCCGGACTGGATTGAACCCTTTATCTGGCTCGGCCTATGGCTGCATTTCATCTGGGCTTTGCTGAGATTGCGATTGAAAGCCAGCCCGGTAAGCAGTGCGATTTGAGCCGGAAAGTGAACATCATCACATTGCTTAAGCGCTTCAATGCTTGAAAACGTGAACTGATTCACAATAGAGGCCGGATTTTCTTTTTTAACGGCAAGACAAGTCACCACTCACGCCCTAAGATGTCGTAACAATTTGTAACATCAGGGGCGTATATGACACATACCCAAGCTTGGCGCTTTTCCTTGCCGGTCAAAGCCAGCGCCTTATTGTTGCCGCTGTTCCTGCTGCAGGCCTGCACATCGCAGACGGAGGACGGTTCCACTGTCTCGAAAGCAGAGGATGCTGCCGCCATTCAGTCAGAAATCGCCGAAAAATCATTGGCAGATCCCACGCCCGAAGAAGCATCGCGTTTCCTGATGCAGACGACATTCGGGCCCAAAGAATCCGAAATTACCGCGCTCGACAACAGCAGTATGGATGCCTGGCTTACAGCGCAATTTGCGATGCCGCGCCAGTCGCATTACGACTATGTATGGAACCTGCGTACCCAGGGCGTGGATATCGATAACTTCAGCAATATCTACACGATTGAATCTTTCTGGAAGCAGGCGGTTACCGGGCAGGATCAATTGCGCCAGCGCACTACCTGGGCCCTCAGCCAGATCTTCGTGATTGGCGAAGAAGACAATGTCCGCAATGCTGCTTACTACGATTTGCTGGCTGAAAATGCATTCGGAAATTATCGTACCCTGCTCGAAAAAGTGACCTTGAGTCCCGCGATGGGCCAATGGTTGTCGATGATCGGCAACCAGAAGGAAGACATCGCGACCGGCCGGCTTCCCGATGAAAATTATGCGCGTGAAGTCATGCAGCTTTTTTCCATAGGCTTGTGGCAATTGAATGCGGACGGTAGCCGTAAGCTCGATGCCAATAATCAGCCCATTCCTACCTACACTCAGGATGATATTCGCGGCATGGCCAAGGTATTGACCGGCTGGAGTTATGCCAACTGCAATCCCGTGCAGGAGTCCTGGTATTGCATCGACAGCGCACGCAACGGTTATTACCGCATCTACGACAATGTCGATAATCCGGCGCCGCTGCCGCTCGATAAAACGCAGGTCTATCGCGATGTAACCAAGCAAATGACGGCAATGGCGGCCTACCATTCCACCAGCGAGAAAAAAATCGTCGGTGGCGTGATCCTGCCGGCCGGCAGAACGGCCGAACAGGATTTGAAGGATGCACTGGACACCTTGTTCAATCATCCCAACGTGGGTCCTTTTATTGGTCGCCAATTGATACAGCGGCTCGTGAAAAGCAATCCGTCACCGGCTTATATCGGTCGGGTGTCTGCGGTGTTTGCAAATAATGGCCAGGGTGTACGCGGTGATCTGAAGGCCGTTATCAAGGCGATCCTGCTCGATCCGGAAGCCCGTGACATTGCGCAGGCTACCACCACGACTTCTGGCAAATTACGTGAACCGGTACTGAGACTTTCGCATTACTTGCGTGCGTTTACCGTGCCAGATGGTGCCACGCCCCGCTATGACATCAATCCATGGTGGATGCAGGAAGTGTTCGCGCAACGGCCACTGAGTTCGGCCAGCGTGTTCAATTTCTATTCCCCGGGATACACGCCGCCGGGTGAAATGGGAGCCAACGGTCTG
The DNA here is from genome assembly GCA_963849575.1 of uncultured Gammaproteobacteria bacterium. Lineage (GTDB taxonomy): Bacteria > Pseudomonadota > Gammaproteobacteria > Xanthomonadales > Xanthomonadaceae > Arenimonas. Next base: position 171,010 of record CAWKHT010000006.1, on the reverse strand, counting down.
GTCGGCCCCGAATTCCAGATTTATCACGAGTCGACCCTGGTCGATAGCCATAACTTTATTGAGTACTGGCTGACCAATGATCCATCGCTCGAGGCGGGAAATATCCCGTCCTTCAAGCACGACTACGCAGCGTACATCGCACTTGCAGGCAATCCGACGGCCTTGGTCGACAAGTTGAGTTTGATCATGACGTCGAGCACCCTGTCGCCAGAAGCGCGTACCAGCATGATTACCGCCGTGACCAATGTTCCGGCCGGTACGAACCAGGCACGTGACCGTTTCAGGATGGCGATCATGCTGTTTGAAATTTCACCCGACTATTTGATTCAAAAATGAGGCCGATATGAAATCAGAATTTGAACAAATGGTAATGGAAGAGGCTTCGCTCAAAACACGCCGCCGTTTTCTTCTGGGTGCCGCGGGTGGAGCAGGTGCCGCATTGGGTGGTTTTGGTTTCAGTCTGAGCGGAATTGCCGCCGCAGCCGATATGGGAACGAAAGCGTCGACACCGGTGCCCAACGATTACCGTGCGATGGTCTGTTTCTTCCTGTTCGGCGGCAATGATGCGGCCAACACCATCATTCCCTACGATCAGACGACCTATAACCAGTACATCGTTGCTCGCGAAGGTTCTTTGTCGCGACCATTGGGCATTACGCGTTTGCGCCCCGATTTATTGCCGATCTCCGCAGCCTCGATCAATGATGGTCGACAAATTGCTTTCCCTAAAGAAATGTCGTCGCTGAAACGGCTTTACGACAAGGGCAAGGCGGCCGTGATGACCAATGTCGGCGTGCTCGCGCAACCGACCAGCAAGGCGCAATACAACACGGACGGTTTCGAACTGCCGCCGCAACTGTTTTCGCATTCGGACCATCAACGCTTCTGGCAATTGGGTGTGCCTAATTACACGACACGTACCGGCTGGGCTGGTCGCATGGGCGATCTGCTGGCCGCAGGCAATAACAGCAATGTATCGATGTGTATTTCCGTCGCCGGTAACAATACCTGGCAGGTGGGCGGCACGGTATTGCCGTATCCGATCAATTCCGAATACGGCGCTCCGCAATTCTGGAGCAGCTGGAATACCAATCGCATGACGGCGATGAATGCAATGAATTTGCAGACGCGCACCAATCTGCTCGAGAAACAGGCGGCCAGAGTCTATAACCGTGCCATCAATGCACAGATAGATATGGACGAAGCCCTGAATTATTCGCTGACGCTGGAAGGATTCTTTCCGAAAAATCCGGCCGGTTTCAATCCCGGCCTCAACGGCGATTACAACGATGTGATGCAGCAATTCCAGATGGTGGCCAGGTTGATTGCGGCGCGCGAAGTGTTGGGCCACAAGCGCCAGATATTCTTCGTCAGCCTCGGCGGTTTCGATAATCACGATTCGCTTGCAGAGCATCCCGATCGCCTTAAGATCATCTCCGATGCCATGGCGTCCTTCTATCAAGCGACCGTTGCACTCGGTGTTGATCAGAACGTGACGACCTTTACGGCATCGGATTTTGGTCGTCCGCTCAAGAGTAATGGTACCGGTGCCGATCATGGATGGGGTGCGCATCACTTTGTCGTCGGTGGCTCGGTCCGCGGCGGCAATGTCTACGGAAAATTCCCGCAAATGATCATCAATGGCCCCGATGCACTCGATAACCAGGGCCATCTGCTGCCAAGTACTTCAGTGGATGAATATGCCGCCACGCTGGCGAGCTGGTTTGGTGTTTCGCAAACGGATATACCGACCGTGATTCCGAATATCGGGCGTTTCGCGAAGCCTGACCTGGGTTTCATGAACGGCATCAAGCCTTATCCGCAGGGTCATAGTACGTGCGTTAGCAACAAGCCTTGCAAGCCCATCGGCAAGACATAATCTTCCAGATCACGATGACGCCCGGTGCACCTTAGCGCACCGGGCTTTGCAACTCGACGCAAGACTCGTATTCAATTGGCCAAAATCGGCCGCTGCGTCGCAGTGCCTTATTTCCGCCTATTTTATTTTCGCGTAGGTGTATTCATAGGTGTGGTTTACCTTGCCACCATCGGAAGTGGTGTACGTGATCACCATCTTGCTAACCAGTGAATCATTGTTGTGGGTGAAGCTGCTGGTCGCGGTCGGGCTGCCTTCCCAAAAACCTTCACCGCCGGCATGCCGGCTATTGAGTTCGGTCAGGAAATACGCGCCGGTATATAGCAGCGGATTGGGCTTGTCGTCGTAATTGCCAAAAATATATTCCTGGCTTTTCTGACCGGAATTTTGATCGATGCCGGTCTTGCGGATGAAGTTGCCTTTTGCATCCAGAAAATAGGTGGTTTCATCAACCAACTTCCCGCCAAACGAAGCACGGGTTTTATTTTCGGTGATGGTATTGGCGCCATAACTGAAAGTGCGGGTCAGCGTGACTTGATCCTTGCCCGATTCGCGGCGATGCCGGATTTCTTCATGGCTTTTAAGCCGCCCCTGCTCGTCGTAAGTCATTACATGGCGATAAGGGTCCGAATCGCCGAAAACAATTTGATAGCTGCTGATTCGACCATGGTCGTCGTAAACAAAATCCTTTTCGCTCAGATTGAGTTTTTTGCCGCGATAATTCCGCATTTCGATAATGCGGCCGCTGGTGTCGTATTGGTATTCGTATCTTTCCAATGCGTCGCCCGGAAGTGCCCAGGTTTTTTTTACCAATCGCCATTGCTCGGTAGATGCTTCTGCATGGATGTCGTGGCTGAGACACGCCCATAAACAGAATAAAATGCCTGTGAGAATGTTTTTCATCGAAGCGAATTTCCCGGGAGAGTTTGATCGGTATATCGTACCCGCACGGCGAAAGCGGACATGGCAGGAAGCGCTACTCCCAGAAAATCAATACTGCCGCCACGACGATCAACACAAAACCGGCGACATGGTTCCATTTGATCTGCTCGCCCAGATACCAGATCGAAAATCCGGCGAATACAAGCAGGGTGATGATTTCCTGTATCCCCTTCAGTTGCGGTGCCGAATAAACATCGCTGCCCATGCGGTTGGCAGGTACCTGCAAGCAGTATTCAAAAAACGCGATGCCCCAACTGACGGCAATCACGATCCAGAGCGGGCTGGCTTTGTATTTGAGATGACCGTACCAAGCAAAGGTCATGAAGATATTGGAGCCCAGCAGCAATAGCACGGGCATCAGATAGGCATTCCACTGGATTGGCATGGGGTATTCCCTGATTTTGTGATCGCTATGCTAAGCCAAAAAACCGTTCAGTTTCGCCTTCACGCTTATTAAACCTCGCATCACGTCTAATCGCCGCATGAATCCACAGGAGAATATTCATGCGCCGTGATGACCCATCGGGACTGATTTTGCTGGTCGAAGATAATCGTAATTTGTCGGAAATGGTGGGTGAATATCTCGAATCCAAAGGCTTTGGCGTGGATTATGCGAGTGACGGCTTGGATGGCTATCGGCTGGCAGTCGACAATAGTTATGACGTGATCGTGCTGGACTTGATGTTGCCGCGACTGGATGGCACCGACTTGTGCCGCAAGCTGCGCAACGAGGCAAAAAAATCGACGCCGGTATTGATGCTGACCGCACGCGACACGCTCAACGACAAAGTCACCGGGCTGGAAGCCGGCGCCGATGATTATCTGGTCAAGCCTTTCGCCATCCAGGAACTCGAAGCGCGTGTGCGGGCATTGATTCGCCGCGACCGCCGCCAGGTAAGTGCCGAGGTGTTGAAAATTGCCGATTTGGTGCTCGATACCGCCAGCTTGCGTGTCACGCGCGGTGGTCAGGAAATATTCCTGTCGCCGATCGGTTTGCGGCTGCTGACGATCCTGATGCGCGAGTCGCCGCGTGTTGTCACCCGTCGCGATATCGAACGCGAAATCTGGGGCGACGGCCTGCCTGATTCCGATACCCTGCGAAGCCATCTTTATAATTTGCGCAAATGCGTTGACCGTCCATTCGACAAACAGTTGCTGCATACTGTGCAAACGGCCGGTTACCGCATTGCGGATCTAGAGACTGCGCCGACCGCATAACACCCTTCCAGGAAACGCGCGCCAAACCCCATGACTAAATTATCGGCAAACGCGGGTCTGCGCCGGAAAATCTGGACAGCTTTTATCCTGCAAGCTGCCGTGATCAGTTTCGCGGCAATACTGGGTGTCTATGGTGCCTCGATCATCCTCAAGCATGTCCTGATCCGGCAAGCGCTGGAACAGGAAGCGAAGCATTACTGGGACATCCTGCAAGCGAACAAAAATGCCACGGCGCCCGATACCTACAATATGAAAGGGTATCTTTTGTTCAATGGCGATTCCGAAGCGGTGCTGCCGGAAACCATGCGCGGCTTGTCGCTCGGATTCCACAGCCTGCCGCAGGAAAAAGGCGGAGCATTGATACTGGTCGAGCAGCGCGATGACCGCCATCTTTTTTTGCAGTTCAAGCAGGACCAGGTCGATGCCTTGGCATTCTGGTTTGGCATGGTGCCGCTGGCACTGGTGCTGGCCGTGGTGTACCTGATCGCCTTCAGTACCTATCGTGCCTCCAAACGTGCGGTGTCGCCGGTAATCTGGCTCGCAAACCAGGTCAAGCTTTGGGATCCAAAAAATCCCGATGCCAATTCAATCAAGCCGGAAAATCTGCCGAGCGATGTCGAGGGCGAAACTTTCACGCTCGCATCGTCGTTGCATGATTACGCATCGCGCATCAATAATTTTGTCGAGCGCGAACGGAATTTTACCCGAGATGCATCGCATGAATTGAGGACGCCATTAACCGTGATTCGCGTCGCCGGCGACATGATGTGCGGCGATGAAGGCATGTCCGCTTCATCCAAAAAATCCCTGACCCGCATCAAGCAGGCCGGTCGCGACATGGAGGCCCTGATTGAGAGTTTCCTCATCCTGGCTCGTGAAGGTGATACCGGTTTGCCGGATGAGGAATTTTCGGTGGCAGACGTAATCGCCGATGAAGTCGACAAGGCGCAGATTTTGTTGCGTGACAAGCCGGTGGATCTGAAAGTGGAGGTAATCCAGGATTTCGATCTGTTCGCGCCATCGCGGGTATTGAGCGTGATGTTCAGCAATCTGTTACGCAATGCCTGCAATTACACCGACGAAGGCAGTATCCGTGTGGTGATCGAACTCGGGCGCATCACGGTCATCGATACCGGAGTGGGCATGGCCAAGGAAGATCTCGACAAGGTATATGACACTTTTTTCCGTGGCAGTAATCACAGCAAGGAAGGTCAGGGCGTCGGTTTGTCCATCGTGCGGCGATTGTCAGACCGCTATCACTGGCCGGTGAAGCTTGAAAGTCGCCTCGACGAGGGCACGCGGGCAAGCATCGAATTTCCCAAGGCGATCGTGAATCACGCCACACACTGAAGAAAAACCGGGTCTTTTGCTTGGACTGGAATCGGCAAGCCGCTATGCTTGCTGCTCCAAAGGAGCCAGCCATGCATCGACTGCTATTGCTCATAATCCCGCTGTTGGGTTTCGCCACGATTTCCGTATCAAGCGCTGCCCAAAATCAAAAAGAAAAGACCATGCCAGACAATTCCCCGAACAAGAAATTTGCGTTGGTTATCCATGGCGGCGCAGGTGTCGTCAGTCGCGAATCCATTCCGGAAGCGGATGCCAAACTGATGCAACAGGATTTGAATCGTGCTCTTGATGCTGGCTATGCCGTACTCAGTCGCGGCGGCCCAGCACTCGAAGCCGTTACGGCTGCCATCATCGTGCTGGAAGATTCGCCCTGGTTCAATGCAGGCAAGGGTTCGGTCTTTAATGCAGAAGGCGGCCACGAGCTCGATGCCTCTGTGATGGAAGGTCATACCAGGCGCGCTGGTGCGGTTGCCGGCGTGACTACCGTGAAAAATCCGATCCTGCTGGCGCGTAGTGTTATGGAAAAATCGCCGCACGTCATGCTGGCCGGTGAAGGTGCGGAAAAATTTGCCGATACGCAAAAGGATATCGAACGCGTTGATCCGAAGTATTTCGATACCGACAAACGCTGGCAGCAACTGCAGGATGCAAAAGCCAAGGAAATGGCGGAACTGACGCATACCGTGCAAGGCACTTATTTCGGTACCGTCGGTGCGGTTGCACTGGATCAACAGGGTCATATCGCCGCAGGAACTTCCACCGGCGGCATGACGAACAAGAAATGGAGCCGGGTGGGGGATTCGCCGATTATCGGTGCGGGAACCTTCGCCACCGACAAATGCGGCGTATCGGGTACCGGCTGGGGTGAGTTTTATATCCGCGCCGTGGTGGCGCACGATATCTGCGCACGAGTGGAATATCGCGGCGATTCACTCGCATTGGCGGCCGAAGACGTGATCAATAAAATCGTGCCGGCTATGGGCGGCGATGGCGGCGCGATTGCATTGGATAAAGACGGCAACATCGCGATGCCTTTCAATACCGGCGGCATGTCGCGTGGCTGGATCAATCCCGACGGCACGCGCGGTACTGCGATTTTCAGAGACTGACAAGTTGGTGGGAGCTGGTTCACCAGCGATTGATGGCCGAACATCAGGTATCGCCAAGATTTCATCGCTGGTGAACCAGCTCCCACTAGAATTAAGCAAAATTAAAAACCGCGATCGCCGGAAATAATTCCACCTAAACCGCCAAGAATCGAACCTTCATCGCGGCTTCCGCCTTGTCTCGGCATTGCGCTGTACATGCGCCCGGCCAGGCGTGAGAACGGCAGCGATTGAATCCAGATCTTGCCGGGCCCGGTGAGGGTAGCCAGAAATACACCTTCGCCGCCGAACAGGGCCGACTTAACGCTACCCACCGATTTGATATCGAAATTCACCGAGCTTGTCATGGCGACCACGCAACCGGTATCCACATCCAGCCGCTCACCCGCTTTGAGTTCGCGTTCGACAATCGTGCCGCCGGCATGAATGAAGACCATGCCGTCGCCTTCGAGCTTCTGCATGATGAAACCTTCGCCGCCGAACAAGGCCGTCATCACCTTTTTCTGGAAGAAAATGCCGATGGAAACACCGCGTGCCGCACACAGGAAGGCATCCTTCTGGCAGATGATTTTTCCGCCATAGTTGCTCAAGGTCATCGGCACGATGGTGCCGGGGTAAGGTGCGGCAAAAGCGACTTTCGCCTTGCCCTGGCCGGTATGCGAGAACATCGTGGTGAACAGGCTTTCACCGGTAATCAGGCGCTTGCCGGCCCCGACCAGTTTGTCCATGAAGCCGCCGCCGCTGGAGGCTGCGGAACCATCGCCGAAAACGGTTTCCATCGAAATGGCCGAATCCTTGTACATCAGCGAACCCGCTTCGGCGACGGTGCTTTCTCCGGGGTCGAGTTCTATTTCGACGAACTGCATATCTTCGCCGAAGATTTTGTAATCAATCACATCGCTTCGTTGCTGATGCTGGCTTGGCGGCGGTGGCACAGTCATTGCGCCGGGTGCGGTTTCGGCGCGCAATTCCGCACAGCTGGCAATCGCTTGCCATTCGGCAAAGCCCTGACGCCAGCAATGGCCATTCGGATTTTTTATTGCTTGCGCGACGGCAGCGTTTTGATCGAGTGGCCCCATTTGCTGGCCGTCATAACTGAAAAACCATTGATGCATTGTCGTTCTCCGATTGAGTCGAGTTGGTTAGATTTTGACGTAGCCCGGGTGATGGCTCTATCTCACCCGGGGCATTCGGGATCATGGCTTTGCGTGAAAATCACAAACCGAGTTGCTGGTGAATTTCCTGGCGTGCCTGGGTGTCCAGTTTTAGCCCTATCGCCAATTGATCCAGAAAATCACGTTCTTCCTGGCTGTCGGCGGTAATCGCAATCAAGGCAGCGGCGTAAGTTTCATCGCGAAGATGATCCGGCGTGCGGACAAGCAACTGCTTCAAATTCATCGGTGCATTGATTTCGATATTCAGGGCTTGCAGGCTTTCTGTATCCAGACCTGCCTCGCGGGCGCGGGCTAGAATGCTCTCGCGTTCTTCGGCATCGATCAAGCCATCGGCGTCGGCAGCGGTGATCATCGCGCGGATCAAATGCAGCGCATTCTCGTTGCTGTTGCCAATTGCCGGACTGGCTGCCGGCGGTGGTGGCGGCATGGTTTGGACGCTTGGGCCGGGCGGCGGTGGAGGGGTGGCGGCAGTGGGAGCAGAAGCCGTCGCTGGCGTTTGTTTGTAATGTTCATAGGCGGCATATGCCAGACCCAGCAAGCCAATGCCGATTTTGGCCTTGGTACCGGTCGAGACGCCGCCAAGCAGGCCCGAAAGCCCCGAAGACTGGCGTTTATGCTTGCGCTTCCTGCCGCCCAGCGAGCCCGAAAGTGCATCTCCCATCATCTGTCCAAGCAGCTTTTCCGCGTCAAACATCGAAATCTCCGGTTATGTGGGGTCAATGTCACACAATGGGGCCGAATTTACGCCTGCTCAAGGTCATGTTTCGGGGCAGGTTGTGGCAAAATACGCGGCTTGCCCGCCCCAATGGATGACTGATGGCCGACAGTACCGAAAGCCAAAATGCACCCCGAAACGTTTTCCAGATCATCAATGCATTCAAATGGTCCATGAAAGGCCTGAAGGCGGCATGGGATTTCGAATCCTCGTTTCGACTTGAGGTTTATCTGTTCATCGTTTTTGCGCCGCTCGGTCTGTGGGCTGGCGAAACCGGTATCGAAAAGGCCCTGCTGGTTTCCAGCCTGATCCTGGTATTGATTGTCGAAGTGATCAATTCCGCCATTGAAGCCGTGGTGGACCGCTTCGGAGGTGAACGCCACGAGTTGTCCGGCCGTGCAAAGGATCTGGGTTCAGCTTCGGTGTTCCTGGCCGACCTTATAGTGTTGCTTTGCTGGGCCTGCATTCTTGGCCCGCGGTTCATGGCGTGGATAAATAGCTGAGATGGATTTTTTATTTAGTTCGGAAATGTGGATAGCATTATTCACACTGGCAATGCTGGAAATCGTGCTCGGCGTCGATAACCTCGTTTTCATTTCGATTGCCGTCAGCAAACTGCCTCCGGAACAACGCCCCAGAGCCAGAAAAGTGGGGCTTGCGCTCGCCTGCCTGACCCGTATCGGCCTGCTGCTTTCGCTGGCGTTCCTGGCCAGCATGAAAACCAATCTTTTCAGTCTGTTCGGCCAGAATTTCTCGGTTCGCGATATCGTATTGATTGCCGGCGGGTTGTTTCTTCTCGTCAAGGGCACGATGGAAATCCACGACTCTGTCGAAGGTCGTGGCGAAGACGAAGATATCGATACCAAACCTTCGGCCGTTTTCGGCTACGTGATTGCACAGATTGCGATCATCGACATCGTGTTCTCGCTCGACTCGGTGATCACCGCGGTCGGCATGGTGGATAATCGCTGGATCATGGTCGGTGCCATCATGATCGCGGTTGCCGTGATGATTTTTGCGGCGAACCCGATCGGTGATTTCATTGATCGCCACCAAACAGTGAAGATGCTCGCGCTTGCCTTCATTATTCTGGTCGGTGTCGCGCTGATTGCCGAAGGTTTCGATATTCATATCGACCGAAAACTCCTGTATTTCGCCATGGCATTCTCGGCCGGTGTCGAGGCCTTGAATATCTGGTCCAGGAAGAAATCGCGCAGAAATTCCTGAACTGCCGGACCGGATGGATGATCCGGCCAGCTTACAAGGATATGCACGGGCTCCGGCCACCTGATGCTTGGGCCAGGCACTTAAATCGGGCAGAATACACACACCACATGAGTGAATCGCCCGATGATGTATTTGCATAGTATTGATCCAATCGCGTTGCATCTTCCGTTTTGGCCGCATGGTATTCACTGGTACGGCATCATGTATCTGACCGGCTTCGCCATCGCCTATTTTCTAGGCATGCGCCGCGTACGCGCCGGAAGACTCCCGGGCGTGAATGAAGAAGGTTTGAGCGATCTGCTTTTCTATGCCATGGTCGGCGTCGTGCTAGGCGGACGTATCGGTTACATCATTTTTTATAATTTTCCGAATTTCGTCGCCGATCCTTTGATGCTGTTCCGTATCAATGAAGGCGGCATGAGTTTTCATGGCGGCTTGATTGGCGTGATGGCGGCGGTTTCCTGGTGGTCCTGGAAGCACAAGCTGCATATCTTCGATACCATCGATTTCGTCGCTCCGCTGGTTCCGCCGGGGCTCGGATTGGGGCGTCTGGGCAATTTCATCAACGGCGAGTTGTGGGGCAAGTTTACCCAAAGCGATTGGGGCGTGATTTTCCCGCAGAGCCTCGGCGGCCCCTATGCCAATATGACTCCGGCAGAGCTGCAAAGGGAATACGCCAGCGGGGCCTTGAATGCTTTTGCCCGGCATCCTACCCAGCTTTACCAGATGTTTCTGGAAGGTTTTTTGCTGCTCGGTTTCCTGTTCTGGTTCACTCGCAAACCACGAGCACGTTATGCGGCGTCTGGCTGGTTTGCGCTGCTTTACGGCATATTCCGTTTTCTGGTCGAGTTCGTCCGCGAGCCCGATGAGCAATTGGGTTACTTGGCCGGTGGCTGGCTCACGATGGGGCAGATTCTGAGTGTTCCATTGATCGCGTTGGGGCTGGTATTCCTGTTTATGTCCAGAAGCTCGCCCACCTTGCAGCCGGTGCCAGTGCCAAAAAAGGAAGTCGAGGCTAAAGACTGATGCAGGCTTATCTCGATGTGCTTTCGCACGTGATGAAAAACGGCGCGGAAAAATCCGATCGTACCGGTACCGGCACCCGTTCGGTATTCGGTGCGCAAATGCGTTTTGATCTGAACGCGGGCTTTCCTCTCGTCACGACGAAAAAATTGCATCTGCGCTCGATTATCCATGAGCTGCTCTGGTTCCTGAAAGGCGAAACCAATATCGCCTATCTGAAAGAAAACAAAGTCAGCATCTGGGACGAGTGGGCCGATGCGAACGGCGATCTCGGCCCTGTTTACGGCAAGCAATGGCGGTCCTGGCAATGCCCGGACGGTAGCACGATCGACCAGATTCAATGGCTGGTAGACGAGATAAAGCGTAATCCGGATTCGCGCCGATTGATCGTCAATGCCTGGAATGTGGCGGACTTACCGAGGATGGCATTGATGCCCTGCCACGCGATTTTTCAATTCTATGTGGCCGATGGAAAACTCAGCTGCCAGCTGTATCAGCGTTCGGCCGATTTGTTTCTCGGCGTTCCGTTCAATATCGCCAGCTATGCCTTGCTGACGCACATGATCGCGCAGGTTTGCGATTTGGGAGTCGGTGATTTCGTGCACACGCTCGGCGATGCGCATATCTATTCAAACCATTTTGACCAAGTGAACGAACAGCTTTCTCGCACGCCACGCGCCTTGCCTAGTCTGCATTTGAATCCGGCAATAAAGAATTTATTTGAATTTTCATTTGATGATATTCGCATCGACCATTACGATCCGCTGCCAGCCATCAAGGCGCCAGTGGCGGTTTGATCCATGCAGAAAATTTCGCTCGTTGCAGCGCTCGATAACGAATTCGCGATTGGTCGCGGCAATGCCTTGCCATGGCATCTGTCGGCGGATTTGCAGCGCTTCAAAGCGCTGACATTGAACAAGCCGATCGTGATGGGACGAAAAACCGCGGAATCACTGGGTCGCGCATTGCCGAAACGCCGCAATATCGTGTTGTCGCGCTCCGGCTCGGTTCCGTTCGACGGAATGGAAGCCGTCAACTCCGTGGAAACAGTGTTTGATTTGTGCCGGGATGAGGCCGAGATTTGCATAATCGGCGGCGGCGAAATTTATCGACTGATGTTTCCGTATGCGACGCATCTTTATCTGACACATGTCGATACGGTTGTTGAAAATGCCGATGCATTTTTCCCGAATTTTGATTTGAAAAAATGGCGGGTCATGCCGCGCGAAAGGCATCCGGTAGACGAAACGCATAGCTTGGCTTTCGAGTTTGTCGATTACGGAAGACTCTGATTCCATGTAGGGGCGCCTGCTTGCTGCGCCCCGGAATTCTCCAGCAAGAGCGGGCGCAGCAAGCGGGCGCCCCTACGGATTAAATGCGCGCTGCCTGTATTTCCTGCACACGGCCCGTGACCTGGTGCAAACGGAGTTCCGGCCCCAGTTCGAGTGCGGTTAGACGACCACCCCAAACGGCACCGGTATCAATTCCGTAAACACCCAGCCCCATAAACAAGCCCAACGTGGACCAGTGGCCGAAGATCAGCGGCAGTTCGCGAGCTGCATGGCCGGGGACCTCGAACCAGGGATAGCTTCCAGGTTTCTGGGTGCCTGGACGGCCTTTGTCTTCAAACACGATTCGACCGGACGGCGTGCAATAGCGCAAACGCGTGAATACATTGATGATGGCACGGTCACGATCGGGGCCGGTCAGTTTGGGTGACCAGACCGGTTTGTCGCCATACATGTTTTTGAAAATCTTGCGGTAACCGTCACTGTGCAGGCGCGATTCCACTTCGCGCGCACGCGCCTCGGCAATACCGAGAGTCCATTTCGGCGCTATGCCGGCATGCACCATCGCAAAGCCGAGCGTGCGATCGACATGCAAAAGTTTTTGCATGCGCAGCCAGTTGATCAGCACATCCTTGTCGTCCGCAAACAAGACACGCTGTAAATCGGGATTGACCTTGCGTTGATCCTCCTCGCGGCGCTGCGCAATCGAGAGCAGGGACAAATCATGATTGCCGAGGACAATCGTGCTGTGGATTTTCAGGGAATGGATCAGACGCAGCGTTTCAAGCGATTGTCCGCCGCGATTGACCAAGTCACCGCAAAACCAGAGCCGGTCTTTTGAAGGATCGAACTTGATTCGCTCGAGCAGGCGCGAGAGCGCGTCGTAACAACCCTGGACATCACCGATGGCATAAGTCGCCATTAGTGCAAGGTCCTGGGTACGGAGAGCGTGAACGGCGCAATGGCCGCATCGAACTGCAGACCATCATCTGCCTGCATGTGATAACTGCCGCGCATCGTGCCCAGCGCAGTTTCCAGCACGGCACCCGAGGTGTATTCGAAAGACTCGCCGGGGCGTAAATGCGGCTGTTCACCGACAACACCTTCTCCGCTCACTTCCTGCACTTTGCCTTGCTCGTCGGTGATTATCCAATGACGGCTAATCAGCTGGGCGGGAACCTGGCCCTGGTTTTCGATGCGAATCGTGTAGGCAAAGACGTAGCGTGAGCGTTCTGGCTCGGACTGTTCATCCAGGAATCGTGTTTTAACGGTAATGGCGATTTGGTGCTTTGCGGTCATGACCGTAGTTTACGTGGTCGCGGACGATTTTGAAGCCAAAAAGTTGGCCAATTTGATGAAGTCGGCAACCGGCAATTGTTCTGCGCGCGCATCCGGACGCAAACCGACCGCTTCAATGTCTTCAGCGGTGCAAAGCGCTTGCATGGCATTGCGGATGGTTTTACGTCGTTGCCCGAAAGCATCTCGAACCAGATTTTCGAATAAAACAGGATCCTGGATCAGGATTTTATCGCTGGCCAACGGCACCAGACGCACGACGGCAGAATCCACTTTCGGCGGCGGACGGAATGCGTGTGGAGGCACCATGAACAAAGGCGTCACTTCACAGCGCGCCTGCAGCATGACGGTCAGACGTCCGTAAACTTTGCTGCCAGGTTCGGCTGCCATGCGGTCGATGACTTCTTTTTGAAGCATGAAATGCATGTCGCGAACCGCAGGTGCATGTTCAAGGACGTGGAATAAAATCGGCGTCGAAATATTGTAGGGCAGGTTGCCAACAAGGCGGATCGGCGGTCGGTCGGCGGCAAGTTTGGTGAAATCGACCTTCAAAACGTCCTTGTGGATGATTGTGAGTTCGCCGATGCCTTCGGCCGATTCCATCAGCGGGGTAATCAAATCACGATCGAATTCGATGACTGTCAGGGAACCGTGTTTTTTCAGGATCGGAAAGGTAATGGCGCCCTGGCCCGGACCAATTTCCACGATGAAGTCTTCCGGGGCGGGTTTAAGCGCCAGCACGATTTTATCGATGATGTCCCGGTCAACGAGAAAGTGCTGGCCGAGATTTTTTTTCGGTGGATCCTTGAACAATTTCATTTCGCATTCCGGGAGTTGGCCAGCTGCGTGCATTGTGTCACGGCAGCCAACAGGCTGGAGGCATCGGCAATGCTCTTGCCGGCGATTTCCAGCGCGGTGCCATGATCCACCGCGACACGCGGGTAGGGCAGACCGAGTGTGATATTGACCGCATGTTCAAAACCGGCATGTTTCAGAACCGGAAGTCCCTGGTCGTGGTACATCGCCAGCACGGCATCGAACTGGCTTAGTTTTCCCGGAAGAAAAGCCGTATCGGCTGGTAACGGGCCGATCAGGGACATGCCTGATTCGCGGAGTTGTTGCAGACAGGGTTCGATGATTTCAATTTCTTCACGACCGAGAATTCCGTTTTCGCCGGCATGCGGATTCAGGCCGAGAACGGCAATACGTGGATTTGCGATAGCGAATTGCGTTTGCAGACTGCGATGCAATATTGCCAGGGTGTTTTTCAGGCCCGCCACCGTGATGGCATCGGGCACCTCGCGCAAGGCAAGATGCGTCGTCGCCAGTGCAACCCGCATTTGTGGGTTGGCCAGCATCATCACCACATCGCAATGCGAGTAATCGGCCAGTAATTCCGTCGTACCGGTGTAGGCAATTCCGCCGGCATTGATGCTGGCTTTATTGACCGGACCGGTCACCATTCCCTGGAATTCGTTTTCCAGACAACCCTGCGCTGCCCGTAACAAAGTATCGATGACAAAACGTGCATTGGCAGGATTGGCATTGCCGAAAATTGTTGTCGCTTTTTGCCGGAAGGGAAGAATTGCCAGCTCGCCTTTTTCGGCTTTTTGATCGGGGGCAATCAAACGCAGCGGAAGCTTCAATGCTTCCGCTGCCAGATAAAGTGTATCGGGATCGGCAATGACGACCAGATGCGCCGAGTGGTGTTGCTGAGCGATGCGAACACAGCACTCGGGACCGATGCCAGCCGGTTCGCCTGCAACGAGAGCCAGGCGTGTACTCATTGGACTCAACTGCCGCCGATGCGTGACTCGATGTAGGCATCGTTACGGAGTTGACGCAGGAAGCGCTCGTACTCTTCTTCGGATTTGCGTTGTGCGATGATTTGACGTGCCTGGTTGCGACGATTCTCGTCGGTCATGTCCTGGGTACGAGTGCCCAGTCGTTTGACGAAATGCCAACCAACGTCACTCAGGAAGACGTCGGAAACTTCACCGTCTTTCAATGCTTCCAGCTTGCTGGCAATTCCCTGGCCCCATTGGCTCAATTCGAACCAGCCCATGTCGCCACCCTTGCTGGCATTCATATCTTCGGTCGAATTTTCCTTGGCGAGTTTGCCGAAATCTTCACCGGCAACAATTCGCGCACGCAGATCTTCGGCTTTTTGACGGGCAGCTTCACTGCTTTCTCCGGGCTTGACCGGAATCATCATGCCGAGTGCATGGTATTGGGTCGCCATCTGTTTTTGCTGTTCACGGGTTTCGATCAACTTGATCAATTGATAACCGCTCGGTCCGCGCACCGGGTTGGTGACGTCGCCGGGCTTCATCGAGCGAATCATGTTGACGAAGGCGGGCGGGATGGAATCGACGGTACGCCAGCCGATTTCACCACCTTCCAGGGCATTCTGGGAATCCGAGAAGCGGATCGCGGCCGAACTGAAATCCATTTCGCCCTTGTCAATCAACGCCTTGATGCCGGAAATTTTTTCTTGTGCTTTCGCCAGTTGCTCCGGAGTTGCACCATCGGGCAAGGCTACCAGGATGTTGGCAAGACGGATTTCGGGACCGCCGACTTCGCGTACCGACAGTAATTGGTCGATTTCCGTATCCGATACCTGTACGCGGCTTTGCACATAGCTCTGGCGCATGCGTTGCACGGTAATTTCGTCTTTCAGGTTATTGCGGAATTCTTCATAGCTCAGGCCTTCGCTGGTGATCTGGCTGCGAAGTTGGTCGAGCGTAAGCTTGTTCTGATTGGCGATATTCTGGATCGCCTGGTTGATTTCATTGTCGGAAATGCGTACACCGCTGTTTTTCGCACGCTCAACCTGCAGACGAAGCAGTACAAGGCGTTCAAGCACCTGTTTGCGAAGCACGTCTTCAGGCGGCAGTTGTCCCGGTTGCTTGGCGTATTGGGCCTTGATGTTTTGAACGGCACGCTCTACTTCGCTGTTCAGAATGACGTCTTCGTCCACCACGGCAGCAATACCGTCAACACTGGCGACGGGTTGGTCCTGTGCCTGAATGGCGTTGCTGGTAAAACCGACAAACATGGCCAATAACAAACCGGAAAACTTCTGTTTCATGTGTTTCAAACTCCGTCAGCGTTGCATGCACGGGTACAAGCCGGCCACAAACAATTAATTCATGATTGATTTTATTGGGAATAACCTAGGATAGCATTATCCAGCAGGGCCTCGGTGTCGCGACCGAAGCTACCCAAGCCGTTCAATTCGAGTTCGACATAGAGGCCAAAGTTCGATTTGTCGGCAAAACTGCGTATGTATTCGCGGCCAATAACCCGCAGTGCCACGCAACAGCTCTTCCATTCCACGCCCAGCAATCTTTCCAGATTCGGCGAGTCGCCCTGGAATGAATAATTCCAGCGGCCGATCAGGTTCCAGTCTTTCTTGACCGGAATCCTGAAACTGACATCGCTTTGCGAAATGGAGTTGCGACGGTAACGGTAGGCTGCGTTGAAAAGGCCGCCATTGGCCCAGCGAACCTGTGTCCTGGCACCGGTCAGCAGGTTTTGCAGACTGTCCGGATCCCATTGTTCACTGACGCCGATATTCCAGTTGTCGGACACGGTCCAGTCGAGCTGTGCGACCCAGGCCGAACCGCTGCTGGACAGAGGCGGACCGCCCAAATTGACCCTTGGGGTATCGAAATACGTGATCCGGCCCAGGCTGGCACTCAGACGCTCGCGACCGGTTGCTTGCTCATAAAAGCGGGTGGTCAGTGCAATGGTGGCCTGATTGGCATCGCTTTGACGGTCGGCGCCGCCGAAGCTATTGGTGCGGAACAGGGCAGGCCAATCGAAAGTCAGTTCCCGGCTATCGAAAATGGGGAAGAAATCCTGATTCTTGTAGGGGACATACAGGTAATAAAGACGCGGCTCGAACGTCTGCAGATAGCCTTCCGAGCCCCATTTCATATCGCGCTCGAACACCATGCCGGCATCGAGACTGACAATCGGCAGGCTGCGTTGCGGAGAGGTATCGGTGCCGCCGAGTGGCAGCAAGGAGGCATCGACATCACTGTACTGGGTGAAGCGCCATGCCAGCTCCGGTGTGAAATACCAGGAAGCGCCCGACAATGGCATGCGGATAAATGGCTGGAGATCAACGCGGGTACCGCCTACGCTGCCACCAAGATCCAGATCTCTTTCATACCGTACCAGCTCGGAATTGATGCCGAATTCGAACTGGGAGTTGAGCGGGTTGGTCCAGCTCGCCTGAATACGTGGCAGACGATGGAACGGAGAATTGGTGTCGTTGAAACCCGGGTTGATGCTGGCCAATTGCCAGTACTGCACACTCGCACTGGCAGACCAGTTTCGGCCACGTCCGTAAATGCCGGCGTCACTCCCCAGGAAGGAAATGGAGGTGGCATTGAGCGATTGTCCGAAATCCGAATAATAAGCCCGGTCGCTGACCGTGTTCAGATCTGCCGAGGCATACCAGTTGGCGTTGATGCCGGTGAAATGGTCAAACTGGATAAGGCCACGATCCCTGCCAGTAAGGTCGTCATTGGGTAGCCAGGTGGTATCCAGCCTGCCATGTGAGCGATCCGTCAGGTAGCGGAATTCACTGCCCAGCATCAGGCCTCGTTCCGATAACCAACGTGGCGTGAAGGTCGCATCGTAGTTCGGGGCAATATTCCAGTAAATCGGTACCTGTAAATCGAAACCATTGCGCTGGTCATTACCGATCGTTGGCGACAAGACGCCACTGCGGCGCTTATCGTCGGTCGGAAAACTGATGTAAGGCAACCAGAGAACAGGTACACCGCCAAGACGCAGTGTGGCATTGGTCGCCGTGCCACGTGCCGTTTTCTGGTCAACCGAAATGTGGTTTGCGGAAAACTCCCACTGCCTCTGGCCGGGTGGGCAGGTGGAATAGGTCGCGGCTTCGAGTTCGCCGGTATCTGCCATCATGGTGGCTTGTTCCGCGGTACCGTTGCCCAGATTATTGCTGAACTGGTATTGCACGCCTTCCAGGCTCATTGAATCTTTTTTCTGGTCGCCGCTCGCCTGCTTCGCCGTCAATCTGACGCTGCGGTCCTGATATCGAACCGGACCTTCCGTCACGAATTGCTCGTTTTCGTGGGTATAGGTCAGTTTGTCGGTATTCATCCATTGGTCGGAGCGCTGCAGCAGGACATTGCCTTCGAACACCGTGACCTTTTCTTTTTCGAGATTCATGCTGTCGGCTTGAATATCGGTCGCCGTTTGTTCACGGTTTTCATTGGAAACGGGATTGGTGTTGAACACCGGCAGCGTCTCGGGGCTGACGCAGTAATTCCAGTTTTGCGGCACTTCCTGGGCAACAACGGCCTGGGAAATGGCAAAACACAGTGGCAGTAAACGCAGAACAGGACGGGACACAGGCAAATCCTGAAAACCAAGATGGGGTGTATTCTAGCCGTTATTGGCGAAACCCCATAGGAGCTTGCAGTGAGTCAAAAAATCGAGAAAACCGATGCCGAATGGAAGGCCGAGTTGAGCCCGGAACAATATGCCATCTGCCGCTGCTCGGAGACCGAACGCGCCTTCACCGGCAAGTATTGGGACCATCATGCACAGGGCACCTATTTGTGTGCGGCCTGCAAGGCCGAGCTGTTCAGTTCCGAGAGTAAATATGATTCCGGCAGCGGCTGGCCCAGTTATTACAAACCCATCGAAAAATCGGCGGTGGCCGAGGGCCTGGATGCGAGCCATGGCATGCAGCGTATCGAGGTCAAATGCGCCCATTGCGATTCCCATTTGGGGCATCTGTTTCCCGATGGCCCGGCACCCACCGGCTTGCGTTATTGCATCAATTCAGCCGCGCTGGATTTCAAGGCTGGGTAGGGGCGCTGCTTGCTGCGCCCAGAATTCGCGATGTAATTCAGGCCATCAGACCCCGCAAATGCGCGACGCTGCATTCGCGGAGAGCCGTCAGACTGTAGCCACCTTCAAGCATCGAAATAATCCGGCCTTGAGAGTGTTGCCCGGCGATTTTCGCCAGCTCATGGCTTAGCCAGAAATAGTCCTCGGCCTGCAAGTTCAAATCCGCAAGCGGGTCCAGACGATGGGCATCGAAACCGGCTGAAATCAGGATGATTTCCGGTTGATAGGCGATCAATTCCGGCAGGAATTTTTGCTGCCAGACGGCACGAAAATCTGCACTTCCGCTACCCGGCAACAGCAGCGCATTGCTTAGTCGCTGCGGAATGTTTTCATCCGACGATCCGGTGTTCGGATAGATGCCCGCTTCGTGCGTGCTGAGGTAAAAAACACGTGCTTCATCCTTGAAAATATCGGCCGTGCCGTTTCCGTGATGCACATCGAAATCCACGATGGCGATTCGTTGCAGCCGATGCTCGGCGATCAGGTGTTCCGCACAGACAGCGATACTGTTGAACAGGCAAAACCCCATTGCGGTATCGCGAGTTGCATGATGGCCCGGCGGCCTGACGGCACAAAATGCCTGAGTGATATTGCCGCTCATTACCGCATCGGCGGCGGCGATGCCGGCGCCGGCGGCGTGCAAGGTGGCTGATTTTGATGCGGGCGACATCACGGTGTCGGGATCAATATGGAAGCTGTCCACTATATCGGTATCAAGAATTTTTTCGATCAATTCCCGGCTGTGCGCGCGCTGCAATTGATATCGTTCTGCTTGTGGTGCCTCGCGCCATTCAAGCTCGGGCAAAGCGCTGTGCAGTGCCTGGATGACCGAATAAAGGCGCGGTGCACATTCGGGGTGCCCGGTACCGGGGTCGTGTGCCAGACAGTCGGGATGCGTATAAACACGCATCATTCAACCTTTTCGGCGCTGATGATTCCAGAGTACTTCACCGTGTCCACTGGCACGTGCAAGCACGCGTGCAAGCACAAACAGCAAGTCCGACAGGCGGTTGAGATAACGAATGGCTTCGGGTCGCACGGCATCATGGTGCGAAAGTGTCACGGTTTCGCGTTCGGCGCGACGGGTAATCGTGCGGGCCAGATGGCAATGCGCGGCAGCCATGCCGCCGCCGGGAAGAATGAAATCCTTCAGCGCCGGCAAATCGGCGTTGAATTTATCGAGCGTATTTTCCAGATGCGTTATGTCTTCATCGAAAATGGCCGAATGACCGGGAATGCAAAGCTCGCCGCCCAGATCGAACATGTGATGCTGCACCGATACCAGGATTTCGCGTACGTCATCCGGAATATCGCAGGCCAAAATCAGGCCGATCGCGCTATTGGCTTCATCAACGGTGCCATAGGCGGTCACCCGGGCAGAGTCTTTGGAAACACGGGTGCCATCCCCGAGACCGGTCGAACCATCGTCACCGGTCTTGGTATAGATTTTCGAAAGACGGTTGCCCATAAAGACTTATACCGTTTGTATTTTCAGCACTGGCAGGCGTGAGCGCAAATATGCGAAACCGCCGAACAGAACCAGACTGTAGGTTGCCACGCCGGCGAGTTGCCAATGGAAGAACGGAATGCCAGCGATATAGCAAGCCAACAAGCCATCCGCAGTCATCGGATACATGCTGCCTTCCATCCAGACCGCAAAATTGGTAATCAGGAAGAACAGCGTCGCGCTAACAAGGCCGAAACTGGCAACGCGCAAGGTGCTTACCTTGCCGCGTAAACCGAAACCGATCAGCGAAATCAGCACGATCGTTCCGTAGATCACCGGCATGCCGCCATGAAAGCCCAGGAAATAATCCGCCAACAACATCGCCAACAATGGCATCGCAACGCTCAACCAGCGGTTTGCGAAATACGCACTACCGAACAAAGCCATCGACTCGATCGGCGAAAAATTGAATGGAATGGGCGGATGAGGCAACAGGCGACACAAGGCCGCCACGATAATCAGCAACGCGATTACCAGGGGACCTGGGGCGATGGAGGAGTTTTGGTTCGTAGACATTGGGGAATCCGTAGCGGGCTGACATCAAGAAGAATAGGATACCCCAAGCGGCCGAACTCTGGCTAAAGATTGATGTGATGACATGCATGATATTTTGATTCTGGGCGGCGGACTGGTCGGCAATAGCCTGGCCTGTGCGCTTGACAATAGCGGGTTTAGGGTGGGCTTGGTCGAAGCCAGCATGCCTGCAATCGGTGCGCCGGGCTTCAACGAGCGCAAACTGGCCTTGTCTGCGGCCAGCCTGATGGCCTTGCAACACCTGTCGGTCGTGCAGAAATTTGCCAATGGCTTCAGCGCCATTCGTCGCATTCATATCAGCCGCGTCGGCGATTTTGGTTGCGTCGATATTCTGGCCAAAGATTATGATCGCGAATATTTCGGCGGCGTGGTTCTTGCACGGGATTTGGGCATGGCGCTTGAAACCCGAGTGGCGGAATTGAAAAATCTGACGCTTTATCGTCCCGCGAAAGTCTTGCAGGTAGAACCGCATCCAACTTCACCAAGCGTGATGATTGAGTGTGAGGGTAAGCAGCAACGTCTTTCGGCGAAAATGATTGTCGGCGCCGACGGCACCCGTTCGATGGTTCGTGCTGCGCTGAATATCGAAACGCTGGATTTTGATTATCGACAGCATTTATTCGTTTGCACTCTGCAGACCGATCAAGTATCCGAAGGAACTGCATTTGAGCGGTTTTCATCGCAGGGCCCAGTCGCGTTGCTGCCGATGCCGGGTGGCCAATATGGAGCCATTTGCGGCGTTGCCAGCGACGAAGTCTCGCAGGTCGAAGCGATGAACGATGTTCAATACGGAGATTATTTCCAGCAGCGTTTCGGCTGGCGTGCAGGCCGCATCAAGAAAGTGGGTACGCGAACGCATTACCCTTTGAACAAAGTCGTCGCGAAAGAGATCGTCGGGCCGGGCTGCATTTTGATGGGTAATGCTGCACAGACGATTCATCCGATCGGTGCGCAAGGTTTCAACCTCGGGCTGCGGGATGCCTTGAGTTTCGTCGAGTGCCTGCAAGAACATGATCTGCAAAGTACCAGTTTGTTATCGAGCTACAGGGAAAGCAGGCGCGAAGATCGAGAGCAGACCATCGCCATGAGCGATGGTCTTGCCCGTTTTACTTCGCAGCAAGGTACGCTCGCCAGCGCTATGCGCTCGCTGGGTTTCATGGGGCTTGGAATCAACAGGGATTTGCAAATGCCAATCATCAATGGCGCCATGGGTTTTCGCGGAAAAATTCCGATGCTGGTTCGGGGGTATCAATGAAATCGTTCGATATCGCCGTCGTTGGCGCGGGAATCGTCGGCGGCTGTGCCGCCCTCTCATTGGCGCGCGCCGGTTATCGCGTTGCCTTGATCGAAGCCCATGAACCCAAGCCATGGTTCGAATCATCACCTGATTTGAGAGTTGTTGCACTGGCGCCGGACAATCAGAAATTGCTGGAGGCTTGCGGTGTTTGGCACACGATTGCCGATCGCCGCATTCAGCCCTATTCCGATATGCGGGTCTGGGATGCCGCTGCCGGCAGCGAGCTGCATTTATCGGCTACCCAGCATGCGCAGCCGTTTCTGGGTTTCATCGTTGAAAACAATAATATTGCCGATGCCCTGTGGCAGGCGATCAAGCATGACAATCGCATCTCGTGCTTTTGCCCGGAAAAACTGGAAAGCATCAGCCAGGAAAGTGGCGTCACTCTGACTCTTGAAAGTGGCGTGGCGATAAAAGCCGGCCTTGTATTGGGTGCCGATGGCGCAAGTTCGAAAGTGCGTGAATTGCTTGGATTGAAAATTGACAGGAAAGATTACGGCCAGCGCGGATTGGTGGCATACGTAAAAACGGAACTGGCGCACGAAAATACGGCATGGCAAAGATTTTTGCCCACCGGGCCACTGGCTTTTCTGCCTTTCAACGATGGACGCAGTTCCATCGTGTGGACTTTGCCCAACGAAGAAGCCGAACGGCTTCTGCATTGCGACGAGGAAACTTTCTGTCGCGAACTTGCGCGCGCATTTGATGGACGTCTGGGGAACGTGATCGAAGTCTCGAAACGTGCGGCGTTTCCTTTGCAGAGACAATTGTCGGATGAGATGTTGGTCGGGCATATTGCACTGATTGGTGATGCTGCCCATGCGGTACATCCTCTTGCCGGCCAGGGAGTCAATCTCGGTTTGCGAGATGTTTCTTCATTGCTGGATTTGTTGGGCGATATGAAAAAAACATCGGAAAACCCGATGCAGAAAAACGAATCGCCTGTCTCGCGACACAAGCTGGAACGTTGGTCCCGAAAGCGTCTCAGCGAAAATGCCGTGGCTGCCTATTCCTTCGAAACCATCAATCGCGTGTTTTCGAATGACGACGTATTGCCCACACTTTTGCGTGGCCATGCCTTCGGCATCGCCAATGCAATTTCACCAATAAGAAATTTTTTATTAAGGCAAGCCACCGGTCGGTAAGCTGCCTGACCGACATTTTTCTGCAAATAAATTTGCATTCGCAGCATTGCATGCATCATGCGATGAGCAATGCAAAACGCAAGATGCAACATCTTGTCACGAAACGATTCTGCGCATGCATTGCATGCATACTCGCCTGCGGGTTCGATGGCGTTGCGTCGAGACGATAATTTTTCGTTCCTGTCCATGCCGGACTGGAATACGCATCATTATTTACAGGGAGTGTATGAGATGTCGCCAATTTTCAAACCCGGACTGCTGATTTCAATTGTCGTGCTTGCCGCCTTCGCGCAACCGGCCGACGCGCGTCGCGCATATGCGTATGTCGCCAATTACAGCTCGAACTCGATATCGGTTATCGACACTACCAGTGATACGGTCGTGTCCACGATTCCGGTAGCTTCCGGCCCATTGGCTGTCGCTGGCATTCCCTCGGGAACGCAGATTTATGTCGCGAACTTCAATTCAAGCACGGTCTCGGTGATCGCGGTTTCCGACAACAGCCTGGTCGCCACGATTCCAGTGGGCAGTAATCCCGAGTACATCGCCATCAACCCGGCTGGCACCAGGGTTTATGCCACCAATCGCTACAGCGACAATATGTCGGTAATCGATGTTGCGACCAATACGGTTATTGCGACGGTGCCAATGAGTTCACAGCCGGTAGGAGTCGTGGTCAATCCTGCCGGGACACGCGCTTATGTTGCTCACAATTCTGGCGGCCGCATTGTTGCCGTCGTCGATACGGTCACCAATACGGTCGTTGCCAATATCCCGATGGGTGGCGGCTCCTACTATCCGTTTGGTCTCGATATCAATCCCGGCGGTACGCGTTTGTATGTCACGAATGAATCGTCGATCCGGGTGATCGATACCAGTACCAATGCCATTATCGCTACCGTTCCGGTGGGCCTTGCACCCAGCGGTGTCGCCGTCAGCCCGGATGGCAGCCGCGTTTACGTGACCAGCTACGGCAACGACAATGTCGCCGTGATCAATGCACTCACCAATACGCTGATTACCAATGTGACGGTGGGTGACCAGCCTTGGGGTATCGCGGTCAATCCCGACAATGGTTTTGTGTATGCCGCCAACAGCAATAGCGATTCCGTGTCGGTCATCAATCCCGCCACCAATACTGTATCGACCACGATCCCGGTGGGTGATTTTCCGATCAGTTTCGGTAAATTCATCGTGCAGGTACCGGAATCCAATCTGGCGATCCGTACGCGCGGACCCAGCAGTGTCGCTGTCAAGAATGTTGCCCGCGTGAATGTCGTCGTTGATAACTACGGTCCTGACGCCGCATCGAATGCCGTCGTCGCCATCAATACAAACGGGCCTGCCAGTGCTTTCAAAATTACGGCAGCCGCCAATTGGGTATGCGCGCTGGATACCGTGAATACCGCAACGGCCAACTTTCTGTGTGCAGCCAACAGCAATCTTGCTGTCGGCGATCGCCCGGAATTCGTATTGAGCTTTACGGCCCCCGTCTCGATGGCCGCCGCTACCTTGAATATAAGTGTAGGTATTTCGTCTGATTCGTCGGATACCAAGCTGGAGAACAATAGCGGCAATCAATCGATCTACATCACGGCAACGCGCTATATTCAGCCAGCCCGGACCCCTGCATCCGTATCTACCAGACAGGTGCCGGTGTCGGGCAACAAGTACTGAACCAACTCCCTGCGAAATAAAAAAGCGATGCGTGAAAGTGCATCGCTTTTTTTATTTTCCGCCGAGTCATCCAGATTGATTTGCTGTCAAATGACAGTCGCAAAAACCGTGATTTCCTCGCGATCGTGGTAAAGCTGTTTCGCATGCATATGCAATGCCTTGCCGGATTGCTGTTCAAATTCGTCCAGGCACAGCCGGGTTTCTTCCCAACGTTTTTTCATTGGCAGTTTCAGATTGAAAATGGCGTGCTTGCACCAGCCATTGGCAAACCATTCCGCCATGCGATGCGCGACCTTGCGCGGCGATTCCACCATGTCGCATACCATCCATTCGAGTTTTCTCGGCGGTTGCCATTGAAAACCGTCGGCACGGATGTGGTTGATCAGGCCCGTCGCCATTGCCGTCTCTGACATCGGGCCGTTATCGATCGAAGACACGTGCAGGCCGTGTTTGGTGAGTATCCAGCTCCAGCCACCGGGTGCGGCGCCGAGATCGGCGGCATGCATTCCGGGCTTGAGAATTTTTGCGCGCTCTTCGTCGCTCATGAAAATCATCAGGGCTTCGTCGAGCTTCAATGCCGAGCGGCTCGGAGCATTCGCCTGTGCACGCAAACGCGGCACGCCGAGCGGAAACGGCGAACTGTCTTTCGGATCGGAACTGGCAAGCAGGGCATGGGTTCCGGCCAGAAAGAAAACATGCAGACGCGGCAAGCGCGCATCTTCCTTGTCGCTCAACAGGCCGCGCTTGCGAAGCGCCGGACGCAATGCGTTGGTGAACGCGCGTGCCAATCCCGACAGCGGCTTGCCTTCGTCGGAATCGGGGTGCTCGACCAGGATGTCGCCGAAGCGTCCGCGCCCAGCGATCAGCTCAAGCATCGGCGTCACCCGGTCGGTCGGATTCAGGTCTTTCAGTTCGGCGAAAAGTTCGAGTTTCTGGCGGGCAAACACGATGTCGTGATAACGCACGCTTCTCGACAAGGCCGCCGCGTCTTCGCAAACATAAGTGACATAACCGCTGTTCCGCTCGGTTTTCGCATAGCCGTGGAAACCGGCATTTGCCGCGCGCTCGGATAATTCGGCGGCAAGGTCCGGTTCAAAGCCCTGGCGGCAGTAGCAAAGCAAACCATTCATTTCTTTAATTCTTGTAAATAAGGGATACAACAGGGATGAAACGGTTTGCTAATAGACGAGTCCGCTCTCGCCATACGCTTTCAGTACGGCGCATGCTTCATCACGCAGAATGTCGGTATGCACTTCGATGCCGCGTTTCACCAGCTCGCCTTTCCAGTCGTTTGGCAACGGACCTTCATCGAAGCCGGCAAGGGTTTGCACGTCATCGGCGCGCGCAGCAATCAGGAGTTCATCGATGCCGGCCCAGATCAGTGCGCCGTAACACATGGAGCAAGGCTGCGCCGAGGTGGCGAGCGTGATGCGCTCGCCGCCATCGTTCAAACGAAATTTCTGCAGTCGTTGTTGCGTCGTCGCCAGCGCCATCACTTCGGCATGCGCTGCCGAACAGTTGTGCGGCACTACGCGGTTTACGCCGACACCCAGAAGACGACCGGCCTGATTGAAAACGGCAGCACCGAATGGACCGCCACTTTGTCGGCTGACATTGAGTTGCGATAACTGCACGGCAAGCGCAATACGGCTTTCAGCGGTTTCGTAAACGGCATCGGCATCGACCTGATCATGAATCCAGGGCGGCAGGGTCAAATGAAGTTGGGCATAGAGCATTACTGGAGTTTTTCCTCGGCACCCATGCCTGTACCAGGCCCCGGGACGCCTTCGCATTTGTTATTCGTGCAGGTGCAGCTGCTGATGCTGGGAAAGCCGCAAATGCCGGACATGCCGCTCTTGCCGCATTCCGCTTTTACCGCTTCCGGGAAAGTCTCGCTGTCCTTGTTGACGCAGGCAGGGCGATAGCCGCAGCAACTGCCGACATCCTTGATCTTGCAATCGCTATCGCTTTTGCAACTGAAATCCACTTCGCCGGGTTTTACCGCCGTCGCTTTTTCCTCGATGGCCATATCCGGTGTCTGAGCCGCGTTCATTTCTTCGACGCTCATCGCCGGTGGCGGTTCGGCGGCCTTGATATCCACAGGAATTTTTCGGCGCGGTACAAGCCGCGAGCATCATCAAGCTGGCCAGCAATAAAACGCGCATATCAGACTCCTTTTGCCCAGACATCCCGCAGCGTAACGGTACGGTTGAATACCGGTTTGCCTTCGGAATGATCAAGGCGGTCAGTAACAAAATAACCCAGACGTTCAAATTGAATATTGGTTTCAGCGGCGAGTGCGGCTGCGGCAGGTTCAACATAGGCTTTCACGATGCGCACCGAATCCGGGTTCAGATAATCGCGATAGGTTTTGCCATCGCTATCGTCATCTGGATTGGCCACCGTGAACAAGCGGTCGTAAAGGCGGACTTCTGCTTCAACGCCGTGTTTCGCGCTGACCCAGTGAATCGTTCCTTTCACCTTGCGTTCCGAACCGGGCAGACCGGGACGTGAATCAAGATCCAGCTCGCCGTGCAATTCGA
The DNA here is from genome assembly GCA_963849575.1 of uncultured Gammaproteobacteria bacterium. Classification (GTDB taxonomy): domain Bacteria; phylum Pseudomonadota; class Gammaproteobacteria; order Xanthomonadales; family Xanthomonadaceae; genus Arenimonas. The sequence continues at coordinate 143,192 of CAWKHT010000006.1, read as the reverse complement.
CAATGTCATCGCCGTTTTTAATCACGTCGACGCATTTCACGATGCCGACACCGCGCAGTCGAACTTCGCCACCCGGTACGAGGCGGTGAAAACCTTTCGGCGGCACTTCCATGAAATCGTCGCGTTCAATCCAGACTTCGCGCGATAGTGGCACCTCGCGTTTGCCGGCGCTTTCGTCTTTCGGATGATTCGAGAAATGCAGGGTGTCGGAAAAATCTTCCGGCAGGTTCTTGATTACGAGCTTGACCGGATCGATCACGGCCAGGCGACGCTGGCCCTTGGCGTCGAGATCTTCGCGCACGCAGCCTTCAAGCACGGAAAAATCAATCAACGAATTTTGTTTGCTGATGCCGATGCGGTCGGCGAATAAACGCATGGAGGCCGGCGTGTAGCCTCGACGGCGCAGCCCGCACAAGGTCGGCATGCGCGGGTCATCCCAGCCTTTGACCAGGCCATCGGTCACCAAGGCCATCAACTTGCGTTTGCTCATCACGGTGAAATTGATATTCAGTCGCGAGAATTCGATTTGGCGCGGCTTGCTGACATCGGTTTTGAAACCACGGTCCACGAGGTTTTGCCAAAGCGGCGCATGTCCGGCCAAATCGATGTTGTCGATGCACCAGTCATACAGAGGGCGATGATCTTCGAATTCGAGGGTACACAAGGAATGCGTGATGCCTTCGAGTGCGTCGGAAATGCAATGCGCATAGTCGTACATCGGATAGATGCACCAGGCATCGCCGGTGTTTTGATGCGAGACATGTCGGATGCGATAAATTGCAGGATCACGCAGATTGATATTGCCGCTGCCCATGTCGATTTTTGCACGAAGCGTGCGAGCGCCGTCTTCAAATTCTCCTGCACGCATGCGACGGAACAGGTCGAGATTCTCTTCAACGCTGCGATCACGGTAGGGCGAATTTTTTCCTGGCTCATTCAAATTGCCGCGGTATTCGCGGACTTGTTCGGCATTCAAATCGCAGACAAAAGCCTTGCCGTCCCGGATCAGTTTTTCGGCACACAGATAAAAGGTTTCGAAATAATCGGAGGCATGGCGCAATTCGGCCCAATCGAAACCCAGCCATTTCACGTCGGACTGAATCGACTCGACGTATTCGATATCTTCCTTGCTCGGGTTGGTATCGTCGAAACGCAGGTTCACACGGCCACCGAATTCGGCACCCACGCCGAAGTTCAGGCAAATCGCTTTCGCGTGTCCGATATGGAGATAGCCGTTGGGTTCTGGCGGGAAACGCGTGCGAATCTGCCGGTGCTTCCCCGAGGCCAGGTCATCTCGGATGATTTGACGGATGAAATCGGTTTTTTCGGGAGTGGTATCGGCGATGGAGCTAACGTCGTGATTCATGGGGCTCGTATTCATTGAGTATCAATATCCGGCTATTTTAGCCTTTGCATGGGGTCCGGCGGGTGATTTGTCGGCAATTGACATGACTCGAGCCGTGGGTCTTTTGATTCTGGCGGGTTTTGCGGCACACTTGCCGGATTGAGGGAGACATGATCGTGCACAAAGCTCGAACTTTCATTTGCGCGCTGCTGCTGGCTGGCTTATCCGCGGGAGGGGTTCTATCTGCCCAGACTGCAGAGCCGGATGTCTCTCCGGATCAGGACCCCGGGAAAACCGGTTTGGAATTGAGTCTCGGCGTCAGCCCTGCCGATATTCGGCTCGAAGACATCGTGTCGGGCATGGAGCAGGTAAGCCTGAGTCCGATCGTTACCGATGACTTCTCCATTCTCGGGCGTGCACGTGAAAAACAATGGCTGAGGATGAAACTGGTTTTGCCTGCGAAGCCTGAGCCGATGGCGCTGAGTTTTGATCGGCAGGGTGTCAGGTCAATCACCTTGTATGAAGTCGACAGGAGTGGCAAGAAAACGTCCGTGATCCCCTTGCAGTCGAGCCGGACACCGCATCTTGAAAATACCCGCGGGCAATGGCCCACCCGGATTGTGTTCATGCTGCCGCCGGCATTGGGTAACGGTGCCGTTCTTTATGCCGAGATCGAATCTCTGGGCTATGTGCATCTCACGCCGAGCTTGATGACTTCGGTAGTACAAGACCAGTTGTCTTCTGGCGACGATTCGTTTTTCAGTTTTCTGTATCTAAGCGCGCTGGCGCTGATCTGTCTGGCCATGTTTCGGCAACTCAGGGTGGCGGAATCACAGGCGATTCTTATCAGCCTGACTTTGATGATCGGCATATTCGGATTTTTCGGCTACAACACGCATCTGCCACTGTTCCTGAAAACGGAATTCATCAATAAGCCATCGCTTCCTTACGCGCTGTTGATCATGGCTGCTGCACCATTCCTGTCGGCAACCAATTATTTCTCCGGTTTTCATGCACGCTGGCCGGAGGGAGCGATGTGGGTAACGAGACTGGCGCTCGGCACACTGGTATTTGCCATCGCTATCGCCATGACCAATCTGTTCACTGTGGCAAATCTGCAGCTGATGACGGCCAGTATCTGGACTGTCTGCATCGGTGTGGCGATGTGCATCTATCTTTTCGACGTTCGTTCGAGTCGCTGGTCGGCGTTGATGACCGCCGCTGCCTTGCTTGCGGCGTTATGGGCACCGAGTCTGGTCTACAAGCAAAGCCTCGCCGCGACCCGCATGAATTTATACGGCTTCCAGCTTATCTTCCTGATCCTGATGGCGGTCTATCTTTTGTTGCCGTGGCTGCGCGCCGTTCTGCAGGATCGGGGCCGCAAACGCCGTACCGTGCCTGCGGCCGAGTTGACGGCCGACCAGAAAGTGGCAAAGGCAAGAGCGCAATTGATGGCAGGTCTGGAGTCGGCGCTGCAAAATGCCAATGAAGGCGATGTCGAATGGATTGCCTATCGCCGTTTACTGGAAGGGCTGAAGCCGGTATTGCCACAGTTGGCGTCTGCCGTAATTGCGAAGAATTATCACAATGCCGATTTGTTGATCGTCGAGCCCAAGTCGGCGACCGAACGTTATGCTTCGCTGATCAGTCAACGCAGCAATATGCTGAAAAATCTCAGCCGCATGACCGCGCCACAGCAAATCAGGCTGGATTTCGATGGTCCGGAAGGCCCGTTGCAGGAAGTCAGTCTGGCGGTGATTCCATTGCCCATCGCCAAGCCGGGTTGGGGTGCGCTGATTGTCGAAAGAAGTTCTGACCGGAATTATTCCGAGCTTGAAATGGATATCGGTGCCGAATTTGCCGCATTGGCAACCACTGCCGGTGATGATGCCGCAGAAGCCATGTTGACGCGCCATGCCAAGGAAATGGATATCGAAACCGGCCTGTATAACCGGGAAAAATTCGACGATATTCTGAAGCGATTGATCGACGCCGCGCAGTTGCAGCAAAAGCTGCTGTCGATAATCCGCGTCAGTGTCGACAATTTTGCTGAGAATACCGCGGGCAAGCAGGCCCTGAAAACCGAGATTCTGCAATCGCTTGTTGCGGCGATGAATGACGAGGTGGACTACGGGGTCACGATGGCGCGTTTTGACGATGAAGACATCGTCGTGCTGATGCCGGACCGCAATATCGGTCAAGCGCGTGAACAAGCGCAGCGCCTTTGCAATGTGGCCAATCGCGTAAAAGCGGCTTCAGCTCCGACCATGAAATTTACGCTGAGTGTCGGTGTGAGCCATTTGCAGCCAGGGGAACGCAATAGCAAGATGATGCTGGAACGCACCGCCTCCGCCTTGTCCAAGGCAAGGCAATACGGTGGCAATCAAATTCAGGCTATAAGCAGCGGTACGCTATGACGCTGGAGTTGGTGATCGGCAATAAAAACTATTCCTCCTGGTCTTTGCGGCCATGGTTGCTGATGAGCTATTTCGATCTTCCGTTCAACGAAGTGAAATTGCCGCTGGATACTCCCGAGTTTTATCAGCGCATAGGCCAATACTCGCCAACCGCAAGAGTGCCGGTATTGCGCGACGGCGACGAAACGATCTGGGATTCCCTCGCGATTTGCGAAGTCGTCAACGAGCGCTATCTCGATGGCAAAGCCTGGCCGCAGGATTTGAAAACGCGTGCCGCCGCTAGATGTGCGGTGGCGGAAATGCATTCGGGCTTTTCGGCATTACGGAGCCAGTTGCCAATGAACTGCCATCGGAATCCGGATGCCTATCGCTGGAAGGAAGATGCCGATCGCGACATCGCCCGGATTCAATCACTATGGAATGAACTACGGCATCGTTTCGGAAATGGCGGGCAATTCCTGTGCGGGGAATTCGGTATTGTCGATGCGATGTTTGCGCCGGTCTGCGTTCGTTTCAAATCCTATGGTGTGGCGATGGACGATAATGCAGCCCGGTATGTGGACAGCATTTATCAGCTACCCGCCATGCAGGCTTGGCTGACGGAAGCTAGTATAGAACCGCCAAAGCCGGGTGTTGGCAAACCCTGATCAGTCTATTCCCGCTGGTTCTCAGGGCTTTACCTGGATCGAACACACATACACAAGTTCGCAGGCGCCGTTGCCGTTATCGCTTCGCGAGAGAGAGCTCTGCCAGCGCCAGCCATCGCTTTTTTCAATGCGAATCAACCAGCCGTCCAGTTCTACCACGTCATTGCTGTGAATCCTGGCAAGCGATGTTGCCACTTCATCATTGGCCGGAACCATGTGCATGTTTGCGCTATGACGGATGATTTCCTCCAGCGCCAGCGGCGGGCCTTCGCTACCCCAGCTATATCGATACCAACGGCCTGCTTGCGAGACATTCAGTTTTTCCGCCATACCCGGTTTCGCCATCGGGCCCCAGCCAAGTGCCAGATCCACCGGCGAGAATTCTGCCTCGTTGCCGACACGGTAATTCTCGCGCGACAAAACCCTGGCATGCAGGCTGAAGCCGGCCAGCGGCACCAAGGTTGCATCACCTTGGGTCATTGCTTGAATTCGATTGTCGAGATTCGACTGCAGGGGTTGATCGATATCCCTGAATTTTTCAGGCATCGGGCAAAGGCTGTTGCCGCTATTGGCAGGCGTGAATCTCGATGTTTCCGGCGAGCGCAATCCAAGCCAGCAAAGCAGCGATATCAAAACCGCGAGGGTAAGCCAAAGCCAACGGGGCATTCATTTAACCGATCAGCAGGTGAAATCCGATAATAGAGCCTGTCTGCCTGCATCGACAACGTCCACTTGCAACGGCAGACGGGGATCTTCAATGCCGAACTTCAGGCTTGCGCCCTTGCGCAGTGCTGCAATGGCTTCATCACTGAATTCGAAACGCATGAAATGCACGGCCGAGGTTTTTTCTTCCGTGCTGCGGTCCAGGTCTTCATCGGCAAAGGCAAAGCTTTTTTCAAAGCCATCCACTTCGGCATAAACCCGGTGTTCGATGCCCGCGAGTTGTCCCAGACGTTCGGCACGCACGGCCGGATCGGGATATTCAAACAGCAGGGTGGCTTTGAGATTGCTGCCGTCCGGGATGAGCGGGTTGTAGGCATCGAGTTCTTCCTGGATTGCGTCGGCTTCAAAAATGCGTTCGATTCGCAACATTTCCTGTACCTGGTATTGCACGGTCAGGCGATCTTCGAATATCAGGCTGATATTCGGCGACAATGCGACATGACGGTTTTTCTTGTGCGCGATGGCCTGCGCACGAAATGCAGGACGTTCGCTTGCATAGCGTTCGAGCGGCATCAAATCCTGGCGGGTCAATTTATTCATGGGAGTTGTCATCGCGTTCATGGTGAAGTTGTGTCCTCTTGATATTCAAATACCGTAGGCTTTGCGTATCAGGCTGATGGGATGTTCGGCTTCCTTGCCATCGCCGAGGCCGTGCGCGATGTGCGCTCCGGCCATCACGCAATCGGAAGTAAAATGTTGCGGGTCTGCCTGTTTCACCCTGGTTTCGACCGGCTTCGCGATTTTGCGTGCGAAAGCGTAGGTGTCTTTCTTGACGCCGTAAGTGCCATCGTGGCCAGAACAGCGTTCTATCGTGATGACCTCGGTATTCGGCACCAGGTTCAGTACGTCGCGGGTCTTCGGGCCGATATTCTGCACGCGTTGGTGACAGGCGACCTGCCAGGCAATCTTGCCGAGTTCGGTTTTGAAATCGGTTTTGAACAGGCCGGCGGCATGACGGTGCATCAGGTATTCGAAAGGGTCGAAAAACGCGCGTTTGACGGCTTGCAGTTTTTCATCGCCGGGGAACATCAGTGGCAATTCCTGTTTGAACATGAGTACGCAGGAGGGAATCGGCGCGATCAGATCAAAGCCCTCATTGACGGCTTCGATGAGGATGGGAAGATTCGCTTCCTTGTATTTTTCCACGGTATCGAGATCGCCGAGTTCAAGTTTTGGCATGCCACAGCAACTTTCCTTTTTCAGGATTTTGACTTGCACGCCATTGTGTTGAAGCACGGCGACAAGATCTTCCACCATCTTCGGATGGTTGTAATCGCCATAGCAGGTCACGAAAATCGCGACCTTGCCGGTCGTCGGTCCCGCAGCAATGGCGGGACCATCGGCTTGCAGATGCTTCAGCAATTTTGTCGCAGTCTTGCTGTGGTATTCGGGTAATTGGGCATCCCGGTGAACGTCCAGCGTTTTCTCGATCATGCCCCGCAACATCGGTTGTTTGTTGCCCCAGTTCACCGCTTCTACGACGACGGGAATGGAAGCGAGTTTGCCGACGGTGCGAGTATTCGAAATCAGCTTTGCCGATGCACTGGTTTCGCCGTTTTTATGCTTGATGGCTTTTGCACGAAGCATCAGATGCGGGAAATCAATATTCCATTCATGCGGCGGGATGTAGGGACATTTTGTCTGATAGCAAAGATCGCAGAGATAGCACTGATCCACGACTTTCATATAGTCGGCCTTGTCGACGCCATCCACTTCCATCGTGGGTGAGTTATCGACCAGATCGAAAAGTACCGGGAAGGATTGGCAAAGGCTCACGCAACGACGGCAGCCATGGCACAAGTCGAATACGCGTTCGAGTTCATGATTGAGTGAATCGGTATTCCAGAAATCTTCGCTTTTCCAATCCAGCGGATGCCGGGTAGGGGCTTCCAGACTACCTTCACGACTCATGCTCTAACTCCTGAAAATCTGTTGTTGCAGATGGAAACCGCTCTTCCTCTGCAGGAAGAGCGGTCTGATGGCTTACGCCATTTCGTTCAAAGCCTTGGTGAAACGGTTGGCATGCGAACGCTCGGCTTTCGCCAGGGTTTCGAACCAATCGGCGATTTCATCAAAGCCTTCGTCACGTGCGTCTTTTGCCATGCCCGGATACATGTCCGAGTATTCATGGGTTTCGCCGGCGATGGCGGATTTCAGATTGTTGCTGGTGTCGCCGAATGGCAGGCCGGTCGCAGGATCACCGACGGCTTCCAGATATTCCAGATGGCCGTGTGCATGACCGGTTTCACCTTCCGCGGTCGAGCGAAAGACTGCGGCGACATCGTTGTAACCTTCGACGTCGGCTTTTTGTGCAAAGTACAAATAGCGGCGATTCGCTTGCGATTCACCGGCAAATGCGGCCTTTAAATGGCCTTCGGTTTTTGAACCCTTGAGTGACATAATCTGGCTCCTGGCTGGATTGGTGTTGAATCCGGCTGCTGCCGGAACTTCCTAGCATAACCACAAAGCGTATCTCGGGGAAGTAAATAGATGCGATGAATTCAATAGTCTCAGGCTATTAAAAAATCCGATATTGAAACGACCAAAACGAGGGCTTTTTTATCTGCCAGCGGTAATCAGCGAGGGGTCATTCAGTACCATTTCCGCCATGCTGTGAGCGAGTTCGCGTTCTGCCAAAACAGCGCCATCCGCGCCATGTTCGAAAAAATGCCGCGCAGCGGAATCGCTGTGTGCTCTCGCCAAAATACTGATGGCCGGATTCGCAGCCCGCAAGCGGGCAATGATTTCGCCTGCCGCATAGGCATTGGGAATCGCGATCAATGCATGTGTCGCAGTGGCAACCGACAATTCGTTCAGCAATTCTGCCGATGCCGCATTTCCACGGATCGCCGTCATGCCATTGTCGCGCGCCTGTTCCAACAGTTCGCCATTACTGTCGACCACCATCAATTCAACGCCGCGGTCCTGCAAGAGTTTTGCGAGATGTTTGCCGACGCGTCCGTAGCCAATCACGATGGCATGGTTTTTCAGTGTGCTTTCCGGATTGCCGGAAGCGTCCTGTGTCTGCATCTTCCGGCGTTTTTGCCAGCGTGCCAGCGCCGTAAAAATCATCGGATTGACGACAATCGACAGCAGCGCACCGGCCAGGATGAAGTCGCGCCCTTGTTCCGGCAACAATTTCAGCCCGACGCCGAGACTGGCGAGAATGAAAGAGAATTCGCCGATCTGTGCCAGGCTGGCCGCAATGGTGAATGCGGTGGATTTCGGGTGGCCGAACAAACGCACGATCAAAAAAGCAGCGGCGGATTTTCCCAGTGTGATGATGATGAAGGTCGCGATAACCGGTAAAGGTTGTTCGATCAGGATTCGCGGGTCGAACAGCATGCCGACTGAAACGAAGAACAAGACTGCGAAAGCATCGCGCATCGGCAAGGTGTCGGAGGCGGCCTTGTGGCTGAGTTCGGATTCATTGAGCAGCATGCCGGCAAAGAAGGCACCGAGTGCAAATGAAACGCCGAATAGCTTGGCCGAGCCAAAGGCAACGCCGAGCGCAATGGCGAGGACTGCCAGCGTAAACAATTCCTGCGAACCATTGCCGGCGACTTTTTCCAGCGTCCAGGGTATGGCGCGTTTGCCGACGATCAGCATCAGCGCAACGAATAAGCCCAGTTTGCCCAGCGTGATAAGCAATGAAAGCCAAAGCGGCTTGGCTGAGGCCATCGATAATTCGGGATCCAGCGCCATGGCGACTGCAGGTAAAATTACCAAAGCAAGAATCATCAATAGGTCTTCGACGACCAGCCAGCCGATCGCGATTTTTCCGCGTTGTGTTTCAATCAGTCGATTGTCTTCGAGCGCACGCAAGAGAACGACTGTACTTGCTACCGAAAGTGCGAGTCCGAACACGATGCCTTCGATATGCGACCAACCCAGCCACAGGGCCAGCGCCCAGCCCAAAAGCGTCGCCACCAGGATTTGCACGATGGCGCCTGGAATCGCGATCGCTTTCACTTTCATTAAATCGTCGAGCGAGAAGTGTAGGCCGACGCCAAACATCAACAGGATCACGCCGATTTCGGCCAGTTCATTCGCCAGCTCCTGGTTGCCGATAAAGCCGGGAGTAAAGGGGCCGATCAAGATGCCCGCAAGTAAATAGCCGACCAGAGGCGATAGCCGGAATTTCTGCGATATCCAGCCGAGCACGAAGGCCAGCACCATGCCGGTGGAAATCAGCGTAATCAGCGGCGTCGCATGCGGCATAGGCATTCCTGTGCAAATCAAATCGTGTGGACCTGATTATGACGAACAGAACTTTAACCAGATGTTATGTGGCCGGATTTGTATCGAAAACCTGTCGTAGGAGAAATGACTACGACGGTTTCAGTTGTTGCAATTGCTGCTCGACATTTGCCAGGCGTTCTTCCAGTTGTGCGATTCGCTCTTCAAGCGCATTCGATGCCAATGCCGGTGCGGCTTTTGGAGCAGGCAATTGCGAGTGATCGACCGGACCGCAAAGCAAATGCACATAGCGATCTTCACGCTGGCCGCTGGCACGCGGAATGCGTTCGACCAGCGGTATTTCGCGCTGACTCAATCGATCCAGCGTGTGTTTCACTTCATCAATATCGCTGAAACTGGCCAGGCGTTCGGTTCGCGTCATCAGTTCACTCAATGTCTGCGGGCCACGCAACATCAATACGCAAAGTAGTGCCTGTTGTTGTTTGGTCAGACTGAAAACCGTATTGACGCGATGCTCGTAGCGTTCGGCGCGCGCGCCGTGTTGGCTTCTTACCAGGCCGCGGGGGTCCAGTTGCCGCATGCTGTGGCCGACATCACCAAGCGAGAATTCCGTGATTGGTTCGCGATTGGTTTTTTGGTTGCAGGCGAGGTGGATCGCATTGAGCGTGAGCGGATATTGCTCGGGCGTAGTGGCTTCCTTCTCGATCAGGCAGCCCAGAATACGGGCTTCAATTGCGCTCAATAAGAGCTTTGCATCACTCATGGTGGCTATTCCGGCACAGTGTCGAGCCCGTACTTTAGGCTAATTGCCGGCAAATCACTAAACATCTTTCAGCCTTGACGAATCAAGTACTTAGCCCCTTTTGCCAAGACATAAAATTGTTTCCGGACAGAGGTGCCCGGCGAATACTTCCGGCCGGTCGAAAAATATAGATGTTTTACTGCGGTCATAACGAATAAAATAGCGACATGATCTCTTTCCGTAATTTCGCTCTGCGCCGGGGCGAACGCCTGCTGCTCTCACAAATGGACCTTACCCTGCAAGCCGGATGGCGCGTTGGCGTTGTTGGTCGTAATGGTTGTGGCAAATCCAGTTTGTTCGCGGCCTTCACCCGTGAAGTGGAGGCCGATAGTGGCGACCTGGACTTCTCCGGCAAAATCCGTCTCGCCAGTGTGGCGCAGGAAACGCCTTCCTTGCCCGATGCCGCAATCGAATTTGTATTGAGCGGCGATACCGAAGTGGCTTCGGTGATCAAGGCTGAAGCCGACGCCATGCAACGCGAAGATTGGGATGCGGTTGCCGCAGCCCACCAGAAACTTTCCGAAATCAACGGTTATGACGCCACCGCGCGTGCAGGCCGTTTATTGCATGGTTTGGGTTTCCCGCCCGAGGCACACGAACAGGCGGTGTCGGATTTCTCCGGCGGCTGGCGTGTTCGTTTGAACGTGGCGCGCGCTTTGATGTGTCCGTCGGATTTACTGCTGCTCGACGAACCGACCAACCATCTGGATTTGGACGCCGTCTTGTGGATGGAACAATGGCTGTTGAAATACCAGGGCACGATGCTGGTGATTTCGCACGACCGCGAATTCCTCGATGAAGTCTGCACGCATACCCTGCATTTGCATGATGGTCGCGCAAAACTTTACGTCGGCGGTTACACCGCGTTCGAGCGTCAGCGTTCCGAACATTTACGTCTGCAACAAATCACGTTCGAAAAAGAACAGGCCGAACGCGCACATCTGCAGAGCTTCATTGATCGCTTCAAGGCGCAGGCCAGCAAGGCCAAACAGGCGCAGTCGCGCGTGAAGCGCCTTGAAAAAATGTCGGGAACCGAAGCCGTGCGTGCCGAACGCAACTTCAAGATCAACTTCCCTGAGCCGGTCAAATTGCCGCATTCCTTGTTGCGCCTGAATCATGTCGATGCCGGTTACGGCAGTATTCGCATTCTTGAAAATGTGGGTTTCGGTCTTGAAGCCGGCGATCGCGTGGCATTGCTGGGGCCGAACGGTGCCGGTAAATCGACACTGGTAAAAACGCTGGTTGGCGAACTGCCATTGCTGGCCGGCGAACGCATTGCGCATCCGGATTTGAAAATCGGCTACTTTGCGCAGCATACGGTCGAGAGTCTGGAAGAAGGACAAAGCCCGCTTTGGCATCTGAAAGAAGTAGCACCGGATGCTGGCGATCAGGTATTGCGAAATTATCTTGGTACCTGGAACTTCGCCGGTGATCGAGCGTTTGAATCGGTGGATGGATTCTCCGGCGGTGAACGCGCACGTCTGGCGCTGGCCATCATTGCCTACAACAAACCGAACGTGATGCTACTCGACGAACCGACCAACCATCTCGATCTGGAAATGCGCGAAGCACTTGCCGAAGCATTATCGGAATTCGAAGGTGCCATCGTGATGGTCTCGCATGATCGCCACTTGATCGGCCTGGTCTGCGATACCTTCTGGCGAGTCGCGGATGGCAGGGTGGAATCCTTCGAGGGCGATCTGGATGAATATGCTGCCTGGCTGCGGGCTCGCGGCAATAAAGCCAGCGACACCAAGACGGCCAAATCAGAAAAGGCCGTAAAATCCAGTCCGCTGCGCACCGATAATGAAATGCGCGGTCTACGAAAGCGTTTTCAGACAATCGAAACCGAACTGGAAAAATACAAGGCCGAGAAGTTGCAGATTGAAAACCAGTTTGCCGATGAAGAGTTCTGCAAAGTCCACATCAAGGAATTGGCAGCACTTTCATCGAAGCAGGACAGCGTGATAAAAAATATCGAAACGCTGGAAGTTGAATGGCTGGAAATATACGAACAGTTGGAAGCGGTTTAGCTCTAAAAATGCAAGCGTCACCCCGGCGGAGGCCGGGGCCCAGAAGTGACTAAGCAGCGAATACTGAACGCTTCGAGGCTGTTCCTGGATCCCGATTTTCATCGGGACGACGAATTTATTGTTGCACCGAGGATAATGTCATGCCCATCTATGGTTTTGAATGTGAGAGTTGCGGTCATCAATTTGACCGCCTGCAAAAATTGTCGGATAGCGATCCGACCGTTTGCCCTGAATGCGGAAAAGAAACATTGCGCCGGCAATTGACCGCGCCGCAATTTCGTCTGGCCGGTGGCGGCTGGTATGAAACTGACTTCAAGAAAGATGGCGACAAGAAACGCAATCTTGCCGATGGCGGCGAGACAAAATCATCCGCGGGTTCCGAATCAAAATCCGAACCAAAAACGGAAGCAAAAACCGAATCCACACCGGCGGCAAAGCCTGCCGCTCCGGCTTCGGGATCGGCTGGCGCATAAAAAAAGCCCCGGTTAACCGGGGCTTTTTATTTTGCTGTGAAACTTTTTTATTGAGCGGCAAAACGGGCGCGGCAACCATTGTTTACCCAGATGCTGCGGCCATTTTCATAGCCCCAATTACGGCCATTGATACAATTGGTGGTAGAAAGCTGTTGCACTAAACGCGGGCTTCCATAACGCGAGTCCCAATCGCAACGTGTCATGGCATCGCCTTGGCTGGAACAGGTAACCGAATAATTATTGTCGCGATTCCAGTTGCCGTTGTTACCGTTATTGCCATTGTTCCAGTTGTTGTCATCGCCACGACCTGGGCGGCCTACCGAAGCAAAACGTGCGCGGCAACCACGGCTAACCCAAACCATGCCTTCACGTTGGCCCCAGCTACGACCTGCGGTACAGGCGGTGCTGTTGCGAAGACGGTTAACCAGCGTTACCCGACCACGAAAGCCGGTATTGCATTGCTTGTAACGATTATTTGAACTTTGGCAAGTCACGAACTGGCGATTGTCGGGATAATTTGGCGTGTTGCCCGAACCGGTGGTGACAATACCGAAACGCGCACGGCAACCATGATTTACCCAGATGGCGCCGGGCTTTTCGCCCCAGCTCTGGCCCTTGACGCATGATGAGGCGGAAATTTGCTGGGTAATCACGGCGGTGCCGCGGAAAGGGGCCGAGCATTCGCGGTATTGGCTATTTTCGCTGCTGCATACGAGTTCGCGTTGAACCCAGCCATCGCGTGGACGCCAGTTGTTGTTGGTGTACTGGGTGCGGGAATTGGCCATATCCTGACTGATCTGACTCATCGACCAGCCGGAATTGCTTTGATCTATGTAGTATTCGAGCTGGTTATCCGGAATCATCCGGCCGCCATTCTGGCGTGAATATTCCTGTTCGATTTGCCCGACTTTGTCGCGTCCGGAATTTTGAGCGGCGGCCGGTGTGATGGCCAGCAGGCTGCTGATCGCAAATAAAGCGGTAAATATAAGCTTGGACATGTGCTTCTCCTGAGTGTCACTTAAGTCGCTGCAGGGTGAGCCCATCTGCCATTAGGGTCTGTTCGCCAGCGCACGCAGGAATAGTGCTGTTCATGTAGTGGCAGGAATTCAGAAGCATAAAAAAAGCCCCGGAATTCCGGGGCTTTTTCATCATCATGAAACGGGGTGATTACCGTGGTCCGAACCGTGCACGGCAACCATCACTGACCCATAATCCGCGGCTATCGTAGCCCCAGGTCCTGCCGGAGGTGCACGATTGTCTCGACAGTTGTTGAATCAATCGCGGTGAGCCGTAACGGGCATCCCAGGCACAGGTCTTGTAATTGCTGCCTTCGCTGGAGCAGGTGACCGAGTAATTGTTGTTGCCCCAGCCGCCGCCATTATTGCTGCCGTAACTGTCGTAGAACTCGGCGCGACAACCATTGCGAACCCAGACATAACCCGAACGCGAGCCCCAATCCCGGCCAGCATCGCAGCTATTGTTGGAAAGCCGGCGGTAGAGCTGTGCGGGGCCGCGGAAATTGGTGCGGCATTCGCGGTATTGGCTGTTATTGCTCTCGCAGGTGATACGACTATTGCCCCAATCATTGCCATTGTCCCAACCGCCGCTGGTTTCACCGAAACGGGCGCGGCAGCCCTGATTTACCCAAATCATGTCTTGCCGCTGACCCCAGTTACGGCCTTCCTGGCAACGCGTTTTCGAAATTTGCTGGGTGACCGTGGCGCGGCCACGGAAGGGTGTGCGACATTCCCGGTAGCGGTTGTTGACGCTGGAGCAGATAACGTAGCGGGGCGACCAGTTGTTGCCGGGGTTCCAGTTGCCATTCCCGTTGCCGCCGTGATTGCCGCCGAGCGAAGTGGCCATATCATTCTTGATGCGGCTGAAGGTCCAGCCCGATTCGATAGAATCCAGATAAAACTCGAGTTGATCATCCGGGATGTCGCGACCACCGGATTGCTCGTAGTACTCCTTTTCGATAACACGCACCCGTTCCGGATAGGACAGATTGCCCAGATTCTCCGGCGCATACGCCTTGGTGTTTGCCGCCATGGCGGGAGAAGGCAGTACGAATGCACCCGCCATGAAGCACAAAAGCAATACTAATCTGAACATGACGCGTCCTCTTTAGTTGAAAGCCGTTCTAGCTTAAGCCTTCATACGCACAAATCAATGTTTCCCGGACAGCCAGAAAACCGCATTAATTGAATATTTAGTTTGCTCGATTGCACGCAAATCCTTAAAATACAAGGCTTTCCGGCGCTCGAGGCCGGGTTCAATCTGGAGTTTTCATGCGTAGCCATTTCTGCGGTCTTGTTACTGAGGCCATGCTGGGTCAATCGGTCACTTTATGTGGTTGGGCCGATGTCGCCCGTAATCTCGGCGGCGTCTGTTTTATCGACCTGCGCGATCATGAAGGCATCGTGCAAGTGGTCGCCGAACCCGATAACCCCGCTTTTGCCACCGCTGCCGAAGTCGGTTACGAATACTGCCTGAAAGTCACCGGCACGGTGCGTGCCCGTCATTCGGTCAATGACAAAATCAAGACCGGTCAGGTGGAAGTGGTTGCCGAAAAAATCGAGATTCTGAATAAATCCGATCCACTGCCTTTCTATAACCACGAGAATCCCGGCGAAGACATCCGCCTGCGTTACCGTTACCTCGACCTGCGTCGTCCGGAAATGCAAAAAATGATGCGCAAACGCATCGCATTGGTGCAGGCATTGCGTCGTTTTCTTGATGCCCGTGGTTTTCAGGATATCGAAACGCCGATCCTGACCAAGGCGACCCCCGAAGGTGCCCGCGATTATCTGGTGCCTTCACGCGTGCATGCGGGCGAATTCTTCGCGCTGCCGCAATCGCCCCAGCTATTCAAGCAATTGCTGATGATGGCCGGCATGGATCGCTATTATCAAATTGCCCGTTGTTTCCGCGACGAAGATTTGCGCGCCGATCGCCAACCGGAATTTACCCAGCTCGACATGGAATTCGCCTTCATCACCGAACGCGATATCCAGGACTTCGTCGAAGACATGATTCGCCAGGTATTCAAGGAAGTGCAGGACGTCGAACTGGCCAATCCGTTCCCGCGCATGACCTACGCCGAAACCATGCGCCGCTATGGTTCCGACAAGCCGGATCTGCGAATCGAGCTGGAACTGGTCGATATCGCCGAGCTCGTCAAAAATTGCGAATTCAAGGTGTTCACCGATTGGGCGAATCATGAAGAAGGTCGCGTAGCCGCGTTGCGTATACCTTCGGGTGGAACGCTGTCGCGCAAACAAATCGATGACCTTGCAGCGTATTGCGCAAAATACGGTGCCAAGGGTCTGGCTTATATGAAAGTCGAAGACGTGAGCAAAGGCCGGGAGGGTGTCAATTCCCCGATATCGAAATTCCTCGATGATGCGACCTTGCAAAGCATTCTCGCGAACACGCAGGCGCAATCGGGCGACATCATTTTCTTCGGCGCCGGCTCATGGAAAACCGTTTGCGATTTCATGGGCGCATTGCGTTTGAAAGTCGCGAAAGACCTGAAGTTGGTGAAGGACATCTGGGCGCCGATGTGGGTGACCGATTTCCCGATGTTCGAATGGGACGAAGAAGAAAACCGCTACGCCGCCTTGCATCACCCCTTCACTGCGCCGAAAGTCGACGACGTGAATGATCTGGTCGCGAATGCGAAAACTGCCGTCAGCCGTGGTTACGACATGGTCTTGAACGGCAATGAAATCGGCGGCGGTTCGGTGCGTATCCATCGTTCCGACATGCAAAGCACCGTTTTCGATTTGCTCGGTATTTCGAAAGAAGAAGCACAGACCAAGTTCGGTTTCCTGCTCGAAGCCTTGAAATACGGCGCACCGCCGCATGGCGGCATCGCGTTCGGTATTGATCGCATTTCCGCCTTGATGGCGGGTACCGAGTCGATCCGCGACGTGATTGCGTTTCCGAAAACGGCCTCGGCACAATGCCTGCTTACCAGTGCGCCATCGAAAATTCCGGACAAGCAATTGGCCGAGCTGCACGTTAAAGTACGCGAACCAAAATAAGATATTCGTGTACAGGCGGTTTCGTGGGAGCTGCTTTAGCAGCGATAAGTAGTTGGGCATGCGATGTTGTCTGAGATTTCATCGCTGCCAAAGCAGCTCCCACAGGACAGGTCGCACAGACATTCAAGCAAGGGGAAAGCTCCGCATGGCGGAACCGGTGGTGTTGCTACATGGCGTATGGATGCGCAGTCCTGCCTTGTTAATGCTTTCGAGCCGCCTGAAGGCACGCGGCTTCGCACCGATTCGTTTTGATTACGCCAGCCTGTTCCGCACGCCGTCGAAATCGATGGAAAAACTGGCGATGAAGCTATACGGCTTTGGCAATGGCCCGGTGCATCATGTCGGGCACAGTCTCGGCGGCTTGATGGCAATTGAAACCCTGAACCGTTATCAGAAACTGCCGCCTGGTCGCGTCGTCTGTCTTGGTTCGCCATTGGCCGGCAGCAGTACCGCACGCGTGCTGCACGAAAAACATCTAGGTTTCATGACGGGTAAAAGCGGGCCGCTGTTGCGTGGCGGTCTGATGCATGTGCCAGATGGTCGCGAGGTCGGCGTGATCGCCGGTGCCAAGGGTCGAGGTCTTGGTCAAATCATCCGGAAATTCGATGGCCTGCACGATGGCACGGTTGCCGTATGGGAAACCCGTATTCCCGGCTTGCGCGAGCATCTTGTCTTGCCGACATCGCATACGGGTTTGGTTTTTTCGAAAGAGGTGGCCGAGCTTACCGCCAACTTCCTGCAAAACGGCCGTTTTGAGCGTTAGCCATGGCCACGGGCTATAATCGCGCCTTGTCATCAACACTCTAGAAACGGATATTTCAGTATGGGCAGAGGGCCATCCATCGCAGGTCGCAAAGGCGTGCAAGACGCCAAGCGCGGGCAAATTTTCACCAAGCTGATTCGTGAAATCGGCGTGGCGGCACGCAACGGCGGCGGTGATCCGAAAACCAATTCGCGCCTGCGTCTTGCCATGGACAAATCGCTTGCCATGAACATGAGCAAGGACGTGATTGAACGCGCGATCAAGAAAGCTACCGGCGAACTGGACGGTATCAACTACGAAGAAATCCGCTATGAAGGCTACGCGCCCGGCGGTATTGCCGTACTGGTGGACTGCCTGACCGAAAACAAGCTGCGGACCGTCGCCGAAGTGCGCCATGCCTTCAGCAAATGCGGCGGCAATATGGGTAGCGAAGGTTCGGTG
Organism: uncultured Gammaproteobacteria bacterium; assembly: GCA_963849575.1. Lineage (GTDB taxonomy): Bacteria > Pseudomonadota > Gammaproteobacteria > Xanthomonadales > Xanthomonadaceae > Arenimonas. The sequence continues at coordinate 125,302 of CAWKHT010000006.1, read as the reverse complement.
GCTTTCATGTTCAAGAAGCTCGGCGTCATCACGTTCGAGCCGGGCAGCGATGAAGACAAAATTACCGAAATCGCGATCGATGCCGGTGCCGACGACGTCGTGGTATATCCGGAAGACGGCTACATCGACGTCATCGCCGCGCCGGAAAATTTTGAATCTGTCAAAACCGCCATGGATGCCGCTTCACTGAAATACATCGAAGCGGAAGTCACCATGCGTGCCGACAACGATATCGCCGTCGAAGGCGATGTCGCCAAACAAGTCGTCAAGATGCTGAGCATGCTTGAAGACCTGGATGATGTGCAGAACGTCTATTCGAATGCCGAATTGGGTGAAGATGCTTATTCGTAAGTCGTCAATGGCGTACGGCGGAGGGAATTTCAGTGCCAGCATGTTACTGGGCTTGTCGGCATTCATGTTGACTGCCTGCGCTCCCTCAGGCTCGATAAAAAAACAAGTCCCCGAAAGAGGGGATGAGTTGCTCGGTTACGGCGGTGCTCTATTCATGCCATCGTTGAAAGATATTCAGTCTCGTGATGAATACGTTGTCGGCATGCGAGTCAAGGTCGACTGTGTTGGAATTTCAGGCATTAGCGGATTGCCCGATGGATGGGAGATAGCTTCCACCGTAAAAGGTGAAAGCGTAGCGCTCTCGATGAAATTAGAAGAAGTTTGGCTGTACGACACCGGCAGTCCCGAATTGAAACAAATGCAATCGGAAGTAGCCAAGATCAGGATAAATTTGCTGTATCGGGGTCAGTGGAGTGATTGCATGAGCTGGAAGCTTGAACTCGATACGGTTTCCAAGTCCGACATGGCAATGGCAAAGAAAAGCTATGAGCCAATGCCATTCAAAACTTACCGGTACGAAGATTGCTCATTGGATCACCATGATTGGTGCCTGATTCCTGACGAGGCTAAAAAGTGATCCGTATTTTAGGTATCGACCCTGGCTCGCAACGCACCGGTGTCGGTATTGTCGATTCGGATGCCACCGGGCGCTGCGTACATGTGTTCCATGCGCCGATTGTTTTGCTTGGCGCGGACGATTTTCCGAAGCGCCTGAAAATATTGCTCGATGAGTTGGGTGCGATCATCGAAAAATACAAACCCGAAGAAGTCGCGATCGAAAAAGTGTTCATGGCGAAGAATCCCGATTCCGCCCTGAAGCTGGGGCAGGCCCGTGGCGCCGCGATGTGCGCCGCCGTGATGCGGGATTTGCCGATTCATGAATATGCGGCGAAAGAAATTAAACTCGCCGTGGTCGGCAAGGGCGGGGCGGATAAAGTACAGGTGCAGCATATGGTGGGCATCATGTTGAACCTGCACGGAAAACTGCAGGCCGATGCTGCCGATGCGCTGGGCGTTGCATTGACGCATGCCCATCTGCGTGCAGCGGTAAATCGGGTGGGCGTTAGCGCACAGCAATTATGGAGACGCAAATGATTGGTCGCTTGAAAGGGATTTTGATCCATAAATCACCGCCCTGGCTGGTGATAGACGTTCAAGGCGTCGGTTATGAACTCGAAGCACCGATGTCCACTTTTTATGATCTGCCGGAACTGGGCCGTGAAGTTTTCCTGTTTACTCATTATGCGGTGAAGGAAGATTCGGTTGCCCTTTACGGTTTCATGCGCGAGCACGAGCGCCGGCTTTTTCGCGAAGTCCAGAAAGTTTCGGGTATCGGCGCAAAAATCGCGCTCGCGGTTTTGTCGGGCTCCAGCGTCGATGAGTTTGCTCGTCTGGTGCAAAGCGGTGATGTCACGGCTCTTTGCCGCATTCCGGGTATCGGCAAGAAAACGGCCGAGCGCATCGTGGTGGAATTGCGCGATCGTGCGGCCGATTTGATCAGCGGGTCGATACTGTTTTCAGGCAGCCGGGATATCCCTGCCGATCCTGTCAGCGAGGCCAGCATTGCCCTGCAACAGCTGGGCTACAAGCCGGCCGAAATCAGCAAAATGGTCAAAATCGCGGAAACCGGTGATTCGGCTGAAGATATCATCCGAAAAGCGCTAAAATCCGCACTTCGCAGCTAGGTTGTCTGGAAAAATCAATGTCACAAATTGAAGATGGGCACGGCTCGAAAAAACTGGCGCCCTTGGTCATGGGCGCGATCGGCGTGGTATTTGGCGATATCGGTACCAGTCCGCTCTACACGATCAAGGAAGCCTTTGGCCATGCCTATGGCCTGCATCCTGATCGAGATAACGTATTCGGTATCCTGAGCCTGGTCTTCTGGGCCATGCTGCTTGTCGTCACCATCAAATACGTGATGGTCGTGATGCGTGCGGATAACCGGGGCGAGGGCGGTATTCTTGCGCTGATGACCGTGGTCAGGCGCAATTTGCCGATAGCATCGCCGCTCACCTATACCGTCGGCATTCTCAGTATTCTGGGAACAGCCTTGTTTTTCGGCGATGCCGTGATTACGCCGGCCATGTCGGTGCTGTCGGCAGCGGAAGGTTTTGAGGTCGCCACACCCGCCTTCAAACCCTATGTCGTGCCGATTTCGATTGCCGTGCTGCTGGTCTTGTTCGCGGTTCAGCGGCGAGGCACCGACAAAGTCGGCAAAATGTTCGGCCCGGTAATGATTCTGTGGTTTGTGGTACTGGCCGTGCTGGGTTTCGTGCAGATCATAAAAAATCCGGTCATCCTACAGGCACTGAGTCCGCATTATGCGGTGAGTTTTTTTATCGAACACGGCAAGACCGCCTGGCTCGCACTCGGTGCCGTCGTACTCGCGGTAACCGGTGGCGAAGCGCTGTATGCCGACATGGGCCATTTTGGTCGCATTCCCATTCGGTACGCCTGGCTTGGCTTCGTGATGCCCTGTCTGCTGCTGAATTATTTCGGGCAGGGTGCTTTGGTGTTGGCGAATCCGGAAGCGGTTGCCAATCCGTTTTATCACATGGTGCCCGATGTCCTGCTGTATCCCGCGATTGGCCTCGCCATGCTGGCAACCGTGATTGCATCGCAGGCGGTTATATCCGGCGCGTTCTCGCTGGCACGCCAAGCCGTGCAGCTGGGTTACCTGCCGCGCCTCAAGCTTGTCCATACTTCCGACGAGACCATCGGCCAGGTTTACGTGCCCTGGGTAAATCGAATCTTGCTGATTGTGGTGATGATTCTGGTAGTCAGCTTCAAGACCTCCAGTAATCTGGCATCCGCTTATGGTGTGTCGGTTACCGGCGCCATGTTGATTGATACCGTGCTGCTGATGATTCTGGCATCGTCCCGCTGGGGCTGGCCGAGCTGGGCCATCTTCATTGTCGGCGGAATTTACTTCGTGATCGACAGTGCCCTTTTCAGCGCGAATGCCGTGAAGTTTTTCCATGGTGCCTGGGTGCCGTTTGCGATCACGATGATCGTGTTCACGATCATGCGGACCTGGCGTCGCGGGCGTGACCTGGTGCGCGAGCAAGTCAATCGCGACAGTTTGCGGATCGAGCATTTCGTGCAAAGCGTAATGGTGGATCCGCCGGTTCGTGTCAGCGGCACCGCGATCTTCATGACGCCCTCGAACGACTACATGCCGCCCGCACTTCTGCATAATCTTAAACACAATAAAGTGCTGCACGAACGGAATGTGTTTCTCTCGGTGGAAACCCTCGGCGTGCCGCGTGCGGACGACAACGAACGGGTTGCCCATACCGATCTGGGGCATGGCTTTGCGCGTCTCACTTTGCGCTATGGCTATATGGAAGATCCCGATGTGCCGAAAGCCTTGAAGCGCTGGTCCATCCCGGGGCCTGCGTTCGATCCGATGGACACAACCTTCTTTGCCAGCCGCGAAGCACTGACAGCCAGCGCAGATCAGGGCATGGCGCTATGGCGTGACAAGCTGTTCCTGTTCATGTCGCGCAATGCCACGTCGGCCACGGAATTCTTCGGCATTCCGGGTGATCGTCTGGTAGAGCTGGGAACGAAGGTTGCCATCTGATGAATGATCGCGTCATTTCCACCAGCGCGACCCGCGAAGACGATATTGCGGAAGCCAGTATCCGTCCGAAAAAACTGGATGAATATCTTGGCCAGGAAGCCGTGCGCGAGCAGATGAAAATTTTCATCGAAGCTTCAAAGCGTCGTGGCGATTCACTTGACCATGTGTTGATTTTCGGTCCGCCGGGCTTGGGTAAAACCACCCTGAGCCACGTGATTGCAAATGAAATGGGCGTCAACATCCGTTCGACTTCCGGACCCGTGATTGAACGTGCCGGCGACCTCGCGGCCTTGCTGACCAATTTGCAGCCGCATGATGTTTTATTCATCGATGAAATCCACCGACTGTCGCCGGTGGTAGAAGAAGTGTTGTATCCGGCGATGGAAGATTTTCAGATCGATATCATGATTGGTGAAGGCCCGGCCGCCCGTTCGATCAAACTGGATTTACCGCCGTTCACCCTGATCGGCGCGACGACGCGCGCAGGCTTGCTGACCGGACCCTTGCGTGATCGTTTCGGCATCGTGCAGCGCTTGGCTTTCTATACGAACGAGGAATTGACGCGAATCGTGCGGCGTTCGGCCACGATCCTGAATATCGATTGTGATGCCGAGGGTGCGAGTGAAATCGCCTGTCGTTCGCGTGGCACACCGCGTATCGCCAATCGCTTGCTGCGCCGCGTCCGCGATTACGCGCAGGTGAAAGGCAATGGCCATATCGATGCAGCCATTGCGCAAGCAGCGATGCAGATGTTGAAGGTCGATCCCGAGGGCTTTGATGAAATCGATCGGCGCATGTTGCGCCTGATGATCGACAATTTCGATGGTGGCCCGGTCGGTATCGAATCGCTTGCGGCAGCCTTGTCTGAAGAGCGCGGCACGCTGGAGGACGTGATCGAACCCTTTCTGATCCAGCAGGGTTTTATCATCCGCACGGCGCGTGGCCGCATGGCCACGCATAAAGCCTATATCCATCTGGGATTGAAAGCTCCGCGTCGCCCGGCATCCGATTTGTCGGCTATCGAGCCCGAGCTTGAATGATGGTTCCGGCGATGTTGAAGCCGCAAATGGCAATTATTCCATGACGTTCAGCTGGCCTATAAGGGTGTACTGGGAAGATACCGATGCCGGTGGCGTGGTGTATCACGCACGCTACCTGCATTTTTTCGAGCGGGCTCGTACCGAATGGCTTCGCTGCACCGGTATCTCGCAAACGGATTTGCGACAGGAACAGGATGTGATCTTGGTGGTCAAGGATGCGTATCTGGATATTTTACGACCGGCCCGTTTCGATGACTCGCTCTCGGCGACGGTCCACATTGCGGAGTCGGGACGGGCGAGTTTCCGGGTGCATCAGGAACTGTGGCGTGGTCCGGATTGTCTGAGCAGGGCCGACGTGAAAATAGCCTGCCTTCGAGCCAGCAATTTCAAGCCCTGCGGCTTGCCGACCCATGTAAACCAGGCGTTGCAGAACGCGAATAAAAATTAAAAAGCAGGAGAGTGTATGAGTGCGATGAACGTAATATTGCAACTGGCGGCAGCTCCGGTGCAGGCTTTGCCGGCAGAGCCTTTGCAAGCTGCGGCAGCTGCAGTGGCGCCCAGTCCCGGATTGAATTATTGGGAGTTGATTTCGCACGCCAGTTTGCCTGTGCAAATCATCATTGGCCTGTTAGCGGCAGCTTCGATATTCAGTTGGGTCATTATTTTTTCGAAGATGCGCGTGTATGCGCGCGCCAATAAATCGGCAGACGATTTTGAAGGCCGCTTCTGGTCCGGTGCCGAATTGACGCAGCTTTATCGCGACGCCACCGATCGCAATCATGACGTGTCTGGTCTTGAGGCCATTTTTGAATCGGGTTTCCGGGAATTCTCCCGTCTGCGGCAAAAGAAAAGTGTCGATGCCCGCGTGCAGCTTGAAGGCGCACAGCGTGCGATGCGTGCCACGTTGGCGCGTGAAGTGGACGCTCTTGAACACAATCTCGAAATGTTGGCCAATGTCGGCTCGACTGCACCTTACGTCGGTCTGGTCGGTACGGTGTTCGGCATCATGGTCACTTTCCATGGCATTGTCGTCAACAAGCAAAACACCATCGACGCGGTTGCACCCGGTATTTCCGAAGCACTGCTTGCCACGGCGATCGGTCTGTTCGTCGCGATTCCCGCAGTGTGGGCCTATAACCGTTATGCCACGCGTGTCGAGAGACTCAGCGTTCGTTATGAAAGCTTTGCCGAAGAATTTTCGTCCATCCTGCAAAGACAGACGCATGTTGATTGATGCAACAGGACCTCTGGGTCCGAATAATCTGCGATTAACCCCAATATTTTCAGCGGGTCGTTAAGGAATTCGCCATGAGTACCGCATTTTCTACCCGTCACCGCAAACGTCGCAAGTTGAAGGCCGAAATCAATGTCGTGCCTTACATCGACGTGATGCTGGTTTTGCTGATCATTTTCATGGCGACGGCTCCCTTGTTGAATTTGGGTGTCGATGTCGATCTTCCTGATTCCAATGCGAAATCCATCAATACCGACAAGAAGCCGATCATTGTGTCTGTGGATGTCAACGGAAACTACCGCATTGCCGTGGGCGATAGTCCGAGTGAAGCCGTGAATCCCGCGACCTTGTCTGCTCGCATCGAGCAACTGACGCAATCCAACAAGGACCTGACCGTATTCGTGGCTGGCGACAACGATGCCAGCTACAGTGCCGTTTACGGTGCGATGGTGCTTTTGCAACAGGCAAAAGTGGCGCGCGTGGGCATGATGAGCCAGCCGGGTAAAGGCAAGTAATGCAAAGAACCAATGACACCCTCGTTGGTTTCATAATTGCCGTCTGCCTGCATGCGGCGGTGTTGTTTTTTTTCATCTTGAGCGGATGGCTGTCCGAAACAGCCGTCATGCCCGAGGCGAAAGGCGAACCGGTACAAGCCTCCGTCATGATCAGCGCCGCCGACATAAAGCGCGTGCAGAAATCGATTCGTGATTCGGAAGCTGCACCGCCGCCAAGACCTGCGCCGCCAGTACAATCACAGCCCGAGCCCAATCCGCAAACGGCGGAAACACCGCAGCAGATGCAGGCACAGGCGCCGGTAATCAATCCTGACAACGAAGACCAGCAAAGTATCAGCAAGCTGGCCATCGAGGAAACCGAAGAAAAAATCATTGCCGAACGTGAAGCACGTCGGCGTCAGGCGCAAATCGATTTGACCGATGATGTCGTAAAACAGCAGCAGGCGGAAAACAAGCAACGTTTGCGCGAGCAGCAGATTGCGCAACTGGAAGCGATTCGTCTGGCGCAGAAAGCACAGGCTTCGCGTACGAAAATGGAAGAGCAACGCCTGCAACAATTACAGGATGTACAGTCCAGCGATACTGCCAGACCTACACCGGGGCCTCAGGTAGCCGCTAGTGGCAATCCAAACGCAAAAAATGATTTGCTGGCGCGCTACAAGGCTGCCATCAAGGCAACCATAGAGAGCAATTGGCGTCATGACGGCGCCGAACCCCTGCAACGTTGCCAGGTTGAATTCACCCAGGCACCGGGCGGCGAAGTGATCGACGTGACTTTCATCAGCTGTCCTTTTCCGCCCGAGGCACGTGATCGTGCCGAACGTGCGGTCCGCCTGACGCCACTACCGTATTATGGCTTTGAGTCGGTGTTCCAGCGGCGTCAAACCTTTACACTTTGCTATCCCTCCGAGCAATGCGAGAAATAAAAACCATGAAAAATTTCTTCCAACGCCTGATGTGTCTCTGCCTTTTCATGGCAGCGCCCTTGTCGGCACAGGTTCTTGATCTTGGCGTCATCTCGGGCAATGAAGGCTCCTTACCCATTGCCGTGGTGCCCATGGCCTATCAGGGCAAGCTCGCGGCCCCCGAATTACAGGTGTCCGATATCATTCGGGCCGATTTGAATCGCTCTGGTCAATTTCGTTCGATGCCGGAAACCGGTTTGATCGCCCGCCCAACGCGCGGCAGCGAGGTCAAGTTCAATGACTGGCGATTGGCCAAGCAGGATTTTCTGGTCGTTGGCCGTGTGCTTGACGATGCGCAAGGCAGCTATCGCATCGAATACGAACTCTATGACGTCGCCAAACAGGAGAGGATGCTGGGCTTGTCCCTGACTAGCCGTGCAAAAGGCCTGCGGGATGTCTCGCACCAGATCGCCGATCAAATCTACGAAAAAATTCTGGGCGTGCGCGGCGCTTTCTGGACCCGTATCGCCTATGTCACCGCAAACGGCGTTGGCAAGAACATCAAGTATTCGCTGATGGTGGCCGATTCCGACGGCATGAATCCGCAAAACGTCGTGACCTATTCCGAACCATTGCTCTCACCGGCATGGAGTCCCGATGGTCGCAAACTGGCTTATGTCAGTTTCGAGCGCGGCAATTCGACCATTTATATCCAGGAGCTCAATACCGGCGCCCGTGAAATGGTGGCAAGCTTCAAGGGCATTAATGGCGCACCATCGTTTTCGCCTGATGGCCGCCGTATGGCAATGACGCTGTCAAAATCCGGTAACCCCGAAATTTACGTGATGGATCTGGCCAGTCGCAGCCTTACCCAAGTGACCAACCATTACTCCATCGATACCGAAGCGGTCTGGTCGGCAGATGGCCAGTCATTGATCTTCACTTCGGACCGCGGCGGACGCCCACAGCTTTATCAGGTTTCCGCTAATGGCGGAGAGCCGCGCCGCCTGAGTTTCTCGGGAGATTCAAACGCCAAGGCCAGTGTGTCCTATGATGGAAAACGCATTGCTTCTGCTCAGGGCAAAGGTAGTGTCTATCGGGTGAGCATTCTTGATGTGGCTTCTGGCAGCTGGCAGTCGCTATCACCCGGCAACCTCGACGAGTCGCCGAGCTTTGCACCGAACGCCAGCATGTTGCTTTATGCTAACAAGGAAGGCCGTCGTGGTGTCTTGTACGCAGTCTCGGCCGATGGGCGGGTGCGTCAGAGAATCGTGCTGGCAGATGGCGATGTGCGCGAACCTGCTTGGGGACCATTCAGGCAAAAATGACACAAAGCAGATTAAACTGAAGACCAAACTGAATATCATCTAATAACGCCACCACATAACCTTGAAAAGGGGATTTACCATGAAAACCACCGCGCGTGTTTTAGTTGCACTGGCTGTCTGCCTCGCTTTGGGTGCCTGCACCAAGAAAGTGAAGCCCGATGACAACACCAATACCAATAACAATTCTGGTGCCGACAACGGAGCACAAACCAATCCGATGGCAGACGATGGTCTTTATGGTCCGGAAGATCTCGATACCGATGAATGCCTGCGCCAGCGCGTGGTGTATTTCGATTTTGACCAGGATGGCTTGAAGCCGGAATTTCAGGCAGCAATAGCCTGTCATGCAAAATATCTGCGTGACCGCCCAAGCGCACGCATGACACTCGAAGGCCATGCCGATGAACGCGGCACTCGCGAGTACAACGTGGCCTTGGGTGAGCGTCGTGGTAATGCAGTCTCGGCCGCAGTACAGGGCAGTGGCGGTTCCGGTTCCCAGATCACTGTCACCAGTCTCGGTGAAGAACGTCCGACCTGTCTGGATTCCACCGAAGATTGCTGGTCCAAGAATCGTCGCGTTGAAATCAGCTACTCAAGCAAATAAGCATGAAGTCTATTTCGACAGTTCGCATCTGTTTCCTGCTGGTGGCCTTATTGGCCACCGGTAGTGCCTGGGCCCAAAAGCAAAGTCTGGCCGAACGCGTGGCCGCGCTGGAACAGAAAACATCCTCGCAGACACAGGGCGCAAGCCAGGCGAATGTCGAGCTGTTGAATCGATTGACGCAATTGCAGTCGGAAATGAAAGCACTGCGTGACCAGGTGGAAACCCTGCAAAACGAAAATGCGCAGCTGAAAGAAAGAAACCGGGTTCAATATATCGATCTTGATTCGCGAATCGGCAAGTTCGAAACCTCCGGTGTTCCGGCAAATCCGGCGCCGTCAACAGCAACGGCAAGACCGAACGTCAGCAAGCCTGCCGTAAAGCCGGCGGTTTCGCAGAGTACGAACAATTCCGGTAATGCAGTTGCCACCGACCCGGCAAACGAAGAAGCGGCCTACGGCGTCGCCTTCGAAGCATTGAAACAGAAAGACTACGTCGAGTCGGCTCGCTTGTTCAAAACTTTTATTGATACCTATCCGCAAGCGCAGCTGGCCCCGAATGCCTGGTATTGGCTCGGTGAAAGCTATTACGTTACACAGAATTATGATATTGCCCGGCAAAGTTTCGAAGGCTTGTTGTCGCAATTTCCGGATTCCGGCAAGGTGCCGGATGGTATGCTCAAACTCGGATATTGCCAGGCGCAGCTGGGCCAGAAAGACCGCGCACGAAATACCTTCAACGAAGTCCTTCGTCTTTATCCAATGAGTGACGCCGCACGCTTTGCACAAAGCCAATTGCGCGCCATGAATCTTGGACAATAAGCATTGTGGAAGCCGGTACCCAGGAACGTCTTAAACTGACGGAGATTTTTTTATCGGTACAGGGCGAGGCGCGTACGGTTGGTTGGCCCACCGTATTCATTCGTCTTACCGGTTGCCCGCTACGATGCCAGTATTGTGATACCGCCTATTCATTCTATGGCGGTGACTGGTGGAACATCGACGATATTCTTGCCGAAGTGGCCAGGCATGGCGCCAAACATGTTTGCGTTACCGGTGGCGAGCCGCTTTCGCAAAAACGCTGCATCAGCCTGCTCAGGAAACTCTGTGATGCCGGCTACGAAGTTTCCCTGGAAACATCCGGAGCAATCGATATCGGTGATGTGGACCCGCGCGTCAGTCGCGTGATGGACCTGAAAACACCCGACTCGAAAGAGCAGCATCGAAACCGTCTGGAAAATATTCCCCTGTTGACCCGGCATGACCAGATTAAATTCGTCATTTGCAGTCCTGTTGATTATGAATGGGCGAAATCGATGCTGATCGAACATGGTCTGGCCGATCGTTGCGAGGTTTTGTTCTCGCCAAGCTATACCGAAATAAAACCGCGTGATCTTGCCGAATGGCTTTTGGCCGACAAGTTGCCGGTACGTTTTCAAATGCAATTGCACAAGCAATTGTGGGGCGAAGAAACCGGACGTTAGGAACCTGGAAAGATGTCGACGAATATTAAAAAAGCAGTGATCCTGGTGTCAGGAGGAATGGATTCTGCCGTCACGATGGCAATCGCGAAAGAGCAGGGTTTTCTTTGTCATGCGCTCAGCGTTAGTTATGGCCAGCGCCACGGCGCCGAACTGGATGCAGCCAACGAGCTTGCAAAGCTGCAGGGAGCGGCGTTACATAAAACAGTCGTGGTGGATCTTCGCAGTATTGGCGGCTCCGCATTGACCTCGGATATTGCCGTTCCGGAATCGGCGACCGAGGGAATACCGGTGACTTATGTGCCGGCACGGAACACCATCATGCTGTCGATTGCGCTTGGTTGGGCGGAAGTATTGGGTGCCAACGATATTTTCTGCGGCATCAACGCGGTGGACTATTCCGGCTACCCCGATTGCCGTCCCGAATTTCTTGCGGCCTTCCAGAATCTTGCCAATCTTGCTACGAAAGCCGGCGTGGAGGGTGCAGGTTTGCGCGTTCATGCACCATTGATTTCAATGAGCAAGGCGGATATTGCGCGTGAAGGTATTCGCCTCGGTGTCGATTTTTCGCGCACGGTTTCCTGCTACCAGGCCGATGAGCACGGCCGTGCTTGCGGTCGTTGCGATGCCTGCCGTTTGCGCGCTGCAGGCTTTGAAGACGCCGGAATTGCAGACCCGACACGCTACGTTTAGCGCCATGTACAAGGATGTGGGGCTTTAGAGTAATTATTACTTGCTCTAGGCCGGGATTTTGCCTAAAATTCGCGCTCTTGTTTGCACCGCCCGTTTCAAGGCGCATAAAGGCAAACGCGATTTTTCAAGTGCCCAGGCACTGTCGATTCAAGTGGGTCGTTAGCTCAGTCGGTAGAGCAGAAGACTTTTAATCTTTTGGTCGAAGGTTCGAATCCTTCACGACCCACCACTTTTATTCTTCAGCGGTATCCAAAGAACGCTCAATCATTTGGTCGAAGGTTCGAATCCTTCACGACCCACCACTTTTCGACTTCTTCGGCGGCATCCAGAGAACGCTCAATCGTCTGGTTGAACTTATGCCTCGTCGATACTCAAAGAACGAACAATCATTTGTCGATGTTTGGAGTGCCTCACGAACCGCAGTATGAACGGTTCCATTTTTCGATTTGCACCTTGATTGATACTCATCATCATTAACTCAACCGACAATGTGCAAGACTCCGGTTATGCTTGTGCCAGTGCGTGAATTTTTATATGAGGCATATCAAAAAATTAACATGGAAGTGTTTTGTTTTTTGATATGGTCAGATCAGTGCAAGCTATAAAATCCAAGGTTTTTCGTACTCATGTGATTATGTATGCCTGCAAAAAAATACGATGATTTCATGCCGAAGATTTCTTTGCAGGCCAATTGATTTCAACGTATCCAACAGATAATTGTCGGTAGACATGTGGAGAAATAAATGATTGCAGAATTGGGTCAATTTGCGCTAATCCTGGCGTTATTAATATCTGCAATCCAGGGCGTTGTCCCGATGATTGGTGCCTATCAAAATAATACAGTTCTCATGGGAATAGCCCGTCCTGCTGTGATGTGTCAGGCTTTTTTTGTCACTGCCGCTTTCGTCATTCTGGGCTACCTGCTCTTGAACCAGGATTTCTCGGTGACTTACGTTGCCCAAAATTCAAATTTAAGGTTGCCTTGGTATTACCGTATTTCGGCGATATGGGGTGCACATGAAGGATCTTTGCTCCTCTGGATATTGATTCTGAATATCTGGACGGTAGCCGTTGCAATTTTCAGCAAGAAGTTGCCTGCCGTATTTATTTCACGTGTTCTGGCTGTACTGGGCTTGGTAAGCCTGGGGTTTTTGCTGTTTACTGCACTGACGTCCAATCCTTTCGCTCGCCTCTTGCCGGCAGTGATGGACGGGAATGACCTCAACCCCTTGTTGCAGGATCCGGGTTTAATCATTCATCCGCCGATGTTGTACACCGGCTATGTCGGTTTCTCGGTTGCTTTTGCATTTGCCATTGCCGCTTTGCTGGGTGGCGAGGTCAATCAGCAATGGGTTCGATGGTCGCGTCCTTGGACGAATGTCGCATGGGCCTTCCTGACGCTGGGTATTGCATTGGGAAGTTGGTGGGCCTATTACGAATTAGGCTGGGGCGGCTGGTGGTTTTGGGACCCGGTAGAAAATGCATCCTTCATGCCCTGGCTCGTTGGCACTGCGTTGATTCATTCGCAAGCTGTCACTGAAAAGCGTGGCAGCTTCCGGGCTTGGACAATGCTACTGGCGATTTTTGCATTTTCATTTAGCTTGCTGGGCACATTTCTGGTTCGCTCGGGCGTGCTCACCTCCGTCCACGCATTTGCCAGTGATCCGGAGCGGGGAATGTTCATTCTCGTGTTCCTTGGTGTTGTCGTCGGCGGCTCTTTGCTCTTGTACTCCATACGTGCCCCAAAAGTATCTGCAGGACAGCCATTTGCTCCTGTCTCTAGAGAGTCGTTTTTGCTCGCCAATAATCTCGTGCTTGTCTCCGCGGCCGCGATGGTGTTGCTGGGTACTCTTTATCCATTGATCGGCGAGGCATTGAATCTTGGAAGAATATCGGTAGGCGCGCCGTATTTCGGCGTCATGTTTTTGATCATGATGATTCCGATTGGGCTGTTGTTGCCTTTGGGACCTTTCATCAACTGGACTTCCGGTAACTTGAAGTCTGCGGGAAAACGTCTGCAGCCTGTTTTAATCATTACCGCATTGTCGGTCTTGCTCGCATCGATGCTTGGTCATGAATTGTCCTGGAAAGCGTTACTTGGCGTGGCCGCTTCATTGTGGGTCGGCCTCGGGATACTTCTGTTTGCGTATTTACGCTGGCGACAACAGCCTCGTGGTCGAAGGTATACCCCGGAAATGCTGGGCATGATTTTTGCGCATTTTGGCGTTGCCGTATTCTTCACTGGTGTCTTGATTACTGAAGCGACCAGTGTGGAAAAAGATCTGCGAATGGAACCCAGCAAGGCCGTGGTCATGGGAAATTATCAGTTCCTTTTCAATGAAGTAAAACGGGTGGAAGGGCCGAACTACATTGCTGATGAAGGTGACATCACCGTGTTACGCAATGGCAAGGAAGTCGCAAAGTTGCATCCACAAAAAAGGCAGTACTCGCAGGGCTCTAACGTGCAAACCGAATCAGCGATTGATCCGGGTATAACGCGCGATCTATATATTGCTTTGGGGGAACCGCTGGGTGCCGATGGTTCGTGGTCGGTGCGAGTCTATGTAAAGCCGTTTATCCGATGGATATGGCTTGGTGCCTTGTTTATGGTTCTCGGTGGCTTCGTTGCCGCGACTGACGCCAGATTTCGCAAATTGGTGGGAAAAGGGGCCGAAGATGAAAAGCCGGTTGGTATGGATAAGTCTGCAAGCGATCCGGTGAATGTATGAATGCACGCATCCTGCCCTTACTCGCTTTCAGCGTGTTGTTTGCATTGCTAGGTTTTGGAATCTGGTACATCAAGGGACATGATATTAACGAAGTGCCATCGCCACTGATTGGCAAGCCTGCGCCGGAATTTTCGCTTCCGCATTTGTATACGCCGGAAGTGTTTCTGGATAGCAAATCTCTCGCAGGCAAGCCATATTTGCTTCATGTTTTTGCAAGTTGGTGTTTTGTCTGCCGTGAAGAAAATCCGGTATTGATGTCACAGGGAAAGGCTTTGGGCATCACCATTGTCGGATTTGATTACAAGGATGACCCGAATGATGCCAAGCTTTGGCTGCAGCAGTTCGGTAATCCCTACGATGTCGTGATTGCAGACGAGGCTGGAAAGGTCGCCATAGATTTTGGTGTCTATGGTGCACCAGAGTCATTTCTCGTGGATGCCAAAGGCGTAATTCGCTACAAGCATATCGGTGCGATTACACCTGACACCATCCGCGATGAATTTCTGCCATTACTGGAGAAGATGAAGCAGGAGAAAGCACAATGAAAAGATTCATGTTGCTTTTAATTGTTTACTTTGGCGTAGTCGGCGCCGCGATTGCGATTGATCCCATTGAATTCAAGGATGGCAAAGAGGAGGTCCGTTTTCAGACTCTTGCCAGGGAATTACGCTGTCTGGTCTGTCAAAACGAGAATATTGCTGACTCCACTGCCGGATTGGCGCAAGACCTGCGCAACGACGTGATATCACAAATCCGGGAAGGCAAAACCAATGCCGAGATAAAAGATTATATGACGAGTCGATACGGTGATTTTATTTTGTACAGCCCGCCGGTGAAACCCAGAACCTGGCTATTGTGGTTCGGCCCGTTTGTTTTGTTATTGGGCGGAGCATTTTTATTGACCCGCATAGTTCGCAAGCGGAGTTCCAAGGCGATTGTCGAGCCGGTTGAAGATCCGATCAAAGGAGATTGGCAGTGACTTTATTTATTGTAATTGGCATTTTTATACTGGTGGCCACTCTGGCTTTTTTGTTTTTCCCGGTGTTCAGAGAGTTGAAAACCGGAGACGGTGGAATTGCATCCCGGCAAACCAAGGCACTTAAACAGGCGCTCGATGCCGGTGTCATAACTCAGGAAGAGTTTGACCTAAAATCCGCGCAGATTTCGGAAAGCAATCCTGAAAATACAGAGGGCAAAACCCAGGTGGCGTCATCGACGAAACTGGTTATCGCCTGTGTCGTGATTCTTTTTCCGGTGGCAGCCTTCATCTTGTATAGATCCATCGGCCAGCCTGATGCCTTGTCGCAAAGTCCGAGTCCAACTGCCATGACCAGCTCGGCGGCAGAAAAGCCTGCAGCTGCGGTCATGCCGGGCATGGACATGACGAAAGCAATTGACAGTCTCACCAAAAAACTCGAGAAAAACCCGGATGATGTTGATGGCTGGTTGTTGCTAGGTCGTGCCTACAAGTCGATGGACCGGAATAGCGAGGCAAAAAACGCTCTCGGAAAAGCCTATGCCATGGCACCTGAGCGACCTGAAATCGAAGTCGCGTATGCCGAGGCGCTGGCATTGATGAATCCGACAAGACGGATTGACGGCAAGCCGCTGGAAATGATCAAGAACGTCTTGAAAAAAGATCCGCTTAATCAAGATGCATTGTGGTTGTATGGCATGAGTGATTACCAGGCCGGAAAATATCAGGATGCCATTACGTCATGGGAAAAAATTCGAATTCAATTAGCCCCCGATTCGGACGTGCTTGGTTCGGTGACGAGCATGATTACCGATGCGAAAACGCATCTGGATGCAAACGGGCTTTCCGGTAGCGCAAATACTGCCAGCATGGCATCCGTTCCGCAGGCGGCAACCGCTACTAGTGGCCCGCAGATAAAAGTACACGTCACGCTCTCTGCAAGCAGAATCAAACAAATCAGCCCCGGCGACACGTTATTCATTTATGCAAAAGCTGCAAGTGGCCCGCCAATGCCCATAGCAATCCAGAAGCTGGAAGCTTCGGCGCTCCCCGCTACAGTGATATTGACTGACGGCATGGGAATGATGCCAAACATGAATCTCTCGCAGTTTCCGCAAGTCATCATTGCGGCACGTATTTCAAAATCGGGTAATGCAATACCGCAAAGCGGCGATCTGCAGGCCGTATCTGCACCGGTTAACGTTAACGGAAGCGATATGGTGGAATTGACGATTGACCAGGTAGTCAAATAGCGGTTACGTGAATTACCTATCTTGGAACTTGACCAAACTGGGTTTCAAAATGGATGCCCATGCTCTTCAGCAGATCGATGGACAGCATGCCGCCGATGGAAACAATAACGATGTCGTTGGCTAAAACCAGCGATGTCTTATTTTCCTGCAGTTCTACCCGATCTTCATGAATGGCTGTGACGATTGATGATAACAAGACTTTTATTTTTCCTGCTTTACGCAGATCTTCAAGCCGGTCGCGATTTTTGGTTTTAAGCCTGCTGAATGCCTCGCTTCTATAGCTAAGTGTTACTTCTGCCGCATATTCGGAGCAGGCAATCGCCGCTTCCACCGCACTGTCACCACCGCCGACGACCAGTACCTTTTGATTGGCATATTGCCCTGGATCCGCTACGCGATACGCGACTTTCGGCAGGTCTTCGCCTGGGACATCAAGCTTGCGAGGGCTTCCTCGACGGCCAATGGCCAGCAATACTGCGCGTGTGCGATAAGTTTTTCGTGTCGTCTGAACGATAAAAATTCCTTCTTCACGACGGATTGATTCCATGCGTTCGCCAGTATTGATTTTAAGTTGCGTACGAGTAACCACGTCTTGCCAAAATTCAAGCAGTTTTTCCTTGCTGACTTCCGAAAATTTCATCTTGCCAACTAACGGGAGATTGACCGGAGCCGTCATGGCGACTTTGTTTCTCGGGTAGTGAAAGATGGCTCCGCCCAGACTTTCTTCCTGCTCAATCAACACGTAACGCAATTGTTTTTCGATAGCGCCCAGCCCAGCTGAAATTCCGGCTGGACCACAGCCGATAATGACTACATCATGATCGGCGATTCCGGTTTTCATCCGCGCTATGGAGTCCATTGCCTGCCGCCCTTGTTCGGCAGCTTTCCGTATCAATCCCATGCCCCCAAGTTCACCGGCGATAAACAAGCCAGGAACATTGGATTCGAAATTCGGATGGACATCGGGAATGTCGATGCCTCGGCGTTCCGTGCCAAAGACGAGCGTAATGGCATCGACAGGGCAGGCTGCATAGCATGCTCCGTGACCAATACATGCAGATGGATTTGTCAAAATTGCCTTTCCGCCGATAATGCCGATCGCGCTCTCCGGGCACGCGCTAACGCAGGAACCGGAACCGATACATCGACTGGTATTTATCACCGGGTGCAGCGAAGGTGGTTCGGTCATGCCCGCCTGAACCGACTCATTCAATTTTTTTGTGTGCTCGATTTCAGCGTGATGGCGACGATTCAGATAGTAAAAAACGACTAGTGCGATCGGTACCAGATAGATAAGTACATAGACCGAATTCATATTCATTTCCTGGGTTTGCCTTTAAATGAAACTAATTCTCATATCGGGACACATTCAAGATTTGGTGTATCTTTCGTTCTGAACGCAATCGGCTGCTGCCATATTAGCTGCCGCTGCCTAACCATACCTCATCCCGCTTTTTCTGAAGGAAAGTATTCTCATTCAGCATGCTGACACTTCCCGCAGAAACTATTCAGGCGACTTGCCGGCAATGACGTCGGCCGACTTGAAACGCCGTAAAAACGACGCCACGGGCGTAGCCGATGGTTCCGAGCGGTCGAGTATTTCCAGGGTTCTACGAAATATCGTGCCATGGGTTTTACTTTTACTTTGGGCAGCGGCTGTTTACTCCATTGCCCGGTCCGGTCTGTACACTTCGGGCTCGAACCTTGGTTATAACCTTGGTTTGATCGGGTCGCTCATGATGTTGGCGCTTCTGCTCTATCCTTTGAGGAAACGCGTAAGAATTTTCGCCAATCTGGGAAAAATAAATCGCTGGTTCTCCATTCACATGGTATTGGGAGTGTTGGGCCCTACATTAATTCTCCTGCATTGCACGCTGCGCTGGAGTTCGTTGAATGCCGCCGTCGCTTTCTGGTGCATGGTAATCGTCGCCAGCAGCGGATTTATCGGGCGTTTTTTATATGGGCGCCTGCACGTGGGGCTTTATGGTCGCCAGTTGACCTTGACCGATGTCCGCACCGAGGCGGCATCACTTTATGCAAGAGCCAGGTTGCTTGTAGCGAACGAGACGAATGCCTATCTAGCTGACGAACTTCAAAAGTTTGCAATTGCTTCCAGTACTGTGACAAATGCCGGGTGGAAGCGTCCTCACCTGGTAATCGGCCTCGGAGCACGGTCCAGAATGGCAGAACGCCGCTGTATAAAATTTGCAAGAAACGCTTCCATAAACGGCACGGAACCCCCTTCCAGAGAAGCCATCGATGCAGTAAGTGACTATTTTTCAGCCGCGCGTCGTTCTGCCCAGTTTTTGCCTTTCGAACGCATGTTCTCGCTGTGGCATGTCATGCACGTCCCACTGGTTTTTATACTTGTGCTCTGCGTCATTGCGCACATCATCGCCGTGCACATGTATTGATATGTTCATGAAGAACATGATCGCAAAAGCTCTTGTGATAATGTCGATTGTATTTTGCAGCTTTGCATCTGCAGCCGGATTGGAAACCGTGTTGATGCCGGGGGAAGTTGTCCAAGCGCATGCCAAAACCGAGTCCACCTGTTCCGCTTGTCATCAAACCTTTGACAAGGCGGCCCAACCGAAATTATGCATGGCCTGCCACAAAGAAATTGCATCGGATGTAAAGGCCAGGCGCGGCTTTCATGGCCGTCTGACCAGCACTGCCTGTCGTACCTGCCATACCGAGCACAAAGGTCGCCAGTTCAATATCGTCAAGCTTGATGTCAAGACTTTTCGTCATGAGCAGACTGACTTTGTCCTGCTCGGGGCGCACAAAACCACAACGTGCAATCTTTGTCATTTGCCGAACAAGAAATTCCGCGATGCACCTGCCACATGTATTGGATGTCATCGTAAAGACGACTTCCACAAGACCACGATGGGGAGTGATTGTGCCAAATGCCATTCTTCCACGGACTGGAAGCAAGCCCGGTTCAATCATGCCGACACCGGATTTATCTTGCGGGGGAAACACTCGACTGCCAAGTGTGCCGCATGTCATACGCCAGCACTCGCACAATCAAAACTTGTGAAGGAGTGTGTCGGTTGCCACAAGGGTGACGATGTGCATAAAGGCAGTATGGGGCCGGCTTGCAGTAGCTGCCATAGTGAGAACAGTTGGCGCGAGACGCGGTTTGATCACAGCAAGACCGGTTTCGCACTCACAGGAAAACATCTGGATACGCAATGTACGGGATGCCACAAGCAGGCGAACGTTTTTCGTGGCGCCCCCACGCAATGCCTCGGCTGCCATCAATCCGATGACATGCATAAAGGTAGCCTGGGAAATGATTGCAAAGCTTGTCATCAGCCGCAGGCGTGGAAGCCGTCCCGAGGCTTTGATCATGCAAAAACCCGTTTCCCGCTGATAGGGAAGCATCGCGACGCCGCATGTCTGGGATGCCACAAGACGCCAACGCATTTTCGCGGAATAGCAGGCAAATGTATCGATTGCCATCTCAAGGACGACACCCACAAGGGAAAAAACGGAAGTGAATGTGCCTCCTGCCACAGCGCAGATTCATGGAAAACCAGCAGTTTTGATCATAGTCGCATGACCAAGTTTCCACTTTTGGGCGGGCATGGAAAGATCAGCTGCCAGAGTTGTCACAAGGGGGATTTGCACAAAGACAAGTTGGATATGCGATGCGTCTCCTGCCATCGGGTCAAGGATCCGCACAAGGGCAGGTTGGGAGATAAATGCGATGGCTGCCACAACACCGAGCTATGGACGAAAGTCCAGGTGGATCACAATATGACTGCCTTCCCATTGCTGGGGCAGCATAGAATTACCGAATGCAAGTCGTGCCACATTGATCAAACTTTCAGAGGGACGCCGACGGCCTGTATTGCCTGCCATAAAAAGAATGATAAGCATTCCGGAGGTTTCGGAGAAAGATGTGATGCGTGTCACTCTGCCCGTGATTGGCGTTTGTGGGAATTTGATCATGATAAAAAGACACAATTCGCCTTGTTAGGTGCGCATTCATCATTGAAATGTGAAGCTTGTCACAATAATTCGCGCGGTCGTCATATAGCCTTGTCAAAAGCGTGCGGTAGTTGTCATTCCGGCGATGATATTCACAACGGATCATTCGGTATGCAATGTGATAGGTGTCACAACTCGACTTCATTCAAGGATATCGCTCGATAGAAGACTATATAAATGATAAGCAGACGTCCCCCAGTCATAGCTTTATCACTTAACCCTTCTCCCAGATACGCACTTTGGATGTTAGTGATTGTTATTTGCATATCATTTTCGATCCAGGTCTTTGCAGCAACGCCACCTTCCAAGAACGTTACTTTTGATCATTCGAAAACCGGTTTCGCGCTCACCGGCGGTCACAAGAATGCCAAGTGTGAAGGTTGCCATCAGCGAGGCATTCTAAAAGGAACTCCGAAAGACTGCGCCAGCTGCCATGGTGTGGGCAGCCGATTCTCTGAAGCCACCATTCCGCCCGGGAATCACATTCCAATTTCTACCGGGTGCGAGTCATGCCATCGCACCTCTGCGTGGTCCCCTGCAACGTTTGACCATGTCAGCGTTTCGAATAAGAGCTGCACCAGTTGCCACAATGGCAGTGTAGCCACGGGAAAACCTGCAAACCATATTGCTACCAACAGTTCATGTAATGCCTGTCATCGAACTTCCGCATGGACGCCAGCAGGGTTCGATCATAAAGATATTGCATCAGGCACATGCGCGACGTGCCATAACGGATCCAAAGCAACTGGAAAGCCGTCAACACATATTCCGACTACAAAATCCTGCGACGCTTGTCATAAAACTACCGCGTGGACCCCCGCGTCATTTAGTCATGCGGGTGTAGCGGCTGGAACCTGTACAACGTGTCACAACGGAACCGCTGCTACTGGAAAGCCCACCGGCCATATTCCGACAACGCAAACTTGCGATGCCTGCCATAAAACAACCGCGTGGACACCGGCGACGTTTACACATAGCGGTGTAGCGGCAGGAACCTGTGCAACGTGTCACAACGGAACCGCTGCTACTGGAAAGCCCACCGGTCATATTCCGACAACGCAAACTTGCGATGCCTGCCATAAAACAACCGCGTGGACACCGGCGACGTTTACACATAGCGGTGTAGCGGCCGGCACCTGTGCAACCTGTCATAACGGAACCGCTGCTACCGGCAAACCAGCAGGTCATATTCCGACAACGCAAACTTGCGATGCCTGCCATAAAACAACCGCCTGGACGCCGGCAACATTCAGTCACTCTGGCGTTGCTGCAGGAAGTTGTGCCACCTGCCATAACGGTACGACCGCGACCGGTAAACCAGCAGGTCATATTCCAACAACGCAAACCTGCGATGCTTGCCACAAGACAACGGCATGGACGCCGGCGACGTTCAGTCACTCTGGCGTTGCTGCGGGTACCTGTGCAACATGTCATAACGGAACGACCGCCACTGGCAAACCGTCAGGCCACATTCCAACAACACAAACCTGCGATGCCTGCCACAAGACAACAGCCTGGACGCCGGCAACATTCAGTCACTCGGGTGTAGCGGCAGGAAGTTGTGCCACCTGCCATAACGGCACGACGGCGACCGGTAAACCTTCGGGCCATATTCCAACAACGCAAACCTGCGATGCCTGCCATAAGACAACAGCATGGACGCCAGCAACGTTCAGTCACTCTGGCGTTGCTGCTGGAACCTGTGCAACATGTCATAACGGAACGACCGCCACTGGCAAACCGTCAGGCCACATTCCAACAACGCAAACCTGTGATGCCTGCCATAAAACAACAGCATGGACGCCAGCAACATTCAGTCACTCTGGCGTTGCTGCTGGAACCTGTGCAACGTGTCATAACGGAACGACCGCCACTGGCAAACCGTCAGGCCACATTCCAACAACGCAGACATGTGACGCGTGCCATAAAACAACAGCGTGGACGCCAGCAACATTCAGTCACTCGGGCGTTGCTGCTGGAACCTGTGCAACGTGTCATAACGGAACGACCGCCACTGGCAAACCATCAGGCCACATTCCAACAACACAAACCTGCGATACCTGTCATAAAACAACAGCGTGGACGCCGGCTACTTTCAACCATAGCGGGGTAGCTGCAGGAACTTGTGCTACTTGTCACAACGGCACGTCTGCTGCAGGTAAGCCTTCCAACCATATCCCGACGACACAGTCATGTGATTCCTGTCATCGCACGACCGCATGGATTCCTGCCACGTTTAATCATAGTGGCGTGACCGCTGGTAGTTGTGCGACTTGCCACAACGGGACCTCGGCAACTGGCAAACCATCGAACCATATTCCTACGACACAAGCATGCGATGCCTGCCACAAAACATCAGCATGGATTCCTGCCACGTTTAATCATAGTGGCGTGACCGCGGGTAGTTGTGCGACTTGCCATAATGGAACGACGGCAAGCGGCAAGCCTTCCAATCATATTCCCACGACACAGTCCTGCGATTCCTGCCATCGCACGACTGCATGGATTCCAGCAACGTTCAATCACACTGGCGTGACAGCTGGAAGCTGCGCAACTTGTCATAACGGCACTTCGGCTACAGGCAAACCATCGAACCATATTCCTACGACACAAGCATGCGATGCCTGTCATAAAACTTCAGCATGGATTCCCGCCACGTTTAATCATAGTGGCGTGACGGCGGGAAGTTGCGCGACATGTCATAACGGCACAGCGGCAACTGGCAAGCCTTCCAACCACATCCCGACGACACAGTCGTGTGATTCCTGTCATCGCACCACCGCCTGGATTCCAGCGACCTTCAATCATACTGGCGTGACAGCGGGGAGCTGTGCGACCTGTCACAACGGTACGACAGCAACAGGTAAGCCGTCGAATCATATTCCTACTACGCAAGCATGCGATGCTTGTCATAAAACGACAGCATGGATTCCTGCCACGTTTAGTCATGCCGGTGTGACTGCAGGTAGTTGTGCGACTTGCCATAACGGAACGACGGCAAGCGGCAAGCCTTCCAGCCATATTCCAACAACGCAATCTTGCGATGTTTGCCACCGAACCACTGCATGGGTTCCGGCAACATTTAGTCACACAGGTGTAACGGCAGGTAGCTGTTCAAGCTGCCACAACGGAACCGCTGCTACCGGAAAACCGAGCAACCACTTCGTCACTACCAAGGCTTGTGATGCATGCCATCGAACGACGGCATGGGTTCCCATCACCACCTATTCGCATACTTCGCCTGCCTATCGTCAGCATCAGGCAGGTACCTCATGTACGGCATGCCACACGACGAACAATGAAGTGATTGCATGGAAATTCGCTGCCTATCGTCCTAGTTGTGCTGGCTGTCATGCCAATCAATACAAGCCGGATTCGCACAAGAAAGTGGATTCGCCAAAAATCCTTTACACCGTGCAGGAATTGCAGGATTGCTCGGGAAGTTGTCACCAGTACACCAATTCAAGCTTCACGACGATCAGTAAAACCAGAACAGGTCACCATCGTTCGACCGATGGCTCATTCGACTGAAAGTTCACGTTGTGCAGCATCAGTTTCAAAAAAACTTAACGGGAAACCCATGCAAATACAGAAACTGCATCAACATTTTCTTTCGATTTCCATTGCATTCGCATTGGCCGCATACGCTTCCGGGGCGAATGCCCAGGTGTTTAATGAAGTCTCGGTAGAGAAGCAGGAAGATGCCAAAGCGCAGATTACGATACAGCTCAATACGAAGCTTCAATTCAAGAGTTCGGTGGTAGCGTCTTCAAACGATGTCGTTACCATCTTTTTCGATATCACCGGCGTGGACGACCTCAGTCGGGCCATCATCGAAGAGAGTAAAAAGACGCAAAAATCGGAGTCAGTACCGGCATTTACTGTTCGTTTCTCCCGGCAAGCAGGGCAGCCTACAGAACGACGAATCGATATCAATTTTGCAAAACCGGTAAGGGTGTTGAAGATCGGTCCTGGCTCTGATGATCAAACACTAACGTTGGTACTTCAGACAGAGATCGGTACTGTTCAGCCGAATCCCGCAGACTCGCAACCCACGATTCCAAGCCAGGCAAGCTTGCCTCCCTTGAATTCACTTGGTGTGCCGGCTGTTTCGACAACCGATCAACAGCAAATATCGTTGCTCGCGACGGCAAAGGCATCCATTGAACGCAAGGATTATGAAAGTGCGGTTTCGGAATTGAATCAACTCTTGAATATGCCCTTGGGCGCCGCATCCCAGGATGCCCAGGAACTCGTCGGCTTCGTGCGTGAAAAGCTTGGTGAAAACAAACGTGCCTTGGTCGAATACGAGCTGTACCTCAAGTTATATCCATCCGGCGATGGTGCCGAACGGGTAAAAGCACGTATTGGTTCGTTGGCAGTTGAATCCACTTCAGTGTCATCAACGGGCACGCGCGAGCGTAAACCCGTCACAACAAGTTGGGGCGGTATATCCCAGTATTACTACGGCGGAAACTCGAAGATTCGTGATGAATTTACCATCGTAACTCCGGCGACTGGTGCCA
This sequence comes from uncultured Gammaproteobacteria bacterium, assembly GCA_963849575.1. Classification (GTDB taxonomy): domain Bacteria; phylum Pseudomonadota; class Gammaproteobacteria; order Xanthomonadales; family Xanthomonadaceae; genus Arenimonas. The sequence goes on along the minus strand of CAWKHT010000006.1, from coordinate 100,080 downwards.
CGGAAATCGATATACAGAATCTCAGCACCACTGACCAGTCATCCATCGTGACGGACATTAATTACAATGTACGGCATCGCACCGCAAGCTGGGATTCACGTTTTACCTTCAGGGACACATATCGTGAAAGCTTCCTTGATACTCAGCCGAATCGAAATCGTCTCTCCACTGCATATGTCGATCTGAAAAACGAGAAGCTGCATTTCGGTACGCGTTTGGGTCGGCAGGTAGCCGCCAGCGGCGGGGTATTAGGGCGCTTTGATGGTGCCATTTTGAACTACGGATTTGGTTCCGCGAAAATTCGCTATGGTTTCGAAGGCGGCCAACTCGTAGAAGAGGGGCTTGGCGGCAGCAAGCGCTTCGCCGGGCTGACGATCGATGCTGACAATATAATCAAGAACGTTGGCATGGAATTCTTTCTGATCCAGCAAAACGCATCGGGGGACACGGATCGTCGCGCAGTTGGCGGAGAATTCCGCTATTTCGACGATAAACGGAGTGTTTTCAGTCTGTTTGACTACGACATTTTGTTCAATGAACTGAATATTGCATCGGTTCAAGGCAACTGGTCATTCAACAAGTCTGCAACACTCAATTTTCTATACGACTATCGTCGTTCGCCAAGCTTGCAAATGACGAATGCCTTGCTTGGACAGCCCGAGACAACCCTGTCCCAACTGGCATTCACTCTGACTCAGGATCAGATTAAAGCCCAGGCACTTGGATTAACGCCGGTTTCGAAAGTGGCATCCATTGGCGCGACCTTCATGGTGTCACCAAGATGGCAAGTAGGCGGTGACTTTCGTTTGTCCAGCGTTAGTGGCACCACGGCAACGGCAACATTGCCGGCAAGTCCTGCGACAGGGCAGGTAAAGACATTCTCGATGCAGGCCATCGGCACAGGCCTCTTTATTCCATCAGGTGTGCTGGTTTTTAACACCAGTTATCTGACGAGCCCGGCATATGACGCCGTATTATTTGGCGTTTCCAGCCGATTCAAGGCAGGTGACAAGTGGATTTTGGAGCCCGGGATCAAATATTACTCGCAGGACAATGCCATTGGTTCTACGTCAAAACGTTTATCGCCTGTGGGTCGGGTGACTTACCAATTTGGTGAGCACATTGCGTTCGAAGGCGAAATCAATATGGAAAAGACCCGGACGGCCGCGCCGCTCGTAAACGGAAGCGCTACATCCCTGTTTTATTACGTTGGCTACCGCTATGACTTCTAGTAACGGTTGCCCGTCATGAATATTTTCCTGGAATGGTTTCACCGTACAGGCTCGCCACCCAATTTTGACCGCTTTGCCATCAGGTGGACGAACAAACTGTTTTTCTCGGCAATGCTTTTTTTGCTGGTTGGAATCTATGGGGCGCTATTCGTGGTTCCGGCAGATTACAGTCAAGGTGAGAATTTTCGTATTTTCTATATCCATGTGCCCAGCGCATGGATGAGCTTGTTTATTTTTATGGTGATGGCGATCCAGAGTGTAATTGCTCTGGTGTGGAGAATAAAAATATCCGAGATACTGGCAATGGCATGTGCACCCATCGGCGCCATTTTTACAACCATCACCCTGATAACCGGTTCCATTTGGGGCAAACCGACCTGGGGAACCTGGTGGTCATGGGATCCGCGCATGACCTCGGAATTGGTCATGCTTTTTCTCTACTTGGGGATTATCGGCATTTACAATGCGATTGAAGATCGTCGAGCCGCAGCTCGCGCGGCCTGTTTTTTGGCAATTATCGGCGTCATCAATGTGCCGATTGTGCATTTCTCGGTCAGCTGGTGGAATTCACTTCATCAGGGTTCCACTATCAGTCTTATGGGAAAGTCCCATATGGATGGAAGCATGATTTGGCCCTTGCTGCTGACGACTCTGGCGACGAAATTATGGTTTATCGGTTCATTGTTGCAACGTGCCAGAGTGAGCAATCTGGACCATGAATCGACCAAGCAATGGGTCGCACAACTGGTTCAGGACAAAGGCTGATGCCAACCAAGTTTGTCATCATTGCCTATCTGATATGCATGCTTATGCTGTTGTGGGACTTCATTTCCCCCCGGCTAAGCCTAAAAAAAATCCAGCGACGCGTTCAACTTAAAATTCGCAAGCAACGGAAAGTATTAAATGAATCTGACACGACGCAATAGAGTGGTGGTGGTGATTGTGCTTCTGGTTGTGTCGGCAATTGCCGCGCTTCTGGTCTCGCTCGCCCTGCAGGAGAATCTTACTTATCTCTTCACACCGACGGACGTAAAGGCGGGTGGCACTCCCGGCGAGAGTAGATTCCGGCTGGGCGGTATAGTCTGTGAGGGTAGTGTTCACCGTAAAAACCAATCACTCGAATTGAGCTTCACCGTAACGGATAGACTCCATCAGGTTCCCGTGCATTTCAGTGGCGTCTTGCCTGACATGTTCAAGGAAGGAACGAGCGTCATTGCTACCGGCAAACTGCAAGAGAATATCTTTATTGCATCTGAAGTGTTGGCGAAGCACGACGAAACCTACATGCCCCGGGAAGTGGCTGCCGCAATGGCCAAAGGGAAGGCCATGAAGACGCACAGCTGTGGGTCATTCTAGATACTGGTCGTGTCCACGAGTTGCATCGAGTAGCCTCACGCGCGTTGCAGACCATGACGGAATGCTGATGGCTTTCCATGAAAAACGGCAGCCTCAAAAGGCTAGATTCGCTAACGCTTGAATTTTTTGTTCACGCCGTGAGCGGTTATTCCCCATATGCTGGTAAATGTTGCAGCAATGCTTTCAGGATCGTCACGATAAACTCGATGCTTCGTCGTTAGGTTCCAGTGCTTTGCCTCGCGCCACATCTTCGGCCTTATTCCAGCAGCGCTTTCAGCTCCCAGGCGTTGCGCTCGTGTCGTGTAATGCGTCTGGCGACGAGTTCCTGCGTTGCGGTGTCGGTCGTCAATTCGGCAAAGTTGTAAACCTGTCTGGCCGATTGTGCGGCTATCGCCTGGTCTTGTACCAGTTGGCTGACCATTTCACGCCATTCCAGCACTTCCGCTTCTTCGCGGATATTGGAGAGCGACAGCAATTGGCTTAACGCCGTAGGTGCCGGATTGCCCAGGAAACGGATACGCATCGACATTTCTTCAATCGCAATTTCCATGTCCTTGTGTTGCAAGATAAACATGGGGCGGAGTGAAGCGGCAAAAGGGCCGGTGACATTCCAGGCAAAGGCCCGCGTCTTGACCGAAAGCATGACTGCATCGGCCATCGCGAACACCAATGATTCCGCGATCCTGCGTCGATCCGTGCTGCGAACTATGCTTTCAACCGTGCTCGACATGTAAGTCCTGGCCTAAGGTGTGGCGGTGTTGCGGCAAGCGGGGCGTCCATGCGGAGCTACGTTGCGTTGCTCAGGGCTCATGTCGTCGTCGATTTTCATTACGAATTCCCTCTAACAATGTGACAATAAGGGGGTTGGCAATTCCCGCACAGAGTTGTTCAACATAGTAATCAAGATACTCCGCTTTTTCTGAATGACAAGTCACATTTCAGTGGCTTTTCCGGTCGCCTTTTCACACACTCATGACGCCAATCGACACCGTAAAACCAGTACGACCCGACTTGAGGCTGGCCATGAGCCGCGACCAATCGAGGCTGCATGGCCTGTGGTCGAAATATGCCGCAAAACAGGATGCAGCCTTGCTGTCGTTGTTCCAGTTGGCCTACCAAAAATCCTGCGAAGAAAAATCCCGCCGTGCCGAACAGACACCAGTCCCGATTTTCGACCAGGACTTGCCGGTCGCACGCGAAGCCGAAAAGATCATCGAGCTGATCCGGAAACATCAGGTGGTCGTGATTGCAGGTGAAACCGGATCGGGCAAGACTACCCAGTTGCCCAAACTTTGTCTGGCAGCGGGTCGCGGCCAGGCCGGCATGATTGGTTGTACCCAGCCCAGACGAATTGCGGCTCGTGCGGTTGCAAGACGCGTTGCCGAAGAGCTGAATGTTCCGATGGGAACGGCGGTCGGCTATCAGGTTCGCTTTACCGAGCAAGTGGGTGAAAACACCTATATCAAATTCATGACCGACGGCATTCTGCTGGCCGAGATCCATTCGGACAAATGGCTGTCGCGCTACGACACGCTGATTATCGATGAAGCGCACGAGCGCAGTTTGAACATCGATTTCCTGCTCGGCTATTTACGCAATCTGGTTACCAAACGCCGCGATCTGAAAATCATCATTACCTCGGCGACCATCGATACCGAACGTTTCTCGAAACATTTTCACGATGCCCCGATTGTCAATGTGGAAGGCCGCAGCTATCCGGTCGAAACCCGTTATCGCCCCGTCGGCGAGCAACAGGTGTTATCCGATGAAGGCGAAGACGCACTGCAAGACAAGGAAGACATTTCGGTCAGTGATGCCATTCTTCGTGCGGCGGACGAAATCACCCGCGAAGACCCGATGGGTGACGTGTTGGTATTCCTGCCGGGTGAACGCGAAATCCGCGATGCACACCAGCTGCTCGAGCGTAAGAAATACCGCAATACCGAAATTCTTCCCTTGTATGCACGGCTATCGGTAAAAGATCAGGATCGCGTTTTCAATCCCGGTCCGCAGCGCCGAATCGTATTGACCACAAATGTGGCGGAAACATCGCTCACGGTTCCGCGTATCCGCTATGTGATTGATCCCGGTTTTGCCCGCATCAAGCGTTACAGCCCGAGACAGAAACTGGATCGCCTGCATATCGAACCGATCTCGCAGGCGAGTGCGAACCAGCGTCAGGGACGTTGTGGCCGTATCGCTTCGGGTATTTGTTATCGCCTGTATTCGGAAGCGGATTTCCAGTCGCGTCCGGAATATACCGATCCCGAAATTTTACGTGCCTCTTTGTCCGGCGTTATTTTGCGTATGCTCAGTCTCGGATTGGGCCGGCTGGAAGACTTTCCGTTTATCGATGCACCGGATTCGAAAGCGATTGCCGATGGCTGGCAGCAACTCACCGAGCTGGGCGCGGTAGACAAGCAACGATTGCTGACCGACACCGGCCGGCAAATGGCGAAGTGGCCGATCGACGTGAAACTGGCGCGCATGCTGATCGCGGCAAAACAGCACGATTGCCTGCGCGAGATGATGGTCATTACCTCGTATCTGAGTATTCAGGATCCAAGGGAGCGTCCAGCCGATGCCCGTGAAGCGGCAGACCGCGCACATGCCGAATTTACCGATCCGCAATCGGAATTCACCGGCATCCTGAAACTCTGGGATGCCTACAAGAATGCACACGAAGAATTCACGCAATCGAAACTGCGTGGCTGGTGCGAGAAAAAATTCCTCGGCTTTCTGCGGATGCGGGAATGGCGCGAATTGCACCGCCAACTTTTATTGAGTGCGGAACAATTGGGTTGGCAGCAAAACTCCGTCGCCGCCGAATACTCGATGCTGCATCGCGCACTAATTGCCGGTTTGCCCGGCAATATCGGCCACAAATCCGAGAAGGGTTTGTACGACGCACCGCGCCAGCGCAAATTCGGTTTGTTTCCGGGTTCGCCGATATCGAAATCGCCGCCGGCCTGGGTGTTGGCGGCGAATATTCTTGATACCCAAAAAATTTGGGGATTGACGCTCGGAAAAATCGAACCCGAATGGGTGGTGGCAGAGCTCAATCATTTACTGGCACGAAAGCATTTCGATCCGCATTGGTCGCGTGCCCAGGGCAGGGTGATTGGCTACGAACAAATCAGTTTGTTTGGTTTGTTGCTCGCCGCGAAAAAGCCGATGCATTATGGCGGCCTGTATCCGCTCGAAGCGCGCGAAATATTTGTCAGGCAGGCTTTACTGACCGGTGAAATCAATACGCGTTCGCCGCTTGTGCAAAGAAATCTTTCCACGCTCGCGAAAGCCATCGAGGAAGAAGCGAAACAACGCCGTGCCGGCATCGTGGTGGATGAAGACTGGCAGGCGCGCTGGTATCTGGATCGTGTACCGGCCGAGATCAACAGCGCGCAGGGTTTCGATGCCTGGTATCACAAGCTTCCGGCGGACAAGAAAAAAATACTGGAGTGGTCGCTTTCCGACCTGTTGCCGAATGGTGACAAGGAAAGCAATCTGTTCCCAAAATATTTCGCTTTGGGTGACGCACGTTTGGCCTTGCATTACCGCTTCGAACCCGGCAGCGAAGACGATGGCGTCACACTGGACGTTCCGCTGCATCTATTGATGGCACTCGATGGTGGCCGGCTCGGCTGGCTGGTACCGGGCCTGATTGAAGAAAAGGCAACAGCGTTAATAAGAAGCCTTCCGAAGAACCTTCGCAGGAATTATGTTCCTGCTCCCGATTTCGCCCGTGCTTTTGTGCAGGCCTATCCCGCACCAACGGCAGATGCGATTACCGGCGAACTGGCTCGGTTCCTGACGCGAACAACCGGTGCACCGGTGCAAACAATCGATTTCGATGAAAGTGCAATCGATAAGCATCTGCAAATGAATTTGCGTGTCGCCGACAAAAAAACCGGCGCTGCACAAATTATCCTCGCGCAATCGCGGGACCTCGCCGAACTGAAAAAACGTTTTGGCTCGAAAGCCGAAAAAGCCTTTGCCGAACATGCGGGCGAACGTCTGGTTCAGGAAGGCCTGAAAACATTTCCGGATTCACCGATACCCTTGCAGGTTCCGGGGGCTGCTGGTGTGCTGGCATTTCCTGCTTTGGTTGATGAGGGCGATACGGTTGCGCTACAGGTATTTGCCGACATGGAACAGGCGCAGCAAGAGCACGAGCGCGGTGTTCGTCGCCTGGCCGAATTTGCGTTGGCCGACAAAATAAAACAGGCCCGCAAACAGCTTCCGGTATCGCCCAAGCTCGGCTTGCTTTATGCCGCCATCGAAAGTTCGGAAAGATTGCGCGAAGACATCGTCAGCGCGGCATTGAAGGCATTGCTTCAGCACGATCTGGCCGATATTCGTGACAAAACGCAATTTGAAGCGCGCATCCAGACATTGAGCCGCGATCTGTTTCCGGAAGCGGTGAAAAATCTCACTCTGGCGGAAACCATTTTGGCGAGCTATGCGCAGATCAAGCCCAAGCTCGAATCAAACCTGATGGGCTGGGCACGCGCGAATCTCGACGATTTGCAGTCACATCTCCGCAGTCTGGTGCATCCGGGGTTTTTGCGTGAAACCGCGGCCATCGGCCTCAAAGAGTTTCCTCGTTACCTCAAAGCAATTGCCCTGCGTGCGGAACGCGCATTGGCGGATCCAGTCAAGGATCAGGCGACGCATGCTGGAATTGAAAAGCTTCACCGATGCGCTGGCCGACGCGCAAGAAAAAGGCCAGATGCAAGATCTGGCCTGGCAACAATTTCGCTGGGATTGTGAAGAGCTGCGTGTCCAGGTATTCGCGCAGGAACTGGGTACGCAGCGATCCGTGTCAGCCAAACGTCTGGCGAAACAACTCGAAACGCTTACTCGACGCGCCTGACCTTCGCGACCGTGTTGTAGCCTTCGATCTGCAAGCGCCAGCCGTCGCCGATGATGGCTGGACGGATTGTCACTTTGGGATTGGTCATCGCCTTGATGCCTGCCAGCTCGCCGCTATCCACTTGCCAGGTCTGGCCGTTTTCCATTTTGAAAATGGTGCCGCCGCTGAAACCCTTGACCACGCCGATAACATTGGTGGTGATCAACTCACGAACTTCCGAACCTTTCAAACCGATACGTGCCGGGTCTTCCGAAGTGGGGCGTGCGGTGTAGGAGACGCCGCTAGGCTGGTTGGTGCGAATCCAGGCATTGAGCGCGGCGAGTTCTTCGGGGCTCAACTTGTCGAGGCCGGCGGATTTGAATTCACGCGATGACATTTGTTCTTCGACACTGGAGAATTCTTTCGCGATCGCAGCAGTGGCTATTAATGAAAATGCACAGACGAATGCAATAAAAATGCGTGGCATGGTGGCTCCCGAGTGTTTATGTTTGTACTATCGAAGGCCTAAGTTTACACAATCTGTGCAGGGTTCCGCTTGAATTTATCGTCCACCAACATGCCCAGGCTATCCGATTGGCTGGATGCGGCCAAAGCGGCCTCCGAGCATGGCGACCCTTTGTGGCAGGGCGTTCAGGCTTTGGCGCAAACCTTGCCAGCCGAACCTGCCGAGCTTGACACCATCGCGTTGCTGGAAAGCCTGCAAGCCTTGAAAGTGAGCCCGGATGTCCTACTCGCAGCGGCGCTCGCGAAATGGCCGGCTTTGCAGGCATCGGTCTTGCCCAAGCAGGAAGGCTTGTCGCGTCTGCAGCCCTTGCTTGATGGCATAAAGGCGGCAGAGCAAGTCTGGAGCCTGCACGCACAACGGGAAAATCCCGGTAATTCCGAAGGCTTACGGCGCCTGTTGCTGGCATTGATACGTGATTTGCGAGTGGTGCCGATCTTGCTGGCGATGCAACTGCAACGCTTGCGCCAGGCCAGCCAATATCCCGAAAGCGAGCGGCGCGCTCTGGCGCAATTGACTGCCGACATTCATTCACCGCTGGCCAACCGGCTGGGTATCTGGCAATTGAAGTGGGAACTGGAAGATCTGGCTTTCCGATATTTGCAGCCGGAAACCTACCAGAAAATCGCAAAACTGCTCGATGAAAAAAGAACCGGTCGCGAACGTTTCATCGAGCAGGTAAAAGAAAAAATGCGTGATGCATTGTCCGAAGCCGGCATCGAAGCCGATATCGCCGGGCGTCCAAAACATATTTACAGCATCTGGAAAAAGATGCAGCGCAAGAATGTGCCGTTTCAGCGAGCTTTACGATATCCGTGCGATCCGCGTCCTGGTCAAGGATATTCCCAGTTGCTACACCGTGCTCGGTATCGTGCATCAACTCTGGCCCTCGATTCCCTCGGAGTATGACGACTACATCGCGCATCCCAAGGGGAATGATTACCGCTCCTTGCACACCGCAGTGCTGGGCCCGGAAAACCGTACGCTCGAAATACAGATTCGCACACCGCAAATGCACGAACACGCGGAACTGGGCGTCGCGGCACATTGGCGCTACAAGGAAGGAGGTCCGGGCGATGCCAGCTTCGAGCGCAAGGTGGCCTGGATGCGGCAATTGCTGGAACAGCGCGATGGCGATGAATCACATGATCTGCTGGCGGGCTTCAGCACCGAGTTGATGGAAGACCGGGTTTATCTACTGACGCCGAAGGGCGAGGTGTTCGATTTGCCGCATGGCTCGACCGTGCTTGATTTCGCCTATCACGTGCATACCGAAGTCGGGCATCGTTGCCGCGGTGCAAAAGTGAATGGCCGCATCGTGACGCTCGATTTCAAACCGGCCAGCGGCGATCGCATCGAAATCATTACCAGCAAAGTATCCGAACCACGCCGCGATTGGCTGATGGCGTCCAACGGGTTTCTGGTCAGTGGTCGCGCACGCGACAAGGTGCGTGCCTGGTTCCACAAGATTGATCGTGCCAGAAACCTGCAGGCCGGTCGTGACATTCTGGAAAAGGAATTGCGTCGTGTCGCCTTGTTGAATGCCGATCTGGCGCCGATGCTCGAAAAATTCCGTTTGCCCAATACCGATGAATTGTATTTGGCGTTGGCACTCGGCGATGTCGGCCCGAATCAGGTCAGCCGGGCTCTGCACGAACACCAGCAGACCAGCAAGCTTCCCGAAGTGGTCAAGACCACGCCGAAAAAGTATGCGATCAAGAAAAACGCCGGACAATTTACCGTTGAAGGCGTCGGCAATTTGCTGACGCAACTTGCACGTTGCTGCCAGCCCGTTCCCGGCGATGAAATCATCGGCTACCTGACGCGCGGACGCGGCGTCAGCATCCACCGGGCTTCCTGTGCGTCGCTGCAACGTTTGTTGAGTCTGCACGAAGATCGCTGCCTGCCGGTCAACTGGGGTGAATCGGACAAATCCCGCTATCTGGTGAATGTGGTCGTGCGTGCCTTTGATCGCAAATGGCTGTTGAAAGACATCACCAACATCATCGGTCAGAACGAAGTGCAGATTCAGGGCGTGGAATCAAAAATCGACGGTAGCCATGGCATGGCCGAAATCAATTTTCTGCTGAAAGTGAGCGATTTCGAACAACTCAGCGATTTGCTCGGACGCTTGAATGCGGTGCCGGGAATCCAGGAAGCGAGAAGGCTGGGATGATTTTCACGGCATGGCAAAAGCGGCACGCTCACGCGAGGGCATCGACATGAACGATACCCGGATACCTGTGCTGGAAAGCAAGGGGCATTGTGCAACCTGCGATCAGGATGTCGAGTTCATTGCGCACAATGCATGGCTTCGAGATCATTTTTTCTGCAGTAAATGCGGAAGCATTCCGCGCGAGCGCGCATTGATGCATGTTATCGATACCTATTTTCCGCAGTGGCGCACCGCTGCCATTCATGAATCTTCTCCGGGAGGGCGAGGTGCCAGCACGCGCCTGGCAAAAGAATGCCCCGCCTATCGCACATCGCAGTATTTTCGTGGCCATGAACCCGGCAGCATGGTAGAAGGCGTTCGTTGCGAGAATCTGGAAAGCCTGACTTTTCCGGACGAGAGTTTTGATCTTCATGTCACTCAGGACGTGTTGGAGCATGTGTTCCATCCCTCAAAAGTGTTCCGTGAAATTGCTCGGACATTAAAACCGGGAGGCATGCATATTTTTACCGTGCCACTGGTCAATAAAGCGGAGGCTTCAAGGCTCAGGGCCGTGCTGGAAAATGGCGAGCCCCGCTATCTGGTCGAAGATATTTATCACGGCAATCCGATCGGTGACGGCAAATCCCTCGTGACCATTGATTGGGGGTATGACATTTGCCGGAAAATCTTCGAGTCATCGGGCATGTTTACCCAGATCATCCACATCGATGATCTCAGCATGGGAATCCGGGCCGAATATATTGAAGTACTTGTCAGTTTCAAACCCGCAACAAATGCATCTTCCGACTCCATCCCATGAAATTTCAGGGATAATGGAATATGAATCCCAAGCCGGAATCCGGAAAATACCATGCTGATTGAACATGCTCATTGAAACGGTCCGCGCCGTCATGATGGAGGCGGAAAAAAACGACGGTATCAAGACACGTACCCAGCTGGTTCGGCATCTGAGAAAAGTCGGGCTCGATGATTTCGGCCTGATCCTGATTGGCATGCCCAATTACAAATATCCCAAATTGTCGAAATTGCTGCCGAGCATGGCGAGTGAGAAGGTGCAGAGGGAATGGACGGGAAACGTCGGCGCGCCCCTGTTGATCCAGACCAATACCTTTATCCGCTTTCTGGCAACTTCCTACCTCAGCCTGACAAAGAATGATCTGGTAAATGCCAAGGTGCTGGACTTTGGCTGTGGTTATGGTCGCATGGTCCGCTCTTTGTACTATTACGTGGATCCGGAAAATATTGCCGGGGTCGATCCCTGGGATCTTTCCATCGAGCAATGCCATATCCATGGCATCGAATCCAACATATCGCAGTCCGACTATTTGCCGGAAGATTTGCCGGTGGCCATCAGGCAGTTCGATATCATTTATGCCTTCTCGGTATTCACGCATTTAAGCGAACTTGCAGCCAGAAAGTCGCTGGACACGCTCAGAAAATTCATTTCGCCGGACGGTATTCTGATGATCACCATCCGCCCGATCGAATACTGGCACACCGACACGAATATTGCCGAGAACCGCAGGTTGACACTCGAGGACGATCATCGGAAAAAAGGGTTCGCGTTTCATCCACATGATCGATATTCAGTCGATGGCGATATTACCTACGGCGATACTTCGATGACCCTGGAATGGATCCGTGACAATTTTCCCGACTGGGAAGTGGTCTTGTCTGACCGGCCTTTGAATGATCCTTACCAGATATATCTCGCGCTGCGCCCTGTGGGTAAATTTGATACAAACAGTCGCGCTTGATTATAAAAACGCAAAAAGAAACCACGACGCCCGTGAATTTTTCACACTCTTCAGGCGCGTCTGAACCCTTTCTGGAATAGGTGCTGGAAGATCTGCCTTAAGATCTCCACGACCCATGACAAAGATGCGAAAGATAGCGGGTATCCAGCAGCACGAGATCCGGATATCGATGTCCGGATCTATGATAAATGCTGGTGATTACATCGGGCCCGCAAACCCAGAGAATATCGGTTTGGTGCAGTTCGGAGGGGTCCGAATCGATCAGGAATGCAAGCCGCTCGATACACTCAATAATAACCTCGTCGAGAAAGGGATGCCTGATGACATTCGTGCCGAAAGCATAGTTGGCAATTCTCAGAACGTTTTCCGGATTCTTGCATTCACGTGGTCCCAGTTTATTCACGTCCTTGAGTATCATTTCCGTAAATAGGATCAGGAAATTATCGGATTTTAGCGGGATATCTTTCCTGATCTTGCAGTCAACATCGAAATAGAAATTGCCGTGGAAGTAGATATGGAGCAGGCGGCCCAGATCTGCCTTGATGATCCAGTGTGGAATACCACCCCACAGTTTTTCCAGCCTTGGATAGTGCTTTACCAAAGGCTCTATGTCGTCGGGGGACAGGACATTGGTTTCGTGGAAGAATTTTTTGTTGGCATCAATGCATGCTTCCGGAACTGGACTTTTTTCCGAGGGCTTGAAGTTCCACATGTAGTTGGCGGTGTATTGGCTCATTTTACTTCCATGCCTGTACTTTTTAATGATGAAAGCATCATGCGTATTTCGTGCTCGGCAGCACGCTCGGAAAAAAAATCTTCCGCAACGGTATAGGCGTTTTTGGAAACGAGATTCCAGAGTGTTTCGTTCTCATGCAAGGCCAGTATCGAATCGGAAAAAGCCTGCGGGGTTTCTGCAAGAATTATCGATTCGCCGTTTTTCAGGCACATGCCGTCTGCAGCAATGCCGGTGGCGATGGATGGAAGACCCGATGCCAGCGCCTGGCTGATTTTTCCTTTCGCACCTGCGCCATAACGTAATGGCGCGATGTTGATGCGGGCATCGTCGATGCATTTCTCGATATCTTTCACATGGCCAAGAAACGTGACATTCATGGATTCGAATTTCTTTATCCATGGCTCCGGCGCCCCGGCTCCGGCAATGTTCAGCGGGATGTCCGGTCGTGCTGCGTGCACGCTGGGCCAGGCCGATTCAAGAAACCATTGCAGACCATCCTGATTGGGCGGATGCCTGAAATTGCCCACGAACAAAATTCCTTTGCGATCGCCAAATGCCGGTGTCCCATGACGAAGCGGGTGGATATTGGAAATGCGGCGGATGTTTTTCCCGGGGAAAGTTGAAGACAATGAGTGACGTTCGGATTCACTAACAACCCAGGTCTCGTCGCATTTTTCTATCAATGCGAACTCTCGCGTGCGGGTCGCCATTGCATTTTTTCGCAGAGTGTCGGATTGCACAATCTCCGCTTCCTGCATTTCCCGCACATGATGCAAATCCACCGTATCAAAAACCAGCTTTGCTCCGGGAAAATGCTTCCTCAGTGCATCGTAGATGCCATGTAAAAGATCTACGCGGCTCGCAATAACAACATCGAAGCGACCCGCGTTTTCTTTCAGCCAATCAAGCATGTTTTTTGTCCATGGCCGGTAAGAGCAGGCAATGGCTTGTTGCTGAAGACGCGGGGTATCGACAGGGTCATATGCCAAATCCGCAGGCAGAAAATGGATGTCGCAGTCTTGCCGTTGCAGGACTAGCATCAATTGAAAAATACGCAGCGAGCCGGAATCCTGCTCGGGTTTTGGCGTGTGTTCGTCGAGGATCAGGACTTTTTTTCGGGAAGACGTGAACACCAGCGCCTTGCTTTCCGATTCGTTGTCGGGTCGTGGAGGGTAGTTGGCAAGTACTGAACGCCAGCGCTCGGCAAATTTGAGTTGGTGCGGGATCTGGAATGCCTTCATTCCGCTGTCGAGTCTCGTACCCGAAGTTGCTCCCTCAATATGCACTACGCGGGAAAAAGGCTGGTAGCGAATTTTCAGACCTCGGGCATGCACACGCATTGCCAGATCGGTATCTTCGAAATAGCCCGGCGCAAAATGTGAATCGAATCCGGCCAGTTCGTCGAAGACAGTCTTGCGAATGGCCAGTACCGCACCCGAGACATAATCGACTTCACGGACATAATTGAAGCGCGGGTTGTCAACCTGTTCAAAACGCCCGTGATTCCAGACATTGCCATCCTTGAAAACAGCACCGCCGGCTTCCTGCAAAAGGCCGTTTGGGTACAGCAGTTTTGCACCGGCAATGCCGGTGTCCGGAAACTGATCGAATGTTTCGAGCAAGACATCGAGCCAGCCCGCTTGCACAATCGTGTCGTTATTCAGAAACACCAGCATGTCGCCGCGCGCGTGTTCCGCCCCCTTGTTGCTGGCAAAAACATAGCCGCTTTGTTCGGGCATGCGCACCAGTCGCAAGCCCTGGATTCCCGATAAAAAATCGAAACTCGCATCGGTCGAGGCATCGTCGACGATGATGACTTCAAAGCTTGCGTGATTCGGATGAAGCCGCAGACTGGCGAGGCATTGCAGGGTCAAGTCGAGCTTGTTGTGTATCGGAATGATCAAGCTGACGCAGGGCCTTGCGCAGCCGAAATCCGCCTTGTTCAGGTTCTCGATGTCGGCCGGGCCGGGAAAGCGCAGTTCCGGTTCCGCGCGACCTTGCTGCAAGGGCTTCTTCAGGCGTGGCGAAAGCATGGCGAGGCTGGCTTTCAGGCCCCGCACGCGCAGGCTGCGCAAACCCCGTTGCAGCAGGCTTCGGCTTCGTCGGTAGTGGTATATAAATCGGTCTTTCATCAAATCTGAATTAGTTCGGTAATTTATTGTCCAAACACACCATGAAAAATCCAGACTCGCACAGAGCCTGATAAACTTCCGGAAACCAACATTATCCATGTCCGTGACCCTAAACGCTCCTTCCGAAGAAACCCCAAGCCTCCGTTCCCGATTCTGGACCTGGTCCTGGCGTATTGGCCTGCTCGTTCTTGGCCTGATGATTGGTATTGGCGGCCCTTACATCTGGCAGCTGGACAAACAGGTGCGCGAACAATTCGCACAATTGCAATGGCAAGTGCCTACCCGGATTTTCGCCCGGCCCTTATTGCTCGCTGAAGGTGTTCGACTGAATCCCGAGGCAATGGAACTCGAGCTGACAGCGGCTTCATATCGCAATGATGGCGCCGGTCAATTGCCGGGCACATTCAAGCGCGATGGTGGAAAATTTACCTTGGCCACACGCTCGTTCGTCGATATGGATGGCCCGGTACGCGAGCGCCAATTGCAAGTGGTGATCAGTGCTGGGCGAGTGGTATCGGTAGTCGATGCCGCGACAAAAAAACGGCTGGATAGTGCGCGTCTGGATCCCGCGCGCATCGCTACCTTGTATGGCAATACTGAGGAAGAACGTCGTTTGGTGCGGCTGGAAGAAGTGCCCCCCTTGATCGTTTCCGGCCTGCAGGCTGTCGAGGATCGCAATTTCAAAAATCATCACGGTATCGATCCCAAGGGCTTGATGCGCGCGATCTGGGTCAATCTTCGCGAAGGCGAATTCGAACAGGGCGCCAGTACGCTGACACAGCAGATGGTTCGCAGCCTGTTTTTGAGCAATACCAAAACGATATCGCGCAAGGTGAAAGAAGCTTCGTATGCATTGATCATCGAAGCGCGTTTTGACAAGAAGCGAATTCTCGAAGCCTATTTGAACCAGGTTTATCTTGGACAGCAGGGCGAACAGTCGGTGCACGGCGTCGCTGCCGGGGCCGAGTTCTGGTTTGGCCGGGATCTGAATTCACTTCGTACCGAAGACATGGCCTTGTTGATCGGAATCATTCAGGGCCCGGCTTACTGGGATCCGCGCAAGCATCCCGAACGCGCATTGGTTCGGCGTGCCACTGTGCTCGGTGTCTGGGAAGAATTGGGATTGATTACCAAGGCCGAAGCGGCACGTGCAAATGCCACCCCGCTGGGCGTAAGTGCCAAACCCGGCGTTGCAAAAAACCGGAATCCCGCTTTCATGGATCTGGTGCGTCGCCAGTTGGCACGCGACTATCCCGCCGATGCGCTGAAAGGCGCCGGCATGACCGTGCATACGTCGCTCGCGCCTTCGGTGCAGATGCTGTCGGAAAAAGCGGTGATCGATACCCTCGGCAAGATTCAGCGCAAGCAGGGGCCGACACTGCAGGCCGGCATGGTGGTGACCGATAGCCAAAACGGTGAAGTGCTGGCGATGGTGGGCAACAAGAACGTCGATCAACCCGGCTTCAATCGTGCGCTGGAAGCGCAGCGTCCGGTCGGTTCCTTATTGAAGCCTTTTGTTTACCTGCTGGCATTTGCCCAGCCGGATCAATATTCGCTTGCCAGTTGGGTCGACGACAGCCCGGTTGAAATTACCCAGCCGAATGGCAAAACCTGGCGCCCGGGCAATTCCGATGGCAAAAGCCATGGCACCGTGACGATGTCGTCTGCGCTCGCCCATTCCTATAATCAGGCGACGGTGCGGGTCGGCATGGAAGTAGGACCAGACCGTTTAAGCGAGTTGCTGAAAGTACTTGGCGGCTTGCAGTCGGAACCACGCCCCTCGCTGATTCTCGGCTCGGTCGATTTGAGCGTTTTCTCGATGGCGCAGATGTATCAATTCCTGGCATCAGGCGGTCGCATACAGCCCCTGCGTGCCGTGCGTGGCGTGCTGGATCCGAAAGGCAAAGCAGTGAATCGTTACGATTTCAATTCCAATGCCGCACAGGAAGGCGATGCCATCGCATCACGTCTGGTCACGCTGGGTCTGCAACAAGTCGTCACCAACGGTACCGGCAGCGCCTTGCTTGCCGATGGTCTGGGCCCTTTGCAGGCGGCCGGGAAAACTGGTACCAGCAACGATGGCCGTGACAGCTGGTTTGCTGGTTATACCGGCGACCATCTTGCCGTTGTCTGGGTGGGTAATGATGAAAATAAAACGACCGGTTTGTATGGTGCTACCGGCGCTATGAAAATCTGGTCGTCGCTGTTTTCAAAATTGCCCACGCAACCCTTGACCGTGAGTGGCGAAGGTATTGAATGGGCATGGCTGGACGCTACCGATTACGCGACGACGGAAGAGAATTGTCCGAATGCGCGACGCGCGGCATTTGTATCCGGCTATCTGCCGAAAGAACATAAAACCTGTGTTGAAAGTTCCTGGCTTGACTGGTTCAAGCTCGGCGAGGATGCGCCGGAGGCGCAGCCGGCAACACCGGAAAAACAGGAGCAGTAATCCATGCGTTTTGTAATCGTTACATTGTTTTTTTTGTCGATGACGGCATGCGGCCCGACAACACCGAAAAAAACCGGCGCCGCGACGTCGTTAACGCCCGAGTCGATGGTGGCGCAAATTCGTTCGGCCGGCTTGCTGGGCAATGATTTGACCGTTGCCCCTTTGCGGGACCCGCAAGTGGAAGATTTACGCAATGCCGCCACGCAGGCGGAAGCAAGGAAAGATCTTGTTGCTGCACAGGCGGCGATCGATCTGGCATTGAAAATATCGACGATGGATCCGGATTTATTGCAGTGGCAGGCTGAATTGTTCCTGCTGAAGAAAAACTGGGCCCAGGCGGAAACTTCCGCCATGCTGTCCTATGAAAAAGGCCCCAAGCTGGGCGCCTTGTGTCGCCGCAACTGGAAAACACTTTCGTTTGCACGCACCGCCAAGCGCGATATTGCCGGAGCACAGCATGCCGATCAGCAAATTACCAAATGCACCGTCACGCCACCGCCGCGTTACTAAACTTATTCCGGGATTGAAGTGTCAGATTTAGCAAAACGTACCAGGCTGGCTTTGTCTGATGATGGTCCGCTGGCAAAAAAATTGACGTCCTACGTCGCGCGTCCTGCGCAACAGCGTTATGCACAGGCGATTGCCGATGTAATAGACGACAAGGAAACCCTGATTGCCGAAGCCGGTACCGGTACCGGCAAGACCTATGGTTATCTGGTGCCGGCATTGTTGTCCGGCGAACGCGTGATTATTTCGACCGGCACCAAGGCATTGCAGGATCAGCTGTATCACCGCGATTTGCCGCGTGTGCGGGAAGCGCTCGGTGCGAATCTGAAAACGGCATTGTTGAAAGGCCGTGCCAATTATCTGTGTCGTTATCGCATGGAGCAGGCACGAGGTGAATCGAAATTTGCCAGCCGCGACGTGGTCGCGCAATTCCAGCGCGTCACGGCATGGAGTGGCAAGACCAAACGCGGCGATCTCGCGGAGTTGTCGGATTTGCCGGAAGACTCGCCGCTTTGGCCGCAAATAACGTCGAATGCGGAAAATTGTCTGGGCAGCGAATGCCCGTTCTGGTCGGAATGTTTTGTCGTTAAAGCGAGGCAGGAAGCACAGGCGGCCGATGTTGTCGTCGTCAATCATCATTTGTTGCTCGCCGATCTTGCGATCAAGCAGGAAGGTTTCGGCGAAATCCTGCCCGGCGCCGCCACTTTCATTCTTGACGAAGCACATCAGCTACCCGAATTGGCGGCGCAGTTTTTTGGCGAGAATATCAGCGCGCGACAACTGGTCGATTTGGCGCGCGACACACTGGCGGAATGCAAGGAAGTACCTTCGGCATTGGCGACGATCCAGCAGCCGGTGCGTACCATCGAGCATCAGGTTCGCGAATTGCGGCTGGCTCTGAATAATTTTGCACAGCGCGGCAATCAGTCGCGCGTCCTGCACGATGCACCGGCAAGCCTTGCGCTTGAACAATTGCGTGCAAGTCTGCAGAGTCTGTGTGAAGCACTGCAGCCTCTCGTTGAAGCGAGCCCGGGTTTCGGCGCCTGCAGCGCACGTGCCGACAATGCCTATGTGCGCATCGAACGCTGGATGAATGTCGGCGATGATGACGATGTCCGCTGGTATGAACTTACCCAGCGCGGTTTCAGTTTGCAGCGTACGCCGCTCGATGTTTCTGCACCTTTGCGCCAGTATCGCGAACAAAGTCGTGCGGCCTGGATTTTTACGTCGGCCACGCTGGCTGTCGAAGGCGATTTCGAACATCTTGCCCATCGCCTGGGCTTGCTGGAACCTCGCACGATACTCGAGCAAAGTCCGTTCGAATGGGCAGAGCAGGCATTGTGCTACTTGCCGAAAAATCTGCCCGAGCCCAATACCCGCGATTACGGCAAATCGGTGGTCGATGCCGTTTGGCCGGTGCTCGAAGCGTCGGGCGGTCGTGCCTTTTTATTGTTCACCTCGCACCGCGCCTTGCGCGAAGCCAGCGAGGCCCTGAAGAATTCGCCTTGGCCCTTGTTTGTGCAAGGCACGGCGCCGCGTACCGTATTGCTGGAACAGTTCCGCTCATCCGGCAACGGCGTCTTGCTCGGCGCCGCGAGTTTCTGGGAAGGGGTAGATGTGATCGGCGAAGCACTCAGTGTGGTCGTCATTGATCGTCTTCCGTTCGCTGCGCCGGATGATCCCGTACTCGAAGCACGGCTGGATGTCATTCGTCGCAACGGTGGCAACCCCTTTCGCGATGAACAGATCCCACAAGCGGTTATTGCACTCAAGCAAGGTGCCGGCCGTCTGATTCGAAGTCATGAAGATCGCGGAGTGCTTGTTTTGTGCGATCAGCGGCTGATCAGTAAATCCTATGGCCGGATTTTTCTCGATAGCTTGCCACCGCTACCGCGAACACGCGTGCTGGCGGACGTGCAGGCA
Organism: uncultured Gammaproteobacteria bacterium; assembly: GCA_963849575.1. Lineage (GTDB taxonomy): Bacteria > Pseudomonadota > Gammaproteobacteria > Xanthomonadales > Xanthomonadaceae > Arenimonas. The sequence goes on along the minus strand of CAWKHT010000006.1, from coordinate 80,434 downwards.
TTTTTCGCGAATCAGCATCCGCTGACAGAAGCGGATGCGCTGGATACCCAGGAAATGTGGCCATGAAATTACTCGCATTCGAAACGGCTACCGAGGCATGTTCGGTTGCTTTGTATGTTGACGGTGAAGTCAGCGAGCGTTTTGAAATCGCTCCCAAACAACACACGCAACTGGTATTGCCTTGGGCAGAGCAGTTGCTTGCGGAGGCTGGTATCGGGAAATCGCAAATCGATGCCATTGCGGTCGGCATCGGTCCCGGTGCCTTCACCGGCGTGCGACTTGCCGTTGCTTTGGTGCAGGGCATTGCGCTGGCGCTCGATAAGCCGGTACTGCCGATATCCACCTTGGCCGCCTTGGCGATGCAGGGTGCAGATCAAAAGACCGGGCGGATACTCGCCGCGATTGATGCTCGAATGGGTGAAATTTATTGTGCCGAATTCCAGTTGGATAATGATGGCTTGCTGACGGCAGCAGGACAGGAAACCCTGATCGTTCCCGAAGCCTTCAGTCCCGAATTTTCCGGCTCGATCATTGGTGTCGGAACCGGTTTTTCGGCAAGCAATGCCGTGCTTGAAACGAACCTGAAATCACGATTGCTCGTCTGTCGTGCCGATGCCTTGCCACATGCCGCCGATGTGGCGCGATTGGCAACACGGGATTTCCTCTCGGGCAACATGATGGCTGCAGACATTCTGGAGCCCGCCTATCTGCGCAACAAGGTGGCACTTACCTTGAAAGAACAGGGCAGATCGTAGGGGCGCTGCTCGCCGCGCCCTGTTTGCGACAATTCTTTCTGCCCTGCGTTCTTTTTTATCCCTTCTTGCCCCATACCTCTTTCAGGCGTGCATCACGGCCGCAGGCATTTCGGTAGTAGTTGTAACGAATCGGATTCTTGTTGTGATAATCCTGATGATAGTCTTCCGCTGGATAGAATTCGGTGGCTGCCGTAATCTCGGTAACAATCGGTTGCTTGAAAAAATGGCTGTCTTCCAGTGATTTCTTGTACGCCAAAGCTTGCTTTTTCTGATTTTCATTCAGATAGAAAATCGCGCTGCGATACTGATGGCCGCCATCGCAGAATTGCCGGTTGGCGGTCAGCGGATCGATGCTGAGCCAATAGGCTTTCAGTAATTTTGCGTAGCTGATTTTCTTCGGATCGAATGTCACCAATACCGATTCTGCGTGGCCGGTGCCGCCGTCTGATACCTGCTCGTAAGTAGGATTTTTGACCGTTCCGCCGGTGTAGCCGGAAGTGGTGGAAACCACGCCAGGGACCTTGTCGAAATCCGATTCGGTGCACCAGAAGCAGCCGCCGGCAAAGATGGCAGTTTCCAATCCCGCAGCCGGTTTAGCCGGAGCGTCATCCAGCGTCACGATGACGGTGGAAAAAGCGAAACCGGAAAAACCTGTCACGGCGAGCGCAAGCAGTATTTTTGAAAAAAACTTCTTCATGTCAAACCCTCAGCGCGGGCAGCGGGCTGCCTTTCAGAATGAATTTCAACGCAACGCCGTTATTGCACCAGCGCTGACCGGTTGGTTTCGGGCCGTCATCGAACACATGGCCCTGATGGCCGCTGCAGCGAGCGCAATGGTATTCAGTGCGAGGCCAAATGAGGCTGTAATCATTTTTCGTCGCGACATGGCCTTCGATCGGATAGGTGAAACTTGGCCAGCCGGTACCACTATCGAATTTGGCATTGCTGCTGAAAAGGGGCAGGTAACAGGCTGCACAGATAAACGTGCCGGCCCGATGCTCCTTGTTCAATTCACTGGAATTGGGTCGTTCGGTATTTTCTTCGAACATCACGTCATACGATGCAGCAGGCAATAGTTTTTTCCATTCGGCTTTGGATTTTTTCAAAGGTTTGACTATCGTTTGGACCGGCGTGGTCGCGGCGTTCGAATTGCCCAGCCAGGATAATGCCGTGATGGCAGCGAGGCTTCTGAGGATGTTTCGACGATTCATGCGTATCTCCTGTGTGTTGCCTGTTAGAGGCAACCGGATAGACAAAAGGTTCGCAGAGTCAGGGTGAAGGCAAGGTAGTTTGCCGGTTTATTCGGAACAGGTCGGCTTTTCGGACTTATTTCAGCAGGATGAGTGTTGCCAGGCCGAGGAAGGCCAGGAAACCCATCACGTCGGTCAAGGTTGTGAGGATAACGCCGCCGGCGAGTGCCGGGTCGAAGCCCGCGCGTTTAATCGCCAGCGGCACCAGCACGCCGCCAGCGGCTGCGGTCAGCAGATTCAGCGTCAGGGCCGTGCCAATCACCAGCGAGAGCATGGGATTACCGAACCAGGCCCATACGATCAACCCGAGCCCGATACCCAGGCAGAGGCCATTGATTAACGCGACCATCAATTCCTTACGAAGCAACACCCCGACGTTGGCTGCGCCGATTTGTCCGAGTGCCAAACCGCGGATCATCAGTGCCAATACTTGTGTGCCGGCATTGCCGCCCATGCCGGCCACGATGGGCATTAACACGGCGAGTGCGACGATCTGTTCAATCGTGCCCGCAAAGCGCCCGACCACGCTGGACGCGAGAAAAGCGGTGCCTAAATTGATGGAAAGCCAAATCAGGCGGCGGCGGAATGCCCGTCTTACCGGCGAGAACAGGTCTTCGTCTTCATCAAGACCGGCTGCACTCAATGCCTGGTGCTCGGCTTGCTCACGGATGATGTCCACTACGTCATCGATGGTGATACGGCCGAGCAAAATATTGTTTTCATCGACGACCGGCGCGGTGATCCAGTCGTAATCGGAGAACTGCGAGGCCACTTCATTGGCATCAGTGTTGACCGGAATCGCCGGTTGTTCGTCATCGATCAGTTCATTGATCGGTGTCAGCGGATCGTGGGTCAGCAAAGAAGATACCGCGACCCGACCCAAATACTGGTGGCGACGTGAAACTACAAACAGGTAATCGGTATGCTCGGGTATTTCACCGCGCAGGCGCAGGTAGCGCAGCACCACATCCACCGTGACGTCGGTACGCACGGTGATCACGTCCGGGTTCATCAAGCGGCCGGCACTGTCGTAGGGATAAGACAGTGCCTGTTCGAGGCGTTCGCGATTCTCGCGATCCATCGACTTCAATACTTCTTCGATAACCGTGTCGGGCAGGTCTTCGATCAGTTCTGCCAAGTCATCGAGATCCAGCGTTTCGGCAGCTGCCACGATTTCATCGGGGTCCATGTCGGCGAGCAGCGACTCGCGAACATCTTCACCCACATGCACCAGAACTTCACCGTCATCTTCAGGATCGACCAGGCCCCACACCACGCCGCGTTTGGTGGCAGGCAGGGATTCAAGCAGGTTTCCGATTTCAGCAGGTGACAGGGAATTGACCAAGCGGCGCACGGGTCCGAGGCGACCGGTGTCGAGTGCATCTGACAACAGACGCAACTGGCGCGCGGTTTTATCGTGGCGAATGGCTTCGGCCATGGGTGGCTCCCTGGTTGGCCCGCGTATTATCGGCTGATACGGCGCAGATGCCCAGCCTTTTGTTTTTGGTTTTGTAGGAGCGTCCTTTAGGCGCGCATGAATTGCAGGGAAGGCTCAATCAGTGATTGGATTTATCCTCTGCGATTTTTAATTGCATCGGTTGTGCAATTCCCTGTCGCGCCTAAAGGACGCTCCTACAACGCAAAAATCGAAATCACATCTCGGCAAAAAATTGTTGTACTACCCGCAATGCTTCCACTTCGTCATCGCCATTCACTTTGACCTTGAGCACGGTGCCGGGGCCGGCAGCGAGCAGCATCACACCCATGATGCTTTTGGCATTGACCTCACGACCTTTGCCGCTCAGCGTTACCTGGCTCTTGAACGGGGCGAGAATCTGCACCAGTTTGGCGGACGCATGAGCGTGCAGCCCGGTGGGATTTGTGATTGTGACTTCGTGTTCAAGCATGATCGATCACCACTCCATTACGTCCACCCGCAGCGGCTGTGCGGGCAAGTTCATCCAGGTCCTGTTCTGCATAATGCATTACACGGAGCAACATTGGCAAAGACAAACCGCTGACCCGCTTTACCGGTATGCCGAATTGCGCCAGCCGGGTGGCGGTTTTGTCGGCGACGCCGCCAGGACTATCGACCAGAATCAGCACGCCGTCGCTGCTCTCGGCTTTGCGAAAGGCAGCACTTGCGGCAATCAACTGTGCATTGCCATCCATGTCGGTTTGTATATCGTGAGCGATGATCGTGATCGAGTTGACGCCGTTTATTTGTCGGGCAGCTTGCAGAAGTGATTGGCCAAAACCGGGATACGCCATTAGCAAAACCCCGACCGCCATTATTCAAGCTCTCGATGGAAGGTGAGTACATTTTCACGACCACCTTGTCGGAAGTGCTGTGTCAGTTTCTCCGCCAGATACACCGAACGATGCTTGCCGCCGGTGCAACCAAAGGCGACGGTAACGTAGCTGCGGGTTTCGGATTCAAAGCGCGGCAACCAGGTATCGAGAAACACCGAAATCTGGTCAACGAACTCGATTACGCTGGGTTGTTCTTCAAGAAAATCGCGGACCGCCGAATCACGGCCGGACAGGGGGCGTAGCGCGGCATCCCAGTGCGGGTTTGGCAAACAACGGGCATCAAAAACAAAATCGGCATCGCCTGGAATGCCGCGTTTGTAGGCGAAGGATTCGAACAACAGGGAAACTTGTCGCTTGGTGCCTGCTTCCAGCTCGCCAAGGACGGCTTTCCGCAACTGGTGAACATTCATTTCGCTGGTATCGATCACGATATCCGCCAGCGCTCTCAATGGACGCAGTAATTCGCGTTCCCTTGCAATCGCATCGGACAAGGCGAGACCATCGTGCGACAGAGGATGTCGGCGGCGGGTATCGGAATAACGCTTGATCAATGCCGCATCAGCGGTATCGAAATACACCAGACGATAATCGAACCCCAGCGCACCAACTGCCGAAAGCCATTCACCCACGCGGCTTAAATCCGAGCTGTGATTGCGGACATCGATACTCACGGCGAGTCGCGAGCGTTGCTTGTCGTCGCGGGTCAGGTTTTTTACGAAATCGGGCAGCAGTTCGGCCGGCAAATTATCGACACAGTAATAGTCCAGATCTTCGAGTGTGCGCAGCGCGATACTTTTGCCGGAGCCCGACAAGCCGCTGACGACGGTAAGAACTGGCTTGATCGTATTCATTCGTGGCTACCGGCTTCCAGGAAGGCTGTATGACGTGCAAGAAAGGCTGCGGCAGGGTCTTCCCCCTTGCTGCGCAGCAAGTGTAAACGAACCGCCGCTTCGGTGAGTACGGCCAGATTGCGGCCCGGTGCGACCGGCAGATTGAATACCGGAACCCGGAGATCCAGCACGGGGCGGGCATCGGTCTCGCCGGTGAGTCGTGCCATGTGATCGGAGTCGTGATCACTGAGTTTCAGCAGATGCACGATCAGGCGAAGGTATTTATTCCGCTTCACGGCGGTATCGCCAAACATTTGCCGGATATTCATCAGGCCGAGGCCACGCACTTCCAGCATGTCCTGCAACATTTCGGGGCAGGTGCCGTCGAGCACATCGGGTGCAATCAGTGTGAATTCGGGAGCATCATCGGCCACAAGGCGATGTCCGCGCGAAATCAACTCGAGTGCCAATTCACTTTTGCCGGCACCGGCTTCGCCGGTAATGAGCACGCCGATCGAATAAATTTCGATGAAGACGCCATGCAGGCTGACGCGTGGCGCCAATGAACGCGCAAGATGATATTGCAGATGATTATGCAGTTCATGCCCGCGTTTCGCGGAGACCCATAATGGAGTGCCGGATTCTTCGCAGGCTGTCCGCAAATCGGTGGGGCAGCTCTGGTTCTGGGTGATGACCAAGGCCATCGGATTGAAGCCGGTGATTTTCTCCAGTGTCTCCCAGCGCTGGCGTGCATCGAGGCTGTCGAGCCATTGCAATTCCGAAGCGCCGATAATCTGGATCTTGTTGGGATGAATCACATTCAGATAGCCGGCCAATGAGGGCCGTCGCGACAATGTTTCATTGCGTTCCAGCACTCGCTCCCCGCCGGCAGGCGAGGCGATCCAGCGCAGGCTGAGCCGTTCCTGCAATTGTTCGAATACTTCGCGGGTGGTGATGCGGTTTAGCATGATGCGCAGGCTTGTGTGATTTCCCCCGTAGCTTGGCATTGCAGCCGAAGACTGGCAATGCTTTCCCATTCGTATGCAGGGATGTGACCGGATAGAGGATAGGAACACGCCAGATTTTTCAATGCAATGCAGCGACTTTCAAACCCATAAAAAAACAAACCCCGAATAATCGGGGTTTGTATCGGAGTCGAGAGGGGTTTAGCCGAAAGTCTCGGCTCTTGCCTGTGAATCACCTCGATGATGGTCGGTCATCTTTTCTTTTTGTTTCAGGACAATGCGATCAAGTTTGTCCGCCAGCAAATCGATGGCTGCGTACATATCGGGTGCAATGGCATCGGCAAAAAGGGTTTTTCCGGTAGTGTGAAGAGTGGCTTCGGCTTTGTGGTCCAGTTTGGAAACCGAAAGAATCATGCGTGCATCGAGGTGGTGATCAAAGTGTTTCGACAGGCGCCCTATTTTCTCTTGTGCGTAATCGCGTAGGGCGGTGGTGACTTCAACCTGGTGACCATTGATATCTAATTTCATTCCTTCCTCCTGTCGAGTGACAAGCAACTTCGCCTGCAATGATTACACTACGCCACAATTCGTGTTTTGTGGAGAAGAATTTGTGAGAACTTGTAAACTTTTTTTACATTCTCTTTTAATTCACGAATGTAATTCACGAAGTTTTAACCGGCAGCATCAACCCAGGCGTTGGCGCTCGCTGGAGGAGCCTATATGAATGGCTTCACGGTACTTGGCAACCGTGCGGCGGGCCACGGGAATACCCTCCGCCTTGAGTAATTCTGCCAGCCGTGCATCGCTGAGTGGCGTGCGCGGATTTTCCGCTTCAATCAGCTTGCGAATCATGGATTGTATTGCCGTGGCGGAAGTTCCGCCGCCATCACTATTGCTGATTCCCGAACTGAAAAAATAACGAAACTCGAAAGTGCCGCGGGGTGTGCGGAGATATTTACGGGTCGTCGCGCGTGAGATCGTGGATTCATGCAGGCCCAGCTCTTCGGCGACCTCGCGCAACGTGAGAGGCCGCATTGCCTGCGCGCCATGTTCGAGAAATCCACTCTGTTGCCGCACGATCGATCTTGCGACCCGCAGAAGAGTGTCTGCACGCGAATCGAGACTTTTTATCAGCCAGCGTGCTTCCTGCAATTGCCCGCGCAGATAGGAATCATCTTCGCGGCTGGCCTTTCCAATCAGGTTTTCGTAATGGCGATTGATACCGATTCTTGGCTGGCTGCCTTTTGCATGACTGACCTGCCAGACACCTTTTTGCTTGCTGGCAATGCAATCTGGGGCAACGTAATCAGGTACGTCGGAACTGATCTGGAGGCCTGGTTTGGGATCCAGACTTTTCAGCAAGGCCACTGCTTCCTGCATGTCTGCCTGCGACACTTTCAATTGCGATGCCAGTTTTTCCGAGCCGATTCTGGCGAGGGCTTCAAGATGGTCCGACACGATTTTTTTCGCGAGATTCAAGCCAGTAGTGTCGGGTGTCAAAACCTGCAGTTGGATAGACAGGCATTGCGAAAGATTCTTTGCCCCCACGCCAACCGGATCGAAGTGGTGAATCAGTTGTAAAACGGTATTGATTTCCTGCAGGTCGGCCTGGACTTCGGGCAGCAGTGCCTGCTGGATCGCTTCCGGAGGTTCAAGCAGATAGCCATCGCCATTGATGGCTTCGATGATGACTTCACCGATGGCGATATCGCGTTTCGACAAATGGCTTAAGCGCAGCTGCCATAGCAGATGCTGGCATAAATCCATCGGCGCGGCAGTACCCATTTCACCTTCGAAATCATCGCTTTTCGTTCCCGTACCACGTGGCTCGTCGTCGGACCAGTCGAATTCCTCGCTGCTTTCGATCACATCGATTTCGTTATCGCCTTGTTCCTTGTCGCTGTTTTCGACCGGTGTTTCGATGATGTTTTCCGTCGGCATTTCATCGCCGTCGCCGGTGTTGTCATCAAGTACTTCAAGCAAGGGATTGCTTTCAAGCGCTTCGGAAATTTCGGTTTCCAGCTCGACGCTCGACAACTGCAACAGGCGTATCGCCTGGCGCAATTGCGGCGTCAGGGTAAGCGATTGCGTTTGTCGAATTTGCAGGCTCGGTTTCATCATGCACAGTTAAACATAAGCGGCGTGTGCACGGGAAGCGGCGATAAAACAATTTACAGGCGGAATTTGTCGCCCAAATAAACACGGCGCACATCCGGATTTTCCAGAATGGCTTCAGGAGTGCCTTGGGTCAGTACGCTGCCGGCATTCAGAATATAGGCGCGGTCGCAGATGCCGAGGGTTTCACGCACATTGTGGTCAGTGATCAGTACGCCAATGCCGCGGTGTTTCAAATGCATGACAATTTTCTGGATCTCCGCCACGGAAATCGGATCCACGCCGGCAAAGGGTTCGTCGAGCAGGATCATGCGGGGGTTCGCCGCCAATGAACGGGCGATTTCGACACGACGGCGTTCGCCGCCCGAGAGACTGGCGCCCATTTGTTTCGCGACATGGGTGACATGCAATTCTTCGAGCAGACTTTCCTGTTCTTTTTTGCGTTCGGCGCCACTGAGTTCCTTGCGAAGCTCCAGTACCGCCATGATGTTTTCGGCCACGGTGAGTTTGCGAAAGACCGAAGCTTCCTGCGGCAGATAACCGATGCCCAGTTGTGCACGCTCATGCATCGGCATTCCGGTGATCAGCCGGTCGTTGAAATAGATTTCACCGGCATCGGCCGGCACCAGGCCCACGATCATGTAAAAGCAGGTGGTCTTGCCCGCACCATTGGGGCCGAGTAAACCGACGACTTCCCCCGGGTTCAAATCCAGGCCGAAGTCGCGTACGACTTCGCGCGATTTGTAGCGCTTGCGCAGACCACGTGCATGTAACATCAGGGTTTGGCTTCTGCTGGTGCTTTGGTCTTGGGCATGATGCGCATGGAAACGCGATTGCCGTCACCGCCGCCATCGAGGCGGCCGGTTTTCAGATCATATTTGACGTTTTCGCCGCGCATCGAACCGCGCGGTTGTTCGATGCTGACATTGCCGCTGAGAAGAATCAGGTCGGAACTCAGTGTGTACACGATGGTCGCGGCTTGGGCATTCATCGGTTCGCCGGAATCGTTGACCTGTTTCATGAACACCGGACTGCCAGTCAGCGTGACTTTATCGATATCGCCATTACGGCGATGAATGATGGCGCGGTCGGACCTGATTTCCAGCGTTCCCTGCGTAATGACGACATTGCCATTCAATGTGGAATCGCTATTGTCTTCCATCACGGCATTGGTGCTGTCGGCCTGGACGTCCATCGGCTGGTTGCGGTCGGAGGACTTGCCCAGTGCCATAGGCGAGAGGGTAAGCGAGGCGGCGAAAAGAGTGAGACTAACGGCGAGCAGGCGCATATCGTCCTTTGACATCGGCTAAAAGTTGAAAACGTTTGGCTTGCATATCCACCTGCAAGCCACGGCCTTGAAGTATAGAGTCGGCACGGGTAATGGTCACGACATCCTTGCTTTCAGCGGTATTTTTCTTTGGAAAAATGGTCAATTGAGGGGCGCTGAAGCGGGTTTGCTGGCCACTGGCGGTCTTGGGGCCGAACATCTCGACCTTGTCCTGCAGGCGTACCTCTTCGGCTTTCGGGCCGACCCAGGCATTGCCCGATTCGGCATGCCACATGCCGCCGTTATTGTCCGGAAAGCTGAACTTCGGGGTCAGGATGCTCAGGCTTTTGCCATTCGGATCACGTTCAAGATATGGCGACTTCAATGTGAAGGCTTCCTTGCCCTTGTCATCCAGCGTGGTCATTTCGAAATTGTGTAGCACATAGTCTGAACGGGCAGGGCCTTCGGCTTTGATTTCCGGTTTCCAGCGCAAATTCCATACCAGGATGCTGCTAAGAACGGCCAGCACGAAAAACAGGATGGTCCAGACACTGCGACTCATGGGTTGACGCCCCATTTCCTGAGAATGGCCGGCATCAGACCCTGTGATTCGAGAATGAAGTCGCAAAGTTCGCGCGCTGCGCCTTCACCGGATTTTTTCGAACCGATCCAGTCCGCGTGGTCAAACATCCACGCATGGGCATTTGCAGGCACGCAGGCAAGGGCGCAGAGTTTCATGGCGGCAAGATCGGGAACATCGTCGCCCATGAAGGCAGCTTGTTGTGTCGTTATGTTCAATCGCTCGCATAGCAACTTCAGGCAGGCGGCTTTATCTTTTACACCAATGAACACATGGGACAAACGCAAATCGCGTGCACGCGCGCTGGCGGATTCGCTCGCGCGTGCGGTGATGAAAGCTACAGCGATACCGTTGTCTTCCAAGAGACGCAAACCCTGACCATCGTGGACATTGAAGGCTTTGCTATCACGACCTTCGCTGTCGAAATACAGCCGGCCATCGGTCAGCGTGCCATCGACATCAAAGCAGACCAGACGGATATTTTTGGCGCGTTCAAGCAGTTCGGATGTATTCAGTGCCATCGTTACACCACGCGGGCACGAAGCAAATCGTGGATATTCAGCGCGCCGACCACATGTTTTTCATCATCGACCACGACAAGCGCGTTGATTTTGTATTGCTCCATCAAATGCGCGGCTTCGACAGCCAATGCATCGGCGGAAATGGTCTTGGGCGAATGTGCCATCAATTGCTTGACGGGTGTGTTGCGCAAGTCAATCTGGGCGTCGTCGAGTGCCCGGCGCAAGTCGCCGTCGGTGAAAACGCCGAGCAAACGATCTTCGGTATCGACAATCGCGGTCATGCCCAGACGTTTGCGGCTCATTTCGACCAGTGCTTCGCTGGCGGTGGCATTGATGCCGACACGCGGTACCTCGCTGCCGGCATGCATGATGTCGCTGATGTGCAGCAATAAACGACGGCCCAGTGCGCCGGCAGGATGCGAGCGGGCAAAATCATCGGCGGTAAAACCCCTGGCTTCCAGCAGGCTGACCGCAAGCGCATCGCCCATGACCAGGGCGGCGGTCGTACTCGAAGTAGGGGCCAGACCCAGCGGGCAGGCTTCCTCGGGCACGCTGACGTCCAGATGCACGTCGGCAGCATTCGCAAGGCTCGAACCAGGCTTGCCGGTGAGACTTATCAGCACATTACCCTGACGCTTCAGTACCGGCAGGATCATCAGTAATTCTTCGGTTTCGCCCGAATTGGACAGCGCCAGCACCACGTCGGCATCGGTAATCATGCCCAGGTCGCCATGGCTGGCTTCGCCTGGATGTACGAAAAACGCTGGGGTTCCGGTCGAGGCCAGCGTGGCGGCAATTTTGGTAGCGATATGGCCGGACTTGCCCATGCCGGTGCAAATCACCCGGCCCCGGCATTGCAGCAACAGCCGGCAAGCCTGGGCAAAATCCGCGCCGATCCGGCTCTGAACCGCGTGCAGCGCCTGAATTTCAACCGAAAGTACGCGTTGGCCACATTGGATCAGCGAGGCATCGGTCAGGGCGTCGTTCTTCAGATTAGCGTTCATCAATACGGGGTTGGCGGTATCATGTGCGTCTATTGTAATCCAATGCACTGTTTTTAACCCCCACAATCATAAGCCGCCCATGAACGCCCAACAGATCCAAGACTTGATCCATGCCGGCATGCCCGGCGCCGAAGCCCGGGTAATGGGCGAAGACGGCGTGCATTTCGAAGCCGTCGTCATTTCCGAGGCATTCCAGGGCAAATTGCCTCTGGCCAGGCATCGCATGGTCTATGCGACGCTGGGCACCTTGATGGGCGGCGAAATCCACGCCCTGGCACTGCGCACGCTGACTCCGCAAGAAGCACAGGCTTCTCACTAACACTTTCAACCAGAAGAAAAGTACATGGCAAAAATTATTGTTACCGGCGGCGAAGTATTGAATGGCGAAGTGCAGATTTCCGGCGCGAAAAATGCGGTGCTGCCGATCTTGTGCGCGACCTTGCTCGCGGACAGCCCGATTTCGATCGGTAACGTGCCGCATCTGCATGATGTGACTACGACCGTCGGTTTGCTCGGCGCACTTGGCGCACAACTGAGCATCGATGAAAAATTGACGATCACCGTGGATCCGACCCATCCGATCAATACCGTCGCGCCCTACGAATTGGTGAAAACCATGCGCGCTTCGATTCTGGTGCTCGGACCTTTATTGGCGAAATACGGCCATGCCGAAGTGTCCCTGCCGGGCGGTTGCGCGATTGGTTCGCGTCCGGTCGAGCAACATATTCGCGGACTGATCGCGCTCGGTGCTGACGTCGTCGTCGAGAATGGTTTCGTGAAAGCAAAATGCGATCGCCTCAAAGGCGGCCGTTACGTATTCGATATGGTCACCGTAACGGGCACTGAAAATGTGTTGAGTGCCGCCGTGTTGGCGAAAGGCACAACCGTTCTGGAAAACTGTGCCGAAGAACCCGAAGTCGTCGATCTGGCGCATTGCCTGATGGCGATGGGCGCGAAAATCGAAGGCGCCGGTACCAATAAAATGATTATCGAAGGCGTCGATAGCCTGCGTGGCTGCCATTACGACGTAATGCCGGATCGTATCGAAACCGGTACCTTCCTGATCGCCGGTGCAATGACCGGCGGACGCGTCGTCTGCCGCAAAACCCGCGCCGGAATTCTGGATGTGGTATTGCAAAAACTCGAAGATGCCGGCGCCGAAATTACCACTGGTGCCGATTTCATCGAAATCAACATGCACGGCAAACGTCCGAAAGCCGTTAGCCTGACCACGGCGCCATACCCGGCCTTCCCGACCGACATGCAGGCACAATTTGCTGCGATGAATTGCATGGCCGATGGTGTCGGCGTGATCAAGGAAACGATTTTCGAAAACCGTTTCATGCACATGAATGAATTAATGCGCCTCGGTGCTGATATCCAGATTGATGGCCACACCGCGATTATCCGTGGCGTCGAAACACTGACCGGTGCGCCGATCATGGCGACCGATTTGCGTGCGTCGGCGTCATTGGTATTGGCGGGTCTGGTCGCGAAAGGCGAGACCATCATTGACCGGATTTACCATATTGATCGTGGTTACGAAAACATCGAGGAAAAACTCGGTGGCCTCGGCGCGAAGATTCGCCGGGTGCCAGGATAAACGTAGGGGCGCATGCTTGCTGCGCCCGCTTTTATTCAATCCAAATATCTTCAAGGCGCAGCAAGCGAGCGCCCCTACGGGTCAAAACTCCATTCTCAATCCGAGTGACAGGTTTTCCTGATCCAGTCGATCGCGCCCCAGCATTTTTTCGTAATAGATAAATCCGGAACGTCCGCGCGACAGAATCATCGATAATCCCAATCCGATTCTGAAGTAGCTCTTGTCTTCGGGATCACCTGTTACCGAAATCGGCGTACCGGTCGGATCATAAATAAACGATGCCTGGATCGATTGCGGATCGTCCTTGAATTCGCGTTCCCATTCCAGCTGCATATGCGGCATCAACACACCCCAGTCGGTGCTATGACTGTAGGCAAATTTGCTGCCGATGATGGTTGCCAGCGAGGTCAGGCTGCGGCTCTCGATATGCAGACCCAAGCCGGAACCATTTCCTCCGAGCAGTAATTCGTCGTAGGCATCGAAATCCAGTTTCGTGTACGTAATCCGGCTATACGGCCCAATCGCCCAGCCACCTTTCTGGAAATCGCGACCGAAGGTGAATGCCGCTGACAACATGCTGCCGTCCGTATCGGCGTTTGCAATCTGATCCACCGTAGTAAAGCCGCCACCGAACAGGGGCAGGGTGTAACTGATATGCCTTTGCAAATCGAAGGTGTTTTTTCCGTAGGTCAGCACGCCGTCTGCGTACCAGTCGTTCTGCTGGTAGAAGGTGCTGTAGGCAGACATGCTCCAACCCCTGGTATCGACACTGCCATCACTGCCCGGCAAGGTGGTGCCTTGACGGGTAAAGCCGAGTGCTGCGCCGACAATCAGGCGGTCACTCATGCGGTAATCGACACCCGCACTCAGGCCGTTGATATCGTAATCGAACGCCGGGTTGATCGAACCCGCCTCAGCCTCGCCGCGGCCGATCGAGCCTGTGGCAAAGAAACCCCAGCGTTCGAAGTCGGCGGAGTTGTTCGCTGTTCCCGCTGCATTGGATTCTCCGGTGAGCGCATTCAGCAAACCCGCAATCGGCACACTGCCGCCCGGGCTATTCAAGGCGAGACCGCCGAAGCTCGTACCACCGGTGCCACTGCGTAATGCCGCGATGCGCGATTTCAGATTCTGGAATTGCGATTGCGCTGCAAGCATGGAAGCACTGGCTTGGGCCAATGCAACATCGGAGAACAATTCGTCCAGCGCATTGATGGTGTCCTGCGGATCAATACCGGCCGAACCGAGAATACTCTGGCATTGCTGCAGCAAATCGCTTTGCTGCGCATTCAAGGAGGAGCTGTTCGCCAATGCAGGGCATAGTGTATCGATCGCGTTCGCCACTTCGGTTTGCAGCGGATTGAGTCCGGTCAAATTTGAAATGGCCACATTCAAATTGAACAACACCGGCGCACTTGCGAATGCCGGTGCGCTTGCACTGACTTGCACGGTGCCAAGACCATTGAGTTGTATGGTGTTGCTTGCCTGACCACTGGCGTTGGTGGTGCTGGTCGCACTGGTCAGTGTTCCGCCAGTAGTCGTCCAATTAATTGTTGCGCCAGAAATGACAGCACCACCGCTGTCACGTAGTTCGACCGTTAGCGGTGCCGAGGTGGTTGCCGGATCGAGTACCTGGTTATTTCCGGAAACAATGGTCAGGCCACTGGCGACCGCAGCGGTCAAACCAGTTGCTGTGAAGCTGGTCGTCGGACCGCCGACCACCGTTGCACTCACGGTATTGATGCCGGCTGCTGGCCCCAGGGTTAATACTGTTGATGCCTGGCCTGCACCGTTGGTAACGGCATTGATCACCGATATTGATCCGCCGCCGCCCGTCACCGCGAAAGTAATTGGAACGCCGCTCAGTGCCAGAGGTTTTCGGGTGCCGGAACCGGTCGCCGAGTACACGCCAGCCGGTGGTGAAATTTGTACGGTCAACGCGACCGGCAAGGCTGTCGATACCGGCCCTGCCTGACCATTGCCGCTGGCGGCGGCGAGGTTGACCATCACGGCATTCGCAGTGAAGTCGATTGTGAGTGTTCCGCCTAAGGCACTGGCGCGAATCAATGCCGCACCCGTGCTGGCACCGAAGGTGAAGGTATTGCTTGCTTGTCCGCCGGCATCACTATTGCTGGAGGCGCTGCCCAGGATGGCGGGTCCGGAAATTACCGACCAGTTGATGCTTTGACCCGCGATGGCATTCCCGAAACCGTCGCGCAACACCACGACGAGTGGCGAGTTTGCCGTCGAACCGATCACGCCCGATTGGCCATCACCGGACACGATTGTCAGCGTGCTGTTCGGCGTTGGACTTCCGGTTAGCGAGAACGTCACCGTGGCGGCAGGTTCGTCGGCGCGGGTCGCCGTGATGCTGATCGGACCGACGGTAGCGCCAGCCGTTAGCGTGATGTTCGCATCACCGGCAGCATCGGTGATGCTGGTGCCGGAAGACAGCACAGCACTACCGGAGGCGAGTACCCAATTAATGGTAATGCCGGGATCTGCCACGCCGTTATTGGTGGCATTCACCAACAACGGCGATGCAAATGCGGTATTGATAAAAGCAGACTGGCCATTTCCGGAAATCCGCGCGAGTGCGAGCGCCGGCGCGACCGTATTGATGTTCAGTGTGAAGCTGGCCGTAATGCTCGCATCATCGGCACGCGCTGCCGTAATCACCACCGGCCCAAGCGTGGTGCCCGCATTGACGCCGATAGAGGCGTTCCCGGCGCTATCGGTAATGCTGCTGGCTGCCGACAATGTGGCATCGCCGCTGGTAACGGTCCAGTTGATGGTCAGGCCATTGGCTGGAATTCCGCTGTCCTGTGCAAGTACAACCAGCGGGTTCGTGAATGCGGTACTCGGTGCTGCGGTTTGATTGTTTCCCGAAGCGATATTCAAGGTAGGCGTCGCGGCGACAATATTATGGTTGGTGATCACGGTCAGACCAAAACCCGCCGCACTGGCCTGGATTTGGATCGGACCTGGCGTGCTGCCAAAATCGAAATTGACCTGGCTGTAGCCACTGCCATTGGTAATCGTGGTACCTGCGCCAAGCACGGCATCGCCGCTTAAGACCGTCCAGTCGATGTTCACGTCCGGCAAGCCAATGCCACCGCCGTTGGTAAGCTGTACTTCGATCGGCGCGCCAGCGGAAGTATTCGGCGGCCCGCTTTGATTGTCGCCACCGGTAACCAGCAATTGCGGAGCAAATGTCGAATCCAGGTCGAATACCACGCTATTGCCGGTGTCGTTTCTGGTCGCGGTAATCTGGATGGGGCCGGCATTGCCGGTCGCAGTCACCGTGATTTGTGCAATACCGGAAAGATTGGTCAAATTGCTCGCACTCGATAACGTGGCGTCGCCCGAAGTAATGCTCCAGTCGATGGTCACATCGCTGGCCGGCACGCTGCTGTCTTCAGCCAGCACTTGCAGCGGAAGCGCGAAGCTGGTGCCGAGCGGAGTGGTCTGGTTGTTGCCCGAATTGATCGTGAGCGTCTGGGCGGCGGAAATCACGTGCATGAGGAATGTTACCGGCGCAATCGGACAGGCGGGATCTGGACTGGCCGGGCAACTACCATCCACCGTGACGGTGAAATCACCGGTGACGGTGCTGGTGAAGGTATTGCTGCTGTCACCGACACTATCCACCGGTGCATTGCTGCTGCCCAGTGTTCCGCCAGTCGTGCTCCACAGGGTCTCGAGTGAAGTATCGGCAACGCCGTTCACCACGTAATTGACATCAAGATTGGCGACATCGCCCACATTGATGGTGATCTCGTTTGGACTGACCGTCGTCAGTTCGTAAACATTGCCGGTGGCGGTCAAATTGAACGTGACGGGGGAATACACATCCTGGCGGTTGGCTTCGACGCTGATTGTGCCTGCGACGTTTCCTGCATCGAGGGTCATTGTCGCGATGCCGCTGGCATCGGTGATCGAAGGTGTTGTCGATGTGAGCGTGCCCGAACCGCCGGAAATGGTCCAGTCAATCGCAATGCCGGGCACCGGAACACCATCATTCAATGCTTGCACCGTGAGCGGACTCGAATACGGTGTTGCCAATGGTGTGCTTTGGCTGTCGCCGGTATCGATAACCAGTGTCTTGTCGATGACGGTGATCGTGAAAATTTCATCCGGTGGCGGACATGTGGTTCCAGTTCCCTTTGTATTCCCTTTCATGCCTGCAAGAGGTGCTGGTCCCGGTGGGCAATCCGCCGAAGCGGTGACGGTATAAACACCTGGAGCATTCGGCGGAAAATAAATGGTTTCGGCATTGCCGGAGGCATCGACTGGCACGCTGGTCGCGGTGAGGAAGCCCGAAGCGGCAGACCATGCGATATTCAAGCCGACCGCCGGGCTGCCATTGATCGTGTAATTCGCCGACAGATAAAGGCCGTAACCCACCGGCAGATCGTAATTATTCGAACCATTCGCCGTCAGCGTGTAGGTCGTCGTGCCAACATTGAGATTGAAACTCACCGTGGCCGAGGGCTCGTCCTGGCGCGTGGCAGTAATTGTCGTGAGCCCGTTGCTTGGCCCGGCGGTAACATCGACACTGGCGAACCCGCTACCATCGGTGATGGAGGTTCCGCTCGACAATATCGAATCGCCAACGGTGACAACCCAATCAATCGCAATGCCGCTGACAGGCGCACCGTTGTCGTTTGCCAGCACAACCAGCGGCAATGCAAACGGCGCATTGGTCGCTGCACTCTGATTGTCGCCGGAGTCGACATACAGGGTTCTCGAGGCGCTTGCCGTACTGACCAGAAATTCGACCGAGTTGCCCGGGCAATCGGGATCGGCGGTTGCAGGGCAACTGCCTTGCACGCGAATGCGGTAGTCACCGGCAACTGTCGGCGTGAACGTATTCACACTGTCTGCACTTCCGGCCACGGCTGCCGTCGCGCTGCCCAATGTCCCACCGCCCGGTCCGCTGACGATGCTCCATTGCGTGACCAGACTCGTAGCAGCACCCCCGTTGAATGTGTAATCAACACTGAGGTTGCCTGGAACGCCAAGCGTGCCGGCGACATTCAGCGAAGAATTCGGAGTGATGCGATACGCATTCGCGCTTGAAGTCAAATTAAAACTGACGCTCTCGAAGGCTTGACCGGTGCCGCCGACCGATGGCCATTTTGCCGTGGCAATGGCATTGCCGGCGCCGGTAAACGTAAGCGTGTTTGAACTATTGCCGGCTCCGTCGGTGCTTGTCGTGGCATTGCTTAAAGTGGCGGGGCCGGTAATCGACCACGCTATCGTTTGCGGGTTGGCAAACCCGCCCGATAATAATTGCACGGCGAGCGGTGCCGAGATTTGCGATACCGGTAATGCCTGGCTATTGCCCGAAACAATTCGCAGCGAGTTGCTGTTGATCGTGTAGGTAACGGTCGGATCACCGGCGCTACAGCCGCTGCCGGCAAGATTCCAGCAGGCAGTGATCAGATAGCTGCCGCCTTGGCTGGTCGTGACGGTGACGTTGCTGCGACCTGCCGCATCAATCGCGGTATTTGCGCTGCTGAAACTGGTTTGTCCGGGAAGGTTGCTGGTCCAGTAAATTTGTCCGGAGTTATTCGCGATGCCGGCAAAATTCGAAAATGTCGTGAGATTGAAACTGCCTGAACTGCTTCCGGAAACTGTCGCCGGTGATGCCCGGTTTAATTGCGGGGCAACTGCATTCACATTGAACAGAACGAAGGTTGATGCGGCGTCGCTGCGTTCTGCGCGTATCACAATCGGCCCAACGGTTGCGCCGACCGTAACCGTATTGCTGGCCAGTCCGACGGAGTTGCTGACCGTGCTTGGCGAGCCCAACGTTGCGGACCCAGAAACAACCGTCCATGTGATGTTGACGCCGGGCGTTCCCACGCCTGCGTTCTGTGCTTGAACCACCAGTGGCGCTACCAAGGCGAGCCCGGGTCCTGCCGATTGCGAATTGCCGCTGATATTGACCAGTGAAGGGGCATTGATCTGGATGCGAAAATTCTGCGTGGGAGGTGCGCAAACATCGGAAGATAAATTGCCGGGGCAGGTACCGGTAGCGGTAACGAAGTAGGTGCCCGAGGCAGTGGCCTGAAAGTTTGTGCTGACGAGTCCGTCATCGCTGCTGACCGGCGTGTTGGTGCTCGACAGCGTGGCAGCGGGCGTCACCGTCCAGTTGACGCTTTGGCCAGTAAAGCCGGTCCCGCCATAGAGGTAGACGGCGCTTAGTGGAATGTTCGTATTGACAGCGCCGGCGATGTTGGTCGATGTCTGTGCAGTGAGTGATGCAAATTTTGTCTTGGGATCAGACTGGAGATTGGTGGTTCCGGTCACCAGCGGTGCCGCAATGGCGGCACCGAAAATAATTTTTTCTGCACTGACGGGGACAGGCGCATTGGCTTCCAGTTCAAATCCCGCCTTGGAAGGCTTCTCGCAAAACGTTTTGCTATCGGATTGACTGCAGACTTCCGCCTGGAATTTATATTTGCCGGGCGTATGCACCACGATGCGAAGTTGTCCGATGCCCTTTGCATTTGTCTTGCCCTTGCCGGGGAACAGGCTGGCATTGGCTGGACCTTCGGTCTGCGTCCATTTCAGTCTTGCATCGGCAGCAGGAATTTTTTCCCTGGAGACGAAGACATTGATTTCGGTCGAGTCGTCGATCTTTACCGATTTGTTTTCAGTGGAAAGCCTTACTTCCAGTGGATTGTCATCAGCCAGGGCCTGGTTCGCAACCAGACTCGACAAGACTAGCCAGCAGGCGAGTAGTGTAGTTTTGGCTAGGTCAATACGGGTCGAGTTGACGATGACTGAACGATCGAACATATGCGCTATCCCCTGTGCGATATTCATTTCGAATACCAATAGCATTAACGGTGTTGCCCGGTTAATGAGGACATGCTCTCCCTTTTTTCAGGGAATTGCCAGCGCGGAAAAGGCAATGCTTTTCAAAAGTTGTTACAGGATGTTTCGTTCACGAATGTGTAAACGAAAAGTGCCATCGAACATTCATTGTCGATGGCCCGGATTTTTTGCAGTGATCAGCGAAGGCCGCTGATACGCATTTCAATCACGTCGCCGTTGCCTTCTTTCTGCTGTATGCGCAAGGGAACGAATTGCCTGTCGGGCGCAAGCCATAGCGTCGTGGTTTTACCGTTCGGATTTTCACGAATGCGTTGCACTTTCACGCTGTTCAATACGCCAAGCGCAGTATCCAGTTTTTCATTGCCGACCAGGCGATACAGCTGGTTATTCATTTCGTCGCGATCCGCGACCGGATAGCTCAGGTCGCCGCGCTTGCCCTGCAATAAATCCTGCATGATCGCCACGGTAATGGCATGGCGATCCAGTACCCCCGCTTGGTATTTGAGGGTGTAGCTGTCTTCCTTATCCTGGCTAAGGACGGTCCTGTTCTGCGCATTCACGGAAATACTGCGCTGTTTGTTTTTCCAGCCGGCCTTCTGGCTGAAGTTGTAGTCGACGGTTTCGGGTTTTCCGTCATTCCAGCGAATCAGGGATCGTTCGTTGAGCTCGACACCTGCGATGGCCGCAATTCCGGTGCCCAGCGTGTGGGTTGACAACTCCCAGCGTCCGTTCCCGGCATCGGCATATTTGATCGTGGCAGTACCAAGATCTTTTCCATTGCGAAACACCACGTAATTCGCGGTGAATGCTTTCGCGCGAACAGCAGCATTAGCCGTTTTTTCCTGCGGTACCGAAACAATCGCCTCGGCGAAACCCGGAAGCAGTAATGCAAAAACGAGAACAATGTTCTTCATGATTTGTCCTGCAGGCTGTTGTGGCTATCGAGTTGCAAGGGTTTTTCAGGTGGCGACTGTAAAAGTATGCGGCCCTTTTCCAGCGCAACGATGGTTTCCACCAATAGCGCATGTTCCCGGGCAAGTACTCGCTGTTCAAGCATTTCATCGGTATCGTCAGGCTGTACTTCCACACAAACCTGCGACAGCACCGGGCCTGCATCGAGTTCCGGAATCACGCAATGCACGCTGGCTCCATGCCATGTTTCTCCCGCTTCCAAGGCGCGTGCATGGGTATGCAGACCCGGAAATTTAGGGAGTAATGAAGGATGGATATTGATCATGCGTGCTTGCACTTTTTCTACCGAAGCGGCGGATATGAGGCGCAAATATCCGGCACAAACGATGAGATCAGGCTGAACAGCCTCAATCAGGCTGAATAGGTGTTCATCGTAGGCTTCACGCGAACTGAACCTCGCAGGTTTTATCGCTGCAAAATCAATGTGTTGTTGCTTGGCAAAGGCAATCGCACCTGACTGCGGCTTGTCGGAAAACACGCCCACGATTTTCGAGTGTAAATATCCGTTTTTGCAGGCGGAATGAATGGCCTGCAAATTGCTTCCACGCCCTGAGGCGAGTATGGCAATACGGAAGGATCGTCGATTCGAATGTGGATCCGGGGGCTGGCTAGTCATCGATTTTCAGCCGTTCGTTTTTTTCAAAAGTGGAATGGTAAGCAAGGCACCGAGCGTAGCCAGCAGCATGTCCATATGCGCATCCCAGACATCGCCTTGCTGGCCGTTATAGGCTTCGGCCTGTTCCGGCGACAGCATGACGGCAATCGCCCATTCGGCCCATTCGTATATCAGGCTGCTGCACATGATCAGCATCAAGGCGATCACCAGTGCGGAACCGATGCGGATATTGTTTTTCACGCGAATGAAATTCGCGACCGCCGGCATGAAACAAATGCCGTAAAGAAAATGGATCAGGCGATCGAAATGGTTTCGTTCGAAACCGAATGCCTGCTGCGGCGACCAGTTGAACAAAGTCTTGCACCATTCGTCGTAGGGAACGTTGGAATAAAGCCAGCGGGCGGCAACACAATGAATCGAGATGAAAAAGCAGACCAGAAAAAAATCCCAATTCTTCATCGAATATTTTTTCGCGTGCCATACCAGCCATATCAGGCCGACCAGGGTCAGGGAGCTGTGCAGACCTTGTTCCAGCGGCCAGCGGGGATGAATCCAGGTTATGACGAAAACCGACACTGCAAAAAGCAGTGACAGTTTTTTGATCGGATTGAGCGTCACGTTTTATTCCGTGATATGCGTGCGTTCTTCGCCTGCGGCTTTGACCACGGAACCAATCGTCCAATGGGCCAGGTCATGCGATGCCAATGCCGCACCGATGCTTTGAACATCATCGGCTGCAATCACCAGCACGAAGCCGATGCCGCAGTTGAAAGTGCGCCACATTTCGTTATTTGGAACCTGGCCTTCTTTCTGCAGCCATTGGAACACCGGCGGTAATGGCCAGTTGCTGGCCTTGATTTCCAGGCCAAGACCGTCGGGAATCACGCGGATGATGTTTTCCGACAAACCGCCGCCGGTGATATGCGCCATCGCGTGGATATCGTGTTCTTTCAACATCGCCAGAATCGGTTTGACGTAAATGCGGGTCGGTGCCATCAGCGCATCAATCAATTTTTCGCCACCGATATCAAGATCGGCAGGGCGACCAGCACGATCGTAAATTTTGCGGATCAGTGAATAGCCGTTCGAATGGGGACCGCTGCTGGCGATACCGATCAACACATCGCCTTCGCGCACCGCGGCACCGTCGAGCAATTCGGATTTTTCCACCGCACCGACCGTGAAACCGGCAAGATCGTATTCGCCCGGCGGATACATATCGGGCATTTCGGCGGTTTCACCACCGATCAATGCACAGCCGGCCAGTTCGCAGCCTTTTGCGATGCCGCCGACTACAGATACGGTGGTGTCGACATGCAATTTGCCGGTCGCAAAATAATCCAGGAAGAACAGGGGCTCGGCGCCTTGCACCAGAACATCGTTCACGCACATGCCGACCAGATCAATGCCAATGCTGTCGTGGCGGTTCAGTTGTTGCGCCAGCTTCAGTTTGGTGCCGACGCCATCCGTACCCGACACCAATACCGGTTCGCGATATTTGCCGGACAGGTTGAACAAAGCGCCAAAGCCGCCCAGACCGCCCATGACTTCGGGCCGGAAAGTGCGTTTTACCAAGGGCTTGATGCGTTCAACCACTTCATTTCCGGCATCGATATCAACACCGGCGTCACGATAGGTAAGGGGAGTTTGGGCGGTCACGGGAAATAATTCGCTGGGAAAGTGCCTATTCTAACAGCGCATAGTTGGACGTGCCCTGCCTGCTTGCGGCAACATGTAGCCATGAAAAACACACCCAAAGCCCAAATCGCCTTATTTTCCCTCATGTTCGCGGCCATTTTCAGCGCAAGCGTGTTCGCGCAAAGTGCTTCCAGCCCGACAAAACCAAGGTCAACGACCTCATCGGCCGGCAAAGGCGTCGTCGCTGATGCGCTGAATGCGGCAGATCCTGCCAAGCCTGCAGCAAAGCCCAAACCAGTGCGCGACCTGGCGCTTTATCGCGGCGAAGCGGTGATGGATACCATTGGCGACAACGCCAAGCGGATCGCGACCGCGCAGGCCTTGGCCCAGGTAATCGTCAAATTGACCGGCAATCCCGCAGCCAACGGCAATACCGTGATCAGGCGCGCCATGCCCACCGCCAGCAGTCTGGTTGCCGAAACAAGCACTCGGCAAGACGGAGATACCGCCAGTGGCATGCCGGTCTATAAAAACGTGTTGGCCGTTAGTTTTGATCCGGAAGCCGTTGATGCGTTGATTGGCGCGGCCGGTTTGAAATACTGGACGGGCGCACGCCCTAAACCGATTCTGTGGCTCGCCATTGATGACGGCCGTGGTCCGCGTCTCGTGACATCGCAACAGTTGTCGGTGGTGAAACCTTTGGCGGTGCGCGGATTGGAACGCGGCATGCGGTTCCTGTTGCCGAGCGGCAATAGCGTCGAAATCGCGGCAACCAATTCGGTCTGGGCATTGAATGCCGCCGCACTGCAGCCGCTGACCGCGCGTTACCAAAACAACACGCAAGTGGTTGGCAAGGTCTATCGTTCCGTTAGTGGCTGGTCGGCGCAATGGGTGATGACGCAGGATGGTGCCGAGGTCGCGCGCTGGGTCGATACGAAGGCCGATCCGCGTCAGGTAATTGCCTCCGGTGCCGATGGTGCTGCCGATGCCATTGCCAAACGCGACGCGGTGTATCTGCCGACAGGTGCTGCGGGTAAATATCGCATCGATGTGATCGGCGTGAACAATAGCCAGGATTTCATCCGCCTGATGGGATATCTGCAGCAGCTGGCAATCGTCAAACGCGTGCAGGTGATGCAGGCAACACCGGATTTGTTGAGGCTCGAACTGGATATGAATGTCGGCCTGAAGGGTTTTCGCACATTGATCGGGTCGGGCGGTACCTTGCGCAGTGCAGACGCTGAAGCCAGCGCCGACAGCAATGACGACGCAGAACCGGAAGTCGAGGCAAAATCCGTACCGCGTTTCATCCTGCAATAAACCGGGCAATGAATGTAAAGCAGATCCCCAATGCCATCACCCTTGCACGCATGGTGGCGTCATTGCCGCTGCTTTATTTCCTGATCGAAGGTAATGCACTGGTTTCATTCTGGATCGCGATGTTGGCCGGGTTCAGCGATTCGATCGACGGTTATCTGGCGAAGAAATTCGATTGGCGCACCGCACTGGGCGGATTGCTCGATCCGATTGCCGATAAATTGCTGCTGTCGGTTTGTTTTGTTGGCCTCGCCTGGCAGCAGGCAATTCCATTCGGGCTTTGCTTGCTGGTGCTTGGAAGGGATATGGTGATCGTGAGCGGTGCCTGGGTCTGGTGGAAAACGATCGGTCCGTTCAAGCCGAAGCCGAGCTGGGTTAGCAAGCTCACCACTTTCTTCCAGATCGTTTATGTGGGTTTGCTGCTGGCAGACCAGGCTTATGCCTTCGTGCATCCGCTGATTCTGTACTCGCTGTTCTGGCTGGTGATTGTTTTCACGACTGCCAGCGGCTTGGATTATTTTATTCGTTATGGCCGTCGCGCCATGCGTGTCTGGAGAAAAGAATGACTGATAACACATGGTTGCGTGATCAACGTCGTTGGCGCTGGCTGGCATTGCTGGTTTTGGCCGGTGGACTGATCTGGTTGTTGTCGCCGATTCTGACGCCGTTTGTCTTGTCGGCCTTGCTGGCATGGCTGGGCAATCCGCTGGTCTTGCGTCTGGAACGGGCGGGCCGCTCGCGCAATACCTCCGTCATCATCGTGTTTATCCTGATGACATTGATTCTGGTGTTGTCGCTTGTGTTGATCATTCCCTTACTGGAGGAACAAATCCGGGAATTGATTTTGTGGTTGCCGCGTTTGGCGGAATGGACGACCAATGTCGTGATTCCGTGGCTGGAAACCAAATTCGGTATTTCGCTGAAGCAATATGTCGATCCGATGTCATTGGTGAATCTGATCAAGGGTCATTGGCAGCAAGCCGGCGGTGTCGCCGCCACCGTGCTTGGCGGCATATCGAAATCCGGTTTGGCGATTCTGGGTTGGGTAGCGACAATCAGCTTGATTCCGGTAGTCACGTATTATTTCTTGCGCGATTGGCAAAGTATGCTGGCGCGTCTGCAATCACTGATTCCGCGTCCGGTCGAACCGACTTTCATGAAGCTCGCGCGTGAATCCGATGCGGTATTGGGCAATTTCATGCGCGGCCAGATCAGTGTGATGCTGGTGCTTGGCATGGTTTACGCACTGGGCCTGTGGATTGTCGGCGTCGAGTTCGGTTTCCTGATCGGTTTCATCGCCGGTCTGGTCAGTTTCGTTCCTTATCTCGGTGCGTTTGTCGGTATTTCCGCTGCGCTAATTGCTGCCTTGGTGCAAGGCATGGATCCGATGCATCTGGGTCTGGTCGTTGCGGTCTTCATGATCGGACAAACGCTGGAAAGTTTTTTTCTGACGCCCTGGCTGGTCGGCGACAGCATTGGTTTGCATCCGGTCGCCGTGATTTTTTCGATCATGGCGGGCGGCCAGTTGTTTGGTTTCCTCGGCGTATTGCTTGCCTTGCCGGTGACGGCAGTCGTGATGGTATTGCTGCGTTATGCGCATGAGCAATACACCACGAGTAATTTGTATGGTGCCGAAAGGCCGGTGATCCTCACGCCGGGAAATGAGGGGCCCAAAGAAAGTGCCAATGCCGGGATCGATGTGTGAGTCCGCAAATTCCGCTGACGCTGAAATTTTCCAACGACCAGGGTTTTGACGGCTTTGTCGGAAGTCGTGACAGTGTTTCCGCGTTGCAGACGATTGCGAATGGTGAATCGAAGGAATGGCTGTATCTCTCCGGAGCTGCAGGCAGCGGCAAAAGTCATTTGTTGCTGGCGACTTGCGCCATGGCACAGAAGCAGGGAAGGCGTGCCCTGTATTTTCCGTTGACCGTCTTCGCAGGTCGCCTGCAGGACGTTTTGCCGGATCAGGAAAATGCCGACATCATCTGTCTCGATGGCTTGGAACATTGTGCAGGCCATCAGGAAGATGAAACGGCTTTGTTCCATTTTCATAATCGCGCAAGGGTTGCCGGCGCAGTGGTGATATACGCCGCAAGGCACGCACCACATGGTTTGTCCCTGTTGATTCCGGATCTTCAATCCCGGCTTGGTCAATGCACGCGATTGAATCTTGAAAGCCTCGATGACGATGGCCGACGTTCCGTCCTGCTGCAGCGCGCCCTTCAACGCGGCCTGGAACTCGATGATTCAGTACTGGATTACATGTTCAAACGCGTTGGCCGCGACTTGCTGACGCTAACGACATTGCTCAACAAACTGGATCGCGAAAGCCTGGCGGCGCAAAGAAAAATCACGGTGCCGTTTTTGCGCAAGCTGCTGGAAAGATAATCATGTCGGGCCCAATGGCCCGACATATTCCAAATCATTTTTTCTTGTTGAGAAAGGCGACCAATACGCCGAGCAAAATAACGAACGGAACGTCATACATCATTTGCTTGTGCGCGAGCTCGGCCGGTATTTTCAATACAGCCAGATATATCAGGTAGCCGGGAATGGTCATCAAGCAGGCGATCGCGATACCGAAGCGAACTCCCTGGCTGATCGTCGAGCCGCCCGCTTGCACACCTTGGCGGTATATCCAGGTCAGCGAAAAGCCGATCATCACATGCGCAATAAGCATCCAGTGAAAGAAATTCATGCCTTCTTCGTCGGAACGATAGATGCTGGATAACGCGACGTAATCGGGATGCAGCAAGGTGGCATGGACCAGAAAACCCGCCATCAGCGATGCAATGGCCATGACGATGCCGGAAACAAAAAAACGGATATCCATAAGTCCTCCCCAGGTTGATGGATGTCCCATCATCGACGTCAAACGCCCTCCGGTCAATCGAATGGGCCGATGAATGGCTTGCCGGTGCCCTCACGAAAGGCCATCATTTGCCGGACTTTGTATCAAGCCGAGAATATGCCCAGTTCCTTTAGCCTGGATCCACGCACTGCCATCCTGATTGCGACCCTGATGATGCTGCTGAATGGCGGCGTGCTGGGCCTGATGCACAAGGAATTGGCGGAAGACGTCCGCCCCAGTGCATTCAACTGGCGCGTCGGAACCCTCTTGCAGGCAGGCGCCTGCGTATTGCTCGCCGTGCAGAACCTGCTGCCGCTCGGATTCGTGTTGCCGCTTGCCAATGCGTTCCTGTTGCTGGGTTTGTTTGCCAACCTCCGGGCCGTCAGTCTTTTTTGCGGTCAACAAGTATCGATGCTGTTTCTGTTGCCAGTCGTGGTTGCGGTGGCGGCTGTGTATTGGTTTACGGCGCATAATCCAAACCTGAATATGCGGATCGTGATCGTGTCTCTGGCGATGGTGATTTTGCTGTTTGCCAGTACGCGCCAATTGCAGATATTTTCCGCCCGTGAACCTTCGGTCAGTCGTTCGGTACTGGCGGTCATTTTTTCGCTGGTCGGCTTGTTCATGCTGTTCCGCGCTCTGTATTTCCTGTTTTCTCCCACATCCGGGGAAACCATGCTGGACAGTGTTTCCTGGTTGAATGCGCTGACGCCACTGGTGGTCGCGATACTTCCGGTGATCGGCACGACAGCGTATCTATTGATGTGTTCAAACAGAATCCGGCGGCAATGGGAGTTGGCAGCATCGACGGATTATTTGACGGGTCTGCCAAACCGGCGAACGGTGTCATCGGCAGGCGAACGAGCCTTCCATTCGGCGCAACGGCAATCGCAGGCATTGTCGGTAGCCGTGATTGACGTGGATCATTTCAAGGGCGTGAATGACCGCTATGGTCACGATAGCGGTGATCTTGCGCTGAAGCATATTGCCGACATGCTCGGAAAGGCCGGACGCAAGAATGATTTGCTGGGACGGCATGGGGGCGAGGAATTTGTCGTCTTGTTTGACCAGACGGATCGCGAACACAGCCTGGCCGCCGCCGAGCGTTTGCGTGCGGGCGTGCAAGACAACGTGCTTGAAGTGGACGGAAACCCCATTCCGTTGACGGTCTCCATCGGGTTAGCAACGTGCGAGCCAACGGATCGTAGTTTCAATGATTTGCTCCGCCGTGCGGATCAGGCCCTGTATGCAGCGAAGAAAAATGGTCGTAATCGTGTGGAAATCGCAGAAATCGATTCGTAATTATTAACCCGTAGGGGCGCCTGCTTGCTGCGCCCAGCTTTGCTCGCACGGCCTGGGCGCAGCAAGCAAGCGCCCCTACGACCTTAATCTGGATTCAATTTTCGTTTGCGTTCCGCAGTGTAATGCCACCATGGCAGTGCCTCGCTGCCTTCCATGAAACGAACCGCAGCAATCATGGTGTCGCAGACGCAGGGGTCATTGCGTACACCCATGATCTCGCCAATACGGTCGTAAAGCGCGTAGGGATCCTTCCCGATTAATTGTTCCGGTTCGTGGATATCCATCAAGCGCAGATCATTGGCCATCGATTTTCCGATATTGGGAATATCTTCCAGCCGTTTTGCTTCCTTGGCGGTCTTTGCTTTCATCGGTATTGACTCTATTTTCCGCAATCAGGCAGGTGGCGCTTCAAGGCTTCCGAACCTTCGCTGCTGCAATGCCAATTGATGACATAGCTCTGTTCGTTGGCTTCCGGGATCAATTTGATCTTGCCGCCGGCTTCGATTTTGTCATTCAGCGCAATGATGATCACACCTTTCTCTCCCACTGAAATGCTGTTGACCGCACCACCGGCATAAGTCTCCGGTTTTGCCAGTCCTGACTCGGCATGACTCTTGGGCCATTGGCCGTTGCTCATGAAATATTCTGCCATTGCCGTCTTGAACATCGAACCACGAGCAATGGCATCGGCGACCAATGCGCGCTGCTGCATTTCGCCCGCCTGTGCATTCATCGTATCGTTCGCATGGTTTATGGTTTGTGTAACGGCGGTATCCAGATCATGCGCAATATTTTGCGCCTGCGTCTGTGCGTTGCTCAAATCGACTTGCACAGTTTCGGATTGCTGAGCCGCGCGTGGCTTCAGGATGAAGTGGTCGTAGCCGATCAGCGCAATGGCAACGGCAAGCAGGACAGCGGCGAATGTGATGGTGAATTGTTTCATGAATGGCCCGTCATTCCGGCTGCGGAAAAGACAAACCAATCTCGCAAACCACAGGTGGAAATTTCTGCGCCAGAGGATCATCGCTTTGGAAGGTACCGTCCCCACTCAGATAATTGTCGGGTAGCTTCGGATCTTCGGGCGGGCAAAGATGGATGCCGATATGCGAACCATCCACTGTTTTCTTGTCCAGCGCACCGCCATTCCAGTCGCTGATCACGCCGCCGTAATCCCAGTAGAAACCGAAAAACGAAAACGGCTTCTGATTCAGTGTTTGCAGTGCCTTGACGTCGGTGCCCATCTTGATGGAGTTTGCCAGATGCCATTTCGAATTCAATTCATTGGCGGTAATCGAACCGGGGTGCGAATCGCTTTCATCCAGATAAATCAGCAATTTCTTTTCCGGCTCGTTGGGAAAAAGCATCCAGCCTTGCGATGTTTCGCCTTCGGCGCCGGGCAGTTCGCTTTTGACCACGTTTGCTTCGCCGTATTGCTTGCGAAGGGATTCGAGCGTGTCGCTTTGTTTAACCGCGGTTTCGAGCAAAAAGCTTTCAACAGCCGCGGTAGCTTCGGTTGGAACAACGGCAGCGATCGGCTCTGCCGGTTTTGCTTTTTCTGCGACAACTTCCATCGGCGCATGTTTTGAATCGCAGGCACACAGTGCAAATAAACAAATACCGGCAATAAACATTGGCTTTAAACGTGCTGACATAATTTATCCGAATGCTTGTAGTTCCATGGAGTATGCAGCAGGTTTTTTGTCGCCCGCAAGCGGGCTCCTACGTAGGAGCCCGCTTGCGGGCGACCGGCGTTATCATTAATCAATCCTCGTCCGCATGCGGCTTGTAGGAATCCACCAACTGTTTCTGCACGTTGCCCGGTACCGGTTCGTAATGGCTGAAATCGATATCGTAACGGCCACGGCCTGCGGTAGCGCCCTTGAGTTCGGTGGCGTAATGGGTCAGTTCCGACAAGGGCACTTGCGCCTTGATGATGATCTCGCCGTTCCTCGCCGCATCGGTGCCATTGATACGCGCCCGCTTCGAGGCGAGTCCGCCGGTAATGTCACCCATATGCTGCTCGGGTGCTGATACCGTGAGATCCACGATGGGCTCGAGTATTTGCGGTTTCGCTTTTGCAATCGCATCGATGAAGGCTTTTTTACCGGCGGCGACAAAGGCGATTTCCTTGGAATCAACATCATGGTATTTACCGTCGTAAACAGTGACTCGTACGTCCTGAATCGCATAGCCGGCAATCGCACCGCCATGCAAAACCTGTCGCACGCCTTTTTCCACGGCTGGCAAATATTGCCCGGGAATGGTACCGCCCTTGATGGCGTCGATAAATTCGAAACCGGTGCCGCGTTCCAGCGGTTCGATGCGCAAAAACACTTCGCCGAATTGGCCGGCGCCTCCGGTTTGTTTCTTATGACGATGGTGGCCTTCCGCATTCGCGCTGATCGTTTCGCGATAGGCAATACGCGGCGGCCGCGATTTTACTTCGACCGCGAATCTTTCTTTCATGCGATCCAGCATCACGCGCAGATGCAGTTCTCCGAGTCCGCGAATAACGGTTTCATTGAGTTCCGGATTGTGTTCGATGTGAAAACACGGGTCTTCTTCAGCGAGCTTGTGCAGGGCAGTGGAAAGTTTCTGTTCCTGCCCGCGCGTGGCAGCTTCAATCGCCAAGCCAAACATCGGTTTGGGAAAATCGATTGGTTTCAGGTGAATATGGTCTTCATCATGCGAGTCGTGCAATACGGCATCGAAATGGATTTCCTCGATTTTTGCGACGGCGGCAATATCGCCGGGAATCGCGAAATCAATTTCGACATGATCCTTGCCTTTGAGTTTGAACAGATGGCCGACCTTGAAGGCTTTCTTGCCATCGTCGATGAATAATTGCGTGTCTTTTTTTACCGTGCCCTGGAAAACGCGGAATACGCTCATTTTCCCGACAAAGGCATCGTTCACGATCTTGAAAACATCGGCAATCACGTGTGCCTTTGCGTCGGGCAAGGCAAGAAGCGGTTCATCGTCTTTCATGAAAGGCGGTGGATTGGCTTCAAACGGATTCGGAAACAGGCGCTCCGCGATATCGAGCAATTCCTTTACCCCGGCACCGCTGCGGGCCGACACAAAACAGATCGGCACCAAGTGTCCTTCACGCAGACATTGTTCGAAGGCATCGTGCAATTCTTCGCCGGACAGTCCTTCTTCGCCTTCTTCGAGATAATGACCCATGACGGTTTCATTGATTTCGACCACCTGGTCAATGATTTTCTGGTGCCATTCGGTTACCGAACCGATATCGGAATCACCTTCCGGTTTGAAGAAACAATCGACCACCGCCTTGC
Organism: uncultured Gammaproteobacteria bacterium; assembly: GCA_963849575.1. Lineage (GTDB taxonomy): Bacteria > Pseudomonadota > Gammaproteobacteria > Xanthomonadales > Xanthomonadaceae > Arenimonas. The sequence goes on along the minus strand of CAWKHT010000006.1, from coordinate 48,390 downwards.
CGTTTTGCGATGGCAAATTAAGCGGCAGACATTCATTGCCGAATTCTTCCCGGAGCTGCTCGACGAGTGCGCCGAGCTTGCCGGGGTCGGCATCCATTTTGTTGATGACCAATACCCGCGACAGGTTTCTTGTCTTCGCGACCTCCATCATGCGGCGCGTTCCGTATTCAATGCCGTTGCTGGCGTTGACCACTATGCATACGGTTTCAACCGCGGAAAAAGCCGACAGAGTAGGGCCGCGGAAATCGGGATAACCCGGGGTGTCGAATATGTTCAGATGAATGCCGGCATGATCGGTGGATGCCAGTGTTGTATTCAGGGAATGACCACGGGCTTTTTCCATCGGATCAAAATCCGAGACAGTCGTGCCGCGTTCAATGCTGCCTGCCGTTTGTATTGCGCCACCGGCATGCAGCAGGGCTTCGAATAAGGTGGTTTTGCCGGTGCCTGGGTGGCCTGCCAGGGCCATGTTTCTGATTTGAGTAGTGATGTAAGACATGATGCCAATTCTCCTTTTCAGTAGAAGGGCGTCATGGCTGGCGTGGAGGGCAGGGGGCGGGATTGGCCCCGAGTCGCGCGTCGGTCATGGCGATTCCGGCACAGCCGGAGCTGTAGTTTTCTCTTCCCGCAAGCACAGGTCAATGGGTTTACACTAAAGCCCCGATTCGAAGGAGAGCAAGCATGGGATTCAAACGAGTGGCGGCGGCACGTTGGGAAGGCGATCTGATGAGTGGTAAAGGTGCGATGAGCACACCACAAAGCGGCTTGTTCGCCGATCAGAATTATTCTTTCAAGACCCGCTTCGGCGACGAAAAAGGCACCAATCCGGAAGAACTGCTGGCGGCCGCACATGCAGGCTGCTTCAGTATGGCTTTATCGCTGGTACTAGGGAAAGCAGGCTTCACGGCCAACAAAATCGAAACCCGTGCCGAAGTGAATATGGAAATGGGAAATGACCCGGGTCCAACCGTTTCCGGCGTGCATCTGATTGTATCCGGCGATGTGCCGGGCATCAGCGCAGAACAGTTCACCGAAATCGCCAATATGGCGAAAGCCGGTTGCGTGATTTCACGTGCCTTGGCCGTGCCGGTGACGATGGATGCCACGCTTGTCTAAACCGGAAGTGCTATTCCTGCACGGCGCCGGTGGTGGCGGATGGGAATGGAATATCTGGAAGCGTATTTTTCAGGCGCATGGCTTCACGGGGCATGCGCCTGATTTATTGCCGTCGGCAAATGGATTGCGGGATACCTCGCTGGAAGATTATTGCCGACAAGTGCAACAGAATTTATTACTGATGGGCTCGCCGAAAATTATTGTCGGTGCCAGCCTTGGCGGTTTATTGGCATTGATGAATGCCGGGCAGGCAGATGTTGTCGTGTTGATCAATCCGATGCCGCCGGTGCCTTGGCATTCACAGATGCCGACACGGGATAAATATCCTGCAATTATTCACTGGCGATCAAATGCAAATTTGCAGGGCACGCGTCGTGCCTTGTTCGATTGCGACGACATGACCTGCCTGTATGCGTTTCGACATTGGCGTGATGAATCCGGAGCCGTGATGAACACCGCGATGGCAGGCGTTGATATTGTGATGCCGTCATGTCCAATGCTTGTGATGGCTTCCGGAAAAGATTCCGACATCCCTTTTTTGCTGACTAAAAAGTTTGCCAAAAGTCTGAACGCGTCGTTTATCAATTTGCCTGAGGCCAGCCATGTCGGCCCCTTGCTCGGCAAAACTGCGGCACAGTGCGCATTGCAGACTGTCGCTTTCCTGAACGGGATTTTTCGCTAGCATTTAATTCAGGAATGTTTAATTTCCATGGCCGTAATGTGCAGCATCACGCCAATCCGGCGCTTGGAGTGGAATATGAAACGTCTTGCCCTGACTGCCTTGGCACTCGCCTCTACCGCGCTTTCGGGCGCCGCTTTCGCCGATGATTATTATAATCAAGGCAGTTACCGTTCCGGCTATGAGTACAACGATACTTACGCCAACAATAACAACGGTGTGCGTTATGACACCGCACGGGTAATCAGCGTTGATCCGATCATCGACCAGTATTATTCGCAATCACGCCGCGAATGCTGGGTGGTTTCGCCACGTGGAAATAATCGCTACGGCAATCGTTACGGTAGTAGCCGTTATAGCAATAATTACCGCAATCGAAATAATGGTTTCGGCAACAACACCAATGCGGTTCTCGGCGGTGTTTTGGGTGCTGCCATTGGCAATCATGTAGGTGACGGGGACGGCCGCCGTGCAGCGACCGCCGTAGGTGCTGTGCTGGGATATGCCATTGCACGCGATATTCAAAATGACCGTCGTGATGACTATCGTTATTCCGATAGCCGCTACGATTACCGCAATGATCGTTACAGTAATGGCTACTACACTGAACCGAATGGCCAGTTACGTTGCCGCATGGTGAATGATGACAACTACGGCTACGGTTATCAGAACAACCGCTATGACAATAGTCGTGATTATCGATATGGCCGCGACCGCTACGTCAACGAACGCTACCAGGATCGTTACGATCATGACCGCTACGACAATCGCTACGATGATGCCCGTGTCACCGGCTATCGCGTCACGTTTGAATATCATGGTCAAACTTACACCACCACAACCGACTACCATCCGGGCAGCAATATCCGCGTGCGCGTGAATGTGGAAGCGGACGGCAATGAAATTGGTTACAACGACCGCGGTAACGATTATTCGCGTTATTGATTGGTTTTGATGTCTGCATTAAAAAGGAGCCTCCAGGCTCCTTTTTTTCATTTTGTGGGAGCCGCTTAAGCGGCGATAAAATCTAAAATCACGCCACAATATTTCCGTCAGCAAGCGCTTCCGTTGGGGTCCAATCGCTGCTAAAGCAGCTCCCACGGAAGCTAAATCAGTCCCAACTCAAGCTGCCTTCAATAACGGTCTGGGTTTTTCCACCAATCCAGACTTCGCCATCATCATCAACGCGTACTTGCACGAAACCGTCGCGACCGACTTCACGGCCCTGGCTTGCGGTGTAGCTACTGCCCGTCTTTTCGAATGCCTTGCTTTCATGCATCAAGGCGGCGATGGCGGCATTGGCGCTGCCGGTCACGGGATCTTCGGGAATACTGTCGGCAGGGCAGAAGGCTCTAACTACCAATTGATAATCGGGTGAGTTCGAATGCGCAAAAACAGATAGTCCGACGGAATTACTTGCCTGCGTCAATGCCGCAATTTCCGGCAGCAGGGGTTTCAATTCGCGAACGGCCGTTTCATCGGCCAATTCAACACACCACCATTGCGGTCCGTTGTTCATCAAAGTCGCAGGCAATCCGCCCAAGGCCATATTTTTAATAGCCGCATTTAACAGCGTTTGAACATTGGCATCATGCGGGACGATTTTTCCTCGCGGTGCACGAACAGAAATGCAGCGATCTTTTCCGTCACCTTGAACCGTCATCGGTAGCAAGCCAGCCGCACACTCTTGAACGAGTTTGCCATCGACGGCTTTTACCAAGCCCGATTCCAAAACAGCGTGGGCGGTGCCGACGCTCGGATGTCCGGCGAACGGCATTTCGGAAACCGGCGTGAAAATACGCACGCGATAACTTGCTTCTGCCTTTGTTGTTGGCAATACGAAAGTGGTTTCCGACATATTGGTGAATTTCGCGAATGCCTGCATTTGTTCGGTACTGAGATTTGCACCGTCCAGTACCACGGCCAAGCCATTGCCGGCGCCAGCGTAATCGGCGAAGACATCGCATTGCAAAAAGCGTCTGGAAGTATTTGTCATGGTCATTTCAGTCGATCCAGTTCATGGTGGCATTGATAACAGTCTGGCATTCGCCGCCAACCCAGATGTCGTCTTGTTTTTCCGCACGTAAATCAATGGTGGCATCGTGCCCCATTTCGCGACCCTGACTCACGCGGTAATTGTGGCCGATGCTTTCCAGTGCGCCACTATCGAGCAGGTAGGCGGCAATGGTTGCATTCGCGGCGCCGGATGCCGGGTCTTCCTTGATGCCAAAAGCCGGTGCAAACGCACGCACGGCTAATTGGTAATCCTGATCCTTGCACCGGGAAAACACACATAGACCCATGCTGTCGCTGGCCTTCGACATAGCGGAAATGGCCGCATGATCAGGCTGCAAATTTCGCAGGGATTTTTCATCGCGCATTTCGGCGATCCACCATTTGCGGCCACCTTCGACCAAGCTTGGCGCCAAATCACCAAGCGCCAATTTTGAAAAAACCTCAGCGGCCGGTTTGAAACCGGCATCAAACACCTCAATGTTTTTTACCGCTGGGGCACGGAAAAATAATCGGCGGCGGAATTTTTTTGAGGTCTCGATCCGGATCGGTATCAGGCCGGCACCGCATTCCTGGATGATTTCGCCTTTTTGCGCCCGGACCAGTTTCAATGCCAGCAAGGCATGCGCGGTACCAAGGCTGGGGTGACCAGCGAACGGTATCTCGCGTTGCGGAGTGAAGATGCGAACGCGGTAATCGGCATTGGCTTCGCTGGGCGGCAGCACGAAGGTGGTTTCCACCAGATTGGTCCATGCCGCGATGTTCTGCATTTGTTCGCTGTTCAGGCCCTCCGCATCAAGCACGACTGCCAGAGGGTTGCCACAGCCAGGTCGTTTGGAAAATACATCAACTTGCAAGTAACGTCTCGGCGGCATTTCAGATCCAAAAATTATAAGCAACGGGGGGCTTCATAGTTTATTATTTGGCCTTTGGTTTGTCTTTAACGCAGGCGTCATTCGTAATGAACCCCACGGACTGGATTGTATTGAAATTCGGCGGCACCAGCGTGTCGCGTCGCAATCGCTGGAACATCATCGGCCAGCTGATGCGAAAACGTATGCAAGACGAACAAGTCCGCGTGCTGGTCGTGGTCTCGGCTTTGTCGGGCGTGACCAACACGCTGCAGTCGATTATCGACCAATATGCCGATCGCGATGCTGTTCAAGCCTTGGTTGATGGTTTGCTCGAAAAACATCGTGGCTTTTGTGCCGAATTGGAAATCGATGCCGATAAAGTCATGTCGAAACGTTTCGAGACATTGCAGGCATTGGTAGATGATCCACGCCGTGTGAAGGCAGAGCTTTCCTGGCAGGCCGAAGTCCTGGCGCAAGGCGAACTGCTTTCATCCACATTGGGTGTTGCCTACCTGTGCACGCAAGGCATGGATGTGCATTGGTGCGATGCCCGCGATGGTCTGAAAGCTGTTTTGATGCCGCACCAAACTGCCTGGGCGCAGCGCCTGTCGGTTTCCTGCGATTACCAAACCACGGCCAATGTCGAATCGATGTTTGCCGGTGGTGCAAGCTTGTACATCACGCAGGGATTTATCGCACGTCATCCGGATGGCAACACGGCCATTCTCGGACGTGGCGGTTCGGATACTTCGGCCGCTTATTTCGGTGCCTTGCTGAAAGCGCGCCGCGTGGAAATCTGGACTGATGTGCCGGGCATGTTCAGTGCGAATCCTCGTGCGGTTCCGCAAGCGCGTTTGCTATCGAAGCTCGATTACGAGGAAGCGCAGGAAATTGCTTCGACCGGCGCGAAAGTCTTGCATCCGCGTTGTATCCATCCCTGCCGTGATTTACGTGTGCCGATCTGGATTCGCGATACCGAACGCCCCGATATGCTCGGTACGGTGATCGATGACCGCAGTGCCTCGGTCGCCGGCGTCAAGGCGATCAGCTCGCGTCGCGGCATCGTGCTGGTGTCGATGGAAACCATCGGCATGTGGCAACAAGTCGGTTTCCTTGCCGATGTGTTCGAACGTTTCAAGAAACACGGGTTGTCGGTGGATTTGATCGGTTCCTCGGAAGCCAACGTAACCGTGTCGTTGGATCCTTCCGATAATCTTGTGAACTCGAATGTGCTCGATGCACTCTGCGCCGATTTGTCGGAAGTCTGCCGGGTAAAAGTGATCGCGCCTTGCAGTGCGATTACGCTGGTGGGTCGCGGCATGCGTTCCTTGTTGCACAAGCTGACCGATGTCTGGAGCGAATTCGGGCGCGAGCGCGTGCATCTGCTGTCGCAAAGTTCGAACGATTTGAATCTGACCTTCGTCGTCGACGAGGCGTTTGCCGAAGACTTGATGCCGACCCTGCACGCCTTGCTGATTGCCTCCGGCGCGATGCCGGTCGATGAAGGGCAGGTGTTTGGTCCAAGCTGGAATCAAATCGAATCGGCGCAGAAGGAGCGTATTGTTACCTGGTGGCAAACCAAGCGCGATCGTTTGATCGGCATGGCCGTCAAACACACGCCGCTCTATGTCTATGACCTGCCCACGGTGCGTGCCCAAGCGAAAGCCTTGAAAGCGCTGCCCGCGATTGACCGGCATTTCTATGCGATCAAGGCAAACTCGCATCCGCAAATCCTGCAGGCACTTTATGCCGAGGGTTTCGGCCTCGAATGTGTGTCGCAGGCCGAGTTGCAGCATGTGTTCGCATCGGTTCCGAACATCAAACCGGGCGATATTTTATTTACACCAAGTTTTGCACCGCGGTCCGAATATGCTTTTGCTTTTGAGCACGGCGTGAATGTCACGATCGACAGCGTGACATGCCTGCAGCAATGGCCTGATTTATTCGCCAACAAAAACATTATTCTTCGAATTGATCCGGGTTTTGGCCAAGGCCATCACGCGAAAGTCAGAACCGGTGGCAAGGAAGCCAAATTCGGTCTGGCGATCAATGATGTTCCCGCCTTTGACGCCGAAGCAAAAAAACTCAATACACGTATCGTCGGACTGCATTCGCATATCGGCAGCGGCATCGTCGATGCCCAGCATTGGGCAACCGTTTATTCGCAGCTTGCAGCAATTGCCGATCGCCTGGGTACCGTATCGAGTATTGATGTCGGTGGCGGTATCGCGATTCCGTATAAACACGATGATCCCGAATTCGATCTGCAGGCTTACAACTCGGTTCTGGCGGAATTGAAAGCGGCGTATCCGCAATACCAGCTCTGGGTCGAGCCCGGGCGATTCATGGTGGCACAGGCCGGCGTATTGCTGACCAAGGTCACGCAAACCAATACCAAGCAAGGCGTGCGCCGTATCGGACTGGATGCCGGCATGAATGCGCTGATGCGTCCCGCGCTTTACGATGCCTGGCACGAGATCGTCAATCTTTCGCGGCTTGACGAACCCGATGGCGATATCGCCGAAGTGGTCGGCCCGATTTGCGAAAGCAGCGACGTGCTCGGTCACCGCCGTTGTTTGCCGAATACCACTTCAGAAAACGATATCGTGTTGATTGCGAACGCCGGTGCTTACGGCTACGCAATGGCGAATCGCTACAACCTGCGCGAACTGCCGCAGGAGGAAATTATCAATGACTAGTTTTGTCCGTGAAAAAATAAAAACCTTCCGTTTCGTCCGTCATGATTTCGATACGCAAACCGGCATCGCTTCATTGGCATACGCTTTCGACGATGGCGAAGAGCTGGTTGAAACCGTGCAGTTTCCGGGCGCGCCATTCAATTTGAGCGTGCAGCAAAAGACGGCAACGGAACAGGCCTTGAAATTGCTGCACCTGATTGCCGGCGTAAGCTATTACAAGGCTGCCGTGCCGCCGGAAATCCGGATTGAGTCGGGAAGTATTGATGCCGGTACCGCCGAATTCCTGCAAACGGTTTATGAAAATGGCCTCGGTGAATTCGCGTATCGAAACGGTTTGAATTTACGCGGCAAGATCCAGTTTCCGCACTCGGATGAAACGCAGGTCGCAGCCGGAAGCGCCGGTCTGAAACAACATGCCTTGGTCGCGATTGGCGGCGGCAAGGATTCGCTGGTCAGCATCGAAGCCTTGCGTGCGGCGGGCATCAACCAAACCGTTAGCTGGATTGGCAGCTCGCCGTTGATCAAGGCCTGTGCAGAGCGCACCGGCTTGCCTTTGTTGAATATCGAAAGAAAATTGCCGCTGGCCTTGTTCGAGATAAACAAGCAGGGTGCATTGAACGGTCATATCCCGGTCACCGCAGTGAATTCCGCGATTTTGGTGATGGCGGCTGTGTTGAATCAATCCAATCAAGTCGTGTTTTCGAACGAACGTTCTGCGAGTTACGGCAGTATTATTCCTGGCACCGGAGAAGTGAATCACCAATGGTCGAAAGGCTGGGCGTTCGAGCAGGCGTTTGCGGCGCAGGTGAAAAAATACGTGGCATCGGATCTCAATTATTATTCCTTGCTGCGTCCATTTTCCGAATTGGCCGTGGCGCGTGCGTTTGCGAACATCGACCGCTATGACGCGCATTTTTCGTCCTGCAACCGCAATTTCCATATTCTGGGCGAAAAGCCGGCCCAACGTTGGTGCGGAGTCTGCCCGAAATGCCATTTCGTTTTCCTGGCCCTTGCGCCGTTCATGCCAAAGCCGCGCCTGTTGAATATATTTGGCCGCAATTTGCTGGACGAAACCGAACAAACCGCCGGTTTCGATGCCTTGATGGAATACCAGGATCACAAGCCGTTCGAGTGCGTGGGCGAGGGCAAGGAATCGCGTGCGGCCATGAATCTGTTGGCGGCCAGCGCCAGTTGGCGGGAAGATGCTATCGTTGCCCGGTTCGTGCGCGAAATAAAGCCGATGCTGAATGCCGAAGAATTGGCGATCGCACCCTTGATGCAAGCGGACGAGCAACATGGCATTCCCCCGACTGTCTGGAGTGTATTGCGTGAAAATTTCTGACCTGGAAAACAAGCGCGTCGCGATTTGGGGCTATGGCCGGGAAGGCCGGGCCGCTCTTGCTGCATTGCGTTGGCGTTTGCCGCGTCAGGACATCACGGTCTTCTGCAATGAGCACGAAGCGCCCGCGCTGCTGGAAATGGAAGATCCCAATTGCCATGTCGAAACCGAAGTCAACGGCGATAAATTGGCGGCTTTCGAATACGTGATCAAATCTCCCGGCATCAGTCCTTATTCTTCACCCGCAGTCGATGCCGCATTGCACGGAACGAAATTTATTGGCGGGACTTCATTATGGTTTGCCGAGCATCCGCACGAGCGCACTATCTGCGTTACCGGCACCAAAGGCAAAAGTACCGTTACCGCACTGATTGCACATTTACTTCGCAGTGCGGGACGTCGTACGGCGCTGGCAGGCAATATCGGTTTGCCGCTGCTCGAGTTGCTCGATGTCGAACCGCCGCCGCAATTTTGGGCGATTGAATTATCGAGTTATCAAACACGCGAAGTCCATGATCCGGAAGTTGCCGTGATCCTGAATTTCTTTCCCGAACATCTCGACTGGCATGGCAGCGAGCAGCGTTATTTCGACGACAAGATGTCGCTCGCTCTGAGCTCCGGTGCCCGCACGGTCGTGCTGAATGCCGCCGATCAGCGTCTCGCCAGTCTGGCGATTGATCCAATGTGCGTGCGTTACTTCAATCATCCCGAAGGCTGGCATGTCGAGGAAAATTCCCTGTTCCGCGGCGAGCAATTCGTGATGGACCTGCGCATGATCGCATTGCCGGGGCTGCACAACCGGATCAATCTTTGCGCGGCCTTGACTGCGGTTGAAGCGCTTGGCATCAATGCCGTTCCCTTGGCCGCGAACGTCAATCTGTTCAAGATATTACCGCATCGCTTGCAAAACCTCGGTGCCCGCGATGGCGTGCAATTCATCAACGATTCGATCAGTACCACGCCGCACGCCAGCATGGCCGCACTGGATTCGCTCAAAGGCATGAAGCTGGCGATCATCGTCGGTGGATATGATCGTGGCGTGGACTGGGGTGCTTTCGCCGACCGCATGGCCGTGGACCCGCCGAAGCTGGTGATCACGATGGGACAAAACGGCCCTCGCATCTTCGAACGTTTGAAACCGATCGTGCATAAGTCGCATTTCGTGCTGTTGGAGGCAAAAGAAATCGAAGATGCGATTCGCATCGGCCGCGAAGTACTCGAAAACGAGGGCGCCATTTTGTTGTCGCCGGGCGCGCCGAGCTTTCCGCGTTACAAGGATTATGTCGAGCGCGGCAAACATTTTGCCAAGGCGGCCGGTTTCGATCCGGACATGATCAGCGCGATTCCGGGCATGGGTGTCAGCTAGATCTTCGCAGGGGCGCAGCAAGCAGCGTCCCTACGTCGTCACGTTGGCTCACACCGCGATAACATTGGATCATTTATAACGCTACGTCAAAATTCATTGTCCGGAGAGTTGGTTATGCGAATTTTATTGGCTTTATCTCTACTTTTTATCAGCAGCGTTTCCGTCGCCGCACAACGCGCCGACAAAATATCCTGGACTCACGGCAGTAAAAATTTCGATGGCTACCTCGTCTGGGACGATGCGAGCAAAAAGGCACGCCCGGGTTTGTTGATGGTGCCCAACTGGTACGGCATCACCGATAGCGCGATCAGCAAGGCGAAAACCATCGCCGGCAAAGATTACGTCGTGTTGTTGGTGGACATGTATGGTCGTGATCTGCGCCCGAAGAACCCGGATGAAGCCGGCAAGGCCGCCGGCGGTGTTTACGCCGACCCTGCCGAACTGCGCGCACGCATCACGACGGCTTTGGCGCAATTCAAAGCAGCCGGAAAAAAAGCTCCGGTGGATACCAAAAACATTGGCGCGATCGGTTTCTGTTTCGGTGGTGCAATCGCGCTTGATCTGGCCCGCAGTGGTGCGAATATTGCCGGTGTTGCCACATTTCACGGCAATCTATCGACCAAACTCCCTGCGACCAAAGCTGGCGATATCAAGACGGCAGTTTTGGTAATGAACGGTGGCGATGACAAATATGTATCGGCCGAATCCATTGTCGATTTCCAGAAAGAAATGCAGGTAACGAAAGCCGATTGGCAGTTCGTGAATTTTGGCGGCGCCGTGCATTGTTTTGCCGAACCCGATGAAACCGGCACGGTTCCCGGCTGCCTTTACCATGAGCCCAGTTACAAACGCAGCATGAAGATGATGCGTAACTTCTTTGCCGAACGTTTTGCGATTTCGAAATAATCGATTTGTCTGTGGGAGCTGCTTTAACAGCGATCAGCACTTTCAGATTGCGACAATCTGAATCTTTACATCGCTGCTAAAGCAGCTCCCACAAAAACGTTTTAGTGCGTGCGTTCGATCGCGTAACGCGTCAAGCCCAGCATCGCTTCTTTCCACTCGCTATGCGGCACTTTGCTGATGGCCTGCTCGGCGCGTTTCGCGAATTCCACCGCGCGGGCATGGCTATAGGCCACGCTCTGATGCGTGTTGATCGCCTTCATCACGAAAGGTAGCGCTGACGCATCACCGGTTTCGATGATATTTCTCAGCTGCGCGGCTTCTGTTTCATCGGCCAGTGACAGCGCATGAATCAGCGGCAGGGTCGCCTTGCCTTCGGCCAGATCATCGCCGAGATTCTTGCCGAGAGTTTCCGCATCCGAGGTGTAATCCAGCACATCGTCGGCGATTTGGAACGCCATGCCCAGGTTCAGGCCGTAATCGGAAAAACGCTGCTGCGTATCGGCATCCGCACCGGCAACCAACGCGCCCAGACGGGTCGCTGCGGCGAACAATATCGCGGTCTTGCGTTCGATGACCCGCAAATAGGTCGGTTCGTCGGTATCCGGATTATGGACATGCAGCAGTTGCAGGACTTCACCTTCGGCAATCGCGTTGGTGGCATCGGCCAGCACGCGCTGGATCGTCATGTCGTTCAGTTCGACCATCAACTGGAATGCACGTGAATACAAAAAGTCGCCGACCAGCACACTAGGCGCATTGCCCCAGAGTGCATTGGCGGTTTTGCGGCCACGGCGCAGATTGGATTCGTCCACCACGTCGTCATGCAGCAAGGTGGCGGTGTGGATGAATTCGATGATGGCCGCCAATTGGGTCGGCTCGTTGCCTTCATGACCCAGGGCACGGGAAGCTATGGTCGCCAGCATCGGACGCAGGCGTTTACCGCCGGCGGCGATAATATGCTCGGAAATCTGGTTGATCAGCGCGACTTCGGAACTCAGTCGGTCACGAATCAAATCGTTCACTGCGGCCATTTCATCGGCCGTCAGGGCTTGGATTTCTTTGATGCCGGGCAGGGCCGGATTCAGTATTTGAGCAGACATGGGGCAATTATAAAGGCTTTAGGGGAATTCTTACTCAAAATGAAGGTAAATCCCGACAGCCGCCACTTCGGCTTATAATTAAGCTGTATTTGAACTCCCAGAGAAGGATTAACCCATGGCTCGCGGTATCAACAAAGTAATTTTGGTCGGCAATCTAGGTAATGATCCGGAAGTGCGCTATTCACAGTCGGGCTCCGCCATGACCACGATCAGCATTGCCACTTCCGAGTCATGGAAAGACAAGGCTACCGGTGAACAAAAAGAACGCACCGAATGGCATCGCGTGAAATTTTTCGGCAAGCTGGCCGAAATTGCCGGCGAATACCTGAAAAAAGGCAGCCAAGTCTACGTTGAAGGAAGACTGCGCACCGACAAGTACACCGACAAGAACGGTGTTGAACGCTACACCACCGATGTTTTTGCGGACGACATGCAAATGCTCGGCGGCAAGATGAGTGGCGGTGAAGGTGGCGGTGGCGGCAGCTCGCGCCCAATGGGTGGCGGTGCTCCGCGCAGTAGCGGCGGTGGCGTGGCGGATATGGCGGTGGTTCGAATGAATCACGTGGTGGCGGCAGCAATCAAATGCCTCCATCCCGCAATGACGATCCGTTCCCGGAAGACGATATCCCGTTCTGAGTAATCGGCTGAACCGGATTCCGTGTTCACTTCAATCAAGGCCGCATCGCATGTGATTGTGATGCGGCTTTTTTGTTTATTACCGATGTCCCCATGTCGCAGGCTTTGCGACAAGAAAGAATTAGCTTAAGCGTATGGACGACACACGCAAACCTCTGGCCCCCATCAAGGGGCGTGGCTCTGCCTCATGGGTAGCGGGTCGCTACGAAAAAACGATTGCCGTTGGCGAGGATGATGGCTGGGGTTCTGCTTATGACAGGGATGGCGATCCGGAACGGTTTCGGACCACGGTAAGTGAAGAACGTGCAAGGAGCATCATCAGTCGCAATAATTCTCCCGACATCGGCTTCAGCCAGTCGGTGAATCCATACCGGGGCTGCGAACATGGCTGCGTCTACTGCTTTGCGCGGCCCAGCCATGCCTATCTGGAATTGTCGCCGGGTCTGGATTTCGAAACGAAGTTGTTTGCCAAGACCAATGCTGCAGAGCAACTTCGGATTGAATTGGCCAAGCCCGGCTATCAACCTGCCCCGGTTGCACTCGGGATCAATACCGATAGTTATCAACCGATTGAACGCGATTACAAGGTAAGCCGCGAAATACTCGAAGTATTGGCCGAATGCCGGCATCCCGTGAGCTTCGTTACCAAGGGCTCGCTGATTACCCGCGATCTCGATTTACTCGCATCGATGGCGAAACAGAATCTGGTCAGCGTCTATCTATCGGTCACAAGCCTGGATAATAAATTGTCGGCAAAACTGGAACCGAGAGCTTCCGCACCGCATACCCGCTTAAAGACCATACGAGCCTTGCACGAGGCCGGTGTGCCCGTGGGTGTATTGGTGGCGCCGGTAATTCCGATGATTACCGATCGCGATCTCGAGCATATTCTGGAAGCCGCCCGCGAAGCAGGTGCGGCATCGGCGGGCTATGTGCTGCTTCGGCTGCCGCATGAGTTGAAACAAATATGGCGCGAGTGGCTGGAACTGCATTATCCCGAACGTGCGGCCCATGTGATGAGCCTGATGCAACAGATGCACGGCGGCAAGGATTACGACAGTACTTTCGGAAACCGCATGCGTGGGCAAGGGCCATTCGCAGACTTGATTGCGCAACGGTTTGCCAAGGCCCACAAGCGACTCGGATTCGGGCGGCTAGGTCCGCTTGATTGCGGCAAGTTTGTTCCTCCGCGCAAACCATCGCCCCAGTTCGACTTGTTTTAGACAATGAAAAACGGCGCCTCGGCGCCGTTTTGGGGTAATGCATTTTGGTGCTGTCAGGCCGACTTGATTGCCTCGGCATTCTGCTCGAGCCGGTAACCGTGCTGGAACACGCCGGAAAGCGTCCATCCATGCTGGCCTTCCAATTCCAGCTTCTTGCGCAGGCGGCTGATATGGGTGTCCACGGTGCGCGAGCTCACCAGGCCTTGCATGTTCCAGACCTGCTTGAGCAGGGTTTCGCGGCTGACGATGTTGCCGCGACGGCGGAACAGATATTGCATCAGATCGAATTCCCGGTCCGTGGTCGGAATGCGTTCGTTGTTGAGGTGGATTTCACGCAAATCTTCACGCAGGAAGTAAGGGGCGAATTCGTTATTGCTGGAGGTCTGTGCCGCAAAACCCGATCGGCGCATCACGGCATTGATCCGGGCCAGCAATTGCGCTGGATGGGGTGGTTTGACGATGTAATCATCGGCACCGGCAGTCAGGCCGGTAACGACATCTTCATCGGTTTCGCGACCGGTGATCAGGATGACCGGCAGCTTCGATTGGTTCGATGCGCGAATCCATTCAAGCAATTCGAGGCCGCAGCCATCGGGCAACATCCAGTCGAGCAGCACCAGATCGACGGAACTGCCGCGCACATGCCGGCGGAAACTGTCCGTATCGGCAAAGCTGTGAACTTCAAAACCGGCGCTTTCCAGTAAAGTAGCCACCAATAAGCGATGGCTGGGATCGTCTTCCACATGAGCCACTTGCGGGCGAGGGGATAGCTTGTTTTCCACTATTTTTCAACTCGCGATGTCAGAATAGTGATTAATGTAACAATTTGTAGCATGTTGCGATAGCGTACACCGGCTTGTATCTGAACGAATGGCTTATTTTCACAGGCTAACGGTCGTTCCGGCAATTGGCCTGTGTACAAAATTTCGATTGATTTGGCAGAAACGGCGAGTCCTGGACAAACATTATGCGGCTGAGTTCCATCTTTGGTGATAAGGGCAGTGTTGCTAGGAGATTGAGCCTAAGCGTCCTTGCCGCCAGCATGATTGCGGTTTTCCTGTTTTGCCTCGCCCTTCTGAGCGCAGAGGTTGTCGCCGACCGCAGCAAGGAAGAAAAGCATGTCCAGGATATCGCCAGGATCATTGCCCTGAACGTCGCGCCGGCCACTTTTTTCGATGATGAAAAAATGGCGAAAGAATCTTTGCTCAATGTCATGGCCTACCCCGACATTGTGAATGCGCGGGTTTATCGAAAAGACGGCAGCGTGCTGTCCGAGGTGACCTGGGAAAAAGACAGTTTGGTCAGCCCGGCCCAGGCCGCCAATCGAAGCAAGGCATACGAGCAGGCCGACAAGCTGGTGGCGACCCAGGACATCAAAATCAAGAACGATGTCATCGGCCGTCTTGAAGTTACCGCGAATTACATTGAATTGCAGGATCGACCTTACTGGTTTTACTGGCTGGTACTGGCGGGTTTCCTGATTGCAGTCTGGTTCGGCATCTATACCGCTTCGCGTACCCGGAAGTTGGTACACAAGCCCCTGCAAACGGTACTGGAAAAGATCAAACTGGTGACGACATCGACTGATTTCAGTGAACGGGTTGATGTGCAGAGCAAGGATGAAATTGGCGATACCGCCATTGCCTTCAACCATCTTCTGGCGCATTTGCAGGAAAGGGAGATGAGCTCCTACGGCTACCAGGACCAACTGGAGGCCTTGGTCAACAGACGCGCGCGTGAAGTCGAGGTGGCTAACGA
Organism: uncultured Gammaproteobacteria bacterium; assembly: GCA_963849575.1. Taxonomy (GTDB): domain Bacteria; phylum Pseudomonadota; class Gammaproteobacteria; order Xanthomonadales; family Xanthomonadaceae; genus Arenimonas. The sequence goes on along the minus strand of CAWKHT010000006.1, from coordinate 32,701 downwards.
AAGCCTGCAGAAGACCGTGTACGAGCTGGAAGTGGCGCGCGATACAGCAGAGGCCGCCAATCGCGCCAAGTCGCAGTTTCTTGCCAATATGAGCCATGAAATCCGGACACCCATGAATGGCGTGCTCGGCATGACGGAATTACTGCTTGCGTCAAAGCTGCAGCCGGATCAGCGCAGATTGGCCGATACCGTGTGGCGTTCGGGGCATGCCTTGCTTGAAGTATTGAACGACATCCTCGATTTGTCGCGCATTGAAGCCGGCAAATTGACCCTGGAAGAAGCGGATTACGATCTGTGGGAATTGGCGGAAGACACCATTGGCCTGTTCGCCGAGCGCGCCGGCCGCAAGGGTTTGGACTTGTCGCTGGAAATCGATGAAGAAGTACCGGTCAGGGTACGCGGCGACTCTATTCGCTTGAGGCAAATACTCAATAATCTTGTCAGCAATGCCATCAAGTTTACCGAGCAGGGTTGCGTCAGCGTCATCGTTTCGCACAATCAGGACAGCGACAACGAATACGGCTTGCGGATCGATGTCATGGATACCGGTATCGGCATCAGTGATGACGCCCAGTCCCGGATCTTCGATGCCTTTGCGCAGGCCGACAGTTCAACGGCGCGTCGTTTCGGTGGTACTGGCCTCGGCCTTGCGATTTCCAAGCAACTCGCCGAATTGATGGGCGGCAGTATCGGCATGATCGGCCAAATGGGCAGCGGTTCCCGCTTCTACGTCACAGTGCAACTGCAGGCCCCCAACACGCAAGACGAAGAAATCGATGTTGGCGAGCCTGTTTTTGAAATTCCGATGCGCGTGCTGATTGTGGAGTCCAATCCGCGTGTGGGCGGCATGTTGCAGCGCATTTTGCAGAAATGGCGAATTTCCAGTTTGCTGGTGCAAACATCGAACGAAGCTACGCTGGTTCTGGCGACCGCAGAAAAATATCCCATCGCGATCAATCTCGTACTGCTCGACTGGAGTCTTGCCCGACAGCAATGCGGCCATTCTTGCCAAGGACATACAGCAGGGCGTCTTTCCGATTCATCCCAAAGTCATTGCGATGACTCCTGCGTCGAGCATTTACGCCACCATGGAAATATCGCAGCTGGATGTACTCGCGAGAATCCTGAAGCCGATTGACCGATCTTCTTTGCGAAATACCCTGCAGGAATTCGTCCGTATCAATTCAGACAGGCCGGCAATGGAGGAGGGCGATGAAAACGCTGCCAATTCCTACGAAGGTACCAAAGTGCTGTTGGTCGAAGACAATCCCGTAAATCAGGAATTCGCCTCGCTACTGTTGCAGAACATGGGGTGCGAAGTATCACTGGCATCGGATGGATTTTCCGCGATTGAGGAAGCCAAGAAATCTGCGTTCGATATCATTTTCATGGATTGCCAGATGCCGGGCATGGATGGTTTTGAAGCCACGGAAAAAGTCCGCAAAATGGAAGCCAATCCGGCCTTGAGAATGAAACACACGCCGATCATCGCACTGACCGCGCATGCCACTTCCGGTTATCGCGATTTGTGTATAGCCAAAGGCATGGATGACTATCTGAGCAAACCGTTCAATAGCCAGCAGATTCTCGAAAAACTCGATCGCTGGGTAAAAAATCCGCAGGAGCAAATTCTGGTCGATCAACCGGAGCATGTGTTGCCTGGCCAACTCGACAGGATGCTGGAAACACCATTGCGCGAAGTGAAGCCTGCCGCCTCCGAACGTTTCAATGAAAGCCGGCTTGAGCAAATGGCCATGATCAAATTGCCTGGCAAGCCGGATTTGCGTGAAGGCCTGCTGAAACTCTATTTTGAAAACGCACCGGAGCTGGCAAGCCAGATGCAAAACGCCTGGGTGCAAAAGGACATGGAAACGCTCCATCGCGCGAGCCACAGCCTGAAATCCACCAGTGCCAATATGGGGCTGGATCACCTGTCGAAGCTGGCAGGCAAAATCGAGGAAAGCGTGCATGCAAAACGGCTCGACGATATCACGCAACAACTGGATGCCTTAATATACGAACACGAGTGGGCTCTTGAAACTTTGCGCAGCTACCATCAACGTTGCACGACAGCCAGCCGTGATACCCATCGTTCCTGACCCCACCTCCACCCAAGCGGCAATATCAAAAAAACAGACATGAATATATTGGTGACCGGCGGTGCAGGTTTTATCGGCAGTAATTTCGTCCAGATGGCGCTGGCAAAGGGTCACCGCATCCTCAATGTCGATGCATTGACGTATGCGGGCAATCTGGAATCGCTGAAAAACATTACCCGGGATTCTGCTTATGTTTTTACCCGTGCCGATATTGCCGACAAGAGCAAGATGGCAGAGCTGCTGAATCGCTACGAGCCGGATGCCATCGTCAACTTTGCCGCGGAAAGTCATGTCGACAGATCTATTGACGGGCCTGCCGCCTTCATTCAAACCAATGTGGTCGGCACTCTGAATTTGCTGGAATGCGCACGCAACTATTGGCTCGCATTGGCTGGTGACATGCAGAACCGTTTTCGTTTTCTGCATGTGTCGACGGATGAAGTGTATGGCTCATTGGGCGATGCGGGAGCATTTACCGAACAAACCGCGTTTGCCCCCAACTCGCCCTATGCCGCGAGCAAGGCAGCTTCCGATCATCTGGTGCGTGCTTTCCATCACACCTATGGTCTGCCGACCTTGACCACCAATTGCTCGAATAATTACGGCCCCTTCCAGTTTCCGGAAAAACTGATTCCACTGGTCATTCAAAAAGCATTGGAAGGCGCACCATTGCCGATTTACGGCGACGGAAGGAATGTTCGCGACTGGCTCTACGTCAGCGATCATTGCAGCGCGATTTTGCGCGTACTGGAAGCGGGGCGTATCGGCGAAACCTATAATGTCGGTGGTGATGCCGAGCGTGAAAATATTGCCGTCGTCGATACCATTTGTTCGATACTCGATTCCAGGCGCCCGCGTGCCGATGGCGAATCCTATGCGAAACAGAAGGTGTTCGTGAAAGATCGCCCAGGCCATGATCGTCGTTATGCGATTGACGCCGCAAAAATCAGGAAGGAATTGTCCTGGCAGCCGACAGTGAATTTCGAGCAGGGCATGGAACTTACCGTGCAGTGGTATCTCGATCATCAGGACTGGGTAAAGCATGTGCTCGACGGCAGTTACCGGCTGGAACGAATTGGACAGGGAGTGTCGGCATGAAACGCAAGGGAATCATTCTCGCTGGTGGATCCGGTACACGTCTTTATCCCATTACCCAGGCCGTCAGCAAACAACTTCTGCCGGTTTACGACAAACCGATGATCTACTATCCGCTCGCGGTATTGATGCAGGCGGGTATTCGTGAAGTGCTGGTCATCAATACACCGCACGAGCAGGAACAGTTCAAGCGCCTGCTGGGGGATGGCACGCAATGGGGCATGAAGATCGAATACGCCGTGCAGGCCTCACCTGACGGTCTTGCACAGGCCTTGTTGATCGCAAAGGATTTCCTTGCCGGCGCTCCTTGTTGCCTGGTACTGGGCGATAATATTTTTCACGGGCAAGGCCTGAATTTATTGCTGAGCAAGGCCGATGCACAGATAGACGGTGCAACCGTATTCGGCTATTGGGTACGTGACCCGGAACGTTATGGCGTCGCGGAATTCGACGATTCCGGGCATGTGGTTGGTCTCGAGGAAAAACCTGAAAAGCCGAGATCCCATTACGCTGTCACCGGCTTGTATTTTTATGATGGTCGTGCGCCAGAGCTGGCCGCACAATTGAAGCCATCCGCGCGGGGTGAACTGGAAATTACCGATTTGAACCGGCTTTACCTGCAACAGGCGAATCTGCGACTCGAGAAAATGGGGCGAGGTTATGCCTGGCTGGATACCGGTACGCACGAGTCGCTGCTGCAGGCATCGAACTTCATAGAAACCATCGAACAACGTCAGGGGCTCCGTGTTTGCTGTCCCGAGGAAATCGCCTACTTCAATCACTGGATCGATGCCGACCAATTGAAAAAACTGGCGGCCCCCTTGTCGAAGAATGGCTACGGACAATATCTGCTTGCCTTGCTCGAATACGGTGCGGCGGAATGAGAGTGATAGAGACACGTTTACCCGGTTGTCTGGTACTGGAGCCAAAGGTATTCGCCGACGAACGCGGTTTTTTTTACGAGACATGGAACAAGCAAGTGTTTGCCGGCCTGGGATTGAATCTTGAATTCACGCAATCCAATGTTTCCTCGTCGGCGCATGGCGTACTGCGTGGCCTGCATTATCAATGGCCAAAACCGCAAGGGAAGCTGGTCCATGTGCTTGAAGGCGAGGTCTACGATGTTGCGGTGGATATTCGACGCGGGTCCCCCACGTTCGGGCACTGGGAATCGGTAGTTCTTTCGGCTGACAACAAGCGTCAGTTCTGGATTCCGCCCGGTTTCGCGCATGGTTTCTTGGCGCTCAGCGAGCACGTACTCTTCAGCTACCTGTGTACCGAAATGTATGATCCCGAATGTGACGCCAGCCTGCGATGGGATGATGCCGAGTTGGCCATCGACTGGCCTGTCTGCAAGCCTTTGCTTTCCGGCAAGGATGCCAAAGCCCCGTTTTTATGTGATATTGCGCCGGAAAAATTGCCAAGAGTCGAAGCATGAAAATCTTGTTACTGGGTGCGGATGGTCAGGTTGGATTCGAGTTGCACCGTGCTTTTGCGCCGCTGGGAGAAATCACTGCCTGCACCTATAGCGGCCTGCTGCCGGGCGGGAATGCCTGCACGAAAATCGATTTCGAAAAGGCCGGTGATCTGGAGCGGCTTGTGCAGCATGAAAAACCGGATCTTGTGCTCAATGCCGTCGCCCATACCCAGGTGGATCGTGCCGAAGACGAGCCCGCCCTGTCGCAACGCGTGAATGCGGATGCCGTCGCCGAACTCGCTCTGGCCTGCAAGGCACACAAAAGCAAACTGGTTCACTACTCGACCGATTATGTTTTCAGCGGTACTTTATTGCGCCCGATTCGCGAAGACGATCCGGCCGCACCGGCAAGCGTGTACGGCAAGACCAAACTCGCAGGCGAGCTGGCGATTCGTGAAGCGGGTTGCTCGCATTTCATTTTCCGAACCGCTTGGCTTTACGCCGCACGTGGGCAAAATTTCCTGCGCACAGCCTTGAAGTTGGCGAAAGAACGTGACGAGCTGAGAATCGTCAATGACCAGATCGGTTCGCCGACACCGGCCCGCTGGTTGGCAGCAGCGACTGCGTTGGCCGTCAGCAAGAATTTCGATGCCAGTGGCACCTGGCATGTTGCCGCTGAAGGGGAATGCAGCTGGCATCAATTTGCCCAGACGATTTATCAGGAAGCTCTGTCGGCAGGCTTGCTTGACAAGGCTCCGCGGCTGGTGGGAATTCCGAGCAATGAATATCCGACCAAGGCCCGGCGCCCCATGTATTCACGACTGGATTGCAGCCGTTTTGAAGCCGATTTCGGCATGCGACTTCCGAACTGGCGGCTGGGCTTGAATCAGGTATTGGCGGAGATGGTTTGATTTCATGTTGCTGAATTCAGCATTCGCTAGCTAGAACTAATGGCACAGACATAAGCGCAAATAGCTTTGTATGATCAGCAGGCGAATTTGCTTGCGGTGTTTAATTTTCGTTTCAACACAGGGGTTTTTTTTATGAATAAATTTTTATCCGGTCTGGCCATGGCATTGCTTGGCTTGAGCCCGGTCCATGTAAATGCTCAAGTGAAAGCACCGATTCCGTTGGAACAGTTCCTTAAGCGAGATGTATTCGGAACCATGAGCATTTCTCCGACTGGCGAGTATCTGGCCGCCACCATTCCGAAAGACGATGGCTCAAGTCTGGTTATCCTGCGCCGGTCCGACATGAAACTGACCGGGAAAGTCGTGCTGCCCAAAGACACCTATGTTGTCGGTTTTAACTGGGTGAATCCCAACCGGATTCTGTTCTCCATTGGTGAGAAAGCCGGTGAGCTGGAAAGGCCGACGTCGTTCGGCGAAATATATGGCGTCAATGCAGATGGCAAGGGACAGGGCAATGCGCTGGTCGGCGCCCGCTCTTCTTCCAGCGGCAGCCGTTTTGTTTCTGCCTCGCTCCTAAGCACGTTGCTTAAAGTGGATGACTTTGTATTGGTCACCATTCGCGGTGAAGGCGGTACCAGTCAAGTCGCAAAAATGAACGTGAATACCGGCAAATATATTACGGTCGTGAAGTCGCCCGTTCGCAATGGCAGTTTTGCTGCTGATCCATTGGGCCATGTAAGACTGGTAACTGGTGCAGGCAGTGACAATCGTTCCAAGACCTATTATCGCAAGGACGACAAATCGGATTGGGAACTGATCAATGATGAAGCGGTTACCGAAAAATCCGTGAGTTCGGCAGGATTTTCTGCCGATGGTAAAACCGTCTATCTTGAATCCGAAGAAACTGAAGGCCCTAATGGCGTCTATATATTCGACGATACAACAAAAAAAATGAGCTTGTTACGCAAGGACGACAATGTTGATCCTGCCGGTTATTTGAGGTCCCCCGTTGATGGTGGCATGTACGGCATCGCTTACGACGATGGAAAGCCGCGTTATGATTATTTCGATCCGGAAAATCCGTTTGCGGTGATGCACGCTAGTCTGCAAAAGACTTTGCCATCGCAGGTTATGTCGCCAACTTCCTACACCGCCGACGGCAATCTGGCCTTGGTAATTGGTTATGCCGACAATGTACCAGGAGATTTTTACCTTTTTGATCGGACTAAGAACAAGCTGGAATATCTGGTCAGCAAGAATGCCTGGTTCAAGCCGGAAATGCTGGCAAAAATGGAACCGATTTATTTCATTGCGAGAGACGGTACGCCGATCAGTGGTTTCTTGACGGTTCCCGTGGGTAGCAACGGGAAGAATTTACCCTTGGTGGTAAACCCGCATGGCGGTCCGTTTGGACCGAAAGATGATTGGGGCTATAACCCGGACGTCCAGATTCTTGCTGCCAATGGTTATGCGGTACTGCAAATCAATTTTCGTGGTTCCGGTGGCTACGGACGCAGCTTCATGCATCTGGGCTACAAGCAGTGGGGCCGTACCATGCAGGATGATTTGACAGATGCCACACGCTGGGCAATCAGTGAAGGTATTGCAAACAAAAATCGCATTTGCATGTACGGTGCAAGCTACGGTGGTTATTCGTCAATCATGGCGGTTGCCAAAGAGCCGGACCTTTACCGCTGCGCATTCGGTAACGTGGGTGTTTATGACATGACGGCGATGTACCACACGGGTGATATTCCCGAATCGAAGTCGGGCGAGAATTTTCTTGATGAAACCCTGGGTCATAAAGATCTCGATTCGATCTCGCCGAATAAATTGGTTGATCGCATCAAGGCTCCGATTTACCTCGCGGCGGGCCGTGAAGACGCGCGTGCTGCACCGAAACATACCGAAATGATGCATGCCGCCTTGCTCAAAGCCGGAAAACAATCCGAAATGGTCATCTACGATGGCGAGGGGCACGGCAATTTTCTGCTCAAGAATCAGATCGATTTTTACCAGCGACTGCTCGGATTCCTGAACAAACACATAGGTTCTGGCGGCCAGCAGGTCAAGGCAAACTAAAACCTGTACACAGACCACAAAAACGGCATCCAATGGATGCCGTTTTCGTTTTTGGATGTCAAAGCACGTATCATGCCGACACTCGCGAACAATCGGCCCATTACCGTCTTTCGCAACCATCAATAATGGATATATTTATGCGTTCAACATTCTTTAGCCTCTGCCTGATGCTCGGCGGTATAGGTATTTCTGGCAATGCGGTAGCAGTCGAGACCATTCCGGTCGAGAAATTCCTCGCATTGAATCAGTTCGAGGACATCAAGCTGTCGCCCACGGGTGAGTTTCTGGCGGCAACACTGCCAGCAGAGAACCGTACCGTTCTGGTTATTCTTCGCCGCGATAATTTGTCGGTTACCGGCAAGGTAGTGCTGGAAGAAAAAGCCCACGTGAAATGGTTTGATTGGGTAAACGACAAACGTGTGTTGTTTACCGCTGCGAAAAAGCAGGGGCGTCTCAGTTCACCGCAGGGAACACGAGGCGTGTTTTCAGTGAATGCCGATGGCAGTGGTCAGGGTCGGGTGGATAATTTTTCGGCGCCCAGCACGCATTTCGACAGCTACTACGTATTGGCTGTTCTCGACATCCTGCGTTACGACGATAACCGTGCGCTCGTGTTGCTTTTCAACGATACCTGGAACGAATACCAGGTCGCCCGCATGAACGTGAATACCGGCAAGCTGACCGAAGTGCCGACTCGCGCGCCCGGGAAAAACGTTGACTTCTACAGCGACAATAAAGGCGACGTGCGTTTCGCGACCAGCTTGAACGAATTCCTCGACACCACGATGTATTACCGCGAGAGCGAAAGCAAAGATTGGACTGTCATCAACAACCAACAGCAAACTTCCCTCAACGTCGAGCCCATCGCTTACTCTGCCGACGGCGTGATTGCGTATTTGAAGATCGAGGAAGAGACGGGTCCAGATGCCGTTTACGAGTTCAATACCGTAACGAAGGAAAGAAAATTGCTGTTCAAGGATGACACGGTAGATCCTGAATTCGCCTTGTCTTCGCCGCTTGACGGTGGTGTTTACGCCATTCGCTATCTGGATGGCATTCCGAAGTACCGATACGTCAATCCGGAAAATCCCTATGCGAAAGTACTGCGTGGCATGCAGGCAAGCTTTCCTGGCGCAGCCGTAGTTCCGACATCCTTTACCAAGGACGGGAATCTTGGTCTGTATTACGTCTATTCCGATACCAATTCCGGCGATTATTATTTGTATGACTTGAAGACGAAGGATGCCACCTATCTCGCCTCCGGATCTCCCGATCTGGATCCTGACCTGATGAGCAATACCAAGCCGGTCAAGTTTACGGCGCGCGATAACATGCCTTTGAATGGCTTGCTGACTCTGCCGAAAGGTAGCGATGGCAAAAATCTGCCGCTGGTCATCAATGTGCATGGCGGCCCTTTCGGTGAAGCCGACGAATGGGGTCTGGATCGTGAAGTGCAGATGCTTGCCAACCGGGGTTATGCCGTCTTGCAAGTGAACTTCCGTGGCTCGGGTAACTACGGCAGGAATTTTGAAGTCAGTGGTTATGGCCAGTGGGGCGGCGCCATGCAGGACGATCTTACCGATGCCACAAAATGGGCGATTGCACAGGGCATTGCGAATCCAAAACGCATATGCATTTACGGAGCCAGTTACGGCGGATACGCCGCACTGATGGGGGCTGTCAAAGAGCCCAACCTGTATGCTTGTGCAGTCGGCAATGTGGGTGTCTATGATCTGGCGAAAACTTACACGGATGGTGCAGCTGATTCCAATTACGGAAAAGCCAGGATGGATCGCTGGTTCGGTTCGTCGGCAACGGCAGCCAATTCACCCAACAAGATGGCGGACAAAATCCAGATACCGGTATTGCTCGCTGCCGGCGATGAAGACGATGTCGCACCCATTGCCCATTCCAGAATGATGAATGACGCACTGAAAAGATTGAACAAGCCGGTCGAACTGGTCGTCTATGAAAAAGAAGGCCACGGCAATTACCTGATGAAAAACCGTCTTGATTTTGCCAATCGGCTGCTTGCCTTTTTGGACAGGAATATCGGTTCCGGCAGTCAAGCCAAATAAAAATAAAAAATCCTGTATCAAAAAAACGGCACCTTGCGGTGCCGTTTTTTTGTGTGCGATGACGGATGGTTTATTTCACGCCATGCATTCCTCGCTTGATTAGGGGGGATGCAATAAACGCCAGGGCGGCGAAACCGAGTCCGATCCACATCATCAGCCAGAAGAGGTGTTCGTATTTGGCGGCTGCCGATGTCCATTCGGCACTGTGTTGAACCAGTGTGCCACCATCTTCAATTTCAATCGCAGCCAGTTTGCCGAACAATGCAGCCAATGTTTCGGAGAAAGCCGTTGCCAGAAACCAGGTCCCCATCATCAGGCTTACGACACGCGGCATGGATAATTGCGTAACGGCCGACAGTCCCACCGGCGATAAACACATTTCGCCTATTTCAAGAATGAAATAAGCCAATACCAGCCACCAGACGCTTGCCTGTTCTCCGCTTGCACCGGTTTGCTGCGCAGCCATCGCGAGCGGGATGAAGCTCAAGCCCGCAAACATCAAGCCAAGTGCACTTTTAATTGGCTTTGATGGATCGGCGCCCACTTTGTCCAGCCAGCCCCATAAGCCCGTGAATATTGGCGCCAGCAACACCAGGAACATCGCGCCCAGATAGGTCAGCGAGCCGCCGGTTTGTGGCAATACCACCGAGTCGCGAATCAGGAAAATCAGCATCAATGCGAAAGCACCGGCAAACAATAATTTAGGTGCTTTCGATGCCGGGTTTCGATCCGAGAGCGTTGCAGCCAACATGAAGGAGGCCGGCGCCAGCAGCAGCGAAATGATCGACCACGGAACAGTTTTCAGGAACATGTTGAAGTTCGACATCCAGTCATTCGACCAGACGATCTGCGATTGCGCATGCACCATGGAAGGCGCGATGTCCTTGGTCAGCAAGCGGTCGGTGAACGTGACCCAGCTACCGTAGGTTTGCTCGTATAAAACGAAGAACACCAGGCACATGAAAATCAGTGTCATCAGGGAAATCATCTGGTGGCGTTGCACCGGCGTGCATTTGCTGAGGATGAACCACATGAACCAGATCAGTACGCCGATCATCACCAGAATCATCAGGCCCAGTGCCAGCGAAATATCGCCGGGTAATTTGAATGCACCGTTTGCGACTGCCCACATCAGGCCTGCTAATGGCAGCAATCCGGCAATCGCACCGGCATAGATCGAAAATTCTTTTGAACGTTGCAAAGTCTGCGGTGGCTCGGCATGGCCATGAAGATATTTCTGACCCCAGAGAAATTGCAGCAGGCCGAGAATCATGCCAATACCGGCAGCACCGAAACCGTATTTCCAGCCGAACGTCTGGCCGAGGTAACCGCAAACCAGTGACGCAAACAGCGCACCGAGATTGATGCCCGCGTAGAACAGCGAGAAGCCGGAATCACGGCGAGGATCATCCTGCGAATACAATTTGCCGACAATCGTGGAAATGTTTGGCTTCAGAAAACCAACGCCCATGATGATCAATGACAGCGACAGGTAGAAAACCTGCAATGCGCCTTCATCACGCACCATGGTTCCGTTCACGAGGGTAGCCGTGTTGCCTTCAACCGCCATGCCGATATGTCCGCAGACAAGTAGCAGACCGCCGAAGATCACCGCTTTACGCATGCCGAGATAACGATCAGCCAGCATGCCGCCGAAGACCGGAATGCAGTAGACCAAACCGCCGTAGGCACCCAGCACGTCGAGACCGACGGAGTCGCCGAATTTGTGATGCTGGATAAGATAAAGCAGTAACAGCGCCTTCATTCCGTAGAACGAAAACCGCTCCCACATTTCCGTGAAAAAACAGACGAACACCCCTTTCGGGTGCCCGAGAAAATTATCATCCGAGGGCAGGGCCACAGTATTCACAAACCAACTCCGGTAACCGTAAAAACCCGAGTATAGCCTGAGCCCGGCAGGGTAAGGCTAGGCCAAAGCTTGGCGTATCGGCCGCCTGGGCCTAAACTGTGGGCTTCCCAATACTCGGTGCTTTTATGAATAGCCGTTTTGCTTCTATTGCCCTGATGCTGCCCATGTTGATTTCATCGCAAGCCTTCGCTGCTCGCGGAATGGATGTTCGCGACATGGTGAATTTCGACCGGGTTTCCGAACCCACGCTTTCACCCGATGGCAAAACGATCGTCTACGGTTTGCGAAAAGTCGATTACGAAGCGAACAAGGCCAAGACCGGTTTGTGGAAACAATCACTGAATTCCAAGCAGACTCCGGTACGGCTCACGGCGGAAGGTTTCAGCGTCAACAGTCTGGCTTTTTCCGGCGATGGCGAAAGCGTGTATTTCCTCAGCGCCAAATCAGGCTCGATGCAATTGTGGAAGCAATCACTTGCCGGCGGGGATGCTGTCCAGCTGTCGAATTATCCGCTCGATATCGGCAGCTACAAGATTTCGCCGGACGGAAAATCGGTCGCTTTCAATCTGGAAGTTTTCAATGACTGCAATGATCTGGCCTGCACGAAAAAACGCCTGGACGATACCGCTGCCGCCAAGGTGACCGGCGTTCTGTATGACAAGATTTTCATTCGCCACTGGGATACCTGGGCCGATGGCCGACGCAATCAATTATTCACGGCCAATTTTTCGGGCGATGGCAAATTAAGTGGCGAGCCGAAAAAAATTACCAATGACATTGATGGCGATGTGCCATCGAAACCTTTCGGCGATGCCAGCGAATATGCATTTTCGCCCGACAGCAAAACCATCGTGTTCAATGCACGTATCGCCGGGAAAACCGAACCATGGTCGACCAATTTCGATTTGTATTCCGTTGCCGCTGACGGCAGCACGACACCGAAAAACCTGACGCCGGAAAACCTCGCCTGGGATACCGGCCCGGTATTCAGCCATGACGGCAAGACCCTGTATTACCGTGCGATGAAGCGCGCCACTTTCGAAGCCGACCGTTTCGGCGTAATCGCGATGGATCTGGCAAGCGGCGCCAAGCATGAAATCAACGCCGCCTGGGATCGCAGTGCAGACAGCCTGTTGTTGAGTGCCGATGGCAAATCGCTTTATACCGTGACCGATGATGTCGGTAACCATGGCCTCTTTGCCATCGACACGACGACTGGCGCAGCACGCAAACTGGTAGGCAATGGCACCGTTTCCGGCTTTGATATCGTCGGAAATACTCTGGTATTTGCCCGCAGCACTTTGACTTCGCCGGCACAGTTGTTTGTGGGCAATTCGGAAGGCGCGAAGGTCAAACAAATCTCGAATTTCAATGCCGATAAATTGAAAGACATCGCGATGGGCGGCTACGAGCAATTCAATTTCAAGGGCTGGAATAACGAAACCGTTTACGGTTACGTGGTGAAGCCTGCGAACTTCGACAAGAACAAAAAATACCCGGTCGCGTTTCTGATTCACGGCGGGCCGCAAGGCAGCTTCGGCAATAATTTCCATTACCGCTGGAACGCACAAACCTATGCCGGCATGGGCTTTGCCGTCGTCATGATCGATTTCCACGGTTCTACAGGTTACGGCCAGGCATTTACCGATGGTATTTCCGGCGACTGGGGCGGCAAGCCACTGGAAGATTTGCAGAAAGGCTGGGCTGCGGCACTGGGTAAATATTCATTCCTCAATGGCGAACGTGCTTGTGCCTTGGGTGGCAGTTACGGCGGTTACATGGTGAACTGGATTGCCGGCAACTGGCAGGCGCCCTGGAAATGCCTGGTGTCGCATTCCGGTGTATTCGACAGCCGCAGCATGGGTTATTCGACCGAAGAACTGTGGTTCGACGAATGGGAACATAAGGGTACCGTTTATGAAAAACCGGAATCCTACGAAGTCAGCAATCCCGTCAATCACGTTGCCGACTGGAAAGTGCCGATGCTCGTGATTCACGGCCAACTCGACTACCGCATTCCGGTCGAACAAGGCATCGGTGCATTTACCGCCTTGCAACGCCGCGGCATCGATAGCCAGTTCCTGACCTTCCCCGATGAAAACCACTGGATTCTGAAACCGCATAACAGCGTGCTGTGGCATGACACGGTGAATGCGTGGTTGAAGAAATATACGGCGGAGTAATTCCATCGAATATTCAAAGAAAAAGGTGCGCTTCAGGCGCACCTTTTTTGTTGCTGATATGCAAAGTTGCGAGAGAAGCGGAGGCTACAACCACTTCGCCTTTTTCAAATAAGCGTACAAACCACCGGTCAAGGTCAGGGTGACACCAATCAGTGCCCAGTAACTGTATTTGCCGGCCAGCTCGGGCATATGCGTGAAGTTCATGCCATACCAACTCGCGATAAGTGTCGGCGCAGCCAATAAGCCCGCCCAACCAGCCAGTCGCTTCACGATTTCGCCCTGTGCCACTGTGACCAAGGCAAGATTGACCGACATCGCCGCAGTCAGCATTTCGCGCATGGTATCGGTTCCTTCCGATACGCGAATCACGTGGTCGAAAACGTCTCGTAAATACACACGGACTTCCTCTTTTACCAATTGCGGGTGATAGAGCATCAGCTGGTTGACGATGTCCTGGGTGGGCGAAACCACCATCCGGTAATTGGTGAGTTCGCGTTTCAGTTCGTACAAATGCTGGATGGTTTCTTTCTTGTAGGTCTCGGCGAAGATGTCCTGTTCCAGTTCGTTCAATTCGCGTTTGAATTCCTCGACGATCGGGAAGTAGTTGTCCACGATGAAATCCAGAATTGCATAAAGACCATAGCTCGGCCCCAATGCCATCAATGTCGGATTTTGTTCGCAACGCGCACGCGCACTCGCATAGGACAGCGACGCGCCGTGACGCACGGTGACCAGAAAGCGCGGCCCGATGAATATATGGGTTTCGCCGAACTCCATCGCGCCCCGGATCATCTGTGCGGTATGGATAACGATGAAAAGCGTGTCGCCGTAAAGTTCGATCTTCGGTCTTTGATGCGCTTTCGAGGCATCCTCGATCGCGAGCGGGTGCAGGCTGAACTCTTCCTGCAGTTTCAGCAGCAGGCTTTCATCGGGTTCATAGAGGCCCAGCCAGACGAAGCCGTTATCATCGCTGGCAAGAACGTCGCTGATGGCATCGAGTGAAATGTCGCCGACCTTGGTGCCTTTACGGCAGTAGGCGACACAGTTGCGGACCATGCCGCTGATTTCTTGTTCCGGGATCACATTGCTCATGGGCGAATGATGGTTGACCGGACTCAATCCTGCAAGGTATCCGCTTTGTTGCCCAGGGATTTGGCGAGCGCCAGATGGACGGGCAGCAACATCAATACCCATTCAAAATTCTGCTGGGCCAGGAACGGGAGCATTTGCAGGAATCCGGCCACGGCCGCGCTCGCCGCCATCAGCCAGAGCAGCCCGTTGAAATACTTGCCGGGTTTTTTCCTGCGCAGCAAACACCAAGCGCCCGGTAACAAGGCCAGGGCCAGCGGAGAGAGCAAAAACAGATTGGCGTTTCGATAACCTGCCCAGTGCGCACTGCCAAACCAGATGAACAGCATCAGACAGCCCAGCAGACCGGCGATTAGCCAGAAAATGCCCGCGGCAAACGCCAGCAGACGCGGAGTACGTTTTGCCAGAAAGATAATGCCGATGGCCAGGAAAATACCGATCATGAATGCGGTTTTTTTCCAGGCCGGCATATCGCTCGGGGGCATGGAAAGACGATGCGGTAACAATTCTTCTTCCTTGCTCACCAGCGGCTTTCCGTCGGCCAATTTAATTTCGCGCAATGAATCGCGCAGACGCATGGGAATAAAGGCTTCATCCCAGCGAGACAAAGGCGCATCGGCAGCAGGGCCGAGGCCAAGATGAAATCCCATTGCCATCCACTTGGCAGGCCAGGCGAGTCTTACCGATTCACTGCGATAGGAATTGCCGAGCGACGGACTGGATAACTGCGTTTTGATTTGCCCCTTCAAGACGGCATCAAGCGAGTCGCGTACGCGGGTGGCGCAATTTGCCTTGTAGTAGTCATAGGTATAACGGGAGTTTTCCGGCCGTGCGTTGACGGCGAGCGCCGTATACAAATCGCGGATTTGTTTCTGGTCCAGATTCAGCCACTGCACGCCGACGCCACGCCCCATTTCGCGGTAGTGCTGCAGATCGTCTTCGGTCGGCAAGGCGACGAGCTGATACTGCATATGGCCATTGATGAAGTTACCAAAAAATCCGGGTTCGCCCATGTCGAAAAAACCGAAATTGAACGACATCGATTCGCCGGTCTGCAGGTTTTCAATCACGATGGCGTCATGGCCGAAGCGTGCCCAGAATTCTTCGCCGGGTTCCATCGTGATCACGCCGGCGCGCAAGGTGTATTCGGGCGGTACCGTTTGGGAAAAACCAGTTTGTGAAAAAAAGACCAGGACGAAAAGCAGCAAGCCCCTAAACATCGCCATGAATGCTCACCACGAAGCTGTGTACGCGGCGCTGGTCGGCGCGGCCGACGCGGAAGTGAAAGCGACCGACCGTCAATTCTTCGCCGGCCTCCGGCAGGTGGCCGATGGCATCGGTCACGAAACCGCCGATGGTGTCGTATTCGTCATCGAGGAAATCGGCGCCGAATTGCTCGTTGAAGTCGGCAATCGGCGTAAGCGCGTCCACCATGAACTGGCCATCGGATTGCGCGGCAATCATTTTGGCTTCATCGGCATCGTCGTGTTCGTCGTCGATTTCTCCGACAATTTGTTCGAGCACGTCTTCAATGGTGATGATGCCTGCCACGCCGCCATGCTCATCCACCACAATGGCCATGTGGTTGCGGGATTGGCGGAATTCCTTCAGAAGCACGTTCAGTCGTTTTGATTCCGGAATCAAAACCACGGGACGCAATAATTCGCGAATACTGCCGGGGCCGCCATCGGCAACGATGCCGCGCAACAGGTCTTTCGCCAGAAGAATGCCAAGGATGTCGTCCTTGTCGTCGCCGTGAACCGGGAAGCGGGAATGGCCGGATTCCACCACCATTTTCATCAGGTCGATAAAAGCGTCACCCACCGGCAGCGATACCATTTGCGAACGCGGCACCATGATGTCACTGACCTGTAGCTCGGAAACACTCAGCGCGCCTTCCAGCATTTTCAGCGTGTCGCTGGTAAGAATTCCGTTTTCGCGCGCATCGCGCAGAATTTCGATCAGGTCTTCGCGGCTCTCGGGTTCACCCGAGAAAGCATGGCTTAATCGCTCCAGCCAGGAGCGTTTTTCGATGGGGCTACTACTGTCGTCAGACATGGGGGTTTGCAAGATGCCCTGGGGGCGGTGAGCTTAGTCTAGCAAATTCGCATTTCAGTTCAGCTCAATTCTCGCCTTCGTAAGGGTCGGAATAGCCCAAATCGGCCAAAATATCCCGTTCCAACTGCTCCATCAGTACCGCTTCGCGCTCGTCCTCATGATCCATCCCCAGTAAATGCAGGACGCCGTGGATCGTCAGATGGGCGTAGTGCGCCGCCAGTGTCTTGCCTTGTTCCTTGGCTTCCTTCGCGACAACCGGTGCGCAGATAACCAAATCGCCCAGTAATGGCACGGTCACGCCTTCAGGCAGATCGGCCGGGAAACTGAGTACATTGGTCGGGTAATCCTTGCCGCGGTAATGCCGATTCAGCGCGCCGCCTTCCTTGCTGTCCACGATTCTGATCGCCAAATCCGCCTTGCGAATACGGCCTTTCACCGCTGCCGCTGCCCACTTCTTGAAACTTTGTGCGGATGGCAACCCGGCGCGGGGCAATCCGTAGCTGACGCTGACATCAAATTGAATCGGGCCGCGGGTCATGGGCGAATCCACTGATCTGACGAATCCGTATCATAAACTTTAATGAATCAAAAAACCGTAGGGGCGCCTGCTTGCTGCGCCCCAGGTCTACGGCAATCTTTTGGGCGCAGCAAGCAGGCGTCCCTGTGGTTTATTTGTCGCATTTATTTTGGGCGCAGCAAGCAGGCGCCCCTACGGTTTATTTATCGCATTGATTTCGGGCGCAGCAAGCAGGCGCCCCTACGGTTTTTTCTGTTCGATGACTTGCAATTTTTCACCCAGTTTTTGGCTCAGGTAAATGCGATCTTTTTCGCGATAGTTCACCAGGAAGGCTTTGGTTGCCGCCCGCAGAATAGGCAAGTCGCTGGCAGTGTCGCTGTAGGCGCGCACATACGGAGGTGAATAACCCTGTCTGATCAATTCGCGCAGTTTGGTTTCACCATTGGCTTGTATCAATGAAATCATGCCGCCCAAAAAACGCGCACTTTGCGATGTCACCAGGCCGACACGATTTTCCATGCCGAGGTGGCGGATAAACGCACTTGCCATCTCGTGACCGGCGCCGGTCGCGATGACGACCTTTTTTCCTTCGGCAATATCTTTCCGGCATTCGGTCAAAACCGGTTCAATCGGCTTGATTCGATACTGTGCGATAAATTCATCCAGAATTTTTTTGTAGGCTGCTTCGCTCAAGCCAACGCTGGCTATCCACAAGTACGCCGACACTCCGATTCTTCGCATCGACGGGATGGACAGCATCGGGAATGCAAACGGGGCGATCAGGATGGAAAGCAGCAGGCGCCCGATATTGCCTTTGATCTGCTGCTTGATGAAGGCACCGCCGCAATCACCTCGAAAAAGCGTGCCGTCCATGTCGTAGACGACAATATGCGGTTCACTCTCACTTGTCGGCATTGTCGTCGCTGGCATCGCGGGCATCATAGGCACGAACGATTTTTGCTACCAGCGGATGGCGCACAACATCTTTTGCTTCAAAGAAAGTGAAGCTCAAGCCTTCCACTTTCCGGAGAACGTCAATGGCATCGCGGAGGCCGGATTTCTGGTGTTTCGGCAAATCAATCTGGCTCATGTCGCCGGTGATAACGGCCGTCGAACCATAGCCGATACGGGTCAGGAACATTTTCATCTGTTCAATGGTGGTGTTCTGCGCTTCATCCAGGATGACGTAGGCGTCATTCAGTGTGCGGCCACGCATGTAGGCAAGCGGGGCGATTTCGATCACGTTGCGTTCGAGCAGTTTCACGACTTTATCAACGCCGAGCATTTCATAGAGCGCGTCGTACAGCGGACGCAAATAGGGATCGACCTTCTGGCTCAAATCGCCGGGCAGAAAGCCGAGTTTTTCACCGGCTTCGACAGCGGGACGCACCAGCAAAATGCGCTGTACGCGCGATTCATTCAGCGCATCGACGGCAGAGGCGACGGCCAGATAGGTTTTGCCGGTGCCGGCCGGACCGATGCCGAAATTGATATCGTGGGTAGCAATGGCATGCAGGTATTTGGCCTGGTTTTCACCCCGGCCTTTCACCACACCGCGCTTTACCTTGATGGTCACTTCCTGCGGCAAATATTCAGGTGCGGAAAAGCGCTGGTATTCGGCGGTTCCCAGCCGAATGTTCAGGCCCTGGAGGTCGATCGTTTCTTCCAGGGTTTCGGCATAGCATTTCTTGATAAAACGTTCTGCGGCCTCGACTGCTTTTTTTTCGCCGTCGATTCGAAAAACATTGCCGCGGTTGGCGATTTCAACGCCGAGACGCATTTCGATTTCCCGCAGATGCTCGTCGAAAGGGCCACAAAGATTGGCCAGTCGTTCAGGGTCATCGGGGCTGAGTGTAAAGTCGTTATGGGTGTTCTGGGTCATGCCGCCAGACTAGCGTTTTCGGTGACTTTTGACCAGTAAACCGCTGCCGGAATTATCCGGTGCAATGCAGTTTCGAAGTTTGATAAAAACCGGGTTCGAAACATTGATGACTCGCCCGAGAGAAAAACGCTAAGCTGTCGCATGGCAACCGAGGTGCTACCAATGATGCGTAAGCTGAAATATTCCTGCCTGATTTTACTGTTGCTGTTTTTTTCCGCCTGCAAAAAAGAAACGCCTGCGATGCTCGGTACGCTCGAATGGGATCGCATCACCCTGCCGGCGACCGCCGCCGAACCCATTGTCGAAATACAGGTTTCGGAAGGCGCACAACTGGCAAAAGACCAGATTCTGCTCCAGCTTGATCCGGCACACGCAAAGGCTCGTATCGAGACCTTGCAGTTTGAAGTAACCCAGGCCGAGCAAGCCCTGAAAGCTTTGCAGACCGGAGCCAGATCGGAAAACAGGCGCGAGGCCAATGAAAAACTCATTGCGTTGCAGGCGCAGGCAAAAAATGCCGATGCGCAATTGCAGCGGGTTCGCAGTCTGGTCAAGCAACAATTATTGCCGCGCGCCGATCTGGACCGCGCCATCGCGACGGCGAGCTCCGCGCAAGCCGAAGTGCGTGCGGCAAAGGCGGGTGTGGATTTACTGCAAAACGGCAGCCGCAGCGAAGATGTCGCGCAGGCCGAAGCCCGATTCAATGCAGCACAATCGCAACTCGCCAGCGCGGAAATCGATTTGCGACGCTTGACGGTTCGTGCGCCACGCGCGGCAAGAGTTGATAGCCTGCCTTACAAACAGGGTGACCAGCCTGCCGTTGGTGCGCCGCTCGCTGTCTTGTTGGTCGGCGATGCGCCCATCGCAAGAATCTATGTGCCGGAGCCGATGCGCGCACAAGTCAAAATCGGCGATACGGTTAATGTTGCCGTCGATGGTGCGACCGCTATCTATGCAGGCAAGGTTCGCATGATACGCAGTGAACCGAGCTTCACGCCGTATTACGCGTTGAATGGAAAAGATGCGGCACGATTATCTTATCTGGCAGAAATCAGCCTGGGTAAGGACGCCATCAGTCTGCCTGCAGGCGTGCCGGTACATGTCACGCTCACGTCTTCGGACTCCGGCAAATAATCATGGGCGACAACGCCATCGTGGCAAGAGGGATGACGCGGCGCTTCGGTGACCTGGTAGCCGTGAATAATGTCGATCTCACCGTTCCGAAGGCCTGCGTTTACGGTTTTCTGGGGCCGAACGGTTCGGGGAAATCCACCACCATTCGCATGTTGTGCGGCTTGCTGACGCCAACGTCAGGCAATATCGAAGTATTGGGGTTGCGCATTCCGGAACAGGCCGAACAATTGAAACGCAATATCGGTTACATGACGCAGCGTTTTTCACTGTTCGAGGATTTGACCGTGCGCGAAAACCTGGAATTTCTCGCGGCGATCCAGGGCGTTCCGCGTATCGAACAAAAAAAACGGATCGAAACCTTGCTGCAGGAATACCATCTTGCCGATCGCGACAAACAAATGGCGGGCACATTGAGTGGTGGACAGAAACAGCGTCTGGCGCTGGCAGGTGCCGTGATCCACAAGCCGGAATTATTATTGCTCGACGAGCCAACCAGTGCGGTGGATCCGGAGTCGCGGCGCGACTTCTGGGAAAAACTGTTCGATCTTGCCG
Source organism: uncultured Gammaproteobacteria bacterium (assembly GCA_963849575.1). Classification (GTDB taxonomy): domain Bacteria; phylum Pseudomonadota; class Gammaproteobacteria; order Xanthomonadales; family Xanthomonadaceae; genus Arenimonas. The sequence goes on along the minus strand of CAWKHT010000006.1, from coordinate 11,737 downwards.
ATGCCGGCACCACGATTCTCGTCTCCACTCATTACATGGATGAAGCCGAGCGCTGCCATCGTCTGGCCATTCTGGATTCCGGTGTTCTGGTGGCCGATGGCGAGCCGGTGAAAATGGCGGCGGCTTTGGCAGGTCGCACTTTCAAGGTGGAGACATCGCAACCACGGAAAGTACAGGCGGCTTTGTTGAAAGAGGTGAGCGTCGTCAGCGTTGCGCAGATCGGCAATGAGCTTCGCGTATTGATTGCGGAAGGGGATTCCGTGCCTGGCCATCTCAATCAGGTTTTGCAAACCACCGGTCTGGAAGCGAAATTGGAAACAGCCACGCCAAATCTTGAAGATGTATTCGTCGCCGCAACGCATCGTAGTCATCTGGAGCATGTGTAATGAATTTGCGCCGGCTCTGGGCCATCGTGATCAAGGAATTGCGGCAACTAAGGCGTGACCGGGTCACTGCAGCCATGATTGTCGGTATCCCGACCATTCAACTTTTAATGTTCGGGTTTGCGATCAATCTCGATGTGCGCGGCCTGAAAGCGGCGATTGTCGACCAAGCACACACATCGGCATCGCGCGCCGTCGTGCAGGACATGCTGGCCACCGGCGTGATCGTACAAAAAGAATCGGCACAAACGCCGGATGACTTGATGCAGGCATTGAAGCGCGGTCGCATCAGTGTCGGTATCGTGATTCCGCCCGATTTTGAAAGACGTTTGGCGGAAAACCGAGAAGCGGTGCAAGTGTTGGTCGATGGCAGCGATATCAGCGTGCAAAACGCCGCGCGGCAATTGGCGCAAATGCCATTGAACGGGCAGAGCAGTTTACGGCCGGCACAGATCAGCGTAGTGAGTTTCTATAATCCCGAGCGGCGTTCTGCCGTGAATGTGGTACCGGGTCTGGTCGGCGTGATTTTGACGATGACGATGATCTTGTTCACAGCAGTCGCCATCGTGCGCGAGCGGGAGCGGGGCAACCTCGAATTGTTGATAACGACACCGGTATCGCGAACCGAATTGATGGTCGGGAAAGTTCTGCCGTATATCGTGATCGGATTGGTGCAGACAACGATTGTCTTGTTGCTGGGCGTGCTGGTATTTCAGGTACCCACCCGCGGACACTGGATCGATGTTTATGGCGCCACCATGTTGCTGATCATGGCGAACCTGAGTCTTGGCCTGTTGATTTCAACTCGGGCGCAATCGCAGTTTCAGGCGATGCAGATGAGTTTCTTCCTGTTGCTGCCGTCCATTCTGCTTTCCGGATTCATGTTTCCGTTCGCCGGTATGCCAAAAACCGCGCAATGGATAGCCGAAGTGTTGCCGCTGACGCATTTCATGCGCTTGAATCGCGGCATCATGCTGCGCGGCGCCAGTTTGATGGATATGTGGCAGGAGGCGCTGATACTGCTCGTTTTCACCATCGTGATGATGAGTCTGGCCATCATGCGTTTCAGCAAACGACTGGACTGATTTATTCGGTTGCGTAGATCTCGGCTCGAAGCTTGGCGATATCCATCTTGCTGATGCGGCGGTCGATGTTGATCCAGACCGAATGGTATTCATAGCCGCCCTGTTTCATTTCGCGCCTTGCCGCTTCCTTGCTCCAGCCCTGCACGATCATGCGGTAACTCGCCATCATCAAGCCCGTGCGGTCGGCGCCATGCGCGCAATGCACCAGAATAGGCTGGTTATCGGGATTGGTAATGATTTTGAGCACGGCAACGATGTCGCGATCATCGATATCCCAGGTATGCAGCGGGTAGCGTTTCAAGCCGATACCCTGGGTTTTTTTCAACACAACATCCATATCGTGTTCGCGCAAATTCAAAACCGTTTTAATGCCGAGTTTTTTCAACGCCTCACCACTGCCATCAAGCGGCTGAGCGCTTCGATACAGGTTGATATCGACCCGGTGCAAATTCGGCAGGCCGACCACTGCAAGCGGTGTTGCCCATTCGCTGGGGCGAGGAGCCGTCGTTGCCTCTGCATGCTTGGCAATCGATATGCTGGCCGTGACTGAAGTCAGGACAAGCATGAAGCCGCTGAGGATGATTTTTTTTGTCGATGTCATTTATGGAATCACTAATCTGAAGAAGCGGCTTCAAGTCGCTTCGGTTTCGTTGATCACAAGACGGCCGCGTAAGGAATTGGTCATCGCTTCTGTTATCAGCACATCGACGAATTGACCAATCAGGCGGGGATGCCCGATAAAGTTCGTGTAGCGCATGTTTTCGGTGCGGCCGGTCAATTCGCCTTCGTGTTTCTTGCTCTTGCCTTCGACCAGAATGCGCTGAGTGGTACCGATCATGGCATTCGAAATGTTGCGTGCGTTGTTGGTGATCGTGTTCTGCAACTGGTTCAGGCGCGCATGTTTGACTTCATCGGAGGTATCGTCCGGCAAATTCGAAGCGGGAGTGCCGGGACGTTTCGAATAAATGAACGAGAAGCTTTGATCGAAGCCGATATCATTGATCAATTTCATCGTGGCTTCGAAATCCTTGTCGGTTTCGCCCGGGAAGCCGACGATAAAGTCCGATGAAATCGTGATGTCGGGTTTGGCTTCGCGCAGCTTGCGAATCTTGGCCTTGTATTCGAGCGCAGTGTGATTGCGTTTCATCGCGGTCAGAATGCGATCCGATCCTGACTGCACCGGCAAGTGCAGGAATGATGCGAGTTCGGGAACATCGCGATGGGCTTCGATCAGCGAATCGCTGAATTCCATCGGGTGCGAAGTGGTGTAGCGGATGCGGCCGATGCCTTCGATTTGCGCAATCGCGCGAATCAGTAATGCCAAATCGGCTTTATCGTCGGACTCGAACATTGCGCCGCGGTAGGCATTGACGTTCTGGCCGAGCAAATTCACCTCACGCACGCCCTGGGCGGCGAGTTGCGATACTTCGAGCAGCACATCATCGAACGGACGCGACACTTCTTCGCCGCGTGTATAAGGCACCACGCAGAACGAACAATATTTGCTGCAGCCTTCCATGATGGATACGAAAGCGGTCGGACCTTCGGCGCGGGGTTCGGGCAGGCGGTCGAATTTTTCGATTTCCGGAAACGAGATATCGACTTGCGGCAGCCCGGTTTCGCGCTTGGCGTCGATCATTTGCGGCAAACGGTGCAGGGTTTGCGGGCCGAAGACCAGGTCGACGTAAGGCGCGCGCTTGATGATGGCATCGCCTTCCTGTGATGCCACGCAGCCGCCAACACCGATCACGAGGTTGGGTTTGTCTTTCTTGAGCTGTTTCCAGCGACCCAGTTGGCTGAAGACTTTTTCCTGGGCTTTTTCGCGGATCGAGCAGGTGTTGACCAGAATAACGTCGGCTTCCGCCTCGTTATCGGTCAGTTCCAGGCCGTGCTCGGCCGCGAGTACGTCTGCCATCTTGTCCGAGTCGTACTCGTTCATTTGGCAACCGTGGGTTTTGATGAATAACTTACCAGCAGCGGGAATCCCGGTCATGGCGCTTAATCCGGTCGGGAGGAAAGGGGAGCGTATTTTAGCCGCAAACCGGGCCCAAACCATCATAAATATGCTCTAAACACTTGGAATTTATGAAAAATAGGGAGAAACTTCTGCCTATGCGTACATTCGGTTTACTAATACTGCTTTTGGGATGGGCTACGACTGCCGACGCCGGCAATCTTTATCGATGCGTCGGTAGTGACGGCATCTCCAACTACACGAGCAAAAAGATAGCGGGCTCCCAGTGCGTCGTCGTCGCCAAGACCGCGCCCCAGCAATACAGGGCGCCGCCGCCAGCTGCCTCGCCAGCGCCCGCCAGCCCCAGTTCCGAAAGTTCCGATGTCATCAAATCAGACAAGCCTGCGGGTTCCGATTCTACGGTAGCCATCAATGTCAGCGCCCCGAAATCGGAAACCGCGACCGGCAATGCCCCCCGATTTTTGCGAATGGCGCAATCCATCACCTATTCCTATGTTGATGCAAACGGCATCAAGAATTTCAGCAGCCGTCGCCCCAAAGGCGTCAGCAATGTGGTGGCGATTAAAACCGAATACGCCGTTTTTTCGCAGCCGACCTGTTATGCCTGCGGTTTGTCATCCTCGATCAGCTTTGGTTCCCTGCGTCTTAATACCGCCGCTTATGCCGCCGAAATCAAGGCGGCATCAAGAGCCTACGGCGTTGAAGAAGCCGTGGTGCGTGCGATTATTCATGCCGAATCGGCCTATCGCCCGCATGTCCAATCAAACAAGGGCGCTCAAGGCTTGATGCAGTTGATTCCGGCAACGGCCAGACGTTTTGGCGTGAACGATTCTTTCGATCCGGCACAAAACATCAATGGCGGCGTGCAGTACCTCAGCTTTTTATTGCGGCGCTATCAACAGGATCTGACACTTGCGGCGGCGGCCTACAATGCTGGCGAAGGTGCGGTTGATCGTTATGGCGGTGTGCCTCCATACAAAGAGACCCGTCTTTACGTTGCGCGAGTAGGTCAGCTAGCCGAGCGTTATCGCAAAGCTCTGTAAAACCGGTTCAATTATCCTGCCGGTGTGGCATTTCGAGCGGGTTACCAGGGTTTCATATCGGGCTTTGCCGTTTTATCCGTTGTCGCCTGCCAAGGCCATCCGTTACAATATGCTGTCTTGCAGGTCGGGGATTGATCTGCATCTATCTTTCATTTTAGACAGCATCGGAGCGCCTAATGGCCAACGAAGAAGTCAGTAGTTCCCGCCGTAATTTACTTATCGCAACCGGCGTCGTCGGCGCGATGGGTGTCGTCGGAGCCTCTGTTCCTTTCATCAGTTCATTCCAACCAAGTGCAAGGGCTAAAACCGCCGGCGCGCCTGTGGATGTGGATATCAGCAAAATCGATAACGAACCCGGCATGCGCATGATCGTGCAATGGCGCGGAAAGCCGGTCTGGATTTTCAAACGCACCAAAGAGCAATTGGCGGCCTTGCCCAGCCTGGATAACCGCTTGCGTGATCCGAAATCCGACAATCCCGATCAAACGCCAGCTTTCGCGAAAAACGAGGCGCGCACGATTGTCGGCAAGGAAAACATTGCCGTCATAGTCGGCGTTTGCACCCATCTGGGCTGCTCGCCATCCTTTGTTCCGGAAATGCTGCCGCAAGTCTACGACTCGGAATGGAAGGGCGGCTTTTACTGCCCTTGCCACCAGTCGCGTTTCGACTTGGCTGGACGAGTATTCCAGGGAGTTCCAGCTCCTTCGAATCTCGAAATCCCTCCTTACCATTTCGTTGACGAGAACAAGATTATCGTGGGCGTACCTCCAAAGGGAGCGGCTTAATGAACAAGATCGACAAAGCAGTCGCTGGCCTGACAGGTTGGTTTAACGAGCGTGCCCCGGGTTTCATGCCGGCGTACAAAAAACACATGTCGGAGTATTACGCTCCGAAGAATTTCAATTTCTTCTATTATTTTGGTTCGCTGGCTTTGCTTGTGCTGGTCAATCAGATCGTTACCGGTATTTTCCTGACGATGCATTTCAAGCCATCGGCAGCAGAGGCGTTCGCTTCGGTTGAATACATCATGCGTGATGTGCCGGGCGGCTCGATTATCCGGTACATGCACTCCACGGGTGCGTCGCTGTTCTTCATCACCGTCTATTTCCACATGTTCCGCGGCCTGATTTATGGCTCGTACCAGAAGCCACGCGAACTGGTTTGGGTGCTGGGCGTGCTGATCTTCCTGGTGCTGATGGCTGAAGCCTTCATGGGCTATGTGTTGCCATGGGGCCAGATGAGCTACTGGGGTGCACAGGTCATCATCAATCTGTTCGGTGCGGTGCCGGTGATCGGCCCGGAATTGACCGAATGGATTCGTGGCGATTATCTGGTGTCCGATGCGACCATCAACCGTTTCTTTGCTCTGCATGTAATCGCATTGCCATTGGTGATTCTGCTATTGGTTGTATTGCATCTGGGTGCCTTGCACGAAGTTGGATCGAACAATCCTGAAGGCGTCGATATCAAGAAAGTCAAAAATCCGGAAACCGGCAAGTATGCAGACGGCATCCCTTTCCATCCGTATTACACAGTGAAAGATTTGTTCGGTGCCGGCTTCTTCCTGACGATTGCCGCATTCATCATCTTCTTCGTACCGACTGTTGGCGGCTTGTTCCTGGAGCATGACAATTTCGTTCCTGCCAATCCTCTGGTCACGCCGTTGCACATCAAGCCGGTTTGGTATTTCACGCCTTACTACGCGATGTTGCGTGCAATTCCGGATAAATTATTCGGTGTGATGGTCATGGGCGGCGCCACGCTGATCCTGTTTGCATTGCCTTGGCTGGATCGCAGTCCTGTGAAGTCGATCCGCTATCGCAGCACCTTCAGCAAGATAATGATCGCGTTGTTCACGGTCTCCTTCCTGGTCTTGATGTGGCTGGGTATGCAGGCTGGCAGCACCACGCAAACCTGGGTCGCCAGAGCACTTACCGCTTTCTATTTCGGCTTCTTTATCTTTATGCCTTGGTGGAGCCGTATCGGCGAGACCAAGCCAGTTCCTGATCGGGTGACCATGCATGACTAAGATTCGCTTTTTATTATTGAGTCTTCTGCTAGCCCCCGGGCTTGCACTGGCTAGCGGTGGCGAAGTCCACATGAAATCCGCGCAAGTGGATCTCGACGACAAGGCTGCCCTGCAACGCGGTGCATCCCTTTACATGAGCTACTGCTCCGGCTGCCATGCGATCAGTTATCACCGTTATTCGCGTTTGTCCGAAGATTTGGGTCTGACACCGGAACAGGTCGAACAAAACCTGATCTACAACGACCAGAAAATCGGCGAAACAATGAATACCGGCATGAATGTCGCCGATGCAACGGCATGGCTCGGCAAGGCTCCGCCTGATCTCAGTGTGGAGGCTCGTGCCAAGGCCCAGGGCGCAGATTGGATATACAACTATCTGACCTCGTTTTATGTTGATGAAGCACGTCCGACGGGCTGGAACAACACGGTTTTTCCGGGTGCTTCCATGCCGCATGTGTTGTGGGAACTGCAAGGTATCCAGCACGCCAAAACCGAGCCCAAGCACAAAAATGCAAAGGGTGAGGCGGAAGCCTGCGAAATGGGCGAATACAAAGGCGAATGCATCATCGGTTTTGAATTGTCCGAACAGCCGAAACCACGCATGACACCAGAACAATTCGATCGCGTGGCAAAAGACATCACGGCATTTCTGGCCTACGTCGGAGAGCCTAATGCTGCCAAGCGCGAGTCAACCGGCGTATGGGTTGTGCTTTTCCTGGCGTTTTTCACCTTCCTGGCTTATTTGCTGAAAGTGGAATTCTGGCGCGACGTTCATTAATTCCTGCCAAGCTTTAAAAAAAACCGCCGGGCGATGCATCCGGCGGTTTTTTTGTGTCCGTTCAATAGCCGGGGCTGAACTCTTGTGTCGCGACAAACGTTACTTCTTGTGACAAAGACTTGCGAAAGTCCTGCGGTTTGGGGCAACGTAAGCATTCGAGTGATTGGCTACAAGCCAGCCACTGCAGCACATGAGGGGAGCCCATGGTTACCAGTATTCGTTTACGCAACACCCTAAGCCTGTTTTCAGCCCGTGATTGCGTGGTTTGTCATCGCGTGCGTCTGGTACTCGCAGCCAAAGGGGTCACATACGAACTGATTCCGGTGGATCCAGGCAACCCCCCCGAGGATCTTGTCGATTTGAATCCTTATCATTCGGTTCCGACTCTGGTCGAACGTGATCTGGTGCTGTACTCGGCTTCGGTCATCAGCGAATATCTCGATGAACGTTATCCACATCCACCCTTGATGCCGGTTGATCCGCTTTCAAGAGCCCGCATACGTTTGGCGACACAGCGCATGGAGCAGGACTGGGTGCCGCAAGTCCAATCGATGCAATCCGGTACCAAGTCGCAGGCCGAGGCAAGCCGCAAACGCATGAAAGAATTGCTGATGCAGTCGCTACCCCTTTTCAAGGCATCGCGGTTTTTCCTGAACCCCGAGATGAGTCTCGCAGACTGCGCTTTGGCGCCGATTATCTGGCGATTGCCCAGTTTGGGAGTGGAGCTGAACAAGGATCTGAAAATCATCGATGATTACGGCATGCGCATATTCCGTAATCCGGGTTTTATGCGTAGTCTTACTCCCGAAGAAAAAGTATTGCGCGAGCTCAATTAGTGTCCGATAAAAATATCCCCACCGTGATGACATCCAATCGACCGTATTTATTACGGGCTCTGTACGAGTGGATAAACGATAATAATATGACCGCCCACTTGCTGGTAGACGCCACTCGCGAGGGCGTGCAGGTGCCGCGTTCGGCAGTGAAGGATGGTCGCGTGGTTTTGAATGTCGCCGCACGTGCTGTCGCGCATCTGGATTTGAGTAATCGGGAAGTCAGGTTCATGGCACGCTTTGGCGGAGTAAGTCAGTCCGTGATTGTGCCGATGGCAGCCGTGCTCGCTATTTATGCGCTGGAAACCGGGCAGGGCATGATGCTGCCCGATGACGGCATCATGATGCATGAAGAAAATCCGGACGATATGCCGGATCCACCCGACAGCAATACCGAAGGTCCGAAAAAAAATGTTTCGCATTTGCGGGTAGTGAAGTAGGCCAGCCCCATCGCCTGCTATTGATGGCTGACAATATTTTCGGATTCCCTGGGTACAGGTCCGAGCAGCCCGACCAATGTTGTGCCCAGCAGGATGACATGACCGGCATAGCGGTCATCGCCATTATGCGAGTACTCGAAACGGAATTTGCGTTCCCAGCCAAGCCAGCCATTCGTGTTGCGGCGCAAGCGAATGGCCACCATATGCGCGCTTTGATCGAGCCACTGCACGCCGGCTTGTTGGCATGCCCGTTGACCGTAAAGCAATGCAATTTCTGCAGCGGAGCGGCCTGAAGACCAGAATAATCCGGCCGGTATGGCCAGAAACATGAGTATCAATATCGTATCCATGCCGTCAGTGTGTGTAAGCTGGGATGAATGGGCAAGGGCTACCCCCTGCCGATTTTGCTCAAGCACAGATAAGATAGGGGGCAAGGGCCGAGATTTGACCCTCAATAAATTCGCAGGAGAGCGAGAATGAAGCTGGTTTTTCCCAATGGTGAACATGGACAGGTACTGTTGAATCCCGGAGTGAACCGCATCGGTTCGAGCGCAGAAGCTGCGATTGTGCTCACGATGCCGGGTATCTTGCCGGAGCATTGCGCCATCCATGTAACCCAGAATGGCGCGAATTTGCAGGTTCCCTCGGGCGCCGGGCCGGTGGAAGTCAACGGCAAGCTGGTGGCGGATTTAATGGCTTTGCGTACCGGCGACAATCTGCTGATCGGTACCGTCCAGGCAAAATTCCTGGTCGTGGAAGTAGCCAAAAGCGTCGCCGTCGCCAGCGGCAATCCGGATGAAGATTCCGGCGCAACCCGGGTCCGGATGGCGGTTCCCAAATATGTATTGCGTGGTGTATCGGGCGCCGTCTTCAGCAAGGTATTTCCGGTCACCGGCCCCGTCGTCATCGGTCGCGCCGCAGAATGTGATATTTCGGTGCCTGCCGACGAAATCTCCCGTCGTCATGCATTGGTCAAACCAACGCCGGATGGCTTGTCGGTGGAAGATCTTGGCTCTTCAAACGGTACCTACATCAATAACAAGCGCGTGCAGCACGGCTTCCTGAATCCCGGCGATGAGCTGCGACTGGATGCCGTGCGTTTCATTCTGGTGGCACCGGGCATGGAAATGAATGCACCGACCGCTCAAATGAAAGCCTCTGCCCCGGCAAAATCTTCCGGTGGTGGCAGTGGCGGTAATCCTTACGCCAAGTTGATTGCCGGCATGCTGATTCTGGCGGCGATCATCGTGATCGTGGTGTTGCTGATCAAGAAGTAAATTTTACAAGCTGTTTGAAAAAGCCCGCGCCAATGCGCGGGCTTTTTTGTGTCGGGTAGCAAATCTACCGCGTTTAGTGTTCGTACTTGCCAAGCTTCATCGAAAAATCGATCGCGTGGACATGCTTGGTTAATGCCCCGATCGAAACATAGTCCACGCCTGCAGCTGCAATTTCCGCAAGCCGCTCGAAAGTGACCGAGCCCGAGACTTCCAGTGGAATCTTGCCTGCTGCAATTTCCACTGCAGCCCGCATGTCCTCCAGAGAAAAGTCATCAATCAGGATGCGTGCACAATCGGTATCGAGGGCTTCGCGCAATTGCGTCAGCGTTTCCACTTCGATAATCAGGGGCAGATCCGGAAACCGGGCCTTCGCTTGTGCGGCTGCCGCGGTAATCGAACCCGCTGCATGCACATGGTTCTCTTTCAGCATTACGGCGTCGTACAAGCCCATGCGGTGATTCACGCCGCCACCGGCGCGAACCGCGTATTTCTGCGCCTGACGCAAGCCGGGAATGGTCTTGCGTGTATCCAGCACGCGTGTGCGGGTTCCTTGCAAGGCGTTGGCATAACTGGCAGTGACCGTTGCCGTGCCCGACAGTGTTTGCAGGAAATTCAGGGCCGAACGTTCTGCCGATACCATCGCACGTGCACTGCCTTCGAAAGTGCAAATCACTTTCACCGGTTCAACGGTATCACCTTCGTTTACATGCCAGTGAATTTTCACGTTCGGGTCGAGTGCTTTCAGGCAAGCATCAAACCAGGGGCGGCCAGCAACGATGCATTTTTCCTTGCAAAGAACATAGCCCTCCGAAACATAGTCCGGCAACAATGCCGCGGTGACATCGCCGCTGGCAATATCCTCGGCTATCGCAGCACGAATATTTTCATCGATGATTTTTTGATCGGGCGGATTGAAATTCATCAAAACCTCATCGCGGGAAATCGGCGATTTGCGAGGTGGCGATACCCTCGTCAGCCAGCAAGACCGGAATGTCATCCTCGATCCGGTAGATCATTTTGTGGTCGCGGGTAATCAGCGCCTGTTTCAATAATAGTGTTTGCGCAGTTTCGTCATTTTTGCGCACATTGCCGCCACCGATTGCGGTGTTCAGGGCATTCAATTCAGCGCTGTTGACCATCGCCAATGGCTGTTTGCTGACGGGGCAGCATAAAATATCCAGTAATTTTCGATCCATGGGGCGCGCTCCTGTGCTCAGATATGAATAGAATAGCCTTTTGGGGAAAGCAGACGCTATGAGTCCAGCAAATTCACCTGTCGTTGGCGTTGTGATGGGGTCCCGCAATGACTGGGAAGTGATGCAACACGCCACCCAGCGTCTGGAACAAATGGGCGTCGCCTATGAAGTGCAGGTGGTCTCCGCACACCGAACTCCCGATCTTTTGGTCAGCTACGCAAAATCGGCGGCTGATCGCGGCTTGAAGGTCATCATTGCCGGTGCCGGTGGCGCAGCGCATTTACCCGGCATGCTGGCCTCGATGACAGCGCTTCCGATACTCGGCGTGCCTGTGCAAAGCAAATCGCTCAACGGTCTGGATTCCCTTTTGTCCATCGTGCAGATGCCTGCCGGTGTTCCAGTCGCCACTTTTGCCATCGGCGCTGCCGGTGCTGCCAACGCGGGATCTGTTTGCGGCTGCTATTGTTGGGCTCGAAAATAAGCAGTGCGTGAAGCCCTGACTGCATTCCGAGCCAAGCAAACGCAGGACGTGCTCGATCACACCGACCCACGCGTGCCATGACCATGATCGTCGGCATTCTGGGGGCGGACAATGGCCCGCATGTTGGCGCTATCGGGTGCGCCGTTCGGACCTGCGTTTTCTCGTACTCGATAACATCTCCGACGCCTGCGCCGGACAATTCGTGCCGATGGTGGTC
>CAWKHT010000005.1:0-60925 GCA_963849575.1 uncultured Gammaproteobacteria bacterium | reverse complement strand
CGAGTTCGGTGCCGCCAATATTCATGCGGTGCTTGAACGCGTATTGCAGCTGGCCGATACCGATGCCGGCTGGGCCGTAAAACTCGTGCGCGATTACGACCCGAGTTTGCCGGAGTTGTATGCCGACGCCGACCGCCTGACGCAGGCGATCTGGAATCTCGTCCGCAATGCCCTGCAATCGGGCGCATCGCAGGTCGGTTTGCGAACACGCGCAGAACATCATGTGTTGATTGGCGATACCGCCCATCGCCTGAGTTTGCGCGTGGAAATCTCCGACAATGGTCGCGGCGTGCCGGAAGATCTGGCCGAACAAATTTTTCTTCCGCTGGTCAGTGGTCGCGCCGAAGGCACTGGTCTCGGCTTGGCGATGGCACAGCAAGTGGCACGTGAACACGGCGGTTCACTCGGCTACCGTTCACGGCCGGGCCACACGGTTTTTACGCTGTTGTTACCGGTAAATGATGTAGAAAGCGATGACGAATAATTCACGCCTGTGGGTAGTCGATGATGATCGCAGTGTTCGCATTGTGCTGAGCCAGGCTTTGCGCGACGCTGGGTATCAGGTGCACGGTTTTGATTCTGCCGATACCGCGTTATCGGCATTGCTTACCGAAGCTTTGCCGCAGCTGGTCATTACCGATGTGCGCATGCCGGGCACCGACGGCTTCAGTTTTCTGGAGCAATTGAAAAAACGTCATGAAGGAATTCCGGTCATCGTGATGTCTGCCTACACCGATATCAGCTCGACCGCGAGTGCCTTCCGCGGCGGCGCGCATGAATTCCTGTCGAAGCCTTTTGATCTCGATGAAGCCGTCAGTCTGGTCGCACGTGCCATGCCGGAAAAATTTCCGGTTGCCGCTGTCAGGCCAAGTGAAACGGGAAGCGAACTGCTCGGCAGCACGCCGGCGATGCGTGAATTGTTTCGCGCAATTGGCCGCCTGGCGCAAGCGCCCTTGTCGGTGCTGATCACCGGCGAAACCGGCACCGGCAAGGAATTGGTGGCGCGCGCCCTGCATCGTGAATCGCCGCGCGCCAACAAGCCCTTTGTTGCCTTGAATACCGCGGCGATTCCGGCCGAACTGCTGGAATCGGAATTATTCGGCCATGAAGCCGGAGCTTTTACCGGTGCCAACAAAAAACAGATTGGTCGATTTGAACAGGCCGACGGCGGTATTTTATTTCTCGACGAAATCGGCGACATGCCGGCCGCATTGCAGACGCGCCTGCTGCGCGTACTCGCCGAGGGTGAGTTTTTTCGCGTCGGTGGCCGCGAATTGATCAAGGTGGATGTCCGCGTTATCGCGGCAACCCATCAGAATCTTGAAGCCTTGGTCAGGGAAGGAAAATTTCGTGCCGATTTGTTGCATCGTCTCGATGTCGTGCGTCTGCAGCTGCCGCCACTGCGAGATCGCAAAACCGATGTGCCGGAATTGGCGCAGCGTTTTCTCGAGCAGGCCGCCCGGCAGTTGAATGCCAGCGCAAAACATTTCAGGCCGGAGGCTCTGACACGGATGGAGCAACATGACTGGCCCGGTAATGTGCGCGAACTGGAAAATCTCTGCTGGCGTCTTGCGGCATTGGCACCCGGCGACAGCATTGGCCTGAAGGATCTCAAGGCCTGCCTTCGCAGCAATGAACTCATCGTCGAACCACAGAATGTCTGGCAGCAGGCGCTTGCTCGCAACACACAGCAATTACTGAGCCATCGGGAACAGAATATCCATGCACAATTGCGCGAGCAGTTCGACCGCATTCTGTTGGAAACCGCGCTCGACTTTACCGATGGCCATCGCCAACAGGCGGCAGAAAAACTGGGTCTTGGCAGAAATACCTTGACGCGGAAATTGGGAACATCACGCACGGGGAAAAATAATGAGTCCATCTGAATTGAGTATTCGCCATGCCGGCATTCACGATGCCGAACTACTGGCAAGCTGGGCACAGACCATGGCGATGGAAACCGAACACAAGCAGCTCGACGGCGACACGGTATTGAAAGGTGTGCAGGCGGGTATTACCGATCCGAAACGTGCACGTTATTTCATTGCCATGTCGGGTGACCGTCCCGCGGGCACTTTGATGCTGACCACGGAGTGGAGCGATTGGCGCAATGGCGATTGGTGGTGGATACAAAGCGTTTACGTGCATCCGGATTTCCGCCGGCAAGGTGTTTTCCAGAGTCTTTATCATTACGTCAAGGACATGGCCGGACAAACTCCCGGCGTTTGCGGCCTGCGCCTGTACGTCGAGCACGAAAATGTGAATGCACAAAAGACCTACGAAAAACTCGGCATGCAAGACGCCGGTTATCGCATGATGGAAGCGCTTCTATAGATTCGGCTTTGCCGTGGCAACCAGCATCGCAGCCATCTTCTGATGGATGAGATTAATTGCCTTCAGCGGGCGAATCAGAACCTTGAATTCCACGATCTGACCTTCGTCGTTCCACTTGAGCATATCGATACCGTTGACGACGATGCCGTCTATTTCTACCTGGAACTCAAGCGCGGCATCGCGAGCGCCGATGATTTCACGAATGTATTTGAATGTTTCGTTGAAGAAAACGTGGAAAGCTGCGCCAAGGTATTGCTTGGTAATTGCCTTGCCGGTCTGCGGAGTATGTACAACTGGCGAATGAAAGACGACGTCATCTGCCAGCAGTGCATCGAGACCTTTCGTGTTTCGCGTTACGACCAGCGCGTGCCATGTGGAAAGCGTATCGATCATGATAGGTCCCTGTTCAATGTTGCGAGTTGGCTTGGGATGCCCGGCAAGCAGAACAGGATCCCGATGTGCATCATAGTAAATGAATGTAGCGCCTGAAACTGCCGAAGCCCGGGTCATGGCTCTATCTGACCCGGGGTTCCACCAGGCAAGGGCATCATCGAAGCACATGCATGCGTCGACAAAAGCTTTTGATCTCGCCGTTATGTCGGGACTAACATTCTCCCGGGTCAGATAGAGCCATGACCCGGGGTACGGGTTATAGCTGTGCCCTAAGCATTGCCGTCATCTTTTCATGGACAAGAGGGATTGCTTTCAGCGGGCGAACGAGAACCTCGAACGCCACGATCTTGCTGGGGAACCTGTTACCGATAATCACGATGTAACCGATGCACTGCCCAATTGTCTGGAGAGCATCATTGGCTTTTTACTTCCCTTTTCCGGAAAGAGCGAGAAAGGTGATCAAAGAAGTCGGTACCCGCCGCGGTCATCGGAAGCGTTCATGCACAGATTCCACTGCATTGCGTTCTTCGACAGCTCATGCGGATTTTGTAATCACGCGAACGATGGCATAAGGGCTATGGCGATCGGGAAAAGCCGATGGTGGATAAAAATACACCCAATACTCGCGATTGCCGCTACAGGTGTTTACAAACCACTGTTCATCCCGGCTGCCATTATTGCCTGACAAAACCGTGCCGACTTTGGTGATCGACACGGCGCAATTGGGCGGAAGCTCGGCCTTGATCAACTTCAGCCAGGCGTCTTTCATGCTTGCAGACGCGCCAGCAGGCATTGCAACAAGGAGAAGAAGCATGAAAGGCATCAGGGTTTTTGAGAAAGTTTTCATAAGCCGCCTGGCTCGCAAAACAATAGGTGGATGAAGCGCATGATAAATGCAAATCCGTTGTGAAGCCCATGTTGGCTGCGTAGTCAGACGTGTTACTTCAGGAAGGCCTGCAGTTGTTTTGTCCGTAACTTTGTATGGTCGGTCTTGCAGGCCAGATAAAGTCCTGTTCGTATAGTGCCATCGCGCCAGTAATTGAAGACGGCATCGCAATCCTTGTCTCTGAAGCTTATCCACAATCTTTGGGCAGCAACAAGCGAGTTTTTTGTGTCGCGATATTGAGTAGAGCCAGGTTCACTCTTGGACAAACTATTGATGACTGTTTTATAGGCTGCGTTGAGCTCTTTGTCCGCCTTTTCAAAATCGAGTCTCGCACATTCATTAATGTCAGGCGTGGTCATTACTCTGTCGCAATCCAGGGCTGCGAAGCAGTTGCCAGAGGCCAATAAAAGCATAAGCAATAAAAGTTTTTTCATGATGAGTCTAAATACCAGGATAAGGGTCCCATGCCGGATGATAGCTCACTTGAATCTTGTGTCTTGAGGGACGTAAGCTTTCTTGCACGGTAATGCCGATTGTCCGGAGATCACAAGTTGAATTTGCGGCTATATTTCAGTGGCCAGATAACGGTAAAACGAACTCCGCCTTCCAGACGGTAAGCTGCAGTCACCTTGTCCAGAAGGGAAAGCTGCTCGAGAACGGGCTTGGACCGCCGAAAGGTTGATGCAGGTTCGGGCGTCATGATGAACAGATTGATCTCGCGTGCGCCTGTGTCATAGCCATCAAGCGTGGCACTGTCACCGAGCAAGTCGGTCAAAGCACGCTCAAGGGATTGAATCTCTGTCGGATGGTCAATGGACACCTTGCGAAATCTGAGTATTAGTTGATATTGCATGATGTGATTTCAGGCCTGACAAACAAGGTAGGGGGCTGGCGCAGCGATGGTTCAATTGAATGTCGAATTTTCACGGCGTTCGATTGTACGTAAAATTCTACCTATGCCAGCCGAGACATCCGCAAGTGCTACACCAGACAAATTCATGATGGACATAGCTTGTGCCACTGCACTCAGAACAAGCTATGGCATTCTGTGGCTTTAGGGGTAGCAATGCAATTAACTCGGGAAAGCGTTTGCCTTGAGTCGTGACAATGATTGAGCTGCGTTCAGTTGAAGATGCAATCCTCCAATTTTCAGCTGCCCCTGATTCAGAAAGGTCCCAGAGATTAATCCAGAAATTTCCATCTGGAGTCATTGCTGTGTCCAGGCCGATCGATCCAAAAAGGTAGAGCCCAGTACCGCCGGGTAAAATAATTTTATGCTGGCTTTGAGGTCCGTTGATTTGAAAATGAACCCAACTATTTAACCATTCATCGGTCGTGTTGAATTGGTGGAGTTGTGGTCGACATAGCTCGTCCTCTGCGCGAGATTCAGGCGTAAGCTTTTTCACCAACAGGCTGCTGAACCAGTTCAAATCACACCTGCATACAAGTAGTCGCTGACCAAGTCGGCACCACAAAATCAAACCTGGCTATACACCGCTGTGGCGATCCGTAGTGAGTCATGAAATTATTTTTCTCGTATTGAGCGTGTTTTGGCAATTGACTTCAAACCACCGCATTGCCATACACATATTTTTCGCAGACGGTATTCAAATCGGCTGGTCTTGCGAACAGATAACCCTGTCCCAGAGTGAGCCCGAGCAGTCGCAATTGCTGGCGTTGGTCTTCGGTTTCGATGCCTTCGGCAATCACGTCGAGTCCGAGAGAATCGGCCATCAGGCGTATGGCGCGAACGATGGCGGTGCTGCCACCGGCTTCGCCTTCCTGCAGGGCATTGACGAAGGAGCGGTCGATTTTCAAGCCCGATAGCGGGAAGCGGTGCAGATAGGAAAGCGAGGAATAGCCGGTACCGAAATCGTCTAGCACGGTATGCACGCCGAGCTTCTTGAGGATATAGAGACAGCTGGCGACTTGCTCCGGATCTTCCAGCAAGGCGCCTTCGGTGACTTCCAGTTTGATGCTTTGCGGTTTGACATGGTGGCGATCCATCAATGCCAGAAAGCGTTCGGCGAAAGTCTTGTCGCGCAGATGCACCGGCGAGACATTCAGGGTGACGTAAGTGCCCATCACCACGAGTGATTCAAGATCAATGCAAACCTGTTCGTAGATTTGCCAATCCATGGCTTCCAGATTGCCGGTTTCTTCCGCCACTTCCAGAAATTCGCCTGGCGCGAGCAGGCCGCGTTCCGGATGGTTCCAGCGCATCAGTGCTTCGAAGCCAACGACTTTGCCGTCGATCAATTGTGCAATCGGTTGGTAGAACGGCTGGAATTCGTGGCGGTGCAGGGCACGGCGCAGATCGTTTTCCAGATCCAGTGTTTTCAGCGCAATTTCGTGCAGACCTTCGTCGAACAGCGCATGCTTCTTGCGGCCACTGGCCTTGGCGCGATACATGGCGACGTCGGCATCGCGCAGTAATTCTTCCGGATTGCGGTAACGCGCATCGACGATCGCGATGCCGATACTGGCCGAGGTGAACAATTCCTTGCCGGCAATTCGCATTGGCGCACTCAGGGCGCGAATGATGCGGTCGGCGACGATGATCACATCTTCCTGGTCGGCGATGTTTTCCAGTACGACGGCAAATTCATCGCCGCCCAGTCGCGAAACCAGATCGGGTTCGCGAACGCAGGTGCTGATCCGTTTGGCGGCTTCTTTCAGCAATTCGTCGCCGACCAGATGGCCGACCGAATCGTTCACGACCTTGAAACGGTCGAGATCCAGAAACAGGACAGCAAACAGGCGACTGGCGTCGTTATGGTAGCGGCCCAATGCGCGACCCAGACGACCCAGCAAATGACTTCGATTTGGCAAGCCGGTCAGTGCATCGTGCAGGGTTTCATGTTTCAGCTTGAGCTCCATGCGTTCGCGCACCAGGATCTGGTCACGCAATTCATTGTTCGCATGCGCCAATTCATAAGTCCGTTCGGTAACGCGATGCTCGAGTTCGGCATAGGCCTTGCGCAGGTTTTCATTGGTCAGCCGGCGTTCCAGCGCATTGGCGATATGTACGCCGACGAAGCTGACCAGCTCCTTGTCGAGCTCGGCGTAATGGTAATCCTCGGTATAGCTTTGCAGTGCGATCACGCCTTTCACTTCACCGGACAAGAACAGCGGCACACCCATCCAGCTCACCGATTTGGTGCCGGTCACGGTGACTTCACCTGCCTGTTCGAGCGCATCGATGTCGCGGCGGTTCAGCAGGGCCGGTTTTGCGGTTCGGATGACGTACTCGGTCAGGCCCTTGCCGATCGGGCGCGCATGCCGCAAAGAATCCCGCTCGTCTGCCGTGTAGGGGAATTCGAGGTTTTTGCCATCCTCTGAAATCAAGGCGATGTAGAAGTTCTTTGCATGCAGCAGTTCGCCGACAATCTTGTGCACGGAGGCATAGAACGAATCCATGCTGGAACTGCTCTGGCTGACTTCTGCAATCCGAAACAAGGCTTGTTGCAGGCGTTCGCCACGCTGGCGCACGGCCACTTCCTGCTGCAATTCCGCCGTGCGTTCGCTGACGCGCTTTTCCAGCTCTTCCTGCGCTTCCCGTCTTTGCAAAGCGGTCAGAATATGTTGTGCGACATAGGCCAAAAGCGCCTGGTCTTCATTGGTATAGCTGTGCTCGGCATCGTAGCTTTGCACTACCACGCCACCGACTACTTCACCATGGTCCAGCATCGGCACGCCAAGCCAGTCCAGACTTTCCGGGCCGAGACTTTCATCGCGTGGAACGTCGAGCGACTTGATAATCTCGCTGGAAGGGCCGTGAATCGGCTTGCCATAGCGCATCATGGCCATGGTCACACTGTTGGGAATATCTTTGGTGTAAATTTTTTCTTCGGGGTTCGGCGTGATGAAATCATGCATGTCGACGAAATAGATGAAACGCATGGTTTCATCGCTGCGGTCATAGCGGACAATATAGAAATTTTCGGCATACATCAGGCGCCCGACGATTTGGTGCAGATCATGCAGGACTTCGTGGGTTTCCTTGTCGGAATTGGCCAGATCGCTGATCGCGAACAGCGAGCGCTGCAAACGCTCTGCACGAGCCAGACGATCGACGTCCACCCGCAGGCGTTCGGTTTGCAAAACCGACTGGCTTCGCAAGGCGAGCTTGCTCAGCGATTCCTGCCATTCCTGACTATGGCGCGGATCGGAAGCATTGGTATCGAGATCGACACAGAGGCAGGCCCAGAGATGTTGCTGGCCGGTCAGCAAAATGGCGACATGCAAAATTTCGGTGCCGATTCTTTCGGCATAGCTGCCTTGTTGCCGTGCTTGCCGGATCAGCATGATTTCTTCGTCGCCGAGCTCCTCGTCGGGTACCGATTTCCAGTCATTCGGTTCCGACAAGGCGGTATGCCAGATCAATTTGGCATTCCGTGCGCCGAGACTTTCGAAATGGCGCAGCGTTGCGTTTGCGAGCGATGCCATATCCTGCGCCCAGAGCAATGTCTGATCGAAAGAGTCCGGTTCGCGCAGTAGCAGGTTTCTAAATGCCATTGTTAGCACGTTGCCACAGAGAGCTGTTTTCGTCTAGCTTGCGGCACCCGGTCTGGCTGCGATAAGCGCGCGTGTTACAGGATGTTGCGCGTGTTGCCAAATCTCGCTGGCCGCTCCCTGTTCCAAAATACGTCCGCGATCCATCACCACTAGTTGATCGGCCAGTGCCCTGGCACATGCCATGTCATGGGTAATAAACACCATAGCGAGTCCGCGAGTCGCCAGGATATCGCTTAACAAACGGATTATTCCGGCACGATGATGGGCATCCAGCGCCGAAACCGCCTCGTCACATACCAAAATGTCCGGTGACATCGCCAAGGCACGCGCAATCGCGATGCGCTGTTGCTGGCCTCCTGAAAATTGGTGGCGATAGCGATCCAGTGCATCGGAATCCATGCCGACCTGTTGCAATAATTCGCTCGCGCGTTCGCGTCTTTGTCCAGCATTCATGCCGGTTTGTATGCGCAATGGCTCGCCGATAATGTCTACGATTTTCTTACGGGGGTTTAGTGAAGCGGCCGGATCCTGAAACACGACGCCCATTCGCCGGCGCAAGGCGCGCAGGCGGGAACCCGATGCCTGCAGGATATCTTCGCCTTCGAGTTTCACGCTGCCACTCACACCCTGCCTGATCAGGTGCAGACAGGCGCGGCCAAGACTGCTTTTGCCGCTGCCGCTTTCGCCGAGTATCACGAGGCATTCGCCGCGCTTCAAATCAAAACCTGCCCGTTCGACCGCATTAATTTTCGCGCGCGGATAGCGAATGCTCAGTTGATCAACCTGCAGAATACTGGCACCGATCAAGTGTGCTGCCGGCTCGGGTAAATGTTCGGCAGCAAGCAGTTCCTGCGTGTAGGGATGTTCGGCATGGCGGAATATTTTTTCGCTGCTGCCGGTTTCAAGCAATTTGCCGCGTTGCAAGACCATCACTCGCTGGGCATAGGCGCCGAGCAGTGGCAAATCATGGCTGATCAACAGAATGGCCAGTTGCAGTTTCAGTCTCAGGGAATCCAGCAGCTCGAGTGCCTCGCGTGCGAGCCGCGGATCCAGTGCGGACGTGGGTTCGTCGGCAATCAGGATTTTCGGTTTGCCCGCCAGGGCAATGGCGAGCAATACGCGCTGCCTTTGTCCGCCGGAAAGCTGGTGTGGATAACGATGCTGCAATTGTTCGGGCTCGGGCAATTCGAGTTGTCCGAACAAATGCAATGCCGCTTTTTTTGCTTCGTCGGCGGAAATTTTTTGCAGCACCTTGATAGCTTCGCAAAGCTGGTCACCTACCGTTCGCAGTGGATGCAGGGCAGCCGAGGCATCTTGCGGCATCCAGGCAATCACGCGGCCAAGCAAGGCGAGATGTTGCGGAGAATTGAACGCGATGTCTTCGCCGAAAAAACGCAGTTGACCGCTGGCTCGCAGGCCCGGTGGTAACAAGCCCAGTAGCGATAGCGCCGTCAGGCTTTTGCCGCTGCCGGATTCGCCGACGAGACCGAGGCATTCCGATTGAGCGCATTGCAAAGACAAAGGGCCGAGCAAGGGCTCGGTCTGCTTCGCCAGATGTACCTGCAGGTTTTCAACGCTGAAAACCGGCGTCATCGTGAGTCATCCTTTCGGACATCGAGCCAGTCACGCAAGCCATCGCCGAGAAACTGGAAACTGGCCAGAGTCGCCACCAGAAAAACCGCCGGAAAAATCAGCGACCACGGTGCGCTATCCATTTCCTGCGCGCCTTCGTAGAGCAAACTTCCCCAGCTGGCGGAAGGTTCGTCCACGCTTAACCCGAGAAAACCGAGAAAACTTTCGACCAGAATCGCCTGCGGCAAAATCAGGCCGAGATACACCCAGGCGATCGGCATCAGGTTCGGCAACAAATGCCAGCGTAAAACCTGATCGAAACGCGCGCCGGCGGCAATCGATGCCAGCACGAAAGGTGCTTCGCGCAGACGCGCGGCCTCGCTGCGCATCACGCGGGCCAGATCAATCCAGACATAGGCGCCAATCGCGGCCAGCAACAAAAACATCGAACGGCCGAACAGGCTCAGCAATAAAATCACGATCAATAAAAACGGCAATGCCGACATCACGTCCAGCAAACGCACGATCAAACGTTCGACCCAGCCGCCGGCATAGCCGGCAATCGCGCCAATGCTCACACCCAATGCCAATGCCAAAATACTCGAGAGCACGCCTATTGTCAGGGACAATCGGCCGCCGGCGAGCGTGCGGGCCAGAATGTCGCGGCCGATCGCATCAGTACCAAACCAGTGGCCACTCAGAAAAGACGGTGCCGCCGATAAAAAATTCCAGTCCGGGCGATGCGGATCGAAGCGAATCAGCCAGGGCCCCAGCACGCAGCACAGCGCGAGCACCAGCAGAAAAATCAGGCAGACTCGCACACTGGTGGGGAATGATCGAAAATAGTGCATTCGCCTATCGTATCCGGCGTTATCATGTTCGCAAAGGAGCAATGTATGACTTTCCCCATGAAGCGGCCACGCCGCATGCGCCGCGATGATTTTTCCCGCCGTTTGATGCGCGAAAACACCCTGAGTGCCAATGATTTTATTTTGCCGGTATTTGTCCATGAGCTGAGTGGACGCGCGGCCGTGAGCTCCATGCCCGGTGTCGAGCGTTTGTCGATAGACGAATGCCTGAGAGTGGCGGAGCAGGCCGTTGCCCTGAAGATTCCGGCGATGGTGCTGTTTCCCGTGACGGCGCCGGACGCGAAATCCCTCGATGGTGCCGCAGCCTGGGATGAAAACGGACTCGCGCAACGCACGATTCGCGCGCTGAAAAAAGAATTTCCGGATCTCGGCGTGATTACCGATGTCGCGCTCGATCCCTACACCACCCATGGCCAGGATGGTTTGATCGACGACAGCGGTTATGTCGTCAATGACGACACCGTCGCCGCCTTGGTTGCACAGGCACTGTCACATGCCTATGCGGGTGCCGACGTGGTGGCACCGAGCGACATGATGGATGGCCGCATTGGCGCGATTCGCGAAGCCCTGGAAGAAGAAGGTTTTCTCAATACGCGGATTCTGGCGTATTCGGCAAAATATGCTTCGAGTTTTTACGGCCCTTTCCGCGATGCCGTCGGAAGTGCGGGTGCACTGGGCTCGGGCAACAAGTACACCTATCAAATGGACCCGGCCAATAGCGACGAGGCCTTGCGTGAAGTGGCACTCGATCTTGAAGAGGGCGCCGACATGGTGATGATAAAACCGGGCATGCCGTACCTCGATATCGTGCGCCGGGTGAAAGACCATTTCGGCGTGCCGACCTTTGTCTATCAGGTCAGTGGCGAATACGCGATGCTGAAAGCGGCGGCGCAAAACGGCTGGCTGGATGAAAAGGCATGCGTGCTTGAATCCCTGGTGTCGATGAAGCGCGCCGGTGCCGACGGCATACTCACGTATTTTGCGCTGGATGCCGCACGTTATTTGAAAGAGATGTAGTGCGACCGACGGAAGTCGGGACAGATTTGCGAAGATTATCCCGACTTCCGTCTGTCCCACCTTGCATTTATTGGAGAATCACATGACACAGCACTTTGCCGTTTTTGGTTATCCGATCGCACATAGCCTCTCGCCCCGCATACATGCCGCATTTGCAAAACAGCAGGGCATAGCGATCGACTACACCGCGATCGAGGCGATGCCGGAAAATTTTTCCGAAGCATTGAAAAGTTTTCACAAGTTTGGCGGTCGCGGTGCGAACATCACCCTGCCGCACAAGCAAACGGCTTTCGCACTTTGCGAAAAAACCAGCGAACGTGCGCAGCGGGCCGGAGCCGTGAATACCCTGATCCGTACCGAAACAGGTTGGGATGGCGACAACACTGACGGCCCGGGCCTGATCCACGATTTGACCGAGCGTCATCGTCTTGATTTACGCGGGCGTCGAACCCTGTTGCTGGGCGCCGGCGGCGCAGCGCGAGGCGTGGCACCCGCATTGCTGGATGCCGGCATCGACGAATTATTCGTGGTGAACCGGACGGCAGGAAAAGCCGATGTCCTTGTCGACGCCATCGGTCAGCCCGGTCGCGTGCATCCGCGCTATTGGGAAGATCTGAAAGATCTCGGCAGTTTTGATTTGATCATCAATGCCACGTCGGCCGGTCGCCAGGCCAGTAGCACGGCACTGCCGTTTACACTCGCCACGACGCGGACGCTGGCGGTCGATTTGAGTTACAGCGAGGCGGCGATTGCCTTCATGTCCTGGGCAAAAGCGGCAAATGCCGGCAACGTGCTGGATGGTCTGGGCATGCTGATCGAGCAGGCCGCGATTGGCTTTTCGATCTGGCACGGCGTACGTCCGGAAACCGATGCGATTTACGCAGAATTGCGAACGCAATTGGTTGGCCTGCATAACGGCGATTGATATTCGCAAACTGCATTGCCACGCCAATGACCCGCAGGGGCGCCTGCTTGCTGCGCCCATGATCTGCGGCAATGCCAGGGCGCAGCAAGCAGGCGCACCTACGGTTGGAAATTGTGGGCGCAGGCCGAAAAATGCTCCTGCGTTATCGTACTGCCGTCAAATCAAAATGCGGATTTTCGATAATGCCGAGTCGGTTGCCGAACGGGTCTTGTACGGAGGCGACTTTGATTCCGCCGCCCACGTCGGTGACCGGTTCCAGTTCCGTGGCACCGAGAGTAATCAGCCGTTTGAATTCCGTTTCGATATTTTCCACGCCCCACATGGCCTGCGTGCCCGTAATGCCGGGTTGTGCATCGGGAATCAAGCCCAGCTCAAAACCGCCGACGGAAAAACCGACGTAGAAGGGTTCATCGAAATAGGGCGGCGTGCCCAAAACATCGGAATACCATTGTTTGGCTTTTTCCAGATCGGGAGCGGGATAGGCGATAGTGCGCAAACCGACAAGCATGATGATCTCCTTATAAAAAACAACGTAAGAAACAGTGTCTAGAATGGTCCGATTTTATTGGCATCTTCAATCAGGCGATTTTTTTCGGCATCGGTCAGTTCACGTGTGAAATAGACCAGCAGATTCGGATGCACGGTATGCACGAAACCGGCAGACAGATCGATGCGTTCGGCAAGCCGATCGCCGCAGTAACCGAAGATAGCGGCATAGTGCGGCGAAAAATACGCCATCGCCCAACGCAAGGCATGCAGGTACAGGCCGCCCGCTTTCGCTATTGCGTTCCGGCTTTCTCTGCTTAATTGCCTGATCACGCGATTATCAACACAGGCGCCGCCGCCGAGCAGGAAATCGCCGCGATCAGTGGCATGCATATAGGCAGCCGGCAACCATTGCCCGGAAACGCTTCGGCAGAATACGACGACATGATGCGGAAAATCCGGTGCAGCCTGCCGATAACGATGCCGGAACATCGATTCCACCAAATACTGGCCATCGGGAATCACTTCGATGCGGACGTATTCGTCAAGCTCGCTGTCCGGACTTGTCCTGGAATTCACTCAGCCGCACTCCTCGAGAATCGCCTCAAGTTGCTGGGGCGATTTCCAGTGTGCGCCACAAATATAGCGCGGCAAATTCCAGAGATCGCTGTGCTGGGTAACGGGACCCTTTTCACCGCCGACGGCAGCCAGCAATCCCAGCCTGTCCGCATGCTTCGGAAGATATTCCTGGCTCAGATACTCATTGGCCTGACCGTAAGGGTAGGCAAAGACGCGACAGGGTTTATCGGCGAGACGTGCATTGAGGTAATCCAGTGAATGGTCAATCTCGTGCCGTGCACGAGGATCATTATTGACCACGAAAAAATTGCCGCGCGGCATCGCATCGGGACCGCTTGAATCAAGCACGGAATGATTGTGATCCCAACTATGGCATTCAATCCGCATCAGACCACTGGCGTTTGCCAGCTGCCAGACTTCTTCGCCCATCCAGCCTTGGTTGAAAAGACAGTCGCGATCCAGCAAGGCGCGCGTGTGTGGATCGGCGATCACGAAGCTGCTCATTTCGAGCCGTGGAAATTTTTCCGGAAATTCAGCGACAAAAGCTTCCATGACGCCGAGCAATCCCGGCTGCAGGCCATGTTCGGGGAAGACCAATGCCCGCACATCGGCGAGCGTGCCATCGTCACAGGTAAGTACCACGCAATGCGCGAGATCCTCCACGACGTCTCCGCGAATCACGGACACTAGCTGATGCAATGGAATCACCTGCCATCCCTTTCGTGCAAGCAGACGCAGATCTTCCGCCAATGCCATCTGGTCATTGCTGTCGTAGCGATTGCCGGAAATATTGCAGGCATGGTAGGTGAGGATCGGGACTTTCATGACTCCCTGCAACGCAGCTGAAAATGTGTCGAAACACAGTTTACAGGGTAGTACGGTTCATGGTTTACACGATGCACGTTGCGAAATAGAAATAAAGCGACTACAGCAAACCATCCCGCTTGACCGCGAGATAGCGTTCGACCAGTGCCGCCGGAAGTTCGGCGCAGGTGACATCGAGTACGAAGACACCCTGGCTTCGCAAGGCGGCATGAGCGCGTGCGCGCTCTGCCAGGTAGCGCGCCATCGCAGAAGCGAGAATCGCATCGTTCAGGTTTTCGACCGGCTTTTGCAGAGTGGTGTCGAGCGCCTGTTCGCGCAAACTGGCGACGCAGACGAGATGGCGTTTTTGCAATAAGCGGACGGCGACCATCAGGTCTTCGATATCTTCATCGCGGACATTAGTGATCAGCATGATCAGCGAGCGACGCGGTTGCCGCAGACTCAGTTGTGTTGCCGCCGCGAGATAATCGGTGGCCACTGCCTGCGCCTGCAAATCGTAAACGCAATCCAGCAGGCTATCGACAGTGCCGAGTCCGCGTTGCGGCGGCAACCAGCGGCTTGCACCGCCGCTGGCCATCAGGCCGACGGCGTCGCCTTGCCGAAGTGCAAGATAGGAAACCACCAGGCTGGCATTCAATACATGGTCGAAATGCGATAGCGCATCGTCTTTCGCCAGCATGCGGCGACCGGTATCAATCAGTAATAAAACCTGCTGGTTTTTTTCATCCTGGTAATCGCGCGAAATCAATTTGCGAGCGCGCTGAGTTGCTTTCCAGTCAATCTGGCGCATGGTGTCGCCCAAACGATATTCGCGCAGTTGATGGAAATTGGTGCCTTCGCCACGACGGCGTTTCAGGTGGGCGCCGACCACGCGCGAGGCCTGTTCCGAACTGAATAATGCAAATTTTGCCAGCGGTGCAAAGTTCGGAAAAGCACGAATGGTTTGCCTGATCGGCAAGACACGAATCTGACGCCACAAACCCAGCGGCGAATAAAGACGTAGCTGGCATCCGGAAAATTCGAAACTGCCGCGTTCGGCTGGCGTGATCCGGTAGCTCATTGCCAGTTCGCGCAGCGGTGTCAGTGTGACCTGTCTCGGCAAGCCGAAAACCGGCCAATGGCCTGGATGCAAATCATGGACATCGCAACGCAGTTTTCTGCGCGTGAAGGTTTGCAGCCGCAGCCCCACTTCGCGTTCGACACCCACCGGAAGCACGCCTGGAATATCGCGAACGAATTCCGGCGAAGGCGTGCCACGCAGGGCAAAGGCATCCAGCGTAAATAAAATCAGGCAAAACAAACCCGAAGCCAGCCACGCCGCCATCGGCAGCAGGTGAAAGGTGACCAGGCCACCGATCAGCGCCCACAACAATAAAACCCATAGCAGCGGCTTGGCTGGCCTCATCGGCGCGGAGCCTCGACTTTCACGAGCAAGGCATTCAATACGTCATCGACGCGCTGGCCTTCGATTTGCAGTTCAGGCGCGAGTGCAATGCGATGACGCAGCGCGGGTTTGGCGATATTGCGGATATCGTCCGGCGTGACGAAATCGCGTTCTTCCAGCACGGCTTGCGCGCGCGCAGTGCGAACCAATGCAAGGCTGCCGCGCGGGCCGGCACCGAGACTGATGCCCGGCCATTCACGTGTCGCGCGCACGATGCGAACGGCGTAATCCATCACCACTTCATCAACTTCCACCATCGCGGTACCCATTTGCATCGCGACGATTTCTTCCGGCGAAATTATTTTCTTCAACGACGACATGTCGAAATCGCTGACGCTGCGACCCTTGCTGACGGCGGCGACCATCTGCAATTCATCGGCATGGGCAGGATAGTCGAGCAGGATTTTCATCAGGAAGCGGTCAAGCTGTGCTTCCGGCAACGGATACGTACCTTCCTGTTCGACCGGATTTTGCGTCGCGATCGCCATGAACGGCGGCGAGAGCGAAAAGCTGCGGCCTTCGATCGTCACTTGCTGTTCCTGCATCACTTCAAGCAGAGCCGATTGCGTTTTTGCCGGAGCGCGATTGATTTCGTCGGCCAACAGAAGATTGGTGAATACCGGGCCGCGACGGATCTTGAAGCTCTCGGTCTTCGGATCGTAGAAAGCATGCCCGCTGACATCGCTCGGCATCAGGTCGGGCGTGAATTGCACCCGGGCAAACTGGCAGTCCATCACGGTCGCCAATGCGCGAACGAGCAAGGTTTTACCCAGGCCGGGAACGCCTTCGATCAAGACATGGCCACCGGCAAGCAAGGCCAGCAACAATTGATCCAGAACTTCCTGCTGACCCAGAAAAGCCTTGGACACTTCATTGCGAATGGTGGCGACACGTTGAGTCAGTTCGGTGCCGGAGATGGCGGAAAGTGCAGGGGTGTTTTCGGTACTCATAGTTGGTTTCTCAACTGGATAAGGGTGGCGATGCTATGGAAGAAATTTTCTTTTTGACGCAGCGAGCCGGGCTTGAAAGCCTGGCGAATTTTTTCAGGGTCGATCTTGGTACGTTCGGCCAGGGCCTGGATTTGCGCTTCGCCGCTGAGAGCGGCCATCATCGGGTCGCGACGGCGAAGTTTTGAATTGAACAGGGCCACTACCGCCAGATGCAGCTCGTGGCCGAGATGCCGGTGGAACATGTATTCACCGGTGGCACTGATATGTTCAAGCAAGGCGCGGCGATCCTGGTTCGGTGAAGCCTGCAAGGGTCCAAAACGCTGGCTTCGATATACCAGCCACGCGGCAAGCAACACGGCCAAGGGCAGCAGCAGGCTCCATGCGTGTTTCAGCAGCAACAGCCAAAGTGGCGACATGTCGGTCGCATAGACCAGATGAAAGCTTCCCTTGTCTGCGGTATTGGCCAGTAATTGGTAAGTGAGTTGGCGTGCGCCATTTTCCTTGAGCTGGGTATTGCTCATGAACGCCAGACTGCTGGCGATGGTGACGGTGCCGTCGCCCCACTCCATGCGTCCAAGGCTGTAGCCCTGTTCTTCATCGCCGAGCAACCATGTATACCATTCGGTGTCGTCAACCAGAAAACGATCGCCGCAAAGTTCCGCACGCTTTTTTTCACCGACCGGCCGGAACTGGAAACATTCCTCTTCCATATCGGCGGCAGTGACTCCCAGTTTGGTATAGAGCATCAGGTCGTCATCGAGAAAGCCGCCGTTGGGCGATTTCACAATGAGATGACCGCCGCTTTCGACCCAGGTGATCAGCGAGTCGATTTGCGCTTCCGACAAACCGCTCGGCGGTGAGTACAGCAACAGGGTGTCGCCGGCTTTTAGATGGATTTCGCCAAGCGACAGGCGCGGATGTGTTTCCACCTTCTGGCCCAGCTCGCGCAGACTTAACTGCAATGCGTACAGCGGGTTGTAACGCGCTTCTCCCGTCATCGGCAGATCGCGCACATGGCTCACCTGTTTGAAGTTCGCAAGAAAGAACCAGGCAAACAAACCACCCAACACGGCAAGAAACAGGGCAATCAAGACGCTGCGTTTTGTCATGGGTTTTTCTCCCAACGCATGCTCCATTCATTCAGCAGAATGTCGAACTCGCCGTTGTCGGGCAGGCGATGTGCGTAGGCGGCCGCCTGCCAGGCGCGCACCACTTTCTGGAACACCGCTTCGGAATCAGGTTCCGCCAGACGGCGCGAACGTCGGATGCATTCGGCTTCGGTGGCGCCCGGCGGAAACGGGGTTCCCAACCGATCCGCCAGTTTTTCGACACTGCCGCGATACAGCAATGCCAAAGCCGCACGCGGTTGCTGCTGCCAGAGCTTGCGAACGGCACTGCTTATGTTGCCGGGCAAGCTGTCGATATCCAGCACTTCTTTTTCGCTCACTTGATCCAGCTCGCGTTTCGCCGGCATCTGATCTTTCAGCCATGGCATCCAGTCGGTGGACTTCCAGATCAACCAGCTCAATAAAAGCGCCAGCAACAGCCACAGGCCATACTCGGCAAGAAAGCCAACCATGCCACTCATTGCCTTGAACAGGGTTTCGAGGCCGGGGATGTCGAACTTTTTCGGCTTTTTCTTCGGCTCGATTTTCTGGATCGGTTCCCAGACGGTGTAGTTTTCCTTGGGCGAAAGATTCTTGTCCTGATAGGCCTTTTTTACTACATCGGAAACGGCTTTGGGTTCGGCACGATAATCATCGCCCAGCAAGCTCGGCAAGGTTTCCACCTTGTCGCTGCCCGCATCGGCAGCCTGTGAGTTATTGGCGAAAAATGCATTGCCCAGCAAGACCGTGAATAGCAATGCCATTGCACCTGATTGTTTCAAACGCGAAGCGATTCGCTTGAACGCGATTTCGATATCCCAGGCTTCGAGCTGGGTACGCCTATTCAGGTAAGTGGCAAAACCGGCGCCGACAAAGAACGGACCAATCACCGACGAGCTCAGAAAATACAGGCTGTTGAAAACAAGATCGGCCCAGACCGGCGGATTCTCATTGAAGTAGTTGTAATAGAATTTTTCAAAGGTGTCGCTGAGATATTCCACCGGTACGAACATGTAGAAAAGCACCACGGCGGAAATCATCAGCACCCATTCGAACAAGATGCAGATAAAGCTCAGGCCGATAACTTGCGAAGACACGGCGCCGATCAATACCGAACGACGCAGGGCGAGGCGTTCCGGATCCAGCCCTTCGAGAATATCGATCGGCATCGACATGCTGCGCCAGAAACTGAAACGCCGATACGTCAGCCAGGACGCCAGCAGGCCGAAACGCCATTTCAGCGGCGCCCGAAGCGTGTCGCGAAACGTCGGGTAATCGCCGAACGTGACATGGGATAAAACATGCAGTGGAATGCGGTCGAAAACCGGTTTCAGCCACCACATCAAAAACCAGCCGAGCCAGAGTTGATCGATGGCATAGGCCAATAAATTGCAGGCAATGAAAATACTGCCGGTAAAGAGAAAATACGGCAGCCAGATCGCGCGCGCATTCGCTCGCACCATGCGCAGACCCAGATCCATTGCCTGCCAGGGCGAGCGCACGCGCAGGGCTACCGTCATCTGGTCAAGACGCATAGATGCTCCCGCGTCCGCCGCGCCAGAGCCAGGTAATGATCAATAGCCAGATCAATCCGCCCACACTGTATTTCACGACATCGGGCATCCAGACGATCGATGACCAATAGGCTTCGATAAAAGCGGCGAATACCAGCATCGCAAAAATACCCATCGCCAGCTTTACGCCTTCGGTTCCCGCTTCAATCAGGGCATCGCTGCGTTTTTTTCGACCTGGTGCAACAATCGCCATGCCGATTCGCAAACCGGCGGCACCCGAAATCACGATAGCCGTCAACTCGGGCCCCGAGTGGCCAACGACAAAACGCCAGAACGGTGCGCCGGAACCGATGACCGTGAGATGGCCTGCCACCGCACCGATGGAAATGCCGTTGAACAGCAACACCAGAATGGAACCCACGCCCAAGAAAAAACCGCTCGCAAAAGTGCGGAAACCGATGCTGACATTGTTCCAGATATAAAAACCGAACATCTGCAGATCACTGCCGCTGCTGCGCCCCAGGCTGTGAAGTTTATCGGCCGGGTCGTACATCTTTTCCATCTCGGCGATCTGTTCGGAACCGAGCAGTGAATGCACCATCTCGGGATGGAAATGCAACAGCACGATCATGCCGATCAGCGGAACATAAAACAGGAAGGCCGCCGTCCAGAAATAGCGATGGTTCTTGCGCAGTATGCAGGGGAATTCCATCAGGAAAAAATCAAACACGCGACGCCAGCGTGGTGCCGGCGGCCGGTACAGCACATGATGGCCGCGCTGCATCAGGGTTTCGAGCTTGTCGGTGATCAGCGGGCTGTAGCCGCGTTGCTGCGCGATCGAAAGTTGTTGGCAGAGACGGCGATAGCGCACCGGAAAGTCGTAATCACTGATGTCGTTGCTGGCAAGCGGCTTGCGCTTTTTCGCGCTGATATCGCTGCGGGTATTCAACCAGCGTTCGAACAGCACCCATTCCGCACTGTATTGTGCGACGAAATCTTCCTGCTTCATTTGCGCCCCAGCAAGCCATTGGCGACGCCAAGCAGTTTTCTGACATTGTCGTCACCGCGCAGATGCGTCACCGGACTCAGGATGTCGGCCAGTTCACGCTGGCGTTCCTGTGTCATATGCAGGGCGCGTTCGGAAAAATTGACGATGGCTCCCTGTTCGTCGCGCTTCAACAAGACGGCAAGATGATCGGCCGGTACCGGCGGCGATGGCAATCTTGCCGTGATGCGGTCGACATGGATCACCAAACTGCCGGCGACCAGATCACCGAAGCGGCGCGAGTATGGATCGATCAGGCAACTGGCCAGACCGAAACCGTAGAAAAAAGGAAACATGTCGGCGACACGCAGCAGATTGCGTGCAATGGATGCCAACCAGGTAATCGGTGTGCCGTTTTGATTGACCACCTTCAGCCCCAGAGCTTTTTTGCCGATGGTCTGGCCGTCCCGCAACACTTCGAAAAAGACCGGATAGGCCCAGTACAACAGGAATACGAGAATCATCAATATACCGGAGCCGGCTTCACCAAGAATGCCGAGCGGTATCGACAGAACGAATACACAGAATAGGCGGATCACGAAATCGAGCAACCACGCCAGCGCACGCGGGACGGGGCCGGCAGGATGCAGCGTCAGCGCCAGACCTTCGGGTGTCTGGATGTCACGTGTGGTATCGAGCATCAGGCTTTAATCACGACCGTATCGGCGACCAGATCATGCAAGCATCGCTGGTCGCTGCGGAAAATCATCAATGGGTCAATCAGGGAAAAAACAGGACCGATCAGTGGAACAGCACCCAGCAAGGCGACCGGAAAAATGCGCATGAAGATGTAACGCGATAAACCGACACGGCTGCCATCGGTCCGGGTTACCTTGATCTTCATGATTTTCTTGCCTATGGTCTGTCCGTTTTCGTGCAGCAGGTAGCAGGAATAGACGATGTACCCAAGCAGACCTGCGACCATGACGATCGCGCCTGCAACAGCCATTTTGTCATTTTGCTTCCCAGTGACCATGAACAGGAAAATCATGCCGGGCACCAGAGAGCCCAAATAGAACACGGTATCCAGAATGGCGGCAATCAATCGCATGCCACGATCGGCCAATTCGTCTTGTTGCGGCAAGGGTGGCGGGCTGTAAATAGTGGATTGCGGCGCGGCATAGGGGTTTGCGTAAGGATTGTTTTGTGGATCGAGTTCTTGCATGCCGGCTCTGCCAAATGAGTGTTTGAATGGTAGCGGAAAAACCCGGCATTGCCCAATAAAATCAGGCTTTGGGCATACAATACAGGCATGGGTTTCCTGCCCTGTCGAGTATGAAGATCATCATGTTGAATTGTCGTGCCGGCTGCGGCGCTTGTTGCATTGCGCCTTCCATTTCTTCACCCATCCCCGGCATGCCGAATGGCAAGCCGGCCGGCGTGCGTTGCATACAGCTGAGCGACGATAATGCCTGCCTGATATTCGGAAAGCCCGAGCGGCCCGCCGTGTGTGTCGGGTTGCGCCCCGTACAAAGCATGTGTGGCGATAATCGATGGCAGGCACTGGAATTCCTGAATGCGCTGGAGTTGGCGATGCAACCTGGCAACCCTGTTTGATTATGCAAGGAGAATCACATGTTGAATGACGGTTTTTTGATCTCGTTCCTCGGCAATATGCTGAGGATGGTACCGACGTTGCTGGTTTGCTTGGGCGGCATCGCGATGTTGCAAACGCGGGCACTACCGAAAAAAGTGAAATCGTATGGCATTGCCGGTCTTGTCTTGCTGTTGCTGGATGCAATGGCTGGTGTCGCCTTCAGCACCTATGTCAGCAGTGGCGGCATCGATTATGCGGATAGTCATTTCCGGGCATTGCAGCTGGGCTATAGCACCTTGACGCAAGTGCTATATGCCGTCGCACTGGCTCTGCTGGTCATCGCGATCTGCAATAAAGGGCAAACCACCACTCAAAAAAACGAAGCGGAAAATCCCTACGAACGATAATTTATTCCGCCAGGTATTTGTCTTTCAGGCGCACATAATGTTGCGCCGAATAATAGAGCTGCTCGATTTCCTTTTCGCCGAGTTTGCGAACACATTTGGCCGGATTGCCGAGCCACAATTCGCCGCTTTCGACCGTTTTACCGGGTGGCACAACAGCTCCGGCACCGACGAAACCGTTTTTCCGGATGATGGCGCCATCGAGTATCGTCGCGCCCATGCCGATCAGGCAGGCATCCTCGATCACGCAGGCATGAATCACGGCGGCGTGGCCGATGGTCACGTCTTCACCGATGACGGTGGCGAAGCCGCCGGGTTTTCCGTACGGACCATCGTGGGTCACATGGATAATCGTGCCGTCCTGCACATTCGTGCGCGAGCCGATGCGGATGTAATTTACGTCGCCGCGCACCACGGTGCCGGGCCAGATCGAAACATCGTCACCCAGCACCACATCGCCGATCACGGTTGCCGCTTCATCGACATAAGTGCCCTCGCCGATGATGGGGCTGATGCCCTGGAAAGCCCGAATATTTCGCATTTTCGAATCCTGTCTGGTTTTTCACAGTTTACCGGCTTGTGATAGCGCTAAACTAGGCCATGGACAGCAAAGACCCTCAAGACACAGTGACCGCCATGACCGACTTACGCTCCAGCTTCGATCGCCTGCGCGCGGCGCAGCTCAAACATATTCCCGATCAGCGCGAACGCCTGTATTCGCTCAAGCGTCTCGGTGAAGCCGTGCAGCACTACAAGGAAGAAGTGGTCACCGCGATCAATGCCGACTTTGGCCGCCGCTCACCGGTCGAAACCATGGTCGCCGACGTGATGGTCACGCTGGGCGAAATCAAGCATGCCGAAAAAAACCTGCGGCGCTGGATGAAACCGAAATCACGTCCGATCGGCATGACTTTCCAGCCCGCCAGCGGCGAATTGCGATTCCTGCCACTTGGTGTGGTCGGCATCGTGGCGCCCTGGAATTACCCATTTCAATTGGCCGTGATTCCGCTGATCAACGCGATTGCCGCCGGTAACCGCGTGATGCTGAAACCTTCGGAATTCACGCCGCGCTTGTCGGCCTTGCTGCAAAAAATGCTCAGTGAAGTATTCGGTGCCGATGAAGTCGTCGTAGTGCAGGGCGATGCCGATGTCGGCGCGGCATTTACTGCCTTGCCATTCGATCATTTATTGTTTACCGGATCGACTGCCGTCGGTCGTCACGTGATGGCCGCCGCCGCGCCGAACCTGACGCCGGTTACGCTGGAACTGGGTGGAAAATCGCCGGCCTTGATTGCACCGGATTACCCGCTGGAACATGCCGCCGAACGCATCGCGACTGGCAAATGTTTCAACGCCGGACAAACCTGCGTCGCACCGGATTATGTGTTGGTGCCGCGCGAAAAACGCGATGAATTTGCGAAGTTATATCTGGCTGCGGTAAAAAAACGTTATCCGAATATCGCCAATAATCCCGATGCTACCGCCGTGGTGAATTCGCGCCAGGCCAATCGTCTGCGCGAATGGCTGGAAGACGCGCGCCAACGCGGTGTGGTGATCCAGCAATATATTCCCGAAGGCGAAACCAATCCGGAAGGCCTGGAGATTATCCCATCGACGGTATTGCTTGATCCACCCGATGATTCACTGGTGATGCAGCAGGAAATTTTCGGACCGCTGTTGCCGCTGAAAAGCTACGACACCCATCAGCAGGCGCTTGAGTATATTTTGCAACGCGATCGTCCGTTGGCGTTCTATCCATTCGATCGCGACAACGCGCGTCTGGATAAAACCCTGGATACGATCATTGCCGGCAGTGTGTGCGTGAACGATACGCTGATCCAGTTCGGCCAGCACGAATTACCGATTGGCGGCGTCGGCGCCAGCGGCATGGGCCATTATCATGGTCACGCCGGCTTCCTGACTTTCAGCAAAGCGATGCCAGTGATGTACCAATCCCGTTTCAGCGGCGTGTCCTTGTTTGATCCGCCGTATGGAAAACTTGCGAACTGGTTGGTTAAATTTTTAACACGCTGAACCTTCCGTAGGAGCGTCCTTTAGGCGCGATAGATCCTGCGTGATTTTTCGCGCCTAAAGGACGCTCCTACGGGGCATCACGCAATTCAAGTGGCGGTATTGCAAAACCATGAATAAAGTCATTATCGAAAAACCCACTTCCTATTGCGAAGCCGTGCTGCGCATGGAAAAAACCAGCGTGCATCGTGTCTATCACGACAATCACTACGGTTACACGATCGAAGACGACAACGAATTGTTCGGAAGATTGATTCTTGAAATCAACCAGGCCGGTTTGAGCTGGACTACCATCCTGAACAAGCAGGATAATTTCAGGAAGGCCTATCACCAGTTCAATATCAAGAAGGTCGCTTCATACAAGGAAGCCGATCGGCAACGATTGCTGGAAGACGCCGGCATTATCCGCAACCGCCTCAAAGTCGATGCCGCCATTCACAATGCAAACATCATTCTGCAATTGCAAAAAGAACACGGGTCGTTCAAGAAATGGCTCGACGTGCATCATCCAAAATCAAAAACGGAATGGATGAAACTGTTCAAGCAGACATTCAAATTTACCGGTGGCGAGATCGTCAATGAGTTCTTGATGAGTACCGGCTATCTGCCGGGCGCGCATGTTGAAAGCTGCACCATTTACAAAAAGGCCATCAAATCGAAACCGGCCTGGGCGAGAAAAAGTGCCCCGTAGGAGCGGCGGAAGCCGCGATATAACGAAAACGGTCGCGGCTTCCGCCGCTCCTACCGCGATCCTCTAGTGATCAATCGCCGCCATCGGATTGCCCGAGGGTTTTGCGTCGGCCTTCAGCAGATACACCAGCGGAATCGCGATAACCGTCAGCACCATCAGCAACCAGAAATCATTCACATAGGCGATGACGGCAGCTTGTCGCGTGATTTCGTTGTTGATCGCCATCATTCCGGCCGATGTCGAAAGGTCCCAGGCTGCCGGCAGCAATCCGGTTTCAACGCCGAACGCCGGAACACGCGAAGCAATCTCGGCATGATTCACCTGTGCCGAACGCGCCAGCAATGTCATCACGACCGAGATCCCGACGCTGGAACCGATATTGCGCACCAGGCTAAAAAGGCTGGCGGCTTCGGTGCGTTGTATCGCGGGCAAGGTCGCGTAGGCGACGCTCGAGATCGGCACGAATACCAGACCAAGACCGAGTCCCTGCATCACGCCAATCCAGGTGACGTCGAAACGCGATACCTGCAAACCGAATTGCGTCATGAAATGCAGCGAGCCGGCGGTCAATAACATGCCGACCAGAATCGGCCAGCGTGCATCGACTTTGCCGATCAAGCGACCGACCAGCATCATGCCGAACATGGTGCCGATGCCGCGCGGAGCAAGTAATAAACCGATATCGAGTACGGGGTAGTGCATCAGTTGACTCAGATACGGCGGCAATAATGCGAGCGTGGAAAACAACACGATACCCACCACGAAAATCAGCATCGTCGCCACCGCGAAATTGCGATTACGCCACAAGCCAAGGTCGAGCAACACGCCGTTTTTCGATTGGCTTTTGCTGCGCCAATGCAATGCGTAGAGATAAATGCCGAGAAACGCGATTGCCGCCTCGATCTGGATTTCCAGCGAGCCGAACCAATCCAGTCCCTGTCCGCGATCAAGAAATAATTGCAGCCCGCCAATGCCCAATGCGAGATACGCAAGACCTGTCCAATCGAGTGGACGCGATGTGGTTTTATCTTTCGGCACGCTGGCAAGAATGCCCATCAACGCAAGAATGCCGACCGGCACGTTGATCAAGAACACCCAGCGCCAGCTATAAAATTCGGTCAGCCAACCGCCGAGCGGAGGCCCGAGAATCGGCCCGACCATGATGCCCATGCCCCACAAGGCCATCGCCTGTCCGTGTTTTTCGCGTGGAAAAATATCGAGCAGGATCGATTGCGAAATCGGTACCAAGGCCGCGCCGAAAATACCCTGCATCACGCGAAATAACACCATCTCGCCGATGCCTGTCGCGATGCCGCAAAGAATCGAAGCGGCGGTAAAACCGGCGACGGCAATAATCAATAAACGACGACGACCAAGCGCACCCGCAAGCCAGCCGGTAACAGGCGTCATGATCGCAGCGGCAACAATATATGACGTGAGTACCCAGGCCGCTTGGTCTTGTGTCGCAGATAACGAGCCCTGCATTTCCGGCAACGCGACATTGGCGATCGTGGTATCGATCGCCTGCATCAGCGTCGCCAGCATCACCGAGCCGACGATCAATCCGCGATTGATCGGTGCTTTGGTTTCTTCATTCATTGTCGTGTTGCCAGTACTTTATCGGGCAGCGGTCTGTTTGATAACAGGCTTGTCGACCAGATCCACTTTCACGTCGGCACTCATGCCGGCACGCAAAACGGGAGCATCCGCAGCAACATCCAGCAATTCGAATTTGACCGGAATGCGTTGCACGACCTTCACCCAGTTGCCGGTCGCATTCTGCGCCGGAATCACGCTGAATTCGCTGCCCGATGCCGGGCTGATCGACGCCACGCGCGCTTTCCATTTCACGCCGGGATAGCTGTCGACTTTCACGATCGCGGTTTGGCCGACGCGCATTTTCGCCAGATCGGTTTCCTTGAAGTTCGCTTCAATCCAGACCGGATCAGTCGCGACTAGCGGCATCGCAATCTGGCCGACATTCAAATATTCGCCGGGCTGTAAATCATGATTGCCGATGATGCCGGCAATCGGCGCGACTACATTCACATGGGCAAGATCGAGCAGGGCGCGATCACGCATGGCGACGGCTTCGCGATAATCGGGTAGGTCTTCCAGTGTCGAGCCGGACTTGCCGCCGAGGGTCAGACGCGCTTTGTCGCGTGCGGCTAACGCGCTGTCGCGATTGGCCTGCGCTTCGGCCACCGCATGACGCGCATCATCAACGGCTTTTTGTGCAATCAGTTTGCGCGACAGCAATTGCTGTTGGCGGAAAAATTCCTGTTGCGCCCAACGTAAAGTTTCCTCGGCAGAACGAACATTCGCGTCGGTTTCGCGAATGCCGGCACGGCTAGCGCCGCTGTCGTCGGCAACTTTCGCCAACCGTGCTTCGGCTTCAGCCAAGGCAATTTTAAGCGGTGCCGGATCAATGCGATAAAGCAGTTGTCCGCGTTTCACCAATTCGTTCTGGCCGACCAATACTTCACTCACGCGACCGCTGACTTGCGTGGAAATCATCACGCGGTCGGCTTTGACATAGGCGTTGTCGGTTTCAACGCTGCGACTGGAAACAATCCATTCCCAGCCGAAAAACGAGATAACGAGCAGAGGGCCGGCAATCCATACCCAGAGCGGCACCCGGCGCCGAGGAGCGGCGGGGGCGGGCGCAGGTTCTTTCATGCGGGCGGCGGTAGTGGATTCGGAAGTCATTCTTTTGCCTGTTTGCGGGTCGCGTTGGGGCGGCCTTCCCGGTCGAGTTCGTTGAGGGTGTCTTTGACGGTGGCCAGCACGCGCAGCGTGGTGGCGAGGTCTTGCGGATCAATGTTGTTGAGTACGTCGTCGCGCAGCAGCGAAGAAATCATCTTCATGTCTGCCATCACTTCGTTCGCCTTCGGCGCGATAAACAATTTCCAGCAGCGGCGGTCGCCCGGATCGGCACGCCGCTCGATAAAGCCGGCGTTTTCGAGCCGGTCGATAACCCGGCCAATCGCAATGGCTTCGACATCCAGATCCTCGGCCAGTTGTTTCTGGCTCAGGCCTTGCGAACGTTCGATGCGGCTGAGAGCTCGCCATTGCACGCGCGTGAGGCCCAGATGCGAGGATCTGCGGTCGAAAACGCGACGGAAAAGCCGGGTGATATCGGCGACGGTATAGCCAAAGCTAGATTTTTCGGGATTATCCATGTCTGTGAATATAGTTGCTTAGGACATTATATTCAAGGCTGGTATGTGCAAATGGGGTGATGGTTCACGGAAAGAACAGACAAAAACGCCGGCAGAAGCCGGCGTTTTGCTTGAGTCGGGGTCTTTTTCGCTCAGGGTTTGACTTCAAATTCCCCGACAAACACTGTTTCCTGTGCGTCTTTAAGACGCAGGGT
The DNA here is from genome assembly GCA_963849575.1 of uncultured Gammaproteobacteria bacterium. Taxonomy (GTDB): domain Bacteria; phylum Pseudomonadota; class Gammaproteobacteria; order Xanthomonadales; family Xanthomonadaceae; genus Arenimonas. The sequence goes on along the minus strand of CAWKHT010000005.1, from coordinate 32,423 downwards.
CACGCTCTGTTGTTTTGCTTTCGGAGTACCAAACCCGGTGGTCAAATAGACCTGCAAGGTAGTGGCGCCTGCCACGACCTGCTGGCGGTTGCCGAAGAAATTGGTCTCGATTTTGTATTTGCCCGGTTTGGCATGGCGAAGCGAAAACTCTTCCGGTCCATAACCGCCGGTGAAATCATCCGACATCCGGCCGCCCTGATAGGTCGACTTGTTGCCGTAGAAACATTTCTCGCCGTTCGGGTCGGTTACCCACAAATCCATATCGCTATTGTCGGCATCCCAGGTCAGGATCACCCGCAAATCCAGCGGCATGTTTTTCAGCAAACGCGGATCCATATTGGCGGTATCGAGTTTCTGCTTGCTGGTCGCGATGATGCTGTTGAGTTCTGCCAGTGCGATCAATTCGATTTCGGCAAAGCGGCCGTCCCAGGGGCGCAGTACCACTTCATACAGTTGTTCGATCGCCTTTTGATCCTGATGTGCGGCGGCATAGGCCAAGCCGAGATCGCGGAACGATTGCGGCTCTTCTTCGGCTAGTTGCTGCACTTTTTCCAACACCGGAATCGCGAGTTCAGGCGCACCGGCCTGTATCAATCGATACCCGAGAATGCGAAGTACCTGGCGGTTTTCCAGATCCATCTCGGCCAGATTGGAAAGCACGCGCAGTGCCAGATCGCGCTGGTTTTTTTCCAGCAGCATGTCGGCGGCATCCAGAAAGAAAGCACTGCTATTGAGGTAGCCCGGTTTTTCGTCGAGATAAATCGCGTAGATGTTTTCGCTGCTTGCCGCTTTCATGCGCTGGATATAGGGTGCGTCGGCAGTCCATTTTTTCAGGGTGATGGAAGCATCTGGAGCCGATTGACCAGCCGGATGGGTACTCAAACCCGAGCCATCCGAGCTGCTAATGGTATTCAGAACTTCATTCACATTATTCAGACCGGCTCTTTCGATATCGGCGCGAGTGACCACTTGCGCAGGCTGCGCACTTTCTTCATTAACCCGGCCAATCCGCGCACCAGTGACAACCACGCTATCGAGTTCTCTCGATTGCTCCGCAACGGCAGCCGGAGCGGCGGGTGCCGCCATTGCAGGCGCTGGCGCATATTTTTGTTTTGCAGGCGCGTTCTTTGGAAACACCTTGTTCCACCATGCATATTTTTCGTCGAACATCCGCACGATCTTGTCGAGTTGCCCGTCGCGACTTGTCTTGCGTTCCAGATCGCGTTCGCCGATCAATTTTGCATATTCTTCTCGCAGTTCCTCCGGCGGCGCGATGTCGTAACGCACGTAATCGGCAACGGTGTCGAGCACGATCAGGGAGGTTTCGCGGGTAGGCAAGCCAAAGCTTTCGCCGATCCGGCGGATGGCGGCGCGATTCAACTCGTGATTGGCGTCAAGTGAGTGCAGGCGATAACTTGCCCAAAGCTTTGCCGCCAAAGGATGTTCGGCAGCATCCGAATCAATGGCTAAATCCACTGTCGTTTTTTTGTCGCCTTGCGATAACACCATGGAAAGCGTCGCATCCGGACTCAACAAGCGCCCGGCCACGCGCAATAAACCATCCTGCGGATCGCGAGAAGAAAATTCCAGATCGGTAACGCCGCTGCCATCGAAACTGTCCAGATGAACACCGCTGCTTAACAGCGCCTGCGAAGCCTGTTCAAGCGATGTTGCCTGCAAAGGAATATAACGGCCACCGGTGATTTCCGACAAGGCAGAGAGTCGAACCGGGTCGGCACTGATGGCGGAGTTGATCGCATACAGCCGTTGCGTTGGGGCCAGAATCGGGAAGGGTGCATTGCCATAATTGCTCAGGCCATCGCTGAACAACAAATATTCGCCGACATCTTTCTGTACCGGCCATTGCGACAATGCGCTTGCACCGTCATACACGGTTTTTTTCAAGGAGTTTTTCAATGCGCTCCAGTCGCCATTTTGAATCCGGAATGTTTCGGTGGGTTCGGGCCGGTCGCGCAAACGCGTCAATCGAACCTCGACATTGCCGGCCTTTCTGAAATAGCGGTCAAGCAAACCAAATTCCAGATCATGATTACGGGTTGCACCGGAACCCGAGCTGTCCCAGAGCAATCCCAAAATACTTGCAAGGTGGCGCTCCTGGCTAATTCCGGCGACGGGAATTTCGGCAATGAAATAGTTCTGCCCGTTGAACACTTGCGTATAGGTTTGCGGCTTGTCGCTGGCCGGAATCTGCAGGGTGAGTGTTCCATCGGGTGAAAAATCATTTTTCGTTACCAGCGCCTCGAAACGTTTTGCATGACGTTTGAATTCGAGTTCGCTGAAACTGCCGGTTACTTTCGGGGCCTTGTTGATGCCATTTGTTTTCAGAGCGAGTTCGAAGTTTTTCAGCTTGCTGCCAAAAGCCATCGGCAGCGTATAAAGCCAGTTGGAATCCTGTCGTTTCAGTGATTCGGAATAACGCAACTCGACCGTGCGAACGCCTTTGGCGGCAATCGGATAAATACGCAATTTGAAATTATTGCCCTGGGTATTTTCCAGTAAACCGGGATCAACGCCACGGCGTTCAACCTCTTCAAACACCTGTCGGCCCTTGGCTTTTTCGACGGGCACCGCTTGTCGCATCTTGCCGTTCATGTCGAGCGCGAATGCCGTGATTTGCTGGCCATCGAGCAAGGGAAATTGCAGGTTGCCTTCGAGTACACGGCTGTTCGGATTGAAGAAGGTCATGCGTACGGTGGTTTCGGCCAAACCGCCGCTGATGTTGCTTTCGATCCTCAGGCTTTGAAGTTCTATCGCCCGCTCGCCCTTGATGGTTTCGATCAGGGGCCTTGTACTACCGGCTTGGGCGTGAGCGGCCGGTATGCAGGTAGCCGTTAGAAATGCGAACGCTAATAATTGTCTAAACATGGGATCCCCTGAACTGTGTTTTATCCGGTGTCATATACAACGGCCAAAACGGAGTATGGGGTTAACGCGCAGGAATGCACCAGATGCGAACAGCGAGACACCCACCGTAGGGGCGCTTGCTTGCTGCGCCCAGGCTTTACGACAACGGCATGGGCGCAGCAAGCAGCCGCCCCTACGTTTAATATTTTATGGGCGCAGCAAGCAGGCGCCCCTACGTTTAATATTTTATGGGCGCAGCAAGCAGGCGCCCCTACGGATGCTTCGTAGATATCAAAAGCTGCGGAATGCCTCAATTATCCTGGCGATGTCCGTGTCATCAATATCGAGATGCATGACGATGCGAATTCTCGGATTGCCGGCGGATAGCCTTATGCCATGAGAACTCATGTGCGCAGCCAATGCGGCAAGCCGTTCTTTCGCGACCGTAATGTAAACCATGCTGGTGTAAGCGCCGTTCACCTCGATGCCGGAAATGTCTTCCAGAGCATTGGCCAGTTCGCTCGCATGGCGATGATCCTCCGACAGTCGCTCCACATTATTATCGAGCGCAAAGTTCGCCATCGCCGCCAGCAAGCCGGCCTGACGCCAACCGCCGCCTAGCACTTTTCGCCAGCGCCGCGCTTTTGAAATCAACTCTTCCGTGCCCAGCAAGATGGAGCCCACCGGAGCGCCGAGGCCTTTCGAAAAACAGACCGACACGCTGTCGAAATGTTTCGAGATTTCCCTCGCATGAATTCCCTGGGCGATCGCCGCGTTGTACAAACGTGCGCCGTCAAGATGAAAAGCAAGATCATGTTGCTTCGCCAATGCTGCGGCTTCCGCGATATAGCTTTGCGGCAATACACGGCCCCACCAGGTATTTTCCAGCGTAAAACAACGCGTACGCGCGAAATGCGGATCACCGATCGGCTTGATGGCGGCAGCCACCATCGCCAAATCCAAGGTGCCATCCGCTTGCTGCGGAATCGGCTGCGGTTGAATCGAACCCAGTACCGCTGCACCGCCGCCTTCGAATTTATACGTATGCGCTTCGCTGCCGACAATGTATTCGTCGCCGCGTTCGCAATGCGCCATCAATGCGAGCAGGTTCGATTGCGTACCGCTGGACACAAACAGGCCAGCTTCGAAACCGAGTTCATCGGCGCAGCGTTTTTGCAAGGCGTTCACCGTGGCGTCTTCGCCGAAAACATCGTCGCCAAGCGGCACTTCGAGAGCACAGGCGCGCATCGCAGCGCTGGGTTGGGTGACGGTATCGCTGCGCAGATCAAGCCATTTCATGTATTCAAACTCCGGTGTGTGCTGATATCTTATGCCGTCCGAGTTCAACACGAAACCGTTTATGAAAATCGCCAGCTGGAACGTCAATTCGCTCAATGTGCGACTGTCGCATGTCGAAGAATGGCTGAAATTGCGACAGCCCGATGTGGTCGTGTTGCAGGAAACGAAGATGGAAGACCACAAGTTTCCGGACGATGCGCTCGCGAGCCTGGGTTACCGCTCGGTATTTGTCGGCCAGAAAACCTATAACGGCGTAGCGATATTAAGCAAGGTATCGGCGAAGGAAGAGCAGATTGGTATTCCCGGTTTCGACGACGAGCAAAAACGCGTGATTGCCGCGACTGTTAACGGCATTCGCATCGTGAATCTTTACGTCGTCAACGGACAAGACGTCGGTACTGACAAATACGATTACAAACTGCGCTGGCTTGATGCTGTACACGGCTGGCTGGCCGAGGAAATCAAAAAGCATCCCAACCTTGTGGTGCTCGGCGATTTCAATATCGCGCCGGAGGATCGCGATGTTTATGATCCGAAAGTCTGGAACGACAATCACATCCTGACTTCCGCCGCCGAACGCGCCGCCTACAAACGCCTGTTGGATCTAGGCTTGCACGACAGCTTCCGCCTGCACAACGACGAATCCGGTCATTACAGTTGGTGGGATTTCCGCTCCGGTGGGTTCCAACGCGGCAACGGATTGCGAATCGACCTGGTATTGATCAGCGATGCCTTGAAATCGAAATGCAGTGCCGCCGGCATCGATCGCGACCCGCGTACCTGGGAAAGACCGAGTGATCACACGCCGGTATGGGCCGATTTAGACGTTTGACCGATCTGATGTAGGGGCGCCTGCTTACTGCGCCCGTTTTTGCTCTGGAAATTAATCGCCGCCTGTTTGTTTTAAATCAAGAGCGGGCGCAGCAAGCAGGCGCCCCTACGTTTTTACGGGTGCAATTTGTCCTGGGTCCATTGCCTTGGATTGTTGAGAATATATTCCTGTAACCCATGCAACTCTTTTTCATCGCGTACAACACGCTCCCAATAATTCCGCTGCCATAAGGGCTGCGATGAGCGAGGAAGTGATTTATTGACAGCAATCGCCGACATTGATTTAAACCGACGCATAATTTGCCCAACCGTAGGGGCGCTGCTTGCTGCGCCCTGTTCCGGAGGACGGATGTAAAAGATTGCATGGAAGTGATTCGGCATGATCACGAATTCATCCAATTCCACCTGCGGATAATGAATTGGTATTTCCTGCCAGATTGTTTTGACGATCCGGCCTGCATCATTCAATTGCATATCGTCATCAATAATTTCGCCAAACAAACATTCCCGATTCTGCGTGCAGATGGTAATGAAATAGGCGCCAGTCTGGCCGTAATCATAATCGCGCAGACGAATGGATTTTCGATGGTGAATTTTATGGTCGAATGTCACGGCAACATCGCATTAGATCGGTTTATTCCAATCTAACGACGCAGAACAAATTTACCGTAGGGATTTATAGGTAATTTATGTAGGGGCGCCTGCTTGCTGCGCCCAAACCCCCATCCGATATTTCAACCGTAGGGGCGCTTGCTTGCTGCGCCCTGGCCGTTGCCGCAATGCATGGGCGCAGCAAGCAAGCGCCCCTACGGTTGGGTTATTGGACATTCCCGTGGGCGCAGCAAGCAAGCGCCCCTATGGTTGGGTTGTTGGACATTCCCGCGGGCGCAGCAAGCAGGCGCCCCTACGAATGGTTTTCGACATAGCGTTTAGGCTTGCGTCTTTGCCAGTGCGGTAATCATTTCCCGCACGATTTTTTTGTGCGGCGTCGATAAAGCCAGAAATGCCTCGAAGGTTTCGCGCTCGGTGTGTTTGACCGCTGCAGTCCATTGAGCTTTATCTTCACGAATCTTGCGGGCTGATTGCTCGCCAAATCGTAATGTTTGCGGTTCGACCTTCAGCCATTTTGCCAATACCTGAATCTTGTCGTCACCGGGAATGGTTTCGCCTTCAAGCCAGCGGCGAACGCCATGCAAGGTCATTTCCTTGCCCTCCCACTTCAGATTGAACTCGCGTTCCAAAACGGCAGGTTTTGGGTCATAGCCAGCCGCCACCATGGCGTTGTGTAGGCGCTTGCCGAAATCTTTTTGGGCTTTCTTCATGCCGGCAAAGGTAGAGCGGACGCCGGGGCTGCGTTTTAACCGGCTTGTGATAAAGTTACGTAATTAACGTAACTATCAGTTAACAATGCCGAAGCCGCCACTCGAAAAACTACCGGAATGCGTTGCCCGCAGCCACCGGCAGGTGGGGATCGGCTAGATGCCCTCGCTGAACTGGATCGGCAAGGACGCAGTGGTTCGTCACCACCGCGACGTGCCCTATCGGCTGCTCGAAGCGGTGCCCGAGCTTTCATGCGGCGATCCCGACAACGGCAACCTGATCGTCCATGGCGATAACTTGCTGGCGCTGAAGGCATTGCTGCCGCGTTACGCGGGTCAAGTGAAATGTATCTACATCGACCCGCCCTACAACACTGGCAACGAGGGCTGGGTCTACAACGATAACGTTAACAGCCCTGAAATCCGTCGTTGGCTAGGTGAGGTCGTGGGCAAGGAAGACGAGACGTTGGATCGTCATGATCGCTGGCTTTGTATGATGTATCCGCGACTTGTGTTGCTGAAGCAGTTTCTGCGCGATGACGGTGTGATTTTCGTTTCGATCGATGATAACGAAGTCACCACATTACGCTTGTTGATGAATGAGATTTTCGGCGCTAAAAACTTTATCGCTCAGTTTGTTTGGAATACTGAAGGCCATACTGACAACCAGTTTCCGATAAAAATAAACCACGAATATGTTATCGCGTATGCACGCAAGGCTGATGAAGTCTCGTTCGGCTATGTTATTGATCCGAATACAAGAGCTGACAGCAATCTATGGGCTGGGGTGGCTGAAAACTCCATCACGAAAAATGGCCCAGGTAATCCACCTAGTGAAATGACATTACCGATTGGGTTTCCGATTGAAGCAGAAGGCGAGATCGTACTTTCGGCATCAGATATTCCTGTCGGGCTTATTCAAGCGATGCAGCAAGAAAAATTATCGAGCAATCCATTAAAAAGGCGATTTGGTTCAGTCCAATTTCCACTTCGATTCGATGAATTGCGCGCAGGGAACGGAAGATTGACAGCTCCTTGCCGTGTCTTTTCGGGATGGGCAAATGCCAAGAAGTTGCAGCGTTTCATTGATGGTGGATGCGAATACTTCGAAGATGGGGAAGATGGACAGTTGGGTTTTTACCTTTCTGCATCAGGTGTGATTTATTACCGTCGCCAACGTGGAGATAAGGCTCGCAACATCGTCTCCGTTCTTCGTGACATGGGGACAACGGAGAAGATGCGTTCTGAGCTTGAAGGAATGAATCTTCATTTCAGATATCCAAAACCGAAAGAACTGATTTCGTATCTGATTCGAGTCGGCGCTGAGCCCAATGACCTTATCCTCGATAGCTTCGCTGGCTCTGGCACCACGGCCCACGCCGTCCTGAAACAAAATGCCGAAGACGGCGGCAACCGTCGCTTCATCCTCGTCGAAATGAACGAAGGCATCGCGCGCGATGTGACTGCCGAACGCGTCAAGCGCGTCGCCAACGGTTACATCAACGCAAAAGGCCAACAAGTCGCAGGCCTCGGCGGAGGCTTCCAGTTCTGCAAGCTCAGCAAAGAACCGCTGTTCACCGCCGACGGCCAGATCCGCGAAGACGTAACCTTCAATCAATTAGCCGAATTCGTCTGGTTTTCCGAAACCGGCACCGGCTACAAACCCAGCGGCAGGAAGTCGCCAAAGCTCGGCGTACACGAAGGCCGTGCCATCTACCTGCTCTACAACGGCATCCTCGACGACCTCGCGATCGACAGCGGCAACGTATTGACCGGCGTGGTGTTGGACAAGTTGCCGAAACACGACGGCCCGCGCGTGATCTACGCTGCTGCGTGTCGGCTGGGTGTGCCGCGCCTGCGGCGCGAAGGCATCGTGTTCAAACAGACGCCTTACGCGCTGGACGTTTCGCCATGACCGCATTCGCGCCGAAGGACTATCAAGGCCGCGTACTGGATTCGGTGCGCAGGTATTTCGAGTTGTGCAACGCAAGCGGCAACGCCAATACCGCTTTTTATCAAGTCACCGGCGAGTTGTGGGGTCGTAACCAACCGTTCAACCCATTGCCCGGTTTCGCGCCCGACATGCCGTACTTCTGCCTGCGAGTACCCACTGGCGGTGGCAAGACCTTCCTCGCGGCGAGCTCGGTGTCATTGGTCAACACCCATCTGTTGCGCAATGAGTACAGCCTGGTGCTGTGGCTGGTGCCCGGCGACACCATCCGTGATCAAACCCTGAAGGCGTTACGCAATCCGGCCCACCCCTACCACCACGCCTTGAAACAGGCAGGCGCGGTGACGGTGATGGATCTCGATGAAGCCAAATCGCTGACGCGCGCGACGCTGGACACATCCACCGTGGTGATTGTGGCCAACGCGCAAGCGTTCGCTCGCGAAGAAACCAAGGATCTCAAGGTGTATGCATCGAGCGGCATGTTGATGCAGCACTTCGACAATCTTGCGCCTGCCCTGCGCGACAATTTGTTGAAGGATGCGGATGGCACGATTCCGTATTCGCTGGCCAATGTGCTGCGAATGCGTCGTCCATTCCTGATCGTCGATGAGGCACACAACGCGCGTACCGACATCCGCTTCGCCACCTTCGAGCGATTCAATCCCAGCGGCGTGATGGAATTGACCGCCACGCCGGACACGGAAAGACAGCCCAGCAACGTGCTGCACAGCGTGGGCGCGGCGGAATTGAAAGCGGAGCAGATGATCAAGCTACCCGTGATGCTGGAAGCGGAACCTGATTGGCAGCAATGTTTGGGCGACGCGATCGCGCGACGCGATGAACTGCAGAAACTCGCCGATGACGAGTATCGCAAAGGTATGCCGTATCTGCGCCCGCTGGTACTGATCCAAGCCGAGCCACATCGAGAAAGCTTTGAAACGCATGATGTTGAGCATGTGCAGCAAGAATTGATTGATAACCAAAACATCCCTTCTGACGAAGTGGTTATCGCCACGGGTACTCAGCGCGGACTGGAAGCCATCGAAAAGCAATACAAACTCGGCATTTCCGATCCAGCCTGCCCGGTAAAGTTTGTCATTACCCAGAAAGCACTGGCCGAAGGCTGGGATTGCCCGTTTGCCTATGTCCTCGTCGGACTGAGTTCGCAACAATCCGGCACGGCGGTGGAGCAATTGCTGGGCCGCGTGCTGCGCCAACCTGACGCGAAAGCACGGGCCACGGCAGCGTTGAACCGATCCTATGCTTTTGTCCGGTCCGGCGATTTTGCCCGCGTCGCCAACGAGTTGCGTGACGGACTGGTGAGCGCGGGTTTTGAGCGCAAGGATGCGAATCAGTTTGTCACCGCACAAAAAGCCGAGCAGTCTGGGATGGATTTCGGCGGAAGTGCAAAGATCGTATTCACGCCGGTCGTTGTGCCGTTGGCGGAACAACCGAAACTAAAATCGCTGTCGAAGTCTGTGCAGGACAAGGTGCAGTGGGACAAGGCCGGCAAGACGTTAGTGATCGCATCGCCGCTGTCACCAAGTGAAGCGGAGGAAGTGGCGCAGACGGTCGCCGATGAAACATCACGCATGACAATCCTGCAGGCCGCCGAAGCCAGCCGTACGACGGCAATCGAACCTTTCCAGACGCCCGCCGAGCAAGGCGAACGTTTGCGTGTGCCGCAACTTGCCGTATATCAGCAAGGCGAGTTGCAATTGTTCGATGATGCCGAAGTGCTGGAATATCCTTGGGCATTGTCGGACTATCAGGCCGCACCGACGCCGGATGATTTATCCGCGTTGGGGCTGGCATCACGGGTGGCCGGAGGCGGCACCATCGACGTGAGCGTCGAGGGGCAGGTGAAGGTCGGCTTCTTGCCGGATTTGCAACGCGATCTCGGTCTGAGTTACACACCAGAACATTGGGACGAAACCCGGCTGGCTGCATGGCTATGTCGCAATTTGCTCGAGCCATCGCTGACCCACGCCAGCAAGCAAGCGTTCGTCGCTGCATGGTTACGCAGGCTGCTGGAAAGCGAGGCATTCAATCTGGCGCGTGCCAACCAGATGAAGTTCACCTTGCGGAAATTGTTGGACGAGAACATCAGGCGACTTCGCCGCGAGGCGGTGAATCGCGCCTACCAGCAGATCTTGTTCGGTGAAGGCAGGGAAACCCGCGTGGCGGTGGGTGGCGATTTCATCTTCGAGTTCGATCCCCAGGGTTATGCACCAAGCCGTGATTACGATCCACGCAAAAGCGAGTACGGCAATTGGGATTTCCGCAAGCACTTCCACGGGCGCATCGGCGATTTCGACAGCAAGGAAGAGTTCGAGTGCGCTGTTCAGTTGGATATGCTGGCGCAGACTGGGCGAATTAAGTTCTGGGTGCGTAATCTGGTTAATCGCGGCGGCGGTTCGTTCTTCCTGCAGAAGGCAAGTGGCCGGTTCTATCCCGATTTTCTATGTGTGTTAAATGACGGCAACATTTTGGTAGTTGAATACAAAGGCGATTACGGTTGGGAGGCGGCGCAGGATGACCGCGACATCGGCGACCTATGGGCAGAAATGAGTGATACTAAATGTCGGTTCGTCATGGTGCGGAATCGCCAATGGCAACAGATTGAAGAAGCGTTAGGCTGATTCAAATGTACCGCATGAATCAAAAAGCCTACTGACGCAGGGGGCGCCTGCTTGCCGCGCCCAGTCGATGTCGTGAATTTTGGGCGGAGCGAACATGCGGTTGTTTATCGGGCAATCCCTTGGGCGCAGCAAGCAAGCGCGCCTACGGTTGGGTTATTGGACATTCCCGTGGGCGCAGCAAGCAAGCGCCCCTACGGTTTGGTTTGTCGAGATGTTTGGGCGCAGCAAGCGTGCGCCCCTACGGTTACACAAAAGGGCTGAATGATCAGCCCTTTTTGATTATTCGAAAAACAAATGCGTCAATCCGGCAATTCGGTTTTCATGAATTCCGGCATCATCAATGCGCCCTGATGAATGCCGACGTTGTAATACTTCGTGGCAAATGTTTTCGCGGAAGCATCGCCTTCGCGGAATTTTGTCAGATCACAGGCAGACTTCGAGGCAATCGTGCCGCTCCACCAGCCGGTCGGGTAGCAGGGTTGCGGGAAGGGCAATGTGCGGAAATTCTTGAAGCCGGCATCGCTCATCGCTTTGCGCATGTCGTGGATCAGATGCATTAATGCGAGCGGCGATTCGCTTTGTTGCACCAGTAATCCGTCCGGACGCAATGCTTTCAAACAATTCTTGTAGAACGCTTCGTTGAACAAGCCTTCGGCCGGGCCGACTGGATCGGTGGAATCAACGATGATCAGATCGATGCTTTCCGGTGCGGCGTTTTCCATGTAGGCGATGCCGTCGTCGAACATCACGGTCGCGCGTGGGTCATTATTGCTTTCGCACAGTTCGGGAAAATATTTTTCGGCCATGCGGGTGACTTGCTCGTCGATATCGCATTGCACGGCGGTTTCAACACCTTTGTGTTTCAACACTTCGCGCAGGGTGCCGCAATCGCCGCCGCCGATGATCACGACGTTCTTCGGATTGGCGTGCGTGAACAGCGGCGCATGCGCCATCATTTCGTGATAGAAAAAATTGTCGCGCGTGGTCACCATCATGGCGCCGTCGATGGTCATGACATTGCCCCAGTCGGTGCTCTCGTACATTTCAATTTTTTGAAATGGTGATTGCACTTCGTCGAGTTTGCGCGTGATGCGGAAACCGATGGCCGAGCCGGTGTAGGAGAAGTTTTCGTAAAACCAGGTGTCGGACGGGGTCATGTCAGGCTCCAAAAGGCAATCCGCGTGATTACGGGGCCGCGCATTGTAGCGAAAACGCAGCATTTATGGAGGTACAAAACGTTACAATACGCTCTCATTTAGTTTGCCGACAGGTTCTGCCATGACAGCTTGGTCTTTAGCCCGTGCCCGCCACACCTATTCGGTGCCGTTCTGGAGCGAGGGTTATTTCGATATCAACGAAAACGGCGAGATGTGCGTATTGCCGCAGGGGCCGGACGGTCCGAGTTTGCCCTTGCCGGGTTTGGTTGACGAATGTCGTGCTGCCGGTTTGAAGCTGCCATTGTTGTTGCGCTTCTCCGACATTCTTGGCGATCGCCTGAGCAAGCTGCAAGCGGCGTTCGCGAAAGCGATGCAGGATTTGAATTATCCCGGTGGTTATACCGCGGTGTATCCGATCAAGGTGAATCAGCATCTCGGCGTTGCCGGCGAACTCGCCGCACAAGGTGGCGAAGGTTTTGGCCTTGAAGCCGGCTCGAAACCGGAATTAATGGCCGTGTTGGGTTTGGCGAAACCAGGCAGCATCATTATCTGCAACGGTTATAAAGATCGCGAATTCATTCGACTGGCATTGCTCGGTCGCAAACTCGGATTGCAAACGTTTATCGTGGTCGAAAAACCTTCCGAACTCGACATCATTCTGGAAGAAGCGAAAAATCTCGATGTATTGCCGGGCTTGGGTGTGCGTATGCGCTTGGCATCACTCGGTGCCGGCAAGTGGCAGAACAGCGGCGGTGACAAAGCCAAGTTTGGCTTGTCGCCACGCCAGGTCTTGAACCTGGTAGAGAAATTGAAAGCGGCCAACATGCTCGAAGCTTTGCAATTACTGCATTTCCACATGGGCTCGCAAATTTCCAATGTGCGCGATATCGCCAACGGCATGCGCGAAGCGGTGCGTTATTTCGTCGAGTTGTCGGCAATGGGCTGCGGCATCCGTTTCATGGATTCCGGCGGTGGTTTGGCCGTGGATTACGAAGGCACGCGTTCGCGCGGTTATTGCTCAATGAATTATGGTCTGGATCAATTCGCCCATAACCTGATTCAACCCTTGAGTGAAGCCTGCGAAGAGCACGGACTGAAACATCCGATGATGATTACCGAAGCCGGTCGCGCAATGACGGCGCATCATGCGGTGATGATTGCAAACGTATCGGAAGTCGAAGCGGCCCCGCAAGGCTGTGTAGTCGCCGTCGAAAAAAACGAGCCGATGGTGTTGAAACATTTGCGCGAAGTGCATCATGCGCTGGATCAACGTCCTGCGCTGGAACTGTTCCATGAAGCGCAACACTTTCTGTCCGAAGGCCAGACCCTGTATTCGCTGGGACAGATCACGCTGGAACAACGCGCGAAACTCGATGATATTTTCTACGCAATCGCCCATGGCGTTCGTGCGCGTTTGACCGGCGAGGAAAAATCGCATCGCGATGTGCTCGATGAATTGAACGAACGTCTGGTGGATAAATACTTTGTCAATTTCTCGGTATTCGAATCGATTCCCGATGTTTGGGCGATTGACCAGGTATTTCCGATCGTGCCGATTTCACGTTTGAATGAACAGCCTGATCGCCGTGGCGTGATCGCCGACCTCACCTGCGATTCCGATGGCCGCATCGATACTTATGTCGAATCCGAAGCGCTTGATTCATCGTTGCCAATGCATTCGCTAAAAGACGGCGAGAGTTATTGCCTCGGTATTTTCATGGTCGGTGCGTATCAGGAAGTGTTAGGCGATATCCACAACCTGTTCGGCGATACCTATTCGGCCAATATCCGGATCAAGTCCGACGGCAGCCATGAAATCAGCCAGACTCGCAAGGGCGACACCACCGACGTAATGCTTGATTATGTCGGCTATCACATCGATACCCTGCGACAGCAATACCGCGACAAGATTTCCGGCGCCGGATTCAGCGGCGAACAGGCAGCGCAAATGCATGCGGCGTTGGAAGATGGATTGACTGGTTATACGTATTTGCACGAAGAGCATGTTTGAGACCGCGTCAACTTCATCAATAGAATGAATGTTGCCGTGGGAGCGTCCGTCAGGCGCGAAAAGATCTGCGACAGGCATACATCGTAGGAGTGCTTTCAGCCGTGAATGGTCTGCGACAATGTTTAAAATCCGGCGCGGTTGTTCGCGCCTGACGGACGCTCCCACGGGTTAAAGGTGGTAATTCTCAAAGATTTCAAAGGAATATTCAGCAATGAGCGAAAAACTAAAAGTCGGATTTATCGGTTTGGGTGCCATGGGCGAACCCATGGCTGGCCATTTGCATACCGCAGGTTTGCTGTCGGCAGTCGGCAATCGCTCGATCGCGAAGGCGCAATTGCTGGCGGAAAAATTCTCGGTCAATGCCGCGCATGCGAGCCACTATTTTTCCGATTGCGATGTCGTCGTGCTCTGTGTTTCAAGAGATGCCGACGTGCTCGAAAACGTGAACGCCCTGTTTGGCGTACTCAAGGCCGGTGCCGTCGTGGTTGATCACTCCACCGTGTCGATGGATGCCGCGAAGCAGGCGCAAAAAATTCTTGCGGCAAAAAACATCGGTTTTATCGATGCGCCGGTATCGGGAGGCGTCGAAGGCGCTCGAAACGGCAAGTTATCCATCATGGTCGGTGGCACTGCGGAAAATCTTGAAAAAGTACGTCCGGTACTGAATGCCTATGCGTCGAAAATTACCCATATGGGCGATACCGGTGCGGGGCAGGCGACCAAGGCGGTGAATCAGGTATTGGTCGCCGGAATAGCGCAGGCGGTTTGTGAGGGTTTGGCGCTAGGTGAAAAGCTCGGTTTGAAACCGGAATTACTCGTGCCGACTTTGGCCGCCGGTGCAGCCGGAAATTGGTTTCTCGATAAACGCGGCGCCACGATGATGGCGAGCAATTTCACGCCGGGATTCAAATCCGCTTTATTGCACAAGGATCTGCTGATCGTGAAACAGATGGCAGCCGATGCCGGTATTCGCGCGACGGTGATCGAACAATCGCTGGCCGATTATGCCGAGCTGATGCAGCAGGGTTTTGGTGATGAAGATACGTCGGCCTTGATTCGATTGAAGCGTAATTCTTGACGCGATTCACTGTCGCCGACGTTGTTCGAACGGCTTTTTACTGTCGCTGATTATGCAAGCAACCAATTCATGGCTTGCTGCATGTCGTTGAAATGACGTACGTTATTGATACCCATGCTCCAAGCACTTACTTGATAGAAGTCGAAATCTTCTTTTCCGAGGGAATTTTCGGGATAAACCACGGCGACTTTCACATTGCCGGCGAGGCCGATTTGTTGGAGCATTTTCGGTAGCTCGTGAATATCAAAACTATTGACGTCGGGTGTCATATCGCTGTGGTCTACGAGAAACCGCTCAGTCCCGTGCTTTGCGCCGAAAGGAAAGGCCTCCCGTGCCAACTGGATGAATTCCTGCAAGGGCATCGTACCGGAGGTACGAATGCCGACAATGCCTTGCTCTTCAAGAAATTCAAGCGTGAATGCCATGACGCCTCCGCTTGGCAGAATGGACGATGTGCAAGCATGGCCTGCAAACCATCCTTGTCCGCCATCTTATTTTACTTTTATTGCCTGCGCTTCGATGCCGTGGCTTGATAAAGCCTGCTTGGCGGAAGACAGCGAACTGGCACTGTTATAAGGCCCCAGACGAACGCGGTAAACGGTAGTGCCGTTGATTTCTGCACTTTCGATGCGGGCGACTTCGCCGGTCATGGCGATGGTAGCTTTCAGATTTTCCGCTTCATCGGCATTCTTGAATGCGCCGGCCTGAATCAGGAAACGCGATTCGGCAGGTACCGCCACTTCAGGTGCAGCCGTCACCAGATCCGGGGTGGCTGGATTGACCGGCGTTGCATTTTTCTTCGCTTCGGCTTCTGCCTGTGCCTGCAATTCGGCATCCGGAATAACGACTTCCTTTTCCGGCAGCAGGGTATAGAAATCGTATTTCGGTTTTGGTTTTTCGATCGGTTCCTGTGCCACCGGATCTTCGCTATGCGTCAGTGGCGCTTCGGCACCGGGATTGGGTGTCGGCTGGTCGTTATTGCGATTTTTCCAGTAATCGCCGAGAAAAAAATAGCCGGCGATCACCAGACCCAGTGCAAGGCCAACCAGAGCCCATAGCCATGCCGGCATGCCGCCATTGCTGCCGCTGCGTTTCGCCTGTCGTTTTGAAGCCATTACATTGTCTCCGGAGCTGATACGCCGAGCAGGTTCAAGCCGTTTGCCAGCACTTGCTGGGTGGCTTTGCACAGGCCCAGACGGGCATGACGCAATTCTTCTTCGGCATTTAAAATGGGTTCGGCATTATAAAAAGCATGAAAAGCGGCGGCTAATTCACGCAGATAATTTGCCAGAATTTGCGGGCCGCGATTCAAGGCGGCCGCTTCTATGATTTCCGGATAACGCATTAGTTCACCTAGCAACTCATCTTCCTGCGGCGTGGTCAACAATTTGCGTGCAGCGAGCGCAGCACTGTCGTTATAGCCAAGATTTTTTTCTTTCAATTGGCGGAACAGGGCACAGACGCGGGCATAGGCGTACTGGATGTAGTAGACCGGATTGTCGTTGCTGCGACTCTTTGCCAATTCCAGATCGAAATCCAGATGCTGGTCATTGCTGCGCATGATGTAGAAGAAACGCGCGGCGTCGGTGCTGACTTCCTGGCGCAATTCACGCAGGGTGACGAAACTGCCGGCGCGCGTACTCATCTGTACGCGTTCGGCACCTCGGAACAGGATCGCAAATTGCACGAGTTGAATTTCGATTTTGGCCGGATCAAGGCCGAGACCTTGTGCGGCTGCTTTCAGGCGCGCGATATATCCGTGATGATCGGCACCCAGGATGTATAACGCGCGATCAAAACCGCGCTCGAATTTCGAGAGCAGATAACCCAGATCGGAAGCAAAATAGGTGGTAGCGCCGTTTTCGCGAACCACCACGCGATCCTTGTCATCGCCAAAGGCGGTCGCCTTGAACCAGGTCGCGCCACCTTCCTGATACAGATGTCCATTGGCCTGCAAGGTATCGATGGCTCGCTGCACATAACCATCAGTCATCAGCGAACGTTCGGAGAAAAAATTGTCGTGCAGCACGCGGAACTCGGCGAGATCGGCGCGAATATCGCTCAGGCACCAGTCGAGGCCGGCGCTGAAAAGAATCCGGTAATCGGCATCGCCCAATAATTGTTTGGCGCGGGTAATCAGGGCATCGACATGCAATTCCTTGTCGCCGCCCTGGCTTTCGTCGGCGGGAAGGCCGTCAGTGATTTCAATGGCGCTGCGACGCAGGCGATCACCTTCGCGCGCGCGCAATGCGCGCGCGATATCGACCACGTAGTCGCCCTTATAGCCATTGTCGGGGAAGCGCACGTTGACGCCGCCGAGTTCGTGGTAACGCAACAATACGCTCACCGCCAGAATGTCCATCTGACGACCGGCATCATTCACGTAATACTCGCGCTGAATGGTATGACCATAGGCCTCGAGCAAATTTGCCACGGTCGCACCGTAGGCGGCACCGCGGCCATGACCGACATGCAAAGGACCGTTGGGATTTGCCGATACGAATTCGACCGTCACCGATTCCCGTGATTGCGCGATGCCGCGACCATAATCGCTGCCCTGTTCAAGCACGCGGCGCACAGTGCCGAAACGGCAGGCTTTCGAGATAGTGAAATTGATGAAGCCGGGGCCGGCGATGTCCACTTTTTCGACATGCTGCGAATCGCAGAACGTCGCCACGATAGCCTCTGCCAAATCCCGTGGTTTCATGCCGGCAGGTTTCGCCAATAGCAGAGCGATATTGGTGGCGTAGTCACCGTGATCGCGCGACTTGGTACGTTCAATCACGTAATCGGGTGTCGGCACGTCTTGCGGCAATTTGCCGTGGCGACGTAAATCCAAGATGGCTTGGGCGACGAGTTCGCGGAGATGGTCTTTCACTGCATCAATCTTTTGAGGGAATAACCGCATATTGTAGCGGCTACAAGGCAGCTTGCGCTGTCATTGGCCTGTCATGTTCATTCTATATTCTTCCGCTCAAGGCTTAGACAGCCTCTCTTTTCAGCATCCGTCCCCGGATCAGAGCAAGCCGATTCCCAGTGGATCGGTTTTTTTTTGCCTCAGGCCCCGGCACACAGGGCGGCAAAAGCATCCATGACCACTCTGCCGTTGGCGGCGGGTGAACTTTCAAAATGGGCGGTAAGTGCGGCACTGGTGGTGCGCACCTTTTCACTATTGGCCAGTTTTTGCGGGCCAAATACCCGTTCCGCCTCGCGACTGGAAAAGCGGTGCAGGTCGAAAAAGTAATGCTGTTGGCCATAAGAAAGGAAACTCAAGGCCTGCTGGGCCGATTCGGCCTGCTCCGGATTGAGTTTGCGTCGCATCAGCTGTTCTTCCGCCAATTGCAGGGCCGAACGACCCAGCAAACCGAAGGCTTCACCCACATTCGCGGTATCGATATCGGCTGCCAGCCTTCCCAGGCGTTCGCCGCGCCGGGCATCCTGATCTTCGCGCCAGGAGGGTTTTACACCATCCAGCCACAAGCCAAGACTACGCGCCAGGGCGCCGCCGGTCAGATTGGCGGTGTCGGGGCTGGCTTCGCTTAGCCTGGGGTCGAAGGTGCTGCCGGCGATCATCAACTCCATCGCGACATACACCGAACGATCGATTGTCTGGTCGAAACCACAGGTATCGAGTATTCGAAAGGTCTCCGAAATGCTGGAGGCTTCATTGCCGCCAACCGGACCGGGAGCGTCTTTTACCTCGCGTTGGCGCAGGTCGTGGCAAGCGGAAAACAAGACCAGAGCAAGCCAGTCGTCGGCGGGCATCGCGTCGAGGCCGCATTGTTCGATCATCCGCCCCAGTCGGCGCTCGGCCAAATCCAGCACATGGTCTTCGTTATGGTAGTGGTGAAAATCGGTACCGAAACTGCCGTGCCTCAGGCCCAGGCGTGCGGTTCCCAGCAGCGCGGCATCGAGATGTTTTTGGATATCCAGGCCATTCGCAAGCCCCGATATGCGGGCTTCAAGACGAGTGATGATGTCGGGGCGTCTTTCGCTTAAAAGACGGCGCGCCGACTTCGCGTCGGGCAGCGCGGACTCACTCGCATCGGCTTGATACAGCGTGGCGTAACCTAGGATCACGGGGAGCTCATGGCGCGACGGCTTATCGCCGGTATAACTTATACGTAAATGCTGATTAGAACCAGACATTTAGAGCTGGCCGAGTTCCGCCATCGAGGTCGGCTGGCCATCGCCGATAATGAAATGATCCAGGCAGCGAATATCCAGCAAAGCCAGTGCCTGCTTGAGCCGGGCGGTGACGGCACGGTCCGCGGAACTGGGTTGCGGATTGCCGCTTGGATGGTTGTGGCCGAAGATCACGGCGGCAGCATTGTGTTTCAGACAGATTTTCAGCACTTCGCGTGGATGCACTTCCGCCCCGTCCAGGCTGCCGGTGAAGAGCTCCTCGTAGGCCAGGAGCTGATGCCGATTGTCCAGAAACAGACAGGCAAAGACCTCATGTTCCAGATGGCGTAGCCTTCTGGCGAAATAATCGCCGGCTTTACGCGGGTCGGTGAGGGCTTCGCCGCGCTCGAGCCGGAGCGCCAGATGGCGGGTTCCCAGTTCCAGTGACGCTACCAAGGCGCAGGCGCGTGCCGGTCCCAGGCCATTGAGTTTCGATAATTCGGTGGCGGATAAATCCAGCAATCCGCGCAGCCCGTTCTGTTGGTTGAGCAAACAGCGGCCGATATCAACTGCCGATTGTCCCCGCTGGCCCGAACCCAGGAAGATGGCAAGCAGTTCGGCATCGGATAAAAACTGCGGACCACGCGCCAGCAATTTCTCGCGGGGTCGTTCGTGCAGGGGCCAGTCTCGTATGTGCATGACAAAAATTTACCCGGATGACGAGAACGCATGCATCGGGAAAGTCTGCAAATCGGGTAAGCTAAGGCCTTGTTTACGTGTCGGAAACCCCCTACGTGAGTGCATTGACGGGTCAAAAAATTCTGCTCGGCGTCTGCGGCGGTATCGCTGCCTACAAATCGGCCGATTTATTGCGGCGTTTGCGGGACCAGGGCGCGGAAGTGCGCGTGGTGATGACGCAAAGCGCGCAACATTTCATTGGCGCCACGACTTTCCAGGCCCTGTCGGGATTCCCGGTGCGTACCAGTCTTTGGGATGAAGCGGCAGAAGCAGCGATGAGCCATATCGAACTGGCGCGTTGGGCAACCCGGATTTTGATTGCACCGGCGAGTGCGAATTCGATTGCGCGCCTCGTGCAAGGCAATGCCGATGATTTACTCAGCACGGTCTGCCTGGCCAGCGATGCACCGATTACCTGTGCACCGGCCATGAATCGCCTGATGTGGGCCAACGCAGCGACGCAGGCAAATGTATCGGTATTGAAACAGCGTGGCGTGCAATTCGTCGGGCCTGCGGAAGGCGAGCAGGCATGCGGTGAAGTCGGCGCCGGTCGCATGAGCGAGCCGCAGGACATTATCGATGCTCTGGTATCGCAAACCCTGCCGCAAATGCTTGCCGGCAAAAAAATCCTGATTAGCGCCGGGCCGACTTTCGAGGATATCGATCCGGTCCGTTTTATCGGTAACAGAAGCAGCGGGAAAATGGGCTTCGCTCTCGCCGCCGCCGCTCGCGCCATGGGCGCGGAAGTAAGCCTGATAGCCGGTCCGGTCAGTTTGTGTACGCCTTTCAATGTTGCCCGTACCAATGTCCGTAGTGCCGCGCAAATGCGTACGGCAGTGCTATCGGCATTGGCGGGGCAGGATGTCTATATCGGTGCGGCGGCGGTTGCCGATTTCACGCCGACCAATAAAGCCGATCAGAAAATCAAGAAAACCCAGGGCTGTCTCGATCTGGATTTAATCCCCACGGCCGATATTCTTTCCGAAGTGGCCGCGCATGCATCGCGACCAAAATGCGTGGTCGGTTTTGCTGCCGAGACCGAGCAGGTGGAACATTACGCCCGCGGAAAACTGGAAAGGAAAAATCTCGATCTGATTGCCGCCAATCACGTGTCCGGTGCCGGGATTGGTTTTGAAAGCGAGGACAATGCCTTGACGGTATTTTCGAAAACCGAACGATTCGATATCGGCAAGGACAGCAAGTACCAGGTCGCTGCAGCCTTGTTGAGAATCATCGCAAGACAACTGGAGTCAAAGGCGTGAATTGCGAAATCGAATTGAAGGTTCTGGATTCGCGACTGGGTACCGAATTCCCCTTGCCCGATTACGCCACCGCCAGTTCTGCCGGCATGGATATGCGCGCGCTGTGCGAGCAGCCGATTACCCTGCAGCCCGGCGAGGCACAACTCATACCGACTGGCATGGCCATTCATATCGGCGACCCGAATTTGTGCGCGATCCTGCTGCCGCGTTCGGGCCTCGGCCACAAGAACGGCATCGTGCTCGGCAATCTGGTTGGCTTGATCGATGCCGACTACCAAGGGCCGCTCATGGTCAGTACCTGGAACCGTGGTACGTCCGCTTTTACTATTCAACCGGGTGATCGTATTGCACAATTGGTACTGATGCCGATTGCGCGCGCCCGTTTCAGGCAAGTGCAGGAATTTGAACAAAGTGCACGTGGCGATGGCGGCTTTGGCCACACGGGTGTGCGTTGATACGTCGAATGGCAATGATGTTAGAGAAAGCGTGGATCGGTTTGTATGCTTCAAACGCAGGGAATGCGGTGATGATTCAGCACAGGGGAAATGCATGAAAAAACCTTCAATCGATTTGAAAGCCTTGAAAGCCGGTGGCTGGCGACCCCTTGTCGCCATTTTATGCGGCGTTCTGGCGCTCTGGATGCTTTGGCAAGGGTTCTCGGTCTATTCGGATCAGCGACTGACCGAAACGGTCGAGGTCAAGCGCGGACAGATTTCGCAGCAGATCAATCCGGTGATCAAGCGCGCCATCGATAAACTCAATGTCGGGCGTGAGCGCAACACCTTGATTGCTGCACTGAAGCGCGGCGATATCGCCGCAGCGCGGACCATAATTTCCGAAGGTTGGCCCGAGATCGAACAGGCCGATTTTTATTCGCCTGACTTGAAGGCAGCCTATGCCGATCCGAAAGCCTTTGGCTTCGGAAAGCTCGGCGTGCTGGAAACGGCGCTGGATAAAAAATCGACTTATCTTGCGATTGCCCTCGATAACGGCGGCCCGCGCATTGCGTTGGCTGCCCCCATCAATGACGAGCAGGGGCAGCTTTTGTCGGTCGCCTATGTGCGTTTGCCGATGAAGGATCTGATTGCCCCGATCGCCAATTCGGCACCGACTGGCGCGTATATCAGCCTGAGGCAGGGCAGATACGACGTGGCGGAGGATGGCGATGGTGAAAACCTGCGTACAGCGATTGATATCGGTGCGCTGGAAATTCCCGGAACGCCGATGAAATTGATTGCCGTTGCTCCCGAAGCCCCGGCCGGTTTGGGCGGTATGAAAGGCATCGGTGAATTGATCTTTGGTCTGGTGCTGATTGGCCTGGGTCTGCTGGTCATGCTGCTGCCCAAATTGTTGAAAGGGAAAAAGACCGCCGAGGTCGAGCATATTGAAGAGCCTACTTTGGGCCAGCTTCAGGAAGCCGGTGGCATTGCGACCCCGAATGAAAAGCCGGTATTCGTGCGCCCCACGGAAGAACGCGTTGCAGTTGCCAAAATTCTGGTGAACCGGAGTATTTTCCGCGCCTACGATATTCGCGGCATCATGGGCGAGACACTGGATGCCTCGATTGCGAAATTGATCGGACATGCGGTCGGCAGCCTGATGCATGAAAAAAACATCCGCAGCATTGTCGTTGGCCGTGATGGACGCTTGTCGTCGCCGGAATTATCGCAGGGCCTGATCGATGGCTTGCGATTGGCAGGGCGCGATGTGATTGACCTGGGACTGGTGCCGACACCGATGGTGTATTTCGGTACCTTCCATCTGCGTACAGGCACCGGTATTTCGATTACCGGAAGCCATAATCCGCCGAACTACAATGGCTTCAAAATCGTCGTGGACGGTGAAACCCTGTCTGGAGATGCCATCCAGATGCTGTACGCCCGGATTTCGGAAAACAAATTGCATCGCAGTGACACCAATGGCTCGGTCATGCCGCGCGATATTTCCGATGACTATATCCAGCGTGTCAGCAGCGATATCCAGATCGAGCGCAAGTTGCGCGTGGTCATTGACTGCGGCAGTGGCGCGGCCGGCGAGCTGGCGCCGCGTTTGCTTGAGGCAATCGGTGCCGAAGTGGAACCGCTTTTCTGTGAAATCGACGGTACTTTCCCGCATCACCATCCCGACCCAAGCGACCCGGCCAATCTCGTTTCCCTGATACAGGTCGTGCAACGCACCGGTGCCGATATCGGGCTGGCGCTGGATGGCGACGGTGATCGACTCGGCGTCGTGACGCGTTCGGGCGAAATGATTTATCCCGACAAGTTGCTGATGCTGTTTGCCGCCGACGTGCTCGAGCGCAACCCCGGCGCATGCATTATCTACGACGTCAAATGCACCAATTTGCTGCCTACACACATTCTTCGCTACGGCGGCAGCCCGCTGATGTGGAAAACCGGGCATTCGCTGATCAAGAGCAAGATGAAAGAAACCGAAGCCGAACTTGCCGGTGAAATGAGCGGGCATTTCTTCTTCCGCGAACGCTGGTACGGATTCGATGACGGCTTGTATGCCGCTGCCCGCTTACTCGAAATTCTGGCGGCCAGTCCCGAAGATGCCGATGAAGTATTCGATACGCTGCCCAAAAGCGTTTCCACACCGGAAATCAAGGTGCAGGTTGCCGAAGGCGAGCAATATACCTTTATCGAAAAATTCGTGGCCCAAGCCCGATTTGAGGGTGCGCGCATTTCGACCATTGACGGCATTCGCGCCGATTGGTCGGATGGCTGGGGTCTTGTGCGTGCCTCCAATACCACGCCGGTGCTGGTCTTGCGTTTCGATGCCAAAGACAATGAGGCACTGGCAAGAATCAAGGCGACATTCCGGCAGCAACTGTTGTCGGTGGATCCAAGTCTAAGCCTGTCGTTCTAGGCTAGAACCGGACAATAAAAAACGCGGCCATGGCCGCGTTTTTTATTGGCTGATTTCCGCAGACCCGGGCATCAATTCTTCGGTGCGGCGGGTGTTGCCGATGTCGGAGTTGATGTAGCAGGTACGGTCGCTGGCGAAGTAGCCGCATCGGGTGCCGGCGTGGCCGTACCGCGCAATTCGCGATAACGGGCCAGTACCATCGCAAACTCGTTTTCCATGGTTTTGACGTCGTTGTGGCTGGTCACCTGTGCGGCCTGTTGCTTCAACAGTTCGTCGTGCATTTCCTGGATTTGTTTGGTGCGTGTTGCATCCACCGGGCGTTTGGCAAGTTCGGCTTCAGAGGCCTGGGCCAGCATGCCGGTCAGGCTGCCGCGAATGCTCTTGATGCTGATGTCGGTGGATTCGATGGTTTGCTGCAGCAAGTCAATGCGTTCCTTGTAGGTGCGACGCAAATCGTCTTCGGTGGAATAGTTGATCAACATCGCATCTTCGATGCGTTTTTGCTGGTCGGCAAGTTTCTGCGCTTCTTCATCGGCAGTTTTCTGTGCAGCCTGCGCTGCCCGTTCGGCATCCGTCAGCGCTCTTTCCACCGTGCCGACGCTCTGTCCTTTCGAGTTGATTTCCTTGCGTGCCTGATTGACTGCTTCTGGCGGCAATTGGTCACTGATTTGCACCTTGCCGTCTTTATCGACCCAGCGGTACAGTTTTTTCTTTTCGGCAGGCGCGCCGGTCTGGCTTTGTGCGATCAAATCACCGGCAAGCAGCCCGGTGATGACGGCAAATGCGAGTAGATAGCGGGTTTTCATATGGATTCCTTGAACTTCACTTCAATATTGCACGGTACACGCATGAATGCCGGGACCCAAGTCCCTGTTAAGCATCACTTCCATACTGCGAACGATACGCCACTAGCGCCTGTTTGTAAGCTTGCAGCGCCGGATTTTCATCCGCCATTTGCAGCAATTCCGACAAGCCGGCAATCGCCAGTACCGGCAGGCCGAATTCGGCGGTGACTTCCTGCGCGGCCGAGCGGGCACCGGTTTGGCCACGTTCCTGCCGGTCCAGTGCAATCAATACGCCGCAGGGATTGGCACCGGCTTGCTTGATGATCTCGATTGATTCGCGAATCGCGGTACCTGCCGTGATCACGTCATCGACAATGAGCACATTGCCCTGCAATTTCGCGCCCATCAATGTACCGCCTTCCCCATGGGTTTTTGCTTCCTTGCGATTGAATGCCACCGGCACGTCATGTCCTTTGCCGGCAAGCGCAACGGCCAGACTGGTCGCCAGCGGAATACCCTTGTAGGCGGGGCCAAACAACATGTCAAAGCGGAATGCCTGTGCCTCCAGGGTGGCCGCATAGCACTCGCCGAGCTTTGCCAGCGTTGCGCCTGAATCGAACAAGCCGGCATTGAAAAAATAGGGACTGATGCGGCCCGATTTCAGGGTGAATTCGCCGAAGCGAAGTACCTGCTTGCCGATGGCCAGTGCCAGAAATTCGCGTTGGTGTATTTGCATGCAGGTTGGCCGTGATGGGTTGTGCGGTTAGCGCAGGCGAAGTTTAACAAATACGCACACTCGGACGGCACCGCATCGGCAAATTTCGTAAAAAACGGGATTTCAGCTACTCTTGATGCCGCTCACACATCGCCGCTCACCGCTGATATCACCATGAAAATAATCAGTTTCAACGCCAATGGAATCCGGTCTGCCGCCACCAAGGGTTTTTACGATTGGCTCGCGCAGCAGGATGCCGATGTGCTCTGCCTGCAGGAAACCAAGGCGCAGCGTGATCAGCTGGACGACAGCCAGTTCCATCCGGACGGCTACCATAATTTTTTCCGCGATGCCTCGACCAAGAAAGGCTATTCCGGAGTCGCGATTTACTCGAAGAAAAAGCCCGACGAAATTCGAACCGGACTTGGCTGGGATGAATTCGACGAAGAAGGCCGCTACATCGAAGCGCGGTTTGGCAATTTGAGTGTCGTCTCGCTGTATCTGCCATCAGGCTCGTCGAAGGAAGAGCGCCAGCAATTCAAATTCAAGGTCATGGACTGGATCACGCCGATATATCGCGAGTGGCTATCCAATGGCCGCGACTACGTAATTTGCGGCGACTGGAATATCGCGCACACACCGAAAGACATCAAAAACGCGAAGTCGAACGAAAAAAATTCCGGTTATCTGCCGGAAGAGCGGGCATGGTTGAGCGAACTTTTCGAACAGCATGGCTGGGTCGACAGTTACCGCCATCTGAAACCGGAAGGTCAGGATTACACCTGGTGGAGCCAGCGCGGCGCCGCACGCGCGAAGAACGTCGGTTGGCGGATCGATTACCAGGTGGTCAGCCCCGGCCTGAAAAACCGCCTGAAACATTGCGAGATTTTTCCGGAACCCCGATTTTCCGATCATGCGCCTTATTTGGTGGAATATTTATGAGCAAAACAACTTCCTGGGTCGATCGACTGCTTGATGGTTTGCGTCCATATGTTCAACGTGAGCCACTATCGGCATTCATGCTTGGTATTTCTTCTGGCTTTCCATATGCGATGCTCGGCGCAACGCTCACTACGCGGCTGGCCCAGGACGGCATCGACAAGAAAAGTGTAACGGCGTTCTCCTTGGCGTTTTTAGTTTATAACTTCAAGTTTCTTTGGGCGCCTCTGGTAGATAGTTTTAGGTTGCCTCTCATCGGGCGTTTGGGTCAACGCGTGTCTTGGCTATTATTGGCCGGCTTTGCTGTGATGTTGACGGTTATGTATCTCGGCGCCCTAGATCCAAAAGCGGACTTGGCACTTTTTGCGATGGCGGCCGTCGCCGTCGGAGTGGCTGGCGCCACATTCGATATCGTTATAGATGCTTATCGCATCGAATTGCTCAAGCCAGAACAATTAGGTGTTGGCTCCGGAATGTCGCAATACGGTTGGCGCATTGGATCAGTGGCTGCAGGTTCGCTGGCACTGTATGTGGCAACTGCCGGAGATTGGAGTACGGCATACATGCTATGCGCAGGCTTTGCACTACCAGCCATGTTGACTGGATTGTTGGTTGGCGAACCGGCGCGCCACATTTCAATTGCAGGTAAGCGCGGTTTTTCCCAATTAACAGATGCAGTTATCAAGCCATTAAGTGAATTTTTCATGCGCCGCGGAGCTTTACTGGTACTACTCTTTATTCTGTTGCATAAAATCGGCGATACGCTGGCCAATTTGACTTTCCGTTTGCTTTTGAATGATCTTGGCTTCACGAATGATGAAATCAGAACCTATGACGTAGGAGTAGGATTCTTTGCCTATCTGATTGGTATTTTCATTGGTGGTTTTATGTATGCCAGCATGGGCATGAAACGATCTGTGCTGGTCGCGTTGGTGTTGATGGCAGTTTCCAATCTCAGCTTCGCTTGGCTGGCATCAACGGGGCATTCAAACGGCCTGCTTGCTTTCACGATTGGGTTTGAAAACATCGCAAGCGGAATAGGAGGAGTGGTGGTGGTGGCGTATCTTTCCGCACTCTGCAATCTCTCTTTCACCGCTACGCAATTTGCACTGCTTAGCGCAGCGGCAAGTATTGTTGGGCGATTCATCACGGGCACGACAGCAGGCGCCTTGATTGAATCACTGGGCTATGTGCAGTTCTATTTATTGACGACAGTCGTTGCCTTGCCGGGAGTGTTCTTGTATTTCTACATGCTGCGGTCTGGCTTGATTGAGCAATCGATCGGTGATGTCAATGCAGTTTCAGCCTCCGAGACAAAGTCCTAGCTTGTGAGGCTCATGGCGAAGCAGATCCTGAATGAAAATGAACCAGCTGTTTCCTTGGCAGCAAACTAGAGTTAATCTGGACTCCCCCCAATAATCCTTGAATCTTTGTGGCCGACTTTTTACTCCGTGATATTGATGAGCGTGTCGCGAACCGCGTGAAGGAAATCGCGCGGCAAAAAGGCTGGCCGTTAAATGATGTTTTGCTGCATTTGGTCAAGCAGGCGCTGGGAATGGCTGAGCCGGATCCACCGGCAATCCCTGGGGACATCGCACGTCTGAACGGCGCCTGGAATGAAGAAGAATCTCGCGCCTTCATGGAGGCGATGAATTCCTTTACCGGCTTGCCGGACGATGCTCCGTCCTACATGACCAGCAAAGACGGCAAGAATTAAAAACCGTAGGGGCGCCCGCTTGCTGCGCCCGCTCTTGCTCTGGAAATCAATAAAGCGGGCGCAGGCCGAAAAATGCTCCTGCATTTTCGGCACTCCCGCCATCCATGGCGGTCGCAAGCAGGCGCCCCTGTGTTATTTCGGGTAGACAACGCCCAGAACACGAAAGCTTTTTGCGCCAGTAACGGCGGGCAGGTTTCCGGCTCTTCTGGCGAGTGCTTCTTTTGCCAGCCAGGCAAAAGCCGCAGCCTCGACATAATCGGGGTGTAGCCCATGCTCCGCCGTGGTCTGAATCTCAGTGTTCGCGAGCAAGTGCCGCAGATGCTGCATCAGTACCGGGTTATGACTGCCGCCACCACAGACCAGCAATCGTTGGCAGTCGGGCATCGCAGCCTTCAATTCACGTGCAATCGTGTGTGCCGTCAGGGCCGTGAGTGTCGCCTGTACATCGGCGGGCGAAACGACCAGCCCCTGCATTTTTGTCTGCAGCCAGTCCAGGTTGAATTGATCGCGACCGGTCGATTTTGGCGGCGCCTTGTCAAACCAGGCATCGTTCAGGCAGGCCTGCAACAATTGGCCATGTACCGAGCCAGAGGCAGCAAACTCGCCATTCGCATCGAAATTTTTATCCAGCTGCTTTCGACACCAGGCATCCATCATGCCGTTGCCGGGGCCGGTATCGAAACCGCGAACACGACCGTCACGATGCAGGAGTGTCAGATTGGCAATCCCGCCGATATTCAGCACCGCGCGCTCTTCGCCAGCATGCGAAAAAACGGCTGCATGAAATGCCGGTACGAGCGGCGCGCCTTGCCCACCGGCGGCAACATCGCGTCGGCGGAAATCGGCGACGGTATCGATGCCGCAGCGTTCGGCAATGATATTGGCATCGCCCAATTGCATGGTGAACGGATGTTCGCCCATCGGCGCGTGGCGCAAGGTTTGCCCATGCGAGCCGATGGCGTTTACTGTATCGGCATCCACGCCAGCGTCACGTAAGGCACTGCAAGACAATGGAAGCAAAACATTGCCCCAGCTCGGTATCCAGCCGACCGACGGCATCAAGATGGATTTCCGCGTCCGTTTGCGAGAGCCGCAGCAGATTTTTTACCAGGTTGTCCGGCAACTCGTAAGTGCGGGCGAACCTTATTTCCAGCGATGGCTCGAAACGCGCCAGAACCGCATCGACGCCGTCCAGGCTGGTGCCGGACATCAGGCCAAGAAAAAGCCCACTATCATGAGTGGGCGTTTTTGAGTTCTCTTCATTCATTTGCGAAGTCTAACGTTTTGCAAACTGCAAACCACGTTCCATGCTGTCCATTTTTGCAATCGAAGGCGCGATGGTGGCCTTGAAGGATGCCAATTGCGCGCCCGACAAAGGCAGCGGCTTGGGCATGGTGACCTTCAGCGGATTGACTTGCTGGTGGTTGATCATGAATTCGTAGTGCAAATGCGGGCCGGTCGCCAGTCCGCTCATGCCGACATAGCCGATGGTGACGCCCTGATTTACGTGCTGACCCATTTTGTATTTGCCGAAAGCTGACATATGACCGTACAAGGTGCTGCGACCTTGGCCATGGTCGATGACGATCGCGCGGCCGTAGCCGTTTTTCCAGCCGACGAAGCTGACTCGGCCATCACCGGCAGCCATGATCGGCGTGCCCGCACGTGCAGCGTAATCAACGCCCTTGTGCATGCGCATGCGACCGAGCACCGGGTGATTGCGCATGCCGAACGTCGAAGACAGGCGCGCAAATTCAATCGGAATCCGCATCAGGACTTTTTTCAGCGGATTGCCGTTTTGGTCGAAATACTGCGCTTCGCCATTATGGGTGAAACGATAGGCGGTATAGGTTTTTCCGCGTGTGACGATGCGGGCGGCAAGTACTGCACCATTGCGCATGCGTTGGCCTTCGCGCCACTGATCTTCGTAAACCACGTGGAAAGTGTCGCCGTCATTCAGGTCTTCGACGAAATCGATGTCGTATTTGAAGACGTCGGCGAGCTTGTTGATCGAAGAGGTCGTCAGACCTGCCTGTTTGGCATCGTAGGAAAAGGATTTCTTGATGATGCCGGAAGCAATGGCGACTTCCTGGTCAACTTCACGCTGGATGATGTTTTCCTTGGCCTTGCCATCTTCGAGCGACAACTCGATTCGGGTGCCTTCATCGCGGTCAAAGGCCAAAGTCATCAACTCGCCCTTGGCATTCAGCTCGAACGCCAATTCCTTGCCAGGGCCAATCTTTGACATGTCTTTGCGGGCACCCGGCACCACCATCATCTGGCGCATGGCTTTCAACGGCAGGTTCAATTCCTTGAATACATGGGTAAGGGTCTGGCCCTTTTTCACCAACACGTAATGCCAGCCGCTGCCGGCATCGGCACTTTGCGGTTCCCTGGCTTCGGGCAGGGTAAGCAAGACGTTTTCCTGCTGAAAAACAGTGGCGGGTTCGCGCATCGCGTTCGCCATGCCGGGGGCAATGGCAATGACCATGGTGCCAACAACGCTGAAGACGCCTGCCAGAAACCAGTGTTCATGTGTCCAACGCGATAGCGCGTTTTGAATTCTTGAATGGGGCAAAACGAACTCCGTCGGCAAAACCGGTCAAGGTTTAATGAGGGCTAAAGATAACCAAGATGAAAAGCCGGCGTCAAACCCTTGTAATTACTGGATTTTTTGTTCAGAAAGGTTTAACTTTAACTTAACTTCGCGACTTGTTTTCAGTTCGTGATTCAATAGCCACTTTGAGTGGCCCAGAGCCGGAAAATTATGACCACTATCGCAGAAAGCCTTGCCCTGATTGGGCGGGGTGCAGAAGAAATACTGAAAATCGAAGAACTGGAAGCGCGTCTGAAGCTTGGACGTCCGCTCAGAATCAAGGCGGGTTTTGATCCGACTGCGCCGGATTTGCACATCGGGCATACCGTGCTTTTGAACAAGATGCGCCAATTCCAGGATTTGGGCCATACCGTCATTTTCCTGATTGGCGACTTCACCGGCATGATCGGCGATCCGACAGGCAAGAATGTCACTCGCAAACCTCTGACTCGTGAAGACGTGCTGGCGAATGCCCAGACGTACGCCGATCAAGTGTTCAAAGTGCTGGATAAGGAAAAAACCGAAGTACGCTTCAATTCGGAATGGTTCGGCAATATGACGGCCGCCGACATGATCAAGCTTGCCGCGCAGCACACCGTTGCACGCATGCTGGAGCGCGATGATTTCAACAAACGCTTTACTGGCCAGCAGCCTATTGCGATCCACGAATTTTTATACCCGCTTGTGCAAGGCTATGACTCGGTCGCATTGCGATCCGACGTTGAATTGGGCGGCACCGATCAAAAATTCAATCTGTTAATGGGGCGCGCATTGCAGGAAAACGCCGGGCAGCCACCACAAATAGTATTGACCATGCCATTGCTTGAAGGGCTTGATGGCGTCAACAAGATGGGCAAGTCGCTGGGCAATTACATTGGCATCAACGAACCGGCGAACGACATCTTCGGCAAGACCATGTCGATCTCGGATGAGTTGATGTGGCGCTGGTTTACGCTGCTTTCATTCGAAAAATCGCTTGATGATATCGAGCAGATGAAACGCGATGTCGCCGCCGGGCAAAACCCGCGTGACTTCAAAGTGCAATTGGCACGAGAGCTGGTGGACCGCTTTCATGGCTCGGGTGCGGGCGATGCGGCAATCACGCATTGGAATGAAGTCGTCAAAGGCGGCGCGGTGCCGGCCGATTTGGTTACGCAGGACATCGCGGTGACGGAAGAAGGTATTCGTCTCGGCGCATTATTGCGCGCCGCAGGATTGGCGCCGTCTGGCGCCGAAGCGAATCGCAAAATCGTCGAGCGGGCTGTGAAAATCGATGGTGTGATCGTTGAAGATCGCGAAATGAGCTTCCGGGTTGGTCAAAGCTTGTTATTGCAGCTTGGCAAGCGTGGATTTGCGAAAGTAAATCTGGTGAAAGCGTGATTGTTTTGTAATTAAGGCTTTCCAAAAACATTCAATATCAGTTAGTATGAGAACCCCTTTGCAGCAAACAGCTGTTTTCGGCAGTTTGTTGTGACGCGGTGCGGCAAAAAATTTGGTTTTCACTATTGACGACCCAGTTTTA
>CAWKHT010000004.1:0-27500 GCA_963849575.1 uncultured Gammaproteobacteria bacterium | reverse complement strand
AGGTGGGTAGGATGAGAATTCTCAGGCGCTTGAGAGAACTCGGGTGAAGGAACTAGGCAAAATGGCACCGTAACTTCGGGAGAAGGTGCGCCTTCACTGGTTAATAGCTGGAGAAGGCCTCAGAAACCAGGCCGCTGCGACTGTTTATCAAAAACACAGCACTCTGCAAACACGAAAGTGGACGTATAGGGTGTGACGCCTGCCCGGTGCTGGAAGGTTAATTGATGGGGTTATCCGCAAGGAGAAGCTCTTGATCGAAGCCCCAGTAAACGGCGGCCGTAACTATAACGGTCCTAAGGTAGCGAAATTCCTTGTCGGGTAAGTTCCGACCTGCACGAATGGCGTAACGACAGCGGCGCTGTCTCCACCCGAGACTCAGTGAAATTGAAATCGCTGTGAAGATGCAGCGTTCCCGCGGCAAGACGGAAAGACCCCGTGAACCTTTACTATAGCTTTACATTGAACGTTGAGTTCGTCTGTGTAGGATAGGTGGGAGGCATTGAAGCCATGGCGCTAGCTGTGGTGGAGCCAACCTTGAAATACCACCCTGATGTGCTTGACGTTCTAACCTAGGTCCGTAATCCGGATCGGGGACCGTGTATGGTGGGTAGTTTGACTGGGGCGGTCTCCTCCCAAAGAGTAACGGAGGAGCACGAAGGTACGCTCAGCGCGGTCGGACATCGCGCACTGTGTGCAATGGCATAAGCGTGCTTGACTGCAAGATCGACGGATCAAGCAGGTACGAAAGTAGGTCATAGTGATCCGGTGGTTCTGTATGGAAGGGCCATCGCTCAACGGATAAAAGGTACTCCGGGGATAACAGGCTGATACCGCCCAAGAGTTCATATCGACGGCGGTGTTTGGCACCTCGATGTCGGCTCATCACATCCTGGGGCTGTAGTCGGTCCCAAGGGTATGGCTGTTCGCCATTTAAAGTGGTACGCGAGCTGGGTTCAGAACGTCGTGAGACAGTTCGGTCCCTATCTGTCGTGGGCGTTGGATATTTGAGAGGGGCTGCTCCTAGTACGAGAGGACCGGAGTGGACGAACCCCTGGTGTTCCAGTTGTCTCGCCAGAGGCATTGCTGGGTAGCTATGTTCGGAAGCGATAACCGCTGAAAGCATCTAAGCGGGAAGCGCGCCTCAAGATGAGATATCCCGAGACTTAAGTCTCTTAAAGGAACGTTGAAGACTACGACGTTGATAGGTCAGGTGTGTAAGTGCAGTAATGCATTGAGCTAACTGATACTAATGATCCGTGCGGCTTGATCATATAACCTCAAGTTGCTTTTACAGTTCAAGCCTGTAACAGCACTTAACCTCGCGAAACATCGAGACGAAACTCAAACATTAATTACATCCCAAGAACTTATTAGCTGAAAGGCGGATTGCTGTATAATCCGTCCCAAGCAACCCCATGAGAGCGTGTGCGCTTGAACCAATCCACCGGTTTAATGCGACCCTCCACCCTCTCCCTGGTGAACATAGCGTTGTGGTACCACCCGTTCCCATCCCGAACACGGAAGTGAAACGCAACCGCGCCGATGGTAGTGTGGCTCAAGCCATGCAAGAGTAGGTCATCGCCAGGGTTTTATTTAAGACAAACCCCGTCTCGTAAGAGGCGGGGTTTTGTTTTGGCACCGTAGGTGCGCCCCAATACAGGTCATCGCCAGGGTTTTATCCTAAAACGCCATCCCAAACGGGGTGGCGTTTTTTTATGCGGCATCGACGAGCCTATCAATAGCAGGCAAAGCACCTCTTTGCTTGCCTACCCAGCGGACTAAACATTGGTCATCGCCAGGGTTTTATTTAAGACAAACCCCGTCTCGTAAGAGCCGGGGTTTTGTTTTTGGCGCTATCTAAGCTACCGCAATCAATAGCAGCCATAGCAACTCTTTGCTGACATATCCGGCAGACTGGAATTTGGTCATAACAGGATTGGGCAAGAAATACTTTCCGCAAAAATTTAAAGGCAGGCTGACACAAAAAGGAATCATCACTCAGGACAAAGACTCTGATCGTTATTGGTGACTAGAAGACAGATTGCTCGTGCGTCATCGCCCGTGAGAAAACGTCCAGAAGCATAAGACACTATCGACTTCGTATGATTGCGCATATGCGACAAACCCATGGCATGTGTCAGTTCGTGTGCGTAGACACCACGTGTGTATTCTATGATTTCGCGCAACTGCCTCGATGTGATGGGCCAATTCGCGAATGCCAACTTCATGCTACGGGCATTTTCATAGACCGGGTTTATCTTCGCCGTATTGCTGCCCAATTGCGTCAGACCTACCACCATCTTGCTGTCGACTGAAATGTTTTTGATGTTTTCCTCGCCAGCATAGTTCGCCAGTTCGGTCTTGCTCAGCCAGTTGATTTCTACGATCTCTTCAGTCTTTGTATGTGCCGCCGCCGGCTCGAAGCGTATTTTCACAAGGTAGGTGGTTCCTCTCGAGCTTTGACCACCTGAATCCGAAAAGAACTTATTGAGCAATGGCAGTGCGGCATTACTTGCGTTTCCCTGCAGGAAAATGGTGCCTTGAAGTCGGATCTTGCCAGTCGAGTCCTCATAGCGCTTGATCAGTTTTATGGGGAAGCTATATCCGCTTTGGTTGGTATCGGGAATATGCTGAATGTCGGCCGCATCCTCCGGCTCTTTTGTAAACACCGAGAAATAATTGATTATCTTTTCGCCTTCAAAAATCCGATCTGCCTTGATGGCCGTTATACGGGCGCGGTCACCGGCGGATCTTTCGGCAAAAGTTTCTGATGTGCTCGCATAATTCAGGAGCGTTATCGCCACAATCGCAGAGCATAGTATTGGCGGATGCCTCAATTTGAGCGGCATGCATTATTCCTGGATATATCTGGCGAGAAGTATGCCAAATTCGGGAGCCAACCAGCGCAAAGTAGCGAGACGGAGCGTCGATCTCAGGAAAGACCAATTATCGAATACTTATTCATATCGATTGTTTAATAGAAAGAGGTATACAAAAAGGCCCGCAATGCGGGCCTTTCGGATAATTCTGTGAGGGCGTCAGAACTCCAGGCGTAAGCCCAGAGCAAGGTTGTCCTGACTGATGCCATCCCGGCCAATGGATTTGTCGTAGTACATAAAGGCCGAGCGGCCCTTGCTCATGATGGCGGACAGACCCAATCCGATGCGGAAGAAATCGGCATCATAGGGCGCATCGCTCAGAGTGATTTCGGTCCCGGTCGGATCGTTGACGAAACGGGCAGTTGCAGCACCTGGGTCGGAATTGAATTCGTGCTCCCATTCGAACTGGAAGTGGGGCGTGAGCACTCCCCAATTGGTGCTGATGGCACGAGTAAACTTCGCACCGAAAATGCTGGCGAGGGAATCAAGACTGCGTTCTTCCACAATCAGAGCGAGTCCTGCGCCAGGGCCTGAAGACACAAGGGTTTCCTCAATCCTGTCAAAGTTGAGTCGGGTATAAAGCACGCGACCATAAGGACCGATACTCCATCCGCCTTTCTGGAAATCCCGGCCGAAAGTTGCACCGAAACTCAATAAGTCACCACCGGAATCCGAGCGCGCCATTTGATTGACCGTTGTAAAGCCACCCATTCCGTCGGGAATCGTGTAAGTGATTTGTCGCGTCAGGTCGTAATTGTTTTTGCCAAACGTGATGACGGTATCGGTGTACCAACTATTGTCCTTGAAGTAAGTGCCATAAGCCGACAGCGTATAGCCGCTGGCATCAACGCCACCTTGACCCGGTGCAAGATTGGTATCTTGATTGGTGTATCCGATGGCTGCACCAAAAATGAATTTGTCGCTCTGGCGGTAATCCACACCGAAAGTAAGGCCATGGATATCGAAGTCAAAGCTTGGTGTCAGGCCGGCAGCATTGGCATCACCACTTCCAATCGTGCCGCTGGCGAAGAAGCCCCAGCGTTGGAAATCGGCGCCGACTTCCTTGGCCGGCGATTCGCCGCTCAGACTGCTGAACATGCTGCCAAGTGACACGCTGCCATTTCTGCTTTGTAATGCAAGCCCATCAAAGCTGCCACCCTGGGTTCCACTACGAAGTGCCGCGATGCGCGCACTGATGGTTTCAAACTGTCGCGATGCCGTGAGCATGGAGGCGCGAGCTTGGGCCGCTTGAGTATCGGGCAGCAATTCATCGAGCGCCTTCACCACATCGTCGGGATTCGATGCGGCATTGTTGGCAAGTTCCTGGCAGCGTGCCTTGAAGTCGATTTGAGCCGCCGTCGGGCTTGCTAACGAATTCAGGTTTGCGCAAATCGTGTCGAGTGCGTTGGCCAGTTCCTGCTGGGGCGGAGTCAGGTCCGGAATCGCCGCAAGGCTCACACCATTGACAGTGAAGTTCACGAAAACGGCGGGGTCGTCCTGTCTCGTGGCGGTAATGGTGATTGCGCCAGGTGTTGTGCTGATGGTCGCTGTATTGGAAGCCAGGCCAGCACCGGAAGTGATATTGGATGGCGCTCCCAATGTAGACCCGGCCGTGATGGTCCAGTTGATCGTCACACCTGGTGCGGCAACGCCATTGTTTCTTGCATCAACCACCAAGGCGGCGGGTAGCGGTGAACCCGGAGTGGCGCTCTGGCCATTGCCCGAACTGATTGTCAGGGTTCGGGTAAGAGTGGATGTCAGGTTGAAAGTGGCTACTGCCGTGATGTCATCTGATCGGGTGCCGGTGATGACAATTGGCCCGGGTGTCGGCCCGAGATTTACGTTGATCGTGGCAATGCCGGCAGCGACATTGGTAACACTGGCAGGCGCACTCAGCGTCGCACTTCCGGAAACCACCGCCCAATTAATGGTGATGCCGGGCGCAAATACACCGTTGTCTTGTGCAAGTACAGCCAGCGGCGCCGGCAGTGGTGCGCTGGTTGGCGCAGACTGACCATTGCCGGATGAGACCGTCAATGTACGGGTAATGGCGGTGACGGTAATGGTGAAAGTTTCGCTCGGGTCGGAGCTCCATGTATCGCCCGAGAAGACCTGCACGGTATAGACGCCTGGCACGGTAGCCGTGAAGTCTACTTGGGTCTGGCCAACACCATTGATGGCGGTTACACCAGAAAGAGCGCCATTGCCGGGTGGGTTACCCGAGCTTATATTCCAGTTCACGGGATAGCCCGGGTTCACCACCGAGTTGGTGCTGCCGTAGCGAGCAACCAGTGTTGTACTGCCGCCCGCAGGTATGGTTACGGCATTGGCGGAAACGGCCGTCATCACAACGGGCTCGACGATAACCGTGAATGGAACCGGAGCCGGTGGGCAGCCAGGCACGCTGGGGCAGAGCACTTGTGCTTCGATATTTCGCGTTCCGGACGTGAACAGGGTGGTCGTTACACTCGCATTGCCGGCGCCGTCGTTCGTCACCGTACCGATGGAGGGGCCGCTAGGCAAAGTGAAAAAATTGGTTTGATACGTGCCGCCCGAGCCGACCCCGTTCACCAGCAGATTGGTACTCAAGGTGAATGGCTTCGATTGGTTGGTCGTTACCGAAGTCGGCGAAGTCGCCGTAAAAGTAAAAACATTGCTGGTGTTGAGCGTGAACTGCACCGAGGTCGAGCCGTTGAAGCAGCTGCTGCAATTGACTTGCACAATCGCGGTGCCGCCCCCCGTGTTGCCGGCGCCGATATTGAAGTTTTGCAAGTCGCCAGTGAAGCTGAACGTTGCGCCGGTAATCGTCGCGGGCAGGCCAACGCCCCCCGTGGTGTCGCTAATGATGGAAAAAGTCAGATTGGCAGCCGTGCATGGGCCACCACCGGTATCCTGCAGGATGACCGAGAATGGTTGCGACGCCAACGGAGCCACGGTAGCGGTGTTAATGCCGCTGACAAAGATTTCGCAACCGGTGGTGGCAAATGCCTGTGGTATCCAGGCAGTCAACAATAAAAAAGCGGCGAGAACAAATTGCTTCATGTGTGCAGAGCGAAACCCGGAAAAGCGGTTCCGATTTTGCGAATCCGATGAATTCATGGTTGTTCCCCTAAAGCGTTTCATGTGTTGGCAATAATGTAATAACGTAACTCCGGGCCCGCCGTGGCCATGTAAAAGCTGACGGTTGTTCCAGCTGGCAGGTGTCAAGCCTAATCCGCATACTACGGCAAATGAAGTCACAGCCAAACAAAAAACGGGCAAATCCGATCCCCGCCGAGAAACCCGGCTTGTCAGTCCAGAATGTTTGGCCAAGCCTCACGGGTATACGCGGCCTGGCTGCGCTTTGGGTATTGTTGTTGCACGCTTTTCTGATGGCGGGCAAGGCAGGCGATATGCCGGCGCCGATTGAATGGTTGATGGCAATGGGCGGGACTGGTGTCGATGTCTTTTTCACATTGTCGGCGTTTCTGCTCGCGATGCCGTTTGCCGAAGCGGCAAGAAGAAAAGAAGCGTTCCCGAATCTGTATTCCTATGCAAGAAAAAGATTTTTCAGGATTATCCCCGCGTATTATTTCCAGATCATTTTTGTCCTGGTTCTGGCGCTGCTCGGCGTGGGCGCAGGCATGCCGTGGAGTGCGCCGACACCCGACGGCGTATTTGCACATTCAGTTTTGTGGATTAACGCCTGGCCCCTGGTGCCCGCGTATGTGCCGACATGGTGGACATTGCCGGTGGAGTTTGGCTTTTACATGTTGCTGCCGTGGCTGGCGATTTTCCTGACGGATCGTCGCTGGTATTGGTTGTTGCTGGGTATTGCCCTGAGCTTGCTCTATCGTCATGTCCTGATGCAATCCGGGCTCACGCGTGCCGAAGAAGTTTATTGGGTCGATCATCTACCCGGCCGTTTATTCCAGTTTTTAATCGGCATGCTGGCAGTCTTTTTCTTTGTGCGACTTCGTTTCCTTGATCGGCTACCGAAAGAGAGATCAAGAAACGTGATGATTTCTGTCTCGATCATCGTTCTGCTTTCACTACCCTCACTCGGTTGGTTGCAGGGTAATGATGCCTATCATGGTGCGCCAACAACCCAGCCGATACTCGCCTACTGGCATCTATACGCGTCTGTTTGCATTGCTATTTTGTTGTTGGCAGTCACATCGGGAAAAAACCTGTTCGATGCCATGCTGCAATCGAGCCTTTTGCAGTGGCTTGGTCGGATAAGTTACGGTGTCTATCTCTGGCATTATCCGGTGATGGTCATCGTGCGCGAAAACATGGGGGGCATTGATGCAGCAAGATCGCAATTTATTGCTTTCTTTGTCGTCAGCTTCGTGGTGTCAATAACGCTCGCATTTCTATCCTGGCATTGGCTGGAGGCGCCGATTCTGCGGCGGGCAGGTTCCAGCTCGGGCTTATGAGTTCTGAAGTCGCGAATCTAGCCGATGGAGAAAAAACGCGAATGAGGCGCAGATCGAGCTTCCGATTTTCCGTTCTATCCACTTGCCCACCAAGGGTATTGAAAAGTGGAATCGGCTTGTCCAGACAAGCCGTGTCTGTCCGTCGATAAACGCCAATTCGAGTCGGCCATGCTCATGATGAAAAGGCAGCTTGAATTTGAATGGCCCACGCAATGCAAGTATTCGATATTCATAGGCATTAGGCCGATCAAATACGGTGATGGCTTCTTCGAAAAGGAGGCTGCCTTTTTTCACTTCCCGCAGTGCGCCCAGACCGTTGGGGTCTGTTTTGCCTTCGTGAATCATGCGGCAGCGAATCGACCTGGTGCTTAAAAATTCGACGTGCTTGCTGATGCCGTCAAAGACCTGCTCTTGTGGAAACTTGAAATCGTGAGTCACGCAAA
Source organism: uncultured Gammaproteobacteria bacterium (assembly GCA_963849575.1). Classification (GTDB taxonomy): domain Bacteria; phylum Pseudomonadota; class Gammaproteobacteria; order Xanthomonadales; family Xanthomonadaceae; genus Arenimonas. The sequence goes on along the minus strand of CAWKHT010000004.1, from coordinate 19,760 downwards.
CTTCATGCATCGCTTATTTTCCGGCAATGAAAATCATCACATTGCAGATTAATGCCGCCATCCAGACCAGGCTCCGCAAAGTCGCCTTGTCTGCCAGATACAAAATGCCATACAAAATTCTCAGCCCGATAAAGCCCAAAGCCAGCATGTCGACCCATGCCTGCTCAGCCCCGGTCATCTGCCCCACGATAACGGCTGCGGCAAACAGGGGAAATGCTTCAAAGCTATTCAGGTGTGCCGCATGTGCACGCTGTGCCGCGCCTTCGAGTTTGCCCTGCCAAAGCCGGACATTGAAGTTGTTGTACCGCGGGCCGCGCACTTTGGCTACGCCGGTCCACAGGAATGGCATCAGGCCGGCGGCCAGTACGCAGTAAAGAGCAATTGTCATAACGTGTGTATTCCATGTGATCAAGCCCGCAGTATGCCTATTTTCTAGAGTCACGGCTCTTAAATCAAAGTCATATACGGGTTGTCGCTGGCCTTGGCTGACTGTTATAATTTTGATCTAAGTTGGGAATTGCCGTGGCCTTGGGCTGCCGAGGTGTCTGCCATGCAAAAACATCTCGCCGAAGGCCAAAGACTGGCCTTGCTGATTGCGAAATGGCAGGCCCTGACAGGTGTCGCGGCAATGCTGATTGTATGGGTTCTGATTGGCCAAGCCGCAGGTCTGGGGCTGATGGCAGGGGTGCTGTCGATATTGCTGGGAAGTTTGGCAATGGCGCAGCTTTCGCTAGGTGGCGGAATTCAACCTGCTGGTCGCGTGTATTCCCGGTTCTGGCTGGGTCTGTGTTTGAAATGGTTAATCGTGGGGTTGGTCCTATTCCTGTCGTTTCGCATGAAGGCGCTTGCGCCGCTGGCGATTGCGGCCGGGGTAATTCTCGCCCTGGTAGTGTTTCCACTCGTGGCAATGTCTGGCGGTAAGGTGAAGCGTGAGCACTGAAGCTAAAAGCGGCGGTACAACCGAATATATCCAACACCATTTGCATCATCTGCAATGGCATATTGGTGAAGGTAAATTCATGATAATCAATGTCGACAGCGTGATTTTCCTGCTGTTGATGTGCGGCATTTTCCTGGGTGTGTTTTTGTATGTTTCTCGCCGCGCCACTGCCGGCGTTCCGGGCAAGCTGCAATGTGCCATCGAAATGATGGTGACCGGTATTGACGGTCTGGTTCGCGAAACCTTCCACGGCCAGAGCAAATTCATAGCGCCCTTGGCCGTGACCATTTTTGGTCTCGTATTCCTGATGAATTTCATGGACATGGTGCCGGTTGATCTGCTGCCATGGCTTTGGGCCAAGGCCAATGCGGCCGCTGGTCATGACCCTGCGCACGCTTATCTGCGCGTTGTGCCGACGGCCGACATGAATACTACCTTGGGCATGTCGATTGGCGTGTTCCTGCTGATCCATTATTTCGGCATCGCACACAAGGGTATCGGTCTGTTCACCAAAGAAATCTTCACGGCACCTTTTCATGCCCACAGCACCATCGGCATGATCATGCTGGCACCTGCGAATCTGTTGCTGCGCTTGATCGAAGAAGTGGTGCGTCCGATTTCGCTCAGTCTGCGACTGTTCGGCAATATGTATGCCGGCGAGCTGATTTTCATCCTTATTGCGGTTATGACGCTGGGTTCCTCGCTTTCGAGCGGCGCGACCTACGCGATGATGCCGATGCAGTTCCTGGCGAGCTTCGTCTGGACCGCCTTCCACATTCTCGTTATCACCCTGCAGGCCTTCATCTTCATGATGCTGACCGTGGTTTACCTGAGCATGGCGTCTGAAAAGCACTAAAGATTTTGTTCCACTTTTTTGATTCAACTTTTTTAACTTAACTTTGCAACACGAACGGAGAGCAACATGGAAAACATCAATCTTATCGCTGACGTAATGGGCATGACCGTTATCGCAGCCGCCCTGTTGATTGGCTTGGGCGCACTCGGCACCGCTATCGGTTTCGCCATCCTCGGCGGCAAATTTCTGGAAGGCGCAGCCCGTCAACCAGAATTGACCCCAATGCTGCAAACCAAGTTGTTCATCGTCGCCGGCTTGCTCGATGCGATTCCGATGATCGGCGTTGCCATTGCCCTGTTGCTGATCTTCGCTAACCCGTTCCTCACCCAGCTCGCAGGCTAATTTGCAAGTCTGAGTATGTGTAAGCCGACGGCATTGTGCTGTCGGCCAACAGGAGTAGGTTATGGATCCCAATATCACACTGATCATCCAATGCGCCGCGTTTTTCTCGGTCGCTTGGTTGGTGATGAAATTCGGTTGGCCGCACATCATGGCGGCTATTGAAGAGCGTCAAGCCAAAATTGCCGAAGGTCTGGCCGCTGCTGATCGCAGCAAGTCGGAACTCGCGCAAGCCGAAGAACGCGTCAACGAACAATTGCGTGAGGCCCGTGGCAAAGCCGCGGAAATCATTGCACAGGCCGAAGCCCGCGGAAATCAAATTATTGATGCCGCCAAGCAGGAAGCCATCGTTGAAGGCAATCGCCAGAAAGCGGCTGCACAGGCCGACATTCTCGCGGCGACCACGAAAGCCCGTGAAGACCTGCGCAAGCAAGTGTCGGCGCTGGCCGTTCAAGGCGCTGAGAAACTGATCAAGCGTGAAATCGACATCAATGCCCACAAGGCGTTGCTGGACGAACTCGCTGCTGAAATCTGAGCCGGATCATGAGCGAAGCCCTTACTCTTGCCCGCCCTTATGCCCGCGCCGCATTTTCGATCGCGCGTGAGCAAAGCCGTCTCGCACAATGGTCGCAAGCACTCGGATTTACGGCGATTGCCGCCGAATTGCCTGCCGTCAAAAATGCACTTGGCGATCCACGTGTTGCATCAACAGTGATCAATGAATTGTTGAGCCCTCCCGGTGATGCAGATGCAAGCTATCAGCAATTTTTGGCTGTGCTTGCCGATAATCGCCGCCTGCAATTGCTGCCGGAAATCGCCGCCTTGTTCGACGAGTTGAAAGCGGATGCAGAGCGCGTGGTAAAGGCCAGCGTCACCTCGGCAAAAACACTGGATGCCGCCGAGCTGACGCAATTGCGTACCGCGCTGAAAAAGCGTTTCGACCGCGAAGTGGAAATTACGGCGCATGTCGATGAAAGCTTGATTGGCGGCGTGGTGATCAATACCGGCGACGTCGTGATCGATGGCTCGATTAAAACCAAACTGGCTCGCTTGCACGCGAGCTTAACGAACTAACTTTTGAAACAACCGGGTCACACCGGCTGAGGACTCACCCATGCAAACGCTCAATCCGTCCGAAATCAGCGAACTGATCAAGACCCGCATCGAAAAGGTCAAACTGGCCGCCGAAGCGCGTAATGAAGGCACTGTTACCTCCGTCTCCGACGGTATCGTGCGTATCCACGGCCTGGCCGATGTGATGCAAGGCGAAATGATTGAATTGCCGAACAACACCTACGCACTGGCTCTGAACCTCGAGCGTGATTCGGTCGGTTCGGTTGTCCTGGGTGATTACAAAAATATCCGCGAAGGCGATGTGGCGAAAACCACCGGTCGCATTCTGGAAGTGCCTACCGGCCCTGAATTACTCGGTCGCGTTTTGAACGCACTCGGCGAGCCTATCGACGGCAAAGGTCCATTGAACGCAACTTCTTCCGCACCCGTGGAAAAAGTGGCTCCAGGCGTGATCTGGCGCAAGTCGGTTTCCCAACCTGTGCAAACCGGTTACAAATCGGTCGATGCCATGATTCCCGTCGGTCGCGGTCAACGCGAACTGATCATCGGTGACCGTCAAACCGGTAAAACCGCGATGGCGATCGATGCCATCATCAATCAGAAAGGTACCGGTGTTAAGTGCGTGTACGTTGCGATTGGCCAAAAAGCATCGACGGTTGCCAACGTGGTTCGCAAACTCGAAGACAACGGCGCACTGGCTCACACGATTGTTGTGGCCGCTACCGCTTCCGAATCGCCGGCCATGCAGTACATCAGCGCCTATGCTGGTTGCACGATGGGTGAATACTTCCGTGACATCGGCGAAGACGCACTGATCGTTTATGACGATCTGTCCAAGCAAGCCGTTGCCTACCGCCAAATTTCGCTGTTGCTGCGCCGTCCACCAGGTCGCGAAGCCTATCCCGGCGACGTGTTCTATTTGCACTCACGCCTTCTGGAACGTGCTGCCCGCGTCAACGAAGAATACGTGGAAAAATTCACCAATGGCGCCGTCAAAGGCAAGACCGGTTCGCTGACCGCATTGCCGATCATCGAAACGCAAGCAGGTGACGTTTCCGCCTTCGTTCCGACCAACGTGATTTCGATCACCGACGGCCAGATCTTCCTGGAAACCGATCTGTTCAACGCCGGTATCCGTCCTGCGGTCAACGCCGGTATCTCGGTGTCCCGCGTCGGTGGCGCAGCGCAAACCAACATCATGAAAAAACTGTCGGGCGGTATTCGTATCTCGCTCGCCCAGTACCGTGAATTGGCCGCGTTCGCCCAGTTCGCTTCCGATCTCGACGAAGCGACCCGTAAACAATTGGAACGCGGTCAACGCGTGACCGAATTGATGAAACAGAAACAGTACGCACCGATGTCGATTGCACAAATGGCGCTGTCCATTTACGCCGTCAACGAAGGCGACATGGACGAAGTGCCGTTGAACAAGATCCAGGCTTTCGAAGCCGGCTTGCATGCGCACATGACCAATAGCTACGGCGCGCTGGAAAAGAAAATCGTCGAAGCAGGTGCCTGGGATAAAGAAATCGAAGCTGAATTCAAGAAGATCATTTCGGAATTCAAAACGACCGGTACTTGGTGAAATAACGGGACTCGGGACTCGGGACTCGGGACTCGCGAAAGCGGTCTCAAGTTATCGGGTAACAAGTCTCGGTTTGAAATGATGAAGGTAAACGACAAAGGTTAGGAACACGGTGTAAACCGAATCCCGAATCCCGAGTCCCGAATCCCGAGAGAAAAAAATGGCAGGCGGCAGAGAAATTAAAACCAAGATCAAGAGCGTGCAAAACACCCGCAAGGTGACGCGCGCGCTCGAAATGGTCTCGGCTTCGAAAATTCGTAAAGCCCAGGAACGCATGAAGGCATCGCGTCCTTACGCGCGCCTGATGACGCAGATGATCGGCCATATCGCGAAAGCCAATTCGGAATACACCCATCCGTTCATGGTGGATCGTTCCGAAGTAAAACGCATCGGCTATATCGTGGTGTCGACTGACCGCGGTCTCTGCGGCGGCCTGAACTCGCAAATGTTCCGCCGCATCCTCGCCGACATGCGCGAATGGCAAGCAAAGGGCGTTGAAATCGACGTAGTTTGTGTCGGCCAGAAAGCGGCTACTTTTTTCCGTCGCTTGAAGGTCACGATGACCGGCTCGGTCACCCATCTCGGTGAAAAACCGCAAGTGGATCAGTTGGTCGGCGTGATCAAGGTGATGCTGGACGGCTTTTCGGCCGCAAAACTTGACCGCGTTTTCCTGTGCTACAACGATTTCGTCAACACGATGACGCAGAAGCCGACGCAGGATCAACTGCTGCCGCTGCCGCCATCGGAAAGCCTGCAAAGCAAGCACGATTGGGATTACATCTATGAACCAAGCGCCGAAGTGGTGCTGGACCATGTGATGACCCGATACGTCGAATCGCTGGTGTACCAGGCGGTGCTCGAAAACCTCGCTTCAGAACATGCGGCACGCATGGTCGCGATGAAGTCGGCTTCCGACAACGCCAACAAGCTGATCGAAACACTGCAACTGATTTACAACAAGGCGCGTCAAGCGGCGATTACCCAGGAAATTTCCGAAATCGTCGGCGGTGCGGCAGCAGTTTAATTAATGCCCGCACGAGCGACGGAAGTCGCGACGTTCGGGATGTTGGTCGCGACTTCCGTCGCTCCTACAGAAGAAAATTTTTTGCGGCAGACCAAACAGCGTGCATAAACAAATTGATTTATTTGAGGATACAAAAATGAGCCAGGGCAAGATTGTACAAATCATCGGCGCGGTGGTGGACGTTGAGTTCAATCGCGATGAAGTGCCGAAAATCTACGATGCGCTGAAAGTTGGCGGCACCGAGATCACGCTTGAAGTGCAGCAGCAACTCGGCGACGGCGTCGTGCGTACGATTGCGCTTGGCTCGACCGACGGTTTGAAACGCAACCTGGTGGCGACCAATACCGGCAAGGCGATTTCCGTTCCCGTCGGCGCAGAAACACTTGGCCGCATCATGGACGTACTCGGCAATCCGATCGACGAAGCCGGCCCGGTGAACACCAAGGATCATTGGGAAATCCACCGCGTTGCACCTTCGTACGAAGACCAGTCTTCGGCCAACGAATTGCTCGAAACCGGCATCAAGGTTATCGATTTGATGTGCCCGTTCGCCAAGGGCGGCAAGGTCGGCCTGTTCGGCGGCGCCGGCGTCGGCAAGACCGTGAACATGATGGAACTGATCAACAACATCGCAAAAGCGCACGCCGGTTTGTCGGTGTTCGCCGGTGTCGGTGAGCGTACCCGTGAAGGCAACGACTTCTATCACGAAATGAAAGATTCCAACGTTCTCGACAAAGTCGCGATGGTGTACGGCCAGATGAACGAACCACCGGGCAACCGTCTGCGCGTTGCGCTGACCGGTCTGACCATGGCGGAATACTTCCGTGACGAAAAAGATGCGTCCGGCAAGGGTAAAGACGTCCTGCTGTTCGTCGACAATATTTACCGCTACACCCTGGCCGGTACCGAAGTGTCCGCGCTGTTGGGTCGTATGCCATCGGCCGTGGGTTACCAGCCAACCCTCGCCGAAGAAATGGGCGTTCTGCAAGAGCGTATTACCTCGACCAAAACCGGTTCGATCACCTCGATCCAGGCCGTTTACGTGCCAGCCGACGACTTGACCGATCCATCGCCAGCGACCACCTTCGCCCACTTGGACGCCACCGTCGTGTTGTCGCGTAACATCGCCTCGCTCGGTATTTACCCAGCGGTCGATCCACTCGATTCCACCTCGCGTCAGCTCGATCCGAACGTGATCGGCCACGAACATTACGATACCGCTCGTCGCGTTCAAGCCACGCTGCAAAAGTACAAGGAATTGAAAGACATCATCGCGATTCTGGGTATGGACGAACTGTCGGAAGAAGACAAACAAGCCGTATCGCGCGCCCGTAAAATTGAACGCTTCTTCTCGCAACCTTTCCACGTGGCCGAAGTGTTCACCGGCTCGCCTGGTAAGTACGTCACGCTGAAAGACACTATCCGCGGCTTCAAGATGATCTGCGATGGCGAATGCGACAGCCTGCCAGAACAGGCTTTCTACATGGTTGGCGGCATCGACGAAGCCATCGAGAAAGCCAAGAAAATGGCAGAAAAAGCGTAAAAAATAGGGTGCGTTTCCAACGCACCGTGTTGCTGACAATGGGTAAACGGTGCGTTTGAAACGCACCCTATGGAAACAAACTATGACTTCTACAATCCGTTGCGACATCGTCAGTGCCGAGAATGAAATTTTTCACGGTGATGTACAGATGGTCGTGGTCACCGGTGAAATGGGCGAACTCGGCATCGCGCCGCGCCATGCACCACTGATCACGCGTTTGAAGCCGGGCTACGTGCGCGTCACCTTGGCCAACGGCGAGCAGCAGGAGTTTTATATTTCCGGCGGTATTCTCGAAGTCCAGCCGCAGGTGGTTTCGGTATTGAGCGACACCGCGATTCGCGCCTCGGACCTGGACGAAGCCAAGGCCAAGTCCGCCAAGGAAGATGCCGAACGCATTCTCGCGAACCGTGGCGAAGCGATGGAAATCGCCGAAGCACAGGCGAAGCTCGCCGAGGCATTGGCGCAATTGCAGGCGCTGGAACGCTTACGCAAAAACATGAAGCACTGAGTTCCTTCTGTGCTTCCCGAAAAACGCCGCAAACCGCGGCGTTTTTTTATGTCCGCAATTATCAAAAAATAAAACGTAGGGGCGCCTGCTTGCTGCGCCCTGGGCCTGCTCGCAGATTTTGGGCGCAGCAAGCAGGCGCCCCTACGATATGTCTGCTTCTGATAGCATCTCTTTCCAATATCAGCATGTTTCGAGCAAGTCCATGACCCAAGCCCTCCATATCGTGATTCTCGCTGCCGGTGAAGGCAAACGAATGAAGTCGGCTTTGCCGAAAGTGCTGCAGAAAATTGCCGGCAAACCCATGCTCACGCATGTCATTGCTGCGGCTCGGGCGCTTGAGCCAGAAGGACTGCATATCGTTTATGGCCATGGTGGTGTGCAGGTGCGTGAAGCATTCCCGGATCAGCTTGATCTGAATTGGGTCGAGCAGGCCGAACAGAAGGGCACCGGACATGCGGTACAGCAGGCGATGCCGGCCATTCCCGACAACGCACGCGTGATGGTGCTCTATGGTGACGTGCCATTGATCCGCACCGAAACCCTGCAGGCCATGCTGGCCTTTGATGCAAGCCTGGTCGTATTGGCAGCCGAACTCGAAAACCCGACCGGTTATGGCCGCATCGTGCTCGATGCTGTCGGTAACGTCGCCGCGATTGTCGAACAAAAAGACGCGAGTGCCGAACAGCGTGCGATACATCTGGTGAATACCGGAATGATTGCGGCCCATGCCACGATGCTGAAAAAATGGCTGACAGGCCTGAAAAACAATAATGCCCAGGGCGAATATTATCTGACCGACGTATTTGCATCGGCAGCACACGAATATCAGGCGGCCACCGTTGTGCGCTGCGGTGACGTCATCGAGACCGAAGGTGCAAACGATCCGTGGCAGCTAATGCAGCTGGAGCGAGCCTATCAAATACGCGCTGCAAAAAAGCTGGCCGAGCAGGGCGTGCGCTTCAACGATGCGGCGCGTTTTGATATGCGCGGCGAGCTGGTGGTGGGAACCGACGTTGAAATCGATGTCGACGTCATTATCGAAGGCAAGGTGTCGCTCGGTAATGGCGTGAGAATCGGTCCGTTTTGCCGCCTGAAAAATGTGTCGCTGGCCGATGGTGTGCAGGTTCATCCACATTCCGATCTCGAAGGCGTTGTCGCCGGCAAGTATTGCACGATCGGCCCGTTTGCCCGTTTGCGCCCTGGCACCGAATTGGCCGAAAGCGTGCATATCGGGAATTTTGTCGAGACCAAAAAAGCCAGTCTCGGCAAAGGCAGTAAGGCAAACCATTTGAGTTATCTTGGTGATGCCGCCATCGGCGAAAAAGTAAACATCGGTGCCGGCACGATCACCTGTAATTACGACGGCGTGAATAAATCGCTTACGACGATTGAAGATGGCGTTTTTGTCGGATCGAATTCATCGCTGGTAGCGCCGGTCACCGTCGCCAGAAACGCAACGATCGGTGCCGGTAGCGTGATTACAAAAGACGCACCTGAGGATCAGCTGACCGTCTCGCGCGCACGGCAAATTTCTATTCCGGCTTGGCGGCGTCCGCAGAAGAAATAGGCGGTTTCGCTTGGCGTAATGCTCTCAAGGTTTGGTCCGCGAGTTTCAGCAAACTTGCGCGATCAAAGGTATTGCTCTGCATCACCACCACAACGCCATTATCTTCGAACAGTAATTCCTGTTCGCTGTCCTTGCGCGTGATGGCGGCTTTCGACCAAGCGCCTTTTGGCTCGGCCCAGTCCAGTCGTCCCGATGCCTTGATCTCCGGCAAAATATTGTCGAACCATGCATTGGAGGCAATGGGTTCGGCGATCGACAGATTGGCCGTCGTGATCAAATCCATGCGCAGCACCGGAACGCCGGTGGCATCTGTCCAGATACTATGGCCAGCGACATTGGCTTGCTGTTCGGAATCCTCGCAATTCACCGTACCGGTAAACTTCGGTACGGTGCCGCAGAGAGACAAGGCTTTAACCTGGGTTAGCGGGTGCTGTCCGTTGGGCAAGGCGGTCTTGGCCGGACCACCGTTACTGCCATTACCATGCCACCACACGGCGATACCTGCAGCGAATATCAGCAACAAGGCGATGAAAATGCCGTTGTTGACCTGTTTATTGTGCAAATCCTTGAATATTCCCATTGTCTTATCAATCCTGATGGCGATGTGTGGCAGGAACGCAAAATACTAAGCAGGAATATACACCGCTAGATGCCATTAACGCTTCGGTTTAGGTTCGGAAGCTAAAGAAGTCCCATCCGAAAAGCCATCCAGGGGGTAAACAAAATGAGACAGAGTCGAGTCTGCAAAATACGCTTGAAGTTCCCTGCATACTGGATAACGGGAATGGCTGCGGTTGCTAGCCGGTGCAGTCCTGCAGATCGGATTCACGCCTGGCACAGCGTACGTGAATGCTTTGATTCTCGGGCGAAAGTAGCGGATTAATTTTGATTTTTCGCCCGTAAGGGGCCTGCCGCGATCCATTTCCCGAAGGAGGTTGCTTGCGGCCTACCCATTATGCCGGCAAGGTAATCGACACGATCAAGCCGCCGCCTTCGCGATTGCTCAATGCAATCCGTCCGCCATGGGCTTCGATGATCTCGCGCGTCAACGCAAGGCCAAGGCCGGTGCCGCTGCGTTTGGTGGAATAGAACGGCACCAATGCATTGGTCAGCACGGCGTCGGTCATGCCCTTGCCGCGATCAAGTACGTCGATGCGGATGTATTCGGCGACATGGCGAATCGACAGTTTGACTTCCTTCGGGTCGGAATCCGATTCGGCCGCATTTTTCAGCAGGTTGATCAGCGCCTGCTCGATTTGTGGTACGTCGAACTGCGCGGTTTTTTCCGGCAGGCCACCTTCGAGCACGAAGCTCATTTGCGAATTCAGGCGCGAAATGAAGGAAGGCCATTGCACGGCTTCGAGTCGTGGCGCCGGTAGTTTCGCGAAATGTGCGTAATCGCGGATGAAACCTTCGAGATGACGCGCGCGTTCTTCCACTGTGCTGAAAATTTCTTCCAGACGCTGGTATTGTTCACGACGAACGAGCTCGGCACCGGAATGTGCCAACGAGGCAATCGGCGCCAGTGAATTGTTGAGCTCGTGGCTCAGTATGCGTATCACTTTTTTCCAGGTCTGAACTTCCTGGCGACGCAATTCGGTAGTGAGCTGCCGCAACAAGATCAATTCATGCGCGCGGCCATTCAAGCGGAACGTGCGACGTGCCAGATGGTAAACCTCTTCGCTGTCGCCTTCGCCGATCGAGAACAAGCCGTCGCCGCCGCGCTGAAACGCTTCCTGCAATGGCATCGGCAATACCGTCAGCAGTGAGTCGACCGTATAGCCTTCGAGTTTGCGGCCTTCGTTCAACAAGCGCCGCGCCGCGATATTCGAGTAAACGATAGGACCGGAATCCACGCGCAGGAACATCGAGACCGGCGTGTTCTGCACCATGGTGTCGAGCAGCAATTCGCGTTGTACCAGGTTCAGGCGTTGATCGCGTAACGTGTCACCAAGATCATTGTGCGCCTTGACCAGTTCGCCGATTTCGTCGTCGCTCTGCCAGCGAATCGAGAAACTGTAATCACTGTCGCGGTAGCTGCTGACCGTTCCTGCCAGCGCGCGGAACAGAGAAAAATAGCTTCGCAACTGACGGTGCAAAAGGATGACGGACGTAGGAGCCATCACCGCAACCACGATCAGCGCCACCAGCCATTCGGATTTGAATTCATGGCGTAAAAGCAGACTCAAAGCGACGGAAACGACAAGCAAAAAAACGACACTGGCGCTCAGCCGCAGCGACAGCGAATATTTTAAGACATTCCATTTCATGCCGTGCGCGCGATACCGAGGCGTTCCATGCGGCGATACAGGGCCTGCCTGCTTAAGCCCAGTTCGGCGGCGGCCTGTGCGATAACACCGGCATTTTTTTCGATCGCCTGCTCGATGGTGGCGCGATCCAGTTCCGCATCAACATTATTGGCGCTGGATGCAACTTTTACCGGCAGGCCCAAATCTGCTGCCGAAATTTCCTCGTGACTGACCAACAGTTGCACACGTTGCATCACGTTTTTCAATTCGCGAACATTGCCGGGCCAAGGGTATTGCGACAAAGTCAGCTCGGCACTGGATGACAGACGTTTGGTCAAGCCCAGAAAGTGCTGCGCGAGCGGAATGATGTCGTCGGTACGTTCGCTCAGGGGCGGCAGTTTCAGTTCAATCAAATTCAATCGATACAACAAATCTTCGCGAAACTGGCCATTGCGGATCATCGCGGGAATATCACTGTTGGTCGCGCTGATCACGCGGACTTTCACACTGCGTTCCCTGTTGGAACCCAGTCGTTCGAATTTTCCGGTTTCCAGCACGCGCAATAATTTCATTTGCCCGGCGGGTGGCAAATTGCCGATTTCATCCAGAAACAAAGTGCCACCGTCGGCGGCTTCGAACTTGCCTTCGCGAGCCTTGGTCGCGCCGGTATAAGCGCCGGCGTCGGCGCCGAACAGTTCGGCTTCGATCAGCTCACTCGGTAATGCGCCGCAATTGAGCGTCACGAACGGACCGTCTTTCACCGAGGAATTTTTCTGGATGATCTCGGCGATGCGTTCCTTGCCGGCACCGTTCGGACCCGTGATCAACACCGGAACGTCGGCCTTCGCGATCTGGCAGGCGAGCGAGAGCACGCGTTCGGTCGCAGCATCATTCCAGATAAAGCCGCAGAGATCGAAATTCTTTTCCAATTCGCGTTTCTGTTTTCGTTCGCGCTGCACGCGACGACCGAGTTCGCGTTGTGTTTGCCCCAGCTCGATCAGGTTCAAGGAAGTCGCCAGCAACTTCTTGTCATCCCAAGGCTTGGCCAGATAATCGGCGGCGCCATTCTTGATCAGGCTGACGGCCGCATCAAGATGGGTCCAGGCAGTCAGCAGGATGACAGGCAAGTCCGGATGCCGTTGGCGAATCTGCTTGAACAATGCAATGCCTTCTTCGCCGGACGTATTGTCTTCGGTGAAATTCATGTCCTGCAGCACTAGATCGACGGCATTGTCTTGCAGTATCGCCAAGCCCTGCGCCGGGCTGGTCGCGCGCAGGGTGTTGATATCGTGCAATGAAAACAGGACTTCGAGCGCGGTGATGACCGAAGTATTGTCATCAATAATCAGGACGGTAGGCATGGGTTTAGTTTACTCATGCACTGCGCGTGGCGATAGCCGGTGCGATTTGTGCCGCGCGCCAGGCCGGGCCGAGGACCGCCAAAACCCCAAGTGTCAGAAGCGCGACAGCGCCCATCGCCAAATACACCAGTGGCAGTCGCTGCAACTCCAGTTCACTCATCATGGCGCGGTTGAGCGCGATCGCCAGCCCGCTTCCGATAACGATACCGAACATGCAAATCATTACATTCTCGGTAACGAAGTAGCGAAGAATGTCGGCACGACGTGCACCCAGTGCGCGTCGCACGCCGATCTGTTTCCGACGCTGGTTCACCCAGAGTGAAGCCAGACCGACAATGCCGCTGGCCGTCATTACCAACAACAGACCGATCACGATCAACAATCCATTGGCCATCGTGTGCTCGCCGCGATAACGTTCCTCACGCATCTGGTCCATGCTTTTATTTTCCACGACCAAACGGCCCGGCATCAAGGCAAGTAATGTTTTTTCGGCTTCTTTCATCACGCGATCGCGTTGGCCCGGCTCCGTGCGAACGGCATACATATTGTAGGGTTGGATGAATCTTGCCGGGAGGATAAAGGAATCCCCGCCATTGGAGTTATTGTTCCAGCTCGCACGACCCCATGGCGATACCAGTGTTTCAACTACACCGATAATTTCTATTGGAGGCTCGCCAACCCCTTGGTAGAAAACCTTGCCGAGCGCGGAAGCCTCGTTCGGATACAGTGTTTTTGCAAGGTCTTTGGAAATCAAAGCACCAGTTACCTTGGGTTTGTCGGCTTTGCTCTGGTCAATGACCAGCATGTCGTTTGCGTTGAAATCCCTGCCTTCGACAATTTTCAAGCCGAGTGTCTTCACAAAGGTTTCGCTGCCGACGTAAAAGGCGGCATTCACCTGCGAATCCTGCGCCTTGGGGTCTACCTGGACGCCCGTACTCGATCCTGACTGCGATAAGGGCATTTGACTCGTCAATGCAACGCTGGCAACGCCTGGGATGGAACGCAAGGTGTCTTCATCCCGTTGCTGTCGCGCGATGATGCCGTTGGTGTCTTTATCCAGAACCGCAATCATGAAGACATTGGCGTCATCCACACCGCTGACGCGATTGGCTTCGCTGGTGCGGTCTTTCACCACATACAGGGCATTGGCCAGAATGGCGAGTGTCAGTGCGATTTGAAGTGCGATGAGAATGACGCCGGTCTTGCTTCGCATCATCGCGGAAAAAATGGGTCTGATTTCCATGGACATATTCCTTGTGATGAATGTTTATTGGCTTTTCAGCTGGATGGCCGGACGCACCTGGCAGGCACGCCAGGTTGGCAGGAGACCGGCGAGCAAGGCGGCACAAATGGATATCGTCAAAGTGATCATCAGCATCTTGAAATCGATTTGGTAAAAATCATCCGCTGCCGCCAGTCGACTGCTCAGAATATGTACGCCGTACCAGCTCAATCCCAGGCCAAGCACTGCACCGACCAAACCAATGACGGCAGCTTCAATCAGGTATTGATGGAATATTTCCTTGCGAGATGCCCCGAGCGCGCGTCGTACACCGATATCACCGGATCTCGCGGTAAATTTTGCCAGCATCAGGGCGACCAGATTCACGATGCACACCATCAGGAAACCGAATGCCATCCAGGTTGATAGTTTGGTATCGCGGCCGACTACACCGGCATCCTCGAGCCATTCACGCAAATTCAGAAGTTGAAGTTTTTCCGGGCGTGGCATGCGCCCCAGTTTCTTCTGTTCCGCGACGTAGGCATTCAGATAATCCTTGTAGCGCGGTGCATCGCTGGCGCTTTCGAGTTCAACCCAGTATTGAAGCCAGGTGCACTCGGATTTCAGCCAGCCTTCGTAGCCAGGACCGGCACCATCGCCGGAACAGTTATTCCAGCCATTGTTGCGATATTCGCGACTGACCGCATTGGTGAACGGAAGCCAGAGTTGTTCAGGGCGGCTGGTCGCTTCGGTACCGTAAAGGCGGTAAAACTTTGGTGTGGGTTTCCAGGTATCAAGTACGCCGGCAATCGTGTAATCACGGTCATCCACTCGAATGGTCTTTCCGACCGGGTTATCTTTTTTGAAAAGTTTTTCAGACAGTTCAGGACCAATCACTGCGACATTGGCGGCCGCATCGTCGGCGTCGGCGCTCCAGCCATTGCCGAAACGGAATGGCATGTCGAACATCGAGAAAATATCGCCGGTCGTTGCCATGCCTCTTTCAAAAAACGGCGGCAAATCCTTTCGTCCACTATCGATTGTTGGCGAAATGCCATACAGCACCGTTTGCGCCTTGCCTTTCTTGTCGCGCAGCAGGTTTTTGGCGTCAATATAGGTCAGCTGAAAATCCGGATCATCACCCGCCTTGTAGCCACGCATGTCCTGAATATGAAATTTCGGAACAAACAGACGTTCGCTCTTGTGTGGCATCGGATCGCCAGACAGTACCAGCAGCATCGTCAAGCTGGTCATGCTGGCGCCAATGCCGATCGCCAGGATCAGAATCATCAGGGTGGTGAGAATCGGATTGCGTTTGAGACTGCGCCAGCCGAGTAAGAAATAGTAATTCCACATGGCTCTTCTCCTTTATGCCGTCTCGGCGACATGCCGGATGGCATGCTGGGTTTCTTGCGTAAGATCGGTCACGGTGCCGTCCATGATGTGCACGTTGCGTTGTGCTCGTGCCGCCAATTCCGGGTCATGCGTCACCATCAAGATAGTCGTGCCCTGCGCATTGATGTCTTCCAGCAGTTCCATCACGCCACGTGCCATTTGCGAATCCAGGTTGCCGGTCGGTTCGTCGGCGAGAAGCACCTTAGGCGAGCCGGCCAGTGCGCGGGCGATGGCGACGCGTTGTTGCTGGCCGCCGGATAATTCCGCCGGATAATGTTTTAGTCGTGATGAAAGACCGACGCGACCCAAGGCTTCTTCTATGCGGCGTTTGCGTTCAGCGGCATTGAAGCCGCGGTAGCGCAGCGGCACGTCGACGTTGTCGAACAGGTTAAGATCGGGAATCAGATTGAAGCCCTGGAAGATAAAGCCGAGCTTTTCGTTGCGTAACTTCGAACGTGCATTGTCATCCAGTCCCTTGACCGATACGCCATCCAGCCAGAACTCGCCACCGGTAAATTCTTCCAGCAGGCCGGCGATGTTGAGGAACGTCGTCTTGCCCGAACCCGATGGACCGGTGACGGCGACAAATTCGCCTTCTTTCACGGATATGTCGAATCCGCGAAGCGCATGCGTTTCGATCAAATGGGTACGATAGACTTTGCTCAGTTGCTGCATCTTGATCATGACGGTTCCTTTTTTGTTAGATCAATAAATCAATTTATTTGTACGCTTTCGGCGTTCTGGAAATTATCGGTGCCGGAAATCACCACTTTGTCTCCGACCTTCAAGCCGGAAAGAATTTCGACCGAGTTGATGCTGATGGCGCCCATTTCAACCGGGGTCTTGATGGCGATGCCGTCTTTGGCGACGTAGACATATCGACCGCCACCCTGTTCAACGAAGGGGCCGCGCGCAACGAGTACCACATTCGGTTTTTCTTCGATCAGGATGCGCGCATTCAGACGCTGGTTCTGGCGCAGGCCTTTGGGCTGTTCGCCTTCGAAACGTACGCGCACCAAAACCTGATTGCGAACGACTTCCGGTGAAATCGCCGAGAGTTTTCCTTTGGCCAAAACCGTACCCAGCGTAATTTCGGTGCTCATGCCAAGGCCGATGTCGTCGGCATAGGTTTCCGGCACTTCGAGTTCGACTTCGAGTTGTGACAAATCGACGACGGTCATCAAGGCGGTATTGGCGGCTACGACGGCGCGATCGGTGACCGACAGTGTGCCGATCACGCCATCGACCGGCGCGACGACTTTCAATTCATTAACGCGGCGCTGGATATCGGCCACCTGCAAACGTTGACGCGTCAGCTGGCTTTGCTTGGTCTGCAATTCCAGGCCTGCATCCTGAATGTCGAGACTCGATGCCTGGGTTGCTTGCTTGCTGCGAATTTCGGCCGTCTTCAACGCATCCTTCGCACGCAGATAATCCACCTCGGCAATCGCACCGGCTTTGTAGCCTTTTTCGGTGCGCTGCAAAATACGTTCGGCACTGATGCGGTTGACGTCGGCCTCATCGGAATCACGGCGCGCAATCAGGTTTTGTTTTTGCGCCAGAATTCTTTGGCGCGCCACTTCGGCTTCGAGCTGATCCAGGCTGGATTGTTCGCGGGCCAGTTGGTTGCTCAGTTCCGGCGAATCCAGCAAGGCCAGTACGTCGCCTTTTTTTACGCTGTCGCCGGCGCGAATTTTCAGTGTCACCGTGCTCATGGCCGGGGCATACAAGGTCGGACTGACGGCGGCGACGATGCGACCGTTGACGGCTGCATCGCGCACAAGGGTGCCCCGGGTAACCTCGGCAATGCGTATGCGTTCGGCACTGACCGAGCGGTCGCTGGAGAAAAATGCCGATAGCCACCAAAGCAGTACCAGCAAGGCGACAACGCCGGTCGCGATCAGCAAGCTGCGTTTACGCGTTGAGCCCGTTGGGCTGGACATCACTTGGTCCTGGGCGGAGGTGTCACGAATCATGGGTGTGCACTTTTCATGGAGATGATGTCTTACAGCAAGCTCCGTGCCATCGCCAAGTGATTGAATTAATTGATCTAAATTCTGGAAAGCACGGTGTCCGGCGTGTCCGCGGCGTCCGCTTGCCTGATCGGGGTCGCCCGCAAGCGGCCTCCTGCGGTTGGATGATCATGCGTAGGAGGCCGCTTGCGAGCGACGATGCGAAACCAAAATGAATCTGACCCCGTTTTCACATTCACGCTAAAATATCACTTCAACCCAGAGGCCAATCTATGTGCGGAATTGTCGGTGCAGTAGCTAAACGCGATGTGGTTCCTTTTTTGGTCGATGGCCTGAAGCGATTGGAATATCGCGGCTACGACTCCGCCGGCTTGGCAGTGTTGTCTGACCAACTGCGTCGCGTGCGTCGTACTGGACGTGTCGCCGAAATGGAAAATGCCGCGAAGGAAGAAAACCTGCACGGCCATGTCGGTATCGGCCATACGCGCTGGGCCACCCATGGCGGCGTGACCGAAGGCAATGCACATCCGCATATCAGTTCCGGCGAATTGGCGCTGGTGCATAACGGCATCATCGAAAACCACGAACAGCAACGCGATCGTTTGCGTGAACTCGGTTACGTGTTCGAATCGCAAACCGATACCGAAGTGATCGGCCACCTGATTCATCACTATCTGAAAACCGAAGGTGATTTATTGCATGCCACCCAGCGTGCGGTAAAAGACCTGCAAGGCGCCTACGCAATTGCCGTGGTCAGCAAGTCGGACCCGAATCGATTGATCGCTGCACGCATGGGTTGTCCGCTGTTGGTCGGCCTGGGCGAGGGCGAAAATTTTATTGCTTCCGATGCGTCCGCCGTGATTTCTGCAACGCGCAAAATTATTTTTCTCGAAGAAGGCGATGTTGCCGAAGTGCGTCTCGATGGCGTGACGGTATTCGATAACGACGGCAATGTAATTGATCGCAAAATCCACATGTCGGATGTTTCGCTGGCTTCGATGGAACTTGGCCCTTACAGCCACTTCATGCAGAAGGAAATTCACGAGCAGCCGCGCGCGCTGGCCGACACGATCGAACCGATCATGGCGGAAGGTTTTTCGCCACGTTTGTTCGGCGAAAACGCAGCCGAGTTGTTGGCCGATGTTACATCGGTGCAAATTCTCGCCTGCGGCACCAGTTACTACGCCGGTTTGACCGCGCGCTACTGGATGGAAGCAATGGCGAATATTCCCTGCAGCGTGGAAGTCGCCAGCGAATATCGATACCGCGCCGCGGTCGCGAATCCGAAACAATTGATCGTGACCATTTCGCAATCGGGTGAAACGCTCGACACCATGGAAGCGTTGAAATACGCGAAGAGTCTTGGCCAGTCGAAAACACTGTCGATCTGCAATGTGCAGGAAAGTGCGATCCCGCGTTCCAGCGCGATGGTGTTCTACACTCGCGCCGGCGCCGAGATTGGCGTGGCTTCAACGAAAGCCTTCACCACCCAGTTGATTGCATTGTTCGCATTGGTCGGCACGCTCGCGAAATTGAACGGCCGTTTGAATCATGAAGCCGAACAAAAATTGATGGAAGAACTGCGGCATCTGCCGGGCAGCGTGCAACATGCCTTGAACCTGGAGCCACAAATTACCCTGTGGGCTGAAAGATTCTCGCCGAAACAACATGCGTTGTTTTTAGGTCGTGGTTTGCATTATCCGATTGCATTGGAAGGCGCATTGAAGCTGAAGGAAATTTCCTATATTCATGCCGAAGCTTATCCAGCCGGCGAGTTGAAACATGGTCCGCTCGCACTGGTCGACAAAGACATGCCGGTCGTGGTGATTGCGCCGAATGATTCGCTGCTCGAAAAAGTGAAATCCAATATCCAGGAAGTTCGGGCACGCGGTGGCGAGATGTACGTGTTCGCCGATGCCGACAGCCATTTCAGCGAATCGGAAAACGTGCACGTGATCCGCACGCCGCGCCATGTTGGAATCCTGAGTCCGGTCGTGCACGCGATTCCGGTGCAGCTGCTGGCGTATCACACGGCGCTGTCGCGTGGCACCGATGTAGATAAACCAAGAAATCTCGCAAAGTCGGTTACTGTCGAATAATTGTAGGGGCGTTGCTTGCTGCGCC
>CAWKHT010000003.1:0-39477 GCA_963849575.1 uncultured Gammaproteobacteria bacterium | reverse complement strand
GACTCGGAATGGAAGGGCGGCTTTTACTGCCCTTGCCACGGTCGCGTTTCGACTTGGCTGGACGAGTATTCCAGGGAGTTCCCAGCTCCTTCGAATCTCGAAATCCCTCCTTTCATTTCGTTGACGAGAACAAGATTATCGTGGGCGTCCTTCCAAAGGGAGCGGCTTAATGAACAAGATCGACAAAGCAGTCGCTGGCCTGACAGGTTCGTTTTAACGAGCGTGCCCCGGGTTTCATGCCGGCGTACAAAAAACACATGTCGGAGTATTACGCTCCGAAGAATTTCAATTTCTTCTATTATTTTGGTTCGCTGGCTTTGCTTGTGCTGGTCAATCAGATCGTTACCGGTATTTTCCTGACGATGCATTTCAAGCCATCGGCAGCAAGAGGCGTTCGCTTCGGTTGAATACATCATGCGTGATGTGCCGGGCGGCTCGATTATCCGGTACATGCACTCCACGGGTGCGTCGCTGTTCTTCGTCACCGTCTATTTCCACATGTTCCGCGGCCTGATTTATGGCTCGTACCAGAAGCCACGCGAACTGGTTTGGGTGCTGGGCGTGCTGATCTTCCTGGTGCTGATGGCTGAAGCCTTCATGGGCTATGTGTTGCCATGGGGCCAGATGAGCTACTGGGGTGCACAGGTCATCATCAATCTGTTCGGTGCGGTGCCGGTGATCGGCCCGGAATTGACCGAATGGATTCGTGGCGATTATCTGGTGTCCGATGCGACCATCAACCGTTTCTTTGCTCTGCATGTAATCGCATTGCCATTGGTGATTCTGCTATTGGTTGTATTGCATCTGGGTGCCTTGCACGAAGTTGGATCGAACAATCCTGAAGGCATGGATGTCAAGAAAGTCAAAAATCCGGAAACCGGCAAGTATGCAGACGGCATCCCTTTCCACCCTTATTACACGGTGAAAGATCTGTTTGGTGCAGGTTTCTTCCTGACAATTGCTGCTTTTATCCTGTTCTTTGCGCCGACGTTTGGCGGCTACTTCCTGGAATACGATAACTTCATTCCGGCTGATCCGCTGGTAACACCAGCGCACATGAAGCCGGTTGGTATTTCACTCCGTACTACGCGATGTTGCGTGCGGTGCCCGACAAGTTGTTCGGCGTGATCGTGATGGGTGCAGCTACCTTGATCCTGTTCCTGTTGCCATGGCTGGATCGTAGCCCGGTCAAATCGATTCGTTATCGCAGTACTTTCAGCAAAATCATGATTGCGTTGTTCACCGTCTCGTTCCTCGTCCTGATGTGGCTGGGTATGCAGGCCGGTAGCACCACGCAAACCTGGATTGCACGAATTTTGACAGCTTTCTATTTCGGCTTCTTTATCTTTATGCCTTGGTGGAGCCGGTATAGGTGAAACCAAACCAGTTCCTGATCGGGTGACCATGCATGACTAAGATTCGTTTTTTAATAGTGAGTCTTTTGCTCGCCTCAGGGTTTGCTCCTGCGCTAGCACTGGCCAGTGGCGGCGCCGCGAATGAAATCAGCGCAAGTGGACCTGGACGACAAGGCCGCGCTTCAACGCGGTGCGTCCCTGTACATGAGCTATTGCTCCGGCTGCCATGCCATCAGTTATCACCGTTATTCACGTATCGCTGAAGATCTGGATTTGACGACCGAACAAGTCGAGCAAAACCTGATTTACAACGATCAGAAAATCGGCGAAACCATCAAGACCGGCATGAATGCTGCCGATCGCCCGGCCTGGTTTGGCAAGGCTCCACCCGATCTCAGTGTGGAATCTCGTGCCAAGGCGCAAGGTGCAGACTGGATTTATAACTATCTGACCTCGTTCTACGTGGATGAATCACGTCCATCGGGCTGGAACAATACGGTTTTTCCGGGTGCTTCGATGCCACATGTATTGTGGGAACTTCAGGGTATTCAACACGCCAAAACCGAGCCCAAGCATAAAAATGCCAAAGGCGAAGCGGAAAGCTGCCATCAGGGCGAATACAAGGGCGAATGCATTATCGGCTTTGAAATCGCCGAGTTGCCGAAGGCGCGTATGTCGCCTGAAGAATACGACCGCGTAGCCAAAGACATCACCACATTTCTGGCTTATGTCGGTGAGCCCGGAGCTGCCAAGCGTGAGTCGGTAGGTGTATGGGTTGTTTTATTCCTGGCCTTCTTTACCTTCATGGCTTATCTGCTGAAAGTGGAATTCTGGCGCGACGTTCACTAAGCGTCCGAATGCTCAAATCAAACCGTCGAATTGGATAGATTCGGCGGTTTTTTGTTTTTCCACGCTATTTGAGCGCCAATCGTTACTTCTTGTAACAAGGACTTGCGAAAGCTGTACTGTTTGGGGCAACGTAGGCAGATAAGGTGTGCTTGTGGTGCACCGGTATAAAGTAGATGAGGCAAGCCCATGGTGACCAGTGTTCGTTTACGCAATACCCTGACCCTGTTTTCTGCCCGCGATTGCGTGATTTGTCACCGCGTGCGTCTGGTGTTGGCGGCCAAGGGCGTCACCTACGAAATGATTCCGGTCGATACCGCCAACCCGCCGGAAGATCTGGTGGATTTAAATCCCTACAATTCCTTGCCTACACTGGTTGAGCGCGATCTGGTTTTGTATGCAGCATCGGTAGTGTGTGAATACCTGGACGAACGTTATCCACACCCTCCCTTATGCCGGTAGATCCGCTTTCACGCGCTCGCATTCGATTGGCGATACAGCGGATCGAGCATGACTGGGTACCACAGGTGCAGGTGATGCAGGGCGGCACGAAATCGCAGATCGAGGCAGGTCGCAAGCGCATGAAAGAATTGCTGATGCAATCGCTGCCTTTGTTTAAAGCATCGAAGTTTTTCCTGAATCCCGAAATGAGTCTGGCCGATTGTGCATTGGCTCCGATCATTTGGCGTTTGCCGAGCCTGGGTATCGAACTGAACAAGGATCTGAAAATAATCGATGATTACGGCATGCGCATATTCCGCAACCCCGGTTTCATGCGCAGCCTGACCCCCGAAGAAAAAGTATTACGCGAGCTGAATTAGTGGCCGATAACCCACCAGTAATGACATCCAATCGGCCCTATCTATTAAGGGCGCTGTACGAGTGGATCAACGAAAACAACATGACCGCGCACTTGCTGGTCGATGCAACGCGCGAGGGCGTGCAAGTGCCGCGCTCTGCAGTTAAAGACGGACGCGTGGTGCTCAATGTTGCCGCACGTGCAGTGGCGCATCTGGATTTGAATAATCGTGAAGTAAGGTTCATGGCGCGCTTCGGCGGTGTAAGCCAATCGGTGATTGTTCCGATGGCGGCAGTGCTTGCGATTTACGCACTGGAGACCGGGCAGGGCATGATGTTGCCCGATGACGGGATCATGATGCACGAAGAAAATCCGGACGATATGCCAGACCCGCCCGATAGCAATTCCGAGGGACCGAAAAAAAGTGTTTCACATTTACGAGTGGTGAAGTGAACTAAAGCCTACTGGTGGCTTACAACGCTCTCGTCCGCTTTCGGCATCGGCCCGACCAGTCCCACCAATTCGGTACCCAGTAAAACGACATGCCCGGCATAGCGGTCATCGCCATTGTGCGAGTACTCGAAGCGGAATTTTCGTTCCCAGCTCAGCCATCCGTTACTGGCACGACGCAGCCGAATACCTATCATATGCGCGCTTTGATCCAGCCACTGCACGCCGGCGCGCTGGCAGGCGCGTTGACCGTAAAGCAGGGCAATTTCAGCAGCGGAGCGGCCCGACGACCAGAAAAGACCTGCCGGTATTGCCAAAATCATGAGTATTAATATCGTGTCCATGGCGCCAGTGTGTGTAAGCTGTGATGAATGGGCAAGGGCTACCCCCTGCCGATTTTCCTCAAGCACAGCTAAGATATGGGGCAAGGGCCGAGTTTTGGCCCTCAATAATTCGCAGGAGAGCGAGAATGAAGCTGGTTTTTCCCAATGGTGAACATGGACAAGTGCTGTTAAACCCTGGCGTGAACCGTATCGGTTCCAGCGCAGAAGCGGCGGTTGTACTCACAATGCCGGGCATTTTGCCGGAACATTGCGCAATTCATGTCACGCAAAATGGTGCGAACCTGCAAGTGCCCAATGGCGCCGGCCCCGTGGAAGTCAACGGTAAGCTCGTAGCCGACTTAATGGCCCTGCGTGCCGGTGACAATCTGCTGATCGGCACGGTGCAAGCGAAATACCTGATCGTCGAAGTGGCAAAAAGTGCTGCTGTTGCCAGCGGCAATCCCGATGAAGATTCCGGTTCAACCCGTGTCCGGATGGCGGTGCCAAAATATGTATTGCGTGGTGTTTCCGGTGCAGTGTTCAGCAAGGTCTTTCCGGTAACGGGTCCTGTAGTCATCGGTCGCGCGGCTGAGTGCGATATCTCGGTCCCGGCCGATGAAATCTCGCGACGTCATGCTTTGGTCAAACCTACGCCCGATGGCTTGTCGGTGGAAGATCTTGGCTCGTCGAACGGTACCTACATCAATAACAAGCGAGTGCAGCATGGTTTCCTGAATCCCGGCGATGAACTGCGTCTGGATGCCGTTCGTTTTATTCTGGTAGCTCCGGGCATGGAAATGAATGCTCCGACTGCGCAGATGAAAGCCACGGCACCCGTCAAAATCGACGAACAGCAGTGGCGGCAATCCCTATGCTAAGTACATTGCCATCATGCTTTCACTGGCGGCTGTTGCACGTAATCGTGCTTTTGATCATCAAGAAGTAAATTTTACAAGCTGTTTGAAAAAGCCCGCACAATGTGCGGGCTTTTTTGTGTCGGGTAGCAAATCTACCGCGTTTACGTGTCTCATACTTCCCGAGCTTCATCGAAAAATCGATCGCGTGGACATGCTTGGTCAATGCGCCGATCGAAACATAATCGACACCTGTAGCTGCAATTTCCGATAGTCGCTCAAAAGTAACCGAGCCCGAGACTTCCAGTGGAATCTTGCCTGCTGCAATTTCCACTGCAGCGCGCATATCCTCCAGTGAAAAGTCATCAATCAGGATTCGTGTGCAATCGGTATTCAGGGCTTCGTGCAATTGCGTCAGCGTTTCCACTTCGATGATCAGGGGCAGATCCGGAAACCGGGCCTTCGCATGTGCGGCCGCCGCGGTAATCGAACCCGCTGCATGCACATGGTTCTCTTTCAGCATTACGGCGTCGTACAAGCCCATGCGGTGATTCACGCCGCCACCGGCGCGAACCGCGTATTTCTGCGCCTGACGCAAGCCGGGAATGGTCTTGCGTGTATCCAGCACGCGTGTGCGGGTTCCTTGCAAGGCGTTGGCATAACTGGCGGTGACCGTTGCCGTGCCCGACAGTGTTTGCAGGAAATTAAGGGCCGAACGTTCTGCCGATACCATCGCACGTGCACTGCCTTCGAAAGTGCAAATCACTTTTACCGGTTCAACGGTATCACCTTCGTTTACATGCCAGTGAATTTTCACGTTCGGGTCGAGTGCTTTCAGGCAAGCATCAAACCAGGGGCGGCCAGCAACGATGCATTTTTCCTTGCAAAGAACATAGCCCTCCGAAACATAGTCCGGTAACAATGCCGCAGTGACATCGCCACTGGCAATATCTTCGGCTATCGCAGCACGAATATTTTCATCGATGATTTTTTGATCGGGCGGATTGAAATTCATCAAAACCTCATCGCGGGAAATCGGCGATTTGCGAGGTGGCGATACCCTCGTCAGCCAGCAAGACCGGAATGTCATCCTCGATCCGGTAAATCATTTTGTGGTCGCGGGTAATCAGCGCCTGTTTCAATAATAGTGTTTGCGCAGTTTCGTCATTTTTGCGCACATTGCCGCCACCGATTGCGGTGTTCAGGGCATTCAATTCAGCGCTGTTGACCATCGCCAATGGCTGTTTGCTGACGGGGCAGCATAAAATATCCAGTAATTTTCGATCCATGGGGCGCGCTCCTGTGCTCAGATATGAATAGAATAGCCTTTTGGGGAAAGCAGACGCTATGAGTCCAGCAAATTCACCTGTCGTTGGCGTTGTGATGGGGTCCCGCAATGACTGGGAAGTGATGCAACACGCCACCCAGCGTCTGGAACAAATGGGCGTCGCCTATGAAGTGCAGGTGGTCTCAGCACACCGAACTCCCGATCTTGCTGGTGAGCTATGCAAAATCGGCGGCTGATCGCGGCTTGAAGGTCATCATTGCCGGTGCCGGTGGCGCAGCGCATTTGCCCGGCATGCTGGCCTCGATGACAGCGCTTCCGATACTCGGCGTGCCTGTGCAAAGCAAATCGCTCAATGGTCTGGATTCCCTTTTGTCTATCGTGCAGATGCCGGCCGGTGTTCCAGTCGCCACTTTTGCCATCGGCGCGGCCGGTGCCGCGAACGCGGGATTGTTTGCGGCCGCGATTGTGGGGCTCGAAAATAATGCGGTGCGTGATGCTCTGGCCGCATTCCGCGCCAAGCAGACGCAGGACGTGCTCGATCACAGCGACCCACGCGTGCCATGACCAAGATCGTCGGTATTCTGGGTGGCGGACAGCTGGCCCGCATGTTGGCGCTATCGGGTGCTCCGCTCGGATTGCGTTTTCTCGTACTCGATAACACCGCCGATGCCTGCGCCGGACAATTCGTGCCGATGGTGGTCGGTGATTATCGCGATGAAAACGCCTTGGCCGAATTTGCATCGAAAGTGGATGTCGCCACTTTCGACTTCGAAAATGTTCCTTCCGAAAGTGCGCAATGGCTGGCAGAACGGATTCCGGTCTTCCCGAGTCCACGTGCATTGTCCATCGCACAAGACCGCCTTGCCGAGAAAAGTCTGTTTCGTGAATTGGGAATTTCGGTTGCCCCGTTTGCCGATATCGCGTCTCATAGAAGGTTTGCAGAAGGCGATCGATGCAAATCGGTCATGCCCTGCATCCTGAAAACACGGCGTCTTGGCTATGACGGCAAGGGGCAATTCCGAATCAAGACGGTCGATGATGTTCAATCGGCCTGGCATGCACTGGGTGCGCAGGCTGAAAAAGTGGGCTTGATTCTTGAAGGTTTCGTCGCGTTCCAGCGCGAGATTTCCGTGGTTGCCGTGCGTGGCCGCGATGGAGAGTTCCGCGCCTGGCCTCTGACCGAAAACTGGCACGAGAACGGCGTACTGTCCGCGAGTCTCGCACCAGCGACCGATTGCGACAATCTTCAGGAAACGGCCCTGGCCTATGCCAAACGCGTCGCTGAATCACTCGATTATGTCGGCGTGTTCGCACTCGAACTGTTTTTGAAAGACGGCGAATTATTCGCCAATGAAATGGCACCGCGTGTCCATAACTCCGGGCACTGGACGATTGAGGGCGCCGAAACTTCGCAATTTGAAAATCATCTGCGCGCAGTGCTTGGTCTGCCGCTTGGCAGCACTGCTGCGATAGGCACTAGTTGCATGCTGAACTGGATTGGTGAAATGCCCTCGGCAATGCCTGTGTTGTCAAACGCCCACGGCCACTGGCATGACTACGGCAAACTGCCACGCGAAGGCAGAAAAGTGGGGCATGCGACCCTGCGGGCGGATTCGCATGCAGAATTATTCGAAGCACTCAGGCAGGTCGGTTCCGACTTGAATCGTAAAGCGCAAGTGGAAGCACCGATATCGAGATTGAAGCTTTAAGAACAACGTAGGAGCGATGGAAGTCGCGATTGAATCCATATAACGACTTCCGTCGTTCCCACGAAAAAAGCCGGGCATTGCCCGGCTTTTTTTATTCGACCAAGAAAAAATTACGCCATTTGTGCAGCAACAAATTCCCAGTTCACGATATTCCAGAACGATTCAACATATTTCGCGCGGGCATTGCGGTAGTCAATGTAGTAAGCATGTTCCCAGACATCGCAGGTCAACAAGGCTTTGTCCGAACCTGTCAAAGGCGTAGCGGCATTCGGCGTGCTGACAAGGCCCAGCGAACCATCGGGACGTTGTACCAGCCAGGCCCAGCCGGAACCGAAAGTGGTTAGGGCGGTTTGGGTGAATTGCTCCTTGAATGCAGCGAAAGAACCAAAGGCTTTGTTGATACCGTCGAGCAAAGCGCCGGTAGGTTCGCCGCCACCGTTTGGCGACAGGCAATTCCAGTAGAACGTGTGGTTCCAGATTTGTGCCGCGTTGTTGAACATGCCGCCTTGCGATTTGCGGATGATGCTTTCCAGATCCGCGTCTTCAAACTCGGTGCCCTTGATCTGGTTGTTCAAGTTGGTGACATAGGTTTGATGATGTTTGCCGTAATGGAAATCGATGGTTTCGCCGGAAATGGTCGGTTCCAGCGCAGTGCGTTCATAGGGAAGGGGGGGTAATTCGATGGCCATTTCAATCTCCGGGATGAGTGGTTTGGGGTGTAAGAAGCTATAATTCTACCTAATGCGGCCGATGTCTGTGCCCGCCACCTCTTATGGAGAAACACAATGAACGAGATTAACGAACGGATTAAAGCCACGGTGGAAGGCCATCCCATTGTTTTGTTTATGAAAGGCACACCGCAATTTCCGATGTGCGGTTTTTCAAGCAAGGCAAGCCAGGCCCTGAAGCAAGCAGGTGCGAGCAGTTACTTCACGGTGAATGTGTTGGAAGATCCTGAAATCCGCGCCAATTTACCTCGTTATTCCGATTGGCCTACGTTTCCGCAATTATTCGTCAATGGCGAGCTGATTGGCGGCTGCGATATCACCGTCGAATTGCTGGAAAGCGGCGAGCTGGCGAAATTGGTTGCCGAGGCACAGAAAAACGCATGATTGCAATGCCTGCACCGGCCGCCGATGCATTGAAAGGCCGTGTCATCTTGATCACGGGTGCTCATGGCGGGCTTGGTGAAGCCGCTGCGAAAGCTTGCGCAGCCGCAGGTGCAAGCGTTGTATTGCTTGGTCGAAAAGTGCCGAAGTTGAACCGCACCTACGATGCCGTGAAAAAACTGGGTCCGGAACCTGCGATGTATCCGCTGGATATGGCGGGTGCGCATCCTGCCGATTTCGAAACCATGGCCGATAAAATTGCGGCGGAGCTCGGCGGCCTTCACGGCGTTCTGCATTGCGCCGTCGAATTCAAGGGTCTGGCACCTTTGGAAACCATCGAACCCGATGATTTCGTGAAGCAATTGCATGTCGGCCTCACCGCGCAATGGTTGCTTACCCAGGCATGTTTGCCGCATCTGAAAAAAAATGACAGCGCCGTCGTCTTTGTCGGCGATGATTTGCAGCGAGTGAACAAGGCCTACTGGGGTGCTTACGGCATTGCCAAAGCCGGCTTGCTGGGTTTGATGAATATGCTGCATGATGAAACCGAGAAGGGGCCGGTTCGCATCTCGATGTTGCAGCCAGGCCCCATGCGCACCTCCATTCGTAGCCGTGCCTTTGTCGAAGAAGCGGCGACTCAATGTCCGTCACCGGAAAAATATGCACCTGCCTGCGTGCATTTATTGTCGGCGGCGGGGTGCGAGTATCGCGGCCAGGTTTTTGCACCAAGGGTTTAATCCATGACGACTTTATCCGCCGCCCTGCTGTTGTTCCTGATTCTTGACCCTCTGGGCAATATCCCGGTATTCCTGAGTCTGCTCAAACCATTGCCGCCAAAGCGGCAGCGTATTGTCCTGATCCGGGAACTGTTGATTGCACTGGGCGTGCTGTTTCTATTTCTCTGGGCCGGCAGGTATGTGCTTGAAGCCATGCATCTGAGGCAGGAGTCGGTGAGTATCGCTGGCGGCATTGTGTTGTTCCTGATCGGTTTGAAAATGATCTTTCCGAGCCCCGAGGGTATGTTCGGCGACACGCCCGGAGGCGAGCCCTTTATCGTGCCGATGGCCATTCCTCTGGTTGCAGGCCCGTCCGGCATGGCGGCAGTGATGCTGTTCAGCACCCAATATCCGGATCGCATGTTCGACTGGAGCCTCGCCCTGTTCGCTGCCTGGCTTGGCACGGCGGTCATCCTGTTGTCCGCGACGAAACTTTACAAATTACTTGGCAAGCCGGTATTGATCGCGGTGGAGCGGCTTATGGGCATGCTTCTGGTCGCGATTTCGGTACAAATGCTGCTCGACGGAGTCGTGGCCTATCTTAAGGTCGGGCATTAAGAATTACGACCAAGTCAATGAATCTTCAGGGCGGCTCGCAGCTTCCTCAAACCGTATGATTGTTCACGTTTTTTTACTGTCATAAAGCTGCCATACGCTGGGGTTAGCATGTTAACATCTTGTTATTGCTGGGACTCGGGGAAAGAGATTCCAAGCAAGACTTCAATACGCATCGGTGGCATTGAGGTCGTAAGGATGCTGCATAACTCCATGTCTCTACTTTTGTTTACATCTAGGGTTTAAAACTATGACCAACCATAATCGGGTACGTATCTCGAAACTTGCCATCGGCCTTGCAATCGCACTTGCCGCTGCTCCTGCTTTCGCACAAAACACCACGTCTGCCATCAGTGGTCGCATTTCGAGCACGACTGGCCAAGGTGTTGCCGGTGCCGAAGTCACCATCGTTCATACCGAATCTGGTTCGGTCAGCAAGGCAATCACGGATGCCGATGGTCGCTACCTCGCACGTGGTTTGCGTGTGGGCGGTCCTTACACCATCACCACGACGAAAGACGGCAAAATCGAAACACGCGAAGGTGTTTATCTCGAGCTGGCTCAAACCGGCAATGTCGATATCAAATTTGAAGATGCCACCACCACGCTTGCCGCTGTTCAAGTGACGGCAAGTCGTTCGGCTGATGTTTTCGATTCCAAGAAAATGGGTGCTGGTACCAGTCTGAACCGCGAAAAACTGACCAGCTTTGCGTCGGTTCAACGCAATTTGCAGGATTACGCCCGTCTTGATCCGCGCCTGTCCCAAACCGACAAGGGTCGCGGCGAAATTTCGGCCGGTGGCCAAAACTCGCGTTTCAACTCCATCACCATCGATGGCGTGTCCACCAACGATACCTTCGGTTTGGAAGCCAACAATCTTCCTACCGCCAAGCAGCCTATTTCGATTGATGCCATTCAATCGGTGCAAGTCAACGTTTCCAACTATGACGTAACGCAAATGGGCTATACCGGTGCCAATATCAATGCCGTCACGAAATCCGGTACCAATGACTTCAAGGGTTCGGTTTATTATGTTTACCGTAACGATGCACTTTCCGGCGACCGTTATGACCGCGGCTTGAATGTTTACAACCAGCCTGCTGATTTCAAGGAAGACACCGCCGGTTTTACTTTCGGTGGCCCGATCATCGAAGACAGCCTGTTCTTTTTCACCAGCTACGAAAAACTGAAAAGTACCCGTAGCTCACCAGCCTTTGGCCCTATCGGTAGCAGCCTGACCAACACCGGTATTACGACTTCCGCCATTACTGGTGCGCAAGGTGTTGCCCGTACCACCTGGGGCATCAATGGCACGACCTTTGACGATGTGGGTGAATTGAATCCCGAAGGTGGCGCACTGGATGTAACCGACAAGTTGATCAAGCTTGACGCCAACATCGGCGAACGCCATCGTGCCAGCTTGCGTTGGAGCAAAACCGAGCAATCCGATCCGATTCTTCCAGGCTTCAGTGCCACCGGTTTATCGCTCAGCTCGCAGTGGTACAGTCAGGATAAATCGATTGAAACCTATGTAGGCCAGTGGTTTGCTGACTGGACCGATACTTTCTCGACCGAACTCAAACTTTCCTATCGCGATTACGCAAGTACGCCGATCAATAATTCGGATCTTCCCGCGATTGGCTTGCGCTTTGCCGATCCAAGCCTGCCGACCAGCTCGACCAGTCGTAACCGCTTCCTGAATTTCGGTACGGAACGTAGCCGTCACTTCAACGACCTTGCTACCAAAACCTGGAACCGTTACTTCGCTGGCAACTTGTTTGTCGGTGACCATGAATTGAAGTTCGGTGCGGACTATGATGACAACGAAGTCTATAATGCGTTCTTGCAAGACACGAAAGGTAACTACACCTTTGGTTGCATCAACCAATCGGTAGCCAACCCTTATACGAATCCTGCACTTGCCGGCCTGAACTGCAATACCGCAACAGCAGCCCTGATCGAATTGGCAACACTTGAAAACTTCCAGCGTGGCCGTCCAATTACCTATCAGGTACAAGTTGCTGCGCCCGGCTTCGCGCTGGATGACGGCGTTGCCCAATGGGATTACCAGAACCTTGGCCTGTTCTTCCAGGATACTTGGTCAATGAGCAGTAATCTGACTGTGACCATGGGTGTGCGCATAGACAAGAAACAAATGAATACCGCGCCGGAACAAAACGTGGCGGCGGGCCTTGGCGTAGTGAACGGTAGCGTCACAGCAAGCACTCGCCCACAGAACGGTACGGTCACGCGTGCAACGGGTGGCTTTGGTTACGACAACAGCGTAACGCTGGATGGCAATTCCCTGTTCCAACCTCGTTTTGGCTTCAACTATACTTTCAACACCGATCGCCCAACCCAGTTGCGTGGTGGTATCGGTTTGTTTGAAGGTGCAGCTGCGAACGTATGGTTATCTAACCCTTACTCGAATACAGGTATCACTACCCGTATTACAGGCTGCGGTTTCTCAGGCGTCAGTGCTTGCCCTGCCGGGGTAGCATTCTTCAATCCCGACCCAGGCAATCCAGTCACTGATCCGGATGGCGTTGGTCCGCTGACATTCGGTACGCCCACATCGAACGTTGACTTCCTGTCGCCAGAGCTGGAACAGCCTTCCGTTTGGAAAGCCAATCTTGCTCTCGAACACGAACTCCCTTTCTGGGGAATTACGGCTTCGATTGAATACATCCATACAGAAGTGCAAGACGGTATCTACTACAAGCATTTGAATCTGGGTGCACCGACCTTGACCGGTGTTGATGGTCGCGAGCTGTACTACACACCTGCAGGTTATAACACCGCTTGCTGGAATAGCTCCGGTTCCACCAATACTTCTGGCGTAGCCGGTGCAGGCAATGCTGCCTGTAACACGATTCGTTCGCGCGCACTCAACAACGCCTCATACAACAATGTGTTGTTGGCAGAACATACCAGCAAGGGTGGCGGCGACAATCTTACCCTCGGCCTGAGCGGCAAATTCCTGCAAGATTGGAACTGGAGCATGGCCTATTCGTACACGAGTGCTACCGAAGTCAGCCCGCTGACATCCTCGGTCTCCAACTCAAGCTGGGCCTCGCGTTCGATCTTCAATCCAAACGAAGATGTCGAGGGCAACTCTGCCTATCTCGTGAAAGACCGTTTCACCGGCCAACTGAACTGGAAACATAATTTCTTCGGAAATAATGCAACCCGCTTCAGCGTGTTTTATGAAGGCCGCAAAGGCAAGCCTTACAGCTGGATTTACAGCAATGACTTGAACGGTGATGGTACCGCCAATGACTTGCTCTATATCCCGGTTCGTGGCGACGGTACGGTCGTGTTCCGTGACCTTGGTGGTGATGTAGGTAGTTCAGATGAAGAAAGAACATTCTGGAATATCGTGACCGCCAATGGCTTGGCCCAGTATGCTGGCGGCGCGGTAACTCGTAACTCTTCCTTCGCACCGTGGAGCCACAACTTTGACGTGCGTATCAGCCAGGAATTCCCGGGCTTCTTTGAAGGCAACAAGGCTTCGTTGACGCTTGACCTCCTCAATGTGGGTAACATGCTCAACAAGAAATGGGGTCGTATTGATGAGATTGCGTTCTCGTCATCTGGTGGTTTGTCACGTAGTTTCGTGAACTATCTGGGTCTGGATGCTGCCGGTAATTACATCTACGGTGTGGATGGCACTGTTGAAGATTTCGTTACCCGTCAAGATCGCGGTGAATCAGCTTGGGCTGCACAGCTGACCGTGAAGTATGAATTCTAAGTAATTGTCTTTGCTTCAACTTGAAACGGCCGGGGAAACCCGGCCGTTTTTTTTCGCCATCAACAAGGCGGCGGCTGAATCGTCAACAAGTCGCATGCAAAATGCTAGAGTATTCGTTCAACTAAAAAACGACGAAAAGAGAACAGGAAGATGACTGAAGTATTTGCAAAATTGGCGACGGTGAATGACGAAATTTCGCCTCGTGGTGGACTGGATGTGCTGTCGCGTTCCGAAGTGGCGCGCTTGCGTGATGCGTCGGGCGGCGGCTTGCATGATCTGCTCCGCAAATGTGCCCTTGCCGTGCTGACAACCGGCAGTGATTCGGATGACCCGCGTGCGGCACAACAGAAATATCCGGATTTCGATATCCAGGTGTTGCAGCAGGCACGTGGTATAAAAATCGCATTGCAAAATGCGCCGGCAACCGCTTTTGTCGATGGCGAACTCATACGCGGTGTCGCCGAGTTATTGTTTTCCGTTGTGCGCGATATTGCCTATGTCGCCACGGAAATCAGCGATGGCAGGAAATTTGATTTGGCGACCAGCGACGGTATGACTGGGGCCGTATTTGAAATTTTGCGAAATGCCCGTGTGATGCGTCCATATCAGGATCCCAATTTGATTGTCTGCTGGGGTGGTCATTCCATTGGCCGCGAAGAATACGTTTACACCAAGGCGGTCGGTTATGAGCTCGGCTTGCGCCGCTTGGATATCTGCACCGGCTGTGGTCCAGGTGCCATGAAAGGACCAATGAAGGGAGCCACGATTGCCCATGCCAAGCAGCGCCGAAGCAATAATCGTTACATCGGCATTACCGAGCCGGGCATTATTGCGGCGGAATCACCGAACCCGATCGTGAATCATCTCGTCATCATGCCGGACATCGAAAAACGTCTTGAAGCTTTCGTGCGCGTCGGCCACGGCATCATCGTCTTTCCCGGTGGTGTCGGTACTGCGGAAGAAATTCTTTATTTGCTGGGTATTCTTTTGCATCCTGACAATGCCGATATGCCGTTCCCGCTGGTGTTTACCGGGCCTAAATCTGCTGCCGCCTATTTCGAGCAGATTGACCAGTTTCTGCGATTAAGCCTTGGCGAAGCGGCGACTTCGCGATACAAGATCATTGTCGACAATCCACCCGAAGTGGCAAGACAAATGGCCTTGGGTATGAAGAAAGTGCGTGAGCAGCGTATCGCCGAAAAAGACGCCTTTTTCTTCAACTGGTCATTGCATATTCCATTCGAATTCCAGCAGCCATTCGTGCCGGATCATGCCGCCATGGCCGGCTTGAATCTTCATCACGACCAGCCGGTGCATTTATTGGCAGCGGATCTTCGGCGTGCGTTTTCCGGCATCGTTGCCGGCAACGTGAAAGAAGACGGTATGCGCAATATCGAGCAATACGGTCCGTTCCAGATTGATGGCGATATCGACATCATGAAGGCGCTGGATGGTTTGCTGCAGGCTTTCGTCGCCCAGCGCAGAATGAAAATGAGCGGGGAATACAAGCCTTGTTATCGTGTGGTCAGTGCCTGATTCTATGGTTCGACAGGCAGGCTGATAACCGCAACGAATCTGCCATTCTCGATACGCGTATCCAGTTTGGCGCGCCCACGGCTTAATGCGCTTATCCGTTCCCGTGAAGACAGCAAGCCGACCTGATGTCCCGATACGACGGTCGGTTTGTTCTTCGGCATGTCGTTGAGTACCGAGATCCTGATGTCGTTCTGTTCTGCGCGGACAATAATTTCAACATTCACGCAGGTAGAAGAGGGCTCCATGCCGTGCTTGATCGCATTTTCGATCAGGGGCTGTATGGAAAGCGCAGGAACTTTGATGTCAGGCAAAGGCGAGGGCAGGTCCCAATGGATATTCAGGCGATCGGCAAAGCGCAGCGATTCGATTTCCACGTAGCCTTTGGCCAACTCCAGCTCATCTTCGAGACTGATTTCCTGACGGCCAGATAATGCGGCGCGAAACAGGTCGGCAAGATTCAACAGCAGGCGCTCAGCTTCTTCCGGGCGACCGTGTACCAGCGAAGCGCCGGCATTGAGAGTGTTGAACAGAAAATGTGGTTGAATGCGTGCCGTCAGAGCTTCCAGTTCTGCCTGCTTCGCAATGACTGCCAACTGTCGCGCCTGCCAGTGATTCTGAAAAGCCGCCAGCCCCAGCATGCCGACCAGCAAGGCGATCATGATTATCTTGACCAGAAATACCGGCAGGCTGACATCGAGGTGGGTGAGCCCCATTTCCATCAGGTACCAGGCGCCAGTTGCCACGACCCCACTGCACGCGACGAGGATGCCCAGCGCGATCCAGGAAACTCGCAGGGGTTTCATCGCACTCAGTTGGTGCCGCATCACAAACAGAAGACCCATCGTCAACAGGATGATCCATTGGGTCATCAGGGAAGCCAGCCCGAAATAAACCCATCGATCCCCTATGAATCCGGGTGCCAAAGCCAAAAGTGCGGCCACAGATTCCCCGATAAATACGATGGACAGCATTCTGGGGGCCTGCCACAGCGTATCGAGTGGACTCAGGGCTTGTTGGTCTGCTGAGGGTGCTGGACGATGCATCTGGCAATACTAACCGAAGTTCAATTCCCCGGGCCTGCACATGCGGGCGGCTCCAATGAACCGCCTGCCAAGGGTAATGTTCCGCTTGTCGGGTACTGGGTGCTTTGGCAGAAACCTGATTGTATTCTGCCAATGCCCTAAAACGAGGTGGTAAGGATGCGTCATCCTGGAGCAAAAAAAATGCCTAAGAGCACAAGAATGTACTACTCGTCCGGCTTCTCCCTTCTGGAGCTGATGATCGCGATAGCCATATTGGGAATACTGCTTGCCTTGGCACAGCCGGGTTTTGTATCGGTATTAAACGCCAATCGCCTCACGGGAACCGCCAACGAGTTATTGACCACGATGCAGGTGGCGCGCTCGGAAGCCGTAAAGCGTAACGCCCGTGTCGTCGTCTGTCGCAGCGATAACCCCGACGCCGCCACGCCGGCCTGTAATACAGGTGCCGGCAATTGGTCTGGATGGATATCCTTTGTCGATGATGGTGGCGCCACACCGGCCAATGCAAGAAACAACACGCTTGAAGCCGGCGAAACCGTATTGCGTGTCGGCTCGATACAGGCACCTCTCGTGGTGGTCGCCAGCCCTGCAATTTCCGGTGCCTCGCAGAGAATCGTTTTTCGTGCCGATGGTATGGCGCGTGCCGCAACTTCGCTGTTGTTTGGTCAGCTGAGAGTTTGTATTCCGACGGCAGAACCTGCGGATAATGCCCGCGATCTGGCGATAGCCACCGGTAGCCGGATGGGCGTCAAGAAAAAAAATGCAGCGGGTGCCTGTGGCGCACCAACCGATGCGGAGAGTTGATATGAGGAAGGGTTCAATGAAAAAATTCCGTTCAATCAGTAAAGGCACCAGCCTGATTGAAGTCATGGTTTCCGTTCTGATTCTCTCGATCGGCTTGCTTGGCATTGCCGCAATGCAGGCAACTGCCCTGCGCAACACACAGAGTTCAGTTGAGCGTACGCAGGCCGTCATTCAAAGTTATTCGGTGATGGATGCCATGCGTGCGAATATCATTTCGGCACGGGCTAATGCCTACAACACCGGCGGCTGGATGTGCGCTGCTCCGGGCGGCACCGATTTGGTAAGTGCCGACAAGGCGCGCTGGGCTGCAGCCATGCAATCCACCATCGGTACCGGCGCCTGCGG
This sequence comes from uncultured Gammaproteobacteria bacterium, assembly GCA_963849575.1. Lineage (GTDB taxonomy): Bacteria > Pseudomonadota > Gammaproteobacteria > Xanthomonadales > Xanthomonadaceae > Arenimonas. Next base: position 21,934 of record CAWKHT010000003.1, on the reverse strand, counting down.
ACGCATTAGCTGTGCTTCCAATGTGTGCACCGTTGATGTGCGATGGGATGATGCACGCGGTACTGCCGATGTCGCAGATCAGGCCAATTACACAATCACCACGGTGGGTCGTCTATGAAACCTTACTTGCCGAAGAGTGAACAGGGCTTCAGCCTGATTGAATTAATGATTGCGATAGGCTTGGGCATTCTCGTTGTTGGAGCCACCCTGGCAATTTTTTCCACCAACAAAAATACCTATGTAGCCTCCGAGAACGTAGGGCGTATTCAGGAAAACGCTCGCGCGGCTTTCGAAATCATGGGCCGTGAATTGCGTGAAGCCGGCGGCAATCCATGCTCGAACAGTGCCAATCCCGAGCTTCAGATACCCACCGTCGTGGTGTTGAATTCGGCCGCCTCAAACTGGTGGAGCAACTGGACTAATCCGGTGTTCGGTTACGAAAATGGGGCATTGGCAGGGAGTGCCGGAGGCACTGATGCCATAGAGGTCAAATCTGCTACGGGCGCTTATTACACCGTAACCGCCAACAACACCGGCGGCAGTACTTTTACGCTGAACACGGCAACAAATGATCTCGCCGTCAATGATATTTTGATGGTATGTGATTTTGTCGAAGCGGCAATATTCCAGAAAACATCGGGCTCGGGTGCGACGGTTACCTATGCCTCCGGTGCGGGAAGCCCAGGCAACTGCACATCCAATTTGGGCAGGCCGCCATCGGGAACGGCGACTTGCAGCAGTACTGTCAGTTATCAGTTCCAACCCAACTCGGTTATTTCACGCATGAGTTCGGCTCAGTGGTATCTCGCGGACAACGGCCGCAATGGTGGTCGCTCCCTGTACCGGCGCACGGTTCGTGCTGGCGTTGCCACCGTGGAAGAAATTGCTGAAGGTGTGCGCAACATGCAGGTTACTTATCTGCTCTCGGGCGCAGTACCCAGCTATGAAAATGCGGCAACCATCACCACCGCCGGGCGTTGGCTGGACGTGACGGCCATCCGCGTCGATCTCACGATGGAAGGCACTGAAAACATCGGCACCGATGATCAACGATTGGTTCGCAACATGTCGACTGTTGTAGCACTGAGGAATCGCAACGAATGAACACTTACACGATGAAACGGCAACGAGGCGTGTCCTTGCTGATTGTGCTCTTGCTTCTTTTGATCATGACCTTGCTTGGCTTGGCGGGATTGCGTAGCACCGTGATGCAGGAACGCATGAGTGGTAACTTGCTGGATCGCGGCATTGCATTCCAGGCCGCCGAGACCGCCTTGCGGGAAGCGGAAGCCATTGCAAGAGCGGCGCCGGATTTTCCGGGAGCGCCAGGTGTAGCAGCTGACAGCGCCTGCGTTGCAGGATTATGCCAACTACCTACCGGTGCCGTGGATCGCTGGAAGACCATTCCCGCAGGCGAATGGCGCAATGCGACCACGACGTTAGGCACAACGAATGCGACTCAGGCCCAATTCATTATCGAAGAGCTGGGTGCTGCAGAAACCACTCTGGGCTGCAGGTCAAACACCAGAGAAGATCCCTATGAAAATGGTTGTTTAACACCGAGATATCGCATCACTGCGCGCGCAATTGATCCGACGGCTGCCAATAGCGCCAACCGCTCGCAAGTTATTTTAACTGCCAATTACGCGCCTTGATCCAAGGAGAATCACAAATGAATTCGTTACATAAATCAATGCAAAGTATGGAAGCCCGACATGCGCCGCACCCGCTTGCGCTTGCGCTCGGCATAGCCTGTTCGCTGTTCTTCGTCAGCACGGTGGAAGCAGGCATTGTCACGCCCAATTCTCCGTTGCAGACCGGCACGAAAGTACCGCCGAATATCATGCTGATGCTGGATGACTCCGGCTCCATGGCGGAAACCAATATGGATGACCCGACGCTGGGTAATTTTACTGGCGGCGGTCTGAGCGGTTCAGAGCTCAGCACCATGCAGTTGCGTGCTTATGCCAACAATTCCATTTTCTACAATCCTGCCGAGACTTACCTGCCATGGCGGCTTGCAAATGGTACACGGATGGCGAGTACGCCTTATACGGCCGTATATAGCGATACTTCGATGGCGAGTGGTGGTACGACCAATCTGACTGGCGCCAATCAGGAAGTTTATTACCCGATCAATCCGGCGCTGGAAACAACCAATGCCGTTGATTATTACCGTTATCGTTTCAAAACCGATGGTACGGCTGACCGTTGCCAGCGTACCCAGGTGCTGGGTGTCTGGGGCTGGAATGCTTGCGTAACAGGAATTACCAGTTTCACCTGGACGACACCGACAGGTCCGGTAACCCGGACCCTGGCGGAAGAGAAACAAAATTACGCCAACTGGTATTCGTACAACCGCACGCGGATGAAAGTGGCGAAGTCGGGTGCAAGTTCGGCCTTCGGTGACTTGGGAGAAGATATTCGCGTCGGTATGCGTTCGCTCTGGAATAACAGCGGATCCAGCAACTTTAGTATTCCAGTCACGGTCGATAATGGCCTGTTCCGTAATCAGACCACGCCTGCGGTCACCAATAACCGCACCAACTGGTACAACGCCCTGTTCTCGTCAAAGGCAAACAATGGCACACCCCTGAGGTCTGCCCTGCGGAATATGGGTACCTATTACACCGATACTTCGGCAACGGGCCCATGGGGTCCAGAAGCAACGGCATTACAGATTGCCTGCCGCCAGAACTTCACGATTCTGACAACCGACGGTTACTGGAATGGCGATGGTGGTTTTGCGGAAGCCGATGGCGACAGCGTAGCCGGTCCCGTCATCACTAGCCCGACCGGAACAACCTATCAATATCTACCGGTAAGGCCTTATAGCTCTGCCACTGCCAATACGCTGGCTGACGTCAGTATGCGTTATTGGAAAAACGATTTACGTACTGATTTGCCAAATATCGTGCCCCCAAGTGCGGATGATCCGGCATTCTGGCAACACATGGTCACCTTCGGCCTGTCGATCGGTTTGCGCGGAACGCTGAATCCCGCGACCGATCTCGACAAGCCCGGAGCCAGCAACGATTTGACCGATGGTGGTCTGACATGGCCGGTGCCTGCTGCTGACAGCATTAATAACATCGACGATCTCTGGCATGCCGCCGTGAACTCGCAAGGGACTTTCGTTGCCGCTTCGACACCGGACGATTTCTCGAAAGGCTTGCGTGATGCTTTGGCTGCGATTGTTGCCAGAACGGGTTCGAGTTCCAACGTGGCAGCCAATAGTGTGTCCGTCGGTTCAAATACGCGCCTGTTCCAAGCCAGCTATATTTCGGGTCAATGGACCGGTGAACTGGCGGCTTATCCGATCTCCGGTACGGGTATTTCGGCAACAGCCAGCTGGAAGGCGTCGGCTTTGCTGCCTGCACATGCATCGCGGAATATCTTCACGACAACCAATACCTCTGGTGGTACTGGTGGCGGCGCAGTGTTTCCGACGGCGGCGCAAACTACTGCTCTGACGGCGACGATTGCCAGCTATATCCGGGGCGACAGGTCCTTGGAATCGCAGAATGCAGGTACCTTCCGCGATCGTGTCCAGGTGTTGGGCGATATCGTCAATTCATCTCCTGCATTTTCGAGGGAATCAAACACCGTTTTCGTTGGCGCGAATGACGGCATGATGCATGCCTTCAATGCCGCAACCGGTGTTGAAACTTTCGCTTACGTGCCGGGCATTATCAATCTCGTCAATTTGAAGACCCTGGTGAATTCGCCCTACGACCACCGCTATCTGGTGGATGGTCCGGTCGTGGTTTCCACCACCCGTCAAACGGCTTCGAAAAATATCCTGGTAGGTACGCTCGGTCGTGGTGGCAAGGGACTGTATGCACTCGATGTGACGACGCCTGCAAGTTTCAACGCAACCAAAGTCTTGTGGGAATACGTAGGTGATAATGATCTGGGGCAAGTCATCAGCCGTCCGTTCTTTACCAAGATCAATAATGGTACCGATGTAATTATTGTCAGTAACGGCATCAACAGTACGAATGATGGTGCGGCGCTGTTCGTGATCAATGCGACGACGGGTGCATTGGTCAGGAAAATCGTGCCAAGCGGTGCTACCGGCAATAATGGTTTATCGGAACCTACCGGCGTTGACATCGATTTCAACGGTACAACCGACTATGTCTATGCCGGCGATTTGCTGGGTAATGTCTGGAAGTTTGATTTATCGGCCAGCAACCCGTCTTCATGGGCTGTTGCCAACAGCGGCACACCTTTGTTCATCGCCAAAGACGCTTCCAACAATCTGCAACCCATTTCTGGTGGTATCGGTTTTGCGATTGATCCTGCGACCTTTAATACCTGGATATATTTCGGCACCGGTCGCTATATGACAGCAGGCGATCCTGCCAATATGGCAGTGCAAACCTGGTATGGCTTGATTGATGCTAATGCAACTATCTCCGGTCGTGCCGTGTTGAAACAGCGCAAGATTGTCGCTGCCGGTACTTTCGCCGGCAAGCTTGTACGGGCAGTCGAATACAGTGTTGCCGGTGACATGGCTGGCAAGAAGGGCTGGTATATAGATCTGGTCATGCCGCCAAATCCTCCGGGCACTGCACAAGGCGAACGAATGATTGGTGTGCCAATCGTGCGCGGTGACAACTTGATCAGCTCCAGTATCATTCCGACCACGGATGCTTGTTCACAAGGTGGTACGGGTTATATCAACTCGGTGAAGGCATTTACCGGCGCCGCAGGAACGATCGGTGCCAACGGTTCACTGGACGTGAATAATGATCAAAATTTTGGAAATGATCTAATTGGTGGATATCTCATATCGTCGGTAGATCTGGGTATTTTCATGCCAACGGACAGTCTGTATCTCACTCCGGGTGCTTCCATTCTTGATCCAAATGGCTGCCAGGCGCTGATTCTTGCCGGCGGTTCACGAGGTGATGTGGCGGGTGTCTGCGGTGACAGCACTCTCGTCAAGGGTCGTATTTCCTGGCGCGAGATTATTGGAGATTGATGAATGAAAAATTTAACCGGACGTCAAAACCACAATACTCACGCAGGTACCACTATGAACCGTCGTCAAAAAGGCTTCACCTTGATGGAATTGATGATTGTTATCGCGATCATTGGTGTTTTGGCCTCAGTCGCAGTACCCAGCTATTTGCAGTCAGTCAGAAAATCCAATCGTAAAGCCGCTGCGACCTGCCTGATCGAGCAGGCGCAGTATGCGGAAAGGGTTTACACGACCACGATGAGCTACGCGACTATCGTCGCACCCACCACAGGTTGCGCAGCCGAATTGAATTCGCGCTACAACTTCACGGTTGCGAAGACGGCCAATACCTACACCTTCAGTGCGGTAGCAAAAAGCGACCAGCTTCAGGATACGGATTGCTTGAACCTGGCGATCACCCAAACAGGTGCGAAAACGGTCTCGGGAGCCAACTCGGCAAACCCGAACAAGTGCTGGTCAAAATAGTTTGTAGTGTCAGCAGTTCCATAAACAAAAAAGCCTGCATTTAGCAGGCTTTTTTGTGTTTTATTTGGCGCCCGAAGTTGGACTCGAACCAACGACCCCCTGATTAACAGTCAAGTGCTCTAACCAGCTGAGCTATTCAGGCAAGGCGCGTATTTTGCGATGATAGCGCCGATACGTCAACCCAAATATCGCTAAAATTGCTGGGTGCAGCTAGTTTGAGGGCTTTCCGCAACCCTGACACGACCTTTGTTGCTCAGAAATAAAGAGCGTGCGCGCCTGGGGCTGCGTTCATCGCAAAGCTTGAAATGCACGTTCGAACCAAAATTACCACCGCCCGATTGGAACGCGATCCTTGTCCTGCCTGCGCTGGTCAGGATGTGTAAATCCGGCGATATTTTATCGTAGCTACCCAGTTTTTTATCCTCTGCATCGCGTTCCCGGTTGGCATTCTTGTCTTCGAAACTTAACCATCCGTGGCTCCAGTCGAAGGAGTTATCGCAACTGCTGCCATTGGAACTTGGACATAGAACGGCCCTGGTTCCACCGGTAAATGAAAAATTTACCGCATTGTTGATGGACGTGAAAATGGCAGATTCCGCGACCCCCATATCGCTGCGCGCGCTGGCACTTGAATAGGCAGGAATGGCGACGATAAAAACGATAGCCAGAATTGCCAGCGCGACCAGAAGCTCCAAAAGCGTAAAGCCCGATATCCTGTTCATGATTGCTCCCTAAATGAATGTGTTGGCATTCTGGATGGAGTCTTGGGTGGTGCTTGTCGGGCAAATTTGCGTTTGAGTGTAGGAATTTTCTGATGAGCGAGACCTCGTTGCCACTGCACTCACATGCCCGGGCTATACTGCTGGTTTAATTTTTCGGCGCGTTCCATGACTGACCGTTTCGAGCTTGTGTCACCCTTTCAGCCCGCTGGTGATCAGCCGCAGGCGATTACCCGCTTGATCGAAGGCTTTGAAGCAGGCTTGGCGCATCAAACCCTGCTCGGGGTAACGGGTTCGGGCAAGACATTCACGATTGCCAACATGATCCAGTCCGTGCAAAAGCCGACGCTGGTATTGGCGCCCAATAAAACACTCGCCGCACAACTTTATGGCGAATTCAAAAGTTTCTTCCCGAATAATGCGGTCGAGTATTTCGTCAGTTATTACGATTACTATCAGCCGGAAGCCTATGTCGCCTCGAGCGATACCTTCATCGAAAAAGATTCCAGCATCAACGAACATATCGAACAAATGCGTTTGTCGGCAACCAAGGCATTGCTGGAGCGCCGCGATGTCATCATTGTCGCAACGGTGTCGTCGATTTACGGATTGGGCGACCCGAACGAATATTTCCGGATGTGCCTGCATCTGGTACGCGGCGACAAGATTGATCAGCGCGAGCTGATTCGCCGTTTGACCGAAATGCAGTACACCCGAAACGATACTGAATTGCGACGTGCCAATTACCGCGTACGTGGCGAGATCATCGACGTGCATCCGGCCGAATCCGACAACACGGCAGTCAGGATCGAATTGTTCGATGGCGAAATTGAAAATATCGCGATGTTCGATCCATTGACCGGCGAGGTTTACCAGAAACTGCCGCGCTATACGCTGTATCCGAAATCGCATTACGTCACGACGCGCCGCACGGTGCTTGATGCGATCGATACCATCAAGGACGAAATGAAGGAACGGCTGGAATATTTCTATGCCGAAAACAAATTGGTCGAAGCGCAGCGCTTGGCACAGCGTACCCAGTTTGATATCGAGATGATGGCTGAAGTCGGTTTTTGCAGTGGCATTGAAAATTACTCCCGCCATTTGACCGGCCATATGCCGGGTGAGCCGCCGCCGTGTCTCTACGATTATCTGCCGCCGGATGCCTTGCTGGTGATCGACGAATCCCATGTGACGATTCCGCAATTGGGCGCGATGTACAAAGGTGACCGTTCGCGTAAACAAACGCTGGTGAATTTCGGATTCCGTCTGCCTTCTGCGCTCGACAATCGGCCGTTGATGTTCGAAGAATGGGAACGCCGTGCGCCTCGCGCCGTGTATGTGTCGGCAACTCCGCGCGATTATGAACTTCAACATTCGGGCGATCAGGTGATCGAGCTGGTGGTCAGGCCAACGGGCTTGATTGACCCGGAAGTCGAGATCCGCCCGGTGGCCACTCAAGTGGACGATTTGTTATCCGAAATCAACAAACGGGTGGCGATGGGCGACCGTGTATTGGTGACCACGCTAACCAAGCGCATGGCCGAAAACCTGACCGATTATTTGTCCGAACATCAGGTCAAGGTTCGCTATCTGCATTCGGATATCGAGACGGTGGAGCGGGTCGAGATCATTCGCGATTTGCGACTTGGTGTGTTCGACGTGGTTGTCGGCATCAACCTGCTTCGTGAGGGGCTGGATATGCCGGAGGTTTCCCTGGTCGCCATTCTGGATGCCGACAAGGAAGGGTTCCTGCGTTCGAAAGGTTCGCTCATCCAAACCATTGGCCGTGCGGCCCGTAACGTGCGCGGACATGCAATTTTATATGCCGATAAAATAACGAATTCCATGCAGGCGGCGATTGATGAAACGGATCGGCGACGAAAAAAACAGGTGGAATACAATCTCCAGCACGGCATCGTGCCGACGACCATTGTCAGGGAAATCACCGACGTGATGGAAGGTGCAAGACCCGAGCTTGCGATCATCAAGAACAAGCAGGGACAGAAAGTCGCCGATGATTCGGCACAGTATCTGGCCATGACGCCTGCGAAAATCGCCAGTCAGCTGAAACAACTCGAGAACCAGATGTACAAGCACGCGAAGGATCTTGAATTCGAGAAAGCCGCTCAGATTCGTGACGAAATACAAAGGCTCAAGGTCTTGATGATCGCCAACGCGTAGGGGCGCATGCTTGCTGCGCCCTTTATCAGCTTGTTGCAAAGTTTAGGCGCAGCAAGCATGCGCTCCTACGGGTTAGATTTATGGCTGTACCTGTAAATAGTCTCAAACCAACGAGCAATCGGATTCATTGCGACAACAGCGACAATCTTGGGCAATTCTGGCTCGGGCCCTCCTACAAGTGCATAATCCGGTGATAGGGGGAATGCAATGACTGAGCCGGCCAATCAGCAAATCAGTGCCTTATTGCGGGAAGCATTATTGCTTCCGCAGCCTGCACGAGAACAATGGCTGGCGGAGCTGGAAGAACGCTCTCCCGAGCTGGCTAAACAGATTCGCGTCCTGCTCAACGAAAATTCGATGCCATCCACCCAAGTGATGCAAATGGATGCTTCCAGTAACCCCGGCGAGCGAAACTTGAATGACACCGCACGCATCGGCCCATATCGGCTATTGCGCATGCTTGGTCAAGGCGGCATGGGTGAAGTCTGGCTCGCCGAGCGTGCCGATGCGGCATATTCGAAAAAAGTCGCGATCAAATTCATCGCCACTTTTCTGGGGAATCGCGAGGCAGTCGCCTGGTTTCGTCGCGAACGACAGGCGCTGGCAACACTTGAGCATCCCAATATTGCCCGTCTTCTGGATGGTGGCGAGACCGATGACGGACGTCCGTATCTGGTGATGGAATATGTTGATGGCATTGCCATCGATGCATATTGCGAAGGCTTGGGCCTCGAAAAAATTCTCGAACTTTTTTTGCAGGTATGTGCAGCGGTTGATCATGCCCATCGTGCTCTGATCGTGCATCGCGATATAAAACCTGCCAACGTATTGGTGACCGGCGAAAGTCAATGCAAATTACTGGACTTCGGCATTGCAAAAGAGATCGAGCTCGGTCCGGCGAATGACGATCAGACAAAGACACAGGCGTTTACCTTGCACTATGCCAGTCCGGAGCAGATGACGGGTCAGCCGATTACGGTCGCCAGTGATATCTATTCGCTTGGTGCACTGCTTTATCGTTTGCTCAGTGGTCGGGTCTTGCATGCGCAAGCGACCAATGTGCATTCGCAATTGCAGGCAATTGAAACCACCAATCCTGATAAACCCAGTCGAGCCGTTTTGATGCAGATGAGCGGCGATGAATCCGAACGGAAAAGACGTGCGCGCAAACTCCAGGGTGATCTGGACGATATCGTATTGAAATGCCTGCGCCATGAACCGGCTGCACGTTATGGGTCGGCACGTGAATTGATCGAGGATATTCATCGTTATCAGTCGCATGAACCCGTGACGGCAAGACGGGGAAGCTTCAGTTATCGCGCGACACGCTGGGCCAGAAGAAACTGGCTGGGTGTTGCCGCTTCTTCTGCCTTGTTGCTGACACTCGCGGGCGGTTTCATATCGACCATCTGGCAGGCACGGGTGGCAGAACAACAACGCGTGCTGGCACAGAAGCGTTTTGATTTATCGCGCGCCTTGGTGAAAGACGTACTGTTCGAATTCCAGGATCAATTGGCGAGCGTTCCGGGCACGATAGAAGCGCGCAAACAACTGGTCGCGCGGACCAAACAATACTTGCTGGATCTCGGTGCCGACGCACAGGATGACCCTGACTTGCTCGCCGACATGGCGCTGGTGGAACGCAGGCTCGGTGATATCACCGGCAATCCCCAAAATCCGAACATTGGCGATACGCCGGCCGCTCGCCAGCATTTCCAGAGAGCGGAGCAATTGTCTCGTCGTGCCTTGTCGCTGAGGCCGAAGGATCCGAGGCTTTCTCTGGAGCTGGCAAGAACACTGTCGGCACGTGGCACGTTTGCCTACTGGGATGATGATCTTAAGCTCTCCGAAACTTCATTCAACGCGGCAATTCCCTTGTTCTCAGCCGAGTTCAAACGCAGTCCGAGCAAACTCGTCTCGCTCCAGCACGATATCGCCGTCATGGGGCTGGGCGATGTGCAGTTCTGGAACGGGCAATTGAAGGAAGCACTGGCGACTTATGACAGTGTTTGTAACGCTCGGGTAATAGAAGCGGCGAAGGATCCGCGTTTACTGGACTCCGCTGGTGTTTGCCACACCCGCCGTGCCGATACGCTGGCTTGGTTGGAGCGCTATCCGGAAGCCACAAAAGAGATAGAGCTTGCATTGGCAATCGATGAGGCGAACATGAAAAAATCGCCGAACGACAATCACTACGCCCATGGTTACATCACAACACAATCCAAACGCGGGGAAATTCTGGACTGGTCGGGCCATAAGGAAGAAGCACTCGATGCCATGAGCAAAGGGCTTGAAGTTGCCGAAAGAATGGCGCGTATCGATCCCGGCGATTTGCGCTCGCTGCGCAATGTTGCGTTGATGCACAGCAAACGCGGTGATGTTTTGCTGGCGATGAAGCGAACCGGTGAAGCCATTGCAGATTATAAAGCGGGCCTGGATACCAATATCGCCCTGCAAAAAAGAGCGCCAACTCAGTCGGAATATCAGCGCGATGTGGCGGCCTCCCACAAACGGGTCGGCATGGCTTATCTGCAAAACGGCAAAGGCCCGGAAGCGGCAATGCATCTGGATGAGGCCCTGAAATATTCGCGCGAACGCTATGTCGCCAGTCCACAAGCGCCCGCCGTCCGACGCGATCTGGCGGTGGCATTGGGTGATCGTGTGCTGGCAACAGGCAAATTGAGTCTTCGTTGTGCCTGGGCTGCAGAGGCTTTGGCGCTATGGCAGGGGCTGGAAAAGGAGGGAATACTCACGCCGACCGACAGTCCACAGTTACCCATGCTGCAGAAAATCATGACGAAAGGGCTTGCCTGCGATCAGCCGGGGCGCGCCGGTGTAAGCGATGAAACCTTGCTGCAGTAATGAATACGCCTGCTGAATCGGGCTTCGGAATATACGATTTGCCTGACATGCCTGTCCTGGGCTAAAATGCACAGCTCGATTCGGGCGGTTAGCTCAGCGGTAGAGCACTACCTTGACATGGTAGGGGTCACAGGTTCGAACCCTGTACCGCCCACCACTCTCACGAGTGGGACGATGAATTCAACAACGAAGGATATAGGTGGCCTGCATTTCGAGGCCGAGCGTGCGACATGAGTACTACCAACTGCCACCGCTGAATTTCCCCAGGTTGCCGAAGATTTGCAAAGGACGCCTGGCGCGTCCTTTTTTATTGCCCGTATTTTTGAATTCCAATATCAGCCTTCCCGCCAACGAGCGGAGAAGGGGAGAAACGACATGATCAATATCACTCTTCCAGATGGCAGCGTTCGTCCTTTCGAATCTGCTCCGACTGTATTCGACGTGGCCGCCAGCATTGGCGCCGGTCTGGCCAAGGCCGCACTCGCCGGCAAAGTGGACGGCAATCTGGTGGATACCAGCTTCCGTATCGAAAAAGATGCGTCGCTGGAAATCGTCACCGAAAAACATGCCGATGCCTTGGATGTATTGCGCCATTCCACCGCCCATTTGCTGGCACAAGCCGTTCAACGCCTGTATCCCGGCGCACAGGTCACCATTGGTCCGGTGATCGAGAACGGATTTTTCTACGACTTCGCCTACGAACGCCCCTTTACGCCGGATGATTTGCCGAAGATCGAAGCCGAAATGCTGAAGATCGTGAAAGAAGCGCATGCCGTTTCGCGTTCGGTCAAATCGCGTGATGAAGCCATCGCCTTCTTCAAGAATATGGGTGAGCACTACAAGGCCGAGATCATCGAATCGATTCCCGCCAACGAAGATCTTTCGCTCTACACGCAAGGCGAGTTCACCGATTTGTGCCGCGGCCCGCACGTGCCGGCGACTGACAAGCTGCGCGCATTCAAATTGATGAAAGTCGCCGGTGCCTATTGGCGCGGTGACTCCAATAACCAGATGCTGACGCGTATCTACGGTACGTCCTGGTTGAACGACAAGGATTTGAAGGCCTACCTGACGCAATTGGAAGAAGCCGAAAAACGCGATCACCGCAAAATCGGCAAGACGCTAAACCTGTTCCACCAACAGGAAGAAGCGCCGGGCATGGTGTTCTGGCATCCGAAAGGCTGGGCGCTTGTGGCAGGTGGTCGAGCAATACATGCGCCGCGTTTACCGCAGTTCCGGTTATCAGGAAGTGCGTTGCCCGCAGATTCTCGATGTCAGCCTGTGGAAGAAATCCGGCCACTGGGATAACTACAAAGAGAACATGTTTTTCACGGAATCGGAAAAGCGCACCTATGCCGTGAAGCCGATGAACTGCCCGGGTCATATCCAGATTTTCAATCATGGACTGCACAGTTATCGCGATTTGCCGATTCGTTACGGCGAGTTCGGTTCTTGCCATCGCAACGAGCCTTCCGGCGCGCTGCACGGCATCATGCGCGTGCGTTCGTTCACGCAGGACGATGGCCATATTTTCTGCACGCCGAACCAGATCGAATCGGAAGTCACCGCATTCCATCAGCAGGCCATGAAGGTCTATTCGGATTTCGGATTCAGCGAGATTTCCCTGAAGATCGCCCTGCGCCCGGAAAAGCGTTTGGGCGATGATGCGACCTGGGATAAGTCCGAAAATGCGTTGCGCGCCGCTTTGTCTGCCTGTGGTGTCGAATGGGAAGAATTACCTGGCGAAGGCGCCTTTTACGGCCCGAAAATCGAATACCACATGCGCGATTCCATCGGCCGCGGCTGGCAGGTTGGCACCATGCAGGTTGATTTCATGATGACCGAGCGTCTGGGGGCCGAGTACGTCGACGAGCATTCGACCCGCCAGCATCCGGTCATGCTGCACCGGGCCATCGTCGGTTCGATGGAGCGTTTCATCGGTATTTTGATTGAAAACCACGCCGGCGCACTGCCGAGCTGGCTGGCCCCGGTGCAGGTGGTAGCGATGAATATCACCGACGCCCAGGCCGATTACGTCGATGAAGTCCGGAAAACCCTCTTAAATCAAGGCTTCCGGGTCGCTGCCGATTTGCGCAATGAAAAAATCGGCTATAAAATCCGCGAGCACGCCATGCAGAAGGTGCCTTACCAGCTTGTCGCAGGGGATCGCGAGAAGGAACAGGGCCTTGTCGCAGTGCGTACGCGTAGCGGGGAAGATCTGGGCACCATGACACTCGATGCCTTTATCGAAAAACTACGTAGTGAAATTCCGCCGGTAGGGTAAACTACCGGCTTCCGATAAACGTTTGAGGATTTACGCATCAATACGCCAGCAACAGAAAAAGGTAACCGCAAAAACCAGGAAATCCGCGTACCACGAGTACGTGTGATTGGTGCGGATGGGGAGATGGTCGGTGTGCTCTCACGAGACGAAGCACTGAGCCTGGCCGAAGAGTCCGGAATGGACCTCGTGGAAATTCAGCCGCAGGCTGATCCGCCGGTCTGTCGCATCATGGATTACGGCAAATTCAAATTTGAACTCCAGAAGAAAGCCGCCGCTGCGAAGAAAAAGCAGAAGGTCGTCGAAATCAAGGAACTCAAATTCCGCCCTACCACCGATGTTGGCGATTACGATATCAAGATGCGTAACCTGCGCCGCTTCCTAGAAGAAGGCGACAAGGTCAAGATCAATATCCGCTTCAAGGGCCGCGAAATGAGCCATCAGGAGCTCGGTCTGGCGATGGCGAAGAAAATCGAAGCGGACCTGGCCGATGAAGTCGTGATCGAACAGCGCGCCCGCCTCGAAGGCCGCCAGATGATCATGATGGTTGCGCCCAAGAAGAAATAAGTCTTGCAGGGGTTTTTGTGGGAGCTGCTTTAGCAGCGATGGATGATTCAGTGTGTCGAGACCTGAAAGTCCTAATCGCTGCTAAAGCAGCTCCCGCAGCCATAAACACAAATAAATCTTGCCTAAGTGCCTGAGTTTCCTGCATAATTGCCGGTTCTTGGCCTAGGCTGAGTTCCCGGTTCGACATCCGGGCCCAGAACACCGGGCTAAGTCGCTATGGACCTGTCATTGATTCTTTAAGAATCAATGATCTACAAGCAGATACGGGTAGGACGGAAAGTGTGGCGAAAGCCACCACCTGAATCAGTCAAATAAAACGATAAGGACCTCACAATGGCAAAGATTAAAGTCAAAACCCATCGCGGGGCTGCAAAGCGCTTCCGGAAGACCGCTTCCGGCAAGTACAAATGCGGCCATGCAAACCGTAGTCACATCCTCACCAAGAAGTCGACAAAGCGTAAACGCGGCCTTCGCGCGACGAACATCGTTCGCAAAGAAGATTCCGGCCGTTTAGACCGCATGTTGCCTTACCTATAAATAAAGGAGATTGAACTATGGCACGCGTAAAACGTGGTGTAACGGCAAGAGCCCGTCACAAAAAAATCATCAAACTCGCGAAAGGCTATTACAACGCCCGTCGTAAAGTTTTCCGTGTAGCAAAGCAAGCCGTCACCAAAGCCGGCCAATATGCCTACATCGGTCGTAAACAGAAGAAGCGTCAATTCCGTAGCCTGTGGATCGTGCGTATCAACGCCGCCGCCCGCATGTATGGTCTGAGCTACAGCCGCTTCATGAACGGTCTGCTGAAAGCAGACATCAAGCTTGACCGCAAGGCTCTGGCTGATCTCGCGATTCATGACATCAATGCTTTCGGTCAAATTGCCGAAAAAGCAAAGAGCGCACTCGCGGCGTAAGTAATCTGCGTAGGGGCCGCTTGCGGGCGACCGCTGGTTTCTTCTACGAAGCAACACGCAAGGGGAAAGGCGCAAGTCTTTCCCCTTTCGCTTTTATAAAACCAAGAATCGAAAACGAGACCGGAATGAGTGATATCGAAGCAGTAACTCAATCAGCACTGCAAAGCATTCAAGCCAGCACGACGCTGGATGAGCTCGATCAACTGCGCGTCAACTTGCTGGGTAAATCCGGCAGCATTACCGGTCAACTAAAGCAGCTGGGCGCATTGCCGCCAGATCAGCGCAAGCTGGCCGGCGAGGCGGTGAATCGTGCCAAGGAAGCAACTGGCCGAAGCGATTGCCGAACGCAAGCATGTGCTTGAAGAAGCCGCCTTTGAACATCGTCTGGCTTCGGAAAAAATCGATATCACCTTGCCAGGCCGCGGAAGCGAGCGTGGCAATCTGCATCCGGTCTCCCGCACGCTGGAACGCATCACCGATATCTTCGCGCGCCTCGGCTACCAATTGGCCGATGGCCCGGAAATCGAAGACGATTTCCATAACTTCGAAGCCTTGAATTTTCCGCCACACCATCCGGCACGTGCAATGCACGACACCTTCTATTTTCCCGATGGCCGCGTTCTGCGCACCCATACTTCCGGTGTGCAGGTTCGCTTCATGACGGAAAACAAGCCGCCTTTGCGGATGATTGCCGCTGGCAAGGTTTATCGTTCCGATTCCGATCAGACCCATACACCGATGTTCCATCAGGTCGAAGGTTTGTTGATCGATGAAACCTCAAGCTTCGCCGATTTGAAAGGCACGCTGTCCGAATTTGTGCGCGCATTTTTCGAGCGCGATTTCGAAATGCGTTTCCGCCCGAGTTATTTCCCGTTTCACCGAACCTTCGGCAGAAGTCGATATCGCCTGGCAACAACCCGACGGCAGCACGCGCTGGCTGGAAGTGCTCGGCTGCGGCATGGTGCATCCGAATGTGTTGCGTAATTGCGGCATCGATCCGGAGCGTTACTCGGGCTTCGCGTTTGGTCTTGGCGTCGAGCGTTTTGCGATGCTGCGTTATGGCGTGAACGATCTGCGCAGTTTCTTCGAAAACGACACGCGGTTTTTGAAACAGTTTGCATAAAAATTTGAATAGGGTGCGCCGGTGGCGCACCAGGTGAATAACAATGTTTAACCGGTGCGCCAAGGTGCACCCTACGGAATAAAGAATGAAATTCCCGGAAAGCTGGTTACGTGAACATGTCAAAGTCGATGCCACACGCGAAGAATTGTCGGCGCGACTAACGGCCATTGGCCTGGAAGTAGAAGCACTGGAAGAAATCGGCGGTGCACTTAATGGTGTTGTCGTCGCCGAGATTATTTCTGCCGAAAAACATCCGGAAGCCGACCGTCTGCAGGTTTGTAGCGTGAATCTCGGCACCGGTACGCCGGTGCAAATCGTCTGCGGCGCACCGAATGCCCGCGTTGGCTTGAAAGCGCCACTTGCAACGGTCGGTGCGGTATTGCCTGGCGGTCTTGAAATCAAGCCGGCGAAACTGCGCGGCGTTGAATCCTTTGGCATGCTGTGTTCGGCAAAGGAATTGATGATCGACCCGGATGCTTCCGGTCTGCTGGAACTGCCTGCCGACGCGCCTGTCGGAACCGCGCTTTCGCAATACCTCGGTCTGCCGGATGCCAGTTTTGAATTGAAGCTCACGCCGAATCGCGCCGATTGCTTCAGCGTGCGCGGCGTGGCATTCGACGTTGCCGCCGCTTTCGGCGCGCAAGTCGAAGCCCTGCAAATTCCGGAAGCGAAAATCGCTTGCTCCGAAAAGATGACCGTACACCTTCAAGCCGGCGCAGACTGCCCGCGTTTTTGCGGCCGCATCATTGACGGTTTGAATATCGCAGAAAAAAGCCCGCTCTGGCTGACCGAAAAACTGAAACGTGCCGGATTGCGTCCGATTAGTCCGCTGGTCGATATCACCAATTTCATCATGCTCGAGTTGGGGCAGCCGATGCACGCCTACGACGCTGCGAAGCTAAGCGGCCCAGTCGGCGTCCGTCACGCAAAAGCTGGCGAGCACTGCAAATTGCTTGACGAGCGCGAAGTCGAACTGGATCCGGGTTTTCTCGTCATCACAGATGCTGATCATGTCGTTGGTTTGGCTGGCGTGATGGGTGGTTACGACACCCGTGTCACCGAAAGCACCACAAAAGTCTTTCTGGAAGCCGCGCACTTTGCGCCGAGTGCGATTATCGGTCGTTCGCGCAAGCTTGGCATGCACACCGATGCTTCCCATCGTTTTGAACGCGGTGTTGATCCCGCTATGCCGCGCATTGCGGTGGAACGTGCGACCGAACTGGTTCTGCAAATCTTGGGCGGCAATGCAGGCGAAATTAGCGAAGTCGAATTGACGGAACATTTGCCGAAACCGACC
This sequence comes from uncultured Gammaproteobacteria bacterium, assembly GCA_963849575.1. Classification (GTDB taxonomy): domain Bacteria; phylum Pseudomonadota; class Gammaproteobacteria; order Xanthomonadales; family Xanthomonadaceae; genus Arenimonas. The sequence continues at coordinate 4,532 of CAWKHT010000003.1, read as the reverse complement.
CCGGTATTGCTGCGCCGTTCGCGTTTGCAGCGGGTGCTTGGCATAGCGATCGAGGATGCCAAAATCGAACAAATATTCAGGGCGCTTGGCATGCAGGTGCGTGCCGATGATCAAGGCTGGCAGGTCACGCCGCCGACCCGCCGTTTCGATATCGAAATCGAAGAAGATCTGATTGAAGAAATAGCGCGCATCCATGGCTATGAAAACATACCGGTGACCTTGCCATCCGGACAAATTTCGCTGGTTTCGCCTTCCGAAACGAAAGTGGATGAAGCGAGTGTGCGCCGCCAGTTGGCGTCGCGCGATTATATTGAAAACATCAACTATGCCTTTGTCGACGAAGCGTTGTTGAACAACTGGTCTCTGCAAGCCAACGCGGTTCCATTGGCGAATCCATTGACCAGCGAACTTGGCGTCATGCGTACTTCGCTGTTGCCAGGTCTGGTCGAAGCCTTGCGCCGCAATCTTGCACGCCAGCAAAACCGTGTTCGCCTGTTTGAATTGGGCAAGGTATTCCATCAGGCAGCCGAGAAGGGTGCAGCACCGGTTGAAACGCGCCATATTGCGGGTGTTATCTGCGGTAACGCGAATGCCGAACAATGGGCAATAAAAAACAGCGAGGCCGATTTTTACGATCTGAAGGCAGATGTCGAAAGTTTGCTGAAACTATCGAATTTATCGGTCGAATTCGTCGCTTCCAATGAAGCGTTTTCCCACCCTGGCCGTAGCGCAAATATCATGCTGCATGGCAATAAAATCGGATGGCTTGGTTACCTGCATCCGCGCCTTGTTAAAATTTGTGACATCGGCGCCGAGGTTTTGGGTTTCGAGCTGGATTTATCGGCTGTGACAGAACGCGCAATTCCGGTCGCCAGCGAGCTGTCCAGGTTTCCGTCTGTCCGCCGGGATATCGCGCTGGTCGTGCCGGAAAGCACCCCCTGGGCTGCATTGGAAGCCAGTTTGAAGCGTGCTTTGGGCCCTTTGTTGCGGGATGTTCTATTGTTCGACCGCTATGTCGGAACCGGCCTCGAACCGGGATCAAAAAGTTTGGCTATGGGCTTGATATTACAAGACGTTTCCCGCACCCTAACCGACTCGGAGTCAGAGTCCGCCGTGCAAAAAGCGCTGTCTGCACTGGACCGGGACTGCGGGGCGAAATTAAGAGGATGAGCCTGATTTGTGTCAGAGCTCGACAGGGGATGATATGGCGTTAACCAAAGCAGAAATGGCTGAACGTTTATTTGAAGAAGTTGGCTTGAATAAACGCGAAGCGAAAGAATTCGTGGATCTATTTTTCGACGCACTGCGTGAATCGCTCGAACAAGGTCGCAGCATCAAATTGTCCGGTTTCGGAAACTTTGACTTGCGCGAAAAAAACCAGCGTCCGGGGCGCAACCCGAAGACCGGCGAAGAAATTCCGATTTCTGCACGTCGCGTCGTCACATTCCGTCCGGGTCAAAAACTGAAGGAGCGCGTAGAAGCTTATGCTGGATCCGGGCAGTAATCGCGAGTTACCGCCGATTCCGGCGAAGCGCTACTTCACCATTGGTGAAGTCAGTGAGCTGTGTGATGTCAAACCACATGTGTTGCGCTATTGGGAAACCGAATTCGAAAGCCTGTCGCCGGTAAAACGCCGCGGCAACCGTCGTTATTACCAGCGTCATGATGTTTTGATGATTCGTCAGATTCGCGGACTATTGTATGAAGAGGGCTACACGATCAGTGGTGCGCGTCTTCGCCTCGAAGGCGAAACCGGTCGCGCGGATGCCAGTATTTCCGCACAAGTGATCAAGCAGGTGCGTATGGAGCTGGAAGAAGTCCTGTTGCTGTTGAAGCGTTAATGCAAATCAGAGGCGCCCTAAAGTATAATTTCCAAATGTCGGGGCGTAGCGCAGCCTGGTAGCGCATTTGCCTGGGGGGCAAAGGGTCGTGGGTTCAAATCCCGCCGTCCCGACCAAATTTATAAAGTGTTGTTGCAAAAATCCCCGAACAAAAAAACCGCCTAAAGGCGGTTTTTTTTGTGGGTTTGTGGGAGCTGCTTTAGCAGCGATTGGAGCTTCAATCTCGCAATAAAAGTGACGGTCTATCGCTGCTAAAGCAGCTCCCACAACCAATCAGCTATCAAACAAATCCGCACTCAATGCCTGTGTTGTCGAGGCGCCGCTTCGCATGGCGGAGGCATGCGCATGAATCCTCGGCAACACTCGTGCGAAATAAAAACGGGCAGTTTCGAGTTTCATGGTTTTGAAGTCTTCGCCATGGCTGCTGTCGTTCGCAGCAGCGACTGAACGTGCCCACCAATAGGCCAAAACAACATAACCCGAGTAGTACAGGTAATCATAGGCAGCCGCGCCGATTTCATCAGCATTGCTCATCGCTTTCTTGCCGATTTCCATGGTCAGTTCGCCCCATTGTTTGGTGACTTCTGCCAGTGGCAATACGAATTCGGTCAGCTCGGGTTTCGTTGCGTTTGCTTCGCAAAATTGCTGGATCATTCCCAGGAAGCGGCGCATGCCGGCGCCTTGTTGTTGCATGATCTTTCGGCCGAGCAAATCGAGAGCCTGGATGCCGGTCGTGCCTTCGTAAATAGTCGTAATCCGGGCATCACGCGCCAATTGCTCCATACCCCATTCGCGAACATAGCCATGTCCGCCAAAGCATTGCAGCGCGTGATAGGTGCATTCATTGGCCCATTCGGTCAGCAGGCCTTTCACGATAGGCGTGAGGAAGCTGAGGATTTCATCGGCCTCCTTGCGCTCTTCTTCGTCCTTGCTGCGCTCCAGAATATCGACTTGCAGCGCTGCATGCAGGGCCATCACGCGACCGCCTTCGGCGAGTGCCTTGCAGGTCAGCAACATCCGGCGGATATCGGGATGCACGATGATCGGGTCGGCCGGTTTTTCCGGAAACTTGGCGCCGGACAAGGAACGCATCTGCAAACGGTCACGGCTGTAGGCAAGCGCATTCTGGTAAGCACGATCAATCAGTCCCAGACCCTGCAAACCGACCGCCAGACGCGCGGTATTCATCATGGTAAACATCGCATTCAGGCCCTTGTTGGCCTGACCGATCAAATAACCTTCAGCGCCATCGAAATTCATGACGCAGGTGACCGAGCCGTGAATCCCCATCTTGTGTTCGATGGAGCCGCAGGACAGCGCGTTTTTCGCTCCCATGCTGCCGTCACGAGCAACCTTGTTTTTCGGCACGATAAACAGGGAAATGCCTTTGGTGCCGGCCGGTGCATCCGGCAAGCGCGCGAGCACCAAGTGGACGATATTGTCGGTGAAATCATGTTCGCCGCCGGTGATGAAAATCTTGGTGCCGGTCACCGAATAGCTGCCGTCGGCATTCGGTTTGGCCGCGGTTTTCAGCAAGCCCAGATCGGAGCCGCAATGCGGCTCGGTCAAGCACATCGTGCCGGTCCAGCGGCCTTCGATGATCGGCTTGAGAAACGCTTCTTTCTGCCAATCTTCACCGTGATGTTTCAAGGCTTCGGTCGCGCCATGCGAGAGCAGAGGGTAATTGCCCCAGGCCAGATTGGCGGCATCGATCATTTCCTTGACCACAGCGCCCAGGGATTCCGGCAGATCCTGTCCGCCCATGGCTTCGGGTGCTGTCAGACCGCTCCAGCCGCCGTCTACGAATTGTGCGTAGGCTTCCTTGAAACCGGGCGGAGTGGTAACTGCGCCGGTGTCTTTGTCGTGTACACAGCCATGTTCATCGCCAACGGAATTCAGTGGTGCCAGGACGTCTTGGGTGAACTTTGCTGCTTCTTCCAGTACGGCATCCATCGTGTCGCGATCGGCGTTGGCGATTCCGAGTTTCGCGAAAAGTTTTTCCGATTCCAGTACGTCAAACAACGCAAACTTCATGTCGCGTTGCGGGGCAATGTAATTATTCATGATTAGTCCAGTGTTATCGCAGGGTGCCACTCAAACCGGGTACGGCATTGAGGGCGCTTTCGTATTTGATATCGTAACGGCCGCGTGGCTCGCTACTGGTGATTTCGCCGGTGAGTTTGTAGCCAAGGCGGCTACGATTTTTGATGGCAGCGTTGATGGCGTCAGCGCTGCCGGATCCAGTTGCAAACGCGTTGCACAATTTCATTGGAGCCCGGGCCCACACTGATGCCAGGATTGAAGTCGAGAGTCGCTGCATCAGTGTCGCCAAATTTCAGCTTCCCGCTAATTGTCGAATAGTTCGTGGCAACCGTACTGTAATTTTGGATGCGAAATTTCACGCTGACCTGGCCGTCGGCCTGCAATACCATTTCCTGCAGACTGACCTGTGGCGGAAATATGCGTTTTACCGGGCCGCCGCAAGCGGCCATGCCCAGCATCAGGCAAAGCATGATTATTTTCTTCATAGAGCCTCGTTGAATGCCTAGTGAATCGCCCATTACGAATCCACGACTACGAACCCTAGATTAGCAAGTTCAATGTTTCCATGGGGTAAAAATGCCGGCAATATGGCTCACGGACCAATAATCGATCTGCGCATTCAAGGTTTAGTGGGGATATCTGAAGAGA
>CAWKHT010000002.1:0-48521 GCA_963849575.1 uncultured Gammaproteobacteria bacterium | reverse complement strand
TCTAAAGCGGGCGGTTCGCAATGGCTAAGAGAAGATATGAATTTGATGAAACAAAGATTGCCCGCTTCCACAGGGAAGGCCGCGGTACTGGAATCGGAAAAGACTACAAGCCCTGGCTTAATGTCCAGGACGTGTCCTCGCTGGGGCGTTCCAGTCGCGTCTTCAGCTTTAAGACAGGACGAGAGCATCACTTTCTGTCGGATCTGGAGACCAATCTTTTCCATTTGCTGAATTGGTCCGACGCGGTAGTCGATATTCGGGAGCAGTTTCCGCTTGATAGAGCGGTAACTCGAATGCTCGCGAAAGAAATGGGAATTACGCATCCCCGTGATACGAAAACCCAAACAGACATCGTAATGACGACCGATTTCGTTATAGACGTTGTTCTTGCGGATAAAAAGCGTTTCACAAAAGCATTGTCGGGTAAGCCAGCGAGCGGGCTGCTTGACCCGAGGACGCTGGAAAAACAAGAACTCGAAAGGCGGTATTGGGAACGAGAAAAAATAAATTGGGGCATTGTGACCGATCGGGATTTGCCGGCTGATCGCATTGCCAATTTACGCTGGCTACACGAGATGTATTCTTTGGATCGGCTGAAAGTGCCGCATGTTGATTATTGGCCGGACCGCTGTACCCGCTTTATTGGTGAACTATCTCGGGCACGAGGTGGGTTGATACAGGATTTTACGAAGCACCTCGAAGAACGATGCGACTTTGCACGTGGCGATACAATGACGGTACTTCGCCACCTCGCCGCCACAAAGCAAATTGCAATCAATCTTGACAAGCCGTTTTCCGCTCGCGATGCGGTAACGACTTTAGTTCTTGTTGGGCCTTCCAGCGCAAGGAGAACAGCATGATTTTGAAGATTGGAGATCTCATCGATTTTCCCAACTCGCCTGGCCAAACGGTGCGCATTATTTGGCTGTCGCAACAAAATGATGCGGTGACCCTCTTCCGTGTCAATCAGGTGAATGCCCTTCCAGAACTAGCCCCCGCGCAACCATTAATCGAGATGCTATTGAAAGGGGAAGCAGTGTTCATGGAGAACGATCGCTACCTGCCCACCGTTGCCGAAGCGGCACTAACTCCGAGCCGAAAGCGCGTCCGGGATCGGGCTTGGAACTTAATCAAGCCATTAGTCGAAAACGTACCTTACATTTTTTCTGAAGAGCGACGCGGCAAGTTAGTTCAAGGTGTCGTTGATGAAGCGCGTCAAGGAGAGAATCCAAGTGTTTTAAGGATTACGAAGAAATCCATTTATGGATATCTCCGTCGTTTCTGGCAACGTGGCATGGTGCCCAATGCGGTATTGGCGGACTATCCAAATAGCGGTGCTAAAGGAAAATCCAGGAAAGCATCCAAGAAAAAACGTGGTCGTCCGCGCAAGTACGGACATGCCACAGGCATAAACGTTACAGAAAGTATTCGCAAGATTTTCAGGGTAGGATTTTTGCGATGCTATGCGAGTGATCGTCAAAAAAAATGGTCGCTAAGTGATGCCTTCCACAAAATTCTCAAAGACTTTTTTTGCGAGAAGATCATCGACTCGGAAACCGGCAAAGTCACCCACCAGACATCGGAAAAAGCGCGTCAAGCCGGAGGGTTGCCTACTTTCGAACAATTCAAGTATTGGTCGGATAAGGATCACGTACGCCTGGAAGTGAAGCGCAAGCGTTTAAGTGCGCGGGTATACGACAAGGATTTTCGTGGACTCATCGGTACTTCCAATGCGGAAGTCATGGGGCCTGGAGACCGCTACCAGATCGACGCCACGATCGCAGATGTTTATCTCGTTTCTCGCTTCGACAGGAATCGCATTATTGGTCGCCCGGTGATTTACGTCGTCATCGATGTTTTTAGTCGAATGATTGTCGGGCTCTATGTCGGTCTAGAAGGTCCTTCCTGGGTCACGGCCATGATGGCGCTTGCCAATACGGCAGCAGACAAAGTGGAGTATTGCAAAAAGTTCGGTATCGATATCGAGCCGGAGGATTGGCCTTGTCATTTTTTACCGGGTGTTCTTTTAGGTGATCGAGGTGAAATTGAATCCGCGAAAATTAATGCACTTATCAATAACTTTAATGTAGCGGTAGAAAATGCAGCCGCCTACAGGGCCGATTGGAAAGGGATTATCGAACAACACTTCAACTTGTTGCCTGCCATGTTCAAGCCCTACGTTCCAGGCTATATCGAGCAGGATTTCCGTGCTCGTGGTGGCAAAGATTATCGGCTAGATGCCGTATTGGACATTGATGAGTTCACGGGCATCGTGATCGAATGCACGCTCTACAAAAATAACCATCAAGAAATAACCAGGTACGATAAAGATCGCGATGTCAAAGCCGATGGTGTTCCGCCGATCCCCGTTGATTTGTGGGGCTGGGGTCGTACGTTTCGCACCGGGGCAATGCGTTCGTTTCCTCGGGATTTCGTCGAGTTTAGCTTGATGCCGACCGACAAAGCGGTCGTGACGACTTTTGGTGTTAAGCACAAAGGAAGTTTCTACACGTGCCCACAAGCCATCGAGGAACGTTGGTTCGATCAAGCGCGCCAGAAAGGTACATGGGAAGTCGATATCTCCTACGATCCAAGAAGTTTGGACACGATCTATCTGCACGGAACGAAATCTTCAAATCCATTTCAGGTATGCACATTGACCGAGCGCAGTCGCGCTCATTGCAATGCGTCGCTGTGGGAAGTCGAACAGCAAGACATACTAGACAAACACGGGGCTGCTAATCGGCTAGAGTCGCGCCAGCTAGCTCGTGTTGATCTTAATGCGTCTATTGAAAAGACCGTCGCTGGAGCCGTGCAAAAGCGCGGTAAACCCAGTACCGAAAGCGATGCAAGTCGCACGAAAAATATTCAAGGCAATCGTGCCGAAGAAAAACAGGCCAATCGTGAAACCGAAGTGTTTCGGCCCAGCGTGAAGAAGCCTACAGCAGAAGCGGCTAGCGCAAAAATAATCGACTTTCCGGGCAGCAAACCCGACAGCAAGGTCGATTACAGCCTGCCTTCTATCGAGGAAATTTTAGGAGAAGATGATGAGTGACTCTACTGTGCCAACCTTGCCCGAATACGCTGGTAATCCTTTTATCGCGATGCTGCCGCCGTTGCGTTCCCAGAAGGATTTCTTGCAGGCGTTAAAGAAGGCACCTGTATTTGACGAGAAGGAAAGAAGCTATCCGGCCTTTATCCGGAAACATTGCATTGCACGGCTCAGCAATGCTTTTCTTCCGCAGGCAAGGCAAGTAGATCTGGCGGAACGGGTTGATTTACTGCTTCGCCAAGGGTATGTCGGTCGCAATCCTTTGACCCATGACTATTTAAACCATTTGCACAATGGTATTGAACGCATTGAAGCGGGCTCATTGGATGCGCCAACGGTATCGCCAGTGCAAAACACGGCCCGCAGTTTCGCTTTGCTAGGATGTCCCGGCGTCGGCAAAACGCTTGCCATGAATTGCGTGCTGGGGCTATACCCGCAGGTCATCAACCATACGCAATCGTTCCGGCTAAAGCAGATCGTGTGGTTACGCCTGGAAGCGCCGGCACTAGGGTCCTTAAAGCAATTGTGCATCGATTTTTTCGACGCCATTGATCGCTTGATTGGTACCGATTACGTCAAACGATATGCCACCCATGTTGGTGTAGAACAGATGCTTCCCAGCATGGCGCAAATTGCTCACATTCATGCCCTAGGTGCTCTGGTCATCGATGAAATTCAACACCTCAAAGCCGTAAAGGTGGGAGCGGAAGCGCTCATGAAATTTCTGGTCAAGCTCGTCAATACCATCGGCGTGCCCGTGGTGACGATCGGGACGATGGGCGCGATGTCCATCATTCAAAGAAGTTTCAGTCAGGCTCGGCGTTCCACCGGGTTGGGTTCGCTGACCTGGGAGCGCATGGCACCAGGACCTGTCTGGGATTCCTTTGTGAAAGAGCTATGGAAATACCAATGGACCAACATGGCAACCGAGCTCACACCGGAACTCAATGCCGCGCTCTACGACCTATGCCAAGGCGTAACTGACTTAGCGGTCAAGTTGTACATGCTCGTGCAATTACGGATGGTGGGTATCAGCGAGTTGCGTAAAGGGCAATCTGAAATTCTTACCAAAGCATTATTCCAACAGGTTGCTCGTGAAGAGTTTGTATTGGTTCAACCGATGATCGAAGCGTTGCGCGAGAACGATCCGATTAAGTGCAGCAAGTTTGACGATTTGAAATCTCTTAACGACCACATTGGACTGGTGTTGAACCGAGCGCTCGGCGGTGGGGACAATAGGGAAACGGCGGCCGAGGCAATTCCCTCACCTATCAAAACCAATCCCGATGACACGATCGAACAGCGTTTGCCGATGGCGCTGACGCAGCTGGGTGTGGCACAGGATGTTGCCAAAGTGTTGATTGAGGAGGCTCTGGCCAGTACGGAGTCAAAAGATCCTCTGGTATTACTCAATAAGATCATCGCGTCTTTGACCGCGAGCCCGCCCAAGATCAAAAAGCCCAAAGCCGTTCCCGCGCCGGCCGAAGCGATGCCCGCCGAGGATTTACGACGCATTGTCAGTGAAGCAGGCAAAGCGAACATTTCAGCCTATGACGCATTGTTGGCCGCAGGGGTCATACAGCCACCGATGCGCGAGTTTGCCGCGTGATGACGTTAGGTTACTTCCCTCAAATCTACCCGGGCGAGCTGCTATACAGCGTGCTGGCACGCTACCACCAGCATATGGGCGCTCGCTCGTCGATCCAGTCGATGGAATCGCTGTTTGGACGAAGACTAATGGTGGCCAGTGTGGACCTTCCTGGCCATCTAGACGCTTTGGTTGAGCGCATGGAGTCCGTTGGCTCGCTGACTGCCGATAGCATCATCGATGACATGACATTGCTGCCCTATTACGTGGCATTTCAACCTCAACGCATCCGCGATGAAGCGCGACAGGCCTTGAAGTCAGGGCAGACCGATGGCTTGATGATGCAACTCGGGATGACAGCCTTTCGTCCTGTGCGAGTGACGAAGCTTCGATTCTGCGGGACCTGTCTGTCTCAAATGCACGGCGAATATGGTGAGGCTTATTGGAGGCGAGATCATCAATTGCCGGGTGTCTTGGTGTGTCCCGATCACGCTCGAGTACTACAGGAAAGTCAGGTGTCACTCGCGGCGCTGAGTCGACACATTTTTGTTACGCCGACAGCGAAGTCCTGTCCTTGGAATGCCAAGCCACTGTTGAAAGATCCGAGTTCGAAGCTGCTGCCTATTTTGCAACGTTTGGCGCAGGCCAGCCGTAAGCTTCTTGAGAGTCCGGAACGTGCAAAAACACTGGAACAATGGACAAAGCACTACCGTGGAAGCATGGAAGCAGCGGGATTGACCTACTCCCCGAAACGGATGGACCAGCAACGATTGAAGGAGGAATTTTCTCACCATCACAACGAAATCCTTTGCCTGATGCCGCACGTCTCTTTAGGAGATGGATTCGCCGGTGATTGGCTTGCTCAGATCGTGCGTAAACACCGTAAGGCATTTCATCCACTGCACCACCTTTTGTTCCAGGATTTTTTGGATCATGTCGGAACTCGGCAGGCTCGATTTGGTCACGGCCCATGGCTTTGTCAAAACCCCCTTAGTGATCATCATGGGGCACCCACCATTGCAGCGGTAACGCAACACCGCAATAAAGGTCATTGGGTGGGAATGTTTGAATGCGTCTGCGGTTATGCCTACACGCGCAGTTACTTTCCAGCGACGACGAAAATCGGGGAGCCGAGATTCCATTCCTACGGCAAGCTTCTTGAACCGGAAATTCGGAAACTCGTAAAAGAACAATGGTCACTGCGTGCCATTTCACGTCGGCTGGAACTTGACCCAAAAACGGTTATCCGATTGGCTACGGAAATGGGGATAGCTATATCCTGGTCTGCGCGTAACGATGTCATTCCCAAGCCCATTGTCGTTGCGGTGCAGTTGAATGGCCAAACGTCGTCACCCAAGAACGTTGTATGCACAAAGCAGCCACGACAATCAAAAGTGGACTGGGAAAAGTTAGATGTAAATCTGTCCAGTCGTGTCAGATCGGTTGCAGATCATCTTAAAAACCAAGCGCCTCCTGTGCGAGTGACAACACTTCGCATCGAGCGTTCTTTAACAGGGCGCGGATGGATCAGCAAGCGCACCGAGAAACTGCCGAAGGTGATGTCGTGCTTGACCACGCTGACTGAAAGTGTGACGGCTTTCCAGCAGCGACGTGTCATCTGGATTATTCAGCAAATGAATCTTGCAAACGAACCGTTGCAGGTCTGGAAAATTTTGCGTCGCGCCGGATTGACAATGCGAAATGTTGACATCGTCGAACAAGCACTTACCGCCTACTTTTTCCGAAGGAGTTCTGTCGCATGAGACGTATGGTCTACAAGGGCATCGCGAATATCGCTGATGAGCCATTGGTATTGTTCTGGATCGCAGGACTTTTTCTTGATGACAAAAATAACTGGAATGTACGCTGCGTATTTCGTGGCAGGACGACCGGCAAACTTATTAAGAGTGTACTTCCGATCGGCATGATGCCCATGCTGAGATTGGGTATCTGGTTTGAACAAGGCCTGTTGAAGCACGAAGATTCGCCTGGTGTCGATACGGAGATCGTTATTTCGAATATGGCCGAACACGACATCATCACCTCCGCCGAGATTCCAAACGAGCTTTACCCTTTGCCTCATGGTAAGGCGGGTGTCCAACGTCTGTTCCGTTACCGCAGCGGGAACCTGCAAGTGACGATACCTGTCATCGAGCTGCTGAGGTCGATGTTCATTCACAATCGTGCTTTGTCCATTGCCTTGATGCGCCCAAGTGGTATTGAGCAACTCTACGCTCCGCAGACGCCCGGTTTTCGAGAAACAGCACAAGTTCGTTTTACAAAGCAGATGCCCGTCAGTGCCATCGGTTGTGCTTTTGCGCAAGAATTTGCTTGGCTCGTCTTGGACCCACAGGCGCGCCGTGCTTGGGACAGCGTGCAGCAACTGTCGGAAGGACAAGCTTATGTATTGTTCCAACCCCCGGTGATAACGAATTCGGTATGGTCATTCCGTGGTATTCGTTGCGGAGATCACTGGTTCGTACTGGAATTAAAATCGTTTACCGGGCGACGACTGCCGTTTAAAGAGTTGGAATACAGCCACCCGTCCTTTCGTAAGACAATCCTTGCGCCTGAAGAAAAAGGCGACAGAAAGAAGTCCCAAAAACAGGAAAAGGGAGAAAAAAAAGAGTCTTCAGGCAAGGATGTCAATGTTGATGGTGAAGAAACAGGCAGCACCAGCTATCGAGTAGCAAAGGTCATCGAAAAGTTTGTCCGTCAGCCGGCGTTCGAGAATAAGGTTATCGTCAGCAAGAAAGCTAAGGAGGTCGAGCAGTCGTCGGGCAAGCCTACTTCTGGTTCTGGAAAGGGGCAAAAACCTAAAAGTACCAAGACTGTTCAAGTCACGACCAGCGAGCGTGCAGGAGGTGCAAGGATTCCGCCGCTGGAATTCAAAATGATGCCACCGGCCTTGTCCGCGAACATGGGCGATCTTGATGCACTCGACGAGACCGTTCGACATATGCGTGACATGCTGCCGAATGTAGGTTTTACAATGTCTCTCGTAAAATTGAAGCAAGGGCGTGCTGTTTCAGTAACTGGTAAACATGAGCGAGCAGCCATGGTGATTGTCATCACACCGCCCGGAAAGGCCCCTATCGCTCTTCTTGATGTTGAGCGCACCGGCATTGTTGCTCTTTCATTGATGGCAATGCACTTCGAGTCTGGAGTAAGTTCTAACCACCTCGAAGAATCGGTGAAGCATATGCTTGATGGGTGGGTTGATTGCGGTGGTCACTGGTCGAGCAACATCGAGGAACGGCTATCTAAGCTTTGCCAATTCGAGCGAATACCAAAGATTCTAATCCCTAGGGAGAAGTCGGCTCAGTTTGGAAGTTGGTGGGCGGAGAAGCTGATTGAGAGGCTAGGATTACAACCGCTATGACAAATTCAGACAGCGGTCTACTCTGACGCGCAAACAGGATAACTGTAACTCGCATACTGTTGTTGATCGACCGCTCCCGACTCTAATCGGACCTAACGAAACAATAGCTTAATTACGATGTAAGTATGTCCGGCGGCCAGCCGAGCAGTTTTATTGCCGAATCAGATAAACACGTTCAACCGATCGCGAAGTTGGAAAACACACTGAAGAGACAACGTAATCCAAAAAATGAAAGGAGCTCAACATGAAAACGGATGAGGTGCATGTCGCCTATGTCAGATACTTTGCGACCGGCGAGGGCGTGCGTATATTTGTTGCCGTTGGTAGAGGCTATGCTAAGACCGAGCGTCTCTTCAAAGTAAACGTGCCCAAGTATTTCCACGCTGGCATGGAGGTTAAACCACTTGACTCAGAAGATGTGAAGATTGCCCAGTTAATTGATTTGCTGCCACAAGCAGTCGTGAAACTATTTACAGAGAATCCGCTTAGAACGACAGAGTACTTCGCCACAGTGCATTACAATCTGTCGTAGAAGCCGCTCTTACCTAAGGGTTCTTAAAAGCCAAGCAATTGTTGTCAGCATTTGTATTAAACAAAAATCCGCATGAAGCCCATCTCCATGGCAAAGCTAAGAAAGCGCGTGATGTGCCTACTGACGGCTAACCATGACGATGACAAGAAACTACTAAACTGTCATCATTGGCTGGCGGAAATTGCGTATATATGACCAATTGCAGTTATGGCATATACACAACGCGACATTTAACCCGCTCTCAAAGCAGAAGGTTTGTGCGCTAAAACGTGCTAGATGAGGAAATTCCGATGAATTGTGTCGTTTGTGGCAGCAAGAACGTCTATGACGAAATAGTCGACCAGTCTTACCTATTCAACAATGTCCCAGCGGTGATTGCGCGTGTTCGCCAACAACGTTGTGACGACTGCAAGAATTCGATGCTGACTTTTAGTGAGGCTGCACGGGTGTCGAAATTGCACGTTGCTCACAACCATAAAGTAGTCAACCTGCCGAATCAAAAGCTAGAAAGCTAGCAGAATCCCCTGTGTCCTGTTCCGCCAGCCTTATAGATCACCTCATTGAAGAAGCACAGACGGACAAGCGCTACGAGCTGGCCGGCGCAGGGACACTGATGCAGATCGATCACTTCACGGACTCGATGGGTAGGAGACTCTTCTCCCAGCCTATGCAGGTGCTGGTCTACCTTGAACTTCAAACCGGTTAACTCTGACTCTCTTGCCGCTATTGAGCGACGGCTTACGACCCGAAGCGGACATTGAACGATCAATTAGGAACCTCAAATATCATTAGCCTGGACACAATTGCTGCCTAACGTCGCACATGGTGGTTGAATTCATCCCTGCCGCTAGGATGAGACTTTGCGGCAATAACAGTAAGTAAATTGTTGAGCTGTGCCAAACGGGGTTTGATGCGACTCTTTCTCGTGATGTACCAGCGTGAACGGCTCGCCGAATTCTGCGTGAAGTTCGTCAGAATTGTAACGCATGACAGGTAGGCCACTGCACTGCAAAGGACCGTCTTCTGCGAAAGTAGCGACGATAACGTGCCCGCCCTGTTTGACTGCTCGAAGTACGGCCTGCACATAAGCCTGGCGATCTTCTGCCGAAGTAAGAAAATGAAATACAGCTCTGTCGTGCCACACGTCGTAATTTTGTACCGGAAGATCTGCTTTTGTAATGTCAGCGACTACCCAATTGACGTCGTTTGCTTTTGTGCCCAAGCGATTCTGTGAAGCGCTGAGCGCGGCAGCAGAAAGGTCGAGCACGGATAAATTTGAGTAGCCTTTTGCAAGAAGATCGTCTACCAAGGTCGAAGCGCCACCACCAATGTCGATAATTGCAGCCGATAGCGGAACGCCAGTTTGCTGAATTAGCTTAAGTGAATTCTCCGCATGTTCTTGGAACCAACTCACTGCGTCGGTGGCTTTGGTCGTATAAACCTTTTCCCAATGTTCTTTAGATTGCATGAGTTCCTCCAATACAGCTCAAGCGGGTATGACAACCAAGATAAGGGACCAACCCACTGGATGATAACTCGCTTGAATCTTGTGTTTCCACTAAGGCCCCTTTGAGCGCGTAGTTAGGCGAAGCGGATTCTTAACTCAAGTGCTACTCAGTTTCTGCGGCAAGTCGGCTCGAGTTTATATAAATTAGTTATAGATCGAAATTTTCCTGCCGATCGGATCATTTTTTGATGGATGTCGAGAAAAAACGAGTTGTTGTCTAAACCCAGCGTTTGACTTAAGTCAATAAAACTTGCTGCGGATGCAAATATGATAGTGCGATTAGCAGCACGGATATTGTCACTTGCTTCCCTAGGATATGAAACCGATACGATGATGGGCATTGAACGCATGCCGAGACAGCTGACTAGGGCTCACGTTCGATACCCAGGTTAATTGCATAAAGCCATTTCTCATCACCATTTCTAGGCACGGTACGCGGTTCTATTTATCAAGCACCTTTAGGGACTTTGAGACTTCGCCATGACAACGACTCCAAATATCAAACTATCGACGTTGATGGATGATGGCGATGAAATACATTTCTGCACTACTTGTGCATTTTCAAAAGCCTGTCAATCACAAGGCTACGATAAGGCAACGCTACGCAAGCTGCATGTGTTGGTGGAGCACATCGGTCCGATAAAACAAGGGGAATATATTTTTCGGGAAGGCGATGAATTCAATGCCATCGCTGCCGTGCGGGAAGGTACCGTAAAAACCTGTATTTTTGATGCCGATAATAATGAAAAAGTTCTCGGATTTTTTCTGCCGGGTGAAGTAATCGGATTGAATGCAATCCACGGCTCGAAATATCCGTGTAATGCCATTGCGCTTGATGATGTGATGTTGTGCTGCTTTTCATTTCCGAAAATAGCGCTGCTGGCGTCCAAGATGCCGGGTTTACAGGCTCAGCTATTCCGCTTGTTATCGCAGGACATCGGCAAGGCCGCCTTGCTGACTGGCGATTACCGGGCCGATCAGCGGACGGCTGCGTTCCTGTTGACACTTTCCCGACGCCACGCAAATTGCGGGCTATCTGCTACTTCTTTTTTTCTTGCCATGAGCCGCACAGAAATAGCGAACTATTTACGGCTTGCTCCCGAAACCCTGAGTCGCGTTTTGAAGCGATTTCAGTCCGACAAGCTGATTCGGGTATTGCGGCGTGAAATTGAACTGCTTGATCTCGCTGGCCTGGAGCTACTGGCTCTGTCGATCCTCAGAAATTGAGTGTTTACCGTCCTGAGCCTTACCGGTAGGGAAGGTTAGCGCTTGACTAAATGTGAAACCTGGCTAAAGATAGTAATTGATTACTATCTTTAGCGTGGCGAATCAAGCAATGGAAAACCGCAGACAAAATCTTTCAGCAGAGGCGCGCCGTAGCGTCACCATTGAAGCGGTGATTGATTTGGCCGGGGTACAAAACCCGAGCGAAATAACAACCATGGCCATTGCGAAACACATGAATCTGACGCAAGGCGCGTTGTTTAGGCATTTCCCGAGCAAGGAAATGCTCTGGCATTCGGTCATGGAATGGGTTGCCGACCTTTTACTGGCCAAAATTGATCGCGCCGCAAAGGGAGTCGTATCTCCCGCCGAAGCCTTGCGAGCCATCTTCATGGCCCATGTCGAGTTCGTGATTGAACGCCCGGGCGTTCCCCGAATGATGTTCGCCGAATTGCAGCGTTCCGACCTGAGCCCCGCCAAACGAATGGCGCAGACCCTTATCCAGCGTTACGCGGAACGCATCAGTGCCCGCATTGAACAGGGCAAGGAATGCGGCGAAATCGACCCGAAACTCGATACACAGGCAGCCGCCACGCTTTTTGTCGGCACCATGCAGGGCCTGGTCATGCAATCGATGTTGTCCGGTGATATTCAGCGAATGAAAGCGGAAGCACCGCGGGTGTTTGCTATCTATCTCAGGGGCATCAGGAGTCACCCATGAAAAACTGGCTCTCGAACAAAGGTAAATCGTGGACCCTGGCCGCAATAATGCTGGCCTTGCTGCTCGCGTTTGTTTTTGTCGCTTTACGGACCGGACCGATGGCGCCGGTATCGGTGACCGTCATGACGGCGGAGCGGGCGGCCATTACGCCCTCGCTGTTTGGTATCGGCACCGTGGAAGCGCGCCATGTCCACAAGATAGGACCGACTTTGGCAGGGCGCCTTCTGCGTGTGGATGTGGAGCCCGGCGATTTGGTGAGGGCAGGACAGGTATTGGGGGAAATGGATCCGGTCGATCTGGACGACAAAATTATCGCGCAGACGGCCACGATGCAGCGTGCCGAAGCGGCGGTTCATGCCGTCGAGTCACAGATTCTGGAAGCCAATGCCCGCGTGACCTATGCCAAGGCTCAGGCCCTTCGCTATTCGCAACTGGGCAAGTCACAGGTCGTCAGTGCTGAAGCGGTGGGTGCAAAGCAACAGGAGTTTCAGATCGCACAGGCGGCACTCTCAACGGTTCGCGCCAATCTGGAGGCCGCCCGTCAGGAGAAATTCAGGCTGGTTTCCGAGCTCAATGGATTACAGCGGCAACGCAGCAACCTGAAGCTCGTATCACCGGTGGCAGGCTTGGTGTCGCGTCGCGATGCCGATCCGGGTACCACCGTGATTGCCGGGCAATCTGTCATTGAAATTGTGGATCCCGGTAGCCGCTGGATCAATGTGCGTTTTGACCAGAAGCGGGCACAGGGATTAAGCGCAGAGTTGCCGGCGCAAATCCTGCTGCGATCCCAATCCGGAAAATCTCTGGAAGGAAAAGTAACCCGGGTCGAGTCGCATGCCGATTCGGTGACCGAAGAAGTATTGGCCAAAGTCGAGTTCCTCCAGCGTCCGGAAAAAATGCCGTCCATTGGCGAGTTGGCCGAAGTGACTGTTGCGTTGGGGCAATTGCAGGAAACACCTTTCGTGCCCAATGCCAGCGTTCAACGCGTGGACGGTCACATGGGCGTTTGGGTGGTGGAAGACGGCGATCTGCGCTTCGTGGCGGTGAAGTTCGGCGCTAGCGATCTTGATGGTCGCGTGCAGGCACTGGACGGACTCACCGTTGGCCAGCAGGTTGTGGTGTACAGCCAAAAAACACTGACGGCAAACCGCAGAATTAAAATCGTCGATAGCTTGGCACCACCTGCGCCATGATCAGCCTGGCCGGTCGTGACATCCTGCATTCCTGGGGTAAATTCGTTTTTACCGGCGTGGGTCTGGGGCTTCTGATCGGCGTGACACTGACGATGGCAGGCGTCTATCGCGGCATGGTGGATGACGCCAAGGCACTGCTCGATAACAGCGGGGCCGATCTGTGGGTGGTGCAGCAAGATACGCTAGGACCTTACGCCGAATCATCGAGTCTGTTTGACGATACCTATCGCGGAATTCAAGGAATGTCTGGCGTTGCACGCGCCGCCAACATTACCTATCTCACCATGCAAGTACGCCAGATGGAGACTGGAAAAGGTCGCGATGTTCGCACCATGGTGGTCGGCATTAGCACCGACGGCCCGGGCTTTCCCGGCCAGCCTGGCTATCTGGTAGCCGGTCGGCACATCACGCGAAATCACTATGAGGCGGTAGCCGATATAGCGTCTGGTTTCAGGCTTGGCGACCGCATTCAAATTCGACGTAATGTTTACTCCGTGGTGGGGCTGACGCGCCGCATGGTGTCCTCCGGTGGCGACCCGATGGTGTTCATTCCACTAAAGGATGCACAACAGGCACAGTTCCTGAAAGACAACGACGCCATCTTGCGACAACGTGCTCGCACCGAACAGAATCCGGCCCTGAATCGGCCCGGCGTACCGGGCTTGCTGGAGGCGGTGATCGCATCGCAGAGCACCAATAACTCGGTAAACGCGGTGCTGGTACAAATCGAACCCGGGGCTGATCCTGAACAAGTGGCCGAACCGATACGTCGCTGGAAGCGGCTGACCGTGTACACCAAAGTTCAGATGCAGGAAATTTTGATCGCTAAACTCATTGCCACTTCCGCAAAGCAGATTGGCATGTTTCTGGTGATATTGGCGGTCGTCAGTGCGGCCATCGTCGCTTTCATCATTTACACGCTGACACTGGGGAAAATTCGCGAGATCGCGGTGCTCAAACTGATTGGCACCAAGAACCGCACCATCGCTTCCATGATCCTGCAAGAAGCCGTGGGGCTTGGCCTGATCGGTTTTGTCGTCGGAAAAATTTCCGCCACCCTTTGGGCACCGATTTTTCCCAAATACGTTTTGCTTGAATCCGGCGATGCCCTTCGCGGTTTCGTGGCGGTGGTGCTGATCTGTGTACTGGCCAGCATCGTGGCAATCAGGGCGGCATTAAAGGTCGATCCTGCGGAGGCTATCGGTGGATAATTCCGCACCCCGATCAAAGTCCGGCGGCATCCGTATCGAAGGTTTAAGCAAACGCTATGGCAAAGGCGATACCGCCGTGGACGCGCTTAAATCGGTGAATATGCAGGTCGGCGCCGGCGAAGTGGTAGGGCTTATCGGCCCCTCCGGTTCCGGCAAGAGTACGCTGTTGAAATGCCTGGGCGCCGTCATCGAACCGACGTCGGGACGCATGATTCTCGGGCAGGAAGTGATTTACGATCAGGGCTGGAAAATTTCCGATCTTCGTGAACTGCGCCGTGACAAAATCGGTTTTGTCTTCCAGGCACCTTATCTGATTCCCTTTCTGGATGTCACCGACAATATCGCATTGCTGCCGATGTTGGCGGGCCGGCCGAACAGCGAATCTCGCCAGCGTGCATTGGAACTGCTCGAGGCACTGGATGTCGGCCATCGTGCCAAAGCCATGCCGTCGCAACTGTCCGGCGGCGAACAACAACGCGTCTCCATCGCCAGGGGCCTGGTCAATCGGCCGCCGGTTATTCTGGCCGACGAGCCGACGGCAGCACTCGACAGCGAACGTGCGTTGGCGGTGATCCGCATATTGAATGACATGGCAAAAAAATTCGATGCCGCCATCATTGTCGTGACGCACGATGAAAAAATCATTCCCACCTTCAAACGGATTTATCACATCCGCGATGGCGTGACCTATGAAGAGCAAGGCGAAGGACGCCACTTCGAGTAATCGCCCAATACCGATCCATCATTGATGAAAAAGGAAACAGGACCATGTCGACACAGATCAAAAATAGTATGAGTGCTTGCGCGCTATTGGTGTTGTTCGCCGGTGGCCCCGCGTACTCGCAGGGCGCGACAACAAAAGTCGATGCCACGTCGCACGCTCACGCACACGCAGCGGAGTCCGAATCGAAACTATTGCTCGATCACGGAAAGCCTTGGGCTACCGATGCGGCGTTACGAAAAGGAATGAGCCAGATTCAGGCCGACTTTTCAGCCGCTTTGCCGGCTTTTAAAAAACACAAACTGACTCAGGCACAAGCCAGTGCGCTGGCCGTGACGATCGAGAAAAGCACCGGCTACATGGTCGCCAATTGCAAACTAAAGCCCGACGCCGATGCCACCTTGCATGTTTTGCTGGGGCAGTTGCTTGAAGCGGCTACAGCGATCAGGATGAATCCCCATTCCGCTAAAGGAATGCCACGCATACACGCAACATTGGAAACCTACCCGCGCTATTTTTCCCATCCGGGCTGGATGATCAACACGAGCACGCACAAGTAATTTCCACTCCGGGGCGCAAGCCTTGGGGTGAACTCGTACACAAACCCTTTTCGAGCCTCATATCGGTTTCCATCCGGACCGGTATGCGGGCTTTCGCGAAGGCATGCCGGGAAATTGCTATTCGAAGCGCCATTTCGACTGAAAAATCCGCTTCGACCTGACCGAAGTCAACGACACCCCTGTGAAGCTCCAATACGCTACCGAAAACGGGAGTGTGATTCGCATGAGTGATGCCAGTATTTATCCCTGCTTTCTGGGGCCCTACGGTGAAAACAACGACCTGCTGGAAAAACTGGTCGTGGAGTTTCTGCGCGACCACGTGTATTGGCGGCGTAATCTCTATCCCGATGATCCGCCGGCCATTCCGACCCGCGCTTCGGATGCCCCGGAGTTCATGGAATTTGAAGCACGCCTGCGTCGGGAATTACATTCCTTGTCGGCGTCGTTGAAGCGTTCGGTCCCGTTCCACAGTCCGCGTTATCTGGGTCATATGGTGTCGGATGTCCTGCTGCCCGGATTGGCCGCCCAGTTTTTGACCTTGCCCTACAACCCCAACAACGTCAGTGTCGATGCGGCACCGGTGACGGTCGATCTGGAAATAAAAACAGGTTTGCAGCTGGCACGGATGCTCGGATTTTCGACCGACACGACGAAAGCCGATTGTGCATTCGGCCATTTAACTTCGGGGGGCACTGTCGCCAATTTTCAGGCGCTGCGTCTGGCAATGGCCTTGAAGGCCTTTCCGGTCGCCTTGCTCGCCGCCAATCCACCGGGTTTATCGCTGCCGGAAGATGATTGGCAAGCCTACAACCTGACGCCCGACCAATCGATTGGCTTGTTGAGCCGCTGGCATCAATGGCTTGATCAGCAATCAACGGCGGACAAGCAACATTACCTGAGACGCTTGCGTACGGAGCGAATTGAAACACGCGGCATCAGTGATTTTTTCACGACGCATACCGACCTTGTGGTGCCGAGCGTGTTGGCACCGATCACCGCGCATTATTCCTGGAGCAAGGGCGTTAAATTGCTTGGTCTTGGTCGCCAGCAATTGATGCCGGTACCGGTACGCGGCATGCGCATGAATTGCGATGCCCTGCATGACATTATCCAGAGCCATCTGAAACAACAAAAGCCGATACTGATGACCGTCGGTATTTTGGGAAGTACGGAATTCGGCACCATCGACCCACTGCATGAAGTGCTGCGCGAAAGGGATTGGGCTGCCGAGCAGGGCATGGGTTTCTCCGTGCATGTGGATGCGGCGTGGGGCGGCTATCTGGCGACTTTGTTTCGCCAGGAGGATGGCAGCTTTCGGCCGCGCGAAGACATTCGTTCCGAATTTTCCCGCTTTCCAGAAGCAGAAGTGTATTCAGCCTTCAAAGCGCTTGATCGTGTCGATTCGGTGACAGTCGATCCGCACAAACTTGGCTACATTCCCTACGGTGCCGGTGCGTTTATTTGTCGCGACCAGCGCGGCATGGAATTGTTGGCGGAAGAAGCGGACTATGTTTTTTCGGTCAACGACAATGACGACTATTTCAAACGCTATCGGCAGCTTGGACGATATATTCCCGAGGGCTCGAAATCCGGTGCCATCGCGGCGGCCGTTTACGTGACGCATAGCGTGATGCCGCTGGATCACAAGCATTTCGGCAAGTTGCCGCGCGAAAGTGTTTTGGCCGCCGAAGTTTTCCGGCAGGCGATAGAGGATTTTTCACGCCGGGTTTCCCATCGTTTGACCTGTTACGTGCCGTTTGAGCCCGACACCAATTTGGTTTGTCTGGCACTCAATCCCGT
This sequence comes from uncultured Gammaproteobacteria bacterium, assembly GCA_963849575.1. GTDB lineage: Bacteria > Pseudomonadota > Gammaproteobacteria > Xanthomonadales > Xanthomonadaceae > Arenimonas. Next base: position 31,030 of record CAWKHT010000002.1, on the reverse strand, counting down.
GGGTAATCGCGATATTGCCACGATGAATCATTTTGTTCGCCGCCTGCATGATATTTTGCGTTGCGACCCGGGCGTGCCCTTGCAACGACGAGAATATTTCGGGTCGATCACCACGCTCCGGCCGAACACGATGGGCCCCGAAGATAGCCAGCGGATTTATGCCTCATTGGGTCTTGAATTAATCGCCGACGACCGGGGAAACATGCCGGAAGAAAGCTTGGTCATTTTGCGTCACACCTTGATGAATCCTTTCCTGATCGATAGCGAAAACGATGTCAGTTATATCGAAGGCTATTTTGATTTTCTGGAGAGAAATATCGATGCCTTGCTAGATGCCGATAACACGCGCCCATTGTCCGCACGGGTGACGCCATGAACCCCTTCATGGCCAGTTGTTTTGAAAATCGGGCATGGGTGCACAGTGCCATTACCTGTCTCGAACAAGAGGCCGCACGTTCGGCCGACACGCATTTATTGAAGCTGGACATGGCCGGGTTTCCCGGCATCCATTTTTATTTCAAGGATGAGTCATCGCACCCCACCGGCAGTCTTAAACATCGCTTGGCGCGTTCGCTTTTTCTGTACGCCCTTTGCAATGGCCGTTTGCAGGAAGGACAAGCGGTGATCGATGCGTCTTCTGGCAGTACCGCGATTTCCGAAGCCTGGTTCGCGCGTTTGCTCGGCTTGCGTTTTACCGCCGTCATGCCCGAGTGCACGACACCGCGAAAGATCAGCGTGTTGCAATCACTGGGGGCGGAGTGTGATTTGGTGCCGGCCGGTATCGACGCCAGCGAACATGCGCGTGAGCGTGCAAGAGCGGAAGGCGCTTGTTATCTCGATCAATTCGGTTTGGCCGAGCGGGCGACCGATTGGCGCGGCAATAATAATATTGCCGAATCGATACTCACGCAGATGCAAAAAGAATCGAACCCGATACCGACCTGGATCGTCTGCGGGGCCGGTACTGGCGGCACGTCGGCCACGATCGGGCGTTATCTTCGCTATCGGCGATTGCCGACAATGCTGTGCGTGGCAGAACCGATCGGCGGTGCGTTTGCACAGGCCTGGCAGACAAGAGCCATCACCGAAACAAAGCCTTGCCAAACGATCATCGAAGGCATTGGCCGCAGCCATATCGAGCCGGGTTTCATGTTCGACGTGGTGGATAAAGTCATCGAAGTCGCCGACGTTGATTCCTGTGCTGCGGCCTGGTTACTGGAAGACATTCTCGGTCGGCGTTATGGTGGTTCATCCGGCACCAATCTGATGGCCTGTTTGCAATTGGCCAGTGCCATGCGCGATCGCGGTGAAACCGGCAGTATCGTGAGCCTGCTGTGTGATCGCGGCGAGCGTTATGCCGAGACCCTGTTTGATAAAACATGGTTGGCTCTGCACGCTATCGTGATTGACGATGCGCTGGGCGAACTGCACCAATATATTTAATAAGACCATGGCATGATGAATCGCACACGGAAATGTAAGCTCCCTTTTAAACCACACCAATTTTGAATATAGATAACTTATGGAACTGAAAACTTTTAATGATTTACTGGCGACGGCGATCCAGCAATCCGAACCACAACGTCTTTTATTTGTCTTTGCAAAAGCCGAATTGCCAAGTGACGCGACCGAATTGGAAAAGCAGCGTTTCGAACGCGGTGAAGGCGGCGCGCTCGCTCCGGTGGTTTGCGTGGACAAGCGTCCCGAGGAAATCGAAAGTTTTACGGCGTTGATCGAAGAATCGGCGCAGACCGGACAAAGCTGGGACATTCTTTTCGTGTCGGCCATGAACGGTCGCGGCGGCCATGCTCCCAATCCCGATGAAGCGGTGCAGCCTTTGAAAATGATGGTCGAAACCATCAAGAGCGGCCGCATTTCACAGTTCCTGGCGGTGGACCGTGAAGGTCAACTTGTCCAGTTGACGCGAGAGTAGTTTGCCGATGTTGCAAGGTCTCAAGATCGGATTTCTCGGCTACGGCCGCTTTGGTGCTGCCTTCGCCGCACTCATGGAAGAACGTGGTTATCCGTGGCGTGCCTGGGACCCTGTTGCCGATGTGCCGGAAGCCCATGCCGCTGCCAATGTGGATGATCTGGTCGCCCGCGCCAATTTGATTGTCATCGCAGTGCCCGTCAGCGCTTTTGAAAACGTGCTGCATGATTTACGCCCCCGGTTGAGTAGCCGTCATCGCGTGATGGATGTCGGCAGTGTCAAACAGGGCCCGAGTCGATTGATGGACGAGATATTGGGCGCGGACATCGGCCATGTCGGTTGCCATCCCTTGTTCGGGCCGCTCAGCATTGCCCGCGCGGAACCTCTGCGTGCCGTGTTGTGCCCCAGCGAACAGCATCCCGAAACGGCAAAGCTGGTCAGGGCTTTATTCGAATCGCTCGGTTGCGAGGTGAGAGAGCAGGAGCCCGGTCATCATGATCGCTACATGGCACTTACCCATGCGATGGCTTTTTTTATTGCACGCGGATTGCTCGATTTGGGAGTCGACAAGGATCTGCATTGGGCACCCCCGAGCTTCGCGGCATTGGCCTCGTCGATTGCCGCCGTGCGCTCCGACGCCGGTCACTTGTTCAATGCCATTCAACTGGAAAATCCCTATGCCGCTGCCACGCGTCAGGGATTGATCGAGGCATTGACCTTGATTGACCAGCGCTTGTCGAAGGCGTCCGATCCGGGCATGGCAATTACCGAAATGGATATTCCCGATTTCGGCCAGTCGATACCGGCGCTGAAAGAAGTGCGAGAACATATCGATGAGCTCGATAACGAATTGATTGCACTGTTGCAGCGACGCAGCGAACTGAGTGCACGTGCAGGCCATGCCAAGCGGGCTAGCGGAGCGCCGGTTCTTGACCCGGGGCGTGAAGCCGAACTGATGCGGCAACGCGGTGAATGGGCCGAACAAAATGGTTTGCCGGCCGATGTGGTGCAGGCCATTTTTCGCCAGATATTGGCAATGAGCCGTCGCGCTCAAGGTTAATTCCGCCGCCAAATTCGGCTTGACGCAGATCAGGGCAAAAGTCATGGCTGAAAGCGAAAATTCTCGAAACGTTTTCAGGAGAATTTTCATGCAACTGGTATGTCCCGCCGGCAATTTGCCGGCGCTGCAGGCAGCAGTCGATGCCGGTGCCAATGCGGTCTATGTCGGGTTTCGTGATCAGACCAATGCGCGTGCTTTTCCTGGCCTGAATTTTAGCGATGCGGATCTGCGCGAAGGCATCGACTTCGCCCATAAAAATAATTGCAAAGTTTACGTGGCATTGAATACCTATCCCGATAGTGCACGCATCGGTGTATGGCAGCAGGCAGTTGATCGGGCTGCCTCGTTCGGTGCAGATGCCATTATCGCCGCCGAAATGTCGGTGCTCGACTATGCAGCCCGCACGCATCCGCAAATGCCGCGTCATCTTTCGGTGCAGGGCTCGGCGACCACGGCACCGGCTTTACGTTATGCCCATGAGCGATTTGGCATTAGTCGTGCCGTATTGCCACGGGTCTTGTCCGTGCAGCAAGTCGAACGCTTGTGCCAGACCTCGCCGGTGCCACTGGAAGTCTTCGCCTTTGGCAGCCTGTGCATCATGGTGGAAGGACGCTGCCAGCTTTCCAGTTATGTCACCGGTGCCTCGCCGAATCGCCACGGTGTTTGTTCTCCGGCGCGTTTTGTCCGATGGGATGAACACGATGACGGCTCCCGCAGCGTGCGTTTGAATGATGTCTTGATTGATCGTTTCAAGAAAGACGAACCGGCCGGTTATCCCACCGTCTGCAAAGGACGTTTCGCGGTCGGCGATGAAATATTCCATGCGATGGAAGAGCCCACCAGCCTCAACACGCTCGAACTATTGCCCCGGCTCAAACAAGCCGGCGTCGTCGCGCTAAAAATCGAAGGTCGCCAACGCGGTGTGGCCTATGTCAGTTCGGTAACCCGAATCTGGCGAGCGGCCATTGATCAACTGAAAGCAAACCCCGGCACGTGGACGGTAGAGCCCAATTGGCAATCTGCCTTGTCGGCACATGCGGAAGGCCACCAAACCACCTTGGGTCCTTACCACCGGGCTTGGCACTAATGTCCACGACCACCGAGACACCCATGATGAAATTGAGTTTGGGCCCATTGCAGTATTTTTGGTCACGGGAACGCACGCTGGCTTTTTATCGTGAAGCCGCCCAATGGCCGGTGGATATTATTTATCTCGGCGAAACCGTCTGCAGCAAGCGACGGGAACTGACTACGCGTGACTGGATTGCACTGGCGGAAGAATTGGCCGCTCATGGCAAGCAAGTCGTACTGTCGTCGCTTGCATTGATCGAGGCGGAATCGGAACTCAGCGTCCTGCATCGCTTAATCGACCATGATCTTTTCTGGATCGAAGCCAACGACATGTCGGCGGTGCAACTCTGTCGCGAAAAGATAGTGCCTTTTGTTGCCGGGCCTTCGCTGAATGTTTACAACCATCGGGCGCTGGCATTGCTGATGGAAGATGGGCTGCGGCGTTGGGTGCCGGGCGTAGAGCAAGGCCGCGAATTGATCAGGGAATTACGCGAGGCCAGTGACGCTGATGGACTCACGATGCCCGAACTGGAAGTGATCGCCTGGGGCCGGTTGCCGCTGTCCTATTCGGCGCGCTGCTTTACCGCACGTTCACTCGATATTGCCAAAGACCAGTGCGAATTTCGCTGCATCGATTATCCCGATGGCTTGCGACTGAAGACGCGTGAGGATCAGGCCTTTCTCAGGATTAATGGCATCCAGATACAGGGAGAAGAAATTACCGATCTGGGGCCGGAGTTACCGGAATTGCGTGCTTTAGGTGTCGATATTCTTCGCCTCTATCCGCAAGTTAACGGCATGAAAGAAGTGGTCGCGCATTTTGATCTGGCCAGACGTTCTCCGACCGCGCCACCGCGAATCGGCATGCGTAACGGTTATTGGCATGGCGAACCGGGTATGCGTATTCCTGAAAAGCAAAGTGCCTGAAGGGGTAATTTCCGGAGTATCGATTTTTTAGACGATTTGAGTACTGACAGAACTCGTCTACAAACCGGATCGCTTGCCTGAATTTTTTGCATGTCTCGATGAATGGGTGATGCGAACTTTTGTATCGATATCCGGAGGCTGCGGCGATTCGGATTCTGCCCACCAGTGTGCGCCAAGATTTTCTCTTCGCTGAAGGGCTGCCTGCAACAGTCGGGCAGCGAGTTGTTGGCGCCAGCCTATGTCTTCGCCGATTTGATGCAGTTCATCCAATGCCGTTGTTGATGGCCGACGCCTGACGCACGGGCCCGAGCGTCTGCCAGAGTCGCTGGCGCCAATAGTGCTGCACTGCCGGCGAGGTTTCCAATCCGCGTTCGGCAAAACGATAAGGGCCCTGCGAGGTTGGTGCGGAATTTTCCTGCTTGATTTGATTGGCGAGTCGAAGTCCGTAAGTCACGCCTTCAAGCAGCGAATTGCTCGCCAATCGATTGGCGCCATGCACGCCATTGCAGGCCACTTCGCCGACGGCCCACAAACCGGGCACCGTGGTGCGCCCATCAAGATCGGTCGCCAGTCCTCCCATATGAAAATGCGCAGCAGGGGTCACCGGCATGGGTTCAAGGCGTGGGTCGATGCCGTGGGACAGACAGCTGGCCAATACCGTCGGAAATCGTTGCAGCCACACATCCCCCAGATGTTGCGCATGTAGAAAAGTGCGGCCGCCGCGGTCCAGAATTTTCCAGACTTCGCGGGCTACCAGATCGCGTGGCGCAAGATCTTCCATCGGATGACGTCCGGTCATGAAGGCGCGGCCATGTTCATCGCGAAGAATGGCACCGGCACCCCGCAAGGCCTCCGTCAACAATGGCCGTCTCAATTCCGGGCCAAGGGATAAAGCCGTGGGATGAAATTGGATAAATTCGAGATCACGCACGGCCGCGCCAGCCGCGAGACCCAATGCCAAGCCGGCACCCTCGGCACCGGGTGGATTGCTGGTCGCCGAAAACAGGGATCCCAATCCACCGGTCGCCAATACGACGTCGCCGGATTCGAAAATATCGGTACTGCCATTTTTGTTTCTTGAACGGACACCGGCGATGGCATTGCCGCGCAAGAGCAGGGCATCGACATCGCAACCGTCATGCCATTGGATATGGCTTGCCTGCTTTGCCTTCTCGATCAAGGCTTCCATGAACTTGCGACCGCTGGCATCGCCACCGGCATGGGCGATGCGTGCAAATTCGTGGCCGCCCTCGCGTGCCAGATGTAAAACATCGCCATCACGATCAAACAGCACGCCTTGAAGCGCTAGCCAATTCAAGGCTTCCGCGGCATGTCTCCACCAGATAATGAACGGCCGATTCGGAATTGTGAAATGCACCCGTTTGCATCGTGTCGCGCTGGTGCGAGGAGGTGCTGTCATGCGGCCCGACGGCTGCCGCAATACCGCCCTGGGCCAGAACACTGGCACTGTCCCGGCTATCTTGAGCGCGACTGAGCAGGCAGACCTGACGCGGCGCTGCCGCCAGTGCCGTCGTTAATCCGGCAATGCCGCTTCCCACGATAATCAGCGGCGAGGTCTCGCGCTTAGACACGGTCCCGGCGACCTACCTGCAACATTCGATCAAGTGCTTGTCGAGCCCTTGCCGCAACGTCGACGGGAATCGTGACTTCATGACGCAGATCGCGCAGACAATTAAAAATATTGGGCAGCGTGATTTGTTTCATGTGCGGACACAGGTTGCACGGTTGCACGAATTGGATCTGCGGAAATTTTGTCCGCAAATTATCGGCCATCGAACATTCGGTGATCAGTGCGACACGTTCGGGCTTTTCTTTGGTCAGCCATTGGCTCATGGCACTGGTGGAGCCAACGAAGTCGGCTTCCGCCAATACTTCGGGTGAACATTCCGGATGTGCGATCAACTTGGCATTGAAGCGTTCGCGTGCATGTCGCACCTGTTGTGCGGTGAAAATCTCGTGCACTTCGCAGGTGCCATGCCATAACACCAGTTCCACATTGGTTTGTGCTGCGACGTAGGCACCGAGGAATCGGTCAGGTAAAAAAATGACCTTGTCGCTGCCCATCGCTTCGACGACTTGCAAGGCATTGGCCGAGGTGCAACAGGCGTCGGATTCGGCTTTGACGTCGGCCGTGGTGTTGACGTAACTGACAACGGGAACGCCGGGATGCAAGGCCCGCAGGCGCTGAACATCGGCTGCGGTAATCGATGATGCCAGCGAACAGCCTGCGTGCAAGTCGGGAATCAGGACAGTGCGATCCGGAGCCAGGATCTTTGCCGTCTCGGCCATGAAATGCACACCGCAAATCACGATTAATTCTGCGTCGCAAGAAGCCGCAGCTTGTGCGAGTGCCAGGGAATCGCCGGTGACATCGGCCACACCGTGAAAAATTTCCGGTGACTGATAACTGTGCGCCATGATCACGGCGCCGCGTTGCTTCTTGAGCCGGAGAATGGCATCGATCCAGGGCAGGTGCATCTGCCATTCCAGACACGGTACCAAACCTTCGAGGCGGGTACCGAGTTCGGCGTAGTCAATCTCCAGCTGGTCAGTCCATTGCGGTGGAGAAATTTCAAGAGTGCTTGTCATGGCGTGATATCGAATGAGTGGATTTTGCAAAAAACGCTATCGAAATTTTTTCTATGCCGTACTGGCGTGATAGGCCGTGCGTGCGGCGACAGCCAGATCGGTACCACGCTGCATGGCAATGCGAAGCCCCAGCGGAATTTCCTGCCAGGGCAATTGGTCCAGCAAATTTCGGGCCGTCAGCCCCAGTTCGGTATCACCGGTAAGCAAGAGTCGGCGCTGGAAAAACAGGGTGTCGGCATCTTCCCGGCGGCTTGCCAGCAGCATCAAATCGGTTGCGGTTCCACGTACGGTGGCTTCGGCGATTTCGTCCGGTTTGCATACCTGCATGCGACCCTCGCGCAACACCACGACCCAGCGAAGGTCCAGATCGCTCACTTCGATGCCGAGTCTTCGATCAACCAACATGTCGAGCGCCCCTTTTTCAATCGGCGCACTCAGGACGCGTCGCATGGCCGCTTCGAATAATGTCGCCTGCCAACTGCTCGGAATCCGTCGCAAAAAAGGCGACAGACGGGAAGGTGGTGGCAATAAACGCAGCCATCGGGAAGCGATCGGAAATCGGGTTTGGCTATTCATGGTATTTGCGAGCATGCCGGTAATGGGTGGACGAGCGCCCTGATCTGTATCAATTGCAGCCAGCCGGTCGGATACCTGCGATAAGCCTTGCTGCCCGCAAGCATCCTGGATGAGTGCAGTCATCAGGCGATCACTGCTGGCGGCCGGAAGGCCAAAGTGATTGCCGAGTCGTCGTGCGCGCTGGAGTACTTCCTGTTCGCGGTCCGGGTCGCGTATGGGCACACCTTTGTCCTGCTTGATGCGTGCCGCCAGTGAAACCAATCGGCGACGGGCAACGATGAGTGTCAGCAAGGCATCGTCGACACCATCAATCATTCGACGTACGCCGGTCAGCGCACCGCGGGAAGGATCAGTTTTTTTCATGATTGTCTTCACCGTGTAATGCCGACCCCATCAAGCGTTCGGCGATCGGAACAATATGATGGTCGTAAATCGCGCGTGCCTGGGCGGGATCGAAATCGACGTGCTTGCGTTTTTTTACTTCGAATTCGGACAGCACGATGTGCCGATCGGGCCTCACGCCGGCTTGCGATAAACAGGCAGCGGTGCAGGCCAGAATGCAGCCATCCAGCGCAATGATGGGTCGCTGACTGCGAGCGGTATTGACCAGTCCGGTGACGCCGCCACCGACACCGGCGATGCAGGACATCTCGGCCTTGCCTTGTCGATCGAGCCACAGCGCCATCTGGTTCGCCATTTGTGCCGCACTTGAACAACCGGAGCAGGCGTACACCAAGGGAAGTTTCTTGTTCATGTGCGAACTCCCTGCGTATCGATTCGGGCACCAACAAGTTGGCGCGTCCGAAATTGCAACGACAGCATCTCGAACATCACCAGTCCATGCGCCAATGCCAGTAATAGACCCGCCAATCGTACGCTGATGGCATTCGGCCATATCACCGCCATCGGAAGCGCAAGGGCGGACAATACAAACAAAATAAAAATGCGTTGCTTGCGAACTTCGGGAAACAGGCCATCGACACTTTGCAGTCGGCTGCCTTGATGGCGATGACGTTGTAACTTCAGCCAGGCAATGAAAGGAGCAATCTCCAGCAACATGCCGATTACCAGTGATGGCAGCCCGATACCGATCGCTAAAACACCGGCGAGCAGTGTTTTGCCGGGTGTCGAAAGCGACATACTGATCAATGCCGCCATCAACAATGACATCGCCCCGAGACACCAGAAGCCAATCAATGTCCGGTTGCGACGGTGTGGTGCCCGCCATTGAAAAAAAATGATCGCGATGGCGAAGGCAGCAACGGGCAACACGAGTAATTTTACGAACCCATCGCCATCGATAATATTCACGGAACGCAATACGATTCCGGAGACCAACAGGCCGATCAAGACCACGATCCAGTAACGAAGAAGCTTGTCTGGCACCGCCGTGCTTCCCTGCAGCATTGGCATGATCACGCTGCCAACGCAGCCACAGAGCAGCACAACGCCGCCGAGCAAGCCGATGGCAGCATGGATGTCGGTCAATAGCGGCATCGGGACCGTGACAAACCCGACGAATCCCAGCGTAAGCAAAAAACCAAGCACTGCCGTCAGCAACAGACAGACGAGCATCAGCGCAATGCCAAGTCGTAACAAGGTTTTTTTGCCATCGAAGCGCATTGCAAGCAAACATCCAACGGCATGAAAAGCGATTGAAAAGACCAGCAGTAATCCCGCCCACGGCATTAGCCAGGGCCAAACCAGCAGACCGGCCAGCAATCCAATAAGTGCAAGATTGAAAATAATCGGCAATTGCAAACTCACGGTGTTTGCCGGCGCCAATCGAACGCCGGCAGCAACAGGCAGAAACTGCAGCAAGCTGCCGAGCATGGCGTTGCCCAAAATTCCCAGTGTGATCATATGGGTCAGTGCAACGGTGTTCAGTGCCCATCGACTGACGAATAAAGTTGAGCCGTCATGCAGGATCAAAAACGCTGCAAACAATCCCCACACCGGCACCATACCGAGGTAGCGCATCGGCAGTTCCGCCGACGGAGCATGCTCAACGGCCAGTGCTGTCATCGGGAGAAAATATCTGCACCCACGCATCGCCGGCGGGAGAGTCGATCACCATGACGCGATAACCGCGGGCATCGAGCAAATCCAGTAAGGGTTGCGGGCGACAAGGCGTACGTGCCAGTAACGATCTGCCTTCGGGCAGGGTTTCCAGTGCTTCAAGAATGCGATGCATCGGCTCGGGTGCGGGCAGATTCCGCAAATCCAGCTTGATGGCATTGTCGCTTTTGATAAACGGGCTGTCGGAGCCGTCGGCCCATTGCACGGGATTGGCGCCGAATGGCGAGGAACAAGGAGTCATGGCAAGCACCCTGATGGAACAGGCGGGCAGTATCTGCCTGATGTCGGGTGACTGCATTGACAAAGATCAAGCCCGAAAATTTCGCCCACAGGCACTTGATTCATGTCAGTGATTCCGTCTGCCGTCTGCGCGACCATATCGGCATGGTAATCATTAAGAAAATCAGCGTGCATATCGCAGCCTCCGTTCATGACACCGCCTCGCTGATCAGTCCGGTTGTCCGGAGCTTGCCGCGATGAGTTTCCATGACCTGCGTTCATTTCTTTCCCGGCTGGAAACCTCCGGTCAGCTAAAGCAAGTCGACGTGCCGGTCAGCTCCCATCTGGAATCCACGGCGTTGAGTTTGTTGTCGCTACGTGCCGGTGGACCGGCCTTGTTGATGTCGGCAAATAGCGAATCGCCGCAACGATATCTTGGTAATCTGTTTGGCCATCGAAGCCGTATCGAAGCGGTCTTGTCGGGGAGGCCCTTGTCGTCATTGCGCGAACTCGGCGAGTTGCTGGCGAGTCTGAAAGAACCCCGTTGGCCGGGCAGCTTGCGCGAAGCCTTGCACAGTTGGCCGGAGCTTGCCCAGCTGGCCCATGTTGCGCCACGCACCGTGCACGATGCGGGCTTTAACGATGAAGTGATTGAAGCGGGTGATATCGATTTGTCGCGACTGCCAATTCAGCATTGCTGGCCGGAAGATGCGGCTAAATTGATTACCCTGGGTCTGGTGATTACCCGAGGTACCCGAAAACCCAGACAAAACATTGCGGTTTACCGACAGCAAGTGATTGGTCGCAACAAAGTCATCATGCGCTGGCTATCGCATCGTGGCGGTGCACTGGATTTTGCCGATTGGCAGGCGACGCATCCAGATAAACCTTTTCCGATAGTCGTCGCTATTGGCGCCGATCCAGCCACGACACTAGCCGCGGTGGCGCCGGTTCCCGATACCCTGTCGGAATTTGAATTTGCCGGCCTGTTGCGCGGGCAACGCAGTCGAGTGTGGCGAAGCCAGCTGACTGGGTTGGATGCACCGTCAGGCGCAGAAATCCTGCTCGAAGGCTTTATATATCCGGGCGATACGGCGCTGGAAGGACCTTTTGGCGATCACACCGGTTACTACAACGCACAAGCGACATTTCCGGTGATGACGATCGAACGCATGCGCCTGCGTCGGGATGCCATTTATCAAGGCAGTTACATGGGGCGTGCGCCGCATGACGAACCATCGGTCATGGCATTGGCATTGAACGAATTATTCGTTCCGATCTTGCGAAAAGTCTTCCCTGAAATTGTCGATTTTTATCTTCCGCCGGAAGCCTGTTCCTACCGCATCGCCGTGGTCAGCATTCGCAAACAATATGCTGGCCATGCGCGTCGGGTGATGATGGGAATCTGGTCGTATCTGCGCCAGTTCACCTATACAAAATTCATCATCATCGTCGATGAGGACATTGATGCCCGCGACTGGTCGCAAGTGCTTTGGGCTTTATCCACTCGCGTAGATCCGGTGCGCGACAGCATGCTGGTTGAAAACACGCCGATTGATTACCTGGACTTCGCCAGTCCCGAGCCGGGGCTTGGATCCAAACTGGGCCTGGATGCGACACGAAAATGGCCAGGCGAAACCACGCGCGAATGGGGCAGGGTGATTGTGTCCGACCCTAGCGTGGAAAAGCGCATGCAAGTGCTATGGCAGACATTGCAGTAGCGTTTTGCCGCAAGCCTAGGGTTGCTATTGCATCACCCGATCGAAGTCGCTAGAAAAATATTTTAGGATTAAAAAAGACGATGAAGAGTAAAACATTCGCCAAACCGCTTTCCGCCATTGATGCACGCTTCGAGGCACAAAAAATCGCATTCGGCCCCGTGGTTTTTCAATGCGTCAGGATTGCAAGGAAGTGGGGCTTGCTGGAAAGCATTGACCGATCTCCAAATGGTAGCTCGGTCGAAGAACTCGCCGCAGACCATCGACGGAGCGACTATGCCGTCAGCGTATTGCTCGAAAGTTGCCTGAGTGCCGGCATCGTCGGCATAAAGGAAGACCGTTACTATCTGGAAAAAATTGGTGATTTGGTGCTGCACGATCCGATGACGCAGGTAAATTTCAATTTCAATCAGGAAATCTGCTATCAGGGCCTGTTTGAACTGGAGGCGGCACTGGAAGAGGGAAGGCCGGCGGGTCTGAAAAGTCTGGGCAATTGGGACACCATCTATCGAGGCTTGAGTTCATTGTCACCAGTAGCAAAGTCGGCCTGGTTCGAGTTTGATCATCTTTATTCCGACTCCGCGTTTGCGCTGGTGTTGCCGATTGTCTTTGCGAGCCAACCGGCGACGCTGATGGACATCGGTGCCAATACCGGAAAATGGGCGCAGCGTTGTCTCGATTTCGATTCCTCGGTCAAGCTGACCCTGGTGGATTTGCCGGAGCAAATCGCGATAGCGCGAGGCAATCTGGAATGCAGTCTGAGTCGGCTTGATTTTTACGAAGCGGATTTGTTGAATTCCGAGACTGCGTTTCCGGCAGGACAGGATGTCATCTGGATGAGCCAGTTCCTGAGTTGCTTCGACAAGCCGTCGATTCTGGGTATATTCCAGCGGGTAAAAGCCAGCTTGAATGCCGATGGCAACGTGTATGTGCTCGATACTTTTTGGGACAGGCAGCGTCACGACATCGCGGCGTATTGCATTATCAATACTTCGCCCTACTTTACGGCACTCGCCAATGGCGTCAGCAAGATGTACCCATCGGAAGCATACATAAAACTTGCCAAGCTAGCGGGCCTGCAGTTGGCGGATATCCGCGACGATATCGGCTTGAGCCATAGCCTTATGAAATTCACCCATGCTTGAACCTTGTGTGTTTGGTGGGTGGAGTGAACGCCGGGAAAGAAACTTATTTTGCCGATAACTTGCGTGCGTTTTCCTGAAACCGGCGATAAGAACTTTCCCATTGTCCTTCGCGCGGCACTGTCATGGCCAGCATGCGCACCAGCGCTTCCAGCTCGTTGATTCGTGCAAGCGCACGATCATAATCAACGGCACTGACCAATTCGACCTTACGATCCTGGCAAACACCGATGCAGGGGCGTGGCGCATCCAGCTTTCCGCAACCGATGCATCGCCATGCCGGAATCCTGTCGATGTCTTCAGCGAATTTGCTCATTACGCGAGGTCCTGCGACAAATCGGAATGAAATACCGACTCAATCGGGATCGACGGTATCGATCTGGCTAAGCAGCTCGAATTTCCCCGAAAGCGAGTTCGAAATCAGGCAGCCGGCTTCTGCTTTATGCAGGGCTTTCTGAGCGACCTCATGATCGCCACCCGGTGGAATGCGGAGCGTAGCGCGGATGGTGAATGCAATAAATCGCGATACGCCTTGATCACGATCGAGTACGCCTTCCACTTCGCAATCCAGCGTTAGCCAAGGCAATTTCGTTGCACGCGCCACGGCGCGAAAGGTCAGGATGAAACAGTCGGCGATGGCACCAACGAGCAGCGTTTCGGGCGACCAGCGATTTCCCGGACCATCGAATTCGACCGGAGGCGCAGTATTGATTGGCTCCAGGCCGGCGCTGGCCAACAACACTTCGCCTTCAACGCCTGCCGATGCCGCAACTTGATAATGATGTGGATAGGGTTTCATGTGCCAACTCCAGTACAGATAATGATTTGACGAATGTCAGGAGCAACCGCCACAGCAGGTACTGCCGCCTTTTTCGTGGGCCGAAACCGATTGCTCTGTGGGGGCAGCATCAAAACCAAGGTTGCGAAGCACCTCGATGATCTGCGGGGCCGATAAACGGGAGCTGACTTGAATCTGCCGGGTATCGGCATCGACAAGGATTTCAGACGAGCCATCGAGTGCCTGCATCCAGCGCACAAGGGCTTCTGACATGGACGCGGAAATCGGGTTGTTTGCTTGGAACTGCATGGTCTTTTCTCCTGATGATGTGAGGTCGTGGCCAACGGAATACCGATCAGGATTTTTCCTTTGGCATCATGGGTGTCATGCTAGCGGCGAAGTCATGGTGGCGCCTTGACCATGGTCAAGGGAATATGTGCTGAATTGGCTTTTGCCAGCCCTTACAGTCCTGTTTTCATCAGGATTTGAAATCTTTGACTTAGATCAAGAAGTGCCGTGAACGGCAGCGCTAGGATGGCAATGAATCGACTTTCAGGAGAAACCAATGAACATGGAATCTGCCGCATGGGATCGCCGGGGTAACACGCGGCTTTGGCTTGTCTTCTGGATTTACGGCGTACTTGTCAGTCACCTGCTGTTCGGAACGATACTGTATTTCTATCACCAGATCGGAACCCCGGCACTCGCGGCATTGCTCGCCATTTTTGTCGCGTACACCGCCTGGATCATGCATGCAGTCTGGATTAATGCTTTCAATGTCGAGAAAGTGGTTTACGGGCAGATCGCCCGGGCATTGACGGTCGCTTGGGCGATTAATTCGGTGATGGTATCGGGCTTTCTGTTTCTCGGCCATTTGGGCACGGTCGCATTGCCCATCTGAAACGCATCAATTCACCGGAATGTCATTGAAGCACCGACAGGTTTATCGGTGCCGATCGGTATTGGTTGAACCCATCAGACTTTATTGCGTCGATGCAATCTCGAAAAAATCCACTTTGCCGGTATCTAGCGAATAATCGGCACCGACAACCAGCAATCCCTTATCCTGCTGCATCCGATGGATAAACTCCGAATCCTGGGTGAGTCGCTGCATGGTATGGCGGACGTTCGCCCGGACGGCATATTGCGTTCGTTCGGGACAGTCACCTTTTGCCAGCATCGGCGTATCGGTCAGCGAGGGCATGATGCGATCGACGATGGCATGCAGTGCCGGAGACACGTCGCCGGGACAATCAATGGTCTCCAGTGTCGCCTGCACGGCACCGCAGTTGGAATGACCCAAGACCACCACGAGCCGAACACCGAAACGCTCGACGGCAAATTCAATGCTGCCGATTTGCGAGGGTGCGGCAATATTGCCCGCTACCCGGATGACGAATAAATCGCCCAAGCCCTGATCGAAAATAAACTCGGCCGGAGCACGTGAATCCGAGCATCCCAGGATAACGGCGAATGGTTCCTGCGCCTTGGCGTGTTCGGCCCTGCGGGCATGGCTTAGCAAGGCCTCCAGACTGATGACGTGATCAACAAAGCGTCGATTGCCTTCACGCAGTTTTTCCAGTGCTTCGATTCCGGATTTAGGCATGGTTTGTTATTCGTATCAGTGCGCGTCCCGTGCTGCCATAATTTCTGGTAGATCGGTGTCGCGGAAGCTTTGCGGATGCTGTGCAACGTCCATGCGTCGGATCGCGAAGTGCATCCAAACCAAGGCCGTCGAGACCAGAACAAACAGCAACATAAAGCAACTTGTCCAAACGCCGATAAGATCGTTCAGGACACCGAAAGTAATGGGCAGGATAAAGCCGCCAAGGCCGCCAATCATGCCGACCAGACCTCCGACGGCGCCGACATTGTTGGGGTAGTAAACCGGGATGTGTTTATAGACGGCGGCTTTGCCGAGCGACATAAAAAAGCCGAGGACAAATACGATCACCATGAAAGGCACCACGCCAACGGCGAGCGTGAACTCGATCGGACCTTTGACGCCCGACACGATGTAACTGGTCGATGGATAAGACAAAAGGAAAGTACAAACGACCGACACACTCAGGGTCCAGTACATGACTCTTCTAGCGCCGATCTTGTCCGATAACCAGCCGCCGACGACTCTGAACAAACTGGCGGGAATGGAATAGCAGGCTGCAATGACACCGGCAGTTTTGATGTCAAGCCCGTAGGCACCCGTGAGGTAACGTGGCAACCACAATGCCAACGCTACGAAAGCACCGAATACGAAAAAGTAATACAGCCCAAAGCGCCATACCTGAATGTTTTTCAGGGGCGCCATTTGCTCCTTGAATGGCACCGGCTTGACGCCTGTTTTACGGCGAGAAGCAAGACCAGGATCATCCTTGGTGATGAAATAAAACACGATCGCGGTGATCGCCAATCCCACCGCCCAGACTTGCGCCACCATATGCCAGCCATAGGCCACCATCACCATCGGTGCCAATAGTTTGGTCACGGCAGATCCAATATTGCCCGCACCGAAAATGCCCAGTGCCGTGCCTTGTTTCTCCTGCGGAAACCACTTCGACACATAGGCAATACCGACCGCAAACGAACCGCCGGCGATACCGACGGCCAGTGCGGCGAAAAGAAAGCCGATATAGGTATCGGCGGCGGTCAGCATCCAGGTCGCAATCGCGCCGGCCAGCATCACCAGGGTAAAGACAATTCGGCCGCCGTATTGCTCGGTCCAAATACCCAGAAACAATCGAATCATCGAGCCAGTCAGGATTGGCGTGGCCACCAACAGTCCGAATTCGGTGTCGTTGAGCCCGAGATCTTTCTTGATCTGGATGCCGATGATGGAAAAAATCGTCCACACCGCAAAGCAGATCGTGAAGGCAAACGTGCTGGCCCACAGCGCTGTGCGCTGTTGTCCCTGTGTCACTCCGGTAGTGCTTTGCATCGTGATGCCCCGTTATTTTTTAGATTTGGATTGTCTTTGTGCCGTCTTGGGAGTTTCGTTTTAGGCGGCAAGGGCTTCCAGCTCGGTCAAGCCGATCACTGGATAGCGCGCAGTGAGAATTTGCAGATATTGATGCAGGGCATTTTGCTTGACCTGCAGTTCGAGATAGCTGGCAATTTTCTGGGCACAGTCCTCGTAGGCCAGCGGTTCGCCTCGTGCAATATCATCGACCTGCACCACATGGTGACCCCAGCGCGATTCGATGGTCATCGCGACCAATCCTTCCCGCAGCATGAATAATTGACGATCGAATTCCGGTGTGGTTTGACCGCGCGTGACCCAGCCCAATTCGCCACCTTGATCACGTGACGGGCAGGAAGAATGGCGCATCGCATATTCGGCAAAACGTTCCGGAAATTGCTTCAATTCGGCAATCAGTTTTTCGCCTAGGTCGCGTGCCGCTAAACGGCCCTTGATATCGTCAGCCGGAGCGGCCAACAAGATATGCCGGACATTCACGCTGTCGGGCGAATGAAAGCGTTCGCGGTTGCTTTCGAAGTAATGCCGGCAGGCTTCTTCGTTTGGCTCCGGCGTCGGCACTTCCTGTTCGATCAGAAGCCGGATCGCGGCTTCTTCGAGGGTTTCTTCGCCGAACTGCTCGGTTTGCTTGAGGATACCCAGTCGTTCGATTTCGAGCAGCAGCAGTTCTCGGACCACCAGCGCACGCGCCGCATCGGCGCGTGCCGTATGTGGATTGTCGGCACGGTGATGCTGCATTTCACGTGCGATCTCGGCCTCGTCGATTTCGCGATCCGCCACTTTCAGAAAGACCGGAGCTCGACCGGGGATCGGAGCGCTGGGGTCATTCGCATGATCATGCGAAGGATTCTGTGCAGTCTCCTGCGCACGTGCTGCCGCATCCGACAAAGCACCGGAGTCCATCACGATAGGAATAATGCGTGGGTTATTCATGATTATTTTCCGCGGTAATCAAGCGGTGCCTGACGTTTACGCACGACCTGGTAAGGACGACGCAAATACGATACCGGCACACTCCAGATATGGACGAGACGTGTGAACGGGAAGATCAGGAACAAGGTCAGGCCGAGAAAGACATGGGCTTTGAAAATCCAGTGCGCATCCAGCATGAAATCGGCGGCACCCAGACGGAAGGTCACGATGTGCTGTGCCCATTCACCCAGCTTGATCATCTGGCCGCCGTCCATGTGACCGGCCGAAACGAAGATGGACGACAAGCCCAGCAAGAGTTGCGCATACAGCAAGACCAAGACCAGCAAATCACGCGGGCTGCCGGTGGCACGCACACGGGGATTGAACAGGCGACGCCATAACAGGATCGTGATGCCAATCAGACACACGGCTCCGAAAATGCCGCCAGCGACCATCGCCAATAATTGTTTTTGACCCGCCGAAATAAAAGGCTCGTAAATAAAATGCGGTGTCAGCAAGCCAACAAAGTGTCCGCCGAGAATCGCAAGCACACCGAGATGGAACCAGTTACTGCCCAGTCGCATCCACTTGCTCGATAACAACTGGCTGGAGCCGGTGCGCCAGCTGTAGGCGTCGTGATCGAAGCGTGCCCAGCTACCGATCAGAAACACGGCAAGCGCGATGTAGGGATA
This sequence comes from uncultured Gammaproteobacteria bacterium, assembly GCA_963849575.1. Classification (GTDB taxonomy): domain Bacteria; phylum Pseudomonadota; class Gammaproteobacteria; order Xanthomonadales; family Xanthomonadaceae; genus Arenimonas. The sequence goes on along the minus strand of CAWKHT010000002.1, from coordinate 12,342 downwards.
AATCTGGAAAGCAAATGTGTTGAGATAATTCATGGCGTCACCTGTTTATCGTTCGTCTTCGTACCGGTTGGCAAACGCTGGGGCGGTGCGCAATTTTCCGACGGCGCATCGTTACCAAAGCGAACGGCTTCTTCTTCCCAGACCTGGTCCATCACTTCGGGTGTGTCGTCGCGGGCCTCGCTGGCGACCTTCTTGCGAAGCAGTGTCAAATCAAATTCGCCTTGTCCGATTTCAATCAGCAATTCAAACAGCAGGGCATACGGACTTTCTCTTTCTCCGGCCCGTGCGGCCAGCAATTCAATGATAGGACCGGTGTGTTTCAGCCAATCGGTCACTTCGGATTCGGGTCGCTGCGAGAGATATTCCAGCACCAGCGGTAAATAATCCGGCAGCTCACGAGTCGCCATGTCAAAACCGTTCTTGCGATAGGTTTCCATCAGATCGACCATCGCCTGGCCACGGTCACGCGACTCGCCGTGAATGTGTTCAAACAACAGCAAGCTCATCGCACGGCCGCGATCAAACAACGCCAGCCAGGCTTCCTGTGCTTCCATCGGCATCTGACTTGTCATATCGTCGACGAAAGCATGCAATTGCAGACGACGTGCAGCCGAGAGCAGGGGATCATCGGTGGCTGCAAGCAACTCGTCACGATGCTGCCAAAGTTCATCAGCAGGATAATCGAGCAATACGCCGATCAGTTTCAGGGCTTTCATGCTTTCTCCCTGTCGACCACTTGGCGGTTAGGTGGTACGTGATACGTCTGCGTCGAGCGACCACCAAACAATGCCTCGGCAGGCGTGGAAGGACTGCAGCCATTGCCGAACGTGAAGCCGCAACCACCGCGTTCACCGAAAGCGTCATTGGCATATTCGCGATGCGCAGTCGGTATGACAAAGCGATCCTCGTAATTGGCGATGGCGAGATAACGGTACATCTGTTCGGCCTGCTCTACGCTCAGTCCGACCTGTTTCAATACTTCGATATCCTCGACACCGTCGACGTTTCTGGCACGACGCCAGGCACGCATGGCGAGCAAACGCTCCATGGCGAGAATGACCGGTGCTTCGTCGCCGGCCGTCAACAAATTGGCGAGGTAGCGCACCGGAATACGAAGTGATTTCAGATCGGGAATTTCTCCGTTCATGCCGAGCTTGCCGGCATCGGTGGCCGATTGAACCGGCGACAAGGGCGGTACGTACCACACCATCGGCAAGGTCCGGTATTCCGGATGCAGCGGCAGTGCCAGTTTCCAATCGATGGCCAGTTTGTACACCGGCGATTCCTTCGCGGCGTCCAGCCAGTTTTGCGGAATGCCTTCGGCACGAGCCGCGGCGATCACTGCCGGGTCGTTCGGATCGAGGAAGATATCCAGATGGGCCTGATACAAATCTTTTTCTGCCGGAACGGAAGCTGCCGCTTCGATGCCATCCGCGTCATACAACAGCACGCCAAGATAGCGGATACGACCGACGCAGGTTTCCGAGCAAATGGTCGGCTCACCCATTTCAATGCGCGGGTAGCAGAAGATACATTTTTCCGACTTGCCGCTTTTCCAGTTGTAATAAATCTTTTTATACGGACACGCCGAGACGCACATGCGCCAGCCGCGACACTTGTCCTGATCAATCAGCACAATGCCGTCTTCCTCGCGTTTGTAGATTGCACCGCTGGGGCAGGCGGCGACACAGGCTGGGTTGAGGCAGTGTTCGCAAAGACGCGGCAAATACATCATGAAGGTTTTTTCGAAGGCGCCATAAATTTCACGCTGGACGTTGTCGAAATTCTTGTCCTTGCTTCGCTTGGCAAATTCGGTACCGAGAATTTCTTCCCAGTTCGGACCCCAATGGATTTTCTGCATGCGTTCGCCGGTGATCAGCGAGCGCGGACGTGCCGTTGGCTGATGATTGCCTTCCGGAGCCTGATGCAGATGCTGGTAATCGAAATCAAACGGTTCGTAGTAATCGTCGATTTGCGGCAAGTCGGGATTGGCGAAAATCTTGGAAAGGATCCGCCAGCGGCCACCGGCTTTCAGTTGCAAACGGCCGCCAGAATTTCTCACCCAGCCTCCGTTCCATTTTTGCTGGTTTTCCCATTCCTTGGGATAGCCGACGCCGGGTTTGGTTTCGACGTTGTTGAACCATGCGTATTCGACACCTTCGCGCGAGGTCCACACGTTCTTGCAGGTAATCGAACAGGTATGGCAACCAATGCATTTGTCGAGGTTGAGCACCATCGCAATTTGGGCACGTACTTTCATCGTGAAGCCTCCGCAGTTGCTGGTACCGGTTCGCCGTCGTGCCACTCGACTTTGTCCATCTTGCGGACAATGACGAACTCGTCGCGGTTGGTACCGGTGGTGCCGTAGTAGTTAAAGCCGTAGGCGAATTGTGCATAGCCGCCAATCATGTGGGTTGGTTTCACCACGACCCGGGTGACCGAGTTGTGGATGCCGCCACGGGTGCCGGTAATTTCAGTGCCGGGCGTGTTGATGATGCGTTCCTGGGCGTGATACATCATTGCCATGCCGTTCATCACGCGCTGGCTCACCACCGCACGCGCGGCAATCGCGCCATTGACGTTGAACAGTTCGATCCAGTCGTTGTCTTCGATGCCGGCGCTTTTTGCATCGTCTTCCGACAGCCAGACGATCGGGCCGCCGCGCGACAGGGTTTGCATGATCAGGTTGTCGGAATAGGTACTGTGAATGCCCCATTTCTGGTGCGGGGTAATCCAGTTCAGCACGATTTCCTTGTTGCCGTTCGGCTTGGCGCCGAGCATCGGGGCGATGGTTTTCGTATTGACCGGCGGACGATAGCCCATCAGGCCTTCGCCGAATGCCAACATCCATTCGTGGTCCATGTAGAACTGCTGGCGACCGGTAATCGTGCGCCATGGAATGTACTCATGCACATTGGTATAGCCGGCGTTGTAGCTGACGTGTTCGTCTTCGAGACCGGACCAGATTGGCGAGGAAATAATCTTTCTTGGCTGTGCCTGCACATCGCGAAAACGGATGGCTTCGTGTTCCTTGCCGACGGCCAGGTGCGTGTGGTCACGGCCGGTAAAGGTACCGAGCGATTCCCAGGCTTTCACCGCGACATGACCATTGGTTTCCGGTGCCAGGTGCAGAATGACTTCACAGGCGTCGATCGCGCTTTCAATTTGCGGGCGACCCTTGCTGATGCCTTCTGCGGTGACGGTATGGTTGAGCTCGCCGAGGAATTTCACTTCCTCCTTCGTATCCCAGCTCATGCCTTTGCCGCCATTGCCCTGTGAATCGAGCAAGGGACCCAGCGAGGTGAATTTTTTGTACAGATTCGGATAGTCGCGTTCCACGACGACCATCGAAGGCATGGTCTTGCCGGGGATCGGTTCGCATTCGCCTTTTTTCCAATCGGTCACGCCAAACGGCATGGCCAATTCATTCGGTGTGTCATGCAAAATGGGCGTGAGCACCAAATCTTTTTCAATGCCCAATACACCCGGTGCCATCTCGCTGACGGTGCGTGCGATGCCCTTGAAAATATCCCAGTCGCTGCGTGCTTCCCAGGCAGGATCCACCGCTTTGGAAAGCGGATGAATGAAGGGATGCATGTCGGAGGTATTCAGATCGTTTTTCTCGTACCAGGTCGCGGTCGGAAGCACGATGTCGGAATACAGGGCCGTGGTGCACATGCGGAAATCCAGCGTGACCAGCAAGTCGAGTTTGCCTTCGGTGGCTTCGTCATGCCATTTCACGTCCTGTGGTTTGGTGGCACCGCGTTCGCCCAGATCTTTTCCCTGCAAGCCATGGCGTGTGCCCAGCAAATGCTTGAGCATATATTCATGACCTTTACCCGACGAACCCAACAGGTTCGAGCGCCAGATAAACATGTTGCGTGGAAAGTTCTGCGGTGCATCGGGATCGGCGTAGGCAAAGTCCAGCGCGCCGGATTTAAATTGCGCTACGGCATGCTTGACCGGATCGAGGCCCTGGGCTTCGGCTTCGCGAACGAAGTTGAGCGGATTCATGTTCAATTGCGGCGCGGAAGGCAACCAACCCATGCGCACGGCACGCAGATTGAAATCTACCAGACTGCCAGAATATTTTTTCGGGTCTGCCAGCGGTGAAATGATTTCTGAAACATCCAGTTTTTCATAACGCCATTGATCGGAGTTGAAATAGAAAAACGAGGTGCCATTCATTTGGCGTGGTGGCTTGCTCCAGTCCAGACCAAACGCCAGCGGTGTCCAGCCCGATTGCGGCCGCAATTTTTCCTGACCCACGTAATGGGCCCAGCCGCCGCCGGTTTGTCCAACGCAACCGCACATGATCAACATATTGATCAGGCCGCGATAGTTCATGTCGTTGTGATACCAGTGGTTCATCGCGGCACCGACGATAATCATGCTGCGGCCGCGGGTCTTGTCGGCATTGCGGGCAAATTCGCGGGCAATTTTGATCACGTCGCCGCGTGGCACGCCGGTGATTGTTTCTTGCCAGGCAGGCGTGCCCGGCACATTGTCGTCGAAATTATTCGCGACGTATCCGCCGCCAAACCCACGGTCCAAACCGTATTGCGCCAGTGTCAGGTCATACACGCTCGCGACCAGGCAATCGCTGCCATCGGCGGTTTTAATGCGGCGTACCGGCAGATTGCGTTTGAGAATGTCTTCGTGTTTGCTGGACGTCCATTTTTCATGCTCGACACCGCCGAAATAAGGGAAGCTGACTTCCACAATTTCATCGTGAACTTTGTCCAGACTCAGGCGCAAACGGGTTTCGCGACCAGCGCTGTCTTTTTCTTCAATATTCCATTTGCCTTTTTCGCCCCAGCGGAAACCGACCGAGCCATTGGGAACGGTCAGTGCACCGGTGTTTTCATCAAAGGCCAGGGTTTTCCATTCGGGATTATTGCTTTCGCCCATGCCGCCATCGAGATCGGAGGCTCGCAAAAAACGTCCCGGGACGAAACTGCCGTCATCGCGTGCATCGAGTCGCACCAACATCGGCATATCCGAATATTGCCGGCAATAATCGAGGAAGTAGGAAGAAGGATTATCGAGGTGGAATTCGCGCAGGATCACATGGCCAAAGGCAAATGCCAGCGCGGCATCGGTACCTTGCTTGGGATGCAACCAGACATCGGTCAGCTTGGCGACCTCGGAATAATCCGGCGTAATGGCGACCGTTTTGGTGCCGTTGTAGCGCGCCTCGGTGAAGAAGTGGGCATCGGGTGTTCGCGTCTGCGGCACGTTGGAACCCCAGGCGATGATGTAGCGGCTGTTATACCAATCAGCTGATTCCGGCACGTCGGTTTGCTCGCCCCATACCTGCGGCGAAGCAGGTGGCAGATCGCAATACCAATCGTAAAAACTCAGGCAGGCGCCACCCAGCAGCGAAAGATAACGTGCACCGGCGGCGTAACTGACCATCGACATCGCGGGAATTGGCGAGAATCCGACAACGCGGTCGGGGCCGAATTTTTTTGTCGTAAACAGATTAGCCGCCGCGATCATTTCATTGGCTTCATCCCAATTGACGCGAACGAAGCCGCCCATGCCGCGTTTGGTTTTGTAGCTCTTGGCTTTTTCCTTGTCTTCGACAATGCTGCCCCAGGCATCGACCGGGGATTTGGTTTTGCGTGCTTCGCGCCACAGCTTCAGCAGGGCGCTGCGCATCAAGGGATACTTCACGCGGTTGGCGCTGTAGAGATACCAGGAATAACTGGCGCCGCGCGGGCAGCCGCGTGGTTCGTGATTGGGTAAATCAGGACGGGTGCGCGGGTAGTCGGTTTGCTGGGTTTCCCAGGTCACCAAACCATTCTTGACATAGACCTTCCAGCTACAGGAACCGGTGCAATTGACACCGTGGGTGGAGCGGACGATTTTGTCGTATTGCCAGCGTTGACGATAGGAATCTTCCCAGCTTCGGTCTTCCGTTTTCAATGCACCGTGACCATTGGAGAACGGCTCTGCTGCCGGCTTTAGAAAGTTGAGACGGTCGAGAAAATAACTCATTGCCAGCACTCCGAAAAATTAATAATAAGCCGCGTAATCAGTAACAATTGTGACACTGCCATCAGCACGGATAAGGTGCCCGCTTACGGTAGTACCACCACCATGTGATGGCAATACAAGTAAAGTAAAAAATAATGAAGGCGTAAAGTGCCGCCTGCGGTCCGCCGGTCAATGCGATCGAGCTGCCGTAACTTTTCGGGATGAAAAATCCGCCGTAAGCACCAATGGCCGAACTGAAACCTATCGTGGCCGCCGACTCGATGCCGGCGTTGCGCAGGGACGCGGTCTTTTCTTCCGGCGTCGACTGCACTGATTTGCGGTCATGAAAGGTGCGGAAAATAATCGGAATCATGCGGAAGGTCGAAGCGTTGCCGATGCCCGACAAGATAAACAGGGCCATAAAGCTGATCAGGAAACCGGTGAAATTGCCGCCCTTGCCGTCGACCGGCAGAAAATGCAGCACGCCGAAGACGCCCGCCACCATCAGGACGAATACCCAGAACGTCAACATGGCACCACCGGTTTTATCCGACAGCCAGCCACCGACGGGTCTTGCCAGTGCACCAACCAGTGGGCCGAGGAAGGCATAAGTCAGAGCGTTGATTTCGGGAAACTGGGTTTTGATCAACATTGGAAAGCCGGCGGAGAACCCGATAAACGAACCGAAAGTGCCCATATACAACCAGCACATCAGCCAATTCTGGCTGCGGCTGAAAATGACGGATTGTTCCGAAAAAGTGGAACGCGAAGTCGTCAAATCATTCATGCCGAACCAGGCTGCGAGAGTGCAGACAAACAGGAAGGGTACCCAGAGAAAGCCGGCATTTTGCAAATACATTTCCTTGCCATCGCCTGTCATCTGCGGATTGCCGGCAATGGCACCGAAGATGCCCATCGATATCACCATGGGAATCAGGAATTGTGTTGCCGAAACACCGAGATTGCCTAGGCCGGCATTCATTCCAAGGGCATAGCCTTGTTTAGATTTGGGGTAGAAGAAAGAAATGTTCGACATGCTCGAGGCAAAGTTACCGCCGCCGAAGCCGCACAAAATCGCGATCGCGACGAAATGCCAGTAAGGCGTTGCGGTGTCCTGCACTGCAAAGCCGAGCCAGATGGCGGGAATCATCAGCGAAGCGGTCGAAATCGCCGTCCAGCGGCGACCGCCCACCATCGAGACCATGTAGGAATAGAAAATTCGCAGGGTTGCGCCGGACAATCCCGGCAGTGCCGTTAACCAGAAGAGTTGGTCGTCGGTAAAATGAAATCCGACGTCCTTCAACTTGATGGCAACCGCCGAAAACATCATCCAGACGGCAAACGCCAGTAACAGGGCCGGAATGGAAATCCAGAGATTACGACTGGCGACGCTGCTGCCGCCGGATTGCCAGAAATTTGCGTCTTCCGGTCGCCAGTCGTGGAGTACCGGGCCTTGGGCTTTAGGGGATGCGATGCCAGCCATGAAACAATCCAATAGAATAGAAAATCCAATTGAGGCGAATTATTTCATTGCTGAATTCAATTTAACTTGACCTGAGTCAATCGGCTAGGCTGAAAACAGGCTGAACGAAAAATCGGGCCCGAATTAAGGCGTTTTTCTGTTTCTGCCGCGTTTTTTCACGCTATCGCGCACATCCACCTCAAACTGGACCGTTAAAGGCAGCGAATCGGTGTTTCCCAAGGTGAAGGACAGGGCATCGCGGCACGGCAATCGTTCGACGTATGCCTCGACCATGGCTTTAGGCAAGTTCAAACACCAGTTCAGTTCGCGGGTCTCCAGAGCGGCCGTTTCGGTCTTCACCAAGCTGAGCGACTGCACAAAGGGCTCGCCATTGGGCAGGCGCAGCGTGTTTACCAGCACTTCTTCACTCAGGAGTGTTGCCAGTTCATTTTCATCAATGCGGAAACGAAGATTTTGTTCCTGTATTTGCAATTTCATCACACGCTCCAAAAAAACATTTCTGCAGAGTATTAGTGACCGGAAGCATGCTCGCCGGCATGTTGTGCATGGTCATGAACTTCGCAAAGCGAGCAGCCTTCGCTCCATTCGCTATTGCCGTCTTCGTAGTGTTCCTGCTTCCAGATCGGCGCCTGATGCTTGACCTTCTCGATGACCATGCGACAGGCACGAAAGGCCTCGTCACGATGCGGGCTGCCGACGGCAACGACGACCGCAAGATCGCCAATACCCAGTCGTCCCTTCGCATGCGTTACAAATATTTTCAGTTTTCCGTCGAATTCGCGCAGCGTGTCCGAAGCGATGTCATTGAAAATATTAACGGCAAGAACATCGAACAAATCATAGCTGACGCCGGCAACGCGACGGCCGTGATTCATGTCGCGTACCCGGCCGACAAACATGGCTATGCCGCCAAAGCCCGGATCCGAAACAAATTCAATTGCCGCCGAAACATCGAGGCCTTCGTTTGCGATATCCACCACGGCGCAATGCATCTTTTCCATCTCAACCTCCATTGACCGGCGGCAACAAGGCCATCTTGCCATCGGCAGGAATCGCATCGCGATCACGCAACAAGGTGGTCTCGCTGGCGAACGCCGAGGCTTTCAGAAGCCCGGGACGAAACTTCGGCCAATGCTGGCGGCCATAGGTATCAACGGCCACTCGCAAATCCGCAACGAGAGCGCCATCGGGCAGTTCCAGATCAATTCGGCCCGCCGGTTCCAAATCCTGAAAGGCGGCAAAAAGTGTCAGATCAATTTTCATGGTGGTGATTCTCGCTTGATTAAAAGGGTAGGGCCTGGTGACCCAGTCCAAAGACATCGACCAGACTATCAGCGGCGATATGCTCTGCAGACTCGGGCAAAACGACCCAGACATTGGAGTGCAACAAGGGGCGAATGCGAAACGATTCCTGACCCGACAAGACACTGACTTGCAGTTGCCCGTGCGTGTCTACACCAAGCTTTGCTTTTTGATGAAACCGGAAGCCGACTTTCTTTTTCATCGCCGATTTAATCGGCACCTTTATCGACCGCTCGGGCGGCAAACCCAATTGTGTGCGAATCGCGGCTTCGACAAAAAATCGCAGGCCCACCGCACTCGATACCGGATTGCCCGGCAAACCGAAATACAATTGTCCGCCGGCCAAACGGGCAAATAGCAGCGGCTTTCCGGGACGAATGGCGACTTTATGGAAAAGAATTTCCGCGTTTTCACCCCGCAGCGCATCGGGGATGAAATCATAGCGCCCCATCGACACCGCACCGGTGCTGATCACTATATCCGGTGTGAGGCTCAATGCTTTTTTTAGTGAGGCGATGAATGCGTCCGGCTCGTCGCTCACGGTTTCGTAGTGAACCACCACGGCACCGGCGGCAGCAATGCGTGCCAGCAAAAACGGGCCATTGGAATTTCGGATCTTGCCCTCGATCAATGGCTGGCTGACATCGTCAATCAATTCGCGACCGGTGCAAATAAGTGCGACACGTGGTGGCCGCGTCACTGAAACCTCGCGAACGCCCAGTCCGGCAAGCAACATGACATGCTGGGGTTCCAGGCGTTCACCTGCCTCCATGGCGATTTCGCCCAGTGCAATATCTTCGCCTGTGTGTCGTACATGCTGCCCCGGCAAAATGGCGGCGTTGCTGCGTATGCGTGCCGGTCTGCCGTCATCGCGAGTTTGCATGACCTGCACTTGTTCGATCGGAATCACCGCATCGAAACCATCGGGAATGCGAGCCCCGGTCATGATCTCCCATGCACCTTCATTGGCCTGTGTTTTCCCATCGCCGGCCGCTTGCTCGCCCAGTACGTCCCATTCGGTTCCGGCAGGCAATTCATGGCCCTTTGTGGCGAGCGCAAAACCGTCCATTGCGGTGTTGGCAAACGAAGGCAGATTCACCGGACTGACAATAGTCTCGGCCAGGACATGGCCCAAGGCGTTTTCGGAAAGCACGGTGACCGGTGCCATTTGCGAAGTGGTCGCGGCAATGATTTTCAGTGCTTCTTCGTAGTTGATCATGCGTGAGCTTCTCCTGCCACCATCGCCATCGCATGGGCCAATATCGGGCCGAGAATATCCATACCCTGAGCAACGGCTTTCGGGCTGCCGGGCAGGGCGATGACCAGCATGTCATTGAGCAGAACGGCCTCGGCACGACTCAGCCAGGCAAGTGACGTGTGGTGCCGGCTTTCAGAACGAAACATTTCACCCAGGCCCGGCACGTGACGTGCGTCCAGTGTTTGAAGCGCCTCGAGCGTCAAATCACGCGGCCCCAATCCGGTGCCGCCGGTACACAAGACGAGTTGGATGGACTGCGTCGATAAATCCCTCAAGCGACCGGCCAAAGGCTCGATACCATCGGGAAGAATTTCCGTGTGATGAATCTCGGCTCCCAACACGGTTAATCGTTCAAGCAATATCGGCCCCGAAAGATCGACATATTCACCACTGTGAGCGCGGTCGCTCAAGGTCAAAACGGCGGCGCGAATATTCTTCAGATGATGATGATTTTTGGGTCGAAACAGTTCGCGCTCGGCAACTGTCATGGGCTCGGGATGGCACCACAAGCCGCTTTTCCCGCCCTCTTTGAACAGCAGACGAACAGCGCCAATTTGCAGGGCAGGTTCTACCGGCTTGCAAAGGTCATACAAGGTCAACAAGGCGGCGCTGACGCCTGCGAGTGCTTCCATCTCGACGCCGGTACGGGCTTCGGTGCTGGCTTCGCAATACACGCGTAGCGCAAATTTTTCCAGAATCGGCAGGCAGCGCACCTGGACATATTCCAGCGCCAGCGGGTGACACAAGGGTAAAAGCAACGCGGCATTTTTAGCACCCTGAATGCCGGCGATTTCCGCCATCGCAACCGGATCGCCTTTCGGCATTCTCTTTTCCATCAGCATCGTAAAAGCGAGTTCGCCGAGTGAAATTTCGCCGCAGGCAACTGCGCGGCGTGCCGTGGGTCGCTTGCGACGGATATCGGCCATCTGAAAATTACCGATCATCGCTTCGGTCGAATCTTGTCGAGTCACTTCAGCCTCCAACGGATGCAAGATGAGGCGTTATTCCGGTATCGCCCATATGCAAGCCGTGGCCTTCTTGCTTGAGACCAAGTTGTTTGGCGACGGTGGCGAGCAATTCCGCTTGCTGATCGTCATGCTGCAATAAAGATCGTAAGGGAATGCCCATTTGCCCGAACAGGCAGAGTCGCAGATCGCCGGCGGAGGTGACGCGCAATCGATTGCAGCCGGCACAAAAATCACGCGAGTAGGGCGCGATGATGCCGATACGTCCGCAATAGTCGGCATGGCCATACTCGCGAGCCGGACCGGCATCGGCGGCACGCGGCAGCAGTCTCCAGCCCGATTGTTCAAGCTGCTGTTCGAGTATTTCGGCCCGCAAATGATGTTGACGGAAATACTCCAGATTATCGCCGGTCTGCATCAGCTCGATGAAACGCAAACTGATCTGACGATCACGCAGATAATCGAGCCACGCGGGCAGTTGATCGTCATTAAGATCACGCAACAAGACGGCATTCAACTTGATCGATTGCAGATTACTTTCAAGGGCGGTTTCAACGCCGGACATGATGGAGTCGAGTTGATCGTGACCGGTAATTTTCTTGAAGCAATCGCGATCGAGACTGTCCACGCTGACATTCAATGCCGTCAGGCCGGCATCACACCAATCTCGAATTCTTTTTTGCAACAGACAACCGTTCGTTGTCAGTGCCACTTTTTCAACACCGGTGGTATTGGCGGCAACGCGGATAATATCGGTCAGGTCGCGACGCAGGCTGGGCTCTCCGCCGGTCAATCTAACTTTTTGCATTCCCAACGTTGCAAATGCGCCAAGCAGGCGAGCGATTTCATCAATATCGAGATTTTTCGGCCGACCGGGTACCGCCTGGTAACCCTTAGGCAAGCAATAACTGCAATGATAATTGCAGGCTTCGATGACCGATAAACGCAGGTACGGAAACCTGCGACCAAATCGGTCGATTAGTGAACCCATCGATGTACTCCTTTCCAAACACGGGAGGCCGTGACGTTTCCATCACCGCCCTGGTGGTCAACATGACCACGGTCGGCAAGCCAGTTCATTCAAAACACAGGCTCGCCGTCTCGGAGGAGAATACCCAAATGCAAGATCCGGATATTTCAGTGGCAATTCTATACGAGGTGTTTAAGGTCGGGCTTTGACCCAAATCAAGATGGGGAGTGATCCTGCTTCCCTAAGGCAAGCGGAGTGCTCAGGTGAGGATTAATTTGCAGCCGGCAATCAGCAAGACCATCGCCAGAAACCGCTTGATAAGTTGCGGGTTGAAACGATGGCTTCCCAGATAGGAACCAATGATTCCACCGACACCCGCCGC
>CAWKHT010000001.1:0-161321 GCA_963849575.1 uncultured Gammaproteobacteria bacterium | reverse complement strand
CCAAGATCTGTGAAATTGCAAAGTAGAAATTCCATGACCCAATCCCTCCGCATCTGCGTTTACGCCGCTTCTTCCAATCAAGTCGCACCGGAATTTCACGATGCCGCCTTCAAACTCGGCGAAGCGCTGGCGAAAGCCGGCCACAGCATCGTGTACGGTGGCGGTTCGCAAGGCCTGATGGGTGCGTTGGCAAACGGCGCCTTGAAACACCAAGGTCAGGTGATCGGCATCCTGCCGAAATTCATGGCCGATCTCGAGTGGGGCCACACTGGCCTGACGCATCTTGATCTGGTCGAAGACATGCGGGAACGCAAACACAAATTGCTGACCGGTTCCGACGCCGTGATTGCGCTGCCGGGCGGTTGCGGCACGCTGGAAGAATTGTTCGAGGCCATTACGCTGAAGCGGCTCGGCATTTATTTCAATCCGATTATTTTATTGAACACGAAAAATTTTTATGCCCCGCTGCAGACTTTCATGCAGCAGGTGATCGACGAGAAATTCATGAATCCGGAACACGAAGCGATGTGGTCTTTGGTGGATTCGGTTGATCAGGCGCTTCCAAAAATTCTTGCGACACCGAAATGGCGTGAAGATGCACGCGATTATGCGGTGGTACGTTGATCTCTTTCCAAGGTAAGAAATAATGAAAATCCTGTTGATTGGTTCCGGTGGCCGCGAACATGCCTTGGCCTGGAAATTGGCGCAATCGGAACGTGTCAGCGAAGTGTTGGTGGCGCCGGGTAATGCCGGTACGGCTACCGAAGCGAAATGCCGCAACGTCGCGATCGCCGCGACCAATATCGAAGCTCTGCTCGAGTTCGCGAAGCTGGAGGAGGTGGCCTTCACCGTCGTCGGGCCGGAAGCGCCCCTGGTCATCGGCGTGGTGGACCTATTTCGCGAACATGGGCTGAAAATTTTCGGTCCGACGAAAAAAGCCGCGCAACTGGAAGGCAGCAAAGCCTATGCGAAAGATTTCCTGGCGCGCCATAAAATTCCGACCGCGTACTATTCCGTGTACGAAGACGTCGAATTGGCGCTGGACCACCTGCATGATGTCGGTGCGCCGATCGTGATCAAGGCCGATGGTTTAGCGGCTGGCAAAGGGGTTGTCGTTGCGATGAGTTTCGGCGAAGCCGAAGCAGCCATCGTCGATATGTTGAGCGGCAACAAACTCGGTGATGCCGGTTCACGCGTCGTGATCGAGGAATTCCTGCAGGGCGAAGAAGCCAGCTTTATCTGCATGGTGGATGGCAAGACAGCCTTGCCGATGGCGACGAGCCAGGATCACAAGCGCGTGCACGACGGCGATACTGGCCCGAACACCGGCGGCATGGGTGCCTATTCGCCGGCACCTGTCGTGACGCCGGAAGTGCATACGCGCGTGATGCGTGAAGTGATCAATCCGACCGTGCAGGGCATGATTGCCGACGGCATTCCGTTCACCGGATTTCTATATGCCGGTTTGATGATCGATGATAACGGCGGCGTGAAAGTCATCGAATTCAACGTGCGTTTCGGCGATCCGGAAACGCAGCCGGTGATGATGCGATTGAATTCCGATCTGGTCGATTTGATCGAAGCCAGTTTCGATCAAGGTCTGGATAAAATCAGTGCCGAATGGAGTTCGCAATGTTCGCTGGGCATCGTGATGGCGGCGGAAAATTATCCGGAAACGCCGAAAACCGGTGACGAGATTTCCGGTCTTGATGCATCGTTGCCGAATGGCAGCAAGGTGTTCCATGCCGGCACCAAACTGCAAGACGGGAAAGTCGTCACGGCAGGTGGTCGCGTACTTTGTGCCACCGCTCTTGGCGATACCGTCGCCGATGCACAGCGATTGGCCTATGAATCGGTTTCGCATATTTCATGGAACGGCGAGTTTCATCGCAGCGATATCGGCTGGCGTGCGATTGAAAGAGAAAACCAAGGATAGAGTGCGCTCAGCCACATCACATTGAACAATGGAAAAGCGTTATCCCGATGAAAGTCGGGATCCAGAAACTTCTACAAGGCAGAGATTTGAAATTTGTTTCGTCGTTGCTTCTGGGCCCTGTTTTCAACGGGGAGAGGACTCTTTTTTGTTTTTGTGACAACTCCATAGGGTCGCGCAAGCGCAGCACAGGTATGCACCATGGGTAGAAAATTCGGCTACCCGGCCGCAAAAGCTTGCCGTGTGACAGCCCAGCCCCTAACCTTGGGCATCCCTTCGAGGTTGCCATGGCTCATAATCAATTTGAATTGCTGAAACAACGTCGCTTTGCACCGTTTTTCTGGACGCAGGCGCTGGGCGCCTTCAACGATAACGTGTTCAAGAATGCTCTGGTTGCGATGGTGACCTTTGTTCTGGTGTCACTGAGCAAGGAACAGGAATCCACCTTCATCCAGTTGTCGGCAGGTTTATTCATCCTGCCATTCTTTTTATTTTCGGCGACCTCGGGGCAATTAAGCGAGCGCTTTGATAAAGCGAAATTGGCTCAGGCGGTCAAGTGGATGGAAATCGCCATCATGCTGATCGCCTCGGTCGGTTTCATCTACAAGAATGTTCCGCTGCTGATGGTGTGCGTGTTCGGCATGGGTTTGCACAGCACCTTGTTCGGCCCGCTGAAATACAGCTTGTTGCCTCAGGTGCTGAGACCGGAAGAATTGACCGGCGGCAATGGTCTGGTGGAAATGGGGACTTTCGTCGCGATTCTGCTGGGTACGATTCTCGGCACCAACCTGATCAATATCCCGGTGACCGGTGCTTACTGGGTAGCAGGCGCCACGATTTTGATTGCCGTTGTCGGGCTGCTGACTTCGCGAAAAATGCCGGTGGCGCCCGGCACGACCGATACCATCAACTGGAATCCGGTTTCGGAAACATTGAACACGTTGAGCTTCGTCACTAAAAACCGCAGCGTGTTTTTATCCTGTCTCGGCATTTCCTGGTTCTGGTTTTACGGCTCGGTATTCTTCACTCAATTGCCGCAGTATTCGAAATACGTGCTGGGCAGTAACGATGGCACGTTCACGCTTTTGCTGAGCCTGTTCTCGATCGGCATCGCAGTCGGTTCCTTATTGTGCGAAAAACTGTCACATCGCACTGTCGAGATCGGACTGGTGCCCTTGGGTGCCATCGGCATGACGGTATTCGGCGCCGATTTGTTTTTTGCCCATCCGCAAATTATCGGCGAGCAGAAATTGGCACTGATGCAGGTGATCGCCCAGCCGGGCGTGAAGCGGGTCATGTTTGATCTGTTCATGATGGCCATTTTCAGCGGGCTTTATATCGTGCCGCTGTTTGCGTTGGTGCAAAGCCGCACTGACAAGGACAAGGTGTCGCGCGTCATCGCCGCCAATAATATTTTGAATGCCTTGTTCATGGTGGTGGCGGCAGGCCTTTCCTATGCCGCCTTGAACGTGCTGCACTGGACGATTCCGGAATTATTGCTGGCCGTTGCGGTGCTGAATGCGTTCGCGGCGCTCTATATTTTCAGCCTGGTGCCGGAATTCCTGATGCGCTTCGTGGCCTGGGTGTTGACCAAGTTAATGTATCGCGTCGAGGTCAAGGGCATTGAAGAAAACGTGCCGGATGAAGGCGCGGTATTGATCGTCTGCAACCATGTCAGCTATATGGATGCGCTGATTCTCGGCGGTGCGATTCCGAGACCGACCCGCTTCGTGATGTATTACAAGATTTTCCAGATCCCGGTGGCCAGCTGGTTTTTCAAGACCGCGCGCGCGATTCCGATTGCCGGCGCGAAGGAAGATCCGGATCTGATGCAGAAAGCATTCGATGAAGTCGATCAGGCATTGGCGGATGGCGAAATCGTCGGTATTTTTCCGGAAGGCAAATTGACGACCGATGGTGAAATAGCCGAATTCAAATCCGGTGTCGAAAAGATTCTGGCGCGCCGCGCGGTACCGGTCGTGCCGCTTGCGCTGAAAGGCATGTGGACCAGCATGTTCAGCAAACGCGATTCCAAGTTGGGCCGCTTGCGGGTTCCACGTCGTATCCGGGCCGACATCGAAGTCGAGGCTGGCCAGGCCGTTTCCGCCACAGAAGCCACGGCCGAAATACTGGAAGCCAAAGTGAAAACACTGCGCGGCAATCGGGCATAATAAGAACGGATTTCAGGGAAAAATGCCAAAGGGGAAGCAACATGAAGTGTCCAAATTGCAGCGCCGAATGTGCCGATGACGCGCAAGAATGCGATTTTTGCGGTCATCCATTCGTCGAGAGCCAGGAACAGGCCGTAGCAACACCACCAGCACCACCATCGCCGACGACAACGTCGCAACGCGCGGTGTACACGGCTTCCGAGCCGACGTATACGATTCCCGAAACCAATTACACGCCACCGCCGACGCCTCCGGATAATCCGTACGCAGCCAACTATCCATCGTCGGGCCGCGCGCCTCGCGAAAGCTATCGTGCAGGCAGTGTGCCGAACTATCTGGTCTGGGCCATTCTGGCCACGCTTTGCTGCTGCTTGCCTGCGGGTATCGTTGCCATCGTCTATGCAGCCCAGGTCGACGGAAAACTGGCGGCGGGTGATTACGATGGTGCGCTGGCTTCGTCCAAGAACGCAAAGATGTGGAGCTGGATTTCCTTCGGTGGTGCCGGCGTAATTTTCGTTCTGTATTTCCTGCTGATCCTGATGGGTGGCATGGCGGATCCGGGTCGTTACTAATTGCCGATGAACGCAATGGCAACACCGAAAGTGGTAATACCCGGTCTTGTCATTGCGTTCCTTCTGGTCGTTCTGCTGTTATTACAGTTTGATCCCAATCAGGCCGGCAATCCTTTGCCGCCTTGCCCTTTCCATTGGCTGACCGGTTTGTATTGCCCGGGTTGTGGTGCAACGCGGGCCTTGCATGCATTGCTGCATGGCAATCTGCAAAAAGCTCTTTCGATGAATCCGGTGTTTGTTCTGGCTTTGCCGATAGTGGCATTGCTGTTTGCGGCAATGTGGTTGAAGTTACCACCCGTGCTTTTGCGCGCCACCAAATTTTTCAGCGATGCGCGGCCCTGGGCCTGGCTTCTGATCGGGTTCGCCGTGTTGCGAAATCTGCCCTGGTATCCGTTTAGTTTATTGGCTCCGGGATGAGCCAGGTTCGATTACAGGTTCGATTAATTGACGAAGCCTGCCAATACGAACAAGGACAGCACCGCGAGCCATAATAAAAGTATCCGCCACACCAGGCTCATGGCGTCGCGCAATTCGAGCAATGCCGGTGCTTGCGCCGGGCCATCCACGGCATAGGCATCTTCTTCGGCCAGTTCGCAATCAACGCTCGCGCGAGCGGCGGCACCCAGAAAGCCGGTATCGAGTCTTGCGCCGCCCTGTTTGTACCACTCGCGCCATGCCGATAAAACGGTATCGAAATTCGCTGCCAACGCCATACCAAACGTCATCAGGTGTGCGACCGGCCAGTTGAGCAAAGCGGTAAAGAAAATGGCGGCCTGACTTTGCATTTCGGGAATGGTTTTACGGGCTTCGCCCTGCGCACTCAAACTCGTCAGGCGATACAGGAGCGCACCGGCGGCCCCCAGAAGCAAGAACCAGAACAACACGCCGAACCAACGCCACAGGGCGCAACGAAAAACCGCTTCGACAAGACTCGGGCCTTCCAATTCCGGATCGCCACCTTCAGGAAAGAGGGCCGTCGCCGCCTGTCGTCGTGCCTCGATATCGGTGGCATCAATGACCTTGTCGACATCCAGGTCCAGATCGCGCGGACCCCATGTGTACACCAACACAAGCAGGGAGAAGATAAAACCGGGCAATCCATACCAGAGGCCCGATAAAAAATATTGGACAACACCGACGATGATGACCGGTATGCCGATCGCAATCAGAGCGCCCCAGCGACCTTGCCAGAGTGTATCGCCACGAAAAAGTCTGCCCAGCATACTCAGCCAGGAAACAAACCAGCCATAACGACGCAGCGCCATCAGGCCTGGGACGATATGACCCATGACGAGGGCGAGTACGACAGCAATTAAGGTTAGGGCCATTGTTTGCCAGTTACCGCTGTTTGATATTCCATTGTAGCGTCAAATACTAACACCCATCCGCGCACACCAATCTTCAATCAGCCAGCGCGAAATGGACAGTCGCGGAGAAATACCGAGCTTGCCGCTGGCAATACCATCACGCAGCTCTTCGGCACCGAACCATTGCGCCTGTTCGAGTTCATCGCCGGCCTTCGCTTCCTGCGGAGCGGCATAGGCATGAAAGCCGAGCATCAGGGATGCCGGAAATGGCCAGGGTTGCGATGCCGCATATTCGGCGTGATCAACATGAACGCCGGCTTCTTCGAGAACTTCGCGGATCACGGTTTGTTCGAGCGATTCGCCGGGTTCCAGAAATCCGGCCAGTACCGACCACCGATTCTCCGGCCAGCTTGCCTGGCGACCGAGCAGAATCCGCTCGCCGTCGGTGACGGCCATGATTACCGCCGAGTCGGTGCGCGGATAATGTTCGCAGCCACAGGTTTCGCATTTCGCCATGAAGCCGCCACGAACCAGGTTCAGGGCATTGCCGCAGGCGCCGCAGAAACGATTGCGTTCCTGCCAGTAAAGCAGGGCGCGCGCCTGCGCAAAAATGGAGGCTTCCAGATGCGGCCAGGTGGCCGCCGCCGTTCTCAAATCAATCGCATGTGGCGGAAGTTCGGCGATGAACTCGGCACGCACGGCAAACCAGGATTGTTCGCCTGCCTGCCCCAGAAAACTCGTGGCATCAGGCCGCTCTGCAAAGATTTCGCTGCCGTTTGAAAAGACCAATTCCGCTGCATCGGTTTGAAAGCGGGCATTGCCTTGCACATCGATGATGATGATTTTCGATTGCGGCCAGGCAAGATCGAGTGCTTGCGCGTCTTCTCTCAAATGCTCGTTGCGATCCAGGCCGGGATGCTGGAACGCAAACTGCCTGGGTGCCTGAGCCATGGATTAAACGGAGAAACTGCTGCCGCAGCCACAGGTGGTTTTGGCATTCGGATTGCGAATGACAAACTGCGAGCCTTGAAGGCTTTCACGATAGTCGACTTCTGCCCCCATCAGGTATTGCAGGCTGAGCGGATCGACCAGCAGGGTGACTCCATCGCGCTGCAAAGCCAGATCGTCTTCGGACTGGCTTTCATCGAATTCAAAACCATATTGAAAACCGGAGCAGCCGCCACCGCTGATGTAAACCCGCAGTTTCAATTCTGGATTGCCTTCTTCGCTGATCAGGCTGGCGACTTTTTTGGCGGCGGCTTCGCTGAACAGCAAAGGCGCGTCCATGGTTTGGTAGGTTTGGATGTTCATAGCTCTGAAGTATGCGCTTTATCGCCGAAAACAAGCGTGAAAACTTGTTATTGGCCCGTTTGCTCGGACATCGGAGCATCGGCATGAATAAGGCGTCCGGTCAGGGTCGCACCGCCAGCCATTTCCACGATCTTGTAATGGACATTGCCCTGCACTTTTGCGGTCGGTGAAAGTTCGACGCGCTCGCTTGCATGGATGTCGCCATGAAGGCTACCGGCGATCACGACAACGGGGGCATGGACTTCACCCTCGATCATGCCTTGTTCGGAAACCGTCAGGACGGCTGCGCTGCCTTCCTCGGCCGTGATCTTGCCGATAACTTTACCTTCGACATAAAGGCCGCCGGAAAACTGCAGATCCCCGCGAATCACCACGCGGGGTCCGATCAGGGTCTCGACCGTATTGGTACCGTTGCGCGAACTTTTTTTATCCATGCCTAACATTCACTTATTCTCCTGAACTTTTTTTGCGCTCCATGGAAACACCTGGTCAACCTGACCGTTGTTGCCCCGCAGGCTGACTTTGACGCGTTGTGGCGTGAACCCGGATGGCAACAAGACGCTGCCATCCAGCTCCTGAAAATAGCGGAACGAATAGGGCTTGCCGGCGATGTCAGATCTTTGCACCAGATTTTCCCAGGGCACGGTTTTCAGGCGGCCCAGGCTGATGCCTTCGACTGAAAATTTCATGTTGCCCTGGCTGATCGCGCCGCGGTTCAGATTTTGGGTAACGGTTGCCTTGAAATGCCAGGTGCCGCCAACTTCCGGCTCAAACTGGATGTCGTGCACATTCAGTCCACGCCTTTGTGCGGTGGCGCCGACCAGGCGCTCGTAAAATGCGACGTCGGCGCGCAGGCCCTCGATTTCTTCATCCCGGTCCGACAGCGTTGATTGCAGTTCAGTGTTGGCATTCCGGCTGATCTGTTCGGAGCGCCTCAAGGTCGCCAACTGTTGTTGCACCTGTTTGAGCAGGGCCTCGTTTTCTTCCAGTTGTCGGCTTTGATTGCCAAGCGTGCGGTCGGCACTCGCCAGGCCCGGCGCTGCATGCGAACTTGCGAGATACCAGGTGCCCAGCAGACTCAGCAGCCAGACAATCGCAATGACAATCAGCCAGCCGCGCCAAGCCGTCTTTTTCGGCACGATCATGAAGCGCTGCGGACTGGGGTTGGGCGTACTCATCCCGATAGGATACCGTCCACCACCCTTTCTATAAAGGAAAAGCCACAGTGGCCGCCAAATGCTCAGCACGCATGCAGTTTTCTTGTGGCTATAATCCAGCCCAATCAGGTATTGAACGGGGGTCGCCAGCATGTCCGAAGCTCATTTGTATGCTCTGGGTCTGGCGCTTGCCTGCCTTTCCGGTGTTCGAGCCTATCTGACGGTACTCGGTGTTGGTCTTGCCGGTTTGAGCGGCTGGGTAGAATTGCCGGCAGCCTTGCAAGTCACGATGTCGCCATGGGTTCTGGGCACGGCCGGGGCATTGACCATCGTTGAATTTTTCGCCGATAAAATACCGGGCGTCGATTCCGGATGGGATCTGTTGCAGACCTTGTTGCGGGTACCAGTCGGAGCATTCCTGGCAGCTGCAACCTTGTCGGGTGATGGCCAGCTCGCTACCAATGCCCTGATTGCCGGTGGCGCGATGGCCTTGCTCACGCATGGCGTGAAAGCGTCGACCCGCGTGGCGATCAATGCATCGCCCGAACCGGTCACCAATATCGGTGCATCATTGACCGAAGATGCGGTCGTTACCGGTGGCGTGGCTCTCGTATTCGCCCATCCTTTGCTGACCTTGGGCCTTGTTCTCGGTGTGTTGTCGGTGATGGCACTTATCGTCGCCTGGCTTGTCCGATTTATCCTTAGAAAAATAAGTGGCGTGCGTGCTGCCGTTTCACAATAGTTCCATCAGGTTTTATAACTTGTAACATGCACGATTGCTTTAAGGCGCGCTGCACTGTGACAGCGCACGCAAAAGCGGGGCATAATCCCTGTTCACAGGGGGCGGTAATGAACCAGCAGGAAACACCAGTACTCGCCGAACCAAACTCCGCACTGCTGCGCATTATTCCAAAGCGCGTGGAAGTGATGGGTCGGCGTTTGCAGCGTTTTTTGCAGGACGGTTGGGACATCAACGGTTTGGCATTATTGCAGGATGACGCACATGCGCTCGCACATGCCTGTGCAGAACAGAATTTAATCGAGCCGACAGACTCATTGCAGACGATGGCGGGCTTGCTCGACATCACCATCGAACAGCAGGAATTACCCGACCCGACCGTTGGCGAACGTTTGCGTAATTTGATGGATGCCTTGCAGATCGCATTGCCGACGATGCCCGACGATGTGCAAGACATGTTTGCCGGTCGTGAACGAATTGGCGACAACACCGCACGTGCAGAAATTCCCCCGATGGCCTACTGGCGGCGCTGGGGCGGCGATGCTCCTCCGATCGTTGCCGTGCAGGCCCTGATCGATACCATTAAAAACTCGCCTGCCGAAAAGCCGGTTGCAACCGAGTCAAGCGATCCTTGGTCGGATAAAACGAAGCATCACGGTAACGTAGTACTCGAGGATATTTTTTCCGAAAACGATTTCATCGAACCGCCGGAACCGATGTCATCGGCGAAATTCGAAGCCGTCACCATTACGGTGCCCGATACTTCGTCGCAACTTCCGCAGATAGCCAAGCCGGTCATAAAGTCGAACGTCACGCCATTGCCGGTCATCAAACCGCCGGAGACCAGGCCGCATGAAATCAGTGCAAACAACACACTGGAAAATCTGCAGTTGCCAGTGACTTCCGATTTCCGGATTTATCATCTAACGGCGTATGGCACTTTGTCGATGGCGCTTGACCAGCGTTTCGAAAAACAGGGGCTTGATCTTGAACTGGTAGAAGACATCGACGAGCTCAAGGAATTGCTCAGCGCATTGCCGGCCGATCTGGCCATCGTCGATGCCGAGTTTGGGCCGCAACTTGAAACGCTTGGACAAAGTATTCAGGCGCTGAGACAAAAACAAAGTCGCAAACTGAAGCTTGTTGCACTGGCGGATGCCGATGATATCGCACAGCGTTTGTCGGCGCGCCGCGCTGGCGTTGATGCCTTGATCGTCGGTGCAAAAAGCGTCGAGGAAGTCATCAAGCGCCTGCACAGCTTGCTTGATCCGGGCGCAGAAAGTCCTTATCGCATTTTGATCGTGGAAGACGATCGCTCGCAGGCCTTGTTTGCCGAAGGTATTTTGCGAAATACCGGCATGGAAACATTGGTCGTACTTGATGCGCTCGAAGTCATGCCGGCACTGGAACAGTTTCAGCCCGATCTGCTGCTGATGGATTTGAATATGCCCGGCGCCAACGGCATCGAATTAACCAGCCTGATTCGCGAGCAGGAAGCCTTCATGCACACGCCCATCGTGTTCCTGTCGGGCGAAAGCGACGAGGACAGGCAGTTTGATGCCATCGACGCCGGCGGCGATGATTTTCTCAGCAAGCCCATCCGGCCAAGGCATCTTATTTCAGCGGTACAAAACCGCGTGCGAAGACATCGTGCGATGGAAAACCGTCAGCAAAAACGCAGCGTCAAGGATGTCCAGACCGGACTATATGATCGTCTGGCATTGCTCGCGCTGATCAATCACCACTTGCAACAAGGCACCAATAAAAAAGGCGGTGTTTTCCTGCTGGAAATGGAAGGGCTTTCGAGTTTGCGCGAACGTTTCGGCATTGCCGCTTTCGAGCAATTGCAACAAGAGGTCGTGCGCGTGCTGTCGAAAGATGCCGTGGATTGCCCCATTGGCCGTTTCGGCGATGGCAGTTATCTCGTCTATGCTTCGCAACCCGATGAGGCTGGTCTCGTGGCACTCGCACAACAATGTCGTAACAGCCTTGTGCAGGAAGAATTCCATGTGCAGTCACAGCCATTGAAACTGCGGGCGTCAGCCGGCGTGTGTGCGTTCCGGCATTCGTTCCATGATAGCGGCGCTATGTTGAATGCCATCGAGAAAGTGACGCGCGATGCACGCACCAGCGATAACGGAGTACGCCAGTATGAACCGCCAAAGGCGGAAGACGCATCCCGTGAAGCCGCCTTGTTGAAACAGGTACGCGAAGCCATCGAACAACACTCGCTGGAATTGCTTTACCAGCCAGTGGTTGCCGTGGCCGGTAGCGATGATTCGCAATATCAGACCCTGTTGCGTTTGCGCGATACCAGTGGCCAGTTGTTGCCGGCGGCGGAAGTCATTCCGATGGCCGAACGCAACGACCTGATCGTTGATATCGATCGTTGGGTATTGATCCAGGCACTTGCGCTTATTCGTGATCGCCGAGCCGAGCAGAGGCCGATGCGCCTGTTTGTCACGCAGTCACCGCTCACCCTCGCAGATAGTACGCAGGCGGAGTGGCTGAAATCCGAACTGCAGGACAATGATGTTCCCGGCGCCTGCCTGGTGATTGAACTCAGGATGGAAGATGCCTCGATCCACGTGGCTACCGTCAGGCAATTTTGCGACAGCCTGGTATCGCTTGGCGTGCAGTTCTGTCTTAGCCAGTTCGAATTGAATTCCGAAACCGAACGCTTGCTAGAGCAATTGCCTTTGGGTTTTGTGAAGCTCGCACGCAAGTACTCCACCGGCATTCAGACGCAAAGCACACGCGATGAACTGAAAACATTGATTGACCGCGCGCATCGTCGTGGTCTCGAAGTCATTGGCACCGGTGTTGAAGATCCGCAGGCAGCGGCCACCTTGTGGATGAGCGGGATTGATTTCATCCAAGGCAACCTGGTGCAGGAAGCCGATAGCGGTCTTGATTTTGATTTCCAACAGGCGGTGCTTTAAATGGGACAGAAGTTCAAGTCAGGCGACGCACTCGTCGTTCGATGGATTGCCATTTCAGGCGCTGCCGGTGCCGCCATCGCTTCCGCATTTGCCCATTGGAGCAACCAGCAGGTTTGGCAAAGCGTTGCCTTGATTGCCGCGTTGCTGGCGGTCGCCGGTATCGCCGGACTTTGGTATGCCTTCGCAAAACGGAATGAAGCCCTGACGGCAGCTTCCGAACAAACGCATGAACAAAAACGCGAAGTGAATGCACTCAATGAAGAGCTCGCCGTGCATCGTGAGCTGGAAAAGGAATTGACCATCGCAAAGCAGGCGGCCGAATCCGCCATGATGGCAAAGGGCGAATTTCTTGCGACCATGAGTCATGAAATCCGCACGCCCTTGAACGGCATCATTCCGATGCTCGACATCATGATGTCGGTGAAATTGGCGCCGGACCATCACGATATTTTGCGCACCGCCTATACATCGGCACGCCAGATGCTGCGCATCGTCGACGATATTCTCGATTACTCGAAACTCGAAGCCAACAAGCTTCAGTTGGAAACCACCAGCTTCAACCTGCGCGAAGTCTGCGACTCCATCATCATGCTGATGGACAAACCTGCCGAGAGCAAAGGCTTGCGATTGAACCTGCAGCTCGACAGCAATGTACGACTGCCGGTTCGCGGCGACCCTGTTCGACTGCGGCAAGTGCTCACCAATCTTGTCAGCAACGCACTTAAATTCACCGAACGCGGTTCGGTCACTTTGCACATTTCCCGCAAAGGCGAAACGCGCACGCAGCATGAGTTGCGGATTGAAGTTCGCGACACCGGCATCGGCATCAGCCCGCAGGGTGTGCAGCAATTATTCCGGCCCTTCAGTCAGGCAGATGCTTCGACCACTCGCTTGTATGGCGGTACCGGACTTGGACTGGTGATTTGCAAACGCATTGTCGATTTGATGGGCGGCACGATCGGGGTCGAATCCGAGCCTGGCCGCGGTTCCACTTTCTGGGTCGAGCTGCCTTTGCTGAAAGCGCCAGGCGACATGCGCGCGCAAAAACTCGATTTGAATGGCTCCCGCGTATTGCTGTTGAGCAACGACGGCGTATTTCGCCAACGCATCCAGCAGGCAACCTCGAACTGGGGCTGCCAGATTACCGAGGCCGACACCACGCAGGATGCCCTGTCGAAATTGCGCACGGCATTGACGCGCGGCAATACCTGGACTTTCGATTTATTACTGGTCGACATGAACAGTGTGCGCAGTACGGCGATTGCTCTGCATCGCAACCTGCGACGCGCGCCGGATCTTGAAGGTTTGCGTGTCGTGTATCTGCTTGGCAACGAACCATTGCCGGATGAGCTCAATGATGGCCCCTTGATGCTGAGTTTGCCGCGCGTCATGCAGGCGAATGAAATGCGCACTGCCATCAGTAATTTCTTGTCGGTGCCAGGCGAAAAAGTCGAGACCATCGAAGAGTCCTACAACGCCGCATCAGCTGCAGCACAATCGCTTTCGCAGACGCCGGCAACAGGTGCTTCTGCCGCTGCTGCACAGCCAATGAAAAAATTGCGCGGCCATCTGCTTCTGGTCGAAGACAACCCGGTCAATTTGATGGTGGCACAACGACTGATCGGTTTGCTCGGCTTGAATTGCGAAACGGCCGACAACGGCGAAAAAGCCCTTGAACGAATGATGTCGGGGCATCTTGATCTGGTGTTGATGGATTGCCAAATGCCGGTCAAAGATGGTTACACCGCAACACGTGAATGGCGACAGCATGAACTCAATGCGGGCTTGCCACGTTTGCCGATCATCGCAATGACGGCCAATGCGATGGCGGGTGACCGGCAGAAATGTCTCGATGCCGGAATGGATGATTACATCACCAAACCGGTGGATCGCCGTCTGCTTGAATCGAGTCTCGCACGCTGGTTGAAAGTGAAGCTGGAACAGGGCGCTATCGTTGGCGATGCGGCCTCTGCACCTCGAGCTGCAGTGCCCGCACCCCAAGTTACTCCGGTACAAGCGCCGACACCGCCTCGCCCTACTGTAGTTCCTACCGCGCAGCCAGTCGCTGCAACGGTTCCTGCTCCGAGAGTAACGCCAGCTCCCACAATGGCGCCGCCGGTAACGCCAACACCACGACCTGTCACCGCACCTGCAGTGCCATCGCAACAGATGCCGCCACCGCGCGTTCTGCCGCCGCGTCCTGCCACGCCTGCCAATGTAACGGCCAATACCGCAGCGCCTGCCAGTACAAGACCAGCCGTTGCACCGGTCGCCATTGAATCACCCGCCCAGAGCTTGCCAGTGTTGGCGCCGGAAGTACTCGAAGAACTCGAAGCCGTAATGGGCAATGATTATCTAGGCCTGATCAAATTATTCCTGGAAGATGCTCCCAAACAAATCCAGCAACTCGAACAAGCGGCCGCCGACAATAATATTCACGGCATGATTGCACCGGCACATACCTTGAAATCCTCCAGCGCCAATCTTGGTGCGCTTGCCTTGTCCGCGATTGCAAAGCGAATCGAAATCGGCGCCCGCGGCAATGCACTCAATCGACCTACCGTTGCGGTCGTGATGCTCGAAGCGGAATACAAAAAAGCGCAGAATGCCTTGCTGGCAATGCTGCAGTAACGCAAACACTCACTAAATAAAAAACCGGCGATTGCCGGTTTTTTATTGGACTGTCGATTGACGCTTAACTTTTCAATTGAGCCTGCAGATAATTTTGCTCGCCCAGTCGTTCCATCAAGCCGAGCTGTGTTTCCAGCCAGTCCACGTGTTCTTCTTCCGAACTCAAAATGGAAGCAAACAAATCACGCGAAACGTAATCGGCAACGGTTTCAGAGTAGGCGACTGCCGCTTTCAAATCGGGAATCGCAATCAGCTCGAGTTTCAAATCGCATTCGAAAATTTCTTTCGGTGTTTCGCCGATGAAAAGTTTTCCGAGCGATTGCAGGTTCGGCAGGCCGTCCAGAAACAGGATGCGTTCGATCAAACGGTCCGCATGTTTCATTTCGTCGATCGATTCATGGTGCTCGTGTTCACCGAGTTCCTTGAAGCCCCAGTTCTTCAGCATTTTTGCATGCAGAAAATACTGGTTGATCGCGATCAGTTCGTTGTAAAGCGCTTTGTTCAGATGTTCGATGACTTTGCTGTCGCCTTTCATGGCATTGCTCCCGAGAATATGCGGCCACTGTAATGGCAACTAGTATAAAGATGTTGGAATGGGAAACGCCCATTCACGATGGCGCGTTTTCAGGCCGCTTGCAAGATCGGCAAGGGTAGCAGGGCAGGCGCGTGGGCATCATTCAAAATGGCGGTGGCCATGTCGCGGCAACTTCCGCAATTACTGCCCAGGCCGGTACGCATGGTCAATTCGGCAACATCACGCACGCCATCGGCAGCGGCGCGCTGGATGGCTTTATCGGTGATACCAAAGCAAACACAGACATACATGGCAGATTTGGGCTCGGCTACGAATAAGAATGATTCGTATTTAACGCTCAATGAGAATCATTGTCAACAAGAACGAGCGTAAACCCTAGCGCTTCCCGAATTTCGGCCCAGTGGCGGCGGCCAGGATTTGCTGAACCAGTTCGCCGGCATTGGTCGGAACAGCCTCATCTCCGGCGATTGTGCGCGCATGATCGCTTAAATGATGTAAAGCCCGCACATAGACCTCACGCTTGAAGTTGACCACATGCTCTACCGGGTACCAGAAGTCCACCCAGCGCCAACTGTCAAATTCTGGTTTCTCGGTCAAATTCAGGCGCACATCGGCTTCGTCGCCGTTAAAACGCAATAAAAACCAGACCTGCTTCTGTCCCACGCATACCGGTTTGGTGCCATAACGCACGCAGCGTTTGGGGAGTCGGTAGCGAAGCCAGCCGGGTGTCGCCCCCAACACTTCAACGTGCTCAGGCAACAGGCCAACCTCTTCATGTAGTTCTCGGTACATCGCTTCTAGCGGGGTTTCATCAGTGTTCATGCCGCCTTGCGGAAATTGCCAGCCATCCCGGTTCACCCTGCGGGCCCAGAACAACCTGCCATCCGTGCGCATGAGCACGATGCCCACATTAGGGCGAAAACCGTCCGGATCGATCACGACGCGGACTCCAAATTCACTACCCGCAAGCCTGCCACAAGCCATGGCCGCAGGACAAGCAAAACTATCGAGATGGACACGGCAGCCGATGCGAAGTAAAATTCGCGGCCCTGCTGGTCTAACCACAGTAGCGGTTAATGGTTGTGTAGCTCAGCCGGTTAGAGCACGGCACTCATAATGCCGGGGTCGGTGGTTCGAGTCCACCCACAACCACCACGCACAAGTTTTATAGAACGACAGAAGCCGAGTTACCTGAAACTAAAAGGGTCTCGGCTTTTTTGTGGCTGATGACATCCGGAATTTAGGATTCCAGTGCGATCCAAGTGGGGGCATATTTGGGGGACATTGAGCCTATTTCCAAATCATTACCATTGCAAATACTTATACAAACTAGAATCAAAGCCCTTCCGTTCAATGTGTATTTATCTCGATAATCCCCTCTAGTTTTTGCAGGCCTAATCGATTTATTTCAGTCTCTCTTATTCGCTTACCAAGCCACGATATGCATTGACAGAAATATGCACCATATTAACCGTCATATTTTCGTAAGCCTTCAAATGGAATTTCGTAATTTATAAAAACACGCTAAAAACGTGATGAATTTAATGTTGCTGGCATAATTTGAACAAATTCTGTGCTAGATTCCTGTCCAACAAGGTAAGCGAGTCGTTCTATCGAAACTGTTTAACCTAAAAATTTGAGCTACACCGGTCGTATCCAAAGGAAAGCGTCATGGCTGATACCCGACTGAAAGAAAAGGCAGTGGCCACTGCCTGTGAATACCAGCAAGGCAATATTGCCGGGCTGGACGATGCAACAACGCGAAGGCTGGTTGCGTCAGTTGTATTAAATGAAAGCCGCGGTGGTGAATTGGCTATCACCAACCATGCAGGCTTTGTCGGCAGATATCAGGCAGGCGCCACATGGCTCGCTGCGGCTTCCTATATTGACCAAGATAAGCTCGCTTCGTCTCTTTCAGAGCACAGAACCGAATGGGCGTGGGCGAAATCCGGTGGTATGACGCAATTTCTCGAAGATGCCTCGAACTGGAAAAACGGCCTCAATCTCGACAATTACAAACAATCGGCCGCTCTGCAAGACGGCGCGTTCAAGATTAATACCGATGGTACTTATCATCGTGCAGTAAAACAGGGTGTGCTGGAAGGAGAGGAAAATCCGTTGCGCATAGCCGGTTTTCTGAAGGCCGATCACATGATCGGTTATGGCGCCGCCGTTGCTGCTATCACCGGAGGCCGTGCGATCAGGGATGCGGGTGGCGTCAGTAATTACGATTACCTGCACGACATCACGCGCAATCGCGATGGTCTCAACGAGTTGTTGTCGCGCGCTCTGACCCTTCAATCGCAAGGCATTGGCGCGCTGCATAAAACGGAAATTTCGCCATTGCTTTCGAATCCGAACCATCCCGATCATGCGCTATACAAACAAGCGCTTATCGGAATTGAAAAACTTCCGGCAACCGCCTTCAGCAATGATCAGGAACGCCAGAATGCGGCAGCCAGTCTGGCAGTCGAAGCGAAGATCAACGGACTGAATCAGATTGACCACGTCGCAGTCGGCGCCAATGGCGCAAGCCTGTTCGCCGTCCAAGGCAGGTTGGAAGACCCGGCCCATAGCCGAATTTATCAAGACCGAACGCTGGCGGCCGCACAACCAATAGAGAAAAGCACTGCGCTGATCGAGCAGGAAATGTCGCAAAGAAATACCCAGCAATTTCAGCAGGAACTTGTTCAGCGCGAAGGGCATAAACGCTGACACGCCACTGCCAAATCGAACATCGCAAATAACTTACCGCCCCCGAGGAAAGAAAAGATGAAACAAAAAAGAATTTTACTGCTCGCATCAATGGCTTTATTGATGTTTGGCTGCAAGGCGCAAACATCTGCAAATGAGCACGCAGCAGTTGTCACCGCGCCAGTGGTTGCACAAGAAGCGCCGGAGGAAAAATTATCGGCATCGCAACTGCTTGAGCCGAAGCTCAAGAAAGACATGCCGTATGCTGATCTTCGGAAAATCGTGCTGGCAGATGGTTGGTTGCCTGTCGTGACACCGGAGTGCAAGGAAAATGTCGGAGGCGAAGCCGACATCTGTGATCGCCAGCCGGAAGTGGAAGCGTGCAGTGGCGACGGGCATTGCAACATGTTTTTTATCTCGGGCGATGGCCAGACAAAATTGCGCGTTGGCACTTACGACGAGTCTGCAAGTTTCTGGGAGTTTTCAGCGCAAGGTGATTCGAACGCAGAAAAACCAAAATCATGGGATGAAGTCACGTCGTTTTCTGCAGAAGACTGCACACAAAAAGGTTATTCATCATTTTTCGAAGCCTTCGTTAAATCAGATTCAATAAAAAAATCCCACACTGCGCCGCTAGTAAAGATCTTTAGCTATTCGAAGAAAAAAGAAATTCCCGGAAAATACGATGGATTCAAAATAGGTCTTGTCGATTACACCTGGGTTTATGCGGATGCCACAAAAGATGCGAGTGACCTGCAAACTTTGAGTCTAAAACAAACGGCGATCGGCAATTCTTTAAGGGTCGATTTCCAGAAAGCCGAATTTGGCGCCGACGAAGAGATTGTCAAAACCTTCGGCCAGCCAGGAGCCTACGTATTTGAAATTCAGAATGGCTGCTGGCAGCTGACGCAAGAATATCGCTGAAACACTAACGACAAATTTGAATATCACTGGATAAGGAACAATCATGGGCCGCATCAGAATTAGTGAAAGTGTGGAATACGGTGCAGTAGAAACCGTACATTCCTACAAAGACATAGAAAATCACCATCCAAGCCAGCATTTCAGTGAAGCTGGACGTTCGTACGCAGTCATCGATGGCGACAGGGAAGAGGTTTTGCAGGACAGAACGCGCAACGGAAACTTGCTCGTATCAAAAGACTTCATCCTTACCGATGATGCAACCGGCAGTTCCTCGCTTCGGGTTCCCGCGCCTGCTTCGGGCTATATCGGCGAAGTGAACAGGAATAGTGGCGTTGTTCGCATTTATGACAGGCCCGGTGGCGAACTCATCGTGCAAATACGCCACATGGATCTTAGAAATTCGGACTTGAAAGTGGGAGACACTGTTGAGTATGGTCAACCTCTCGGTGTTCAAAGCGGGTTCGGCGGCGGAAATCCACATCAATATGGCACTCACGTGCATATGGATTTTAACGCGCAATATCTCAATCAATTCAAGAAATACATTGCCGATATCGATACCGGTGCTATTACGACCGCCAATCACACGACGCAAAGTGCGAATTTGGTCGGGCCAGCACCAATCACAGGAAGTGTTGCTGCGGCTCCGCTCGCCGACGGCGTATTGAGACAAGGCGAACGCGGCCCCGAAGTCACAGCCGTGCAAGAGCAATTGATCAGGCTCAAATTCAAGGATGCACAAGGCAATGCACTGACACCCGATGGCGATTTCGGAAATCGCACCAAGGAAGCAGTCGCGTCTTTTCAGCGGGCACATCATCTGACCGATGACGGCATTGTCGGCAAAGATACTTTTGCCGCGCTGAGACAAGCAGTTCCCGGTGTTCAAGTTTCAGCGCCGGCAGTCGCTACGGTTGTTCCCGCTGCCGCCACGGCCGCCGCTGGAACGACAGCGTTAAGTAATCTCATCGGCAGTGGCGAGGGAGGTTACAATTCCTACAATCGCGGCGTGGCAGGTGATTCCAGAACGCCGATCAATCTTTCCGATATGACGGTTTCGGAAATCATGCGCCACCAGGATTTGCCAAGAAACGATCCGGATCGTCTGTTTGCCGTTGGTAAATTCCAGATTACTCCCGGCACCATGGAAGCGACGGTAAGAAATCTAGGTTTGAATGGCAGCGAAAGATTTACCCCAGCGCTGCAGGAAAGAATGTTCTCCGATTATCTGGTTGACGAAAAACGTCCTTCAGTCAAGGCCTATATTACTGGTCAAAGTGGCCCGGATGGTTTGGGTCGTGCGCAACTGGCTTTGGCGCAGGAATTTGCCAGTATCGCCAATCCGCAAACCGGCAGAAGTTATTACGATGGCGATAGTGGTGGTAATCATTCCTCCATTTCGGCGCGCCAAGTGGAAACCGCGCTCAATCAAATGCGTACACAATATCAGGCCAACGTTGCCAGCGGTTTGTCGCCGGATGCTGCGTATCGAGCGTTGAATGGACAAGGACAGGCACAGGCGCCCGCAACCCAAACACCTGTACCAGCGGCAGCGAATGCACTTGCCGATGGTGCGTTACGCCATGGCGAATACGGCCCCGATGTCAGAAAGCTGCAAGAGCAATTGAACGCATTGCACATCAAGGACAAAGACGGCAACGCGTTGGTACCCGATGGCAATTTCGGTAAACACACCAAGGAAGCAGTTGCCGTTTTCCAGCGCGCCCATCATTTGACCGATGACGGTATCGTCGGCAAAGACACTTTTGCTGCGCTGAAAAAAGCCGAAGCTCCAGCAGTGATAACGCCGCCGGCGACACCGGCAAGAACCGATCAGTCACCTCTGCTTTCAAATCCGTCACATCCAGACAATAAGCTCTATCAGCAAGCGCTAGCCGGCATGGAAAAATTGCCCACGGGGACTTTCAAAAGCGATCAGGAACGTCAGAACGCTGCCGCTGCAGTCACTTTCGAAGCGAAAGTCAGTGGCATGTCGAAAATCGATACGGTGGTTTTAAGCACCAATGGCTCGGGTTTGTTTGCCGTGCAGGGTGCGATGAATGATCCGGGACACAACCGAATCTATGTCGACAAAAGCCAGGCTGCCGCACAACCAATTGAAAAAAGTACGCAACAACTGCAACAGGAAAATCTCTTGTCCGCGCAACCGGTACAAGAACAGGATCAAGCAAGACGAGCCGTTAAGATGTAGAAGTTTTTCGGTATTGGTTTATTTTGTCCGGACGCAGGGAATTGTATTGCGGCAATATTAAAGGAGGCATGCAGATGTACGAATACAGTCATCCGATTTTCATCAAGGGGCGCTACCGTGTGGTAGCGCTCACCGAAAACCAGGAATTCAATGAAGACCAGATAATGGCCTATGCGGTTTTGAATTCATCGGGTGCGAAACTGCGCCACGAGTTGTCGCTGGTAGACGCGAAAGAATGGATGGAAAAACTGGTTGAGGAAGATAACGTCGCCGTTGACGCACAGCAGCCTCAGGTAAAACCGAGACGCGTTCGGCGATAAGTAGACAGGCAACTCTCAAAAATAATGAAACTCGGGGACGTAATTGGTGAATAAGAACAAAGTCATTTTCGCATTGGCAGTAGGGCTGGTTGCAGCCCTGGCAGGCTTGTATTTTTCCGGCTACGTGACGCAACTGCTGCTCAAGCAGCAGAACACATCGGTTCAATGGAGTACTTATCCTGGCTACATTAAAGCGATCGATTTGCCGCAGTGGCAGCCGTACGCCAAGAAAATAAAAATTGGCGGCTTTGTTGGTTTCGGGTTGCCTGCTGCCGCGTACATGGCGTTGCTTGTTCTTATGCTTAAGCCAAGACAGAAAACCTTGCACGGTGATGCGCGCTTCGCAAATTCTGGCGACCTGAGCAAGCACGGCATGCTGAAGCCTTCGCCTAACGGCATTATCGTTGGAAAATTCAACGGCAATATCGTGCGATTGCCGGGGCAGCAGTTCGTTATCCTCGCGGCGCCGACACGATCCGGCAAGGGCGTGGGCGTAGTCATTCCGAATTTGCTCGACTACCAGGAATCCATGGTGGTGCTTGATATCAAGCAGGAAAACTACGAGTTGACCAGTGGTTGGCGAAAAAGCCAGGGACAGGAAGTATTTTTGTTCAACCCGTTTGCCGAGGATCGGAAATCGCATCGCTGGAATCCCTTGACCTATGTTTCGAGGGACGCTGCCTTCCGCGTATCGGATTTAATGAGCATTGCCGCAATGCTTTATCCGGACGGTTCCGACGACCAGAAATTCTGGGTAAGCCAGGCGCGCAATACCTTCATGGCCTTTTCCCTGTATTTGTTTGAAAACTGGGAAGACGAGCAAAGCATCGGCTTTCCGGGTTCGAATCCGCCGACACTCGGTGCGATTTATCGTTTGTCGTCGGGAGACGGTAGTGAGCTGCGTCCATATCTGCAGAAACTTTCGCAAAAAAGGTTTCTCAGTAATAACGCACGTACCGCATTTGCAAATCTGCTTTCGCAGGCCGATGAAACCTTTGCGTCCATCATGGGCACTTTTAAAGAGCCGCTCAATGCCTGGATCAATCCGATTCTGGATGCCGTTACCAGTGCCGATGATTTCCTGCTGACCGATGTCCGCAGGAAAAAGATGACGATCTATATCGGCATCCAGCCCAACAAACTGGCGGAAAGCAGATTGATTGTGAATCTTTTCTTTAGCCAGCTGATCAATCTCAATACCAAGGAATTGCCGAAGAGCAATCCCGACCTGAAATACCAGTGCCTCTTGCTGATGGATGAATTTACGTCGATCGGCAAAGTCGACATTATTTCGTCGGCAGTGTCGTACATGGCCGGCTACAACATCCGATTGCTGCCGATTATTCAAAGCATGGCGCAGCTTGACGCCACTTACGGCAAGGATGTTTCGCGCACCATCATCACCAACCATGCATTGCAGATTATTTATGCCCCGCGCGAACAGCAGGATGCGAACGATTATTCGGAAATGCTGGGATACACCACAGTCCGCAAGGAGAACGTGACCCGTGGCCGGGATTATACTCGCAGTGAATCGGAAGAACGCCGCGCACTGATGTTGCCGCAGGAACTCAAAGCGATGGGTTTCGACAAAGAAGTGTTCCTGTACGAAGGCATTCCGCATCCGGTAATGTGCGACAAGATCAAGTACTACCAGGACAAATATTTCACGTCCAGATTGCTGCCTAAAGCAGAGACGCCGATGTTGAGGATTTAAAAGCGGCGGCTTCCGCATATTTTTCTAATTGACAAGGGATATTGTGAAACAATTTTTATTGCTGCTGGTTCTATTCTTTCCAATCTGCGTCTCTTCGGAAGAGTCTGCGGATAATGCGAGCATGGAACTGGTTAAGAAAGCCTTGAAGGCGGAGACCGTGGGCGATTACGAAACCACCTATTCAATTTGGGCTTCGCTCTACGAAAAAGGCGACTACAAGGCAGCCGTTTCTGCGGGTCTTATGCATCACCAAGGAACGGGAATGCCGGTCGATTACGTCAAGGCCATGGACTGGTATTTGAAAGCCGTCAATTACAATGCCGATGCCATGAATAATATCGGTATCTTGTACCGCGACGGTTTGGGCATCAAGAAGAACAGGAAAATATCCTATTTGTTATTTTTGACCATACACATGGAAGGCATGGGCGATGAAGAAACCGTCATGCGGGCAAATCGGAACTTACGGCAGGAAATAGACGAATTACCCTTGATCGAACGGCAGGAAGCGCTCTGCTATAGCTTGGGCTATATGGCCGCTTATGTCGAAAGCAGGGGTAATACTCAAAAGAGCCCAAGGGAAATTCGCGAAACCGGCAAGCAGCCACGAGTTCGCGACCTTGGTTGGTGGGCGCCAGGCGAAGTCGGTGAATTCACATGTCCGGCGAACACATAATTGTTTAAAAGGAGGTCTGCGTGCAGCTTACGAACAGATTTATAGCCAACCTAATTGCTATTATTTTTCTATTTTCCATTTCAGGATGCCAATCCGCCATGACAACCAATAATTCCGGGACAAACGGTAATCCGCCGTCAGATCAGGATATCAGCCGTCCATTTACATTTAAAGGCCATAATTTTGGTGCTCATTGTTTTGACACTATTGGCTGCAAGATTTTTTATGCGAACCGTTACGTTGTCTCTGACGAAGAAAATGAAGTGAGACCTTCACCGAAGAATGCTGATTACTTTGTGAACCTGTCTGCCAGTCATCTGGATATTCCAAATTTCCCCGCGCCAGCAGAGGTGAGTTGGAAGTCCAAGGATGGAAGCCAACTTCAAGCCAAAATCGATGTGGCCGATATTTTCAGAGATCAAGTTATTCGTCACAACGTTGCCAGGGAAGACTTGCCAACGGAAACCATCGCAACGCTTGACGAGCCTGAAATCATCATGGTCGTTAATGATCGGACGGTAAGCGTTTACATGCGCGCTGCCATTTTCCTGAAGGATACTCCGACGCGGAAAAGAGAAATTCGCGATGAAACCATCCTGGCATTCAAGCACACCTATTGAGGCGGAGAACCATGGGAAATCCATTCGGATCAAGTGGTGATGATAAAAAGCCCGACGGGGTAACGACCTATCCTGCAAACGAACATGACTTGCAGAGCTATTCGGATGCGAGCCGACAATTGTCGCAACTTTCGGCGCCATTGCTTATTCGATCATCAAATCCGCACGAACGCATTTTCATCGCTGCGTTTGACGGCACCGGTAACGATATGTCCAAGGATAAAGCATCTGGACATATGACCAATGTGGCATTGATGACGGCACAGATACAAGCTGCATTTCCAAGCAGGAATGACCCCGTACAGGTAGGTTATGTCGCTGGCCCCGGCACACAAGAAAACAGGATTACCCGTACCGCGGATGGCGCCAGAGGTTATACCTATGAGCCGCGACTGGAGCAGATGTATGAGCAGTTGGAGTTACAAGCGGCTCGATGGCTAAAAGAAGACCCCGCCGTACAGATAAGAGTAGTAAGTATCGGATTTAGCCGCGGCGCCGAACAGGCGGCAGGATTCAGCAGGCTGGTCGACGAACGCGGAATTCAGGATATTACGGGTATTCGCAAAACACGAAACGATGAAGGTGAACGTGTTGTTGAATACACAAAGCCGGCATTGGCGCAGCCCGGGCAGGTCGTGCAAGCCGTCGGTCTGTTTGACCCCGTCGGTACCGGCAATCCACGCGATCATGATCGCCGCTTGCCGCCTTCGGTGATTTCCGGGTTTCAAATTACTGCAGAAGACGAACGCCGAAATCAGTTCAAATCGACCAATATCATAGATCCCGGATTCAATGAAAGACAATCATTTCCTGAATGTCACGGTGGGTGGCGCGCATAGCAACATCGGCGGTAGTTACGCGCAGAACGGACTGGCTGTGCGCAGCAATAATTTAATGACCGATTATCTGAATTCACTAAGCGACAAGCCTTTCTTGAACAAGATGGCGGTGCCGACGGATCCCGCTATGAGCGTGGTGCATCGTTCCGAAGAACATCTGTTTATCTATGGCACCAGGGATTTCGAGCGCAATGGCGGACGTGTTCGCCTTGAAGAAGTGGCGCCAGGAAGCGTTGCCCGCAACGGCGTGGATATCAACAATAAAGAATTGCGCAACGAAGCCATGGCGCAGGGGTTTGAAGAACGTAAAGTGCCGATTGCGCCCGAAGTTTCGGTGCCAGCAAGTCCGGCCAAATCGCAAGCGCCGCAGGATCCGACGCAGCCGGCACATCCTGATCACGTCTTGTATATGCAAAGCCAGTCTGCTGTTCGTATGCTTGATCAAACCATGGGCCGCGTTCCGGACGCATCCAGTGAGCGAATGGCCGCAAGCTTGACTGTGCTGGCCAAACAGGAAGGTTTGCAGCGTATCGATAATATTGTTTTGAGTCGAGGCACCGATGCAGTCAAGCCTGGCGAGAACGTTATTGCCGTGCAAGGAAAGCTCGATGATCCATCGCATCTTCGTGCGCACATGAAAACCCAAACGGCCATCGAGACGCCGGTTGCCGAGTCTTTCAAGCAGCTTGAAGTTGCCAGCGCGCAGCAAAAGACGCAGCCGCAGAATGTACAAGTGACGCGCGATAACGTCGTTTCGTCGCAACAATTACAAGATCAGGATGTGCAGAGACAAACCCTAATGAGGTAAGAAAATCGTAAGCTCCGGACAGTTCAATCATTCGAAAACACGAAAGCACCTCAATATCGATTGCTATCAAGCTGAACTGGGTTCAGAAAATTATTTCGATTTATATTGTGATTCAGTGCACACTCTTTGAAGATTTCGACATCAACGCAGAGATTAGAGCAATTACTTCTGCGCACGACGAGCCGATAGAGGTAGTGAAAATCCATTCTCTAATGTGGCTAATCGCTGCATCGCGAAGTTATGTAGTTGCTTCGTGTGTATATTTTTATCAGATGATGTAATTTTTGTGACTTGTTTGACATTCCTGCTTTATTCACTAGAATCGCCACTGGGGAATGGACGTTGTCAAGTGCAATTCGTTAGGTTGTAACAACTCTTAACATGAATCAGCCGCTCGCGATCCACTTTTGGTCAACTTTTTAAGGGTGAATCGTGAAAAGAACAGTCACTTTATCGTGGATAGCGTCCGTGCCTCTGCTGGTTTTGACGGCATGCGCCACACATCCGGCTC
This sequence comes from uncultured Gammaproteobacteria bacterium, assembly GCA_963849575.1. Lineage (GTDB taxonomy): Bacteria > Pseudomonadota > Gammaproteobacteria > Xanthomonadales > Xanthomonadaceae > Arenimonas. The sequence continues at coordinate 134,702 of CAWKHT010000001.1, read as the reverse complement.
CGGATTTGGCCGGCCGTTGGAAGCCGGTTAACCGCTATGCGGTAACGCCGCAGGAAATTCCCCTGTATCAGTCCTATGTTTTTTTCGTGTCGCCGTTGGATGGCACGTTGAAAAATACCTTGGCGCGTTGGGCCAAGGATTCGAAGATGACGCTGTCTTATCTGCATCCATCCGATTTCACTCTGCATGCCCAGGTGGCTGAAATCCGCACCAGCAATATGCAGGATGCACTGAACCAATTATCTGCCGCCTATGCATCGCAGCATGTCGTCGTTGTGGCCGAGCAAAACCAGATTGTTGTCCGTTTGGCAGATGCTTCTGCCACTGATGCAGGTGCAGCACCAACAAGTCCGTAGACAGGCGTTTTCATGGCCCGATTCAAAGCATCCTGCTTTGATGAAAAAGCCTTGCAGCCCTGGAATCAAGCTCTGCGTTGTAATCCCCCCGTAATCACGCAAGACGATAAAAATGACAATCCGAAATAAGGCGGTAACGCCGAATATTGAAAATGCAGTATCGAAGTCGATCAATTTTGAAGTCACCGTAGTCGATTTGGCCCGGCGCAGCGAACGGCGCGCATGGTTCGTGGCATTTTCTGCAATCACCATGTCCCTGATCCTTGCCGGCGGCTACTTCTACATGTTGCCCCTCAAGAAGGAAGTGCCTTATCTGGTCATGGCGGATGCCTATACCGGTACCAGCACCGTCGCACGGCTGCGTGATGACTTCGGCGCCAATAGCATCACGACCAGTGAAGCGATCAATGTCAGCAATGTCGCGCATTTCGTGTTGGCCCGCGAATCCTATGACGCCAATCTGATCGGACAGCGCGATTGGGATACGGTGTTTACGATGGCGGCGCCCGAAGTGGCGGCGGACTACCGCGCCCTGCATGCGTCGACCAATCCGAACAGCCCATTCAAGATTTACAACAAGGGTTCGTCGATCCGAATCAAGATTTTAAGCACGGCCTTGATTCGCGTCAGCAAGACGGCGATGCCGACCGGCGCCACCGTGCGTTTCCAGCGTATTTTGTTCAACAGGACATCCGGCGTTTCGCAGGCGCTCGACAGCAAGATAGCGACGCTTCAATTTACCTATAAAGATAATTTGAAGATGGACGACCAGAAACGAATACTGAATCCGCTCGGATTTCAGGTCATGAGTTACCGCGTCGACAACGATTATTCCGCCGCGCCTCCGGTGGGAATCGAGCTGCAGCAATTGCCGGTAGCCACGCCGACACCGGCCGAAACACTTGTCCCTGGCGCAGCCGTCCCGAATCAGCAAGTGCCTGGCATGGAAAATCCCGCCGCTGCTCCGGCAGGAACGGCATTGCCGCAACAGAACCAACCCAATAATGGAAATGGAGTCATCCCCCGATGAATCGAGTGAGTAAAAACTATTTGGTGGGAGTGATTTTTTTCGCCATCGCTTGCCTGTCGTCTTCGGTTAGCGCCGAAGTGGTGCACGAGTATGTTTACGACGCTGGCCGCATCTACCAGGTCCGCACCGGTCTGGGCATTACCACGCAGATTGAATTGAGCCCCAGCGAAAAAATTCTCGATTACAGCACCGGCTTCAGCAGCGGCTGGGAAATGACAAGGCGCGAGAACGTGTTTTATCTCAAGCCCAAGAATGTCGATGTCGATACCAACATGATGATTCGCACCGCTACCCACTCCTACATTCTGGAGTTGAAGGTGGTGGCGACAGATTGGACTACGCTCGAACAGGCAAAACAGGCGGGCGTGCAATACAAGGTGACGTTCAAATATCCGAATGACGCCGAATTCGCCGCCAAGACGGAAGATGTGCCGCAGATCAGCACAGCGCTGGAAAAAGACAGGCATTACAACTTCAATTATGACTACGCTACCAATCGCACTATTAGGACAAAACAATCCTGGTTGCTGCCGACCAGTGTTTATGACGATGGCCAGTTCACCTACGTGAAAATGAGTGATCTCAAAGATATTCCCACCGGTAATTTTCCGGCGGTATTTGCGCGTGAACGTGAAAGCGGTGAAGACTTTGTGGTGAATACCACGATTGAAAACAACACCATTATCGTCCATGGCATCTATCCATTTCTGGTTATCCGCCATGGCAAAAATGTCGTTGGCCTGCGCAGGAGCAAACAACCATGAATCAGAACCTTCCTCCGAACCAGCAGGAGCCGAACAATCCTTACATGCAGGGTTCCGGTCAGGCAGCCGAACCGATCGTCAGTTCTTATGGCTATCAACAACAATCTTCCGCGACTCCCGACCTGGACGCCAATGCGCCAAGTTTGAAAGCGAACGAGTTGCAACGCCTGAACAGGAAAGCGATGGTTTTTCTTGCAGGCATCATTGCGTTGTTGCTGGTGATGGCGATTTGGCTGGTCAACAGAGCGACATCCAGTGATGACGAATCGGCCAAGCCACGCGAAGAAACCGTCGTCATTCCTGAGTTGCCGAAAGGTAGTGGCAATGATGTCGTTGCCGCGGAGCCCATTCAAATGGCCGAGCCCACTATCATTCCACCACCGCAATTGCCGCCACCACCGGCTGAAGATTACATGCAGCCAAACCCGAGTATGCCGGCACAACAACAGTCATTCCCGCGCGAGCCAACGCTTGCAGAGCGTCGCATGATGAACAGTGCTGGCGGAGAGTCTGGCGGCAATGGCCAGCAGGCTGCGAATGATCCGTACCTGCAAGCCATGATGGCATCGCTGCCGGGCAACAATCAGGATCGCAACAACAAATCCGAATCGGCGGAAGCAACCAGCGCGCAATTTATCAATAACGCGGATTCGCTGTTGGTACGTGGTACCTACATACGTTGCGTCCTCGAGACGCGAATCATCACCGATATTCCGGGCTTTACTTCATGCGTCGTCACCGAGCCTGTCTATTCGATCAATGGCCGTCGTTTATTGTTGCCGAAAGGTTCAAAAATTTCCGGAAAGTACAATACCGAAGATCCGAAAATCCCTCGCGTATCCGTCATTTGGGATCGCATCACCACCCCGAACGGCATCGATGTTTCGATGGCCAGTCCCGGTATCGACAACCTCGGCGGTGCGGGCGTTCCCGGCCAGTACAACGCACATTGGGGAAGCAAGCTCAGTTCAGCCTTGCTCATCAGTCTGGTCAGTGACGCGTTCAAGTTTGCCGGCGAAAAATATGGTCCCGAAACCGAGAGTGTCACTACCGGCGGCCAGGTGATTACTTCGCCGTTCAAAAGTAATACCGCGCGCACTATGGAGCAACTTGCCGGCCAGGCGGTGGAGCGCAACCTGAGTCGGCCAGCGACGGTCACCGTCAATCAGGGAAGCATCATCAATGTCTATGTTGCAAAAGACGTTGATTTCTCCGGCGTTGTGACTCGCCGGTAAGGCATCGGAATTACCGTGGATACTGATAACTCACCCGTCGCGAGGATTTCAAACGAATTCCTCGACTATCAATACGAAGTGCTCGGCATTCTCGAGCACATGGCGTCACCTGACGTGACCGAAATTTGTATTAACCGACCGGGTGAAATCTATCTGGAAACAAGATCGGGCTGGCAACGCATCGAAATGCCGACGCTGAATTTCGAGCGCGCACGCCAGTTCTGCACATCGGTGGTCAACGAGAGCAATACCGGTCAGCGGATTACCGACACGGATCCAGTCGTTTCGCTGACATTCCCGACCGGGCAACGCGCACAGTTCGTAATTCCTCCAGCCTGCGATGCCGGGAAAGTGTCGATCACGATCCGCTTGCCGTCCAAGCACATGAAAACCCTGCAGCAGTATCAGGAAGACGGATTTTTCGATCAAGTGCTCGAACAAGCGGGTGCGCTCAGCGATCACGACCGCGAACTGCTGGAGTTAAAGCTCTCGCGAAATTACGCCGAGTTTTTCCGGAAAGCCGTGCTGTACAAGAAAAATATCGTGGTATCCGGAGCGACCGGCAGCGGCAAAACCACATTCATGAAGTCGCTGGTGAATCATATTCCGGAAGACGAGCGTCTTGTGACTATCGAAGATGCGCGTGAGCTGTTCATAGCGCAACCGAATGCTGTCCATTTGCTGTATTCAAAAGGCGGCCAAAGCGCGAGCAATGTTACCGCCAAAAGTTGCATGGAAGCCTGCCTCCGCATGAAGCCGGACCGGATCATTCTGGCCGAGCTGCGTGGCGATGAAGCCTTCTATTTTATTCGTAACTGCGCATCGGGCCATCCAGGTTCGATTACCAGTTGCCATGCCGGCAGTACCACGCAAACCTGGGATCAGTTGGCCTTGATGGTGAAAGCATCCACCGAAGGTTCCGGGCTTGAATTTCAAACGATCAAGCGTTTGCTGATGATGACCATCGATGTGCTCGTGCACATCAAGGCGCATGCGGGTCGTCGGTACATCACGGGGATTGATTTCGATCCCCAGAGAAAAATCAGCTAGTGAGTTTGCAGGAAATGTTTTCGTAATTTGATTCATCGTTTATCAGGAGAGGGGCCTTGCTACCAGGTTTGGAATTGCTGAACTGCCAAAACATGGCCGTATCGATGGATGTGATGCAGCACGTCGTGCATGTCGAATCATCCTATAACCCTTACGCCATCGGCGTGGTGGGTGGTCATCTTGTGCGTCAGCCGAAAAATCTTGCCGAAGCCCTGGCAACGGTTCGCATGCTGGAAACGCGCGGTTACAACTTTTCGCTCGGCCTGGCTCAGGTGAATCGTTTCAATCTCGGCAAATACGGTCTGGATTCCTACGAAAAAGCGTTCCAGGAATGCCCTAACTTGCAGGCAGGCTCGAGAATTCTTGCCGAGTGTTACAAACGCCTTGGTGGTGATTGGGGCAAATCATTCAGCTGCTACTACTCCGGCAATAGCGTGACCGGCTACCGTCACGGTTATGTCCAGAAGGTTTTCGCCTCCATGCGCCAAGGCGATGACTCATCGGCCGGGAAACCATTGGGAGCCGCGATTGAAGTCGTTGGCAAGCCAACGCGTCGCGTCGCCGGAATAAGCCGTCATCCCGTTTATGCAGTATCGGCACAGCCCAGGCTGCAGCAAAGAATAGAACCGGCAATGGCGTCGGCAACGCTATCGCCAGCCATGCCTGCATTGGCAGCGGTGCAGCCATCGCAAGTGCAAATGCAAAACCAGGTGCCCGCCGCATTCAGCGAACAAAGGCCAGAGGCGGTTCCTGTCTTTGCAATGGCTTCGCAACAGGCGCAAGCGCCGGTGCTCGTCAAAACAATAGAGGCAACCAAGCAGGAGGCGGCATCGGGTTCCGATGAAGCTTTCGTTTTTTAACGCAGTCTTTTTTATGTTCCACCGTGTCAACGTTTAATTTTTGCCGTCACAACATCAAATAAAGGATTAACCATGAAATCAATCAAATCATCCCGCGCTCAATCAAGTCGTTTCCTGTCGGTTTTCACCGTTGTCTTTGCGATGTATGCCCTTTCATTTGCGTCCGGTGCCATGGCCCTGACCGGTAGCGAAGGTAAGGTCGAAGGCTTCTTTTCCAATATCCAGACCTTGCTGACCATCGCCTCCATTTCGGTCGTGACCATTGCCGTCATTTTCGCCGGCTATCAAATTGCTTTTGCCAACAAGCGCATCGCCGACGTGGCCCCAATCTTGATCGGCGGTTTGTTGATTGGTGCGGCAGGTCAAATCGCCGGCATGTTGTTGGGCACTACCGCCTGATAACGACGACTGGATCATACCGAGTACCGAGAATCCCATGCGAAGAAACGTACTGTTTCGAGGTTGCACCCGTCCGGCCATGTTTATGGGCGTTCCCTATATTCCGTTTTTTATCGGAGCGGGCGGCGGCTTGTTGTTTTCGATGTATTTCAACCTGCTCTGGTTGCTCAGTATCCCGGTGGTTATTTTCATCATGCGCCAGATGGCAAGGCGCGATGAAATGATATTCAACCTGCTTGGCCTACGTTGGCGTTTCAAGTTCAGGGCCCGAAACGTGAAACACCATTCGGGCATGTGGGTGTTTACGCCGAATGCCTACATCGACAGGTCTGCAAAAGAACATAAGTAACGGTTCTATCGCGGTGACGGAGAACGTCACCGCCGATAGTTCAGAAAAACGATGGTTCAGCGACACGTACCAACTTGTTCATCAATATTGGAATAAATCGATATATGTTTTCCCCAGATACCCCCGTCAGTGAATTTATCCAGCTATCGACGCATGTTTCCCCTTCGGTGATCAAGACCACCGGCGGCGATTATCTGTTGACCTGGCATCTCGGTGGTTTGCCGTTCGTCGGAAGGGAAGAATGGGATATCGAGCATCGCCACAACACCTTCAACCGCATGTTGCAGACTTTGCGGGCACCGGATTTCGTCAATCTGGCATTCTGGGTTCACGATGTTCGCCGCAAGCGCCGCATCACGAACAATAGCCGTTTTGACCATGCCTTTAACCAGCAATTGTCCGATGCCTACTTCAATGCGTTGTCGGCGCAGAAGATCATGCAGAACGAACTGTATCTCACGATGATCTATCGCCCGGTCGTGTCCGGCAAGGGCATGATGGAGAAATCCGCGAACACCGATCAATTGCAATCCGAGCAGGATCAGGCGATCGCCAAGATCCAGGAATTGGCCGGCAACGTAGAAGCCGTGCTGAAAGATTATTCGCCTTACCGCCTGAGCATGTACGAAGCAAGTAACGGCATCGTGTTTTCCGAAACCCTCGAATTCTTCGGCTATCTGCTGAACCGTCTCGATGAAGCCGTGCCGGTTCTACAGGCTCCGGTATACAGCTACTTGCCAGTCAGTCGCCATATGTTCTCGGCCAAGACCGGCGATTTCATCATCAATACGCCCAGTGGCATCAACCATTTCGGCGCGATCCTGAATATCAAGGAATATACCGACGGTACTTATCCGGGCATCCTGAACGGCTTGAAGTATCTCGATTTTGAATACGTGATTACGCATTCGTTTAGTCCGATGGGTAGGCAGGATGCGTTGAAAGTGCTTGATCGCACCAAAGGCATGATGATTTCGTCCGGCGACAAAGCGGTCAGCCAGATTGTCGAACTCGATCAGGCGATGGACGAGCTGGCATCCGGCAACTTCGTGCTTGGCCAATATCATTTCATTATCGCGCTGTACGCCGATTCGCAGGAAAAACTCGCGCAGAACATCGCTAGTACGCGCGCCGAACTGTCGAATGCCGGTTTCGTATCGGCAAAAGAAGACTTGGCGGTAACCGCTTCGTTCTATTCGCAATTTCCGGGCAACTGGAAGTACCGCACCCGTCCTGCCAATGTCAGCTCGCTGAATTTCCTGGGCCTGTCGCCGTTGCATAACTTCGCCACCGGCAAGAAAGAAAACAATCCCTGGGGCGAGTGCATCACCACGCTGCAAACGACCAATGGCCAGCCGTATCACTTCAATTTCCACGCAACGCATCCGGCGGAAAACTCGCTCGGTGAAAAAGCCATCGCCAATACCATGGTCATCGGCAAGTCCGGTACCGGCAAGACCGCGTTGATTAACTTCCTGTTGAGCCAGGCGCAAAAACTCAAACCGTCGCCGACCATTTTCTTTTTCGACAAAGACCGCGGCGCGGAAATTTTCGTGCGCGCCTGCGGCGGAAATTACATGGCGCTCGAAAATGGCCAGCCAACGGGCTTCAACCCGTTCCAGTGCGAACGCAATGAAGCCAATGTGCAATTCCTTGGCGATTTGATCAAGGTCCTGGCGGGCAAATCAAGTTACACCTCGCGCGATGACGAAGACATCTTCCGCGCGGTCGAAAACATGCTCGACACCCCGATGCGCTTGCGCAACATGACCAACTTCCAGAAGAGCCTGCCCAATATGGGCGACGATGGCTTGTTTGCGCGTATGCGCAAATGGACTTCGGGCAATTCGCTCGGATGGGTGTTCGATAACCCTGTCGACACCATTGATCTGACCAAAGCCAACATCGTCGGTTTCGATTACACCGACATCATCGACAACCCCGAAGTCCGTGTGCCGGTGATCAATTATTTGCTGCATCGCCTTGAAGCCTTGATCGACGGACGTCCGCTGATTTACGTGATGGACGAGTTCTGGAAAATTCTCGACGGCAAGGGTGGTCTCAAGGAATTCGCGAAGAACAAGCAGAAGACCATCCGTAAGCAAAACGGCATGGGAATCTTTGCGACCCAAAGTCCGGAAGACGCACTTCGCAGCGACATCGCCGCCGCCTTGATCGAACAAACAGCGACCATGATTTTGTTGCCGAATCCGAATGCCAGTCGCGACGATTACGTCAACGGGCTAAAGCTCACAGAGTCGGAATATCAAGTAGTCAAAAGCCTGGATGAACGCTCGCGCTGTTTCTTGGTCAAGCAAGGGCATGCATCGAGTGTTTGTCAGCTCAACCTGCGCGGTATGGACGATGCTCTGGCCGTGATATCGGCCTCGACCGACAACATCGAAATCATGCACCGGGTATTGGAACAACGCGCGAAAGTCGAAGGCGTATTACCGGATGAATTAACCCCCGAGCAATGGCTGCAGCATTTTTATGATCAACGAAAAGGCTCGGGAAAACTCGCATCAGGTTCTGCCTCGGCGCGAGCAACCAGCTTTAGTGATGCATGATTCTTAGAGTAAATAGTTGGGGTTCTTAGTCAGGCAACCGAAACAAACCAAGGAGTAGAGCAGTATGAAAACGAATAGCCGAATCAGATCGAAAAATACAACAAGTCTGAAACCCTGGAAAATTCTTGCATTGGCATGCACCATGATGGCCGGAAATGTAGATGCGCAACTTGCAGTCGCCGATTTCCCCCATACGATTCAGGCTTACGTCACACACCTCACGCGCTTGCAGCAACAAATCCAAACCTACCAGTCGCAGATTGCTCACTACACCCAGCAAGTTACGCATATGCAACAACAGCTTATCTCCGTGGGTGGTTTGAGAGATGTCTCGATGCCGATGACCGACGAATTCAAGAAACGCCCGGATGATTACGGAATGAATGCTGCCTGTCCTGGCGCAGGGTCCATGAGTCTGTCGAGTCTGATGAGCTCGTTTACTTTGGACATGTCGGGAAATATCAAGGAGCAACAAAAAGAAATTTGCCAGCGTATCGTGCTTGCCAAGAACACCCAGTACAACGAAGCCGTAAAAATGCTGATGAACGTACGCGAGCAGGATTTGCAAATAAAGGCGATTGCCGATGAACGTGCCGCCGCAGGAACAAGTGAAGGCAAACTGGCTGCCAATGATAATAAATTGAACCAATTTCTGGCACGTTCGACCAGCAGCATGCAGTACTCGACCACGGTCATCGCAGCTTATGAGGCTTACATAAAATCCCTGGAAGACAATCAGGAATTACTCACCAAGCAGGCATTGACGGGTAATAACGGGTCGGAGACTTTTGCCGAAACGGTTACTCGCAAGTTTGTTCAGGGCGTAGCCCTTGAAGCCGCACTTCGTACAGTAAGTGATAGGGATCGTTAAAGGTATGAAATCCGGCTCCGCCATTAGGTTTGGATTTGAACCTTGTACGCACTAAAGATTGGCAGGATATATCCGCAGTTTTACGAAAGAAAATGGAAGCACTATGCAAAACACAATGGAAATCGCTACTGGACTACTCGGCTCGCATGGCGGCCAGGCGGCTCTGAAAAATTTGATGTCTGTTGATTTGGGTGATGTCACCAATCTTATTTTCTTCCAGCGGATTAATGAATTCCTGAACCGGGAAATTGCCGAGTTCGGAGTAAATTTACTGGGTCGTACCATGGCCTGGGTAGGTAGTGTTGCACTAACCCTGATGACTATCTGGATAATGATTCAGGGTTATCGAATCATTACAGGCCAATCCCGCGACTCCATGATGGCTTTGGTCACCAATTCCCTGCGTGCAACGTTGATTGTCGGCGTAGCAACCGGGTGGGGGCTGGCGGGTCCAACACTGTTTGACTGGATGGGTAATGGTCTGCAAAAGAATATCAACGAAGTGGTTACCGGTAGTGATGATGATGCCTATTCAAATATCGACAAAAGCCTTGGCTATATGCAGCTGGCATTTACCAGTATCGATGCCCTGCAGGATGGCGACAGTGCCCAGGTAGATGATGCGAAATCGCGTGCGATGTGGTTTACCGGAATCGGAACCGGCGGCCCGGCGATTACTGCCGGTGTCATGCTATTGCTGAATAAAATCGCAATGGCATTGTTCACCGGGCTAGGGCCGCTTTTTATTCTATGCTTGCTATTTGATCAAACAAAGCAGTTGTTTGGACGATGGCTGTTTTATGGACTAGGCACTATGTTTTCGCTTGCCGTGCTCAGCGTAATGGTCGCGCTCGCACTCGACGTAGTCACGGCAGTCGCCGCTTCATTCTGGGTAAACAGTTTCCTCGGCGGCAGCAGTGAAGGCGTCAACAGCAGAGCCATGCAGCAGGGTGGTCTTGGTCTGATTCTGACGATGCTGATTATTAGTGCACCGCCTATGGCGGCAGCGTTTTTTCAAGGAACGTTGGGTAACTTCACTGCGTTTTCGCAGTTTGGTGGTGGGGCAGGGCATGCACCAGGGGCACGTGGTGCCGGTTCGCCACCGACACCCACTTATGCTCATCAGGCTCCGCTAAATTCAAATAGACCGACAGATACGGGGTATCAATCTCCCCCGCAAAACATCCAGCCTTATACTGGTGCCTCTCCTGCAATTGCCAATGCCAATGCCGATGTAGTACGCACCGCTGATCAAGCAGCGCGTGCGAACTCGCCACAAATTCCACCGACAGCGCCTCCACGTCCAACTGGTGGCAATAGCACATAAGGATATTGAGTGAACAAAAAAATATTATGGATGCTCGGCTTGTTGACTTTTAGTGGGCTTGCAAATGCAGAAGGCGGCTGCCCCCCGGGTGAGTATCCTGCAAATCCACCGGCAGTAAATGTCTGTTATCCAATACCCGAAGATACACAGCCAAAATACCAAGGCCGTTGGGAAACTCGCTGGGGCGCCATTGCGATAGGGAATACTAAAAATGGCGGTGGTCTAGGCTTGGTAAAGAATGCAAAAAGCAAGCGCCAAGCTGAAAAAGCTGCCTTAAATAAATGCAAAGATACTGGCGGTGGTAAAGAGTGCAAAATTAAACTGAAGTACTACAACCAGTGTGCAGTACTTGCGTGGGGGGATAATATGTATGTCACACAAGGCGCAGAAAACATTGAGGTGGCTACTAAGCTTGCAATGAAGAAATGTAGTGAAGGGACTACGAATTGCAAAATTTATTATGCGGATTGTAGTCTTGCCGAATGGATTCAATAGCTCGTTAGTAACGTCGGTGGAATTGCTTTGAAAATTGATAAAAAAGTACTTCAATTGTTTGAATGAGTATAGTGCTATTACTGGCGCGTTACCTCTGAGGTATTAGGTCAACGATAGAGGAAGCTAAAAAAGCTGCATTACTAGCATGCACATCCGCAACTACAAAATGCGAAATTGTTTACGCAGCTTGCGGTTTTCCAGAACGTGTCCAGTAATCGAAATTAATACCAAGTGTCAGCGTCATTATCCTGGATAAGTGCAACATGGCTGATAAATGACGGAATAAAACAGCAGCGGCCACTGCTGAACTTCTTTAACTGAAGCATAAATTTCAGTGCTCGAAGAGTGGCAAGTGTTATGCAACGATATTTGAATTGGTTCAATTTCGTTTTCCGTATTCTCTATTCTTGAGATCGCGGCCTGTAAAAATTCGCAAAGTGAAAATAGTAGGTTCATCTAATAATTCAGGGGTTTCCATGTTCAAGCGTGTATTTTGGCTGTCAATTTTCTTGGCAGTGTCGGCATTTGCCGGTCAAGTCGTCATCACCTCAGGGGTTTTGGCACGCGAAGACATCGCGGTAGTCGGCGAAAGCACCTGGGACAAGCTGGCGAACGCAGCCTCGCAAACCTCGCAGGAAATCTGGAATTCCGCCAAGTCGATGGCCAAATCGGCCAGCTTTTTGCTACCGGATGCCGTCGTTCAATCGCTGAGCAGCGAATTGCCAACGCATGATGCCACCGTGGGTAGTACGCCCGGTGAAGCCGGTGTTTCTGGTGGTTCGGCCAGTTACAGCATTCCCATTGCCTTACCGCCTGGCCGCAAAGGCATGCAGCCGAATATCTCGCTGAACTACAGCAGTAAGAGCGGTAATGGCATTGCCGGCATGGGTTGGAACGTTTCGGGTCTGTCGTCCATTCATCGTTGCCCGATGACGCTGGAGCAAGATGGCCAGGCACGTGCAGTCGACTATTCGATGAATGATCGACTCTGTTTTGACGGTCAGCGCTTGGTCGCCACCAGTGGTACTTATGGTGCGCTCAACACCAAATACGCCACGGAAATTGATTCCTTTGCCCGCATTACTCAGTTGGGCGGAGACCTGAATGCCGTCAATTCGTATTTCAAAGTTGAATACAAATCTGGCGAAATTGCCTATTTTGGCGGTACCTCGACCACGGCCAACAATGCCCGTTCCATAGCCGGTGGCGTTACCAAGCCCCTGAACTGGTTGATCGCCCGCACCGAAGATCGACTGGGCAATAACATTGTTTATACCTATACCAGTTTTGGCAATGGTGAATATCAACCGGCGGCGATTTTCTACACCGGTTTCAACACGACTCAAGGCGACCGCAAAGTCGAATTTGTCTACGAAACCCGCCCAAGTACCAACGGTGCCAATGATCAAAGCTCTTCGTACTTGGCCGGTGGTCTGACACGTCAAACGCAGCGTCTCACCACCATCAAAACCTGGGTTGGTACCGAAGCAGTGCGCGAGTACCGTTTGAACTACGGTGCTGCCGTCAGTACGACGACAGGCCGCAGTTTGCTCCGCTCGGTGCAAGAGTGCGCCCTGTTGAGTGGCGTAGCCACCTGCCGCCCCCCCACCACATTTGCCTGGCAGGAAGGGCAGGCCAAATACGCGATCCAAAGCTATCCGGTGTTGGCGGATTTGGGAGTTAAAAGACTGGATCCGGTCGGTGATTTGGACGGTGATGGCGCGCGAGATTTTTATGCCGCCATTTATGATGCTAGCGGTGCCATGGTTGGCAGACGCCTCTTGTCGTTCGGAGCGAATCGAGCCGTTAAATGGAGCATGGAGTCACCGTACAGTTTCAGAGCTGTAGACGATAACCAAAGTGTCGACTTTGACATGGACGGCAAATCGGATTTGGTGATGGTGATCAATGGCCAAGTCGTCGTTAATTTTTGGCGCGGCCCGGCGAATGCAACAAGCTTCACCACAGCGTTCACTGCATCGTGGAATACCGGAGTACCTACATCGAATAGCAGAGTTTATATCCAGGATTTGGACAGCGATGGTCGTTCTGACATTCTTGTGTATGAAACCGTGACCACGCCCACCAATAGTTGTTACGTCAAATTGGCGATATATAAAAATAATGTAGGGGCAGCGCCCGGGGGTAGTGGTGGCTTTACCAAAATCGCCAACCCCTGCCTCTCCGGTTCGGTGTTACCGGGTACCAGTCTGTGGGACGGCGAGAAAATTTTACGGGTTTCCGATTTTGACGGGGATGCCTTGCCTGACATCTGGATGACCAGCGATGCCAGTGATGGAAGTGGCTCACGCCCGGTTCGTATTTTATTTGGCCGCCGCAATCCTGCTTACAGTTTGGCAAGCAGTAGCTTTTCTTCCCTGTTTCCCAGCGCCGATCCGCAAACCACCGCCGAAAACAATATCAATACACCCCGCTATTGGATGGACGTGAATGGCGATGGCCTCACCGACATGGTCTATCCGCTGACCACCTGGCGAATTCGTCTTAACACCGGCGGCAAATTCGGTAATCGCATTACCTTGACTAGCAACAAAGGCATCGAGTTTTCAGAGACCGATATCGCTACCGGAGTCACCACCTATCGTTATCAAGGCATCATCAGTCAGGCCGACAGCGACAATGATGGTCGAGAAGAAATTCTGATCCCGCGCCGTTTTGCTGCGCGTGTTTGCATTACGCATTTCCCGGAGCCGGGCGATCCGGGTACTGAACCACAGGTAGTGTCGCCGGGCGGAACGTCGGCATCACGGGTGTCAGTGGCATCCGCCTCTGCGTCCACGGGCTACAAATACGAAACCTGGATTGCCTGTCCGGAAGACCCCGTCACCGGTACACTGGACGCCACCGGTGCGGCCTTGATTAGTGCCGTGCCGGGTCAAAGTTTTGATACTAATAACGATGGCGTCGTTACCGTTGCTGATACGAACGATCTGGGCGAGGCAACCGGGCCCGTACTCGGAATGTACACCTATAAATTTCCGGTTGATCAGTCGCGTTATTACATGAACGCCTTGAAGTTCGTGGAAACCGCTCCCGGTCAATTTGGCGTAATCGAAGAGCCTACCGGTCTGATTAGCGGTGCCGACCCGGTGGATGTCTACGGCGATGGGTTTGAAGATGCACAAGTGAGTTTTCAATGTGATTATTCCGATCGTTCTCAATGCCTTTTGATGGTGGGCGATGGAGCTTATGCCACTGCATTTCCGGGCAACTGGAAGGGCTTCCTGAGTCCGCAATTTCCGATCAAAAACGGGGGGCAGCATTTAATCAGCGAAAACATCGGGCCGGATGGACTGAAAAATGGTGACAACCTGACACCCAAAACAACGGATACCCTGGCTTCGGTCACCGACGGCATGGGCAATCAGACTCAGTGGTCCTACTATCCGCTAAGCACCTTGGCGAATCGCACTGCACCCGGCGATACACCTTTGTACTCACTGCCAAGCGACCCGACACAACGCTATGTCGACGAGCGCCACACCTATTTCACTTCGTCGATGCAAGTGGTCTCGCGAGATGACAGCAAAGCAATGGCTTGGGCGACAACGTCAACACCACGCGTTACAGCTATTCCGAAGCGATGTACAACACACAGGGCCGTGGCTTCCAGGGCTTCCGCAAAATCATCGAAGAAGATATGACCGGCGGTCTGCGAACCACGACTACGTTCAGTCAAAAATATCCGCTGACCAGCATGGTCGAAAAAGTGATCGTCAATCCGATCAGTCGTCCTGGCGAAACCAGTCCGATCAGTCAAACGACGACTGCCTGGCGCTGCAATCGCCTGAATCTCAATGACACCGCCGCCTGTAACATCACGCCCGGCACCAATCCGGTCCGTTTCGTCTTCCAGGCCGCCACCGAGAATGTCAGTTTTGATTTGAATACGGCCTTGGCCGGTCTGCCCGATAAAATCACCGGCTACAACGCCGATTATTTTGCCGACACCACCGCCTGCGATGGCGGCACCATCTCCACCGTGTCGGGCTATGACGCCTACGGCAACCTCACCGCGAAAACGCATTTCGTGTCGGATTTTGGCGACGGTACCGCAGGCTATAAAAACTATATTGCACTGGCCTGCAATCGCACCCGCAATACTTTTGCCACCGCCGACACCACCAACTGGTGGCTAGACAAGCTGACCAATACCGAAACCCGCAATGAAATCCTGCACGGCGCCGATCAGCCTTTGCCAAGTGGTGCCAGCAATCCGGTTTACATCACCAATACCGCCTATACCTGGAACACCAACCGCACGCTGGCCAGCGAGACCTTCCAGAACGGTATCGCCAATCAGCAAAAGCTGACGGCCTATACCTATCCGGTCAGCAATAACTATGGCTTGCCGCTCAGTGTCACGGTCACTGCGTCCGGCGATCAGAATGCCGGTGGTACGCACCACCAGCACGACCTACAGCACCGACGGTTATTTCCCGCTATCGGTGACCAATGCGCTTGGCCATACCGCCACCACCGTCGTGCGCTTGCGTGATGGCTTGCCGATCAGCGTCACCGATCCCAATGGCCTGCGTACCATCACCACCTACGACGCTTTCAGTCAGGCGGTCTTGGTCAAGGCACGCGGTGCCCTGGACTCGCAGTATCTGGCGCCCGACAAACAAGTCGCAGCGACCTGGTGCACGGTGACCAATGGCAACAATAGTTGCGGATTAAGCGATGCCGCCTATCAACTCACCAGCGTGCAAGACGGTAGCCCGACCAGTGTCAGTACGCATGACAAACTGGGTCGCGTATTGCGCACGCAAAGCAAATTGCTGGATGGCACGCTGAGTTACTCCGACACGCAATACAACGACAAGGGTCAAACCACGCGTCAGTCCCTGCCTTATCGCAGTGGCGATACGCCTTTGTGGAGCACTTTCACCGAGCTACGATAGTCTGGGTCGTCTGACCGGCAAGACCACACCGCAGCAACATCCAACGCGCGGCGACATGGTCACCACCTATACCTACATCGGTCGCACCACTGCGATTCATGTCTGCGGTGATCTCGATCTCGACAATACCGGCTGTCTGGATCTGTCGCGCACTACCGACAGCACTGGCCGTTATGTCGAAACCACCGATGCTATAGGCGGCGTCACCAAATTCTGGTTCGATGCCAATGGTCAGGCGGCGGTATTGCAAGATGTCAAAGGCAGCCAGATCAAGGCGACCTATAACGCCATTGGTCAACGCACCAGTGTGAATGATCCGAATCAAGGGGTGAGTAATTTCACCTACAACGCCTTGGGCGAAGTGCTGACCCAAACCGATGCCCGTGCGATCACCAGCACTACCACCTACGACAAGCTTGGTCGCAAGACCCAGTTCAGCGTTACCGCCGATGAAAATGGCGATGGTGTGAACGATGCGATTGTCGATACCTGGACCTATGACCCCAGCGGTGCGAAGGGACAATTGTCCCAAAGCAAACGCATGATCAACGGCGTAGTGGAACGTCAGGAAAACAATACCTTTGATGCCCTGATTCGTCCGAGCACTGTGGTCGCGGTGCAGAACACCGGTGGCGGTACCACACGCACCTATAGCAGCGAGTTCCAGTACGACACTTACTACGGCCGCGTACTGGCCCAGTTCTTCCCGAATGGCGAAGGCGAGCAATTCATCTTCAACCAATACGGTTACGAAACCGAACAACGCAATGCGGTCAACGCCTCGGTCTATCGCCAAATCGTAACGGTCGATTCTGCTGGTCGCCCGACCCGCGAGCTGAAAGGCTTCAACCTCAGTACCGATACCGCCTATTGGCCAAACGGACAAACCAAATCGATCATCCATCAAAAAGACGGCGTGACGATTCGGAAAATCAACTATGCCTACGACGTATTCGGCAATGTCGCCACGCAGGAACTGAACAACGGCATGGCCGGCAATACGCTGGAAAGCTTTAGCTACGACAAATTGCATCGTCTGACGCAAAGTGAACGTACCGGTGCAGTAAGCAAGACCGTGACCTACGGTTACGACGCGGCCGGCAACTTCAACTTCAAATCCGATTTTAGTTTGAATACCGGAACCCCTTACAACCTGAGCACCGGTGGCTTGGGCGGTGGCGGTGCCAATGCGGTCAAATAGGTCACCTTAATAGGCGGCTGGTACGCAAATACGGCTACGATGCCAGCGGCAATATGACAGCGGACGACAGCTGGCTTTACCGCCAAATACGATCACGCCAATCTGGCCACCAAACTGCAACGCGGCGCAGTGATCAATTACTTCATCTACGGCCCGAACAACGCCAAGGCTCGCCAAACCGGCACCGACGGCAGCAAGGTGTATCTGGGTGGCTATGAAGACTGGATTACCGCCGGTCAAACCAAAGTCAGCCTCGGCAATTACGCCCAGGTCACCAATGGCACCGGTGGTCGCGTATTGAACTACTTCCTGACCGATCGTCTGGGCAGTGTCGATGCCGTGACCGATGGCAATGGCAACCTGGTCGAAACGCGGGGTTACGATGCGTTTGGTGCACCGCGCACCGGAACTTGGGGTGATGCTATGCAGATTGCGAGTACGGCGATTACGCCGAAAGGCTTTACCTCACACGAACATCTGAACAGCGTGCAGCTCATTCATATGAATGGGCGGATGTATGACTATCAGTTGGGTAGGTTTTTGGGTGTAGATCCGTTTATTCAGGCGCCGACGAATAGTCAGAGCATGAATCCTTATTCTTACATCATGAATAATCCGTTGGCGGGAACTGACCCGACTGGCTATCAGGCGAACTGTTTCGTTGCCGATTTGTGTAATGGTGATTTAATAGGCCGTTATAAGTCAGCGGGTAGGATGTGCGAATTAACGTGCCTTGGTGGAAACGGCGCAGATAAAAAGCAAACTTCAAAGGGCTATTTAGATCGAGCAAAAGATTGGGTGTCTAGTAAAATTGACGGAATCTCATCTGGCATATCGAATTGGTACGATGGTGTTGTCAATGACCAACGCGCCAAACTCTCACCGACAGTAAGTGGTGCAGGGTCAACAACTCGTAGAGAGGCTGCAGCAGAAGGCTTGCTGGATGGCGGTCACATGACCGACGAGAAGCAGGAGGTTTTTAAGAAAATTCACACGGTCCAAGTTGTTACTGAAGTTGTGGCGAAAGAAGGCGCTAAGCAAATGACTGATCCAGTTAATATTGCTTCGGCTGCAACGGGCGGTGGAGTTAAAATACTTGTGACCGCTGCAAAATTAAGAAAAGAAGAACGTATCTTGGCAGGAGCTGTCAAGGTTCAGCGAGTGCGTCATTTTTCAAATTCAAAAGGAATTGCCGGCATCAGGAAAAGCAATGCTATCTTAGCTAGTGATCAGAACAAAGTCTTTACCGTAAAAGCGAGTGGAGCTGCCGCAAGTGCTAGAGATACCGAGAAAGCTTTGGGAATCAAGCAGGGCAGAGGTAGAAACTATGTGGAGTTCGACGCAAGTACAGATGAGTTCGAAGTTGTGAAGAATCCAACGACAGGGGCGACGGAGCGTGTGTTCAAGGGCAATGTCGATTTGGAAGGACGGAATGCAGTTTATAAGGAACGATAAAATGACGAATAAAATCACTGTTGATGTTGAGGAAGCGAAAAGAGTGTTTTTGTTACTCGACGCATTCCATGATTTTCTGCATCAGCCAATGAATTATCCAAATACCGCCGAGTTCGCAAATAAGAATTATGAAGAGCTAAAGCATTTATATTATGATGTGGTTTGGAATTGGCTCCCTAGTGAAATGCAGAAGAACTTAGAAGATCGGTAAGAATGAAAATCATGGACACCCACTTTCTCAAACGCACTATCGAACTAACCTTCGATAGTGTCAAAAGCAATGATCTATTTGTCTGGAATTAGTCTTTGCTCATCTTTCGCACCCACTTCATTCTCCCGTTGCCGAGAAGTGTTGCTCAGCTATGCTCAGGCTATCTGAATCTGTCTGGCGATAGCGACTCCTTTTAAGCAGCGTTGCCCGATGGCTTCGGCTTTATCCATCAACTGCTCGGCGCTGCCAATCATGCGCCAACACCCGGAGCCACCCGCTTTTACCTGAGTTGGCTATTGATTCGCGGCGCAGCCGGTCTTACCGATTGCTGAAGGGCATGTTTGGGAATGGCACCTCTCTTATTCGGCTTCCACGCTTCGATCTTCCTAGCATCGCTCAACATAGTGTTCAACGCGGTAACGACAGGCTGCCTACCTTGTCCTTCAAGAACAGTGAATTATGTGTAGCCTCAGTCAGGCCCGACCTACAGGTACCCAAACCGCTCCAACCACGGCTCCAGATACCTCATCGCCTCTGGGGTAAAGTACTTTTCGTATGCCTGCCAACGACCTACCGACCGGGCGTTCACCTGTTCAACTACTTGCGTGTAGCTGGGCGTCTTGATCGCGCCCTTATTTTTGGCGCGTTCGGTAAAGGCGAGCAGTTCTTCATGCCAGGGCAGTTCGAGAAATTCGAATAATGCACGGGCCCGGCCTTCGGTGTCTGCGACCAGATCTTCGTATTTCCATTCCAGTACAGGCAGCTTCAGTTGTTCGGCATTTTGATACCAGTGGCTGAATACCCTGTCGTACATCTGTGCGGTGCTTTCGATGGTTTCGAAGGTCAATGCAAATGCCGGCGCGCGGAAATGTTGCATGTAGCAGCTGAGCACGACATCGCAGGGGTGCCGTATGGCAAGAATCACCTTCGATTGCGGGAAAAAATTCTGCAGCAAAATCCTGGACACCCATGTTTTAAAAGCCCTATCGAACTAACCTTCGATAGTACCGAAAACATCGAGTTATTTATTTGGATATCTGGTTCATTTTCCCATCGCCCACACTTCTTTCTCCCGTTGCCGAGTAGCGTGGGCGCGCTATGTTCAGGCTATCTGAATTTGCCTGGCGATAGCGATGCCTTTTAACCAGCGTTGTCCGATAGCTTCGGCTTTATCCATCAACTGCTCGGCGCTGCCAATCATGCGCCAATACCCGGAGCCGACAGCTTTCACCTGGGTGGGCCATTGATCAGCAGCACAGCCGGTTTTATCAAGCGCTGATGGGGCATGTTTGGGAATGGCACCTTTCTTGTCAGGCCTTACTTGCTGTCCGGTCCATTGCACTAGATCAATATAGTCGCCTTGCATTAATGACAGGGCCGGTGCCAATCCCAACAGCGGTTTAAGCTTTTGTCGTGTCTTTGATTCATCGCGCCGACAGGCCAGCACGCGTTCTTGAATGCTGGTGTGATGACTATGATCCAGACGAAGTGTCATGCCGGCACGAATCGGATTCAAGTCGACATACGCCATCGCTGCCAGTACCGCACGTTCATCGGCCAGCACCTGGCATTTGAAGCGACCTTCCCAGAAGCGGCCGGTACAGTCATCTTCACTATTTGCCATGCGTGCAATCGGCTCGTTGATGCAGCGCATAAGCCAGGATAGAGAGCAAAGCCGCTGTCTTAATAGTGCCAGCCGTTGCGGTTGTTTTAGTAATCCTTGAACTCGGAGCCCATCATCCTGATCACGACAGGGAAACAGCCTGCACCAGCGTTCAGCGACTTCAGTATCAGGCCATGATTGGGCGGCAGGAACATCGACATGCACAACAAGATGCAGATGATTGCTCATCACCGCATAGCCATAAATACCAATGGAGAAGCAAGAAGCCACTTCTTGCAAACATTTCTCCACTAAAATTTTACGATGTGAATAATCTATTCCCGAGTACACATCGACGCCGCATAACCATGCGCGCCGCACACAGCGTGATATGCAGTGATAAGTACCTGACGTATTGTCGGAAACGAAAAGGGAGCGAGCGGTAGCCATGCTTAATCATGGCGTGAGAACACATTCAAAATTGTAGGGAAAGTCTGATAAGCGTGTCAGGCGATATGGGTTTGGTGGGTGTCTACTAATTCCATTAAATTCCATTAAGAAGGGTCGTATAGCAAGCCCATCATCTACGCTTATGTAATGCCAACAATTACCTTTAGATTATAAAGGAGATAATTCGGGATCAAAGGGAACTCTGGTGGATCCGTTCCCTCACCTGAAACACATTCCCTTCCGGGTCCATGGCATTGCACACGACAAAACCAGGCCCTTGCCATTGTTCGCTAAACACTTCGCCGCCTAAGGCTGCCGCTGTTGTTCGAGCGGCGGCAATGCTTGGCACGGTATAGAAGAATTTCAGTGCAGTGTCTTCGCGCTTTTGCGGTGGCGTGCTGATTTCAAACGTCGATGCGATGTGCTCCGGAATCAGGTGTACAAGCAATTGCACGCTCTGGTTCTCAAGCACGATCAATTCAGGCGTGGCATGCAGGCGCTTCATGCCCAGCAGGGTTTCGTAGAAATTCGCGACGCGGGCGGCGTCTTTGGCATAGATAAATAAACCGGCTGGTGCGGGACCCGACATGGAAACTCCTGGGTGATTGGGTGGGTGTCTGCTTTGTCAGGCTTCTGCTTCGTCAGACTAGAAAGTTAGCGTAACTCTTTCCGGATAACCAGTTTCAAACCCGACCAAATCTCGCTGACGGCGCAGACCTTGATATCGACAAACCCAAGCGGCAACGCAAGTTCGCGAATCGTGTCTTCCGTGATATCGGTCGGTACTTTGGCGGCTTTCTTCGGCCAGGAAATCCAGACCGCAGCATCGGCTCTGATGCCGTTGCGCAAGGCTTCCAGTTCCTGTTGCAGAATATGTTTCCGGTCGCAAAAAACATGGACGATATCGGTTTTCGCGGACAGTTTTTTTCCGAAACTTATTCCGGCGGGCAAGGGCGTCAGCCATTGGGCGTAATTATCCGGCGCATGCCTTGTAAGGAGGGTGCAGCCGGCCACAATGCCTAGTTTCCTGACGAGTGGCGTTCCGGAGTAGCCTGCAGGCGTCGTCATGGCAAGCGATGAACGAACAATCAATCCGTTTCAGGGGCGGCTATCGGGTGCGTGACGGACAACATTGGCTTCGGTACGCATGGCAGCCAATTCGGCGCCAACACGCGCCAACTCGGCATTCGTTTTTTGCGATTCGACGATGATGGCTTCAAGTTTTTTCTTGGTGCCAAAAACGGCGAAAGGTAGCATGAACCAAAGTATGACAAGCGCCAGGCCGATAACGCAGAACACCGAAAAAACAATCAGTCCGGCAATGCCAAAATCACCAGTTAATAAATCAAACATGAGAAAGTCTCCAGTCGTCGAATAGGCAGTGTAGCGTTTTTTATGCGGGCAATGTTTTCGTATAAATCGATATTGCCGGCCCGCTCGGCAGGCGTAGTTCCGCAATGGCTTCGATGATGCCACGGACTGATGTTGACGGCAAAACGAAAGGGCAGCGATGATGAAATCGTGCCGGAAGATATGCTAGAAGCTGGAGCCAGGCGTTGCCAGGAAAGCGATTTCTTCATCCGTCGATTGGCGTCCAAGCACGGCATTGCGGTGAGGGTAGCGCCCGAAGCGATCAATAATGGCCTTGTGCTGCAAGGCGAAGTCGAGGTTGTTTTCTATGCCGTTCGCCTTGAAAAGCCGGATCGACATCTCGTGAATGATTGGCGATTCACTGTGCATGTAGGGCATGTACAGAAAGCTGCATTGCTCGGGAGTGAGCGCAGCGTCGGTGCCAGCTGCAACCGCTTCCTGAGCAAGTGCCAAGGCGAGGGGATCGCAGTCGAATGCAAGCGCGCTCCCGCGAAACAGGTTTCTGGAAAATTGGTCCAGCACGATGATTTCAGCGAGGCGGCCAGTGGCTTCACTTCGCCATTCGTAAAGCTCGCATCGTTTTGCTTTCGTATGCGTTTCGGCAAAACGTTCGGCAATAAGCCGGTCAAACTCGGGATCCACTTTCCACCACTGTGGCGGTGAAATGTCGTGAAACCAGAAATGCAGGATGTGTTCTGGATTTACCGTCATATGAATTAACGACTGATGGTTTTAATAGCTTGGCTTATCCATGCCTTCAACTTCCTTCGCTTATCGAAGGAAGTTGAATGGCGCAGGTCTTAAGCCTTGCCCCAAAACTTCACGCGTTTTGCGAGACGCTGCAGGAAGGATTCTTTCGAAACGCCGGCATTGTCAGGCGTGCCGATGACGACCGGAATTTCTGCGGTCACGACGGAAGCGGCAACGTTCTGTGAAGCTTCGCGCGGTGGTCGTGGCGTGCGCGGCGGACGAGGTTTGCCATCGTTCGGTGCATGGGTACGCGGTTTGCCGTCGTTGGACGATGGCGAACGCGGCTTGTCGCCGGGGCGTGCAGACGAAGAACGTGACGGGCCGGACTTGTTCGGACCACCGGGTTTGCGTGCGCCAGGCTTGCTACCGGTTTTGCTGTTGGCGGCGGCTTCACGCACTTCTTTATAGATGGAGGAAATGCTGTCGTTTTCTTCGCCTTCCACCGACGGCACATGGGCGCGCGGCGTGCGGGGAATCGCGATCAGCAATTCGGCGGTAACAGGCTCGGTCGGAATTTTCTGTTCGATATACGCTTCGATATCCGGCAAGCCCTGTGCGTACATTTCGCAGGCGAAACTGATCGCATCGCCTTCGGCACCGAGACGCGCGGTACGGCCGATGCGATGCACGTAATCTTCGGCATCGAACGGCAAGTCGTAATTGTAAACATGGCTAACGCCATCGATATGCAAACCGCGAGCGGCGACATCGGTGACGACGATGATTTCAAGATCGCCGCGCTGGAATTTCGTCAGCAGGCTTTGGCGTTTTTTCTGCGGCACATCGCCGGATAAAACACCGACGCGGTAATGCGCTTTTTCCAAAGCGCGGGCAACGCGTTCAACCCAGGCCTTGGTATTGACGAACACCATGGTGCGGGCGCCTTCGCTGCGCGACAGCAAGCCCAGCAACAAAGGCAGTTTTTCTTCGTTGGCCGGAAAATACATTTTCTGGCGAACTTTGGCGGCGGTAATGAATTCGGTTTCGACGATCAGTTTTTCCGGCTCGTGCATATGCTCGTAGGCGAGCTCGAGTACGCGGTGCGACAGTGTTGCCGAGAACAACAAGGTCTGGCGTTCTTCACGACGCGGCAGTTTGCGGAGCAGGAAACGCAGATCCTTGATGAAGCCCAGATCGAACATGCGATCGGCTTCATCGAGAATGCAGACTTCGCAGGCATGCAGATGCACGACGCCCTGGCGCACGTAATCAATCAGGCGACCGGGCGTGGCGATAATCACGTCGCAACCGGCCTGCAATTGGGCACGTTGCTTGTCGTAATCGACGCCGCCGTAAATCAGGGCGAATTTCAGGCCGAGCGAAGCGCCGAATTTCTCGGCGTCTTTGTGAATCTGAATCGCCAGCTCACGGGTCGGGGCCAGGATCATCGCGCGCGGATCGGCCGGGCCACGGTTGGCGAGGGCCGGTTTGGATAACAATCTATTAAAGGCGGCAACCAGGAAGGCGAGGGTCTTGCCGGTGCCGGTTTGTGCCTGGCCCGCGACGTCGCGGCCTTGCAGGGCAATGGGCAGGGTCATGGCCTGGATCGGTGTGCAGCGGTTGAAACCCGCCGCTTCCAGTCCTGCCAATAAATCGGGGTGAAGGTTAAAACTCGAAAAAGGTATATCAGTCAGTGGTTTATCAGTCATTTGAGCTCATTAAAGCGGGTTTATCCGGCTTGCAAGGGCCGCTCGCTGGACGCACACTGCGCACTGGTTCTTCGGCCCGATATTGAAATTGGTTAATTCGGCCCCCAGTTTAACGCATCTGCAAGCATCTAATGGCTTTCACCTTGTCTCTTGTGAAAGTCCCCTAAATTCTGGAGTTTTTCATGAGCGATAAAGTGTTACACGTCGGCGACGCCGATTTCGATGCCCTGGTCCTGCAGTCCGATGTGCCCGTGCTGGTGGATTTCTGGGCCGAATGGTGCGGCCCGTGCAAGATGATCGGCCCGATCGTCGACGAAATGGCGACCGCCTACGAAGGCAAGGTCAAGGTGGTCAAGATCAATATTGACCAAAACCCCGGCGTGCCACGGAAATACGCGGTTCGCGGCATCCCGACCCTGATGATGTTCAAAAACGGCGTCGTCGCCTCGACTCAAGTTGGTGCGGTGGGTAAAGCCCAGTTGAACCAGTTTGTTGAAAAAGCGCTGTAACTCTAAGCGTGATTTCCTGATGCAACGAACACCGGCCAAGGCCGGTGTTTTGCTTTCATGGTGCCTATTCCGATGAATCACCATTCAGATGCTCACTTGCGCATGGGGGCCCATCGGTGTATTTTTAAGCCTCAATAGGCGCCTCGCGCCGTTCTGCAAGTCCCCTTCTTTTATCCCTAACTCGCCATTGCGAGGAATCCCATCCGTGTCCGAAAACGAAATTGAAACCGGCAAACCTGCCGTAAAACGTGGCCGCAAACCCAGCGTCCAAACCCCTGCCACCACTGATGCCGCGCCGCCCGAATCCGTTCGGAAAGTCGCCCTGAAAGCCGCGCCGAAAGCGCCGCCAGTCGAAGCTCCCATAGCACCGCCACAAGCTGCAGAACCTGCTGCTCCGCGTGAAAACCGCGAACCGCGCGAGAATCGCGAGAATCGCGAGAACAGGCAAAACAACAATACCGGTTCCTATTCGCAATCCGCTGCTCCGAATGAAGCGCGTCAAGGTGAATCCGGCAGCGGTGAATCCAGCAGCGGTGAATCCAGCAACCAAAACCAGTCCAATGCCAGTGGCTCGAACAACGAGCAAAGCCAGGATGGCGGCAGCCAAACCAATGAGGATGGCAGTCCGCGCAACAATAGCCAGAACCGTTTCCAGCCTCGCCGCGACCGTTTCCGTGGCCGCAATGACCGCTTTGATCGCAACGACCGCAATCGCAACCAGCAAAACGCCAATGGCGAAGAAGGCGGCGAAAACGGCGGACAGAATCAAGGCGGCGAACGCCAGGAACGTTTCGAACGTCCGATGCCGCAATTGCCACCGGATTTCCCGACCTATAGCTTGAACGATCTGAAACGCATGCCGGCACATAAATTGCTGGAAATGGCCGAGCTGCTGAATCTGCACGAAGGCGTCGCACGCATGCGCAAGCAGGACGTGACTTTCGCGCTGTTGAAAGTGCTGACGCGTCATTCCAACGGCGTTGCCGGTGATGGCGTACTGGAAATTTTGCCGGACGGTTACGGCTTCCTGCGTTCAGCCGATGCCAGTTACCTGGCCGGCCCGGATGACGTCTATATTTCGCCGAGCCAGATCCGCCGTTTCAATCTGCGTACCGGCGACCATATTTCCGGACGCATCCGTTCGCCGAAAGACGGCGAGCGCTATGTCGCATTGAATGTGCTCGACACAATCAACGGCGAACCGCTGGAAGCATCGAAAAACAAGGTGTTGTTCGAAAACCTGACGCCGCTGTTCCCGCGCAAGAAATTCACGCTTGAACGCGGCAACGGTTCGACCGAAGACATCACCGGTCGCATCATGGATTTGATGGCGCCACAGGGCAAAGGCCAGCGTTCGCTGATCGTATCGCCGCCGAAAGCCGGTAAAACCATGCTGATGCAAAACGTCGCGCAGGCGATTTTGCATAACCATCCCGACGTGCATCTGATCGTGTTGCTGATCGACGAGCGTCCGGAAGAAGTGACCGAAATGCAACGCACCGTTCGCGGCGAAGTTATTTCCTCGACTTTCGACGAACCGGCCGCACGCCATGTGCAGGTCGCCGAAATGGTGATCGAACGCGCCAAGCGTCTGGTCGAACACAAACGCGACGTGGTGATCATGCTCGATTCGATTACCCGTCTCGCACGCGCCTACAACATGGTCGTACCGAGCTCCGGCAAGGTTTTGTCTGGCGGTGTGGACGCGAACGCCTTGCATCGCCCGAAACGTTTCTTTGGTGCTGCACGTAATGTCGAAGAAGGCGGCTCGCTGACGATTATCGCGACTGCGCTGGTCGATACCGGTTCAAAAATGGACGAAGTGATTTACGAAGAATTCAAGGGCACCGGCAATTCGGAAGTGCATCTGGATCGTCGCATCGCCGAAAAACGCGTTTATCCGGCAATCAACATCAACCGTTCCGGCACACGTCGCGAAGAATTGCTGATCGATGCCGACATGCTGCAGAAGATCTGGATCCTCCGGAAACTGCTGCACCCGATGGACGAATTGGCCGCGATGGAATTCCTGCTCGACAAGATGAAGACCAGCAAGTCGAACGACGAGTTCTTCATGAGCATGAAACGCGGGTAACTGCAGGTTTGTGTTGCGAAAAAACGCCGGGCTTGCCCGGCGTTTTTTATTGTGTGCTTTTGTAAACTGCTTTTTGTGGGAGCTGGTTCACCAGCGATTAAATCTTTAAGGTTGCGACAAAATAAAATCATGCGCAGTCAGCTTGTCCCTACAAGCAATTGCGAATTTTCCCGATATCGCTAAACATACCTTTGCTTAATCTGGCTATAAGTCTTTCGTGAGATTTAACAATGCCCGATTCACAAACCGAAACCAGTTTCCGAAATTCTTTTGTTCGCGGCTCGCACAAGCTTAGAAAAGGCAGGGCGTCCATAGAAAACCAGATTTATTTCATTACTTTCAAAACCAAAGATCGGCAGCCAGTGTTCAATGATTTTGAAAATGCAAAAGTCTGTTGTCGTCGCATACACGATTCAAATGCCTGGCCTTCGGCAAGCTTGCTTTGTTGGGTACTTATGCCGGACCATTTTCATGGATTGGTCCAACTGAATAGCCAGGAGCCTTTGTCAATGGTGATTCAACGATTCAAGGCGCACCTGACAAGATCATTCAATCTACAGTCCCGGACAAACCAGGCCTTGTGGCAGTCCGGTTTTCATGATCACGCACTAAGAAACGAGTCTGATTTATTGGAGGTGGCGCGTTATATCGTCATGAATCCAATCAGGGCCGGGATTTGCAGGCGAGTGGGTGATTATCCCTTCTGGAATGCAGTTTGGTTTTGATTGCTTCAGTTGGAGTTTGCTGTGGGCGGTTAGATCAAATCGCTGCTTAAGCAGCTCCCACGATAGCCCCGCTTACTTCCACTCGACATCGATGCCTTCGGATTCGCCAATCGCCTTTGTGAGCGCATCCAGCAGGCCTTCCGTTGCGCCGGCATTTTTCAGCATATCGACCGTAGCGAGATCGATGAAGTAATCGCGGTCGGTCGAGCTTTCTTCTTCCATCACGTTTTGCATGCAGAGCAGATCGTTGTCGATCAGGTCGGCCAGTTTGCTGCCGTCAGGCTTGAGATACAGTGTGGTCATGGTATTTCCGTTATTCGTCAGGTGAAGTGGTTTCAACATAGCGCAATTGCGATACAGCCACAATCGAGTACGGACTTAGTGCTTGAAATGGCGGCGTCCGGTAAACACCATCGCGATATCGTGTTCATCCGCAGCGGCAATCACTTCGTTGTCCCGCATCGAACCGCCGGGCTGGATCACGGCACGAATGCCTGCTTTAGCGGCGGCATCAATGCCATCGCGGAACGGGAAGAAGGCATCGCTGGCCATGACCGAGCCCGGCACGACAAGCCCTGCTTCTTCGGCTTTCAGCGCCGCAATTTTTGCACTGACGACGCGGCTCATCTGTCCTGCTCCGATGCCGACCGTCTGCAAATCTTTCGCGTAAACAATGGCGTTGGATTTCACGAACATCGCTACTTTCCAGGCGAACAACAAATCCTGCATTTCGCTGGCGGAAGGCGCACGCGCGCTGACGATTTTCAGGTCGGCCGCTGTCAGTGAATCGGTATCGGCATCCTGCACCAGTAAACCGCCTGCGATGCGTTTGTATTCCATCGCGCCATGAACATGACGTAATTCGCCGCAAGCCAGTACGCGGACATTCGCTTTCTTCGCGAACAATGGCAATGCATCGGCAGCAATGCTTGGTGCGATAACCACTTCGACGAATTGCCTTTGCAGGATTTCCGCCGCGGTTTTGGCATCGAGCTCGCGATTGAACGCGATGATGCCGCCGAAGGCCGAAGTCGGATCGACCGCATACGCCCGGTCATAGGCGCTGAACAAATCATGCGAAACCGCAACACCGCAGGGGTTTGCGTGCTTGACGATCACGCAGGCCGGTTGGTCGAATACTTTTACACATTCGAGTGCGGCATCGGCATCGGCCAGATTGTTGAAACTCAGTTCCTTGCCTTGCAAAAATTTCGCTGTAGCAACGATGCCATTACCGGCATTTTTTTCCAGGTATAAAGCGCCGCGTTGATGTGGGTTTTCGCCGTAACGCAAACCCGATGCCAGATCGAGGGAAAGATGCAAACTGTGCGGCCAGGTTTCCGGTGTTTGCGGATCGGCTGCTCGTGCCGATAACCATTGCGTTATCTGGCCATCGTAAGCGCTGGTGTGGGCATAGGTTTTGGCTGCAAACGCACGGCGCATTGCGATATCGGTACCGCCTTGCTGCAAGGATGAAACCAGAGATGCGTAATCGGACGGATCAACCACAACGCTGACGCGCTCATGATTTTTTGCCGCTGCACGCAACATCGCCGGGCCGCCGATATCGATATTTTCAACGGCATCGTCGTAACTGCAATCGGGTTTCGCAATCGTTGCGGCAAACGGGTACAAATTGACGACAAGCAAATCAATCGCGGTGATGTCGTGTTCTTTCATCACGGCGTCATCGGTGCCAGTGCGACCGAGCAGGCCGCCATGGATTTTCGGATGCAGGGTCTTGACGCGGCCATCCATGATTTCCGGAAAGCCAGTCACTTCGCTGACGTCCTGTACCGTGATACCGGCTTCACGCAAGGTCTTCGCGGTGCCGCCGGTCGATAGCAAATGAATGTTCAACGCCGAAAGTGCGCGAGCAAGTTCGAGCAAACCGGTTTTATCGGAAACAGACAACAGGGCCCGGCGAACGGGCAGACGTGTGGAAGACATGGGAGCACCTCGGTTGAGGTGCGAATTATAACGCGATGCAACAAAATTTACCGACGCGGGAGCGTCCGTCAGGCGCGAAAAATCACGCCGGATCACTGGTGCCGATATTGATCGCTATTGTTTGATGATGAATCAAGTCACTGGGTCCCCGACAAGAGCGATCGGGGATGACGGTGCGATTGATGGGTTTAACTTTATCGCAGGTTTTTCGCGCCTGAGGGCGCTCCCACGGGGTGGTTACGCCAAGCCGTAATCTTTCAGTTTCTTGCGCAGCGTAGCGCGGTTGATGCCGAGTATCTCGGCGGCGCGGCTCTGGTTGCCATCGCAATGGCGCATCACTTCATGCAGCAGGGGGGTTTCGATTTCCCGCATGACGACATCGTGCAGGTCTTCGACATCGGCGCCATTCATATCGTGCAGATAACGGCGTACGGCTTTGGCGACGTATTCGCGTAAAGCGGGCTGCGGCTGACTGGCAGGTGCAGGTTCGGCGCGTAAAGCGGGTGGCACGTTCAAAAGAAAACTCCGCGAAAGAAAATCTTGAAAAATCCGCTTCCTTGCGGGCGCGCCATCAGGGATCACGGCGGAGGGCGATTTTAGCCCAGAAATCCGTAGAGAACGGGGATTAACAAAAATAAATTTTCATTCTGCGAGTCACTCGCATTTTATTCGCAAGAGGTTTCATTCGTTATCAATGAATCAACTACTTGCAGGATGAATTTAAGTTGCCGATACAGCTAAGGTCGCTAAATGACATGCAGTTATTTAACGAAACTCGAGCCTGAAGGCGACGGCGTGTTTGCCGGGATCCATGATTTCGAGTGTCAGGCTGGCCGACTGTCCCGGCATGATCAGCGGTGTGCTTGGTTCATTGCCCAGGTATTCGCGAGCCTGAAAACGCCGTAAGCCCAGGGGTTGGTCTTCCAGATCGGTCAATGCCACTTCCAGTTGCGGCCAGGCCTGGGCAAAGGCGGCATCGTTGCGAAAACTGGCCGTGAGCAGCAGCGCATTGGGCACCGATGGATGCGGACGGATATCGCGGGAAGTCACGTGGAATGCTTTTGGCTCGGACCATGCCGGCAAGGAGCATTGCAAAATACCGCACAGCATTTCCAGGCGCGGGCGCCAGACCGGATCGGTCGCAAGTCGAATACGATCGGCCACGATGATTTGCAGTAACAGCGCAATCGCAAGTACCAAGGCGAGTGCTGCCCAGCGCCAGCGACGTGAGCGGGTTGTGGTGGCCGGTTCTTCGATGAAGCTGGGCGATGTTTTTTTCATGCGGATTTCCGGCGCCCGGTAATGCGCATCCAGTCTTCAAGCTGTGTGGCTTGCAGATCGTCAAACCACTGCGAATATTGTTCCAGCAATTCGGCTTCCTGACCTTTGAGTATTCCGGACAGCGCAATCAGTCCGCCCGCTTGTGTACGTCTGGCCAGTACAGGTGCGAGGCTTTCGAGCGCGGAGGCAAGGATGTTGGCAACCACCACCGGATACTCGGCTTCAGGTTCCTGTTCAGGCAAATACACCTCTAATTTCTGGCTGACATCGTTGCGCTCGGCATTGTCGTGTGTAGCGATCAAAGCCTGCGGATCGTTGTCGACGCCGATCGCGGATTTTGCACCGAGTTTCACGGCAGCCAGCGCCAGAATGCCAGAGCCACAACCAAAATCGAGTACCGTTTTATTTTTCAGATCAATTCCGTCGAGCCATTGCAGGCAAAGCGCCGTAGTGGGGTGCGTGCCTGAACCAAACGCCAGACCCGGATCGAGCCGGATCAATACTTGTCCTTTCGCCTCGTCGGGAACATCGAGATTCCAGGGCAGAATCCAGGTACGATCACCGAATTTCATCGGCTTGAATTGATCGAGCCAGACGCGCTCCCAATCCTGGTCTTCGACCCGCGTGAATTGCGCCGAACTCAGGTCCAGCTCTTCGTCGAAAGCTTCCAGGGCTTGCAGCAATAAATCCTCGTTGCTATCGGCATCGAACAGCGCGGTCATGATGATTTCCGGCCAAAGCGGAGTTTCGCCGACGCCGGGTTCCAGAATGGCGCGTTCGTTTTCCGCATCGGCGGCATCGAGCAGGGAAACCGAAAGCGCGCCGCAATCCTGCAGGGCGAGTTCCAGACGAGATTCATCTTGGGCACGGCAGCGAAGCGAGAGTTCTAACCAGGGCATGGGTATTGGTATGGCCGAAACGTATCAGCGGCTATTATGAGGCTTCGCGTTCTCATTGACGACAGACCGGTTATACTCGCCCCATGAAAATAACCCGCAAATTGCTGAATATTCTTCTGGCCACTGCACTGGTCGCTTCACTGGCAGCCTGTGGTAATAAAGGCCCGTTGGTGCATCCCGACAAAGTTAAACCTGCCGAAGAACCTGCAGCATCGAGTCACTGAGGTTCACGTGTCCCTGCGTTTCAGCAAGATGCACGGTGCCGGTAATGATTTCGTGCTGCTGGACCTGCGTGACGGCTCGCCATTACCCGATGCCGCTACCGCTCGCGCGATCGGTGATCGCCATACCGGCGTTGGTTTCGACCAATTGCTCACGATAGAAAAATCCGCTCATCCCGATTGTGTTGCCCGTTACCGGATTCTGAATTCCGATGGCACGCTGGCGCAGCAATGCGGCAATGGCGCGCGCTGTGTCGCGGCCTGGGTCAAACGGGCGGGCATGACGACGGCTTCGAACTTTTTACTCGACAGCCCGACTGGCATCATCGATGTGCAATGCCTGGAAAACGAACGCTACTCGCTGTTGATGAGCGTGCCGGATTTCGTGCCGGCGACGATTCCGTTTATCACGGATACATCAGATCCCACGTATCGACTAACGATAGAAAATGAAAGCATCGAATTTGTCGCGGTTTCGATGGGAAATCCGCATGCGGTAATTCAAGTCGACGATGTTGCTGATGCGCCGGTCGAACTTATCGCAAAAGCCTTGCAGGCGAGCCCGCATTTTCCGGAAAGCGTGAATGTGGGGTTCGCACAAATTATTTCACCATCGCATATCCGGCTCAGGGTTTACGAACGGGGCGCCGGGGAAACGCTGGCCTGCGGTAGTGGTGCTTGCGCAGCGGTCGCCGCCTTGATTTCACTCGGCAAGCTTGAATCGAATGTGCGGGTAAGTTTGCCGGGTGGCGATTTGCAAATTGAATGGACAGACAAAGCTGCACCGATCCGCATGAGTGGACCGACCGCTTTTGTTTTTGAAGGAGAGTGGTTGTGATATCGACTGATGAAAAATCCGAACGCATGAGTGCGCATGAAGTGGCTGCCTGGTTACGCCGTCATCCGAAATTTCTCGAGCAATATCCGGATCTGGCGGTGTCGCTGGTTGTGCCGCGCGAAGAAGGCAAAGCCGCTTCGCTGGCGAGTTATCAACTCGAAGTCTTGCGCGACAAGAATCGCGAATTGAATCGTCGCCTGAATGAATTATTCGCCAACGCACAGGACAACGAACGACTCGCGGTACGTGCCCATCAACTGACGCTGGCCCTGATGCGCGCGCCTACCGCTGCCGATACCTGGAAAGCGATGGTCGCCGTGCTCGGTGAAGATTTTCAGGGCGATGCCATTCGCGCGATTCTGTTTTCCGAAGTCGCAAGTCTGGAGCCGGCCGAGTGGTGGCAGGTATTGCCGACGCGGGCGAATGCGCTGCTTCCGTTCAAGGATTTTATCGCCGCGAACGAACCACTCTGCGGTCGATTGAATCAGGATAAATTGGACGTGCTGTACCGTGATGCTCAACTACTGCCTGCGTCCTGCGTACTTTTGGCTGTCAGCGGCCACGGTATTTTATGCGTCGGCAGTCAGGACGCGAATCGTTTCTATCCCGGCATGGGCACGCTGTTTTTGCGATTGATGAGCGAAGCGCTTGTTGCGGCGCTGGCCCGTTTCGATTAATCGTAGGGGCGCGCGCTTGCTGCGCCCTGAATCTGCCCGATAGCCCATGGGCGCAGCAAGCAGGCGCCCCTACGAAAGTCAGACAATGACGCAGCCAGGATTAATGCAAACGGTTGAAAATTTCCTCTCGCATCTGCGGGTCGAGCGCCGCTTGTCGTTGAACACGACCGAGAGTTACGAGCGCGATTTGCGGAGTCTTGTGGAATGGATGCTATCGGCCGGGTTTGACGATTGGCAAAGTCTTAACGGCGAAGCATTGCGCAGTTTCATGGCCAGCGAACATCGTCGCGGCCTGGGTGCCAAAAGTTTGCAACGGCGATTATCGGCCTGCCGTTCCCTGTTTCAATGGCAGTTGAAACACGGTGATTTGAAAGGTAATCCGGCGCAGGGAATTCGCGCGCCGAAAGCCGCCAGAAAATTGCCACAGGTGCTCGATCCCGATGAGATGACACGTCTCGTAGAAGTGCCGACCGATACCGAACTGGGTAAACGTGATCGCGCGATGCTGGAATTGTTTTATTCCTCGGGTCTTCGTTTGTCCGAATTATGCAGCCTCTATTGGCGTGATCTGGATCTGGCCGACGGGCTCGTTCGTGTACTTGGCAAAGGCTCGAAAACGCGCATTGTTCCGGTTGGCAAATTCGCCCGCGAAGCACTGGAAAATTGGCGGAAAGAATCTTCCGGAAAGCTGGACAAGCCGGTTTTCCCCGGCAGAAATGGAGCCATCACGCCGCGCGCCGTGCAGTTAAGACTGAAGCAGTTGGCGCAAAGCCAGGGTATCTGGAAGCGGGTGTATCCGCATTTGATGCGCCACAGTTTTGCCAGCCATGTGCTCGAATCTTCCGGCGACCTGCGCGGTGTGCAGGAATTGCTGGGTCATTCCGATATCGCGACCACGCAGATTTACACGCATCTGAATTATCAACACCTCGCCAAGGTTTACGACGCCGCGCATCCGCGTGCGCGCCGCAAATCGAGTGACAATAAATGAAACCGACCGATATCATTTTCCACCGCGCGTCGCATGTACTCGAAGTTGCTTTTGAAAACGGCGAGCGCTACCAATTACCCTGCGAATACTTGCGGGTGGAATCACCGTCAGCCGAGGTGCAGGGCCATGGTCCGGGCCAGCGCGTATTGGTGCCGGGCAAAAAGCACGTGAATATCACTGCGATCGAGCCGGTCGGCAATTACGCCGTGCAACTGCATTTCGATGATGGTCACAATACCGGCATCTTCAGCTGGACGCTGTTGCGCGAACTGGGTCAAACATTTGATACACGATGGACAGCCTATCAATCAGCATTGACGGAGCGCGGGTTGAGTCGGGAGCCCTGATTCTGTTCCGTAGGAGGCCGCTTGCGGGCGACGCAGGTAGCATTTGGGTAAGGTGGTCGGGCTCAAGGGCCCTCCTACGTGAATTTCGCCTTAACCCAAAAAACACCCCCGCTGCGTCATAATGCCACCATGAACCAAGACCCCAAAAATCAGTCAACCCAAGACGCCGACACCACCCATTTCGGCTTCCGTGATGTACCGGTGGCGGAGAAACAAAAATTGGTCGGCCAGGTGTTTTCCTCGGTCGCCGCCAAGTACGATTTGATGAACGATTTGATGAGTCTCGGCGTGCATCGAATCTGGAAGCGTTATTTTGTCGGTACCTCCGGCGTGAAACGCGGTGATCGCATTCTGGATCTGGCCGGCGGCACCGGCGATATCGCGATGCTGTTGCATGAACGCGTTGGTGATACCGGCGAAGTGATCATCGGCGACATCAATGCTTCTATGCTCAGCGTGGGCCGTGATCGATTAAACGACAAGGGTCTTGTACGCGGCTTGCAATACGTGCAATTGAATGCCGAAAGCCTGCCGTTTCCCGATAACAGTTTCGACATCGTGACCATCGCGTTCGGTCTGCGAAACGTTACCGACAAAGCCAAGGCCTTGCGCGACATGCATCGCGTATTGAAAGTGGGTGGTCGCGTGCTGGTGCTGGAATTTTCCGAGGTGAAGCCGGAATGGTTCCGCCCGATCTACGATTTTCATTCGTTCAAGGTATTGCCGAAGCTGGGCAAACTGTTTGCCAACGATGCCGACAGTTACCAGTATCTGGCCGAATCGATTCGCAAGCATCCGAATCAGGAAAATCTGCAGGCCATGATGGCCGAAGCGGGTTTCGCCCGTTGCAGCCACCGCAACCTGAGCGGCGGTATCGTCGCCATTCATAGTGGTTACCGTATTTAAGAACATCGAATTCAACAAGGGATTCCCATGCGTTTATTTTTTGCCGTATTAGTTCTGTCAATCACGCCGATGTTCGCGATGGCGGCCGATGAGCGCCGCAATGACGAGCATAGCTATGCCGAACCCACACAGGTGGTAGTGAAGGACATTGCACTCGACCTTACCGTCGATTTTGACAAGAAGGTGATCAGCGGCACGGCAAACCTGAGATTGAATTGGCTCAAGCCGAAACACCAGCAACTGGTACTCGATACCCGTGATTTGACCATCGAAAAAATCGAAGGTACTACCGGGCGAATGGCCTGGCAGCCTTTGAAATACAGTCTGTCGCCACGTGACGACATTTTCGGCAGCAAGCTGACGATCGAGATGCCGCAGGCTTACGGCAATGTATTGATTACCTATTCCACTTCACCGCAGGCTTCGGGTTTGCAATGGATGGATGCACCACTGACGGCAGGCAAGAAACAGCCCTTCATGTTCAGCCAATCGCAGTCGATCCATGCACGTTCATGGGTGCCGCTGCAGGATACGCCCGGCGTCCGGTTTACCTATTCGGCCAATATCAAAACGCCGAGAAACGCGATGGCATTGATGTCGGCCGACAATGCGCCCGATGCCGTTCGCGATGGCGAATATTCATTCCACATGAAGCAGCCGATCTCGTCGTATTTGCTGGCCATTGCGGCCGGTGATCTGGTGTTTGCTCCCATCTCCGCTCGTGCCGGTGTCTGGGCCGAGCCTTCGGTCGTCAAGAAAGCGGCCTGGGAGTTTGCCGATACCGAAAAAATGATTCTGGCAGCGGAAAAATTATACGGTCCCTATCGCTGGGAGCGTTACGACATCTTGGTGTTGCCGGCATCGTTTCCGTTCGGCGGCATGGAGAATCCGCGCCTGACATTCGCAACGCCAACGGTCATTGTCGGTGATCGTTCGCAAACAAGTTTGATTGCCCATGAACTTGCCCATTCCTGGTCCGGCAATCTGGTGACCAATGCGAGCTGGAAAGACATGTGGTTGAACGAGGGCTTTCACCACTTACGTGCAAGGCCGAATCGTCGAAGAAGTGTATGGCAAGGAACTGGCCGACATGGAAGACGTGATCGGTGAATTCGATGCGCGTGCCGAGGTCGATAGTCTGGCTCCCGGAATGCAGCTGCTGGCTTTGCCGGCCATGCCGGGTCTGGATCCGGACGAGGCATCGAGCGATATCGCGTACGAAAAAGGCCAATGGTTTCTAACCTTCCTGGAACAGCGTTATGGTCGCGATCTGTTCGATCCCTTCCTGCGTTCCTGGTTTGACGAGCATGCCTTTACCACGGCGACTACGACTGATTTCGTGCAGTTTTACAAAAAGAATTTGCCGGGCAAGAAAGCGGGTGCCGTAACCGAACAGGAATTCAATGCCTGGGTTTACGAGCCGGGCATTCCGGCTTTTGCAAAGAGTACCCAATCGACCCGTTTTGTCGCGGTCGATGCCGCGCGCAATGACTGGCTTGCCGGCAAGCTGACGGCGAAAAAAATTCCGGCAAAAAAATGGAGCACGCAGGAATGGTCGCATTTCCTCGACAACCTGCCGAAAACCTTGCCGGTATCGAAACTGCAGGAACTGGATGCTGCATTCAAGCTGACCGGAACGCCGAATGGTGAAATCGCGATGCGCTGGTATCCGCTGACGATTCGCAGCGGCTATGTGAAGGCGCGTCCGGCCATCGCGGCCTTCCTGAAGAAAGTCGGTCGCCGCAAATTGATCATGCCAAGTTACAACGCGCTTGTTGAAACCCAGGATGGTCTGGCGTTTGCCAAAACCGTGTTTGCCGAAGCGCGCCCGGGTTATCACCCGATCACGATCGGCACGGTAGAGGCTTTGCTCGGTAAAGCAAAGCCATAATCGACCGATGAAAGCAAAACACGTTCGCCGTATTGCCTGGGTCGCCGGTATTGGTTTGTCGGTGGCAACGGTCAGTACGGCCCTGCTGATGCCGGAGCAATTCCTGCAGGCCGAGTTTGCCCGACTGCGTTGGCTGGCCGGTGCGGATATCCAGAAAAAAACCGTTGCCGATCATCGCTGGGTCTATTTGCAGGCCGGTTTTGGTGATGAAAACAGCGCGCAAAAACCACTGGTTTTCCTGGTGCATGGCTACACCGGCAGCAAGGAAAACTGGTTGCTGGTGATGCGTGAGCTTGGCAGGAAATATCGGGTCGTCGCTCCCGACTTGCCGGGCTGGGGCGAAACAACCCGGCTCGACAATGCCGATTACGGTGTCGTCGCACAAAGCGAACGCCTGGGTGAATTCATGCAGTCTTTCGGCGAAACCCCCAGCATCCTGGTGGGCCATTCGATGGGTGGCCATATTTCCGGTTTGCTCGCGGCGAGACATCCGGAGCTGGTTTCAAAGCTCGTGCTGATGTCGGCAGCTGGCGTGGAGTTCGAACAAAACGAATTTGCCCGGTCGGTGTTGAAAGGCGGCAATCCGTTTGAAGTGAAGACACGCGATCAATTCCACGCACAGATGCGACTGGTATTTACCGAGCCGCCGTTCGTGCCTTGGCCATTCGATGAAGCCATGGTGCAGCGCCGCCGCCGCGACGCCGCCTTCGAGGCCAAGGTGCTCGACAGCATTGGCCGCGGCCCCGAAGTCATTGCATTGCAATCGGAAATGGAAAAAATCCGCTCGCCGACCCTGCTGTTATGGTGCAAGGATGATCGCGTGATCGATGTCAGTTCGGTGCCGATTTTCCAGGCCGGCATCACCGGTTCGCAGGCACTGATTCTGGAAGGCTGCGGGCATATGCCGATGATGGCCAAGCCGAAAGAAGTGGCAGACGGTATCGAGAATTTCCTGCACCCGTAGGGGCGCCTGCTTGCTGCGCCCTGAATTTGTCTGATAGGCCACGGGCGCAGCAAGCAGGTGCCCCTACGGTCGTTTTTATTTCGTGACGCTGGCCCGTGATGCGTCGCGGGCTTTCCGGAAGGCATTGCCTTCGTAGTAATTCGGCCATTTGTCGCTATTGGCCAGGGTTTTTCCGAGCTGTTGCAAGGCATTCAAATCCTGCACCACGCCGCGCAGATCCCAGTTCGGATCGAAATTATCGGCGGCCTTGTGGTAATGCTCGCCGGTGTATTCGTCGAGCACCGATTGTCCGTATTCGGGGCCTTTCTCGAGATTGTCGATGCCGCCCTTGGCATATACGCGCGGGCACGCCGGCCTTGGCGAAACTGAAATGATCGGAGCGGAAGAAGGTTCCTTTTTCGGGCGAACTTTCCTGTCTCAATACGCGTTTTTGCGAAGCGGCAATCGGTGCCAGCCAATCGTCGAGTTCCGAATTGCCCAAGCCGATCACGGTCAGGTCTTTCGCGGGACCTACCATCGTCATCGCATCCAGATTGATCACGGCGACAGTCTTCGCCAGCGGAATGACCGGATGTGCGGCGTAATACTTCGAACCGAGCAGGCCGGATTCTTCGAGCGTC
This sequence comes from uncultured Gammaproteobacteria bacterium, assembly GCA_963849575.1. Lineage (GTDB taxonomy): Bacteria > Pseudomonadota > Gammaproteobacteria > Xanthomonadales > Xanthomonadaceae > Arenimonas. The sequence continues at coordinate 94,867 of CAWKHT010000001.1, read as the reverse complement.
ACGAATAAAAATACCACCGAACGATCGGCCGGTTTGTTGACGGTGAATTGTTCGGCGATTTCCAGAACACCGGCTACACCGGAAGCATTATCAATTGCGCCATTGTAGATATTGTCGCCCGGCTCGCCGGGATGCGTGCCCAGATGATCCCAATGTGCGGTGTAGACGATGGCTTCATCGGGGTGCGTCTTGCCGGGAAGTATTGCCAGCACATTGCGCGATTCGCCGCGCTTGGTGCTGCTTTTCAGGTCGACATTCAATTGCGAATGCAGCGATACCGGCTTGAAGCCACGCTGACTGGCGGCCGCGCGCAGCTTCATGAAATCCAGACCGGCGCTCTGGAACAACTGGTTCGCTGCATCGGCCGTTAGCCAGCCTTGCACCGGTACGCGCGGTTCAGGATCTTCGCTGATCGGCAAATCGAATTGCGCGCCGGACCAGGAATTCTTCACGACATCCCAGCCATAAGCGGCGCCTTCGGTATCGTGGATAATCAGTGCGGCAGAAGCGCCCTGGCGGGCGGCTTCCTCGAATTTATAGGTCCAGCGGCCGTAATAGGTCATGCGGCGGCCTTCGAATAATTTGGCATCGCCGACATGGAAGCCAGGGTCGTTGATCAGCATGACGACGGTTTTTCCCTTGACGTTCAAGCCGGCGTAATCGTTCCAGTTCTGTTCCGGTGCATTCACGCCATAACCGACGAACACCATGTCGCTGGCATCGATTTTGACTTCGGGTTTTTCGCTGCGGGTGCCCATCACCATGTCCTTGCCCATCAGCAAGTTTCGGCTTTGGCCCTTGGTGGCGATGCTCATCGTGGAATCGGCGCTGACCAGGCTTTCGATCATTGGCACGGTCTGTACATAACTGTCGCCATTGCCCGGCTTCAGGCCCAGTCGCTGGAATTGCTGGGTCAAATACGCGACGGTCTTGTCTTCGCCAGGGGTTCCCGGTGCACGGCCACCGAATTCGTCCGAGGCCAATACTTTGATATGCATTGACAGGTCTTCGGTTGATACCTCAGGACCAAAGCCATGCTCGGTTTGAAGCAGGGAAGGTGGCGCGGCGCTGGCTGGCTGATCAACGCCAACAGGTGATTGGCAGGCGCCCAACAACAGACAAGTGGCGGATAACAAGGCAATACGCGACATAACACCTCCGGAGTGAACATCGATAATAACGCGAATGTTCACCCCGAATTGTTAGCCTGCACTTAGTGTGAACCCGGTCTCAGTCTTTACGGTCCGGTACCTTGTCGGTGTAGGTTTGCACGGTGGCGCCGGTGACTTTGCCGATTTTTGCCGAGCTGTGCACGATCAATTCGACTTCGCGCTTGAATACCAGCTCACCCATCACGACGGCATTTGGGCCAATCAGGATGCGCGGTTTTCTTTGTTTGCCCCAGCTGAAGCCGGTCGGTTTGTCGACCGTGATACCGCCATGAATATGCGAGTGGGTGCCGACGGTAATATCGCCGTTCACCGTGCTGACATCGCCGGTAATATTGGATTGGTATATCAGGATCTTGCCATTGACCGTGCTGAGGTCGTCGCCGAGTTCGGACAGTTTGCCGACGGTGACGGCGCCGTTGACGGTCTCGACCTTGCCGGTGACGCGGCTTTGTTCGCCCAGCCGAATGGCACCATTGACCGTGCTGGCGCTGGCCATGACGGCCTTGTCTTCGCCCGAAATGCTGCCGTTGACGGTTTCGACGTCGCCAACATTGGCGCCGGAATCAATATGAATGCTGCCATTGACGGTATCCAGATCGCCGTAAGTCTGGCCACTTTCGGCATGGATGCTGCCATTGACCTTGGAGACATCACCGCCCTGGTCGTGTGCAAAAGTACTGCTGGCGGCTAAAGCGAAGGCGAGAAACAAAACGGTGCGGCGCATGGTGAACTCCTTGAACGGTGGTGAGCTTAGGATGCGGGCCGGATCGAAAAGGTTTAGAGACGGTTTTCTTTTCGTGGATACCAGCGTCTTAACGTAGTGCAACGCAGCCTTGCTTAAAGCACGAACAGTGTGTGGTTAGTTCGTTACAATTGTGATGTGCCATAGGTCAGGAGCCTGCATTGAACCGTCCGAAACCCTTATTACTGCTGATTCTGGATGGCTGGGGCTATCGCGAAGAAACCGCGGACAATGCCATCGCACTCGCGCAATTACCGAATTGGCGTGGTTTGCTGAAAGACTATCCAAGCACTTTGGTGCATACCGAAGGCCGCTTTGTCGGTCTGCCAGACGGCCAGATGGGAAATTCCGAAGTCGGCCACATGAATATCGGCGCCGGTCGCATCGTGTATCAGGATCTGACGCGAGTGGATGCCGATATCGAAAACGGCGGTTTTTACGAAAATGCCGAACTGGTAAAAGCCTGCGATCTGGTGAACCAGGCCGATTCGACCTTGCATGTATTCGGCCTGCTTTCGCCCGGCGGCGTGCACAGCCACGAATCGCATATTTTCGCGATGCTGGATCTGGCGCATCGTCGCGGCGTTAAAAGAGTCGCTGTGCATGCTTTTCTGGATGGCCGCGATATGCCGCCGAAATCGGCCGAAGCGAGCATTCGTGCCTTGCAAATTGTTTGCGACGAATTGGGCAATGCGAAAATCGCGACGGTGACCGGACGCTATTACGCGATGGATCGCGACCAGCGCTGGGACCGCCAGCAAACGGCGTATCTTGCGATTGCCGAAGCGCAGGCCGATTTTCATTACGACGATGCATTGAGTGCACTGATCGCGGCCTACGAGCGCGGCGAAACCGACGAGTTCGTCAAAGCCAGCATTATTGACGGCGGCATGCGAATGGAAAACAGCGACGCTGTCGTGTTCATGAATTTTCGTGCCGATCGTGCGCGCCAGTTGACATCGTGTTTCGTGCAACCGGATTTTGCCGGTTTCAAAAAACCTCGCCAGATAAAACTGTCGCGCTTCGTTTGCCTCAGCCAGTACGATGAAAAACTCGATGCGGCGGTAGCCTACGGTTCGGATGATTTGCCGAACACCTTGTCCGATGTTCTGGCGGCGAACCACTGCACGCAATTGCGGATTGCCGAAACCGAAAAATATGCGCATGTCACTTTCTTCTTCAGTGGCGGTCGAGAACAATGCGCCGTGGGCGAAGATCGCGTACTGATTCCTTCGCCGAAAGTGGCGACCTATGATTTGCAACCGGAAATGAGCTGCCCGGAGTTGACCGACAAACTGGTCGCGGCTATCAACGGCAAAAGTTACGATGTGATCGTCTGCAATATCGCCAACCCCGACATGGTCGGCCATACCGGTGATTTGTCGGCGGCGATCAAGGCGGCCGAAGCCGTCGATAAAGCACTGGGAGCCTTGCGTTCCGCCATTGTCGGCGTCGGTGGCGAAATGCTGGTGACGGCCGATCACGGCAATCTGGAAATGATGCGCGATCCGATTACCGGCGAACCACATACATCCCATACGATTGGTCCGGTACCCTTTGTCTATGTCGGGCGCAAGGCGGTACTCAGAAGCGGTGGTGCCCTGCGCGATATCGCGCCGACGATTTTGTATCTGCTGAATATTGAAAAACCGGTCGAGATGACGGGCGTTTCCCTGGTGGAGCTGGGCTGAGTGTCGAAACTTTTTGTCGCCGCTTTCATTTTTCTTCTGTTGATCCTTCAGCCGAGCATTGCACTTGCGGCAAAACCGTCGGCACAGGCGCAGGCGGCGGCACAGAAGAAAAAACTTGAAGCGGTGCAAGCACAAATCAAAAAGCTCAGCGAAGACCAGAAAAAACTCGAACAGCAACGAGCCGAGGCGAATGCATCAGTGCGCGAAATGGACGCAAAAGTGGCGCGCGCCAGCAAGCTCGCACGCCAGAGCAACCAGCAACTGATGGCGCAGCAATCGCAATTGGAATTGCTGGAAAAAGACAAGCAGGCGCTAGAACTCAAACTGGTCAAACAGAAACAGGCACTCGCGGCCTTGATTCGCTCCGCCTATGCGTTGGGAAAAACGCCGACGCTCGAGCTGGTGTTGTCTCAGGATAAAATTAGCGATTCATCGCGAGCACTGGCCTATCACCACTATTTCCAGATCGACCAAAAAGCGCAGCTCGATACGATTTCGCGGCAGTTGCAGGAATTGTCGCTGATGGCCGAGAAAGTAAAGCAGCAACAGCAGCAATACGTTCAGGCAAAACAAGTTCAGGAAAAAAATCTTGCCGACCTCAATGAGCAGCGCAAGCAACGCGACCTGGCGCTCGCACAGGTGGATGCCCAATACCGCGACAAGAAAACGCGCCTGAATGCCCTGGGTCGCGACGAGAAAAACCTGAATAATCTGCTCGACAAGCTGCAAAGACTGATGGCGCAGAAACCGGTGCAGGCTACGCCGCGCAATAGCAGAAAAACACCCGGCAAACCCTTGCCGATGGTACCGATGAGTCCGATGCGGCTGCCGGTACAGGGCAGTGTAATCGCGGGTTTCGGTGGCAGCATGCCCGATGGCCATCGCAGCGACGGCCTTTTGATTACCGGCAATATCGGTGCCGAAGTGCGCGCCGTTGCGGCGGGCCGAGTTGCTTATGCGGACTGGTTGAAAGGCTACGGTCTGCTTTTGATCGTCGATCATGGCAATGGTTGGATGAGTCTTTACGCCTTCAACGACAGCTTGTTGAAAAACGTTGGCGACAGCGTAAAGACCGATGATGCCATTGCCACGCTCGGACGCTCTGGCGGCCAATCGAGTCCGGCCTTATATTTCGAATTGCGACAGAACGGACAGCCAAAAGATCCGCGAGTCTGGCTTAAACCTTAGGAACATAAATGCGTGCGTTATTGCTGGTGATGTTAGCGACAACTTCGACTCTTGGTTTTGCCCAGGTGGCGCGAAGCCCTGCTGCGAAAACGAACCCGGTACCGATACCGGCAAACACGGTTCCGATCGAGGAAATCCGTCGTTACATGCAGGTATTGAGCCTGGTCGAACAATCCTATGTCGAACCGATCAAGGACGGTGATTTGTTCGATGCCTCCCTGCGTGGCTTGCTGCAGGAACTCGACCCGCACAGCGCCTATCTCGATAAAAACGAGATGCAGGAGTTGCTGGAATTTTCTTCGGGCGCCTACCAGGGTATTGGTATCGAAGTGGAGTTACGCAAGGATAAGAGTCTGGGCATCGTGGCATCGATTGATGGCTCGCCTGCAGCGAAAGCCGGGCTTCGTTCCGGCGACATCATCACCGCCATTGATGGCAAGCCGGTCAGAGGCAGCAATGCCAGCAATGCGAGTCTTGGCCTGCGTGGGAAACCGGGTTCCGTTGTTCGCCTGAATATCGCGCGCGTGGGCGAAGTCGGCAGCAAGGAAGTGCTGGTGACACGCGAGCTGATCAAGCTCGATAGCGTCAAGGCCCGCATGCTGGAGCCGGGTTATGGCTATGTGCGAATCAGCACGTTTCAGGAAGATACCGGTCGTAGTCTTGTGCGCGAAGTAAATGCCTTGAGAAAATCCCAGAACGGGAAATTGCGCGGGCTCGTGATCGATTTGCGCAGTAATCCCGGCGGCCTGCTTGATTCTGCGCTGCAGATTGCCGATGCCTTTCTTGAATCGGGAATCATCGTCAGCACGCGCGGCCGCATCGCCGATTCGAACCTGATTTTACGCGCGACGCCCGGCGATATTTTGAATGGCGCTCCCATTATCGTTTTGGTCGATGTGGGCAGCGCCAGCGCTTCGGAAGTGGTGGCCGGGGCATTGAAAGACCAGAAGCGCGCCTTGCTGATGGGCAGTCGCACCTTCGGCAAGGGCTCGGTGCAAAAAATATTTCCGATGACGCGCGGTGATGGCATCAAGCTGACAATTTCGCGTTATTACACGCCGAGCGGAAAATCGATCCAGGCCAATGGCATCACGCCGGACGTGATTGTCAGTGGCAGCGCAAACAAGGGAATGCGCGAGCAGGATCTGGTCGGGCATCTTGCCGGCGATGACGAAGTCGATGACGGTTATGCGCGCGGCGAATCGATTACCGGTGATGACATCATTGCCCGTGCGTTGGCGCGATTGAAATTGGCCAGTGCGCCGAAAACCAAATCCGCCCCGATCAAGGCGAAAGACAAGGCCAAATAGGCCGATCAGGTTCCGGACTGCGACGAGATTCCAAAGTCCGTCCAGACGGTGTTGTTTTTCACGGCTTCATTCCAGATCGCCTTGTTCTTCTCGATCAGATCGGCATTTGCATAGGCCCTGGCGTGGTCCAGATGCAGCACGATGGCACGATAGCGAACTCGCTTGCGCTTGATGCCCGAGCGGTTCAGGCGGTCGCCAAATTCCCAGTCCGAGCCGCCGTAAGCCATGCGCTCATCGAAACCGTTCACTGCAACAAGATCTTTCTTCCAGCCTGAAGCATTGTTGCCGTACCAGTTGGCCTGCACGAAACTGAAGGTATCCAGAAAACTTGCTTTCAGACCTTTTGCTTTCAGGCGCTGGCTGATTTTCTTGGGTGGATAGCCGTTGGCAATCAGATAGTCCAGATCAAAACAGCGTCCACTCAGAATTTCTTCCTTGCCGATGGCAATGCTGGTGCTCATCGGAAGACGGACGTAATCGCCGGAAAGGTAGGCGCCGGGTTCCCGATGCTTGAGATGCGTTTCGACAAAGTCCCGGCGCGGGATGCAATCGCCGTCGGTAAAAATCAGGTATTCGCCCTCGGCTTGCACGATAGCCTGATTGAGAATCCGGCACTTGCGAAAGCCATCGTCATCCTGCCAGACATGCCGGATATTCATGGGGATTTTCCCCCGCAGGGTGTTGATTAAATCGCGGGTCTCGTCACGGGAGCCATCATCGGCAATCACGATGTCGAAATCCTGCCGGGTTTGACAACTGAAACCCCAAAGTACCTTTTCAAGCCAGACCGGGTTGTTGTAGGTCGTGATGATAATGCTGGTTTTGCTCATGATTATGTTTTTTCTGCTAGCGCCTGTTTGTAGTAATCAAGCAAACCCTCTGCCCGCATTTTCCTGAAACGTTCAATCATCGGGTTTCCGGTCAGGTCCCCGCTGCCGGTGGTTTTATTGGCATCCAGTAATACGACTTTCCCCTCGTGTATTACGTAATCGAATTTACCATAGTCAAATCCGAGTTGTTTCCGCAATTGCAGGATTTCCGGATGCGTGTCGCATTCCACAAGGCTGATGGTATTGCTAATAGATACCACGCGCTTCTGCGAAATCATCATTTGGCAGGGCGTGCCATTACCCAGGAAGACGCAGCAACGCACGTGGTAGAGATCGCCGTGGCGTTCCGGCAGAAATTTTTCAACGATCAGATCGGGCCTGGCAAACACTTCCCGGGGCACCTGCGAAAGATGCTCGAAAATTTGATAGTCCTTCTGTTTTGCAATCACGATCTGCTGCCGGGACTTCAGGTAAAACTGGCGAAGACGAAGTCCCGCGCGTGACCACCAGGTTCCATTAATGCGTTCGGGAACACCGGCGGAATTGAAATTGGATTTGACGATGACCTCGCCGTCGTAGTCATCATTCACTGATAACTGATGCTGCGAGATGGCAGATTTCCTGATATCGGTAATGTTTTTGTTCAGGCAGATCGGGTAGCGATCAGCGAAATCCAGAAACCGTTGTGGTACCTGACTCAGATCGACATGCAAAATAGCGATGTCGGCCGGGACAAAATTTTCGGTACCGAAAACGGTGATGGTATCGTGGCCCAGGGCTTCCCAGTACTTGGCAACATGCACGATATCGTAGCGTTGAAGATCGCGATGGCGGTCTTTCTCGTGGAAAAGTATCGCAATGCGCATAGGTAATCAGCGCAAAGGCTTCATCGGGACAGGAAATGGCGTGACCACTTTTTCACCGGTGGTGGCGTCGCGTATGGCGAGCTGGCCCTTGCGATCGACTTCCTCGATGCGAACGATGCTCTGCATCGGCAGATGAAGCACTTTGGTGTTGGCAAATTCGTCACGCAGGCGTTCTTCGGTCGGATCAACGACCAGGCCCTCGTTGACGTCAAAAACCAGTTCGCTGATTTCGGTGAAGCCCCAGATGTCGCCCGACATGATTTTCCGGGCGTACAGTTCGTAAATTTTTCCGGCATTGAAGAAGGTGATTTTGTAGAGCTTTTTCATGAGTTAGTGGATTCGTGGAAGTTTGATGAACGGTCGCATCAGCAGGGCAATCAGAATGCCTGCGACAAAACCGCTGACATGGGCCCACCAGGCGACATGGCCGAAGGCCGGACCCAGAAACGTAAACAGCCACTGCAGCAAGGCCCAGACACCAATCAGCACGACCGCGGGCAGGCGTATGAATTCGAGCCAGAGGCCAAGTGGCAACACGATACCTAAGCGCGCGTTCGGGAACAGGGCAAGATAAGCACCGATCAGTGCCGACACGCCGCCACTGGCACCGACAATCAGTCGCCCCGGTGTGTCCAGCATCAAGGATGCCACCAGGTTCGCAATCGCACCGCCCAGCAGGAAAACCGTCAGCAATCGCCAAGGCCCGAGTGATTTTTCGGAAGGAAAGGCAAAGATCAACAGAAAGACCACATTACCCAGCATGTGTACCCAGTTGATATGGATAAACAATGCGCTCAGCAAAGTGAGCGGACGACCATCGCTGAAGTCCACGCGCCACTCATGCAGGCTGCCGGACAAGGTACCCCAGTGGTCGAGATAGGTTTTCACTTCCGCGGCGCTTGGCCACCATTGCAGCCATAGAAAAACAAGCACGATCAGGCCAACTAACAGCGGAGTTGCCCAGCGTTTGGCGGCTTTCTTTCTCGAGGGCAGATTGACAAACATGTTATCGAAGGATCACGGTCGTGGCAGTAGATAGGATTGTCCTTGCACCGACAATACCACGCCATCCTGACGGATTTGTTCAATCACCACGGACCCGACGAGGCCGCCTTCGTTAACGCGCTGGCCATCGATAATCGCAAAACGTTTGCCGGCATCGATCGAAAAAACATGCATGCTCAGTTTGAGTGGCGGTAATTGCTGTCGCTGTTCGGCCGGCATGTCCGAAAGATTTGCCAGAGCCGGAGCCGCTTCTGTCTGATCCATTACAGGTGCCGGAGGAATGGCTGGCGGCAGGATAGCCGGAGCGGTCGTGACTGGCGCGATGGTTTCCGTTTGCTGCACAGGCGGCTTTTCAATCACGACCGGTTTCGGTGCTTCGACGGCGGGAATGGAAGTTTCGTCTGATGCAATCGCTGCCGTTTGGGCAGGTTTGTTCTCGCCAGGCAGATGGGTGATGGCGGGCGTTACGGCAATCCGAGATTGTGCATAAAAGTATGCGGCGACGATCATGGCGAACAAAGCGGCCATCAAGATCAACCAGGGAAGTTTCGATGCTTTGCCGGCATGGACATGACTGGGCGCCGCAGGCAGCGGGCTGAGTATGTTGGGAGCTTGCCCGCGCTGGCGCTCGGCTTCGGATTTTTTCAGGGCATCAAGGATGAGTGACATGCTCGACTCCCGGTTCGTTCGCATTGGCTTCGAAATAATATTGAATGGCAAACCCCATGGCGGCCGCCAGCACGGCAGCAGAAACCCATGTTGCCAATCGCCAAAGCTTGTCATGGTTACGCGTGGGTAGAATTTCCTTCGCCGCGAGCGAGACCAGTCGCTTATCGACCACATGGTTTTCATGCACATAGGCGGCAAGCAATGCACGGTCGGCGATGATATTCAGCAGGCGCGGAATTCCCTTGGAATACGCAAATAATGCGCGAATGGCATCGGCAGCGAACGGGAACTGTGAGCCGCCGGCCACCGCATAACGATGTCGCAAATATTGTTGTGTTTCCGTTTCATCAAGCGGCGTCAGATGAAAGCGTGCGGTAATCCGCTGCGATAATTGCCGCAAATCGCGGCGTGCCAGCAGGTCGCGCAGTTCAGGCTGTCCGAGCAGGATGATCTGCAAAAGTTTTTGCGTATTGGTTTCCAGATTGGTCAGCAAGCGGACCTGTTCCAAGGCCTCGGCCGACAAATTCTGGGCCTCGTCAATAATCAACACCACGCGCAGGCCTTCGGCGTAGGCTTGCAACAAATAAACATTCAAGGCATCGATCAGGCGTTTCTGGTGCCCTTGTTTGCCCCGCAGCGGGATATGCAATTCCTTGCCGATGGCTTCAAGCAATTCGATCGGCGACAGCATCGGATTCAGGATCAGAGCCACGCGCGTATTGGCCGGTAGTTGTTCGAGCAATAAACGGCATAAAGTTGTTTTGCCCGTTCCCACTTCGCCGGTCAATTGCACGAAACCACCGCTGCTGCCCTGGCCAACGCCATATAAAAGATGCGCCAAGGCATCCCGGTGGCGATCGCTCAGAAAAACGAAACGCGGGTCCGGGCTGATCGAAAAGGGCGGTTCACGCAGCTGGAAGTGCTCGAGAAACATTCGGTCAACAATCGTAAAAACCCAGTATAACGCGGCTTTCGCAAAAGCGTAGGAGGGCCCTTGGGCCCGACGTGTCCAGGGAAGGTCGCCCGCAAGCGGCCTCCTACGAAAGCATTACATCGCTTAGACTTCCTGTAACGAAAGGAAAGCCAATGTCCACATCGCCTTTGATCAACCAGACCAATCTGCGCTTTTTGTTGCACAAGGTTTTTCCGATGGAAAAGCTTTGCGCCTATCCACGTTTCGCCGAGCATGAAGTCTCCACTTTCGAGGCCGTGATGGAGGCAGCGCATGATTTGGCAATGGAAAAATTCCTGCCGCATAACCGGAAATCAGACAGTCATGAACCCGAGTTCGATAACGGCAGCGTCAAGATCATTCCGGAAGTGAAAGCGGCGCTGGATGCCTATGCTGAAGCCGGATTTCCGGCCGCATTTGCCGATAGTGAAGACGGCGGCATGCAACTCCCTTTCAGTATTTCGCTCGCTTGCGATGCCTTGTTCGCCAGTGCGAATGTTTCCACGATGGGCTATGCGATGCTGGCGCGCGGTGTCGCCAATTTGCTGAAAGCGCATGGCACGGCGGAGCAGCGTGAAAAATACATGTTGCCGATTTTGCAGGGTCGCTTTCTCGGCACCATGTGCCTGAGCGAGCCGCAGGCCGGTTCCTCGCTCGGCGATATCAAAACCACTGCGACTCTGCATGCACGATGGTACCTATCGCATCAGCGGTTCGAAGATGTGGATATCCGGTGGCGAACATGATCTGTCGGAAAATATCGTGCACATGGTATTGGCGAAAATTCCCGGTGGCCCGTCGGGTGTCAAAGGCATCAGTCTGTTTATCGTGCCGAAATTCCTGGTCAATGCCGATGGCAGCCTGGGCCGACCGTAACGACGTGCAACTGGCCGGCGTGAACCACAAACTCGGGCAGCGCGGCATCGTGAATACGTTTCTGAAATTCGGCGAACGCGACAACTGCGTGGGCTATCTGGTGGGTCCGCAGCACCAAGGCTTGTCGCAGATGTTTCACATGATGAACGAAGCGCGTATCGGCGTCGGTGTCGGCGCGATCATGCTCGGTACCGCGGGGTATCTGCATTCGCTTGAATACGCGAAAGAGCGTAAGCAAGGGCGGCATCCGGAACAGAAAGATCCGGCTTCGCCGCCGGTGGCATTGATCGAACACGCCGATGTGCGACGCATGTTGCTGCAGCAAAAATCCTATACCGAAGGCGCGCTGGCGCTGGCGTTTTATTCGGCGCAATTGATTGACGTGCGAGACAACGATCCGGATGCCGATAAAGTGCGGGAAGCAAAACTGCTACTGGAATTGATTACACCGATGCTGAAAGCCTGGAGCGGCGAATGGTGTTGCAAGGCCAATGATCTGGCGATCCAGATTCTCGGCGGTTACGGCTATACGCGCGAATATCCGGTCGAACAGTTTTATCGCGATAATCGCTTGAACCCGATTCACGAAGGTGCGAACGGAATTCAGGCGCTCGATCTGCTGGGTCGAAAAGTATTATTGGAAAACGGCGCGGCACTGGCCTTGATGCAAAAACAGATCGAGACCGATATTGCCAAGGCAAAGGAGTTTGAAAACCTGAAATCGCATGCCGACGAATTGGCGCAGGCCTTGATGCTGGTCGGCAAAACCACGCAGGTGTTGGTGATGCAAATGCAGGCAGGTAATATTCGCCTGAGTCTTGCCAACGCTGCGTATTACCTGAACATGATGGGTCACGTCAGCATTGCCTGGATGTGGTTGAAGCAAGCGGTCGTCGCCAATGAATGTCTTGAAAAAACCGAAGCTGAAAAAGAATTCCATCATGGCAAGCTGCAGGCCTGCCGTTTCTTTTTCACTTATGAATTGCCGCAGATAAAAACCCAGGCGGCACTGCTGCAAAAAATGGATGACACCACACTCTCGATGCCAATGGAGGCTTTCTGATGAGCGACTCGCCATTCACCGTCGAACGTGACGGCCATGTTCTGTTGATGGGCTTCAACCGCCCCGAAAAACGCAATGCGTTCGATGTCGATACTTATCGTGCATTGGCCGCGGCTTATGGCGAACTGGATCGTGATCCCGATCTGCGCGTCGGATTATTGTTCGGCCACGGCGACCATTTCACGGCCGGACTGGATTTGCCGCAATGGGCGCCAGTACTGGCGCAAGGTCGTTTGGCGGACTTGCCCGATAGCAGTCTGGAACCCTTCGGTCTGGATGAAACAAAACGTTTAAGCAAGCCACTGGTGATTGCGGCACAAGGCGTCAGCTTTACCGTTGCGATGGAACTGATGATGGCCGGCGATATTCGCGTGGCATCGCGCACCACACGCTTCGCGCAACTGGAAGTGCAACGCGGTTTCTTTCCCTGCGGAGGCGCAACGGTTCGGCTGATGCAGGAAATCGGCTGGGGCAATGCGATGCGTTACCTGCTGACCGGTGACGAATTCAGCGGCGAAGAAGCGTATCGAATGGGTTTCGTGCAGGCACTGACCGAACCGGGCGAGCAATTCGAATGCGCGCTGAAAATTGCGCGTAGCATTGCGAATGCCGCGCCGCTTGGCGTGCAAGCGGTGTTGGCATCGGCACGACAGGCAAGACACGATGGCGACATCACCGCATTGAAAGCGTTGATGCCGATGTTGCCCGAGATGATGAAAACAGAAGACATGCAGGAAGCCATTGCTGCCTTCAGAGAAAAGCGGTCGCCGGTATTTCAGGGCAAATAAGCATAAACATTGGGGGGATGTGATGGCGAAACGACTTAAACCTTTAAGCGGACTGGATGCAGGGTTTTTGTATCTGGAAAATGCCGGCACCCCGATGCATGTCGGCAGCGTGATGTTGATCGAAATACCCAAAACGCGATCAAGGAAAAAGTATGATTTCCAGGCCGAGCTGTTGGCACATTTGCAGGATAGATTGCCGCGTGCCGCAGCGCTACGTCGTGTGCTGAAGGAAACACCGCTGGATCTGGCGCACCCGATGTGGATGGAAACAGATAGTGTGGATCTCAAAAAGCACGTACTGAAAAAAACCTTGCCCGGCAATGGCGGCATGGCCAAGTTGAATGTGTTGACCGGAAAATTGCATGCCGCCTTGTTGGATCGAAATCTTCCGATGTGGCAATTCGTCGTGATTGAAAATGTCGAGCCCGGCGTGATTGCCCTGTATTCCAAAGTGCACCATGCCTTGCTGGACGGGCAGGGTGGCGTGGCATTGGCGCAAGTATTGCTGGATGTCGAAGCGAAAGCGCCGAAGAAAATCTCGAAGAAAATAGTGACAGATCAGGAATCGTCATCACGCTTGCGTAAACGTGATGTCACCCAAACCGCCGTGCGTTCAACCGTCAATCAATTTGCAAAATTATTGCGGGCGTTGCCGAGCACACTGAAACTGGCTGGTGGAATCAGTTCGCCGACCAAGATCAAGAATCTGCGCGACAGTATTTTGCTGGCACCGCGCACACCGTTTAACCAGCAAATCAGCAGTGCACGAAGTTTTGCCTCGGTATCGGTACCGATCGATATCGTGAAGCGGGTCGCTCGCGGCTTCAATGTCAGTCTCAATGACGTGGTGATGGCCATGTGCGGCGGTGCCTTGCGCGAAATGCTGAAAAAAACGCAGCATCTTCCGAAGCAAAGTCTGATTGCCGCGATGCCGGTGTCCCTGCGTGAAAGTGGAAATACCGATGCCAACAACCAGGTATCGATGGTGCAGTGTTCATTGGCGACCGATATCGCCGATCCGCTCGAACGCCTGCAGGCAATTCGCGCATCGACCGCGCAAATCAAGCAGCGTGTTGCGACATTCAAGAATCTGATTCCGACCGATTTCCCCGGCTTGGCAGCACCGATCTGGGCTTCGGGTTTGTCGCGCCTGTGGGCGTTTGGAAGGGTTGCTGAAAAATTGCCGCCCTTGGCCAATGTCGCCATATCCAATGTGCCGGGTCCGCCGATTCCGCTCTATCTGGCAGGCGCGAAGCTGAGGCATTACTATCCGGTTTCCATAGTGACGCACGGTTTGGCTTTGAATATTACTGTACAAAGTTATGCGGGCTCGCTGGAATTCGGCATCACCGCTTGCGGCGATATCGTCAGAAAACCCGAAGCGCTCGCCGCTGCCTTGTCACGCTCTCTAAACGAACTCAATGAGATGTTGCCTGAATGAAAACACCCGCCCTGCGCCCCAAAACACATCAATCGCTGAAGTCACCATCCTGGTTATGCATGGCGTTGGAAGGGCGTGCGGTATTCGAGTGGGGTTCGTATCTGGCGGCATGGCCTATATTGAAAAATGCGCCGCGCGGCGATGGTCATCCGGTGTTGGTATTACCGGGATTGGCGGCCGGTGATCGCAGCACCTATCCGATTCGCCGTTATCTCGATCGTTTGGGTTACGCAGCCTACAAATGGGACCAGGGTCTTAATTTCGGCCCGCGCGATCATGTGATCAAGGGTCTGGTCGAAAAAGTCAGGCAAATGCAATTCGAGCATGACCAGAAAGTCAGCATCGTCGGCTGGTCGCTGGGCGGAGCCATGGCGAATGCCTTGGCATTGCGTATGCCGGATCGCATTCGTTCCGTGGTGACGATGGGTTCGCCCTTAACCGGCCACCCGAAAGGCACCAATGCCTGGCGCGTCTTCGAATTGGTCAGCGGTTTTCGTCACGACGATCCGCGCCTGATGGAATTGGTGGCCGGACAACCGAGCGTACCGACCACATCGATCATGAGCAAAACCGACGGCATCGTGAACTGGCGCATGAGCCTCGCACCCGATCATCATATGGCTGAAAACATTGAAGTCAGCGCGACGCATCTCGGTATGGGCGCCAATGCAGCGGTGCTATGGGCGATGGCGGATCGACTCGCGCAAAAAGAAGGCGAGTGGAAACCCTTCGATAAAAAAGCGACGCCATTCCATTCCTTGTTTTTCCGCGATCCGCACCGGTTTCGTCTGGCGGATTTGATCGCGCCCTGATTCCGTAGGGGCGCCTGCTTGCTGCGCCCGCTTTTAAGATCGACAAGCAAGAGCGGGCGCAGCAAGCAGGCGCCCCTACGAATGCAAAGCTATATGCATTCCCGCTAGGATCCACAATGCGATCAATACAAAATTGCTGGCTGCAAATGCGGTCAAACGATGCATCACCTTGTTGTAACTCAAATGAATGATGCTGTGAATAATCCGCAGCGCGACATAAGCCCATGCCAGCTTGATCGCGATTGAAGAGCCGCCTGCGGTGACATACAACAAAACGCAGACGACATAAAACAGCATCGGCAATTCAAGCAGGTTCATGTAATTGCGATTCGGAATGCTGACGTAAGGTGGCACCGTCGCCGACTCGCCGTATTTGAAATCGTCCGATTTGATTTCACGCCGAAGCCCAGCGCGCACCCGGTAAAACGGAATCAACAGCAGGACCAGAAAAGTCCAGGCCGCGAGTGCGAATACCGGATAAAGAATGGCGGGGTTTTGCATTGGACCACCTCGCAGAAAAATATATCCATCCGTAGGGGCGCCTGCTTGCCGCGCCCGCTTTTGAGATCGGAAAGCAAAAGCTGGCGCGGCAAGCAGGCGCCCCTACATGAAATCGAATATCAATCCGCCAATGTCAGCAAACTCGCATTGCCGCCGGCTGCCGTGGTGTTCACGGTCAAAGTGCGTTCGCTGGCGAATTTCAGCAAGTAGTGCGGGCCGCCGGCTTTCGGTCCGGTGCCGCTCAAGCCTTCGCCACCGAACGGTTGCACGCCAACGACGGCACCGATCTGATTGCGATTGACGTAACAGTTGCCGACGCGCACGGATTTGGCGATATGCGTGATCGTCGAATCAATTCGCGAGTGGATGCCGAGCGTCAAGCCATAACCGCTGGCATTGATCTGGTTCAGCACGTCATCGAGCTGCGATGCTTCGTAACGAATCACGTGTAGCACCGGCCCGAAAATTTCGCGATTCAGTTGCGACAGCGATTTCAATTCATACGCGCGCGGCGCGAAGAAGCTTCCATCGGCGCAAGCTGCCGGCAGTTGAACCGCCTTGATCAGTTTGGCTTCCTTGTCCATGCGTTCGGCATGCGCGACCAGAATCGCTTTGGCATCCTCATCAATGACCGGACCAACATCGGTCGATAACAAACCCGGATCACCAACGACCAATTCATCCATCGCGCCGCTGAGCATGTGAATGACTTTATCGGCGATATCACTTTGCACGAAAAGAATACGGGCGGCCGAACAACGTTGTCCGGCGGAATCGAACGCGGCGGTGATCGCGTCTTTCACCAATTGTTCCGGCAGTGCCGAAGAATCGGCGATCAGCGCATTTTGTCCGCCGGTTTCGGCAATCAGTGTCGCGATTTGCGCATTGCGTGCGGCCAGACTGCGATTGATCGCCCACGCGGTTTCGGTCGAACCGGTAAAGCAGACGCCGGCTACGCGCGGATCTTTGGTCAGTGCAGCACCAACGGTGGCGCCGTCGCCAGGCAGGAATTGCAGCACTTTTTCCGGCACGCCGGCTTCGTGCAGCAATTTCACCGCGAAGAAAGCCATCAGGCTGGTTTGTTCGGCCGGTTTTGCAATCACGGTATTGCCGGCAGCGAGTGCTGCGGCAATTTGGCCCATGAAAATCGCGAGCGGGAAATTCCATGGGCTGATGCAAACGAATACGCCGCGGCCATGCAATTGCAATTCGTTTGATTCGCCGGTCGGGCCAGGCAATTTCTCCGGATGGCCAAACAGTTTGCGCGATTGCACCGCGTAGTAACGGCAGAAATCCACAGCTTCGCGAACTTCGGCGACCGAAGCCGACATCGACTTGCCTGCTTCTTTCACACAGAGCGCGATCAGTTCCGGCATGCGTTGTTCCATCAGGTCGGCCGCGTATTCCAGAATTTTTGCGCGCGATGCCGCAGGTGTGTGATCCCATTCCTGGAATGCCGAATGGGCATTGTCCAGAGCGATTTGCACTTGTGCGCTGTCGGTCGACTGCCATTGGCCGACGCTTTCCTTGCGATTGGCGGGGTTGGTTACCGCATTCATCGCGCCGGTGTTCTTGCTGCCGGGAACCAGCGGCGTTGCCTGCCAGTTCTTGATCGCGGCATTCACGCTCGCGGCGAGTTCGGCTAAAGCGGAATCATTGGCTAGGTTGATGCCCATAGAATTTTTTCTCTCGTCGCCAAACAAGTGGCCAGGGGTTGGAATACGGGGATGTGCTTTGCTGGCAAAACCGGTGACGGCGGCGACCGGATCGGCCACCAGATCTTCCGGTTTTACGTTGGCATCGGTAATGCGATTGACGAAACTGGAGTTCGCGCCATTTTCCAGAAGACGACGCACCAGATACGGCAATAAATCTTCGTGCGAACCTACCGGCGCATAAACGCGGCAGGGAATTGCCAAATCGTTTTTGCCGATCACTTCGGCGTACAGGTCGTGGCCCATGCCATGCAGACGCTGGTATTCGTAGTCGGGCAGGCCGGTATTTTTTGCAATCTGGTATATCGCGGCAATGGTATGCGCGTTATGCGTGGCGAACATCGGATAAATGACATCGCTGGCCTGCAACATTTTTTTCGCGCAGGCGATATAGCTCACATCGGTATTCGGCTTGCGGGTAAATACTGGATAGCCAGCGTAACCCTCCATCTGCGCTTTCTTGATTTCGGAATCCCAGTACGCGCCTTTGACCAGACGGATCGGCATGCGGCGGCCGGTGGTTTTCGCAAGATCAATCAGATAGTCGAGCACGAAGGGCGCGCGCTTCTGATAAGCCTGTACGGCAAGTCCGTAGCCTTCCCAGCCATCGAGCGATTTGTCGGTGAAGACTCTTGCGATCAGTTCCAGCGACAGTTCCAGACGCTCGGATTCTTCGGCATCAATCGTGAAACCGATGCCGACGGATTTCGCTTGTTGTGCCAATTGCAAAATTCTCGGCGCCAATTCACTCATCACGCGTTCGCGCTTGCCGACTTCGAGTCGCGGGTGCAGTGCCGAGAGTTTGATCGAGATCGATGGCGCGGCAAAAATATTCGGATAAGGTCCGCCTGCGCCAATCGCATCAATCGCGTTTTTGTAGGCCTGGAAATAACGTTCGGCATCAGCGGCGGTGAAAGCGGCTTCGCCGAGCATGTCGAAAGAGTAGCGGTAATTCGCACCGTCGCCTTTCTGCGATCGTTCCAGTGCTTCGGAAATCGTGCGGCCCAGCACAAATTGATGGCCCATGATGCGCATCGCCTGGCGCACGGCAAGACGAATTGCCGGTTCGCCGGCGCGCGATACCAGGCGCTTGAACGCACCGCCAAAATCGCGCTGGGTTTCATCATTCAGACTGACGATTTTTCCGGTCAGCATCAGGCCCCAGGTCGAGGCGTTTACAAGCAAGGAGCTGGATTGGCCGACGTGCGAATTCCAGTCCGCATCGCCGAGCTTGTCGCGAATCAATTTGTCGGCGGTGCCTTGGTCCGGAATGCGCAACAAGGCCTCCGCCACGCACATCAGCAGCACGCCTTCCTCGGAAGACAGGTCGTATTCGCGCATGAAGGCTTCGACCAAACCGGGATCTGCCGCACGGATTCGCACTTTTTTCACCAACCCGGCCGCCATGATCTGGACGCTGGCCTGGTCGGTGTCGGCCAGACGCGCCTGTTCCAGCAATTCGTTCAAATGCTCCGCTTCATCACGCGCATAGGCCGCAGTGATGTGCGTCATCAGGGGTGGAAAGTGCTTGGGTAATTCGGAGGAAAGAATGGGATTCACGGACAACCTGGCGGGAGGGCGATGGAAGCGAGAGGGCAATTCTACGGCTTTGCGAGGCAGGTTGGCAGGGCATGATTCTTCACCTTGCTGTCCGTACGAAGGCGTATTCTAGTTGCCGGTAGGACCGTCTAGCGAGTAAAATTGGCCCGATTTCCTGCGGCCAACGGTTGCTTAGCCCCAATGGCCAACGCGAGGATTTTCGATGATTGAGCATTTTTTGTCTGAAAACAGCCGGCATGCGCTCGTTTTACGTCCGCGCCGGGCGATGACAAAGCCGCAATTCATCGCATTGTTCTCGTTGATTGCGGTCATGACCTGGGCTGTTGCTTTAATCGGTTATGTCGTGGGAAATGTTTTTGCACCATTGTTTGCGTTGCTTGATTGCCTGTTCGTGGCAGTCGTACTTCGCAGAGTCTGGTTTAAAAGCAGCTGCTTTGAAACGATCGAACTGGATGCGGAACATTGCACCGTGTCGCGTTCGGGTCGGGACGAGCTGGTTTTTGACGCACACCCCTATTGGGTTCGCATGCAGCTTGAAAAAGCGCGCGAAGCACCGAGGATCGTGCTGGCGTCAAAGGGCAAGAGTTGTGAAGTTGGAGCGTTTCTGGCGCCGGATGAGCGACTGGATCTGGCCGAACAGTTGAAGACATTATTGGCGCGGGCTGCTAATCGCGTTTGACGAATTTTTAGTATTGATGCACGGGGATTGAGGCGGACATGATGAAAACAAATCGCATCACGGCAATGTTGACTGGCCTGTATGGCAGCCTTGCTTCATTGGCAGCATTTGCCGACGACACCAAAGAGCCACAACTTTGGCAGCTGAACATGACGGACGGTGTTACCACCAGTTCGCAAAATGCCTATGACTCCCACATGCTGATGTTCTGGGTATGCGTGGTCATCGGAATCATCGTATTCGGTGCCATGGGCCTTGCGATGTTCAAGTTCCGCAAATCCAAAGGTGCGGTTCCCGATACCAATTTCACCCACAGCACTTTTCTTGAAGTTCTCTGGACCGGCATCCCCATCATCATCCTTATCGCTTCCGCGATTCCGGCGACCGGCAAGGTAATGGAGCTTTACAACGCCAACCACTCGGCCAAGCCATACGAAATGACGATCAAGGTCACCGGCCAGCAATGGTTGTGGACTTATGAATACAAGGGCGAAGGTCTGGAATACACCTCGCGTTTGGATCGCGAATCCGACCGCTTGCGTCAGGACCCTGCTGCGAGCAAGGAAGCGATCATCGCGCACAAGCATTATTTGCGTGACGTGGATAATCCTTTGGTGATTCCCGCCGATACCCGCGTCCGTTTCGTGATCACCGCCGACGACGTGATCCATGCCTGGTGGGTTCCCGCCCTGGGCTGGAAGCAGGATGCAATCCCAGGCGTGATCAACGAAGCCTGGACCGAAGTGCCGGCCGCAAAAATTGGTACATATCGTGGTGTTTGCGCCGAGTTGTGCGGCAAGGACCACGGCTTTATGCCGATCGTGGTGAAAGTGGTTTCAAAAGCCGATTACAAAACCTGGCTCGCAGAGCGCAAGGCAGCGAATAATCCCGCGCCGGCCGCCGCTCCCGCTGCTGTCACGATTGATGCCGGTGATGTACCTGCAGAAGATGCGGCCGACCAAGCCGCCGCACCTGCAGCCAGCACCCAACCCTAATTTTCTTTAAGAGGCACGCGCCATGGCACACGATACCGCTGCTCACGATGATCATCACGATCACAAGCAAGGTTTTTTCGAGCGTTGGTTTTACTCCACCAACCATAAAGATATTGGTACTTTGTATTTGCTGTTCTCGCTGCTGATGTTTTTCATCGGCGGCGCGATGGCCATGGTCATCCGTGCCGAATTGTTCCAGCCAGGCCTGCAATTGGTAGCGCCGGAATTCTTCAACCAGATGACCACCACGCACGCACTGGTGATGATCTTCGGTGCCGTCATGCCGGCTTTCGTTGGCTTGGCCAACTGGATGATTCCGTTGATGATCGGCGCGCCGGACATGGCATTGCCGCGCATGAACAACTGGTCGTTCTGGATCATGCCGTTTGCCTTTACCCTGTTGCTGCTGCCTTTGATTCTTGAAGGTTTCGGCATCGGTGGCGGTGGTCCTGCCGGCGGTTGGACCCTTTACCCGCCACTGTCGCTGCAAGGCGGCACCAGCACGGCGTTCACCATCTTCGCGATCCACATGATGGGTGTCAGTTCGATCATGGGCGCCATCAACATCATCGCGACCGTGCTGAACATGCGCGCTCCGGGCGTTGACTTGCTCAAGATGCCGATCTTCGTCTGGACCTGGCTGATTACCGCGTTCCTGCTGATTGCAGTGATGCCTGTTCTGGCAGGTTCGGTCACGATGTTGCTGACCGACAAATTCTTTGGCACCAGTTTCTTCAATGCGGCCGGTGGCGGTGATCCGGTGATGTATCAACACATCTTCTGGTTCTTCGGCCATCCCGAGGTGTACATCATGATTCTGCCCGCCTTCGGCGTGGTATCCGAAATCATTCCTACCTTTGCCCGCAAGCCGCTGTTCGGCTATCAGGCCATGGTGTACGCAACCGCTTCGATCGCGTTCCTGAGCTTCATCGTCTGGGCTCACCACATGTTCACCGTCGGCATGCCGCTCGGCGGCGAGCTGTACTTCATGTACGCCACAATGTTGATCGCGATCCCGACCGGCGTGAAAGTGTTCAACTGGACCACCACGCTGTGGCGCGGTTCGATCAGTTTCGAAACGCCGATGTTGTTTGCGCTCGGCTTCGTGATCATGTTCACCATCGGCGGTTTCTCGGGCCTGATGCTCGCGATCGTGTCGGCCGACATGCAGTATCACGACACCTATTTCGTCGTTGCCCACTTCCATTACGTGCTGGTGACCGGTGCGATCTTCGGCATCATGGCCGGCGTGTACTACTGGCTGCCGAAATGGACCGGCCATATGTATAGCGAAACCCTGGGCAAATGGCATTTCTGGCTCAGCACGATTTTCGTGAACCTGCTGTTCTTCCCGCAACACTTCCTGGGTCTCGCCGGCATGCAACGTCGCGTACCTGACTACAACCCGGCGTTTGCCGACTTCAATATGTGGTCTTCGATTGGCGGTTTTGGATTTGGCCTCAGCCAACTGCTGTTCGCCTACATCGTCTGGTCCAGCATTCGCGGTGGCGCCAAAGCCGAAGCCCGCGTATGGGAAAGTGCCAAGGGTCTGGAATGGACCGTGCCGTCGCCGGCACCACACCACACCTTCACCACGCCACCGGTCATTCGCGACGGTGATCTGGCCCATGGCGACGTCACCCACTAATGGCTGACTCCGGACAAAATACCGATGCACAGGGCCGCGCGAAAGCGCGGCGTACTGCCTTGATACTGGGCCTGATTGCGCTTGCCGTTTACGGCGGTTTCCTGTTGAGCGTGGCGATAAAATAATGAAGCCGGAAGTTCGCAAAACACTGAAAAACGTCGCACTGATCTCGGTGTGTTCGTTTGCCTTTGCGTTCTCGATGGTGCCCTTGTACAACATTGCCTGCGAAAAGATCTTCGGCATCAAGATGGAGAAGGGGCCGACAGGGGAAGAAACCCTGGCCGGCGCCAAGATCAACAAGAACCGCAAGATCACGGTCGAATTCGACGGCACCGTGAATTCGAAACTGCCATGGGACTTCCAGCCATCACAACTGACGATGGAAGTGATTCCCGGCAAAATGTACGACACCCACTACATCGCAAAAAACAACGCGTCGTACGCGGTGGTGGGTAACGCCGCGCCGTCGGTAACGCCGGTGGTGGCTTCGAGCTTTTTCAACAAGACCGAATGCTTCTGCTTCACCCAGCAATTGCTGAAAGCCGGTGAACAACGCGACATGCCGGTGCGTTTTGTCATCAATCCGAATTTGCCGGAAGATGTACATACCATCACGCTGTCGTATACTTTTTTCATCAATGACAAAGCAACAGCGCTTGCAAAAGCGCCGAGCACATCACCGACCGCAAGGTCGGCGCCATAACACTTAGATAAAGACTGGGGAATTACCATGGCTCACGCCCAACCCGACGCAAACGTATATTACGTTCCGCACCACAGCCGCTGGCCTTTCATAGGCTCGATCGTCATGTTCACCATGATGGTGGGCGTTGCGAACTGGTTTAACGGAAGCGACTGGGGCTTCAACGTTTTCATGGTCGGTATGCTGGGTATGTTGCTCACGCTCGGCTTCTGGTTCGGTGACGTCATTTCCGAATCCATGCAGGGCAATTACAACGACCAGGTCGATACCTCGTTCCGCATGGGCATGATGTGGTTCATCTTTTCCGAAGTCATGTTTTTCGCAGCTTTCTTCGGGGCCCTGTTCTATGCCCGTAACTTTGCTTTGCCTTGGTTGTCGGGTGAAGGCGATGGTGCATTGACCAATAATTATCTCTGGCACGGGTTCAGTGCCGGTTGGCCGAGCAATGGTCCTTCCGATATCGGCGGTGAATTTGAAACCATTCCTGCCTGGGGCCTGCCGCTCGTCAATACGCTGATCTTGCTGACCTCGGGTGTGACCATCACGATGGCGCATCACGCCCTCAAGGAAAATGCCCGCAAGGCATTGCTGATCTGGCTTGGCTTGACTGTCGCACTCGGCGCCTTGTTCCTGTTCTACCAAGCCGAAGAATATATCCATGCCTACCATGAGTTGAATCTGACCCTGGGTTCCGGCATCTACGGTTCGACGTTCTTCATGCTGACCGGTTTCCACGGCATGCACGTTGCACTCGGCACGATCATGCTGTCGGTGATGTGGTTGCGTTGCGCGAAAGGCCATTTCAGCAAAGACCATCATTTCGCATTCGAAGCGGTTGCCTGGTATTGGCATTTCGTTGACGTGGTATGGCTGGGTCTGTTCCTTTTCGTGTATGTCCTCTAATCGGCATCACAGCTAAATAAAAAAGCCGGCAATGCCGGCTTTTTTATTGCGCGCTTTTTGTGTTGGAGTGCTGGAGTGTTGGATCTGCAGGGCGGAGAGCATCCACCTCTGTACTTCGAATTCAGCTTTTCCCATGATCCATTTGACGCACGGCAAATAAAATCTGACTATGCAACTGACGTTAATCCAGGGCGTTGACGCGATACGCCGCAAGACAAACGTTTTCTTGTCGCAATTCAATATCAAGGGGAAACAATATGGTGGCTTTATCCATGCTCGGGCTAGTGATTGCACTTGTTGGGGCAGTGTGGTTGCTGGTAATTACGTTCAAGACCAGTGTTCTGTGGGGACTTGGTTCGCTTTTCATACCCGATTGTGAGTCTGGTATTCGTGGCAATGCATTGGGATGAAACCAAGCGACCGTTCCTGATACAGCTGGTCGGCGTTGTGCTGATGGTCGTCGGCGCCATGATGGCTCCGGATCAGCCAGTGGTTCCGCAATAAGCGGATACTGGAGATCACTTCCGGGCAGCTGCTGTGGAGATTTTTTCAAGCAGTGGCTGCCCTCTGCAACAGGCCCGCATAATGAGTTTTGATCTCTATCTGCAAACATTTCGCGACGGATTGGCTTCCGGCATTGCGCTGGATATTGTTCGTGATGCCTTCGGCAAATATGTCGTCGAAGTGGATGAGGATTTCTGGCAAGTCCAATACGGGCCAGAGGATTCCAGCGATATTTTCCTGCAGCCGCTGGGGGACGAAGCCCTTTTGATTCACACGATATCGATACACCGGCCATGCAGGGATATGCGTCTCTGGGATAGCCTGTATCAGTTGCTTGGCTTGCCGGGAACGATAGTGTATTACCCGGGCTGTAAGTTACCCATGGTACGTGATTCACAAGCTGGACGGGATATGTCGGCACAGTTGCGTGAGTCTCTCGGTGAGCCGGTTATCGTCAATAATGCGATGGATATCTTTCAATCGATCGAGGGAATTTGATCGCACTGCCACCGATGTGTGAATAGCATCGAATGAGCAACTTATGCGTGTTCGAATAATTGCCAATTTACGGAGTGGATTTTCAGTCAGTATTGGCTTGCGAACAGATGCTTTGATGAGTCAGAAATTTTTTAACCAACTTGCCCTGCTTCAACTGCAGGCACAGATCGCTCAACCCTGATTGATGCCGTGCGGTTTGATCACGCCGGTGTAAATGCCGAGAATGACGAGCAATATCAGGCCAACCGACAGGCCGATGCGCCAGCTCAATGATCTGACGGTGCGATTGCTTTTGCCCTTGTCCACCATCATGAAATACAGGCCGGCACCCAGATTGTATAAAATCACGATTAATACGCCGATTATCAGTAGTTTTTGCACGGTCAACACCTCGGATAAGCGATAATTGCATTATCCGCTTTCAACGAGAGAAAAGGGTGAAAAAACGCTGGTTCTATTACCTGTTTGCCGCAACGATGTGTTTGGCATTTTTCTCCCTTGGGCGTTGGCAATTGGCGCGAGCCGAGTGGAAGCAGCATCGTCTGGATACCGTGGCCGCAGTCCTGAAAGACAGAAAGCTGGAGTCCCTGAGTCTGCTGTCGAAAGAAAGCAAAAGCGCGGATCAACTTGAGCTCGCATGGGTATCGGGACGCGGCTATTTTCCCGACCTGCCCGGCATTGCTGCTCGACAACCAGCGATTGGGCGAAAAGGTCGGCGTAAATGTTTTTCGCGTATTCCAGCCGGAAAATGGCAAGGCTTTGCTGGTGAATCTGGGCTGGCTTGAAGTGCCCGGCGACAGAACGATGCCCGATATCAAAAAAATAAACGGCACGCAGGAATTGAATGGTCTGCTGGTATCGCCGCCGTCGCCGGGGCTTGCTATCGGCCCGGCCTACGTAAAAACCGGCAATGAATACTGGCTGATGACGCGAATGCCTCTCGACGAGTTGGCCAAAGATTTGAAAACTCCGCTCGCCCATCGTGTGTTGCGTTTGAATCCCGATTTGCCGATTGGCTATGCACGTGATCTGGACATCCTGCCCAATACACTGCCGCCTGAAAAACATCGTGGCTATGCCGTGCAATGGTTCGGTCTGTGCATCGCCACCATCGTGTTAACCCTTGTACTTGGCTTGAGAAACAAAGAGAAGAAAAATGACTGATGCCGCCCGCCCATCGCAACTGAAATCGCGTCTGGTTTTACTATTGATCGTCGCGATGTTTTTTTCCTCGTTCTTCATCGCCTGGGGATTGCGCTTGTCCGGATGGACGCCCGAGGGCTCCAAGAATCTTGGTGAATTGATCCAGCCGCCAATCGATTTGTCGCAGGCAGGGTTTCTCTACGCCGATGGCAGGCCTTACGCCTGGGAGACCGAAAAACATATCTGGCGAGTGGTCGTGGTACCGAGTGCCGATTGCACGACCACGTGTGCTGCGATGACCGATACCCTGTTCCGGGTTTGGGAAACACAGGGGCGTCAGGCGGATCGTGTCGATGTGCTGTGGTTTGGCGAATTGCCGAAGGGAGCGAACAGCTTTCGCAAATTATTTCCGATGAAGAGCTCTCCACGCTTGCAGGCAGCGCTGCCACAAGACATCTGCTGCCAATTCCGTACCGGTCTACCTGATTGATCCGAACGGTTTTCTGGTCATGCAGTATCGGCCGGGGTTTGATCCTTCGGATCTTCGCAAAGACTTGGCACGTTTACTGAAATGAGCCCGGCTTATCCCGTAAAATAGACCCATGAATCCTCCTTTCCGTCATTTTCATCGTTTGGCCTGGGCTGCAGTGGCACTCGCTTTCTGCGTGATCGTATTCGGCGGTTTTGTTCGTCTGTCGAATGCCGGCCTCAGCTGCCCTGATTGGCCTACCTGCTACGGGCAGGCCGCCTGGCCGACGCAGGCGCATGAAATTGCGAATGCCAACCAGAATTTTGAACGCGCCGTCGAAGTTGGCAAGGCCTGGCGCGAACAGTTCCATCGCCATCTCGCCGCGAGTCTCGGCGTTCTGGTGTCTGTTGCTGAGCTTGCTGGCAGTACGCCGACGCAAACTCGGTGCCGCCAGCATTCTGCTGGCATCCACACTGGTGGCATTGTCGATTCCTTTTTACACCGGCTTGAACCTGCATTCGCCGTTTGAATTTTTGTTGGCATCCAATCACCGCACTTCTTTGATCCTCGTGGCGATCGGCGAATTGATTTTGTTGCTGCAGGCGATTCGCTGGTCCAATTCCGATGCCGCCAGATTGAGTACGGGCATTCTGATGGTGATCGTGTTCCAGGCCATGCTGGGCATGTGGACGGTCATCTGGCTGGTGAAGCCGATCATCGTTATGTCGCATTTGCTCGGCGGCTTGCTGACGTTTTCCCTGCTGACCTGGCTTGCCTGGCAGACAACGCCGGATACGCAATTGGTGCAGGGTATTGCCCCGAAATTGCGCGTTTTGCTCTGGATTGGTCTGGTACTGCTGGTTATCCAGATTGCGCTGGGTGGCTGGACCAGTGCCAATTATGCCGCGCTTGCATGCGGCAATGATTTTCCGACTTGCCAGGGTGAATGGTGGCCAGCCCATGATTTCAGGGAAGCCTTTGTTCTGTGGCGTGGCATCGGTGTGGATTACGAGGGAGGCGTGCTCGATGGCGCAGCGCGTGTCGCGATTCAATTGACGCATCGCATGATGGCTGTCTTGGTGTTTGGACATTTGTTGTT
The DNA here is from genome assembly GCA_963849575.1 of uncultured Gammaproteobacteria bacterium. Classification (GTDB taxonomy): domain Bacteria; phylum Pseudomonadota; class Gammaproteobacteria; order Xanthomonadales; family Xanthomonadaceae; genus Arenimonas. The sequence goes on along the minus strand of CAWKHT010000001.1, from coordinate 67,045 downwards.
TGTTGGCATTCGCATGATCATGACCCATGGCCTGCGCTACTGGGGCGTTGTGTTGACGCTTCTGATTTGCAGCCAGGTAGCACTCGGCATCAGCAATGTGGTTCTGAACCTGCCCTTGTGGACGGCCGTGGCGCATAACGCTGGAGCAGCCGCATTGTTGTTCGTGATTGTCGGCCTGCTGGCCCGTTTGCGCGCACCCGATTGATACAAATACAGATGCGCATTCCTTTCGCCGATTATTTCGAACTGACCAAGCCGCGCGTCGTGGCCTTGATCGTGTTCACTGCCATCATTGGCATGTTCATGGCTTCGCCATTCCCCGGTCACGGATCTTTCATGCCGCCGTGGCAGGCACTTGTTTTCGGAAATCTCGGGATTTGGCTGGCGGCTTCGTCTGCCGCTGCCATCAACCATTTGCTGGACCGTCGCATTGACGAAAAAATGGCACGCACTTCGCATCGGCCTCTGCCGAGCGGAAGTCTCAGTGGACGCCAGGTATTCGTATTCGCCGCGACGCTCGGCACGCTGTCCATGCTGATTCTGTTTTTTCTGGTGAATTGGCAAACGGCGGTCTTTACGTTTTTTTCGCTGATCGGTTATGCCGTGATTTACACGGTGTATCTCAAACACGCGACGCCGCAAAATATCGTGATCGGCGGTGCCGCCGGAGCTGCGCCACCGGTATTGGGTTGGCTGTCGGTCACCACCCATAATTACGAATATGCCCTGCTGCTGTTCCTGATTATTTTTGTCTGGACGCCACCGCATTTCTGGGCCTTGGCGATTTTCCGGCGTGAAGATTACGCACGTGCCATGGTGCCGATGTTGCCGGTCACCCATGGCGTGGAATACACGCGGCAGCAGATTCTGTTCTACACCATTTTGCTGGTGCTGGTAACCCTGCTTCCGGTGATCGTCGGCATGAGCGGCCGGTTTTATCTTGGCGGTGTATTGGTGCTGGATGCCGTATTTTTGTATTACGCCATTCGCATGATGAAACCTCCGAACGAAGCCTATGCGATGAAAGTATTCGGTTATTCCATCTGGTATTTGATGGTGCTGTTTGCCTTTCTGCTGATTGATCACTGGATAATGCCGCATCCGTATTCGTGATCGAGACTTCCGAAATCGCATAGAAAACCCCCGCCGAAGCGGGGGTTTTCATTTTCATCTTGCAGGATTGTCGAATGCTACTTTCTGCAGACATCGAATGGATGGATGACTCACGGCGAGCAGCGTGGATCACCGGCACAGCCACCGCCATTTTTCGGATCGAGCGGGCTGGGTGCCGGAACGATGAAAATGGGGCCACCCAAACGCCGATTGGCTTCCGCGATGATGCTTTCCGCATCCCGTTGCGTTCCGACGATGACCGAAAAACTACCGGTGCAAGATTCGGCCGTGGTGTAGGCAAACGGATTCGAACAAATGGGTGAATTCGGTCCGCGTTTGCCATAGCCGAATTGATAGGCGATTCCCGTGCCCAGCACGCTGCTGCAGACGTCCGCGTCGGGCCCGACGGGCATCTTGTCCTTGCTGCAAACTAGAAAGGCAACTTGCTTTGCTTCTGCGCGGCCAATCGGTTTCGACATGCAAGGTCGCTCTTCATCCGGCGAAGGGTCGGTAATGGTGGGATCACCGCAGCCTTTCAGATTTTCCAGAAACATCTGGCAAGGCGATGTTTTCCAGCCGGAGAGACTGCAGTCGTGGATAAAGACTGTGAGGTTTTCGCAGGCGGAAACGGCATCGGAACTGACATCGGCATATTGAGGTGCTTCAGGATCAGGTAGCGGGAAGTCGCCGGGTTCGGATGGCGGATTTTTCTTGGCTTCTTCATATTCCTTCAAGCGGTCGCGGTACCAGTCCTGTGTGGTCTGGTCAAACAAGGCGCCAACAAGATTATCAAGCGAATCGATTTGCGACTGCAGAACCTGTTTTTGCACCGGATCGGTGGTGTTCTTCATCTGGACTCGCAAAGCCTCGATTTGCTGGGTAAATTCCACCATCAGCATCTCGACGGTCTGCATGTAATTTTCATAATTGACATCGAAGGGATCCTTGAATCCCGGTAGCGGTTTATCCATCCAGGGAAAGGCTGCATTGGGTTCACGCGGGATGCGCGAAAGCGAGGGATCCAACCCGAGTGAACCGCAATGCACGGCCGATGCACCGTTGCCGGCACCACCGGTCATGAAGCCCGAGTTCATTGAAAAACCGGAGCCATGGCCATGGCGAATCGTGCTGATCGCCATGCATTGTCCTACTGCCTGCGAAGTCGAGAGTCCCTGAGATTGATAATGAACGACACACTCGTAAAGCATATTCGTCAGGCCAGTACCACCTGGAACGGTGATCACCCAAGGCGTGCGGTTTTGCGCAAGTGCCGAATCAGGTTGCAGTAGTAAAGCAAAGCAGAATAGATAGGAAAGACTGAGAAAAATTCTTGAGAGAAGCGGGAAGGCAGATAAGCTGCTTCCTTTTTTCACCAAAGCAGAATGGCGTTTATTGAATGAATCGGAAATATGTTGTCGGGTAAATGGCGTGATTGGCATGATGAATATTCCTTACGGTTAATGCCGCTGATCAGGTTGTATCAGGAGCCTGATGACTGGTTTTGACCAAAGCATTCCCGCACGGCAAAGTGCCGTGTAGAAGTTGTTGCCTGCGGATTGTCGGGAAATTCCCGACCGAAACGGCGGCGTCAATGACTGGTCATTGGAATCGGCGGTAAAAATTTTCCGGTGAATCGATAAACAGTTTTACTTCCGACCCAATATCAAACGCGTCCCGCAAATGCATCAGGACAGAAAATAGGAAAATAAAAAATGAAATCACGTGGCCGTTCGGCGCCGCCGATCACGTTGCAAGCAGAAACAATGCGCAGTTTTATATAAGTGGGAGCTGTCTTGGCAGCGATTGAATCTTTGGCGTTGTCGCATGCGCTGGCAGTAATCGCCGCCAAGGCAGCTCCTACACATGCCTACCGCATTCTTGCCGCCAGTAATTCGCGCAGTTCGTTGTTTTCTTCCGGGCTGCGTCCGGTTTTTGCATTTAATTCTTCAATGCGTTGCATGCGGGTTTGTTTATCGAGCTGCAGCAGGGCGTCATTGAATTCCGCCTGCCAATGTTCCGGCTCGCCGGAAAACTCCTGGCTCGCCAGTTTTTGCAGCGACGCCTGTTCTTCACGACCGGCAAAACTTTCGATGATCAAGCCGGTATTGATATCGGGCCGGCTGCGAATCAGTGCGATCAGTTCGCACAAAAGCGGAATGCCGGGTTGACGCAGGATGGCAAACAGATGCGGTGGTTCGATATGCAATGCCAGTGAAGGTTGCTGAAGCAGCAGTGTAATCGCGGATCGCACCAGGCTTAATTTCGGCGGCGGTGCGGTATTGCGCCGTGGTGCGTTGGTGAGCAGCGGTGAGTCGGGCAGTGCGGCGTTGGTTCGTAACCCGGTCAGTTCACTCAGGCGTTGCAACATCAAATCGGCAAAGGCACCGTCGGGAATTTTCGCCAGCATCGGTTTCGCGCGTTCGGCCAGACGGGCCTTGCCTTCCATGCTGCCGAGCGAAATATCCTTGCTGATTTCATCGAAGAAAAACTGCGACAACGGTGTGGCTTGTTGCAGACGTGCATCGAAACCCTCCGCGCCTTCTTTCCTGACGATGCTGTCGGGATCTTCACCGTCGGGCAAAAACAGGAAATACGCCTGCCGACCGTCTTTCATGCGCGGCAATATCGATTCGACCGCTTTCCATGCGGCACCGCGGCCGGCACGATCGCCATCGAAGCAGAAATACACATCGGCTGCATTGCGGAATAAAAGTTCGGCGTGATCCGGCGTGGTGGCGGTACCGAGTGTCGCGACTGCCTGCGTCACGCCGTACTGAAACAAGGCAACGACATCCATGTAACCTTCGACCACAATCAGGCGCGGAATTTTTGCATTCGCCTGTCGTACCTGCCACAAACCGTAGAGTTCGCGTCCCTTGTGGAAGAGTGGCGTTTCCGGCGAGTTCAGATATTTCGGACCATCATCTTTTTCCAGTACGCGACCACCGAACGCAATCACGCGGCCACGTCGATCATGGATGGGGAACATCACGCGATCGCGGAATTTATCGTAGATGCGGCCGGTATCGTTTTTCGAGAACAGGCCGACTTTTTCCAGCAGTTTCATCCGGCGATCATCAGTGCCGAGAGCATCTTTCAATGCGTTGAAACCATCGGGTGCGTAGCCGATCGCGAAACGTGCGCGATTTTCGGCATCGACGCCGCGCTTGTCCAGATACGATTGCGCCGCAGGATTATGTGCGAGTTGTTTCTGGAAAAACTGCGCCGCCGCTTCCAGCGCCGCATACAAATCTTTCGACTCGCCCGATTCATTGCGTGAACGGGTGTCTTTCGGAATTTCCATTCCCACGCGCTTGGCCAGCTCTTCGACCGCATCCATGAATTCCAGACGGTCGTAATTCATCAGGAAGGCAATCGCAGTGCCGTGCGCGCCGCAACCGAAACAATGATAGAACTGCTTGGTCGGACTCACGGTAAAGCTGGGCGAACGCTCGTCATGAAACGGGCAGCGGGCGGAATACTCCCGGCCCTGGCGTTTTATCGGTATGCGCGAACCGACCAGTTCGACGATGTCGGTGCGGGCAAGCAAGTCATCAATGAAAGCGTCGGGAATTCGGGCCATGGCCTCCAGTTTATCAAGTCCGGTAGCATTGGACGTCACCAAATGGGAAATCATGCGTAAAACAATTCAAATCCTGTTGTGCGGACTGCTTGTTGCTTCCGGCCAGACAATGGCGGCAGTACAGCGTTCTCCTGCCATGGAGGTGTATCACCGGGTATCGGAAGCACGCGAAAAGTACGACAAGGTGGTTTGGCAAAATGCACCCGCAACGGAGGCGGAGTTGCGCAACATCATCACCGAGTATGGCAATTCGATCAAAATGCTCGACGAGCCTTTGAATCAAGATTTGGGTGAAGGCAATCTGTATTTGCGTTATCGGCGCTATAACCTGCTGGTCGATTTGGTCAAGTTGAATGCCCGTATTGGGCAAAACGAACAGGCGCTGAAGCATTGGAACGAACTGATGCAGATGGATTGGTCGGATGAGCCAAACACTTCCTTGACAGAGGATCCGAATGTAAAAAAACTCATGTCATTGCCGGGTTATGAAGCGATCCGGAATAGACATGATGCCGCCCGCTGGTGGTTGAGTGCCGCGAATTTCAAAACACCGTACCGGGAACAATTACCGGTGGAAGAACGCATCGCCGGTTTGTCGCGGATATGGTCGGTGACCCGCGAAGGCTTTGTCTGGTTTGACCATGTGCCCGCACTTGACTGGGACAATTCCTATCTCGCCTATTTGCCCAGAGTCATCGCGGCGGCAGACACCGAAGCCTATTGCCGGGTGCTGGTCGAGTTTGTCGCGCAATTGAAAGACGGCCATTCGAATGTTTATTTTCCGGAGGCTTTGGAAAACAAAATCTATGCGCGGCCCGGTATCCGTACGCGCCTTGTCGAGGGCAAGGTGCTGGTCACCCGTATCGCCGATGAAAACCTGAAGCAGCAAGGCTTGGTCGTTGGCGACGAGGTCGTCGCGATCGATGGCGAGGACGTATTGGCCTACGCAAAAAACCGTGTCGAACCCTTTGAAAGTTCATCAACGCCGCAGGACATGGAGGTGCGTAAATTCACCTATGGCCTGCTGAGCGGCGACAGCAAGGTGCCGGTGAAACTGCGATTGAAAAATCGCAAGGAGAAACAATATGAGCTCAGCGCACCACGTTCGGGTTTTACTTTTATTCCCGCCCCGCAAAAGCCGGTGTTTGAATTACGCAAGGATGGCGTGGCGATAGTCAGGGCAACGCAGTTTGAAAACGACGAAGCCCTGAAAGCCTTCGAAGCGCATTTGCCTGAAATCCTGTCGGCTAAAGGATTGATTCTTGACCTGCGCGGCAATGGTGGCGGCAGCTCCCGGTATGGTCGGAACATCCTGACATATCTGTCGGATACGCCGCTCAAGTCAACGGCGGCATTTTATCGGGAAAACCCGCTGCTCGATTTGGCCCAAGCGCCATCACCCAGTATTCGCTGGAGAGTCAGCTCGGGCAGCGACTACGATGCGAAGCGCAAAGAGGTTTTCAAGGGCCCGGTCGTGATGTTGATCGACGCTTTGTCGTTTTCGGCAGCCGAAGACACGGCGGCTGCCTACAAGATCATGAAACGCGGCAAGCTCATCGGCATGCCCAGTGGTGGCAGCACCGGTCAGCCGTATATATTTTCCTTGCCCGGTGGCGGTACGGCCAGGATTTGCGTGAAACGCGATACCTATCCCGATGGCAGCAATTTTGTGGGCGTTGGCGTGCTGCCCGACATCACGGCAGGGCTCACCGTGGCGGATGTCCGGGACGGTAGGGATTCAGTCATGGAAATCGCGGCGAAACAATTGCTGAAAAAGTGATTGGAGCCTTGGGAAATGGCCCGACTGCCCCGATAATATGACAATGAACGACACTCCTGAACAACGCGGTTTTATCTTCCCCGGCACGCTGGAAATCAGCGTGATGGGCGCTGCCGATATCGGTCTTGATGCACTGATGATTCACACCCTGGAATCGATGGGCCTGCTTTGGCATCCGGAAACGCTGCGCTCGAAACCTTCGACCAAGGGCAATTATATTTCGGTGACAGTCGGCTTCCATGCCGAAAGCCGCGAGCAATACGATGCCGCCCACGAAGCGCTGCGGGCACTGCCGGAAGTGAAGTGGACGCTGTAAAAGCCGGTCGCTGGATCATCCGTGACCTCGGCCGCCAGCATTTTTTGCGGGTCTGGCCGGCGATGGAGCGTTTTACCGATACCCGTACCGACGACACGGTCGACGAGCTCTGGCTGGTCGAGCACGACCCGGTTTTCACACTGGGGCAGGCCGGAAAGCCCGAACATGTATTGGCACCGGGCGATATTCCGGTGATCCAGACCAATCGCGGCGGCCAGGTGACCTACCATGGCCCAGGCCAGATCGTGGCCTATCCCTTGGTGGATCTGCGCCGTATCGGCATCGGTGTGCGCGAGTTCGTGCACAGGATCGAGCAGGCCATGATCGACACGATGGCGGTCTGGAATATCACAGCCCTGCGCAAGGAAGGCGCGCCCGGCGTGTACGTGAACGGCGAAAAAATCGGCGCACTCGGATTGCGGGTTCGGCGTGGCTGCACCTTTCACGGTTTGGCGTTCAATATCAATATGGATCTGGAGCCGTTTTCCCGGATCAATCCCTGCGGTTATGAAGGCTTGCAGGTGACCTCGATGCTAAACTGCGGCGGTCCGGGCGATTTGGCAGTGGTCAAAGCCGAGCTGGTCAAACAGATGGCGAAGCAGCTGAATTTGTCGCCAGAGCTTACAACCGAACTGCCCGATCTTTCCTTCTCCGATATTCAACTGGCCTGAACATGTCTGACGTAAAAACCATTCCGTTAACGGTTATCAATTCCCTGCAGGAAGGCGTCAAGCAAGTAGGCGAAAGCAAGATCGCCCGCAGCCCGGTGAAATTCGAAGCCGCGCCGGTATTGCGCAAGCCGAGCTGGATTCGCGTGCGCATTCCTTCCGGCAATGCAGTCGAAAAACTGAAATCCAAATTACGCGACAACCGTCTTGTCACCGTGTGTGAAGATGCGAGCTGCCCGAATATCCACGAATGCTTCAGTCACGGCACCGCGACCTTCATGATTCTCGGCGCCATTTGCACGCGACGCTGTTCGTTCTGCGATGTGGCGCATGGCCGCCCGAAACCGCCGGATGCAAGCGAGCCGATGAATCTCGCCCGTACCGTGGCCGATATGGGCATGCGTTACGTCGTAATTACCTCGGTGGATCGAGACGATCTGCGCGACGGTGGCGCACAGCATTTCGTCGATTGCATTCGCGAAACGCGCGCGCTGAGTCCGAATATCAAGATCGAAATCCTGACGCCGGATTTCCGCGGCAAGGGTCGCATGGAACGCGCGCTGGAAATTCTCGCGACCAATCCACCCGACGTGTTCAACCACAATCTGGAAACCGTGGTCGAGTTGTATCCGAATGTGCGTCCCGGTGCCGACTACCAATGGTCGCTGGATTTGCTGAAAAAATTCAAGGCACAGCATCCGGACGTGCCGACCAAATCCGGCATTATGTTGGGGTTGGGTGAAGAAAAAGAGCAGGTGCTCGGCGCGATGCGCGACCTGCGCGCGCATGATGTCGACATGATCACGATTGGCCAGTATCTGCAGCCGACGCCACATCATCATCCGGTCATGAAGTACTGGACGCCGGAAGAATTCAAGGAATTTGAAGTGCTCGGAATGGCGATGGGTTTCACGCATGTGGCATCGGGTCCGATGGTACGCTCGTCCTACCACGCTGACCGTATGGCGGCCGATGCCGGCTTTGTGGAACCTTCCGTCTAGGTTCAGGCTCAGACTATAACCATTGGCACAGGCAGCCTGCCGGAAAGCGGCGCATGCTTGAACCGTTCACCGTTGCGAGAGAACCCATGCTGAAAAACAAATTGATAGCCTTGACTGCCCTGATTCCGCTGACGCTGGCGATAGGCGCCGCACCCGGCAGCAAAGCGGGCGGCAAACCGATGGCAGCCGATGCCGGCATGCATCCCACCACCGACCAGGCAATTGCAGCGACCTTTGTTTACGGCGTGTTTTCCGACAGTGATCTTGCCTACCGGCCACGTCCCCTGAACGACGAATTGTCGGCCGATATTTTCCGCCGCTACATCGACATGCTCGACAGTGAAAAAATGTATTTCACTGCCGAAGACATGAAGAATTTCGAAGCCTACAAAACCACGCTCGACGATGCCATCAAGGCTCGCAAGCTGGACCCGGCATTCACCATTTTTCAAATCTACCAACAACGCGTTGCACAGCGCATCGCTTTCGCCCGCAGCCTGCTGAAACAGCCCTTTGATTTCAGCAGCAAGGAAACCTGGGCCTATGATCGCAAGGATGCCGCCTGGGCCGCCGATGCGAACGCCCTGAATGATCTGTGGCGCAAATCGGTCAAGAACGATGCGCTACGCCTAAAGTTGGCCGGCCGTAAGCCGGAAGAAATTTCGAAGACGCTCGATAAGCGTTACGCACAAGTGACCGAACGCAGTACCGAATTGCGCGGCGACGATGCCTTCGAATTTTTCATGAATGCCTACACGCTGTCGATTGATCCGCACAGCAGCTACATGAGTCCGAAATCGCACGAAAATTTCATGATGCAAATGCGCTTGTCCTTGCAGGGCATCGGTGCGGTATTGCAACGCCAGGACGAGTACGTGGTGATTCGCACGATCGTTCCAGGCTCACCGGCGCAATTGTCCGGCAAGGTCAAGGTCGGTGATCGCATTGTTTCCGTTGGTCAGGGCGACAAGGAACCGATGATCGACGTTGTCGGCTGGCGCATTGACGACGTGGTCGAAAAAATTCGCGGCGACAAAGGTACCAAGGTGCGTCTGGACATCATCCCCGGTGATCAGGGTGTCGATGCCAAACACGTGCTGGTGACCTTGGTGCGCGACACCATCAAGCTGGAAGACCAGGCTGCCAGCAAACGCATTATCGATGTGGACGGCAAACGTATCGGCGTGATCGAACTGCCGGCTTTCTATGCCGATTTTGAAGCCATGCAGCGCCGTGATCCCAACCCGCGCTCGGCAACGACCGATGTGGCCAAACTGCTGAATGAACTGAAAGCGGAAAAAGTCGACGGTGTCGTAGTTGATCTTCGCGAAAATGGCGGCGGTTCGCTCGATGAAGCGGTGGATCTGACCGGTCTGTTTATTGATCGCGGACCGGTGGTGCAAGTTCGCCAATCCGGCGGTTATACCCAAGTACGCAGCGATGAAGATCGTGGCGTTTTGTGGACTGGCCCGCTGGCCGTTTTGGTCAATCGCTCGTCGGCATCGGCATCGGAAATTTTTGCGGCGGCCATCCAGGATTACGGACGCGGCCTGATTATCGGTGAACCGACTTTCGGCAAAGGCACCGTGCAGGGCTTGCTGCCATTGCCACCGGAACGCGGTGCAGAGGGCGGCAAATACGGCACGGCCAAAATCACCTCGCAACAGTTTTTCCGCATTGACGGCGGCACCACGCAGAACGCGGCGGTAACACCGGATCTGCAATTCCCGGTCACCGTTGACGCCAGCGAATTCGGCGAAAGCACCTATGACAACGCCTTGCCGTTTACTCGCATCGAAGCGGCGAAATATGCCACCGTCGGTAACTTCAAGCCCATCATCGGCAAATTGCTTGCCGACCATCAGGCACGCATTGCGAAAGATCGCGAGTTCCAGTGGTGGAGTGAAGATGTTGCCGAATTCCGCACCGAACGTGACAAGAAAACCCTGTCCCTGAACGAAGCCGAGCGCAGTGCCGAACGCGATCGTCTTGAAGCAAAACGCAAGGCCCGCGATGCCGAACGCAAGGCATTGGGTCTGGCCGATGCCGGCCCGGAAAACAAGGACGATGGCTTGCAGGCAAACGAACGCGACGTCAAAGTCCAGGTCGCCGAAGAAGAAGCCGCCAAGAAACGTCCGGACCCTTTAATGCGTGAATCTGCCGCCATTTTGGCCGATACGATTTCGATCCTGAAAGCCAGCCCGGTATTAACCACGCAAGTGCTGGTTACGAAGAACGACAAGGTCTGGGCGAACTAAAACCGCCACGTCATTGTTTCAAAGATTCAAACAAAATCCCGGCCCATGCCGGGATTTTGTATTTGAACGTAGCCCGGGTCATGGCTCCATCTGACCCGGGGAACTGGCACCACGAATAAAGTTACTGCCATCCCGACGAAAGTCGTGAACCAGAAACAGACACGAAGCGTAGTTTGCTCGCAACTCCCGGGTCAGATGGAGCCATGACCCGGGCTACGACAAGATTCGGATAGCCAAGCTCTGTTGGCTTGGCTAATCTGCCGTCATGAACAAAACATCATTGCCACCGCAAGTCATCCAAGCCCGAAAATTACTGGAACAGGAGCCGCATCCACTGGCACGGTTGGCGAAAACCGTCGGCTGGAGCCCGGCCTATTTGCAGAAACAATTCGTACAGGCTTACGGACTGACACCAGCGGAATTCGTCTCCCAGCAAAAATTCAAGAATTTCAAAAACGAATTGCGGAAAAACAGTGATGTCACCCGCGCACTTTACGAAGCCGGCTTCGGTTCGCCGAGTCGCGTTTACGAACAAGGCGCCGCCAAGCTCGGAATGTCGCCGCTGGCCTATCAACGCGGCGGTGCCGGATTGGAAATCCGTTACACGATTCTCGAAACACGCCTGGGAAAAACACTGATCGCTGCAACCGAACGCGGCATCTGCGCGATTGCGCTCGGCGAAAAAGAAAGCAGACTTGAGAAGGAATTGCAGGATGAATTTCCGTCCGCCGATTTGAAACGTGTCGATGCCGGGCGTGACGAATTCATCGCACCGAAAGTATCGGCGGTCGTCGATTTTCTGGCAGGCAAAAAAAGCCGGGTCTCGCTGGAACTGATGGGCACGGCATTCCAGCAGCGGGTATGGCAAGCACTGATGAAAATCCCCACTGGTGAAACCCTGAGCTATGCAGAACTTGCCGAGAAGTTAAGCATGCCGAAAGCCGCACGGGCAGTGGCCAGTGCATGCGCCAAAAACAAATGCGCCGTCGTGGTGCCTTGTCACCGGATTATTCGTGGTGATGGTTCGCTCGGAGGTTACCGCTGGGGCTTGCCGTTGAAAGAGAAAATTCTTGCCGGTGAAATGTCTGTAAAATGACGGCATGACAAAAAACCCATCCGTTGCGCCGAGCAAGGCCGCCGTGCTGTCAGCCTTGATTGCGGTTTACGTACTCTGGGGTTCGACCTATTACGGCATAAAGATTGCGTTGCAGGATTATCCACCGTTTTTGCTGACATCGATCCGCATGCTGATCGCCGGTGGCCTGATGTTTATCGTGTTGCGATTGCGTGGTGTCGCCGCACCGACGCGCAAGCAATGGCGAGCTATTTTCGTACTGGCGATCCTGCTTACCGTGCTGTCCAACGCATTGGTAAATCTTGCCGAGGAAACTGTTTCCACCGGTTTGGTCGCGATTGGCGTTGCGGCGATGCCCTTGTGGGCCGGTTTGTTTTCCGCGCTGCGTGGCGAGCATCCGAGTGCGCGCGAATGGTTTGGTATCGCGATCGGTTTTGCCGGCGTGCTGTGGTTGAACATCGGTACCGAAATGAATGCCGGTTGGGCGGGGTTGCTGGCCGTATTGATCGCGCCGATTTCCTGGGCCTGGGGTTCGATCTGGTCACGCAAGCAGGATTTGCCTGCGCCTTTCATGTCGGCGGCTTCGCAAATGCTGGTCGGCAGTGTCTTTGCCTGCATCGTCGGACTCGTATTAGGCGAACGCATCACGGAAATGCCCGCCTTGATACCCACGTTGGCGATGTTGTATCTGGTGGTCGCCGGTTCCATTTTCGGCTTCACCGCCTACATCTGGTTACTGCATCATGTGCGGCCCGCGCTTGCGACCAGTTATGCCTATGTGAATCCGGTCATTGCCGTTGCCATCGGCGCGTTGTTGCTCGGCGAGAAATTCAACAGCAGCGCGATTGGTGCAATGCTGCTGATTTTGTTTGGCGTGGTGCTGATGACGGTGAAGAAAAAATAAGTGTCAACCGCCGCGCAATGCGGTCGTCACTGGAATGCGTGCCGCACGAATGGCCGGTGCGAAACCGCCGATAAAACCGATCGCCAATGACCAGATCAAACCCTGCCTGACCAACTCGGGCGTTACCGCGAAGTTGAAGGCAACCTGAGTGAAATTTCCGCCAAGCGTGGAAACGGAATAGCCGTTGAATAAAACATAAGCCAATGTCGCGCCGAGCAGCCCGCCGCATAAAGACAGGATCACGGCCTCTGCCATCACCGATGCAATCACCGGTGCCGTGCCGAAACCCAGCGCCCGCAGTGTGCCGATTTCCTGGGTGCGCGCCGAGACCGCCGAGTACATCGTATTGAGCGCGCCGAACACGGCGCCGAAAGCCATGATGCCGGCGATAATTTTGGTCAGCCAGCCGATCAGGCCGGTCAGGGTGCCGGATTGTCCGCTGAAATATTCCTGTTCGCGTTTTACATCGACATCGAGTTGTGGATTTGCCGTCAATCGCGCCTTGAGTGAATCGAAGGCGTCAATCGAAGTCAGCTGCAGCAATACCGAGGAATAACCGCTGCGGCCAAACGCGCTCTGCACCGATTCGGAATCGGCCCATAACTCGGATTCGTGACCGTCACCGTTCGAACGGAAAGTGCCGACGATGGTCCAGTCCGAGCCGCGAAACTCCAGCTTGCTGCCGACTTCCAATCCGGAGAACTGGTGTTGTGCGCTGTAGCCGACAATCAACTCGCGCAGGCCGGGACGAAACACGCGGCCTTCGACGATTTTCAATTCATCGCGCATGCGGATACCGTTCGGCTCGACACCGCGCAAGGTCACATTCGCGCCACTGGTCTGGCCCTGGCGTGGCACTTCGGTAATCACGATCAATTCCGCCGATGCCAAGGGCAGGCCATCGGCACCGCGCGCGATCGAAGGGTCCTGTCGTACCAGCGTGCTCGATGCGCGATCAAAGAAACTCGCCAACTCGCCATTGGAACCATCGCGCAAAATAATCGCGCGATCCATTTTCCCGGTCGCGCCCAGGGTTTTCTGCAAACCGGTCGACATCGACAACATCGCCACCAGCACGGCAACTACGCCGGCGATACCGACGATGATCACCAGCGAAGCACCCCAGCGTTGCGGAATACTTTGCAGGTTCATCAGGGTAATTTCGCGGATTTGTTTCAGATCGCTCATGGTTTATCTGCCTGCCAATGCATCGACGATTTTCAAACGCATCGCGCGCCATGCCGGTGGAAAGCCGACCAGGAATGCCAACACCAGCACGCTGACGGCGGCAAAAATCCAGACGCGCGCATCCGGTTTAATCGGTGGAAAACCTGGCGGCACCAAGGCCGTGACGAAACTGGCGAACAGCATGCCGAGCAGTGCGCCCAGACTGCACAAGAGTAATGACTCGGCCAAGACCAGCATCAGCACGGTACGGTCCTTGAAGCCCAGGCATTTCAATACCGCCAATTCCGGAATGCGTTCGCGCACGGCCTGGCTCATCGTGAATCCGGTCAAAATCAGGATGGTGAAAAAGACCGCGCCCGAAATCGCGTTCATCATGAAACCGATATCGCCGAATTGTTTCAGGAAGCCAAGCTGGAATTCTGATTCATTCTGCGTCTTGGTTTCATCAGCGGAATTGTCGAACCGTTTGTCGATTTCGGCGGAAATTTTCCCGGATTGCATCGGGTCCCTGACACGCACCACGAATACGCCGGCCAGCCCGCGTGCACGTTCGCTGCGGCCTTCATCGAACTGCGCGTAATTCAGATACATCAGGTTGGAACGGTCCTGCCATTCCTGGTCCTTGCCGTCGAAAATGCCGACGATGCGCCATTCCCAGACACGAGTGCCGTCCGATTTGGTCCAGATAAACGAATTGAGCGGAATCACGTCGCCGATCTTCCAGCCATATTGTTTGGCCAGATTGCGTCCGACAATCGTGCCGTCACGGGTCGAAATGAAATTGCGCCATTCGTCTTCGCTCATTTTCCATTCGGGATAGGTATCGCGAAGGCGTTGCGGGTTCACCGCGAATTGCGGAAAGCCGCTTTGGTTGTCCTGATACTGGCCGCCGAAGAATTGCGAATGGCCGACGAATTCCACGCCGGGCACCGATTCAATCTGCGACAGCAAACGCATCGGCAAGGGTTGGGTAAAACTGGTGCGCGCCTGCACGATCAAACGGTTGGCGCCGAGAAAATCGGTGCCGCCGGAAATCAAGGAGTTCAGCGCCTGCAATAATCCGAGCAGCAGGAAGGCCGCCATCAATGCCAGCAAGGTAAAGATGGTCCGCAATTTTTTGCGGAACAGGGCACCCCAGATCAGGCCAAAATATTTCATGGCTTAATGCGCGGCCTCTTCGACCAGCGTGCCCTTGTCGAGATGCACCGTGTGCTTTGCGTATTCCGCCGCTTTCGGATCATGGGTGACCATCACGATGGTCTTGCCGAAATCGCGATTCAACTCCTGCAGCAAAGTAAGCACTTCATCGGCGGTCTTGCGATCCAGGTCGCCGGTCGGCTCGTCACAAATCAGGATGCGCGGATCCGATACCAGTGCGCGTGCAATCGCGACCCGTTGCTGCTGGCCGCCGGACAATTCATTCGGCTTGTGTTTGCTTCTATCTCCCAGGCCAACCAATTCCAGCGCCACGCTGGCCCGTTTGCTGCGCTCGCTGCTGCTCATGTCGGTCAGCAACAAGGGCAGCTCGACATTTTTCTGTGCTGTGAGTACCGGCATCAGGTTATAGCTTTGGAAAATAAAGCCGACCGTGTTTGCGCGCCATTCGGCAAGTTGATCGCCGCTTAAATCATCGATGCGCTGGCCGGCGATTTTCAGCGAACCGGAGCTGGCGCTATCGATACCGCCGATCAGATTCAGCAAGGTGGTTTTGCCCGAACCCGAGGGGCCCATCAAGGCGACGAAATCGCCGTCGGGAATATCCAGATTGATTCCATGCAGCACTTCCACACGCTGTTTGCCGCGGACATAGGCTTTGGTCAGCTCACGTATTTCGACGAGCGGGGTTTTAGGATTACTCATTATGTTGGGCTCATTATTTTGCCGCCGCCGCTTTCTCGACGACCTTGCTGCCGTCACGCAATTTTTCGCTTGGGCCCAGCACCAGAGTTTCGCCGCCAACCAGACCCTTGCTGATCATGATGTCGGCATCGCGCTTGTCGCCGACGGTGACTTCGGTTTGTTTGACGATGCCGTTATTGATCACGAAAACCACATCCTTGCCGTCTTTCTTGATGACCGCGCGTTCCGGTGCCCAGACACCGCTTGGTTTCGGTGCTTTTGGATCGCGGGTTTCCAGAAAGCTGACGCGCACACCCATGTCCGGCACGATGCGGGTGTCTTTGCTGTTCAGCGCGATGCGGACTTTCACCGTTGCCTTGCTGCGATCGGCGGTCGGAATGATCGCGATCACATCGCCCGGAATTTTCCAATCGGGGTAAGCATTCAACACGGCATCGACCGGCATCTTCGGTTGCACGCGACCGATGTAGGCTTCGTTGACGTCAACCTGCACTTCGAGCGAATCCATATCTACCAGGGTACCGATACCGGTACGAATCGAACCACCACCGGCAGAGATCGGCGAAATCATTTCGCCCGGCTGCGCGGCCTTGGTCACGATCACACCCTTGAATGGCGCGCGGATGACGGTATTGTCGACGCCATTGTTGGAAATTTTCAGTTGATCTTCTGCAACGGTCACGCTGCGTTGCAAACTGACCAGACGTGCAGCGCGGGAATCGCGCTCGGCGATGGCGGCATCGAGTGACGAAGCGGCCACCAGTTTTTTCGCTGCGAGTTCGCGTTGGCGCACCAGGTTTTTTTCCGCGAGTTTCAATTGCGCCTGTGCTTCAGCCAATTGCGAACGGGCAGAGGCAAGTTGCGATTGCGACAAATCTTGTTGCGCACTGGCATCCACGGCTTCGAGGGTTGCCAGAATCTGGCCTTCCTCGACGCTTTGGCCTTCTTCGATCATTACCTCTTTTACCTTGCCGGTAATTTTCGAAGATACGGTCGCGATGCGGCGTGCTGTCACGTAGCCGGAAGCATCCAGCACCGAAGCGGGGCCGCCTTCGGCAGCGGAGCGCGCTTTTGCGGTTTCGACTTCGGTTGGCTTGAACCGACTCATCACCATCAGCCCGGCAATAATCACCAGAACGACGATGGCGACAATCGGCCAGATCCGGCGTTTCTTCTTTTGTCCGTCAGCGCCACGATTGATGCTGAGTTCTTTCAATAAATCGGCAGGACGAGACATGGAAACTCCAATCAAAATCAAACGATGTGCTTAGTGTGCCTGAGCGGCAGGGGGTAATCACCTGACAAAAGTCAGGAAATGCGTTGAAGGACAAATTATCCGAAGCCGGATGGCGGCTGCGTGAACGGCAGCAGGCGTGCGTCTTCAATCGCGGCGGTGCGATGGCCAATGCCGGCGAGGTAATCCCGGAGCGAGTTGAATGCCATGAAACTTTGCACGCTGGCCTGGCGCACGAGCATCACCTTGTCCCAGCGTTCGGTTTCCGGTCCGATTAAAAAATGCCCGCCGTCGCCAAGAAAAAGCAGATCGCCGCCGCTGGCTTGCAGGAAAGGCAGGGTGTGTTCGATATATTTTTCAAACGCCGCTTCGCCGCTGATCGGCGACGCAGGTGCAAGTTCCGGACTCTGCGAATAGTCGGCGATGTCTCGAAATCGCAACAGATTGAGCATGATGAAACTACCTTCAATGCCGCGCAGGAAAAATGCGCGCCCGGCGTTTTGCGTGGGTTCGATATAGCGAACCGGATTCTCCAGCACGTTCATTGGCATCAGTCCTTTGGGAGTGACTCGACGGCTATCGGGAATGCCAATTGCATGGCGTGATCTTTTATGTCGGCTGGCCAGGAGGAAATCAGGTTTTCGAATGACTGCCGGTCATTTTTGAACAAGGCACGGGTGGCTTCTTCAAAGCCCGGCATATCGCCGGCGATGGCTTGCAGGAAATGGTAGGCGCGTTCCTGTGCCTGCTTGATCATCGAGCTTTCGCTGCCAGCTTTTTTCGCCTGCTCGACCAGCTTGCGCAACACTACCGAAGCACCACCCGGCTGCGCTGCCAGCCATTCCCAATGACGCGGCAGCAGTGTCACTTCGCGTGGCACTACGCCGAGTTTGGGTCGGCCGCGACCGCGTTGTTCATTGCCAGGTTCGCCGTCGTCAGATGTTTTCGTTTCAGGAGCGGGCGATGAAGTCGCAGGCTGCAATCGGGCGAGCACTTGCTTATCGGTGCCGCGAATATCGATATCGATGTTCCGGCCCGAGTGGTTATCGAAGATCAGTACCGTGCCATCGGTATTGGATTCGATCGCGCGTTTGGCCGACAAGGCAAGTTGATCCAGCCGGCCCGAAGCAACGCGGGTATGGCCTGCGAACAGGGTGAAAGGAGCTAAGGATTGGTTTTCCACGGGGAGTCTCGGATATCAGAATGAACAAATATTACCCGGACAAAAATAGCTTGTCAATAATATCCGGGTAAAAATAAATTGTGTATCACCCGTCAGCGCGAATACGGTCACCGATCACGCTTATTTAAGACCATCGTCTTCCCCGTGCAGGCGGGGATTCAGTGCTGTAGCTTTGATGTTTGAAGGCACTGGGTCCCCGATAGAAGCATTCGGGGATGACGAGTTCAATCAGCGCAAAAGTTTTTACTAGAGGGCGCTAATTGCAAAACTGGTCTTCGCAGGGAACACCATCGTGATCACCATCCATCTCGGTGTTCGGGCAATGCTGGATATAAAACGTGGCTTCCGCGCAAGAACTCATTTGCGAGCAATGGGTTTTGCCTTCACAGCTAAATTGGGTTTTGGACGGTGCAGGACTACTGTTATCCGAAAAATGCTTGGCCTCTTTGATTTGAACGGGAGCGATTGTTTCCGGTTCCGGTTCACGAACGCCAAACCACCAGTACAAGCCACCAGCAATCAATAAAATCGGAATGAGCAGGCTAAATCCGAATGAATGATCGCTTTCTTTTTTGCGCTGCTTTTCCCGCACAGGTGCAAGCCCCGGAAAGATTACGTTGACGGCCTTCTGACCCTTTTCGTCTTTGAGACCTAACTCGTAGGTCACGATATCTCCGACTTCGGGAACATGTTTTTTGTGGCTCAATTGACTGACATGCACGAATATTTTTTCACCGCCGCCATTCCAGACGATAAAACCAAAACCGCGTTCGGCATTCCATGCGCTGATCTTGCCTTGGTATCTCATAGGGAATGAATCCAGTCAGATCATCATCAGAAAATTATTTCGAATACCGCGTTTTCAGCATTTTATACACGGCACGCAAACCCTGTGCTTCGCCACCGGCTGGACGGCCTGGGCGTTCGCCATCGTTCCAGCTGTACACATCGACATGCGACCACACCATGCCTTCTTTCACGAAACGTTCGAGATACAGCGCGGCACTGATGCAGCCGGCCATGCGCGAAGGTCCGCCATTGGCAAGATCGGCGATATTGCTTTTCAGGTAGGACAAATAAGGGCGCCATAACGGCATGCGCCACAAGCGGTCCGAGGTCTGTTCGCCGGCCAGCAAATAATCGGCGGCGAGTTTTTCGTCGTTGCAGAACAGTGCCGGTAAATCCGGACCCAACGCGACGCGGGCGGCACCGGTGAGTGTCGCGAAATCCATCAGTAATTCCGGCGAGGATTCGCAGGCATAGACCAGTGAGTCGCCGAGCACGACACGGCCTTCGGCATCGGTGTTGTCGATTTCGACACTGAGTCCGCTGCGCGTAATAATCACTTCACCTGGACGATACGAATTCGCACTGATCGCGTTTTCCACTGCAGGCACCAGGCATTGCATGCGCACTGGCAGATTGGTTGCCATGATCAGTTGTGCGAGCCCGAGTGCATGTGCAGCGCCGCCCATGTCTTTTTTCATGTTGCGCATGCCGTCGGCGGTTTTGATATCGAGACCGCCGGTATCGAAACACACGCCCTTGCCGACGATGGAAATTTTCGGATGCGCTTCATTGCCCCAGTTCAATTCGATCAGGCGCGGTGCACGATGACTGGCGCGACCGACCGCATGAATGGCGGGAAAATTCTGTTTCAGCAAATCGTCGCCGACGATGATATTCGCGCTGCCACCGTAAGCCTGCGCCAGACGAATCGCGACCGCTTCGAGTTCTTCCGGGCCCATGTGTTCGGTCGGCGTGTTGATCAAATCGCGAACGAGTGTCGTCGCTTTCAGAACCGCAAAGGTTTCCGAACTTTCATTGACCGATTCCAGACACAAACGCGCGACCGGTTTGGTTTCGACGTAACGATTGAAACGGTAGGCACCCAGACCCCAGCTCAGCAACGCGAGCGTGGCTTCCATCTTCAAGGGCGATGACGCGGTAATGCGATAGGCGTGTTGCGATGGCAGCATCGTCGGCAGATGCGAGAGGCAATACGGATCGTTTGCATCATTCACGCCCACCGCGACCATGCCGGCCTTGCCCTCGCTATCGGGAATGACCAGAAAAGTTCCGCCATTGCCGATGAAAGCATGTGCCGACAGCCAGGCTTGTACCTGCGGAGTTTGCTGGTCGCGCCAGGCCGAAAAATTGCCGCGATTCATCAAGACGAGGGAAACGGCATTCGCGATTTGATCGGGTGTGGCAAAGCAGGGTGGCAAACTCATGAGATTTTCATTTCCAAAGTTACGTGTTCAACGTGTTCGAGATAATCGGCAAGATCGGTCAGGCTGGTAAATTGCAAATCCGGCGCGGCATACATTTCCGGCCAGCTTTCATCGCGGCGGTTGATCCAGCAGCTGCGAAGTCCGGCGCGTTGTGCGCCAACGACATCGAGCAGGGGATCATCACCGATATGCAAAACTTCATGCGCATCCACGCCGAGGCGATTGACGGTGGCGTGGAAAATCGGCGCGTCGGGTTTGGCGTGGCCTTCATTGCGGGCGGCGACAAAATGCACGAAATGATCGGCAATGCCGATGCGCTGCAAATCCGCATTGCCATTGGTCAATGCGGCCACCGGGTAACGCGCGGTCAAACGTTTCAAGGCCGCGAGTGCATCCGGATAGAATTCGATGTCGTTTCTCGCCGCATAGAAAATTTCGAATGCCGCTTCGGCGTGATGTTCGGCGTCGCCGCTCTCACGCAAGGCGTGCAGCAGTGAAAGTTTCCGTTGCTTCGTGAAATCGTGTTCGATG
This sequence comes from uncultured Gammaproteobacteria bacterium, assembly GCA_963849575.1. GTDB lineage: Bacteria > Pseudomonadota > Gammaproteobacteria > Xanthomonadales > Xanthomonadaceae > Arenimonas. The sequence goes on along the minus strand of CAWKHT010000001.1, from coordinate 46,117 downwards.
CCGGGATACAGATCGACGATGTTCAGGCGCAGCTCGCGCATTTTTTCGAGCGGGAATTTTTTGGCGGTGTTCGGGCAATTTTCCTGCAGGAAAATATCCAGTGCCGATTCGGCGCGCTCGATCACCGGCCAGATCGGCCACAGGGTGTCATCCAAATCAATGCTGAGGGCGCGTAGAGATTCTTTCACCGTGCAAGTTTACCACTCGCAGGAAGCCATGGCTTGCGACCACCATGGGCGGTGCTCGTATCGGCTTTCAACAGACGAGTGCCTGATTAAATGCAGGGGCATTTTCGACCGGGTGATTTTTGGATTTGATGCTCGGTAGACTCGGTCGGGCCCCAGGGCCCTCCTACAGGTGCCGGATTTCCAGCGGTGCCGAGCCCCAGTTGTCGTGGCGGCCATCGACATAGGTGATCGGTGCATTTGCGAGTTCTTCGTCGCTGGCATCGTCGAGGCACATCATGTTGACGCCATAAATCTTGCCGATCTCGGGTGAGTTACCGAGGCCGAAGGAACGCACGCCGCAATGTTTGCAAAAGAAGTGGCGGTTCTGTCGCGTGTTGAACAGATATTCGGTCAGCTCGGATTCGCCGGCCAGCAAACGGAAGGATTCGGGTTTTACGATCGCGGGCCAGAACCGTGTTTTGCTGCAGATCGAGCAATTGCAGCGATAAGTCATCTGGCTCAGATCAATATCGGCCTCGAAGCGAACCGCGCCGCAATGGCAACTGCCGTGATAGGTCTTGAGCATGGGTCTTCCCTTACTTCATCAGCAAGTAGCCGGTCTGGCGACCGCGTTGCAAACCCAGGTTCAGCGTCTTCGGCGGATTGGCGAGGGCGCTGCGTAAATCCTGCAAATCGCGAATCTGCACATTGTTCACCAGCGCGATTCGATCGCCGGCCTCAAGACCGCTGCGGGCCGCGCGGGTATTGGCGCCGACCTTGCTGATGATCACGCCGCGCGCGCCTTGCGTGCGATAGCGTTCAGGCAAATCAATCAAGGTCGCACCACTCAGGCGCGCATCGACCTGTGCGCCTTCGAGTTCTTTCGCCTGCGCCTTCAGCGTGGTTTGAATGCTGAGCGCCTGGCCATTTCGCAACAAATCCACGCGGACCGATTGTCCGACCGGCAACAAGCCTTCCGTGTTATGCAAAGCTTCCGCGCCATCGGTGCGCTGGCCATTGAGCGCGGTAATCACGTCTTCCGGTCTCAGTCCGGCCGCTTCTGCCGGTGAACCACGGAACACGCGCGACACCAATGCGCCACGAATATTTTTCAGGCCAAGTTGGTTGGCAATCTCCGGCGTAATATCCACCGTATCCACGCCGAGCGAGCCGCGACGCACTTCGCCGTAGGCCATGATCTGCCGCATGATTTCGCTGGCCAGATTCACCGGAATCGCGAAACCCAAACCGATATTGCCGGCTGCGCTGCCTTGTGGATTAAAGCTGGCCGCATTGATGCCGACCAATTCGCCGCGAAGATTAACCAGTGCACCGCCGGAGTTACCCGGATTGATCGAGGCATCGGTCTGAATAAAGTTTTGATAGCCGAAGCCTTGCAGACCGCTGCGGCCGACCGCCGAGATAATGCCCGAGGTCACCGTCTGGCCCAGACCGAAGGGATTGCCCACCGCGACCACGAAATCGCCGACCCGCAGATTTTTTCCATCAGCCAATGGCAGCGAGGTCAAACCGGTCGCCTGAATCTGGATCACCGCGATATCGGTATCGGCATCCGAACCAATCGGCTGCGCTTCGAATGTGCGGCCATCGCTCAGGATCACCGACACTTCGTCGGCACCTTCGACCACATGGTTGTTGGTCAGGATCAGGCCGCGTTTGGCATCGACGATCACGCCCGAACCCAGCGATTGCGAAATGCGCTGCTGCGGAACGCGTGAACCGCCGAAGAACTCGGCCAGCGGATTGCGAACGCGCACCACCTGCTTGGTATAGATGTTGACCACGGCCGGCGTCACTTTTTCCAGCATCGGTGCCAGCGAGGGCATCGGCGTACCGCCGACTTGCGCAGGCAGGGCGGCATTCGCGGCCGTTGGCAGCACCAGGTCCGAAGCGCTTTCCACAATCCGGGTCGCCGGGCTGGGCTCCGGGCGGCAGACTCAATGCGTGGACGGTCAAACCGCCGGCAACGGCAGCAAAAAAGACACAAAACACGGTGGTGATGGGGCGCATGGTCGGCTCAAAAAGATGTGTGGGCAAAAACTGTCCGAAGACTAGCAAAATTAAAATTTATTTCACCCTGCAAGAGGTCATTGTAGAGCGGGGGCGTTCAGTAAGCATTTGTTTTTGATATGGAAAAAATCCCTTCCCCGGATATGACAAATGGTTGACAGCAGCGGGATGAGGGCGTAATTTCGCTACTCGGCTCTCACACTATATCTTGGGTGAGCGGCGGGGGGAGGCCCCAAGGGATGGTGTCAGGTGACGCCCAAACCCGAAAAGGCCCTGCAGAAGCCTGGTTGCACCTATCGCGGTACAAACATGGAAGTAAGCCTGGACAAATTGGACGCTCGCGGGTTTTGGCCCACAGGCGCGCTTACCTGTCTTTTCCCTTCGGTAATGAGAACAAAATCACATTAATAAATATAAGAGCCAACGCGGAGCGGTGGCGATGGAGGAAACAGGCTATATGAGTACGGTTCGCTTGGAAGCGGTCAACACACCATCGGTAGCAGAAATTGAAATGCAACCGGCCTCATACGATATCTGGGATAAAAAATATCGCCTGAAATCAAAACAAGGCGAAGCCGTCGATCACACGATCGACGACAGCTACAAGCGCGTGGCTAAAGCGCTGTCGGAAGCCGAACCTACGGCGGAAAAACAAAAATACTGGCAAGAACGTTTTCTCTGGGCTTTGCGCCGCGGTGCCATTCCGGCCGGCCGCATTACCTCGAACGCCGGTGCCCAGGAACACAAGCCTGCCACCAGCACCATCAACTGCACCGTGTCGGGCATCATCACCGACTCGATGGACGGCATTCTGGAGAAAGTCCATGAAGCCGGCCTTACCCTGAAAGCCGGTTGCGGTATCGGTTACGAATTTTCCACGCTGCGTCCGCGCGGCGCCTATGTTGCCGGCGCCGGTGCCTACACCAGCGGCCCGCTGAGCTTCATGGATATCTACGACAAGATGTGTTTCACCGTGTCGTCCGCCGGTGGCCGTCGCGGCGCGCAAATGGGCACCTTCGATGTCTCGCATCCCGACGTGAAGGAATTCATCGGCGCCAAGCGCGAAGACGGTCGTCTGCGTCAGTTCAACCTGTCCCTGCTCATTACCGACGAGTTCATGAAAGCTGTCGAAACAGATAGCGATTGGCCTTTGGTGTTCCCGGTCAACCTGAAAGAACAGGACGAGGTCAATCTCGACAATCCGAAGGAAGTGATCTGGCGCGAATGGCCGCACTCCAATAGTTATGTCACGCGCGAAGACGGTCTGGTCGCCTGCAAGATTTACGGCCATATCCGCGCGCAGCAATTGTGGAACCGCATCATGGCGTCCACCTATGACTTCGCCGAACCGGGTTTCATCCTGATCGACCGCGTCAATGAAATGAACAACAACTGGTGGTGCGAAAACATCCGTGCGACCAACCCTTGCGGCGAACAACCGCTGCCGCCGTATGGCGCCTGCCTGCTCGGCTCGATCAACCTGACCAAATTCATCCGCGACCCGTTCACCGACAAGGCCGCGTTCGATTGGGAAGAATACAAAGAAGTCGTGCGCGTGTTCACCCGCATGCTCGACAACGTGGTCGAAGTGAATGGCCTGCCGCTGGAACAGCAACGCACCGAAATCCTGCGCAAGCGTCGTCATGGCATGGGCTTTCTGGGCCTGGGCTCCACGATGACCATGCTGAAAATGAAATACGGTTCGGAAGAATCCTGCGCCTTCACCGAAGAAATTTCCAAACAAATGGCACTGGCCGGTTGGGAAGTGGCATTGAGCCTCGCGAAAGAAAAAGGTCCGGCCCCGATCATGGACGAAGAGTTCACTGTCGATGCCGAAATGCTGCGCAAGCGTCCGGAAATGAAAAAAGACGGCTGGAAACTCGGCCAGAAAATCAAAGGCCGCGAACTGCATGCGAAATACTCGCGTTACATGCAGCGCGTTGCCACCGTGGCGCCCGAGCTGGTGAAAGAACTGTCGGAAGTCGGCGCACGCTTTACGCACCACAGCTCGATCGCACCGACCGGCACCATCTCGCTCTCGCTCGCCAACAACGCCAGCAACGGTATCGAACCTTCGTTCGCACACCATTACTCGCGCAACGTGATCCGCGAAGGCAAGAAGTCGAAAGAAAAAGTGGAAGTCTTCAGTTTCGAATTGCTGGCTTACCGCACCTTGGTCAATCCGGAAGCCATGCCGTACAGCACCGATGCCAAGGCCGCATTGCCGGAATACTTCATCGCTGCCGACGACATCCTGCCGAAGGCGCACGTGGACATCCAGGCCGCTTCGCAATTGTGGATCGATTCCTCGATCTCGAAAACCGCGAACGTGCCGACCGATTTCGCCTACGAAGATTTCAAGGACATCTACCGTTACGCCCATTCGAAAGGCCTGAAAGGTTGCACCACCTTCCGCTTCAATCCTGCCGCCTTCCAGGGCGTGCTGGTGAAGGAATCGGATCTGGAAAACACCACCTACAAATTCGAGCTCGAAGACGGCAGCATGATCGAAGTCAAAGGCAACGAAGAAATTGAATACGATGGCGAAACCCACAGCGCCGCCAACTTGTTTGATGCCTTGAAAGAAGGCTACTACGGTAAGTTCTAATTTCCACTATTCCCTTGTCGGACACCGTTTGCGTGGCCGATACCGGAACAACATGTCGTAACAACACTTTAAGACTTCAACTCAACGAGGAGGCAGTATGAAAAAGAAATCAACCGGTAATGTCATCAGTAATAGCTTCAATAGTGCAGTTGAAGCCGTCAGCGACAAGGCGAATGAAGTGGTGGCCGCCGTGAAAAAGAAAACCGCACCGGCTCGTAAAAAAGCCGAAGCCGCCGTGAAAGGCGCCATCAAGTCGGCTGAAAAATCCAAGGCCGGCAAGGCAGTGAAATCCGCAGCCGCCGCGGCAGGCAAGAAAGTCGGCGAAGCCGAAAAATACGCCGCCGGCATGGTGAACAAAGCCAAGGCCGCCGTCACCGGCAAAGCCCCGGCCAAGAAAGCCGCTGCCAAGAAAAAAGCGCCCGCCAAAAAGGCACCTGCGAAAAAAGCCGCTGCAAAAAAAGCACCAGTCAAAAAAGTTGCCGCCAAGAAAGTAGCGAAAAAAGCGCCAGCCAAAAAAGCCGCAAAGAAAGCAGCAAAGAAAAAGTAAAACTCACCCAGCCCCTCTCCCATTGGGAGAGGGTGCCCCGGCAGGGGCGGGAGAGGGCAAAACCAAACAAGCAAATCCAACACCGCAGCACTACATGAAGAAGTGCAGACAATAAAAGAAATACCCAGGAGTTCAAGCAGCAATGGCCATCAAAATTACAAAAAAAATCAAGAACTACAGCGTGATCAAGCCCGAAGATAAAGTGGCCGAGGCAGCAGCACCTGCGCCCGCGACCATCATCATCGAGCGCCCGATGGCTGAAATCATCCTGATGCACGAAAAACTCGAGCGTCCGGAAGCCCTGGTCGGTTCGACCTACAAAATCAAATCCCCGCTCGTTGAGCACGCCATGTACGTCACCATCAACGACATCGTGCTCAACCAGGGCACCGAACACGAACTGCGCCGTCCGTTCGAAGTGTTCATCAACTCGAAAAACATGGACCACTTCCAGTGGGTGGTCGCCATTACCCGCATCATGAGCGCCGTGTTCCGCAAGGGCGGCGACGTCACCTTCCTGGTCGAAGAACTGAAAGCCGTATTCGATCCACGCGGCGGTTACTTCAAGGCCGGCGGCGTGTACATGCCGTCCATCGTGGCCGAAATCGGCAGCGTGATCGAACAACACATGAAATCCATCGGTCTGATCCACGACCCGGAAATCTCCGACGCACAACGCGCACTGATCGCAGAAAAACGCGCCGCCTACGAGAACCGCAACGCAAAAAAGTCTGATCCCGCGACCGCGGGTTCCAATGAATTAGTTCCGGGCGACCTCGCCGGAGCCGGTGCTGAAAGCGCGTTACGCGCTGACGAGGCAGCATCTGCAAACACCGGCGAGGGCGCCTCTTTTCCTGCTAGCGCAAGCATGTGCTTCAAGTGCAACACCAAGGCCATGATCTTGATGGACGGGTGTCAGACTTGTTTGAATTGTGGGTATAGCAAGTGTGGATAATTGGTGACTGATTGCACCGTAACTGTGTGGGGAAACGGAATAACTGCAAGTTTTGAATATAAAGCTGCAAGTACAGCATCGAAAAGATACAAGTCCCAGATCGATGTGGGTGTGGGGTATGGCAATTTGATGAACTACGGTAGGCATATTGATGAACTAGGTATGGCATATCAGTGAACTAGTTAATTTGACAACATCTAACGCGCCAACATGAAATATTCGTATCGGCGCCAAAATGAAAAAAAGAGAGCCTGCTAGGGCTCTCTTTTTTTTCATTTTGGCGGATATAAATGGAGATGTGTGCAGATGCCAGTCCACTTTGACCAGCAAGCCGGCTAACATAAAAACACGTTAAAACAGCGATCTTGGAGATGTGCTTTCTTAGCGCATTTTTTACGTTCTAAACATATATCGACAAGCTGTCTCACAAATACGTTTATTATTGTGAGACTGTCCACAGGGTTCTCCCTGTGTTTACAAGGCTTTCCAAGCATGCCTGTTTTTAGCCTTTTAGGTCTTGTGCAAGCCCTTGCGTAGGTGATATCTACTCACTATTGACCGTTTCGTCATTACGGAATTCCGGACGAAACTGAATGCTCGCCAATAGTGACGGGGAAACTATTTCATGCGACGAAATCTCTAATGTGTGCTGCCTTACAGACTGTTCTGGCCAAGGGCGCTACTGTTTTACGTTCAAATAAGCCAGATGTGGCTTTTTGTATCTTTTTTTAAAGAAATTAGGTGGAAACTATGAAACTAACTCAAGCCGCCGTGATTGAAGTTTTTAATCAATTTGGTGTGACGCCAATTGAGCGCAGTATTGATGATCTTAGAGATCTTATGCATCCCGTAATAGATTCTAGATCATCAGATCGAAGGGTCGTATATCGCACTGTTTTATCGAACGGTACAGGTAAACAGCAAAAAGGAATTCCTGATGCCGAATTGGAATCAGACTTTATCTGAGTTACAAGCGAATTCGAAAGGACCGCATGACCTTCTGCGGTTGAAGTATTTAAGGATGCTTCATAAGCATACGGGGCGAAACATAATTGTTTACTATTCCGGCTGGCTTCAAAAGGCTGGAGTTCGAGGCGTAGACTTCGGCATTAACGACTCTGATAAAACCGGCTTTATGACGTGTTCTCATCAGGTTGATAAAAGCAAAGGTCTCGATCTTATTCTGCACACGCCGGGTGGCGATGTAGCGGCTACGGAATCAATAATTGATTACCTTCATTCGCTTTATGATGGAAACATAAGAGCTATTATTCCGCAGCTTGCAATGTCAGGCGGCACGCTTATGGCGCTCTCATGCAAGCAAATAATTATGGGGAAGCAATCAAGTATCGGCCCCGTAGATCCACAGATCGCCAATATGCCGGCACAAGGAATTCTCGAAGAGTTCAAGCGAGCTGTGACAGAAATTCAAACGAATCCTGCATCTTTACCATTGTGGCAACAGATTATTTCTAAGTATTGGCCGACCCTTATTGTGTCATGCGAACATGCGATTGATTGGTCTGACAGTTTGCTAAGAGGCTATCTCACAAAGTGTATGTTTGAAGGCGACGATGAGGAAGAGCGAGTAGCCAAGATAAATCAAATTGCTGAACTTTTAGGAAAGCAATCGACTTCTAAAAATCATAGTAGGCACATCAATCCTACTATTGCGAAATCGTTGGGTATTAATGTCATTAACCTGGAAGATGACCCGAGGCTGCAAGATATCGTTTTGACATTGCATCACGCACTGAACCATACTTTCAGCCAAACTCACACGGCAAAAATAATAGAAAATCATAAAGGAATAGCATTTGTAAATGCATTGCAAGCAGTGGGCGCTTAAGTAAATATAATTGCGAATTAAGCTGTTGACCCTGTCATGCGCTGGGCGTAAATGCCGTTTGAAAACCTTATTTTGCGCAACGATTCGCGCTCTTGTCTGCTGCCTTTGTGGGTATTCAAAATCAACCGATTTTATAGGCGTGAAACAAAAACGGAAATCAAGACAATGGAAAGCCGGTTCTTTAGATGGGTTAACCCGTTAAGCCCTGTATCGAAATCGCAAGCCTAGCGGATGTTACGGCCTATGAGAGTTCAAATTGTCGTATGAGATAGGAATATCCTCATGATTCATCGCCAAGGCTTTTTCTCAACTTGGTAATTTTACTTTTGACGCCAATTTTTGGGTTAAGAGACAAAGCTTCCTCAAAGACTAAAATCGCTTTCTCTTTCTCGTTGAGAAACTCGTAGGCTAGTCCTTGGAGTTTCAGTGCTTTTGCTTTCCAGCCGGTATCTGCGTCAGCGCCCAAAGTACGGGCTCGCGAAATAGCAAGCAGTGCCGTTTCGGCTTGCTCTGCCGTGAGGTCTGGCTTTTTCAGTAACTCCTCAGCGGCAAGCAGAATTTCGTTGAATTTGTCACAGCTCAATCGCGCCTGATGGTATTTCTCCGGATTCAAAAACCGTCCGTTGCTGTCATACCAAAAGGTACCAATCCCATCGATAGCTACGGCGACGAATCTGTTTTGCTCAGAGAACTCATAAGCATTCGCCCATTGCGTTTCCGGATGGACACTAAAAATCGTCGTTCCACTTGAAACATCAAATGCAGTTAATCGATTGCCATCGGGTTCGGGTGCAATGGCCGTTTGGCAGGCGGCCAGCAAGCCATTTTCTGACAGAGCGCTATTGTAAATATTAGCTTTCAGCGTCTGGCGGATAAGGACACTGCCATCGTGCGAAAAGACATAAAAAGTGCCTGAGAGATCGTCGCCAAAATGCCAATCTTCTAGTGAGAAAATTCCGTTGTTCGCAACGTGCCCGCCGTTTGGGCGTTCAATGGTTCCCTTGAAAACAACTTTCTTTTGGTGGTCGTTGTAGAGAACGTAGCTCCCTAATCCTTTTTTGCGATGGCCCGCGTGAGTGACTTCACTATCAGAATCGCGCCATATCAGGACCCATTCCCTGGAAGGGGAGATTGCACACTCGCCGTAATAACCAATGGAATCTATCTCGGCAAAAGTGTCGCTAATTCTAAGATCACTAACGGGAATGGCCGGCAATCCTACCTTTCTTGCGGTTGACGAAGAATCCTTCCCGCCGAATAGCAGATCCAAAAGTCCCATAGTGCTCCCCAGAATTCAGAATAAATCAGCCAATCCGTAAGCCACTAGACAGTCGTATGGAATTTGGTATATTTCCTACAGGCGTGGTCGACGCCTGCTGCTCACTCTAGCAAACCCGTACGGGACGGCAAACACCTCTGATCTTCGTCTGATTCCCCACTGTGGCGAATCTGGGCAGTGAGCACCTAGCGTTCGCCCACAGAAGGAGTCAGTCTTATGCGTTTTATTCCTACTTCACCTACCAAGGTGGAAATCCTAAAGAAAAAAGCCAAACAACTGCAGCGTAACGGCGGCGGCAAACATAACGATTTGCTTAACCGTGTGGCTCGCGGTGCGGGTTACGAGCATTGGCATCATGTGACGTTGTGTCTAAAAGAATCGGAACAAGCCAAAGGGGCTCGAAGCCTCACTGAAGAAATCAAATCAATGGTTGAGGCGGAGCTTGCTGGTAACGTCAAGATGGTCGTGACAGGTCCTGAGACATCTAGTTCTCAGCCTTTCCTTCTATTCTCCACGGGTATTGGTGATGCCTGGATGCTTGATCCGATTCGCAGCCAGGCTTTGTGTCTGGTGTGGCGTGGAGAACCTCAATCCATCACAGTTCGAGACTTGCCACGACAAATTGAAATGTTGTGGGATGGCACTTTTGAATTAAGAGGGGAATTCTTCCTGGTGAAAACCGAGCACCCCGAAATTGGTGCGCGTGGCATTGCCGGATATCCTCTTGAAGAGTTGCGCAACAACTTGGAAATCTCGCGTCCAGTGGAACATCATATAGAAGAGATTTTTGAGCAAGAGGGCGTGGTGGAACTGACGCCCGAAGTCATTACTCAGTTAGTAAGAACAGGTTGGAGTGAAACCGAACTGCAAACAGCAGCTCGGCAGGGTGCTCGCTACTCTCCATCACGCAATACTGTCTTGTTTGCAGCAGTCGTCGGGGACTGATCCGGTAATGGACAAAGAGGCACGTCTTTTCGGGCGTGCCTTTCTTCCCGGCTGGCTAGGATCGCCTGCTTCTTGCGATGAAGCCGAGCATTTAATGGCGCTCCTCCCGCTAAACCCTCCCCCGGCAGGCAGTGATCTGTTAGATTGTAATCTTTGCTACTTAAACCGACTTTATGCGACCCATGCGACGACTGCCTGTATCTCGCCATGCGACATCGACCGGATGGCCAGTAGTTAAACGTAACGGTCACAACCAACGGTGCGTGACAGAAGGTGAGCTATGACCGAGCCTTGGGTTTCCGTAGATAGAATTGCCGAGCACCTGAGCGTTACCCGTGACTCAATCTACCGTTGGATCGACCGCAAAAGCTTGCCCGCGCACCGGGTGGGGCGATTGTGGAAATTCCAGGTCTCGGAAGTCGATGAGTGGGTCCGGATGGGTGGTGCTGTAGAAGATTCGGACAGCCGTGTTCACCCAGCCACTAAAGCAAAAGGAACCCGAGCCTAATGGTTTTCAGCGAAGACTCAAGGGTAAAGATCCCCTGCATCCTGCATTTGATTCGGCTCGGGTACACCTACCTTTCCTTGAAGGATGCCGTCTGGGACGAGGAGACCAACATCTTCCCGGAGCTCTTCCGCAATGCCATCGCCAAAATAAACCCCGGAATCGAAGCAGATGAGATTGGCAGGCAATTGGCCGAAGTGAAACTACTGCTCGATTACGAAGATCTAGGCAACGCCTTCTACGAAAAATTGACAGAGCGCTCGGGTATCCGACTGATTGATTTCGAAAACTTCGACAACAACAGCTTTCATGTGGTTACCGAGCTGACCTGCAAAAAGGGTGATGACGAGTTTAGGCCTGATATCACGCTGATCATCAATGGCATGCCGCTGGCCTTTATCGAAGTAAAGAAACCGAACAATCAGGAAGGCGTGCTGGCGGAACGCAACCGCATCATCACGCGCAGCCGCAATCCACACTTCCGTCGCTTCATCAATATCACGCAGCTGATGGTTTTTTCAAATAATATGGAATACGACGATGGCTCGCCGCAGCCCATCGAAGGTGCGTTTTATGCCAGCCCTTCCTACGACGCGCCAGTATTCAATTATTTTCGTGAAGAAGAATCGCTTGATCTCGCACAATTATTGGCTGCTGAGGATGATGCTATCGAGAACGAGGTGTTACGCGACAACAATCTAAGTGTCATAAAGCACAGTCCGGAATTTCTCAGCAACAAGTCACCTGATACACCTACCAATCGTATCTGCACTTCACTGTTCAGCCGTGATCGCCTGGCTTTTCTGCTGCGTTTTGCGCTGGTCTACGTCAACGAGACTGACGGCCTGCAAAAACACGTAATGCGTTACCCGCAGCTTTTCGCAACAAAGGCGATAGAGCGAAAGCTTGAAGCTGGCGTGCGCAAGGGCATCATCTGGCATACGCAAGGTAGCGGAAAGACTGCGTTGGCCTATTACAACACTCGTTTTCTAACGGACTATTACCAACGTAAGGGCGTTATACCCAAGTTCTATTTCATCGTTGATCGGCTTGACCTGCTGACCCAGGCACAGCGTGAATTCTCTGGTCGTGGATTGAAAGTCCACACCATTGACAGCCGTGAAGCATTCGCCCGCGACATCTCAACAACACAAGCACTGCACAACAACACTGGCAAGCCTGAAATTACCGTAGTCAATATCCAAAAGTTCCAGGATGATCCGGATGTAGTACGTGCCGAAGACTACGACGTCAGCATTCAGCGCATCTATTTTCTTGATGAGGTACACCGCAGCTACAACCCGCAGGGTAGCTTTCTCGCCAACCTCAGCCAGTCGGACCGCAACGCCATCAAGATCGGACTAACCGGCACGCCACTGCTGGGCGATGATTACAACTCACGTTCTTTGTTCGGCGATTACATCCATAAGTATTACTACAATGCTTCCATCGCCGATGGCTATACGCTCCGCCTGATACGCGAAGAGATCGCCACTAACTATAAGCTCGTCTTGCAAGAAGCATTGGCTGCCGTTGAGTTGCAGCAGGGCGACATCGAGCGCAAGTTCATCTATGCACATCCTAAATTTGTCGAGCCGATGCTCGATTACATCGTGCGTGATTTTGAAAAGAGCCGAGGCGCACTAGGAGACTCCAGTATTGGAGGCATGGTGATCTGCGACAGTGCCGATCAAGCCCGCCAGATGTTTGAAATTTTCAATACGGTTTACGCAGCTAATGCAACATCGGCTATTACCATGAGGGACTCTGCGCAGGCGTCGCTTGCCGCCGCTGAGCCACAAGGCTACGCCGCTCGCACTCTGCAGGAAAATCGTGCAAAAACCGCAGCACTTATTCTGCACGATATAGGCAGCACAGCAGAGCGTAAGCAATGGGTAGAAGATTTCAAGGCCGGTAAGATCGACCTGTTATTTGTATACAACATGCTGCTTACCGGCTTCGACGCCAAGCGCTTGAAAAAGCTCTACATGGGGCGGGTGATCCGTAAACAAAACCTGCTTCAGGCACTTACCCGAGTGAATCGGACCTACAAAGATTTTCGCTACGGCTATGTTGTCGATTTTGCCGATATCCGCAAGGAATTTGATGCCACCAACAAGGCCTATTTCGACGAACTGCAAGCTGAGTTGGGTGATGAAGTGCAGCATTATTCCAATCTGTTCAAGTCCGCAGACGAGATCGCCGGAGAAATCGAAGCCATCAAGGACATCTTGTTTAGCTTCAATATCGAAAATGCCGAAGTCTTCTCGCAACAAATCAGCCAAATTCAAGACCGCGCCACTGTGCGGGCTCTCAAAAAAGCACTGGCCGATGCCCGCAATCTTTACAATTTAATCCGTTTGCAGGGCGACTATGCGCTTTTGCAAAATCTCGACTTCCAGAAACTCAACCAGCTTTACCGCGAAACCTGCAACCACCTCGACCTGCTCAATCTGAAAGAAAGCATTGAATCATCCACTGACACCAGCAACCTGCTCAACGTGGCTTTGGAAGATGTGCTGTTCATGTTTACCAAGGTCAAGGAAGAAGAGCTGGTACTTGCCGACAAACTCAAAAACACACTGCGCCAAACCCGCGAAGCGCTGGCCGATAACTTTGACCAGCGGGACCCAAAATTCACCACCCTCAAGGAAGAGCTCGAAAGGCTTTTCAGAAACAGGAATCTGAGCGAAATAACCCAGGAAGAAATGAACGCCAACATCGGCACGCTCAACGCCATCCATGACAAAGTGAAAGAGCTGAACCGTCTGAACAACCAGCTCCGCGCCAAGTACCGAGGCGACACGAAATACACCCGTATCCATAAGCGGCTGCAAGAACGTGGCAATATCACACAGACCGAACGCCATCTATTTGAAGCTCTGATCGCTGTCAAACAACAGGCCGATGAACAAGTGCTGCAAAATACGCAGTTATTGAACAATGAAAGCTATTTCGGGCGAATGATAATGCCCATTGTTCTGAATGAGTTCGAAAGCCGCCAGAAGACCACACTTAATCTGGAAACCGCAGATGCCATCAACCATCTGGTGGTCACCGAATACATGAATGAATTTGCCTCAGGCAACAGAACAGGAGCACGTTTTGGTAACGCAACAATTTGAACAGCGCACGCGCGAGTTAATCGACAGCCTCAAAGCCATCTGTGCGACTTATGGCCTGGGTAATGATGGCAACGAGTTTAAGATCATCACTCAGGTATTTCTCTACAAATTTCTCAACGACAAATTTGCCTTTGAGGCCAAAAAAATACGGCCGGAACTAGCGAAAGCCGACAAATGGGAACTGGCTGTTGCCAAACTGAGCGAAGACGAGCTTGGCAAACTGTACCGCCGCATGGGGCCAGAAACGGCCCGTCTGAAGCCTGAGCACTTCATTTCCTATCTGTGGAACCGTCAAACCGCACCAGAATTTGCCAGGTTGTTTGACGACACCTTGCGTGACATTGCCATCTTTAACAATGAAATTTTTGCGGTCAAAACTGATGGCGGTGCCAAGATAACTCTGTTTGATCGGGTCAGCGAGTTCATTACCGACACATCCAAACGCGAAGACTTTTGCCGTGCCATCATCAATAAACTTGGCGACTTCAGTTTCGAGCGCATTTTCAACGAAAAATACGACTTCTATGCCTCGCTATTTGAATACCTGATCAAGGATTACAACAAAGACAGCGGCGGAAAATACGCTGAGTACTACACCCCCCATGCCGTCGCCAAGATTATGGCCGCCATTCTGGTGCCTGATAATCAGCGTGGCAAAATCAAGAACGTTAGCTGTTACGACCCGTCAGCAGGTTCGGGTACCTTGCTGATGAATATCGCCCACGCCATAGGCGAACAACGGTGCAGTCTTTACTCGCAGGACATCTCGCAAAAATCATCTAGCCTGCTGCGCCTGAACCTGATCCTCAACAACCTAGTGCATTCCATCCCCAACATCATTCAGGGCGATACCATGCGCCATCCCTACCATCGGGAAGGTAAGTCACTAAAAAAATTCGACTATATCGTGTCCAATCCACCCTTCAAGATGGATTTCAGTGATCACCGTAATGAGCTGGACGGCAAGGAGCATCAGGCACGTTTTTTCGCCGGGGTACCCAAAATCCCTGCAAAAGAAAAAGACAAGATGGCAGTATATCTGCTCTTTTTGCAGCACATTATTTATTCTTTGAAACCCGGCGGCAAGGCTGCTGTTGTTGTACCTACAGGTTTTATCACGGCACAAAGTGGCATCGATAAAGGCATCCGCCAGCATCTAATAGACAACAAAATGCTGGCTGGCGTGGTATCCATGCCGAGCAATATTTTTGCTACTACCGGCACGAATGTAACCATCTTGTTTATTGATGCCAACAATAAAGAAGAAGTAGTACTGATCGATGCTTCCGGCCTTGGCACCAAGGTTAAGGACGGAAAGAACCAGAAAACCCTTCTTTCAACCGCAGAAGAAGACAGCATCATTGCCGCCTTCAACGCCAAGAAAGCAATTGAAGATTTTTCGGTAGTGGTGAGTTACGAGGAAATCGCCGAGAAGAATTACAGTCTGAGTGCCGGGCAGTATTTCGAGGTTAAGATTGAGCACATCGACCTGACGCCGAAGCAATTCGCCGCAAAGATGAAAGGGTTTTCCGACAATCTGGATAGTTTATTTAAAGAATCAGCGGGTCTGGAAAAAGAGATCAAGAAGCAGTTGGCGGAGTTGCGGTATGAGTAGGTGGCCGGTATCATCGTTACATGGAAAGTTGCATGTCAAGCATGGATATCCATTCAAAAGCGAATATTTTTCAGACTCCGGTCACTACATCGTCCTTACCCCGGGTAATTTTTATGAAGAAGGCGGTTTCAAACGGCAGGCTGGTAAGGAAAAGTTTTACGTAGGTGAAATTCCCAAAGATTATCTGCACGACAAAGGCGATCTAATTGTCGCAATGACCGAACAAGCAGTAGGCTTGCTCGGTAGCTGCGCTGTGGTTCCTGATGCCAATATATATCTTCACAATCAGCGGTTAGGGCTGATCACCCACTGCCCATAAACAGCTTGTTCGAGCTTTTGTTTATTACCTATTCCAAACGAAATCAGTGCGTGAACAAATACGTTTGTCATCAACCGGTTCAAAGGTTAAGCACACTTCTCCAGAACGTATCTACGACGTTCGAGCACCTCTACCCAATGTTAATGAGCAACAGAAAATAGCAGATGTTCTTTCAGCTCTCGACGCTAAAATCGACTGCAACAATCGTATCAATGCCGAGTTGGAGGCGATGATCAAGACTTTGTACGACTACTGGTTTGTACAGTTTGACTTTCCAAACGCCAAAGGGAAACCCTACAAATCCTCCGGAGGAAAAATGTTTTATCACCCAACCCTCAAAAGAGAAATTCCCTCGGGATGGTCAGTCACATCAATCGGCGAGTATGCAGATGTCAAGAAGGGAGAGCTTATTACTGCATGTGATGCAAAGCCTGGCAACATAAAAGTCATAGCCGCAGGAGTGGATTTTTCCTATACGCACTCTGATTCAAATCGCGATAGAAACACAATCACTATTAGTGGATCAGGTGCTAATGCAGGATTAATTAACTTTTGGAGAGAACCAATTTTTGCATCTGACTGCATTACAGTTAGAGGTAAGAATGACACGCAGACGTTGTTATTACTTCATCATCTAAGATTTATTCAGAGGCATATTTTGAGACAGGCCACCGGCTCAGCCCAGCCTCATGTTTACCCTAGTGATATAAAGATACTCGACTACGTTATTCCTGATGCAACCCTGATTAATAGATTCGGCGCTATAGCAATAGCAATGAATGATCAGATAGCAAATAATATTAAAGAGAATCAGTTGCTGACACGTTTACGTGACTGGCTTTTACCCATGCTAATGAATGGCCAGGTCAAGGTGGCCTGAGCATCGCAAGCAATGACAAATTCTAGCCGCCTGTGGTTGAATTGAAATAGTTACTTTACTTGGTCCAGCAAGGTAGGCAAGCAATCATGAAACGGACGTTGAATCTTACTTGCGGACCGTATGATTTCATCGTCGTCAGACAGGATGGCCAATAGCATCGCAGACATGGTTGATAGAGCATTGCTCGTTTGAACTATATTGAGTTGATCGGAAATGGAACAGCCATTGCGATGAAGTAGCAAAGGCCGAATACCACCATGGACGACTGAGTTCAATATTTTCCAATTGACCTCTTTGAAGCGGGACATTTCATCGCTAGCTCGATGGTGGCCAGCGTCAACAATGTCTGCCAACATTTTTGCAACGGAAGGAGTCTTATTCGCAAGACGCGCTTCCAATTCTGGCGTTAACTCCTCATCTAAGTCAGGCACCTGCTCATGAGGAGCAGCAAAAGCCATCCAGGCCGCACGCACAAGCACTTCGTACTGAAGGCGTACGAGCGCAGTTGCGGCCGTAGGCAAGTCATTTCCTACCAAGATGCGTATTGCGAAGGCATGTTCTCGTGAAATACCGCACAACAGGAAACCCGCAATTGTCCTGTCGTCGTCTTCAAACCTTGCCGTGGACAGCAATTCATCAATCGCTTGATCTAGCTCGTTTGAGCGGATCAGTATTTTTCTAATGGCTTCATCCACTATCGGCTCCTGCTGACTGTCCATCGATAACTTTCTAAATAGTGAGTGGGATGCTATGGCTTGCATGGTACGTCGTTATCAAAGTGATCACGAACAATCCTCTCGTACAGTGGTTTTGAGAGCGGTAGTCAAGGTTCACGAAATAGCACACCTGCGAAAGCCGAATCATAGTGATCGCTTAGCCGCAATACTTGATGAGCATTATCCGACTTGTCGCGAAGCACGTGTGGAGTTGAATGAGCTGCCAATTTCAGCGGAGACCTTGAAGAAATAGGTCCCAGAACGTCAGATCTGCATGCGCCACGAAAAATGCACGGCCAGTAGTTGACATCGATACATTTCAGGAGTATCTCTACGCTGTAACTTTGGAGGCGCTTTGAAGAAAAGTGTAATTCAATCCACAGGTGGCGGTGTTTAGTTTCCTGCATCCTGTGAAGTCATCCGGTCGTCGCCGCCGGAATGCAAAATGTCCCCCACTATTTTATTTGGAATACGAGTACCTCTATTTCGTGGAGCGCAGCTCTTGTCGCCGTGTGAGGGGCTCGTGGGCCTCATCAAAGTTGCTTCTAGATTGCTCATGGCTTCGTTTGTTTAGGACCCCTAATTCTTTTTACTCCTCCTCAGATGCGTGGAGGCCTAAGGCACCAGTACGTATTGCAAGGCGATTCCTTGAGTACGAACTATGGCCATTAAGGCCTGGAGGTGTCTGGTGTGGAAGATCATGCGAAAACTCAAAAGGGCTTGCGTACTAGCGCAGGTAACAAGTCGCGCCGTCCAAACAAAAAGCGGCCTGTTAAACAAAGTAAAGGCAGTTACATTGCGGGACGTGCAGGTGTCACTGCTTATCAGTCGGTTATCGATGCAGAGAAGCACCTGGCTGAAAAAAAGAGCGTCGACGATTTCTTTGTAATTCCGCCGACCCTATTTGTCGACGATACCTATCAGGTCATGCCTGACACAGTTCCGTGGCTTCATACCGGACTGTTAGATGCTAATGACGCCACTCGACTTGGCATTCAAATCGTCTTGCCGGAAGCTGGGCGGATCCGTGCTCGGGACCTGATAGGACGGTCACGGCATATAGCCACGGGCGTTTATCCCAGCTGGAAAATGGGGCGCCTGATGCAGTGGGAATCCAGAGTTGAAGCAAACGTATTCCGTCTGCTTGATATCTGTCCGGCTATTACGAGGTTTGCCGAGCAACCCCTCACAATCCACTATTTGCGTGATGGAAAATGGCACATTCATATTCCCGATGTTGCCGTGGAAACGTGTTTCGGGCAGCGGTTGATTCTTGAGGTAAAGAGCACCAAAGATCGCAAACTGCATGAAGCACTAGAGCGCGCAGAACTGATAGCGCCGGCACTAAAGCTAATGGGCTGCCATTACCTCGTGATTCATCAGCAAGATGTCGAAGCCAGTCGCTCAGTAGCCAATGCCAACCTTCTCCTAAAGCTAGGGCGTAAGCCCCCCTCTGCTAGTTCTCATCAGAAATTTCTAGATCTGCTTGAGCTTGGCAGCCCACTCAACCGCAAAGAGCTGTTGGGAAAAGTAATCAATGATGAGCACGCGATTTACCCTGCTGCGCAATTGGTATTGCGCGGACACTTATCCCCAAGTTGGCAAACCGCGAATTCTGCCGAAATCAGTTTCTGCAAAAAAAATGACGATAACTTAAAGGAGAGTCTGCAATGGCTTCTGCATGCATTAGGCGCTATCAACCGATTGTAATAGACGGTGAGCAAAAAATTTTACATAGCCGCGTGGGTGATACATGGCAATTAAAGGATCCCAAAGACGGGCTAATCACTTCCGTGTCCCAAGTGGCATTGCTGAAGAAATATGAAGCTGGCAATGTTCTGTTTCTGATCAACAATAAACTCTCTACAGAGATTGCGAAGGAGCTCTACAAGTCGCAACCGAAGGGAAAGCCAGACGATGTTGAAGAATACGAGTGGGACTTAGCCACGGCAAAGGTTTCCCTTGTGAAAGCCGTATGCGGTTTAGGATGGCAATCGGTGGTACAAAAAGAGGAGATTCAAACGCTTTGGCCGAAGCTGACTGCGAAATTGAAATTCGTGCCTCTTATTCCAGATGCAAGTACTGTCTACCGCTGGTGGGTAAGACTTGAGGAGTATGGCTGGGATGGTCGAGCATTATTGCCTCAGCATTGGAAAAAGGGTCGCAAACCAGAAGAGATAAACTCAATCCAACTTCAGCTAATAGAGGAGGGGGTAGAAGATGAATATCTCACAATGGAGCGCAAGCCACGCGGCGAGGCCTATAAGGCAATCTGTATTCTGGTGGATACATGGAACGATGCAAATAAGAATCTTGCGCCGCTTGTGTACCCGAAACAATGTCAGGTGTTCAGGTATATCAAAGAGCTTGATGCCTTTGATACATACGCCGCCCGATACGGACATCAAACTGCCATCAGAAAATTTAGGTCCGTGCAAGGAGCTACTGTTGCATCAGAGCCACTGGAACGGGTTGAACTTGATCACACGGTCCTAGATGTAATTGTATTGGACGATGAAACTCTATTGCCATTAGGCCGACCTACAATTGCCATTGCTTTAGATGTATTCACCCGTTGCGTAGTTGGCATATACATTGGCTTTGAGCCACCCAGTGTATCGACGGTTGGTCAATGCGTTCGGTCCGCATTGACCCCAAAGCTGGGTCTTTTGGAAAGCATTCCACAAATCCAAGGCCCTTGGAGTTGCTACGGAATGATGCAGACACTGGCGATAGACCATGCATTGGAAAACTTCTCAGGAATGATTGGCCGGATGGCATTCTGCTTAAATATAGAAGTGCTTTGGTGCGGAAGAAAGATGCCCTGGAAAAAGGGTTCTGTTGAGCGATTCATTGGAACGTTGAATCGTGGGTTCTGTCATCAGATTGAGGGAACGACGAGAAGCAATATCGTCGACAAAGGAGATTACGATGCCGTAGGTCGCGCGGTTTGTTCTAATTCAGCACTCAGAAACGGTCTCATTAAATGGGTTGTCGATAACTACCATACGAAATTCCATAGAACGTTACAGATGGCTCCTGTTGGTAGGTGGCAGACATCAATTCGTGAAGACGACATTCCTCTTTGTACCGATCTCACCTCGATTGACGCATCTCTTCGGGTTCCGAAAAAGAAGCCGCTCACGCACAAGGGCGTCGATTGCAACAGCGGCTTACTCTACAACTCAGATGAACTGTCAGATCTCAGGCGCCAGTATGGTGCCGAGCTCGAAGTGTTGGCATATCCAAGTCCTTCGAATCTAAAAGACATCATTGTCGAGCACGAAGCGAGTGCGCAAAGGTTCACCGTACCATGTTTGAATATGAGCTATGCCAACGGAATGACGCTATGGCAGCACAAAGCTATTCGCAAGCACGCAAGAAACGAGGGCATTGGTTGTGCCACGTTTGCTGAACAACTCAAATGCAAATCATCGCTTGAGGCAATTATTTACGAAGGTATGGCGGAGTCGCCATTGAAGGAGCGAGTGCGAGCTGCTCGCATGTTGCAGAGAACTCGTGACGAAAATGAGTATGGCAACTACGCGCCTACATTACCAACGAGCACTCAAGTCAATTCAGCGGATAAACGCGCAGTCGAATTCAATGTTGATGACGAAGCAGAATCCTCGTGTGATGTTGAAATGGAGGTGCACTAATGGCAGGTTATGGATCTAAAGATAAGCATTCAAAATGGCAGCAAATATTGATTCAAAAGTTTGCAAGGAATCATAAAATTGGCTGTGCCACCTTTTCTGAACAGCAGAAATGCAGATCATTGCTTGGGGCAATTATCAATCACGGAATGGCGGACTCGCCATTGAAGGTGAGAGTGCGTGCTGCTCGTGTGTTGCAGAGAACACATGACGAAAATGGGGATGGCAACCATGCACCTAGACTAACAGCGACCACGCAAGACAATTCAGCAGAAAAAAGCGCAGACGACATCTGTGTTGATCACGAAGCAGAATCCTCGGGCGATGACGAAATGGAGGTGCACTAATGGCCGGCGATGGATCCAAAGACAAGTACTCGAAGAAGCAAGAAGCTGAACCATTAGAATGGTCCTCTGATCCGCTAATTCGACACTATGAGGAATTTTCACGAGGCTTCAAGAAAAATGAAGAGCCAATATTCACCGAGCATTTGTACTTCAAGCTGCCATGGATGGCAGAAGCAGAGAAGGCGGTGGAAGATGTAATGGCTTTGCCGTCGGGTGCTCGCGCAGAGCACTGTGTTAAAGCAGCAGGTGGCACTCGCGCATCTAAAACGTCTTTTCAGAGAGCTGTGGTGAGACGCCATCCTCCTTATAGAGACAAACATAATGATTTACATATCCCGTATGCATGCTTCAAAACACCTTCAACTCCCTCTCCGGCGGCTATCGATTTATCAATACTAAAAGCACTTGGGGAGCCCGCATGGAAAATGTGCAAGGGTCCTGTAGAGCGGCTAAGTCGAATTGCTGAGGTTAGTGAAATGGTTGGCTTGCTTGGACTCGGTCTCGACGATTTTCAGCACCTTGTCGATACTAGAGGCGAACGCGTACAGCATGCGACGCTAGATCGGCTTAAAGAAATTGGCGATCTAATAAAAGTTCCATTTGTCTATTCTGGATTAACTCGAATGCAAAAGGCATTTGAAACCAATGAGCAATGCAACGGACGGACTGAATCTACGATTAGATTCCGAAGGCTAGATTGGGAATACGAGCCGGACAGAAAAAGATTTAAAAGTATTGCTCGTAAAATAATTGCAGAATTTGATAAATATTTCGGGAAGTCTGAATTTGACCTTGACGAGGATGGGAATTTATTTCGACTTTACATATCTGTTGGCGGGCTGATCGGAAATCTAATTCGTGTTTTACGAGTTGCAGCGGCAATTTGCATAAAAACCAAAACGAGACTAACCGTGCTGACGCTCCGTGAAGCGGTAGTGAAGGTCATAGCTAAGTCTTCCAGCTGGCCGAACCAACTAGATCCTTTTGACGCAAAGTTTGTTTCCACCGTATCGACGGAGACTTTGCAAATAGCTCAAAGTATTGGTGCTGAAAAAGGGCCGGCAGCAATGAGCAAAAGAAAGGGTGGTTGCAAATGAAGGCGAGGCCTGATCCCGGACGTTTAGTTTCTTCCAAGTCAATTGATAATTCGGATGGATTATCGATCGAATCAAAAAGTCCTGTGCTGTTGCTTAGATCGCCGGCTCCAAATAAGTTTGAATCACCGATCGGATATTTATTGCGGCTGACAGAAACAAATGGATATTCACGGCCAACGATAATTACAAATATGGCGATGAAGAAAGCAAGTTATGTAGTCACTGTCGGGTGGGACTTTAGGCGATTGCAACCATTGCTTGGCAAGGTAAAGCTTCCTGATGGTTTCGGGTATCGTCCCGCGCGATACGTTCGGGGTCGTGGGTCTATCCAAGGACATGGTTTATCTACTAGCCATATAGGCATGGTTCGATCTCGAGTTTGCCCGCAATGCGTCAAAGAATTGGGTTACATACCTTCGACGTGGGATCTAAAGGCCTATATTGCATGTCATGTTCACAAATGCATGATGCTAAAGCATTGCCCTAAATGTAAAAAGAGAATCACGAACGAGAGAAGCGGATTGTTGATCTGCCAGTGTGGATTCGACTTTTCTAAAGCAGAAAATGTAATTGCGAAACCAGAGTTGTGTGCAATTTCGGAAGTGCTTCATGCTCAAGTTACTGGTGATGGCAGAGAACTTATAGTAAGTAAGGAAATTGGGTTTCCGTTGGATGAGTTGCTCGCGATGGACCTTGACGTGCTTTGTAAGGTTCTTGTGGAAATTGCTCTGTTGTGTGCAAATCGACAGGCTGGCGTTAGAAAGGTTAGAAAGAATGCTGAAGTTAGCAACTATCTAATTGATGCAGGAGTTTCATTTTCAAATTGGCCGAACAACTTCTATGAGCTATGTTCTTCCTGGCACAAATATATAAAAGCATCGACAAAGGGTATAAATTCGATTTACTTTTATCAGTGCTTCGTAGCAATTTTCCTCATGCTTCACAAGCATTTGAAAAGACGCAAGAAGCAAACAGTTTTTCTCTTGAAAGCAACACTTGAGTACGGGTTCAGAAATTGGGACGGTGCACCAATAGTGGTGAGAGGGAAATTGATGAAAGCAATTAAGTTCCCATCAGCGCACTACGGGTATATGGAGTCAGCAGCTCTTGTTCAAAACATCACTTTGAGAAAGTTTGCTTACATCTATCGCAATGGTGGTGTGCCCGTAGAGATATTCATACGCAACATCGGTACGCGCCCTCTGTTTGATTTGTATGCTTTGAGCAAATTAACGGTGTTGCCACGCCGCTCATTTAGACTTCGTCGTTCTGCAGAGTTTTTAGGAATACCTAGGCGCGCACTTCACCTTCTAATTAGTAGTGGTGTTCTAAATTGCACTTTCAGAAAGGCAATTAAGGTGGTTGCAGTTGATGACCTGGAAGCATTTAAGAACTCAATATTTAAGATGGCACGAAAGTCTACGGCAAGAGACTTGATGCCGTTCTCTAGCGTTTATAGATCAAAAATCACGATACCAAAATTGGTTGAGATATTTAAGGACATAGTTGCTGGAAAGCGAAACGTTTACAAAAGAGGCGGGGAAGCTAATATTTCCGAACTTCTTATTAAGGCCGATAGTATCGGTAAAATTTATGAAAATCTCCAAGACATCGGCGAAGTAATCAGTATCTGCGCGATTGGTCAGAGATTCGGTCTCAATAAAACTGAGTCGAGAGCTATCGGCCTGCTATTTGGCGGCTGGCACGATGGAATAATCGGCCCTGTCAGAACCACTGCAGTTAAAAGCTTCCTTTCCGAGCATGTGGCACTTAGACGTATTGTGGCAATTTCACCTGCGGCAACGCTTGAAGTTAGAAAATCAATGCAGAGAAAAGGCCTAAGTGATTATGTCATCAGACTTCCTTACGATTCGAATAATGCAAACAAATTTGCAACCTTCATAAAAAGGTCTGGTACTCGTCATGTGATACACCATGCACGGAAATTTATTTAAGGCTGTGCATTTCCCAGCCTGTTATAGGCGCAGACCACCTCAGCGAGGTGTTTGAGAATTTTGATAGGTAAATACTATCTATTTGGGGTGCATAAACGGATCTTTTGCTTACTCAAACCTTGCCAGGGAGGGCTGTTGCTGGCTTTTAAGGTATCTGAATGGCATTTATTTCAAAATCTTGCAAAACACAAAATGCAAGATTATAATGAAAAGATGACAGTCGCTGATCAACCCCTTACTTCACCCCGTTCCCTAGGATTCCGAGTCAAGGCTGCCAGGACAGCAAAAGGGTGGAAACAGGAAGAATTGAGCAAAGCCATGGGCATTGCTGACCGCCAAACCATCTCCACTATCGAGAATGGTGAGCGCTCACTCAAACCTGAAGAGCTCGTGCAATTGTGCGCACTGCTAGAGCGTGATATCGAATATTTCATAGATCCTTTCGTTGTTGATGGCGAAGCGATGTTTTCCTGGCGTGCATCTGATTCGTTGCCGAACGAGGAGCTTAGTAGTTTCGAGTCCAAAGCCGGGCCATGGATCGGAATGCTTCGATTCCTCCGTAGATTGGATACTCAAGTTGGCGGTCCTTTTGGAATGACGTTACGCCTAAATCAGCAGTCCTCGTTTGAGGATGCTTTGGCCATGGGTGAGTCCGTGGCAGAGTTCATGTCGTTGGGCAGTGTGCCGTCCGAGCGTCTCGTCGAGAAAATTGAGTCTGATCTCGACATTCCTGTTTTGTTTGTTGATTCGATTCAGTCGCCTCAAGGCGTAGTCTCCGGTGCGACATGCCACTTACCTGATCTTGGCGTTATATTGATTAATCGTAACGAAACTGAGGCGCGCAGAAATTATGATCTTGCACACGAGCTATTTCACGCTCTTACATGGACCATCATGCCGCCTGATCACCGTGAGAGCCTAGATACCAAAGCCAACGGTAAGCAGTGGCGTGTTGAAAAACTTGCTGATAGTTTTGCAGCGGGGTTACTGATGCCCACAGCCTCGCTGAAGAAGGTCATCGACAGTCGATTGCTTGGTGATAAGAGCCATTTGGTTGATGTTGCAGACCAACTGCGAGTATCTCCAACGGCATTGGCTTATCGTCTCTTTAACGCCAAGTTGATTGATCAATATATGTGTCAAGCACTGCATGGTGAAAAAAGCAGGCTCCCATTAATCCGACCGAAACGATTCTCTTCTAGCTTTGTTGAACTGGTCTATCAAGGCATCGAGCAAGGCCAAGTCTCTGCTCGTAAAGTAGCCAAGACATTAGATCTTAACTTGCACGAATTGAAAGATCTCTTTGCCGAGCACTTTACTAAACCTGCGCCGTTTACGCTGTAGAGACTAGATGGCCAAGGAACGGGTACTAGTCGATACATGCATAATAATTGAAGCCTTCAGAATCAACTGTTGGAAGGCGCTCTGTAATCGCTACGACGTTGAAACTGTCGAAAAATGCATCGAGGAGGCATGCACTGGCGACTCGTTAGATGCAGGTAGAGTTGTCATAGATCGAGAGGAACTGATAAAAGGACTTGCCAAACGTCATACAGTTAGCAGCATTGAATTAGCTAGATTAGTATTAGAAAACGAAGGCCTCCCAGGTATCGATGACGGCGAAAAGCACCTGCTTGCCTGGATGCATGCCAATCGACCTCTACCGATTACGGTGCTACTTTCGACGAGTGATAAAGCAGCGCTGCGTGCATCTCATGTGCTTGACCTGTTGAATAGGGTCAAGTCGCTAGAAGAATTGGCGAAGGCTGCAGGAGTTGATAAAAGGCAGCTTGCCAAACTTGAGAATCATTTTCTTGAGCGTTGGTTATCTGGCGTTAGAGTGGAGTTAAGGCCGCTACTCTAACAAATAGGATCGATTTCCAAACTGAAAATTAGTCGCCTATTTAGGCTCTGATCTACTTTGAATAACAAGCCAGTTAACGTTGTCTCTCATGCTGATACTAATCGACTGCTTTCGACCCGAGGTGGCCGACTTCAATTTCATATAGTAGTGAACATTTCTGTAGTCGCAGTTTCTGCGACAGTTACAGATTAGTTTGACGAAAAGCCCATTCGGTCAGTCGGGACTGTACACGTTAAGGTATTGTTGGGAGCAGAATCATGAGTATTTGGGGAATGCCATCTGTTGAAGATCAGCCAACAGTAACTTTGGTTCGTTGGCGTGTATTGCGGCTCAAAGTCAAAAAAGTGTCGATTGACTTAGTCTTAGGCTGGTGTCTGGAGGATGGTCATGCTCGCATGAGTACGCCCATTAAACAGCATGATGCAAAAGCTCGAACACTAACTACTAAAAGTGGACGAGTTTATGTCGTAGAGGGTGCTCCCGATTACGACGATGATGCGCAATATATCTTGGAAGAGCATTTTGGCCGTGCTGTAAATAAGGCCACCGATGTTAGTTCCGAGTATTTCAACAACTCATCGATCGCAGAACCTACGCGTCAGCAAGAGTCGGAGAAAATTGTCTCTCCAAATACTGTCCTAAAGCTGTCCAATGCGGAGTCTCGTTCATTTATAGTTGAAATGGATAAGCCATTTCAATCAAACGAAAAGTTGACTAAGGCTATTAAAAAGACTACGTGATCAACCCATTTATTGCCAAATCCAGGGCGGGTTTACTCCGAATAGCAATCCGCACAATTTTAACTAACGAGCCAGTTTTGACCGGCCGCTCTCGACCCGAAGCGGACGTTTGCAAGACTTCGTTTTGACTTGGTTATATAACTTCGTTCATATGAGACGGGGCGCACTACTCAGCTTGCGGGTGGTCTATTTGGGTGTAATATTAAGATTGACATGCCTTTGACCCTTCGCCTGCATCGTTCACGCCGCCTTCGGTTACTAGCTTCATTGCTGGTGATGCTAGCAACTTTATGCAACGGCATTGGTCTGGCGCAGGCGCATACGATGGATGCTAAACAAGATTGCTGTCCCGAGATGGCCGGGCACGGGGAATCCATGCCTCACTGTGACGAAGATGCCAAGTTCCCGCATCAAACTTGCGATGAGCAATGCATGTCGCGTTGTATGTCCACAAATGCTTTGCCGTCGGTTCCGCTGACCATCGCCTTGGGCGGTTTAAATGTCACCCCGTTACCGCAGCTAAAAGCTTCTGATCATTCCCAGGCCGAGCGCGGCCCAGACTTACGGCCGCCCATTAATTCCTGACGTTTAACACTTTTTCGCGGCGCATTGCGTCCGCGCGTGTTTACGTTTTATCAGGAATTACCATGAAACTTACTATTTCGACCGCTTCGCAGCGGATAGCGTTATGGCTGTCGGCGTCCGTGCTGATCTTGTTTTTGTTGGCAGCTTGCGACCGCTACAAGCCCATGAATGTCGATGCGTCGCAGACCGTCGAGACCTCCACCACCAAGGATGCCGCGAGCGGCAAAGCCAAGCCAGACGAGATGCTTTATGTGTGCCCGATGCATCCGCACATCCAGCAGCACGGCCCCGGCGAATGTCCCATTTGCGGCATGACACTCGTCAAAAAAGCAGTGGCAACACCGAAGGCAGGACCGTCGTCCGATATGAAAAAGATTGACGTTGAAATGAAGCCCGATGGTGCCGGTACGAAACGTATTTTGTATTACTACGATCCGATGCGGCCGGAAAAACATTTCGATAAACCGGGTCCGTCGCCGTTTATGGATATGCAGCTCATTCCCAAATACGCTGCAACAGAAAGCGCCAATGACAATGGCATTGCAGTCAGTGCTGCCATTGTTCAAAGTCTGGGCATTCGCACGGCCAAGCCAATGCAACGCGATGTTCACTCCAGCATTCGCGTCCCGGCGCGAGTGGTGGCCGATGCCCGTGGTCAGGCGCGAGTACAAGCTCGTGTTAGTGGCTGGATCGAGCGTTTGTATGTGCGAGCGGTGGGCCAGCAGATATCCGCCGGCATCGTGCTCGCCGATATCTATTCACCGGAACTGATTCAAGCCCAGGAAGAAATGTTGCTGGGTGCCGAGACTGCCGGTCCGGCCGCAGAACGCTTGCGGCGATTCGGTATTGCCGATGTTGATATTCAAGCGATACGTCGTGCCGGCAAGGCATCACGTCGATTGCCGATTCGTGCAGCCGTCGGTGGCGTGGTCACCGAACTCGGCGTACGCGAAGGCTCTAGCGTGACACCCGATACGATCATTCTGGATTTGTCGGCTCGCAGTGCGGTGTGGATCGAGGCGCAATTATTTCCGGCCCAGAGAATCAGCCTGGGAAATACGATGCGCGCACGTTTTACTTTGCCGGGTTTGACGGGGCGCGAATGGACCAGTGAGCAAGGCAGCGTCGTTCCTGTGGTCGATCCTGTCACACAAACATTGGCGGTTCGCTTTTCGATCAACAACAGCGACGATTTGCCGCTCGGCACCGTGCTTGATGGCGTAATAGAAGGTGCTTCACGTTCGAATGTTTTGCTGCTTCCGGCCTCTGCGGTAATTCGTACGGCGCAAGGCGATCGTGTGATGGTGCAACACGCCAAGAATCAATTCATGGCAATGCCGGTAAACATTGGCCGGCGTTACGGCAATGAAATTGAAATTACGGATGGCCTGGCCTTGACGGATCGCGTAGTGACCTCGGGACAGTTTCTGCTCGATGCCGAAGCTAACCTGCAATCGGGTTTTAGCCGCATGGAACCCGATGCCCTGGATGCGATGAAGCCGAATAAAGGATCACAGCCATGATCGAGCGCCTGATTCATTGGTCGATCGCCCATCGCGCATTGGTGCTGACGGTAGCGGTCATACTCACCATTGCCAGCCTGATCTCGGTTCGGCAATTGCCACTGGATGCGATTCCGGATTTGTCGGATGTACAAGTGATTATTCGCACGCCATATGCCGGACAGGCACCGCAGATTATCGAAGACCAAGTCACTTATCCGATCACCACCCGCATGTTGGCAGTGCCGAAAGCCAAAGCCGTGCGCGGGTTTTCGATGTACGGCGATTCGTTCGTGTATATCCTGTTTGAAGACGGCACCGATTTGTATTGGGCACGTTCGCGCGTGCTGGAATATCTTTCACAAGTGCGCAGTGAATTACCCGAAGGCGTTGAGCCGCAGTTGGGGCCGGACGCCACCGGCGTCGGTTGGATTTACCAATATGCCCTGATAGATAAAACCGGAAAGCATGATCTGGCCGAACTGCGTTCGCTGCAGGATTGGCGCTTGCGATTTGAACTACAACGTGTGCCGGGTGTGGCTGAAGTGGCCAGTGTCGGCGGCTTTGTTCGGCAATACGAAGCGGTTGTCGATCCACGCCGGTTACAGGCTTATGGGATTGGTTTTAATCAATTGATTGCGGCGATTCGTGCGGGCAATAGTGAAACCAGTGGCGCCCGTCTGGAAATGGCCGAGAGCGAATACATCGTGCGCGGTGTCGGCTATATCCGTTCGCTGGAAGACTTGGGTGCCGTTCCCACTGGCGTGATGAAAAACGGCAAAGCGGTGTTGATTCGTGATGTTGCCGAATTACGCTTTGGTCCCGCGCCGCGTAACGGCATCAGCGAACTCAATGGCGAAGGTGAGGCCGTTGGCGGCATAGTCGTTATGCGCGATGGTGAAAACGCAAAAGCAGTAATCGATGCCGTCAAAATTCGTTTGGAAAGTGTTCGTGCCAGCTTGCCTGAAGGTGTTGAAATCGTAACCGTGTATGACCGTTCGAGTTTGATTGAACGCGCAGTCGATAATTTAGGCTTTAAATTATTCGAAGAATTATTGTTGGTGTCGCTGGTGTGCGCCTTGTTCTTATGGCATGTACGCTCGGCACTGGTCGTCGTGATTAGCTTGCCCTTGGGCGTTTTGATCGCCTTGGCGATCATGCGTTGGCAAGGTTTGAACGCGAACATTATGTCGCTAGGTGGTATTGCGATTGCGATCGGCGCGATGGTCGATGCCGCGATTGTGATGATTGAGAACGCTCACAAGCATCTGGAAGACTGGGCGAAGGAACACGATGGCAAAGCGGCTGACGGTGCCGATCAATGGAAAGTGATTGCGGCTAGTGCAGTGGAAGTGGGTCCGGCTTTGTTTTTCTCGCTGTTGATTACCGCTTTATCGTTTTTGCCGGTGTTTGTTTTACAAGCACAAGAAGGCCGCATGTTTGCGCCTCTGGCGTGGACGAAAACCTGGGCGCTTGCCGTTGCTGCAGGCCTCTCGATCACGCTCGTGCCGGTGTTGATGGGTTACTGGATTCGCGGGCGATTTGCCGATGAATCGGAACATCGTTTTACGCGCTGGCTCACTGCGGCGTATCGTCCGGTGTTGGCGTACGCGTTGCGTCAACCGAAAATGATTGTGTTGTTTGCGTTGTTGGGATTATTGAGTGCCGCGTGGCCACTCAGCCAGCTCGGTAGCGAGTTTATGCCGGAACTAGAAGAAGGCGATGTGCTGTATATGCCGACGACCTTGCCGGGCTTATCGCCAGCCGAAGCACAAGCCGTATTGCAACGCACTGATCGCTTGATCAAATCGGTACCGGAAGTAGCCAGCGTATTCGGCAAAGCCGGACGAGCGGAAACCGCAACCGATCCTGCGCCCTTGACCATGCTCGAAACCATTATCCAGTTCAAACCGGAAGATCAGTGGCGCGATGGCATGACGCAGGAAAAAATCGTGGAAGATTTGCAACAAAAACTGGCCTTGCCGGGATTAACGGCGGCTTGGGTACCGCCGATTTTGAATCGCATCAATATGCAGGTCAGTGGTATTCGCACGCCGCTCGGCGTTCGTGTGACAGGTCCGGATTTACCGACCATCAGCCAGAATGCCGAGCGCATTGCGGCGGTGTTGTCCAAAGTGCCCGGCACACGTTCCGCGTTCGCCGAACGAGCGGCCGATGCACGCCAGATTGATGTCATCCCTGATCGCGAAATGTTGGCGCGTTACGGTGTAACGATGGCCGATGCACAGGAGTGGTTGGCATCTGCCATCGGTGGCGAAGCGATTGGCCGTGCGGTTGAAGGTCGCGAGCGCTATCCGATTGCACTGCGAACCGAACAGAGCTGGAGGGATTCGCCGGAAGCCTTGATGGCCTTGCCGGTAGTTACTCCGTCGGGTGCGCAAGTCCCACTCGGTCCCTTGGCGGAAATAAAACTCTCCGATGGCCCGCCGATGATCCGCAGCGAAGACGCACAGCTGGCGACTTATGTTTTTGTCGATTTAAGCGATGATGATTTAGGCGGCTATATTCAACGCGCCGAGAAAGCGATTCGTGCAGATGCGCAATTGAGCAACGGGGTGAGTTGGCGATGGGCCGGGAGCTATGAATTTCTGCAACGGGCGAACGAGCGATTGCGTCTTGCCGTGCCGCTGACCTTGCTGATTGTGTTCGCACTTTTGTATGCGGC
The DNA here is from genome assembly GCA_963849575.1 of uncultured Gammaproteobacteria bacterium. Classification (GTDB taxonomy): domain Bacteria; phylum Pseudomonadota; class Gammaproteobacteria; order Xanthomonadales; family Xanthomonadaceae; genus Arenimonas. The sequence continues at coordinate 14,144 of CAWKHT010000001.1, read as the reverse complement.
ATTTCGTCGTGTGGCCGAAGCCAGCTTGATCATGCTCACCGTACCGTTCGCACTGGTGGGCGGTTTGTGGTTTCTGTGGATACTGGGTTACTCCTTCTCGGTCGCGGTGGCGGTTGGTTTTATTGCACTTGCTGGCGTCGCAGCCGAATTCGGCGTGGTGATGCTGATCTATTTGGACAACGCGGTGAAGCGCGCAAAGGCCTCCGGTGAGTTGCACGATATTCCGAGCCTGGATGCAGCGATAACGGAAGGCGCACTGCGTCGGGTGCGCCCCAAAGCAATGACAGTGATCACGATCATTGCCGGTCTATTGCCGATCATTATTGCGACTGGCGCAGGCGCGGCGACCATGCAGCGTATTGCCGCACCGATGCTTGGCGGCATGTTCAGTGCACCTTTGCTATCGCTGATTGTGATTCCGGCGATTTACAAATTGTGGTTAAGCCGTGGCCTTAAGACGGCTCCAGGAGAATTGTCATGAAAACCAAAACATTAGTGAGCTCTATTGCACTCATCGTATTTCTAACGGGATGTGCCGCAGCGCCGGTTCATGATGATGCACGCATAAAAAATTCCATCGAGCGGGCAGGAGCGGGGACACCGAGATTGCCAGCCAACGGTGAATCGTATTTAGACGCTGCCTGGTTTGCCGAACCGCTCACCGTTGAGCGTGCAGTGCAAGCCGCCTTGCTCAACAACCAGCAAGTGCGTATTGATCTGACGCGATTAGATGCGGCACAGGCCGAATTGATTCAGGCGGGGCTGTTGCGTAACCCGATGGGTTCCTTGATGGCGTTGCGCCCGGAAGGCGGCGGTCGTTTTGAACTCGATTACAACCTGATGCAAAGCTTGTTTGATCTTTTTACCCGGAGCAAACGGATTGATGTAGCCAATGCGGCGCAAGCACGCGTACAAGCCGAAGTGATGATGTCTGTCGTCCGCATTGCACAAGATACCGAGGCAACCTACTACGAAGTGATGACCGCAAAAGATGCCGTGCTATTGCAACAGGAATTACTCACGCTGGAACAAAGCGTACTCGTCCTGCAGACACGCAAATCCGGACAAGGCATTTTATCTAGCAGTGCGGTGATGGCGCAGCAAACGAACACGTCCCAGCGGGCGCACGAACTGCGCACGGCAGAAGCCGAGCAAACGAAAGCGCTGTCGGCATTGGCAGGGCAATTGGGACTTTCCAGCGTCGACTCCCTGCGGCTACCAGGACATATTCCAGCACTCACGCTATCGGTGTTGAACGAACCCGAGTTGCAAGCGCTTGCTCAAAAGCATCGGCCAGAATTAATGGCAACGAATGCCAGTATCGAACAAGCCAAGGCAGAGAAAGAACTGCAAACCGGCGGACTGCGCAATACCGATGCGTCGCTGGGCGTCGCCGGCAATCGCGAAAGCAGCGGGTTCAGCATGAAGGGACTCGCAGTCCAAATCACGCTGCCTATTTTTGATACCGGCCGTGCTCGCAGCATGTTGGCCGACGCGAACATTGCCCGGGCACAATATCAAGACGAAGCAACGCAACGTCTCATTCCGCTCGAAGTGGAGCGTGCCTTGGCTACGTTGATTGCCAGTACGAAAGCGCTTGAACACGCGGATCATCATTTGCAGCAACAACACCAATTAGAAAAACTGGCCATGCGCAATTATCAGCAAGGCGCTCAAGAATACCTGGACATAATGGAGGCAAGGCGGCTTCGATTGGCTTCTCAGTCGGAGCAACTGAAAGCGCAACGGGCGCTCCGGCTTGCCTACGTTGATCTGGAGCGAGCAACGGGAGTTGCCATGCAACAAGGGCGCTAAGGCCGGGATGCATAAGCAACGACAAGCATTGTCCTGCCGAGTCGTTCTCAGCAGGGCAGTTATGCCCTTTGTACGCTAATGCCGGATTGGGGTATGAGGCCGGCGTTTGACATAAATCAATATGGGTGGTCTCAGAGGCCAATAAGATGGCGCAATCAATAATCCGTCTGGTAGTGCGGCGTGTTTGCCTGAGCGCAGGTGGGTCCGACACGTCCCGGTGTCATGTCCTATTGTCATTTCTTATCCAGAGTCTGCGGTTCCATTTTTCGAACACCTTTAGGTACCTTGAGATCTCGCCATGACAACGTCTTCAAATATCAAACCATGCACCTTGATGGATGACGGCGATGACATGCATTTCTGCACCACGTGTGCATTTTCAAAAGCGTGTCAATCCCATGGCTACGACAAGGCGACGCTTCGAAAACTGCATGTGTTGGTTGAACACATCGGCCCTATAAAACAGGGAGATTATATTTTTCGGGAAGGCGATGACTTCAATGCGATTGCTGCCGTGAGGGAAGGGACCGTTAAAACCTGTGTTTTCGACAGCGACAATCATGAAAAAGTGCTCGGATTTTTTCTGCCAGGCGAAGTCATCGGTTTGAACGCGATCCACGATTCCAAATACCCGTGTAATGCGATTGCACTTGATGATGTGATGCTGTGCCGCTTTTCATTTCCCCAAATAGCGTTGCTGGCGGCCAAGATGCCGGGTTTGCAAACTCAGTTATTTCGCTTGTTGTCGCAGGACATCGGCAAGGCCGCCTTGCTGACCGGCGACTATCGGGCTGATCAGCGGACGGCCGCTTTTCTGCTAACGCTTTCCAGGCGCCATGCCCAGTGTGGTCTCTCGGCAAGCTTGTTTTATCTCGCCATGAGCCGCACCGACATAGCGAACTATTTAAGGCTTGCTCCCGAAACCCTGAGTCGCGTCCTCAAGCGCTTTCAATCGGACAAGTTGATTCGGGTATTGCGCCGCGAGATCGAATTGTTGGATTTCGGGGCACTGGAATTACTGGCTCTGCCCATCCTCAGAAACTGAATATTCACCCGTCATTGGCTGGGCGGGAGTCAGGGCAGCTTGATTTCAAGGGAAATTGGGAATAAGGTAGTAATCAATTACTATCTTTAATGTAGCGAGTCAGGCAATGGAAACCCGCAGACAAAATCTTTCAGCTGACGCGCGTCGCAGCGTTACCATTGAAGCGGTGATCGATTTGGCCGGGGTGCAAAACCCAAGCGAAATAACCACGATGGCCATTGCGAAGCACATGAATCTGACGCAAGGCGCGTTGTTTAGGCATTTCCCGAGCAAGGAAATGCTCTGGCATTCGGTCATGGAATGGGTTGCGGAGCTTTTACTGGCCAAGATTGATCGCGCCGCAAAGGGAGTCGTATCTCCCGCCGAAGCCTTGCGAGCCATCTTCATGGCCCATGTCGAGTTCGTGATTGAACGCCCCGGCGTTCCCCGAATGATGTTTGCCGAATTGCAGCGTTCCGACCTGAGCCCCGCCAAACGAATGGCGCAGACACTTATCCAGCGTTACGCGGAACGCATCAGCGCCCGCATTGAGCAGGGCAAGGAATGCGGCGAAATCGACCCGAAACTCGATACGCAGGCAGCCGCCACACTTTTTGTCGGCACCATGCAGGGCCTGGTCATGCAATCGATGTTGTCCGGTGATATTCAGCGAATGAAAGCGGAAGCCCCGCGGGTATTTGCCATCTATCTCAGGGGCATCAGGAGTCACCCATGAAAAACTGGCTCTCGAACAAAGGTAAATCCTTGACCCTGGCCGCAATAATGCTGGCCTTGCTGCTCGCGTTTGTTTTTGTCGCTTTACGGACAGGACCGATGGCACCGGTATCGGTCACCGTCATAACGGTGGAGCGGATGGCCATTACGCCCTCGCTGTTTGGTATCGGCACCGTGGAAGCTCGCTATGTTCACAAGATAGGACCGACTTTGGCAGGTCGCCTTCTCCGTGTGGACGTCGAGCCCGGCGATTTGGTGAGGGCGGGACAAGTTTTGGGGGAAATGGATCCGGTCGATCTGGACGATAAAATCATTGCGCAGACGGCCACGATGCAACGCGCCGAGGCGGCGGTCCATGCCGTCGAGTCACAAGTACTGGAAGCCAATGCCCGTGTGACTTATGCCAAGGCTCAGGCCCTTCGCTATTCGCAACTGGGCAAGTCCCAGGTCGTCAGTGCAGAAGCGGTGGGTGCAAAGCAGCAGGAGTTTCAGATGGCACAGGCGGCACTCTCGACGGTTCGCGCCAATCTGGAGGCGGCCCGTCAGGAGAAATCCAGGCTGGTTTCCGAACTCAATGGATTACAGCGGCAACGCAGCAATTTGAAACTCGTATCGCCGGTGGCAGGTCTGGTGTCACGTCGCGATGCCGATCCGGGTACAACGGTGATCGCCGGGCAATCGGTCATTGAAATTGTGGATCCCGGTAGCCGCTGGATCAATGTGCGTTTTGACCAGAAGCGGGCACAGGGATTACGCGCCGAGTTGCCGGCGCAAATCCTGCTGCGATCCCAGTCCGGAAAATCTCTGGAAGGAAAAGTAACCCGGGTCGAGTCGCATGCCGATTCGGTGACCGAAGAAGTATTGGCCAAAGTCGAGTTCCGCCAGCGTCCGGAAAAAATGCCGTCCATTGGCGAGTTGGCCGAAGTGACTGTTGCGTTGGGGCAATTGCAGGAAACACCTTTCGTGCCCAATGCCAGCGTTCAACGCGTGGACGGTCACATGGGCGTTTGGGCGGTGGAAGATGGCGATCTGCGCTTCGTGGCGGTGAAATTCGGCGCTAGCGATCTTGATGGTCGCGTGCAGGCACTGGACGGACTCACCGTTGGCCAGCAGGTTGTGGTGTACAGCCAAAAAACACTGACGGCAAACCGCAGAATTAAAATCGTCGATAGCCTGGCACCACCTGCGCCATGATCAGCCTGGCCGGTCGTGACATCCTGCATTCCTGGGGTAAATTCGTTTTTACCGGTGTGGGTCTGGGGCTTCTGATCGGCGTGACGCTGACGATGGCAGGCGTCTATCGCGGCATGGTGGATGACGCGAAGGCACTGCTCGATAATAGCGGCGCCGATCTTTGGGTGGTGCAGCAAGATACGCTGGGGCCTTACGCCGAATCATCGAGTCTGTTCGACGATACCTATCGCGGAATTCAAGGAATGTCCGGCGTTGCACGCGCCGCCAACATTACCTATCTCACCATGCAAGTACGCCAGATGGAGACTGGAAAAGCTCGCGATGTTCGCACCATGGTGGTCGGCATTAGCACCGACGGCCCGGGCTTTCCCGGCCAACCTGGTTACTTGGTAGCCGGCCGGCATATCACGCGAAATCACTATGAGGCGGTAGCCGATATAGCGTCTGGTTTCAGGCTTGGCGACCGCATTCAAATTCGACGTAATGTGTACTCCGTGGTGGGGCTGACGCGCCGCATGGTGTCCTCCGGCGGCGACCCGATGGTGTTCATTCCTCTAAAGGATGCACAACAGGCACAGTTCCTGAAAGACAACGATGCCATCTTGCGACAACGTGCTCGCACCGAACAGAATCCGGCCCTGAATCGGCCCGGCGTACCGGGCTTGCTGGAGGCGGTGATCGCATCACAGAGCACCAATAACTCGGTAAACGCGGTGCTGGTACAAATCGAACCCGGAGCTGATCCGGAACAAGTGGCCGAACCGATACGTCGCTGGAAGCGGCTGACCGTGTACACCAAAGTTCAGATGCAGGAAATCTTGATCGCCAAACTCATTGCCACTTCCGCAAAGCAGATTGGCATGTTCCTGGTTATATTGGCGATCGTCAGCGCGGCCATCGTCGCTTTCATCATTTACACGCTGACACTGGGAAAAATTCGCGAGATCGCGGTGCTCAAACTCATCGGTACCAAGAACCGCACCATCGCTTCCATGATCCTGCAAGAAGCCGTGGGGCTTGGCTTAATCGGTTTTGTCGTCGGAAAAATTTCGGCCACCCTTTGGGCACCGATTTTCCCCAAATACGTTTTGCTTGAATCCGGCGATGCCCTTCGCGGTTTCGTGGCGGTGGTGCTGATCTGTGTACTGGCCAGCATCGTGGCCATCCGGGCGGCATTAAAGGTCGATCCTGCGGAGGCCATCGGTGGATAATTCCGCGCTTCCATCAATGTCTGGCGGCATCCGTATCGAAGGTTTAAGCAAACGGTATGGCAAAGGCGATACCGCCGTGGACGCGCTTAAATCGGTGAATATGGTGGTCGGCGCCGGCGAAGTGGTGGGGCTTATCGGCCCTTCCGGGTCCGGCAAGAGCACGCTGCTGAAATGCCTGGGCGCCGTCATCGAGCCGACCTCGGGACGCATGATTCTCGGGCAGGAAGTGATTTACGATCAGGGCTGGAAAATTTCCGATCTTCGTGAACTGCGCCGCGACAAAATCGGCTTTGTTTTTCAGGCGCCTTATCTGATTCCCTTTCTGGATGTCACCGACAATATTGCCTTGTTGCCGATGTTGGCGGGTCGGCCGAACAGCGAATCTCGCCAGCGTGCACTGGAACTGCTCGAGGCACTGGATGTTGGCCATCGTGCCAAAGCCATGCCGTCGCAATTGTCCGGCGGCGAGCAACAACGCGTCTCTATCGCCAGAGGCCTGGTCAATCGGCCGCCGGTCATTCTGGCCGATGAACCAACGGCAGCACTCGACAGCGAACGTGCGTTGGCGGTTATCCGCATATTGAATGACATGGCAAAAAAATTCGATGCCGCCATCATTGTCGTGACGCACGATGAAAAAATCATCCCCACCTTCAAACGGATTTATCACATCCGCGATGGCGTGACCTATGAAGAGCAAGGCGAAGGACGCCACTTCGAGTAATCGCCCAATACCGATCCATCATTGATGAAAAAGGAAACAGGACCATGTCGACACCGATCAAAAATAGTATGAGTGCTTGCGCGTTAGTGGTGCTGTTCTTCACCGGTGGCCCCGCTTACTCGCAGGACGCAACAACCAAAGTCGATGCCACGTCGCACGATCACGCACACGCAGCGACGTCCGAATCGAAACTATTGCTCGATCACGGAAAGCCTTGGGCTACCGATGCGGCACTGCGAAAAGGAATGGGCCAGATTCAGGCCGGCTTTTCAGCCGCTTTGCCGGCTTTTAAAAAACACAAACTGACCCATGCACAAGCCAACGCACTGGCCGTGACGATCGAGAAAAGCACCGGCTACATGGTCGCCAATTGCAAACTCAAGCCCGATGCCGATGCCAGCTTGCATGTCTTGCTGGGTCAGTTGCTTGAAGCGGCCGCTGCGATCAAGGCCGATCCCCATTCCGCTAAAGGAATGCCACGCATACACGCGACACTGGAAACCTACCCACGCTATTTTTCCCATCCGGGCTGGATGATCAACACGAGCACGCACAAGTAATTTCCACTCCGGGACGCAAGCCCTGGGGTGAGCTTCTACGCAAACTCTATTCGAGCCTCGTATCGGGTTCCATCCGGACCGGTATGCGGTCTTTCCCGAGGGCATGCCGGGAAATCGCTATTCGAAGCGCCATTTCGACTAAAAAATCCGCTTCGACCTGACCGAAGTCAACGACACCCCTGCGAAGCTCCAATACGCTACCGAAAACGGGAGTGTGATTCGCATGAGTGATGCCAGTATTTATCCCTGCTTTCTGGGGCCTTACGGTGAAAACAACGACTTGCTGGAAAAGCTGGTCGTCGAGTTTCTGCGCGACCATGTGTATTGGCGACGTAATCTCTATCCCGATGATCCGCCGGCCATTCCGACGCGTGCCTCGGATACGCCGGAGTTCATGGAATTTGAAGCGCGCCTGCGTCGGGAATTACATTCCTTGTCGGCGTCATTGAAGCGTTCGGTCCCGTTCCACAGTCCGCGTTATCTGGGTCATATGGTGTCGGACGTTCTGCTGCCGGGATTGGCCGCCCAGTTTTTGACCTTGCCTTACAACCCCAACAACGTCAGTGTCGATGCGGCACCGGTGACGGTCGATCTGGAAATAAAAACCGGTTTGCAGCTGGCACGCATGCTCGGATTTTCGACCGACACGACGAAAGTCGATTGTGCGTTTGGCCATTTGACCTCAGGCGGCACGGTCGCCAATTTTCAGGCACTGCGACTGGCGATGGCCTTGAAGGCTTTTCCAGTCGCCTTACTCGCCGCCAATCCGCCGGATTTATCGCTGCCGGAAGATGATTGGCAGGCTTATAACCTCACGCCCGACCAATCGATTGCCTTGTTGAGCCGCTGGCATCATTGGCTTGATCAGCAATCATCGGCGGACAAGCAACATTACCTGAGACGTTTGCGCACGGAACGAATTGAAACGCGCGGCATCAGTGACTTTTTTACGACTCATCCCGACCTCGTGGTGCCCAGCGTGTTGGCGCCAATTACCGCGCATTATTCCTGGAGCAAGGGCGTCAAATTGCTGGGCCTGGGCCGTCAGCAATTGATGCCGGTGCCGGTGCGCGGCATGCGCATGAACTGCGATGCACTGCATGACATTATCCAGAGCCATCTGAAACAGCAGAAGCCGATATTGATGACCGTCGGTATTTTGGGAAGCACCGAATTCGGCACCATCGATCCACTGCATGAGGTGCTACGCGAAAGGGATTGGGCCGCCGAGCAGGGGATGGGTTTTTCGGTGCATGTGGATGCGGCGTGGGGCGGTTATCTGGCGACTTTGTTTCGCCAGGAGGATGGCAGTTTTAGGCCGCGCGAAGATATTCGTTCCGAATTTGCCCGCTTTCCCGAAGCAGATGTGTATGAAGCCTTCAAGGCGCTTGATCGTGTCGATTCGGTAACGGTCGATCCTCATAAACTTGGTTATATTCCCTACGGTGCCGGTGCGTTTATTTGTCGCGATCAGCGCGGCATGGAATTGCTGGCGGAAGAAGCGGACTACGTTTTTTCGGTCAATGAAAATGACGACTATTTCAAACGCTATCGGCAGCTTGGACGATATATTCCCGAGGGCTCGAAATCCGGTGCCATCGCTGCGGCGGTTTACGTGACGCATAGCGTAATGCCGCTGGATCACAAGCATTTCGGAAAATTGCCACGCGAAAGTGTGTTGGCCGCCGAAGTTTTCCGGCAGGCGATCGAAGATTTTTCACGCCGTGTATCCGATCGGTTGACCTGTTACGTGCCGTTTGAGCCCGATACGAATTTAGTCTGTCTGGCACTCAATCCCGTGGGTAATCGCGATATTGCCACGATGAATCATTTTGTTCGCAGTCTGCATGATATTTTGCGTTGCGATCCGAGCGTGCCCTTGCAACGACGCGAATATTTCGGGTCGATCACCACGCTCCGACCGAACACGATGGGCCCCGAAGATAGCCAGCGGATTTATGCCGCACTGGGTCTGGAATTAGTCGCCGACGATCGCGGAAACATGCCGGAAGAAAGCCTGGTGATTTTGCGTCATACCTTGATGAATCCTTTCCTGATCGACAGCGAAAACGACGTCAGCTACATCGAAGGCTATTTTGATTTTCTGGAGAGAAATATCAATGCCTTGCTGGATGCCGATAACACGCGCCCATTGCCGGCACGGGTGATGTCATGAACCCCTTCATGGCTACATGTTCTGAAAACCGGGCCTGGGTGCACAGTGCCATTACCTGTCTCGAGCAGGAGGCCGCACGTTCGGCCGATACGCATTTATTGAAGCTGGACATGGCCGGATTTCCCGGTATCCATTTTTATTTCAAGGATGAGTCATCGCATCCCACCGGCAGTCTTAAACATCGTTTGGCGCGTTCGCTTTTTCTGTACGCACTTTGCAATGGCCGTTTGCAGGAAGGACAAGCGGTGATCGATGCATCCTCCGGCAGTACCGCGATTTCCGAAGCCTGGTTCGCGCGTTTGCTCGGCCTGCGTTTTACCGCCGTGATGCCCGAATGCACGACGCCGCGAAAGATCAGCGTGTTGCAATCGCTGGGAGCAGAGTGTGATTTGGTGCCGGCCGGTATCGATGCCAGCGAACATGCGCGTGAGCGTGCAAGAGCGGAAGGCGCCTGTTACCTCGATCAATTCGGTTTGGCCGAGCGTGCGACCGATTGGCGCGGCAATAATAATATTGCCGAATCGATACTCACGCAGATGCAAAAAGAATCGAACCCGATACCAACCTGGATCGTCTGCGGCGCCGGTACTGGCGGCACGTCGGCCACGATCGGGCGTTATCTTCGCTATCGGCGATTGCCGACACTGCTATGCGTAGCGGAACCGATTGGCGGTGCGTTTGCACAGGCCTGGCAGACAAGGGCCATCACCGAAACAAAACCTTGCCAAACGATCATCGAAGGCATTGGCCGCAGCCATATCGAGCCGGGTTTCATGTTCGACGTGGTGGATAAAATCATCGAAGTCCCCGATGTTGATTCCTGTGCTGCCGTCTGGCTACTGGAAGACATTCTCGGCCGACGTTACGGCGGTTCGTCTGGTACCAATCTGATGGCCTGTCTGCAACTGGCCATTGTAATGCGCGATCGCGGTGAAACCGGCAGTATCGTGAGCCTGCTGTGTGATCGCGGCGAGCGTTACGCCGAGACATTGTTTGATAAAACATGGTTGGCACAACACGCTATCGTGCTGGATGATTCGCTGGGTGAACTGCGTCAATATGTTTAACAAGACCATGGCATGATGAATCGCAAAGCAGAAATGTAAGCTCCGTTTTAAACCACACCACTTTTGAATATAGATGACTTATGGAACTGAAAACCTTTAACGATCTACTGGCGGCAGCGACCCAGCAATCCGAGCCGCAACGTCTTTTATTTGTCTTTGCCAAAGCCGAATTGCCAAGTGACGCGACCGAATTGGAAAAGCAGCGTTTCGAACGCGGGGAAGGCGGCGCGCTCGCTCCGGTGGTTTGCGTGGACAAGCGTCCCGAGGAGATCGAAAGTTTTACGGCATTGATCGAAGAATCGGCGCAGACCGGACAAAGCTGGGACATTCTGTTCGTGTCGGCCATGAACGGTCGCGGTGGCCATGCCCCCAATCCCGATGAAGCGGTGCAGCCTTTGAAAATGATGGTCGAAACCATCAAGAGTGGCCGCATTTCACAATTCCTGACAGTGGACCGTGACGGTCAACTGGTCCAGTTGACGCGAGAATAAATGCCGATGTTGCAGGGCATCCAGATCGGATTTCTTGGCTACGGCCGCTTTGGTGCTGCCTTCGCCGCACTGATGGAAGAACGTGGTTATCAGTGGCTTGCCTGGGACCCTGTCGCCGAGTTGCCGGAAGCCCATGCCGCTGCCAATGTGGATGATCTGGTCGCCAGTGCCAATTTGATTGTTATCGCAGTGCCGGTCAGTGCTTTTGAAACCGTGCTGCGTAATTTACGCCCCCGGTTGAGTGCCCGTCATCGCGTGATGGATGTCGGCAGTGTCAAACAGGGCCCGTGTCGATTGATGGACGAGATATTGGGCACGGACATCGGCCATGTCGGTTGCCATCCCCTGTTCGGGCCACTCAGCATTGCCCGCGCGGAGCCTCTGCGTGCCGTGTTGTGCCCCAGCGAACAGCATCCCGAAACGGCAAAGCTCGTCAGGGCTTTGTTCGAATCGCTCGGTTGCGAGGTGAGAGAGCAGGAGCCGGGTCATCATGATCGCTACATGGCACTCACCCATGCGATGGCTTTTTTTATTGCACGCGGGTTGCTCGATTTGGGGGTCGACAAGGATTTGCATTGGGCACCCCCGAGTTTCGCGGCATTGGCCTCGTCGATCGCCGCCGTGCGCTCCGACGCCGGTCACTTGTTCAATGCCATTCAACTGGAAAATCCTTACGCTGCTGCCACGCGCCAGGGATTGATCGAGGCGCTGACGCTGATTGATCAACGCTTGTCGAAGGCGTCCGATCCTGGCATGGCAACGACAGAAATGGATATTCCCGATTTCGGTCAGTCGATACCGGCACTGAAAGAAGTGCGGGAACATATCGATGAGCTGGATAATGAATTGATTGCGTTATTGCAGCGACGCAGCGAACTGAGTGCGCGAGCAGGTCATGCCAAAAAGGCAAGCGGAGCACCTGTTCTGGATCCGGGACGTGAAGCCGAGCTGATGCGTCAACGCGGTGAATGGGCCGAGCAGAATGGTTTGCCGGCGGATGTGGTGCAGGCTATTTTTCGCCAGATACTGGCAATGAGCCGTCGCGCCCAAGGCTAAGTCTGTTGCAAAAAATAGCTTGACGCAGATCAGGGCAAAAGCCGTGGCCGAAAGCGAAAATTCTCGAAACGTTTTCAGGAGAATTTTCATGCAACTGGTATGTCCCGCCGGCAATTTGCCGGCGCTGCAGGCAGCGGTCGATGCCGGTGCCAATGCGGTCTATGTGGGGTTTCGCGATCAGACCAATGCCCGTGCTTTTCCTGGCCTGAATTTCAGCGATGCCGATCTGCGCGAAGGCATCGACTTCGCCCATAAAAATCATTGCAAGGTTTATGTCGCATTGAATACCTATCCCGATAGCGCACGCATCGGAGAGTGGCGGCAGGCAGTCGATCGGGCCGCCTCGTTCGGTGCCGATGCCATTATCGCCGCCGAAATGTCGGTGCTCGATTATGCAGCCCGCACGCATCCGCAAATGCCGCGTCATCTTTCGGTGCAAGGCTCGGCGACCACGGCGCCGGCCTTGCGTTATGCCCATGAACGATTTGGCATTAGTCGCGCCGTATTGCCACGGGTCTTGTCCGTGCAGCAAGTCGAGCGTTTGTGTCAGACCTCGCCGGTACCGCTGGAAGTTTTCGCCTTTGGCAGTTTATGCATCATGGTGGAAGGACGCTGCCAGCTTTCCAGCTATGTCACCGGGGCCTCGCCGAATCGACACGGTGTGTGTTCACCGGCGCGCTTTGTCCGATGGGATGAACACGATGACGGCTCCCGCAGCGTGCGTTTGAATGATGTCTTGATCGATCGTTTCAGGAAAGACGAACCGGCCGGTTATCCCACCGTCTGCAAGGGACGCTTCGCGGTCGGCGATGAAATATTTCATGCGATGGAAGAGCCCACCAGCCTCAACACGCTCGAACTATTGCCCCGGCTCAAACAAGCAGGCGTCGTTGCACTAAAAATCGAAGGCCGCCAACGCGGTGTGGCCTATGTCAGTTCGGTAACGCGAATCTGGCGAGCTGCCATTGATCAACTGGAAGCAAACCCCGGCACATGGGCGGTAGAACCCAATTGGCAATCGGCGCTATCGGCACATGCGGAAGGCCATCAAACCACCTTGGGCCCTTACCACCGGGCATGGCACTAATGTCCGCGACCACAGAGACACCCATGATGAAACTGAGCTTAGGTCCATTGCAGTATTTTTGGTCACGGGAAAGCACGCTGGCTTTTTATCGCGAAGCCGCAAGTTGGCCGGTAGATATCATTTATCTCGGCGAAACCGTCTGCAGCAAGCGACGGGAACTGAGCACGCGTGACTGGATGGCACTGGCGGAAGAGCTGGCAGCCCACGGCAAGAAAGTCGTATTGTCGTCGCTCGCATTGATCGAGGCGGAATCGGAACTCAGCGTGCTGCATCGCATAGTCGACCAGGACCTTTTCTGGATCGAAGCCAACGACATGTCGGCGGTACAACTGTGTCGTGAAAAAAAGGTACCGTTTGTTGCCGGGCCATCGCTGAATGTTTACAACCATCGGGCGCTCGCATTGCTGGTGGAAGACGGCTTGCGGCGTTGGGTGCCAGGCGTTGAACAGGGCCGCGAATTGATCAGGGAATTACGCGAGGCTAGTGACGCTGATGGACTCACGATGCCCGAGCTGGAAGTGATCGCCTGGGGGCGGTTGCCGCTGTCCTATTCGGCTCGCTGCTTTACCGCGCGTTCACTCGATATTGCCAAAGACCAGTGTGAGTTTCGTTGTATCGATTATCCCGATGGTTTGCGCCTGAAGACACGCGAGGATCAGGCCTTTCTTAGAATTAACGGCATCCAGATACAGGGAGAAGAAATTACCGATCTGGGTCCCGAGTTGCCGGAATTGCGTGCGCTGGGCGTCGATATTCTTCGGCTTTATCCGCAAGTCAACGGCATGAAAGAAGTCGTCGCGCATTTTGATCTGGCCAGACGTTCTCCGACCGCACCACCGCGAATCGGAATGCGTAACGGTTATTGGCATGGCGAGCCGGGTATGCGTATTCCTGAAAAGCAAAGTGCCTGAAGGGGTAATTTCCGGAGTATCGATTTTTTAGACGATTTGAGTACTGACAGAACTCGTCTACAAACCGGATCGCTTGCCTGAATTTTTTGCATG